>OY282364.1 GCA_958295695.1 uncultured Alphaproteobacteria bacterium | reverse complement strand
CGCCGGCGCTGTTCGAACCTTGTCCGTCAACCTGTCCATTTTCACGCCCCCACCAACGCCCGCTCCGCCGCCCGGCGCGCCCGGAAGGCCCGCATCCGCTCCGCGGCCGACAACCTGCAGCGCAGACAGTTCTTGTACCGGCCGGCCGCCCTTCGGCACCTCGTACACAGCCCGGCGGCCGCGGCGGCCGCCCGGCGCGCCTTCTGCTGCACCCGGTTCCTGCCCCGCTTCTTCTTCAAGTACTCCGGATCGGCGGCGCGGCGCCGGTGGCGTGCGGCGTGGAGCCCGGCGCACGCCGAGCACAGGCGCCGCCCGCTCCGCCGCGGCCGGGACAGGCAGTCGGCGCACAGTCCGGCCTCGTCCGCATGTCGGCGCGCCCTGCGCTGGGCCACCCGCCCGCGGCAGTCCCCGCACAGCAGCCCGCGGCGGTACTTCGGCCCGCCGCACACCGAACACGTCAACCCCGTCCGCCCCACGTCGGCGGGGATCGTACCATTCGGCGGTCACTGGTTACGCCCCCGCATATCTCGGGCCAACTGGCGACGCGCCGGCGCCGTCACGTGGTTCACCGTCCATACAGCCAATCGCCGATCTGGATCCACGCCAGCACGCACAGCGCCGCCCACAGCGCCGCCAAGAACCCGCAGGCGATACCGGCCGCCGCCAACCGGAGGGTGCCGAACCCGCGCGACTGCAACACCGCTTTCTTTGCGTCTTTCATCGTCCACCGCCTTCCGACCGGGCTCCCCGCTGCGACATGCGCCGGGCTTCGGCCGCCGCCTCCGCCGCGGCATGCGCTGGGGCGTTACCGCGGCGGCGCGTTCCCGAACTGCGTCGAGATACTGACCGGCAGGCCCGGCGGCAGTTCGCCGACCCAAATCCGCTCCGGTTTCTTCGCCCGCCCCGCGCCGTCCCGCAGCGTAGGCGACCAGACATCGACGAAGACTCCCCGGAGCGCCGGATCCTCCGGGAAGTCGAGCCAGTCAAGCGGAAAAGACCCGCTATCACCCCTGAAGGCTAAGGGCGGGGCGTTACTCTCGATGGTTCGGCCCCCGGTTCGCAGGTCGCAGAGCACTATTTCCTGTCCCCGCAGCCGCCCCATCGCCCAGAATTCGATAAACCAGTAGTGCTCCCGGTCGCCCTGCGCGGGTCCGCGAATGGAACACCGCCACTCGATCTCTGTAACTCCGGCGTTGTCGCGGACATCGATCCGTATCCATGGGTCGCCATCCGGCGGGATGCGTGTCTTTTCCTGTGCGCCCACCGTCACCGCCGCCGCCAACACCGCCGCGGCCGACACTGACCAATTCCGCATTTGTCCTATCCCTTCTCTTTCCGGCCCGCCGCTACGATGTCGGACAGCAGGTCGGCCAAGTCGTCCAGGGCGCCGTCGTCGGAGCCTCTGGTCTCGTCGAGACGCCCCTGCGCCGCCTCGAAGCGGTCCATGAACTGCTTCACGTCCCGCCCGCGGCAGGCCGGCAGCGCCAGAAGCGCCGCCGTCGATATCAGCGCGGGCAGGGCCGCGCTGCGCATGGCGAAGGCGCCCGCGATCGTCGCGCCCCCGCCCGCATCCATGCACGCCACCCGGAAGTCCGTCGCCGCCTCGACCAGCCCGGTCGTGGCCTTCATCAAGGCGTTCGTCTCTCCGGACAGCGCCTCGATGCGCGCGACGTCGCGGTCGGTGATTCCGGCGGCGCCCCTCCGGCGTTTGGCCGTCATCGGTCACCGCCTTCCGCCGAACCGTCCGGGTCCCGGCCGCCCGACTGAACGATGTCGCTCAACAGGTCGGCCATATCCTCAAGGGCGCCGTCCCCGCCGCCAAGGGCGCCGTCAAGGCGGTCCTGCGCCGCCTCGAACCGCTTCAGGAGCCCGCCTAGATCCCGCCTGCGGCAGGCGGGCAGGGACAGCATCGCCGCGGCCGACAACAGCGCGGGCAGACACGATCGGCGGAAGGCCAGTGCGCCCGATATCGGCACGGCCTTCCCCGCCTCGGTCGTCGCCGCGCTGAACGAGGACGCAGCCTCGACGAACAGGTTCGTGGTCTCCATCAGCCGGCGTGTCTTCCCGGCCATCGCGGCGATCTCGGCCGCGTCGCGGGGGTCGACGTCCCGGCCGGTGATTCCGGCCGCGCCCCTCCGGCGCCGGCTGGTCACCGCCCACCGCCTTCCACTGCATCCGCCGACGGGCGCTCCCTTCCCGACCCCGACCGGACGACGTCGGCGAGCAGTTCGACGAGGTGCTCCAGCGCCTCGTCGCCGGCGTCGCCGAGTTGCTCCGGGACGTCTGCGATCCGCTGCATGAGACGGTCGACGTCGTTCTTGCGGGCCGTGGGGATCAACAGCAGCACCATCGCCGCCAACAGCGCAGGCAGCGCCCCGTCCCGGAAAGCGAGTCCCCCGGCTATCTTCGCGCTGGCGCCCGCCCGGGATGCCACCCGGCGGAACCGCGCCGCCGCGCTGACGAGGCGGTTCACGCAACCCATCAACCTCCGGGTCTCGCTCGACAGTTCGCGGATGCGGGCTGTGTCGCGCCCCGTCAACGGCCGACGATGGCCGGCCGTCAATGGACCACCTCGGGGTTGTCCGAGTCGCAGACTTCGCAGCGCGGGCCAGCCTCGGCCGACCGCCCAACGGCTTCGCTCAAGCCGAGACACGCGGCGTAGACCGACGCACGCGGGCACACCTCGTTGTCGACGCGCAGTTGATGCGCCTGACGGATGCGCCCCCGGAGTTCCGATCCGCCCGGCTCCGGAGCCGTCGCCGCCACGAGGGCGGCCCAGGCGAACACGGCCGCTGTCGGACCGCGCTGGAGCAGGGCTGCGGCCGCGGGGTCCTGGGCTTCGCCGCGCGCGGTCCGCGCGTCGAGCAGCGCCCCGAGCTCGGCCGCCGCGTCGAGCAGTCCACGCATGGCGGCGTCCACGCGCTGCACGGCCGCCGCGGTCGGGTCTTCCGGGGTCGTCTTGGTAGGATGGTCCATGGTTCGGCGCCCTCCACCGGCGCCGTCCGTCCCGCAGGGTCCGGCCCATCCGGCCCTGCGGGGTCTTCCCGCCGTGCTAGTGCAGCCGCGGCTTCTGCCACTGCGCCGGGTCGTTCATCCGCAGGGTCCGGCCCATCCGGCCCTGCGGGTCTTTCTCAACCTCGCTTGCGCGCAGGCGTTGCCCAGCGCTTGCGCCGCCGCCTTCACCATGAGCTCGACCTTCCGGACCCGCTTCTCGCCCATCCGCAGGTCGGCCGCTGCACACACCCACTCCGTCACTTGGTTGCCGGTCTCCGGAACCTCTGGTCATCTTGGACACTCCAAGATGCCCTGTCCGGTCGACGCTTCACAGGCGACTGCACCCTGACGGGCGTCTAACACCGCCTCCACGTCAGACGGCAGACCTTGCCGCCATAGGTTCACGGCCGCGTTCGCATCGCGGTCGTGCTCGGCGCCGCACGAGGGGCAGCGCCACCGCTCATCCATGCCGAGCCCGCCGTTCACCGCCCCGCACGCCGAACACGTTTTCGACGACGGGTAGAACCTCGGCACCTCGACGACGTTGACGCCCAGCCGGGCGCACGTCTTTTTCAGCCTCGTCAAGAAGCCGGCCGGCGCCGCGTCCGACGTGCTCCGCGCCAGCGTGCGCAGCCGCTTCCAACCGTCCACGTTCAGGGTCTCAACCACCACCGTCCGCGCCGTCTTGGCTATCGCCAGCGCGGACTTCGCAGCGTGGTCGTTCCTGACGCAGGCGATGCGGGCGTGCAGCCGGCGCAGCTCCCCGACAACGCGCTTCCGGCGATTGCTCGGCTTGTCCTTCCCGTGAATCCGCAGGCTGCGGGCGAGCTTCCGGTTGGCGCGCTTCAGCCTCGTCAGCGAGTTCCCGAGCGGCCTCGGGTTGGCGAACCTCCGCACCCGTCCGCCGTCGAACGCCACCGCCGACTTCCGGAGCCCGACGTCGACGCCCACGACGGCGCCGTCCGCCCGCGGTTCGGGGTCGGGGACATCGAACACGCACGCAGCGAACCAGCGGCTTCCCGTCCGGACGATGGTGCACTCGACGATCGGCCCGTCGAACCTCGGCGCTTCGCACAGCCGCACGGCGCCGATCCGGGGAAGCACCACGACGGGCCGCGCTTCCGGCCGGGTCTCGATGCGCACGATCCCGCGGCCGTTGTCGGCGCGGAAGGACTGCCCGCGCTTCCGGCTGTGGAACTTCGGTCGGCGCACTTTCCGGCCGCCGTCTTTCTTCGCGTCGGTGAAGCAGCGCTCCCACGCGGCCGACAAGTCGATCAGTGCGCACTTCGCGGCGAATTGGGAATGTTCCCGGCACCACGGGAACAGTTCGTCCTTCACGCGGTTCCACAGCGGCCGGAGGCGGTAGTGCGATGTCGCGGACTTTTCGCCGGCGTCCAACGCCCGCCGCGTTTCGGTCACGCCCCAGTTCCACGCCACGCGGGCGTATCCGGCGTGCTGGGCGAACCTGGTCGCCTGCACGTTCGTCGGGTCGAGAGCGATCTTGTGGGTGGTCAGCATCAGTTTCCGCCCTCCCGCTCCCGGGTGCGCTTCGCACCCATCCGCAGGTTCGCGGCGGCGCACACCCACTCCGTCACCTGTTTGCGCGCTTGGTCGCCCGTCGCCGTTCCCTGCAGCAGGGTGCTGATGCTCCGGCAGTGCTGTTCAACCTGCCCGGCCACGTCGGCCGCCGCCGCCAGCCGGGCCGCCTCGCCGGGGACTCCGCTCATGGCCTTCAGCGCCGCCGCCGCGAAGCGCTGCGATGGGACCGGGTGCTGTTCGTTCATCGTTTCGCTCTGCACGTCAGCTCGTCGACGGCGAGCAGCCACATGTCGCGGAACACGTCGACCACGGCGGGATCGCCGTCGATGCTCCGCCGCCGTGCTTCGCGGCGCATCCGCGCGGCGGACCGGCGGAACCGCTCGGCGCGCTGGCGGCACCATTCGGCCCCGCGCACCGGATCGCCGCCGTGCTTCGCCAGCGCGTTCTTCACGATGCGCTTGACGAGCGCGACCCGCCACTTGACGAGGCGGTCCAGGCGTTCGTTCGGGTCCGCGTCCGCCATCAAGACACCCCCATCCGCTCAAGCTCGGCCAGTGCGGCGCGGGCCAACGGCAACTCCCGATGCGCGTCGGCCCGCTGGCCGGGGAACTTGCCGGCCGCCGCGTTCTTCTCGTAGCGCGTCACCGCCTCGGCCGCGTCGGCCACCGCCCGATGGCGGTCGCCCTGCCGGCGGTCCAGCATCCTCGCCGCCACCGCCCTGCCCCGCTCCCGGAGAACGTCTTCGGCCGGCGAGTCCGTGACATCGAGCCGCTCGGTCTTGCCGGCGACGCAGCGCCCCGGCCGCCCGTCCTGCCAATGCAGGCAGGTCAGCGTCTCGATCGTTTGCGGCCTCGACCCCGGGTCGATACCGGGCACGATGACGGGCGCCGCAACGAGGCAATCGCCGGTCGCCGGCACGACACCGCCGTTCGGGTCGGCGGTCCGCTCGCCGGTCCGCCAGAACCAGACGCAGGTCCCGCAGCGCCGCTCCCGGACGGTCCAGGTATCCCGAGCCGGCTGGCGCTTCGCCGGCGTCTTCGCGGTCGTCATCCTGATCACCTCGGCTGCCATCAACGGTCACCATCAGCCATCAACGGGCGGCAACGGGCGCCGACGTCCGCCGCCGCTCCCGGTACGCCCGGCAGCGCGCCGACGCAGCCAAACGGCAACGAAGGCAGTCCTTGAACCGGCCCGTCGCCCCGCGGCACGTCCCGCAGACACCGGCGGCGGCGGCGGCTTTCCGGCTTTCCCGCCGCTGCGTCCGGTTCCTCTCCCGCCGCGACTTCAGATACTCCGGATCGGCCCTGCGCCGGGCGTGGGAGGCCGAATGCAGGCGGGCGCATCGGCTGCACAAGACCCGGCCGGGTCTCCGTCTCCGGGTCAAACAGTCGGAGCAAAGCCCCGCATCGGCTGCGCACTTCCGCGCGCGGCGACGGGCCGCCCGGCTTCGGCACGCCCCGCAGAGCAGCCCGCTCCGGTATTTCGCGGCGCCGCACACCGAACACGTCAGTCCCGTTCGTCCCGCCACCGCTCATCCCCACGGCAACACCGCGTCCTGCGGTTCGCGCCGGGGCTTCGTTTCGTGCCGCTGTCCGGGTCCCGGCCGCACGATGCGGACAGTCCGCCCCGGAGCCCAGGTCCACTCCGCGCGGCAGCCCGGGCACGTGTAGCGCACCACGAGCCCGACGCTCCCCGCCGCCCGCGGCCGGCCGGGGCAGGTGCAGCGCGTTGTCACGGCGCGCCGCCTTCCGCGAACGCCGTCGAAGGCGCGCCCGTCCGCCGCCGATGCCACGACGCGCGCCGGAACTCGGCCTTGCGGATCCTGCAGCGCAGGCAATCCTTGAACCCGCCGCGCGGTCTGCGCCTGCAGGTTCCGCACAGCCCGGCCGCGATCGCCGCCTCCCGTCTCACCTTGCTCCTGTGCCAGCGCGCCGCGCCGTCCCGCGGCGCGGTCTGTTCGGCGTAGCGCCGGCGGTCGCTGGCCGCGTGGCAGCGTCCGCAGCGAGCGCACAAGACGCGGCCGGGGCGTGCGGAGCGGGTCCGGCAGTCCGTGCAGAGCCCCGCGGCGGCGGCGCGCCTGCGGGCTCTGCGTCGGGCCGCCTTGTAGCGGCACGTCCCGCAGAGCAGCCCCCGGGGGCGCTTCACGGCTCCGCACACCGAGCATGTCAGTCCGGTTCGTCCCACCATCGCTCATCCTCACGGCAACGCCGCGTCACGGCCACCGCCCGTCCTCCGTTTCCTGTTTCGCGGCGGCTTTGGCCTTTTCGCCCTCCTCCGCCTGCGCTTGCGCCGCTTCGGCCAACTCGACCATGAGCTCGACGGCCCCCACTTCGGAGATACGCACGCCGACCGTGTGTCCGTCGGGGTCGATCACGTCCCAATCCCGGCCGTTGCGCCGCACGGTCCAGCCTTTCGCGGCAGACGCCTTGAAGAACAACTCTGCGGCTTCCTCGGCCCCTTCGCGCGAGATCCTGCCGACGACGCGCCGCCCCTCGGGGGATACCGCCCACCACCATCCGCCGTCGTCTTTCTCAACGGTCCAACGGTTCATCGTCCCTCTCCCACGGCGAACGCGGCCAGCGCGCGGCCGGTCCTCAACTCCGCCTCGACGCGGCCGAGCAACGAGGTTGACTCCGCTGCGCACGCCTGGGCGCGCCGAAGATCCGCAACGGTGTCCGCATCCTTGACGGCGTTGAAGGACGCCTCGACGTCGGCCGCTGCGTGTTCGACGCGCCGCCGCAGAGCAACGAGGGCATCGAGCGCCGCGGGCCACTGGTCGGCCATCGGGTCGTCTTCGCTTTCTGTGCGCGGACTAGAATCCCGCTTATGGATACGTCCGCTCACCGCTGCACCGCCGGCTCCCGCCAGCGCTTCTCGTCGTCGAGCCACGTGGCCAGCGGGTAAGGGACGTCGTCGACCGGGTACCCCTTGTCCCCGCAGTAGCCGCCCAGGGCCATATACCCGTCGAGTTCGTCCGCCTCGTCCCGCAGGATGCGGGAGAACTCGTCGGGTCCGACCCGGCCGCGGAGCGCGTAGAGGATGCCGGTTGCGCCGCCCCAGCCCGTGTTGAACTCCTCGTCGGTGAGCAGGTCGTTGGTCAGCCCTTCGTTCTCCGCCGCGTCCAGGCAGCGGCGCACGTGCCACAGCGCGACCGTCCGCTCGATCTCGTCGTCGCGGCCGGCGATGGTCGTTTCGCTCATCGGTTCGTCCCTCCCATGGTCGGTCTCAAGCCGCCGCCCCCGACCATCAGCCGCGGGTGCTCTCCACGGCCGCGGCCCAGCCGGTCCGCAACTCGTGTTCGGCGCGCCGGAGCAACGAGGCCGTCTCGGCCACGTGCCGACCGGCGCCCCGGAGTTCGTCGGCCCGGTCCGGGTCGGCAGAGGCGACCGCCGCCGCGACGACGTCCTCGATGCCCTTGATCCGCTGTTTCAGGAACACGAGCTCGCGCCACGCAGCCGCCCACGGGTCTTCCGGCGCGCCGGGGTCGCCGCCGCGGGTGGTCGTCGTCGTATCGCTCATCGGTTCGTTCCTCCCAAGGTCAAGGCGCGGCTGATCGATCTCAACCTGCCTCCGGATCTCGTCATACGGATTCGGCTCGTTGCCATAGCTGAAGCTGCGCATCAGTCGGCCCCGTCGCCCAGGGGCAGGTCTCTGTCCATCGGCGGCGGCTTCTCGTCGCCGGCCAGCGGCAGCCGGCCGTCTTGCTCCTGCAGGGTCCAGCGCCAGTGTTTCGCCGCGGGCGTCATCTTCGGAGCCCACGACCAGGTTGCGGCGCACGAGGGGCAGGTGTAGCGGACCACGCCGTTCTTGTAGATGGTCCGCTTCGCCTGCGGGCCGCACCTGCAGGGCGTGCCGTTCATCGCCTTCGTCATCGTCGTCCGCCCTTCAATGAGGCCAGCCCCGAAGGGCTGGAAACAACGTGCGGTCCTGGGCGCCGGCAACCACTTGTCACCGCTCCGCGCCACCCTCGGCAACCCGCATCGCTTCAATGAGGCCAGTCTTCCGAGACTGGAGCAAACACCCGTCACCGTCCCGCCTCCCCCGCAGCATCGAGCCGCTCCGCCGCCGGCGTGGTCAGGCGTACCCGGCGCCCTTCACCGCTCCGCCCCCCCCGCGCTGACTCGCATCCACCGGAGCGCTTCGTCGCGCCGCCGCTGCCGATCCGACTCGTCATCCTCAACCGGGTCCTGCGGCGGTTCTTCCGCGGCGGCTTCCGGAATCACGACGTCCCGATCACCCTCGCGGCGCTTCACGACGCATCCTCTACAGCCCGCTGTTCTTTCAGCCACTCCGGCGTTTCGGGGCGTGGTGTCCGATCGAACACCTCATCCTCGCCGGGAACCGGAACCGGCGCCGGCTTCCGGACGCGGGCCGACCAGGCCACAACCTGCCCCTCGGCCAAGTGCGGCCGTTCGTCAACCTCGACCAGCGCGCCGCCGATCCATGCGTAGATGCCGGGCTCCAGCCCTTCCGCGGCGGCCTCGATGACCGCGTGCAGCCCGAGCGTGGGCGTATTCGTGCTCATGCCGCCTCCTCCCCCGCACCACCAGCCGGCGCGGCAACGACCGCGCTGCACTGGACTGCGATTCCCCCGCGGTTCGGCCCTTTCGGAATCACGTAGTAGCTGAAGCCGTCGCCGCGCACCCGGTCACCCCTGCGCACGGCCGCGGCGGCCGTCTGGGCGGCGGGGTCGACCATCCAGCATCGGATGGTCCGGCCCGGGGGGACGGCTTCGACGTCGTCCCGGTCACGCTCGACGGTCACCACGACGATAGGCGGACAGACTTCCGCATCGGCCGCCGCCTTTCCGCGGATCGTGAATCGGCCCGCCGTAGGGATTCGACCGCTCTTGACGAGGGCGGCTCGGGCGGCGGGATCGTTTTCATCCATGGGGTCTCCGCAGGCGTCGCAGTCCTCGATGCGCGCGGCTTCGTCGTTCACCTCTCTCATGCCACCCGATCTTTCGCCTGCGGTTCGAAGCGGTCAAGGCGGTTCTGGAAGCTGCCTTACCGCCTTGAAACGCCTCATCCGATTCGCACCTTACGCTTCGTCGTCGTCAACCTCGCCCGTGCCGTCACACTCCGGACACGGGCCGCCGTCGGGGTCGTCGGGGTTCTGCCCGGTCCCGTCGCACGCCGGGCAAGGGCCCGCGGTTCGGATCTCGTCGTCGGGTCCGTGAACCAGCTCGTAGTAGTTCCGATCGTCGGGCATCGTCATCCTCGCTGAACCGGTTCCGAGAGCCGATCCGCGGCAGCGCGCCATCCGGCCGCCATGCGCCTCGACCAGTCCGCCGCGACCGATCCGACGCCTTCACGGCCCGCGGTCGCCGCGTGACTGGTTGACAGCCGCAGCGCCAAGGCGCGCGCCTTCGAGCGGTCCCCGCAGTTCGCACGCAACGCGCGGGCGGCCAAGCGCTTGTCGAGTCCGCGGTCCGCCTTTGTCTCCGCCGTCATGCTCCCCACCACTTGTCAGTCCGCGTCAGCGCGGCCTTCGTCAGGCCGCCGTCGTTCTCTCTCTCGGCTTGGGTCAATGCGTCACCCCGTTCTCCGCATCCGGCGGACCCGCCACGGCGGACGCGGCCACCGCTGCGAGCAGCCGGTCGCACGCGACGGCGACGGCGCGGCGCGGGCTCACTTCGCCCGCCTGATGCCTCCGGCGCTCGGAGAGGATGCGGCGGGACAAGCCTCCGCCGTCGGGGACCGTCGCGGCCACCAGGCCGGCCGCCGCGAACACCGCATGCGCCGGTAGGCGCTGGACCGCCTCGACGATCTCCGGCGCCAAGTCCGCGGGGTCGCCGCTGCCCGCGGCCGCGTACGGGCCGAGTTTGTCCACGGCGTACAGCAACTCGACCGCGGCATGCTTGAGACGCGCGGCGGCGCCGGCGGGGTCGTCGGCGTATTCGTCAGTCATCGGTTCGTCGGTCATCGGTTCGTCTCCAGGATGGACAGCAGCCGATGGCCGGCTACATGCCGTCTCGCCTCGCCCAAGGCGGCGTGCTCGGCGCCAGCCCGCGCCGCCTCGACCCGCTGTTCAACGTCGGCCTCGACCTCCGCGAGACGCCCGCGGAGAAGGTGAACCTCGGCGCGAAGGTCGCTGACCTCCTCCTCGAGCGCCTCGACCCGCTGGCGCTCGAGCTCGGCGGCTTCGTCCTCGACCAGAACGCCGAGACCGCGGAGCAACACGGCGGGGTCTTCCAGCGCCGGATCGAGCGCCGCGCCGCCGAGCGGCTCGACGTCGCCGGTGATCCGGTCGACCACCGCGGACAGCCCGCGGCCGAGCGGCTGATTCGGCCCCGGAGGCGGGACGGGTCCGTCCTTCGGCCACGGGACTACACGCGCCGCCGCTGTCGTCTTCGGCATCGATCTACTCCCACGGCTTCAACGTCGCATGCCCCCTGCACGCGGCTTCCTGCACGGCGAACCGCATTTGCAGCCGCTTCCGCCGCGGCACCCGCGCCGCGGCCAAGTCGAAGTCGGCATCGGTCCAGCAGCGGAAGGTGCAGGCGGCCACGTCCGGCCGGGTCGGGCGGATCTTGATGTTGCCGTAGCCGCCGCACTCGGGGCAGCGCCCCTCGGCCTTCTCCCGCGGCCCGAGAGCGAACAAGGTCGGCTGCCGCTTCCGGGCGGCCGTCCCGACCCCGTGCGCACCGTTCCGGCCGCGCCGCCGTACCCGCGGATCGAAGCTCAGCATCGTCTTCACGCGGCGCGCCACTCCCCGTCGGGGTGCTCGATCTCGATCCGCGCGAGAACGGCGCGGTCGAAGACGGCCACCTCGCCCGGAAGCTCGCCGTCGAACTGGAGCATCACGCCTTCGCGGATGGTCCGCCGCTCGGCGCGCAGGTAGGCAAGGCCGTTCACGACCGGGCCATCCGGCTCCGCCGGCCGCAGGCGGACCCGCACGCCGCCGACCCCGGGCTCCGCGAGCAGGACCGCCAGCCGGGTTCGGATGTCGTTCTTCGCGGACTTGAAGCAATCGCCGTCGAAGATCTTCACCACCACCCACCCTCGGTTATGGAGCGAATGCTGAACCCCATCACCAACCACTCCCGGCGCGTTCGAAACGGCCGCCGGAAAGCGCGGGGATTCAAGAGCCGGCGTTTCAACCACTCCCGGCGCGATGGCCCAAACGGCAACAACATCCTCACGCCAGCCCGATGAGCCACACCGCGCCGCACTCGGGGCACGTGCAGGAGAAAGCGTCATCGTCCCTGACCCGCTTCGCGGGGACCGGGCAGGCACAGGCCGCGCCTTCGAGCACCTGAATCTGTAGCCGGCGCGGTTCCGGTTCGGCCACGAGGGCGGCGGCGGACCGTCTAGGCATCGTCGCCCCCGACGCGGACCGCGCCGCTGACCCCGCAGGTGGACCCCTCGACGAGGGGCAGCGCCGGGAACCCCGGCCGCGGGATGGTGAACCCGATCACGGGACCGCACACCGGACCGAACAGCCGGCCGCGGACCACGTCACCGATCCGAATCTCGTCGTTCATCAGTCGCCTCCAGCGGCGGAAAGAGTTCCGGGCCGTATCGCCGGCCCGGCTGCGCCCAACGTCCCGGCCGTTGGGTGGCCGCCGACGGGCGCGGATATCGGGGGCGCGCCGTGGATTCCCCGGTCCCTGTCACGAGCGGACCACTCGCCGCGGGCATGCCCCCGCGGTAGCGTCCCGGCGCCGATCACCGGGAACCTCGAAGTCATCGGCCGTTCTTCTCCAGCCGCTTCCGGCGCGCCGTCGCGGCTTCCTGCCGTTCGATCCACTCCGAGATCGCCCGCCGGATCGCCTCGGGGCGCCGGATGCCGGCCTCGAGCGCGCGCGAGTCGAGCAGATCGACCAACGCCGCAGACGCCCGGAAATGGACCGCTTTATCTTGCTTGACCCGACCTTTCATAGCTGACAATGTAGCACAAGGCGCACAGAATACGCAACGCAGAAAAAACGCCTGTGAGCACAGAATTTGCTTGACTCTCCCATCGTGGGTTACTAGAATAGGTCTTATGAGAACGAACAACAACACGGCGGCGGCGGGCGCGCGGGTCTGGGTCGACGGCAAGTACGTCGTCACCTACCCGGAGCCCGGCACCAAAACCATCACCTGGTGCAAGGGGCACTGGGCGTAACCAACCAAGGGCGGCCCTTCGGGGTCGCCCGCTTCCAGAGAGAGACGATGGCCGACCGCAAACTCACCGCCGCCGGAATCGAAGCCAGCCGCAAGGGGCGGACCGACATGGTGACCGACCACCTCGACGCGATCGCGGCCCTCCAGGGCGGCATCCTCGACGCCCAGCGGAACCGGGATATGGCGACCGTCCTGAAGCTGCGGGCGGAGGTCGCCGAGCACCGCGCCCAGGCGGACCGCACGGCACCGTTGACAACCACGGCGAAGCGCCGCGCCGGCAGGCCCTACAAGGTGCGGACATGGCGTTGATGCGGACCGACCACGACGGCCGCCTGGTGAACCCGGTCGTGCGCAGGCTCACCGAGTACGCCGCGGCCACCGCGGCCACCACCGGAGGGGCGGCGCTCGACCTCGCCGCGTTCGCCTCGAAGCTCTCCGTCAAGCTGGCCATCCTCGCCCACGGCCGCACGCTCTGCCGGCTCCGCGGAATCAACGTCGACGAGGGCGCTGGAGACGATCGATGACGACCACCACCAACCGCACGGACCCCGACCAGGTGAACGCCGGCGAGCGGCAGCCGGACGACTACGTAGGCACCCTCGCGGCCGACCTCCCCGACGTCGAGATCCGCCGCTTGATGCCCGGCTTCCATGTCCGGCTCAAGGGCAAGCTCGCAACCTCGATGCCGGCGGAATCCCGCGAGAAGACGACCGGCACCTGGACCGAAGCCGTCCGGTTCGTCCTCGCGGCGCGGACGGTCGCCAAGGAATCGGCGCTGGTGCGGACCCGGTAGCCCGGTAGACGAACGGAGAGAGACGATGACCGACACCACCACGCTGGCCACCACGACCACCGCCGCGACCGACATCGTGATCCTCGATGCGCCGCCGCCAGCCGACCGGAACCCCGCGCGGGTCTACGTGGCGTCCCTCAGCACCGCCGTATCCCGCGCTGGCATGGCCTCGAACATCCGGAGCGTCGTCGCCGTCATGGCGCCGGGGATCGACCCCGATCTCTTCCCGTGGTCGAGCCTCACGCCGGCGCACACGGCGGCCCTCCGGACGCGGCTTCAGGAACCGGTCGAACCGGGCGGACCGCCGCCCGCGCCGGCCACGGTCAACATCAAGCTCGCGGCCGTCCGGGGCGTGATTCATGCCGCGTGGCGTCTCGAGCAGATCGACACCGACAGGCGGGAGCGGATGAAGGACACCCTCAAGTCCGTCCGCGGGTCCCGGCTGCCGGCCGGCCGCGCCGTGGCGCCGGGGGAAGTCAACGCCCTGTTCCGAGCCACGGCCGACGGCACGCCGATCGGCGCGCGGGACGCTGCGATGCTGGCCCTTCTCATCGGCGGCGGACTCCGGCGCGCCGAAGCCGCGGCCGTCCGGACCGCCGACGTCGAACCCGACGAGAACGGGTTGACGATTCGCGTGCTGGGGAAGGGTGGAAAACAGAGACAGGTTTACGCGGACAACGGCGGCGGGTTGGCCATCGCGGACTGGCTGAAGGTCCGCGGTCCGGAGCCCGGACCGCTTCTCTGTCGCGTCAGCCGTCGGGGCGTCGTCTCGCCCCGGTCGGACATGACTCCGGCGGCGATTCGGCTGCGCCTGGTGCGACGCTGCGAACAGGCTGGAATCAAGCCGGCGACCCCGCACGATCTGCGCCGCACATTCGTCAGCGAGTTGCTCGACGCGGGGCAGGATATCGCCAGTGTGCAACGCCTCGTCGGACACGCGAACGTCGCCACCACGATCCGATACGATCGACGCGGGGAGCGGGCTGCAAGACGCGCCGCCAGCATGATGCACGTGCCGTATGTCGCGGGGTAGGGCCGTGGTGTCGTGGCGGCCGAATTCCAGCCGCAAGGCTGGCCTCATTGAAGCTCGGCGTAGACATGCCGCTACTTGCCGCCCTTGCCCGTTTTCCGGCCCTTCGGGGTCGGCCTCATTGAAGCTCGCCGTTGAGAACTTGGTTGTCGAGCGTGTCCGACGTCGTTCCGCCTCTCACGAGGCGGCCTCATTGACGAACCCCGGCCGGCACGGTGAACGCCGGCCGGGGCGACCGGACTACCCCTCCGCGGCGCCGGCCGGGGCTCAGCCGACCTTGTGCGTCAGCGACCGCGCCGCCCTCGCCGCATTCCCGGGGTTGAACTCCCGCCCGTCCTCGTCGGCAGCCAACGCCAACTGCTCCCAAGCCGCCGCCACCGTGCCCGTCCGCGAGAGCAGCGCGTCGCAGTCCGGGTGCAACGCCGCCTGCCTCAGATACAAGCTGCCGTCCGGGGGGGCGGGCGACGACACGACGGACAGCACGACTCCGGCCAGCTCGAGCATTTGGCCGCAGACGAAGCACCACCCCTCCGCATTCCGAACCGCCAAGTTCAACTGCGCATGGGACCGCGCCCGGATATCCGGCGGCGGCGGCGCGGGCTCCGGTTCAGGTTTCGGCCCGCCTTGCCACTTCGCGGGTTCCTCGACGACTTTCCTTTGCTCAGGCATCAGTTCCTCCCCCGTTCCAAGCCGACCTTCTTCCCCTCCGCATAAGCCTTCTCGCAGACGAACTCGGCTAAGGCGATCCCCCGGCGCTCAATCCGCCGAATCTCCGCCCTCCCCCGCGCGCCTCCGGAGGCCGCAGTCTTCCCCGCCGCAGACTTCCTCCGTTCGCGGACTTCACGCCGGGCCGTCTTCGTCAGTTCATCCCGCGCGTCCCTCAAACGCTCCTGGGTATCAGCGAGCCGGTCCTTGAGGCCCTTGGCGGAATCGGGTTCTTCGTGCTTCCTCTTGCTTCCGATTTCCCCCCGTTCCAACCCGAACCGCGATCCAACTTGGGCGTGGTAGGCGTTCTGCAGAACCCTCATCTGCTCCCCGGGCCGTTTCAGAACCCGCCCCGCCAAACGCTCCGCCGCCGACTTCTGACATTTCGACCACGCGATCCGGGGGCCCTTGTCGTCGGTGTCGAACAGCGGCACGAGCAGCACGTGAACATGGTGGGCCCGTTCGTCCTGGTGAAGGGCGGCGGCGGCGACGATCGTTCCGGGGAAGGTCTGCTTCACCCACTCGTACGAAGCGCGGCCCCACCGCTCAACCTTGTCGTGGGGCCAGGCGTTCTTGGCTTCGGGCGGAGGGGGGCCGCAGAACAGGACGTCGGTAACCTGGTTCGGCTTAGGGCCCCTCCGCTTGGCGTTCACGGCTTGGAGCACAGTGGAAGCCGCCAGGTCGTAATCGTCGGGGTAGCGGACAGCCCGTGCCATACCCTCCCTCGGCAAGGCTTCCAAGGGCCGCGCGTTTTCCTCCCCCCGGATATGGGCGACGTGGGCCGAAGACAATTTCGGTTTGGGGCTGAACCGCATGAGCTGGATGGCCACGCGGAAAGCATAAGGATTCCGGAAGGGCCCCTTTTCCGAGCGGAAAAGGCTAACCCGCTAGCCATTCAAAAACCGAATGGCACGGGAAAACCACCACAAGAGAAATGAATGCGTAGATAAAAAACCGCGGCGTCGAGCGGGGTCCCAACGGGGTGCGGGCGCGCCCGCGGCTGGCGCCGAAGGACGAAGAGCCGCGGAAATAGGGCCGGCGGAACCGGCCCCCTAGCATGCCGGGGTCATCACCCGGTCGACGGGTGCGGGTGCGCCGTTTTCGGCTTCGTGGCGTCCAGCCGGGCCGGGGTCGGCGCCGTCCGGGGATGCGCAGCGTCGGCGCGCTGGGGGGACTTGCCGGGCGTCGCCGGCGCCGGCGTTTTCTCGGCGCGGGGTTTCAACCGCGGGAAGGCGTGCTGCAGTTCATCGCGATCGTCGGCGGCCAGCGCCGCGACCAGGGCCGCGGCCTTCCGCTGAAGGTCGGGATCCTTCTCGATCGCCTTCAGCACGTGATCAGCCAGCTGCAGCTTGAGATCGCGGCGGCGTTCCTGCTGGCGCCGCTTGTTGTCCTTCTCCGCGGCTTCGAGTTTCTGGATTCTGGTGGGATTGGGCATCCCGGAACTGTGAACGCCGGGGGCCGCCCGGTTCCGCGGGGTCCGGGAGCCGGGGTTTTCGGGGCACCCGCATCAAGAGCCTCGACGCGCGGCTCACCGCCCGCGGCGCCGTGTTGGCCGCCCGGTTCCGCGGGAGGGGTCGAGAGAACCGGTAGGATGGGGTCCCGTGTGCGAGCGGATAAACGGGACGCTGTACCCGTGCCGGGCCGCCCGGCGCCGGCTGGCGTTCCTGCGCGAGCCCGTGCAGCCGGCCATGTTCCCCCGCGAGTCCGTCATCCGGTCCAGGGCCAAGGAATCGGCGGGGCGGACGGGGGACCGGGATCGCCAACTGCGGCTCCCTCTCGCCGCTCCCGTGTTCACCGATCTGCACACACCCGCGAGAAGGGCCACAGCGGGCCGCTGACGGCAAAAGCGGTTTGAGACGGGCGGAACTACCGGGCTGGTCGGCGTTCGTTCAACAGGCGCGGGGCGATTCCCCAAATGGGGAATCGGGGCGTTGCGGCCGATACGCGGGGGCATGGACCACTACCACGCTTGGTTGCGCAGCGGCCGAATCTACACGATGGCCAGCAGGAAGTTCACCGACCGCAGTACTGCCCGGAAGTGGGCGCAGCGCAAGCGGCCGGACGCCAATGATCGGATGGTCCTCTCGTGCGAGACATGCCCGACGTCGAAACCGTCCCGGCGCCGCCCGATGCGCTGGGGGCAGGTCGCCCGCCGACTGGCCGCGGTCCTCGATGCCGACCCCGCGCGGGTCCGCGCCGCCCTCGACGATGCAGTAGCAGCCGAGCGCGAACGCAGCGCGGGAAACGCCGCGGCCCTAGGGTAAACGGTCGGGGTCGCCGGCGGATCCGACCCGAACGGCCGCCGCGTGGTATATCGGGGTCACGGACCGACCTCGATGGCTGCGGTCCGGGGGACCCCGATGACGACGGACAACGACAACATCCACTGGATCACGAACTACATCTGGGGCATCACCAACGACGTCCTGCGCGACTTGTACCTGCGCGGCAGATACCGCGACGTGATCCTGCCGATGGTCGTGCTGCGCCGGTTGGACGCCGTCATCGAGACGCGGCCGGGCCGGGACGCAGCGGCGCAGGCGTTCCAAAACACGTCGAAGTTCACCCTGCGCACCCTGCGCACCCACGGCGGCCGGGAGCAGCTAGAAGCCGACTTCCGGGCGTACCTGGACGGCTTCCCGCCCGACGTGCAGGACATCCTCGACAGCTTCAAATTCCGCGGCCAGATCAAGACGCTCGCGGACGCCGGCGCCCTCGCCCCGCTGATCGCGAAGCTCACCTCGCCCGAAGTCAACATCGGCCCCGACCCGGTGATGAACGCCGACGGCTCCATCCGGTACCCCGGCCTCGACAACCACGGCATGGGCTCCCTCTTCGAAGAATTGATCCACCGCTTCAACGAGGGGAACAACGAGGAAACAGGCGAGCACTGGACGCCCCGGGACGCCGTGCGCCTGATGGCGGAGCTCGTCTTCCTGCCCATCGCCGACAAGATCGAGCCGGGCTCGTACCTTCTGTACGACGGCGCATGCGGCACCGGGGGCATGCTGACGGTCGCCGGGGAGACACTGCGGCAGCTCGCGGCCGAACGCGGCAAGAACGTTTCCGCGCAGCTCTACGGGCAGGAGATCAACGCCGAGACCTACGCCGTCTGCAAGGCCGACATCCTGTTGAAAAGCGGAGACGAGACGGACAACATCGTGGGCGGCCCGGAGCACTCGACCCTCTCCAACGACGCATTCCCGGACCGCGGGTTCGACTTCATGCTTTCGAACCCGCCCTACGGCAAGAGTTGGCAGACCGACATGGACCGCATGGGCGGCAGGCGGAACCTGCGCGACCCGCGATTCATCGTCGAACACGCCGGCGATCCGGAGTACTCCCTGATCACCCGCTCCAACGACGGCCAGATGCTCTTCCTCGCCAACATGCTTTCGAAGATGAAGCGGGATACCCCGCTCGGCAGCCGCATCGCCGAAGTGCACAACGGCAGCGCGCTGTTCACCGGCGACGCCGGGCAGGGCGAGAGCAACATCCGCCGATGGATCATCGAGAACGATTGGCTGGAGGCGATCGTCGCGCTGCCGTCCAACCTGTTCTACAACACCGGCATCGCGACCTACATCTGGGTGCTCACCAACCGCAAGCCGGAACAGCGCCGGGGCAAGGTGCAGCTCATCAACGCCGCGGACTGGCACCGGCCGCTGCGCAAGAACCTCGGCAAGAAGAACTGCGAACTGGGCGACGAGGACATCGCCCGCGTCTGCAACACCTTCCTCGCCTTCGAAGAAAACGAACAGAGCCGGATATTCGACAACGCCGCGTTCGGCTACTGGAAGGTGACGGTCGAGCGGCCGTTGCGCGTCGTCGGGGCGGACCCGAACCGCGTCTACAAGGCGGCCGGGATCAAGGCGCTGAAGACGACCGGCAGGCGCGCCGGGACTGCGGCACCCGTCATCCGCAGAATCCACCCGCAGGGCGCGCGGCCCGACCCGCTGCACGGCATGTTCCAGGCCGCCGTCAACGGCCGGTCCGCCGTCGTGGAGTACGAACCGGATCCCGATCTGCGGGACACCGAGCAGATCCCGCTTGCGGAGGTCGGCGGCGTTGAAGGCTTCCTGGAACGGGAGGTGCTGCCCTACGCGCCGGATGCGTGGTACCGGCCCGACAAGGTGAAGGTCGGCTACGAGATCAACTTCACGCGCCCCTTCTACAAGCCGAAGCCGATGCGGCCGCTGGCGGAGATCACTGCGGACATCTTGGCGCTGGAGCAGGAAACGGAGGGGCTGCTGGCCGAGATTCTCGGCGTCGGCGGACAACGCCCGATGCACTCGGCAGATCGGAAGCCGGCCGTAGTTCGTCAATGAGGCCGCCGGATGGTCGGCGGGGATGTTCTACGGCAGCGCGGCGACCACGAGGTAGAACCGACTGGTCAGCCGCGCAGGACCGCGCCGTCAGTGCACCCGGGCCCGGCCGAGTTCTGCGCAGAAGAGCGTGATCCTCCGCACGTCGCCGCCGAAGCGGACCGGGATCCGAAGAAAGTGGTGACCGACCGCCCGGACCCGATCCCCTTTGCGCAGCAAGGCCGCGTGTTCGACGGCGGCGGCGGGTCCGCGAAAGTAACACAGGACGGTCGCGGCGGGCGGGTGGATGTCGACCTCGTCCGGGTCCCGCTCGACCAGCACGGTGACGACCGCCTCCGGTACCCCGTCGCGGCGGCGCCGCCGCACCTGCGTCGTGGCGTCGCCGGCGGCGGTCCCGGAGATCAGATGCCCGCCGCCCGGCGTGGGGCGGGGCAACGGGGCGTCGGGGGTCCACGTGCCGGGCTGGCGGGTCGTCTCGGCCATCCGTCTTCCTCACTGCGCCGGCGGCGCTTCGTGAAGCCGATCCAGCGCCGCGGGCCGCTGGTCGACCTTGCCGATCGCAACATCAACGACCAGCGCCGTTCCGATGAGCCACCGCGTGTTGGTGTCCGGCATGCCGGTGATAGTATCCCGGCATGGAATTCACGATCTCGATCCGCCCCTGGTTCATCGTCGACCGAACCGGATCGGCGAAGGTCGTCTTGGGCGGCGCCACCCCCACCATCCGAATCCCGCCGCCCGGAACGGGGGGGACGGTGGGCCGGTGATCACGGTCGGCAAGCCGTACATGGCCGGCGGACCGGCCGGGTGGTCGGAACTGCAGCTGCAGGCGCTCGAAGCCGTGGCCGACGACCTCAACCGCGACCGGAACATCAGCGACGAAGACTGGCGCTTCTGGCTCGAACTGACCGAAGACGCGTACAACGAAAGCGCCAACATGCTGCTGAAGACGGTCCTGGACCGCTGGCAGGCGGACGTGCCGGTCATCACCGGGTTGCTGCGGAGCAGCCTTTCGGGGGTCGTCGACAGCCGCATCAACGTGGAGAACCGGACCGTCGATTACACGTTCACCTTCACCGTCGCCACCGTCCGTCAAGCCGCCTGGAAGGCCGTGCAGGCGACGTCCCGCGGACTGGCCCTCTATCCCGTCCGGTTGCTCTCGGGGTGGGCCGGCGCCGCGCTCACCACCGGCGTGGCGGGGGCGGAAACGTGGGGGCACCTGCTTCCGACCATCCAGACCGACCCGTATGACCGCTACTGAAGCGGCGGGGAGCTATATCGCCGACAGGCTGGAACCGCTGCTGCGCGCGCCGGAGCGAACCGGGGACTGGCGGGCGCACGCGATCCACGACACGGTTCTGGAAGCCCGGCAGAAGCAGCACAGAAAACCGCCCTTCCCGCTCATCCTCACAACCTTCCACCAGGGGATCGACCGCTACAGCTACGGCGAACGCGGACGGCGGATGCACGAACACGATCAACGATGGCTCGTGCGGGCCGTCGACGAGGGGCGGACGGCGGAACGGGCCGATACGCTGGCCGTCGAGATCGCGCGGCGGCTGGACCCGGGCGGGGAGCCGTCTCCGGAGTGGACGGCCGCGCATCCGGGCTACGGCGTCAGTCTGTGCCTCGGGCTGCAACAGGTCCGGCAGTACGAACCCGCCCCGGCGCCGGCCGGAGAAAAGTCCATCCGATGGTTCATCGGGCCGATACTCCGGATTGTCGTCTACGGCGACGGCGCGGACTGAACGGGGTCATCCACTTCCGCGCCGCCTTCGGACGCCAGGTGCTCATCCGCCAGCCGGCGCACCCGCGCCCGGACCGGCGCGAGCGCTTCCGCGGCGGTCTCCTGAAGCCGGGCGGCGGACGGACGGCTGCGCAGGCACGCGGCGCGCACGATGACCGCCTCGGCGCACCCGACGGCCGCGGCCACCCGGCGCAGGGCCTCACCGCCTTCCGGGACCGGAGCGGCGAAGGACGGGTCGACGGCGATGAACCCGAGCCGGACCGCCGCCTCTGCGTCCCGGTTCAGCGCCTCGGCCGCGCCGCCCGACGCGGCGGCGGCCAGGACGGCGGCGGCCGACTCCGCGCGGCCGAGCGCCGGTTGAACCGCTTCGAGCGGCTCCGGTCCGGTCACCGGGTCCGCCGCCCGCAGGTCCCGCGCCTCGGCCGACAGATCGACCCCCGACGCGGCCGCGGCCGCATCCAGCCATTCGGGCAGGGCCGTACGGATGCTCCAGTCGAGCGCCGCCCAATCGTCGGCGGATGCGTCCTCGGCCGTCGTGGCGCACGCACGCACCCACGCCAGCGCGCCGCCCGCGGGCGGAAGGTCCGGATCCGCGTTCCCGCCGCCGAACACGCCGGCGACCGCGCCGCCCACCGCCGCAGCTGCGCCGCCCACCACGTCAGCCGCTCCAGCCGCCGCCGTCTTCACCGCATCCACAACCACCGCACACCCCGTTTCTGCCGGCTCAGTCGGCCGGCGCTTCCTGCAGCCGCTCAAGCGCTTCAAGCCGCTGGTCGACCTTGCCCAACGTCAGATCGACGGCCCGGAGGCGGTCGTCAAGACGGCGGAGGTCCGTCTGAATCTCCGCCAGGTCCGTCCGGAACTCCGCCCGCATTTCGGCCCGGTCCGCCCGGGCTTCGGCCAGCCCGGACCGGAACTCCGCCCGCATTTCGGCCCGGTCCGCCCGGGCTTCGGCCAGCCCGGTCCGGAGTTCGCCGCGGACCGCGTTCAACTCACTGCGCAGACCGCCGACATGCATATCGATCTGGACGGCCAGCCCCAGCCCCACGGCCACGAGGACACCGACGAGCCATTGCGTGTTCTTGTCCGGCATCAGCCACCCCTTCAGTGGACCGCGGCACCCGTTTCGGGGGCGTGGGTCTGGACGGCGGCCGCGGCCGTGACGTCGGCGAGCAGCCGGTGAAGGCCGTCGAGCGACTCCGCGCCGTTCCTGCGCCACGCGTCGAACTGATCGAGCAACCGCGAGTACTCGCCGGGGTCCGTCACCATGCCGATCCGGGCCAGAAAGGCCGGCGTCAACACGGAGACGGCCAGCGAGCGCAGCGCCCGGGCTTCGTCCTGTCCGAGCGGATGCCCGTCCGGGCGATCCCGACGCGCGGCGCACGACGTGATCAGCGTGAGGACCGCCTTGTCGAGATCGGCGACGGCCGCATGGATCGCCGCCTCTTCAACGTCTTCCTGCACCGCCGGCTTGTCGGTCATGCGTGTCTCCATCCCCGCGAAAGGCGGGGGAGCCGGTTGGCCAGCGGCCGGGCGGCCCGTCTCGATCGGGTCATCCCCGCGCGGGGCGGGGAACGAAGAGCATTTCGGCAGCCGGCCGCATCGGGACGGGTCCATCCCCGCGCGGGCGGGGGAACGCACGGCTGTCCCGGCGCGATCCCGCTGGAAATGGGTCCATCCCCGCGCGGGCGGGGGAACGCGGAACCAGACACCGCCCCTGTCGGCCGCATAGGGTCCATCCCCGCGCGGGCGGGGAACCGGTATCCGGCAGCGGGGCGTCAACCCATATCTCGGGTCCATCCCCGCGCGGGCGGGGAACCGTCAGCCGCCATGCCCGGGATTATCCCCCGATCCGTGTCGCCCGCGGTCCCGGAGTATCGCCATGCCGGCCTCGGCCCGCTCGTCGACCGACGCCCGCCGCGCCGCCTCCGCACGGCGGCGGGCTTTCCACTGCCGCAGGTGTTCGTTCGCCTTGTCCTGACAGGTGCGGCAATGCCGGGCTGTGCCGTCTTCGCCCCGCTCCCCGCCGCAGTCGACGCACAGCCCTTCCGCCTTCCGGGCGGCCTGCACGGCCGCCTTCCGGCTCCGACCGTGCGTCCGGCGGTACTCCGCATCCCACGCCCGCCAGTTCGCCGACGAGCGGCGGCGGCACGGCGCGCACGTCTCCAGGACCGACCGCCCGCCGCACCGGATGCACAGCCCGCGGTCGCGGCGGGCGGCGGCGGCGCGGCGATGCCGTTCCAGACGGGCGGACGGGTCTTCCGGAACACGGCCGTGCTCGGCGCGCCGCGCACGCATCTTCGCCGCGATCTGATCAGCGCAACGCCGGCAGAGCTGCGAAGTCCCGTCCGACCCGCGCGGCATCCCGCAGATGCGGCAGGCAACGTCCCGCTGGCGCTCCCGCCGGGCCTTCTCGCCGGCGCGGATCGCCGCCAGGCGGTCAGGCACAACGGCCCTGACCGCCCGTTCGGCTTCCCGCTTCCTCTCCCGCTCAAGCCGGTCAGCCTGCACCTGCGCCCGCCGGCGCACCACCGACGGCGGGGGGGACTCCAGGGCCGCGCTGTTCATCCGGTCGGCGCACCTCCGGCAGCGGCACGAGGTTTTCCGTCCGCCCCGCGCAGCCGGCCGCAGTCCCGGCACAGCCCCGCCTCGACGCGGGCGCGCCGGAACTCGCGCTTGCGGGTCTTGTCGTGCGGCATGGACGCAATTATGCCGGGGCGCGTATCGAGCCTGGAGACCGCCGTCAGCCGACGACCGCGGATTGAGCGGCCGCCGCTTCCTGCAGCCGCTCGAGAGCCGCGAGCCGCTGGTCAACCTTGCCCAGCGCAACCTCGACGTCCCGCAGGCGATCGTCGAGACGGCGGAGGTCCGTCCGAATCTCCCCTATCGACGTCCGGACTTCACCGCGGAGCGCGTCCAACTCACTGCGCAGGCCGCCGATCTGGACGCTCACGGCCACGACCGCGGCCACAAGGACACCGATGATCCATTGCGTGTTCTTGTCCGGCATCGTTAATCCCCCCCCGCTTCGTGAAGCCGCTCGAGCGCCGCGAGCCGCTGGTCGACCTTGCCCAACGCGATCTCGACAGCGCGCAGGCGGGCATCGAGACGCTGCAGGTCTTCGCGGACATCGGACCGGAACTCCGCCATGTCGGCACGGAGCCCGGCGTGCTGCGCAACGAGGCCGCCGCCGAGCGCCGCGAAGACGCCGCCGAGCACAACGAGGACGCCGCCGAGCCACTGCATCATGAACACCACCATAAACGTGCAAAGGTGCAGGATACCCCGGCAGCCGCGGCGGGCCTCATTGAAGCATCCCCCACATGGAATCGTCCCCGGTCCCCGGACAACCGGTTCCCGCCGTTCGCGGCGGGCCTCATTGCCCGGGCAGCCGACCGAAAGCGGGAGGGTGCCGGTTCGCCGCCGCCTGTGCCGGGCGGGCACAGGGGCGGGCGGGAAGACGAGGACGGCGGCGGCACGACGCACCGGAACGCCGGCGAAGACGAGGACGAACCCGGTGATCGCGCGGGGGGACCAGCACCAGGCGGGCGACCCCCGCGGCGCGATCACCTCCTCGATGACGAGGCGCTGGAACGAAACCGGGAGTTGCCGACCCCCGACCCCGCACCGCGATCCCCATCCGTTCGGTGAACCTCGAAACGAATCCCGACCCCCGGCCCCCGGAGCCGATCTCAGAATTTCCGGCCGATCACGGAACGAATCTCGACATCGCAACCGGACGGCACAGCCCCGACCCCCGAAGCCGATCTCCGTTTTCGCGGACGATCCCCGAACGAATTCGGGGATCAACGGTCGGTCTACCCTACTTTTTAGCGGGGTATCCGCCGCCAACCCTAATTTTTAGTGGAAAGAAAGGTCGAATCCGGTTTTCTGGATCGGCGCGGAACGGTTGGGTCCAACGGATTGGATTATGGGCGGCCCACTGAAGCCCCCTGGGGCGCGCCACAGCGCGTCTACGGGGTTGGACGGCGGATACCCCGTCTGCGCGGGTGATCGCGCCGCCTGCGCGGCGTGGGGCGGGCAGAACGGCGGATATCCGCCTTCAGCGGATGCGGGCCTTCCACCGGCGGTCCCACTCCACCCACGCCCGCGGCCGCGTCGCGCGGCGGCCGAAGGTCTCGGCGTGGTGGCAGCGGCGGCAGAGGCAGCGGAGATTCGACTTCGCCCACGGATCACCGCCGGCGCGGATGGGCGTCCGGTGATCGGCGACATCGGCGCCGGGCTGGGCGCACAGTTCGCAGCGCCGGTTGGCCGCGGCCAACACCTCGGCCCTCAACGAGCGCCAGCGGGGCGTTCCGTAGATCTCACGCCGTTCGCGGGGGGTGGACATGCGCGGGATTGTACGAAGACCGACTTGTTCAAGGCGCGCCAGCGCGCCGCCAGGGCGTAACGAGGGGGCGTTGGACCCGACCGATTCGGATCGACGGACGAAAACCGCGTCCGCCCTTCCCTTCCACGCCGAGAGGCGGGGTCCGGCAAGCGGGTTGTTCAGTCGGCGGGAACGAGGCGGCTCCGGGCTGATCGGCGGGCGACGTCGACCGTCAACAAGATGATGGCCGCCTCGGCGAAGAGGCGGCCATCGCGGGGGACTGGGCGTCCAGCGGTCAGGAACGCGGCGAGCCGTTCACCGGGTGCCGGGGGTCCGGGACGAAGCCCGGCGGCGGAACCCAGCCCTTGATCGAATTCGGCCCATCCGCATCCACCGGGCGGGAGGCAGCAGGGGTGAGCGCCTCGAGCGCGCCGTCGTCCGGCAGGACTTCAACGCCGTTCCTGAAGAACTGGATCGGCGCGGGGTCGCCGTCTGCGCCGGGGACCTCGACCACGTCGCCGAGTTCCTCATCCCACACGAAGAACGGCGGCCTCGGGCGGTAGCCGGCATCCGGATCGATGTTCGAGAGCTTGAGCATGAACGGGCGGGGCGCGGGGGGGGCTGGGGTAGACTTGTTCATCATCGTTTCGGCGCCTCCTCAGGTGTCGCCGACCGCCCCGAGCCGTTCTCCTGAATCAGCCGCGCCTACGGCCGTATTCAGGGGCTCGGGACACCTCCATTATACCCCGTAAGCCTAGCTGAATCAACAACTTAGCCGCCGTTTCAGCACCTGTTTTCGGGCGGGATCTGCGTAGCGGGGGACGCGGAGACGACGTCGCCCGGGCGGGGCAGATGCCGGGCAATTGTGAACCCGGATCCGGGTAGTACCGGCAACCCGGCGGATCATCTGGCGTCATTCCACTTTTTAGGCGTGGCGCGCGCCGCTAGGTCCCTGGATTGTCGCGGCGCGCCGGGCGGGTTGAGCAGGCGGGGGCCGGATGACACGACCAGCCGGGCGGAATCAGCGGGGCCGGATGACACGGGAACACCGAGCGGTCCGCGGGGGGGCGCCGGGGGGCTTGGATCATCGGGTGCGCCGGTTTAGCAGGCGGGGACTGGGCTACGAGCGGCGGGCAGGGCAAGTGTCGTTCAAGGGGTCGTGGGCGGCGGGCGCCCGGCCCCAAGCCGGGCGACGAAAAAGCCGCCCCACGCCCCCCCTGTACGTCGGGGTCGGGGTCGTGGGCGACTTTCAGACCCATTTTCCCCAATGAAAACGGGGGGTTGTCCTCTCACTGTGGATCATCTGGCGTCACTCTCCGCCCCATCTGGCGTCACTCTCCGCCCCATCTGGCGTCACTCCACTTTTTAGGCGTGGCACCCTGCGGATCATCTGGCGTCATTCCACTTTTTTGGTGTGGCACCCTGCGGATCATCTGGTGGAATGGCGCTTCGGCGGAAGGATGAGCGCCGGCCTGTTCGAGTCCGGCCGGGTTAGGTCGCCGGCCCGTTCGAGTTTTCCGATTGTGTCAAACGCCCTCGTCAGCAACTTTTCCCGCTTCTCCATCTTGCTGGTCGGGTAGCAGAGTTCGATCAGTTCGTCGGGCGACATGGCCTGGTAGTGCTCGGGGTTCTGCGATTGATACCAAAAACCGCCGTTCTTCCGTATGGGGATCCGTGTCACGCCCGGGCGATGCCAGCGGAAGGCGAGCCCGAGCAGCGCCCGGTAGGCGGATTCGCTCTTACGCCCCCAGTACCGCAGCCGTTTCCGGTCGATGGTCGGCCCATCCTTCGTACCCGGGGGCAGAAACACGGACACCTTGACCTCGTCGTCGAGCTTGCCCGGCCCCCGCGGCAGGTCTTCAACGCGCACCACGGTCCGCCTCCCGCCCTTGCCCGTCACGGGGTCGACCCATTCAATCCGCGCGCGGTTCGACGCCAGCGCCTCGGCCGCCGCCTCAAGCCGCGGGTGGAACTCATTCGGCCGCGGCGTCCGTCCGGCGGGGTCGTAGAACCACTTCAGGAACCCCCGGAGGGTTACTCCCGGGAGCAGGACGGGTCTGTCGACGGCGGCGGCCCGGTCGAGTTCATCGAGCGCCAACACCGCCTCGATGAACATCCGCAGGGCCAGATCGGCGGCCGGCGACCCCGGTTTGTGCTTCGGGTTCATCAGGTCGTAGAGCACCAGCGGGAGGCACGGCCCGGCTGTTTCCTTGACTTCGAATCCGGGCAGCCAGCCGTCTTTGATGGCCTTGTGTCTCGCCGCGGAAAAAAGCGATAGGCGGGGGGAGTTCGGTTTCTCGCCCGCCATGGGGGCGGCCATCGCCAGTCTGGACGGCAGGATGGGGTACGGCCGGGTGTTCAACGCCTTCCCGGCCTGCGGCACCGTCGCGTAGGCCGCGGCCAGGGCCGACAGTCCGTAGCGGTCGGCGACGACGTCGGCCATCCACCCCGGCAGCCCTCCGGCGAACACTGTGAGCGCCCCCCCGGGACGTCCCGCGACGACGACATGCTCCGGCTCGGCCTTGATCGGCAACGGCTTGTCCGCCCGCAGTTCCAAACTTCCGATCACGAGCGTATCCATCTCCGTGAGCGCGAACTTCATATCCTCCTCGCGCAGCGCTCTGATCACGAAGCCGACTGAACGGATGACGGACGGCAAAGCCCGGTATTTTCGGCGGCACAGGTTGTGTGTCGTTCCGTCCGGCATTCTCACCTTCCGCATTTTGAACATCGGCCGCAGCGCCCACTTCCGGACTTCTTCCTCGGGGTCGGCGCGCAGCGCGGCGCACCGCCTCGACAGTTCACACAGCCCCTCGGGCGTGCAGATGGCGGCCGCGGCTGCGGCCGGGTCGCGCTCGGCCCACGCCCGCGCTTCCTTGTTCAAGGCGCGCCGCTCGGCCCTTTCCGCTAGTACAGCTTTTGTTTCTGCGTTCATCTTCATCTTCGTCATTCCCTAAACCGTCCCGGTCAGCGACGGAATCTTATTGCCGGCACCGGCGCTCTTCGCCCCGCCTTCGTTTCCGCCGGCCGGCTCGACGTCTCCGCCGCTTTCCGCCGCCGCCGCCGCCTTCGCCGTGGTGGCGAACCACGCCAGTTGAGCCGCCTTGGGATGACCGGCGTTCTCCGCGTCTGCGGCGGACAGGTAGTGCTTCTTCAAGAAGATGGGCTTGCGCTTCGGGCCGTAGCTCGACTTGTCGCGCACGAGCGCCGGCGCCGTGATGATCGTCGGCTTCTTCGGGCCTTTCCCGCATTCGGGGCAGATGTCGGCCGACCCCTTCTTGATATACCCCGTCGGCACTTTCACTATCGTCAACAACGCCCGGCAGGCGTTGCGCCAGTCGGTCGACCCGCTGTAAACCTGATCATCCTTCTTCGGCGGGTGTGCGCAGACGATGACGGCCGAGCCGGTTTCCTCGGCCACCGCGTCCATGGCGGCGCAGAAGCGGCGGACGAGGCTTCGATCGTTCTCGTTGCACGCGAACCCCGCCGCGCCGGGGTCGATGACCGTCAACGCAGGTTCGTGTTCGCGTATCAGATCCATCACCCTCGACCCCGCCGCGGTCCATCCGCCCTCGGTACTTGTGTGCGCCCCGGGCTGGGGCGCCCAGAGCGGCCCCGCTTGGCCTTCGCGCATATTGACGACGAGCAGCCGCCCGAGCTCTTCCTTGGGCCATTCATCCAGGTTGTCCACGGCGCCAGCCCGCACCGCCATGCGCAGCCGGCGCACGATCTCGATCGGTTCGTCTTCCCACGTCAACATCAGCACCGCCCCAGAGGCTTCAATGCTCGGCAGGCCCGCTCGAAGTTCGTCTTTCGGTTTTTTGTCGAGCTTCGGATCGGGCGGCAGGATCGGCAGGTCCTTGAGTTCGGGCCGGACGTCTCCGTACGCGTCCACGGGGGGTTCCCTGACGACCCCCGCCGCGATCTGGAGAAGCAGCCGGGACTTCCCGACTTCGCCTTCGCCGGTCAGCATCGAGAGCCGCCCGGCCGGGATCAGCCCGTCGACCAGCCACTTGCGTGGCGGGGGTTCGGTCAAGAAGTCGAGCTCGGCCGGCTGGACGCGGGATACGTCCGGCCTGACGGCGGGGTCGCGCCAGCCCGCGGCGCGGTCGGGCTGCCCCAACAGGCTGTCGAGAACGGCCCGCAGCCAGGGGTCAAGCGCCTCTTCCCCGCCGCCGTGGATGAGCAGCCACCTGACGATTCCGCGTTCCGCCGGCGTCGCGGCCGTCCACGCGTCCTCGTACCGCACGGCTTCGGCCAACGTCAGCCGTTCGGCCGGCCCCCCGGACGGCGGCGCCCCGCCGAGAGCCTGTTGAAGCGGTCCCGGGAGCGCGGCGAACAGTTCCGAGCGTCCGGCGGCGAGCGCGGCATCGATCTCCGCCTCGACATCCCCTCGTTCCCGCTTCCCCCCCGCCTCATCTTCCAGGCGGATGTTCATCAGCCGGCCGAGTTCCCCGCTGATCTCTGCGCGCCCCTCGGCTACCTCCCGCCGTTTCCGCTTCAACGGGTCGATGAACTTGGCTGCTTCGGCCGGCTTGTTGGTCTTGACCTTTTCCTGCAGCGCGCCGAGCAGATCGTACGCATCCATCTTGTCCGGTGTTCGGTTCTCGCCCACGTTCAGTCCTTTCCGGGGATGGTCCTCACCGCCCAGGTCCACACCCCGCGTATTTCGCTGTCCCGCCGTTTGTCGGGCAGCCCGATATCCGCCGCCAGGTCGTGCAGGTGCCGGAGCGCTTCGTGTTCCGGCACGCCCCGGCCGGCCAGCGACGAGGCGTACCACATGAGCGCGCTGTGCCGGGTTTCAGTTTCTTCGACGGCGCGCGCGCGGTAGTACTCTTCCGGCTTCCCCGGCCCCGCCGCCCGCCCCGTCCGCCGCGGGTTCCGCCGCGGCTCCGGGGCTGGCGTCTCGACGTTGCGCAGCGCCCGCAGCAGCGCCGGGGGTATCACGGCCGGGTCCGTGAAGTCCCCGCCGCGAAGCTCGTAACGGTTGAACGGGCAGTCCGCCGCGGGGGTCCTGACGGCGCCGGGGCAGAAGATGTAACCGGTTCCCCCGCCCTTGACGTCGCACCAGCGGCGGATGTCGCCGGCCGGCATGTTCCGCTTGGCGGCGTTCGTGTTGCCCATCCGGACGTCGGGTTCGCCGTCAGGCAGCCGGAACACGACGTGCTCGCCGCCCGGCGTCCAGATATGGGCGGTCCCGCCAGCGGACTGCATGTTGGTGGTTCCGTCCGGCTTCCGCACCGGGCCGACGAGGTCGTCGACCAGCTTCCCCAGGTCCGGCCGCGCGCGGCCCAGGGCGAGCCGCGCCGAACCGTGCTGGGGATAGCCGTCGACCTCGTCGTCGTCGAAGTCGAGCACGACGGTCCCCGGCAGGACCACCGCGGCCGGTACTGCGTCGGGCCAAACCGCCCACCAGGCGCGGACGGTGTCGACGGCGTTCCTCGCCTGGTGGAAGCCGCCTTTGGCCGGGTCGGCTCCGGGCCAAGGCTCGCCCGGCGCGTTGTGTCCGGGCTCGAGCATCGGCCGTTTCTTGTCCGGCGTGCACGGGAAGACGAACACGCCCCTCTGCGCCCAGAGCACCGCGGTCCGCGGGTTGTCGGCCGTGGTCGGTTCGGGCGGCTCGTCCAGGTCGAGCCCGGCGTCGGGCTCCCGGCCGGCTTCCTCCGCCGACAACAGGTCGGCGGGCGTCGTTGAAGTCATGCCCCCGCCCCGCCCCCCCCGTCGGCGGCGTATTCCGCGGAATACGCGTCCGTCGCCTTCCACGCGCCGTCCCCCGGGCCGACGAGCCACACACACCCGCCGCTCTGCGCGTAATTCGCCTTGTCCAGCCGCAGCCGGGGCGTCGGCCGTTTCACGTCGAAGATCGTCGGCGGCACCTGTTCGAGCGCGAGCACGGCGCGGGCGGCGTTGCGCCACACCGGCGACCGGTCCGGCGCGGGGGTCCCGACCAGCAGCACGGCGCAGCGGGCTTTCTGCGCCTCGACGTAGAGCGGATAGACGAACTGGCCGCACGGCGCGTCGTAGGCTTCGGAGCAGGCGTACGCGCCCGGGATCGGGTCGACGACGGCGAGCCGGAACCCGGGCAGCGCCGCCAGGAACCGCCGCCCGGCGGGGGTCCACTCCCCGGGGTCGTCCGGCCCCCCGTCGTGCGCCGGCCCGCGCAGCGGTCCGGATTCCCGCATATCGAGCAGGGAGATCTCCGCGGGCGGCTGTTCCGTGCGCACGGCGCCGGCGGCGTGGAGCAGCCGCCAGCGCCGGGCGTATTCGTCGGCGCCGTCCTGCCACGACGCGATCAGCACCCGCCCGCCGCCCCGGCAGACGGGGTTCGCGGCCGGCCGGGCGTCTTCGGGCTCTCCGCCGCCCGCGTCACCGGGGTCCGCGGCAATCCAAGGGAGCATCGGCGTGTCTTCGGGGTCGGCCGCCGCCGCCGCGATCTGGAGCGCGAGCAGCGACTTCCCGCCGCCCGCCGGGCCGAAGAGGGCGGAGAGCGCCCCGCCCGGTATCCACCCGTCTGCGATCCACTCACGCGGGGGGGCTTTCGTGGTCCAGTCGATCTCTACGGGTTGAACGTCCGCCGCCTGCGCCGTTTCAGTCATGGGAAGTCTCCGTTTTCGAGTTCCGCCGCTCCAGATCCCCGCGGTTCGGGCGTCAGCCGCGCCCGGTCCGCGTCCGTCAGTCCGTCCGCGAATCCCGGGGACGCCTCCCCGGTCCGCGCCGGGTGGTCCTCGGGCCAATCCGGCGCCGGTATCCCGGATCGGGCGTCGGCGCAGCACCCGCAGGAAGCCGCGTCCTCGTTCCACGAGGACGCGAACCGCTTCAACTGGCCGCAGAGCCGGCAGCCGGTCACCGCCGCCACCGGTCCGGGCGGATACCTGTCCGGTCGGACACCTGTTCGGTCGGATACCATCCGCCTGACGGATTCCTGATCTCCACCCGCTCAAGTCCGTTGTGCCGGTTCGCCGCGCGTCTCTCCCCGGCTCCCCGCCCTCGCCCGCTCCGCCTGCTTCCCGGTCATGAAGGCGCGTGCCTGCGTGCGGGTCGGGAACCGCTTCATGCGCACCTCGCCCGCCCCGCAGTACCGGCAGGTCTCATCGAGCGGTTCATCCGGCCGGCGCATGCCGGACCGGCCGCATCCGGGCTCGGGGCACCATGTCACGATGGTGGGCTTCGGCGGCTGCTTCCGGCGTTCGGCCGCGGCCGCGGCGCAGGATGAGCAGCGCCACTTGCCGGCCGCTTCGCGTTCGGGGCCGCGGGGTCCGCGGCAGTCGATGCAGGTCGCCGGCCGGGTGTCCCGGCCGTGTGGGGTAGGATAGGATTCGCGTGCCGCCCCTTTGTGGGGCGTGGGTTGAAACGGATTCGCGCTCATGGGGTCGGCGCCCTCCTGCGCGCCGCACACCAACCGCGGGGTCCGGGGCGGTCCTGCCCCGCCCTGCGGGTTCTTCAACCGCCGTAAAGCTTCCGCCTGCGTTCCGCCGCCTCGTCGTCGAACGATCTCCGCGGCATCGCCGCCTCCGCGGACTGATACCGGTTCTTGTTGAACCCAATCCGGTCGCTGTGGTCCCTGTCGGCTGCGAAGTAGGCTTCCGAGAACGCCCGGCCGGCTTCGCGGCCGTGCCGCCGTTCGTAACCGTTCACGACGCTTGCGCGGACATCGGAGTTGATCTCGCTGAACCGCATGCTGCGCCCGCACTCGGCGCAGGTCAACTCGTCGTCGCCGATCTCCGGGGTCTTCCACCAGTGCGGCCTACACGGCCGCCCAGCGAGTTTCTGCACCGCGTCGTCGATGACCTTCCGGACGCGGGGGTTGTCGGCCAGCTCGTCGGCCAGTTCCGCGAGCACCTCTCGCGCACGGGCTTCGGCGTTGTCGGGCATGCTCTCGTCTTCCTGAAGATGCGCGGCGGGAGTCCGCGGCCGCCCTGGGTTGCCACACCTCTTCCGCCTACATGAGCGGGGTCAGCGGGCCGCGCTTCTTGATGACGTTCTCGAAGCGGCCGGGCTCCCACTCATGCTCGTACAGCCCGCCGCACATGTCGTAGAGGATGCCGTCCATGGCGGCGTCCTCCTGGAGCGTTGCGCCCTTCCCGCCGCACCAGCCCGACAGATCCACGCCCGTATCCGCCTCCGCCACGCCCCGGCTGCACCAGGCGGTACCGTATCCGCCCGGCGTGTTCATCCCCGCCCAGAGGGCTCCGTTGCCTCTGTGCGCATCCGCCCGCGGGATACCCATGCGCCGGCGCGCCTTGTCGATACGGTTGAATCCCTTCAGCCACGCCTTGGCGTCCGGAAGCCGCGCCAGCCGCCGCCGTATCTCGGTTGACGAGATCGGTTCCAGCCGCGGCGGAGATTCGTTTCGATCCGCGCCGTCGCCCGCATCTTTGGGTTGTGTCATCGTGCCCCCCGTCCCGCGCCGGGTCATGCACCCGCCGCCGCCCGTGCTTCGTCCGCCGCGGCGGGGTCGCACGACCAGTGCAGATGTCGGCCGATGTTCACCAACCGCCCCAACCGCTCAGTCCCGAAGGTGTCATCCGTCGTGTCGTCGTGGTCGCCTAAAGAGAACGCCTGCCCGATCAACGCGCTTACTTGCTCCTCCGCCGCCTTCACCCGCGCCGTGTCGCCCCTATTGGAAGCCGCGTCGATCTCGTCCAGCAGGCTCCGCGACTCCGCGACGGCCGGCGCAATCTTCTCCAGTTCCGCCCGCATCTTCGCCGTCGAGAACTTGACGTATTCGTCTCTCGTCATCCCCATGTCAAATCCATCCTTCGCGCCGGGTCGTCCGCCGATCCCCGCCCCCCGGCGCGCGTCGGGGCGGGTTGCAGAGTCGGGAAGTCCAACACCGTGCTGAACGGCCGCGGCGGTCCTGTACGGCGTATCCTGCGGATCTCCCTCAGCGCCTTGGGCGTGTAACGGATGTTCTTCCGTATCCCCCGGTGGACGTCGAAGAGTTCGATGAACGCCTCTACCTCTTTCGGAACCTCCGATGAGAAGTGCCGCTCTTCCCGCCCGTCGCCGTCCCGTGCGATGAATGAAAGCGAGTCCGGGTGGCAGGTGGAGAACCCGCACAGTCCGGCCCCGCGGGCGCTCCGGTTCAGCGCCAAGTTGAAAGCGCAGCGATGTTGATCGCTGGTTCGCCCGCCGTCGATATCGTCCTGCGTCACCGTTACAGCCAGTCTCACAACTCCCCTCCGCTCTCCCGCCGCCACACGATGCCGACTGCGGCCAGTTCGTGCGTCGCTACGTCCCTGTCCAATTCCCGCCCGCCGACCGCGATCACGCTCGCGTCCCTCCCCCCGTCCGCTTTCTTGATACCCGGCCCCGGTATGAACTCGACGCGGCGCCGCACGGTCGCCATCAGCGGAACCGCTTCCAGCAGCCGCGGGGAGTACTTGTTCCCCAGCGCCGACGTCGCGTTGAGGATGATCGCGCCGCTCCCGACCGCGCCGGTCCGCCAGCCGTCGACCAACCGGTCGATCCAAGGCTCGGGGTTGCTGTAGGGTGGGTTCAACCACACCCGCCGGGCGGACCACGGCGCCGCCAGCCCGTCGTCCGCGGGCGAGTGCCATCGCGTCGCCCGGACCCGCTTCTGCGCCTCGGCGCAGCTCGCGGGGTCAAGGTCGAACTCCCCGCCGAGCGCCGCCCGCGCCGCGTCCAGGATGTAATCCGGGGTGTACCACTGATCGCGGACCCCGCCCGCGCCGTCGGTTTCGAACCCCGGCAGTCTCCCGTCCGTCACCGTCCCCCCTCCACCAGCCGGCGCGCCTCGGTCACGCGGCGCAGCGCGCCGTCCAGGTCGCCGGAGTCCAGCCTGCGCCCGCCCGCCTTCAGCGCGTCGAGCGCTTGTCGGCTCTGCGTCGTCCGTGCGGCGGCCCGCCGTGTGGCTTCCCGCCATCCCTCCGCGGTCCGGTCCGCGTCCGCCGCCGCACGTCTGTCGTTCGCCATCGGCGCCTCTTCAGCCCTGTTCTCCGCCGCCCTCGGGCTCGACCTCCGCCTCCGCCTCGGCCCGCTGCCGCGCCAGCCGGAGCCGGCGCGACTCGATTTGCTCAGCCCTCTCGCACCACGCGACCAACGCCATCCTCACCGCTTCAGACGGTTTCACCCCTTGCGCGCGCGCGCATGCACTCAGTCTCGCTGCCATGGTGCCGCTCAACCTGACATGCAGCACCTCGCCCATTCCAGTGTCAGTCATCAGATGATGATTGTATCACGAACATCAGGCGTAAATTACACGGGACTGAACCGAACGGACGGGTGCACGAGGCGGGGTTGGGGATTTTCGTGCAGGTGCTGCGGGACGGCGGGTGGTGGGATCCCGGCCGGTACTACCCGGCCGGGGGATGAGGCCGCCCCTCGGGGCGGACCGCTACCGCGGGCGGTTGCGGTCCGCCAGCAGGACGGCGTCGATCCGCGTGTTCACGCCGGCGATGACGGTCCGCAGATCGCGGACCGCGTTGTCGATCCGGGCGTTCACGGAGTTGTTCACGTCGTCGATCCGCGCGTTGACCCCGCGGAGATCGGCCCGCAGCGCAGCGTACACGGCGACGACGAGCCCGGGCGTGAGCCACTGCAGGAAGGCTTCCATCAGGCGGCTCCCCGGTCCTGCCGGCCGCGGTCGCGGTCGGCCAGCAGGACAGCGTCGATCCGCGCGTTCACGCCGGCGATGTCGGACCGCAGTTCCCGGACCGCGTTGTCGATCCGGGCGTTGACGGAGGCGTTCACGCCGTCGATCCGCGCGTTCACGCCGTCGAACCGTGCGTTGATGCCGTCGAACCGCTTGTCAACACCGTCGAACCGCTTGTCGATGTCCGTCTTGAACCCGTCGAACCGCTTGTCAACACCGTCGAACCGCTTGTCGATGTCCGTCTTGAATCCGTCGAACCGCTTGTCGATGTCCGTCTTGAGGTTGCGGATGTCGGCGCGGAGCCAGGCGAACACCGCGAGAACGACGGCCGGCGTGAGCCACTGCAGGAAGGCGTCCATCCCCGGCACGGTATCAGGACGCCCGCGCCGGGGCAATGAGGCCGGCCCCGGAGGGCCGGAACGAGACGTATCGACGCCCAGGTAGCCCGCGACGCTCGCATCACTTCAATGAGGCCGACCCCGAAGGGCCGGAACGACTCTCTACGAACAGAGGGGCCGTGAACGCCGGGCGCGGCTTCAATGAGGCCGACCCCGGAGGGCCGGAACGCCCGGTCAGCAACGCCGGCACCACGACAGCGGCCGTGCCGCTTCAATGAGGCCGACCCCGGAGGGCCGGAACGGCTGACCCGCAGCAACCCGCTGACCCGCCGCACGATACCACGCGGGACCGCGGGCCGGGTTCACTGGACGCCCCCTGTCGTCCGCCCGATCGCCAGCATGACCTCGAGCGCGACGTCGTCGCCGTCCTCGGTGACCACGCGCGCGCCGGTCGCCGGCAGGATCGTGTGCAGCACTGCGGCGAGCACCGCGCGGTAGAAGCGGTCCGCGTCCGGCTGTTCGAGCGCCGGGTGCTGGTGGACATCGACATACAGCACCCCACGCTCGTCGGCGGCCGGGTCCTGGGATTCGGCGGACAGGACGGCGACGTGTCCGACGAGCGTCTCCGGCAGCTTCACCTTCCGGCCGCGCCGGACCGCCTCCGCCGTACCCGGGCCGTGGCCGTAGACGGCCACAATGACGGCGAGCACGCCCGCGTCCGGACCGCGGGGGACCGCGAGCCTCAGCGTGTGCCACGTCGGCGCGTCCGGGGTCCGCCGTTGTATCTGGATCCGCTTCAGCCGCCCGCCCGGCCACAACCTCCCCGGCCCGCTCAACTCCCGCCGCCTTCCGCGTCCGCCTCGTCCGCGGCTTTCGAGAACCGCCGCCGCCAGTGCGGGTCCTTCACAGCCGCCGCCCCGGCCCGCAGCACCCGCCCCTCGTCGGTCTCCGGAGGGCGTTCCGCTTCCAGCGCGACCATGGACTTGCTGATGCCGTTGAGCAGCGCGACCAACGCCGGAACGTCGTCCGGCATCGGCGACCCGGCCGCCTGCTGGCGTTCCTGGAGGTCCCTGATGCCGTCCTGCAGTCCCCGCACGTCCTCGTTGCGGGCCAGCGGCAACAACAGATACAGCGCCTCGGTCAGCAACGCCGGCGCCACGACCACGGCCGCGCCGAGCGCGGCGGCGGTCTCGGGCGGGACCGGGCCGGTCCCCCCCTGCATCGTCGGGGCGCACGCCCGGCGGAACCGGTCAGCGGTCGCCTGCAGCGCGTTGGCGTCGCGCCGGAGCGCCGCGGTCTCATGGACCAGGCGCTTGGTGGCATCGGTAGAATCGGGCATGTTTTCGGCGCCTCCTCCGCGCCGGGCGTGTGATTCCGCTTCAATGAGGCCGCGGACCGCCGTTGCCCGAACCCGCCGTACGACGCCCCGCATACACCGCGGCCATGCTCTCGGCGATGCCGTTGAGCACCGCCGCCAGTTCGGGGATGTCGTCGGGGTCCGGCTTGTCCGCTTTCCGCCGGCGGTCCTGGAACGCCTGGATGCCGCGGGCCAAGCCGGGGATGTCGTCGACGTGGCACAGCGGCAGCAGCAGAAGAAGTCCCTCGACCAGCAGCGACGGCGCATCGAACGCGGCCGTCGCCATGGCCTCGGCGGTATCCATCTGCACCGGCGCGTCGCCCATCGTGGGGGCGAGCGCCCGCCGGAAGCGGTCGCCGGCCGCCGTCAGATCAGCGACGGCGCGCCGGAACGCGTCGGTTTCGTCGGCCAGGTTGGTAGGATGGTCCATGGTTCGGCGCCCTCCCACCGGCGCCGGGTCGTATCCGCAGAGGGCGGGCCATCCGCCCCTGCGGGTCTTTCGCTTACGCCTCGCCGGCCGGTTCGATCCCGGTGAACTCCAACCCGGCCAGCAACTCCGCCGGTCGGATGTCCGGCGCGGCGGCCGAGTCCCATTGCAGCTCGACCCGCATCGTCGACGGGTTCCAGACGAGGCTCCCCCGCCGGTTCCCCGGCCGGTAGACGACACGGGCCGTTCCGCCCAGGCATGCCGCTGTCGATTCTTCGCGCTCCACTTGTTCTATCGTCATCATCGGTCGGTCCCCCCGTCCGCCGTCGGCATGTTGTTGAAGGCGTTTTCGATGTCGCTCCGGAGCCGCTCGATCTCCCGTTTGCCCAGCCGCGCGGTTTGATGGATGACCCGCCCGTTCAGGCACACCTCGAGCCGCTCGTCATGGAAGTCGACCCACACCCCGACCGGCAGAGGGTATCCATCCCCGTCTAGATCGAGTGGTTCATCTTTCCGGCCGATATAGATGCCGTCGCTTGTAATTCCCAGGTCGTAGTCGATCCGCACGGTCTTCCTGTGCCGCACGAGATCGTTGCGGTAACCGCCCGCGTCCTGTTCCGCTTTGTTCTCAGCCATCGGTCTGTCGGTCCTGGGGTTCCTGTTCAAGCGCGGTCTCGGCCGCCATGTTCATTTGTCCGGCGCCGTCGATCGCCGCGTCGATCCACTCGTGGGCCGACTTCACGCACTCGTTCAGTGCAGCCTCTCCGCGGTCTATATCGTCGGTTTGCGGGAACACCATGCCGGCGTTCGCGTGCAGCACCTCGCGAAGGTCCTGCAGCGCGACATTCGCCTCTCCAGCGAATTCCCGGATTCTCTCCACCGCATCCATGCACGACCC
>OY282363.1 GCA_958295695.1 uncultured Alphaproteobacteria bacterium | reverse complement strand
CGGGCTCATCGCGCCGGGCACGCAGGTTCATTTCGTCGCCAAGAACATCGAGCGCATCGGCGACCATGCGACCAACATCGCCGAAATGGTGACCTACACGATCCTCGGCCGGTTGCCGGATCGCGAGCGCCCCAAGACGAACACCGTGCTGGGCGTCGACCCGGACGACGAAGAGGCGGGCGAGCCGTGAGGCGCGACGCCACGGTCCTCGTCGTCGACGACGAGGCGCCCCTTCTGGCGCTGGTCCGCTACAACCTGGAGAAGGCGGGCTACCGGGTGCTCGAGGCGGTCGACGGCCGGGAGGCGCTGACCGTCGCGCGCGAGGAGCGCCCCGACATCGTGATCCTGGACTGGATGCTGCCGTCGCTCGGCGGCATCGAGATCTGCCGCCAGCTCCGGCGCGACGGCGAGCTCGCCAACACGCCGGTCATCATGCTCACGGCGCGCGGCGAGGAGCGGGACAGGGTGCGCGGGCTCGAGGCCGGCGCCGACGACTACATCCCCAAGCCGTTCTCGCCGGCCGAGCTTCTCGCGCGCATCCGGGCGGTCATGCGGCGCATCCGCCCGGCGCTCGCCGGGGAGGCGCTCGCCTACGCCGGCCTCCACATGGACCTCGCGGCCCACAAGGTGTCGCGCGACGGCCGGCCGGTTCGCCTGGGCCCGCGCGAGTTCGCCCTGCTGCGCTTCCTCATGGAGAACCCGGGCCGCGTGTTCAGCCGCGAACAGCTCCTCGACCGGGTCTGGGGCAACGACATCTTCGTCGAGCCGCGCACCGTCGATGTCCATATCGGCCGCCTCAGGAAGGCGCTCAACGCGCATGGCGGCGGCGACCCGATCCGCACGGTCCGCTCCGCCGGCTACGCGCTCGCCGCCGCGTAGACCCGGCGTCCGCCGTTTCCCCGGCCGCCCGACGCGCTCCATTGCGCCGTCCGTCCGCGCCGTGGATGATGCGGGCGGCCCGCGCCGCGCCCGACGCCATCCCGGACGAGACCATGACCATCGACTTCGAGACCTACGACGACGACAACATCTTCGCCAGAATCCTGCGCGGCGAGCTGCCGAGCGAAACCGTCCATGAGGACGAGCACGTGCTCGCCTTCCGCGATATCGCGCCGCAGGCGCCGGTCCACGTGCTGGCGATCCCCAAGGGCCGCTACATCGCCCACGGCGACTTCCATCGCGACGCCGGCGACGCCGAGATCGCCGCGTTCTGGCGCGCGGTGGCGAGCATCTGCCGCGACCTCGACGTCACCCGGGGCGGCCACAGGCTGATCGCCAACCAGGGCCCGGACAGCGGCCAGATCGTGCCGCACTTCCATGTCCACATCCTCGCCGGCAAGCCCCTCGGACCGCTGGTCGCCGGCTGACCGCGGCCTCCGCGCCGCCTACTCGATCGCGCCGAGTTGGCGCAGGCTCCGGTCGAGCGCCGGGTTCTTCACGCCCAGCGCATGGGCCGCCGTGAAGTCCGCGGCGGCGGCGGTATGGTCGCCCAGGGCCCCGCGGGCCAGGCCCCGGCCCCAGAAGGCGTCGCCGGCCTCCGCCGCGGCCGCGGCCGCCCGGACATCGCTCTCGACGTCGGCCCGGGCGGGCGCCGCGAGGCCGAGGGCGGCGGCGAGAACGAGCGGCAGGACGACTCTCATGGCGCCGGTGTTGTGGCGGCGCCGGGTCCGTCGCGCAAGGGCCCGCGTCGGCGGGCCCGCTCCGTGGACAGGGGCGCGCGGCTGGTCTAGACCCACGGCTTCGCCGCGGGCGCCGGCCGAAGGGAGCGCAGCGATGAAGATCATGCCCTGTCCGCTCAACGGACCGCGCAACATCTCCGAGTTCTCCTGCGGCGGCGAGGTTTCCGAACTGCCGCCGCCCGACTGCGACCGCGAGACCTGGGTCGACTACGTCTATCTCGAGGACAACATCGCCGGCGTGGTGCGCGAGTGGTGGTATCACACGCCGACCGCCTACTGGTTCATCGCCGAGCGCGACACCCGGACCGACGAGATCCTGAAGACCTATCCCGCGAGCGAGGCTTTCGGGGAGAGGGTCGACTTCGCCGCGCCCGGGACGAAGGAGTAGGCCGCCATGTCGCGCAACCGTCTCGACGCGCCCCACGGCCTGCTGATCGACCGGTCGCGGCCCATCGCCTTCACGTTCGACGGCAAGGCCCGCGCGGGCTTCGCGGGCGACACGATCACGAGCGCGCTCTGGGCCGAGGACGTCAAGGTCGTCTCCCGTTCGTTCAAGTACCACCGCCCGCGCGCGACGCTGTCCGCCGCCGGCCACGACGCCAACAGCCTGGTCCAGATCGGCGACGAGGCGAACGCGCCGGCCGACGTCCGGCTCATCGAGGACGGCATGGCGGTCGAGGCCCAGAACACCTTCGGCGGCCTCGAGCGCGACCGCGCCCAGATTCTCGACAGGATGGGCCGGTTCCTGCCGGTGGGCTTCTACTACAAGGCGTTCTACAAGCCGAAGGGCGTCTGGAAACGCTGGGAGCCGGCGATCCGCCATCTGGCGGGCCTGGGCAAGGTGAACACCGGGGCGGACCGCGGCTATTTCGACAAGCAGTACCTCTGGGCCGATGTCGCCGTGGTGGGCGGCGGGCCGGCTGGCATGGCCGCGGCGCTCGAGGCCGCCGGGTCGTCGGACGACATCGAGGTCGTCCTGATCGAGGAGAACCCCGGCCTCGGCGGCTCGCTCACCTACGCCCGGTTCGACGCCGCGGGCGAGCGCGCGGCGAGGGAGCGGGACAGCCTTGTCGGGGCGGTCGAGGCGAAGGCGAACATCCGGGCGCTGACGGGCGCCGTCTGCAACGGATGGTTCGCCGACCACTTCCTGCCGGTGATCCGGGGCGACCGCATGTTCAAGCTGCGCGCCAGGGCCGTGGTCGTGGCGACTGGCAGCTACGAGCAGCCCCTGGTCTTCCGCAACAACGACCTGCCCGGGGTGATGTACGGCTCCGCCGCCCAGCGGCTGGTCAACCGCTACGGCGTCAGGCCCGGCCATCGCGCGGTGGTCGCCACCGCCAACCCGGACGGCTACGCCGCGGCGCTCGACCTGATCGGGGCGGGCGTCGAGGTCGCCTGCGTCGCCGATCTCGGCGCCGAGCGGCCACGCCACGAGCTGGCCGGCGCGGTGGCCGACCACGGCGTTCCGATCGCGGTCGGCGCCACGGTCTGCGAGGCGCTCGCCAAGCCGCGCCTCAACGGCGTCGAGGGCGCGCGCGTCGCGCGGATCGTGGGCGAGGGCCGCGTCGCCGACCGCCACGACACCTTCGAATGCGACACGATCGTCAGCTCGATCGGCTGGCAGCCGGCGGCCAACCTGATCTGGCACGCCGGCGGCCGGACGCCCTACAACGACGCGACCGCCATGTTCGAGATCGGCGCGCTTCCGGCCGGCATGTACGCCGCGGGGTCCGTCGCGGGCTGCTTCCCGATCGACACGGTGATCGAGCAGGGCCGCGCCGCCGGCTGGTCGGCCGCCAGGGACGCGGGCTTCGCGAGGGGCGTCGCCCCGTCGGTCGGGAACGACAGGGGCGAGCGGGGCCAGAACCACCCCTGGCCCATCTTCGAGCACGCCAAGGGCAAGGACTTCGTCGATTTCGACGAGGACCTGCAAGTGCACGACCTCGACAACGCGGTCAGGGAAGGCTACGCCCACATCGAGCTCATGAAGCGGTTCTCGACCTGCGGCATGGGCCCCAGCCAGGGTCGCCATTCCTGGCTCAACGCGGTCCGCCTCAACGCCAGGGCCAACGGCCTCGGCGTCAACGAGGCCGGCATGACCACCCAGAGGCCGCCCTACACCGCCGAAAAGATCGGCGTCTTGGCGGGCCGCGGCTTCGAGCCCAGGCGCTACACCTCCATGCACCACCGCCACGAGGAAGCGGGCGCGACGATGATGCTGGCGGGCCCGTGGTACCGCCCCGAGGTTTACGGCAAGGGCTCCGACCGCGACGCGGCGATCCACGCCGAGGCCCGGAACGTGCGCGAGAACGTCGGCCTGATCGACGTCTCGACGCTGGGCGGCCTCGAGGTCCGCGGTCCCGACGCCGGCGAGATGATGGAGCGCATGTACACCTGGGCCTACAAGAAGCAACGGGTGGGCCGGGCGCGCTATACGCTGATGACCGACATGACCGGCGTCATCACCGACGACGGCGTCGCCTGCCGTTTCCACGACGAGCACTACTACGTGACCGCGACCACCTCGGGCGTCGACGGCGTCTACCGCGAGATGCTGTTCTGGAACGCCCAGTGGCGGCTCAAGGTCGACGTCACGAACGTCACGGGCGCCTTCAGCGGGGTGAACATCGCCGGTCCGCGGTCCCGCGAGGTGCTCGCGCGCCTGACCGACGAGGACCTTTCGGCGGAGGGCTTCCCCTACATGGGCGTCCGCATGGCGGCCGTGGCGGGCGTCCCCTGCCGCCTGCTCCGGGTCGGTTTCGTCGGCGAGCTGGGCTACGAGCTCCACTGTCCGGCGCATTCCGGCGAGGCGCTGTGGGACGCGATCATGGAGGCGGGCGCCGACCGCGGCGTCAGGCCCTTCGGCGTCGAGTGCCAGCGCCTGCTCCGTCTGGAGAAGGGCCACGTCATCGTGAGCCAGGACACCGACGGCCTGACCAACCCCCTGGAGGCCGGCATGGACTGGGCGCTCGCCAAGAAACGGCCGTTCTTCATCGGCAAGCGGTCGATCGACCTCCAGCGCGACACGGTCGGGCGCAGGCTCGTCGGTTTCGAGCTCGAGCCGGGCGCCGGCGGCCGTATCCCCAAGGAATGCCATCTCGTCATCGGGGACGGCGAGATCGCCGGCCGCGTCACCTCCTGCGGCTATTCGCCGACGCTCGGAAAGGCGATCGGGCTGGCCTACGTCCAGGCCGACCGGGCCGAGGAGGGAACCGTCTTCCAGGTGAGGGTCGACGGCGGGGGCGCGAAGGCCGGGCGCGCCGCCCATGTCGCGTGCAGGGTCGTGCCGCTGCCCTTCTTCGATCCCGAGAACGCCCGCCAGGAACTCTAGAGGAACGGTCATGCCCGAGTCCCCGGGGCCCGCCGACCGCGTCCGGCGCTCCAACCTCTACCGCGTCTCGGCCGCGCTGGACGCCGTCTGGACCGACGTGAACGGCTTCGCCTGCCCCGCCCGCTACGGCGACGCGGCGGACGAGGCCGACGCCGCGCGCGGCCTCGCCATCGCCGACCTCACCGCGCTTCCGCGCGCCGGCTACAAGGGCTGGGACATGGCCGGCTGGGCGACCGCCCAGGGCCTCGACCTCGGCGAGCCGAACGAGGCCCGCGCCCAGGCCGACGGCGTGCTCGCCTGCCGTCTGGCGGCGGGCGAGGTGCTGCTGCTCGCGGGCGACGACGCCGGCTCCGGCACGATCGACAGGCTGGCCGCCGCGTGGACCGTGGACGGGGCGACCTGCTACCCCGCGCCGCGGTCGGACGCCAACGCTCACATCGGCGTCGTGGGCGAGAGGGCGCCGGAGACGATGGCCAAGCTGTGCGCCATCGACCTCAGGCCCCACCGTTTCGCCAACCGCCGGATCGCCCAGACCAGCGTGGCGCGGATGAACGCCATCGTGGTGCGCAACGACCGCGGCCGGACCTACGCGCTCGACGTGTTGGTCGACAGCGCGGCGGTCGTCTACATGTGGGAGTGCCTGACCGACGCCATGGCCGAGTACGGCGGCCGGGTCGTGGGCCTGGAGGCCCTCGCGACCCTTGCCGGCGGCGCGACGGAGCGCGGCGGAGCGTGACGGCTGCCGGCCGCGCTCCCGCTGCGCGGCCCTTGCGGTTTCCCCACGATTTGCCCGACGGCTACCGGCCGCTCGCGCGCGAGCGGCGTTTCGATCCGTCCCGGCGTCTGGCGCTCGAGGCGCCGGCGCGCTCCCGGTCGCTCGAGGAGTTCGGCTACGGCGCCGATACGGTCGCCGCGACGCCGTCGCCCGTGGCCGCGTCGGGACCGTTCCGGGTGCTTCCGGACGAAGGCGCGCCGGCGTCGTATCGAGGGACGGCCAGCTTGTCGGCGACCCACCATGCGACGTGGCGGTTGTGGCTCTCCAGGTGGGAGAGCCGCGCGCGGTGGGCGCGGCCCGACGCCAGCGCCTTCTGGACCGCCGCGTTCACCGGCGTGTCCTCGTCGTTGAAGCGGTTGAAGAAGGCGGTGAAGCGGGCCAGGCGCTCGGCGTAGTCCGGCAGGGCCTGGGCGCGGCGCGGCACGAGGATGTCGGCCTCCATGTCGGAACGGCCCGCGGCGAGCGGCAGGACGCGGACCAGGAGCCCGCAGTCGGGCTGGAGATAGATGAAGAAGTTGGGCAGCGCGTAGACCAGCAGGAAGTGGGTCCGCTGAAAGTCGTCGAGGCCGGGAAGCGGCTCGAAGAAGCAACCGGGCATGACCGGCTCGCCCGACGCCGTCGTCTCCAGCAGTTCCTCGCGCGCGGGCGTCCAAAGCAGGGTCCAGTCCTTCCCGGCCGTCCCGCCCGCCCGCTCGCCGGGGAAGACGTCCTGGAAGGTGCGGGGGTGCAGCCCCTCGTGGTGGTAGCACTCGCCGTTGTCCTGCATGACCTTCCAGTCCCAGGGAACCTCGCCGCAGACTACCGTGGCGGCGGCGATCCAGTCCTCCAGGCGGTAGGCGGCGATCCGCGGCGCCAGGTCGGCCAGCCGGCCGCCGAGCGGGTCGGCCGCGCCGTCGAGATTGACATAGACGAAGCCCTGCCAGACCTCGTGCCGGAGCTCTCGCAGGCGGACCGACGCGGTCTCGAAGCCGGGGCGCCGCTCCATGCCCGGCGCCGAGCGGAGCCGGCCGTCCAGCCCGTAGGCCCAGGCGTGGTAGGGGCAGGTGACAACCGCCTTGCGGCCGCGTCCGTCGAGCACCTTCATCCAGCGGTGGCGGCAGATGTTGGAGAACACGCGCAGCGCGCCGTCGCCGCCGCGCACCATGACGACCGGCTCGCCCACGACCTCGCGGGCGAGATAGGCGCCGGGCTCCGCGACCTCGTCCGCGCGCCCCAGCGCGAGCCAGCCAGCCCGGAAGATGCGCTCGCGCTCGAGGGTGTGGATCTCGGGATTGCAATAGGCGTCGGGCGGCAGCGTCAGCCAGTCCGCGTTGCCGTCGGCCGCCACCGCCTCCATGGCCTCCAGCGTGGCGCGCGTGGCGGATGAAAGGCTCCTCGCGTCCGGCGTCATCGCATCCTTCCCGCACGGGGGCGGAAGCTTCGGGGGCCGCTCCGGGGTTGTCAATTCGGGCCGCCGTTCCGATGTCTCCGGCGCGCGGGTCGTCCGGTGGTGTGTCTCCATGAGGAGACGTCTCGATGACCCGGACGACATGGCTACGGGACCGCGGGATGGAGACGTTCGAGGACACGCCGGGACGCTTCGCGACGAAGCGGCCGCCGGCGATGGACTCGGCGGCGTTGCCGGAGCTCCGGCGAAAACCGGATCCGCGGCCCCGAAACGCCGGCAATCCAGGCCGACGACGACGGGACGGTCGTCCGTCCCGTCGGTCTCGCGGCCGATGCCGGAACCGATGGAGACCTTTTTTGGCGGCCGCGCCGGCTGTCATGCGGCAAGGCGCGGAGACATGGCCCTTGTCGCGGCGAGCGGTCGCCCCCCGGTGTATGCTTCCCTCCCGATGAAGGCCGGAGCGGACAGTCGGCCGCCGAATGCGAGTCCGGCAAACATTAGGACGCATCTCCGCCGCGTGGTAACCGTAGGGCCGCGCATTGGCCGTATCGCAAACTTGGACGCCGCGCCGCCATGCGTCCGGCGCCGACGCGGCGAGGGAGCACGCCATGAAGATCTACCCCACCATCGAGATCATGGGCGGAAAGGCGGTCAACCGGATCGACGGCAGCCACGAGACGCCCTCCGCGTTCGAGACGACGCCGCTCGAGGCGGCGCGCGAGTTCGCGGCCTCTGGCGCCGATTGTCTTCACGTCGTCGACGTCGACGGCGCGTTGCAGGGCGGCCGCCACAACGCCGATCTGATCCGCGAGATCATCGACGGCGTCACGGTTCCGGTCCAGGTCGCCGGCGGCGTCCGCACGATCGACTCCGTGCGCTGGTGGTTCGAGCATGGCGCCTACCGGGTCGTCCTGGGCACCGCCGCCGTAAAGGACCGCGGCCTGGTGCGCGAGGCCTGCGCCGCCTATCCCGACAGGGTCCTGGTGACGATCGCGGCGCGCGGCGACAAGGTCGTCATCGAAGGCTGGCGCGAGGTGACCACCTTCGATGCGGTCGGCTTGGCGCGGAACCTGGAGGACACGGGCGTCTCGGAAATCGTCTTCGTCGATCTGGACCGCGACAAGAACCCGCGGGACCACAGCCTGGTCAAGACCATGCGCATGGGCGAGGCGCTCTCCATTCCGGTCGTTTCGAGCGGCACCGTCGCCACGATCGACGACGTCTCCATACTGAAGTACCTGCCCAACATCGGAGGCTGCATCATCGGCCGCGCGCTCTTCGGCGGCTCGGTCGATCTCGGGGAGGCCCTGGAGACGGCGCGGGCCACCTACACGCCGGCCCGTCTGATCTAGCCGCCCGCGTTCTCGACGAGCCAGGCCCTGAAAGCCTCGGCGGGGGGCGAGAGCGCGACGCCGGGCGCCGTGACGAGATGGACCGCGTGGCCCTTCCTGAGCGCGGGGCCCACCGGCCGGACGAGCTGCCTCCGCTCGATCAGCCCGTCGACGATGCGCGAGAACCCCAGCGCCACGCCTTGTCCGTCGAGCGTCGCCTGGATGACGTTGGCGTAGGAATCGAACCCCAGGATGCGCGGGGGCTTGTCGGCGCGGACCCCGGCGCCGTCCAGCCACCAGGTCCAGTCCTCGCCGGCGTGGGTCGGCCCGTCGAGGTTCAGCAGGGTGTGGGACAGCAGGTCGTCGGGCCGGGCGATCGGCCCGCGGGCCGCCAGATAGTCCGGCGCGCAGACCGGAAAGGTCTCGGTCGCGAAGAGTTCGATGCCGGTCTGGCCCGCCCAGTTTCCGGCGCCGTAACGCAGCCCCAGGTCGATGCCTTCGTGGCGCATGTCGAGCGGTATGTCCGACGCGCGCAGGCGGATCTCGATGTCGGGATGGCGCTCGCGGAAGGCGGGCAGGCGAGGGGTCAGCCAGAACGACGCGACGGCGATCGTGGCCATGACGACCACGCGCGAGGACGCGCCGGATTCGCGCAGGCCGTCGCTCGCGCGGGCCATCTCGTCGAGGCTGGCCGCCACCGTCGCCCGGAAGCGCTCGCCTTCCGCCGTCAGCTCGACGGCGCGATGGACCCGCAGGAAGAGGCCGACGCCGAGAAAGTCCTCCAGCGCGTGAATCTGCCGGCTGACGGCCTCGCGGGTCACGAGCAGCTCCTCGGCCGCCCTCGTGATGCCGCCATGCCGCGCGACCGCCTCGAAGGCCACGAGGCTGTTGAGCGGGGGCAGGCGCTGCCGTAGGTTTGCCATGATTGGATTGTTACGCGAGTCGGCCCCCGCCGCAAACCGTCGCGGCGCCGCTCGAGGGAGGGACCATGGCGGATGGCGCCGACGGGGTGAGGGTCGTCCGGGACGGCCGCGTGCTCGAAATCACGATCGACCGGCCCAAGGTCAACGCCATCGACAGCGCCGCCAGCCGCGCGCTGGGCGAGACCTTCGCGATGTTCCGCGACGATCCCGGCCTGCGCGTGGCGATCGTCACGGCCGCGGGGCGCCGCGTGTTCTCGGCGGGCTGGGACCTCAAGGCGATCGACAGCGGCGACCAGCGGCTCGACGACTGGTGGGAGACCGAGGACGCGAGTCTCGGCGGGTTCGCCGGCGTCACCGAGATGTGGGACCTCGACAAGCCGGTGATCGCCGCGCTCAACGGTCTCGCGATCGGCGGCGGGTTCGAGATCGCGCTCGCCTGCGACCTGATCGTCGCGGCCGACCATGTCGAGTTCGCGCTGCCCGAGATGCGGCTCGGGATCGTGCCCGACGCCGGCGCCCTGCAGCGTCTGCCGCGTCGGCTCCCCTACAACATCGCGATCGAGATGCTGCTGCTCGGCCGGCGCATGAAGGCCGACGAGGCGGTCCGCCACGGTCTCGTCAACGCCGTGGTGCCCGGCGACCAGCTCATGGCCAAGGCCCGCGACTGGGCCCGCCGGCTGGCCGGGAGCGCGCCGCTGGCGCCGCGGGCCGTCAAGGAGGTCCTGCGCGCGGTCGAGGGCGGGACGATCCAGGGGGCCTTCCACGCCATCCGCGCCGGCGACCTGCCCACCTACCGGAAGATGCTGGCCTCCGAGGACGCCAGGGAAGGCGTCAACGCCTTCGTCGAGAAACGCGAACCCCACTTCAAGGGACGGTGACCGCCATGACCCGCAAGGCCGTCGAGGACGTCCGCGCCATCGCCTGCCTGGGCGCCGGCCCCATCGGCGGCGGCTGGGCCGCCTACTTCCTGTCCCAAGGCTACGACGTGACGTCCTGGATCTTCGACGCGGCGGAAGAGGAGAGGCTCCGGGGGCTGATCGACGCGGCCTGGGACGCGCTCACGGAGCTGGGTCTGGCCGAGGGCGCGTCGCGCGACCGGCTGACGGTGACGACCGACATGGCCGAGGCGGTGGCGAACGCCGACTTCGTGCAGGAGAGCGTGCCCGAGGACGTCGAGCTCAAGCAGGGCGTCTACGAGCGGCTGGGGCGGCTCGCGCCCGCCGATGTCGCGATCTGCTCGTCGACCTCGGGGCTGTCGATGACCGACATCCAGGCGAAATGCGCCACGCCCGGGCGCACGGTGACCGGCCATCCCTTCAACCCGCCCTATCTGATGCCGCTGGTCGAGATCGTGGGCGGCGCGAGGACCGATCCCGAAACGGTGGCCTGGACCGGCGCCTTCTTCAGGCATGCGGGCAAGGCGCCGCTCGTGATGGACAGGGAGGTGCCGGGCTTCGTCGCGACGCGCCTGCAGGAGGCGGTCTGGCGCGAGGCGCTCCACATGGTCAACGAGGGCGAGGCGACGGTGGAGCAGATCGACCTCGCCGTGACAAACGGGCCGGGTCCGCGCTGGGCGCTGATGGGGCCGTGCATGGTCTACCACGTCGGCGGCGGCGAGGGCGGCATGCGCTATTGCCTCGAACAGTTCGGGCCCGCGCTCGAGCTTCCCTGGACCCGCCTGGAGGCGCCGGAACTCACCGACTCGCTGACCGGGAAGATGGTCGACGGCTGCGTCGAGGCGGCGGGCGGCGAGGATTTCCTCACGCTCACCCGCAGGATGAACCGGGGCCTCGTGCAGGTGCTGAAGGCCCGCCGCGCGTCCGGATTCTGATCCCGGCCGGACGGCGTCGCGGCGGGCCCTTGACGCGCGCGCCGCTCCCGGCGACAAGCGCGGCGATCGGGAGAGACGACCATGAGCGCCGCCATCCCCGCCGATCTGGCCGCCCTGTTCGCGGATGCGTCCGATCCCGACGCGCTGATCGGGTGCCTGATGGAGGTTTATGGCCGGGCGGTCGGCGCCGACCGCTGCCTCATGTTTCTCTACGAGCCCGGGAAGGGTCTTTCCCGCCGCACCCACGCCTGGCAGGCGAGGCCGGAATGGGCGCTGGCGCGACGGTCCGACGCCTGGGAGCCGCTGCCGCCGGACCTGCCGCGACAGGACCCGATGTTCGCCATGGCGCTCCACGATCCCGAGGCGCTCTACATCGACGATGTGACGACCGCCGATCCCGGCCTGGTGAACGGCGCCTACGAGCTGGAGCATTTCGGGCACCGCTCGCTGATCCACGCTCCGCTGCTGGAGAACGGCCAGCTCTACGGCATCCTGGAACCCTGCGCCATGGCGCGGCCGCGCGCCTGGACCGACGCCGACAAGGCCGTGACCGCCTGGACCCAGGAGCGGCTGCTCCCGGTCGCCAGGCGCTACATCGCCGCCCACGGCCCCTGAACCCGGACTCGCCGACCCAATCCAACGGAGGAAGCCATGAACACCGATGTCATCATCACCTGCGCGGTCACCGGCGCCGGCGACACGACCGGCAAGAGCGACAAGGTGCCGGTCACCCCGCGCCAGATCGCCGACGCCGCGATCGAGGCGGCCAACGCGGGCGCGGCGGTCACGCACATCCACGTGCGCGACCCCGAGACCGGCAAGGGCTCCCGCGATCCCGACCTCTTCGAGGAGACCGTGAACCACATCAAGCGGGACGGCGTGAACGTCATCCTGAACCTGACGGCCGGCATGGGCGGCGACTTCAACCTGGACGACGAGGATCCTTCGGTTCCGGGGCCGGGCAGCGACCTGGTCGGGCCGGAGGAGCGTCTGGCCCACGTCGAGCGCCTGCGCCCGGAGATCTGCACGCTCGACTGCGGCACGATCAATTTCGGCAACGGCAACGAGACTTACGTCAACCCGGCGGCCTGGTGCCGGCGGATGGCCGCCATCGTCAAGGACTACGGCGTGAAGCCGGAGATCGAGGTGTTCGATCTGGGCCAGGTGCGGCTGGCCAACGCGCTCCACGACGAAGGCCTGCTCGAGGACCCCGCGCTGTTCCAGGTCTGTCTCGGCATCCCCTGGGGGGCGGGCGCGGACACCCGCTCGATGACGGCCATGGCCGACGGCCTGCCGAGCGGAGCCAACTGGGCCGGTTTCGGCATCAGCCGCATGCAGATGCCGATGGTGGCGCAGGCCATGCTGCTGGGCGGCAACGCGCGCGTGGGCCTCGAGGACAACCTCTATCTCGAGCGCGGCGTGCTCGCCTCGAACGGCCAGCTCGTCGCGCGCGCGGCCGAGATCGTCGAGCGCATGGGCGGCCGCGTCGTCGGTCCCGACGAAGCCCGCGAGACGCTCGGGCTGCACTGAACCCCCGGTCGGCGCCGACTCCCTTTTCCCGCGGCCGGGAGTGGAGGGTCTCCGTTTCCCGCATGATCCGATCGTCACGCCAAATCGAACCGAATTCCCCTTTACCGCCGCGGGCGTCGGAGCGCCAAATGGGGCGGTTCGACGCCGTTGGAGAGCGACGATGAAGTTCAGCCTCGCCGTCGACCTGACGCGCAACGATCCGTCGATCGACATGCGCGAGGTCGCGCGCGACACGATGGACCTCGTGCGGATGGCCGACGAGGGCGGCTTCGAGATCGTCTGGGCCGCCGAGCATCACGCCATCGAGATGACGATCGCCCCCAGCCCGTTCCAGCTCCTGGCCTGGTTCGGCGCCGAGACCGAGACCATCCGTCTCGGCGTCGCCGTTGTGCAGGCGCCCTACTGGCATCCCATCAAGGTCGCGGGCGAGGCGGGCCTGCTCGATCTCATGTCCGGCGGCCGGCTGGAGCTGGGCCTGGGCCGCGGCGCCTATCAGCGCGAGTTCGACCGCATGATGGGCGGCATGGACCAGCACAAGGGCGTCGCCTACATGCAGGAGATGCTGCCGGTTCTGAAGGGACTGTGGGCGGGCGACTACGAGCACCGCGGCGAATTCTGGTCCTTCCCGGCCTCGACCGCCTGTCCGAAGCCGTTGCAGAAGCCGCACCCGCCTCTCTGGGTCGCCGCCCGCCATCCCTCCACCTACGACTGGGCGCTCTCGCAGGGCTGCAACATCATGTCCTGGGCGCTTACCCGCCCGTTCGGCGAGGTCGAGAAGTACAAGCAGCAGTTCGAGGAGGCGCTGGCCCGCGCGCCGGGCGCGAAGCGGCCCCGCTTTCTCACCATGCGTCACACCGCGGTCTACGCCGACGCCGAGGACGGCTGGCGGCCCTTCGTCGAGGCCGTGCGGGTCTCGGGCCGCCAGTTCGAGAGCCTGTTCAAGCAGCTGGGCGAGATCAGGAACGGCTTCGCCGAGATGCCCGACGTCGGCCAACTCGACAACAGCGCCGAGTACGACGCGGAGATACTGAGAACGAATCTGGTCTTCGGCACGCCCGAGGAGGTGATCGACAAGCTGCGGCCCTACGAGGCCCTCGGCGTCGACAACTTCCTCTACCGCTGCTGTTCGGGGCTCGACCGGACGCGCCAGAAGGAGTCGCTCCGGCTCTTCATCGACGAGGTCATGCCGGCCTTCCAGGACTCGCGCCACCTGCCGCAGGCCGCGGAGTAGGCCGGCGGGACCTCGATCGATGGCCGACACCTGGCGCTGGCCGATCGGCCATGTCCACCACATCTCCGCCACGGCGGGGCCGCTGACGTTCGTGGGCGGCGGGGGCGACTTCGACCGCGCCGGAGCGATCCGGCATCCCGGCGATCTCGACCGGCAGATCGAGGGGGCGCTGGCCAACATTTCCGAGGCGCTCGCGGCGGAAAGCTGCGCGCTGTCCGACGTGGTCCGGTTCAAGGCCTTCCACACGACCGACCGCGACGACTGGGAGATCGTCGCGAAGATCGCCGCCCATGTGCCGGACGATCCCATGCCGGCGATCGGCGTGACGCCCGAGCCGCTTCAGCCCTTCGACGGCCAGGTCGTCCAGATCCAGGCCATCGCCCAGCGCCGCTGGCGGCAGGGATCCGACATCCGGGTCGCGGCCCGGCCGGCGCCCCCGGCGAGGCGGGATCTGTTCGGCGGGCGAACGGTCACGGGCGGCCTGCGGGCGGGCGAGTTCATCGCCGTCGCCAACCGCACGGCCGAGGACGGGAACGGCGTCGTCGCCGACCCCGGCGACGGCGTCGCCCAGAGCCACGTCATCATGGGCTACCACGAGGCGACGCTGGCCGAACTCGGCGCGACCACGCAGGACTGCGTGAAGATGGAGGGCTGTTACTTCGGGGAGAACCACGACGACTGGGCGCCGCTCGCGCGGGCGCGCGCCAGCCACTTCGCCGAGCCCGGTCCGCCGGCCACCGTGGTCCCCTGCCAGCGCCTCAACCCGGAAGGGGCCGTGACCAAGATCGGGGTCATGGCGATGCGCGAGGAATGGAACGGCTTCGACAAGTACATCCCGCGCGGCGATTCATGGCCCAGGCGGGTCTGGGACTGGTCGATCCCGCTGCCCTACCGGCAGGGCATACGGCTGCGCGACACGATCTGGCTGGGCGGGCAGGTCCCTTCTGAGCCGTTCTCCAACACCCGCGCCCGCATGTTGCCGGGCGATCTCGTCGGCCAGACGCGCATGACCGTGTCCTACATCGAGGACATCCTGCGCGGCTTCGGCCGCGGGCCCGCCGACCTCAAGCTCATGGTCTGCTACTTCACCTGTCCGGACGGCGAGGCGACGACGCGGCTCTTCCTCGACACCGTGGTCCAGTGCGTCGGCGGCGCCTTGCCGCCCACCACGCTCGTCGCCAAGCCGCGGATGCATTCGGTCGACAACACCGTCGAGATCTGGGGCGTCGCGCAGGCCTGAGACCGCGCCGGCCAGGCCAGGATCACCGCCGGCGCTCCACGGCGCGGCATGTCCGATCCCGGTCTGGCCAACGTCGTCGCCTATTCCACATCCGACGGTCGCTGGGGATACTGGCCCTGGAACGAGGCCCTGCGGTCGAACGATCCGAGGCGCGCCGCCGACGTCAGGAACCGGACGCTGACCCTCAACGCCGCCCTGGCCAAGCTGCCCGATCACAAGGGCGTCGTGGAGCGGGGATCATCGCTCTCCCCCCGCGCGCAGGCGGCCTACAAGCCAGGAGAGATCGTCGTCGAAAAGGCCTTCACCAGCGCCTCCACCGAGAAGCCGTTCGGCGGCAACACCCGCTTTACGATACGCTCCCGCCGCGGCAAGGACATCTCGTCCTACTCGGAGCACCCGAACGAGAAGGAGGTCCTGTTCGCCGCGGGAACGAGGTTCAGGGTGCTTGACGCCCAGAGGAGTGGACCCGATATTCTGGCGGTGAAGATGGAGGAGGTCGACTGATGCCTCTCGCTGACGAGGAGAGCCGCGATCTCGACGAGGCGTTCGAGCGCATCTTGCGCGGTGACGACGATCACAGGCCCGCCATCTCCCAAAGACTGATGGACAAGATGCAGGACCAGGCCATCACGAACGACGCCCTGCGCGGCCCCGCGGGGGTGACCCTCGATCGGATTATGGCCATGCCTCAAGACGAGTTCGAGGCGGAGTTCGCCGATGTGCTCAACCGCAACGCCTATGACGAGGAGGACGCCGAGGAGGCGGCCATGGGGCCCTGGACCCCGCCCCCGCCGGAGCGCGTCGCCCGCCGCACCCGCGAGTTCTACGAAGACAAGGTCCGCCGCGACGACGAAGCCTGGGAGCGCCGCCGGGCCGAACGGAAGGCCGAGGCGTAGACCCGCCGTCGCGCTCGACCCCGCCGCCAGATTTCGGTTCCTTCCGCACGATTCCGCCCAGAACCCGAAAAGATCGCTTTTTTTTGATTCCCTACATTGGGGCGAAAATCGCGTTGGCGGGGACCGCGTCGTGGCCGCGGGCGCGCTCCGGAAGCGTCTTCTCGTGTGTGCCCCAGCCCATTTCCGAGGGCGTCGCCGCCTCCTCGATGAGGCCCTCCACGCTTCAGGTGTCGACGAACTCGCCGACCTCCTCGGGCTTGTTGACCGCCTGGGTGTCGCGCTCGGAGATGTGGATCACCCGGATCTTCAGGTCGCGGGCGATCCCGTCCTCGACGAAGATCGGGCCCGCCGCGATCGAACCGTCGAGTCGTCCCGCGCGGTCGGACATGTCGATGACGCGGTAACGGTCCGTCCGCGGACCGGCGATCTCCATCGTCGTCGGCGGGGCGCATTGCGCCACCGCGCCGAAGCCCGGGAAGACGACGCGGCCTCCGAAGCGGTCGTTCAGCATGGCCCGCTCGATCCGCGAGGAAGCATCCGACGCTCCGTAGCCGGTCGCTTGGACCGTGTCATGCTCCCGCGCGGTCCCGCGCCGACGCCGGCGGTGACGACACGGCGCGCGGGATCGCTCGACCGGGCCCTGCGGCCCGTGGCCTCGGTAACGGCCGATCCATTCGTAACCGGTCTTGCGGCCGGCGCTCCAACCTGCCGTCCATCCATCCGGTCCGCACCGGCCGTCCCTCGATACGCCCTTCGACAGGATCGGGGCAGGCTCTCGATACGGTCCTTCGGACCACCTCTCCCTCACCTTGGAGCGCCCACCGCGGGTGGGCGTATCGAAGGGCGGTTCGCCGCCGCCGACAGGCAAGCCATGGCGATTCCGTCGAAGACGGAAACGCTATAGGTAGGAGCCGGACGTTCCGGGAACCTGGGCTTGATCGCCGAAGTCGGACATTTCGCGCTGATCCTGGCGTTCTGCGTGGCGCTGGCGCAGGCCGGCGCGCAGCTCTACGGCGCCTGGCGCGGTCGCGGCGACCTGATGGCGCTGGCGCCCGGCGCCGCGCTCGCCCAGGCCTTCCTGATCGCCGTGGCGTTCGGCGCGCTGACCTGGGCCTATGTCGTCTCCGACTTCTCGGTCCAGAACGTCCACGAGAACTCCCATTCGCTCAAGCCGATGCTCTACAAGGTTTCGGGCGTCTGGGGGAACCACGAGGGATCGCTCCTGCTGTGGGTGCTGATCCTGGCTCTCTTCGGCCTGGGCGTCGCCTTCCTGGGCGGCGGCCTGCCGCTCACCCTGCGCTCCCGCGTCTTGGGCGTGCAGGGCCTGATCGCGGCCGGTTTCCTCGCCTTCACGCTCTTCACCTCGAACCCTTTCGTCAGGCTCGATCCCGCGCCGCCCGACGGCCTCGACCTCAACCCGTTGCTGCAGGATCCGGGCCTCGCCTTCCATCCTCCGTTCCTCTATCTCGGCTACGTCGGTTTCTCGATGACCTTCTCGTTCGCCGTCGCGGCGCTTCTGGAGGGCCGGGTCGACGCCGCCTGGGCGCGCTGGGTGAGGCCCTGGACGCTCGCGGCCTGGACGAGCCTGACGCTCGGGATCGCCATGGGAAGCTGGTGGGCCTACTACGAGCTCGGCTGGGGCGGCTGGTGGTTCTGGGACCCGGTCGAGAACGCCTCGTTCATGCCCTGGCTCGCGGGCACGGCGCTGCTCCATTCGGCCGCCGTCACCGAGAAGCGCGGCGCGCTGAAAAGCTGGACCGTGCTGCTCGCCATCGTCGCGTTCTCGCTCAGCCTGCTCGGCGCGTTCCTGGTGCGCTCGGGCGTGCTCACGTCCGTCCACGCCTTCGCGACCGATCCCACGCGCGGCGTCTTCATCCTGCTCTTGCTGACCGTCGCCGTCGGCGGCTCCCTGGCGCTCTACGCCTGGCGCGCGCCCACGTTCAAGGCCGACGGGTTCTTCGCTCCGATCAGCCGGGAAGGGGCGCTGGTGCTCAACAACCTGTTCCTCGTCACGGCCTGCTTCACCGTGCTCGTCGGCACGCTCTATCCCCTGCTGCTCGACGCGGTCGGCGGCGGAACGGTCTCGGTCGGGCCGCCCTACTTCGAAGCCACGTTCCTGCCCCTGATGGCGCCCCTGCTGCTCGCGCTCGCCGCGGGGCCGCTGATGTCCTGGAGGCGGGCGGACCTGAAGGGCGTGCTCTCGCGCCTGAAGTTCGCGGGCGCGCTGGCCGTGGCGGTCTCGGCGCTCGCGTGGTGGCGGGCGGGCGGCGGTTCGCCGCTGCCCGCTCTCGGGATCGGCCTCGCCGTCTGGGTCGCCGCGGGCGTGTTCCTCGAGCTTGCCGGACGGGTCCAGCTCCTCCGCGTCGCGCCGGCGCGGAGCTGGCGCCGCGCGCGGAGCCTGCCGCGGGCCGCCTGGGGCATGAGCCTCGCCCATCTGGGGCTGGCCGCGTTCGTCGCCGGCGTCACCGCGTCGTCGGCCTGGCAGACCGAGGCGATCCGCGCGATGCGGCCCGGCGACAGCCAGGAGCTGGCGGGCTACACGGTCGTCTTCCAGGGGGCCGGGACCGTCCAGGGGCCCAACTACGAGGCCGAGCGCGGGACCTTCCGCATCCTCGACGGCGACCGCGAGATCGCCACGATGGAGCCCGAGAAGCGGCGATACGTCGTGCAGGCCATGGACACCACGGAAGCGGCGATCCACACCACGCTGATGGCGGACCTCTATGCCGTGCTGGGCGACCGGAACGCGGACGGCGCATGGACGGTGAGGCTCTACCACAATCCGCTGGTTCCCTGGATCTGGGGCGGATGCCTGATGATGGCGTTCGGCGGGCTGGCCGGCCTCGGCGACCGCCGCCCGCGCCTGGCCGTCCCCGCGCGCGGCGGGGCTGTCGCTCCCGCCGCGTCCCAGTCGGCATGAAGCGCCTCGCCGCGCTCGCGTTGGCGGCGGCCGTCCTGACGGGCGGCCCGGCCCTCGCGGTCCAGCCCGACGAGATTCTCGACGACCCGGCGCTCGAGGCCCGCGCCCGCGGGCTCGGCGCCGACCTGCGCTGCCTGGTCTGCCAGAACCAGTCGATCGACGATTCCGACGCGCCACTCGCCCGCGATCTGCGCATCCTGCTGCGCGACCGTCTCGTCGCCGGAGATACGGACGAGGAGGCCATCGCCTACATCGTCGACCGCTATGGCGACTACGTGCTGCTCAATCCGCCCTTCAAGACCGCCACCCTCCTGCTTTGGCTGGCCCCGGCCCTGGCGTTGGCGGGCGGCGCCGCCGTTCTCTTCCTTCGGTCGCGCGGGCGGTCCGGCGACGATCCCGCGGCCGAGTTGACGGATGACGAGCGCCGGCGTCTCGACGCGCTGCTCGCCGGGGACGACCGGTGATCCTCGTCCTCCTGGCCCCGGTCGCCCTGGCGGCCGCGGCGCTCCTGCTCTGGCCCCTGTTCCGTCGCCGCGCCGCGCCGCGCGAGGCCGGCCGCGCGGTCTACCGCGGCCAGCTCGCCGAACTCGAACGCGATAGGGCGGATGGGCTGGTCGGGCCCGAAGCCGCCGCCGCGGCTCGGCGCGAGATCGAACGCCGCATCCTCGCCGAGGACGACCGCCCCCCGGAGCCGTCCGGCGACACGACGGCCGGCCGGACCGTCGGCGCCGCGGCCTCGCTGCTGGTCGTCGTCCTGGCCGGCGCCATCTATGCCGCCACCGGCTCGCCCGGACTCCCCGGGCAGCCGCTTGCCGGCCGGACCGACGAGGCGCCGGGCCGGGACGACGACGGCATGGCGTCGCTGGTCGCCCGCGCCGAGGCCCGTGTCGCCGCCGACGCCTTCGACATCGACGGATGGATGCTCCTCGCCAACACCTACGCTTTTTCCCGGCGCTACGGCGACGCGTCCCGCGCCATGGCCGAGGCCCTGGCGCTCGACGGCGGCGACGCCCGGAACTGGGCGCGCTACGGCGAATACATCGCGCTCTCGCACGCCGGTCTCGTCACGCCGGCCGCGCGTCTGGCCTTCGCCCGGGCCCGGCGGACCGACCCGAACCAGCCGGTGGCCCGCTACTACGAGGGCGTGGCGCATGCGCAGGACGGCGATCTGACAGGCGCGCTCGGCGTCTGGCGGCCGCTGCTCGCCGAGTCGCCCGCCGACGCCCCGTGGCTCGAGCCGTTGCGCCGTCATATCGCCGACGCCGAGGCCCTGGCGGGAGGCACGGACGTCATCGGGGACGCGGCGCTCGCCGGGCCGACAGAAGAGGACATAGCCGCGGCGGCCGGGATGTCGCCCGAAGAACGGCATGAGACGATCCTCGGCATGGTTGAGGGCCTCGCCGCCCGCCTCGAAGGCGATCCCGACAACCTGGAGGGTTGGGCGCGGCTCGCGCATGCCTACGGCGTGCTGGGGGAATGGCCGAAGTCGCGCGACGCCTACGACCGCGCCCTGTCGCTGGCGCCCGGCGACGCCGCGCTCTGGGAGGGTTTCGCCGAGGCCGTCGCGGGTTCGGTCCGGGACCTGGCGGCCGTCCCCGACGCCGCCGTCGCCGACATGGGGCGGGTTCTCGCGGCGCTGCCGCGGAACCGGCGGGCGCTCTACCTGACCGGCCTCGCCGCCGCGCGGGCCGGCGACTACGACCTCGCCCGCGAACGATGGGGCGCCCTGCGCGCCCTCTTCCCCGAAGGAAGTCCCGAATTCGACCGGGCCGATCGGTTGATCGAAAGCCTGCGGTGACGCCCGGCCGCGGTTCGCGACGATTCCGGATCCTTCCCGACGGGGCGTCCTATTTCTCGTGGCGGTTGGCGAAGATGTCCCAGGCGATGCGCGCCGGAACGCCGATCCGGACCAGCGCCTTGTGGGGCAGGGGGGCAGGGTCTCCGAGGCTTTCCATGGCGCCGATCAGCGGGTTGTCGCGCCCGCAGGCCATGTCCGCGGCCAGGAGGCCGCCGATCGTGCCCTTGGTCACGCCGACGGCGTTCTGGCAGACCGAGGCCCAGACGTTGGGCGCGACCTGTCCGAAGCCCGGAGCGCTGTTGCGTGACATGCAGACGAAGCCGGTCCAGGTGTGCTCGAAGGCGACGTCGGGCAGCATGGGGAACCGCGCCCGGAAACACGCCATGTGACGGCGCCGGGCGTCCGCGCGCTCCCGGTCGGAGGCGCGAAGCCCGGGCGCGTAGCGGAAGCCTTGGCGGATCAGGATGCGATGGTCGCGGGTGAACCGCATGGTGACGCCGGCGATGGCGTTGGCGGGTGTCAGTCCCCAGTCGTCCTCGCCACCCAGCGCCTCGCGCTCGTCGGGCGTCAGCCCGCGGCTCAGGCTCGCATGCGCGGCGACCGGGACGAGCCGGTTGGTGAAGAAGCCGAACTGTTCGGCGAAACCGTTGGTCGCGAGAATCATGCGGGGCGCGAAGACCGAGCCGTTCGGCGTCGCGAGGCGAACCCCGTTCTCCCGCTCGATCCGGACCACGGGGGTGTTCTCGTGGAGCGTGACGTTGGCCGGCATGGCGTCGCCCAGCCCGCGGCAGAGAGCCGCCGGGTTCATCAGCACGCAGCCCGGCGTATGGACCGCGGCGTGATAGTAGGGCGTGCCGATCTCGCTCCGCAGCTCCGCCGCATCCAGCCAGCGGAACGGTTCGCCCAGGGCCTCCAGCTCCCGCGCGAAAGGCTCCAGGATCTCGCGCTTGCCGCGGGCCGAGCGCGACGCATGGTACTTGCCCCGCCGGCTCCAGTCGCACCGGACGCCGTGTTCGTCGACCGCGGCTTCGAGGTGGTCGATGGCCGCGCGGGCCAGCGCCATGAAGCGGTGGCTGCCTTCGAGCTCCTCGAGGGAGCTGCCGACGTTGTGCGGCAGGTCGATGGCGAAGCCCGAGTTGCGCCCCGAGGCGTTCTCGCCGACCTCGCCCGCCTCCACCAGAACGATGCTGTCCGAGGGCCTGTTCTCGGCCAGCCTCCTGGCCGCCGCCATGCCGGCCCAGCCCGCGCCCAGCACGACCCAATCGGCGCGCGCGTCGCCGTCGAGCGCGGGTTTCGGCGCGCGCGGCGGCAGGATGCGGCTCCATCCGTTCGCGGCGTCGTCCCGTGGCAGGATCCCGATCCGCGTCGCCTCGGCCATGACCGCCCTCCTCCAAGCCGGTCTCCTTAGCACGCCGCGGCGCGCCTTGGCGCGGGACCGCGTCGGCGGACGCCCTTCGCCGCCGTCCGGGGCGAGGGGACACCGCGCGCGGGCGTTGGGCGGTGCGGAGCGGCGGTGCTAGCCTGACTCCACGATGACCGCCGACCTCGCCGGTTTCGTCGCTCTCGGGGCGCTGATCGTCGCCCTCTTCGCTTGGTTGCGTACCGACATGCGGCGCATGGAAGAGAGGCTGCGCACCGACATGGGGGGTCGGGAAGAGCGACTGCGCGGCGAGCTGGTGAGCCTGGAGGAGCGGCTGCGCGGCGAACTGGTGGGCCGGGAGGGGCGGCTGCGGAGCGAGCTGGCGAGTCTGGAAAGCCGGATGAGCGAGCGGTTCGAACGCATGGAAACCCGCCTCGCCGCGGTGGAGCACGGTCAGGCGAAGCTGGAGGGCCTGCTCGAAGGCCTGCGCGAGGCGATCACCGGCCGCAACGCGGCCTGACCGGCGGCGGCCCGGTTCGCGGCGGCGGGACCCTCCCGGCCGCCGCCTTGCTTTCGGCGTCCGCCCGGGCGAGCCTTGCGAGGCGACGCCACGGGAACGCCGCCATGTACGATCCGGCCAGCGATCCGCTCCTCCGGCCTTACCGGCTCAAGCATCTGACGTTGAAGAACCGGATCATGTCGACCGCGCACGAGCCGGGCTACACCGAGGACGGCATGCCGGGCGACCGCTACCGGCGCTACCACGTCGAGAAGGCCAGGGGCGGGATCGCGATGACCACGATCGCGGGCTCCGCGGTGGTCTCCAGGGATTCGGCCCAGGCCTTCATGAACGTGCAGGCCTGGAAGGACGAGGTCGTGCCCTGGCTCAGGCGCCTGACCGACGAGTGCCACGACCACGGCGCGGCGGTCATGATCCAGCTCACCCACCTCGGCCGCCGCACGAACTGGAACAAGGAGAACTGGCTACCCGTCCTGGCGCCCTCGATGGTGCGCGAACCGGCCCACCGGGCCTTCCCGAAGGAGATGGAGGACTGGGACATCGAGCGTGTCGTCGGCGACTACGCCGCCGCCGCGGCCCGCGTGAAGGAGGCGGGCCTGGACGGGATCGAATTCGAGGCCTACGGCCATCTCATGGACCAGTTCTGGTCGCCCGCCACCAACAGGCGGACCGACGAGTGGGGCGGCGGCCTCGACAACCGCCTGCGCTTCGCCATGGCCGTGCTGGAGAGCGTGCGCGAGAGCGTTGGGCCGGACTTCATCGTCGGGATGCGCATGTCGCTCGACGAGGACTGGCGGAAAGGCTACGACCGCCGCGAGGGGATCGAGATCGCCAGGCGTTTCATCGCCACGGACAAGGTCGATTTCATCAACGTCATCAAGGGCCACATCGACCACGATCGCGCCCTCGCCGACATCATTCCCGTGGCCGGCATGCGCGCCTCGCCGCATCTCGACTTCGCCGGCGAGGTGAAGGCCGAGACCGCCTTTCCCGTCTTCCACGCCAACAAGATCGCCGACGTGGCCACGGCCCGCCACGCCATCGCCGAGGGCAAGCTCGACATGGTGGGGATGACCCGCGCCCACATCGCCGATCCGCACATCGCGCGGAAGATCGCCGAGGGCCGGGAAGACGAGATCCGCCCCTGCGTGGGCGCGACCTATTGCCTGGAGAGCGTCTACGCCGGCACGGGCGCGCTCTGCGTCCACAACCCCTCGACCGGCCGCGAGGCCGAAATGTCCCAGCTCGTCGAGCCGGCGGACGGGCCGCGGAAGAAGATCGTCATCGTGGGCGCCGGCCCGGCGGGTCTCGAGGCCGCCCGCGTCGCGGGCGAGCGGGGCCACGACGTCACGCTCTGCGAGGCGGCCGACCGGCCCGGCGGCCAGATCCGGCTGGCCGCCCGCACCGAGAACCGCAAGGACATCATCGGGATCGTCGAGTGGCGCGCCGCGAGGCTCGAGAAGCTCGGCGTCGACATGCGCTTCGGCGCCTGGGCGGAAGCCGACGACGTGCGGGCGCTCGACCCCGATGTCGTCCTGATCTGCACGGGCGGCCTTCCCAACAAGGACATCCTCGACGAAGGCGCCGACCTCGCCGTCAGCTCCTGGGACCTGCTTTCGGGCGAGGTCGCGCCGGCCGGGGACGTGCTGGTGTTCGACGACAACGGCCACCAGCCCGGGATGCAGGCGGCCTGGCTCGCCGCCGACGCCGGGTCGAAGGTCGAGATCGTCTCGCCCGAACGGACCTTCGCGCCGGAGCTCGGCGCACTCACCCACGCGCCCTACGCGGAGTTCTTCCAGAAGCGCGGCGTCGCCATCACGATCAACACGCGGGTGGGCCGCGTCGCGCGCGAGGGCAACAAGCTGAAAGCGACGCTCTACAGCGAGTTCACGGAATCGGCGGTGGGCGAGCGATTGGTCGACCAGGTCGTCGTCGAGCACGGCGCCCTGCCGCTCGACGATCTCTACTTCGCGTTGAAGGCCGAGTCCGTGAACCGGGGCGCGGTCGACTACGACGCGCTGATCGCGTTCAGGCCGCAGGACATCCGCGCGAACCCGCAAGGGCGCTTCCAGTTGTTCCGCCTGGGCGACGCGGTCGAGAGCCGCAACATCCACGCGGCGATCTACGACGCCCTGCGGTTCGTTCGCGTGATGTAGGGCGGCCGGCGACCGGGGCCGTTGAAAGCGCCGCCGGCGCCGACCCGTTGGCGCGAGACGATGAGGGCGGAAGCGTATGGGATGCGGTGCAAGAGAACGACGCCCTCGGCGGCACGGCGGTCTACGAACGTCTGCGCGCCTTGGCGGAGAATTGACCGCGCCAGACGCCCTTCGTTAGCTTGCGCCCGAGAGCGTTATCGGTCTGGAGAGGATGTGCGATGTCGCCGCGAGGAAGAAGGGGAGCGGGTCCGGACAGGGGACGGGAGGGCGGCGGCGCCTGCTCCGCGGGACGCATCGGCCGCGACCGGCGCGGCCGGCTCCGGTGGGCATGGCTGTTTCTCTTCCTCCCGTTTGCGAGCATCGAGGCAGGGGCCGACATGGGCGCGAACGATCGTGCGGTGGGTCCGGAACTCTGGCTTGCCCCCCTGGTGTGGTCGCGGATGGAGATGGCGAGCGACGACGGGAGCGGGTTTCCGTTGACCGACGAGGGCGCGGTTCCCGTCCTGTCGACTCTGAAGCTGGCTCGGGACCGGGCCATGGCCGCCCTGATCGCGGGCGTTCTTCAGAGCGACGAGCTTGCGCGGCAGACCGGCGGTTCGCCACTGCTCGACCTTGGCAGGGACAGTCCGGAGGAAGTCCGCGCCCTGGTTCCTGTCTATGTCATCGATTTCGCATTGTCGTCCCTGTGTCGCCGGGCTCCCGACTCCCCGGAGGTCCAGGCGCTTTGCCGCCTTCCGAACGAGGGCGAGGTCCACTTCCGCGACTTGGCCGACGCGGTGAGTGACGAGTTCGCGCGGCTTCTCGCGACCGATGAACTGAACCCGAGACAATATCTGTTCGACCGGCTGGAGACGAAAGCCAGAGAGATCGGCGAAACGCTGGGATGGAGCCGTAGTACGGCTCTCGATCTGCATCAAAAACTCTCAATCGATTTGAAGCTAATGCTGCTCAAACTCGACATGGCAAGAGGACTGCGCTTCTGGGACATCGACTTCCATGCCATGTCCGGCTACGAGTATATCGCCGACGGAATCTGTTTTGCCGAGGCGAAGGCGATCAAGCGCGCCCTCACGCAGATGAGCCGGCGTTCCTATACCTTCTATGTCGACAACAGGGTCGCCCTCGAATGGGATGGCGTGTGCCGCAACCCATACTGGTCGTGGATGGACAAGACCGTTCTGTGGCATCTTTACCCGATCGTCTTCGGCGATCCTTGCCGCGGCCCGGACGCCGTTGTGGAGGCGGCGATCCGGGAGACGGCGGGCGGGATGATGTCGTCCGTGAGCGATGACGGAAAGGCCGATGAGATGGTCGCCGCCTGGCTCGCGGCCCTGTGGTCCGATGGCGCGGGCGCGGATACCGGTTCGATCGCGATAGTCTACGACCGGTCGATCGAGGGCGCCGCGAGCAAATGTCCTTCATGACCGGAACCGACGAGACGGCTCGGTTGGTGGGACTCCGTTCCGCGGATCGGTCGCGTTCCAGAGAAAAGGGCTGAAGAAGCGATGACGACGACAAAGCCGTACCGGATTGCCGCGACGGACGAATTGAACGCCTCCATCGCCGCCGGTAGCTTCCCGCGCGCCGCGGCGCTGGCCATGGAGGCTTGGATGACGGGATCCGCGGCGATATGCATGAAGTCCCGCGGGTGGCGTCTCGGCCAGCTCGCCGCCGGCATCGCTCTGCTGGCGCTGGCCGCCTCCCCGTCCGGGGCGGGCGGCTGCGACGACTGGAACTCGGCGGCGTTCTTCTCCGCGGCCACGGCGGACGAGGTGCGCGATTGCCTGACCGGGGGGTCCGATCCCATGGCGCGCGACGACAAGGGCTGGACGCCGCTTCACATGGCGGCCGCGCTGACCGACGATCCGGCTGTTCTGACTGCTCTTGTCGATGCCGGCGCGGACCCGAACGCACCTGCTGCCAAGCAAGGCGCGACACCGCTTCATGCGGCTGTCCAACACTCGGACGATCCGGTCATAGTCGAGGCGCTGCTGGAAGCGGGGGCCAACCCGAACGCGCAAACCGCCGGCGGCGAATGGACACCGCTTCATGCTGCGGCGGAGCATGCGAGCGATCCCGCGATTGTCGCCGCGCTGCTGAACAGGGGCGCCGATCCGAATGCGCGGACGGACGATAACATCGCGCCTCTCATGCTGGCGGCGCGGTATGCAGGCAACCCCGCGATTGTCGCCGTGCTGCTGGACGCAGGGGCCAATCCGAACCCGGGGACCGTCAGGGGCTGGAGCGTTTGCGACCTGATGGAGCACAATCCCGCCTTGAAAGACACGGATGTCGACCGACGTCTCGGTTGCCGGTGATGGCTGTTTGGGGTTGTTAGGTACGTGACCATAGCCATGGACCGAGACAGGTGGAGGGTGCGCCGTCGAGTGGTTGGATGATGATGGTCCCGCCGTCTCGGTATAAGCATCGGAGTAGTGTGGAGGTTTATCGGTATGGGTAAGTGAAATGTCAGTCATTAGGGTGCCAACGTTGAGTGCTCTCTGTGTAGTTTATGAAAAGTTCTCTATAGACGAAAGAACGATCCTTTCGGATGATCGGAGATCGGTCAGTGGCCGCGGCGACGGCATCGACATCAACATGGATGACGACGCTGGTCTCGACCGCCCCGGAACCCGCCCGTCGGGCCGAACACGGGCGGTAGACCTCGCTCCACTCCAAACCGTCGGCCTGCATCGCCTTCACCACCACGAAGACCTTCGCCAGACTCTCGATCATCGCGGCAGGCCGTGGCATCGGGGCGCTCCTTGGGTGGCTGTTGGCTCGCCACCGGGGCGCGCCCCTTTTCACGCCCGACACATGATCCTTTACGTCACGGGCGGCGGTTTCGTTGACTCCCGCAGGCGGCGCGTGCCAGCGTTCCGCCCGATCCGGGCCGCCGCGTTCCGGCCCGGACGGCAACAGATCGGGAGGAAGTTCGATGCGCGGCAAGACCGGTATTCTGGCGTCGGCCGTTCTGGCCGGCGCCCTGGCGGCGGGACAGGCCGTCGCCGAAGAGGTCCGGGTCCTGAACTGGCAGGGTTACGGCACGGACGAAGCCTGGGGCGTCGAGGCCTTCGAGGCCGCCACCGGCCACACGGTCGTCCACGACTACTTCAACTCCGAACAGGAGATGCTGACCAAGCTGCGCACCAGCCCCGGCGCCTATGACGTCGTGCTGATCAACAGCGCGTTCACGCAGCAGGCCGCCGAGGAGGGCCTGATCCAGCCGATCGACCCGTCGGCCATCTCCAACTTCGGCGACCTGTCGCCCGGCCTGCGCGACGCCGCCGAATTCAGGCATGACGGCGAACTCTACGGCGTCGCCTGGACCTGGGGCCTGACCTCGATCGCCTACGACACCGAGGAGGTCGACCCCGGCGACAGCATCCAGATCCTCTGGGATCCGGCGCATGCCGACAACGTGGCCCTGCGCGACGATTCGGTCGAGAACGTCTATCTGGCCGCGCTCGCCACCGGCCAGAACATGAACGATCCCGACGATCTCGACGCCATTCGCGAGAAGCTGCGCGCGCTCAAGCCCCAGCTCCGCACCTACTGGTCGTCCGAGGACGAATGGAACAAGGAGTTCGCCGCCGACACCTTCGACGTCGCGGTCTACTGGTCCGGTTCGGCCTCGCGCAGCGCCAAGGCCTACGGCCTGCCGGTCGGCTACCTGATCCCCCAAGAGGGCGCGATCGCCTGGCTCGACGGCCTCTCCGTCGCCGCCGATGCGCCGAACGCCGAAGGCGCGCGGATGTTCATCGACTACATGGTGAGCCCGGACCATTTCGTCCGTTGGGACACGGAAGTGGGCGCGCCGGCCTCGGCCAACGCCGTCGCGATGAACCGGTTGCCGGAGGACGCCTTCAACCGACGGGTGCTGGGCGATCCCAACGCCACGGCCAGCCTCCAGTTCATGGCCCCGCTCTCCGACGAGACCCGCGAGGCCTTCCTGGAGATCTGGGAAGAGACCAAGGCGTACTACGCCGAGTGACCGGCCCGTCGTTCCGGCTCCCCCCGCGCCCGGCGGCTTCGGCCCTCCCGGCGCGGGGAGGGGGCCCGCGTCCGGGACGCGGCGCCGATTCCTCAAGGCAGGACAAGCGCGTCGGCGGTCGCGTCGTCGAGGAACGGTTCCGGAACGAAGAATCGGCCGGTCGCGGGGATGTCCGGCGCGACCCGCCGCATGTCCCTCGATACGGCCCTTCGGGCTCGCCCGGGACGAGGGGATCGTTGATGTCCTTCACCCCGGGCGGCCGCGAAGCGGCGTATCGAAGGGCGGCGGCTCCCTCGTCGTATCGGGACCCCCGACGCACATCCGGCCGGCAAGCCGGGCCGGGCTGACCGATGCGCGTCGAGGCGCGGCGGCGCTGGGCGATCGCGGGGCTGACGGGGCCGGCCTATCTCTGGCTCACGGTCACGATCTTCCTGCCGCTCTCGGCCATGCTCTATTTCAGCTTCCAGAAGAAGGGCCCCTTCGGGAAGCACGAGAACGCGTTCACGCTCAAGCACTACGAGGCGTTCTTCGCCAAGGACTATCTCCAGGACCTGACCTTGCGCTCGCTGGAGATGGGGCTGCACGTCACGCTGATCTGCGCGCTGATCGGCTTTCCCGCCGCCTACATGCTGGCCAAGCGGATCAGGGGGCGCTGGCGCGAGGCGCTCTTCCTGTTGGTGGTGCTGCCCTTCTGGTCGAACGCGCTGGTGAGGATCTTCTCCTGGACCATCGTGCTGCGTCCCGGAGGGGCGCTCGACTGGGCCGCGCACCTCGTGCTGCCGGGCCTTCCGGCGATCGACCTCACCGATTCCTACGCCGCCATCGTCATCGGGCTGGTCCACTCCTATCTGCCCTACATGATTCTCACCTGCTACCTGTCGCTCCAGGCGATCGACGACTCGGTGATCGAGGCCGCGCGCGGCCTCGGCGCCCGCGCGCCGGCGATCCTGCGGCGCATCGTCCTGCCGCTGGCCGTCCCCGGGCTCGCGGCGGGGTCCATCCTGATCTTCGTGCCGGTGATCGGCTCCTTCTTCGAGCCGCGGCTCCTGGGCGGTCCCAAGGGCGCGATGATCGGCACCGTGATCGAGGAGCAGTTCACCGTCGTCTCGAACTGGCCCCTGGGCGGCGCGTTGTCCTTCATCCTGCTCGCGATCGTGCTCCTGATCCTCGCGGTCTCGGCGCCCGTGCTGCGCAAGCACATGAGGACGGCGTGAGCGGCCACCGCCTCGCGCGCGCGCTGGGCGACGGCCTCGGCCGCGTCTACCTGGGACTCGTGCTGGTCTTCCTCTACACGCCGATCTTCGTCCTGGCGCTGATGGGCCTCAACGATTCGGTCCACTACACGCTGCCCTTCGCGTTCACGACCCGCTGGTACGAGGACCTCGCCGGCAACGAACGGCTCCTCGAGGCGAGCGTCAACTCCGTGCTGGTCGCGCTGGCCAACACGGCGGTCGCCACGACGCTGGGGACCATGGCGGCCTTCGCCTTCGCCCGTTACCGCTTCAGGGGGCGGACCGTGCTGCAGCTCCTGCTCTTTCCTCCCATCACCATCCCCTGGCTCATCATCGGCACGTCGATGCTGGTGCTGTTCTTCTGGACCGGGATCGGACGGGGACTGCACGCCATGCTGCTGGGCCACGTCGCGCTCTCGCTGCCCTATGTCATCATCGTCGTGGGCGCGCGCCTCGCGAGCTTCGGGCCGGAGCTGGAGGAAGCCGCGGCCAGTCTCGGCGCGACGCCGTTGCAGTCCTTCATCCGGGTTTCGGTTCCGGTGATGGCGCCGGGCATCGTGGCCGCCGCGCTTTTCGCCTTCGCCGTCTCCTTCGACCAGTTCGTCATCTCCTACTTCCTCGCGCCGCCCGGCGTCTCCGTGCTGCCGGTCGAGATCTTCTCGGCCATCCGCAAGGGCTTCACGCCGGAGGTGAACGCCATCTCCACGATCATGATCCTGGTGTCGATGACGGCGCTCCTGATCTTCGCCCGCCTCTCGCGCTTCGGCGGCGAGCGATGAGCGCGGTGACGGTCCGGAACGTCACCAAGCGCTACGGCGAGCTCCGGGCGCTCGATGACGTCACCCTCGAGTTTCCGGACGGCGCCTTCTTCGCGCTCCTGGGTCCCAGCGGCAGCGGCAAGACGACGCTGCTGCGCGCCGTCGCGGGTTTCGTGGAGCCCGAGGAGGGCGAGATCCTGATCGACGGCGCGGATGTGGCCCACATTCCGGCGCACAGACGGAATATCGGGATGGTGTTCCAGAACTATGCGCTCTTCCCGCACCTGACCGTGTTCGACAACGTGGCCTTCGGGCTTTCGGTGCGCGGCGCGGCGCGGTCGGAGGCGCGCGGGAAGGTCGCCCGCATGCTCGATCTCGTGCGGCTCTCCGGCCTCGACCGGCGCAAGCCCCGGCAGCTCTCCGGCGGCCAGCAGCAGCGGGTGGCGCTGGCCCGCGCGCTGGTCACCGAACCGAAGGTGCTGCTGCTCGACGAACCGCTCGGCGCGCTCGACAAACGCCTGCGCCAGGAGATGCAGATCGAGCTGAAACAGATCCAGCGCGCGGTCGGCATCACCGCGATCTTCGTGACCCACGACCAGGAGGAGGCGCTGACGCTGTCCGACCGCATCGCCCTCATCGACGAGGGCAGGCTGGTGCAGTCCGGCGCGCCGGGCGAGATCTACGAGCGCCCCGGGACCCGCTTCGCGGCGAGCTTCCTGGGCGATGCCAACTTCCTCAGTGGACGGGTCGAGGGGAACGGCGTCGCGGTCGACGGCGTCGGCCATGTCGCCACCGCCGCCCGGCTTCCGCCCGGCGAGGCGACGCTCGCCGTCCGGCCCGAGAAGATGCGGCTCGTCGCGCCGGAGGCCGCGGCGGAAGGCAACCGCATCGGCGGCACGATCAGCCAGCGGGTGTTCTCGGGCGCCAGCGTGACCTATATCGTCGAGACGCCGGCGGGACCGGTTCGCGCCTTCCGGCAGAACGCGGGCGAGGCCATGATGGAGACCGGCGCCCGGGCGGATGTCGTCTGGCCGCCCGAACACACCGTGCCGGTGGAGGACTGATGCAGGAGATCGGGCCCATCGGCGCGGACGCCGTTCATGTCTGCGTCGACATGCAGGACCTGTTCGCCGGCGACACCGTCTGGCGCACGCCCACGATTCCCGAGATCGCGCCCAACATCCTGCGCCTTGCCGAGCACCGGCCCGAACGCACGGTCTTCACCCGCTTCACGACGCCGGAACGCCCGGAGGACGCCACGGGCCACTGGCGGGCCTACTACCGGCGCTGGCGCGGCGTGACCGGGGCGGAGATGGACCCGGCCATGCTCGACGTGATCGAGCCCTTCCGGCGCCTGATCCCGCCCGCCCGCGTGGCCGACAAACCGACCTATTCCGCCTTCGAAAGCCCGGCGTTTTGCGCCATGCTCGACGAGATGGGCTGCGGCGCCGCGATCTGTACCGGCGTCGAGACCGATGTGTGCGTGCTGGCGACCGTCATGTCCGCCATGGACCGGGGCTACCGCGTGATCCTGGTGTCCGACGCCTGCCACGGTTCCGACCCCGCCTCCCACGAGGCGGCCATGACCCGCATCTACCGCCGCTTCGAGGACCAGATCGAGATCGGCACGACCGACGAGACCATCGCGGCCTGGCGCTGAGCGGGGCGGGAAAAGGAGAAGTCAATGGTCGATCGCTATACCAAGATTGTTCTCACCGTTATCGCGGCCGCCCTCTGCGCCATCGCCGTTCAGAATGGCGTCGGTTCGGCAGAGGCGGTGGGCGATGGCTGCGGCGGCGACTCCTGGAATGCCTGCCATGTGACTGGCCACGTCCAGGTATCCGGCTCGGTTCACACTTATTGAGCCCGCCGCAACACCCCACCACAAAGGCGAGCGCAAGCCGATGCCGCCCCGCGCCTTCCGAACCGCGTCCGATCCGGTCGGGGTTTCCCTGCCGCGTGGTCAATAGCTCCGCGGCAGGCCGAGCACGTGTTCGGCGAGATAGGCGAGGACGAGGTTCGTCGGGACCGGCGCGGTGCGGTAGAGCCGGGTCTCGCGCCACTTGCGTTCGATGTCGTACTCGCGCGCGAAGCCGAAACCGCCGTGGGTCTCCAGGCAGGCTTCCGCCGCCTCCCACGCCGCGTCGGCCGCCAGCATCTTCGCCATGTTGGCCTGGGCGCCGGGCTCCTCGCCCGCCTCGAAGCGCCGCGCCGCCTCGGCGACCATCAGCGCGGCGGCTTCCGCGTGGGCGTAGGCCCGGGCGATGGGGAACTGGACGCCCTGGTTCTGGCCGATGGCGCGGCCGAAGACCCGGCGTCCGGCGGCGTAGACCGTCGCCCTGTCGATGAAGAAGCGGGCGTCGCCGATGCATTCGGCGGCGATCAGGATGCGCTCGGCGTTCATGCCCGAGAGGATGTGGCGGAAACCCTCGCCCTCCTCGCCGACGAGACTGGAGGCCGGGATCGCCATGTCGTCGAAGAAGAGCTCGGTCGTGGCGTGGTTGAGCATGGCGGGCAGCGGGCGGATCGTCAGTCCCCTGCCAAGGACCTCGCGCATGTCGACCAGGAAGACGGAGAGCCCGTCGGTCTTCTTCCGCGCCTCCTCGCGCGGCGCGGTGCGCGCCAGCAGGAGGAGCAGGTCGGAATGCTCGGCCCGCGAGGTCCAGACCTTCTGGCCGTTGACGATGTAGCGGTCGCCGTCCCGCCGGGCGAAGGTCCCGAGCGCGGCGGTGTCGACGCCGCTCGAGGGTTCGGTCACGCCGAAGGCCTGAAGGCGGAGCTCTCCCGAGGCGATGGCGGGGAGGTAGCGCTCCTTCTGCTCCTCCGAGCCGTGCCGCAGGATGGCGCCCATGGTGTACATCTGGGCGTGACAGGCTCCGCCGTTGCCGCCCGAGCGCTGGATCTCCTCGAGGATGGCGCAGGCGGCCGAGAGGGGAAGGCCGCTGCCGCCATAGGCTTCCGGGATCGGGGCGGCGAGCAGCCCGGCCTCGGTCAGCGCCGCGACGAACTCTTCCGGGTAGGCGTCCGCCGCGTCCTTGGCGCGCCAGTAGCCTCCGGGAAAGTCCTCGCACAGGCGTCGCGCGGCGTCGCGGATATCGGTGTGGTCGGCGGGTTCGCCGGCGGCTCTGGGTTCGGGCATCGTCGTCCTCCGCGCCGGATATAGAGCGGTTCCGGCCTTGCCGGAACCGCTCCGGGCCCTCTTGCCGCTCCCCGGCGAACGGGCGTACGGTTTCCGCCCTCTCCGGAAGCGTCCCGCCCGTGCCCGGTCCCGAGCCTCCCCTCCGGTCTTGCGCGCATCCCGCGGCCTGGAAAGCGGGCGACTTCGCCTCGGCGGACGCCTTCGACCTCGACGCGGTCGCGCCGTGGTCCGGCGCGGTCGGCGCGCTATCGATCCACGGCGAGATCGCCGCGACGAGGCCCGATCTCCTGGCGCCGCTCTGCGAGGGGTTCCCGATCGACTGGGGCGAGGAGCCGCCGGACATCGAGGCGGCCCGGGTCAGAAGGGCCTGTCGCCCCTGACCTGGGCGCGCAGCATGACGCGGCGGCTCGCCGGATCGAACGGGTCGCGGCGGTGGATCACGCGCCGGTTGTCCCACATGACGACATCGCCCGCGCGCCAGGCGTGGGTCCATGCGAAGGCGGGATCGCGGCAGTGCTCCCAGAGCCGGTCGAGCAGCGCCTCGCTCTCGTCGAGCGGCAGGCCCACGACATGGGCGTTGCGGCGGCGCCCCAGATAGAGCGACCGGCGTCCGGTTTCGGGATGGGTGCGCACGGCCGGGTGGACCGCGCCCGGCGCAGCGCGCGCGTCGCCGACGGCCTCGTGCCCGCGGCGCGTCTCGCCCACGCTGGTCGTGCTGCCGTCGTGATGGATCGCTCGGCCCGCGACGGCGGCGCGCAGCGTTCCGTCGAGCGTCTCCCAGGCCGCCTCCATGTCGGCGAAGCCGGTGTCGCCGCCCTCGGCGGGTGTTTCCCGGGCGAACAGCACGCTCGCCGTCGGCGGCTCCGGCAGATAGGACATGTCGGTGTGCCACTCGGCCTCGCCAGAGCCCAGGCTCCCGATCGGCTTGCCGTCCTCGACGACGTTGGAGATGTACCAGACCGGCTGGCCGCCGAGCTCCTCGCGCGTGCCGGCCTCGCTGGCGGGCGGCGGCTCGAGCGGGCCGAAGAGCCCGCTGAAGCGGGCCAGCCCCCCGGGCGTCATCGCCTGTCCGCGGAAGAGCAGGACGCCGCGGTCGAGCCAGGCGCGGCGCAGCGCGCCCGCGTCGAGGGCGTCCGTCCGGGCAAGGTCGACGCCGCCGACCTCGGCGCCGAGCGCCGCGTCCATGCGCGCGATCTTCATGCCGTCCCGCTCCCTTCAGACCGCGAGCGCCATGCCGTCGCCATAGGGGATGTCGGCGCCGCCGGAGGGATTGCCGTCGGCGTCGAAGCCGATGGCGTGGACCGATGCGATGTCGTAGCTGAAGGGGCTGCGCGCGACCCGGTAGCCCTCGGCCTCCAGTTCCGCGCAGAGATAGCGGGGAATGCGGGCCGTCACCGCGATCGCGTCGCTCGTCGCCGAGAAGCGGGGCGCGAGGATCGCCTCCTGCGGCGTCATGCCGAAGTCGATCGCGTTCAGCATGACCTGCAGCACGCCCATCGCGATCTGCGTGCCTCCCGGCGCGCCGAGCGCCAGGACCGGGCGGTCGCCATCGAAGACGATGGTGGGGCAGAGGGAGGAGAAGCGCGCCTTGCCCGGCGCGATCGACCCGGCGCGGCCGGGCCGCGGATCGAACACGGCCATGGCGCCGTTGTACATGAACCCGAGCCCCTCGGTGATCACGCCCGACATCATGCCCAGCGTGTGCGTCATGGTGACGATGGCGCCCTCGCGGTCGGCGGTCACGAGGTGGGTCGTGCCGCGCGGCTCGGCCGGTCCCAACCGCTCGACGCGGGCCTTTTCGCCGCGCGCGATGGCCTCGGCGCGGTCCTTGGCGTAAGCCTTGCCGGTCAGCCGGTCGAGCGGCGCGTCGTGGAAGCGGGGATCGCCGACATGGTTGTCCTTGTCGGCGGTCGCGATCTTCATGGCCTCGGCCACGGTGCGGATGTAGGCGGGCGTGTTGTGCCCCATGCCCGCGAGGTCGAAGTTCTCGAGAATGTTCAGCATCTCGATCAGCATGATCCCGCCGCCCGGCGGGCGGTTGGTCGAGAACCGCAGGCCGCGATAGCCGCCCCAGAGCGGCCCGTTCGTCTCGGTCTCGTAGTCCCGCAGGTCCCGCGCCGACAACAGGCCGCCGTGCGCCTTCATGTCAGCGTCGATCCGGGCGGCCATGTCCCCGGTGTAGAACACGTCCGCGCCGCCCTCGGCGATCCGCGCGAGGGACGAGGCCATGCCGGGATTGCGGATCGTGCGGCCGATGCCGTGGAGATCGCCGTCGCCGTCGAAGTAGACGGCGCGGCCCTCGGGCGAGAACGCCAGCCTGTCCCTGACGCGGACTCGTCCCGGAGTGTCGGGCGCGGTCCAGTAGCCGTGGACGCCGGGCCTCACCACATAGCCGTCGCTGGCGAAGCGTACCGCGGGCTCGATCAGGTCGCCCCAGGCCATGGCGCCGTATCGTTCGCTGGCCTCGGCGAGGGCCTTGCAGGTTCCGGGCGTCGCGATCGACCGGTACCCCAAGTCGTTGACGGCGTCCTTCAGGACGAATCCGAAACCGTCCTCGGTCTCGCCCAGGATCAGGTCCCGCCACATGTCGGGCGTGGCCGCGGCCGGGACGCGGCCGTGGAAGTCGACGATCTCGTGGACGCCGCGGCCGGGCATATAGACCTGCATGGCGCCGAAACCCGCGACGCCGCACATCACGGGATCGACCACGGTCTGCACGAAGGCGCACGCCAGGGCCGCGTCCACCGCGTTGCCGCCGGCGCGCAGGACCTCGGCGCCAGCCTCGACGGCGTCGGGCTGCAGGCTCGTGATCATGGCCTTGGGCATGGCGTTCTCCCCCTTGCCGCGTCCGCATGGCGATGATAGGCGCGCCCGGTCCCGGGAGCGACCGTCATGATGTCCGAACAATCCTGGAACGTCCGGGGTTACCAGGCCAACGCGGGCTTCGTGCCGGCGCTGGGACGCCCCGTGCTCGCGCTTCTGGCGCCGAGGCCCGGCGAGCGCATCCTGGACCTCGGTTGCGGCGACGGCGCGCTGACCCGCGAAATCGTCGAGGCCGGCTGCGACGCGGTCGGCGTCGACCGTTCGCAAGCGATGGTCGCGGCCGCCCGCGGCAGGGGCGTCGACGCCCGCGCGATGGACGCCGCGGCGCTCGCCTTCGAGGCCGAGTTCGACGCCGTGTTCTCCAACGCCGTCCTGCACTGGGTCGCGGACGCCGACGCCGCGATCGCCGGCGTGGCCCGCGCGCTGAAGCCGGGCGGCCGGTTCGTGGGCGAGTTGGGCGGACACGGCAACATGGCCGCGGTCGTCACCGCGCTCGCCGCCGTGCTGGAGAAGCGCGGCGTCGATGCCGCGGCCGTCAATCCGTGGTTCTATCCCACGCCCGGCGACTATCGCGGCCGGCTCGAGGCGGCCGGGTTCTCGGTCGACAGCATCGATCTCATCCCGCGCCCGACCCCGCTTCCGACAGGCATGAAGGGGTGGCTCGAGACCTTCGCCGGCCTATTTTACGCGGCCTTGCCGGAATCCGAACGCGAGGCGGCCCGCGACGAAACCCTCGATCTGCTGCGCCACGGTCTGCGCGACGGCGAGGGCGACTGGACGGCCGACTACGTCCGCCTGCGCTTCGCGGCGCGCTTGCCGGACCGGCCGTCGCCGCGCTAGAGTTCCCGGCGGGCGACAAGGAGGCGGGCCATGACCCAAGGCAATGTTCTCGCTGTCGAATTCGGCCGACCTCTGGGCGACGATCCGGAGCTCGCCTACACGCTCCCCTCGCGCTACTACACCGACCCGGCGATCTTCGAGCTGGAAAAGGAGAGGATCTTCCACCGCTCCTGGTCCTTCGTCTGCCACGCCAGCCAGGTCGCGGGTCCGGGCGATTATGTCGCCGGCGATGTCGTGGGCCAGCCGGTGTTCGTCGTGCGCGACAGGCAGGGCGTTCTGCGCGGGTTCCACAACGTCTGCCAGCACCGCGCGCACGAGCTGGTGCGGGGCGCCGGCAGGCTGAAGACCGCGATCGCCTGTCCCTATCACGCCTGGGCCTACGGACTGGACGGCCGCCTGCGCACGGCCCGCAACTGCGAGGCGATCAGGGGCTTCGACAAGGCGGATTTCGGCCTGCGCCCGATCCGGGTCGAAACCCTGTGCAACCTCGTGTTCGTGAACCTGGACGAGGACGCCGCGCCGATCGCCGATCTGGCGCCCAACCTCGCCGCTGACATGCGCCGCCGGCTGCCTTATCTCGACGAGCTCGAACCGGCGGAAAGCTACGACTTCGGGGGCCGCCCGATCGACGCGGGCTGGAAGGTCGTGGTCGACAACTACGTCGAATGCTACCACTGCGAACCCGCGCATCCGGCGTTTTCCGACATCATCCGCATGCCGAGCTACGAGCACACGATCGACGGCGTCACCGCGCGTCAGGTCGGCCACGACGTGCGCCACGAGAACGCGGCCTATCCCCTCGCCGAGGATGCGCGCATGCCGCATTCGGTCTTCTGGTATCTCTGGCCGACGACGACGATCAACGTGCTGCCGGGCGACGGCGACCTGATGGTGACCCAGCTCCTGCCCGACGGCCCGTTCCGCACCCGCTTCATCAACCACCGCTTCGCGCCGGGCGGCGCGCCAGACACGGAGGCCCGGCGCGACTATCTGGAGAACGTCCTGGGCCTCGAGGACACGCTGCTCTGCGAATCGGTCCAGCGGGGTCTGTTCTCGAAGGGCTACGACCAGGGCCGGCTCGTGGTCGACGCCGCGCGCGGCGGAACCGGCGAGCATGTCGTCCATTTCTTCCACACGATGGTGAGGGACGCGCTCGAGGGGTGAGGGTTGGGGATCGCCTGCGCGGTCATCCGAGAAACCCGATCACGCAGCCCGTGGAGCAGGTCGCCAGGGTGCCGGCCACGATGCTCTTCATGCCGAGGCCGAGGATGTCGGCCCGGCGTTCGGGCACGATCACCGAGAGCCCGCCCACCATGATCCCCACGCTTCCGAAATTGGCGAAGCCGCACAGGGCGTAGAGCAGGATCAGCCGGCTGCGCTCGGAGAGCGTTTCCGCGGGCAGCGCGGCCATGTCGAGATAGGCGACGAACTCGTTGAGCACGACCTTGGTGGCCAGCAGCCGCCCCGCCTCGGCGCATTCGGACCAGGGAACGCCCATGAGCCAGCACACCGGCATGAGGAGCGCGCCGAGCATCCGCTGGAGCGTGACGGCCGAACCCGCGACGTCGGGCAGGAGTCCGAGGATCGCGTTGGCCAGATGGACCAGCGCCACGAGCACGATCAGCATGGCGACGATGTTGAGCAGCATGCGCAGGCCCTGTCCGGTGCCCGCGACCAGCGCCTCCATGGCGCTGGACGTCTCGCGCGGAGGAAGCACCCGCCCGGCGGTGGAGGGCTCCTTGGCCGGCACCATCAGCAGCGCCACGGCGATGGCCGCCGGGGCGCTGATCACCGAGGCGACCAGAAGATGACCTGCGGCGTCGGGAAGAACGGGCGACAGGATGCTCGCGAAGATGACGAACACGGTGCCGGCGATTGTCGCCATGCCGGTCGTCATCAGGACGAAGAGCTCGCTGCGGCTGAAGCTCTTCAGATAGGGCCGGACGAAGAGCGGCGCCTCGGTCATGCCGACGAAGATGTTGGCCGCGCAGGCGAGCCCCAGCGCGCCGCCGACGCGGAAGCCGCGCTCCAGCACTGCGGCGAACCCCCTCACGATCCAGGGCAGGATGCGCCAGTGGGTCAGGAGCGCGGTCAGCGCGCTCGTGACCAGGATGATGGGGAGCGCTTGGAAGGCGAGGATGAAGCCCGCGCCGGGGTAGGGTTCGGAGAACGGCAGGGCGCCGCCGCCCAGGTAGCCGAAGACGAGGCCGGTGCCCGCCCTCGTGGCCTCTTCCAGCGCCGTCACGGCGTGGCCCGCCGCGCCGACGGCGTCGGCGATCAACGGTGCCCTCAGCAGGATCAGCGCCAGCGCGATCTGCAGGCCGATGCCGGCGAGCGCCACCCGCCAGGCGTCCCGCCGCCGCTCCTCGCCGATCGCCCAGGCCAGCGCGAACAGGACGACCAAGCCCGCCGCGCTCTGAAGCTCCGCCATCGTTCCCCCCCGGCCGCCCAGACGCCGGACGCGAGTAGAGCGCACTCCGCCCGCCGCTGTCCAGATTCGGATAGGCCGGACGGCTCGTTGGAAGATGGGCGGGGAGGAGCGCCGTCCGGCCCATGGCGCTTTCGTCTTCGCCGGCAAGCCGGCGGGGCCGCGGTCGCGTCCCCAGGCGGTTCCGGAAAACCGGAGCCGCCCTATCCGATGTTGAAGTCGATGCCCTGGGCCAACGGCAGCTCGCGCGAATAGTTGATGGTGTTGGTGGCCCGCCGCATGTAGGCGCGCCAGGCGTCGGAGCCGGACTCGCGCCCGCCGCCCGTCTCCTTCTCGCCGCCGAAGGCGCCGCCGATTTCCGCGCCGGAGGGGCCGATGTTGACGTTGGCGATGCCGCAGTCGCTGCCCTCGTCCGACAGGAACGTCTCGGCTTCGCGGATGTCGTTGGTGAAGATGCACGACGACAGGCCCTGCGGCGCCGCGTTGTGCATGGCGATGGCGTCCTCGAGCGTCCTGTAGCGCATGGCGTAGAGGATCGGCGCGAAGGTCTCCTCGGCCACGACGCCGGTCTGGCCCGGCATCTCCGCGATGGCCGGGCGCACGTAGTAGGCGTGGGGATGTTCCGCCTCCAGAACCCGTTCGCCGCCGGTCACGGCGCCGCCCTCGTCGATGGCGCGGGACAGCGCGGCCCGCATGGATTGGAAGGCGCGGCCGTCGATGACGGGACCGACCAGGACGCCGGCCTCCAGGGGATCGCCGATCGGCACGGCGGCGTAGGCCGCTTTCAGCCGGCCGACGAGCTCGTCGTAGACGCTCTCGTGCGCGATCAGCCGGCGCAGGCTGGTGCAGCGCTGGCCGGCGGTTCCGACGGCCGCGAAGACGAGTCCGCGCACCGCCAGATCAAGATCGGCGCTCGGCGCGACGATCGCCCCGTTGTTCCCGCCGAGCTCGAGGAGGCAACGGCCCAGCCGCGCGGCCGCGCGGCTGGCGACCTCGCGGCCCATGCGCACGCTGCCGGTGGCGCTGACCAGAGCGATTTGGCGCCGGTCGACCAGACCTTCGCCGACCTCTTTCCCGCCGACCGCGATCTCCAACAAGCCTTCGGGCATGTCGAACGCCGAGGCCCGGACGGCGCGCGACAGCAGGCGTCCGCAGGCGATGGCGGTGAGCGGGGTCTTCTCGGAAGGCTTCCAGACCATGGCGTTCCCGCAGACCGCGGCGACGCAGAAGTTCCACGACCACGGCGCGACGGGGAAGTTGAAGGCCGTGATGCAGCCGACCACGCCGATCGGGTGCCATGTCTCCATCATGCGGTGGCCGGGCCGCTCCGACGCCATGGTGAGGCCGTAGAGCTGGCGCGAAAGGCCCACGGCGAAGTCGCAGATGTCGATCATCTCCTGGACCTCGCCCTTGCCTTCCTCGAGGATCTTGCCGGTCTCGAGGGTGACGAGCGCGCCGAGCGCGTCCTTGTGCGCCCTGAGCTCGTTGCCGAACAGGCGCACGACCTCGCCGCGCCGGGGCGGAGTCAGCGCGCGCCACGCCTTCTGCGCCTCGACCGAACGCGCCACCATGAGGGCGACGTCGTCCGGCGCGGCGGAGCGCACCGAGGCGATCCGCGATCCGTCGATCGGCGTCCTGACGGCCATGTCGCCGCCGGAGAGGAAGCGCTCGCGGATGTCGGCGTCGTCGAGGCCGAGGGCCTCGAAAATCGTTTGCGTGTCCATGGTCCGCCCGATCTCGTGGAGCGGTCTTCATAGAGCGGTTCCGGCCTTGCCGGAACCGCTCCGGGAACGCGAACGCGGCCCAACGATCGGGTCAACCGGCCCCTTCGGGCAGCCGCGCTCTCATCATGTAGTTGACCGAGACACCGCGTCCCAGGAACCAGCGGTTCGACAAGGGATCGAAACCGAGGCCCGTGACGTCCTCGACGAGCGCGCCGCCGGCCCGGAGATCCCGCGCGAGTTCGGACGGCTTGACGAACTTCGACCAAGTGTGGGCGCCGCGGGGAATCCAGCGCAGCAGATACTCGGCGCCGACGACGCCCAGGACGAAGGACCGCGCGGTGCGATTGAGCGTCGAGAGCAGGATCGCGCCGCCGGGCCGGACGCAACGGCAACAGGCCGCGATGAAGGCGCGTCTGTCCGCGACATGCTCCACGATCTCGAGAGCGACCAGGGCGTCGAAGCGGTCGCCCGAGGCGGCCAGGGCCTCGACCGCGAGCGGCCTGTAGTCGATCGCGAGGCCGGATGTTTCCGCATGGGCGCGGGCGACCGCGATCGCCTCGTCGGAGGCGTCGATTCCCGTCATGGCGGCGCCGAGGCGCGCGAGGGGTTCGGTCGCGAGGCCGCCGCCGCAGCCCACGTCCGCGATGGCGAGGCCGGACAAGGGCCGCCCGGATGACGCATCCCGGCCGAAATGGTCGCACACGCTCCGCTTGAGATAGGCGAGCCGGACCGGATTGAGGCGATGGAGCGGCTTGAAGGGGCCGTCCTCGTCCCACCACCGGTCCGCCACCGAGGAGAACGACTCGATTTCGCGGGCGTCGACCGTCCCGGACGAATCCGGCCGCGCCCGGTCAGCTTGCGTCGCCATGGCGGCGAGAGTATGTAGGCCGCGCCCCGCGCCGGAAAGCCCCGAAATCGCACGCGGTTCCCGAGCCGACATCCTCCCCGCGCGGATCCAGGCGTCGCCATGTCCTTGATCGTTCAGAAGTTCGGCGGCACGTCCGTGGGCGGCCTCGACCGCATCGCAAGGGCCGCGCGGCACGTGAAGCGCGCGGCCGACGCCGGCCACCGGATCGTCGTGGTCGTCTCCGCGATGGCCGGCGAAACCGACAGGCTCGTCGCCCTCGTGCGCGCCGCCGGCGCCGACTACGACTCCCGCGAGCACGACGCCGTGGTGGCCAGCGGCGAGCAGGTGACGGCGGGACTCATGGCGCTGCGGCTCCAGTCCATGGGCCTGCCCGCGCGTTCGTTTCAGGGCTGGCAGGTGCCGATCGTGACCGACCGCGGACACGGCCGGGCGCGGGTGCTGGATGTCGAGCCCGGCAATCTCGCGGCGGCGATCGACGACGGCGCGATCCCCGTGGTCGCCGGATTCCAGGGCGTGACCGGGGAAGGACGCGTGACCACGCTCGGGCGCGGAGGATCGGATCTCAGCGCCGTGGTCCTCGCTTCCGCGCTGGGCGCCGAACGCTGCGACGTTTTCACCGATGTCGAAGGGGTGTTCACCTGCGACCCGCGGCTCGTTGCCAAGGCCCACAAGCTCGATAAGATCACCTACGAGGAGATGCTCGAACTGTCGTCGCAGGGCGCCAAGGTGCTGCACACCCGCTCGGTCGCCACGGCGATGAACCGTCGCGTCCGGCTGCAGGTGCTCTCGACCTTCACCGGCGCGCCCGGAACCTTGGTCGTCGACGAGGATGAAATCGTGGAACAACAGGTCGTGAGCGGCATCGCCTACAGCCGGGACGATGCGAAGATCACCATGGTCGGCCTGCCCGACCGCCCCGGCGTCGCGGCCGGCCTGTTCGGTCCCCTGGCCGAGGCCGACATCAATGTGGACATGATCGTCCAGAACATCTCGCCCGACGGCGAACTCACCGATCTCACCTTCACCGTCGCCAAGGGCGATCTCGACCGCGCCCTCGAAGCGCTCGATGTCTCGAACGCCACGCTCGGCGCGCGTCGCATCGAGCCCGATCCGCATGTGGTGAAGGTCTCGGTCATCGGCGTCGGCATGCGCGGCCATACCGGCGTGGCCGGACGCATGTTCGAGGCCCTCGCCGGCAAGGGCATCAACATCCAGCTCATCTCGACCTCGGAGATCAAGATCAGCGTCCTGATCGCCGAGGACTATCTGGAGCTCGCCCTGCGCGCCCTGCACACGGCCTATGGACTGGACGCGGACGACTAGGCCGCCCGGGGCCGATGGATAGGGGGCGCGAACGGCTGAGGTCGTTGTGGGCCCCGGGCCGGCGGCTGCTCGGCGTCGAGCATGCGATCATGGGCGGCGCGATGACCTGGGTGTCGGAGCGCAACTTGGTGGCGGCGATCTCGAACGCCGGCGGTTTCGGCGTGCTGGCCTGCGGCGCGATGACGCCGGAGCTCCTCGCGGCCGAAATCGAGGGGACCAAGGCGCTCACCGATCGGCCTTTCGGCGTCAATCTCATCACCATGCATCCCGATCTCGACGCCCTGATCGACGTCTGCGCCGAACTGGGCGTGGGCCATGTGGTCCTGGCCGGCGGCCTGCCGACGATCGCCGCGATCCGCCGCATCAAGGAGCGCGACGCCCGGGCGCTCGCGTTCGCGCCGGCCCTCGCCTTCGCGCGCCGCCTCGTCCGTACGGGCGTCGACGGCGTCATCGTCGAGGGCATGGAGGCCGGCGGCCACATCGGGCCGGTGTCGACCGGCGTACTCGCCCAGGAGATTCTTCCATCGCTCGATGGCGCTCCGGTCTTCGTCGCCGGCGGCATCGGGCGAGGCGAGGCGATCGCGAGCTACCTGCGCATGGGCGCGGCCGGCGTCCAGCTCGGCACGCGCTTCGTCTGCGCGGCCGAGTCGGTCGCCCATCCCAGGTTCAAGCGGGCCTTCCTGCGGGCCAGCGCGCGCGACGCCCAGCCGTCGGTCCAGTTCGATCCCCGCTTTCCGGTCATTCCCGTCCGCGCCCTCGTCAATGACGCGACCCACGCCTTCGTCGAGAAGCAGCGCGAGGTGGTCCGTCGGCACGACGACGGCGATCTTGACCGGAAGGCCGCCCAGCTCGAGATCGAGCATTTCTGGGCGGGGGCCCTGCGGCGGGCCGTGGTCGACGGCGATATCGAGCATGGCTCGCTGATGGCGGGCCAAAGCGTCGGCATGGTGACGTGCGAGCAGCCGATCGCCGAGATCGTCGCGGAACTTGTCGACCGGGCGGCCGAGGCCCTGTCCGGGCGCGACTGAGGCCCGGTCGCGGAATCGTCCGTTTGTCGCGGGGCGCGTCCGAATGTTACTGTCGTCGGCGGTCTCGCCGGGCGGCCTCGATCTTGGAACAGTCATGACTCACTCCGGATCGGAACACGGAACGGCCGCCGCCGCGCCCTACCGCGACGACGACGCCGAAAGCGTCAGCCGCGGCATCGCCAACGACCTGAAGCTGACACGGCTGTCGAAGGAGATCGCGCTGCGCGACGTGGCGAACACGTTGCGCATCCAGACCGTCTACCTCGAAGCGCTCGAGGAGGGCCGTTTCGCCGAACTGCCCGGCTCGACCTACGTCGCCGGTTTCCTGCGCACCTATGGCGATTTCCTGGGGCTCGACGGCGAGGAGCTCGTTCGGCGCTACAAGGAAGAGTCCGGCGGGGTGCTGGCGCACAAGGAGCTCAGCTTTCCCATTCCGGCGTCCGAGGCGCGGCAACCGACCGCGGCGATCGTCGTCGGCGCGCTGGTCGTGGCGATCGCCGGGGCGGCGGTCTGGTACATCCTGAAGGAACGCGGCGTCGTCGATCTGGAGCTGGTGCCCGACGTGCCCGAGGAAATGGCGGTCCCCGCCCCGGAAGACCCGCCCTCCGCCATCGACGCCGCACCCCTGGAGGACCCGCCGACGCCGGATGAACCCGTCGAGGCCGCGACCGTCGAGGCCGACATCGCGGCCCTCGACGCGGCTGCGTCCGACGCGGGAAGCGAGGTCGCCGCGGACGTCGAGATCGCGGCGGCGTCTCTCGGCGAAACGTCCGAGACCGGCGACGCCGGAATAGCGGCCGATCCCGCGGTCGCCGATGGAGACGCCGCCGCCGACACGGCGGTCCCCACGGACGAGATGGCCGACGAAGGCGTCGCGGATGCGGCGGCCTCGACGGGCGGGACAGCCGAGGACGACGCTACGGATGCGGCGGTCGCTCCCGCCGTCGCCGATACGGCGGTCCCCACGGACGAGATGGCCGACGAAGGCGTCGCGGATGCGGCGGCCTCGACGGGCGGGACGGCCGGGGACGACGCTACGGAGGCGGCGGTCGATCCCGCCGTCGCCGACACGGCGGTCCCCACGGGCGAGGCGGTCGGCGACGGCGCGACGGATGAGACGGCGGAGGTCGCGGCCCTGGAGCCTTCGGAAGACGTCGAGGATACGGACCCCTTCGCGGAGACGGAGGCCCTGCTCAACACGGGCAACGGCTACGCTCCCCGAATCTACGGCCGCGCCAACACCGATTCCCGCGTCGAGATCAGGGCGGTCGAAGAGACGTGGATCCAGGTCGAGGTTGGCGACGACACCATTCTTCTGACCCGGGTCCTGTTGCCGGACGACATCTACCGCGTGCCGAACCGAGACGATGTCAGCCTGGATACCGGGAACGCGGGCGGCCTCGAGATCCGGGTCGACGGCGAGAAGATCGCGCCTCTGGGCGAGTCGGGCGCCGTGGTGCGCGACGTGTCGCTCGCCGCGGAGGCGTTGCGGTCCCGGTGAGACGCCGCGGCGCGCACGTCACGGGGCTTTGTCTTTACCCCGCCCGGAGCCTGCGTTATCCGTATCCCGAGCCTCGGACTTCACGGCAATGAGCATTCCCGACACGGGCCGTCCCGCGCGCCGCGAGAGCCGCGGGGTCATGGTGGGCGACATCGAGGTCGGCGGCGCGTCGCCGATCTCGGTGCAGTCCATGACCAACACGCCGACGGCCGATGTTTCCGCGACCTCGGCCCAGATCGGCGCGCTGGCGGTGGCCGGCGCCGACATCGTCCGCGTCTCCTGTCCCGACGAGGACTCGACGGCCACCTTCAGGCGTCTCGTCCTCGAGGCGCCCGTCCCTCTCGTGGCCGACATCCATTTCCACTACAAGCGCGCCATCGAGGCCGCCGAGGCCGGCGCCGCCTGCCTGCGCATCAATCCGGGCAACATCGGCTCGGCCGAACGGGTGCGCGAAGTGGTCGGGGCGGCGAAGGATCACGGCTGCTCGATGCGCATCGGCGTGAACGCCGGATCGCTGGAGAAGGACCTCTTGGCGAAACACGGGGGGCCGACGCCCGAGGCCATGGTCGAAAGCGCCATGAACCATGCGCGCCTTCTGGAAGACAACGATTTCCTCGATTTCAAGATCAGCGCGAAGGCCTCGAACGTGGCGCTGACGGTGGGGGCCTACCGCGGGATCGCGGCCCGATGCGACTATCCGCTGCACCTCGGCGTCACGGAAGCCGGCGGCCTGATCGGCGGCACGGTGAAGTCGGCCGTGGGACTGGGCATGCTGCTCTGGGAAGGGATCGGCGACACCATCCGCGTCTCGCTCGCGACCGATCCGGTCGAGGAGGTCCGCGTCGGCTGGGAGATCCTGAAGTCGCTCGGTCTGCGCCGGCGCGGCGTCAACATCATCGCCTGTCCGTCGTGCGCGCGGCAGCGGTTCGACGTGACGGACACCGTCGGCGAGCTGGAGCGGCGTCTGGCCCACATCGAGGCGCCGCTCACCGTCTCGATCATCGGCTGCGTGGTGAACGGCCCGGGCGAGGCGATGATGACCGATATCGGACTGACGGGCGGCGGCAAGGGGAACCACCTCGTCTACATGTCCGGCTCGCCCGATCACAAGGTCGCCTCGGGTGACATCGTCGAACACATCGTCGAGCTCGTGGAGCTCCGCGCGGCGGAACTCGGAGGCGAAGCGGACGAACACGCCGCCGCCGCCGAATAGCCGCGCCGGAATTCCGTCGTGGCGAGCAGACTGCAACCGATTCGCGGCACCCGCGATCTTCTGCCCGAGGCGTGCCGGGCGCACGCGCGCGTCGAGGGGGCCTGCCGGCGCGTGGCCGAACGCTACGGCTATGGCGAGATCCGCACGCCGATCCTGGAACCGACGCCGGTCTTCCTGCGCACGCTGGGCGACGCCACCGATGTCGTGCAGAAGGAGATGTACACGTTCGAGGACCGCAACGGAGAAAGCCTGACCCTGAGGCCCGAGAACACGGCCGGCGTGGCTCGCGCCGTTCTGAGCAACGGCCTTCTCAACGACATGCCGCTCAAGCTCCACTACGCCGGACCCATGTTCCGCCACGAGCGTCCGCAGAAGGGGCGCTATCGCCAGTTCCACCAGACGGGCGTGGAGCTCTTCGGGGTTCCGGAGCCCGCGGGGGATGTGGAGGCGATCGCCATGGGCGGCGATGTCCTGTCGGAGCTCGGCGTCCTCGACGCCACGCGGCTGGAGATCAACACACTCGGCGACACGGAGAGCCGGCGGCGCTATCTGCGGGCTCTCGTCGCCTTCCTTTCGTCGCACCGCGACGCGCTGAGCGATGTCGGCAGGGAGCGGCTCGAACGCAACCCCATGCGCGTGCTCGATTCCAAGGAAGAGGCCGACCGGCAGGTCGTGGCCGACGCGCCGTCGCTCCTCGATCATCTCAACGCCGAAGCCGGCGTCTTCTTCGACAAGGTTCTGGCCGGCCTGGACGCGCTCGGATTCGGCTATACCGTCAACCCTAGGATCGTGCGCGGCTTCGACTACTACTGCCACACGGCCTTCGAGTTCGTCACCGACCGGCTCGGCGCCCAGGGAACGGTGATCGGCGGCGGCCGCTACGACGGCCTCATGGAGCAGATGGGCGGACCTGCGCTTCCGGGGGTCGGATGGGCTTCCGGCGTCGAACGCCTCGTCATGCTGACGGACGATGCGGCGCCGGCGGCGCATCCCATCGCGATCGTGCCCTTGGGCGCGGCCGCGGAGCGGCGCGCTCTGGTGTTGGCCCACGCCCTGCGTCGGCAGGGTTTCGCCGTCGATCTGGGCTATCGCGGCAACCTGAAGCGCCGCATGCAACGGGCGAACAGGGTCGAGGCGAGCCACGCCCTCATCCTGGGCGATGGGGAACTGGCGCGCGGCGTCGTGACCCTGCGGGATCTCGACAGCGGAGAGCAGACCGAACTCTCGATCGACCGGGTGAGCGAGAGTCTGCCGCGCCGCGGCTAACGGCGGTGACGGACGCCATTCATATCGCGGTGGGCGTGAACCACCGGTCCGCTTCGCTCCATCTGCGCGAGGCGATGTTCGTCTCGCGCGACGAGACGCCCGCGTTCTACGAGCTCCTGAGGACGCGCGGCTTCTCGGAAGCGGTTCTGCTTTCGACCTGCGACCGCGTCGAGGCGCACGCCGTTCACGACGAGGCGGCGGCCGGCATCGGCGCGCTGCGGGATTTGCTGGCCGCTCGCGCCGGAATCGCGCCGATGGACCGCCGGATCTACGGGTTCGCCGACCGCGCCGCCCTGCGTCAGCTTCTCGCCGTCGCGGCGTCGCTCGACAGCCTGATCGTCGGCGAGCCCCAGGTTCTGGGGCAGCTCAAGGAGAGCCACCGCAGGGCCGCGCGGGCCGGCATGATGGGCCCGCGCCTCGAGCGGCGCCTGCAGACCGCCTATGGCGCGGCCAAGCGCGTGCGCGGCGAGACCCGCATCGGCGAGCGGCCGGTGTCCATCGCCTCGGCCGCCGTCGAGGTGGCGCGCAGGGTTCACGGCGACCTGTCGCGCCGCCACGGCCTGCTCCTGGGCGTTGGCGAGGCCGGCGAACTGATCGCGGCTCGCATGAAGAACCACGGGCTCGGCCGCCTGCATGTGCTCCACCGGCGGCCCCGCATCGCACGGTCGGTCGCCGAGCGTCTCGATGCGCCGGTGATCCCTTTCGAGCGCCTGGACGCCGAACTGGCCGTGGCCGACATCCTGATCCTGGCCGTGGGGTCCGGCGAGTCCGCCGTCACGGCGGACGACATGGGGACGGCGCTCCGGGCGCGGCGGCGCCGGCCCGTGTTCCTGGTCGACGCCGGGGTCCCCCCCGACGCCGACCCGGCCATCGACCGGCTCGACGACGTATTCCTTTACAACCTCGATCACTTGGAGAGGGTGGCGCTCGCCGGCCGCGCCGGTCGGGAGGACGAAGCCGCCGGCGCGTGGCGGATCGTCGAGGACGCGCTGTCGTCCTTCGTCGCCGCCGACGCCCAACGCGGCGCGGCGCCGGCGGTCGCGGCGCTCAGGAGCCGTTTCGAGTCCGTGCGACGGGAGGTGCTTGCCGGCCGGACGGGGCAAAACGCCGACGAGGCGACCCGGCTGCTGGTCAACCGGCTGCTCCATGGCCCGAGCGACGCCCTTCGCCGCCTCGCGGAGCGGGACCCGGACTCCATTGCCGCCGCCGCCGATCTCCTGGATCGGCTCTTCCCACCGCGTGACGAGGAGCGGGCATGAGCCTCGAGGACAGCTTGGGCCGCGTCGTGCGACGTCACGAGGAACTGGCCGCGCGCCTTGCCGAAGAAGCCGGCGGCGGCGGCGAGTTCGTCGCCATGTCGCGCGAGTATGCCGAGCTCTCGCCGGTTGTCGCCGCGATCGGGACACTCGAGGCGGCGCGCGGCGAACTGGCCGGCCTCGACGAGATGGCCGCGGCGGAAGACGACGTCGAGATGCGCCGGATGGCCCAGTCCGAACGGGACGAGCTGAACGCCAGAATGCCCGCGCTCGAGCGCGCGGTGAAGCTTCTGCTGATCCCCAGGGACGAAGCGGACCGGCGCAACGCGATCCTGGAGATCAGGGCGGGGACCGGCGGCGACGAAGCCGCGCTGTTCGCCGGCGACCTTCTGCGCATGTATCAGCGTCACGCGGAGATGCGCGGATGGCGGGTCGAGCTGATGAACGTCAGCGAGAGCGACCTCGGCGGCGTCAAGGAGGTCCAGGCCCTGGTTTCCGGGCGGGACGTGTTCTCCCGCCTGAAGTACGAATCGGGCGTCCATCGCGTCCAGCGCGTCCCCGTCACGGAATCGGGCGGGCGCATCCACACTTCGGCCGCCACGGTCGCCGTCCTGCCGGAAGCCGAGGAGGTCGACATCAAGATCGACGACAAGGATCTGCGCATCGACACGTTTCGGGCGTCGGGCGCGGGAGGCCAGCACGTCAACAAGACCGACAGCGCGGTCCGGATCACCCATATCCCGACCGGGATCGTCGTGTCGCAGCAGGATGAGAAGTCGCAGCACAAGAATCGCGCCAAGGCGATGAAGATCCTGATGTCGCGGCTCTACGACGAGGAGCGGCGTCAGCGCGCCGAGGAGCGCGCCGAAAGCCGCAAGTCGCAGGTCGGCAGCGGCGACCGCTCCGAGCGCATCCGGACCTACAACTTCCCGCAGGGCCGGATGACCGACCACCGCATCGGCCTGACGCTCTACAAACTCGACGACATCATCGCCGGTCTCGCCCTCGACGACGTGATCGACGCGCTCGTCTCGGAGGATCAGGCCGCGCGCCTGGCGGCTCTCGGTTGAGGGAGACCGCCGTCGCGGAGGCGCTGGCCTGCGTTCGTTCGATGCTTCGCCGCGCCGGAGTCGACGATCCTCGCCTCGACGCGCGGGTCCTGGTCGCCCATGTCCTGGGATGCGACAAGGCCCGTCTGCGGGGATTTCCCGAGCAGCGGCTGACCGACGTCCAGAGGGACAATCTTCGCTCCCTGGCGACGAAGCGCGCCGGGCGCATGCCGATGGCGCAGGTCCTGGGGACCTGGGAGTTCTGGAGCCTCGATCTGCGCGTGACACCCGACACGCTGACGCCACGGCCGGACTCGGAGGCGATCGTGGCGTGCTGTCTCGATCTCGCGGCGGCGCATGGCGCGCCTTCGAGGATCGTCGATCTGGGGACGGGAAGCGGATGCCTCATCGTCTCCCTGCTCCTGGCTTGGCCGCGCTGCCGCGGGCTCGGCGTCGACTGCTCGGAGGCGGCGCTCGCCGTCGCCCGCGACAATGCCCGGAGCCATGGCCTGGAGGGGCGGGCGCGATTCGAGAGGGGGGACTGGCTCGCCGGAGTCGACGGCTCCTTCGATCTGGTCGTCGCCAATCCGCCCTATGTCCCCAGCGGCGACATCGCCGGCCTGGATCCCGAAGTCGCCCGCCACGAGCCGAGGCTCGCGCTCGATGGCGGGCGCGACGGTCTCGACTGCTACCGGGCCATCCTGCCCGGCGTCGCGAGCCGTCTCGCGCCCGGCGGCTTCGTCGTCCTGGAACACGGAGAGGGGCAGGGCCCCGGTCTCGAGTGTCTGGCGTCGAGCTCCGGTCTCGAGGCCGTTTCGGTCGCGACCGATCTCTCCGGCCGCCGCCGCGGCCTGGCGCTGCGGCCGCGCGGCGGCGCGGATCGGGAAAAAACCGCTTGGAAACCGGTGAAACGTTGATTACGGTCGCTGTCGGCGCGCATCGGCAACGGGGACGGATCCCCGGTAGCGGTCGTCGAAGAGAGCGGGATCGCTTGTGCCGGGTCGGTTGGCCTCACGATTTATCTCCACGGCTCGGGCGGACATCGTCCGGTTCGGTGGTTCGGCCTCGAGGCGGCGCGTATCGGGTTCATGCAAACAGCGAAAGTGGCGGTCTCATGAGATTTGGCGGTTCCGGGAAACGATCCCGCAACAATCGTGGGCAAATGCGCCGCGGCGGCGGTGGCGGTGGCCGCAATCAGTCGTTCGAGAGCACGGGTCCGGACGTCAAGGTCCGGGGCACCGCGCAGCAGGTGGCCGACAAGTATCTGGCGCTTGCCCGCGACGTCTCGTCCTCGAGCGATGTGGTGGCCGCCGAGAACTATCTGCAGCATGCCGAGCACTACCAGCGCATCGTGAACCTGCACGCCGAACGCGCCGCCGAGCGCGCCGCGGAACAGCAGCGCGAACGCGAGGGGCGCGACGACCGTCCCGCGCGCGACGATCGTTATCAGCGCTTCGACCACGACGACCGGACGGGCGAGGCGAACGAGGCCCAAGTCGAGAGTCGGCAATCCCCTCGGCCCTCGCCGGAATCCGGCGGCGGAGACGCCGCGAAGGCCGAACCGGAGCGGACCTCGCCGGCGCGGCGTCCGCGCCGGCGTCCCAACGGGTCCGGAAACGGCCGCGACCCCGAAGCCGAGGACGCCGGCGTGAGCGCGGACGCCGAAGAGGAGCAGCCCGTCACGGTCTGAATCTCTTTTCTCGCTGTCGCCGAATCTCGGGTCTTCAACCCCTTTTGTTGTAAAAATACCACACCATATGCCGTTGAAACCATTGTTCCCGAAGGGGTGACTCACGATGGATTTCGAACGGTATACGGACCGCGCGCGCGGCTTCGTTCAGGCGGCGCAGACCTTGGCGCTCGCGCGCGGCCATCAGCGGCTCACCGCCGAGCATCTCCTGCATGTCCTGCTCGCCGACGACCGGGGGCTGGCGGCCGGCCTGCTGCGCGCCGCCGGCGCCGACGCCCAACGGGCCTTGGCCGCCACGGAGGCGGAGCTCGGCGGGCTCCCGGTCGTCGAGGGTTCCGGCGCGGGTCAGGCGCATCTTTCGCGGGATCTGGCGCGCGTGTTCGAAAGCGCGCGGACGCTGGCCGGAAAGGCCGGCGACAGCTTCGTCACCGCCGAGCGCCTTCTTCTGGCTCTCGCCATGGCCGAGGGCGCGTCCACCGCGTCGATCCTGCGCGCCGCGGGTCTCACGCCCCGGTCGCTCGAAGCGGCGATCGCCGACATGCGCAAGGGACGCACGGCCGACCGGGCCGGCGCCGAGGACAGCTACGACGCGCTCAAGAAGTACGCCCGCGACCTGACCGAGGCCGCGCGCAAGGGCGATCTCGACCCCGTTATCGGCCGCGACGAGGAGATTCGCCGCACGATGCAGGTTCTCTCCCGGCGCACGAAGAACAATCCCGTGCTCATCGGCGAACCCGGCGTCGGCAAGACGGCGATCGTCGAAGGTCTGGCGCTCCGCGTCGTCAACGGCGACGTGCCCGATTCCCTGAAGAACAAGTCGCTGCTTTCGCTCGACCTCGGCGCCATGGTGGCCGGCGCCAAGTTCCGGGGCGAGTTCGAGGAACGCATGAAGGCCGTGCTCGAGGAGATCGAGGCGGCGGCGGGCGAGATCGTCGTGTTCATCGACGAGCTCCACACGCTCGTCGGCGCCGGCGCGGCCGAGGGCTCCATGGACGCGTCCAACCTGCTCAAGCCGCTGCTCGCGCGCGGCAAGCTGCATTGCGTGGGCGCCACGACGCTCGACGAGTACTGCAGGCGCATCGAGAAGGACGCGGCCCTGGCGCGCCGGTTCCAGTCCGTGTTCGTGGCCGAACCCACCGTGGAGGACACGATCTCGATCCTGCGCGGGCTCAAGGAGAAATACGAATTGCACCACGGGGTGCGCATCGCCGACTCCGCCATCGTCGCCGCGGCTACCCTGTCGAGCCGCTACATCACCGACCGCTTTCTGCCGGACAAGGCCATCGACCTGGTCGATGAGGCGGCCAGCCGCCTGAAGATGGAGGTCGACTCCAAGCCCGAGGAGATCGATGAGCTCGACCGGCGCGTCATCCAGCTCAAGATCGAGCGCGAAGCGCTCAAGAAGGAGGACGACCGGGCCTCGCGCGACCGGCTCGACAAGCTGGAGCGCGAACTGGCGGACCTGGAAGGCCGCTCCTTCGAGCTCACCGGCGAGTGGGAGAAGGAGAAGAACCAGCTCGCCTCGGCCCAGAAGCTGAAGGAAGAGCTGGATCGCGCCCGGCTGGAGCTCGACCAGGCTCAGCGGCGCGGCGATCTGGCGCGGGCCGGGGAACTGGCCTACGGCGTCATCCCGGAGCTCGAAAACCGGCTGAGCGAGGGCGAGGAGGCGCAGGCCCACCGTATGCTCGACGAGGCGGTGACGGACGATCACGTCGCCGCCGTCGTCTCCCGCTGGACCGGAATCCCGGTCGACAGGATGCTCGAGGGCGAGCGCGAGAAGCTTCTCCGCATGGAGGAGGAGCTGGGCCGCCGCGTGGTGGGCCAGAAGGACGCCTTGGCGGCGGTGTCCAACGCCGTGCGCCGCGCCCGGGCCGGTCTGCAGGATCCGAACCGTCCGATCGGCGGCTTCATGTTCCTCGGGCCCACGGGCGTGGGCAAGACGGAACTGGTCAGGGCGCTCGCCGGGTTCCTGTTCGATGACGAGCACGCCATGCAGCGTATCGACATGTCCGAGTTCATGGAAAAGCACGCCGTCTCGCGCCTGATCGGCGCGCCGCCGGGTTACGTCGGCCACGAGGAGGGCGGCGCCCTCACGGAGGCCGTGCGTCGCAGGCCCTACCAGGTCGTGCTGTTCGACGAGATCGAAAAGGCGCATCCGGATGTCTTCAACATCCTGCTCCAGGTGCTCGACGACGGCCGCCTGACCGATGGCCAGGGCCGGACGGCCGACTTCAGGAACACGCTGGTCGCGATGACCTCGAACATCGGCGCCGAGTTTCTGGCGGCGCTGGGCGAGGACGACGAGGCGGAACGGGCGCGAAGCGAGGTGATGGCCGCGGTGAAGGCGCATTTCCGGCCCGAGTTCCTCAACAGGCTCGACGAGATCATCCTGTTCCACCGGCTCCGCCGCGAGCAGATGGTCGCCATCGTCGATATCCAGATGGGCCGCCTGCGCCGCCTTCTGGAGGACCGCGAGATCGCGCTTCTGCTCGATGAGGCCGCGCGGGAATGGCTCGGCGACGAGGGCTACGACCCGGTCTACGGCGCCCGTCCGCTGAAGCGCGTCATCCAGCGCGAACTCCAGAACCCGCTTGCCGAACTGATGCTGAAGGGCGAGGTGAAGGACGGCGACTCGGTTCGTGTCGCGGCCTCGGCCTCGGGTCTCGCGATCGGCGCATCGCCCGAGGCCGCGGAGAAAGCCGCCTAGCCATGGAGCCTCGGGCCCGCGCGCCGGACGAACTTCGGCGGCGCGCCGTCCCCGAGGCCGCAGACATCGCTCCACAGGCCCCGGCCGCGCCCCCGCACGCGGCGAGAGCCTCGTCGAGCTCGGGCGGGGTCACCGCGGCCTCCCGGCGCGCGCGACGGCCAGGGCCATGGCCGCGCCGGCCGCCGCGGCGGCCAGCGTCGCCGCGCCGAAGACCCACGCCAGCGCGGGCCAGCCCTGCCAGCCGATCAGCCATCCGGCGGCGACCGGCGCGGCGAGGACGCCGAGGTTGCGTCCGGCCATGAGCGGCGCGAAGGCGGCGGGGCCGGCGCCGCGCCCGCCCAGGAGCCGGCCGGGCGCGGCGAACAGGCAGGTGGGCGGCGCGCCCGAAACGACGCCGTAGACCGCGACCGCCGCGAGCCCCGCCCAGGGGCCGAGATGGGGCGCGGCGAACCAGACGGCGGCCTGGACCGCCGAGGCGCCCGCGAAGACCGCGCCGAGCGGCGCGCCGCGGCGCAGCAGCCAGCCGGCGCCGAGGCAGCTCAGCAGGACGCCGGCGACGGACAGCGCGTTGACCGCCGCCGCCTCGCCGGCGCCGAGGGCGAAGCGCTCGACCGTGTAGTCCGGCAGCCAGGTCATGAAGGCGATGTACTGCCCGCCCCAGAGGGCGAAGACGGCGCCGGAGAACCACAGGACCAGACGCTCGCGCGGCCCCGGCCCTTCGCCGCCCGCGGCCCGCGTCAGACCGCCGAGCGCGTCGGCGACCGTGGCGCGCCGGGCCCACAGCCAGGCGGCCATGCCGAGCGTCAGCAGCAGAGAGAGCCACCACAACGGCCGCCAGCCATGGGTCTCGAAGAAGAGGAACCCCGCGGCGAGCGCGACGATCTGGCCGACCGGCACCCAGATCGCGACGACACCCGCCACGAACGGGAGGTCGCGGTCGGCGGCGCGGCGGTTGGCGATGGCCGGCCCGGCGATCGCGAAGACGGCGTAGGCCAGACCCTCGACGGCGCGGGCCAGGAGGTTGAGCCAGGCGACCTGGGGCGCGGCCAGGGTGACGAGGTTGCCGGCGACGAAGCAGGCCAGCGACCCGCCCACGACCGGCCCGGGCCGCCGGGCCGCCAAGCCGCCCGCGGCGACCGACAGGACGAGTCCGGAGAGCGCGTAGACCGACACCAGCCCGCCCGCGGTCACCCGGTCGTAGCCGTAGGCTTCGATCAGGAGGGGAAGCGCCGGCGGCAGCTTGAGCATCTGGAAGGCGGCGAGGCTCGAGAGCGCGAGCCCGAGCCAGACGCCGCCCCAGTCGCCGTCGCTCCGCGCGCCGGACCCGGCGGTCACGGACCCCTAGCCGCCCGCGATGTCGTCGAGCGCGACCAGGGCCTCGAAGGGAATGCCCTCGGCCGCGTAGAGCGCGGCCCCGCCCTGCCCGCGGTCGACCACGGCGACGACCCGGTCGACCTCGGCGCCCCCGGCGCGGACAGCCTCCACCGCGGCCATGGTCGACCGGCCGCTGGTCATGGTGTCCTCCAGGAGCGCCACCCGGTCTCCGGGCCGCATCTGGCCCTCGATCCGCCGCCGCGCGCCGTGCGTCTTGGCCTCGGCGCGGACGTAGAAGCCGCGCAGGGGCGACGCCGTCGCCGCGCTCGCGACGACCGCGGCGGTCACCACGGGGATGGCCGCGGTCGCCATGCCGCCGACCGCCGCGACGGCGCCGTCTGCGAGGCGCTCCAGCACCATCCGGCCGATCAGAACGGCGCCCTCGGGATGCAGGGAGACCCTGCGGAGATCGACATAGGTGCTCGCGCGGCCCCCCTGGGCGAGCGTGAAGTCGCCGCCCTCGATCAGCGCGTGCTCGCGGATGAGGGCCAGCAGGCGCCGCTTGGGGGAAAGGTCGGTCATCTCTCGCTCCTGTCGGCGGGGAAACGGATCGTCGCGCGGGATGGCCCCGCCCCGCGCGACGGTATACCCTCGGGGCGAGCCGCCGGGCGAGCGCGAATCGCGTTCGCCCGGCGGCAGGCTCGAAGCGGGGGGCCGCCCTGTGTCGCGGCGCGGCGATTTCTTCGTCCGGTTCTGGGGGGTGAGGGGGAGCGTTCCGTGCCCCGGTCCGGGGACGGTCCGCTACGGCGGCAACACGTCGTGCCTGGAGATCCGCTGCGGCGGACGCCTGCTCATCATGGACGCGGGGACCGGCCTGCGCGGCCTGAGCGGATCGCTGGGCCCGGGCCCGCTCGACGCCGACCTGTTCATGACCCATACCCATCTCGACCATGTCTGCGGCTGGCCCTATCTGGAGGCGCTGACCGATCCCGGGACCGCGCTGGCCGCATGGTCCGGCCACCTCGAGCCGCCCCACACGCTGGAGGGCGTGCTGCGGCGCTTCCTCAAGGATCCCGTGACGCCGGCCACCGAGGAGACGGTCCGCGCCCGGATCGCCTGGAAGGACTTCGCGGCCGGCGACGTCCTCGTCCCGCGCGAGGGCGTCACGGTGAGGACGGCGATGCTGCGCCATCCCAACGGCGCTTGCGGCTACCGCGTCGAGCACGGCGGCAAGGCGATCTGCTACATCACCGACACCGAGCATGTCGCCGGCGAGCCCGACCGCAACGTGCTGGGCCTGATCGAGGGCGCCGACATCGTGATCTACGATGCGACCTATACCGACGAGGAGTTCCCCCGGTTCGTCTCCTGGGGCCACTCGACATGGCAGGAGGGCGTCCGGCTGTGCGACGCCGCGGGCGTGAAGACCTTCGTCGCCTTCCACCACGAACCCGGCCGCGACGACGACAGGATGGACGCGCTCGCCGCCGAGATCGAGGCCGCCCGGCCCGGCTCGGTGGTCGCGCGCGAGGGCATGGCGCTCGCCCCATGACGAGCCCGCGCCAACGCCTGCGCGGGCTGCGTCTGGGCCTCGCCACGCTGACTGGCGTCAAGCGCCAGGGCTTCTGGATCCCCTATGCCCACGCCCACGTCCTGCCGGGGGCCGGCGAACGCGCGCCCTACGGGCCGGTCGAGCGCCTGTTCGCCGGCCATGGCGCGGCGTTCGAGGCGACGCTCGCCAAGGTCGAGCGGTTCGCGGCCGGACTGGCCGCGATCGGCGCCGAGGACCCCGCGCCGGGCCCGCGCTGGAACCAGGACTGGTTCCCGCGCATGGACGCGGCGGTGGCCTACGCCATGGTGCGCGCCGCCGAACCGGCCCGGATCGTGGAGGTCGGGTCGGGCCACAGCACGCGGTTCATGGCGCGCGCGATCGCCGACGGCTGTCTGGCCACGCGGCTCACCGCGATCGACCCCGCGCCCAGGGCCGCGATCGACGGGCTCGGGATCGAGGTCAGGAGGGAGACGCTGGACGCGACCGACCCGGCGGTCTTCGCGGCCCTGGGCGCGGGCGACATCCTGTTCATCGATTCCAGCCATATCGCCATGCCGGGCAGCGACGTGGACGACCTGGTCAACCGCGTCCTGCCGGTCCTTCCGGCGGGCGTCCTGGTCCATGTCCACGACATCTTCCTGCCCGACGACTATCCGCCCTCCTGGCATTGGCGCGGCTACAACGAGCAGCTCGCCGTCGCGCCGCTCGTCGCGGGCGGCGCGTGGCGGCCCCTGTTCGCCAGCCGCTACATGGCGACGCGCCACGGCGCGAGGGTTTCGGCCGGCGTCCTGGGGCGCCTCCCGCTGCCCGAGGGCGCCTTCGAGACCAGCCTGTGGCTGACAAGGCGGTGACGGGGGCCGCCGGACGGGAGAGGGGACGATGGCCGGCTTGCTGACGCGCATCCGTACGCTCGTGTTCGGCCCGCCGGTCGACGGCGACCTGCCGCGGCGCGTGCGCGCGCGGATCGCCGCCGACCAGGCCGGCAGCGAGGTGCTGATCGGCTGGGTGCAGATGACGGGCATCGTCCTGTTCGCGGCGCTCTACGCGATCACGCGCAAGACCTTCCCGGCCGACGCCATGCTGGAGCCGGTGCCGTGGGCGCTGGGAGCCTACTTCGCGTTCACCGTGGTCCGGCTCGGCCTGGCCCACGCCCGGCGTCTGCCCGAATGGATGATCGCGGTCTCGATCGTCGTCGACATCGCCGTGCTGCTGGTGACGATCTGGAGCTTCCACATCCAGTACATGCAGCCGCCGGGCTTCTCGCTGAAAGGCCCGACGATGCTCTACCTCTTCGTCCTCGTCGCGCTGCGCGCGTTGCGGTTCGATCCGCGTTATGTCGCGATGGCGGGCGCGTTCGCGGTGGCCGGCTGGCTGGCGCTCGTGTTCTACGCGGTGGCGGCGGCCGAGGCGCCGAGCGCGGTCACGCGGGACTACGTGGACTACCTCCATTCGTCGGACGTCCTGATCGGCGGCGAGATGGACAAGATCATCTCGATCGCGCTGGTGACCGGCATCCTGGCGATCGCGCTCGCCCGCGCGCGCAAGCAGCTCATCCGCTCGGTCGCCGAGGGCCAGGCGGCCCGGGACCTCTCCCGCTTCTTCGCGCCGGAGGTCGCCGAGCGGATCACCCATGCCGAGGACGCCGTGAAGCCGGGCCAGGGCGTGCTGCGCGAGGCCGCGATCCTGTTCGTCGACCTGCGCGGTTTCACGTCGCTGTCGGTCCGCATCGGCCCCGACCGGACCGTCGACATGCTGTCGCGCTACCAGAAGGTCGTGGTGCCCGCGGCCCGGGCCCATGACGGCACGATCGACAAGTTCATGGGCGACGGCGTGATGGCGACCTTCGGCGCCACGGCCGCGACCGGGACCTACGCCGCCGACGCGCTCCGGGCCGCCGTCGAGATCGACGCCAGGATGGCGGCCTGGAACGGCCGCCGCGCGGCCCGCGGCCAGCGTCCGCTCGCCTGGGGCATGGGGCTCGCCACGGGCGCCGTGGTGTTCGGCGCGGTGGGCGACGACTCCCGCCTCGAATACACCGTGATCGGCGAGGCGGTGAACCTCGCGGCCAAGCTCGAGAAGCACTGCAAGGTCTGCGGCGCGCGACTCTGCGTCGCCGGCGACGCGATGCGGCTGGCCCGGCGCCAGGGCGCCGACACCGACGTGCTCGAGAGCGGAGAACGCATGAGCGTCGAGGGCGTCGCGGCCGACCTCTACGTCAGCACGCTGGGCCGGGCCGGGCCGGGGAGCGGCGGACGCGGCTGAGCCGGGCGGCGGGGCGGACCGCGCGGGCGCGCCCGGCGTTTGCCAAGGGCCGGGCTTTGGCCTATCGGTCGGGCCATGGAAGGCGACGCGCTCACCATCTTCGCCGGCTCGGTCGTGGCGGTCGCCGCAAGCCTGTGGCTGCTGATCTTCAGGCCGCTGATCCCGATTCCCGAGGCCCTGCCGCGCGGCGTCACGCGACTGCTTCTGGAGCTCGTCAACGACTGGCTCCGGCTCTTCGGCGGCTGGTTCGCCTGCGGCTGCCTGCCCGTCGCCCTCATGCTGGCGCTCGGCGCGCTGCAGGGCGGCATGCAGTTCTGGCACTGGCCCGCCGCCATCGCGATCTTCGCCGTCCTGGCGGTGTGGCGGCTGCGCTGAGCGAGTCCGTCCTTCGACCCTTCGATACGCGGCCTTCGGCCGCTACCCGGGGTGCGGGAGGGGTTGGACCTCGGCCACGCGCGATGGCCCCGCCGCGCGGGCGGCCGGCGGCGCTCACGCGGCCTCCTCCATGACCGGCAGCAGGCGGCGGCCGACATAGCGGGCGAGATCGAGGATCGGGCCTTCCAGCCAGGGCGGCGCGAGCGGGCCGCTCTCGTGGTGGGCGCTGCGGTAGCCCCGCATCATCGGCTCCAGCACGGAGCGGTCCTCGGCCATGGTCTCGTGGAACAGCTCGACCGCCCGGTCGACCGCGCTCCGGGGCCAGTCGTCTCCCCAGAACAGGACGCCCGCCTTGTAGCGCACCCTGTCCGCGCCCTCGGGCTGCAGGCACAGGAACGAGCTGTAGTCCGCGGCGAGCCCGATGCCGCCGCCCGGCTGCACCATCGCCATGACGCAGGTGTCGGATTGCTCCTTCGTCAGGTCGGGATGGCCCGCCGTCACCCGCGGCAGGTCAGCGGGGAAGCCGACCGCGTAGCCGAACCAGTGCTCGCCGGCGGGGATGTGCCGGGCGAGGGCCGTGGGGTTGAGGGCGTTGAGCGTGGTCTTGTGGAGCGGCGTGAGGTGGTAGCCCTCCATGTAGTTCTCGACCATGGCCTTCCAGTTGGTCTCCCAGACCTCCTCGCCGAGCCAGCCCAGCCACATCTCCTCCATGTGGTAGGGCGCGACCAGCGCCTCGAGGCCGGCGAGCCGCGGCGCGAGGGGTGCGGCCGTCCGGTCGAGGTTGACGTAGACGAAGCCCATCCAGACCTCGCAGGGGAACTCCGGCAGGCGGCACTCGGCGACGCGGAAGTCGCCGCGCTCCGGCATCCCCGGCGCGGCGGCCAGGGCGCCGTCGAGCCCGTAGGCCCAGTGGTGGTAGGGGCAGAGTAGCCGGCGGCCCCGGCCCTTCTCGCGGACGATCAGGGCGCCGCGGTGGCGGCAGACGTTCGACAGCGCCCGGATCGTCCCGTCGTGGCCGTGGGCTATGACGAGGGGCTCGTTCGCCAGACGATAGGGCATGAACCGGCCCGGTTCGGCGACCTCCTCGACGCGGCCGACGCAGTGCCACTCCTTCCCGAAGAGATGCTCCGCCTCGATCGCGGCGAGCTCCGGGTCGGTGTAGAACGCCGCCGGCATGGCCCGGGCCTCGCGGTGGTCGCTGGCCAGCGCGCGCCGGAGCGCCGCGCGCACCGTCGCCAGTCCGTCCGTCATGGCCGTGTCCCCCAAAGGTCCCGGAGCTTGAGGCCCGTCCTTTCCCTCCGTCAAGGACGGCCCCCCGGTGTCCGCGCGACGGATTCGGTCTATGCTCCGCCCGTTCTTCCGAGGCCCACGGCGCGAGAGAAGCCGATGCGCGACAGCACTTTCCCGCCCCGTTCCACGGCCTTCGCCGAGCACGGCATGGCCTGCACGTCTCACCCTCACGCTTCCCTCGCCGCGATCGACACGCTGCGCGCGGGCGGCAACGCCATGGACGCGGCGGTCGCCGCGGCCGCGACGCTCGCCGTCGTCGAGCCGATGTCGACCGGCGCGGGCGGCGACGTCTTCTGCCTCTACGCGCCGAGGGGATCGGCCGACATCGTGGCCTACAACGGCTCGGGCCGCGCTCCGGCGAAGGCCGAGGCGGCGTGGTTCCTGGAGAACGGCATCGACAGGCTGGAGAGCGAAAGCCCGCACGCCGTCACCGTGCCGGGCGCGGTCGACGCCTGGTGCCGGCTCGTCGCCGACCGCGGCACGATGGCGATGGAGGAGATTCTCCGGCCCGCCATCGCCTACGCCGAGGAGGGCTACACGGTCCATCCCGCGGTGCACCGGGCCTGGGTCGCGTCCGAGGAGCGCCTGGGCCGGGACAGGCACGCCCGCGACATCCTGCTGGTCGGCGGCAAGGCGCCCGCGCTGGGCTCGAGGCACCGCCAGCCGCTCCTGGCGGGGACCCTGCGCGAGATAGCCCGGCGGGGCCGCGACGGCTTCTACGCGGGCTGGGTCGCCGAGGACATGGTGGGCTATCTCAACGAGCTCGGCGGCCTCCACACGCTCGACGACTTCGCTCGCGCCGGGGGCGAGTATGTCGCGCCGATCGCGACCGAGCTCGCCGGCCACCGCATCCACGAGTGCCCGCCCAACGGGCAGGGGATCGTGGCGCTCATCATGGTCAATATCCTCAAGGGCTACGACATCGCCTCGATGGACCCGCTCTCGGCCGACCGCCTCCATCTCACCCTGGAGGCGGGCCGGCTCGCCTTCCGCGACCGGGCCGCGTATGTCGCCGACCCCGCCATGGCGGACGTCCCGGTCGAGACGCTGCTGTCGCCGGCCCATGCCGACATGCTGCGCGCCGACATCGATCCCGCCCGCGCCATGGCCGAGACGCCGGGGCCGCGCCTGCCCAAGTCGCCCAGCACCGTCTACCTCTGCGTCGTCGACCGGGACCGCAACGCGGCGAGCTTCATCAACTCGACCTTCTTCTCCTTCGGGTCGTCGCGCGTGGCGCCGAGGTCGGGCGTGGTCCTGCAGAACAGGGGCAGCGGCTTCGTGGTCGAGCCGGGCCACCGCAACTGCGTCGCGCCCGGCAAGCGGCCCATGCACACCATCATCCCGGCCATGCTCACGAAGGGCGGCCGGGCCGTCATGCCCTTCGGCGTGATGGGCGGGGACTACCAGCCCTGGGGCCACACCCACGTGGCGCAGAACATGCTGCTTTACGGCATGGCGCCCCAGGAGGCGCTCGACCTGCCGCGCTTCATGCACGACGGCGCCGCGGCGCTGGTGGAGCCCTCGGTTCCCGGCCACGTCATGCGCGACCTCGCCCGCCGCGGCCACGGGGTCTCCGTCGCGCCCGAGACCCTCGGCGGCGGCCAGGCCATCTGGATCGACTGGGACAAGGGCGCGCTCGCCGGCGGCACGGAACCCCGCAAGGACGGCATCGCGCTGGGCTACTGACCGCCTCGCCCCGCCGCCGGGGATCCGGCTCCGCGCGAGCCTTTCCGGAACCGCTGGAACCGGAAGCCCTTTTCCAGCACCATGGCGCGGATGGCACGGCGTCCGGCGAAGGCGGCGAGGTGAACGACCGGCAACCCTGGTCGGTGAGGGGCGTGGACCGCGAGGCCCGCGAGCTCGCCCTGCGCGCCGCGCACGAGCGGCGCATGACGATCGGCGAATGGCTGAGCGAGGCCCTGCCGGAGGCCGCCCGGCGCGACTTGGGCGAGACGCGGGCCGGCTCCGGCGCGAACCTGCCCGCCGGACGGGCGCGGACGGGCGAGCTGGCGGGCGCCCTGGGCGCGCTCGTCGATCATCTGGAGAAGACCGGCGGCGGCGCGGGCGAACTGGCGCGCCGGATCGACCGGAGCGAAGCGGCGCTTACCGGCCGCCTGGAGCAGATCGCAGCGGCCATGTACGGCGTCATGCAGACGGTCGAACGGCAGGGCGCGACGACCATCGACGGCCGGGAGCCGGCGACCTCGGACGAACGGCAGGCCCGCATGGCCGAACAGATCGCCGCGATCTCGGACGCCGAAGCCCGGCGGACCGAGCAGATGGGCGCCATCGCCGAGGCCCTCGCCATGCTGGCCGCCCGCGTCCCGCCCGGCCCGGCCCCGGAGCCGAGCCGCCCCGCGGACGGTCCCGGCGGGGACGGCGACGAACCCCTCACGCTCTGGCCGGCGCACGGCGACGGGGCCGGAACCGCGCCGCCGGCCGGCCGGGACTGAAACGGCGCGAGGGACGGGCGGCGGCATCGGCCCGCCGCCGGCCGGACCGGACCCCGGCGTCAGAGCCGCGTGGCCAGTTCGCGGGCCTCGTAGAAGGCCATGGCGGCGGTGCGGGCCGCGACCGTGTCGCCGATGCTGTGGACCTCGAGGCTATCGTCGGCCAGCTCGCGGGTCAGCCGGTCGTCGACGGTGTTGGTGGCGGCCAGCACGAGGCTGTCGAAATCCCGCGTCTCGGTGTCGCCGGTGTAGAGGTTCACGATGGTCGCGGCGCGGCCGTCCCAGTTCGCGATCGCGTGGGCGCAGATCACCTCGACGCCCATCTTCCAGAAGCGCTCGCGGGTGGTGTCGCCGGTGGCCGACAGGTCGAGCTGCGCGGCGGGCTTCTCGGACGCCGTCACGACCGTCACCGTGTGGCGCTGTCGGGCGAGGTGGAGCGCGGTGCCCGAGGCCGGCCACCAGCCGTTGATGTCGTCCAGCAGCAGCACGCTGGCGCCGGGCGTCACCGAGCCGTCGAGGACGTCGTGCGCCGTGCAGACGTTGCCGGCGTCGGCCCCGGGCAGCGCCTCGACATGCGGGAAGGCGCGCTGGAAGCCGTTGCGGCTCGGCTCGGACCCGGTCGCCAGCACGACGACATCGGCGCCCGAGGCGCGGATGTCGTCGGCCGTCATCTCCGTGCGCAGCCGGACGCGGACCTGAAGCTTCTCGAGCTGGGTCCCGTACCATGTGAGCAGCTCGCCGATCTCGCCGCGTTCGGGCTGGCCCGCGGCGAGCCGGAACTGGCCGCCCAGTTCGCCGGTCTTCTCGACCAGCGTCACGCGGTGGCCCCGCTCGGCGGCGACCCGGGCCGTCTCCAGGCCCGCGGGCCCGCCGCCGACGACCAGCACGCGCCGCGGCGTCGCGGCGGGCGCGGGAACGTCGCCGCCCCAGTCGCTCTCGCGGCCGACGGAGGGGTTGGCGAGGCACGAGATGTGGTAGTCTCGCAGGCGCCGGCCGATGCACAACTGGTTGCAGGAGATGCAGGGCCGGATGTCGTCCGCCCGGCCCTCGCGCGCCTTGTTGGCGAGATGGGGGTCCGCGATCTGGCCGCGCACGATCGAGACGAGGTCGCACCGGCCCGCCGCGATCGCCTCCTCGGCGCGCGCCGGCGTCTTGACCCGCGCCTCGGCCGTCACCAGCGCGTGCTTCACCACCCTCTTGATCTCGGCGGCGTCGGGCGGACCCAGCGGCGTGTCGAAATGCATGCTGGGCACGATCTTCGAGAAGCGGTTGAGGTAGCTGCCGGTGCCGCACGAGAAGTAGTCCGCGAGTCCGCGCTCGTCGAGGCGCGCGAAAATCTCCTGCTTGTCGGCCATGGCGAGGCCGCCCGGATAGGGTTCGGCCCCGGAGACGGTCATGCCGACGATGAAGTCGGGGCCGCAGGCCTTGCGGACGCCCTCCACGATGTTGGTCACGAAGCGCAGGCGGTTCTCGAGGCTCCCGCCCCAGCGGTCGTCCCGCTTGTTCGCCAGCGGCGACCAGAACTGGTCGATCAGGCAGGAGTAGCCGGCGAAGAGGTCGACGCCGTCGAAGCCGCCCTTCCGGTCGCGCGCGGCCTGCTCGACGAAGGCGCGGATCAGCTCCTCGATCTCGGCCTCGGTCATGGCGTGGCTGCCCCAGGGATCGTGGTAGCTCACCTGGCCCGAGGGCGACCAGTAGGGCGCCCAGGAGTTGTCCTGGTCGCCGTGGGCGCCGACATGGTAGATCTGGTGGCACATGACGGCGCCGTGGCCGTGGCATTCGTCGGTGATCTTCCTCCAGTAGGGAATGACGCTGTCGTCGTGGCGCAGGTTGCCGCGGGTCAGGATCGCCGTGTCGTGGGGCGGCGTGGGCTCGCACACGATCATGGCCGCTCCGCCGCGGGCGCGCTCCCGGTAGTAGCCGAAGTGGCGGTCGGCCGGCAGCCCGTCTTGCGACATGTTGGGCGTGTGGGCGCCGAACACGATGCGGCAGTCGAGCCGATGTCCGCGGAGCGTGACGGGCGAGAAGAGGTTCGGGAACGGACGATCGTCGGGCATGGCGCTCTCTCCGCCGCGCGATACGGGAGCCTATGGCGTGTCCGTCAAGGACGGAAGCGCCATGGCGTCCCCGTCGCTCGCGGCGGGCGGCTCCGTGGGCCGCGCCTCGAGCGGGCGCGCCGCCGAAGCGGCGGGCCGCGGTCGCGGCCTGTCGCGCGCCCGTCAAGGACGGACACGCTCCGGATCGCCGGCGGTCCGGTCCGGGCGGGTATGGACCCGGCGGCCTGTCTGTCCGATGATGGCGCCGCCGCCGGGGAGGTCCGGAATGGAGTTGCAGCGCCTTGCCGCCGACGCGCCGGCCGCCGACATCGTGGCCGCGATCCGCGCGGACGGCGGCGCGATCGTGGAGGACTTCGTGGCCGGGGATATCTGCGACGAGGTGCTCGCGGACCTGCGCGGACCCTTCGACGCGGTCGGCCGGTCGACCGAGAACGACTTCAACGGCTACACCACGCTCCGGGTGAACTCGGTGCTCGACGTGTCCGCCGCCTCCGCCGGGATCGTCGGCCACCGGCCCATGATGGCGGTGCTGGACGAGATACTCCTGCCCCACTGTCAGGAGTATCTGGTGGGAAGCTGCACCGCGATCGAGATCCATCCGGGCGAGACGGACCAGGCGCTGCACCGGGACGATACGATCTACCCGCTGCGCATTCCCGGCATGGAGCTGCAGGCGTCCGTGATGTGGGCGCTCGACGATTTCTCGACCGAGAACGGCGCCACCCGGATCGCACCCGGCAGCCATCTCTGGGTGGATCCGCGCGAACCCGGCCCGGACGACGCCGTGGTCCAGGCGCCCATGCGGAAGGGCTCCGCCCTGTTCTATCTGGGTTCGACCTTCCACGGCGGCGGCGCCAACACGGCGAGCGCGCCGCGCGCGGGACTGATCGACACCTACTGCCTGGGCTGGCTGCGCCAGGAGGTGAACCACTACCTCTCGGTCCCCCGCGACATCGCCGCCGGACTGCCCGAACACGTCCAGAGGCTCCTGGGCTACGGGCTCTACGGCGGCAGCCTGGGCTACTATCCGCTCGACCGGGGCAGGGTGCCGCCTCCGGACATGAAGGGCGGCGAGATGTGGGAATGGCAACCGGACGGAACGTGACGGCGATGGACCTGCCCGTCTTCGACGCGGGAACCCCGGCGGCTCCGGTCGTGGCCGCCCTACGCGTCGCCGGCGCGGCGGTCGTCGCCGGCCTTCTCGATGCGGATACGGCGGACCGCTGCGCGGTGGAGATGCGGCCCGAGTTCGACCTGCGCGGCCGCCGGCAGGAGAGCGATTTCAACGGCTACCGCACCTTGCGCATATCGAGCGTGCTGGGCTACGCGCCGGCCACCGCGGCGCCGATCGGCCACCCGCTGGTGCTGGAGGTGGCCGACGCCATCCTGCGCCCGCACTGCCTCGGCTACAGGATCGGCAGCGCCACGGGGATCGAGATCCTCCCGGGCGAGGACGATCAGGTCCTCCACCGCGACGACACGATCTATCCGGTCCGCATCCCCGGTATGGAGTTCCAGATCGGCGTGATGTGGGCGCTCGACGACTTCACAGAGGAGAACGGCGCGACCCGTGTCGCGCTGGGGAGCCACCTCCACGCCGACTACGACGAGCACGACCTCTCGTCGTCCGCGCGGGCCGAGATGCCCAAGGGATCGGCCCTGTTCTACATGGGCTCCCTGTGGCACGGCGGCGGCGCCAACCGCTCGGACGGGCCGCGCATGGGCCTCGTCAACACCTACGCGCTGGGCTGGCTGCGGCAGGAGGTGAACCAGTATCTCGCCGTGCCGCCGGAGGTCGCGGCGCGCTACGACAAGACCGTCCGCCGCCTGCTGGGCTACGCCAAGCACGGCGATATCCTGGGCTATGGACACCGCATCGGCGCGCCGCGCATCCCGGACAAGCCCGACGGCGTCCTCGACAACGGTCTCGACGTCTGGGTCTGGGACTGAGGGGGTCTTTCCGCCGCTCCGCGGCGGTCAGTGCACGGAATCTCGGATCAGCGGGCAGGTCGAGCAGTGGATGCCGCCGCCGTTGAGCTGGACCTTGTCGTAGTCGATCTCGATCGCCTCGATGCCGAGCGACGCCAGCGTCGAGGCGGTCCTGTTGGAGAGACCGCGCGGCATGACGACGCGGCCGGGGCTGACCGCCAGGCAGTTGACGATCCAGCGGTCGTCCCTCTCGGAGATCTCGATCGTGCGGATGCCGAGCTCCTTCAGCTTCTCGAGAAAGGCGTAGGGCAGGCCGTCGGGATCGACGATCGCCGTGTCGACGTCGATCATCGTGAGGTGGCCGTCGATGTGGATCGAGTAGCCCGACATGTCGACGCGGAGGAGCTCGACGCCCTGGACGGCGAGCACCTGCTCGATCTGGTCGCAGCCCTCGTCGTTGACGCAGATCGAGCGGCCGATCGCCGCGGTCCCGCGGTTGAGCCAGGCGAAGCTGCCGCCCTCGGCGAGCCCCGCGCCGTGGATCGTCCTCAAGATCGGCATGCCGAGCCTGGCGAGCGTCCTGGTGACATGCGCCTCCTCGCCGCGTCGGATGGCGCGGGCCATCCGGCCGACGATGGCGCCGCCCTTCACGGCGAAGGACGAATCCCGCGTGTATATCGACTTGAGGCCGTCGGGCGCGACGCTGTCGAGGAAGACGACCTCGACGCCCTCGGCCTGGAGCGTCCCGACCAGCCCGTCGTGCTGCTCGCGGAACTCGTCCCAGTCGGGGATCGTGTCGGACTGGAAGTACCAGCCCTTGTCCAGGTCGCCGTAGGAGCCGATCTCCTCGATCCGCCTTGCGGGGTCGACGATCGCCATCTCCTCGCCGGGGCGGTGCATCAGGCAGACCCGGAGCTGGCCGACGTCGTTGTCGCAGCCCCACCGCCGCCCCCAGACGCGGGCCTGCTGGCCGGCGCTCTCGAAGCCGGGCTCCGGGTGGGAGCCGAACATCTTGATGGTCCGGTTGTAGATGCCGGTCATGGGTGCGTTCCGTCGTTCGGGGCCCGGTCCCTTGTCGCCGTCGGGACGGGTTTTGGCAAGGCCTCACAACGCGCCGTAGATCGCGTCGATCGTGCGGTCGTGGCGGACGACCGCGTCGTCGGCGTAGCCCAGCATGCGGTTCATGGCATAGGCGACGCCGAGACCCGCGTCGGGGTCGGCGAAGGCGAAGGCGCCGCCCCAGCCGGTGTGGCCGAAGCTCGCCGGGTTGGGGCCGAGCCGGCTCTCCGGACCGCCCAGCCGGAAGCCGGCGCCGAAGCGGGTGGGCGTCGACATGGAGGCGTCCACGCCGTCGAAGCGCTCGGCCGTGGCGGCCCGGAGCCCGCCGGGCGAGACGAGGTCGCCGCCGCCGGCCGCCAGCAGGCCGTAGAGCCTCGCCAGCGACAGCGCGGTGGCCTGGCCGTTGCCGGCGGGGATGTCCGCCGCCCGCCAGGCGCGGTCGTTCGGCGTGAGCGCCGTGACGACGGGATTCTCCAGCGCGTGCGGATAGCCGGTCCGGTGGAGCTCGTCGATCCAGTCGCCGGCGTCGTCGCTGGCCACGAGCTCCGCGGCGCGGCCGTCGAGGTCCTCGGGCAGGCCGATGTGGATGTCGAGACCGAGGGGACCGGCGATCTCGTCGGCGACGAAACGGCCCGGCATGAGGCCGCAGGCCCGGCGCAGCGCCTCCCCCGCGAGGTGGCCGTAGGACAGGGCGTGATAGACGCAGCGGCTGCCCGGCTCCCACAGCGGGGCCATGGCCGCGAGGGCGTCCACGTAGGGGAACCAGTCGTAGACGCCCTCGAGGTCCATCCCGGCGTCGAGGCCGTTGAGACCGGCCCGGTGGGACAGGACGAGGTCGAGCGCGATCGTCTCCTTGCCGTTCGCCGCGAACTCGGGCCAGACATCCGCGACCGGCGCGGCATAGGCCAGCCGGCCGCGCTCGACCGCCATGGCGACGGCCAGCGCCAGCACGCCCTTGGTCGCCGACCAGATGTTGACCAGGGTGTCGGCCCGCCATGGCTTCGTCCGCGCGGCGTCGGCGAAGCCGCCCCACAGGTCGACCACGACCTCGCCGCGCTCCACCACGGCGAGCCCGCAACCCAGGTCGTGACCGTCGGCGAGATTGGCCGCGACCGCCTCCCGGCAGGCGGCGAAGCGGGGATGCGCGCTACCCCGAACCGTCATGGAACCCTCCCTGTCGCGTCCGACGATAAGGGCCGGCGACCTCGGGGGTCAAACCGCGCCCGTGACGGGGCCGCGGGGTTTCCGGGATTGTCATGCACCGGCAAGTTACCGCGCGATTGCCGGACTCCGTGGCCGGCACCCTGGATACGGCCGCGTGGCGGCTACGGCGCATCCGGGCGGATGTCGTCCGTCTGGCGGTCGAGCACTATCTCCGAGGACTTCGACGATCGGTCCGTCGCCATAGATCGGCTCCGCGACCTCGGCGATCCGGTGCTGGACCGGAACCGGGTCCGGCGTGAGATTCTCGATACGGATTCGAGGAGAGCGCGGCCAGGGAGTCGAGGCGCGTGGCCGAGCCGGAGCGGCCGCGGATCGTCGCGGCCACCGACCGGCCGCCGGAGACCCCCCATCTCGGCCCGGCCCTGAAGGGCGACCCGTGAGGGCCGCGCCGGCTTCGCGTCGACGATCATCGTGTCCTGTGCGAGGTCCGGGACGATTGAACTCGTCGTGCCGGTCGTTCGCATCGCCCGCCGGCGGGACGCCTATCGACGGCGTCGGACGCGAGGGGCGTCCGGCGACAGGAACCGCGGACGCCGGGGATCGAACCGCGCCCGGCCGGCGGGATGACAGGACCCGCGGCCGGGCTACACTGTCGCCATGGCGCGGCGGAAAGAGGTCATGGCGGGCGCGAGGTGTAGGCTCCGGCGCGCCATGGGCCAAGGCCAATGACCGAAACCGCGCCGGACCGCCGGGCCGGGGCGCCGGAGACGCCCGCCGCCGAGGACGAGCGCATCACGCCGCGCGCGATCGCCACGGTCTTCTGCGCGACGCTGTGCACGGCGATGTTCGCCTTCACCTGGAACTCGGTGAGCGTGGCGCTGCCCTACATGCAGGGCTCCTTCTCGGCGACGACGGACCAGATCGCCTGGGTCATCATCGCCTATGTCATCGGCGCCTCGGTCGTGACCGGCTGTTCGGGCTGGCTGTCGGCGCGCTTCGGCCGCAAGCAGGTCTTCCTGTTCTCGATCGTGGGCTTCATCGTCACGCTGGTCGGCTGCGCCCAGGCGACGACGCTGTGGGAGGAGGTCTTCTGGCGCTTCGGGCAGGGCGCGGTCGCGGCGCCCATGCTGCCGCTGGGCCAGTCCATCGCGGTGGCCGCCTTCCCCCGCTCGCGGCACGGGCAGGCCACCAGCCTCTGGGCGCTCGGCTTCGTCTCGGCCAACGTCATCGCGCCCGTGATCGGCGGCGTCCTGATCGAGGACTGGGGCTGGCCGTGGATCTTCTACCTCTCGATCCCGTTCGGCGTGCTGGGCCTCGTAATGGCCTGGTTCCTGGTGCCCCGCACCGAGCCCGAGAAGAAACGCATGGAGTGGCTCGGCTTCACCAGCCTCGTGATCGGCGTCGGCACGCTGCAGCTGATGCTGGCGCGCGGCGAACGGCTCGACTGGTTCGCCTCGGGCGAAATCCTGATCGAGGCCGCGATCGCCGCCGTGGCGCTCTATGTCTTCGTCGTCCACACGATCACCGGCAAGGACACCTTCATCGACGGCAGGCTCTTCCTGAACCGCAACTTCGCGCTGGGCCAGGCGATGATCTTCTTCATCGGCTCGGTGATGTTCCTGCCGCTCATCCTCCTGCCCCTGCAGCTCCAGCAGATCGGCGGCTACCCGGCCCTCGAGACCGGCTACCTGATGCTGCCGCGCGGCCTCGGCTCGATCTGCGGCCTGACGGCGATGGCCCAGATCCGCGACCGGGTCGATCCCCGGCCGCTGCTGATCCTCGGCCTCCTGGGCATCGCCTGGCCGGCCTGGGAGATGGGCCACTGGACGACCGACCTCCGGCCCTGGGACGTGGCCTGGACGACCTTCATCCAGGGAGTCGCCGCGGGGTTCATCTGGGCGCCGCTCAACACGCTGACGCTGTCGCGGCTCGACTGGCGCGTCCAGGACCAGGGCTTCGCGCTGTTCTATCTCAACTTCGATGTCGGGAGCGCCATCGGCATCGCGGCGGTGGTCGGCGTGCAGGCGCGCTACAGCCAGATCAACCACGCCGAGATCAACGAGTTCGTCAGCCCGTTCAACGAGCTCCTGCGCTATCCCGGGCCGACCGGCGCCTGGGACACGGCGACGGCCTCCGGGCTCGCCGTCCTCCAGGGCGAGATCGGCCGCCAGGCCACCATGATCGGCTACAACAACGCGTTCATGACGATCGGCGTCGTGATGGCCGTGCTCCTGCCCTTCGTCCTGCTCTTCCGCCATCCGCGCCGCTACGACGCGAGGGGCTACCGGCGCTGAACGCGAAGGCTCTGGCGTCGCCGGGCGGAACCGTGCGACGATGGCCCGTCGGCAATCGTTTCCCGGAGTGAGACACATGCGTTACGAGGCGCCGGACACGCTGGAGGCGGCGGTCGGGTTGCTGTCGGCGGCGGACGGCGCGGCGCGCGTCCTGGCCGGCGGGACCGACCTTCTGGTCCAGTTGCGTTCCGGCCCGGTCGAGCCGGACCTCGTGGTCGACATCAAGCGCGTTCCCGGCATGGACGCCATCGTCGAGGAAGCCGGCGGCTTCCGCGTCGGCGCGGCCGTGCCCGGTGCGGCGCTGGGCGAGCACGCCGGGCTGAGGGCGGCTTGGCCCGGCGTGGTCGAAGCGACGGAGTTGATCGGCTCGACCCAGATCCAGGGCCGCGCGACGATGGTCGGCAACCTCTGCAACGCCTCGCCCGCGGCCGACAGCGTGCCCGCCATGATCGCGGCGGGCGCCACGGCGCGGATCGAAGGCCCCGGCGGCCGGCGCGATGTCCCCGTCGAGGAGGTGGCGACGGGCCCCGGCCGGACCTCGCTGGCGGAGGGCGAGCTCGTCGCCTCGGTGTTCCTGCCGGCCCGCCCGGCCCGTTCGGGCGACGCCTACCTGCGCCTCATCCCGCGCACCGAGATGGACATCGCCGTGGTCGGCGCGGGGGTGAGCCTGACGCTCGGCGAGAACGGCGCGGTGAGCGCCGCGCGCGTGGCGCTGGGCGCGGTCGCGCCGACGGCGCTGCTGGACCGGGCCTGCGCCGACGCCATCGTCGGCGCGGCGCTCGACGCCGCCGCGCTGGAGAAGCTGGCGGCGGCCGCCTCGGCCGCCTGCCGGCCGATCGACGACAAACGCGGCACTGTCGCCTACCGCACCAGGGTGGCGGGCGTCCTGGCGCGCCGCGCCGCCGCGATCGCCTGGGCCCGCGCCGGAGGACGAGCATGAGCCACTATCGCGTCACCGCCGTCGTCAACGGCGATTCCGTCGATTTCCCGTGCGACGCCGGGGAGACCCTGCTCGATGCGCTGCGCGACCGCCTGGGACTGACCGGCAGCAAGGAGGGCTGCGCGTCGGGCGACTGCGGCGCGTGCTCCGTGATGCTCGACGGCAGGCTGGTCTGCTCCTGCCTGGTGCTCGCCGCCGAGGCCGGGGGCCGCGAGATCGAGACCATCGAGGGCATGGCCGACGGGAACGCGCTGCATCCGCTGCAACGGAAGTTCCTGGATCTGGGCGCGCTGCAATGCGGCGTCTGCACGCCGGGCTTCCTGGTCGCCGCGAAGGCCCTGCTCGACCGGGATCCCGATCCGACCGAAACGGACGTGCGCTACTGGCTGGCGGGCAACCTGTGCCGCTGCACCGGATACGACAAGATCGTCCGCGCGGTCCTGGAGACCGCGGAAGACATGCGAGGAGCCTGATCATGCCGCCCGATCTGGAGTTCACGCGCAAGACCTCGTTCGAGACGGTCGGGGCGCGCCCGGCGCGCCCCGACGGCAACGACAAGGTGACGGGCCGCGCCCGCTACGGCGCGGACGTGTCGGTGGCCGGCATGCTGGTCGGCAAGGTGCTGAGAAGCCCGCACGCCCACGCCAGGATCGTCTCGATCGACACGTCGGGCGCCGAGGCGATCGAGGGCGTGAAGGCGGTCGCGACCCGCGACGACTTCCCCGACATCGCTCCCGACGCGGCGGTCGAGGGCGAAGGCGAGGAGAACATGTGGGACGTGGCGCGCAACGTGATGGCGCGCGACAAGGCGCTCTACGAGGGCCACGCCGTCGCCGCGGTCGCCGCGACGTCCGCGGCCGTCGCCGACAGGGCGCTGAAGTCGATCGACGTGACCTGGGAGGTCCTGCCCCACGTCACCGACGTGGACGAGGCCATGAGGCCCGGCGCCCCGGTGTTGCACGAGGACATGCGGACCAAGGGCCTGGAGAACGCGCCCCGGGCGCCGTCGAACGTGGCCGAGTATCTGAAGATCGCCATGGGCGATTCGGAGGCCGGGTTCGCGAAGGCCGACCTGGTCGTCGAGCGCGACTTCAGGACCGAGGCGGCGCACCAGGGCTACATCGAACCCCACGCCTGCCTCGCGACGGTCTCCGAGGACGGCCTCGCGGAGCTGTGGTGCTGCACCCAGGGCCACTACGGCGTGCGCGCCATGTGCGCGGCCATCCTGGGCATGGAGCTCTCCAGCCTGCGCGTGACGCCGTCGGAGATCGGCGGCGGGTTCGGCGGCAAGACCACCGTCTTCCTGGAGCCGGTCGCGCTGGCGCTTTCGAGGAAGGCCGGCCGGCCGGTCAAGATGACCATGAGCCGCGAGGAGGTCTTCCGGGGCTCCGGCCCCACCTCGTCGACCAGCATGTCGGTGAGGATCGGCGCGACCGGCGACGGCCGGCTGACGGCCTGCGAGGCCACGTTCAGGTATCAGGGCGGCGCCTTCCCGGGCTCGCCCGTGAGCTACGGCGCGGTCTGCGGCATGGCGCCCTACGACTGCCGGGACGTGACGCTGCACTGCTACGACGTGGTCGCGAACCGGCCCAAGGCCGCGGCCTACCGCGCTCCCGGCGCGCCGATGGCCGCCTTCGCCATCGAGTCCGTGCTCGACGAGATCGCGCAGAAGCTCGGCATGGACCCGATCGCGCTGCGGCTGAAGAACGCCGTCCGCGAGGGCAAGACCTCGGTCTACGGCCCCACCTTCGGCCCCGTCGGGTTCGTGGAGTGCCTGGAGGCGGCGCGCGACCACGCCAACGCCCGGGCGCCGCTGGGCCCCAACCAGGCGCGCGGCGTCGCGGCGGGCTTCTGGCCGAACTACGGCGGCCAGACCAGCGTGACGATGAACGTCGCCACCGACGGCTCCGTCCTGCTGTCCCTCGGCACGCCCGACATCGGCGGCAGCCGCGCCTCGATGTGCATGATGGCCGCCGAGGAGCTCGGTATCGGCTACGGGACCGTCAAGGCGATTATCGCCGACACCCATGCGCTGGGACACAACGACACGACCGGCGGCAGCCGCGTGACCCACTCGGCCGGCATGGCGACCATCGAGGCCGCGCGCCAGGTGATCCGGATCATGAAGGAGCGGGCCGCCCGGATCTGGGACATCGACGTCGACGCCGTGGTCTGGGAGGCCGGGCGCGTCCGTCCGTCGGGACCGAACGCCGGCGACCACGAGCCCATGAGCTTTCGCGAGATGGCCGCGCTCTCGGCCAGGACCGGCGGGCCGATCGCGGGCCACGCCGAGATCGACGCCGAGGGCGCGGGCGCGAGCTTCGCCGTCCACATGACCGACCTGGAGGTCGACCCGGAGACCGGCCGCGTCGTCGTCCTGCGCTACCTGACGGTCCAGGACGCCGGCAAGGCGGTCCACCCGGACTATGTCGAGGGCCAGTACCAGGGCGGCGCGGCGCAGGGCGTCGGCTGGGCGCTCAACGAGGAGTACGTCTACGACGCCGAGGGCAGGCTGCGGAACCCGGGCTTCCTGGACTACCGCATGCCCGTGGCCTCCGACCTGCCGATGATCGACACGGCGATCGTGGAGGTTCCCAACCCCGGCCACCCCTACGGCGTGCGCGGCGTCGGCGAGACCCCGATCGTCCCTCCGCTCGCGGCCGTCGGCAACGCCGTGAGCCGCGCGATCGGCAGGCGCATGACCCATGTCCCCATGTCCCCGCCCCGCATCGTCGAGGCGCTCGACGGGTGACGCCCGGACGATGATCGAGGTGCGGCTGGGTTCCGCGCTGCGCTCCATGGCGGGCGGGCGGACCTCGTTTCCCGTCGAGGCGCCCAACGTCATGCGGCTCCTCGAGCGTCTGGGCGAGACCTACCCCGAGCTCGCGCCGGTCCTGGAACGCGGCGTCGCCGTCGCCATCGACGGCCGGCTCTACCGCGACGCCTGGCTGCAACCGATCCCCGACGGCGCGGAAGTCTTCCTGATGCCCCGCGTCGCGGGGGGGTGACGGGGGGGGCGGAGCGGCCATCGATGAGACGTTCCATGCGGTCGCGGATCGCCTCCTTCGATGACTGTTCGGCTGGCAGAATGACGTGGACGGACGCGGGCAACCGATCTCCTCGCTCAACCAATGCTCACGGGAGCAATCTATGCCGTGCATTTTCACACGACCGAACTTCCATTATCGTCCGCAACACAACCCCGGACTTACTGCGGTAAGAGCGCACCTTGGCAACTCGATCCCAGTGCACGATGCACTACTATGGAGACTTCTATAAGCTAAACGATACCCGGTGTCGCTCAACTCTCGAGATCGTCAGATCGGAAGAGGAGAATCCCAACATCTTGTTGTGCAAGTCCCCTGACGTCATCGTGGTGATGATGAATCCGGGAAATACTTGTCCTAGAAATACTCGTTCCAAGAGCGGCAGTGGCGGTTTTCTCAGGGTCCAGACATTCGCTGAAATCGGGAACAATCCGAATTTGGTGTGCGTGAGGCCGGAGAATACTCAAGACGCTATCGTGAAGTTGATGGATTGCAAAAGGTTCGAACACGTTCGCGTACTAAATCTCTCCGACGCCCGCTTGCGCCCGAAAGAAAATGTTGTCGTCGCTGGCTGGGGCTACTACCGCGAACTGGACTGCTTGAGTCACATGGCCTACACACACAATCGTGTCACGTAACCTGAAAGTGCACGGTTGGCAACCGCGTTTCGGTTTCGCATACCCGAGTCCGATAGAGGCGCAACGACAAACAAACTGGCTTCACGGTATCGTCTCGACTTGGCCTTCCCGACCTCCCAGAAATTGTAACGATGGATTCGCAATTTTGAAAGAATGCTAATACGCTTTGCTTGTCCAACATACAACATCGACCGTTGATTTTTATAACATCGGGATTTGTTTTCTTGGCTCTAAAATGGACCGAACATTGTGGAAGGATGGCCAGAGGCGGTGGGTCGGTGAGGCGATGGAGAGGTCGATAAAACCCGACTTAGATCCTGCCTTGGCCGTGACGATGCTCCGCTACCGCCGCCGTCTCAAGCCTTCCCCAACCCTCCGCCGCCCGGAAGCTCCAGGATCAGGCGGTCGCCGGCCGGCACGATCTGCTTGCCCTTGCCCCTGAGGACCTTGCCGCTGGCGAGCCGGACGGCGCCGGGGGCGCCCGGCCCTCCGCCGTCGCGGCCGCGGGCCGGGTGGCCGATGCGGTCGAACAGCGCGAGGACCGCGAACGGCGCGCCCTCGCCGTGCTCGATCTCGATCACCTGGCCGTCGCCGCCCCGGTATCGGCCTTCGCCGCCGGACCCGGGCCGCAGTTCCTTGCGGGTGAAGACGACGGGCGCGATCGATTCGGTGATCTCGACCGGCGTGTTGCGCACGCCCGACGGGAAGGCGGTGGCCGAAAGGCCGTCCTTGCCGGGCCGCGCGCCGGCGCCGCCGGAGTGGAAGATCGTGACGGAGAAGGGCGTGGCGGAGCCGTAGTCGCGATCCTCCGTGACGCCGTGGCCGCCGAGCAGCGAGGGGTTCCACAGGCTCGAGCTGCCCTCCGCGGGCACGCCGCCGGGCAGCGCCTGGCCGAGACAGCCCAGCACCACGTCGGGCAGCATCTGGCCGATGACGTGGCGCACGGTCACCGCCGCCGGGCGCGGCGCGTTGAGGATCGACCCCTCGGGCGCCCGGACGCGGATCGGCGCGAGCGAGCCCGTGTTGTTGGGCACCTCGCGGCCCACGACGCAGCGCACGCCGAAGCTGGCGTAGGCCTGGGTGTAGGTCAGCGGCACGTTGATGCCGAAGGGCGAGACGCCGGACGTGCCGGCGAAGTCGACGTCGATCCCGTCGTCGGCGACCGTCAGCGTGGCCTTCAGCGCGACCGGCCGGTCGTAGCCGTCGCACGCCATCTCGCGCCGCCAGGAGCCGCGCGGCAGGCGGCGGATCTCCTCGAGCATGGCGTCGCGCGAGGTCGAGACGATGTGGTCGGCGATGTCATCGAGCCCGTTCATGCCGAACTCGTCCATCAGCTCGAGCAGGCGGCGGCGCCCGACATCGTTGCTGGCGGTGAGCGAATAGAGGTCGCCCACGACCTGGACCGGCTCGCGCACGTTGGCGCGCACGATGTCGAACACGCTCTCGTTGGGCCGGCCGCCGTCGAACAGCCGCATGATGGGGATGCACAGCCCCTCCTCGTAGACCTGTCCGGCGTCCGGCCCGAAGCCCGGCCCGCCGATGTCGACGACATGGACGGTCGAGGCGAAGAAGCCCACCGGCGCGCCGTCGCGGAAGCAGGGCGTGACCGCGGTGAAGTCGAAGAGGTGGCCGGTGCCGAGCCACGGGTCGTTGGTGACGTAGACGTCGCCCTCCCTCATGGTCTCGGGCGGGTACTTCTCCATGAAGAAGCCGACCGACGCGGCCATGGCGTTGACATGGCCCGGCGTCCCGGTGACCGCCTGCGCCAGCATGCGCCCCTTGAGGTCGAAGACCCCGGCCGACAGGTCGCCCGCCTCGCGCACGGTGGTCGAGAACGCCGTGCGGACGATCGCCTGGGCCTGCTCCTCGACGAGGGCGATGAGCCGGTCCCACAGCACCTGATGGCGCAGTCCGGCGGCGAGGCCGGCGGCCGCTCCGGCGGCGGCCTCGCGGGTGAGGATCAGGTTGCCGTCGCCGTCGACATCCGCCCGCCACCCGGGCGGCGCGATCGTGGTGGTCTGTTCCTCGACGATCGCCGCGGGACCCGCGACCCGCTCGCCCGCCGCGAGGCCGTCGCGCCGGTGGACCCGAGCCTCGCTCCGCCCGGCGCGGCCGGGAAAGACGATCTCCCGGCGCGCGTCGCCCGAGGCCGCGCGCGGCTCGCCGGCGACCGTCGCGCCGCCGACCGTCCCGTCCCGCTCCGCGTGGGCCGTCACCGACCAGGTCAGGACCTCGACCTCGAGGCCGGGCACGGAACGGCCGAACTGCCGGCGGTAGGCGGTCTCGAAGGTCTCGGCGATCCTCGCGGCGTCGGCGGCGTCGAAGGCGCGGCCGGGCAGGTCGATCTTCACCTCGTGGCCCTGGCCGATGTAGCGGGCGTAGGCGTGGCGGCGTTCGACCGCCGGCGCGCCCGGCGCGCCGAGCGCCACCACCTCGCGCGCCTCGTCGCTCATCGCGGCGAAGAGCGCGTTGAGAGCGTCGGCGTCGAAGGCCGACATGCGCATGTAGCGGCTCCGGACCACCTCGTAGGCGACGGGCGCCAACAGGAAGCCCACGGCCGAGCCGACCCCCGCGTTGGCCGGAACGACGATCTTGGACACCCCCAGCTTCTCGGCCAGACGCGCCGCGTGCAGCGGCGCCGCGCCGCCGAAGGCGATCATGGCGCGGTTCCGGATCTCCTTGCCGCGCTCGACCGCGTGGACCCGGGCCGCCGACGCCATGGTTTCGTCGACGATCTCGACCGCGCCGAGCGCGGCCGAACCGGCGTCGAGTCCGAGCGCCCCGCCGACATGGGCGCGGAGCGCCGCGGCGGCGGCGTCCGCGTCGAGCGGGAACGCGCCGCCGGCGAAGGCGTCGGGGTCGAGCCTGCCGAGCAGAAGGTTGGCGTCCGTGACGGAAGGACGGGTCCCGCCCCGGCCATAGCAGGCCGGGCCGGGGTCGGCGCCCGCGCTCTCCGGGCCGACCTGGATGCGGCCCAGGCGGTCGACCGAGGCGAGCGAGCCGCCGCCCGCGCCGATCTCGACCATCTCGACCACGGGGATCTTCAGGGGCATGCCGCTGCCCTTCATGAAGCGGTGCGCCCTGTCGACCTCGAAGACGCGGCCGAGCAGGGGCTCGCCCCCGTCGATCAGACAGATCTTGGCGGTGGTGCCGCCCATGTCGAAGCTCACCACCTCGTCCTCGCCGAGCCGCCTGGCCAGATGGCCCGCGAGGATGGCGCCGCCGGCGGGGCCGGATTCGATCAGGCGCACGGGGAACTCGCGGGCCGTCTCGATGGTCACGAGGCTGCCGCCCGAGGTCATGAGAAGGCAGGGGCGCCGGAACCCGGCCCCGGCCAGCCGCCGGTCCACGTCGGCGAGGTAGCGCGCCATGGCCGGCTTGATGTAAGCGTTGGCGACGGCCGTGGTCTGGCGCTCGTACTCGCGGATCTCCGGGCAGACGTCCGACGAGAGCGAGACCGCCATGTCGGGAAAGCGCGCCCGCGCCATCCGGCCGACGCGGCGCTCATGGGACGGATTGGCGTAGGCGTGGAGCAGGCCGACCGCGATGCTGCCGACGTCCATGTCCTCCAGCCGGTCGAGCCAGGCCGTCACGGCGGCCTCGTCGAGAGGCGTCAGCACCTCGCCGCGGGCGTCGATCCGCTCGGGGACCGGCAGGCGCCGCTCGCGCGGGACCAGCACGGCGGCGCGGTCGGCCATGATGTCGTACTGGTCGAACCGGTTCTCGTAGGCGATCTCCAGCGAATCCCGGTGGCCTTCGGTGACGAACAGCGCCGTGACCGCGCCCTTGCGCTCGATCAGCGCGTTGGTGGCGAGCGTCGTGCCGTGGAGGATGAGATCGACCGCGCCGGGCGCGACGCCGGCGCGATCCAGGATCTCCATGGCGCCCGCCATGAATCCGTCGGCCGGGGCCGACGGGGTGGTCGGCACCTTGCCGGTCCACTCCTCGCCGTCGCGGTCGAGCACCACGTCGGTGAAGGTGCCGCCGATATCGACGGCGAGGCGCACGGTCATGGCGCGCTCCGGTCGGGGCCTCGAGCCTCGTGTTGTGGACCAAGCGGCTCCGCCCGTCCAGCGCCGCCCGGCGCATCCCGGTCCGATCCTCCCCTCATCCCGAAGTGGCGCGTCAACGCCGTATCGAGAACCTGGCCCGAGCTTGCCCGGAGCTTGCGGGGCCGACGCGGCCCTCAGGCGGCCTGCCCGGTCTCGTCCAGGGCGGCGACCATGGCGCGGATGTGCTCGATGGTCGTGCCGCAGCAACCGCCGACGATCCGCACGCCCGAGTCGACCCAGCCGCGGCAGGCGGCCGCGAACTCCTCGGGCGCCACGGTCGCCTTCGTCGGCCGGTGGGTCTCCGGATCGAAGACCAGCGTTTCGGGATAGGCCATCGCCGGGCCGTCCCAACGCCCGCGCAGGACCTCCAGGCCCGGCCCGGTCGCCTCGATCGAGCTGTGCATGACGCCGTAGACGTCGCCGCCCATCGCCGTGAGCGCCTCGACGATCTCCGCCAGCGGCGGCGGGGTCCTGACCTCGTGGCCGTCCGCCAGCCGGCCCCGCTCCTCCCGGGCGATGTCCCAACCGACCATGGCGCCGTCAGGCGCGCGGCTGCAGCTTATGCCGACCCACACTGGCAGGCCGGTCGCCAGCGCCGCCTCGAGGACGAGGCCGGCGCGATCGATGTCGCTCATCATCTCCAGGAGCAACAGGTCGGCGCCCGCCTCGGCGAGGACGCCGGCCATCTCGCGGTAGTTGGCGGCCTCTTCGTCACGGGTGGGCCTGTAGCGGGGGTCGGGGCTGACCGTGCCCTCGATCCAGGCCATCATGTTCGACATGGATCCCGCCACCCAGACCGGCCGTCCGGGCGCGGCGTTGTCGCGCGCCTCGCGCGCCAGCTCCACCGCGCGCCGGTTGATCGCGGCGGTCTCGTCGGCCAGGCCCGCGCCGGCCAGGACATGGCGGCAGGTCGCGAAGGTGTTGGCGGTGACGATGTCGGCCCCGGCGCGGATGTATTCCTCGTGGACCGTGCGCACGATGTCCGGTCTGGTCTTGTTCGCTTCCGCGCACCACGCCGCGCTGTTCATCCTGCCGCCCAGCCGCGCGATCTCCGTGCCGGTCGCGCCGTCGAGCACGATGGTGGCGCCCGACGCGAGCTTGTCGCTGAGTGTCATCGCCCAGTCCTCCGAATGCGACCGGCCGGCATGATAGGGCCGTCGCGCCGGCGAATGAAGATGTCCGATGGCGCGCGGCGGGGCGCTTGCCGTAGACTGCGGCGAGACGGACAGCGGAGCGGTCGCCATGGAGCTCGGGCGGGTGGACGCCAAGACCCCGATCGACGCGATCGCGGAGATCGTGGCGACCGACGGCTGCGTCGTGATCGAGCGGCTCGCGTCCGGACCGGTCGCTCGCGCCCGGGACGAGCTCGCCGCCCATATCGAGGCCACGCCGTTCGGACCCGGCAACTTCCACGGCGCGTTCGCCAAGAACGTCGAGGGCCTCGTCGGCAAGTCCGGCGCCGCCCACGGCCTCATCGTCCACGACACGGTGCTCGGCCTGTGCGACCGCCTGCTGTTGCCCAACTGCGTGCGCTACCAGGCGAACTACACCGGCGTCATGCACCTGGAGCCCGGCGCGCGGGCGCAGGAGCTCCACCGCGATGGCGACATCTACCCGTTCCGCCACCCCTGCCCGACCGCCATCGTGGCGGCCATGTGGGCCGGCACCGACTTCACCGCGTCCAACGGCGCCACCGTGGTCGCGCCCGGAAGCCATCTCTGGGAACATGGCCGGCGGGCGCGAGCGCACGAGTGCGTCCCGGCCGAGATGCCCCAGGGCTCCGTGCTGGTCTACGTCGGCGGCGCGATCCACGGCGGCGGGGCGAACGCCTCGGACGCCCCGCGCACGGGGATCGCCGTACAGTACAGCTTGGGCTGGCTGCGCCAGGAGGAGAACCTCCACCTCGCCGTGCCGCCGGCGCTCGCGAAGACCCTGCCCGACCGTCTGGCGCGGCTGGTGGGCTACGAGTTCGGCGGCCCGTTCGTCGGCTTCGTCCACGGCGACGACCCGCACCGCCTGATCGAGGACGCTCCGCTCGGCGAGCGCCGCCACACCACGCCGGACCTCAACGCGGCGGCCGGCGCCTTGCGGCGCCTGCGCTGGGGCGACATCGAACCCGCGCCGACGCCCGAGGACGCGGAGGTCCGGGACGACGGCCGCGGGGTTCTCGCCGCGGTGGTTTGACGCCGCCGCGGGGCCGAAGGCCCGATCCAACCGAACCGAGGAGGAGCACCGCCATGTCCGGCATCCGTTACGTCAAACCCGTCGACCGCGCGTTCACCCGGATCGGCGGCCCGCCGGGCGCGATCGCGATGGCGCGCGACGTCTCGGTCAACGAGAGCGAGAGCTTCGGCGCCTCGATCGGCACCTTCGAGCACTGCGAGCTGGAATGGACGGTGCTTTACGACGAGTACATCTACATTCTCGAGGGCCAGCTCGACCTGGAGACCAGGGAGGGCGTCTTCAACCTCGTGCCCGGCGACGGCATCTGGCTGCCCAACGGCACCTGGATGGTCTACCGCGCCCAGTGGGCCAAGGCGGTGGTCGTGGTCCATCCGGTCAACTGGCGGCAGATCCACGGCCACGAGTAGGGCGCGTCCGTCACCGGTGGGCTCCCGCCGCCGCCGACCGTCACCGGAAGGCCGTCATGGACCGTTCGATCGGTCACGGGCGGTCTTGTGACCGTCGGAACGGTCAATTCATCGTCCCATGCCGCGCCGGCCGCGCGCCCGCTCGCGCCCCTGACCGAAGAGGCCCCGATCCCCCTGGGCAAGCAGATTTCGCCGCGGCTCATCGAGAGAGGCCATCCCTCGGTCGCCATCGGCCGCGCGCTGGGAGCGGCCATGTGTGGACGCCCCCTTGTGACGCCAGCGTTGTCTTTGGTCGAGGCCCTGTCGCGACCGCTCGCGCATGGCCTTGTCCAACTCGGCGATCCGTGCGCCGCACTCGGCGATCCGGTCGAGCAGGAGCCGGCCCAAGGCGCGCGCCGGTCCGGGCAACCCCGACCCCGCATCCTCGAGGGCCCGCGCCGGCCTGGCCATGCAAGCCGGACCTTGGGGAGCCACGACGCCGAACTCCGCCAAGTGGCCGCGCGGCGCGTCGATCGTCTGGGCGCGCCGGAAGGTCGCGGGCGCGGAACGCCATGCCCTGGGCCTGCCGGTCTTCGGTCTTGACGGCCACGAAGCGCACGGTCGGGCGCGTGGCCGCTTCGCGGATCGCCTCCGCGTCGGCCGCGTCGTTCTTGTGGCCCTTGACGAAGGGCTTGACGTAGAGAGGCGGGACAAGCCGCGCTTCGTGGCCCAACCGGGCGATCTCGCGGCCCCGACAATGGGCGCTCGCGCCCGCCTCCATCGCCACCACGCGGGGCGGGCGGGACGCCGGCACAGCCATCGGCTTTTCGCGCGGCGGCGCCTTGCGAAACGCGACGGAACCGTCCGCGCGCGCACCGTGCGGATGAAAGCGCCGCTTCGCCAGATCGATCCCGATCGCGCCGCCCCGGTCCACGGACGCCCCCTCCTCTCCGTTCGCGGCCACCGCGCCGCTGTCATGGCGCCTTGAGATGCTGTCGGAGGGGACGTCCACTCCATCGCCCACCCGCGGTGGGCGCATCGGGGCGAGAGAGACGCTGTTCCGCTCCCCTTGTATCTTGCCGGATAGCCATGGGTGTTACGGTCGCGGTCGCGCGCGTTCCTGGCTGGCGAGGAAGGCCGCGCGACCTTCGAGGCCCACGGCTTCCCGCCGTCGCCGTGGGCGCTCAGGCCTCCACGATCAGGCGCGAGCCGGCGTCGAGGCCGGCGAGGATCTCCAGGAGGTCGCCGCGGTCGAAGGCGACGCAGCCGGCGGTGGGAGCCCGGTCCTCGCGGGCGAGATGGAGGAAGATGGCGCTGCCCCCGCCCGGAAGGGGAGGGTCGTCGTTGTGGCCGACCACGACGACGAGGTCGTAGAGGCGGTCGTCGCGCCACATCGCCTCGCGGCGCGCGCCGAACGGCAGCCGGACCGGCCTGTTGTAGTCCGGGTGGCCGGGGTCGTCGCACCAGCCGTCCCGTTCGGCGATCGGCGTGGAAGGCAGGGCGCAGACGGGTTCGGGCTCGCGGTCGGGACGGAAGAGCAGGCGGCGCAGCGGCCAGGTCCCCGCCGGAGTGCCGCCGTCGCCCTCGCGCTTGTCCACGACGATCCCGCCGCGGCCAAGGACGCAGCGGAAGGTCCTCGCGCCGAACCGGCAGCGCCCGTCGGCGCTCACCACGAGGTCGGTCATCCGCGCCGCCCGCCGAGCCGGTCGACCGCGCGTTCGGTGAGGGCGCGGTCGAACGCCCCGAGCTGGGCCTCGACGCGGCCGAACACGCTGTCGGGCGGCCAGGCGTCGTCGTCGCCCGCCTCGCCCGCGGGCGTCCCGGTCAGGAGCTCGATCGCCTCGGCCGCCGTCGCCACGCTCCAGACGTGGAACCGGCCCTCGCGCACCGCCTCGACCACCTCGTCCCCGAGCACGAGGTTGCGTTCGTTGCCGGCCGGGACGATGACGCCCTGCCGGCCCGTCAGGCCGCGCTCCCGGCAGGCGCGGAAGAAACCCTCGACCTTGTGGTTGGCGCCGCCGCCGGCCCGCGTCTCCCCGGCCTGGTTGAGCGAGCCGGTCATGGCGATGTCCTGGCGCGCGGGCAGGCCCGACAGCGACGACAGGATGGCGCAGGTCTCCGTGAGCGACGCGGAATCGCCCTCGACGGCGCCGTAGGACTGCTCGAAGGCGATCGAGCAGGAGAACGACAGGGGCAGGCGGCGCGCGAACGGGCCGTTCAGGTGGCCCTCGACGGTCGGCGCGCACTTCTGCCGGATCGGACCGCCCATGGCGACGCGGCGCTCGATGTTGACGACGCCGTAGGCGCCCGCGTAGGTCCGCGCCGCGATGCGGCTGGGAAGCCCGAAGCCGCGGTCGCCGAGATCGAGATGGACGAGGCCGTTGACCCGCCCGGTCTTGGCGCCGTCGGTGTCGATCGTCACCGCGCCTTCGAGGACGCGCTCCTGGCTCCGCGCCTCGGAGCGTCCGTTGCGGCGGCGCCGTTCGTCGATGGCGCGCGCGACGCAGGCCGCGTCGATGCGGTCCCCGCCGGAAAGCCAGCCGGCCTCGGCGATCAGCTCGAAGCGCGAGGAGGGCTTGCCGCGGTCGTCGGCCCAGCGGGCGGCGTGGCCCATCGGGAGGTCGATGGCGTCGTCCTCGCACCGCCGGCCCTGGGCGACCGCCTGTTTCTGGATCAGCCGGGCGAAGAGCGCCACGTCGCCGTCCTCCGCCGGCGCCCGCGGGTCGATCTCGGCCTTCACCTTGAAGTGGGCGCGGAACTCCGGGTCGGCGGCGAGCATGCGGCGGCGCCAGACCGGCGCGCCCACCAGCACGACCTTGACGTCGAGCGGGATGGGCTTCGGCCTGGGCGTGCCCGTGAGCGGCGCGCCGCCGTGGCGGTGGAGTTCCTCGATCCCGATCTCCCTGTCGCGCAGGGCGCCCTTCAGGAAACGCCAGGTCGCCGGCTGGGCCGCGATGGCGTCGGCGCGCGGCACGAGGACGCCGCCGTTGGCGCGGTGCGGCGCGCCGCCCCGGATCATGGTGAAATCGGTGTGGAGCGCGCCCGACGCCGGGCGGCGCTCGATGGCGCCGAAGACGTTTTCGTAGGTCGGGTTGGGCTCCAGCACCACGTTCGGGCGCCGGGTGTCGCCGTTGTCGACGATCGGGTTCACCGCGTAGCGGCGGTCGATCTCGCCCGGCTCCCGCCGCTCCGCGCCGTCCGTCCGGGCCGGGCCGGGCGTCCCGGCGCCTTCGTCGTCCCGCCGGAAGAGGTGCAGGTTGTCGAGGATGTCCGAGCGGAGTTCGACCAGCCAGCGCGCCAATCCCCGGCGCCCGCCGTGGGACGCCTCTAGGTCGGCGAGCAGGGTTCCGGCCGTCTCGTCGGCGATCCGGCGGTCGATCTCGGCGCGCCGCGCGGTGGCGCGCATTCCGGCCATCGTCGGATCGATCGCTTCCATGGCCGACTCCAGGCCCGCGCGGCGGTCTTCGGGCGGCGCCGCCAGCTCGTCCTGGCTCATGGGCTTGCCGTCCGTTCCGAGGATCACCAGGGACAGTCCCCCGCCCCCCGGCCCCCCGACCAGACGTCCAGACCGTGGTGGCGGTCCTCCCGGCGCAGCGCGTCGTAGGCCCGGTCGATCTCCGCCTTCGTCGAGTCCCGGGCGTCGCGGAGCGCGTCGGCGTCGGACGCGAACGCCTTCTTCAGCGCGTCGCGCGGGGCGGGCAAAAGCTCGGCCATGTCATCGCGGAACCGGCGGCCTTCGCCCGCCGGAAGGCGCACGGGCCGCGGCCTGTGGGGCCGGCGGAAGTTGTTGAGATAGACCCAGTCGCTGCTGGGCGGGACGTCCTCGACGTGGGCCTCGAGGTAGGCGAGCGTCGCGTCCATGCGGCCCGAGCGGTCCTCGCCCAGGACGAAGACGTTGTAGCCGGGTTCGGTCATCGACAGGGCGAAGTCGAGCGCGTCCCGCGCCAGGGCGTGGGACGACAGGTCGAACAGCCCGGCAAAGCTGGGCATGCCGACGGCGTCGTGGCCCAGGCGCCTAGCGGGCATGGCGGCCTCCGCTTGGTTCGCGCCGGCAGCCTCACACGCCCGGCGCGGCCGCCGCAACACCGCCGCGTCCAACTGCGGGCCATGACCGCTTTTCGTTGCCGGCGGCGCCCGCCGGGCCGTAGAGTCCGGCCGCGGCCGCGTTGACGGCCGCGGCGCGGGGCGCGACCCTGGCCGCCCGGCCCTCCATGGACCGCCGTGGACGGGCCCCGCCCGCCGGCGGATCGACTGAACGGGGGCCTCGGATGCCCGGTCGAACCATTCTGATCGTCGACGACGACCCGGCGCTGCGCGATTCGCTGGCCGAGCAGCTACGCCTCCACGAGGAGTTCGCCGTCGAGGAGTGCGGTTCGGGCGCCGAGGCCCTGGAGCGGACGAGGACCGGCCGCTTCGACCTGATCCTCCTGGATGTGGGCCTGCCCGACATGGACGGACGCGAGCTGTGCCGCCTGCTGCGGCGCACGGGCCAGAAGATGCCGATCGTCATGCTGACCGCGGCCGACGGCGAGGCCGACACCATCCTGGGTCTGGAATCGGGCGCCAACGACTATGTGGCCAAGCCCTTCCGGCTCGGCGTCCTGCTCGCCCGGATACGCGCCCAGTTGCGCCAGCACGAGCAGAGCGAGGACGCGGTCTTCACCATCGGCCTCTACACCTTCCGGCCCGCCGCCAGGCTCCTGGTCCACGACGAGACCGGCGGCAAGGCGCGCCTGACCGACAAGGAAGCCTCGATCCTGAAGTTCCTCTACAGGGCCGGCAACAGGGCGGTCGGCCGCGAGGTCCTGCTCGCCCAGGTCTGGGGCTACAACGCGGGCGTGGCGACCCACACGCTGGAGACCCACATCTACCGCCTGCGCCAGAAGGTCGAGGACGATCCCTCGAACCCGCGCCTGCTTCTCACCGAACCGGGCGGCTACCGGCTGAATCCATGAAAGCGGTTCCGGTTTTGCCGGAACCGCTCCGGGAACGCGCCCGCGGCCCACGAGCGACGAGCAAGCCATGGGACGGGTCCGTCCCTCGATACGGTCCTTTCGGGACCTGCTCGGGACGAGGGGTGTTCGTTCGCGCTCTTGCCCAACCCCACCCTCACCCCGGGTAGCCGCCGAAGGCGGCATAATCGAAGGGGCGGTCGCCGCGAGCGGCAAGGGCCGGGCCGGGATGTCCGCGCCCCGGTTCGGCCCCCGAGATTCTCCCGAACGCCGTCGGCGTTCAGCGCCTCACGCGAACCACCAGCGATGGGCCGACCGGGCGCCGTCGCACTCCCAGCTCGCCGCCACGCTCGGACCGTGCCGCACGTTGCTGCGGCGCGCGTACACGAAGTTCACGAACAGCGGGATGATGGTGCCGCCGTCGTCGCGCGCGAGCTGGCACATCTCGCGGTACATCTCGGCGCGCAACGTCTCGTCGAGCTCGGCCTTGGCCAGCAGCAGCAAGTCGTTGAAGCGCTCGTTTTGCCAATGCGCCTCGTTCCAGGGCGCGTCGTCCTTGTACGCCAGCGTGAACATGTTGTCGGGCGTCGGACGCGCGCCCCACTTGACGAACACGAAGGGCTTCTTCAGCCAGACATCCGCCCAGTAGCCGTCGTTGGGCTCGCGCACGGGCGCGATGTCGATGCCGGCCTTCTTGGCCTGCTCGCTGTAGAGCACGACCATGTCGACGGCGCCGGGAAGGACGCTGTCGGCGGCGGAAAGCTCGACGCTGAGGGACTCCATGCCGGCCTGCTTGAGGTGGTGTCTGGCCCGGTCCGGATCGTACGTGCGCTGCTCGATGTCCGGCCAGTACGGCATGTTCGGAGAGACGTGGAAGTCGTTGCCCGGGGTTCCCGTTCCGAACAGGATCTTCTCCACGATCTCCTCGCGGTCGATCGCGAGCTTCAGCGCGAGCCGGACGTCCACGTTGTCGAAGGGCGGATGGTCGCAGAACATCGGCAGGGTGATGGCCGAACCGCTGGGCACGTTGTCGATCTCGATATTGGGATCCCGGCCGAGCAGGGTCAGCGTCTTGAGGTCGACCGACGAGATGGCGTCCACGTCGCCGGTGATCAGCGAGGTCTGCCGGGCGTTCGGGTCGTTGAGGATGGTGATTTCGACGCCGTCGAAGTACGCGCCTTCCCGGTGCCAGCCTTCGTGGCGCTCGAGCTTGGCGCCGACGCCGGGATCGTTCTCCACGATCCGGTAGGGGCCGCCGCCGACGCCGCTTTCCCACTCGATCGCGCCGTCGTCCGTCGCCGGCAGCATGGTCAGGTGATAGTCCGTCATCACCCAGGGCAGATCGGCGAACCCCTGGTCGAGCTCGATGACGATGGTATGGTCGCCGTCGGCCCTGACATCGGTGACATTGACGAGAAGGGGCTTGGCGGCCGATGTCGTGTCGTCGCCGCGATGATGGTTGAGGGAGGCGACGGCGTCCCTGGCCGTGAACTTGCGGCCGTCGTGGAACGTCGCGTCCGGGTTCAATTCGAACGTCCAGACCTTGGCGTCCGGCGTCGCGCTCCATGCGTCGGCCATGTCGCCGCCGAGCCCGTTGTCGGCCGTGATCTCGGTGAGATAGCTCCGGATGGAATGGGCCAGCTGGATCTCGCTCACGCTCTGGTACTTGCCCGGATCGAGCGTGTCGGCGGTGTTGCCGTCGTGAAGCCCCAGCCGGAAGGTTCCGCCGCTCTGGGGCGTGTCCGCCGCGGCGTTTTCGGCCCAGAGCGAGGACGCCGCGGCGATCGTCAGGCCCGCGGCCGTCGCCTCGGCCATGAAATCCCGGCGGGAGATCCTGTTTCGCCTGCCGGCGTTGACGATGCGCTCGAGCAGGTCGCGTTGCCCGGTTGAAGACATGGTTGATGAACCTCCCTCGTTTGTTAGCATGCGGCGCATGGAAAAAGCCGGATGACGATGTCGAGAAGACTTCCCAGCGCGTCGTTTTCGTCCGCGATCTTGAACGATGGGCTGTCGCGGCGCAAGGCCGCTCCGCCACCCGCGCGTGCGCTCTCCCGCCGCGGGCGACGCCCCGGGAGGACCGCATGGGCGACGTGACACGCATCATCCTCACGCGTCTCGGCTTGGGGTTGCTGACGCTGCTCGTGATATCCGTCCTGATCTTCGGCGCCGTGGAGCTGCTGCCGGGGGATATCGCGCAGGCCGTCCTGGGACAGGGCGCGACCGAGGAGAACCTCAGGGCGTTGCGCACGGAGCTGGGCCTCGACCGGTCGGCGCCGGTGCGCTACGTGGACTGGCTTTCGGGAGCCGTCGTCGGCGACTTCGGCGTCTCCCTGCTGACGCAATCGCCGGTCACCGACGTGATCGCGCCCCGGTTCGCCAACACCCTGTTCCTCGCCGCCTACGCCGCGGTCATCGCGGTCCCGGTCGCCATCGTTCTCGGCGTCATCGTGGCGCTCCTGCGCAACTCCCTGTTCGACCGCGTCGCCAATGTCGCGACCCTGACGTCGATCTCGTCCCCGGAATTCTTTCTCGGATACATCCTGATCCTCTACCTCTCGGTCAAGACCGGGATGTTCCCCGCGATCGCCAAGTTGAGCGACGACCTCACGTTCATCGAGCTTCTGGATCGCACCTTCCTGCCGGCCCTGACGATGGTCCTGGTGGTCGTGGCGCACATGATGCGCATGACGCGCGCGGCCATCATCAACCTGCTGGCCTCCCCGTACATCGAGATGGCCCGGCTCAAGGGGACCCCCGCCTGGAAGGTGATCGCAAGGCATGCGCTGCCGAACGCCTGGGCGCCCATCATCAACGTGGTCGCCCTCAACCTCGCCTACCTGATCACCGGCGTCGTCCTGGTCGAGGTGGTGTTTGTCTATCCGGGCATCGGCCAGTTGCTGGTGGACGCGGTGACGAAGCGCGACTTTCCCGTGGTCCAGGCCTGCTGCCTGATCTTCGCGGCGACCTTCATCCTGCTCAACCTGGCCGCGGACGTGGGGGCGATCCTCACGAACCCGCGCCTGCGTCACCCGAAGTAGGGGGGCGGGCCATGAACTACTTCGTCATCGGCTACTACGCCCTCCTGATCGGCGGATCGTGCCTGGCCGCCTATTTCAAGAAGCGGGAAATCTTCCTCGTGCTGTTCTCGCTGACGCTGGCGTCGTTCGTCATGGGGATCGTCGGCGGCCAGGACGCGCTGTGGGCCGTGACGATCGCGGCGGGGCTGCTCGCCCTCGCCGGAGGGACGGCCTATGCGTTCCGCGAGTTCCTCGTCATCGTTTCCGGCGCCCAGACCGCCAAGGTCCTGCGCACCGCGCCGCTGACGGCGTCGTTCGGCATGTTCGTCATCTTCACCTACGCGGTCCTGGGGATTTTCGCGCCGGCGATCGCGCCGTTCGGCGAGTCGGACGTGATCTCCCAGGCCTTCGCGCCGCCCGACGAGGTCATGCTCCTGGGCGCCGACCAGCTCGGCCGCGACATGTTCAGCCGCCTCGTCTACGGCGCCCGGAACACGGTCGGCCTGGCGTTGGTCGCGACCGCGCTGGCCTTCGTGATCGGCGTGCTCCTCGGCATGGTCGCGGCCGTCAAGGGCGGCTGGTTCGACCAGTTCATGGGCCGCGTGATCGATGTCGTCATGTCGATCCCCGGATTGATCTTCGCCCTGCTGCTGCTCAGCATCTTCGGCACGAACCTCGTCATCCTCGTCATCATCATCGGCCTCATCTACGCGCCCCGCGTGTTCCGCCTCACGCGCGCGGTGGCGGGCAACGTCGTGGTCATGGACTACATCGAGGCCGCGGGCCTTCGCGGCGAGGGCATGTGGTATCTCATCCGCAAGGAGATCCTGCCGAATTCGACCGCGCCGCTCATCGCCGAGTTCGGGCTGGAGTTCTGTTTCGTGTTCCTCCTCGTGGCGGGACTTTCGTTCCTGGGCCTCGGCGTCCAGCCGCCCACGGCGGACTGGGGATCGATGGTCCGCGAGAACGCGACCCTGATCTCGTTCGGCGAGATCACGCCCCTGATCCCCGCGGCCGCGATCGCGCTCCTGACCGTGTCGGTCAATTTCGTGGTCGACTGGATGCTGTTCCGCTCGTCCGGACTGAAGGAGTAACCGGCATGGCGAACGACAGGAAAGTGCTTCTCAAGATCGAGGGCCTCCGGATCGAAGGCTACGCGGACGAGAAATGGGTCGAGATCGTCCACGGCGTGGACCTGACGCTGCATCGCGGCGAGGTTCTCGGACTGATCGGCGAATCGGGCGCCGGAAAGTCGACTATCGGGCTGGCCGCGATGGGATTCGCCCGGGACGGTTGCCGCATCTCCGGAGGATCGGTCGAGTTCGACGGGATGGAGCTGACGACGACGCCGGAGGCCGACCGCCGCGTGCTGCGGGGGTCGCGCGTCGCCTATGTCGCCCAGTCCGCCGCGGCGTCGTTCAATCCCGCCCACAAGCTCATCGACCAGCACACGGAAGCGCCTGTCCACTACCGCATCCGCAAGCGCATGGAGAGCCAGGAAGACGCGATGGAGCTCTACGAGCGTCTGCGGCTTCCCAACCCCAGGGAGATCGGTTTCCGGTATCCGCACCAGGTGTCGGGCGGCCAGCTGCAGCGGGCGATGACGGCGATGGCGATGGCGTGCCGGCCCGATCTCATCATCTTCGACGAGCCCACCACGGCGCTCGACGTCACCACCCAGATCGAGGTCCTGGCGGCGATCCGCGACATCGTCGACCAGTTCAACACCGCCGCGATCTACATCACCCACGATCTCGCCGTCGTCGCGCAGATGGCCGACCTCATCAAGGTGCTGCTCAAGGGCGACGAGGTCGAGGAGGCGGACACCAGGACCATGCTGGAAAGCCCGCGGGAGGATTACACCAAGACCCTGTGGGCGGTCCGCAGCTTCCAGCGTCCGCAGAAGTCGAGGCCGGACGGCGACGCGATCCCGATCGTCTCCGTCGACCGTATCGACGCCTCCTATGGCGCGACCAGGGTCCTCGAGGATGTTTCCTTCGACGTCCACGCCGGCATGACGGTCGCCGTCGTCGGGGAATCGGGGTCCGGGAAGTCGACCGCCGCCCGTTGCATCACCGGTCTTCTGCCGCCGGCGAAGGGGCGCATCCTCTTCGCCGGCGAAGAGCTGCCGGCGAGCTTCCGGGCGCGGTCCAAGGACCAGCTCCGCCAAGCGCAGATGATCTACCAGATGGCGGACACCGCGCTCAATCCGAAGGTCCGGATCAGCGACATCATCGGCAGGCCGGCGGAGTTCTACGGCGGCCTGAAGGGCGTGGCGCTGAAGAACCGCGTCGACGAATTGCTCGACCTGATCGAGCTCGATCCGTCGAAGTTCTACAGCCGTTACCCGCCCGAACTCTCCGGCGGGCAGAAGCAGCGGATCGGCATCGCCAGGGCGCTGGCCGCGGAGCCGTCCTTCATCATCTGCGACGAGGTGACGAGCGCGCTCGACCAGTTGGTGGCCGAGGGCATCCTCAGGCTGCTCGACAGGCTCCAGAACGAACTGAACCTCGCCTACATGTTCATCACCCACGATCTCGCGACGGTCCGCTCGATCGCCGATGAGGTCGTGGTCATGAAGCAGGGCCGCGTCGTCGAGCAGGGACCGAAGGACGTCATGTTCACCCCACCCCATCACCCCTACACCGATCTTCTGCTGTCCTCGGTGCCCGAGATGGATCCGAACTGGCTCAACACGGTCCTCGAGGAACGGGGAGTCGACAACATCGGCGAAGCCGCCCGGACGTGACGCGCCGCGTTTCCGGCTGTCCGGCGCCGCTTCCGGCCCGGAAGTCCCCGTCGGGACCGTGGCGCCGCGGAGGCGGCGGGCCTCGGCCTGTCGCGGTGCGCCGACAAACCGGCGGCGCGGCCCGCTCATCCGCGGCGGCGCTCAGGCCTCCTCCTCCCCGTCGCGGTTGCGCCGCGCGATGGCCGCCGTGACGAGGAGATCGCACCGCATATCCAGAGCCGGCCGACCGTTGCCGAGCGCGACGGGGCCGAGCCAAGCGAATGGAGCGGGCGTCGGCGCTCGGGGACAAACCGACAAACACTCCCACTTCCTCACCGCCACGCGAACACCGGCTGCTCCAGGTGGGCGACGCGGGTCGCGCGGCCGGCGAGCGCGACCTCGCGGAACTGGTAGAGCACCGCGGCGGTCGGCGCGTGGATTTTGGACCCGGCGAGCGGCATGCGGATCACCGGGCGGTCGCTTTCGGGGATCCGGACGAACTCGGGCGAGCCGGGCCGGAACAGCGCCGGGAAGGGGACGCGGTGGATCGCGGCGACCTCGCCGGGGTTGGCGGCGAGCCCGGCCCCGCCGCCCGCCCACACCACCACGGGCGCGATGAGATAGCCCGAGCGGGTCGGATAGTCGTCGAGCCGGCCCAGGACGGCCCCGGGCGCGATCGTCAGGTTCACCTCCTCGCCGAGCTCCCTCAACGCCGCCTCCTCGGGCGTCTCGCCGGGATCGAGCCGTCCGCCCGGCAGCGCCCACTGGCCCGCGTGGCGCTTCATGCGTGGCGCCCGCTTGGTGAGGACGAAGGCGGCGCGGCCCCGGCCGTCGTCGACCGCCGCCACGGCGACGGCCGCGCGCTTCAGGCCCCCGGCCTCCGGCGGCCTGCGCTCGAAGGCGGCGAGCCGCGCGGCCATGGCGGCGCGCAGGTCGTCGGTGAAGGGGAAATCCTCGGGCATGGCGACAGCCTGGAGCGGATCGCCGACGGGCGGAACCCCCGGATGCCGCGCCAAGGGGGCCGCGCCGCGTCTTCGGACCCGGGGCCGTGACCGCGGCGGGAAAGCCGGGCTAAACTACGCGCCGGCAACGGGGGGCCGAGCCATGGAGTTCCGCACCTTCGGCCGTTCGGGCCTGTTCGTCTCGCTCGCGGGCATGGGGTGCAACACGCTGGGCTGGTGGGTCGGCGAGGCGCGGGGCCGGAAGGTCGTGCACGCCGCGCTCGACGCGGGCGTCGCGCTCTTCGACACCGCCGACATGTACGACGACGGCGCGTCGGAGCGCATCCTCGGCAAGGCGCTCGGCGCGCGGCGCCAGCACGTCGCCGTGGTCACGAAGTTCGGCATGAAGCTCGCCGGCGACCGGCGCGACATCCCGCGCGGCGGCCGCGACTACATCGTCCGGTCGTGCGAGGGCAGCCTGAAGCGGCTGGGGACCGACTACATCGACCTCTACCTGCATCACGCCCCCGACCCGCGCACGCCTCTCGCCGAGACCCTCGACGCGCTCGACCGGCTGATCGACCAGGGCAAGATCCGCTACGGCGGCTGTTCCAACTACGAGGGCTGGCGCATCGCCGACGCGGCGTGGCGGGCGCGGGACGCCGGCGTCCCCGGCTTCGTCGCCGCGCAGAACGAATGGAGCCTGCTCTCCCGCGGCGTGGAAGCCGAGGTCGTGCCGGCCGCCGGGCGCTTCGGTCTGGGCGTCATGCCCTATTTCCCGCTCGCCATGGGCCTGCTTTCGGGCAAGTACCGGCGTGGCGGGACGCCGTCGACGTCGGACCGCCTGGGAGGCGACGACGCGCGCTACGGCGCCATGCTGTCGGACGCCAACTTCGACCGCGTCGAGAGGCTCGATGCCTATGCGGCCGAACGCGGCCACACGCTGCTGGAGCTGGCCGTCGGCTGGCTCGCGGGCCACGAGGCCGTGGCCACCGTGATCTGCGGCGCGACGAGGCCCGAGCAGGTCAGGGCCAACGCGGCGGCCGTCACGGCCTGGCCCATGACGGCGGAAGAGAGGGCCGAGATCGCCGCCCTGGCTGGTCCTTGAACGCCGAAACCGCGCTCCCGATCTAAAGAGCGTCATGCTGCTGCGCCGAATCCTCTTCTCCGTCGCCCGCCGCGCCGCCGCCGACCCCAGGGTCCGGGCCAAGGCCCGGCAGGTGTACGACGAGAAGGCGAAGCCCGTGCTGGAACGCAAGGCGCGGGAGGCGAAGGAGATCGCCGGGGAGCGCAAGCCCGGCGAGCACCCGGCGCGTTTCGCGGGCCGGGTGCTGAAGCGACTACTCGACGGCTGAGCGTCATCGCCCGCCGCGCCACCCCTTCCATCGTCCGCCTCGCCCGCTAGGATGGCGGCCCCGCGGCCGTCCGAGCATTCGAGAGTCATCCCCTTGACCCAGCCCCAGACCGCCGCGCGATCGTGGCGCACGCCGGCGACGGTGATCGCGGCCGCCTGCGCCATCGCCATGATCGGCTTCGGCGTCCGCTCCGTCTTCGGCCTCTTCCTGGAGCCCATGACCGAGGCGCGCGCCTGGAGCCGCGAGACGTTCTCGATCGCGCTGGCGATCCAGAACCTGCTGTGGGGCCTGGGCGTGCCGGTGGCGGGCATGATCGCCGACCGCTTCGGACCCGCGCGCGCGATCGTCCTCGGCGCGGCGGTCTACGCCATCGGGACCTGGGCCATGTCCGTCGTGGAGACGGGCTGGCTGCTCCATCTGACCGCCGGCGTCCTGGTCGGCCTGGGCATCGCCTTCACCTCGTTCTCGCTCGCCATGGCGGCCATGGCGCGGGTCGTCGGGCCCCACCGGCGCTCGCTGGTCCTGGGACTGGGCACGGCGGCGGGATCCTTCGGGCAGGTCGTGTTCTCGCCCAACGCGCAGCTCGCCATCGACCTGTTCGGCTGGCAGGGCGCGCTGCTCGCGCTCGCCGCCGCGGCGCTCGCGGTGATCCCGCTCGCCGTCGTCCTGCCGCGGGCGGGCGTCGGCGTCGGCGAGGCCGCGAGCGACCAGGGCATGGTCGAGGCCCTGCGCGAGGCCCGCGCCCACCGCGGCTACGCGCTGCTCACCCTCGGGTTCTTCGTCTGCGGCTTCCAGATCGCCTTCATCACGGTCCACTTCCCGGCCTACGTGACGGAGCAGGGACTGGCGCCCATCGTCGCCGCCACGGCGCTCGCCATCGTCGGCGGCTGCAACATCCTGGGCTCGCTCGCGGCCGGCGCCGCGGGCCAGCACTGGTCGAAGCGCCGCAGCCTTGCCGCGATCTACTTCGTCCGCTCGGCGGTCGTCGCGGGCCTCATGCTGGCGCCGAAGACGGAGCTCGCGATCTACCTCTTCTCCGCCTGCATGGGGTTCCTGTGGCTCGCCACCGTGCCGCTCACCACCGGCCTCGTCGCCCAGATCTTCGGGACGCGCTGGATGGCGACGCTCTTCGGCATCGTCTTCGTGAGCCACCAGCTCGGCAGTTTCGTCGGCGTCTGGCTCGCCGGCTGGCTCTACGACACGACCGGCTCCTACGACATCGTCTGGTGGCTCAGCGTCGTCCTGGGGCTGGCCGCCGGGGCCGTCCACCTGCCCATCGACGAGCGGCCTCTGGCGCGACTCCGGACCGCGCCCGGCTGAGGCGAGTCCGTCAAAAGCGGTCCAGCCGCTACACGGGCCGTTCGCCCTCGACCACCGCGCGGCGCATGATCCTGGGGTGGCCGCGATAGTCGTTGTGGGCGTAGTGCAGTGTGCAGCGGTTGTCCCAGACGACCAGCGCGCCCGGCCGCCAGCGGACGCGGCAGGTGAACTCCGGGATGGCGCCGTGGGCGGCGAGCGCGTCCATCAGCGGACGGCTCTCGGCCTCGGTCCGTCCCTCGAAGTTCGAGGAGAAGCCGGTGTTGACGTAGAGCGCCTTGCGGCCCGTCACCGGATGGGTGCGGCCGACCGGATGGACGCTCACGAGCCCCTCGTGCCCGGGCGGCACGCTGACCGGCGTGGTGGTGACGGCGGCCGAGCCCTTGGCGCGGGCGTGGTCGCCGAAGCTCTTGGCCGTGGAGTGCTCCAGGCGCAGGCCGTCGAGCGCCGCGCGCACGCCGTCGGGCAGCGTGTCCCAGGCCAGATACTGGTTGGCGTAGCTGGTGTCGCCGCCGACCGGCGGCGTGCTCACGCAGTAAAGCAGGGTGTAGGCGGGCGGCCTCTCGAAGGTGCTGGAATCGGTATGCCAGGCGCCGCCGAAGTTGTTGATGTCGCCGGGCCCGCTGACGAGCTCCATGAGCTCCGGATAGTCCTCCATCGGCCTGGCGTAGGGCCAGGGCGCGACCGGGCCGAAGCGCCGCGCGAAGGCGATCTGGTCGGCCGGATCGAGCGCTTGGTCGCGGAACGCCAGCACGAGATGGTCGGCCACCGCCCGCTCGATCTCGTGGAAGGCCGCGTCCGACAGGTTCGCAAGGTCGACGCCGTCGATCTCCGCGCCCAAGGCGCCGGAGAGCGGCGTCAGTCGGAAATGCCGGTAGCGCGCGGGCGCGGCCTGGGGCGGATGCAGCACCGCGTCCCGCATGTCGCTCGCCAGCGGATGGCGCAGGACGGGAAGCGGCTGGCGGTCGCCGGTCCGCGGTCCTTCCGCGCGCCCGAACGACGGCCGCCCCACGCGCTCAGCCGCCGTGGAAGATGGAGAGGGCCATGCGCCGGACATGGGCGGGCAGGTGCTCGTCGTAGCCCTTCCAGTCGGCGTATTCGGGAAGTTTCAACTCCCCTGGCCATGTCGCCAGGTTCATCATCACCTGCGTCGGCCCGCCTTCCCGCATGGCCTTCCGGATCTCGCCGCCCACCAGGTCGAACAGGGCTTCCACGAACGCCGCGTTCTCGTCGACGATCTCCACCGAGGTGTCGTCCGAGTGGGCGCTCACCGCGTGCAGCAGGTCCATCTGTTGCAGTTCCCGCAGAACCCGGCGGATCGCCAGGTAGTTGTCGTCGTCCATCCACATCCCGTGGGTGAGCGAGCGGTCTTCGTAGATGTCGGCGGTGAAGGCCACCCGCGCTTCCGGCAGGTGCACCACGGTGGAGCCGAAGCCGTCGGCGGGGCCGTAGTGGTGCAGATTGACCGTCGGTCCGCGGAAATCCACCGTCAGGGAGTCGGTGAACGTCACGTCCACGGTCTCGGGCGTCATGCCGATCACGTCCAGGTCGAACACCGCCTGGCAGGAGGCGTGGCAGATCACCTGGGCTTCGGGGAAGACCTCGGCGCCGCCCACGTGGTCGTAGTGTTCGTGGGACAGCACGATCCGGGTCACCGGCTTGTCGGTGATCTCGGCGATGGCGGCCTTCATCGACCGCGCGCGGGGGGCGAAGGCCGGATCGGTGATCAGCACCCCGTCCTCGCCCACCACCACCAGGCTGACGTAGTGGAACTCGCTCATCATGTACACGTTGTCGGCGAGCTGCTTCACCGTCGGCGCCGCCAGGGCCGCCGGGGCCGCCGCGAGAACCAGGACGGCGGCGATGGACGCCGCGGGTTTCTCGAATGCGCCAAGCATGATTGCACTCCGTCGGTCGGGTGGGCCGGTTCGCCGGGACGGCGCGCGGACATGCCGTCCCGGCGAACTGATCGTAAGCGGTCCGTTCCGGCCTGTCACCGTCGTCCGTTCGCCGCGGGCGTCATTGCCCGAAGCCGAGGACCGAGCGCCGCCTCGGGCGGCGGGCATGGCGTCAGACCGGCCGTTCGCCCTCGATCACGATGCGGCGCATGTGGCGGCGGTGGCCGGGATAGTCGCTGTGGGCGTAGTGCATGCAGCACCGGTTGTCCCAGATCGCCAGCGACCCCTCGCGCCAGCGCAGCCGGCAGGTGAACTCGGGCGTGGCGGCGTGCGCCCACAGCTTGCGCAGGAGCGGCAGGCTCTCCTCCTGGGTCTCGCCCTCGAAGCGCGCGGTGAAGGCGCTGGTCGTGTAGAGCGCCTTGCGGCCCGTGACCGGATGGGTGCGGCAAACCGGATGCAGGACCTCGTTGAACTGCTCCTCGCGGTAGACGATCGGCGTGGCGGTGTGGTCCTGGACATCCTCCTCCAGGGACGCGGTGCCGTAGGCGAGCTCGGACGAGTTGACGCACCGGACGCCTTCGAGCCGCCGCTTGAGCGTCTCGTCCAGCGTCTCCCAGGCGAGATACTGGTTGGCGAATCCGGTGTCGCCGCCCACCGGCGGGCATTCCACGGCGTAGAGCATGGTGTATTTCGGCGGACGCTCGAAGTTGCAGGAGTCCGAGTGCCACGAGGCGCCGAAGGCGTACTTGTCTCCGGGCTCCTGGATCAGCTCCGTGATCTCGGGATGACCGTCCATCGGCTTGGCGTAGGGCCAGGACACGGGCGCGCCGAGGCGCCGCGCGAAGGCCGCTTGGTCGGCCGGCGTCAGGTCCTGGTCGCGGATCATCAGCGCGAGGTGGTCGTGGAGCGCCTGTTCGAGCTCCCGGATGGCCTCGTCGGAGGCATGGGCGAGGTCGACGCCCTCGACCTCCGCGCCCATCGCGCCGGTCGCCGGCGTCACGCGGAAACGCCGGAAGTCGCGCGGCGCGAACTGCGGCGCATGGCATGTGGCGGCCTGATAGGAGAAGGTGGTGATGTAGCCGGGCATCGTCGTCGCCTCCCGCCGGGACGGTCCGCCGCCGGACCTTACGCCCGCCGCGCCGCGATGCGCGAGAGGAAAACGCCGCGACGCTCCCGCTTGAAGGTCGGGCTAGGCCGTGCGATATTCGATCTTCGTCAGCGTACCTTCTCGTGGGCGGGGTTCTGGACGGAGGACGGCGATGGCCCATGTTTCGGCGTTTCGCATGGCCGGGTTGACGATGCTCGCCGCGGCGGCGCTGGTTCATGCCGCGGTCGGTTCGCCCGCCGGGGCCGGAGAAGAGGGCGACCCCGGCGTTTATGACGACCGCATCGTGTTCGGGCAGTCCGCCGCGCTGAGCGGGCCGGCCCAGCAGTTGGGCCGGGATATGCGGCTGGGGATAAGGGCCGCGTTTCACGAAGCGAACGCGGCCGGCGGCGTCCACGGCCGGACGCTGCGGTTGACCACGTTGAACGACTCCTACGAGCCCAAGCTGGCCTTCGCCAACACCCAGCGCCTGCTGCGGGCGGACATGGTTTTCGCCCTGATCGGCGAAGTCGGCACGCCGACGTCCCGCGCCGCGGCGCCGGTGGCGCAGGACGCCGGAGCGCCGTTCCTGGCCCCCTTCACCGGCGCGGAGTTTCTCCGCGACCCGAAGCTGGACAAGGTGCTGAACCTGAGGGCGTCCTATTATCAGGAAACCGAGGAGATGGTGACCCGTCTCATCGGGGACTTGGGCGTCACGCGCATCGCGGTGTTCTACCAGAACGATTCCTTCGGCGAAGCGGGGCTGGAAGGCGTCCGCCGGGCGTTGAAACGGCGCAACATGTCCCCGGTCGCCGCTTGGTCCTACGAGCGCAACACCACCGGAGTCAAATCCGCCCTGCTCGGCATGATCGAGAGCGAACCGGAAGCGGTGATCATGGTCGGCGCCTATGCGCCGGTCGCCGAGCTGGTCGTTCTGGCCCGCCGGAAAGTCGATCCGGTGTTCATGTCCGTCTCTTTCGTGGGCAGCGAAGCGCTGCTGGCGGAACTGGGCGCGGACGGGGCCGGACTTTATATAACCCAGGTCGTGCCGGCGCCGCATGGCAACGGCGTCCCCGTGGTCGCCGCCTATCGCGAGGCGCTGGCCGGATACGACCCCGACGCCTCGCCGGGGTTCGTCTCGCTGGAGGGATATCTGGCCGGACGGCTCGCCGTGGCGGGGCTGGAAGCCTGCGGCCGCGCGGTGTCCCGCGCCTGCTTCCTGGACGCCTTCCGCACCGCCGGCGCCTTCGATATCGACGGCTTCGAGCTCGATTACGGTCCCGGCGACAATCAGGGTTCGGACGCGGTGTTCGTGACCGTGATCGGCGAGGACGGGGCGCTCCGTCAGATCGACACGCTGGCGAGAACACGGTAGCGGGATGCGGCGCGAGGATAGGGAAGCGGCATGAACATCACGGTTTGTCGCGGCGCCGTCGCGGCCGCGCTGCTTCTGGCCGCGTCGGGCGGCGCGGCCGACTCCACGCCGGTGGACTACGACCGGGAGGACAACGGCCTCATCGACATCTCCGTCCTGGAGCAGTTGGACGCCATGCGTCACGACCTGGACGGCGACGGCGCGGCGGACGACGACGATGACGACGCGGCCTACGCCACCGCCTTCCCCGGCGCCGCCGCCGGCATGGGCTGCCCCGACACGGGGTGCGCGGGCTACGAACTGACGCGCGGCCTGGACTTCAGGGTCGCGTCCAGCTACGCCGCCGGAGCCGTCGAGGCCCGGTGGGTCCAGGGCGACGGATGGCTCCCCATCGGCAAACCCACACGCCCCTTCGCCGCCGTTTTCGAAGGGAACGGCCACACCGTCGCCCATCTCTTTCTGGAACGCCCGGACAGCAACGCGATGGGCCTTTTCGGGGGCAATGTCGGCGCGGTCCGCGAGGTCGGCGTGGTCGCCGTCAACCTTAAGGGGCGCGGTCGGGTCGGCGGCCTGGTGGGCTGGAACGCCGGCGTCATCGGCGACAGCCACTCCACGGGCGTCGTGGCGGGCGACCATGGCGTGGGGGGCCTGGTCGGCCTCAACCACGACGAAGGCCGCGTCTCCGACAGTCATTCCAGCGCGCTGGTCAACGCCAGCAACACCGCCGGCGGGCTGGTGGGGATCAACTCCTACGGGACGATCAGCGGCAGCCACGCATCCGGCGTGGTGGTCGCCGCCCGCGCGACCGGCGGACTGACGGGATTCAACGAAAGAGGCCTCATCGAGGACAGCTACTCCGACGGCTCCGTTTTCGCCAACAACGTCCTGGGCGGCGGCGTTGCCGGATACGTTCTCTTCGGCAGAATCGCCAACAGCCGCTTCACCGGGTTCATGAACTGTTTCCGGGCCTGCGCGGGCGTCACGGGCATCAATATCGGCGGCGTGATCGAGGCCAGTCAGAGCAGCGGCGAGATATCGGCCACGGATCTGGCCGGCGGCGTCGTGGCCATCAATCAAGGCTCTGTCATCGCCAGCCACGCGTCCGGGTCCGTCTCCGTCCTCAACGGCGACTCCGGCGGCGTGGTCGGCGTCAACTACGCCCGGGTGCTGCGGAGCCACTCCGCGGTGGACATATCCGGCGACCATCGCATCGGCGGACTGGTAGGCGTCAACCGGGCCGGCGCCGAGGTCGACGCCAGCTACGCCACCGGCGTCGTATCGGGCGGTATCGCCACCGGCGGTCTGGTGGGCCTGAACCGGGGAGAAATCGACGGCGGCTATGCGACCGGCGCGGTGTTCGGCAGCGAAAGCGACCTGGGCGGCCTCGTGGGGTGGAACGGCGGCGTGGTGCGCGGCAGCTACGCCAAGGGCGACGTGCGGGCCGTGAGCGACGGCGGCGCCAGCAACCGGATAGGCGGCCTGATCGGGTCCAACAGCCACCATGGCCTGGTCAGCAACAGCTACGCCGCCGGCGCCGTGTCGGGCGACTTCGAAACCGGCGGCCTGATCGGCTGGAACGACGGGGTGGTGGCGGCCAGTTACGCCGTCGGCCCCGTCGACGGCGTCGAGAACGCCGGCGCCTTCATCGGCAACAACACCGGCTACGTCATCGACAGCTACTGGAACATCGAAACGTCCGCGCGTCGGACCGGCGTCGCCCACGGCCTCGACGAGGGCGTATCGGGTATAACCTCCGCCGAGTTGCGTCGACCCACGGATTACGACGGCGTCTACGCCGGCTGGATCTGGGGCGGACGCCGCTGGGACTTCGGCGGCTCCGACCGCCTGCCGGCCCTGAAAGCCGATATCGACGGTGACGGAAGGGCCACCCGGGACGAGTTCGGCCTCCAGTGATCCCCCCGCCCCGGCGTCAGGCGCGGCGCGCCCTTGCGGCGGCGGGGGCGAACTCCGGAACGATGGCTCGGATAAGCGCGAGCGCTTCCCCCGCGTCGCCGACGCGCGCTCGGTCGAGGAGGACGCGCAGGCGCGGCTCGATATCGGCGAGATCCGTGTGGCGGCCCGCGGCCGCGTTGACGCCGGCGCGCGCGGTCGGCGTCAGGGTCTCGTCGCCGTAGACGAGCTCCTCGCGCATCTTCTCGCCCGGCCGGGGTCCGGTGAAGACGACGCCGACGTCGTCGGGCGTCCGGCCCGCGAGCCGGATCATCTGGAGCGCGAGATCGTGGATGCGGACCGGCTCGCCCATGTCGAGCACGAAGAGGTCGCCCGACGCCCCGTCGAGCGCGCTCGCCTGCAACACCAGCTCGACCGCCTCGCGCACGGTCATCATGAAGCGGGTCATGTCCCGGTGCGTCACGGTCAGCGGACCGCCCTCGGCGAGCTGCTTCTGGAACAGCGGCACGACCGAGCCGGCGGAGCCCAGGACGTTGCCGAAGCGCACGGTAGCGAAGCGCGGGCCGCCGCCCGCCCGGCCCAGCGCCTGGACATAGAGCTCGGCCAGCCTCTTGGTCGCCCCCATCACCGACGACGGGTTGACCGCCTTGTCGGTCGAGATCAGGACCATGGTCGCGACGCCCGCGCCGCGGCAGGCGTCGGCGACATTCATCGTGCCGCCCACGTTGGTGAGCACGCACTCGTTCGGGTTGGCCTCGGCCAGGGGCACGTGCTTGAGCGCCGCGGCGTGGAAGACGATATCGGGACGCTCCTGGGCGAACGCCCGCTCAAGCCGTTCCCGGTCGCGGATGTCGCGCAGCATGGCGCGGCGCGGCAGGTCGGCGAAGCGCCGGGCGATCTCCATGTCGATCTCGTAGAGCGCGACCTCGGAGAGTTCGGCCAGGGTCAGGCGCGCGGGGCCCAACGCGGCGATCTGGCGCGCCAGTTCGCCCCCGATCGTCCCGCCGGCGCCGGTCACGAGGATGCGGCGGCCCGCGATCAGGCGCGAGACCGCCGTGCGGTCGACGGCGGTCTGGGCCCGCCCCAGAAGATCCTCCACCGCGACGGGCCGCACTTCGCCGGCGACCGCCGCGCTGTCGCTGAAATCGGTCAGGCGGCCCACGCGGGAGAGCGTCATGCCGTGGCGCTCGACGGCCTCGAGCGCCTCGCGCACCCGGTCCGGCCGGCCGTCGCCGTCGGTCAGCACCAGGCGGCGGGGCCGGGGACCTCGCCGGCGGATGGCGTCGAGCGGGCGGTCGAGGCCGCCGGAGCCGTCGTGGACCGCCACGCCGCGGATGCGCTGGCCGGCGCGCCGTCCGCTGGGATCGATCATGCCGGCCACAGCATAGGGCGCGTCCCGGTCGCGGCTCATGGCGCGGGCGAACTGTTCGGCCTCGTCGCCGACGCCCAGAATCGCGACCGGGATCGCGTCGGGGTTGAGCCGCTCCAGCACATGGGCCGGGCCGCCGTCCTTGACGATGCGGTAGAGCAGTCGCGGACCGCCGGTGAGAGTCATGAGCGCGAACCAGTTGATGACGAGCGCCGAGCGCGGGTAGTCCTCGACGCGCGACCACAGGAAGACGACGGCCAGGAAGACCAGCACGGTCAGGGCCGCCCCGCGCGCGAGCGCGAACACGTCCGGCAGCGAGGCGTAACGCCAGGTGCTGCGGTAGACGCCCGTGCCCAGGAAGACGACGCCGGCGATCGCCGCGAACAGCAGCGCGCCCTCCAGCACATAGGCGCGGGCGTGGGTCCACATCCCCTCGCCCAGGCGCAGATAAAGCGCCAGCACGAACGACAGCGCCGCCATGACGACGTCGTGCGCCGCGGTGACGTGCGATCGGGAGAATCGCGCCATCAGGTCGAGCCGCCCCGCCTGCCCAGCCGGCGGCGAAGGTACCACAGGAGCGTCGCCGTCAGGACCGCGCCCGCGGCGAGCGGCGGCCACGGAGGCGACGCGCCCGAGACCGACAGCAGGGCGAGCGCGACCAGAACGGCGTTCAGCGCGGCCACCAGCCGCGACACCGTGTCGTGGCCCGCGCCGCCGCGGACCGCGGCCTGGTAGGCGTGGTCGCGGTGCGGCCGCCAGACCTTCTCGCCGCGCGCGGCGCGCCACAGGAGGGTCGTGGTGGCGTCGGCCCAGTAGTAGAGCGGCAGGAGCAGGACGAGCGGCCACCAGCCCCAGACGCAGGCCGCCCAGGCCAGGAGCCAGCCCAGGAGATAGCCGAGCGGCACGCTGCCGACATCGCCCGCGAAGAGTCTGGCCGGACGCCAGTTCAGCGCCAGGAATCCCGCGGCGGCGCCGGCCAGGACGGCGGCCAGGGGCGCGCGCGATCCGTCGCCGCCCCCGGTTTCCGCCGCGATCAGGATCGCCGCGGCCAAGCCACCCGCCACGGCGATCGTCTCGACGCCGGTGAGGCCGTCGATCCCGTCCATGAAGTTGAACAGGTTGATGAACCAGACCCAGGCCAGACCGACCGCCAGCCGGTCGGCCCAGAGAGGCAGCGCGCCGTCGAACAGCAGCGCGTGACCGGGCAGGAGGACGAGCCCGAGCGCGACCGCCGCGACGTGGCCGGCGAGCCGCGGCGGGGGAGGAAGGCCGCGGACGTCGTCCAGGAACGACAGGACGGCGAGCACGGCCGCCGCCGCCGCCACCGGCCAGACCTGGCCGAAGGTCCCGGTCAGGAGCGCGAGGAAGAGCCAGCTCGGCAGCGCGAGGCCCACCATCGCGACGCCCCCTCCGCGCGGCACGGGCCGGTCGTGGCTCGACCGCCGGTTGGGCCGGTCCACGACGCCGCGCTCCGCGAGGAGGTCCAGGACCATGCGCGCCAGCGCCCAGGTGGCGAAGCCCGTGAGCGGGGCGGCGATCAGGGTGACCGTCAGCATGGCGTGCTTATAGTCGCGTTCGCGGACCTGTGGAATCGCCGCCCGGAGCGCGCCGCGATCGTCTCCGGGAGCGGTTCCGCCCGCCCCCGAAATGGTTTATGCGATGGACGCATGGCGGGACGCATCACGGTTGGAGACGGCATGGAGCGGGCGGGCCCGCGGTCGTGAGCCGGGCGCGCAAGGAGCCGCTGGCCGCGGCCCGCGAGGTTCTGCGCGACGGGTCGGACTGCCTGCGCCGGGCGGCCGACGGCCTGGGCGACGACTTCCTGGCCACGGCCCGGGCGCTGGCCGAGTCCGACAGCCGGACGGTGGTGCTCGGCGTCGGAAAATCCAGCCATGTCGGGACCAAATTCGTCGCGAGCCTGGTCTCGACCGGCCATCGGGCGGCGTTCATCCACCCCCAGGAGGCGCTCCACGGCGATCTCGGCCAAGCGCGCGACGCGACGCTCGCGGTGCTGTTGTCGCATTCGGGCGGCACGGACGAACTGCGCGTGCTCGCCCCCGCCCTGCGCGACTTCGGCGCCAGGATCGTCACCGTGACGGCGCGCCGGGACTGCCCCCTCGCCGCCGTCAGCGACTGGATCGTCGAGACCCTGGTCGACGCGGAGGCCGGTCTTCACCAGCTCGCGCCGACCTCGTCGTCGACCACGACGCTCGGCGTCTGCGACGCGCTGATGATCGCGAGCCTCAACATCCGCGGCTTCACGCCCGAGGAGTTCCGCCTGTTCCATCCCGGCGGGCTTCTGGGCCGCAAGCTGATGAAGGTGCGCGAGGTGATGACGCCCGCGCCTCGTCTGCCCTGGCTCAAGCCCGAGGATTCGATCTGGCGGGTGATCGAGGCCATCACCGCGGGCGCGCGCGGCTTCGCGCTCGTCTCCGACGCCGACCCCGGCGGGACGGTCCCCATCGCCGAGGTGGGGGTGATCTCGGAAGGCGATATCCGCCGGGCGCTCGCGGACCGAGAGGGGTTCGCGGACCGGACCGCCGGCCGGGTGATGACCGCGACGCCGATGTCGATCGCCGCCGACGCGCTCATGGCCGACGCCCTGCGCCTGATGGAGAGCAACCGCTTCACCTTCCTGTTGTGCCGCGACGGGCGCGGGCGGCTGGCGGGCGCCGTCCACATGCACGAGATCCTGGCGCGCGATCTCGACGTCGCGGTCCGGAGCGACCGGCTGCCGGACGGGCGCGCCTGACCGTCCGGCCGCGATGAAACGCTGGTACGTCGTCCACACGAGGCCCCGGGCGGAGGCCCGCGCCGTCTCCCATCTGGCCAACCAGGGCTTCGAGGCCTGGCTCCCGGAGTTCCGCAAGACGCGCCGCCACGCGCGGCGGACCGAGACCGTGCGCCGCCCGCTGTTTCCGCGCTACCTCTTCGTCCGGCTCGACCTCGACGACGAGCCCTGGCGCAGCGTCTACGGCACCGTGGGCGTGGTCTCCATGGTGGGCGGCGATCCGCCGGCGCCGGTCGCCGACGCCATCGTCGAAACGATCCGCGCGCGCCGCGGCGACGACGGCCTGGTCAGGATCGACCCCGCCCTCGGCTTCGCGCGGGGCCGGCGGGTGCGCATCGCCGAAGGCGCGCTCGCCGACCTCGAAGGCGTCTTCCTCGACATCGACGACCGGGCCCGGGTCGGGGTCCTGCTGACGCTGCTGGGCCGCCCGGTCCGCGTCCGGGTCGACGCCGGCAGCGTGGAGGCGGTGTAGGGTTGGACCGGGCGAACATGATGGACCGCGCGGACGGCGCGGTCGCGGGAATCGGGGCGTCCGTGGTCTCGTCGGCCATCTCGCCTGCTCGGCGAAGCGGCGCGCTGGCTAGCATGTCGGCGGGGTGGGAACAACCGCACGATGCGCCATGGCCGCAAAGCCCGCCTATGGGCGGGGGCCGCCGAGGCGCCGGTCGCCGGCGGGCGGGGCGGATCGGCGACGACCGTCCGCTCGCCGTCCATTGCCGCCTTGCCAATCCCGCCCGGTCCGTCATGATCCCCGTCCGCGCCATGCGGGAGGAGACCATGCGGACCCTGTCGGCCGATGTGGGCGGGACCCACACAGAATCATGTTTCTTCACTCTACGACACGGAATGTCAGGCCTGCGCCTGCGCATCCTAACTTGCTATAAACTATAGATAGTTCCTTTCTCCGCGAATACATTTCAGGCTTGCGTTCCTGCCTCTCATGCGCTTCGATGCGCCCCGATTTCATGTCGGCCGCTTGCGCTCCGCTTACGGTATGAGGGCGGAGCAACCGGCCGGAGCCGAGGCGCCAACGGAACGGAGCGAGCAATGGCCAAACTGCAATACCGAACGATCTCCAAGCGCACCGTCGACGGCCTTTCCGTCGGCGACAAGGATGCCGTGTTCTGGGACCGCGAGCTCCCCGGCTTCGGAGTACGGGTCTATCCGTCGGGCGCCAAGGTCTATGTGGCGCAGTGCCGCGCGGACGGAAAGTCCAGGCGGATCACCCTTGGCCGCCACGGGGTCATCTCGGCCGATCAGGCCCGGCGCAAGGCCGCGCTCGCCATTGCCCGCATCAAGGGGGGCGAGGCTCCGGAACCCGCGTCCGCGGACACGGTGACCGTGGCGGCGCTCGCGGAGCGGTATCTGGAGGAATACGTGGCGGTGCACTGCAAGCCGAGCTCGGTGAAGCTCTACCGTCGGGTGCTCGACAAGTTCATCCTGCCGGCCTACGGCATTCTGGCCGTCGAGGCGGTCGAGCGAGAGCACGTGTCGGCGCTGCACTACCGCTCGCGGGACATTCCGTATCAGGCGAACCGGGTGCTCGAGATCGAGTCCAAGATCTTCAACTTGGCGGAGCTATGGGGACTGCGGCGCGAGGGCGGCAATCCGTGCCGGTTCGTTCGAAAGTACAAGGAGAGCAAGCGCGAGCGGTTCCTGTCGGACGAGGAGTTCCGTTGGCTCGGGGAGGTCCTGAACGGGATGGAGGCGGAAGGGTCGGTGTCCGCTTACGCGGCGGCGGCAATCCGTCTGTTGATGCTGACCGGATGCCGGCGCAACGAGATCGTGAGGCTTCGCTGGGAGGATGTGGACCTGGAAGCCGGCGAGCTGCGGCTGCCGGACGGCAAGACGGGGGCGCGCCTTGTACCGCTGTCGCCCGCGGCGGCGGAAGTGCTGTCGCGATTGCCCCGTCTCGCGGACAATCCCTGGGTCATTCCGGGCAGCAGGCCGGGCGCGCATCTGGCCGATCTTCAGCCTCCGTGGGACCGTGTTCGAAAACGCGCCGGACTGGATGACGTGCGCATCCACGATCTTCGGCACTCGTTCGCTTCCCGCGCGCTGGCGCTCGGCGAAAGCCTTCCGATGATAGGTAAGCTGTTGGGTCACACACAGGTCCAGACCACGGCGCGCTACGCGCATCTGGCGCGGGACTCGGTCAAGGCGTCCGCGTCCAGGATCGCGGGCAGCATCGGCGCGGACATTCTTGCGAAGGAGGCGGCCTCAAGCGCGGCGTGATGGCCGGCGGCGGGCGTTGACGGGACTGCCTTGGTCCGACCGAACCTGGCGGATGCCCGCGACGCGGTGCGTTGGACAGGCGTGGCGTGGTGTCCGGCGCACCTCGCCGATCGCGTCCGGTCCGCCGTGCCGGGCGGTTCTCGCGCCATGTCGCCGAAGTCGGCGCCACGGACGACGCGTCGTAACGCGCTGCATATATCTTCTTTTCAGGGCGCTACGGGACAGGCGCTGGACAGGCGCGTGCGCTCCTCGATCGCATTGTTCACGATCGCCTGAAGATCCCTCGTGCTCGTGGGGATGCCAAGGGGCCATACCGGCCGCCTCACGGACCGCGAACAGCGTCGCGGCGGTGATCCCGGACGGCGATTGCCCTCCGCTTTTCGTATGCGCTCGCCGCTCGTGCGCGGGGGTCCCCCGTTTTCGTGACTGGCGCACTCTCTCCTCCTTCCGGCGCCAGTCCCGACCTGTTTCGCGCCGCCGGGAGTCGGAGCCGGGCCGGGGGTCCGGGCGAAAGCTGGACGCCGAGGGGCGTTCGGACCGCGCCTTCCCTTGCTTTCGCAATCCCGCCCGGAGCCCGTCATGCCCGACACCATCTCCGCCGACTATTCGCCGCGCGAACGCCGGCCCAGCCCCCCGAAACTGTCCCGATTGCGACAGAATCCAAGTTTTTCGCCTGCCGAATCCAAGTATTTCGACTCGCTACAATCCCCTGGCGCGACGGTCGTGACCGCACCCGCTGGGCGCCGCCCGCCTTCCTGCCGCCCTCCGACGCGGACGGGCGCTGGCTCGTCAACCTGAAGGAACTGCCCTCGGCCGTGCCCATGGTCCAGGCCGCCTTGTACCAGCTCGTCCTCGACCGGCGCCGCGGCGAGTACGAACTCCCCGACGGTGCGGCGCTCATCGCCTGCGGCAACCGCGAGACCGACCGCGGCGTCGTCCACCGCATGCCGACGCCGCTCGCCTCCCGCTTCGTCCACCTGGAGATCCGCGTCGACGCGCCCGACTGGTGCGCCTGGGGCGCGGGGAACGGCATCGCGCCCGAGGTCCTGTTCTTCGTCCAGATGCGCCCCGAGCTGTTGCACGACTTCGATCCCCGATCGGCGGAGAAGGCCTTCCCCTGTCCGCGCACCTGGGAGTTCGTCTCCAGCATCGTGCATCGCCGCAACGGCCTCGACCCGGCCGCCGAGCGCGCCCTGTTCCGGGGCGCCGTCGGCGAGGCCGCCGCGGTCGAGTTCTCGGCTTTCCTCAAGGTCTGGCGCGACCTGCCCCACCCCCGCGCCGTCATCGACGATCCCGAGAACGCACCCGTCCCCGACAACGCCAGCGCCCTGATCGCGCTGTGCGGCTCGCTCTACCGTCTCGCCGACGACGTCAATCTCGGCGCCATCGTCGCCTACGACACCCGCCTCCGGCGCGAGGTCGGCGAGTTCCTCGTTAGTTCCTGCATCCGCCGCGAGCCGGCCTTGCAACACACCGAGGCGTTCATCCGCTGGGCCGCCGCCAGAACCCGCTGACGCCATTTCCAGGGAGACCAACCCATGGACCTCACCAGGGACGCCATGCTCGTATCCTTGCGCATCAACGCCTGGTCCGGCCGCCTCCACCCACGACCGCGAGGCGAGCCGCCACGTCGCCATCCACCACGACGCCGACACCGACGCCGGGCGCTACAACAAGCGCCTCCTGCCCAAGAGCGCCTTCGCCGAACCGACCGAGGGCAAGGCGCGGACCGCGCACTACGCCAACACGCTGCCCTGGGACGACCAGGGCGACCTGTTCGGCGGCGCTGGACGACCCGATCGAGCGCATGGTGGGCGAGCGCACGAGCGGGCGCGCCTCGATCTCGGCCGCCTGTTCCGAGTCGGCGACTACCCGGCCAAGGAGGCGCTCCAGGCCAAGTTCGGCATCGCCTACCGCATCCTCCCGGTCCAGGACGCGCGCCATTTCATGGCCGGCCTCGCCGCTGGCGAGACCGCGCGCGTCAAGCGCGACATCCGGCGGCAGGTCCAGGCCCGCCTTCACGACGCGCTGGGCGACCTCTACCGGCGCCTGGGCAAGGCGGTGGAGCGGGTCGGCGAGCGGCCGCGCGAGGACGGGAACGGCAAGCCGCTGACGTTCCGCGACAGCATGATCGAGAACGTCCGCGACCTGGTGGAGGTCGTGCCCCGGCTCAACGTCTTCGAGGACGCCGAACTCGCCGGGCTGTGCCGGGAAGTCCGGGACAGGATCGCCCATGTGGAGCCGGACGTGCCGCAGCCTTCGCGGCGGTTCGATCCGCGCGCCCGCGAACGGGTGAAGCAGGACGCGGACGAACTGACGGCCCGCTTCGCCGGCTACTTCGCGCCGGCCGCCGGCGCGGCGGACAGGGAGGCGGCGTGATGTCCGGGCGCGCCCATGCGGAATCGGCGCGGCGCGTCGGCGACTGCGTGACGGCGCTGCTCCGCGACCAGCCGTTCTTCGGCAGCCTCGCGTTGCGCCTGCCGATCCGCGCCGACGCGTCCCGCGAGACCCTGGCCAGCGACGGCCGGGACATCCGCTATGCGCCCGGCTGGGTGGCGGAGACGGACGCCGACCGGATCGGGACCGCGCTTGGGCACGTGGTCCTGGCCTGCGCGCTGAAGCACCACACGCGGCGGGGAGAACGCGACCCCGAGCGCTGGCAGCTTGCCTCGCAGCTGGTCACGCACGGGCTGCTGCGGGACGCGGGGTTCGTGTTGCCGCCCGACGTCGAGGTCTGGGACGGGTTGAGCGTCGAGCAGGCCTACGACAGGCTCCCGGAACCGTCCGACAACACGCCGAGTCCCAAGGGCGCGCCCCAATCGAACGGCGGCGGCGATGACGGCGGTTCGAACGACCCGTCCGACGGCGCTCCGGGCAAGCAGGACGATCCGGGAACCGGAAGCAAGGACCCGGCCTCTCCGGCGTCCGGGCAGGCGCCGCCCAGCTTCGATCCCAACGGCGCCGGCGAGGTCATGGACGCCGCCGTACAGGATGCGGCCGTCCATTCCCACGGCGACCTGCCGGAGCGGATCGCGATCGAGGGACGCGGCGGCGCTGACTTCCGGCCGGGCTTCGCCTGGCTCTCCGACCGGGGTCTGCGGCCGAGCTGCTGCCTGTACCTGACCGACATGGAGTGCGACCGCTACCCGGAGGCCGAACCGGACTATCCGGTGGTCTGGTGCAACTGGGGGCCGCCGCCCGGCGAGCGCAACCGCCAACCCTGGGGCGAACGCATCGACATGGCGGGGCCGTGAGACCGGGTGTCCCCACCGGTCGATGGGCGCGGCGAGCCGATCGGGTCCGAAGGACTCGTGTCCCTGGCCTTGCAACCTCCAAAGCTACCGCTTGATACGGCGCATAACGAGAAGATAGGTTCAGGCGCCCTCGGGAGACGCTCATGCGCACCACACTCGACATTGACGACGACGTCCTTGCGACGGCGAAGGAGCTCGCCAGACGGGAGCGGACGACGACCGGGAAGTTCGTCTCGGGCGTGGTGCGTGAAGCCCTGCGGACGCGCTCGCATCCAGTGTCCGCCGACGGACCGCAATGCGTGTTGCATGTCCATGGCTTCGATCCCATCCCGGCGGGGGGAGCCGTCGTCACCGACGAACTGGTCAACGAGCTTCGCGAGGAGGCGGGAGTCTGATTCGTGAGGGCGTTGCTCGACGTCAACGTCCTGATCGCGCTGCTTGACGAGAACCACACCCATCACGCGGCGTCGTCGGGCTGGCTCGCGGAGCGTATCGAGTCGGGATGGGCGTCCTGCCCCCTGACGCAGAACGGGTGCGTTCGCATCCTTTCTCAACCCCGGTATCCCAACGCCCTGGGCGTCGAGGAAGCCATGGTGCGTCTCCGGACCGCCGTGTCCTCGCCGCATCACCGGTTCATCGCCGACGACGTAAGCCTGCTCGACGACGCCGTCGTGGACCGTCGGCGGTTGTCGGGACCCCGGCAAGTGACGGACGTCTATCTTCTGGCTCTCGCCGCCGTGCATGGCGCCCGGATGGTCACACCCGACAAATCCGTACCGCTGTCCGCCGTCCGCGGCGCAGCCGAGGACTCCTTGGTGGCGATTTGATTTGCAGGCCGAAACGCGCGTGGAACGCGCGCCCACCCGCATAACGCCGCCAGCCGTACGCGGCCGCTTCACGCAGACCTTCGCTTGGGACCGGGCCGACCTCTTCTTCGATTTCTCGGGTGCGCCGCTGAACCTCCGGCCCCACTATAACGTGGCGCCGGACCAGGAAGTGGCCGTCGTCCGCGCGGGCCGGGACGGGCACCGCCGGTTTTCGATGCCGCTCTGAACGCCCTGGCCAAGGACGGCGCGGTGGCCGCCGACCTCCCCGTGCCCTGCCGCGTGTGCGGCGGCGCCCCGCCGGTGTTGCTCGACGCGCTGCGCGCCCGCGAGATCGACCTGGAGACCCTGACCGCGTTCGCCGTCACCGCCGACCGGGGCCGCCAGACCGCAGTCTGGGAGCAGATGAAGGCGCGGGGCTACCCGCCGACGTCCTGGGAGGTGCGGCGGATGCTGACCGAGGACCGCATCCCGGCGACCTCCGACCTCGCCCGCTTCGTCGGCGTCGGCGTCTACGAGGCGGCTGGCGGCGCGGTGGACCGCGACCTGTTCGCCAAGACGGACGACGCCGGCGTCTGGCTCTGCGATCCGAAGCTGTTGCGCGACCTGGCGACGGCGAAGCTGGAGGCCGCCGCCGAGGAGCTGCGGACCCGCTGGCGTTGGGCCGAGGCGCGGATCGAGACCGACTGGGGCGCCACCGCCCGCTTCGGACGGGTGCATCCGCGGCCGGGAGAAGCCACCCCGGAAGAGCAGGCGGAGATCGAGCGCCTCCAGACCCGTCACGACGAGCTGGCCGCGCGCGACGAGTCGGACTGGACCGACGATCTGGTCGCCGAGGCGGAGCGCATCGAGGAACGCCTCGACGAGGTCCACACCGTCGTCGAGGCGCGGGCGGTCTATCGCCGCGAGGACCTGGGGCTGGCCGGCTGCATCGTCACCGTCGGCGAGGGCGGCGGCATGCGGGCGATCCAGGGGCTGGTCCGGCCCGAGGACATGCCCAGGCAGGAGCCCGGGACGGTGAACGGGGCCGGCACGGGACCGGGGGCCCGGCGCGGGTCCCCAACGCCCCGGACGGCGCGTCCGGGCGCATCGACGCGCCGGCGCTCTCGGGACCGGCGGCGCCCGCCGACCCGGAAGCCGAGGCGCGCAAGGAGGCCGGCGTCGGCATCGGCCTGGCCGACGACCTGCACGCCGTCCGCGCGGGCATCGTCAAGGCCCGGCTCGCCTGCGACTTCGACGCCGCCTTCGACCTGTTCCTGTTCCAGCTCGCCCACGCCGTGTTCGGGACCGGCTACCGGAACGACGCGCTCGAAGTAGGCCACGCCCTGCTCCAGCGAGACGATCTTGCCGATAGACGCTACCATTGCGATTTCCTTGCGCTGGAGGCGTGTTTTGGTATCTCTCGCCTGCCCATGTCAACCAAATGTGGTCTCCTGAGGCAAGGACAAGCTAGGAACATCTTCATTGGCGTGCGCGCGCATGGCGATGATTGTTGATAGTCTCGAACGCTTGCAACACCACGCGCGCGAGGACAGCCGGCTTCGACCCGCAGTAAGGGGGGCATTGCTGGATGATCAGAGCCGTAAGCTGGAATATCGCCAAACGCACGGAACCGTGGCGCGAGTTGGAGGTGATAGCGTGCTGAAAAGAGATAGGTGTCGCGCCGCTTCAGGAAGCCGGAGGTCCGTGACGCCTCGCTTCCCACCGGCAAGACCGGAGCAATTATTGCACAGAAGGAATGAATGGCTTCTTGATTATCCCCGAGGCACAAGCGGCTCTCTCACATATATATACATATTTAGTTGCAGGTTTCGGGCTTCTCCAATTGTGTAATGCCTATCTCAAGTGCGTTCCTTATCGAAAGAAGATCTTCAGTTTCTGACTCTAAATCTTGTGCTATATTATCCAACAAATTCTGCATTTCAGAAATAGTCTTTTGTGCAGTCTCTGATTTCTCGTTTAAGGAGCTAAGATCAACCATTTTCATCTTCAGGGTTTCAAATCGCGAGATTACCATTCGCTCTGTATTCTCCTCACTCTCCAACACGCTCGACAGATTCCTGTTTGCCACGGTTACCTGGCACCACAGAACATCAAAATATTTTCTGTATTGTAACAATTCTTTATTTGCATTTCTAATATCTTCTTCAATGCCTTCATTATTAGCAGCGAGTCTCGTGTTTTGAGATTGAAGATCTTCGTTGTTGTCTTCGAGACGCATTATCTTCAATTGAAGAAGGTCAATTTCTTTATCCTTATCAGCGATCTTCTCTTTATGCGAAACTTCCTGAGTGGCGATGATGTCGTCTCTGATGCCTAGGAAACTTATAGTTAAAATCAATATTCCTAATAGAGCAATAATAACAACGACCATTGCTGCCGAGGAATGTCTGGTTTTTGATGATCGCCGTTCTTTTGGGCGTCGCTTCTCACTTGATGAAGTCTTCATCGTTTATAACACTTCTTGCTTATCCATGAGACTCAACCTGCGATGAGGGTGGGGTAGGGATGGGCTGTGTGTGGGCGGCGCTATGGAGGAAGTGGGAGATCCTGGTTTGGAGTTGGCAGCGGCGGTTGTAGCGCCAAGCGAAACTGGCGAGGTAGTGTTCGGCGTGGCCGGGTCCGAGCTTGCGGTAGGTTCCGGTGATTGCGCTCTTGATGTTTCCGAGCGTGGTGTTGACCCACTTGAAGGGCGCCATGCGCACGCCGGCGCGCCCGGAGCCGGTGTGGATTGCCCGATGGTTATGGCCGGCATGGCCGAGGGCGGTCCAGCAGCCGAGTCCGTCGGTCACGACCTGGGCGCCGGGGTTAGCCAGCGCTTCGTGTCGCGTGCAATTTCGCGTTTGCGGAAGCCTTTGACCGGAGCCAGCCTGGCCTTGTGCGGACCTCCCTCGGGGCCGGTCGAAACGGCGACCACGAATGGCGTCTTGCCGGGCGCGCCTCGGCCCTGCTTGCCGCCGGAGCGCACCCCGCCGAGCCAAGCGGCGTCCATCTCCACCCGGCCTGACAGCGGCTTGTCTCCCTCGCGCCGGGCCATCAACCGCCATGATCTTCTGCTCCATCACCTAGGCCGTTGCCTGCCTGACCCCAAGCCGGCACCCCAGTTCCACCGACGAGATGCCATTCTTCGCCGTCACGATCAAGTGGATGGATGACCACAGCCCGGACAGACGAACCGTCGCGCCAGCGCAGCCGGGCCAAGGCGGTCCGGCATTGCTCTTCGGTCCCGAACACCTCGCGGAACGCCGCGTCGCTCAGACCCCGTACCCGAGAGGCAACCTTGAGCCCCATCGCCGTGACCTTCTTCATGATAAATACAAGGAAAACATAGAATCCTAGCGGAGATTCTCAAGAATAAGAAGATAACGCTTTGACAATTCCTGACTATCAATCATCGTCAGTTCTAGCACTGTTGAGCTCTGCATCTAAGCCATGAAGATTGTCCTTCTTATCTTCGTCATTTTCTTCTTCCAGTTCATTCTGCTCATCGGTTTCAGCCGTATCTTCCTCCGGGAATTTGATCTCATCGTCCTGAAGGGCGCCAGCGGCTCGGGCCAGAATTAAGACAAAGAAAGTCGATGTAAGCGCGCAGAATGACGTAAACATCATCATCACCTGCGTTATGGTTTGAACCCACAGTTTCGATGGAGTGCCAATCCCGAATGTGAACAATAGAAGCGTCGCCATATCCAAAACCAAAGCGACGAGCAAAAACGGGATCCAGTCGGCCGATTTTTTTCGGAGATTATGAATATATGAAAATTCCAGAGTGATCAATACGATTAGGAGAGAAATATAAACGTAGTATAATGCAGCAGTGACAGGTGGTATCTTATCAGAAATAGAGGAATTATTCTCTGTAACATGAAATACGGGAATGATGTTGCCCATGGAGGCGAGAAAGATAGGTAGGAAAAAACTCAAAATAAAAAATACCCATACCGAGTTCGACAACCCGCCATCAAAATACTTCATAGCCTCGAATAAAGTGGTATCTCTTCTTGTGCCTTTTAGCGTTTTTACCGTTTGAACCGAAAAAGCTTTGCGATAAGATAACAATGATTGAATAAAGTAAAATACTGTGATGAGAGTCAAGACGGCGGCATAGAAATAGCTATCGGAGTGATTCACCATCACAGTTTTCCTTTCAATGGATGTTTAAGAAGGACAAGGTCTGACTTCGCGGTCGCAGCTAGGATCGACCCGGTATCGATTCGCGATGAGCCATTGCGAGGAGGATTATGTAAGAAAGTCACAGTAAGCCCGTCACGCATCGAGGTCTTCGACGATCTCGACTCGCTTGAGCACGGCCCGCGCCAGCTGATTCGGCGTGGCTTCGATCTTCACCGGAGCGTCCAGTTCAGTCTTGCTCGGTTGATAGACGTGAGGTTTCATGCGAACTGGGCGCGGATCCTTCAGTGCCTTCCTGCGGACTTTCTTGTCAGCCATCTCAAAACCTCCCGCTGGTCTGTCTCAGTTGCCTGCCATATCTGGCTCATCAACCAGATATGGCAGGCGGTTCTTACGTGGCATTGTTCGCTCCCTGATTGCACAGGCTGCACAGCGCTCGCAGATTGTCCAGCGTCTCCTCGCCGTCATGACTCTTATCCACGATGTGACCGATATGCAGACGGGCCGGACGGCCGGTCCTGTCATCGGGATCGCCCGCTGCGATTCCGCACATCTGGCAGGTGTTGCCGTTCCGATCCAAGACCTGTGTGCAGCCTGTGCAATTAAGGAGCGAACAGTGCCACGGGCGCGGAGTTGCGCGTTCACGTTCCGCGCAAACCTTGGCGGCGATTTTCCGAGTGGCCAAGTCACGAGCCGATACCGGCCTTTCCCGTCAACGAAGGCATTGCGCCAAGACTCCCGCGACGGTGCCAGCCAACGGCGGAGGAAGCGCATTCCCGATCTGGAGGCATTGATTGTTTGAGTCTTGCTGCCGAAGAACGCCCATTCCTCGCGCGTGCGCGTAGGACCAAGATCGGGACCGCCGTGCTTCTTCGATCCGCCGACGGTGGTCGGCGCGACGTGATCGGCTTTTTCCGCCCATTCGTCAGAGCCTGTCAACATTCGGCAATACCTCACCCCCGCACGGTTGCTGAGGCTCACAGCGGATTCTCTCGCCAGCACTCGGTCGAGCCCCATAGTATATGCTTCACGTCCCCAGAGCAAGTTCGTGTCCTGGTTCACGACGCACGAGACACGGGGGGCTCTTTGGCTGCCAGTGAGTGAAGGTACTGGGCGGGTGTATGTCCGCCAAGGGCTTGGTGAGGTCTGAAGGTGTTGAACCTCTCCGCCAATAATGCGCACCGGTACGCCTGGGCGCGCTGAAATGCGGAATATCACCTATCTTTCATCGCCTTATGAGAATGCGCCAGCGTGCCAACGAGCCGGGAGTATGCTCCAATGCGCCCCGACTTACTTTCATGTGTTGACCACAGGGTTGACTCTCTCGCGCCGGACGCTACCATACGCCCATGGAACAACACACCGCAAAGCGCGTCGCCAAGGTCAAGCTGACCCTGACCAAGCGGTCCGTCGAAGCCCTCCAGGCCGCCGACAAGCCCTGGATCGCATGGGACGACAAGCTCACCGGGTTCGGCGTCCGCGTGCACCCATCCGGCGCCAAGTCCTTCATCGTCAACTACCGCGCCGGAGACGGCGGGCGCAAAGCCCCCAACAAGCGCGTCGTCATCGGGCGCTACGGCCGCGTCGCTCCCGACAGGGCGAGGCGGACGGCCCAGGAACTGCTCGGCCGCGTCGCCGGCGGCGACGATCCCGCCGGGGAGCGCGCCGAGGCGCGCGGCATGCCCACCCTGGAGGAGGCGATCGAGGACTATATGGCCGCCGGGCCCGGCCGGGCCGTCGGAACCCATCGGGCCTATCGGCGCTACGCCAGCCTCTATCTCGGCGACTGGCTCGCCCGCCCGCTCGACGCCATCGCCCGCGGGGACATCGAAGCCCGCTTCATTTTCCTCACCGGGAAGCATGGAGAGACGCCCGCCAACCAGGCCATGTCCTTCCTGCGCTCGATCTACCGCGGACCCTGCGTCGATCACGACGGCTTGCGCAACCCGGTCGAGCAATGGCTGGCCGGCGGCGGGCGCTACCATCGCAAGAAGCGCCGCAGGATATCGGCGCCGGCCGAGGTTCTGCCCCGCTGGCGCGCCGGCATCGAGGCGGAAGTGCGCAACCCGGTGCACCGCGATCTGCTGATGTTCGGGCTCTACACCGGCATGCGCCGGGGCGAGATCGTGCCGCTGCGCTGGGAGCGGGTGAACATGGCGGCGGGTCTCTTCAGGGTCGAGGAAACCAAGACCGGGGAGCCGCTGGAGCTGCCGGTCACGCGGCAACTCGCCGCGATCCTCGCGCGGCGCCGGGCGCACGGCGAGGCGATGCCGGAGAACCTGCGCGCCTGGGTGTTTCCGTCGCCTTCGAGCGCGTCGGGCCACGTCGGGGAGTTGCACGCCCTCTACGCCCGCATCGAGCGGGCGGGCGGCGCGAGGTTCTGGTTCCATGCCTTGCGCAACTGCTTCATCGCGGTGGCCGAGCGCGAGTTGATGCTACCGCGCTCGCTGACCGAGCGGCTGGTCAACCATGCCCGGCCGGGCGACGTCACCGAGGGCTACGCCGCCGACTGGACGGTGGGGCAGCTCCGCGAGCCGGCGCAACGCATCGCCGACCGGATCGACGCCCTTATGGAGGCGGAGGCTGCCGCCAACGAACGTGCGGCGTGAAACAGGGTCGCGCTTGAACGATTTCTGCAAGGGCGTTCACAAATATTATGGGCCGGCCGTGCTTCGATATCCAATACACACCGGGTTCGACGGCCGCGATGCGAATTTCATTCGCGCCTCCGATGTGTCCGCATGATCTTGAATCGCCAGATAGCGGCAATCGGATGGAGAGGGCGGAGTGGACTCGATCTCCGACTGGCCCGGCAAGTCCGACCGCAAGGGCAAATGGTGGACAAGGCGATCGACGGCGGCCACGGCTGTCAACGGCGGCGCGATTATGCGCCAGTGCGGCGACCCGCATCGCCGACAGCATCGGGATCGATAATGTGAGCGGCAACCGAGTAGACGATGCCGCCGCGAGCCGAACATCACGGATACAATCGCCCGCCGAACGGGGCAGCGGCGTCACGACGCTCCGGAATAGGTCGCCTTGAACATGGTCTCCGACAGCCACTTGTTGAATGATGGGTTGTCGCTGAACTGCCGGAACAGCTCGGCGTGGTCCGAGAGGAGATCGACGACCGCGCGCCCGAGCGCCCTGTCATGCTCTATGCGCGCGTTGTCCTTGTCCGAGTTCATCATCGCGTTCCGGTAGGCCCGGTCGGCCGAGATCTTCGCGGGCAGCTCTTCCGCGATGACCTTGCCGATCTTGTCGGCGTCCTTCCAGTCGACGTTGCCGAACAGCTCGTTGAACTCCTTGAGGATGTTGCTCAGCAGGTCGATCTCCGGCTCGGGCTTCCCTCCGCCTCCGCCCGCCGGCACCGGCCCGATTTCCGCGTCGGCATCCGGGAGCGCTATCGACATCGAGGCTTGGGCTTCGACCCGGTAGCTGTCCATGTCGATGGCCTCCAGGATGCCCTTCGAGAGGTCCTCCTCTCGGGGAGCCGGCAGCTTGGGCGTCAGGAAGTTCAGGAAGATCGACAGCTTCTCCCACTCCGGATTGCCGTAGGGAAGGATCGCGGCCAGGAAGCCGTAGGTGCGCATGAACGCCTTGGCCCTGCCCTTGAAGTCCACTTGGCCGTCCTCGTCGAGATCCGACAGGTAGACGGCGACGCAGGCGTCGAGGATCGGGTCGAGCTCGTCCCGGTCGCACCCGCCAAGGTAGAGCGTCACAAGCGCCTCGACCTGCTCCCGGGAATAGACTTGGCGGCTGTCGAGGATCGCCATCAGGTCATGCAGCTTGTCGGGGTCGGTCTCCTCGCCGAGGATCGTCGTGCGGTAGTAGTCCTGGAACGCGGCGGCGATCGTGTCCGCGTCGTTCATGAAATCGAGCACGAAGGTGTCGTGCTTGAGCGGATGGGCGCGGTTGAGCCGGGAGAGCGTCTGCACCGCCTTGATGCCGGACAGGATCTTGTCGACGTACATCGTGTGCAGCAGCGGCTCGTCGTAGCCGGTCTGGAACTTGTCGGCGACGATCAGGAAGCGGTAGGGGTCGGTCCCGATCGTCTCTTCGATCCTGTTGCTCGGAAAGCCGTTGAGCGAAGCCTCGGTCACGTTCCTCCCGCCGTAGTCGTGCTCGCCCGAGAACGCGACGATGGCGCGCCAGGGGCTCTTGCGTTCCTTCAGGCAATCCTCGAAGGCATGGAAGTACTGGATCGCCCGGCGGATGCCGCCGGTCGCCACCATGGCCCTCGCCTTGCCGCCGATCTTGCGCCGCGCGATCACTCGATCGTGGAAATGGTCGATCATGATCTCCGCCTTCTGGCGGATCGCATGCTCATGGGACTCGACATAGCGGCGCAGCTTCTTCCGCGCCCGCGCGGCATCGAACGCGGGATCGTCCTCGACCGTCTTCATCAGCCGGTAATAGCTTTCGACCGGCGTGTAGTGCTTCAGCACGTCGAGGATGAAGCCCTCCTGGATGGCCTGCTTCATCGTGTAGCCGTGGAAGGGGACGTGCCTGACCTTGCCGCTCTCCGGCGCGGGCGCGCCGAAAATCTCCAACGTCTTGTTCTTCGGCGTGGCCGTGAACGCGAAATAGCTCGCGTTCGGCAGCATCTTCCGGGCCTCCATCAGATTGTTGATCCGGTCCTCGAAGGTCTCCTCCTCCCGCTCCTCTCCGGCATCGGAGAGCGCCCGCGTCATCGCCGCGCTGGTGCGTCCGCCCTGGCTCGAATGCGCCTCGTCGATGACGATGGCGAAGCGCCGGCCCCGGTGCCCGTCGCCGATCTCGTCGAGGACGAAGGGGAACTTCTGCACCGTGGTGACGACGACCTTCTTGCCGCTCGCGAGAAACGCGCGGAGGTCGCCGGATCGCTCGGCATGGCCGACGATGGACGACACCTGCGCGAACTGCCTGATGGTGTCGCGGATCTGCCTGTCGAGAACCCGCCGGTCGGTCACGACGATGACCGAATCGAACGTCGGCCGGCCATCGGTCTCCAGACCGATCAGCCGATGTGCGAGCCAGGCGATGGAGTTGCTCTTGCCCGAACCGGCGGAATGCTGGATCAGATAGCGCTTGCCCGCGCCGGAGGCCTCGGCGTCCGCCAGCAGCTTGCGCACGGCGTCGAGCTGGTGGAACCGCGGGAAGATCTGCTTCCGCGCCTTCTTCCGGCCCCTGTCGTCCCTTTCCTCGACCACCTGGGCGTAGTTCTCGAGGATGTCGGTCAGGTTCTCCCTGGCCAGAACCTCCTTCCACAGATAGTCGGTCTTGAGGCCATCGGGGTTGGGCGGGTTGCCCGCGCCGTCGTCCCAGCCCTTGTTGAAGGGCAGGAACCACGAGTCCTTGCCGCGCAGGTGCGTGCACATCCGTACCTCGTGGTCGTCCACCGCGAAATGGACGACGCAGCGGCCGAACCGGAACAGCGGCTCCTTCGGGTCGCGGTCGCGCCGGTACTGTTCGACGGCGTCCTCGACCGTCTGCTTGGTCAGGCTGTTCTTGAGCTCGAAGGTGGCGATGGGCAGGCCGTTGACGAACAGCGCGAGGTCGAGCGCGAGCCGGGTCTCGTCCTTCGAATAGCGGAGTTGGCGAGTGACGCTGAAGATGTTCTGGGCGAACAGCGCCTCCGCCTTGGCGTTGCCGGGGGTCGGCGTGCCGTGGAACAGCTCCACCGAGGCCGGTCCGTGCCCGATACCCTTTCGCAGCACGTCGATGACGCCGCGCTTGTCGATCTCGTCGCGCAGGCGGTGGAGGAACCGCAGGCGTTGCGGTCCGTCGGCGCCGACGCCAAGCGTCTCGACGGCCTCGGGCTGCGTCGCGTTCAGGAAGGCGAAGAGCCTGGCCGTGTCGATGGCGTGGTCGCGGTCGTAGTCCCGGGGGTCGCCGAGGACATAACCGTAGAGGCCAGCGAGGGGTTCCGGAGTCTCCTCGAACCCGCCTCGGCGCCGATCCCGCGGGATGCCGGTCAGGTGGGCGACGATCAGGTCTTCAAGGCCGCGCTCGCTCGTGTCGGCCGTCATCGGGGCGCCCGCTGCGCGGCGTCGATCCAGCCCTTCTCCCGCAGCCGCTCCGCCGCCAGCGCGATCTGGCGGAGGGAGAAGGCTTTCTTGCGTTCATGCCAGCCGTGGGCGCGGGTGACCGCGTCGTCCATCGCTCCGGCGCCCTCGCGCATCATCACCCAATGGACGGTCGCGAGGAGTTCGAGGCCGAAGGACGATTCGAAGCCGTGGACCAGTTCGGCCACCCGCTCGAAGCGTGTCCGCGTCCGGTCCGCGCGTTCGAGCGCCGCCTCCGCGTCCTCGACGGCGCCGGGGACGAGCTCCAGCGGCTTGTCCGGCGCGTCGCCGCCGTCGGCATAGCCCGATATGAAATGCCCTTCGATCTCGTTCAGGGTGTGCCGCAGGTTCTCCGCATAGGGGCCGTAAGGCGCCTTGACATAGCGCAGCCGCGGCGGCTCGCCTGCCTCCTGCATGAAGTACATCAGCTTGTGCGCCTCCAGTAGGGTCACGAAGGGATCGAGCATGGCGTCGAGATAGCGGCGCATCAGCCCCACCAGCACCGCGCGGCCGGGGGTCATCTCCGGCGCCTCCCGTCCGCGCGCCATGTCCTTCGCCTCCGGCGCGCCGCCTGGCTCGAAGACGACGACCCGCAGGTCGCCGAAGCCCGCCAGCGCCGCTTCGATGCGCGGGCGCACGTCGTCCCAGGCAAGGCCGCCCAAGCCGCAGGCGAGCGGCGGAACGGCGATGGAGCGGATGTTCCGGGCCTCGATCTCGGCGGCCAGCGCCTTCAACCCCTCCTCCACATCCGCCATCCGGCTCTTGCCGCGCCAGTGCCGCTTGGTGGGGAAGTTGACGACGTAGCGGGGGTTGGTGAGCGCGCCCGTCTCGAACACGAACATCCGGCCCGGCTTCACCTCCCCACGCTCGCAGGCCGCCGCGTAGGCCTCGAAATTGTCCGGAAACGCCTTCTTGAACCGCGACGCGATGCCGCGCCCCATGACGCCGACGCAGTTGACCGTGTTGACCGGGGCCTCCACATCCTCGGCGAGGATGTCGCCGGCCTTGAAGCGGATCATCGCGGCTGCTCTCCAGGTTCAATAATACCATTGCGGAAGGATTTGGACAGACGGCCGGTGATCGGTGGACTGCGCGGCCGTGCTGGCGGGCCACCAAGTGCCCTGCGAGTGTACGCCGATGCGCCGGACCAGCGTCCACGGGAAAGAGCGTTCGATCAGGAACTCCCACCGTTCCCGGCACGAGCTTCGCGTACATCCAGCTTGCCGGTGACGACATCGCTTATCAGGCGTTCCCGGTATTCGCGGAGGAGGCCGATCTGGCGGCGAGCGCGGTCGATGGCGGTGTCCAGATCGTTGGACTCGTCGCTAAGGTAACGTGCGATCGCTTCTTGTTCATCCTTCGGGGGTGCAGGGATGTAAAGATTGACAATGTGATCTACCGCCAAACCCGGCTGAGCTGCGGCCTCGGAATATTGGTTCAGGTTCATGATTCGCAGAAGATCGACAAACCAACGGATATTGTTTGGCGCCTTGAGGGATGCAACTATCGCATGCTCAGAGGCCCAAAATTGACCCGACGCCAGATGCACGTTTCCGCAGAGTGCACCTTGTCTACCGATTAGGGCGAAGACACCATCGTGTGTAAAGCGATCAGTGTGTCCTCTGATTCCATTGCCGCCAAAAACTCGGTATGGCCCTATCTCCCTGATGGTCTCCGCAGTAATCCCTTCACCGCTTCGCATCCGTGCCAATCTTTTGAGCTTCACGATCTCCCAATGCGCCGGCGCCTCCGGCATCCAGTCTATGTCCGTCGGCTTCATCGGGGCGCTCGGATCGAGGCCGCGCGTGACCGCTCGATTGACGATTGCCTGCTTCTTCTCGTTCAGCAGGGCGATCAGACGCTCCTTGGCTCCGATATAAAAATCAACACGCTCACCGACATGATCGAGATAGCGGGCGATGGCCGCCTGTTCGGAGAGGGGCGGAAGCGGAAAGCCCATATTGCCGATGAACCGCCAATCGGCTCGTGGCATCTTTGCGCCGAACGTAGAAGCGTCGATGGCATCGATCACGGGTCTTGAGCGAAGCGAAGCCTCAAGATAACTCGGTAGGGGATTACCGCTGCAAGAGCGCAGCACAAGAAATTCCCCAACGCAGACACCTTCCCGATCAGGTCGTGTCGTTTTCGCCAAATATGGCCGGAGCTTTCCGAACAGCACATCGTTGGGCCGAAAGCGCTTTACTTGGCTCTCGAATGACGTGTCGAGATCCACATCGGAGGTCTTACCTGTCCAACTTTCTACATGTTCCAAGGCGACGTAATTATCGCCCGGCTCACGCTCCCTCGTCATGTCGATAACATCTTTCACGCAGGATTTCAGCCGCCGCACTTCCCAATGCTTCGGCACGTCCCCGAGCCAGGGCAAACCGCTGTCCCGATAGGCCGGATAGGGCTCGAGGGCAGGCGTCATGCCGCTTGCCCCTCGCCGGGCACGGGTTCCGGGTCGTCCGCGAACACGCGGACGTAATCGCGATAGAAGAACGCCCGGTTGCGTTTGCGATCCCCGAACTGCTCCAGAATACCGATCGAAACCAGGCGCGCGACGAGGTTGTTCGCCGCCGGGTAGCTGAGGCCGGCGATTCCCCGAACGTCGGCAACCGTGACCACGGGCGTCCGGTACAGCGCTTCGAGCACCCGATGGCCGTTGCCGGCGGCCCGTCCGAGGTGGGCGGTGACGGCGGCGCGGTGCGCCTCTCGCAGGTCGAGGATGCGCCGAGCCGTCGCGACGGCTTCGTCGCCGACCTCCGCCACGCCGCGCAGGAAGAACGCGAGCCATCCTTCCCAATCGCCGGCGTCGCGCACCGCCTGAAGACGCTCGTAATACTCGCCCCGATGCCGCTTGAAAAAATGCGAGATGTAGAGGACCGGTTTCGCGAGGATTTTCCTTTCGCAGAGAAAAAACGCGATCAACAGCCGCCCCACCCGGCCGTTGCCGTCGAGGAAGGGGTGAACCGTCTCGAACTGGGCATGGGCCAACCCGATCCGGACGAGCGGGGGGAGATCGTCGTTCCGGTGGAGAAAGGTCTCCAGATCGCCCAACGCGCGCGGCACCTCCTCGAAGGGAGGAGGAACGAAGACCGCGTCGCGTGGCGTGCAGCCGGCCGGGCCGATCCAGTTCTGCGACCGGCGTAGTTCGCCCGGTGTCGAACGGCCGCCGCGCACGCCCTCCAGCAGCCTTTCGTGCATCTCGCGGATCAGGCGAACGGACAGAGGCAGGTCGGGCAACCGTTCGAGTCCGTGGTTCATGGCCGCCACATAGTTGATCACTTCGCCCGCGTCCCCGGCGCCGCGGGGCGACAGAAGACGCGCCTCGGCGGCAAGCACGTCCCGGAGAGAACTCTGCGTGCCCTCGATCTGGCTGGAGAGCACGGCCTCCTTGCGCACGTACATGAGCACGAAGAGGTCCGCCTCGGGCAATGTGTGGATGGCGCCGTCCAGCCTGCCCAAGGCGCGGTCGGCCGCCGACAACAGGGCCTGTACGGTTCCCGCCATGCGAACCGGCGGCCGTGGCGGCAGCGGAGCGGGAACGAATGCCCGGTAGCCGTCGGGCTGGAGAACGTAACCGCCGGCGCGGCCTCGACCGTTCGTTCCGCTTGTGTCCGCCATGGCTTGCCCCATCGAGACGCGACTCGCCCCATATTGCACCCTGGCGATAACATGGGGCGCCTCGCTGTCCATGTTAATAATTGTTGACACTATGGGACAGCGCGCCGCCTATGTTATCGTGTGGCGATAACATAGGCGGACAGCGCGCGCCATACACCGGGCGCCGGCGAAGCCCGTCAACCGCGTCCCGCCAGCAGATCGTCGAGCAGCCCCTCGGTCTCCTTCTCCAGCGCCCGGATGTCGGCCTCGATCTCTTCGAGGGTCCGCAGGAGCTTCGGCTTGTAGAAATGCCGGGTGAAGGAGATCTCGTAGCCGATGGCCGTCTTCGACTCGTCGATCCAGGCGTCGGGCGCGTAGGGCAGCACTTCGCGCCGGAAGAAGGCCTCGATACCGCCGTCCTCCAACAACGGCACCTGCTCGGTATCGCGCAGCGCCGGGTCCGGCTCGTATTCGACGGCGCGCTCCGGGCCGGCGCCGTTCCCGGCCGCCGTGTCTTTGATGACCACGGGTTCGGCTTCGGGATCCCGGGTCCCGAGCGCCGCCGCCAGCAGCTTACGGCGCTTGGCCGTCATGCGCGGGCGCCCGGCCGCCTCGGTCTCCACGGCCTCCAGGAACCGGTTGAAGTCCCGGTGCGGCCCCGCGCCGAGCTTTCGCGCCACACCGTCCACGATATCGGCGAGCGGCGCTTCCGAGGCTTCCGCACATGCGGTCCGGAACCGTTGCAGGGCGCTTTCCGTAAGCGCGACCTCGAGCCGCAGCGGCCGCTCGACCGTCACCTTCCAATAACCGAACGCCTCGTTGGGGAAGACTTTCGACCGGCCGCTGTCTTCCAAACGCAGGAAGGCGGTACAGATGCGTTCGATATCGTCGGGGCCGAGTTCGCAGTTCTTCTTGCCCAGGTTCTTGCGCAACGGTCTGGACCAACCCGTGGCGTCGATGAGCTGGACCTTCCCGCGCCGTTCGGGCGCCTTGCGGTTGCTCAGCACCCAGATATAGGTCGCGATGCCGGTGTTGTAGAAGATGTTGGGCGGCAGGGCGACGATGGCCTCGAGCCAGTCTTTCTCGACGATCCAGCGGCGGATGTTGCTCTCGCCCGAGCCCGCGTCGCCGGTGAACAGCGACGAGCCGTTATGGACCTCGGCGATGCGGCTGCCGAGCGGCGAGGATGTCTTCATCTTGCTCAACATGTTGGCGAGGAACAGCATCTGGCCGTCGCTCGAGCGCGTAATCAGGCTGTATTCGGGATCGCCGCCGTGCTCGATCACGAACCGGGGGTCGCGGATATCCTTCTTGCCGCCCAGCCGTTCGAGGTCCGTCTTCCAGGATTTGCCGTAGGGCGGGTTCGACAGCATGAAATCGAACTCCCGCGACGGGAACGCATCGCCCGCCAGCGTCGAGCCGTATGCCATGTTGTCGGCTTCCACTCCCTCGCCCTTGAGGATCAGGTCGGCCTTGCTGATGGCGAAGGTCTCGGGATTGACCTCCTGGCCGTAGAGATGGACGGAGACCTCCTTGCCGTGACCGGCCGCGAGCCGGACCAGCGTCTCTTCGGCCACGGTCAGCATGCCGCCGGTGCCGCAGGCGCCGTCATAGACGAGCCAGGTGCCGGATCGGATGTCGTCGGCGACCGGCTTGAAGATCAGGTGAGCCATCAGCTCCACCACGTCGCGCGGGGTGAAGTGCTCGCCGGCCTCCTCGTTGTTCTCTTCGTTGAAGCGCCGGACCAGCTCCTCGAAGATCGTGCCCATCGCATGGTTGTCGAGACCGGGCAGGCGGACGGTCCCGTCCTGGTTCAGAACGGGTTTGGGGCCGAGATTGATCGACGGGTCCAGGAACTTCTCGATCAGGAACCGGAGCGCGTCCGCCTCCACGAGCGTCGGGATCTGGTTGCGGAACTTGAACTTGTCCAGGACCTCCTGAACGTTGGGCGAGAAGCCGTCGAGATAGGCCTCGAAATCCGCCTTGAGGCTCTGGCGGCGGGCGCGGGACGCGAGGTCGCGAAGCCGGAAGGGCGAGGTGTTGTAGAATGCCTCGCCGGAGGCTTGACGAAGCGCCGCGTCCTGATTGGCGATCCCCGCCTTGTCCAGTTGCCCGCTCATCCCGAGCACGGCGTCCCTGGTCGGATCGAGCACCGCGTCGAGGCGGCGGATCACGATCATCGGCAGGATGACGTCCCTGTATTTTCCCCGCACATAGACATCGCGGAGCACGTCATCGGCGATGCTCCAGATGAAGTTGTCTATGTTCAGGCCGCTCACGGCCGTCCCTCTCCCGCTGTTTCCATCGACGCGGATTTCGATGTCGGTCGATTCGGCCGTTCGGGCCGTGACGTCGGGATTCGGGCAGGGCTCGGACATCCATCGGCGTCAATGCGGCGTTGCGGCATCATGGCAGCGGATCGGTCTACGGGTCGGCAACCGCGATGCCGGTGTTTCGGAATTCGCCCGTGTTCCGCGTGACGACGGCGAGCTCGAGGCGGACGGCCGTTCCGGCGAGCATGGCGTCCGGCAGGTGGTCGTCGAGCGGTTCGCCCCGGCGCCGCTTCTCCTCCATGACACGGGCACACGCTCGGGCGTCGGCCAGGGTCCAGTCGACGATCCGGTCCTCGAACAGCTCGTCGAGCAGGTCCTGGAACCGTTCGGCGAGGTCGTTCCGGCGCCGTCCGGGGTCGAGGCGACCGATGCCGTCGAGGATTTCCCAGACGGTGACCGACGCGAGGCCGATCCCCTCGTCGGCGATCTTGTCGAGGAACCCGGCGACGCGCGGCTCCGGATTAGGTCGCATCATCTCCGAGACGACGTTCGTGTCGAGGAGCCAGGCGAGCGGCGCGGTCACGCCCCGCTCTCGTCGGCGAACGCGACCGGCCGGTAGCCATGGCGCGCGGGCGGCGGCAACTCGACCCCGTGCCCGGGCCCGAAATGCCGCTGGAATGCCTCGGAGGGCATCGGGCGGCGTTCAGTCTTGACGCGCTTCTCGCGAATGAGGCGGCGGACGAACTCTTCCATCGAAACGCTAGCTTGGCGTGCTTCGCGCTTGAGCCAGGATTTGTCTCCCGGGTCGATATCGCGGACGGTGACGGTGGAACTCATCGTGGCGCTTCTCCATTGGACGGTGCATCGATTGGCGACATTGGCCCATGCTAGCAGAATGTGCCGCCGAGGTCGAGGTGAGTGAAGCTCCAGCTCATGTCGGCGCCGACAAAGCCGTGGCGGGTCGGGATTTCGACGCGTTCGACCACGATATCCGTGCCCTCCCGTAGTACGGCCATTTCTCCTTCTTCAGTGTCAGAGGTCTTGCGGGCGATGTCGACCGGGAGTCGGCCTCGGTCATGGACCACGGGCTTCATGGAATCGCCGCGCGCGGAGGATACGGAGACTCTCGGACGCCGCGCCGCCCTCGTACCGGAGTATGGCCTCGGGCAGATACCGGCGCGCCATCTCGGAAATGCCGGCGAGGGTCGCGCCGGGAGTCTGGGACAGCGTATAGCACAGCCTCCGCTTCGACGGTTTACGCTTGGGAACGACGGCGTGGCGCAGCCTCGCCGAGTCGTATCCGAGCCAGCCGGCGAGGCGTCCCGCATGGGGAGAATCGCGTCCACGCGGCGGGTTCGCGAAACTTTTTCCCGTAGCGGAGCGCATGCCGGCGCGAGCCTGTCGCCATTTGTATGGAAGACGCAATCGAAGGCCGTTGCCGAGGCCATATGTTCTTTTTATGTTCCTATTCATGGTCAACAGCATGCAAGCTCCGCGGGACGCCATTCGGGTCTTCGCCGCCCGGCGCGGCCCGAGCCCGGCGCGGTTGGATATGGGAGCGGGCGCGCCGTGACCGGGGCCGGGGGCGATACCGGGCGCGGCGTCCGCGCCACCGCCCGCGGCCTGCGCACCTGGAGGCGGCTCGTCGGCATGGTTCTCGCCGCCGCCCTGATCGGCGCCGCCAGCGCCGCCGCCTGGAAGGCCGCGCGCACCACCACCGCCCACCAGTGGTACGCCGTCGGTATGCTCGTGCTCGCCGAGACCCTCATCGATGCCGGCCTGAGCCCCCACCGGCCCAAGGAGATACGGCATGCGGACGGAAGAACCGAGACCGTGACCCTCGGCGCCATCGCCGGCCACCGGCCGCTGCTCGCATTGCGCGAGCGCATCATCGGCGACCTCCTGAACGCGGCCCTGCTAGGATTGGGGATCGGTATCGGCCTCGCCGTCGTCGCGCTCGCCGCGCTCCACTACGCCGGCGGCAGGCTCAAGCGCGGGTGGCGCCCGCGCGGCGGCGAACCGCTCTCCGCCCGCCAACTCCGGTGCGCGCCGCGTCTGCCGGTGCTGCCGGCCGAGATCGCCCGTCTCGACAGCCTCGCCGGCTACCTCAAGCTCCCCGGCGCGTGGCCGGTCGCGCGAATCAAGCTGCTGTGCGCGAAACGCCCCAAGGTCGCCGAGCGGTTCGTGCCGAGGGCGGAAGGGGAAGCCGGCGCCGGGGAAGCCGATCGCGAGGCCGCCCGACCGGGTTCGAAGGCCGCAAAGGGAAAGCCGGGCGGGACGAAGGACGCGACCGGGCCGGCGCACGACGCGGAGGCCGCGGTCGACTTGTGGGAACCCGACCCGACGGCGGCGGATTGGGTGGAACGGGATCTCGAAACATGGGCAATGAGCCGCGCCGCCGAAGGCTGGCCGGAGGAGATCGACCCGTTACCGACGACGGCCGATGCGGGCGGAGAGAACGCGGAGGCCTTCCGGCCGAGCCCCGGAGAAGAACGTTCCAGGGAAGGCAGCGGTGGGGACGCGAGCGACAGTTCCCCGGTTGCGAACCGGCCGGACGCGCGGGACGGCTCCGCCCCCGGCGACGGGAAGCCGGCGAGCGGGCCGATCCGGATCTGAGATGGTCGCCTCCATCGGCGCGGTCGCCTCGCCCGCCCAAGGCGTCACCTACTACGAGCGCGACGGCTACTACGCCAGGGACGATCCCGCCCACAAGGAAGGCAGCGCCTGGTTCGGCAAGGGCGCCGAGGCGCTCGGCCTCGAAGGACCCGTCGACGCGGACACGTTCAAGGACGTGCTGGCGGGAGAGGTCCCGGACGGAACGGGCCGCCGGCTCGGGCGCAAGGACAGGGACGGCAACGTCCATCACCGGCCCGGACGAGACGTCACCTTTTCCGCTCCCAAGTCCGTCTCTCTCGCGGCCCTGATCGGCGGCGACGGGCGCGTCGTCGCCGCGCACGACCGGGCGGTGACGCGCACCCTCGCATGGATCGAGGCCAACGTCGTCGAGACCCGGATGAAGGACCCGGAGACCGGACGCATGGTCCGCGCCGGCGGCCAGGGCATGGTCGCCGCGACCTTCCGCCACGACACCTCGCGCAACCTCGATCCGCAACTCCACACCCATGCGGTGATCGCCAACATGGTCCGGGGCGAGGACGGCAAGTGGCGCACGATGGCGAACGAGAAGCTCTACGCCTCGAAGATGCCGGTCGGCGCCATGTACCGGAGCGAACTGGCGCGGGAGTTGGGAGCGCTCGGCTACCGCATCGAGAAGACCCATGCCGACGGGCGCTTCGAGATCGCCGGGGTTCCGCGCGCGACCGTCGAGGCGTTCTCGACGCGGCGCGCCGAGATCGAGGCGGCGATGGCGAAGCACGGTCCCGGCGACACTGCCGGGAATCAGAGCCTCGCCCAGCGCGCGGCGCTGATGACCCGCGCCCACAAGCGCGACGTCGACAAGGAAGCACTTCGGCAGAGTTGGGAAAAACAAGCAGCCGGTCTCGGCTTCGACGCGCGGACGCTTGCCGCGGAAGCCGTGCCACGGGAGGCCGGCAAGGACGCGGGCCGTGACGCTACGGGTCCTTCCGACGACCGGCAGCGTTCGGGGAAGGTTGCCGAGGCCGACCGGGCCGCGGCGTGGGCGGTGGCGCATCTCTCCGAGCGCGAGGCGGTGTTCTCGCGCACCGACCTGCTGGCCGCCATGCTCGCCTGGCGTCCCGGCGCGGTGGCGATCGGCGAGGCCGAAGACGCGGTAACACGATTGGAGAAGGCCGGGACGTTGCACGCCGCGAACCTGCCCGTTCCCGGGCAGTTGCTCACCACCGACAAGGCGGTCGCCGACGAGAAGGAGACCGTCGCCCTGATGCGGAGTGGCCGGGACCGGGGCGCGTCCGTCATGCGCGGCCGCGCCGTCGGCAAGGTGCTGCGCAACGGCCCCCTCACGCCCGGGCAGAAGGACGCGGTGAAGCTGATCCTGTCTTCGAGCGACCGGACGGTGGGCGTCCAAGGCTACGCGGGGACCGGCAAGACCGCGATGCTGAACCGCGCCCGCGCGCTCCTGGAGAAGCGCGGGTTCGAGGTCAAGGGCTTGGCCCCGTCGGCCTCGGCCGCGCGCACCCTGGAGAACGAAGCCGGCATCCGAAGCGAGACCCTGCAACGGTTCCTCGCCCGCAACGCCGGCGTCGCTCAGGGACGGCTCACGGACAGGGGCGAGCGCCAGATGCGCGCCGCGTTCAAGAAGACGGTGCTGGTCGTGGACGAGGGTTCGCTCGCCTCCACCGTCCAGGCCCGCGATCTCCTGCGGATCGCCAACACCCTGCGCATTCCCCGGGTCGTGCTGGTCGGCGACGAGAAGCAGCTCGATGCGGTCGATGCCGGCAAGCCCTTCGCGCAGTTGCAGCGGGCGGGCATGAAGACGGCGACCATGGACGAGATCATGCGCCAGCGCGACGCGGGTTTGAAGGCCGCCGTCGAGGCGAGCCTCGCGGGCGATGTGCGCAAGGCGTTCGAGAAGCTCGGGTCCAACGTCGCGGAGGTGAAGGCGGACAATCTCGCCGGCGCGGCCGCCGCGCGCTGGCTCCGACTCTCGGCGTCCGAACGCGAGAACGCCGGACTGATGGCGCCGAGCCATGAACTGCGGCAGGCCGTCAACGGCCATATCCGCGAACGTCTCGCCCGCGACGGCGCGATCCATGGGGCGGCTCTCGATGTCGAACGGCTGGTGTCATATGGCTACACCGGCGCGGAGAAGGCGCTCGCCGCCAACTACGCGCCCGGCGACGTGGTGGCGTTCCACCGCGCCTACAAGAGTCTCGGAGTCGAGAAGGGCGAGGAACGCCGGATCGCCCGCGTCGATCGCGCGAGAGGAATAGTGATCCTGGAAGGGGAAGGAAGAGGACCGGTTCCCTGGCGGCCCCGCCGCGTGGGCGGCAGGCGCGGCGCCGTCGAGGTCTACCGCGCCGAGGGGATCGCGCTGCGCGCCGGAGACCGCATCCGCTGGACCCGGAACGACGCCCGGTTCGGCCTCGTCAACAGCCACACCGCCGAGGTCTCGTCGGTTCGGGGGAACCGCGTCGCCTTCCGGCTCGAGGACGGGCGGCGGCTCGAACTCGGGCGTAAGGACCCGCAACTCCGACACCTGGATCACGCCTGGGCGTCTACCGTGCATGCGTTCCAGGGGCGCACGGTCGACAACGTCATCGCCGTCATGGAGGCGAACCATCCGCACCTGACGACGCAAAAGAGCTTCTACGTCGAGATCGGCCGCGCCCGGCACAGGGCGGAGCTGGTCACCGACGACGCCAAGGCGCTCCGCGAGAGACTGGAAACCGCGACCGGCGAGCTGAGCGAGACAGGAAAAGTTTTTCGGACTACTCAATCAACACGTTGGAAGTTTTCCAGGAGACAACACGAGAGGCTCGGGATTCCTGGCGAAAAAGACACAACATCCATAGCGAGCCCGCATCGGACGCTCCATCATCGCTCTGCGACATTTTCCGATTCCTTGCCTGTGGGCATCGTTCAATCGACCACGAGGCCGTGTCTCGGCAGAAGATCGCGAAGAATGAAGGTTCGGTGTGCCGCGGCCGCCTGGAAAAACCGGAAGATCGGCTTGTCGAGAGCCTTGCGCGAATCCGTGGCCCTTCTCAAGCCGTCAAGCCCTCTCTTCCACTGGGCGCCTTGGTAGGGGAGAATGGCCTCCGCCGCGACGAACAGTTCGCCGGCCCTGGCGGCGTCTTTCCACGCTTTTTCCCGGCCTTCACGGGATGCCTGCGTCGCGAGGATTCGAGCGACCGAAGCTCGAATATCCTGGAAAGGCCGTCCCTCGTCCTGCCCGCCGCCCTCGCCCGGAACACCCAGTTGACGGAACATATTGTGCAGCTTCTCGCAGCCTTCAAGAAACGTAGCAGGATTGTCCCGCGGGCCGGATGAGCGTCTCCGGGGATATTCGTAATCGAACCGCCATCGAAGGTATGGACGATCGGGATACGTAAGAGCCGCGCCGTGACCCAGCGCGCCGGACAATATCTCGGCCGCATCGCTGACGAAACGATCCCTGAGTCTCGAGATCGCGCTGGAGAGACCGACATTCCATCTCTCGGGATTGCGAATGTTGAGAAGCTCGCCTGCCTCCTCGCCGTATTTTTCTCGGAAACGGCTTTCCTTCTTCCGGATGTAGTCCAGGATTTCCGGATCGACATCGACGAGATCGAACGACGATGAATCGATCCTGTTCCAGCGCGAACTCACTCCGGAAAAGCCGTAGTGTGAGAAGGTATCGGCGTAAACGTGCGCGGTGATGCCGACGAGGTGGAGTCCGAATGGCTTGTCGGCTAGAGACAGATTGTGGTCGATCATCTCGCGGGCAATCCCGCTGTCCTTCCGGCACAGGAAGCGTTCGGACATCGTCCTGCCCTGGTTGCCCGGAATAAAGTGAAACGGCACCCAGATGAGGCGTTGATCGTGACGGTCTATATTCTTGATGTCCGCGGCATGGTGTGCCGTGGGCACGAAGTCGAGGCGGCCGCCGTCCGGAAATTCGATCGTCTCCCTATCCCCGTTGTCGTCGACGAACTCGGCGGCCGTCGCGATGGTCTGGCAAACCTTCGGTGCCAGACCGGCAGCGCGGGCCATCGCGTAGGTCCCGTAGTAGTGCATGTCTTTTTGCATCGCCGGGCGTCCTTCTCCCGTCAATTGTCTTCGACTGGCCGGAATACCGGTAGCCTGCCCCTGCCGCCTTGGCCACGGCGAGCGACGTCAACATGCCGATATGGATGCCGTCCCGGGGATTTCAATGCGAATCCTCCGCACCGAGCGTGTCGGATTGTGCGGCCTTCGCTGCCTTGGCGGCACGCTCGATGTCGTCCTCCTTGCCGAGTTCGGCGAGTTCCTCGCGCTTCAGGAAGGCAAGCAGGTGGACGCCGCGGAAGGTTCGCTTGACGAGCTCGATCAGTTCCGGCGTCAACTGGGCGTCGCTCGGGTCGAGATTCTCCGCGGCGGCGCGCGTCGCCGTCTCTCGGACGAACGCGCCGGGGGTCAGGTCATTGCGTTCGGCGGCCCGGACGACGACGTCCCATTCGTCGTCGGAGAACCGGATCGAGCGCTGGGAGCGTTGAACGGCCATCGGTTTTCTCCGGTTTTCGGCACGGGACCGGCCCGGTTGGTGTCGGTTTTCCGGCGTTTCCACGCCGGTTTCATAGCCTATCGCGAACCCCGGTTCACGCGACCGACACGGGCACGTCGTGTTGGTTTCGTGTGACATGGGATCCTTGCCGTGTGACACGACGGGGACACGACGAAACACCCAATGATATCAATCGGATAGATGTCACACGAAACGAGGACGGGTTCCCATCACAGGCAAGCGCGAACAAGGCGCTTCAGTGGCGGTGGAGCGAGACCAGGCGCGCGCTTGTCCGCGAGGGCACCTTAGGTGCGTCGGGTGTGATGATAGAAGCTCCCACTGGAGTCCTACAGGCGTTCGCGTCGTACACACCGCGTCGGGCCCGGGAGGCCGTCGCCGCAAGGGTTTGGAGCCATCGCGGCGCTTGAGCGAGACGACCGGTCCGCGATCTCCGAGCGCGTTCCGCGTTGTCGTCCCGACAACAGAGGTAACGAAGTGCGGCGTGCGGTGCAAGCGAACGGCGGCATTCTTCACACGTCGCGCACCGGAGCTGGTGCACAGGTCGGTTCGTTACCTTGGCGCATGAGTGCTTCCTCACATGTTCCTCCGATCAATCGGGCGCCGCACACATGTTCCCGCAACGCAGGGATGGGCGGTGCAAGCGCCGGTGTTCAAGGCGATGGCTCTCCATTCACACGTTACCGCGAGCGCGGGCGCGAGCGATGCACACGTTACCGCGGCGTCAGCCTCGCTGGTGCGATGGACCGAAGGCGCGACGGCGAACGGTGGCGTGGACGGAGCCGCGGGCAGTCGTGCGAAGCACGCTGCCGGACGCGGCGACGGTCGCGCCTGCACGGGGGCCGGCGGTAGTGTCGCCACGACCGCGGACGGCCGTGCGGATGCCGGTGCGCGGCGAAGCCGGCGCCGGCGACGCGAGCGGTGCAATGGCGGCGAGCGAGGCGATGGCCGCGGCGAGCACGGCGCGAAGCGCCGGCGAGAGCATCCACGCGGCGGGCAGCGAGGGGATACCGGCGCGGCGTTGTCCGCGCTGCCGCACCGGGTCGTGACGGGAAGGATGAACGGGCTGCGCCGACGGAGCGACGCGGCCCGCGATGGCGCCGCGGCTCAGGCCGCCCGCATGACCGGGATGCCGAGCTGGCGCGCCTTGTCGATAAGGTTCTCGGTGATGCCGGAACCGGGGAAGGCGACGACGCCCTTGGGGAGGAGGTTGAGGAGGTCGTCGTTGCGGCGTCTCCATCCCGACCCGGCGCAGGTCGAAACGCTGGCAGCGCGACAACACCGTCACCGGGAGCCGGCGCGCCTCGGTCGTCGCGAACACGAATTTGACGTGCGGCGGCGGCTCCTCGAGGGTCTTGAGGAGCGCGTTGAAGGCCTGCTTCGAGAGCATGTGCACTTCGTCGATGATGGAGACCTTGTGGCGCGCCGATATCGGGCGGTAGCGCACGCTCTCGATCAGCTCGTGCACGTCGTCGTTGCCGGTGCGCGAGGCCGCGTCCATCTCGATCACGTCGACATGGCGATCCTCGGCAATCGAGACGCAGTGCTCACAGGCCCCGCAGAGCTCCGGCGTCGGGCCGCCGTTCCCGTCCCGGCCGATACAGTTGAGCGCTCGGGCGATGATCCGGGCGGTCGAGGTCTTGCCGACACCGCGGACGCCGGTCAACGGATAGGCATGGGCCAGACGATCGGTCGCGGTCGCGTTGCTCGGCGTGCGCACGAGGGGCTCCTGGCCGATCAGGCCGGCGAAGCTGGTCGGCCGGCGTTTGCGCGCCAAGACGCGATAGGCCGCGCCGTCCTCGCTCATCGGTGCCCGTTCGTCCCTCGACCCGCACGGGTAGGCGGCGGGCGGCGCGTCTCGCCAGTGGCGGGAGACCGGCAAACGACCCGGCTTGAAACTCGTTACGGCTGCTTCCTTCCGGACCTGACCGGGTTGGCGAGAAAGCCGTCCGCCGCCGACCTCTCGCGCGCGCTATAGCAGTTGCCGCCGGGACGGTCACCGGCGGGAAGCCGACGGAAAACCGGTGGCAGGGCAATCGTCGGCCATCGACCGAGCGTGCATGACGGTCAACGGTCGTCGCGCCTGCCGGTGCCTACCCGCGCTACCGCCCATACGGGGTCCGCGATCCCGCGCAGCCTCCGGCCCTTCAGCCAATCGACGACGTATTCGGCCACTGCGCGCCTCACATCCGTTATCGTCAGTCGATCTTCGCACTGATACTCCCGCATCACGCTTTCCCTGGCCGCCTCCCCGAGTCGGGGATTGAGTTCGGCGATTATTGGAACCCGTGTGTGCCACTCGATATCGTCCTTCGCGCCGACATATTCATCTTCGCGCCCCAGCCTCGACGAAATGATGCGTCCGGGCACCATGTCGATGTAGCGGCTTCCATCCTCCGAGATTCTGACGGAATGTCCCCGGAAGTGGAGCCGAGCCGGTGTGCGCACGATCGCGTGGGGACTGAAGATCAACTGGATGCGCCCGCGCTTCGCCGCGTAGTCGAGATATACGGTGCGCCGCCGCGCGATGGCCGCGTAGAGTTCCCGGAAGCGCTCGACCTCGTTGTCGACGTCGAGAAAGTTGGCGAGATCCTCTATCGGCACCCCGAGAGGGGATTCACCGTTCGAAGCTTCGGCAAACGCCTGCATCGCGCTGGTGAAATTCACCGCGTCCATAACCCGCCAGGGCGAGACCTTCAGAGAGTATGCATCCCCGGCGATGTGCGTACGCTTCCCGCGCGGCACCGTCGCATGGGGAAACGCCTTCTTGTACGGCCCCACGACAGACCGTTGCGCAGCCTCCCGGGTCAAGCCGAGCACCTGTCCAAGCTCGGTCGCGGTGACCCCGTCCCGCCAGAACGCCAGGAACTCGAAGACCGCTCGGGAATCAAGAAATCTTTTCATCTTCATGTGTGATATTTTATCATACGTTGATGGCTTCCGCATGATCCGAGGTCGCGTATACTCCGGCCCGACCAACCGAGGCAACGCCTGCCATGCACAGGATTCGCTTGGCCTTCAACCATGTGCGGCCGCAATTCCGTTTCCTGGATTCGGTCAACGCGGCCGTCGTGGCGGGGTTGACCGAAGCCGGCGCCCCCTCGGAGAGGGTCGTGGGCCGTGAAGCGGGACCCTGGACGTTCGCCGTCGGCGGCTTCTCGAAACGCGGCGGCCTTACCGTCATGTCCGGCCTGACCGTTTCGACCGCGGATGCGGAGATCGCCCGCGCCCTTGCGGGACTCGATCCGGCGGCGGCGCGGGCGAGGTCGTCCAATGGCGACGAACTCGACTTCTCCGGCGCGGATATCGGCGCCGAGCTCCGATCGCCTCACGAAGCGGTTTCGGAACTGGCGGTGGCCTTCGGAAGCCCCTTCGCCGTCATGAAGGCGAAGACCGGGCGCTCGAAGACCCGGTTCCATGACGATCTCGCTGGCGTCGACCTGTCCGCCGCGCTTCGCGCGAGTGTGGCGGCGCGCGCGGGCCGGGCGTTGGACCTCGAATTCCATGTCGATCCGCTGACGCTTGCCGTCGATGGATGCCGCCGACTCGTAGCGACACGTTTCGTCGGAGACCGGCGCATCCTGATACCGGCGTTCTCGATCCCTCTGACGATGCGCGGCCGGCCGGAGGATATTCGTTTCGCCTACTTCGCGGGTATCGGCGCCAAAACCCGGGGCGGTTTCGGCTGTCCCGTGATGCTTCAGTGAGCGGCGGTGCTTCCATGATCGAGACGTCGAAGGCCGTTTACAGGGACTTCCTGACGGATGTCGTGAGAGAGGGGGTGTTCTCCGAGGAACAGCGGACCCGCGGGGCCGGCCGCCCTCTCGGCGACGAAAAAAGGCGCGCGATCGACAAGGGCGACAGCATCGACCTTCGGGCGCCCCTCCTCGCGACCTTGTCGGGAAAGGGAGGCTGGCTCCCCAGCCCCGCGTTCGCCCGGCGCAAGCCCTTCGTGAACGTCACCCTGATCGATCATCTCGCGAGTGTGGTTCGGGGCGCCCTCGTTTTCGGGGAGATCGACCTCCGCGCCGCCGGCGTCCCGGAGGGCGAGTTGCCGGGCCGACTCGCAAAGATCGCGGCCGTCGCATTCCTGCACGACGCAGACAAGATGTTGCGGCGCGACCGTCGGGTGGAAATCGAGCCCGGCGACGTCGAGGGCCTCATGCGCGACTACGGCGTCGTCCGATTCATGACGAAGTTCGGCCAGGCGCCGGATGCGGAACGGATGACGTCGATGATCGATCAGGTCGAGACGACGCGCGCGAACCGAATGCGTCCGGGAGAACCGATCCTTTCCTTGCGGGAGGTTCAGGACTGCGCCTACATCGCTCTCGCCGACCGCCTCGACGGCGCCTATCTGGACACGCGGAAGGGGATCGAGCGCGTGGTCGAGGAATTGAGGGCATTCGAGAACGACAATCTACGCGGGAACGCACTCGGACAGTGGCGGGCATTGAGAATCGTCTCCCCGCACACGCCGTTCCTGCTCGATGAACTCCAAGGCCATTTCTCTCACGCTTGCACGGATCGCCACGGCCACCCGCCGCTGATCGAAGTGCATCACGACGGCGAGTTGCTGCTGGTGGCTCCGTCGGCGGGATTCGACGATGTTTTCGACCGCGCCGTCGACGCTCTGGCCAAGGCTTTCGATCTGGACGCGCGCGTGGACATCAGCGCCCGCGGTATGCCGGATATTCTCGATGGCGGTCGCGACGCGGGCGATATTCGCGAGCATCTCGAGGAAAATATCTCTACCGCCAGCAAGGCGCTACGGATCTCTGTCGATCTCGTCAATCGAGAGCCGGAAAGATCCCGGATCGACGACCTCTTCATCCCTTTCGGAGTCGCGCCTTCATGGCCCGACTTCGACAGGTATTCGGCGCGCCTTGTCTCTCCGTGGCTCACAAATCGCGAAGCGGATGACGCGAGAGACGCCTTTCTGGTGGACGCCGCGACGGTTGCCGTGGCCCTGGCGTGCAAGGCGCCGCGGCCGGGCCGGAAACTGAACGTCCCCGACGCCCGGGAGAGGGAACGGGAACTCGGCGTGCTGATGACGCGGAGCGGCATTCAGGTTCCCGAGTGGTTGACGGGCCTGAAACACGGGATCAGCCGACGGAATCTTCTCTCCGCGCTGGCCGCCGCGACCACCAGCATGAGCGAAGCGTTCCGCGAAGCGCTCCTCGGAAACGACGGACTCGTCAATCTGTGGCTGCGGGGACGCGGAGAGCGCCACGGCCTTCTCGACAAGATAGACGATCCAGGCTCGCGCATGGCGGCCGCCGCGCAGGCGTGGTTTCGTGGCGCGGCCCGGGGCCGTCTGGTGCGCGTGGACAACGAGGACGCCGAAGGCCGCTGCCATTTCACCAACGCGCCGGTTCCGCGCAACGCTCCGATCAAATCGTCCACCGGTTTGTACGGGATCAAGGTCAGCGCCTTTTCAGGGCGCGAGGGGCGCCGGGAGTCCTTCGACAGCGCGAAGGCCGAAACCCTGGTTTCTCCGCTCGCGCTCGCGGAGCACAGATTGCGCTCCATTCGAGTCCGGCGCTCGGGCGGGCGGCCGGACGTCCCGGTGCTCATCTCGTCGCCGACGAGCGCCGGCCTGTTCGCGAGCCTGGTTTACGTGCACAACGAGCTTCCGTTGGAGTTTTCCCTGTTCGACGCCTTGCGCGCCGACAACAGGAAATCCGGCAAGATCGTGTTCCACGAGGTGGATCATTTCTCCCGCCGTTACCGGATCGGCCGTTACGAGGCGTTGCCGGAGCGGATGGTTTCGCGCGATCGGGACATCGGCATGGTTGCCTTCGTCAAGATGGTCTTCGAGACCGCTCAGCGAATCGGCAGGCCGATACACGTCTTCCGTGGCTTGCCGCGGCCGGAACCCGGATTCGTCGGTTTCGATTTCCTGCCGGAGCATCTCGTCGCCGCGCTGGGCGGCATGTCGTTTCGGCTCGAACAGATCCCGGCGAAGATTCGCCTGCTCCGCATGGTCGAGGAGGTCGCCTCGACCGCTGGCATGGGACTCGAACTCGCCGCTCGGGTCGCCGATCCCGAAACCCGCTTCGCCGCCGCGTGCGATGCGGTCATGCGAATAGACCGGATGAACGAGGGGAAGGCGAACGCCAAGAGCTTTCTCCGACATTTGCTGCTGAGTTCACTGGAGGATACGGAAACCATGAAGACGGAGAGCGACGACGTCATTGTCCGATTCGCCGAATCGATGGCCCATGTGCAGCGTGCGCGGATAAGCTCGGACGGCGATACCGTTTCCGAGATCGGGCTCCGGGTGGCGCTCGATGCCGTCGAAGCCGCCGGACAACTGGGACAGACTTCACGCGACAGCCTGATTCACGCAACCATGGGCTCGCTCGACAAGGAACTGGGTCGAAAAGACCTCTTTTCGAGTTCCGCTACCCGGAAAGACACGACGCTGCATTCCTCGCTTCTGAACGCCGCCAGGATTTTCATCGACGACGTCTGGCCGAAAGCCTTCGCCGGCGCACCGCCTCCGTCTCGACGGCGGCGGATCGCGCTGGCGATCTATCGCATGAGTTTCGAGCGGGCGGCCCGCGCGGCGCGCGGCGCCAACGACGAATCGAACGAGGAGACCCATTATGACTCTTGACGCCATCGAGCCCTATCTCGGCAGTCTTGACAAGCTGCTGCATACGACCAGGAACGACAAGGGAAAGGAGTACGTCCAGCCGGCCCTCAAGAATCTCGGCTCCGTTGCCATTCCCCTGATTCGCGAGGTCATCGCGCCGGCATCCTTTCGGAACGCCGACCCCGAAATCACGGATATCCTGGATCTCGACGGAGCCCGCCGCGTGCGCGCGGTGGCCAACAAGTTCAAGTACGGCGAACGATCGCGAGGGCTCCAGGTTCTCCGCTACTTCGGCGCCGGCGGATCGATGCCGCAGAACAAGACAGCGTTCGCGAGCGAAGACCGACCCAGCGCGGCCTACGACCTCAACACGATCGTGTTCGGCGACAGCGCGAATCACGGCAAGCGCGTCCTTCCCGTCAAGGCGGCGGCGCAGTATTCGGACGCGCTGTCGATCCAGTCTTACGGCGATTCCGTCGATGCCTCTTTCCACATCAGGGCGGCGGAAGACGGGACGCTGTTCGACGCCGAGGACAAGGAGAACAGCTCGAACATCTTCGAACGACATGTCCTGCTCCCGGGAACATTGCTCGTTCAGACGATCTCTTTCAACGGCCGGACGGCGCCGCTTCTCGCGCTCGAACATCTGCTTCTTTCCATCGGCCTGGCGGGCGCATACGGAGGCCAGACCTCCGTCTACGGCGTCAACGTTCGCAACCATATCGTCGGTATCTACGCCACGCGCTTCGAGCGGGACATCGCGAGCCCGTATGTCGCGCTGGGCGAGATCCCGAAATGCGCGGTCGGCCGCGGAGCGATCGAGGACGTGCAAAAGGCTCTCGCCGACAGGTTTTCCGACGCCGCGACCGAAAAGGTTGCGGGTGACGATGTGCGGCGGCTTCAGACGCGGATGATCGACAATCTCGAGAAGAACGATGCGGGAATGCGTAAACGCTATACCGAAGCCCATGGAAAGATCGGTAAATTCTTCGACGAGTGGTTCGCCGGATTCGGACAGAGAAAGTGAGCGTACCCGCCGCGACCCGTATCCGGGCGACGACGTTGACGCCCTTTCACTATCACAGTCTGGCCGTCCCTTCGGGCACGGCGACACTGGCCCCCTATCTGGCGGATCGCGCGATGAGCTATGCGCTCGCATCGGCCATGGGCGCTCTCGCCGCCTCTCCGGCCTTGCCCGAGAAGGACTATCCGCGCGACTTCCGCGCCCTTCCCTGGCTGGCGTCGATTTTCGAGGCCCGCGAACCCCGGCTCATGCGCCCGCTCGGCAAACGACTGAACCTGGACGGGGAAGGCGGGTACCGGAAACGAATCCAGGACGCGACGGGCACCGGCAATCTGAAGACATGGTTCTTCGTGCAGGAGGTCCCGCCCGGCACGGTCTACGACGGCGCGGTCTTCGGCCTCGATCCTTTCGCCCTGGCGGGAAGGGTCGAGAACCGCGACGTGGGGCGGATCGTCGTCCGCGCCGGCCGCCATCTCGGCGGGATCCTGGCCCTCGACCGTCGCGAGTCCGGCGACGACGACATGGTGCGACTCAATGCGTGGACCGCGAACCTGGCCGGGTACGACGTGGACGACGACCCGCTGATGAGCGTCGACGTCTACGCCTTGCACGATATCCAGATCACCGCCCCCATGCCGCTGAACGCCGCCGCCGAAAGAGTCGGCGCCTGGCGGGCGTCGGGCCCTCGAACGAAAGAACCGTGAAGACGCTTCCGGCGTTCCGCGTGGCGCGGCACTGCGTTCCGGGCGGGGCCGACGGCTTGTCGCCTCTTCAGCGGCGGTGCCTCGACGACCCGTCCCCGGTGAGAATTTTCTCGGCTCCCACCGGGGCCGGGAAGAGCTACGCGTTCCAGCGAGCTGTCGCCCGACACGACAAGCGCGTGCTGTTCGTCGTGCCCACGCGACGGCTCGCCCAGAATCTGGCCCGGTCCTTGATCGAAGACCCGGGGCAAGCTTCGGAGGAAGCGGCGCGGCGGGTCGTGGTGTGGACATCGGACGAACGAGCGCGTCTGAGGGCGGAGAATCCGGATCTGAACGTCGGCAGACTGCGCTTCCGGCAGATACGGGGACTGCAACCGCCGGAAGGCGGATGCATGATCATCGCGACGCCCGAGTCGGTTGCCTGGATGCTCCTGAACCCGTCGTTTCGTCCGCGCGGCGCGGCGGCGGCCGACCTGTCCGATCTGGTCCGGTTCGACCACGTCGTGTTCGACGAATTCCATACGATCGAAGCGAGGGGGCTGGGCCTCGCCGCGGCGGTCTCCCGTATCGTCGCGGAGGTTCGCGGCGGCGCGCGCGTGACGTTTCTCAGCGCCACGCCGATCGACATCGGGCCGTCGCTCACGGCCTTCGGCATACCCGCCGACCGCATTCGAGCCGCATCCGAGCGGATCGTCACCGGAGACAAGGCCGCCACGGGCGGCGCGCGCGCGGTTCACGGCGACGTCGATTACCGCTTCGTCGACAGCGAAACGATGCGGGATACGTTGCGCGAAAACGAACCCGCGGTACGCGCCTGTCTGCGCGGTGGGCGGCAGGTCGTCGTCGTCTTCGACTCCCTGAGGGACCTCAATCGGGAAAAACAGGGGATCGCCGAGTGGTGCGAGGAGATCGGCGTGTCCCAACGGGAACGCCTCGCTCTCAATTCACCCGACGACTCCATCGCGGCGGGCGACGACAGCCTCTTCGACATCGGCATACGGCGCGACCCGATGAGCTACAAGCTGCTGCTCGCGACCTCGACGGTAGAAATGGGCGTCACGTTCCGCGCCGGGTTGATGGTCATGGACCCCGGCCATGACGCCGCCTCGTTCGTGCAGCGGGCGGGCCGGGTGGCGCGGGGCGACCGGCCCGGGGCCGTCGTCGTCCGCGTCGACGCGCGTCGCGTCGATCGGACTCCCTGGCTGAAGATGTTGATGGACGGCCTGCCGAAGGACGCCTCGCCCATCGACGTCGATCGCTTCACGAAGACGGCCCTCGCCGCCAACCGGAAGAACTTCGGCTATCCGGAAGAGGAGTCTTCGCACGACCCTCCGGATACCTTCAGATCCATGCCGCAAAGGGCGGTCTGGTGCGCCGCCGTCTTCTGGGCCGCGTTGGAGGGAGCGGACCGCCTGCGCCCGGGTCAGCGGAGGAGTCTGCGGTGTTTCTCGCCGGACAAAGCCCGATATGTGTCGGCGCGCCTCCGGGAAATCGACGAATCGGGGATCGAGATCGAGGCGGCCCGGGAGTGGTTGAACGCCTTCCTGCGCGAGGCGCGCCGTTTTCGGATCGTCCTCCCGAGGGTCGAGGTCGTGGACGCCACCGGGAACCGCCGCTCCGTACCGTGGAACATGTACGCGTCGCACATCGACCTGTTCAATGCGCCGTCCTTCGAGGGCGCCGACGGCGGGATCGAAATACACCTCGACCGGCGCCTCGACGAAGTGGTGCGAACCAGCGAGACCGCGCCGTGGCGGCATTCCGTGGACGCGCTGTTCCCTCACGAACGCCGGATCGTCCCGATCGACGGGAGAGATCGGAGCGACGCGTGGCTTCGTTGTGCGAAGACGGCCCTGCGATCGCCGCTCGGCGCCGCCCAGAAGCGGGCGCTCGAATCCGCGCGCGTCCTGGTTCGTCTGTCCAGAATCGTTCCGCTTGCCGGCGCCGACAATGCGGACACGGTGGCCGAGACCGTGGCGCCCGGCGGCGCGGAAGACATTCGATGAAAATGACCGATGCCCGACTCGTGGCGACCGTTTCGGAGGATCGCCGGAACGGCGGCCATCTCGCGAAAACCGGAACAACGGCGTTCCTGAAACGGACCCCCGTGAACGGCGCTCGCATGACGCCGACGGCCCGTCGCCCCGCGCCACGCGCTCCGGTCACGCGGGATGACGGGGATTGCGTCGCCGACGCTCCCGAGAAGCCCGTCATGCCCTCCACATCCGACAGGGGTCTCTTTCCTATGTTGTTGTTTCATAAAGGGTCATCGCTCCCCATGAGGGGTTAGGAGATCGCGGGCCATTCGACGACGACGCGCAGCTCGTCGTCATCGCTCCCCATGAGGGGTTAGGAGTACAGCAACGGCTACTACGGCGGGGCCATCCTGAACGCCAAGTCATCGCTCCCCATGAGGGGTTAGGAGTTCTCGACGTACTCGCTCCGGGGGTCGGCCACGAGGCGGGTCATCGCTCCCCATGAGGGGTTAGGAGGCCGCGATGCATTGTTCCGTCGAGGCCATGGGCGCGGCGTCATCGCTCCCCATGAGGGGTTAGGAGTTGGTCAGCAGGACGGTCGTGGCCGCCTTGGCCGTGGCGTTATCGCTCCCCATGAGGGGTTAGGAGGAGGAGGCGACGCGCGCCCTCCAGCGCCAGATCGACGAGTCATCGCTCCCCATGAGGGGTTAGGAGTCCGAGAGCGGGTTCCGGCTGCGGAACGAGGACTACGGTCATCGCTCCCCATGAGGGGTTAGGAGGAGGAAGCCGCAGCGGCCTGGCCTGTGCAGCAGCTGCCGGTCATCGCTCCCCATGAGGGGTTAGGAGCTCAAGGTCTGGGCGATCCATCCGTGGATCTCCGACAAGTCATCGCTCCCTATGAGGGGTTAGGAGGTCTCCAGGGTCGCCAGGGCGGTCTCTCCCGGCGGAAGTCATCGCTCCCCATGAGGGGTTAGGAGCAGCGGCCGTAGGCCTGGAGGTGGGCGAGGTACGCCTGGTCATCGCTCCCCATGAGGGGTTAGGAGCACCAGTAGCGAGAGCCTCGAGAGCGCGAGGGAGCCGCGTCATCGCTCCCCATGAGGGGTTAGGAATACACGGTCACGGCCGAGGCCGGCTCGGCGCTGACGTCATCGCTCCCCATGAGGGGTTAGGAGATCGGGATCGCCGTCGTCATGATGCCGAGCAGCGATGTCATCGCTCCCCATGAAGGGTCAGGAGATCGGCATAAAGGCCGATGACGGTCCCGGCTCGCAACGTCATCGCTCTCCACGAGGAGTCGGGCATTCCAGCAGAGCCGGGGCCAAGAGCCCGGCCCACAAAGACAATAGTGTTTTTCAATACCTTGCGAGCCGTCTTGCGATGAGTTGGACGCTGGCGATGAAGAGCCGGGTCCGGGCGGCGGCGATTGTCGCCTCGAAGTCTTTTGCCAGCCGTCGGTTGCGGTCCGGCCACGCCAGCCCAGGTTCGACCGCCCATCGGCGCGGCGGAACGTCGAACCCTTGCGCGTCGATCTCCGCCTTCGTTGAGGCCTGCGCGCCGTGGCGTTTTTCAAGCGCAAGGTTCTGCCCCGGCACGGCCGGATATCGTCTGCCTGGGCCTGCCGGATGAGCCGAACGCGGCGATTCCGGGCCGGTCCCGAACGATACAAGAAAAGGCTTATCCCTTTTCACCCGGTGTTACGCGATGTTGACGGTATGCGGTTGGCGCCGGGCTCGATATGTTGGGCGTCGCGGCGCGTTTTGGACACGTTGAGGGTCCGGGATGGGTTTTCGGCCGTCCGGCGCGGGTCGTCGGGAGCGAAGGTGCGGCGGCATGCGCCGGGCGTTGTCGGGATCATGCGCGTTGTTCGACCCGATCGCGGTATGTGGCGGGGTCGAGGCGCGCGCCGATGCCGATCAGGGTGTCGAAGGCGGCGGCGGTTCCATCGGAACACGAACTCGTCGAGATAGCGGCGCGGATGCGGCCGGCGCGGCCCGTGGAAGGCGCCGAGCGCCCAGCGCTTGAGATTGGCGAACACGCGGTGGGTCCATGTCAGCACGACATGGACGGCCCTCTTGCCGATGACCTTCGGATCGCGGTCGCGGTCCGGCAGGCCGGCGGGGATCGCTCCGTGGCGGCCGAGGCCGATCCGCCTGGATTTCCCCGGCGGGCAGAGCTGGTGAATGTCCGCCGAGCGAGGAGATCGACCGGGCGAAGGCCCCGACCGTGGTCGACGCCTGCCGGAGTCCGTGGACGGCGCATGGGGGGCGCTGTCCGCCGGGGCCGCCCGCTCCGAGACCGCGGAGACGTTCCTCGCGAGCTATCCCCTGCGTCCCGAGCGCCGGAGACCCTGACCGGCAAGACCGCGACGGCTGGACGCTCGCCATGCCCGGCTTCGGCGCCGCCGCCTGGAAGCTCGCCCCTGAACACGAGGCAATCGTACCGGTTGCCGTGGCCGGACCCCCACAAGATCCAAGGGCGCGAACCCGGTCCGGGACGCATAGTCGAAACGGACGACGCGCCGGCGTCCGTCTCCGGAGGCTGTCATCACGCTGGCCGGGACGGGCGCCGGCGGCGCGCGCGACCTTTTCGAGGGTTCCGGCGGAGGGATGGGCGCGACCGCTCTCAAGCTGGGCTGCATGGGTCGTTCCGTTCCGCGAGCTCGGCTTGCGTGAGCCTGGCGCGTGTGCGGGCCTCGATGAGAGAGCGGAAGAGATCGAACTCCGGGCCAAGCCGGCTTCGGCGGCGGCAGACCCTTGGCGTCGGACTGGAAGGTCGTCTCGCTCGGGCCACGCCGATACCGGTGCGAGCGAAATCCCCTGTCCCGAACCGGGACACTCCGTTGGGTCCTGGAACGCAACCTGCTACATTGCCGTCGGGCGGAGGCCGACCGAACGCTTGCATGCGACGTGAACGGATACACCATGCGACCGAACCCTTACCGACAAGAGTGCGCTTGGATGCGTCGGCATTGCATCGAATCCGCTTGCGGTATGCTTACGGCAACACGATGTCGCCATGGCGTCTCGACACCGCGCGTTCCGGAAAATGCTTTATTGACAGATAGATATGACAGTATCGCAAGCTAGATACCGCATAGCCGTGGATGTGGGCGGGACGTTCACCGATCTGATGCTGATCGACGGCGAGGCCGGCGCCGTGCATCTCGACAAGGCGCCCTCGACGCCGGGGCGGGCCGACGCGGTGCTCTCCGGCATCCGGCGCGTGGCCGGCGAGGCCGGCATCGAGCCCGGCGACATCGACATCTTCGTCCATGGCTTCACGGTCGGCACCAACGCCTTCCTGACGCGCGGCGGCGCCAGGGTCGCGATGGCGGTCACGGCCGGCATGCGCGACGTGATGGAGATCGGCGACCAGATGCGGCCCTACCTCTACCGCCTGAGCCAGTCGAAGCCCGCGCCGGTCGTGCCGCGCTCGCGCATGGTCGAGGTCCATGAACGGCGCGACGCCTTCGGCAAGGTCGCGACCCCGCTCACCTGCGACGAGACCGGCCGCGTGGCCGAGGCCCTGGCCGCGCTCGAACCGGACTCGGTGGCGGTCTGCCTCGGGTTCTCGTTCCTCGACGACAGCCACGAAACCGTGCTGGAGCGGGCGATCGCGCGCGTCCTGCCCGGCGTGCCGGTCTACCTCTCCAGCCGGGTCAACCCGCAGATCGAGGAATACCCCCGCGCCAACACCACGGCGGTCGCCGCCTATGTCGGACCCGTGATCGACCGCTACGTCTCCACGCTCGACCAGGCCCTCGCGGGCGACGGGGTCTCCGCCCCGCTCCGGCTGATGCGGAGCGACGGCGGGGTCGCCACGCCGCGCTCGGCGCGCGACAACCCCGCCGCCATGATGCTCTCCGGACCGGCGGGCGGCGTGATCGCCGGCGCCGCCATGGTCGAGGACCTCGACGTGTCCGACCTCGTGACGTTCGACATGGGCGGCACGTCGGCCGATTTCTCGGTGATCGCGGGGGGCGAGCCGCGCATGGTGACCGAACGCCGCATCGACGGGCAGCCGCTGCGCCTGCCGAGCCTCGACATCGAGACCATCTCGGCGGGCGGCGGATCGATCGCCGGCGTCGATCTGGGCGGCGCCCTGCGCGTCGGTCCCCGGTCGGCGGGCGCGGAGCCGGGCCCGGCCTGCTACGGCCGGGGCGGGGCCGACGCCACGGTGACGGACGCGGCGGTGGTGCTGGGCGTCCTGCACCCCGGTGAGTTCCTGGGCGGCGAGATCCCGCTCGACGCCGATCTGGCGCGGGAGGCGGTCGCGCGCCACGTGGCCGGTCCGCTCGGCTTGTCGCCGGAAGACGCGGCGCTCGGGATCGTGCGCGTCGCCAACGCGGGCATGATCCAGGCGATCCGCAAGCTTTCGGTCGAGCGGGGCCTCGACATCCGCGACTTCGCCCTGCTGGCCTTCGGCGGCGCCGGGCCGATCTACGCGCCCTTCATGGCGCGCGACCTCGACATGACCGAGGTGCTGGTGCCGCTCAACCCGGGCGTCTACGCCGCCCAGGGGCTCCTGATGTCCGACATCCGCCACACGGCGCAGACGGCCTTCCAGCGGCGTTTCTCGAAGGTCGGGGAAGCGGAGCTCACCGAACGGCTCACGGCCATGCGCGACGAGCTCGACCGGGCGCTGGAGCGCGACGGCATCGCGCCCGCCGACCGCCGTTTCCGTTTCCTCGCCGACATGCGCTGCACCGGCCAGTTCCACGAGCTTCCGGTTCCGTTGCCCAACATCGGCGAGGCGGGCTGGTGGCGCGCGGACGCCGTCGCGGAATCCTTCCACGCCCACCACGACCGGACCTACGGCCATACCGATCCCGACGCGCCGGTCGAGTTCGTCAACCTCAGGGTCGAAGCCTTCGGCGCGACCGCCAAGGCGGCCTTGCCGTCCTTCGACGGGAAGGCCGCGGGCGCGCCGACGCCCTTCGCCGTTCGCCCGGTCTGCCTGGACGCCGGCGAAGGCTATCGCGAGACGCCGGTCCATCGCCGGACCGACCTTCTGCCGGGGCACGCGCTCGAAGGACCCGCCATCGTGGTTCAGCGGGACGCCACGACCGTGGTGCTGGCCGGCCAGAGCGCCACCGTGACCGGCGGCGGCGTGATCCGCGTCAAGGTGGCGGCGTGACGGCCGTCGATCCGATCGACCGGGACATCTTCCAGACCCGGCTTCACGGCGTCGCCGACGAGATGTCGACGGCGCCGCGGCGCGCGGCCTACAGCTCGATCGTCTGGGATATGTGGGATTGCTCCCGCGCGCTCTTCGCGCCCGACGGCGACACGATCGCCCAAGCCGACGCCATTCCGGCCCAACTCGGCATCGACGGCGGCGGACCGGGCGGCAAGGCCGCCTTCGTCCTCAACCCCGGCGTCGCCCGCGAGGAGAAGCCGCCCGCCCGCGTGACGTCCCATGTCCTGAAGCGCTGCGGCGCGCCGTGCGTCGTCGGCGCCGGTGGAGGCTGGGGCGACGCGGTCGAGCGCGACCCGGCGCTCGTGGCGCGCGATCTGGAAGAAGGCTATGTCGCCGCCGAGGCGGCGGAACAGGATGGAGACATGAGATGAGCGAGATCGACGCCATCGCCCGCGACGTGTTCCAGCACCAGCTCGCGGGCATCGCCGAGGAGATGTCGATGGCGCTGCGGCGCGCCGCCTTCTCCTCGATCATCTGGGACATGTACGACTATTCGTGCGGCCTCTTCACGCCGGAGGGCGACATGCTCGGCCAGGCCGAGACCATTCCGGCCCAGCTCGGCATCATGTCGACGGCGATCCGCTACATGTTCGCCAGGATCCCGCGCGAGGAGTGGAGGCCCGGCGACGTCATCGTGTGCAACGACCCTTACCAGGGCTGCACGCACACCATGGATGTCTGTCTGTTCGGCCCCGTGTTCCACGACGGCGAGCTGGTCGCGCTCACCTCGACCATCGCCCATCACGTCGACATCGGCGGCAAGGTGCCGGGCAGCGAGGGACCGGACAATCTCGAGGTCTTCGCCGAGGGCCTGATCCTGCCGCCGCTGAAGCTGGTGGAGGAAGGCCGCCCGGCGCGGGCGATCTTCGACATCCTGGCGGCCAATGTGCGCGACCCGCGCGGCTCGGCGGGAGACCTGCGGGCCCAGATCGCCGGCTGCCGCACCGGCGAGCGGCGCATCGCCGAACTCGCCGGGCGCTACGGCAACGACCGTTTCCGCGATCTGTGCGGCGCCTGCCTCGACTACAACGAGACCTACATGCGCCGCGCCATCGCGGGCTTGGGCGAGGGCCGCTGGGAGGCGGACGTGCTCATGGAGGACGACGTCGCCACCGACGAGCCGATCCGGCTCCACGCCGCGGTGACGGTGACGGGCGACGAGATCGCGGTCGACGTCTCCGGCGCCGACGAGCAGCGGGCCAACGGGCTCAACTGCCCGGAGGCCTCGACGCTGTCGATGATCCACTACGCGGTGAAGTGCGTCCTGGCGCCCGACCTGCCGCAGAACCAGGGCTGCGACCGGCCCGTGCGCGTGAAGACGCGGCGCGGCACGGTGCTCGATCCGATCCGGCCGGCCGCCGTTTCCGTGCGCCACATCACCCAGCAGGCGTTGGCCGATGTCGTGCTGAAGGCGCTGTCGCCGGTCGCCGGCGCGAACGCCGCCGCGGGCTGCCACACGTCCTTCCCGAGCTTCGTGCTGGGCGGCTTCGACGACCGGCCCGAGATGGCCGAGGACGACGGCGGGCGTCCCTACTACGTGATCGCCGACATCATCGGCGGCGGCATGGGAGGCGCCGAGGGGCGCGACGGCCTCAACGCCGTCGACAGCCACGGCGGCAACTGCGCCATCCTCTCGGCCGAGATCATGGAGACGCTGTCGCCGGTCCGGGTCAACGGGACCGCGCTGGTCGAGGGTTCGGGCGGAGAGGGCAGGTTCCGCGGCGGACTGGGCGTCCGGCGCGACTACGAGGTGCTGGCCGGGACCGGCATCCTCACCGGCTACTGCCAGCAGACCCGGCCCGAGACCGCGCCGTGGGGCCTCCACGGCGGCGGCGACGGCGGCCGGGCGGCCCTGATCCGCAATCCCGGCGGGCCGGACGAGGAGAACCTCAAGAGCAAGATGGTCGGCGTCGTCCTCAAGCGCGGCGACGTCCTGCGCACGGTGGGCGCCGGCGGCGGAGGCTGGGGCGACCCGGCCGAACGCGACCCGGCGCTCGTCGAGCGCGACAGGGCGGAGGGCTACGCGTGAGCGACGGGCCGGGCCGCGCGACGATGCGACGGGAGTTTGCGCCATGACCTTTCCGATCGCCGGACGCTGGTTCGAACGCGAGAGGATCGACGACGACATCACGCTGATCCGGGAACCCCATGTCGATCCGCTGGGACGCTGCAATATCTGGCATGTAAGGGGATCCGAGGCGGACCTTCTGGTGGACACCGGCATGGGCGTGGCCCAGCTCAAGCCGGCGATCGAGGACCTGTTCGGCCACGGCGTGCTGGCGTTCGCGACCCATACGCATTTCGATCACGTGGGCGGCCTGCACGAGTTCGAGCACCGCATCGTGGGACGGCGCGAGGCCGCGGTCATGGAGGAGCCCGACCGGCGTTTCTCGCTCTACCGCGAGGACATGGACCCCGAGATCGTGAGGTGCATCGAGGACGCGGGCTACCGGATCGCCGAATGCCTGATCGACGCCGCGCCCTACCCCGGTTACGACGCCCGCGCCTGGCGCGTGGAGCCCGCCAGGCCGACCCGCGTGGTGGACGAGGGCGACGAGGTCTCGATCGGCGACCGCCGTTTCGAGGTGCTGGAGCTGCCGGGCCATTCGCCGGGCAGCGTGGGCCTGTGGGAGGCGGAGACCGGCACGCTGTTCTCCGGCGACGCGGTCTACGACGGCCCATTGCTCGACATGCTGCCCGAATCCGACATCGCCGCCTATCGCGGGACCATGGAGCGGCTGATCGGCCTGCCGGTCAGGGCGGTCCACGCGGGCCACGACCCGAGCTTCGGGCGGGAGCGGCTCGTGGAACTGTGCCGCGCCTATCTCGACAGGCGGGCGGCGGCGTGAGGCCGACCCGGGCGGGGGCGGACGATGAGCGGTTATTTCGACCTGGGGACCTACCGCTGGCCCGTCACCGCGGCCTCGGCCGAGGCGCGGGTCTGGTTCGACAGGGGCCTGGCCTGGACCTACGGTTTCAACCACGAGGAGGCGGTCGCCTGCTTCGAGAAGGCCCTGGCCGCCGACCCCGGATGCTGCATGGCGCGCTGGGGCGTCGCCTACGCCATCGGGCCGAACTACAACAGGCCCTGGGCCGATTTCGGCGAGGAGGAGCGGGCGGAGCGCCTCGCCCGCGCGCGCTCGGAAAGCCGCGAGGCCGCGGCGCGCTCGCAAGGCGCGACCGAGGTCGAGAAAGCGCTCTGCGCGGCCTTGGTCGAGCGTTTCCCCGAGACCGGCGACGACGATTACGACGGCTGGAACGACGCCTATGCGGCGGCCATGCGGCCGGTCCACGCCGCGCACGGCGACAGCCTCGACGTCTGCGCCCTCTTCGCCGAGGCGCTGATGAACCGCACGCCGTGGCGGCTCTGGGACCTGGACACCGGCGAGGCCGCCGAGGGCGCCGACACCCTGGAGGTCATCGATGTCCTGGAGACCGCGTTCGCCACCCTTCCGGGCGCGGACCGGCACCCCGGCCTGCTCCACATGCATGTCCACGTCATGGAGATGTCGCCGCATCCCGAACGGGCGCTCAAGTCGGGCGACGCGCTCTACGACGCGGCGCCGGAATCGGGCCACCTGCGCCACATGCCGACCCACATCGACGTGCTGTGCGGCAACTACCGGGCCGTCGTGGAGCGCAACCACGCGGCCATCGTCGCCGACCGGAAGTTCGTCGAGCACGCCGGCGTCTTCAACGTCTATTCCGGCTACCGGGCGCACGACTACCACTTCAAGGTCTACGGCGCGATGTTCCTGGGCCAGTACGGTCCCGCCATCGAGGCCGCCGAGGAGATGGTCGAGACCCTGCCGCGGGAGCTCCTGGAGAGCGGCTCGCCGCCCGCCGCCGACTGGCTGGAGGGCTACATCCCGATCAAGCAGCACGTGCTGGTCCGGTTCGGCAAGTGGCGGGAGATCCTGGAGCAGCGGCCGCCCGACGATCCCGGGCTCTATTGCGTCACCGCCGCGACGGTCCGCTACGCCCGCTGCGTGGCCCTCGCCGCGACGGGACGGGTGGCCGAGGCGGAGGCCGAGCGCGACCTCTTCCTGGAGGCGCGCGACCGCGTGCCCGAAAGCCGCCGGCTGTTCAACAACACCTGCCTCGACATCCTCGCCGTCGCCGAACGGATGCTCCTGGGCGAACTGGACTACCGCAAGGGCGACCACGACGCCGCGTTCGCCCACCTGCGCCGCGCGGTCGAGCTCGACGACGGCCTGCCCTACGACGAGCCCTGGGCCTGGATGCAGCCGACCCGCCACGCCCTCGGCGCGCTGCTGATGGAGCAGGGCCGCTACGGGGAGGCCGAGGTTGTCTACCGCGCCGACCTGGGGTTCGACGCCACCCTGCGCCGGCCCTGCCAGCATCCGGACAACGTCTGGAGCCTGCACGGCCTCCACGAATGCCTTGTCCGCCGGGGCGATACGGTCGAGGCGCCGCTCGTCGGGCAGCGCCTCGACCTCGCCGCGGCGCGCTGCGACGTGCCGGTGCGCTCGTCTTGCTACTGCCGTACGCGGAGCGCGGCGTGAACCCCGCCGATTCCGATAGCGCGACCGTTCTCGCCGGGTTCGGAGTCCGCGGAGACGCCGCCTTCCGGGACCCGCCGTGATCCGGCCCGACCCCGGGAAGGTCGCGGCCTGGCGCGCCGCGCCGCGCAGGGTGCGTTACGGCGCGCGGGAGGCGGTGCTCTACGCGCTCGGTCTCGGCCTGGGCGCCGATCCTCTCGACCGCGACGAACTCCCCTTCGTCTACGAGGGGTGGGGGCCGAAGGTCCTGCCGACCTTCGCCACCGTCGTCGGCCACGACTTCGAATGGTTCCGGGACGGCGAGTCCGGCCTGGGCGACGCGCCGAACGTGCACGGCGACGAGACCGTCACGCTCCATCGCCCCCTGCCCGCCGAGGGCGAGGTCGAATGCCGGAGCCGGATCGTCGGCCTCTACGACCGGGGCGAGGGAAGCCACGCCATCCTCAAGGTCGAGGACGAGGTGTCCGACGCCGCGACGGGCGAGCCCGTGGCGACCCTGCGCCAGACCGGCGTGCTGATCGGCGCGGGCGGTTTCGGCGGCGAGCCGCCGCCGCCCCCGGAACGCGCCGCCATGCCCGGCCGCGCGCCCGACGCGGTGGTGGAGCGCGCCGTCGCCGGCCAGGCCGCGCTGATCTACCGGTTGAGCGGCGACCTCTACGAACTCCACGCCGACCCCGCGTTCGCCCGCGAGGCCGGGTTCGAGCGCCCGATCCTGCACGGCCTGGCGACCTACGGCATGGCGTGCCACGCGGTCGTGGCGGCCTGCTGCGGCCACGACCCCTCCCGCGTGAGGGCCTTCCACGGCCGGTTCACCGCTCCGGTCTATCCCGGCGACACGCTGGCGACCGAGATCTGGCGCGACGGCGCCACGGCGTTCCACCGTACCCGCTGCCTGGAGCGGGATTGGGTGGTGCTCGACGACGGCCGGGCCGAGCTGCGGCCGTGACGGGCGCGGACGGGGCGCGCGCCGCCTCGACAGCCATGACCCCTCTCGCTAGGTTCCGGCTCCCGAACGGGGTCGGACCGAGGGGTATCGAGGCGTGACGTTCAGGTTCGTGCATACGGCGGACTGGCAGTTGGGCAAGCAGTTCGCCAACATTCCGGGCGACGCCGGCGCGGCCCTGCGCGAGCGGCGGGTCGAGACCGTCAAGGCGGTCGGCAGGCTGGCCGCGGAACGGGATGCGGATGCGGTTCTGGTCGCCGGCGATGCGTTCGACGCCAACGCCGTCGCCGACCGCACGCTGACCCGCATGTCGGTCGCCTTGAAAGAGTTTGCTGGCGACTGGGTGTTCATCCCCGGCAACCACGATCCGGCGCTCGCCGATTCGGTCTGGAGCCGCCTCCGGCACCGCGGACTGTCCGACAACGTGTATCTGGCCCTGGAGCTGGAGAAGCCGCTGACGCTCGCGGGCGGACGGGCCGTCGTGCTGCCGGCGGTGCTGCGGCGGCGACACGAAATCGACGATCTCACGGCATGGTTCGACAACGCGGAAACGCAGGAAGACGCGATTCGCATCGGGCTTGCCCACGGGTCGGTCCCCGAGTCTCTGCCCGACTCCTCCGCAAAGCCGAATCGGGTCCCCGCCGGACGGGCGGAGGCGGCGCGCCTCGACTATCTGGCGCTCGGAGACTGGCACGGGACACGTCGGATCAACGACCGGACATGGTATTCCGGCACGCCGGAAACCGACAGGTTCACATCCAGCGATCCGGGCCATGCGCTGGTCGTGACGATCCGCAAACCGGGCGGGTCGCCGGAAGTCGAGAAGGTCCCCACCGGCCACTTCACCTGGCGGGAGGAATCGGCGGAGGTCCGCGACGACGCCGATGTCGAGGCGCTCGACCGGAAGATCGGCGAACTCGCCCCGGAGCCGGAACGCTGCCTGCTTCGGCTGACGCTCGACGGCGCGGTCGACCTCGCGACCCGCAAGCGACTTTTCGATCGTCTCGGCGATTGGGAGGCGCGTCTCCACCATCTGGACATCTGGGAAGACGGCCTGCTGGCCGAACCGAGCGAAGACGACCTCGACCGCATCGACCGCGACGGCTTCGTCCGCGTGGCCGTCGAGCGGCTGCGCGACCGTGCGCGAGACGAACGCGATCCCGACCGGGCGGTCGCAAGGGCGGCGCTGATCCGGCTCTACAAAACGCATGTCGGGACGGGCGGATAGGGCCATGCGGATCGAACGACTCGCCGTCCGCGATTTCCGCAAGCTCGACAGGGGCGTCGAGATCGCGGGTTTCGATCCCGCCATCACGATCATCGTCGGCGACAACGAGGAAGGCAAGTCCACCCTTCTGAAGGCGCTGCAGGCGGTGTTCTTCGACCGTCACGGGCTGACGGGCAAAGCCATCGAGGACATGCTTCCCTTCGGCGCGAAGGGCGTCCGCCCCGCCATCGACGTCGATTTCGTGCTGGCCGGAGCACTCTACCGTCTCGAAAAGGCGTTCGGGCGCGATCCCTCGGTCTCGCTCGAAGGCGGCGGTGGACGCTGGCAGGGAGAGGACGCCGAAGACAGGTTGCGGGAGTTGCTCGGCTTCACGCAACCGGGTCGCGGCCCCGCGAAGGAGGAGCATCGCGGCCTCGCCGGCCTGCTCTGGGTGGAGCAGGGCCGGGCCTTCGCGCGGCTGGAGATGAACAGCGACAGCCAGACGGCGCTGCGGGAAGCGATCGAGGGCGAAGTCGGACAGGTGCTGGGCGGAGACCGCGGACGGCGTCTGCTGGCCGCAGTGAAGGAGCGGGTCGGCGACTACTACACCCCGACCGGGCGCGAGAAAAAGACATTGAGCGATCGGCGCAAGCGGGTCGGGGAGCTTGAGAACGAACGCCAGACGCAGGAACGCGAACTCCGGGATTACGATAAGAAAGTGAAGGAGCTTGGGGATTTGCGCCGACGTCTCATCCGTTACGATCGCAAAGACTCGCTGACAACGGCGAAGACCGCGATGGATGAAGCCGACAAGGCTGTCCGGGAGTTGGAGAAGGTCGACGCGCGTGTCGAGACCGCCAAAGCGTCGATGGGTGGGGCGGAAGCTGTAGCCAGAGCGGCCGAAAAAGACAGGGACCGCCGCGCCGGCCTCGCCGCCAAGGCTTCCCGCGCTGAAGAAGAGGCGCGAGAGGCGGCAACCGCTCTGGAAAACCTCGAACCCGAGCGGGACGGGGCCGAAAGGGCGCTCACGGAAACCCTGCGACAGTTCGATAAATCCGGCCGGCGACGGGACGAGGCGAAAGACGCCGCGGTATCGGCGCGTCGGGCGCGGGAGCGCGCGAAGACCGCCGACGAACTGGAAACGATCGAGAACAAGTTGAAGCGGGCCGATGCGCTGAATGAGAAAATCGGCCGGGAAAAACGGGCTTCGGCCGCCAATCCGGTCGATGACGATGTCCTTGACCGTCTGCGCGATCTGTCGTCGAAAATAGCAGGAGCGGAGGCCGCGCTTGAGGCGGCGGCCGTGGCATTAACGTTCGAACCGGAGGGCGCCATGGCGGTTTCGCTCGATGGGGAGCCCGTCGATACGGATCGGCCGGTACGCGTCACGGAAAGGAAGACATTCCGCTTGCAGGGGTTCGGCGCGGTCGAGGTGAGGCCGGGCGACGAGGACATTGTCCCCCTGCGCGATCGTCTCTCCGGCCTGAGCCGCCGGCTACGGGACAAACTGCGCGAACTGGGCCTGAACGATCTTGCCGCCGCGCAAACAGCTTTGCGGGAGAGACAGAGATCGGCTGGACGTCTGGAACGTTTGCGTGGCGAATTGAAGGGAATCGCGCCCGAGGGCGTCGAGGCTCTTCGAGAAACCGTTCGTGGGAAACGGGAATCCTTGGCGGCGGTCGAAGGCGGCGACGGCGGTTCGCCGGATATCGAGAGCGCCCGGACGGTCGAGGCGGAGGCGGAGGGACGACTCGAAGACGCGGAGAGCGCCTTCGCCGCCGCCTTGCGGGAACGCGATGCGGCTCGTTCCGCACACGGCAAGTTACAGGATGAATGGATCGGGGCGGCCGAGCGGCGTCGGCTGAAAGCCGAAGCGGCGGATAGGCTGCAAACCGAACTGGCGCAAGCACGGCGCGATACGGCGGACGATGTGCTCGCCGAACGCGCCGAAGCGGACCGGCGCAAGTTTGACGAGCGCAAGGCGGAGTATGAAAGAATGCTCAAGGAACGGGATGCGCTCGCGCCGGACGAAGTGCAACTCGAACACGGACGGGCACGGGACGCCTATGACAGGCTCAAGAAGGAAAAGAACAAGGCCGAGCGGGACGAGCGCGATCTGACCATTGAACTGCGCACGCTCGGACAGCGCGGGCTGGCCGAGGAACTGGAGCGCGCCAGGGGCGAACTGGACATCGCATGCGCCGAACTGGCTCGGGAGGAAGCCGAGGCCAAGGCGTGGAAGCTACTGATGGACACGCTGCGCGAGGCCGAACGGGAAGCGAAGGAAACCTTCCTCGGGCCGGTGCGCGATCGCTTGAAACCCTACCTGCGGATGCTCTTCCCGGACACGGAGTTGCGATTGCGCGAGGATACTCTGGACATCGTATCGCTTGTGCGGGGCGGCGTGGAGGAACCGTTCGACGACCTCAGCGTCGGCGCGCGCGAACAGGTCGCGGTGCTCACCCGTCTGGCGTTCGCCGACCTGCTGCGCGAGAAGGACAGGCCGGTCGCGCTGATCCTCGACGATCCGTTGGTCAACAGCGACGACGAACGATTCGACCGTATGCAACTCGCTTTGCGGAAGGCGGCGGAGACCCTCCAGATCGTCGTCCTGACCTGTCATGAAGCCCGCTACGAAACGCTGGGCGCGAAAACGGTTCGGCTGGCCGACTGCCGAACGGGTGGGTAACGCCGGCCGCCGGCCCAAGAGGGCCGCCCCTAACCCAGCAGTTCCCTTATCGCCTCGTCGAGGAAGGCGTGGAACGCCGGCACGGTGCGGCCGCTGGCGACGCAGTGGCCCCAGACCGTCTCGAAGACCCGGAGTTCCGCGTTCGGCATGTGCGCGACCTCGAGGGCGTTGTCCCCGGGCGTGAAGTAGAGGTCGGTCGAGGCCGGCATGACGATGGCCCTGGCCCTTATGGCGCCGAGCGCGCGGACGAGGTCGCCGCCATAAGCCTCGTTGGCGCTTATGTCGCCCTTCCGCCACGTCCAGAGCTTGTGGAGCAGGTCGTTGGCGTCCCAGTTGTCGACGTGGTCCGCTTCCCAGTCGGCCAGCAGATCCTCGAGGGTCTCGTGGCCCAGCTCGCGGTAGAGACCCTCGCGGTACCAGGTCTGGGAGTAGGCCCAGCCGGCGTAGACCCGGCCGAAGGCCCCGAGGCCGGCGACCGGTTGCGTCCGGTAATCCCCGCCGTTCCAGCTTCGGTCGGCCTGGAGCGCCGCCTTCACCCCTTCCAGGAAGACGATGTTGTGGGGCGACGTCCGGGCCGAGCCGCAGAACGGCAGGATGGCGTCCACGAAGTCCGGGAACTGCGCGCCCCACTGGAAGGCCTGGCAGCCGCCCATGGACCAGCCGGTCACCAGCGCCAGGCGCTCGACGCCGAGACGCTCGGTGAGCAGGCGGTGCTGGCAGGCGACGTTGTCGTGGAAGGCGGTCCCGGGAAAGCGCGGCCCGTCCTGGGGCGGCGCCGCGTTGCTCGGCGAGGACGACAACCCGTTGCCGAACAGGTCGATCGAGACGACGAAATGCCTGTCGGGGTCGATCGCCCGGCCCGGCCCGAAATAGGCCTCGTTGCTCGCGTGCGTGCCCGTGTAGTAGGTCGGGATCAGCACCGCGTTGTCGCCGGCGGCGTTGAGCGAACCCCATGTCTTGTAGGCGAGCTTCGCATCCTTGAGGACTTGGCCGGACCGCAGTTCGACATCGCCCAGCGCGAAGGTTTCGTGAGCGCTCATCGGCAGTATCGACCGCCTCCGTATCAGTAGCCCAGCTCGGGCCGGACGACGTTGCGGAGTGCGTCGCCGGCGATGAAGCGGCGCATGTTGTCGAGGAAGATCGTCAGCGTGGTCTCGACATAGGTCTCGCCGTCGTCGGCCGAGATGTGGGGCATGACCATCAGGTTCGGCGCCGTCCAGAGCGGGGAGTCCGGGGGCAGGGGCTCCGGGTCGAAGACGTCGAGGATGGCGCCCGAAAGACGGCCGGCGCCGAGAAGCTCGACGACGGCCTCGTAGTCCACGGTGGCGGCGCGCCCGATGTTGACGAGGCCCGCGCCGGGCTTCATCCGCGACAGGCGGTCCCGGTCGATCAGGTTGACGGTTTCGGGCGTGGCGGGGATCGAAACGAGGACATAGTCGGCGCGCGGCAGGAAGGCGTCGAGGTCGGCCGCCGTTCCCATCGTATCGACGCAGGGGTGGGGATGGCCGTGTCGGCCGATCCCCAGGACCCGGAGGCCGGCCGCCTTCAGCCGCTTCGCCGCGCCGCCGCCCAGGCTGCCCACGCCCACGATCAGCGCCGTGCGGCCCTCGATCGGCGTCGAATAGAGCGAGTTCCAGCGGGCCTCGCGCTGGTTGGCGGCGATGGCCGGGACGCGGCAGTGCAGCATCAGGACGGCCATGAGCGCGAAGTCGCCCGCCTTGTCGGTCTGCGCGCCCTTGTTGTTGGTGACGACCACGCCGTCGGGCGCCCAGTCCATCGGGCAGAGGTGCTCCACGCCCGCCCCGATGATGTGGATCCATTTCAGGTTCGGCGCGGTGCGGGCGAGGTTCCCGGTCGGCAGGTCCCAGCACATCAGCGCCTCGGCCGTCTTCATGGACTCGGCGAAGTTGTCGGTGTCCCAGTCGATCGTCGTGTCGAGCCGGCCCCGGAGGTCGGGATAGGCCGCGAGCACCGCCTCGTAGCGTTCCCTGGTCGCGGTGAAGACGGGCTCGGCCTCGGGCGTGGGCGGGAACGTGTCCGGACGCGCGCGGTTGTTCTTGATGTGGACCCGGACGGTCATGCGGGAAGCCCGTCCGCCTCGAGGTCCTTCAGCGCGGCGACCACCCGGGCGTCCCGCGCCTCGCCCTTCAGCGCCTCGGCGGCGAACTGGCGCTCCATCACCGCCATGCCGGCCCCGCGCAGGAGCGCGCGGTCGTCGCCGCCGGAGGCGGGCAGCCGGAGCACGGTGTCGCCGCCGTAGGTCGGCACGGGATTGGGCCAGATCGAGGAGACGTGCTCCGGTTCCGCGCCGTCCCGCAGGGCGCCGACCAGCTCGCGCAGCCGGCGGCGGTACATCCGGACGCCCTTGTCGCTGGGAACGAGGTTCTCCCTGTCGTGCTCGGTGATCGGGCCCATGCCCTCCGTGGCCTCGGCGTCCGCCGGGAAGCGCTGGCGCTCGTCGTAGGTCCGGTCGAAGACCTCGCCCTGTTCGATGAGCTCCGGCCCCTCGGGCGTGTTGTAGCTCTCGGGGTCGCCGCGCTCGCCGAAGATCGCCCAGGCGAGGCAGACCGTCTCACGGTCGTCCACCGGCACGACCCAGCGGGCGAAGGCGGTGCGTCCGAAATAGCGTCGCCGGGCGCCGTCCGCCGCGAACGCCGCGCCGGCCTGGGTGTAGTTGGGCAGGACCAGTTCGTTGACGCGGACCCAGACGTTGTCGCCGACCCGGCGGGTGGCCGCGCCGAGGAAGCCCATGGGCCTCTCGTAGAACTTCATCTCCCCGATCTCGCCGAAGCCGCGGCTGAACTGCTCCCGGCTCATGCGCGAATGCAGGAAGGCGGTGTGGAGCGGGTCGAGGATGGCGTCGACCACCTGGAGCCAGTTGCAGCGGAAGGGCGCCTTGTAGGGCGTCATGACGTGGCCGGGCAGCTCGAGCGTGTCGTAGACGGGGAACTCCGGCCGCCGCTCCGGCGGGCCGAGATAGGCGAAGATCAGGCCCTTGTATTCCTTCACCGGATAGGCGCCCAGCCGGGTCGCGGCCCGCACGCGTTCCTCGACGCCGTCCGGCTGGCCGGGCGTCTCCAGGACCGCGCCGTCCACGTCGAACAGCCAGCCGTGGTAGCAGCAACGGATGCCGCGCTCCTCGCAGACTCCGAATTCGAGCGAGGCGCGGCGGTGCGGACAGTTCCTGTGGACCAGCCCGACGCGCCCACTCCCGTCGCGGAACAGCACGAGGTCCTCTCCCATGATGCGGATCCGCTTGGGCCTCGGGCCGAGCTCGCCGGCGATGTGCACCGGCTGCCAGTAACGGCGCAGGTATTCGCCCGCCGGCGCGCCCGGCCCGACGCGGACCAGCAACTCGTCGTGGCCGCCCGCGCCGGTCCGGCGGTAACCGTCGAAAGGCGTGGATGCGTTCGTGCGCGTCGCCATGCGCGGGGCTTCCCGGACCGTGGCTGGCTCCCTTGCGCGCGATCATTCGCCACGCGGCGCGCGAATGCAACCGGGACGGGGATGGCGCGGCGCCGCCCGGCCGGACTAGACTTGACCGTCCAGACGGCGAGAGGGGCGATGGCCCGGGATCCGCGATACGACGTGCTGTTCGAGGAGGTCTCGATCGGGCCGGTAACCGCGCGCAACCGGTTCTACCAGGTGCCGCACTGCAACGGCATGGGCGTCCACTATCCCAGCGCCATGGCGGCGATGCGCTCGGTCAAGGCCGAGGGCGGCTGGGCGGTCGTCTGCACCGAGGAGTGCGATTTCCACCACACGGGCGACGTCGCGCCCGCCATCGAGGCCCGGCTGTGGTCGGAACAGGACGTCCCGATCATGGCGCGCATGGCCGAGGGCGTGAAACGCCACGGCGCGCTGGCGGGCTGCGAGCTGGTCTACGGCGGCATGGCGAGCCACAACCTCCAGTCGCGCGAGATCGCCATGGCCCCGGCCGCCATACCGATGCAGGGCTTCGCGCCCGGTCAGGCGCGGGCCATGGACAAGGCCGACATCGCCGACTTCCGGCGCTGGCACAGGCAGGCGGCGCTCAGGGCGCGCGACGCGGGCTTCGACATCGTCTACGTCTACGCCGGGCACAACCTCTGCCTCATGCAGCACTTCGTCTCGCGCCGCTACAACACGCGGACGGACGAGTACGGCGGCCCGATCGAGAACCGCGTGCGCCTGATGCGCGAGGTGATCGAGGACGCCAAGGACGCGGTCGGCGACGCCATGGCGGTGGCGGTGCGGTTCGCCGTCGAGGAGCTGGCCGGCGACGACGGCATCGCCGCCGACGGCGACGGGCGGGCGACGGTCGAGCTGCTCGCCGACCTGCCCGACCTCTGGGACGTGAACGTCTCCGAGTGGGACAACGACAGCCAGACGGCCCGCTTCGCCGAGGAGGGCTACCAGGAGCCGTTCGTCGGCTGGGTGAAGCAGGTCACGAGCAAGCCGGTGGTGGCCGTGGGACGCTACACCTCGGTCGACCGCATGGTCTCGCTGGTCAATGGGGGCGTCGCGGACTTCATCGGCGCGGCGCGCCCCTCGATCGCCGACCCCTTCCTGCCCAGGAAGATCGAGGACGGCCGCATCGACGACATCCGGGAGTGCATCGGCTGCAACATCTGCGTCGGCGGCGACTACACGTTCGCGCCCATGCGCTGCACCCAGAACCCGACCACGGGCGAGGAGTGGCGCAGGGGCTGGCATCCCGAGCGGATCGAGGCCCGGAACGGCGACGGCCGCGTGCTCGTGGTCGGCGGCGGCCCGGCGGGTTTGGAGGCGGCCCGCGCGCTGGGCCAGCGCGGCTACGCCGTGACCCTGGCGGAAGCCGCCACGGAACTCGGCGGGCATCTCAACCGGCTCTCGCGGCTTCCGGGGCTGGCGAGCTGGGCGCGGGTCGTGGACTGGCGCGTCGGCCAGCTCCGCGAGCTCCCCAACGTCGAGATCTTCATGGACAGCCGGCTCGACGCGGACCAGGTGCGGGAGTTCGGCTTCGACCGCGTGGCGGTCGCCACCGGGTCGCATTGGCGGCGCGACGCCCTGGGCCGCACCCACCGCGCGCCCGTTCCGGGACTCGACGGGGCCGGCGTCTTCTCGCCCGACGACATCATGTCCGGCGAGGTCGCGCTGGAGGACCCCGTCGTCGTCTACGACGACGACCACTACGTCATGGCGAGCGTCCTGGCGGAGCTGGCCGCCGGGCGGGGCCACGTGGTGGTCTACGTGACCACCGCGCCGGACGTGGCGCACTGGACCCACAACACGATGGAGCAGGGGCGCATCCAGGCCCGCATGATCGAGATCGGCGCCGACATCGTGACGAACAAGCATCTCGCGCGGGTCGGCGGGAAGGAGATCGAGCTCGCCTGCAACTTCACCGACCGGCGCACGCGGATCGAGCGCGGCTCCCTGGTCCCGGTGACCATGCGCGACGCCGACGACGCGCTCTACCGCGCCCTCGCCGGCGACCGGCCGGCGCTCGACGCGGCCGGCGTCCGGAGCGTGACCGCGATCGGCGACTGCCTGGCGCCGGGCCTCGTCGCGGCCGCGGTCCACGGCGGCCACAGGTACGCCCGCGAACTGGACGCCGAGACGCCGGTCGACAGTCCGCCCTTCAGGCGCGAGCTGGTGGCGCTGTCGCCGGACTGGCCGCACCCCTGACCCGGGAATAGGGAGACGACCATGCCCCGCGATCCCCGTTACGACATCCTCTTCGAGCCCGTGAAGATCGGTCCCGTCACGGCGAGGAACCGCTTCTACCAGGTTCCCCACTGCAACGGCATGGGGCGCACCTTCCCGTCCAGCATGGCGGCGATGCGCGGCGTGAAGGCCGAGGGCGGCTGGGCCGTGGTTTCGACCGAGCAGATCGACATCCACCCCACGACCGACATCACCGGCGCCACCGAGGGGCGGCTGTGGTCGGATCGGGACATCCCCTATCTCGCGCGCATGTGCGACGCCGTCCATGAGCACGGCGCCCTCGCGCTGATCGAGCTGACCCACAACGGCAAGTTCGCGACGGCGGCCTACAGCCGCGAGGTTCCGCTCTTCCCGTCCCACATCCCCGTGGTCGGCAACGCGCCGGTGCAGGCCCGCGCCATGGACAAGACGGACATCGCCGACTACCGGCGCTGGCACCTCGACGCCGTGAAGCGCGCCAGGCGGGCCGGCTTCGACATCGTCTGCTGCTACGCCGCCCACAACCTGTCGCTCGCCGGCCAGTTCATGCTGCCGCGCTACAACCGCCGCGCGGACGAATACGGCGGCAGCCTGGAAAACCGCGTCCGCCTGTTCCGCGAGATCGTCGAGGACGCCAAGGAGGCGGTCGGCGACACGATGGGCGTGGTCGCGCGCTTCGCCGTCGACGAGAGGCGCGGCGCCGAAGGCATGGAGTCCGACGGGGAGGGGCGCGAGATCGTCGAGATGCTGGCCGAGCTGCCCGACCTGTGGGACGTCAACGTGGCCGAGTGGGAGAACGACAGCGTCACCAGCCGCTTCGCCGAGGAGGGCTATCAGGAGCCTTTCATCTCCTTCGTGAAGCAGGTCACCACCAAGCCCGTGGTGGCCGTCGGCCGCTACACCAGTCCCGACCGCATGGTCTCCCTGGTGAGGAACGGCGTGCTCGACATGATCGGCGCGGCCCGGCCCTCGATCGCCGATCCCTTCCTGCCGAGGAAGATCGAGGAGGGCCGGATCGACGACATCCGGGAGTGCATCGGCTGCAACATCTGCGTCGGCTGGGACCACCTGCAAGCGCCCATGCGCTGCACCCAGAACCCGACCAAGGGCGAGGAGTGGCGCAAGGGCTGGCATCCCGAACGCATTCCGCGGAAGGCGGCCGACGACAGGGTGCTCGTCATCGGCGCAGGGCCCGCGGGCCTCGAGGCGGCGCTCGCGGCGGGCCAGCGCGGCTACGGCGTCACGCTGGCCGAGGCGGCCGGGGAGTTGGGCGGCCGGGTCGCGCGCGAAAGCCGCCTGCCGGGGTTCGCCGCCTGGGGCCGGGTGCGCGACTACCGGGCGCACCAACTCCGGCGGATGGCCAATGTCGAGATCTTCCTCGACAGCCGGCTGACGGCCGGGCAGGCGCTCGAGTTCGGCGCCGACCGCGTCGCCGTGGCGACCGGCGCGTCCTGGCGGAAGGACGGCTACGGCCGGGCGCACCAGTTCCCGATCCCCGGCGCCGACGGCGCGGGCGTGCTCACGCCCGACGACGTCATGGCGGGTTCGGCGCCCGAGGGTCCCGTCCTGGTCTACGACGACGACCACTACTACATGGGCGGCGCGATCGCCGAGAAGCTGCGCGGCGACGGCCTCGAGGTGACGCTGGCGACGCCCGACCCCGTCGTGTCGTCATGGACCGTCGAGACCCTGGAGCAGCACCGCATCCAGGCGCGCCTGATCGGGCTCGGCGTCGGCGTCGAGGCCAACGCCAGGCTCTCGGCCATCGGCGACGGCGTCGCCGCGCTGGCCTGCGTCTTCACCGGGCGCCGCCGCGAGGTCGCCGCCGCCTCGGTCGTGATGGTGACGTCGCGCCTGCCCGACGACGCGCTCTACCGCGAGCTGGCCGGCGATCCGGAGCGGCTGCGCGACGCCGGCGTGGCCTCGGTCCGCCGCATCGGCGACTGTCACGGCCCCGCCACCATCGCCGCGGCGGTCTACGAAGGCCACCGTTTCGCCCGCGAGCTGGGCGCGGAGCCCCGGGACATCCCCTTCAAGCGGGAACTGACGGAGCTGGCGGCGGAATTCGCGCTGCCCTGATTCCGGGCGGAGCGCCGCGGAGAGCTGGAACGGCGGGCGGCTCCCGACGAAGAAAAAGGCCGGGCGTCGCCGCCCGGCCTTCCGTCCGGTCCGTCGGATCGGCGCCTACATCATCGCGTGGTCGATCCAGCCCTGGACCGTCTCCGAGTTGTCGTCGAGCCATTCGTTGACGACCTCGATCAGGTCGCGGCCCTTGTCGTCGATCTCCGACATCATCTGGGCCTGCTCCAGGTTGGTGATGGAATAGGCCTCGATCAGTCCCCAGGCGCCGGGATGGCTGTCCTTGAGGCCCGGATTGGCGACCTTCCAGATCTCGGCGCCGGCCCAGTCGCAGTCGTGGACCGCGTCGGGATTCATGCCGAGCGACGCGTCGGTTTCGCAGCCTTCGAAGTGCTCGGGCAGGTGGACCCGCTGCAGGTCGTACTGGGCGAACATCCAGTGCGGCTCCCAGAACATGGTGATCAGCGGCGCCTGGCGTTCGTAGGCCGACTTGATCTCGGCGACGAGCGCGCCCTCGCCGCCCGACGGGATGTTCACGTAATCGAGCCCGAGCGCGGCGATTTTGTGGGAATTCTTGTCGCCCCAGTCGGCCGGGTAGTCCAGGAAACGGCCCGAAGGCATCGTCTCGGGCGTCGCGAACAGGTCGACGCAGTCGTTGAGCGCCTCCCAGCTCGGCAGGCCCGGGCACATGTCGACGACGTATCCCGGAACGAACCAGGCTTCCTGCGGCTTGAGACCGGACAGCGCCACGATCTCGACCGAGCCGGAATCGAAGTGCCCGTCCCAGCCCTCGCCGATGTTGGAGCTCCAGATTTCGAGGGTGGCGTCGAGGTCGCCGTCGGCGACGGCCGCGACCTGCGGATAGTAGCCGGCCGTCACGTATTCGACGTTGTAGCCCATGCGCTTGAGCACTTCGCCGGCCACGGCGGTGCTGATGTGCTGGCCGGTCCACTCGTTCATGGCGAGCCGGACGGGCGCGTCGGTCTCGGGGATGCTCTGGGCGCCGGCCGAGGCGGCGACGCCGGCGAGCATCGCGCCGGCCGCGACCGCCGACAGGAACTTCCGTGTCAGATCCATGTTGTGTCTCCCAGTGTTGGAATCGAGAGCACCCCTGCCGGGTGTTCTGGGCCGATTCTTATGCGCCATGAGGCGGCGATGCGCAAGCCGGAGGAACGATCCGTTCCCGGCGGCCCCCGTTCCCGGACAGGCTCCGTCGATACGCCGCCTGCGGCGGCGCCTCGGGGTGAGGGGGGTTGGGTGGGGACAAGGCGCAAAAATCCCCTCAATCCCGAGTAGGTCCCGAAAGGACCGTATCGAGGGACGGGCCGGCCCGCGGACGATTCAATCCGGGCGGGATCTGTCCTAGGCTCCCGGCCGCCGCCGAAGGGGGGAAGCGCCCATGGCCGAGTTCGTCCATACCGCCCGGAGGGGCCGGGTTCTCGAAATCGTGATGGACCGGCCTCCCGCCAACGCCATCAACCGGCGGTTCAGCGCGGAGATGCACGAGGCGCTGTGCCGGCTCAGGGACGACGTCGACCTGCGCGCCGGCCTCGTGACCGCGACCGGCGACCGCATCTTCAGCGCGGGCTGGGACCTCAAGGAGGTCGCCCGGGCCGGGAGCAACGCCGACGCGCTGGGATCGGCGGACGGGCTCGACGGCGGTTTCGCCGGCATCGTCGAGTTCTGGGACCTCGGGAAGCCGGTCGTCGGGGCGGTGAACGGCGCCGCCGTGGGCGGTGGGTTCGAGATCGCGCTGGCCTGCGACGTCCTGGTGGCGGCCGACCACGCCGAGTTCTTCCTGCCCGAGATGCAGCGCGGATTCCTGCCCGACGCGGGCGCCATCCAGCGCCTCCCCAGGCTCATTCCCTACAACGTGGCGATGGAGCTCTTCCTGACCGGCCGCCGCATGGGCGCGCCGGAGGCCAGGCGCTGGGGCCTCGTCCACGCCGTCGTGCCCCGCGGACAGCTTCTGGACAAGGCCCGCGCGCTGGCCGCGGAGATCGCCGAGGGCGCGCCGCTGGCGCTCCAGGCCCTGAAGGAGGCGCTGGGCGCGATGATGCACCTGCCGCTGCCGGACTCCTTCGAGGTGACGCGCCGGGCCGTGCGCTCCGGCGGCGACGGCTCCAGCGGATTGCCGGCCTACGAGAGGATGCTCTTCTCGGACGACTTCATGGAAGGCGCCCGCGCCTTCGCCGAGAAGCGCAGGCCGGAGTTCAAGGGCCGGTAGCCGCGCCCCGTGTCGCGCGATCTCGATATCGTGCGGGTCCGCGTCCATGCGGTCGCGCCGGCCGGGAACGGCGCCGTCCCCGTCGTCGACAACATCCTGCGGCTCACGGCGGCCAACGGCCTGGAGGGCTGGGCCTCGAGCGCGTCGGACCCGTCCGCCCTCGGCGGCGGGCCGGACCGTTCCCTGGCCGACCGCCTGCGCGCCATCGCGCCCCAGGTTCTGGGCGCCTCGGCGCTCGAACGCGAGGCGGTCTCGGAACGGCTCCTGCGCGCGTGCGGCGACCCGCGAAAGCGCGCGGAATCCGCCATCGACATCGCCCTGTGGGACCTCGCGGCGCGGGCGGCGGGAGAGCCGTTGTGGCGGCTGCTGGGCGGCGCGCGGGACCGGATCGCGGCCTGCGCCCTCGCGCCCGCCTTCGACGACATCGACGCCTGCGTCGCCTTCGTCGGGGACCTCGCCGCCCGGGGTTACCGGGCCGTGAAACTCCGCGCCGAGCGCGACCCCGGCCGGGACCTCGCCATGGCCGGGGCGGTCCACGCCGCCCACGGCGCGCGCATGGCCTTCATGCTCGCCGCCGGGCGGCGCTACGACCTCGGGACGGCCGTCCGGATCGGCCGGCGTCTGGCCGAACTCGGGTTCGTCTGGTTCGAGGCTCCCTTCCCCGACGAGGACGTGGCGGCCTATGCGGAGCTGCGGCGCGCCGCCGGCGTGCCGGTCGTGCCGGCGGGCGACACGCTCACCGATCTCGGAACCCCGCGCGACGGGATCGCCGCCGGCGCCTGGAGCCGCCTGCGGACCGGACCGGCCCACAACGGCGGCGTGTCGGCGACCGCGCGCGCCATGGGCCTGGCGGCGGCGCACGGCACGACCGTCGAACTGCGGTCCCACGGCTCCGGAGCCCCCCGGCTGGCCGCCCTCCATCTGGCGCTCGGCCTGGGAAACTGCGGATGGTTCGAGCGGCCCGCGCCCGGGGCCGACGGCCGGCGCGAGACCGTCCCGCTCCCGGAGATCGACGGGGAAGGGTGTATGTCCGCGCCCGCTGGGCCGGGACTGGGAGCGATACCCGAGTGGGACCGCATCGAGGCCGACGCCTTCCTGACGTTCGACCTGGAGGACTGATCCATGACCGAAGATCTCCGAATCGCCCGCGTCCGCGCCTACGCCGTCGCGCCCGCCGGAGCGCCGCCGACGCGCTATCACGGGCGCATGGAGCCCGAGCGGATGAACGCCGAGATCGTCCGGCTCACCCTGGCGAACGGCGCCGAAGGCGCGGCCTCGTCCCTGAGCGGCTGGTCCGGCCGCGAGGCGGGTTCGGTCGTGCGCCGGATCGAGGCGCTGGCGGGCGAGGCGCTCGGGGCCGACGCGGCGACGCGGTCCGCCTCGACGGAAGCGTTGCTGGCCGGGGCGGACGCCGGACCGTGGGAGGGCCTTTCCATCGTCGACTGCGCGATGTGGGACGCCTACGCCCGCGCCGTCGGCCAGCCGCTGTGGCGGCTCCTGGGCGGCTATCGCGAGCGCATCCCCGCCTACGCCAGCACCGAGGCCTATCTTGCGATCGAGGACTATCTCGACGCGACGAAGCGTTTCGTGGCCTTGGGCTATCCGGCGGTGAAGTTCCACATGAACACCGATCCGGACTTCGATCTCGAGCTGGTGCGCGTCGTGACGCAAGCCTATGGCGACGGCAAGGTCCGCTTCATGACCGACCAGGAGCAGCTCCAGGACTTCGACGAGGCCGTGCGGCTCGGCGAGGCGATGAGCCGGGGACCCTTCGACTGGCTCGAGGCGCCGTTGCCCGACACCGACCTCGACGCCTATGTCGAGCTCAACGGCGCGGTCGGCGTCGATGTGCTGCCGGCGGGCAACACACTGGTCGGACTCGAGAACTGGCGTATCGGACTGGAGCGGAAGGCCTGGTCGCGGCTGCGCTTCGACGCCTGCAACGCGGGCGGGATCACGACGGCGATCAAGGCCATCGGCCTGGCGCGCGCCATGGAGGTCCCGGTCGAGATCCAGTCCTTCGGCTTCGGGCCGGCCCAGCAGGCCAACCTCCACGTCATGCTGGGCATGGCGGGCTGCACGTGGTTCGAGCATCCCGCGCCGAGCGCGCCCTTCGACTATCCCGTCCGAAATCCTCCGGCGCTCGACGCCCACGGCTGCGTCGCCGCAGCCGGAGGACCGGGCCTCGGCGTCGAGATCGACTGGGAGGACGTGGAGGCGAACGCCGTCTGTCGCTTCGACTCGGCGGGATAGAGCGGGTCCGCGACCGGATTCCACCGCCCGGTCCCGGCGAGGAGCTTCGCGCGGGCGGCAAACCGCTCATGCCCGACTCCGTGCCCGAAGCCCTTGGAAACGCTCGAAATCTCCAGCATTCGCCGTAATCGGGATCGGGTCGTTGACAGAGGCGGTCGCCGCGATCCGGCCGTCCACGAAAGGCGGCGCCCCGCCGGCGGCGCCAAGCCGCGCGCGTTCCAGCGCATGCCGGTCCGCCGCTTTCCTGTCGCGGTCCGGCGCCGGGAAGCTCGCCATGACGACGGACTCGATTGAGCGTTCGATCGCTTCTCGACGGCGCGACGGCGGAAGCCGGGCGCGGCCGAAGCGCGACTCGCGCCGAGTCGGCGCCGGGATCGCCGTCTCGCCGTCATGCTCGCGCGGTCCCCGCATGACGCCCGCAGCCGGTTTCGGACGCGGGGATTCGGAGACCGTATCGGTGTCGAGCGGCTCACGACCGGACCCCGCGCCCCGGCGTCGCGTCGATACCATCGTCTTGCCGCGTTCCGCCTGTTCCGGCAAGACCCGTTGGGGCATACTCCCGCCTTCGGACAGGATGGGACGGGCGCCGCCGGTCTCGTGGACCGGCGGCGCGCATGTCCGCAAGGATGTCCGTCCATCCCGACGAAACCGGGGCCCGCGTCGCCGACGCGGCCGAACCAGGAGCAGGAACCGATGAGCGAACCGACCCCCATCGCCTATTCCGACCGGGGACCCGCCGGCGCGGGCCTCGCCGTCTGGCCGGAGATTCCCGCCGAGGCGCTGACCGAGGGCAGGCCGGTCCAGACCGGCCACGCCTACTTCGCCGACGAGACCGGCAAGCTGACGTCGGGCGTGTGGCATTGCACGCCGATGACCACGAAGAGGGCTCCCTACGACGTCAACGAGTTCATGCTGGTGCTCGAGGGTTCGGTGACGATCGCGCACGAGAACGGCGTCGAGGACACGATCCGGGCGGGCGAGAGCTTCGTCATCCCCAAGGGCACGCCGTGCGTCTGGAAGCAGACCGGGGACATCCGCAAGTTCTACGCGATCTTCGACGACGATTCCGGCGAGACGCTCGGCGACGACAAGCTTGTCGTCCGCCGTCCCGACCCCGGCTGCGATCTCGATCCCGTGGGCGAGCAGGACGCCTCGCGCTACATCGGCGGCGTACCCGAGCAGGGCGTCAAGGTGTTCTTCGAGGACGCCACCGGGCAGATGACCGTGGGCGTGTGGTCGACGACGGAGATGCACACCGGGCCGGCGCCGTTTCCGCGCAACGAGCTGATGCACATTCTGGAAGGTGAGGTGACGATCACCGACGGCGCCGGCCGGGCGACGACCTACGGGGCCGGCGACACCTTCATGGTCCCGAAGGGCATGGTCTACCGGTGGGACAGCACGGGCGCGGTGCGGAAGATCTTCTGCATCTTCCAGCCGAGGGAAGCCGCGGCGGCGTCCCGGCCGGAGGCGGCCGAGTAGGGGCCGTTCCGCGCGCCTCGAGGTGAGGGGATTCGGGGTGGGGCGCGCGGACGCTCCCCCCTTGTATCTCGCCGGAGGGCCATGAGAGCGCGCCCGGCGGCGGAGACGCCGCCGGGCGCGCCACCCCCTCTCCATGGCCGCGCCCACCGCCGTCATGCGAAGGCCCCTCGCCATCCTCAACGCCATCGTCGGGGACCGAACGCCATGGCGCATCGCTTGACCGACAAGACAGTCGGTCGCTCATCCCGAGTAGCGCCCGCGGGGCGCGTATCGAGGGACCGGCCCTCGCCATCCAATCCGATGGAATGACGCGCCGACGGAACTTATCGAGGCAAGAGCTCGCGCCGCTATCCGCACGGGATCGCCGCTATCCGCCTTGCAGTGTCCGTGAAGTGCTGGACCTCTTCGGGCGAGAGCGGGCGGGCGAGGACGAGGCGTTCTCGGTAGGAGAGCCACTTCTTGAGGACCCGGTAGCCGCCGAGGCGATAGCGCCAGACGGCGGTGGGGACGTTGCGCCAGAAGGCGCGGTCGTTCAGGCGCACGTCGAACGTGGTTTCGCCAAGGGTGGCGATGGCGTCGCCCAGGGCGGCGCGTTCGTCGGGGGTGTAGTCGCGCTCCACGGCGCGGCCCTGGCCGGGCATCACGGCCTCGCCCGTTCCGTAATGGCCCCAACCGGCGGTCAGCGCGAAGTCGTCTCCGGCCATGTTGCGCCCGTGCGTGGTCGCGGGCACGGCGACGGCGGCGATCTCCGGGCGCAGGTTGCCCCGCGTCACGCTGGAAACCGGGGTTTCGGGATCGAGCAGGGCGGCGAGGTCGCGGCCCCGCGCGGCGGACTCGGCCAACGCCTCCGCCGCGCCCTCGGATTCGCCATGCGGCCAGCCGGGGAGCGGGACGCGCGGCCATTCCATGCGCAGCGCCCCGGCGTTGGCCTCGCGGTAGGCGGGGTCGTGCAGGACGGCCAGCGCGTGATGGAACAGGTCTTCCACGCCGAGACCCAGACGCTTGAGATAGCAATGCGCCGCCTCGCTCAGATTGGCCCGCCGCGCGCCGTCGCCGTTGCCGCCGAGGTCGTCGTCAAGGAGCCAGACGGGGAAGTAACTCGAAAGCCCGTTGCCGAGATTGTCCGCCAGATGGCGCACCGGCATGCCGCGCGAGTAATCCTCCCTGGCGTCGCGCTGACGGGCTTCGATCCATAGATTCCCCGCGAAAATCTGCCGTTTGTAAGCGGCGCGCGCGCCATCGAGGAGTCCGACGCCCGCCTCCCAATAGAGCCAACGGTCGTCGAACGGGCGATAAGTGTGGCGGACAAAAGCCGATTCGAGCGGCCCGCCGCGCGCCAGCAGCGCATCGCGCACGGCCCGTGCGTCGGACCGTCCGAAGCTCTTCATCGCCGGCGGGTAGCGCCGGGCGATCTCCTCGTGGCTCAAGGCCGGGTCGAAATAGTCGGCGATCCGGGCCTTGAGCCGGTCGAGGTCGATGTCGATCAGGAAGCCGTTGCGGCCGGTTTTGACGCCGGGAAAGTGCGCGGGAAGCAGATCGGGCAGCGCCGGCCAGCCGAACCATTCGGCGCTCGCCACGGCCGGCGCGAAGGGCAGACCGAGCGGCAGGACCGGATCGACGGCCTCGTAGAGCGCGCCCGGTTCCGCCTCCGCCGTCGCCAGCAGGTCTTCGCGCTTCGTCCGCCCCCACAGATGGCGGAAGCCGATGCGCTCCGTCGGCGCGTGGTCCGCCTTGCGAACCAGGGTCGCGATCGCCGTCCCCACCTGAATGCCCACCGGGTCGCCTTCCGTCGAGAACACGCTCGGGTCCGGCGTCCCGTCCGGCGCGACCTTGCCGGTCTTGTACTTGTCCCCGTTCAGGCAATCGACGCGGATGGCGTCGAACGCCTCAAGGTAGCGTTCCCGCATCCCGGTGAACGACAGCCCGTCCAGCCACGAGTAGTTCGAGATGAAGCACACCACGCCCCGGCCCGTCTTCCCGGCGATGCGCCGCTCCGCCATGCGGAAGAAGCGGACGTAGAGGTCGTTCAGCCCCTGTCCCTCCGGGCCGCGCACCCGTTTCGTCGTCCGGTACGCCTCCGACAACTCCCGCTCCTCGTCCACCGCCATGCCGGCGAAGCCGTTGTAGGGCGGGTTGCCCAGGACCACGAGGATCGGCGCCTCCCGCTTCACCCGTTCGGCCCGGTCGCGCTCCTCCTCCAGTTCCGGGAATGGCAACGGCTTGGTCGTCCTCGGCTCCCAGCCCGTCAGCGCGTTGGTCAGGAACACCCCGGCCCGCTCCGTCCCGTCGCCGGCCAGCGTCGCGTCCAGGTCCCGCAGCGCCAGCCCCACTTGCAGATGCGCCACCACGAACGGCGCCGGCATGATCTCGAACCCGAACACCCGCTCCGTCGCCGCCTGCTTGACCCGCGCCCCGGCCAGCGCGCCCAGCCCCTGGCCCCGCAGGTTGGCCGCGATGCGCCGCAGCACTTCCGCCAGATAGGCCCCGGTGCCGCAGCACGGGTCCAGCACGTAGACGTTCTCCGCCGCCAGACCCTCCGCGACGCCCAGGTCGTCCTTCAACGCCCGGTCCACCCGCGCCACCATGTAGCGGACGACCTCGGCGGGCGTGTACCAGACCCCGAGTTGCTTGCGCAGTTCGGGGTCGAACGCCTCCAGGAACGGTTCGTAGAAGTAGGGCACCGCCGCGCCCTCGTCGAAGCGCGAGAAGAACGCCGCCCGGTCCACCCGGTCCAGCGCGGCGGACGTCCAGTCCAGCACCTCCACCAGTCCAAGCGGTTGCAGCCGGCCGGGATCGGACAACTGCTGGAACAGCGCCCGCAGCACCGGCGCGCGCAGATGCCAGACCGCCGTGTGCCAGTCGAAGGAACCGGTCGGCGGCGGGGTCTGGCGCGCCCACAGCACCCAGGCGGAGAACACGCCGTAGAACAGCGTCTGCACCAGCGTCGAGCGGAAGAACCGCGCCCCCCGCTCCCCCTCGAAGCGCACGCCCAGCGCCTCTTCGAGCGCCCGCCGAACCGCCGCCAGCGCCGGCGCGTCCCCCGCCGCCTCGACGCGCGCCAGTCCGTCGCGAGCATGCGACGCCAGAAGCCACGCAAGGTCCCGCGGCTCCGCCAGCGACGCCCGGTGCGACAGGGCGCGCGCAAGATATTCGCCCAGGCTCGCCCCGACCGCGCGGGCGAAGGCGCGCGGATGTTCGAGACGACGCGCGAAGTCCTCCGCGTCGTCCGCCAGCCGCAGGCTCTCCAGCGCCGCCGGGCGGCCCGCCGCGTCCTCGCCCACCAGCACGAAGTCGCGCGTGTTGGTCACCAGCACCAGCCGGTAGCGGCCCCAGTAGCGGCCGACCTGATCGGAAGCCGCCGCGAGCCATGCGTCGTCGGCCGCCGGCTTCACCTCGACCGCGCCGCGCTCCGGCGCCTGCCCCTCGCGCGGACGGCCCCGCTGCACCTGCCTGGCCGCATACAGGCCGAAGTCGGGATGCCCCGCGCCCCGGTTGGCGAGCTCCCCGACGCAGAACACCTTCGGCCCGAGCGTCGCGCCGACGGCGTTCAGCAGACCCGCGAGCGGCCCGTAGCTCGACCGCTCCCCCGTCGCCCCGCCCGAGGCCCGCACACGCCGCAGGTCGGCGAAGTAAGCCTCCACCGCCGCCGCGAGTTTTGCGTTCGTTCCGACCATCGCCCCGTTGTCGCCCAGGACCGCCCGTCACGCAAGCGCCAACCCGGACACCGTTGCGCCGGACGCCGGGCTTACCGCGCCGTTATCCGCCCTTGGCCCGAAACGCCGCCCAAGCTATCTTGCCCCGGCTTTGACCGAGGCGACACCGGAGGCTCCGCGATGTCGGCACCCGAACGGCTCACCGCCACCGTCTCGACGAACGGCCGGGTCGTCCCGCCCAAGGCGATCCGCCGGGCGTTGCGCTGGGAAGCGGGAACGCGGCTGATCGTGGAGGACACCCCGAGGGCGTGCTGTTGAAACCCGCGCCGGTCTTCGCCGCGACCCGGCCCGAGGAGGTGTTCGGACGCCTCGCCCGCGACCGTCCGCCCAAGTCCCTGGCCGACATGGAGGCGGGAGTTCTGGCGGAAGCCTCGTCAGGGTGATGGAACCTCGAGGGCCTGTCGGACCGTGGCGGTCCGGCGTGTCGGGCGGCTGTCCGCCCCCGTGACGGTGCGCACATCGCCATGCGGTCCGGGCCGCGCGGCATCTCCACGGCCATGACGCGGACCTGGGAGAACCGGGCCGGCACGGCGGTGAGCGACGCGCCGTTCCACGCCGCCTCTCTCGCGGCGACGGGGGCCGGGCGGCGGCGGTCTCCATCAGTGCTGTCTCGAAAGACCCAACCTCTGGCGGGTTTCCGCCGGACCCAGGATGTTGCAGCCCAGGCGCTCGACGACGCCCACGGCGCGTTCGACGAGCTGCTCGTTGGTCGCCAGCACGCCGCGGTCGAGATAGAGGTTGTCCTCGAGGCCGACGCGGACGTTGCCCCCGGCGATCGCGGCCTGGGCCGCCATCGGCATCTGCATGCGGCCGATGCCGAAGGCCGACCAGTGGGCGTTGTCGGGGAGCAGGTTGCGCATGGCGATGAGCGATTCGGGGTCCGACGGCGCGCCCCACGGCACGCCCAGGCAGATCTGGAAGAGCGGCGGCTCCTCGATATGGCCCTCCGCGATGAGCTGGTTGGCGAGGCGCACATGGCCGAGATCGAAGCACTCCAGCTCCGGTTTCACGCCCGCGGCCCCGATCCGGTCGGCCATCGTCCGCAGGTGGGCCGGCACGTTCATGAAGGCGCCGTCGGGAAAGTTCATGGTGGCGACGTCGAGGCTGCAGATTTCCGGCAGCAGCTCCTCGACGTGGAGCACCCGCTCCTCGGGGCTCGCCATGTCGCTGCCCTCGGCGGCCCGGCCGGGATCGTCCGCGTCGGGCGTGTAGTCGCCGCCCATGCCGGTCGTCAGGTTGATGACGATGTCGGTGTCGGTGTCGCGGATGCGCGCGACCGCCTCGCGGAAGCAGTCGCGGTCGCGGTTGCCCCGGCCCGTCTCGATATCGCGGACGTGGATATGGACGATGGCGGCGCCGGCCCCGGCCGCCGCGATCGCGGACTCGGCGATCTGCCTGGGCGTCACCGGCACGTGGGGGCTCTTGCCCGTCGTGTCGCTCGCGCCGGTCAGCGCGCAGGTGATGAAGACGTCGTTGTTGATGGGCATGGCCTCTCCCCGGCGCGTCAGGCGGCCATGTAGCCGGCGACGAGTTTCTGGAAGTGATGCACGCCGCCTTCCCAAATGCCGTTGAACCTCGCGCCGGCCATGGCCGGCGAGGCGTGGCCCCGGTGCACGGCCTCGACCGCCTCGAAATCCTCGATGTTCGTCTTGTCGTAGAAGTCGACGATGCTGTCGCGCGCGGCCTCGTACCGCGCGGCGCTCGCTCCCTCGCCGTGGAAGTAGAAGTCCCAGCGCTGGTGCGAGACGCCGGCGCCGTCCGGGAACTCGACCATGGAGCAGCAGTGGTCGGGGCCGATGACGAACTTGAAGTTGGGGAAGAGCGCCAGATTCTTGGCCGTGCGGTTGTCGCCGCCGATGCCGGGCCAGCGCGGCAGGGGGTCCCCGGCCGTCCAGGAATCGGGCAGGCCGACGTCGATGATCGTGCCCAGGGCCGCGCCGTCGGCGACGACGGCGTGCTCCTCGAAGGGCGCCGCTTCGGCGAGCACGGTGTGGACGAAGTCGAGGTGCAGCGTCTCGAGGTAGTTCTCCGCCACCAGCTTCCAGTTGCCGGCGATCTCGTAAGACAGGGTCCGGCGCCACGTGACCTCGTCCAGGTCGTATTCCCCGACCCTGGCCAGGAAGGGCGCGGCGTAGTCCTCGAAGGGTTCGGCCTCGCCGTCGATATTGACGAAGAGCCAGTCGCGCCACCGCGCCATGCGCACGGGCTTCAGCGCCAGGCGGGACTTGTCGAACCCCTCGGCGTCGGGCCGGTTGTGCCCGCCCCAATGGGGCGTCGCCCGCAGGGCGCCGTCGAGATCGTAGGTCCAGCCGTGGTAGCGGCAGCGCAGAGCCCGCCTGCCGCGCGCCGCGCCGGACACCAGGAGCGCGCCGCGGTGCGAGCAGACGTTGTGGAAGCACTTCACCTCGCCCGTCCTGGAGCGGGCGAAGAGCAGGGGAACGCCGGCCACGGTCCGGGTCGCCACGTCGCCGGGTTCGGGCGCCTCGTGGGCGTAGCCCGCGCAGGTCCATGTCCGGGCGAAGAGGCGCGTCCGTTCCTCGCGCGCGAAGTCCTCGCAGGTGTAGGCGAAGGCCGGCAGGCCCCTGGCCTCCGCCGTCGGCCGGAACAGCGCCTCGGTCTGGTCCGCGGTCAGCATGGCGTCATCCTAGAGACGAATCCCCGGCCGAGACAACCGGTTCCGGTCCGGACGGCCGCGCGGTCCGCCGGCCCCCGGCGGGGGGACAAGTAGTGGACGCCGGCGCGGCGGCGCGGCTAGTCTGTCGCCGGGCCGCCGCGGGCGGGTCCGCGGACCGGAGTGGGGCGGGCCGAAGCGCCGCGGAGCGCCGGCCTCGGGCGAGGTGGACATGACCGAAACGTCGGAACGCGACGTGAAACTGACCTGCCGACACGTCTGGAAGGTCTACGGACCCCAGGCGGACGGCTTCTTCACGGACCGCGACGGCGACGTCCCCGACCCGCGGGGCCTTGTCGATCGCGTGCGCGAGAGCGGGCATATCGGCGCCGCCTGCGACGTGAGCTTCGATGTCCATGTCGGCGAGATCTTCATCATCATGGGCCTCTCGGGCTCCGGCAAGTCGACGATCGTCCGCTGCCTGTCGCGCCTGGTCGAGCCCACGGCCGGCGAGGTGATCCTGGACGGCGAGGACCTTCTGCGCGTCGGCAAGGACCAGCTCATCGACATCCGGCGCCACAAGATGGGCATGGTGTTCCAGAACTTCGGCCTGCTTCCGCACCTCTCCGTTCTGGAGAACGTCGCCTTCCCGCTCCAGGTCCAGGGCGTCGACAAGCCGACCCGCGTCGCGCGCGCGATGGAGATGATCGAGCTCGTGGGCCTGGGCGGGCGCGAGACCAGCTATCCGCGCCAGCTTTCGGGCGGCCAGCAGCAGCGCGTCGGCATCGCCCGCAGCCTCGCGGTCGAGCCCGGACTGTGGTTCCTGGACGAGCCGTTCTCGGCGCTGGACCCGCTGATCCGCCGCCAGATGCAGGACGAGTTCATGCGCCTGCAGCAGTTGCTCCACAAGACCATCGTCTTCATCACCCACGACTTCCTCGAGGCCCTGCGGCTGGCCGACCGGATCGCCATCATGAAGGACGGCCGGATCGTCCAGATCGGCACGCCCGCGGAGGTCGTGATGCAGCCGGCCGACGACTATGTCGAGGAGTTCACCCAGGACGTGCCGCGCGTGAAGGTCATCACGGCGGGCGACATCATGAGGCCCGCCGGGAACGGCCTCGACGCCTCCGCCGCCGTGCCGGCCGGCGCGACCCTCGAGCGTCTCATGCCGCGTTTCGGCGACGGCCTCGGCGCGGTCGCCGTGACGAACGACAGCGGGACCGTGGTCGGCGAGGTGACCCCCCAGGCCGTTCTCGCGGCCCTGGCGAGCGAGCACGACGAGGGAAGCGCGCCATGACCGACGCGGTCCGGGACCGGGCCGGGTCGCCGCTGGGCGGCCCGGTCGCGGAGCGCCTGCCGCCCCGGCTCCTCTGCTGGTTCGCCTTCGCCGTCTTCGCCGTGCTCTGCCTCGCCCTGCGTGGGGACGAGAAGTGGCTCGTCGGCTACCCGAGGGGCTGGGAGATCCCGCTCATCGACTGGCTCGAGGCGGCGATGGACTGGTTCACGGCCCACTTCAAGCCGGTCTTCCGCTTCATCTCCGACGTCCTGGAATGGCCCATGAAGGGGCTCCTGGGGGTCCTCCACTGGCTGCCGTGGCCCGCCACGATCGGCATCGTGGCGGTCGTCGCCTATGCGGCCAAGGGCTGGCGTCTGGCCGGCTTCTGCACCGCCGCCCTGCTCTACATGGTGATCGTCGGCTATTGGGAAGAAAGCATGTCGACCCTGGCGCTGGTCGGCATGTCGGTGCCGCTCTCCCTCCTCATCGGCATGACGCTGGGCCTCCTCGGGTTCCAGTCCCGCTGGGCGCGCCGGGTCATCGAGCCGATGCTCGACGTGATGCAGACGGTGCCGACGTTCGCCTATCTCGTGCCGATCCTGATCCTGTTCGGCATCGGCCCCGTGGTCGGCATGGTCGCCTCGGCGATCTACGCCAGCCCGCCCGTGGTCAGGAACGTCATGCTCGGCCTGGGCCGGGTGCCCGACAACGTGATCGAAAGCGGCCAGATGTCGGGCTGCAACGGTTTCCAGCTCCTCTTCCTCGTGCGCATCCCGGCCGCGACCCACACGATCATGATCGGCGTGAACCAGACGATCATGGCGGCGCTGTCCATGGTCATCATCGCCGCGATCATCGGCGGCTTCGCCGACATCGGCTGGGAGGTGCTGTCGACCATGCGCAAGGCGCAGACCGGCCAGAGCCTGCTGGCGGGCCTCGTGATCGTCCTGCTGGCGATGATGATGGACCGCATCAGCCGCGGTTTCGCCGAACGCACCGGCGAAATCCACCTCGCGCGCACCGGCCATGTCCTGAACCGCCATCCCTACCTTTCCGCGATGGTCGCCGCGACCGGGATCGGCATCGTCCTGGCGGCGGTCTTCCCCGCCTTCGAGCGCTATCCCGAGGCCTGGGTCTACTACCCGGCGGAAGACCTGAACGAGGCGGTCGGCTGGTTCACCCGGAACTTCTTCGAGACGACCGACGCCATCAAGACCTACACGCTCTACTTCTTCATGCTGCCCATGAAGGCGGGCCTGGAGCGGATCGCGCGGCCCACGTCGTGGGGCTTCGAGTTCAAGGAAGCGGCCGACGCCATCTACTACTGGGCGCTCGCCATCGGCGTCGGCGGCCTCGTGGCGCTGTTCGCCAACTGGCGCGGGGTGGTGACCTACGGGCTGCTCGCCGTGCTGTTCTTCTACGGTGCCTCGGGGACGCCCTGGCCGGTCTTCATCGCCGCCGTGACGCTGATCGCCTTCCAGGTGGGCGGCTGGAAGGTGGCGCTGTTCGCCTTCCTCGGCATGGCCTTCATACTCACGACCGGCGCCTGGTCGCGCGCCATGCTGTCGTTCTACCTGACCGCCACGTCGGTCATCGTCTGCTTCGTCGTCGGCGGCTCGATCGGCGTCTGGGCGGCCCAGAACGACCGGGTCTCCGCCATCGTGCGACCGATCAACGACACGCTGCAGACCATGCCGCTCTTCGTCTTCCTGATCCCGGTCATCATGGTGTTCCTGGTGGGCGACTTCTCGGCGCTGTTGGCGATCATCATGTATTCGATCGTGCCGGCGATCCGCTACACGGAGCATGGCCTGCGCCATGTCGACCCGGTCGCGGTCGAGGCCGCCCGCATGATGGGCTGCACCGAGCGGCAGGTGCTCTGGAGGGTCAAGCTTCCCCTGGCGATCCCCGAGATCATGCTGGGCCTCAACCAGGTGGTGATGTTCGCCCTCGCCATGCTCGTCATCGCCGCGCTCGTGGGCACCAAGGGGCTCGGCCAGTGGGTCTACGACGCCCTGACCAACGCCCGCTTCGGCCAGGGCGTGATCGCGGGCGGCTCCATGGCGCTCATCGCCATGATCGCCGACCGCATCATCCAGGCCTGGGCGAGCCAGAAGAAGCGCGACCTCGGCCTCGCGGCCTGACCCGTCCCACGCCGAAGCCGGGGATGGAGCCGGGTCCGCCGGCGGCAGTCGATCGACGCGACCATCGCGTCCGTCCACCGGGACGGGTTCCAGGACGCCACGGTGGCGCGCATCGGCCGCCGTTCCGGCCTCCCGGTCGGGCTCGTCAACCACGACTTCGACGGCAAGGGCGGGTTGCTGGAAGCGACCGTGCGGACGCTGGCGGACATCGAGGCGGGCACGGCGGCCGGCGCGACCCCGTGGGAGAGGCCGATGGGCTTCGCGGAAGGGCGCTTCGCGCCGGGCCAGCGTTCGCCCGAGGCGATCGGCGCCTGGCTCGGCTTCCACGCGCGGGTCCCCGGCAACGACGGATTCGCGCGCATCCAGCGCGCCTTCGACGACGCGCCGCTCCGTCCGGTGATGCAGGATTACATTTCAAGAAACACCCATTCAGTATATACCACAAACACTTTAAATCACAAGCAAAACTAAATCCTAATGTTCAACCAAGATACGCTTGGTTTGTGAAAGAATACTTACGCCTTAATCTTGAATGAAATTCTACACTTCGAAACAAAAATCATGTTCCAAAAGTCTTGAGGTCTTTGCACCTCTAAATGCATTCGCTTGCGTTCTGAGAATTTCTGAACTGACACCATCATCTATAAGTTGAACATTGCGACGCAGACCATCTTTCAGCGATTTCAGAAGTCCGGCTCGCAACTCAGTCTTCTGAAAATGACGTCCGCCGACGCGGATGACAAATCTAGCCTGTTTGGCCAGTAGAGAATTCAACCCTTGCCACGAAGCGCGAAGGAATTCCCAATACAATTCCTTACTGTAGTGTCGATCATCGCCCCGATCATGTGGAATCAAAGGTTCATCTCCCAGGAACCACGAACGAAGCCACTGGTCTTCCCTATAGTTTGTCGTGTCAAGGTAAGGTGGCGATGTGATGATGTCGGTAACGCGGCCCGTGAGTGCTGGAAACTCAATTCCAGAGTGCCGTACATTTATTTGAAGGATGTCGCCCGTTTTGTCCGGTGGTCGGCTACGGAACCGATATTCGATCATCCGGTCCACAATCTTGAAAACATCGCGCGACGGAGGCATATATCCATTCCGCTGCCACCATCGGAGGGAATAATTGGGTTTCGTACTGATCGTCCGTGGCATCCGATTGCTGAAATAGTTAGGAGAACGATGGGACTCTCCATGCAGTGCACCAAGGCATAGCGTAGCGATGAACCGGTCATCTTTGCGTTGACGCCAATCAAGCATCGACCTAAGGTAAAGAAGTTGCCTAAGCGTATCGCGGTGAAAGCAGAGCTCGAAAAACGATTCAAACTTATCCGGAAAAGCAATCTCGCACGGATTGCGAAAATCTTGATGCAATTCCGCGAGCCGCGCCTTAACCTCAGATCGTTCGGGCGGCTCACATTTGGCTCCAGAGATGCAAGCCGCTACCGGATTCAGATCACTGCCAGCCGCATCTCGACCTTGAAGTAAGGACTGAAACACCGTGGTTCCGCGTCCACAGAATGGGTCGAAGACGACACCATTGTGTGGACTGGCCACCAAGTGTTTTTCGACAAAGGTTTCCGGGAACATTGCAAAGTAGGGACAGATCGAGTGGAATCGGTGTCTCATGTCATTTGCTCCGCACGGCTTCGATAGTTTTCAATCCACTGCGCCGCCCGGGTGAGCCGTTCGTATCCTTCTACTGTCACACCTGCCACGACAAACTGCTTAGCTTTCTCGACCAGTCGAGGCACTCGCAACCGGTGCAATACATTTCCCATAACGCGAACATCATCGATAAATTCGTCTTTTCTTCTTGCAAATGGAACAATCATGTACGGGACGAACTCAGTCACAGGCTGTCGCGAGAACCAACGACTCTTGAAGACATTTATGTGACCCTTCAACGACTTGTTCTGAGCATCCTGTCCAGTTGCGACTTGTGCGACGGCCAGAAGAAATCCCGGGAGCTTATCCCGTTGTAACCGCGCAGCGAATACATCGATCTGATCGTCTTTGGGGTGCTGTGATGCGCCAACCTGGGTTTCCACATTTCCATCGCCAAGAATTCTCCATATCTCGTTCAACTTGTTTATAAATCCCGATCTATCGGGTCGAGGGAATCCAAATGACCATGAACGACCTTGAATTTCCGCCGCAAGCGCGGCGGTTGCGAAGTATTGAAAGTACTCTCGTAGTGTTGTGATTTCTGTTTGCTCGGGGTGAACACTGGAGCTGCTGAGAATAGGTGATATGGCCTTCAGGTTAGATAGCACGAGGCTCAGAATATAGGCTGTCCGCCCAAGAGACTCTTCCTGCGGAACATAAGTCAGAATACTACCGTCATCATCGAGTTCGAATGGGTATACGGCATCGAGTGCATGTCGACGGTCCCCTATTCTCCTAACGACACCGGAGATGATTTCTTCCGCGCCGTTACGTGTTTCTTCATCCAAGTTGACATAATCTTCGTTTGCGCCAACGGTGATCTGATTTGCAATATCGGATATTAACGTCTCGCAATCACTCGCGAAGAAAGCGGAAAGTTCCAAGAAGTCGGCCGCCCGGTCGAAATCGGGCCGATTTCCTGTTACTTCGTCCATAGGGAAACATAGAGAGATAGTCATTCGGCAGTATCCATGCTCCGACGTTTCTTCGCCATGTGTTCATAAATGGCCGCCGCCGTTTCCTTGACGTCCTCCGCAATATCGAGCAGAGACTGGTCGCGTCCGTCATAAGCTCTGAGAGATCCAAAGGCGTCCCGTATATTGTCGCGCGCACGTATCAGGGAAGCTGTGAACTGCTTGTCCACTGGCTCAATACGCTCGTAAGCCGCATCCAGATCGCCCTTCGTTTCCAGAATGTGGCGTCCTTCCGCGTGCACGAGGACCTCCCCGAGACGCTTGATATCGGGATTCTGTGATTGAACGACCGGCTGGACATCGTCTTCTTTCGAACCGTGAATCCAGACGAGAACTTTTCGGAGCTCTTCCAGCTTCTTCCGGGGAACCTGATTCGGCTCGGGGTCGTGGCGTGCCCATCCGGCTCCAAGGCCCAGATAGTCCATGTACTGGGAGCGTGAAAGCGCTACATAGAGGTGTGAGAAATTGAATTTCGTAGAATATCGGTCTTCTATACGAAACAAGCCTTCGCGCTCGGCCTGTTCAAGAACATAGACTGCGGATACCATACGCTTGATGGTGTCGTGTTTGTCGCCGATGGCATTCGCGATGTCCTTCAAATCGCCTTTGGGTCGCTGTTCCTTGTACCACGTCGCCGCGAACCGAGCCTTGGCGTATGCGTCCCATTTGGCCGGACCGTTGATATGCTTGAAGCCAATGAAGGAACGAGCCTGTTCGCGATTGGCGACGAGATACACCGATACCCGGTCAAACGTCGAGCGCAACCTTTCCTCTATTGGCGGGATCGTAATGCGTAGGCCCTCGGACGACATAAGTCGGTTTACTAGATCTGGTTCGCGCAGCACACGCAAGGCCGCAAGGCGCCGGTTGCCTTCTAGTACGACAAATTCATCGCCATCGGGCGCGGGCATGACGATCAGTGGTTCAATGTCTAGATATCCATTTGTGGAAATCGACTGGAGCAATTCTCCGAGAGAAGCACGTCGATATAGGAGAGCGATGATTGTTTCATTTGAAGAGCTTTCCGCGTCGCCAATCAGTCGGGGATTCTCCCGATCCAACCGAAGCCGCTCGACCGGCATTTTTTCGATCGTTCTATGTTCCATGGAGGCATTCCTTCCGAGTCGCTCTCATCATACCCGAAGCACCCTCATCACCTCCCCCACCGGTCCACGGCGCGGTACCAGGCGACGGCCGCGCCGAGGAACCAGGGGTCGCCCGTGTAGAGCGGACGGGTCGGGAAGCGGGCGTTGTCGAGGGCGGTGTCGCCCTCCCTGTCGCCCAGAACCTTGTGGGCCAGCTTGTGGCCCAAATAGCTCGCCCAGGCCACGCCGGAGCCGCAGTAGCCCATGGAGAACCACACGCCGTCGCGCCGGCCCAGATGCGGCAGGTGGTCGAAGGTGTAGGCGACGAAGCCCATCCAACTGTGGCTGATCTTCGTCTCGGCGAGTTCGGGGAACAGCGCCGTCATCGCCCGGTGCAGGCGCGGCGCGCTGATTCTGGGGTCGGTCTCCCTGAGCGCCACCCGGCCGCCGAACACGACGCGCTGGCGGTCCGGCGACGAGCGGTAGTAGTAGACCACCTTGCGGGTGTCGCCGAGCGCGCGCTGTTTGGGCATGATCTTGCCCATGACCTCGGGCGGGACGGGCTCGGTGGCGACGATGTAGCTCCCGATCGGGATCACGCGGCGGCGCAGGCCGGGGGCAAGGCGGCCGGTGTAGCCGTTGGTCGCCACGATCGCGTCGCGCGCCTCGACCGTGCCGCGCGTCGTCGCGACCGACACGCCCCCGCTCGTCCGGTCGAGACCCAGGACCGGCGTGCGGGTCTCGATCGCCGCGCCGGCCTTCAGGGCGAGGTCCACCAGCCCGTTGGCGTATTTCGCCGGGTGCAGGTTCGCGTGGTGGGGCAGCACCGCGCCGCCGTGGTAGGCTTGCGTCCCCAGTTCGGAGGCCATGTCCTCCCTGGGCACCATGTGCCAGTCGAACGGCGCGATCTTGCTCAGGGCCCGGAAGTTCGCGGCCATGCCGTCGTAGCGGCTTGGCTTGTGCGCGCCGATGAAGCGCCCGCCCTTGTGGAGGTCGCAGTCGATGCCCTCCCGCTCGATGAAGTCGACCGTGTAGTCGAGGCTGTCGAGGCCCTCCCGGACGACCGCCCGCCCGCCTTCGCGGCCGAAGCGCCGTTCGAGCGCCTCGAGGCCGGGCTTGACGCCCGAGCCGATCTGGCCCCCGTTGCGCGCGCTGCAGCCCCACGCGGCGTCCTCCGCCTCGAACACGACCACGCCGCGGCCCGCGCGGGCCAGCACGATCGCGGCCGTGAGGCCCGTGTAGCCGGCGCCGACGATGGCCACGTCCACCCGGTCCGGAAGGGGCGCGTTGTCGATCCGGGGACGCGGCGCGTCGTCCCACCAGTAGGGGGCCGTCTTCATATCGTCGGCGAACAGGGGATGGGTCACGGTGGAACTCCGGGCGGACCGATGACGCCGCACACTACCCGACATAAGGTGTCCGGCGCAGCACGTCGATGGAGGGCCGCGGCATGGCCGCGCGGTTGACGGAAACCTGGCGGATCGCCAAGCCGGCCGTCGTGTCGGACAAGGGCCTTGTCGCGAGCCACCATCGCGAGGCGTCCGAGATCGGCGCCGGCGTGCTCGCCGCGGGCGGCAACGCGGTCGACGCGGCGGTGGCCGCGGGTCTCGCGATCGGCGTTCTGGAGCCATGGATGAGCGGCCTCGGCGGCTGCGGCTACATGGTGGTCCGCGACGCCGGGGCCGGACGCTGCCACGCCGTCGATTTCGGCGTCGTCGCCTCGAAGGCGCTCGATCCGGCCGACTACCCGCTGGCGGCCGGCGCCGGCGCCGACGACGACCTGTTCGGCTGGCCGCGGGTGGTCGGGGACCGCAACGTGCAAGGCCCGCTCTCGATCGCGGCGCCGACCGCCGTCGCGGGGCTTTCGGCGGCGCTGGAACGGTTCGGCGCGCTGTCCTGGGCCGAGGCGATAGGCCCGGCGGTCGCGATGGCCAAGCGCGGCATGACGGTGGACTGGTACGCCACGCTGCGGATCGCGCTGGAGGCGCGCGGCCTCGCCGACGATCCGGCCAGCCGCGATTTCTTCATGCCCGGCGGCCTGCCGGCCGCCAGCCCGGACGCGGGAAACCCGGCCACGCTGCGGAGCGACGCGCAGGTCGCCACGCTGGAGCGTCTGCGCGCCGCCGGACCGGACGACTTCTACCGCGGCGATCTGGCGGCGACCGTCGCGGCCGACATGGCCCGCGCCGGCGCGCGGGTGAGCGCCGACGACCTCGCGGCCTGCGAGGCGCGGATCGTCGAGGCCACCGCCGCGGACTACCGGGGCGCGACCGTCCACGTCGCGCCGGGGCTCAACGCCGGTCCGACCCTGATCGACGCCCTCGCCCGGCTCGAGGCCGCCTGGACGGCGGCGGGCGGAGCGCCGGACGCGGACGCCTACGGGGCCTATGGCTCCGCCCTGTCCGCGGCCTGGGAGCGCCGGCTGGCGACGATGGGCGAGAGCGGCGGCGAAAGCTGCACCACGCACATCACGGCGGTCGACGCCAGGGGCAACATGGCGGCGCTGACCCAGACCCTGCTCTCGGTCTTCGGCAGCCGGGTCATGCTGCCGAACGTGGGCTTCCTCATGAACAACGGCGTCATGTGGTTCGATCCGCGCCCCGGCGGGCCCAACGCCATGAAGCCCGGCGGGCGTCCGCTGTCGAACATGTGCCCGGCCGTGGTGACCGGCGCGCCGGGCGGCGACTTCGCGCTCGGCGCCTCGGGGGGACGGCGAATCCTGCCGGCCGTCTTCCAGCTCGTGTCGTTCCTCGCCGACTTCCCCATGACGCTCGACGAGGCGTTCCGCGCGCCGCGGATCGACGTCGGCGGCTCCGGCCTCGTCACGGTCGATCCGCGCCTCGACGGGCGGATCCGGGCCGCCCTGGCGGAACGCTGGCGGACCGTCGAGTTGCCGCCCTCGCCGATGTCGCCCTACGCCTGCCCCAACGCGGTGCGGGACAAGGGATACGAACGCCACGGCTGCGCCTTCGTCGCCTCGCCCTGGGCCGCCGTCGCCGCCGGCTGATCCGGGTCTGGCCGGCAACGATTTCCCTGCCGCGCGAATCCCTCGGGTCAGGGAAAACATCTTCGGCGTTCGCAGCCTCGAACGGGATCCTTATCTCTCACGATGCTCCGAGGTTTCGGACACTGCATGTTCACATATTGATAGTCACAATCTCGACAAGGGGGATGAAACAACGTATTGATGACGATGTGACGAAGTCACTCGTCATCCATGAAATAGATCTGGTCATAGATGTCTTGTAACAGTTTACCTTCGTACTTCCAAAACTTTCCTGGCATTGGCGCAGCATCACGACCAAGATCGAAACATTTCTTTGTCGCGCCGGTGAGATAGAAATCTTCATCGCGATAGCAAACCTTTCTATCGTTCACGACAATGACACTTTCCTCTCTGCCGACTGCGTTGAGAATGGAACCGGGCTGAATTCCCATCACCTTGAAATTCAGATTCGGTCGACGTTTTCGAAGTGCGATAACCGCGTCCTTATCTTCCTTCTGGAGTGCATCGTTTGCTTCATTGACGACTTTGGGTGTGACATCTTCCGATCCGATGATACGCAAGAGTCCAATGGCCCGTTCTGGGTCCATCTTGAAGAATTCACGTTTTGGGTTCACACGATCCGGTCCGAAGGCATTGTGCAACTCGCGCTCGACAGAAGGTGGATCATCGACGCGCATGGCCAGAACACACTCAAATGGCACAGGAACTCCTGGGCTACCGTTGTAAAGTTCGTCGATGCGTGCTTGGGGATCGTCTTTCTTGGTCCTACCGATCTTGATAAGACCCGGCATCGCCTCGTTGGTCAACAGATAGACGATCCCGGAAACGCTGCCATCGCGGTCGCGGCAGCCGGTCGATCTCCCGCTGTCGTCGGGACAATTCCGGTCATCTTGCATTCCGAAACACCTTCATGCAGACATTGGGGATAGGCACCGCCCGAGCATCCCGCTCTAGCCGATCTCGGACAGGGATTCGATCCGGGTGACGACGTCGGCGGTTTCCGGCCTCCGCCGTTCGGCGGGCGGGTTCTTCGGCGTTCCGATGTGGATGTAGCCCACGAGGTGCTCTCCGGGAGGGATGCCCAGGGCGGCCTTGACGCGGTCGTTGTAGGCGCACCAGTTGGTGACCCATTGGGCGCCGTAGCCCATGGCCGTGGCGGCGTTCAGCAAGTTGAAGCAAACGTTGCCGCAGGAGAGGAGCTGCTCCACGGGCGGGACGCCGTCGCGGTCCGGGACCGTGCGGCTGCTGACGATCACCAGCACCGGGGAGCGCCGGGGCCGGACGCGCTCCAGCTCGATCCGGCCGTCGCTGGCGTCGGGCTCGATCTCGCGGAACTCCTCGACGAAGATCTCGCCCAGCTCGGCCTGCGCCGCCGGACCCAGCACCTGAAGGCGCCAGGGTGCGAGCCGGCCGTGGTCGGGCACGCGCACGGCGATATCGAGCATGCGGTCGAGCTCGCCGGGCGACGGGCCGGGCGCGGCGAGCTGGGCGGCCAGCACGGAACGGCGGGTGCCGAGCAGGTCGAGCGGGGTGCCGTCGCTGACGTTGAGGGCGGGCGCGGTGTCGCTCATGGATGACCTCGAAGGCGGAGAAATCGCAGGGCTAGCAATTCGAGACGCAGGCCGTTCCGGGGCCGAGCGCAAGGTCGGCGGCCTGCGCGCCGCCCAGCATGCGGTAGACCTGCATGCTCTCGATCACGCGCTGCACGTAGTTCCGAGTCTCGGAGAAGGGAATCTCCTCGATCCAGTCGACGATGTCGACGCCGGGGTCGCGGGGGTCGCCCATGGCGGCGATCCACCGCCGGACCCGGTTCGGTCCGGCGTTGTAGGACGCGATGGCCGCGACGTGGGAGCCGCCACGGAGGTCGAGCATGCTGTCGAGATAGGCCATGCCGAGCCGCATGTTGTGCCCGGGGTCCGTCAGGAGTTTGGCGCGGGAGGTCCGGGCGCCGAGACGCCGGGCGACCTCCTCGGCGGTGTCCGGCTTGAGTTGCATCAGGCCGAGCGCGCCGGACGACGACACGGCGGCGGGATCGAAGGCGCTCTCCTGCCGGATGACGGCGAGCGCGAGGGCCGGCTCCACGTCGCCTCCGGGCGGCAGGTCCAGCACCGGATGGCCCGCCTCGACCAGGACCGCGCCGGACTTGAGCGCCTGCTTGGCGACGGCGACCGCGAGGTCGGGCCGGTTCATGGCGAGAGCGAGCTCCGCGACGAGCCTGTGGCGCGGTCCCGAGGCGTCCGCATCGGCCATGCGCAGCAGGAAGGCGCGGACGAGCTTCGCTTCGCCGATCTCGTGAAGCTGGCGCGCGACGACCGTCAACTCGTCGTCCGCGAAGGCCCGGATGTCCTCTTCCGCGATCGTTGGGGGCTCCGGCAGCCGCGGCGCGACGTCGAGCTTCCCGGCGCCGAGCTGGCCGTAGAAGGTCTGGCCGTTCCCGGCCGCGAGGCCGTACCACGCCGCGGCCAGCTCCGGGTCTCCGGCCTCCTCGGCGGCGCGTCCGGCCCAGTAGGCGCCGCGCGCCTTGCTGATCGGGAAGCGCACCTCCGCGTGGAGGGTCGTGAAGTGGTCGAGGGCGGCGGCGGGATCGTCGAGCTCGCGCAGGGCGAGCCAGCCGGCCAGCCACTCCACCTCGTGGTGGAACGCGCCGCTCCGGCGGCGATGGTCGGCGAGAGCCCGGTAGGCCGCGAGGCGGTCGCCTTCGTCCATGGCCCGTCTGGCGAATATCAGCCGTTGGCGGGCCCAGAGGTTGGTGTGGGCGGTGTCGCGCGGAGCCTGCGTCAGCATCTCGAACGCGCCGGCGTGGGCGCCGTGGGCGTTGCGCCAGCGCGCGCGCTCGTAGATCAGGCCGGGGTCGTCCCGCAGGTGGGCCGGGACGGCCCGGATCGCCGCGTCGACCCCGTACGAGCCGTCGCGCAGCAGGATGCGGGCGCGGGCGAGACGCCGCCGGTCGTCGCCGACCAGCGGCAGCAGCCGTTTCGCCGCGCCGGTCCTGCCCCGCCAGATCAGCCCGTCGATACGGTGCCAGTGCCGGTCCCCGGTCAGCAGGGCGCCGTGCTCGTCGAGGAAGGCCCTCTCCCCGGCGGGCGCGAAGTCCCGGCCGGCCCAGGCCCGGTCGATCTCCATGCGGGCGTCGTCGTCGCGCCGGAGCGCGAACAGCGCGGCGATGTGGCGCAGCACGCCGTCATCGGTCCGGGGCGGAAAGGCGTCGAAGAACGCCGCGACATCGCCGTCCGGAAGGTCGTCCGGCATCGCGTCCTCGGCCCGCTCGCGCAGCGCGGCCCGCGACGGCCATCGCGGGTTGTGCAGGAGGAACCGGGCGGTCGGGGCGAAACCGCCGCGTCCGTCGGAGTCCTTCAGCTCCATCCAGAGCAGGACCTTGGCGAGCGTCGGATCGCCGGCCTCGCCGGCGAGGGAGCGGGCCTCCGGCCAGCGGTCCGCATGGCCCGCGGCGAAGGCGGCGCGATAGATCGCGTTGTCCTCGTCGCTCAGCAGCGGCTGCGCGGGCGCGGGCGCGGCGAGGCACAGAACGACCGGGACCGCCGAGAGCGGACGGAAACGGGCAAGGCGCAAGACGGCGGTCTCCCGGGGCGCGTCAGACGGTGAACGACTCTCCGCAGCCGCACATGCCCTTCACGTTGGGGTTGTTGAAGACGAAGCGGCTTTCCAGCTTGTCCTCCCGCCAGTCGAGTTCGGTTCCCAGCAGGAACATCGTGGCCGCGGGATCGACCAGAAGCCGGACGCCCTTGTCCTCGATCACGTCTTCCCCGTCGGTCTCCTCCTCGACGTAATCCATCGTGTAGGAAAATCCGCTGCAGCCGGCCATCTTCACGCCGACCTTCAGCCCGACCGCCTTGCCGTTGAGGCGCATCAGGGCCTTGACGCGCTCCGCGGCGGCGTCGGTCAGGGTCATCATCTGCTTGTCGGGTGCGCCGAACATGGTCTTCTTCCGATCGAGTTCACGTGCCGTTTCCAAACGAACCTTACGCCTAATACATCCCCAGTTCGATCCTGGCGTAGTCCGACATCATCGAGGGGTCCCAAGGCGGGTCCCACACGATCTCGACGTCGATGTCGGTGGCGCCATCGACCTTCGCGACGGCGTCCCTGACCCAGACCGGGATGTCCTCCGCGACCGGGCAGCCGGGCGCGGTCAGCGTCATCTCGATCCTCACGGCGCCGTCCTTGCGCGAATCGATCGCGTAGACAAGGCCGAGATCGTAGATGTTCACGGGGATCTCGGGGTCGAAGACGGTCCGGATGGCGTCGACGATGTCACCGATCGGGGGTTCGCCCTCCTCCTGCGGGATCGCGCACGGATCGACGTCCTCGTCGGGACGCCAGCTTTCGCCGGTCCGGGGGTCGGCCGTCCGGCGGTCCTGTGCGGTCGTGTCGTCCATCGCCTACTCCGTCGTCGCCGTCTCGAGGCCGTTCATGGCGGCGGTCATCGTGTGCCAGGCCAGCGTGGCGCACTTCACCCGCATCGGGAACGCGCGCACGCCGGAGAGCGCGACCAGCTTGTCGAGGTCCTCGACGTCGCCGGTCCCGTCGTCCCCGCCCGTGACCAGCTTGTGGAAGGCGTCGAACAGGGCCCGGGCCTCGGCCTCGCCGCGGCCCCGGATCATCTCGGTCATCATCGAGGCGGACGCCATCGAGATCGCGCAGCCGCGTCCTTCGAAGGCCACGTCCTCGACCGCGCCCGCGTCGTCGAGCTTCAGGTAGACCGTGAGCCGGTCGCCGCACAGCGGGTTGTCGCCCTCGGCCCGGCGGTTGCAGCCGGCGGGACGGCGGAAGTTCCTGGGGTTCCTGCCGTGGTCCAGGATGACCTCCTGGTAGAGGTCGCGCAGGTCGTCCGTCATGCGAAGAACTCCCGGACCTTCGCGAGCGAGGCGACCAGGGCGTCGACCTCGTCCAGCGTGTTGTAGAGCGCGAACGAGGCGCGCACCGTGGCCGGGATGCCGTAGCGTTGCATCGCCGGCTGGGCGCAGTGATGGCCGACGCGCACGGCCACGCCGTCCCGGTCGACGATGGTTCCGACATCGTGGGGATGCGCGCCCTCCAGGTTGAAGGACAGGATGCTCGCCTTGTTCGGGTGCGTGCCGTAGATCGTGACGCCGTCGAGCGAGGAGAGCCGTTCGGTGGCGTAGTCCAGCAGCATGGCCTCGTGCTCGGCGATGCGGTCGAGACCGAGGCCCGCCACGTAGTCGAGCGCCGCCTTGAGCGCGATGGCCTGGGCGATCGCCGGCGTGCCGGCCTCGAAGCGGTGGGGCGGCTTCTTGAACGTCGAACGCTCCAGGCTGACCCGCGCGATCATCTCGCCGCCGCCCTGCCAGGGCGGCATGGACTCCAGCAGCTCGGCCTTCCCGTAGAGCGCGCCGATCCCCGTGGGGCCGTAGACCTTGTGGCCCGAGAAGACGTAGAAGTCGCAATCGAGCGCCCGCACGTCGACCGCGCCGTGGCTCACGGCCTGGCAGCCGTCCACCATCGTGCGCGCGCCGGCGTCGTGGGCCAGACGCACGATCTCCTCGATGGGCGTGACGATTCCCAGCGCATTCGACATCTGGGTGATGGCCACCAGCTTCGTGCGCTCCGTGAGCAGGTCGCGATAGGCGTCCATGTCGATCTGGCCGTCCTCGTGGATCGGGACGCCCTTCACGACGAGCCCCTTCTCCTCGGCGAGCAGATGCCACGGCACGATGTTGGCGTGGTGCTCGAGCGTCGAGATCAGGATCTCGTCGCCTTCCTTCAGCGCCGTGCGGCCCCAGCTCCGGGCCACCAGGTTCACGCCTTCGGTGCCGCCGCGCACGAAGACGATCTCGTCCTCGCTCCGGGCGTTCAGGAAGGCGCGGACGCGCCGGCGCGTGGCCTCGAACCGGTCGGTCGCGGCCTGCGAGAGGTAATGCACGCCGCGGTGCACGTTGGCGTACTCCTCCTCGTAGACCGCCGATTCCGCGTCGATCACCTGGCGCGGCTTCTGCGCGCTCGCGGCGCTGTCGAGATAGACCAGCGGCTTGCCGTAAACCTCGCGCGCGAGGATCGGGAAGTCGTCCCGCACCCGGGCGACGTCGAGCGCGGCGTCGGTCGCCGCGGGCAGCGCCGCCGCCGCGTTCACGCCGTCTCCCCGCCGCGCCAGGCCGCCGCGCGGGCGCGGAAGACGCCGCGCGCGGCCTCGTCGCGGATCTCCTCGATGGCGCCTTCCACGAAGGCGTCGATCAGGAGGCCGCGCGCCGTTTCGAGCGGAATGCCGCGGGCGCGCAGGTAGAACAGGGCGTCCTCGTCCAGCTCGCCGGCGGTGGCGCCGTGGCCGCACCGCACGTCGTCGGCGTAGATCTCGAGCTCGGGCTTGGCGTCGATCTCGGCCCGGTCCGACAGCAGGAGCGCCTTGTTGCTCTGGTGCCCGTCGGTCTGCTGGGCGTCCTTGCGCACCACGATGCGGCCCTGGAACACGCCCTTGGCGCGGTCGTCGAGGACGCCCTTGTAGACCTCGCTGCTGACGCAGCCGGGGGCGGCGTGGTCGATCAGGGTCGTGGTGTCGAGCTGCTGGCCGCCGCGCCCCAGATAGGCGCCGTTCAAGCGGCAGGACGCGCCCTCGGCCCGCAGTTCCACGGCGATCTGGCTGCGCGCCGTCGCGGCGCCGGTCGACAGCACGAAGCTCTCGTAGAGCGCGCCGGCGGAGACCTCGACCTCGGTCGTGGCGACATGGAAGGCGTCCGTCGCCTCGTCCTGGATCCTGTAGTGGTTCAGCCGGGCGCCGGCGTCCAGCGCGATCTCGGCGACCGAATTGGCGAGGTAGGCGCCGCCGCCGACGTGGCGCTCCACGACGGTCGCCGCCGCGCCGGGGCGAAGGACCATCAGGTTACGCGGATGCCAGGCCGCGCGGCTTTCGCCCGGCGCGCCGACGAACACCAGTTCGACCGTTCTCCCGACCGTCACGCCTTCGGGAACCAGGAGCACGAAGCCGTCGCGCATCCATGCCGTGTTGAGCGCCACGAAATGCTTGCGCCCCAGGCCCGCGATCCGTCCCAGATAGGGCCGCAACGCCTCGATCCGTTCGGTGAGCGCCCGCGTCAGGGACATCGCCCGGACGCCGGCGGGCAGGCCCTCGAGGTCGGACAGGCCCGCGTTGAAACGGCCGTTCACGAAGACGGCGCGATGGGTTTCGCCCAGCCCGCCGTCGGGCGCGGCGGTCGCGCCCGGCGCCGGGGCGTCGCCGAAGGCGTCCGAGGCCAGGGCCCGGAGGTCCGTATATTTCCAGTCCTCGATGCGCCGGGTCGGCAGGCCGAGGCCGGCGAACCGCCGCGCGCCGTCGCCGCGCAGGCGGTCGAGCCAGACCGCGCCCGCGCCGGGCAGTCCGGCCGGGTCGTGGTTGGCGAGCAGTCCGGCGACCGTCATCGTCGTCCTCAGGCCGCCGCCGAGACGATGTCGGCGTAGCCCTTCTCCTCGAGTTCGAGGGCCAGCGACTTGCCGCCGCTCTTCACGATCCTGCCGCCCGCGAGAACGTGCACGCGGTCCGGCGCGATGTGGTCGAGCAGACGCTGGTAGTGGGTGATGATGAGGATCGCGCGCCGCGGCGAGCGCAGCGCGTTGACGCCATCGGCCACCAGCTTGAGCGCGTCGATGTCGAGGCCGGAATCGGTCTCGTCGAGGATCGCGAGCGTGGGCTCCAGAAGCGCCATCTGGAGGATCTCCATGCGCTTCTTCTCGCCGCCGGAAAAGCCCGCGTTGAGCGCGCGGCGCACCATGTCGTCGCCGATGGAAAGCTCCCGGAGCCTGCCGTCCATGATCTTCTTGAACTCGAAGGCGTCGACCTCCCTCTCGCCGCGAGCCTTGCGGACGGCGTTCATCGCCTGCTTCAGGAAGGTCGCCGTCGGCACGCCCGGTATCTCGACCGGATACTGGAAGGCCAGGAAAACGCCCGCCTGGGCGCGTTCCTCGGGTTCCATCCGCAAGAGGTCCTCTCCCCGGTAGAGCGCCTCGCCTTCGGTCGCCTCGTAGCCGCCGCGGCCCGACAGCACGTAGCTCAGCGTCGATTTGCCCGAACCGTTCGGGCCCATGATCGCGTGGACCTCGCCCGCGGCCATCTCCAGATCGATCCCCCGGAGGATCGTCTTGCCGTCGACCGCGGCGTGCAGGTTCCTGATCGAAAGGATGCTCATGGCGCGCTCCGTCTTTCCCGGCGTCCCTAGCCCACGCTGCCTTCGAGGCTGACGCCGACGAGCTTCTGGGCCTCGACGGCGAACTCCATCGGCAATTCCTGCAACACCTCGCGGCAGAAGCCGTTGACGATCAGCGTCAGCGCCTCCTCCTCCGGGATGCCGCGCTGGCGGCAATAGAAGAGCTGGTCGTCGGAGACCTTCGAGGTCGTGGCCTCGTGCTCGACCCGCGCGCTGCGATTCCTGGATTCGATGTAGGGCACCGTGTGCGCGCCGCACCGGTCGCCGATCAGGAGGCTGTCGCACTGGGTGTAGTTGCGGGCGTCGCGCGCCATGGCGTTCATGCGCACCTGGCCGCGGTAGGTGCTCTGCGACCGGCCCGCCGAGATGCCCTTGGCGATCACGCGGCTTCGCGTGTTCTTGCCGATGTGGAGCATCTTCGTGCCGGTGTCGGCCTGCTGGCGGTTGTTGGTGATGGCGACGGAGTAGAACTCGCCCACGCTGTCGTCGCCCTTGAGGATGCAGCTCGGGTACTTCCAGGTGATCGCCGAACCCGTCTCCACTTGGGTCCAGGAGATCTTGGCCCGCTTCCCGCAGACGCCGCGCTTGGTGACGAAGTTGTAGATGCCGCCCCGGCCCTCCTCGTCGCCGGGATACCAGTTCTGCACGGTCGAATACTTGATCTCCGCGCCGTCCAGCGCCACCAGCTCGACGACGGCGGCATGGAGCTGGTTCTCGTCGCGCTGGGGCGCGGTGCAGCCTTCGAGATAGCTCACGTAGCTGGCCTCGTCGGCGACGATCAGGGTGCGCTCGAACTGGCCGGTCTCCGACGCGTTGATGCGGAAGTAGGTCGAAAGCTCCATCGGGCAGCGGACGCCCCTGGGGATGTAGCAGAACGACCCGTCGGTGAAGACCGCCGAGTTGAGCGTGGCGTAGAAGTTGTCGGAGTAGGGGACGACCGAGCCGAGATACTTCCGCACGAGCTCCGGGTGCTCCCGGACGGCCTCCGAGATCGGGCAGAAGATGACGCCGTCCTTCTCCAGCCGGTCCTTGAAGGTGGTGGCGACCGACACGCTGTCGAAGACCGCGTCGATCGCGACGTTCTTCACGCCCGCGAGGACCTCCTGTTCCTTGAGCGGGATGCCGAGCTTCTCGTACGTCTCCAGCAGCTTGGGATCGACCTCGTCCAGGCTCCCGGGCCGGTCCGCGTCGGACTTCGGAGCGGCGTAGTAGTAGGCGTCCTGGTAGTCGATCGGCGGGTATCCGACGCGCGCCCAGGTCGGCTCCGTCATCGTCAGCCAGTGCCGGTAGGCCTTCAGCCGCCACGCCAGCAGCCATTCGGGCTCGTTCTTCCTGGCCGAGATGAAGCGGATCGTGTCTTCGGAAAGCCCCTTCGGCGCGCGGTCCATCTCGATCTCGGTGACGAAACCGTGCTTGTACCTGTCGGTCGCCAGACCGACGGTCTCGATGGTCTCCCGGGTGGCGGCCATGGCTTCTCTCCTAGAGCCCGACGGCGGGCCTGCCGCCGGGCCCGGCGAACTCCGGCGGGGCGGGGAACGCCATCGCGGCGAGCGAGAGGCCCTCGAAAGCCTCGCGCAGGGCGGCGTTGATCCGGTTCCAGCCCCCGCGCATGGGGCAGAGCGCCTCCACGCCGCAGTGTCCGGGGTGCTCGTCGACGCAGAGCGTCAGGGCGATCGGCCCCTCGACCGCCTCGACGATCTCGGCGACCGAGATGTCCTCGGGCGTGCGCGTGAGCTCGTAGCCGCCATGGGCGCCGCGGTGGCTCGTGAGGATGCCGCTCCTCGCGAACACCTTGAGGAGCTTGCCCGCGGTCGCTTCCGGGAGGCCGGTGCCCGCGGCCACCTGGTGGGCGGTCTGGTTCTCGTGGCGGCGCCAGGCCATGTGGGTCATGACGACGACGCCGTAGTCGGCCATGCGGCTCAATCGGATCATGGAGCGTCCCGGTCTCGCAAAATAGAACCAAATCGGTTCTGTTTTGCTATGTGGGGTGGAAACATCCGGCTGTCAAGACGCGAATCGGACGCCCGCGAGCGCCGGACGGCCGGTCGCGAGCGCCGATATCCGGCTCTCGATGAAGAGCTTGCCGCCGTCCTTGCCGGCGACGGTCTCGTCGTGGCGGTCCAGTCGCACGGCGATGTCCTCGGCGCCGATCCGTTCGGCGGCGCGCCTCGCCCGCCGGCCGACCTCCATGCCGGCATGGCGGGCGGCCCGGTCCAGGTCCTCGAAGTCGGCGACGCCTTCGGGCAGATGGCAGCGGTAGAGTCCCTCCCGGGGCGAGGTGATGAGCGCATCGACCCGCTGGGCCACGCCGCCGGCGACCGCGCCGACGGCGTTGCACACATCGGCGTGGGGCGGAACGACGACCTCGGTGTCGAGCCTGCGGCCGACCTCGGGATAGTAGGTCGCCGCCGGCGCGCCCACGGCCACCACCGGCCGCTTGAAGTGGAGGCCGAGGTCGAACAGCCCGTCTTCGCGGCCGGCCAGCGCGGGACCGAGCAACGCCTCGGCGGCGCGTCCGGACGGCAGCGCCATGCCGTGCCGCTCGGCCGCGGCGGCCTCCAGCAGGGCCCGCGTCGTCGCCGTGTTGACGGCGTCGACCGCGAGACGGGCGAACTCGGTCGGGTCCTCAGGCGCGGCGTGTCCGGTGACGGTCCACCAGCGCGTCCAGAGCCGGGCGCCCAGCGCCGCGGCCTCCGCGTCCCATGCGCGGTGGAGGCCCAGCACGTGGGCGGCGTCGGACGGTGTGAAACGGGACAGGATCGCGAGGCCGCGGTCGAGCAGCCGTTCCAGCGGCAATTTGGGCGACCGGTCGCGGTAGAGCTCGTCCATGCCGACCGGGCCGTCGGAGAGCCGCTCCCACAGGCGGCGCTGGGGCCGGGTCAGTTCCGAAAGGTCCGTGTCGGGCTCCCGATGGCGCAGGATGAAGACCCCGTCGTATTCCGCGGGCCAGCCCCTTTCCATCTGGGCCTCCAGCGCCTTCCTCGTTGCGGGAAACCGCGTCGCCAGCAGCGCGAGGGGCACCGCCCGGCGCGGACCCACCCGGATACGGCCGCGGCCGTCGAGCCGGATCTCGCTGTCGCCGCCCAGGCCCGAGGTGTGGACCGCGACGGCGCGCACCATGGTCCGGTATCCGCCGACCCCGGCGCCTCGCGGGTCGAGCAGGGGGCGTCCGTCGCGGACGAGCGCGATGTCCGTCGTGGTGCCGCCGATGTCGGAGACGAAGGCGTCGTCGCGGGCCGACAGATGGCGCGCGCCCACGACGCTGGCCGCGGGGCCGGAAAGGATCGTCTCGACGGGCGACTCCAGGGCGGTCGCGGCGTCGATCAGGGAGCCGTCCCCCTTCACCACCATGATGGGCGCGGCCACGCCGCGTTTCGCCATCAGGTCGCGCACCGCCTCGATCAGGCCTTGGACGAGGGGGATCAGGCGCGCGTTGAGCAGCGCCGTGAGCGCCCGGCGCGGCGCGTCGAGCTCGGAGCTGAGGCCGTGGGCGCAGGAGACCGGCAGGCCCGTCGTCTCGCGCAGCATGTCGCGCACGGCGATCTCGTGCTCCGGGTTGCGCACCGCGAAGAGCGACGAGACGGCGAAGGCCGAGACCCGGCCGCGCGCCTTCCGGGCCTCCGACCTGGCGCCCTCCAGGTCGAGCGGCGCGCGCTGCTCGCCCATCGCGTCGTGTCCGCCCCGGACGGCGATCACCGGATCGCCGGCGAGGGCGCGGGTCAGGTCGGGACGGTCCCGGTCGGCCTCCGCGTGACCGACCAGGATGAGGCCGGCCGGGCTGCCCTGCCCTTCGACGATGGCGTTGGTCGCCAGCGTCGTCGAGATCGAGACGAGAGCGATCCCGGCCGCGTGTCCGCCGATCGCGCGGTCGACCGCCTCGGCCACGCCGACGGTGAGGTCGCGCCTCGTCGTCAGCGCCTTCGCCGTGGCCAGAACGCCGCGTCCGGTGTCGAACAGCACCGCGTCGGTGTAGGTGCCGCCGGTGTCGATGCCGAGCGTCAGGGCCAAGGTCCGTCTCCGGGAAACGGCGGGCGGCGGGACTATGGCGAAAAGCCCGGCGCGAATCGAGCCTTTGGTGGGGGATTGTATCGGATAGCGCCCAAAATCGCTTGACCCCAGCGTGTGGGCGCCATTGTACAAGAATTCATTGTACAAGAGTTATGGATCCCAAGGGGTTGAACCATGGCTCGCAACGCTCCCGGCAAGGCGCGCCGCGAAGGCGTCTCGCCGGTCGAGATCATGCGGATGTTCCCCAACGACGCGACCGCCGAAGCGTGGTTCGTCAAGACGCGCTGGCCGGAAGGGGTCGCCTACCCGCACCGCGGCGGCGTGAACGTCCTGTCTGGCGCGGTCCACAAGACCGTGCCGAAGGCGAAGCACAAGACGCTCGAGGGCCGGGAGCCGGTGGACAAGTCCGTGGTTACCGGTGTGAAAACCGCGCCGCGAACGAGGTTCGCGCCAGAGTCGTCGCTTCCACCGACGCCGAAACCCTGCAAGGCTTCGTCGTCGGACGCACGGAGCTGGGGACAATGGTGTATACGGACGAGCACGCCGCCAACGGGCTAGCCTCGGGAGCGCGGGCATGAGCGCGTCTCCCACCGTCAACTCGACGGGCACCGGCCGCCGCATCGCGTCCCGCGGCTCCAAGAAGCTCATCGCGTTCGGCTGGTATGGCGGCAAATACTCCCACCTCGACTTTCTGGTTCCGCTGTTCCCCAGAGACGCGACGCACTTCTGCGATGTCTACGGCGGCTCGGCGGCGGTCCTGATGAACATCGGCCCCTATCCGGTCGAGACCTACAACGACCTCGATTCGGAACTCGTGAACTTCTTTGAAGTGCTTCGCAGCCAAGGGCCGAAGCTCATCGAGGAGATCGGCCTGACGCCATTCTCGCGCGAGGAACTGGCCCGCGCGTGCGAGCCGGTCGCCGGATTGACGCGCTTGGAACGAGCGAGGCGTTTCTACATTCGGGCGCGGCAGACGCGCACGGGGCTTGCGCAAACAAGCAGTGAGGGCCGGTGGGCGCATTGCGTCCTGACATCGCGGGCCGGCATGGCCGGGGCGGTTTCGCGGTGGCTTGGCTCCATCGAGGGGTTGCCCGAAATCGCACAGCGTTTACAGCGAGTGCAGATCGAGAACGCCCCAGCGCTCGACGTGATTGCGCGCTACGACACCGGCGAGACGTTGTTCTACATCGATCCGCCCTATGTGCATGACGCCCGCGGCGACGCCTCCGCGTACGGCTTCGAGATGACAAATGCGGACCATGAGGAACTGGCGGACACGCTGCGGGACGTGAGCGGGCGCGTCGTCCTTTCAGGCTATCGCACAGACCTCTACGACCGCCTGTTTGCGGGTTGGCGGCGTGTCGATGCCCCTGAACGGCTGTGCCATTCGGTTCGCAAGCCTAGGCGGGAAGCCGCTTGGCTCAACTTCCGATGAACAACGACGAAGCCCGTAAGTGGTTGGACGCAGCTTGGCATGAGGCGCTTGAGGCCGGAAACACAGAACACGACCCCGAGATAGACCGCCTCACCAACTCCGGCGTCGCCTCCATCCGCTATGCGCTCGTGACACAGATGCTCGGGAAGATCGCCGACCCATGCCGCAACCTGCTGACGCTCCAGTTGGCCGCGGGTGGCGATGGCGCGTGGGATCCCCGCGGTTTCTCGACCGCGGTCGTGGCGCCGTGGGTTGCGGACAATCACAGTGTCCTTGGAAAGAGTCTCCGCCCCTATGTCAACAATCCTCTTCGTGTGCCTCGGCTCGTTCGCGATAGAAAGGATGTTCGCAACGCCGATGAATGGAACGTTCTATTCGACCTTCTGGAACCGTTGAATGATGCCCCGCCCGAAGAATTACAAGACATGTTCAGGCGCATCTTGGCGTCACTGGTGCGCAGGATGGTTGGACAGAGGCTCGCCTACCCCATCCCGCAACGGATCAGCCTTCTGCGGTTGATGAACAATCTGGAGGCATTCTTGGCGAAATCCAGCGGCGGTTTGCGGCCGCTCGCGGTCGCATCGGCGCTGTTCAAAATTCTCGGTGGAGAATTTTCCTTGTTCGACGATGTACGGTCGCAAGGTGTGAACGAGGCAGACGCTGCGGCGGGAATGCCGGGCGATATCATGTGCCGCAACGACGGCGAACTGTGTCTTGTCGTCGAAGTGAAGGATCAAGACCTGACCTTGGCCGATGTCCGGGCGTCTACCCGCAAGACCAAGGAGTCCGAAGCAGGGCTGTCGAATTTGCCGGTCGCCGTGCCCTCTGTGCGAAAGCAGGATCGGAAAGGCGTCGAAGCTCTGTCCCCTCGCAATTGGGCGGCAGGCTTGAATATCTACACCGTAAACATACTGGGCCTATCCTATCACGCCCTCACTTTATTGAAGGAAGAATGGCGGATCCGGCTCGTGCGCGCGATCTGCGACGAACTGGACGACAGGCGGGATCGATCTGCCAGAAAGGCGTGGCACGACCTGCTCTCGGAACAGAATTGAGGTGTTTGACATGACCGAGAAGCCCAAGCCTCGCACCGTGGAGCTGGTGCGCTCGACCTATCAGCCATCCAAGGCGGAACTGGAGGAGCCTATCGAGCTACGCAAGCCGGACGGTTCGCGGCCATCGCCGGATGAACTGGTCCGCGCCGTCGTGCAACCCATCGAGATCGACTGGAAGCGCCGGCCCAAGTGACCGTCTTGGGCGCTATCCGATACAATCCTCATTTGTTGCGGCGGGTCCGGCGGCCTACTCTTGGGCCCGTCAAGCGGGGGACGCCGCCATGCCCACGACCCACAAGGAGCGCATCCTCGAGTTCGTCAGGCCGGAAATGGAGACGGTCTTCTCGCTCGAGGAGTACGCCGGGCGGCTCGAACGGGTGAAGGCGGGCATGGCCGAGGCCGGGATCGACATGCTCTATCTCACCTCGCCCGAGGCGATCTGCTACCTCTCCGGTTTCCGCGCGGAGTGGTACCAGGCCCAGGGTCCGAAGAGCTGGCTTCCGGTCTCCGGCCTCGCCGTCTGCGTCGACGCGGACGACTACATCCATTTCGAGGTCCAGAACGAGCAGGTGGTCGCGGGCTTCACCTCGGTCTCCCGCGACCTCAGGATCTTCGGCGGCGACGCCCAGCCGGGCGGCGACGTTCTCGATTTCATCGTCGACGAGCTCGACGCCGAAGGCTGGCTCCAGGGCGCGACGGTCGGCTTCGAAATGTTCAGCTACCGGCCCAAGCGCGGCGTGAGCGAAATGCTCCAGGCCGCGATGGAGGCCAGGGGCGCCAGGGTGGTCGACGGGACGGACATCGTCGGCGGGGTGCGCAGGATCAAGTCGCCCCAGGAGATCGCCTACACCCGCACCGCCGCGAGGATCGGCGACATCGGCATGCGGGCCGCGCTCGACGCGATCCGGCCCGGCGTCGCCGAGCTCGACGTCTACGGCGAGATGGTCCGCGCCATGGCGCGGGCGGGCGGCGAGAACCCCTCGATCGCCATGCCGGTCTCCTCGGGCGCCAAGAGCGCGTGCATGCACGCGCTTGCTTCGCGCAAGAAGATCATGCCGGGCGACGTGGTGAACATCGATCTCTGCGGGGTCTACAACCGCTACCACGCCAACATGGCGCGCACGGTCTGCGTCGGCGAGCCGGATGCCGAGGTGTCGCGCTATCTCGACGCCATCGCCGGCGTCAAGGCCGTGCTGGAGGGCGTGATCCGCCCGAACCTGCCGGTGCGCGAGCTCCTCCGGACCGTCGAGACCTACTACCGGGACGCCGGGATCTGGCGGGACCAGTGCTGGATCGGCGGCTACGACCTGGGGATCAGCTTCCCGCCCGACTGGGTCGGCCCCTGGTTCTACGACGTCCACAACGATCCCGGAGACGAGACGTTCGAGCCGGGCATGGCGACGAACTACGAGGCGAATTTCTATCTGCCGAAGCTGGCCGGGATGTCGATGTTCATCGACATGATGGTCTTCACCGAGGACGCGGCCGAGTTCCTGCAGCGCACGCCCGCGCGCCTGCCGGTCGTGGAGTGACGATGGCGCGGCGGACGCGGAAGATCGCGGCGGACTCTCTCGGGAAGGCCACGCTTCGCTACCTGGAGCGCTACGACAGTTCGTCGGAGAACCTGAAGGCGGCGCCGCGCCGCAAGGTCCGGCGCGCCGTTCGGGACGGCGACGTCGACCGGGAGCGGGCCGGCGCCTGGATCGCCGGAACCGTGGCGCGGCTCCGGAAGCGCCGGTCTTCTGGACGACCTCGCCGGTGCCGGGACGCGCGTGCTGTCGCTGCGGCGAGCGGGCGAGTCCGCCCGCTCGATCCGGTGGAAACTCGCCGCCAAGGGCATAGACCCGGAGACCGCGAGCGCGGCCCTCGACCGGGACGAGCCCGGGAACGACGACTTCGCGGCGGCGATCGCCTACGCCCGCCGGCGGCGCCTCGGACCCTTCCGGACGGAGGCCGACCGGGCCGCGCGCCGCGAGCGCGACATGGCGGCCTTGGCGCGCAAGGGATTCGGCCTCGACACCCGCCGGGCCGCGATCGGGGCGACGGACGCGCTGGCGCTGGAAGAGCGGGAGCGCTTCGATCAGGTCCGCTCCACCTTGCGCTCCCGGACCAGCGCCATTCCCGCGAGGAGCGCGACCAGCGCGATCCACACCCAGAGGGCGTGAGTCTCGCCGAAGAGCGCCATGCCCCAGAGCACGCCCGTGATCGTGGTGACGTATGTCGCCTGCGCCGCGAAGACCGGTCCGGTGTGCCGCAGCACATACAGAAAGAGCGTGTAGCTCAGCGCGTTCACCAGAAGCATGGCGACCGAGACCCAATGCGCCTGTTGCCAGGGGCCGGTGACGTCCATGAAGGTCCCCGTCGCCAGCGTCACCGGAAGCAGCAGCAACGCGCCGCCGAGCTGGAAGCCGCCGACCAGCGCGACCGGGCTGACGTCGGCGGGCGCGCGCAGGGCGAGCAGCAGGTTCTCGATCGAGAAGCTGGTGGGCACCAGCAGGGCGAGCAACACCCAGAGGAGGGCGAAGCCGCCCCCGGCGCCTATCCCGGGCGCCGTCAGCATGACGATGGCGGCGAACCCGAGGGCCAGCCCCGCCAGGCGCGCCGAGGCGGCCTTGTCGATTCCCAGGAGGATCGACGCGCCGTAGGTCATGAGCGGCACCAGCGCCATGACGATCGCCAGGAAACCCGCGCCCAGGTGCGGCGCGACGTAGAAGATGAGGCAGGTCGGCAGCGCCGTGCCGAAGACGCTGCAAACCAGGTAGAAGCCGAGGGCGCGCGGGTGGAGCGGCAACCGGTCGCGCCGGACGGCCGCGATCGACAGCAGCACGAGGCCGCCGCCCACGCCCTGCCAGAATGTCAGGCCGAACGGATGGTGTCCGCCTTCCCTCGCCAGCCGCGCCAGGGAGAAGAAAAGCCCCCAGGACCCCCCGCTGAGAATCACGAGGGACCAGAACCAGAGGCGCCGGGCGGGAAGGAGCGCCTTCACGCCGCCTCGACGGTGCGTTCCACCCGCCGCTCGCGCACCGGGGCGACGCCGGCCATCATCGTGGCGAGCGCGGCCCAGAACCACGGCCCGTGGCTTTCGTCGTGGATCGCCATGCCTCAGAGGACGCCGGTCAGCACGGTGAAGTTGCCCGACATCGAAGCCGGCGCCGGCCCCGCGGTGAAGATCGGCGCCAGGGCCGGGATCGTCGCCAGCGCGGCGCCGATCCCCCGCCGCCAGATCGGGCCGAACGGGTGTGCGCCGTCCCGCGGCGCGACCTTGGCGAAGGCCGGCGCCAGACCCCGGACGCCGCCGCGGAACACCATGGCGGCGAAGACGGCGATGCGGCGCTGCCAAGCCGGATCGAACACACTGCGCAAGAAAGGCCTGCTTTCGGGAGGAGCCGCGAGGACGCGGCATCCTGTCATCCGCGCCAGCCGGCGGCAAGGCGCGCCCCGGAGCGGGCCGGGGCCATCGCACTTGGCCGAGGGCGCGGTGACGGCGACCGAGTTCCGGGAGCGCGCGCCGGGCTACAGGCTGGCCGCCTGCCGCGCCGCCAGCTTCCACGGCCCCCGCGAGCTTGGCGCGCTCGAGGCCGCCGGCGCGTGGCGGCTCCCGATGAATCCCGCCGCGACCACCCCCGGCGCGGGCATGGCCTTCGGCGGCTTCGGCGCCAAGAGCGAAGAATGAGTCGGCGACGTCCCGACGGCGCGTCTCGAAGGGCCTACTCCGTCGCGGGCCAGGCGCGCATGGCCCAGGCCGCGGAGGCGCTGCCCGGCCTGCGCAAGCAATGGCGCCGGTCCGGCGCCCTGAAGGCGCGCGTTACGCACGATCTGGCCGACAGCCAGATCCGGCCGGTGGACGAGCCGTTCGAGGTCGGCGGCGAGACGCTGACGTTCCCGCGCGGCCCCGCCGGCTCGCCGGGGAACACGATCAACCGCGGCTGCCAGTCGTTGCCCTGGATGGAGTCCTGGGAGGTGCGCGACCCCGGCCGCCGCGCCTTCGCCGACGAGGAGATCGCCCGCGACCCCCGCCGCGCAGGCCTCGAGGGACCGCCCGCACCCGTCGCGCCGTGATCGAGAACGACATCGAGCAGGAGGTCGTGTTCCGCCCCGGCCAGAAGTTCCGCGTCGTCGAGATCGTCGACGACGCCAACGTCGGCGCCCACGCCGGCTACGAGGGGCCGAGCCGCGTCGTCGTCCTCGAATCCGTCGAGGGCTGATGCTACGATCGGCTCTCGCGGGGAGGGCGAGACCATGGCGGGGATCGGAGAACGGATGAGGGGCGGGATGCTGGTCTTCGACCGCGACGGCCGCTGCGTCTCCTACGACGGCGGGCCGCCGCCCGGCGACGCCACCCTCGGGCGGCTGAAGGCCCAGGGCGACGTTTGGCGCTCCGACGACGACGGCCGCCCCATGCCCGATCCCGGCCTCCCCGCCCGCCCCCTGTCGTGGGGCGACGCGGACGCCGACTGAACGGGAGGGCGCGATGGCGGGTATCGGCGAGCGTATGGCGGCGGATTTCCTTCGGTTCGACGCCGACGGCCACCTCATCGACGCCGGGAACCTGCCCGACGCCGCCACCCTGGAGCGGCTGCGCGTCCAGGGCGAGGTCTGGCGCAAGCGCCTCCCCCAGACGGTGGGCGTCGCGCCGCGCCCCCTCCACTACCGCCGCCGTCCGAAGGACGAAACGGCGTAGAGGCCACCGGCGCCCGCTCGCGCGCCATCCGCCTCTCCGGCTGGACCGCCGCCAAGCAGGCCGCCCACCATCCCGCCCCGCGCCCCGACGACCACGCCATGGTCCAGCGCATTCTCGACGAGGGCGAGATGTTCCGTCCGTCGGAGCGGATCGCCATCGGCTTCGTCGAGATCGGCGGGCGTCCTTGGAGCGCCGTGGTCAAGGCGCCCACGGACGGGACGGAGATCTACCTTCAGACGCCGCGCAAGGCCCTCGGCGGCATCGTTAGGCTCCCTTCTTTAGAAGGGTTCCAAGTATATCGTAAGAGATGCGGAATATCCCGCCGTAGTCCGATTCCGCGCTTTTTTGATTCCCTGCACCGTCTTTGCACCCCGTCGCCGGACGGGGCCGCGCCCGGACTCACCCCGGACGCCGCCGCGCCGGCCAAACGCCGAGGTCAGACGTGGATGGCGCGCCCGGCGACGGCGAGAGCGGCCTCGCGCACGGCCTCCGAGAAGGTCGGATGGGCGTGGCAGGTCCGCGCCATGTCCTCCGCCGAGGCGCCGAACTCCATCGCGACCGCCGCTTCGGCGATCGATTCGCCCGCGCCGCTCCCGAGAATGTGGACGCCCAGCACGCGGTCGGTCCCCGCGTCGGCCAGGATCTTCACCATCCCGCCGGTTCGGTCGTAGGTCCGCGCGCGGCTGTTGGCGAGCATGGGAAACCTGCCGACACGGTAGTCGGCGCCGTCGGCCCTGAGGTCTTCTTCCGTCTTGCCGACCGAGGCCGCTTCCGGGTTCGTGTAGACCACGCCCGGGATGACGCCGTAGTTCACGTGCCCGGCATGGCCGGCGATGATCTCGGCGACGGCGATCCCCTCGTCCTCGGCCTTGTGGGCCAGCATGGCGCCCCCGACGCAATCGCCGATGGCGTAGACGCCCGGCACGCTGGTCGCGAAACGGCCGTCGATCCCGACATGGCCCCGGCCATCCGTCTCGACGCCGGCCTCGGCGAGGCCGAGGCCCTCGGTGCACGGCCGGCGGCCGACCGCCATGAGCACCGTGTCGCAGGCGATGACGTCCTCCCCGCCGCCGGCCGCGGACTCCAGGGCGAGGGCGAGCTCCTTCCCGGACGCCTCGACGCCGGTCACCTTCGCCCCCAACCGGAACTCCATGCCCTGTCTTCCGAGGATCTTCCGGAACTCCCCGGCGATCTCGCCGTCCATGCCCGGCGCGATGCGGTCGAGGATCTCGACGACGGCGACCCGGCTGCCGAGGCGGCGCCAGACCGAGCCCATCTCCAGGCCGATGAACCCGCCGCCGATCACGACGAGGCGCTCCGGCGCCTCGGGAAGCGACAGCGCGCCGGTGGACGAGACGATGCGCTTTTCGTCGATCGCGATACCCGGCAGGGTCGCGGCCTCGGAGCCCGTGGCGATGACGATGCCGCCGGCCGCGATCCGCTCGCCGTCGACATCGACCGCGCCGCCATCGACGATGCGCCCGGTTCCGGACAGGCGCGTCACCCCGTTCTTCCTGAAGAGGCCGGCGATCCCCCCGGTCAGCGTGTCGACGACCTTGTCCTTGCGCGCCATCATCGCCGGAAGGTCGAGCTCGACGCCGGCGACCTTCACCCCGTGACGATCCAGATGGCCGCGCGCCTGCTCGTAGAGCTCCGAGGACTGCAACAGCGCCTTGGACGGAATGCAGCCGATGTTGAGGCAGGCGCCGCCCAGCGTCCCGCGCTTCTCGACGCAGGCGGTCCTGAGGCCGAGCTGGGCGCAGCGGATGGCGCAGACGTAGCCTCCGGGGCCGGCGCCGATCACCACAACGTCGAAGTCACGGTCGGCCATGGCGAACTCCTCTCCGCCCTCGCGGGCGGCCCTCAGACATCGAGCAGCAGCCGCTGCGGATCCTCGATGGCGTCCTTGACGCGGACCAGGAAGGTCACGGCCTCGCGCCCGTCGATGACGCGGTGATCGTAGGAGAGCGCGAGATACATCATGGGCCGCACCGCGACCTCTCCGCCGACCGCCACCGGGCGCTCCTGGATCTTGTGCATTCCCAGGATGCCCGACTGCGGCGGGTTCAGGATCGGCGTGGACATGAGCGAGCCGAAGATGCCGCCGTTGGAGATCGTGAAAGTCCCGCCCGTGAGATCGGCGGGAGAAAGTCCGCCGTCGCGCGCCTTGCGGCCCATGGCGCCGATCGCTTCCTCGATCTCGGCGAAGGACATCCTGTCGGCGTCGCGCAGCACCGGCACCACGAGGCCCTGGGGCGAACTCACCGCCACGCCGATGTGGTAGTAGCGCTTGTAGACGATTTCGTCGCCGGCGATCTCGGCGTTGACCGCCGGGATGTCCTTGAGGGCCTGGACCGCGGCGCGGACGAAGAACGACATGAAGCCGAGCCGCGCGCCGTGCTTCTTCTCGAAGCGCTCCCGGTACTGTCCGCGCGCGGCCATTACGGCCGTCATGTCGACCTCGTTCAGGGTCGTAAGCATGGCGGCGGTGTCCTGGGCCGCCTTCAGGCGCTCGGCGATCCGCTTCCTGAGGCGCGTCATCCGCACCCTCTCCTCGCGGCCCTCGGGGTCGGGTTCGCTCGGCGCGACAGTGGCCCGTTCGCGCGGCGCGGGAACCGGAGCCGGCTCCGGCGCGGGCGCTTCGGCGCGGGCGTCGAGATGGGCCTGGACGTCGGCCTTGACGAGGCGCCCGTCCCGGCCGGTCCCCTCGATCTCCGCCGGATCGAGACCGTGCTCCTCGACCATCCTGCGCACGGCGGGCGACAATGGCCGGTCGTCCCCGGCGGCCGGCGCCGCGGGCGCGCCGCCTTCCTCGACCTTGCCGAGGACCGCGCCGACCTCCACGTCCGAGCCTTCCTCGGCGAGGACGTCCGAGAGCACGCCGGCGGCCGGCGCGTAGACCTCCATGGTCACCTTGTCGGTCTCGAGTTCGACCAGCGGCTCGTCCCGGGCGACCGGGTCGCCCTTCTTCTTGAACCAGGAGGCGACCGTCGCCTCCGACACCGATTCGCCGAGCTGGGGGACCGTGATGTCAACCGTCATGGCGGGGTTCCGTGTTGCGAGGGGCGCCGGCGGTCATCCGGCGAGAGCGGCCAGCACGACCGCGTCCTGCTCGCGCTCGTGGACGCGGATGAAGCCCGTGGCGGGCGACGCGGCCTCGGGCCGGCCGACGAAGCGGGGAAGCCGCATGTCGATCTCGCCCGCCTCCATCGCCTGCTCGATCTTGTCGCGCACGAAGTTCCACGCGCCCATGTTGCGCGGCTCTTCCTGGCACCAGACGAACTGGGCGTTGGGATAGTGGTTCACCGCCTCCTGGAGCGCGTCGAGCGGGAAGGGCGCGATCTGCTCCAGCCGGATGAAGGTCACGTCCTTCAGGCCGAGCTCGTCGCGCTTGTCGAGCAGATCGTAGTAGATCTTGCCGCTGCACAGGACGACGCGCCGCATCTCCCCGCCGCGGCGGGCGTCGTCGAGCTCCCACAGGCTGCGGTGGAACTGGGTGTCGCCCGTGAAGTCCTCGACGGCCGACACGCAACGCCTGTGACGCAGCAGCGACTTCGGCGTGAAGACGATGAGCGGCTTGCGGAACTTGCGTTTCATCTGCCGGCGCAGGATGTGGAAGTAGGACGCCGGGGTCGTGCAGTTCGCGATCTGGAGGTTGTCCTCGGCGGCGAGCTGGAGATAGCGCTCGGGCCGCGCGGAACTGTGCTCCGGTCCCTGGCCCTCGAACCCGTGCGGCAGGAGCATCACCAGGCCCGACATGCGGAACCACTTGCTTTCGCCCGCCGTGAGGAACTGGTCGACGATGACCTGCGCGCCGTTGGCGAAATCGCCGAACTGCGCCTCCCACAGCACCAGCGTGTCGGGATCGGCCAGACTGTAGCCGTACTCGAAGCCCAGGACGCCCGCTTCCGACAGCATGCTGTCGATGACCTCGAAGCGGCCCTGGTCCGGGCTGATGTTGGCGAGCGGGACATAGCGCTGCTCGGTCATCTGATCGACCAGCACGGAGTGGCGCTGGCTGAAGGTGCCGCGCCCGCAGTCCTGGCCCGACAGCCGCACGTTGGCGCGCTCGTAGCACAGCATGCCGAACGCCAGCGCCTCGGCCGTCGCCCAGTCGATCCCCTTGCCGCTCTCGATCATCCCGCGCCTCTGGTCGAGGATGCGCCTGAGCTTGCGGTGGATGTCGAGGGTTTCGGGACAAGTCGCGATCGCCGTTCCGACCTCCTTGAGCTCCGCCATCGACACGGCCGTCTTGCCGCGGCGGGCGCCGTCGCGCTCGGCGACCTCCAGCCCGGACCAGACGCCTTCCAGCCAGTCGACCTTGTTGGGCTTGTAGCCCTGAGAGGCTTCCAGCGCCTTCTCGAGCTGGGCGTTGAAGTCCCGGACCATCCCGTCGCCTTCCCCGGGCGCGATCACGCCCTCGGACACCAGGCGCTCGGTGTAGAGCTGCCGCGCGGTCGGGTGCCCGGCGATCGTGCGGTACATCAGGGGTTGCGTGAACGACGGCTCGTCGCCCTCGTTGTGGCCGTGGCGGCGGTAGCAGAAGATGTCGATCACCACGTCGCGGCCGAACTCCTGGCGGAACTTCGCGGCCAGCTTCGAGACGTGGACCACGGCCACCGGATCGTCGCCGTTCACGTGGAAGATCGGGGCCGAGACCATCTTCGCCACGTCGCTCGGATAGCGGGAGGACCGCGAGAAGCGGGGACTCGTGGTGAAACCGATCTGGTTGTTGACGATGATGTGGATGGTGCCGCCCGTCTTGTAGCCCCGCAGCTCGGACATGCCGAGGGTCTCGGCCACGAGCCCCTGGCCCGCGAACGCCGCGTCGCCGTGGAGCAGCAGGCCCATGATCCGCTTGCGCTCGTCGTCGCCGCGCATGGCCTGCTTGGCGCGCACCTTGCCTTCGACCACGGGGTTCACCGCTTCCAGATGGGACGGGTTCGCCGTGAGCGAGAGATGGATCGAGCGGCCGTCGGCCACCTGCCGGTCCGACGACGTGCCGAGGTGGTATTTCACGTCGCCCGATCCCTGGACCGCGTCGGGGTGGTTGACCTCGCCCTGGAACTCCGAGAACACTTGGGCGTAGGACTTGCCCATGACGTTGGTGAGCACGTTGAGGCGTCCGCGGTGGGGCATGCCGAGCACGATCTCCTCGACGCCATGGTGCGCGGCCGTCCGTATGACGGTCTCCATCGCCGCGATCGCGCTCTCGGCTCCCTCCAGCGAGAAACGCTTGGAGCCCGGGTGCTTGACGCTGAGGAAACGCTCGAAACCCTCGGACCGGCAGATCTCGGAGAGCACGCGCTTCTTCTCCTCGGGACCCAATTCGGCGTCGCTGCGGGTGCCTTCGAACTTGCGCTGGATCCAGGCCTTCTCCTCCGGGCTCTGGATGTGCATGAACTCGACGCCGATGGCGCCGCAATAGGTCTTGCGCGCGGCGTCCAGGATCTGCCGCAGCGTCGCGCGCTGGAAGCCCAGCACGCCATCGACGAAGAACTCGCGGCCGTGGTCTTCCTCGGTGAAGCCGTAGCTCTTCGGATCGAGCTCCGGGTGGCGGCGCCTCGCGTCGAGGCCCAGGGGATCGAGGTCGGCGGCCAGATGGCCGCGCACCCGATAGGCGCGGATCATCATCAGAATGCGGATGCTGTCGCGGGCGAGCGCGAACTCGGCGACCGACGCCCGGCTTCCCGGCGGCGGCGCCGGGCCGCGCTCCCAGACCGTCGCGCCGTCATGGCCGGACGCCGCCCGGCCGTCGCCGCCGTTGGGGGGGAAGCCGAATCCTTCGGGCTCGTCGTCGAGGGCCTGCACGCGCCGGGTCGCGCGGGCGGACGCGAGCTCGGCGAGAATGGACGCCTCGTCGTCGGCCAGATCGTCGAAGACCTCGCTCCAGGCCTCGTCGATGGCGCCCGGTTCCGTCTTGTAGCGGGCGTAGAGCTCCTCGATGTAGTTGGCGTTGGTACCGTAAAGGAACGAGTGCTCGTCGATCCGCTGTCCCATGGATGCTTCCCGCCGTCGCCGGCGGCCCCCGTTGAGTGCCCCTCTCAACCGTTCATCGCCGCGAGCATGGTCGCGCCCAGGCTCGCGGGCGAGTCCGCGATGCGGAACCCCGCGCTCCTCATGGCCTCGATCTTGTCCCCGGCCTTGCCCTTGCCGCCGGAAATGACGGCGCCCGCGTGGCCCATGCGGCGCCCCGGCGGCGCGGTCACGCCCGCGATGAAGCCCGCGATCGGCTTCTTGCGGCTGTCGGCCTTGACGAAGTCCGCCGCCTCTTCCTCGGCCGAGCCGCCGATCTCGCCGATCATGACGATGCCCTCGGTTTCGTCGTCGCCCAGGAACATCTCGAGGCAGTCGATGAAGCTCGTGCCGTTGACCGGGTCGCCGCCGATGCCGATGCAGGTGGTTTGTCCCAGGCCCGCGGCCGTCGTCTGGTGCACGCCCTCGTAGGTCAGCGTGCCGGACCGCGAGACGATGCCGATCCTGCCGCGCCGGTGGATGTGGCCCGGCATGATGCCGATCTTGCACTCGCCGGGCGTGATGACGCCCGGGCAATTGGGGCCGATCAGGCGGGAGCCCGAACCCTGGAGCGCGCGCTTGACCCGCACCATGTCGAGCACCGGGACGCCCTCGGTGATCGCCACGATCAGCGGCACGCCGGCGTCGGCCGCCTCCAGGATGGCGTCGGCCGCGAACGGCGGCGGAACGTAGACGACCGATGCGTTGGCGCCCGTCGCGGCCACGCATTCCGCGACCGTATCGAAGACGGGAAGACCGAGATGGGTCCCGCCGCCGCGGCCCGGCGTCACGCCGCCCACCGTCGTCGTGCCGTAGGCGATCGCCTGCCGCGAATGGAACGTGCCGGTCTTGCCCGTGAAGCCCTGGACCAGCACCCGCGTGTCGCTGTCGACGAGAACGGCCATCACGCGCGTCCCTCGATGGCCGCGACGGCCTTGGCCGCGGCGTCGGAGAGGTCGTCGGCCGGGATGATGGCGAGGCCGCTCTCGGCCAGGATCGCCTTGCCCCGGTCCACGTTGGTGCCTTCCAGGCGGACGACGACCGGAACCTGGAGGTCGAGCTCCCTGGCCGCGGCGACGATGCCCTCGGCGATGACGTCGCAGCGCATGATGCCGCCGAAGATGTTGACCAGGATGGCCCGGACGTTGGGATCCGAGACGATGATGCGGAAGGCGGCCGAGACCTGCTCCCGGGTCGCGCCGCCGCCGACATCGAGGAAGTTGGCGGGCTCGCCACCCGCGAGCTTGCAGATGTCCATGGTCGCCATGGCGAGGCCGGCGCCGTTCACCATGCAGCCGATGGCGCCGCCGAGCTTGACGTAGTTGAGCCCGGCCTCGTGGGCCTCGCGCTCGGCCGGGTCCTCCTGGCTCTCGTCGCGCATGGCGGCGAGGTCCTCGTGGCGGAAGAGCGCGTTGTCGTCGATGTTGAACTTGCAGTCGAGAACCACGAGGTCGCCCGCGCCGGTCACCACGAGCGGGTTGATCTCGATCAGGCTCGCGTCCGACGCCCGGAACGCGGCGCACATCGCCGCCAGAAGCCCGGCCGCCTGCTTGCGCGGGCCGCCGTCGAGCCCCAGGGCGGCGGCCAGCCGCCGGCCATGGAAGGGCTGCAGACCGCTGGCCGGATCGATCGTCAGCGTGACGATCTTGCCGGGCGTCTCGGCCGCGACCTTCTCGATGTCCATGCCGCCCTCGGTCGAGGCGACCGCGGCGATCCGGCCCGAGGCGCGGTCGACCAGCAGCGCGAGGTAGAGCTCGCGCGCGATGTCGAAACCTTCCTCGACGTAGACCTTGCGGACCGGCCTGCCCTCGGGGCCCGTCTGGTGCGTCACGAGCGTGCGGCCGATCATGCCGTCGGCCGCCTCGCGCACCTCGTCATGGCCGCGGCAGATCTCGATGCCGCCCGCCTTGCCGCGCCCGCCGGCATGGACCTGGGCCTTCACGACCCAGAGGCCGCCGCCGAGCCGCCGGGCGACGACGACGGCCTCGTCGCCGGCGCCGGCGACCTCGCCCCGCGGCACGGCGACGCCGTGGGACGCGAGAACCTGCTTCGCCTGATACTCGTGGAGATTCATCGACCTGCCCCGCGGGCGACGCTCCGGAACGGACACCGGGAACGGGAGGCGTCACTCTAGCACCCGGCGGCGGGATAACAACCGGACGGGCCGGCGGGCCGAACGGTAGGGAGGGGCCGTCGTCCGGTCAGACGCCGACCTCGCCCGCGTAGATGCCGCAGGCGAACAGGAAGCCGTCGTGGAGCACGACCCAGGCCGACTTCGGCGCGGGCCGGCCCCGGATCGGGTCCAGGAAGACGTAGTCGACCCAGACCCCGTCCTCCGACGCCCGTTCCAGCATCTCCCGGACGTAGTATTTGCCTTCGATGTCGCGGGCATGGAGGGCGCTGGAGCCGACCGCTTCCGGAAAGAGGGCGTGCGCCGCCATGAACCCGACCCGGTCGATGACGAAGACATAGAGGTCGCGGTCGAGGAACTCCGGCGCCGGATCGCGCGAGATCTCGCGAAACGCCAGAAGCCCCTCGGCGTCGTAGAGCGCGATGGCGCGCTCGACCATGGCCCTGGCCTCGCGCGCCGTGCCGCGGTCCTCCGGCCACTCCGCCGCGGCCTGGCCGCCGAGGGCCAGCACCGCGGCCAGCAGCGGGAGCGCTTTCGGCAATGCTCTAGGGCTTGTAGACGCCCACGCCGAAGAGGTGGCCGTCGTGCAACACGAGCCAGCTCGACTTCTGCTCGACCTCTCCGGTGGCCGGATTCATCCACTTGTAATCGACCCAGGCCCCGTCCGCCGAGGCCGTCGCGCGCATCTCGTCGCCGAACCGTTTGCCGTCGACATCGATGAAACTCGCAAACGTCCTCCCCAGAAGCGAGGAGTCGACGGCGTGGGCCACGATGGCGTCACCGAGCCCGTAGACGAAGACATAGAGGTCGCGGTCCAGGAAGTCCGGCGCCGGATCGTTGTTGAACCTCGCGATCGCCGCATCGGCCCCGACCTCGTCGTAGTGGGCGATGGCGCGCGCCACCATGGCCTGGGCCTCCTCGGCCGAACCCCGGTCGTCGCCCGCCAGCGCGGGCGGCGCGAAGGCCAGGAGCGCCACGGCGGCAAGGCCTCGAAGGCGGTGGATCGTCGTCGCGGTCATGTCTTTTTCCTCGGGAAGCGCGCGTCCCGTCGGCGCGCGCGGCACTCTGGGCGCAAGGCCCCGGCGAATCAAGACGGACGCCCGCCGGCTACGCCCCGGCGTCCGCCAACACGGCTTCGAGCGCGGCGACCAGACTCGTCACGGCCTCGACCGAGCGGTCGAACATGGCCCGTTCGTCCTCGTCGAGATCGATCTCGACGATGCGTTCCACGCCGCCCGCGCCGATCACGACGGGCACGCCGACGTAGAGGCCGTCGACACCGTACTGGCCGTCGAGCCGCGCCGCGCAGGGCAGGATGCGCTTCCTGTCCTTGAGATAGGACTCGGCCATGGCGACGGCGGCCGACGCGGGCGCGTAGAAGGCCGATCCGGTCTTGAGCAGGCCGATGATCTCGGCGCCGCCGTCGCGCGTGCGCTGGATGATCGAATCGAGCCGCTCCCGGCTTATCCAGCCCATCTTCACGAGATCGGGAAGCGGAATGCCGCCCACCGCCGAGTAGCGCTCCAGCGGCACCATGGTATCGCCGTGGCCCCCCATGACCATGGCGGTCACGTCCTCGACGGACACGGCCAGCTCCCGGGCGAGGAAAGCGCGGAACCGCGCGGAGTCCAGCACGCCCGCCATGCCGACGACGCGCTCCGCCGGGAGGCCCGAAGCGCGCTGAAGGTGGTAGACCATCGCGTCCAGCGGGTTGGTGATGCAGATCACGAAGGCCCCCGGACAATGCTCGGCGATACCGGCGCCGACCTGGCCGATGACCCTGGCGTTGACGCCGATCAGGTCGTCCCGGCTCATGCCCGGCTTGCGCGCCACGCCGGCCGTCACGATCGCCACGTCCGACCCCGCGATGGCGCCGTAGTCCTGGGCGCCGGAGAGCGCCGCGTCGAAGCCCTCGACCGGGCCGGACTGCGCCAGATCGAGCGCCTTGCCCTGGGGCGCGCCCTCGACGGCGTCGAACAGGACGACGTCGCCCAGTTCCTTGAGGCCGATCAGATGGGCCAGGGTGCCGCCGATCTGGCCGGCGCCGATGAGGGCGATCCTGTTGCGCGCCATGTCCGGTGTCCTCGCGGCCGGCCCCCGGCCCTAGTGCGGCACCGGCATGACGTAGTCCGCGCCCTGGCGGATGCCGGACGGCCAGCGCTCGGTGACGGTCTTGAGCCGGGTGTAGAACCGGACGCCTTCGGGGCCGTGCATGTGGTGGTCGCCGAAGAGCGAGCGCTTCCAGCCGCCGAAGCTGTGGTAGGCGACCGGCACCGGGATCGGCACGTTGACGCCGATCATGCCGATCTTGGCGCGGGTCGAGAAATCGCGCGCGGCGTCGCCGTCGCGGGTGAAGATCGCCGCGCCGTTGCCGTACTCGTGGTCGTTCACGAGCCCGAGCGCCTCCTCGTAGTCGTTCGCGCGAACCACCGAGAGCACGGGCCCGAAGATCTCTTCCCTGTAGATCCGCATGTCGGGGGTGACGCGGTCGAACATCGAGCCGCCGATGAAGTTGCCGTTCTCGTAGCCCTGCGGGCTGAAGCCGCGGCCGTCAACGACAAGATCGGCGCCTTCCTCGACGCCGAGATCGATATAGCCCTTCACCCTGTCGCGGTGCTCGCGCGTCACGAGCGGCCCCATCTCGGCGTCGGGATCGTTGTAGGGTCCGATCCGGAGGCCCTCGACGCGGGGCTTCAGGCGCTCGACCAGCGCGTCGCCCACCGCGTTCCCCACGGCGACGGCCACCGAGACCGCCATGCAGCGTTCGCCGGCCGAGCCGAAGGCCGCGCCCATGAGCGCGTCGGTCGCCTGCCCGAGGTCGGCGTCGGGCATGACGACCATGTGGTTCTTGGCGCCGCCCAGGGCCTGGACCCGCTTCCCGTTGGCCGTGCCGGCGCGGTAGACGTATTCGGCGACCGACGTGGAGCCGACGAAGCTCACGGCCTGGACGACGGGATCGGCGAGAAGCGCATCGACCGCGACCTTGTCGCCGTTGACGACGTTGAGCACGCCGGGATGGGCGCCCGCTTCTTCGAGCAGCTGCGCGAGGCGCAACGCGCAGGACGGCGTCTTCTCCGAGGGCTTCAGAACGAAGGCGTTGCCGCAGGCGATGGCCACGGGGAACATCCACATCGGAACCATGGCCGGGAAGTTGAAGGGCGTGACGCCGGCCACCACGCCGAGCGGCTGGCGGCTGGCGTAGCTGTCGACGCCGGTGCCGACATTCTCGCTGAACTCGCCCTTGAGCATCTGGGCGACGCCGCAGGCGAACTCGACGACCTCGAGGCCGCGCGCGACCGAACCCCTGGCGTCCGACAGCGTCTTGCCGTGCTCGCGGGAGACGAGCTCGGCAAGCTCCCCCATGTGCTCCTCGACCAGCGCCTTGAACCTGAACATGACCCGGGCGCGGTTCTGCGGCGTCACCGCGGCCCAGCCGGGTTGCGCCCCGGCCGCGGCCCGGATGGCCTCGCTCACCTCGTCGGCGGCGGCGAACGGAACCCGGCGGATCGTCTCGCCGGTCGCCGGGTCGGTGACGTCGCCCCAACGCTCGGCGCGTCCGGCGACCTTCCGGCCGTCGACATGGTGATGGAGCATGTCAGCCATCGCGGAAACTCCCCCGCGGCCCGCGAGCCGCCGGTCGCGTCATGGGTTGGAAACGGGCGGGTAAAGAACCAGTCCGGCCCGCGAATCGCAAGGAGATTCTGGCGCGCCTCGGGCGGGCGGGCCGCGTTCGCGGCCGATCTCCTCCAGACGCTTCTTCAGGGTCGGCCGGTCGAGCGCTTCCATCGGCGGTGCCGTGAACGGCCCGATGCGCGCCTCGAGCGTCGGATGGGCGTCGAGAAACGCCTTCCGCACCTTCGCTTCGTCGCCTTCGACTCTGCCGCGGACCGTGAAAACGAAATCGAGCGCCGGCGCGCCCTCCGCGGCAAACGCGTCCCGCGATTTGGAGCGCGGGTCCGCGGTCCTGCGGTTCATCTCCCCGAGCAGCTTCAACGCATGCGGATGGACCTCGCCTCGGGGACGGCTTCCGGCGCTGTAGCCCATGAAACGGCCCGGAGCCGCATGAGGCACTCGACCATGATGCCGCGCGCCGAATTGCCGGCGCACAGGAAAAGCACGTTGTAGACCTTGTCGTTCCAATCGGACATGGACGCCTCGAAGGGTTCGTCGCCGGTCGCCTTGACGGCGGCGCGCCACGGCTTGCCGTCGATCTCGACGAAGCCCACGGCGATCCGCCCGGACGCGGCGAACGTCTCGCCCTCGTCGAGGATGCGCTGGATCATGGCGTGGTCGCCGGGTTTCAGGTCGGGGCGGCGGACGGTCTGCCTGGCGGCGGTCTCGCCGGAGAGGCGGACGGTGGGCGAGCGGGCGGCGATAGCCTCCAGCACGGCCGCGCCCGCTATCGCGACGGGCCAGTCGCCGTCGGACCGGCCTTCGAGGTGGCGGCGGAACATCGCCGTCCCCCAGGGCGCGCCGACCGCGGCGCGGGCGAGCGCCGACGGCGCGGCGCTTCTCAGGCCGTCGAGAGCGCGTCGCGGGCTTCCTCGGCTTCGGCCAGGAGCCAGGCGCGGAAGGCGGCCACCTTGGGCTTGCGCGCCGCGCCCCTGGGGTAGACCAGCCAGTGGGAGAGGTTCTCGTCGGTGAGGTCGCCGAAGGGCATGACGAGACGGCCGTCGTCGAGGTCGTCCTGCATGATGATCCGGCTGCCCAGCGCCACGCCGAGACCGGCGGCGGCGGCCTCGATCGCGAGATCGCTCGAATCGAAGAAGAGCCCCCGGCTGCCGTCCACGCCCTGCACGTGGAGCGCGGAGAGCCAGTAGCGCCAATCCTCGTCGTTGCCCTCGTGGAGCAGGGTGTGGTGGCGCAGGTCCTCGGGCCGCTCGAGCGGCGGCTCGCGGGTCAGGAGCTCGGGGCCGCAGACGGCGATGGTGCGGTCCTCGAACAGCTTGTCGGCGTCGAGACCGGGCCAGGCGCCCGTGCCGTAGCGGACGCCGCAGTCCACGTCCTCGCGGCTGAAATCGACGTTGCGCTCGGTCGTGACCATGCGCACCTCGATGTCGGGATGCTCGATCTGGAAATCCCTGAGCCTGGGAATGAACCAGCGCACCGCGAAGGTCGGCAGCATGGTGACCGCGAGCGGGCCGTGGGCGTCGTGGCTGACGATGAGATCGGCGCCGTCGGCGATGAGGTCGAAGGCCTGGCGCAGGAAGGGGAGGTAGAGTTCGCCCTCCTCGGTGAGCCAGAGGCCGCGGCCGTGACGCTCGAAGAGCCTGACGCCGAGGCGCTCCTCCAGCGCCTTGACCTGATGGCTCACGGCGGCCTGGGTCACGTTGAGCTCGTCCGCCGCGCGCGTGAAGGACAGGTGGCGCGCGGCCGCCTCGAAGGCGCGCAGGGCGTTCAGGGGAGGGAGGCGGCGTCCGCTCATGACCTATGAGTATACCTTATGGCTGGGATGACAAGATGTCGTTGGCGCCGACCGGACGAACTCCCTAGATTCCAAGCATCGCAAACAACGCGGGCGCTGGCCGGGCAAGCCGGCCCACCGCAGAAAACCTAAGGAGAAGTCCCATGATGTCCCTGTTCAAGCGGACTCGGAACGACAACGCCGATCACGAGATTCGCCGCAGGATCGAAACCCGCCGCGGCAGCCTGTCGCCCTTCGGCGCGCCGCTCAACGCCCTGAAGCCCCTGATCTCCTGACCCCCCGCGAGTCCGGGTCTTCCGGCCATCGCGCGGCGGCGGAAACCGGGAGGGCCGGACCCGCGAAAGGCGGAGCCTCCGCGAGGAGCTCCGCCTTTTTCGCGCCGGGCGCGCGCTCCGGACCGGAAGGTCTTGCCGCGCCGAGTCGCCCGCGTCACAATATCCGGGCTTCGCCGCCCGCCGCCGCCGAGCGCGGGGGTTACGCCGTGACGTTCCTGTCCCTGCCCCATGGCGCGCGCCTCGGCCGCCTGCTGGCCGAGCGCGAGGTTCTGATCGCCGACGGCGCGACCGGAACGAACCTCTTCGCGCGCGGCCTGGAGACGGGCGACGCGCCCGAGTTGTGGAACGTCGACCATCCCGGCCGGGTGCTCGACCACCACCGCTCGATGGTCGCCGCCGGCGCCGACATCCTCCTCACCAACAGCTTCGGCGGCACGCGCAACCGGCTGGGACTGCACGACGCGCGAAACCGGGTCGCGGAGCTCAACGCCGCCGCCGCCCGGCTCGCCCGCCGGGCGGGCGACGAAGCCGGCCGCCCGGTGCTGGTCGCGGGCTCCATGGGGCCGACCGGCGAGATCATGGAACCGGTGGGCGAGCTGGGCCACGACGAGGCCCGGGCCGCCTTCGCCGAACAGGCCGCCGCGCTGGCGGCGGGCGGCGCCGACATCATCTGGATCGAGACGGTCTCGTCCGAGGAAGAGGCGCGCGCGGCGATCGAGGGAGCGGCGCCGACCGGCCTTCCCATCGTCTGCACCATGACCTTCGACACCAACGGCCGCACCATGATGGGCGTGACGCCCGAGGGCGCGGCGGCCTTCTACGACGCGAGCCGTCCGGCGCTCGCCGCCTGCGGGGCGAACTGCGGCAACGGGCTCGGCGAGCTCGTCGCCGCCGTCGCCGCCATCGCTGCGGCCTGCGACGCCGGACGGGTCCTGGTCGCCAAGGCCAACTGCGGCGTCCCCGAGTATGTCGACGGCGAGATCCGCTACAGCGGCACGCCCGAGGCGATGGAGACCTACGCCCGGTTGGCGCGGGACGCCGGCGCGCGCATCATCGGGGGCTGCTGCGGTTCCACGCCCTCGCATGTCGCCGCGATCGCCGGGGTCCTGCGCGACCACGTCCGCGGCGAGCGGCCGAGCCTCGAGGCGATCGACGCCCGCCTGGGACTCAACCGCGCGGCCACGCCCCCGGCCGGCGGAAGGCGCGAACGCCGCTCCCGCCGCCGCGCCTGACCGCCGCATCGCACAATTCGGCGATCCGCCCGTTTCCGCGCCTTGCGGTGGCGGAACGGATCGCTATGGTGCGCCGCACAACGCCCTCGACCGGAGCCCCGCCGTGAACGACGCGCCCGCGATCGGCTTCGCCGATCCCCTGAACCGCATCGCCGTCGGCGCGTCCGACAGCTACTCCCGGACCGTCACGGACGCCGATGTCGTGCTGTTCGCGGAGGTGTCGGGCGACGACAACCCCGTGCACCTGGACGAACCCTGGGCCGCGGCCACGAGGTTCGGCGGCCGCATCGCGCACGGCATGCTCTCGGCGAGCTACATCTCGACCGTGATCGGCACCCGCCTGCCGGGGCCGGGCTCGATCTACATGGGCCAGCAGCTCAGGTTCAAGGCGCCGGTCCGGATCGGCGACGCGGTCACCGCCACCGTCACCGTCCGCGAGGTCGACGCGGAGAAGCGCCGGCTGACCCTCGACACGATCTGCACGGTCGGCGAGACCGTCGTGATCGAGGGCGAGGCGCTCGTGATGCTGCCGAAGCCGTAGGAGGGTGTTGTTGGTTTTAGCCTCGGGCGCCGGCGCTCGCTGCGCTCGCTTGGCTTCCGCGCCTCCGGCGCGCCGGCGCGGTCGCGCCGGTCGGCGGGCCCGCTCCCGCGATCCCGCAGAAGGTCCTCTTACCGACGCCTCGCCATCTCGAACGAATGGCCGCGGCGCCTGTGGCGGCGGGAGGCCCCGCCAAGGGGCCGACGGCGCGCGACCGCGCGCACGCCGCGTATGCGGCGCAAGCCAGGCGAGCGGAGCGAGCGCCGGCGCTTGAGGCTCAACAAAAGATTCCTCGCCGCCGGCGAATCCGTTACCACGGCTCCATGCGCATCCTGCGGCGTCACACGGCCGTCCCGGCCGAACTCCGCGGCGCGGTCATCGCCCTGGGCAATTTCGACGGCATGCACCGCGGCCACCGCAGCGTCATCGAGATGGCGCGGGAGATGGCGCGCGCCCGGGGCGCGCCGGCGGGCGTCGTCACCTTCGAACCCCATCCGCGCAGCCACTTCGCCGGCGACGCCGCGCCTTTCCGGCTGACGCCCTTCCGCCAGAAGGCGCGCCTGCTGGACGCCATGGGCCTCGACCTGATGGCGAACCTCACCTTCGGACCCGCGCTCGCGGGACGCCTCGCCCAGGACTTCGTCGCCGAGGCGCTGGTCGAGGGCCTCGGCGTCTCCCATGCGGTCACCGGGCCGGGCTTCGTCTTCGGCAAAGGGCGGCGCGGCAACGGCTACGTGCTCGCGCGGATGGCCGAGCGCGAAGGCTTCGGCTACACCGAGGCGGAGGCTTTCGTCCACGGGGGCAAGAAGGTCTCCTCGACCGAGATCCGCGTGCTCCTGCGCCGGGGCCTGGTCGCCGAGGCGGCCGACCTCCTGGGCCGCCCCTGGGAATACGAAGGCCGGGTCCGGCCCGGCGACCGGCGCGGCCGCGAGATGGGGTTTCCCACCGCCAACCAGGCGCTCGACGGCATGCTGCATCCCGCGCCGGGGATCTACGCCGTGCGCGCCGGCGTCGTGGACGGCCGGACCGAGACCTGGCGTGACGGCGCCGCCTACATCGGCGCCCGCCCCACCTTCGCGGGCGAGACCATGCTGCTGGAAACGAACCTCTTCGACTTCGCGGGCGACCTCTACGGCAAGCGGTTGCGCGTCGTCTTCTTCGACCGCGTCAGGAAGGACAGGGCCTTCCACGGCATGGAGGCGCTGGCCCGGCAGATCGAGAAGGACTGCGACAGGGCGCGGGAGATGCTGGCCGGGCTCGGCGGCTACCCGGGGTGAGGGGGTGCTTGCGATTCTCCCCTCATCCCGAGGCGGCGCGTCGGCGCCGTATCGAGGGACGCCCTAACCGCGGCCGACGGGCGGGAAAGCCGTGGCCTCGTCCCACACGGGATCGAACGCGAGCCGCCGGCCGTCGGGCGGCAACGCCGGATTGAACAGCGCGTTGTGCCAGTAGAGCGCCTCGGCGAAGCGGTCGGCGGGATCGAGGCGCGCGACCCGGCTGGGAAGCCTGTAGCTCCGGCCGGACTGGCGGAAGACGAGCGTGCAGCGGCCATCGCCGGCGAGCCGCCGCGCGCCGGGCGAGTCCGGCGCGAACATCGCGAAGAGCCGCGGCTCGAAGCGGTGCGGCTTCTGGAAATAGGACGCCGACAGGAATTCCAGGCCCTTGTCGAGGCGCTCGCGCGGATCGTGGGTGCGCTTCACCGTGTGGCGGAACAGCGCCGCGGTCGCCTCCGGGTCCTTCTCCGCGATCGCGGTGCGGACATGGCCGAGCTCCTCGCCGCCGGCCGCGACCGCGAGCGGCTCCATCCCGTCGGACAGGCGGCCCCCGGCGCGCCGCATCGCGCGCTGGCGGATCAGGCACTGCCAGGCCATGAAGCCGTCGCGCAGCGCTTCGCCGGTCGCCGTCGAGGGTTCGCTCATGGGCGGGCGGTCCGGGGAAACTCCTGTTTGCAGGAAAGGCAAACCGCCCTACACTGGATCGCCTGCCGATTCGGGGTGGAGACACCCGCGCGCGGCTGGCGGTGGGGCGATCAACAAGGGGGAATAGGGAGATGACTGACGGGCTCGACTCCCTAACCGTTATCTTCACGGAATTCTACTACTGGGTCACGGTCGTCATAATGTTCCTGATCCACGTCGGGTTCTGTGTCTACGAGGTCGGCGCGTCGCGCCGCAAGAACCTCCAGCACACCCTGATGAAGAACACGATGCTGATCCCGTTGGTCACCATCACGTTCTTCTACTTCGGCTGGTGGATCTACTTCGCGTTTCCGCACTTCCCGCTCATCGGCGGGTTCCTGGACGCTCCGTTCGCCGTGCCGTGGTCCGAACTGATGGGCGCCCACATGGGCGGCGCGGTGACCGTGCAGACCGCCAGCCTGACGTCGGACGACACGATGTTCTGGGCGCGGATCAACGGCGTGTTCTGGGCGGCCTTCCTGCTGTTCTCCTGGACCACGGCCTCGATCGTCTCCGGCGCCGTGATCGAGCGCATCAAGACGCAGGCGTTCCTGATCGTCGTCGTCCTGGTCGGTTCGGTGACCTGGATCATCGACGCCGCCTGGGGCTGGAGCTGGAACGGCTGGATGGTGCAGCTCTGGGGCTACCACGACGCCTACGCCTCCTCGGTGGTGCACGGCATCGCCGGCGGCTCGGCGCTCGGCGTCCTGGTCGTGCTCGGCCCGCGGCTCGGCAAGTTCGCCGCCGACGGGACGCCGCGCGACATCCCGCAGAACAACCCCTGGCTCGTGACGGTGGGCCTGTTCCTGATCTACACGGGCTTCTGGGGCTTCTACGCGGCCTGCAACATCCCGATCATCGACTACACGTCGGGCGTGCTGGGGGTCGAGGGCGAGCCGTTCTTCACCGCGACCAACATCTACCTGACGCCCACGTCGCTGTCGGCGATCACCTTCAACTTCCTGATGTCGCTCTCCGGCGGCCTGCTCGCGGGCTACGTGCTGTCCAGGGGCCAGCCGTTCTGGAGCTATTCGGGCGGTCTCGCGGGCGTCATCACGGCGTCGGCGGGCAACGACCTCTACCACCCGATCGAGGCGATGGTCATCGCCATGGTCGGCGTCTGGGTCGCCTACAGGATGCACCACTGGGTCGAGCGCAAGTTCAAGATCGACGACGCCGTCGGCGCCGTCGCCGTGCACGGCTACGCCGGGTTCGCTGGCACGGTCATCGCGGGCTTCGTGCTCTGGGGCTACCCGTCGAACGTCGCCGGCGACGCCGCCGGCTGGTTCGGCAACACCGTGGACGGCGTCGCGGCGATCAATCCGATCGGCCAGTTCCTCGGCGCCGTGCTGATGTTCTGGGGTCTCGGCTTCCTGCCCTGCTGGGCGCTGGCCAAGATCCTCGACGGCATGGGCTGGCTCCGGGTGCCGCGCGAGATCGAACTGGCCGGCCTCGACACCCACGACTACGGGGACGCCTTCCCGTACCACGGCTACCGCGACACGGCGATGGAGGACATCGACCGCGAACTCGCGAAGGGCCAGGGCTGAACGGCCCCGACAAGGAGGTAAGGAACCATGTCCACCAATGTTGAGAGCTGGGCCGACGTCGCCAGCCTCGGCGCCATCTATCCCTTCCCGGGAATCGAATGGGCCCTGGTCATCGTCGCGGTCGTCGTCTGGGTCGGCTGGCACTGCTGGCAGATCAAGTCGGAGAACGACGAGTACGACACGGCCCTGCGCCGCTACAACGAGATGGGCCTCGACAAGGCGCTCGACCATCGGGGGCGTCACGACGCCATGATGGACGGGAGCTGAGTCCGGTCCCGGACAACCCTGTCGAGGGGCGGCGGCGACGCCGCCCCTTTTCTTTGTCTCGTCCGGCGGTTCGCCGGATCGACCGCGATCGGGACCGTCTGGAGTCGCCCGGTGTCGGACCGCGCCAAGGGACTGCTGCTGACAACGCTGGCGATGCTGGTGATCGCGCCGGACGCCCTGATGATCCGTCTGATCGAGACCGATCCCTGGACGCTCGCCTTCTGGCGTGGCTTGCTGTCGACCGTCGGTCTCGCGATCGGGCTCGCCGCGATCCATCGCAACCGGTTCGCGGCGGCGATGCTCGCGCCGGGCGCGCCCGGTCTGTGGATCGGAGCCCTGTTCGGCGTCGGAACCGTGGCCTTCGTCTGGGCCATCACCCATACCACGGCCGCCAACACGCTGCTGATCCTGGCGACCGGCGGCATGTTCGGCGCGGGGTTCTCATGGGCGATCCTGCGCGAGCCGTTGCCGCCGCGGACCGCCGTCGCGATGGCGGGGACGACCGCCGGCCTTCTCGTCATCGTGTGGGGCGACCTCGGCGGCGGTTCGTTCGAGGGTGATCTTTCGGCGCTCGCCGCGGCGGCGATCTCGGGGCTCACCTTCACCTTGATTCGCAAGCATGCGGCGACGGACATGACGCCGACCCTGGCGCTCGGCGGCCTCGTCACGGCGGGCGTGGCCGCGGCGGTGTCCCTGCCGGCCGCGGTGGGCTCCGGCGACGCCGGCCTGCTGGCGATCATGGGACTCGCGATGCTGCCGCTCGCCTTCGCCCTGCAGTTCGTCGGGCCGCGCTACATCCCGGCCCCCGAGGTGAGTCTTCTGTTCCTGCTGGAGGCCGTGCTGGGGCCGCTGCTCGTCTGGGCGGTCGTGCGCGAACATCCCGGCGAGCGGGCCCTGGTCGGCGGCGCGATCGTCCTCGGGACGCTCGCGCTGCACGCGGCGTGGAGCCTGCGCCGGGCCGGATCGCGGGGCGCCGCCGGCTGAAGGACGGCTCGCGCCGGGTCTCGTTCGCGGGTGCGCCGCGATCCGCGGGGCCCGGTCCCGTCCGCTCGCGTTACGCGAAATCGGCCGGCGTCGTCCGGATGTCGAGGTGGAGGGCGTCGCCGGTGTAGGGATGGGCCGCGGCGACCTCCTCGTCGAGCTCCACGCCCAGGCCCGGCGCGTCGGGCGGGATGACGTAGCCGTCCTCCCATCGCATGGGCGTCTTCAGGATCTCGCCGTGGAACCCGCCCCACTCCCGGATGCTCTCCAGGATCAGGAAGTTGGGCGAGCAGGCCGCGAGCTGGACGTTCGCCGCGCCCTCGATGGGGCCGCAATAGAGGTGGGGCGCGATCGACGCATAGTGCGCCTCGGCCATGCCGGCGATCTTCTTGGCCTCCAGCAGGCCGCCCACGCGGCCCAGCGCCATCTGCAGGATCGACGCCGCGCCGGCCCGCAGGACCCGGGCGAACTCGTATTTGGTCGCCAGACGCTCGCCGGTCGCGATGGGGACGGTCGTGGCGCGCGCGACCCTGGCCATCTCCTCCGGCATCTCCGGCGGCACCGGCTCCTCGAGCCACAGGGGATCGTAAGGCTCCAGCCGCCGCGCCAGACGGATCGCGCCCGAGGGGGTGAACTGCCCGTGAGTGCCGAACAGGAGGTCGGCGCGCGCGCCCACCGCCTCGCGCAGCTTGCGGGCGAAGGTCTCCGAGAGGTCCAGGCGCTCCAGCGACGGCTGGCGCGGGTCGAACACGCCGAAGGGGCCGGACGGATCGAACTTCACCGCCGTGAAGCCCCGCGCGACATACTCGCTCGCCCTCTCGGCGGCGAGGTCCGGGTCGAGGTACACGTCGGCCGTGTCGCCTTCCTCGGGATAGAGGTAGGTGTAGCTCCGCAGGCGCTCGCGCACCCGGCCGCCGAGCAGCTCGCGGACGGGCTTGTCGACCGCCTTGCCCACGATGTCCCAGCAGGCCATCTCGAGGCCGGACATGACGGCGACCAGCGATATCTCGGGATGCTGGCCGTAGCCGGCGCCGTACATGCGCCGCCACAGGGTCTCGATGCGGAACGGGTCCATGCCGACCGCGTGGCGCTGGGCGACGTCCTCGATCATCGCGGCCACGACGTGGGGCGAGAACGCCGCCGCGTAGACCTCGCCGTAGCCCGCGATCCCGTCGTCGGTCGTCAGCTTCACGAAGACGAAGAAGTTGCCGCCGAAACGCGGCGGCGGGTTGCCGACCACGAAGGTGGCGACGTCGGCGATCTTCATGTCCGGCGGCTCCCGGATGCCGGGAGCACTCAAGCCGATGGGGGGTCCGCGCGCAAGGCGGCGATTGCGCCGTCCCGCCCGGTTGCGGCAGGCTGTTCCGGTCCTCCCGGAGAACCTCATGTCCGCGCTCTCCCAGACCTTCCTCGACAGCCTCGGCCGCGTCGCCCCGCCCTTCGCCGCGTCGCCAACCCTGCCGCCCGCGGCCTACCGCGACGCGGACGTGCTCGCCGCCGAGCAGGCCGCGGTCTTCCGCAAGGGGTGGGTGGGAATCGGCCGCGCGGACCTCTGGCGGGAACCCGGGGACTACCAGGCGCTCGACATCGGCGGCGTTCCCCTCGTCGTGCTGCGCGACGGGACGGGGGGCCTGCGCGCCTTCGCCAACACCTGCCGCCATCGCGGCGCGAAGCTCCTGGAAGGCCGCGGCAACGCCGCGCGCGTCGTCTGCCCGTTCCACGCCTGGACCTACGGCCTCGACGGGACGCTCAAGGGCGCGCCGCGCATGGGACACGCGACCGGTTTCGACGCCGCCGGCCACGGCCTCGTCGCGTTCCGGGCCGAGGAGCGCGCGGGGTTCGCCTTCGTCCGCCTCGATGGCGGCGCGGGCGACGTCGATTCCTGGCTGGGCGACCTCGAGGCCGTCCACCGCCCCTGGCCGCTCGCCTCGCTGGTCACCGCGCGCCGCCGCGAACTCGAGGTCGGCTGCAACTGGAAGCTCTTTCTGGAGGTCTTCAACGAATACTACCACCTGCCTTGCGTGCACGGCGGCACCTTCGGCGGCGTCTACGGCGAGCCGGACCCGGCCGACGAGGCGGCCGGCGCCTTCACCACCCAGTTCGGCCCGACCGAGGGCACCGGCGGCCTCATGGAAAGCGACCAGGAGCACAGCCTGCCCGCCATGCCGGGCCTGGAGGGCCGCGACCGCCGGGGCGTGCGCTACACTTGGGCCTATCCCTCCATGACCTTCGCGGCGGGCGCCGAGGCCATGTGGGTCTACGAGGCCCGGCCCCTCGCGCCCGACCGCTGCCACGTCGTCATGTCGGTCTGCTTTCCCCGGGCGACGATCGACGCCGACGGCTTCGACGCGAAGGCCCGCCGCTACTACGCGCGCATGGACGCGGCGCTCGAGGAGGACCGCGCCGTGCTGGAGCGCCAGCAAGCCGGCATGACCTCGCCGGCCGCGCGCCAAGGCCGCTTCAGCGAGCTCGAGCCCAGCGTCGCCAACTTCGCGTTCTGGTACGCGGAGACGATGCTGACGGCCGGCCGGGCCGGAGCGGACGGCTAGCGCCGGCGGCCGCGCGGGGGGCGCCGGCCGGTGCCGCCGGGCCGGGGCGCGGAACTCTCGTCCTTGTGGCGGAAGTTGATGCGCGCCTTGGTCAGGTCGTAGGGCGTCATCTCCACGGTCACCCGGTCGCCGGTCAGCACGCGGATGCGCGCCTTTCTCATGCGGCCCGACGTGTAGGCCATCACCCGGTGGCCGTTGTCGAGCTCCACCCGGAAATGGGCGTCGGGCAGCACCTCGGTCACCACGCCCTCCGCCTCGATCAAGTCCTCTTTCGCCATGCAGCTCCCCGGCGCCCGTCCGCGGGCGGTCGCCTATGTGCGGCAATCGCCCCGGAATTGCAAGGCCGCCGCCCGGCCGGGGACGGCGGCCGGGCGGCGCTTGCCGGGCGGCCGGGCTTTCCCGCACATTGCGGGCGGGAGAAGCCCGGGAAGGGAGCGGGATCATGTCGCCTTCGGTTTCCGGCGAGTTGGGAGCGTTCGGCCCGGACGCCCGGTCGTCCTTCACCCTGCCGTCCCGCTACTACACCGACCCCGCCATCCACGAACGCGAGATCGAGGCGGTGTTCAAGAGGAGCTGGCTCTGCGTCGGCCACGCCGGCGACGTGGCGGAGCCCGGCGACTACCTGACCGAGACGATCGCCCGCCAGCCCGTGATGGCGGTGCGGGGCCGCGACGGCGAACCGCGCGCCTTCTACAATGTCTGCCGCCATCGCGGGCACGAGCTGCTCAAGGGCCGCGGCAGGCTGAAGGCCGGCATCGCCTGCCCCTATCACGCCTGGCTCTACGACTTCGACGGCGCGCTCAGGACGGCGCGGCTGACCGGCGACGTGCCCGGCTTCGACAGGAGCCGGTTTTCTCTGCGCCGCCTCCCGCTCGCCGTCGCGGGCGGCCTCCTCTTCGTGAACCTCGATCCGCGGGCGCCCGCGTTCGAGGAGGGCTACGGCGGCTTCGACCGCACGGTCCGCGCGAGCCTGCCGGACATCGAGACCTACCGGCGCGCCGCCGGCCTCGAATACGACATCGCCGCCGACTGGAAGGCGGTCGTCGACAACTTCTCGGAGGGCTACCACATCCCCGTCGCCCATCCGCGTCTGGCGACGCTCTACGACACGTCCGGGGGCGACGCCTACCACGACGCCCTGTTCAGCCACTTCCGCAACTCCGGCCACGCCGCCTACGAGTTCATGGAGCTCGACGACGGGGAGCCCTACCTCGGCTGGACCCTGTGGCCCAACCTCTGCATGTTGAGCCTTCCCGGCAGCCGCAACCTGATCGTGCTCCGCATGGACCCGGCGGGGCCCGGGCGCTGCCGCGAACGGGTGGACATCTATGTCGAGCCGGATCCGGAGCGCCCGGAGAACGTCGAGGAGGCGAGGAGGCTCTTCGCCGACGTCTTCAACCGGGAGGACATCGCGCTGGTCGAGAGCGTGCAGCGCGGGCTGGCGAGCGACGGCTACGACCAGGGCCGCTATGTCGCCGACCGGGCCGGCTCGTGGTTCTCGGAGGCGGGCCTCCATGCGTTCCACGGGCGGGTGCTCGAGGCCCTGGGGGATCTGGGGTGACGCCGGGCCGCGAGGCGGCGCCGACCCGCCAAGCAGACGAGGCGCCGCACGACCGCGGCTCCGCGCCGGCCTCGCCCCGGAGCTCCCCGAACGGCCCCGGGCCCTCATGACGGTGGGCGTCGGCGGCTACGTCGTCGGCCGCTCGGCCGAACGCGGCGTCGACCCGCGGCGCAAGGGCGGAGGATAGCCGGCCGCTCCCGGTTCGAGACGACAGGACAATGTTCAGAGCGCCCGGAGGCGGGAGCGCGACGGACGGTCCATGGCGCGGCCATCCCCGTGGGCCGCCGTCCGCGACCGGGGCGAAACCGGGCCGCCGGCCAGCGCTTCCGCCCCCCGCGGGGAGACGATCCCGCTACATCCGCATCCGTTCGCCCCGGGGGTCGAGGAGCGGCGCGGCGCGGAGCGTGGCCTTGCGCAGGTCGCCCAGGATCTCGATCTCGAACTCCTCGCCCTCGGCGACCATCCCGGCCGGCACGAAACCGAGCGCGACCGAGGCCTCGCAGAAGTGGGCGTAGCCGCCCGACGTGACGAAGCCCACGACCTCGCCCGCCTTCCAGATCGGCTCGTCGCCGACGCAGTCGGCGTCGGCGGCGTCGACGCGGAACGTGCGGAGCACGCGCCCCGGTCCCCGCTCGCGTTCCCGGAGCGCCGCGTCGCGGCCGATGAAGTCGTCCTTGCCGAACGCGACGAAGCGGTCGAGACCCGTCTCGCCGGCCGTGTAGTCGGGCCTGTACTCGCGCAGCCAGGAGCCGAAGGACTTCTCCAGCCGCAGGCTCATCATGGCGCGCATGCCGAAGGGCTTCATGCCGAACGCCTCGCCCGCCCCGGCGAGCGCGTCGTAGAGCGCCACCTGCTCGCGGGCCGCGACGTAGATCTCGTAGCCCAGGTCGCCGGTGTAGGTGACGCGGCAGACCAGCGCGTCGGTCAAGCCGACGTTCATCCGCCTGACGCCGCGGAAGGGCAGCGCCTCGTTGGAGACGTCCTCCCGGGTCGTCGCGGCCAGCACCTCGCGCGCGTTGGGGCCGGCGATCTGGAAGCCGATCCAGTCGCGCGAGACGTTCGCGACCGTCACCCCGCGTTCGGGCAGGAGATCGAGGAACAGCCGCATGTGGTAGTCCTGCGAGCCGTAGCTCCCGTTCACCCGGAAGCTCTCCGGCCCGGCCTTGGCGCAGGTGAAGTCGCCCACCAGCCGGCCCCGCCGGTTGAGCATGGGCGAGAGCGCCAGACGGCCTTCCTCCGGCATCCGCGCGGCCATGACGCGGTTGAGCCAGGACTCGGCCTCCGGCCCCTCGATCAGGAACTTCGAGAAGTTGTGGACCTCGTTGATGCCGACGTTCGCGCGCACGTTGCGGCATTCCTCGCCCACCGGGCCGAAGGCGTTCGAGCGGCGGAAGCTCGGCGTCTCCCACCGCGGCGCGCCCTCGGGCGCGAAATAGTTGACATGCTCCATGCCGAAGTCCGCGCCGAAGACCGCGCGCCGCTCCTTCCAGATCGTGTAGGCCGGGGTGGCGTGGAGCGGCCGGCCGGCCGGCAGCTCCTCGTTGGGATAGCCGATGGCGAAGCGGCGTCGGTAGTTCTCGCGGGTCTTGGCGCGGGTGAAGGCGGGCGTGCAGTAGTCGCCGAAGCGCGCCACGTCCATCGCGAAGATGTCCCGGCCGGGGTCGCCCTCGATCATCCACTCGGCGAGCGCGAGGCCCACGCCGCCGGCCTGGCTGAAGCCCGCCATGACGCCGCAGCAGGCCCAGAAACCCCGGAGCCCCGGCACGCGGCCGACCAGCGGATTGCCGTCGCCCGCGAAGGTGAAGGGGCCGTTGACGATCCGCTTGACGCCCGCCCGGGCGAGGACCGGATAGCGCCCGAACGCGATGTCGAGCGCGTCGGAGACGCGCTCCAGCTTGTCGGGCAGGAGCTCGTGGCCGAAGTCCCAGGGCGTGCCGTCGACGCCCCAGTGCTCGCAATCCCGTTCGTACATGCCGATGACGAGCCCCCGCCCCTCCTGGCGCAGGTAGCTCCCGCCGGACGGGTCCATCACGTGGGGCAGCTCGCCGTCGCGCTCGTAGACCTCGGGAATGTCGTCGGTCACGAGATACTGGTGCTCCAGGGGATGGAGGGGCAGGGAGACGCCGGCCATGGCGCCGACCTCGCGCGCCCACAGGCCCGCGGCGTTCACGACATGCTCGGCGACGAGGACGCCCTCCTCGGTCGACACCTCCCAGTCGCCGTCCGGCCGCCGGTCGAGATCCAGCACGCGGTTCCGCAGGGAGATCTCGGCCCCGGCCATGCGGGCGGCCCTGGCGTAGGCGTGGGTCGTGCCGGACGGGTCGAGATGGCCGTCGAGCGGATCCCAGAGCGCGCCCAGAAGCCCCTCCGTGTTGACGAGTGGGGCGATCTCCGCGATCTCGCCGGGTCCGACGATCTCGGTCGAAAGGCCCATGTGGCGGTGCTTGGCGCGCTCGGCCTTCAGGAAGTCGAGCCGTTCGGGCGTGTCGGCGAGGGTGAGGCCGCCGACGTGGTGCAGTCCGCAGGACTGGCCCGTGATCTCCTCGAGCTCGCGGTAGAGCCGGATGGTGTAGCCCTGGAGCGCGGCCATGTTGGGATCGGCGTTCAGGGTGTGGAAGCCGCCCGCCGCGTGCCACGTCGATCCCGACGTGAGTTCCGACCGCTCGATCAGCACGACGTCGGTCCAGCCGCCCCTGGTCAGGTGATAGAGCACGCTGCAGCCGACGACCCCGCCGCCGATCACCGCGACCTTCGCGTGGGACTTCATCGCCGCCCGGCCCCCCTCAGCCCAGGACGGAGAAGCTGCTGTTCTCGTTGATCTCGCGGTTGCGCGAGAAGAAGGCCATGTCGACGTCGCGGCCGATGTGCGCGAGGCGGTGCGTCACGGGTTCGGCGTCATGGTCCCGCCCGTTCTGGCAGGCCTCGATCAGGTTCGCCATCATCTCGCCCGCGACCGGCGCGTTCTTGAACTGGTTCCCGCTGGTGCCGATGGCGAGATAGAAGCCCTCGAGGTCCGACTTGTCGTAGATCGGGCCCCAGTCCTCGGTCACGTCGTAGAGGTCGACCGCGCCGCGCGCCCGGCCCGGAACGCCGAGGCCCGGAAAGCGCTGGGCCTGGCGCATCACCAGCGCGGTCCACATGCCGGTGAACTCGGTGAGGTAGTCGTCCGCGTCGACCCACTCCCGTTCGTCGCAGGCCGGGTCCTCGCTGCCGATCAGCATGTGGTTGCCGGTCTCGGGCCGGCTGTAGGCGCCGATCTGGCTGTCGGAGAAGACGACGCCGTCCTTCCCGACGTCGAAGCCCTCGGGCGCCGGAACGTGGGCCACCTCGTGGCGCAGCGCGCGGGTCGTGATCCGCGTCGCGCCGGCGAGCCCCGCCATGGCGTTGACCTTCGAGGAATGCGGCCCGGCGACATTGACGACGACGGGCGCATCGAGGTCCTCGCCGCCGTCGACGGTCACGCCGAGGACGCGGCCGGCGCGGCGGCGGATCGCCGTCACCGTCGTGTTGAAGCGGAAGGTCGCGCCCCTGGCCTCGGCCGCGCGCTGCACGTTGTGGCCCGCGAGCTGGGGATCGGAGATGTAGCCGCCGGTGGGGAAGAAGACCGCGCCGGCCAGCCGCCCGCCGTCGGGTTGGCCGAACAGGGGGTCGTCCGTCCGGCGCGGCCTGTCGTAGGACGCGGTCGAGATGGACGGGACCCGCTCCTTCATCCGCGCGGCGGTCAGCTCCTCGTAGGGGCAGCCGATCTCGTCCATGATCGCCAGGATCCCCTCCAGGAAGCCGTTGTGCCCGGTCTTCGTGACGAGGCAGCCGCAGTTGTTGTAGGCCGCCATGCCGCGCTCGTCGGCGACGCCGCAGAACGCCTCCCAGTCCTTCCAGTAGAAGTGGCTCTCGTAGGCGACCGCGGAGCCGTGCGTCGTGGAGTAGTAGGGCCGGACGATAGCGCAGGAGTTGGCCGTGGAGCCGTAGCTGGCGGCCGGCAGCCGGTCGACCGACAGGGTCCCGAAACCCTTGGCGGCGAGCTCGCGCGCGACGCTCGCGCCAATGACGCCGGCGCCGATGACGATGGCGTCCCAAGTTTCGGCCACGGTCCTCGTCCTCCCCCGCGAAGAGCCTCCGCGCATCTAACCGCCAAGGGCGCGGTTGTCACGGCCCTTCGCGCGGGACGCCTCGACGGGGACTTCCGGCGCGTCCGGAACCGGGGCCGATCAGGCCGCGTCGCGGCCGCTTGTCGCCTCGCGCGGACCCTCGAGCCTCGCCTGGCCGCGCTCGACCGCCCGCGGGCGGTCGTCCATCTTGCCGATGCCGTCGGCGAGCCGGGCGATGTCGGTCCGCAACCGGGCGAAAAGCCCGATCGCGAGCGCCGCGAGGACGAGAAAGCCGCCGGTCTCGACCGTCACGGCCGCCAGCCCGCACCCCGCCCGCGTCCCGGCGCGACGCGCGATGTCCGGCGCCCGCGATCCATGACATCGGGCGTGGACATCGATATGTTGCGCGCCCGCGGGACCGGTTCCGCGCCGTCCAGCCCACGAACGGAGGCCGATCGGGATGACCGTGAGCCGGGGCCGCGAGTTCCTCAGCATTCCCGGGCCGACCACCGTGCCCGACCGGGTGCTCGCCGCCATGCACCGGCCCGCGGTGGACATCTACGCGGACGACCTCTTCGACGTGACGCTGAGCTGCCTGGCCGACCTGAAGACGGTCTTCGGGACCGGGGGCCGGACCTACATCTACGCCGCCAACGGCCACGGCGCCTGGGAGGCCGCGCTCGCCAACTGCCTGAGCCGGGGCGACAGGGTCCTGGTCCTGGAGAGCGGCATGTTCGCGTCCGCCTGGGGCGAGATGGCCGGCGTCCTGGGGCTCGACGTGGAGGTCCTGCCGGGCCGGCCGGGCCGCGCCGTCGACGCGGAAGCGCTGGCGGCGCGCCTCGAGGCCGACCGCGCGGGCGAGATCGAGGCCGTGATGGCCGTGCAGATCGACACCGCCTCGGGCGTCGTCAACGACATCCCCGCGCTGCGCCGGGCCATCGACGACGCCGGACACGACGCGCTCTACCTCGTCGACGCCGTCGCCTCGCTGGCCTGCATGCCCTTCGAGATGGACGCCTGGAAGGTGGACGTCGCGGTCGCCGGCTCGCAGAAGGGCCTGATGACGCCGCCCGGCCTCGGTTTCCTGGCGGCCGGCGACAAGGCGCGGGCCCGCCACGAAAGCGCGGACCTCGTCACCCGCTACTGGGACTGGACCTCGCGCGACGGCCCGGAGCACTACATGAAGTACTGCGGCACTTGCCCCGAACACCTCGTCTTCGGCCTGCGCGAGGCGCTCGACATGATCGCCGAGGAGGGGCTCGACAACGCGGCGCGGCGCCACGCGCTGCTGGCCGGGGCGACCCGCGCCGCGGTCGCCCGGTGGAGCGAGGGCGGCGCCCTGGCGTTCAACGCCGTCGATCCGTCCGAACGCTCCAACTCGGTGACGACGGTGCGCACGCCGGGGTTCGATCCCGCCGCGCTGCTGGCCTTCTGCAAGGAGCGGTGCGGCGTGGTCCTGGGCGTCGGCATCGGACCGGAGCTTTCGGGTGGGGCCTTCCGGATCGCCCACATGGGCCACGTCAACGCCCCGATGACGCTGGGAACGCTGGGCGTGATCGAATCCGCGCTGATCGCACTGGGGATCGCCCACGGCGCCGGCGGCGCGCAGGCGGCGGCCGAGAGCCTCGGCGCGGCCCTCGCCGAGCCGCGCGAGGCGGCGGCCTGACGGCGGGCGCGCGGGTCCGCGCGGGAACGCGGAAACGCCGCGCGACGCCGGTTTCCCCTCTCCTGGAGCCTTGTCCCGTCGTCTTGAACCGGGAACGGCGGCGGGTCGCGCCTCGGTTTGAAGTCCGGCGCTTCCCGCAAGCGGCGTCCCCCCTTCGGCAAGCTCGGGACAGGCCCCTCGATACGGCTCTTCGGCCTACTCGGGATGAGGAGTGTTTGTTGAACGGCCCAACTGCCCCCTCACTCCGGGTAGCGGCGAAGCCGCGTATCGAGGGGCCTGTCCCGAGCCTGCCGAAGGAGACCGGCCCCGATCCAACCCGGCGGGATGACTCTGGACCAGCCCCCGGGATGACTCTAGACCGGCCCCCGACCCTTCCGGAGCGTCCATCCATGAAGATCGGTTTCATCGGCCTCGGCAACGTCGGCGGCAAGCTGGCGGGATCGCTGCTGCGCAACGGCCTCGACCTCGCCGTGCGCGACCTGGATCGCGACGCGGCCCGGCCCTTCCTCGAACGCGGCGCCGCATGGGGCGAAAGCCCGAAGGCCATGGCCGAGGCCTGCGACATCGTCGTCACCTGCCTGCCGTCGCCGGCCGCGAGCGCGGTGGCGATGGAGGCGCCGGACGGCGTCCTGGCGGGCCTTCGCGAGGGCGGGATCTGGGTGGAGATGAGCACGACCGACGAGGCCGAGGTCCGCCGCCTGGGCGCGAAGGTCGAGGCCGGGGGCGGCGAGGCGGCGGACTGCCCCGTCTCCGGCGGCTGCCACCGCGCGGCCACGGGCAACATCGCGATCTTCGCGGGCTGCGCGCGGACGACCTTCGAGCGCCTGCTGCCCGTCCTCGCCGTGCTGGGCCGCCGCATCCTGCACACCGGCCCCCTGGGCAGCGCGTCGGTGCTCAAGGCGATGACGAACTACCTCGCCACCGCCAACCTGCTGACCCTGTGCGAGGCGCTGGCAACGATGAAGAAGGCCGGGCTCGACCTCAACACGACCTACGAGGCGATCCGCATCTCGTCGGGCAACTCCTTCGTGCACGAGACCGAGAGCCAGGTGATCCTGAACGGCAGCCGCGACATCGCCTTCACCATGGACCTCGTCGCCAAGGACATCGGCCTGTTCCAGGCCATCGCCGACCGCCACGGCGTCCCGCTCGAGATCTCGCCCGTCGCGATCGGCGTCGTCGAGGACGGCGTGCGGCGCTACGGCCCCCGCGAACGGTCGCCCAACATCGTCCGGCGCCTGGAGGAGGCCTGCGGCGTCGAGGTCCTCGCCCCCGGCTTCCCGCCCGAGATAACGGACGACGAACCCGAGGAGAAGGGCCGCGAGGTGACGCCGAAGGGGCGGGCGCGAGGCGTGTAGCCCGTGTGGATCGCTCGCCGCCCATTCCCCGCGAAGAAGCCGAGATAGGTCGCGCGATGTCCGGCGGACCTTGGACGGACGACGAGAACGACCGGATCGTCGCGGATTACTTCGCGATGCTGGCCGATGACGCCGCCCGGCGTCCCTACGGCAAGGCGGAGCGCCGGCGCCGGCTGACGCCTCGCCTGACGGACCGTTCGGAAGCGTCCGTCGAGTTCAAGCACCGGAATATCAGCGCGGTGCTCCAGGGTCTCGGGGAGGATTGGATCCCGGGCTACAGACCCGCCTTCAACTTCCAGATGGCGCTCGCGGAGGCCGTGGCGCGGTGGCTGGCGCTCAACCGTGCATGGGTGGAGCGTATGCCGGTCGCCCACCGCGCCACCGGCCCGCGCGATGAGGCGCGGCTTTGGGTCGGGCCGCCGCCGACGGTCCGAAACCGGCCGCCGCCCCAGGAGTTGGAACAGATGCCGCACATCGCCCGCAAGTTCGATGTGGCGGGACGGGACGAACGCAACCGCGCTCTCGGCCGCGCCGGTGAAAAGCTTGCGCTGGGCCACGAACGCGCCGTGCTGGCGGACGCGGGGCGGGACGATCTGGCGCGCAAGGTGCGTTGGGTGTCGGAGGAGGATGGCGACGGCGCGGGCTACGACATCGCCAGCTTCGCGCCCGACGGGCAAACACGGCTCATCGAAGTGAAGACCACGAACGGATGGGAGCGTACGCCCTTTCACATCTCGCGGAACGAGTTGGCGGTGGCCAACGAACGACGCGACGAATGGCGCCTGTTCCGTCTTTGGAACTTTTCGCGTGAACCGAAGGCGTTCGAGCCGCGACCGCCCCTCGGCGCGCATGTTTCGCTCACGCCGACGACCTTTCAGGCGGGCTTCCATTAGCTCGCAAGGTGTGAGTCCGGTACGAGTCCGGCGTGAGAACCGAACGCCGACTGGCGTCCGCATCGTCCTCCCGTCCCGCCCGTGGGTTCGGGCCGCACAAACCGTTGTGGCCCCAACGGGTTGGCCCAAACTGTCGCGCCGCTTCCGAACGTCGGTGTGGGAAGCAGGACAAGCAACGCAACGATGTCGCGCCAGAGAACGGGGTCGTTGCGACATGGCGCCGTATCGCGCCGGTTCATACCGTAGCTCTCAAAGTTTTCCGCCAGTATGTCGCCCTCGTGGAGGTCGCAGTCTCCGAACCGCTCCAGGAGTGCATATCCCAAACCGGTTTCGACAATATAGTGGCTACAGCCGGATGGACATGCAACCGCCACACCTTTTGCCCCCTCCACGCTGACCGAGGATGTAGAGAGCCAGGGTGCAATCGCCAAACCGCATCTCTTAGCGACGAGGCTTACTTTGATAGTATCCTCTGACATAGACGCCATCCTTTTTGAAATATCCTCTTACATAAACGGTTTTCGGACGTCCCGTGAGTTTGCTGATATCGCCATAGCACGATCCATTTTCCGCACATAATCTCCCACCTTTGGATGCTGGGGTACGGGAAGATGCGGACGATTCGGCTTTGGTGACCGACTCCCGGTCCTTGTCTGCAAGAATGCCGCGGTCGCACGGTGCCGGGTACGAGCCGGCAAGACAAATTCGGAGGTTTTCTCGGTAGTTGTCCGTTCCGAACGAGTCTCCGGACGCGACCGACACGAGACCGGCGACGATCGAGAGGAAGAGTATTTTCATGGGACTGCGCATGTGCACGGTCGGCTCGCCATTCGGCGTTTCAGGTTAGTCCCGCCATGCTCTGTCGTCTACCATCGCCGCGACATCGTGGCTTCGTCAACGAGGCTCCCAATTCGCTCGGCGGCCTCGACGAGGTGATCGTCGGCGAGGTGGACGTATCCGGCGGTGGCGCCGTGCCGCCGGTGGCCGAGAAGCTTGCCGACCGGAGGCGGGTTCTCGCCGGACATGACGGCATGGCTGGCATGGGCGCGGCGGAGGTCGTGCAATCGCGGCCTGCCCGGACCCGCGCCCTCACATACGGCGCGCCAGCGTGTCGCGAACCGGAACTGCCCCCGACCTTGGGCGTAGCGGGCGCGTCCGGCGACCCGGCGTTGTTCTCCGCACGGTTCGCAGACGCCGCGGCCGGGCGCGGGCGGGCGTTGCCCGCAACGCGCGCACAGCCCGGCGGCACGCCATTCGGCGGTGCGCCGCGCGAACCGTTCGCGGTCGCGCGCCCGCCCCACCTCGAGGTCTCGATAGGCCATCCTGGCGTTCTCCTGTCGGGATCGGGAATCCGGACGGCGGACGCCCGGCCGGCGATGGGCCGGCGAATCCGCTCGCGCGTCTGGATTGCATCGCGTAGATTGGGCTCCCGGACGAACGGAGGGCGGGGCCATGGCGAGCATCACGATCCGCAACCTCGACGACGACGTGAAGACGCGCCCGCGCGTTCGCGCCGCCGAACACCACCGCTCCATGGAAGAGGAAGCGCGCGTCCTCCCGCGCGAGGCCGTGAGCGACGGGAAAGCCGGTCCCCGGAACCTGGCGGCATTCACCCGCGAGTGCTTCGCGCCTCTTGGCGGTGTCGACCTCGAACTTCCGCCGCGCGAGCCCGCGCGCGAACCTCCGGACTTCGCCTGAACCTGAGTCGCGTCACATGTTCGTTATCGATACGAATGTAGCGTCCGAACTCATGCGATCGGCGCCGGCGTCCACGGTCGCGGCGTGGATTGCGGAGCGGGATGCGGAGGAGCTGTTTCTGACGGCCGTCAGCGAAGCGGAACTGCTCTACGGTGTCGCGATCATGCCGGCTGGCGGACGACGCACCATGCTGGAGGACTCCATGACCCGATGGCTCGACCTTGGCTTTGTCGAACGGATTCTGCCGTTCGACAGCGCCGCTGCCCGAGCCTATGCGGAGATCGCGGCCGGCAGGCGCCGCGCGGGCCGGCCGGTCGGAGAGGCCGACTGCCAGATTGCCGCCATATCCCGCTCGCGCGGCGCCGTCCTGGCGACGCGTAACGTGCGGGACTTCGAGGGTACGGGAGTCGACGTCGTCGATCCCTGGGCGGCGGCATGAGCGGTGTGGGCGGGTCGCGGGCGCGCGAGGCAGATGTGGGCGAGCTATGGTCACGCGATTTGGCCATCGGGGACCGACAGCAAGTGAGCTGAGGCACAAGTGCTGCCGATGAAGCGGAATGAAGAACACTGAACATCATGACCGAACACCTCGAACTATCCATTGATGAGTTGCTTCTGGATGTGGACAACCCGCGCCTGGGTTCGACTTCTTCTCAGTCGGAAGCGTTGGCAAGTATCGTCAGGTTGAATCCAGGACACTTTCAAAATCTGATGGAGAGCATCAAGAATGACGGTCTCGATCCAGGCGATAGCCTCTACGTCGTCCGGTCGGAAGACGGCCAGGATTTCGTGGTGCTTGAGGGCAATCGGCGACTATCAGCGTTGAAGGTGCTGAGCAATCCTGACGTCCTAGCAGGTACCGACCTGCCCGAGAGCACGAAGAAACCGCTTGTCCGGGAAGCGGCCGGCTTCGAACGGTCAGAGGTGGAGCCAATTCGTTGCGTGCGTTTCGATGATCGCGAGCAAGCCAACGACTGGATTCGACGTCGTCACACCGGTGCCGCAGGTGGTCAAGGGCGAATAACTTGGAAGCCGCTGGAGATTCAGAGGTTTTCCGACGACTACACCACGATCGATATCATTGATTTTGTTGGAAGAAACGCAGACTACTCGAAGGAGGAGTGGGAACGAGCTCAGTCCGCACTGGGTGGCGGAAAATCTACCAATCTTACACGACTGTTGGAGTCGGCCGCGGGGCAGTCTCATCTCGGGATCAAGGTAAGGGTGGAGCCGTCGCGAAAGACCCCGCTTCTTACGACTGATCCGAAGTGGGCACTCGATGTTCTGAGACGGATCGTCGCCGACATTCTAAAGGGCGAGGTGAATTCCAGAAAGTTGAATCGCACTACGGACATCAAGAGGTACTTTGAAAATCTGCCGGAGGAATTGCAGCCAAGGCCTGAAATAGAGACTGTAGAACCGAAAGAATTCAGAGAAATTATCCTCCCAGGAAGCCAGAAGAAGCCCTTACAAAAGCCACCACTTAAGACGAAACCCACACCTCGAACGCGAAAAACCCTTGCGCCCAAAAGGCACCCGTTCGATACGACGAAATCTACGAAACTGGGCATGTTGCTAAGAGAGGCCGGCGCACTGGACGTCGGCAAGTTTCCGCTGTCGTGCGCCTTTGTCCTCCGCGCGGTTGTCGAACTGGCAGTGAACGACTACCTGAAGGACAACACGCTGCCGCTAGGGCCGCAAGGGGGGCCCGAATTTGACCTGACTAAGAAGGCGGAGTGCGTCGTCGCGGACCTCAAGTCGAGTGACAAGGTGCCGTCGTCGGACCTGCGCGCATTCCGTAACAACCTGCTCACCAAGACGTCGGCCTGTTCGATTCAGTCCTTGAACGGGTTTGTGCACGGCCCCTACGACCTGCCGGCTGCGGACGCCCTGCGGGCGGGCTGGGAGGCAGCGCTCCCGGTGCTCATCGCGGCATACGGAAAGGCGTGATGCTGGAAGACAATCATGGCATCGGCCCGACCGGCCGATACTCGCCATTGCGTTACCCGGGGGGCAAGGGAAAGCTCTCGAAGTTCGTGGCCGCGATCGTGCGGGCAAACGGATTGTCCGACGGAAAGTACATCGAGCCCTACGCGGGCGGCGCAGGCATCGCGTGGGAACTTCTGATTACCGGGGTCGTGCGACGCGTGCTAATCAACGACATCAGTCCGCACGTGTTCGCCTTCTGGACGAGCGTGCTTAGCCACACCGACGAGCTCTGCCGGCGGATCCGGGATGTACCGCTGTCTGTCGAGGAGTGGGACCGCCAAAAGGAGATATTCCGGAGACCCAAGCACGTATCGACAATCGAACTGGGAGTCTCCTGCTTCTACCTGAACAGGACGAACCGATCTGGAATCCTGAACGGTGGCCTGATCGGCGGACGGAATCAGGAAGGCAAGTGGCGGATGGACGCGAGGTTCAACCGCGAGGATCTCATTCACCGGATCACGAAGATTGCCGACTGCGCTGGGCGCATTGAGGTGACATGCGCCGACGCGGTGGAGTTCCTACGAGAGAAGTCATACGGCTTCGGGGAGAAAGATCTGATCTATGTCGACCCGCCCTACTTCGAGAAGGGTCGCATGCTCTATTACGACGCCTACGGGCCGGACGATCACGCTGCGGTGGCGGAGCTGTTGGCCGAATTGGAAGGGCCGAGGTGGGTGGTATCCTACGACGACGTCGACGCAATACGCAGCCTGTACGCGTTCGCACCACGGCTCCAGTACACAATCGGATACAGCGCGCGTAATCGCATGCGGGGCCGCGAGGCGATGTTCTTCAGCAAGGGCATGGCCGTGCCGGAACTGATGCCGCCGTTGCTGGAGGCAAGCGGAACCGCCGTTAGCACTCGCGCGGCTGCGGCGTAGGAGGGAATTCATGGTAGGGGAGCAAGGCTCGGGGAGCATCAAGGAGTTGACTGCGTGGCTGGAGGCGGACGACGCGAAGAGCCGCGCGATGCGGGCAAAGCGTCTTCGCGACCTGTTGGATATATTGCCTGTGCCCTCGGAGGAACTTCTTTTTCTGGGAGGCGATGAATCCGTGATCTGCCTCGATCAGGGAGTTCGCAAATGTGGTGAGATCCACAGATGGTGTCCCAGCAATGTGAATGACTATCGGAAGAGTCAGAGACACCTTGTGCGTATGCCGGTGTTGTTACTTCATGAGCTGGGGGAAAATGCGGATCACTTGTTGTCGGGACAGCCCAGCGTTCCAGGTGAAGTCCGAGAGCAGTTGACAAGTCAGCAAGGGATGTTTCACCGGACGTTTCAATCCGTGGCGAAGCGGCTGTACTTTGACGAGGGACGGGGCACGCTGAAAAAAGGGGGCCGGAGGCAACGGTCCGGGCTCCGCTCGCAGACTACGGGAGGTACGAAGGCAACTCGACGTCACATGGGACCTGTTTTGTGTTTCGCCCCGGCGGCTTTTCGATATGCTCCCCAAGGAGTTCGACAGGTTCAAGGAGGGCTGACCGGCCCTCGCTCCACCCCGGAAGACCCCGCCATGACCGCTCTCGAAACCCATCCCAACCCCGATCTCGTCGTCGGGCCCGACCTGCGCGAGGCGTGGAACACGGCCGACCGGCGCCGCTGGGGGTTCCACAACCTCCACCGCATCGCGCGCTACGGCCTGCACTTGAGGAGCCGGGACGTGCTGCGCCTGCGGCGCCGGATCGACCGGCGGATCGGCGACATGCCGGAGGTCCGGCGGCTCACCGGCACGACCTTCTTCTCCGCCATGGTCGTCGTGCGAGGCGCGACGCTGGTCTTCGAGAAGTACGCGCCCGACTTCGGCCCCGGCCGGCCGCACTCGATCATGTCCATCTCGAAGACGGCGATGAATCTCGTCGTGGGCCGGCTGGTCGCCGACGGGGCGCTGGACCTCTCCTCCAGGGTCGGAGACCACATCCCGGAGATCGGCAGCGGCTACGCCGGGGCGACGGTCCAGGACGTCATGGACATGAACATCGTCAATTCCTACGACGAGGACTATTCGGACCCCGCGTCCGCGGCGCTCGTCCACGAGGGCGCGATGGGCTGGCGCCTGCCGCCCGAAGGCCGGCCGGAAGAGACCGGCCGCGAGTTCCTCCGTTCCATCGCGAGCGACGACATCGTCAACCGCTCCGGCGAGCCGCAGTACAAGTCGGCCAACACGGACGTCATCGGCTGGGTCGTAGAACGGGTCTCGGGCCGGCCCCTGCGCGACTTCTTCATCGACATCGTCGAGGCGGCCGGGCTGGAGGACGCCCTCCACCTCTCCTGCGACCGCGCGGGCGTGCCGAACCTCAACGGCGGCGTCTGCATGTCGGCCCGCGACCTGGCGCGCTACGGCCTGCTGTTCGTCCGCGGCGGGCGCGGCGTCATGGGCCAGCAGGTCGGCAGCGAGGCCTTCATCGCCGCCACCCGCGCCCGGACCGGGCCGCGCTACGCGCCGCCCGCCGACCGCATCGCCTACGGCAACCAGATGCGCACCGACGGCCGCTGGCTCGGCCACGGCGGCTGGGGCGGCCAGTTCCTGCTGGTCGACCCGGAGAGCGGGACGGTCGCGGTCTTCTTCAGCGTGCTCGAGAACGAGGACGCGGTCGACTGGGACTACCAGCTCGAAACCATCGCCATGGCCGAGCGGATCGCCCTGATGGAACCGGCCTAGGGCGTCCCCTTCGACAGGCTCGGGGCGTCCCTCGATACGGTCCTTCGGACCGCCTCGGGATGAGGGGTGTCGTTGAGGGGATTTTTGCGTTTCGTCCCCGCCCAAACCTCTCCCTCACCCCGGGTGGCGTCCGCCGCCGCGCGGTCACGAGTAGCGGTACGGCTTGCCGGCCGCGGCCATCACCTCGTTGTACTGGCGGAAGACGCCGACGATCCTGGCGGCCGTCTCGCCGGTCGCGGCGATCTCGTCCCAGAACTCGACGGCGGCGGCCTCGACCCGGGCCCATTCGTCGTCGGGAATCGTGGTGAGCTTCATCTTCGCGCCCTGGGTGCGCAGGTGCGCCTCGCCGCCCCAGTACCACCACTGGCGGTAGTAGTGCGACGAGTCGGCCACCACGCGGAACAGGGTCTTCAGGCGGTCGGGCAGCTCGTTCCAGCGCCCCCGGTTGGCGAAGAAATGGCCGATCCAGGCGCCGGAGATGTTGTTGGTGAGGAAGTAGTCGGTCACGTCGGCCCAGCCCACCGTGTAGTCCTCGGTGACGCCCGACCAGGCGACGCCGTCGAGCTCGCCGGTCTGCAAGGCGACCTCGATGTCCTCCCAGGGCAGCGTCACCGGCACGACGCCGAAACGCGACAGGAAACGCCCGGCGGTCGGGAAGGTGAAGACGCGCTTGCCCTCGAGGTCCGCGAGCGACCGGATCGGGTCCTTGGTCGCGAAGTGGCAGGGGTCCCACGCGCCCGCGGAGATCCACTGGACGCCGACCTCGGCATAGGCCTCTTCCCAGATCGCGCCCAGGCCGTACTGGTTGAACAGCACCGGCACGTCCAGGCTGTAGCGCAGCGCGAGCGGGAAGTAGCCGCCGAACTGGGCGACCTCGGTCGGGGCGGCCATCGAATCGTCGTCGGACTGCACGGCGTCGATCGTGCCCGCCTGCATGGCGCGGAACAGCTCGCCCGTGGGCACGAGCTGGTCGGCGAAGAAGAGCTCGATCTCCATCTCGCCGCCGGCCGCCCGGTTGAAGGCCTCCACCGCCGGAACCACGACGTGCTCGGCGAGCGCCGGGCCCGCGTAGGTCTGCATGCGCCAGCGGATCGGCGCCTGGGCGTGGACCGCCGGCGCGGCGAGCGCGGCGGCCCCGGCGCCCACGGCCGCGGCGCCGGTGTTCTTCAGGAAGGACCGTCTGGACTTCGTCATGGCTGTCTCCTCTTCAACGGTGGTTTCGACGGATCGAACGCATGAAGCCGGGCCCCGAACCCCGAGAGCCCGGAGCGCGGCCCGTCCGCTCAGTTTCCATAGACCGCGCCTGGCAGCCACAGGGCGACGCCGGGGAACGCCATCACCAGCGCCAGGGCCAGGACCATCACCGCCACGAACGGCGCGATCGACCGGTAGATGTCCACGAGCGAGATCTCCGGCGGCGCCATGGCGCGCATCAGGAAGAGATTGTAGCCGAACGGCGGGGTCATGTAAGCGATCTGGCAGGTGATGGTGTAGAGCACGCCGTACCAGATGAGGTCGAAACCGAGAGCATCGACCAGAGGCACGTAGAGCGGGGCGACGATCACCAGCATCGCGGTGTCGTCGAGGAAGGTCCCCATCAGGATGAAGGAGAGCTGCATCAGGATCAGCACCTCCCAGGGCCCTAGCTCGAGCCGGTCCAGGAAGAAGCCCTCCAGGGCCCGCTTGGCGCCCAGGCCGTCGAACACCGCGCCGAAGGCGAGCGCGGCCATGATGATCCACATGAACATGCAGGACACGCCCAGCGTCTTCTTGAGCGTCGTCTCCATGACCCGTCGGGTCAGCCGCTTGCGGTACCAGGCGGCGACGGTCGCGGAGACCGCGCCCACGGCCGAGCTCTCGACCAGGCTCGTGACGCCGAGCAGGAACAGGCCCGTCATCGACAGGAAGATCAGGAAGGGCGGAACGCCGGCGCGCAGATGCCGCATCTTCTCCGCCCAGCCGATCCGCCGCTCCCGCTCGGGCAACACGGGACCCAGGCGCGGCTGGATCTGGCAGCGGATCGCGATGTAGACGATGAAGAGCGCCGCCATCGTCAGGCCCGGCACGGCGCCGGCGAGCCAGAGCTGGCCCACGGGCTGGCGCGCGATCATGCCGTAGAGCACGAGCACCACGCTGGGCGGCACCAGGATCCCCAGCGACGACCCCGCCTGGATCACGCCGGTCACCATGATCTTGTCGTAGCCGCGCCGCAGGAGCTCCGGCAGCGCGATCGTGGCGCCGATCGCCATGCCCGCGACCGACAGGCCGTTCATCGCCGAGATCACGACCATGAGCAGGATGGTGCCCACCGCGAGCCCGCCCTTCACCGGTCCCATCCAGACGTGGAACATGGTGTAGAGGTCGTCGGCGATGCGGGATTCCGAGAGGATGAACCCCATGTAGATGAAGAGCGGGAGGGTGATGAGCGGATACCACTTCATCAGCTTCATCGCCGCGTTGAAGCCGAACTCGCCGCCGCCGGTGCCGTAGAGGAGCACCGAGGCGGCCACCGCGACGAAGCCGATGGCGCCGAACACGCGCTGGCCCGTGATCAGCACGACCATCATGCTGGCGAACATCAGGATGGCGATGAGATCGTAATCCATCAGATCTCGATCCCGCGCGCGGCGGCGAAGTCGCGCAGCGCCACGGCCGTCGCCTGCGCGATCATGAGCGCGATGCCGAGGCACATGACGATCTTGATCGGCGCCATGTAGGGCGCCCAGGCCGAGTAGCTCCGCTCGTTGTAGTCGATGGCGTACTGCGTGCTGGAGACGCCGCCGTAGAGCAGGACGCCCAGATAGAACAGCAGGCAGAACACCGTGACGCAGTCCGCGACCGCCCTGGCGCGCGGCGACCAGGTGGCGTAGAGCAGGTCCATGCGGACATGCTCGCCGCGGCGCATCGAATAGGGTCCGCCGAGGATGTAGTAGGCCACCATCGTGAACTGGGCCATCTCCAGCGTCCACTGGGCCGGCAGCAGGACGATGCCGCCCAGCGCCTTGGCGACGATGGAATAGATCAGGATCGCCATGAGCGCGAAGATCAGATACATCGCCGCGCGCCCGACGAAGCGGCTGACCGCCTCCGTGGCGCGGACGTAACGTTTCAGGACCTCGGGCATCCGCTCCCCTGGCGGCGGGGTCGGTGGCGCGGCGCTCCCGGTCGCGTCCGCCGCTCTCCCGGGTCCAGTTGACCGGTCTCGGCGTCCGCGGTCAACCGCCGGCCGGCTCGATGGCGTGGCGGCCTTGCCGGAGCCGGGCCTCGCGCGTATGGTCCGCCGCCCGTTCCGCCCAGGAACGCCAGAGCCGTGCGGAGAGGTGCCGGAGCGGTCGAACGGGGCGGTCTCGAAAACCGTTGTGCGCCTTGCGCACCGAGGGTTCGAATCCCTCCCTCTCCGCCACGACGGCGCCGGCCGGCCTTCCCGTTCCGGCGCGGTCCCGGCGGAGGGCGTCCCCTTCGACAAGCCCGGGGCGGGCCCTCGACACGGCGCCGGCGCGCCCGCTCGGGACAGAGGGAAACCGCGGGTTCCCCTCGCCGGCGTCAGGCGCTCGCCGCGCGCTCGCCCCGCTCCAGCTTGTCCAGGATCAGGTTGGAGAGCGTGTGGTGCATGGCGTCCCAGAACGGCGAATAGAACTGGCTGTTCACGGCCGGCGACCTGCGCGCGCGCTGGACCGACTCGCAGATGCGGTTGTCTTCCCCGCGCGCCAGGATGCCGGCCCGCAGGGCCTTTTGCCTGTCCTCCAGAAACTCGGGATCCGCCGCCCCGTCCCGGTCGAAGAAGGTGGCGACGACCTGCGTCCCTCGTTCCGGGCCGTCCGGCAGGAAAAGCGCGACCCTGGCGGCGTCGCCGAGCATCGTGACGACCCAGTTCGGATAGGCGTTCGCGATGGTGTTGATCCCGTTCGGCGAGCCGTTCTTGTCCAGAACCTTCGGAAGGTCGGTCTCGCCGTAGAGCGAGGCTCCGATCTCGTTGTCGTAACAGAGCCCCAGAAAGCCCGAGGGATCGTCGATCTCCGTGTAGGCCTTGTTCCGTTTCCCGTCCACCCGCGGGCTGTGCGGCGAGCGGCGGTACATCGCGTGGACGAAGCTCTCGTGGTAGACGTTGGGCGCGTAGTTCTCGTAGACCGTCTTCCAGTTCGCGGCGATCGGCAAGGTCCGGACCATCGGCCGGCCCGTTTCGTCCAGCCCGATCCGCAGCCGGTCCAGGTCGATCCTCCCGAAGTGCTCGAGCACCGGCCGGTACTGCTCGGCGAAGGGCGGGGGAGATTGGCCGAGATGGACGAACAGGGTGCTCATCCATTCCTCGCAGGGGACCGGCGCGAGGTCCGCGTTCAGCGAGTCCAGGGGAACCTCCGCGGCGTCCGGCGTGCCGTCCCAGTAGCCGGCTTCGAGCAGCTTGCCGTCGAGGCCGTACGTCCACCCGTGATAGGGCGTGACGATCGCCTTCACGCCCCTTCGCGGACCGATCGAGACCTCGCAACCGTCGTAGGGGCAGACGTTGTGGAAGGCGCGGGCGACTCCATCCCGTCCGCGCACGACCAGCAACGGGAGTCCCAGCACGACGAGGGGCGACACGTCCCCGGCGTTGGGGATCGTCGTCGCGAAGGCCGCCGCGAACCAGCTTTCCTTCAGGGCGCGCTCGACTTCGAGGGCGTAGAAGTCCTCGTCGAAGAAGGCGCGTCTGGGCAGGGTCCTGGCCTTCTCGATGGGCGCCCTGACCGCGGCGCGTTCTTCCGGGGTGAGGAGTTCGCCGAGTGTCTTCATGCCGTTCGATGCCCCATCGTGGAGATCCCGCGTCTTGCCGAAGCCCGGGAGCCTAGCACACGGTCCGGCGCCGGACCCAGGCGTCCACCGACCCGATCCGGCGCTCCGCCGCGGCCGGCCGCGAGCGACATTCGGCGCGCGGCGGGCTTGCCGGACCGCCCGTCGATCCGTCATAGTGCGCCCTCGACCGCGAACGGGAGTGGACGCATGGCCGACACCGTCAGGATCGAATACTGCCGGGCCTGAAACTACGAGCCCCGGGCGCTCCGTGTGAGGGACCAGCTCAGAGAGACCTTCGGCGTCGAAGTGGAGATCTTCGGCGGCAGGACGGGATCGTTCGAGATCGCGCGCGGCGACGGCGTGCTGTTCTCGAAGCTCGACCTGGGCCGCTTCCCCGAGGACGACGAAGTCCGCGGCCTGCTCGACTGAGCGGGCGGGCGCGGGACCGTTGACGGACCTCGCCGACGCCTTCCGGCGCGACGGCGTCCTGACCGGCGCGCGCGTGCTGGAGCCGGACGAGGCGGCGGCCTTCCTCGGCCGCTTCGAGCGGTTCCGGCGCGACCACCGGGCGCGCCTGCCCGTGGACGACATGTTCCGCACCGGCGTCCACCTCGTCTCGACCGCGGCCGACGAACTCGTACGCCATCCCCGCGTGCTGGAGGTCGTCGCGGCCCTCCTCGGCCCGGATCTCATCGTCTGGGACAGCGACGTCTTCATCAAGGAGCCGCGTTCGGAGGGCTTCGCGAGCTGGCACCAGGACCTGCGCTACTGGGGCGTCGATTCCCACGACGCGGTCACGGCCTGGATCGCGCTGACCGACGCCACGGGCGAGATGGGCTGCATGCGCTTTCTGCCGGGCTCCCACCGGGAGGGCCTGCTCGACCACGCCGACACCTTCGCCCGCGGCAACCTGCTCACCCGCGGGCAGACCGCCGCGCGGAGGATCGACGAGAGCGAGGCGGTCCCGGGCGCGCTCCGGGCCGGCGAGATGTCGGTCCACCACGGCCTCACGCTGCACGCCTCGACGCCGAACCGGTCCGGCCGCCGCCGGGTCGGCCTCGCGGTGCGCTACGCCACGCCCGCCATGCGCCAGGTCGTGGGTGCCGTGGACTACGCGCAACCGGTGCTCGGCGAGGACCGTTTCGGCCATTTCCGCCCCGCCCCGCGTCCCGCGTCCGACGCCGACGCCGACGCCGTGGCGGCCTGGCGGAGGATCGTCGAGGACCAGGCCGCGGCCTACTTCGAGGGCGTCGAGGCCGGCGGCCGGAGCTGGACCGGCGGCGGCGCGGCGTAGCGCCGATGGACGGGGACGACGGCGGAGGTTCCTGGCGCGGGCCGATCCTGCTCGCCGCGCTCGCGGTCCTCCTCGGCCTCGTCATCGCGGGCCGCTTCGTCCTGGGATCGTGACGGCGCCCGGTTGACCCTCCGGGCGCGCGGCGCGAAGGTGCGCGCCCTCACCGGAGGGCGACGCCGCCATGGCCTCCGCCGCCAAGCCAGAGTTGCCCGACTCGGTCGACGTGGTCGTCATCGGCGGCGGCATCGTCGGCGTCTCCACCGCCTGGCGTCTGGCGAAAAAGGGCGTCGCGGTCGCGCTGATCGAGAAGGGCGCGATCGCGGCCGAGCAGTCGAGCCGCAACTGGGGCTTCGTGCGCCAGCAGGGACGCGCGCCCGAGGAGCTTCCGCTGGTCATGGAGTCGCTGCGCGTGTGGCGCGGTCTCGAACGGGAGATCGGCGAGCCTGTCGGTTTCCACCGGACGGGCGTGCTCTACACCGCCAGGAACGACAGCGACATCGCCGCGTTCGAAGCCTTCGTCGAACACGCCAGACAGCACCAGCTCGACAGCAGGATCCTGTCGGCGGCCGAGCTGGGGTCCCTGGTCCCGGACATGGCCGGCGCCTGGAAGGCCGCGCTCCACACCCCGTCCGACGGCCGCGCCGAACCGCGGCTCGCCGCGCCGGCCATCGCGCGGGCGGCCCAACGGCTCGGGGCGCGCGTGATTGTGCGCTGCGCCGCGCGCGGGCTCGACATCGAGGGCGGCAAGACCGCCGGCGTGGTCACCGAGCACGGCCGCATCGCCGCCTCGACCGTGGTGCTGGCGGGCGGCGTCTGGTCGTCGCTGCTGTGCGGCAACCACGGCGTCGACCTGCCGCAGCTCCGCATCCAGAACGATGTCTTCCGCACCACGCCGTGCAGGGAGGTCTTTCCCGGCGCCGTCTGGGCCGACGACGTGGCGATCCGCCGGCGCGAGGACGGCGGCTACACCGTCGCCCACGGCTACCGGGCCGATGTCCACGTCGGGCCGGACGCGCTGCGCCGGTTCCACGAGTTCCAGCCCGCCTACCGGCAAGAGCGCGCCGCGCTGCGTCTGCGCTTTGGCCCACAGAGCCTGCGCGAGTTCGCGACCCGCCGCCGCTGGGCGCTCGACGACGCCACGCCGTTCGAGGCGACGCGCGTCATGAACCCCAGGCCCTACAAGAGCGTCGTCATGGAGGCGTTCGCCAACCTGCGGCGCGTCTTTCCGGCGCTCGCCGACGTCGGGATCGAAGAGACCTGGGCCGGCCTCATCGACGTGACGCCCGACGCCATTCCGGTCATCTCGCCGGTCGAGGACATTCCGGGGTTCTACCTGTCGACCGGGTTCAGCGGCCACGGTTTCGGCATCGGCCCCGGCGCCGGGCTCGTCACCGCCGAGATGGCGACCGGCGCGCCGTCCACGGTCGATCTGTCCGCCTTCCGCCTGCGCCGGTTCGCCGACGGCGCGCCCAACCCCTTCGGCGGCGCGGTCTAGACTGCGGCTTCGGCTTGGCCGATGGCCCGGCCATGGACTAACATCCAGGCCGGCCCCGGCGCCGGGGTCCGGGAGGTCTCGAACCGGAGGATCATGTCATGGACGCGCACGACGCTGCCGGGAACCACGTCGCGGCGGACGCCGGGACGGCTTCGCCGCCCTATGTGCCGGCCCCGCAGCTCACCGAGGGCCAGCCGCCGCCCATCGCCGCGAACGGCGGCCTGTCCTACATGTCGTTCGACCGGGACGGGGACGCGGGAACCGCCGCGGCGCTCGAGGCGGCGCTCGACCAGATCGCCGAGGGGCGCGCGCGGGCGTTCATCGACCGGATCGACAGCGCGCCGCCGGGGCCCATCGAGACCGAGTGGGGACCCGGGTTCCGCGACTACGGGGAATGCCTGGACCATATCCGCGCGACCGGCGTCGAGGCCCCCGAAGGCGGCGTGGCGCTTCCGCTGCGCTACACCGCCCATGAGCAGCCGTCCTACTCCGTCGTGTCGTCCAACGCGCTCTGGCGGGACCCGGCGCGCGCGGCCGAGGCGGAGCTGTTGCGCAAGGCCGAGGAGGACATTCCCCGGCGCGGCCTCTACTTCCCGCAGGTGCTGCGCGACGCGCGCCGCATCGGGGACTACTACCCCGGTCTCGCGGTCGACAGCCCCGAATGCATGGACAGGCTCGGCGTCTCGCTGGCGCGTCTCGACTCCGCGTGCGCGGACTTCTACGACGCGGCGGAAGTGGAGCGCGTGTTCTACCCGGAGATCGAAAAGCTGCTCCTGGAGTTCTTCCCGGACGCGACCGACGCGCTGGTCTACAACCACGACGTTTTCGACAAGGACTACCGGGGCGACCGCACGGAAGACCAGGACGCCAAGAACCCGGGCGTGAACGCCGGCTACGTCAACCTCGTGCACAACGACCTGAACGACAACAGCGGCCGGGTGCGCTGCCGCGAGCTGCTGACGAGGAACCTGCGGAACTTCGGGCGCGAGCAGCGCTACACGGAGGCGGAGGCCGACGCGAAGATGTCGCGCCGGTTCATGTCGATCAACCTCGCCAAGCCGATGGAGACCGTGGGCCAGTATCCCTTCGTGCTCTGCGCCTGGCCCTCCTTCGCCGACCAGCCCTATATCACCAACTACCGCATCTACGACGACCGCGTGGGCGAGACCACCCGCTTCACCTACCGCCCCGATCACGAGTGGTACTGGTTGCCTCGGCAGGAGCCGACCGAGGTCTCGATGCTCAAGTGCTACGACTCCGTCGCCGACGGCTCCGTCTCGCGCTGGTCCTTCCACACGGCCTGCTACGACCCGACCGCGCCCGCCGACGCGCCCTGCCGCAAGAACGTCGTGGTCCGCTCCTACGTCTTCTTCTAGGGCGTCGTCCTGTCGGATTGGATCGGCGCCGGTCCCCTTCGGCGAGCTCGGGGACCGACGCTTTCACGGAGGCGGGACCGCCCACCGGGGCAGGCCACCGTGGAGCGTCGCCGAACCGCGCGGACCGCCGCCGGCCGGCCGATGGCGGCGGCAAGCGGTCAGCGTGTCGGCGTGCTTGCCGCGAACCGGCCTTCGTGGCGGACCGACAGCGCGATCTGGCGGTGGTAGTGGAGCGTGCCGGCGTCCCAATAGGGCGCCATGCGCCCGCCGTCGTAGGCGTCGCATGTCCGGCCCGTCTGCAACTGGCGGCAAATCCCTTCGTCCTCCGCGTTGAGGCTGTACCAGTCGTCGAAAAGCCTGGACCGGGCGGCCGCGAACTCGGTCGCGGTCGCGGCGTCGCCGACGTAGTAGAACCAGACGTGCATGACGGTCCGGTCGTGTCCGACCGGTTCGAACAGGACGGCCTGAAGGCTGTCGGGATAGACGTTGACGGCGAAGTTCGGGAACACGAGGGCGTAGACCATGCTGTCGTCCAACCCGCTCGCCAGCCCCGGCTGCGTCGGCAGGCCGGGACCGGAATCGCGGAGCGCGATACCGCTGCTGGCGCTTTCGAAGCCGTATCCGTTGAACATGTGACACCCGCCCGGCCACATCGCCCGCCTCATGTCGTCGGACATGGCGATGTCGAGCGCCGGGTGGAGCGAGAAGACATGGTAGAAGTCGCAGTAGTTCTCGACCGCGAGCTTCCAGTTGCTTTCGAACTCGAAACGCATCGCCGGATCGGACCGGCGGAAGACCGACAGGTCCCGGCCCTCGAACTCGCGAAGAACGGGCGCGATGAACGATTCGAACGGTTCCGCCTTGCCGTCGAGGTTGACGAACACCCAGTCGTGCCACGTCGCGCTGCGAATCTCGAAGAGCTTCGGAGGGTCCGCCTCGTTGGAGCGCCGGGTCTGGTGCTTCCCGGGGCCGTGATAGTGCGGGCGGCCGACAAGCGAGCCTTCCAGATCGTACGACCATGCGTGGTAGGGGCACGTGAGAACGGTCTTGCGATGAAGCGCCTCGGTGACGAGACAGGCGCCGCGATGGGGACAGACGTTGTGGAAGGCGCGCACCGCGTCGTCGCCGCCGCGCACGAGGATCGCCGGGCGGCCCGCGATCTCCAGCGGCAGCACATCGCCGCGTTCCGGAACGCAGCTCGCGGGCGCGGCGAAGGTCCAGGTCCGCGGGAACAGCCGCGTCCGCTCGAGTTCGTGGAAGGCCGGATCGGTGAACGCGGCGTTGGGCAAGCCGCGGGCGTCGGACGCCTCGAGTTCCAGCCCGGCGAGAACCGCGTCGGAGACGGTCGCCCAGGGACCGGCGGCGACGCCGGCGGGCATGGTCGCGCTCATGGTCATGGTCGGTTCTCCAGGAGGACCGTTCCGAACCGGCGCGAACCGGTCCGCCGCCAGCGAGAGCCCCGCGGCGGCGCGCGCCTTCGTCACGGCCGGTTCGAGGTCTACGCGCCGGTCTTCACCTCTTCGAACATCGTCACGTACTTCACGAGCAGGTCCGCGTCCCATGACCGGTACGGCGTGGAGTTGGCGAGGTACTCGTCGATATCGCCGGAAAGCCCCATGCTTTCCAGGATCGCGGGGTCCACACGGTCGTACGTCAAACGGTTGGCGTGGCCGTAGCCGTACACCTCGACCAGGAACTTCCCGGCTTCCGGCGAGTTCCACGCGTTGATGAAGTCGTACGCCGCCTGTTCGTCGCCCTCGCCCGTGGAGGTCATGACGAGGCCGCAAACCCACGAGATGATTCCTCCGGCGGGGTTGCTCATGTATTCGACGGCGACGCCCTGGTCCTGGAGCCTGTAGACCGGCGCGCTCCACAGATAACAGGCTTCCAGCTCGCCCGACGCCAGCATCGCCTCGGCGTCGGTCTCGGATGTCCAATAGGTCCGCAGGCGTTCCTTCTGTTCCGACAGGACGCCCTTCATCTCCTCGATCTGCCGGTCCGTGACGCTCGTCGTGTCCTCGATGCCGAGGATGACGGCGGCATAGGCCACGGCCGCCTCGACGGAATCCCACATGCCTATGCGGCCCGTCAGGCTCTCGTCCATCAGCAGGCGCCAGCCCAGCGCGTCGGCGTGCGCCGGATCGACCAGATCGGCGCGGTACGCGACCGAGTGGCTGCCCCAGTCGTTGGGCACGAAGAGCGGCCGGCCGTCCACGGACGCGCCGGGCAGGTCCCTGAGCGCGGGGACGAGGTCGTCCCAGTACGCCAGCCGGGCGGGGTCCATCGGCCTGATGATCTCGGCGTCGTGCCAGCGCGCGATGTTCGTGCTGCAGGGGTGGGCGATGTCCGCGTTGAAGCCCGCCCGTAGCTTGGCGAACGCCTCTTCCTCGTCCGCGAAGAACGCGGTTTCCGGCGAGCCGCCATACTTCTCGACGTAGCCGGGGTGAAGTTCCGGGATCTCGTAGCCCGCCCACGTGAAGTAGGTGACCTCTCCCGCCGCGCGCGCGGCGGTCGGAACGACCGGCAGCGCCGCCATCGCCAGACCGAGCGAGGACAGCCGCGCGTTGAACGCCCGTCGGTCGAAGCCCGAGAAGCGCGGCGGTCGGCGCGTGTCCCTCGTGTCCATAGTTCATCTTCCCGTTCGGTGTTCCGCCGGCGCGGGCGGCTCTTCCGTGTCCGGCCTTTCCGTGCGCCGGTCCCGACGGCTTGCGCCGGCGACCGGCCCTCACGGCGCGGCTCGACCGGAACGATAGCGCATCTTCGGTTTCTCCGCCAAGCTGGGGGCCGATGTGACAATCGCCCGCGGAGGACTTCCATGATCCGGCCGATTCCCGCCCTCCTCCTGTGCGCGGTCCTGGCCGCCGCCTCTCCCGCGGCGGCGCAGACCCCGGACGGCGAGTCCGACATGGCTGCCCGCCTGCGCCAGCAGATCGAGCGGTTCATGGACCGGATCGCCGACGGAGTGGAGCGGGACGGCGTCGAGGCCGCCTATGTCATCGACATCCGCGAGGACGCCGACGGCGCTATCTCCGCCGTCGTGCGCGACATCTTCCTGTCCGGGCCCGACTTCGCCTGGGAGATCGGCGACGTGAGGCTCGATCTGGTCCCGGACGGTCCGGACCGCTACCGCGCGACGGCGCGGCTGCCCCAGACGACATCGCTCTACGACGACGAGGGCGTCCTCCGCGGCGGAACCTCGCTCGGCGGCCAGCGCTGTACCGGGTCCTATGTCCCTGGCATCGATACATGGACCGAGTCCGATTGCGCCTTCACGGATCTCGTTTTCTGGGGGGATGTTCCCGACGAGGGGGTGTTCCGGTTTTCCGTCGACCGGACGGCGTTACGGACGGCGTTCCGGGAGGACCGGGCCGGGAAGTGGAGCGGTCCCGCCTCCGTGGATATCGAGGGTGTCCGGCTCGACGTGAACGGCAAGGATGCGCTCGGCCTCGCGCGGCTCGACATCGATGTCGCCTACGGCGGTTGGGACCTCGTCTTCCTCGCCGCCGCGAACGAAGCGTTCCTGGAGATGCGCGACGGTTTCGCCGCCTCCCGGGCCGTCGGCGAAGAGGAGATGGAGGAGATCGGCGTCGCGATCGCGGACCTCGCCATGGAGCGCGCGCCTCTTATCGAGGGCTTCTCCATGACGGTTGTCCTGACGGATTTCCATGTGCGCGACCCCGACTCGTCCGAGCAGACCGGTTTCGACGTCGTGAACGTCGGCATCGGCATGGACGGCCTGGACACCGACGCGGCCTCTTTTTTCATCGAGTACGGCCACGCCGGCCTCGCTATCCCGGCGTCCGGCCCCGAGGCCGATTTCACGCCCCATGCCTTCGACCTGCGCCTGACGCTCGACGGCCTGCCCGCCCTCGATACGGCGGTTCTGGGCATGGACATGTTCCGGGGCGCCCTGAGAGACCTCGACGCCTTCGAGGAGACAGGAGACGACAGGGTCCGGAGCTTCGCCATGCTCGCGCTGCGGCGCGCCCTGCGGGCGGAGAGCGCGTTCGCGATCGAGCGTCTGAGCTACGAGAGTCCCGCGCTGCGGGCGGACCTCGCCGGGCGGTTCGCCGCGTCCGGGCGGTCGCCCCTGATGGCGGTCGGAACCGCCCGGCTCGAGGCGGTCGGACTTCCCGGTCTCGTCGGGCGCATGGAAGGCATGGCCGCCTCGGGCGATTCCGATGCGCGGGACGCTCTCCGGGTTCTCGCGATCGCGCAGGCCGTGGGCCGGCGCGTCGAGGAGGGCGGCGCCGTCAGGCATGTCTACGACCTCGAGCTCGCCGAGGACGGCCGCGTCCTGCTCAACGGCAACGACGTGGGCCCGTTGCTGGAAGGCCTGATGCGTTAGGGCGAGGTCCGTCCCCGAGGGACCCGCGACAGGACGCGACCGCGGCCCGCCGCCCGCGCGCCGCCCCTTCCAACCCGCGCCCGGCGGTGTTAAGCACGCGCGCCATGCCGGTGAGGCGCGGGACGGGGGCCGCCCCGCGAATCGGGGGCCCGCCGTCGTTCCCCGTCCCCGTCTCACGACCGCCGGAAACCGTTCCCATGACCGCCGACTACAAGTCGACCCTGTTCCTGCCCGAGACCGGGTTCCCCATGCGCGCGGGCCTGCCCCGGCGCGAGCCCGAGATCCTGGCGCGCTGGGAGGAGATCGGCCTCTTCGGCCTCCTGCGCGAGGACTCCCGGGGCCGGGAGAAGTTCATCCTGCACGACGGCCCGCCCTACGCGAACGGCCACCTCCACATCGGCCACGCGCTCAACAAGATCCTCAAGGACGTCATCAACCGCTCCCAGCAGATGCTGGGCAAGGACGCCAACTACGTGCCCGGCTGGGACTGTCATGGCCTTCCCATCGAATGGATGATCGAGGAACGCTACCGCGCTGCGGGCAGGAACAAGGACGAGGTCCCGATCGTCGAGTTCCGCCGCGAGTGCCGCGAGTTCGCCGACAAGTGGATCGACATCCAGCGCGAGGAGTTCAAGCGACTGGGCGTGATCGGCGACTGGGACAATCCCTACACGACCATGACCTTCGCCGCCGAGGCGCAGATCGTGCGCGAACTGGGCAAGTTCGTCATGTCGGGCGAGCTTTACCGCGGCTCCAAGCCCGTCATGTGGTCCTGCGTCGAGAAGACGGCGCTGGCCGAGGCCGAGATCGAGTATCACGACCGCGCCTCGCCGACGATCGACGTCGCCTTCCCGGTGATCGCGGCCCGGGCGCCGGAGCTCGAGGGCGCCGAGGTCGCGATCTGGACCACGACGCCCTGGACCATCCCCGGCAACCGGGCCATCGCCTACGGCGACGGCCTCGACTACCGCCTGATCGAGGTGACGCGGACCGGCGCGGCGTCCGGCGTCGCGCCCGGCCGGCGGATCGTGCTGGCGGCCGGGCCGATGGAGGACGCCCTGGCGCGCTGCGGCGTCTCGGGCCACCGGGAGGTCGCGCGCTTCCGGGGGGCCGACCTGGAGGGCGCCGTCTGCCGCCATCCGCTGCGGGGCCGGGGCTACGACTTCGACGTGCCGCTGCTGGAAGGCGACCACGTCACGACCGAGCAGGGCACCGGCTTCGTCCACATCGCGCCGGGCCACGGCGCGGAGGACTGGGCGCTGGGGACGCGCCACGGCGTCGAGACGCCGCACACGGTGGACGAGGACGGCCGCTACCTCGATCATGTCCCGCTTTTCGCCGGCGCCCGCGTTCTCACCGGGGACGGAGGGGAGGGCGACGCGAACGGCCGGGTGATCGCGGCGCTCGCCGAGTCGGGCTGCCTCCTGGCCAAGGGTCGGCTCGTCCACAGCTATCCGCACTCCTGGCGCTCCAAGGCGCCGCTCATCTTCCGCAACACGAGCCAGTGGTTCGTCTCCATGGAGTCGAACGGCCTGCGCGACAAGGCGCTCGCGGCGATCGACGCCACCCGCTGGGTGCCGCCCTCGGGCCATGCCCGCATCCGCGGCATGATCGAGACCCGGCCGGACTGGGTGCTCTCCCGCCAGCGCGCCTGGGGCGTGCCCATCGCCGTCTTCGTGCACAAGGAGACGGGCGAGGCGCTGCGCGACCGGGCGGTGATCGACCGGATCGCGGACGCCGTCGAGAAGGAGGGGGCGGACGCCTGGTTCGCCGGCGATCCGCGACGCTTCCTCGGCGACGGCCGCGACGCCGGCGACTACGAGCAGGTCTTCGACATCCTCGACGTCTGGTTCGATTCGGGGTCGACCCACAGCTTCGTGCTGGAGCGGCGCCCCGGTCTCGCCTGGCCGGCCTCGCTCTATCTGGAGGGTTCGGACCAGCACCGCGGCTGGTTCCACTCCTCGCTGCTCGAGGCGGCGGGAACGCGGGGCCGCGCGCCCTACGACGCCGTCCTCACCCATGGCTTCGTGCTCGACGGCGAGGGACGCAAGATGTCGAAGTCCCTCGGCAACGTTGTCGCGCCCCAGGACGTCGTCGAGCAGTACGGCGCCGATATCCTGAGGCTCTGGGTCGTCTCCGCCGACTACGGCGAGGACCTCAGGATCGGCCCGGAGATCGTGCGCCGCCAGGCCGACAGCTACCGCCGCCTGCGCAACACGATGCGCTTCCTGCTGGGCAATCTCGCGGGCTTCGGCGAGGACGAGCGCCTCGATCCGGCCGCGATGCCGGAGCTGGAGCGCTGGGTGCTTCACAGGCTCTGGGAGATCGACCGCCTGGTCCGCAAGGCGTGCGACGATTTCGACTTCCACGCCCTGTTCGTCGCGCTCCACACCTTCTGCGCCACGGACCTTTCGGCCTTCTACTTCGACATCCGCAAGGACGCGCTCTACTGCGACCCGCTGAACGGCACGCGCCGGCGGGCGTGCCGCACCGTGCTCGACACGCTGTTCTCGTGCCTGACGGCGTGGCTCGCGCCGATCCTCTGCTTCACGACGGAGGAGGCCTGGTTGCAACGCTTTCCCGGCGAGAAGGAGAGCGTGCACCGGCGCGTCTTCCCGGAGGTCCCGGAGAGCTGGCGCGACGACGCCCTGGCGGCGAAGTGGCGGACCGTCCGCCGCCTGCGCCGGGTCGTCACGGGCGCGCTCGAGGTCGCCCGCCGCGAGAAGCGGATCGGCTCCAGCCTGCAGGCCCATCCGGCGGTGCACGCCGACGCGGCCGACATCGCCGCGCTCGACGGCCTGGACATGGCCGAGATCGCGATCGCGTCCCGGGCGACGCTGGTCGCGGGCGCCGGCCCGTCCGCCGCCTTCCGGCTCGACGACGCGCCCGGCGTCTCGGTCGTCGTGAAGCTCGCCGACGGCGGACGCTGCGAACGCTGCTGGATGGTGCTGGAGGAGGTCGGCTCCGATCCGGTCATGGGCGATCTCTGCACCCGCTGCGCCGGCGCGGTGGCCGAGATCGCCGACGTCTCGGAGGTCGTGACCTGACGGACCGCCGCCCCTTTCTCCTCGGTCTCGCTGTCCTGGCGGCCACGCTCGCGGCCGACCAGATATCCAAGGCCGTCCTGATCGAGGTCATGGACGCGCGCGCCTTCCGGCCGCTGGACGTCACCGGCTTCTTCAGCCTGGTCATGGTGTGGAACCGGGGCGTGAGCTTCGGCATGTTCGGCGGCGGCGGCGAGGCGACGCGCTGGCTGCTCGCGATCTTCGCCGTCGGCGTGGCGGCGGGCCTCGTCGTCTGGATGCGCCGCCAGAGCCTGCGCCGGCAGGCGCTGGCCACGGGTCTGGCCGCCGGCGGCGCGCTGGGCAACGCGGCCGACCGGATCGTTCACGGCGCCGTCGCCGACTTCTTCGACGTCCATCTCGGAACCTGGAGCTGGCCCGCCTTCAACGTCGCCGATTCGGCCATCACCGCCGGCGTCGCGATCCTCGTGGCCGACGCCTTGTTGACGCCGAAAAGCGGTCGTAAGGTGGGGCCATGACGCGCCGTTGTCCGGTCTTGCCGCTGCTCGCCGCCGCCGCGCTCCTGGTCGGCGGCTGCGCCGATGTGCGCGATTCCCTCGGCCTCGACATCAAGCCGCCCGACGAGTTCAAGGTGGTCTCGCGCGCGCCACTCGCGATACCGGAGTCCCTCGACGCGCTGCCCGCGCTCCAGCCCGGCGCGCCGCGTCCGCAGGAGGTTCAACCCGCGGTCCAGGCCCAGGTGGCGCTCCTCGGCGGCGCGCTGCCCGACGGACGTTCCGGCAGGGGCGAGGAGATCCTGGTCGCCGCGGCGGTCGGCCACGCCCTGATGACGACCGATCACCTCGTCGTCGGGCCGGACGTCGCGGTGCGGCCGGACATCCGCGCCAGGATCGACGCGGAGCATCTCCACATCCTCAACGACGCGACCTGGATCGAGCGGATCAATCCCGTCACCGAATACGGCGACCCCACCGAGGTGGTGGTCGACGTCGTCAAAGAGCGGCGGCGGCTCCAGACCAACGCGGCGCTGGGCCGGCCAGCCAACGAGGGCGATTTCGAGAGCTACATCGTGCCCCATGAGGAGAAGGCCCTGCTCGAGGACCTGTTCTAGGCCGTGGACATGCGGGCGATAGCCGGTCTCGCGGCCCCGGGCCTCGCCGCGGCGCTGCTCGCGGCCTGCGGCGGCGACACCCTGCCGGGACAGGGCTACTTGCCCCCCAGCGAGATCACGGTGGCCCGGACGGTTCCGCTCACGGTGCCGCCGGACTACGGCCTGCGGCCCGGCGACATCGAGGAGCAGCCCGCCGCCGGCGGGACGGTCGTCGCCCAGCGGGACGCGGACGCCGTCGAGGCCGCCCCGCCCGGCGCGACGCCGGGCGAGCGGGTCCTGCTGGCGCGGTCGGGCGCCCTGGAGGCCGAGCCCGGGATCCGCGATACGCTCAACCGCGAGAACGCGATCCTGGTCGGCGAGCCGCGGCTCGCCGAGGCCCTGCTTTTCGGCGACCATCCGTCCGGCGGCGCGGCCGGAGGATCCGGCGTGGCGATCGAACAGTCCGATGACGAACCCGGCTGGTTCGCCGAGGCCTGGGACAGCCTCGGTTACTGAGCCCCGCGCCCGCCTTTCCGCCCGGTCCCGTCCTCCCCCCGCGAGCGTCATGACGATCCTGCGCCCGGTCCGCCCGATGCTCGTCCTGGTGGGCGTCGTCCTCCTGCTCCAGCCGGCCCGGGCCGGCGACGGCGGCCTCTTCGGCGCCGAGAGCTTCACGCTCCCGAACGGCATGGCGGCGGTCGCGATCCCCGACCGCCGCGCGCCCATCGTGACCCACATGGTGTGGTACCGGGCCGGCTCGGCCGACGAGGAGCCCGGCGGGACCGGCGTCGCGCACCTGCTCGAGCACCTGATGTTCAAGGGCACGGCGAAGACGCCCGGCGGCCAGTTCTCCTACATCGTCGCGCGCAACGGCGGCGTCGAGAACGCCTTCACCGGCTACGATTACACGGGCTACTTCCAGACTGTCGCGCGCGACCGCCTCGAGCTCGTGATGGAGCTCGAGGCCGACCGCATGACGGGCCTCCTCGTCACCGACGAGGATGTCGAGACCGAGCGCCGGGTGGTGCTGGAGGAACGCCGCATGCGGGTCGACAACGATCCGGGAGCGCTGTTCTCGGAAGAGTTCCGCGCCGCGCGGTTCCTCGTCCACCCCTACGGCTGGCCCGTGATCGGCCGGCAGCGGGACATCGAGAACCTCACCCGCGAGGACATCCTCGCGTTCTACCGGGAACGGTACGCGCCCAACAACGCGATCCTCGTGGTGGCGGGCGACGTGACGGTCGACGAGCTCCGGCCGCTCGCCGAGCGCATCTACGAGACCATCCCGCCGGTCGAACTGGCGCCGCGCGAGCGCGCCCGGGAACCGCGGCAACAGGCGCCGCGCAGACTGGTCCGCGTCGATCCGCGCGCGGCGCGGCCGAGCCTGCGGATGACGTATCTCGCGCCGACCCACGCCACCGGCCCCGCCGAGACCGCCTACGGTCTGGAGATCCTGGCCGAGGTGCTCTCGGGATCGACCACGAGCCGGCTCTACCGCGGCCTCGTGGTCGACCGGGGCGTCGCGGTTTCGGCGGGCGCCTGGTACGGCGGCGACGGTCTCGACGCCTCGCGCTTCGGCTTCTGGGTCGCGCCGGCGGACGGCGTCGCCGTCGAGGAGGCCGAGGCCGCGCTCAGGGCCGAGATCGCCGAACTTCTGGAGCGCGGCGTCACGGAAGACGAGGTCGCCCGGGTCAAGAGACGCATGGCGGACGACCTCGTCTACGCCCGCGACAACGTGGCCTCGATCGCCCGCTGGTACGGCGCCTGGCTCGCCGTGGGCCTCACGGTCGAGGAGATCGAGGGCTGGGCCGCGGCCGTCGACGGGGTCACCGTCGCCCAGGTCAACGCCGCGGCCCGCCAAGTGCTCGCGCCCGAGACCGAGGTCGTCGGCGTCCTGCTCCCGGAGGAGCCCGCGGATGCGCCCTAGCCTTCTCCCGGCCGTCGTCCTCCTGCTGCTCGCCGCCGCAGGTCCGGCCCGGCCCGGCCCGGCCGCCGGCGTCGAGGTCCTGACGACGCCGGCCGGCATCGAGGTCTGGCTCAAGCGGGAGCCGTCGATCCCGATCGTCGCCATGGAAATCGCGTTCGAGGGCGGCGCCTCGCTCGACCCCGAGGGCAGGGAGGGGCTCGCGAACATGGTGTCCGGGCTGCTCGACGAAGGCGCCGGCGACCTCGACAGCCGGGCCTTTCAGGACCGGCTCGACGACCTCTCGGTGCGCATGAGCTTCGACGCCGGCCGCGACGCCTTCCATGGCTCGCTCATGACGCTGACCGAGAACCTCGACGCGGCCGCGGAACTGTTCGGCCTCGCGCTCGCCGCGCCCCGTTTCGACGACGGGCCGGTCGAGCGCATCCGCGGCCGGATTCTGGCGGGTCTCGCGCGGGACGAGGAGGACCCCCACGTCCGGGCCTGGCGCGCATGGCGCCGGGCCGCCTTTCCGGACCACGTCTACGGCCGTCCGGTGGACGGCACGCCGGAAAGCGTCGCGGCGATCGCCGCGGCGGACCTTGAGCGCTTCGCGCGCACCGGCTTCACCCGCGACAGGCTTCATGTCGCCGTCGTCGGCGACATCGCGCGCGAACGGACGGCGGTCCTGGTGGACGCGGTCTTCGCCGGCCTGCCGGCCGCCGGCGCCCCGCTCGCGTTCCCCGACGCGGTGGCCGCGACGGGCGGCGTCACCGTGATCGACATGGACGTGCCCCAGAGCGCGATCGTGTTCGGCCTGCCGGGACCGATGCGCGGGGACCCCGACTACTACGCCGCCTCCGTGCTCAACAAGGCGCTCGGCGGCGGCGGGCTCAACACGCGGCTGTTCGAGGAGGTGCGCAAGAAGCGCGGCCTGGCCTATGCGGTGTCGAGTTTCCTCCATCCCCACCGGCGCGCGGGGCTCTGGATCGGCTCGGCCGGAACCCGGAACGAGCGGGCCGGCGAGACCCTCGAGGTGATCCGGGACGTGCTGGCCGATATCGTGGAGAACGGCGTCACCGACCGGGAGATCGCCGACGCCAAGGCCTACCTCACCGGCTCCTTCCCGCTCCGGCTCGACAGCAACGAGGCGATCGCCGGCATGCTGGTCGCCATCCAGCTCTTCGATCTCGGCGTCGACTATCTCGACAACCGCAACGGCTATATCGAGGCGGTCGCCGCCGCCGATGTCCGGCGGGTCGCCCGCCGCATGTTCGACGCCGACGGCCTGCTGGTCGTCGTCGCCGGCCGGCCCGAGGGAATCGGGGAGACGGCCGCGGCGGACCGTTGAAGGGTTCCGCCCGATCCGGCCGGGCCGATTCCCCGCCCGGCCGATTGGCGCTATACGAACCGGACGCATGGACCTCCCGCCCTACATCCAGTCCCTGGAACGTTGTCCCACCGTCCCCGGCGAGGCGGCGCTCGGCGCGGCCTGCCGCGACGTGGCGGCGAGGCTGGAGGAGGGCGCGCTGCCCTGTCTGGCGATCGCCGGGCGGGACGACGATCTGCCCGCGCTCGAGGCGCGCGCCGCCGGGATCGCGGCGGACGCGGACGACGTGATCCTGGCCGGGACCGGGGGGTCGAGCCTCGGGGCGCGGGCCCTCGCCGCCCTGGCGCCGCCGCGCCCGGCCGGCCCCCGCCTGCATGTCCTCGACAACGTCGATCCGGACACGTGGGAGCGAGTGACCGGCGGCCTCGTTCCGGAGAGGACCCACCTGCTGGCGATCTCCAAGTCGGGCGAGACGCTGGAGACGGTCGCCCTGAGCCTTCTCGCGGCGGACCGGCTCGGCGCCGGGCGGGCCACCGCGATCGCCGGGAAGCGGGGCGCCCTCCGCGACGCGTTCGAGGCCCGCGGGCTGCCGGTCCTCGACCACGACCCCGCCATCGACGGGCGCTACTCCGTGCTCTCCCCCACGGGCCTGCTCCCGGCGCTCATCGCCGGCCTCGACGCGCGCGCCGTGCGGCGCGGGGCGGCGGCGGCGCTCGACGACTTCCGGGCGAAGGGGCCGGAGAGCCCGCCCGCCAGGGGCGCCGCCATGGCGGTCGGGCTCGACCGCGGCCGGGGGCGGCATATCCAGGTCATGATGGCCTACGCGGACCGGCTCGTACCTTTCGCCCGCTGGTTCGTTCAGCTCTGGGCGGAAAGCCTGGGCAAGCGGGGGCGCGGCAGCATGCCGGTCGCCGCCTCGGGCACGGCCGACCAGCACAGCCAGCTCCAGTTCTGGATCGCCGGCCCGCCCCACTGCTGGGTGACGGTCCTGGGCGTCGAGACCCGCGGCCTCGGCCCGGCGCCGGACGGCGAGGGCGTTCCCGGACACCTCGCCGGGCGGACCCTGGGCGACGTCATGTTCGCCGAGCGCGAGGCGACCGTGCGGTCGCTGGCCGAGGCCGGGGTTCCCGTGAGGACGTTCGCGCTGGAGGCGCCGGACGAACGCGCCCTCGGCGCGCTGTTCGCCCACTTCATGCTGGAGACGATCGTCGCGGGACGCCTGCTGGACGTCGACCCCTTCGGCCAGCCCGCCGTGGAGGACGGCAAGAGGCGGGCCGCCGCCATGCTCGGGGCGATGGCGCGATGACCGCGATCCGGCGCCTCCCGGAGGCTACGGTGAACCGCATCGCCGCGGGCGAGGCGGTCGAGCGGCCCGCCTCGGTCGTCAAGGAGCTGGTGGAGAACGCCATCGACGCGGGCGCGACGCGCATCGACGTGACGGTCAACGGCGGAGGGCGCGCCTTCATCGCGGTCGCCGACGACGGCGCCGGCATGGAGCCCGGGGACCTCGCCCTCGCGGTGGAGCGCCATGCGACCTCGAAGCTCGCGGACGACGACCTCGGCGACATCGCGACGCTGGGCTTCCGCGGCGAGGCGCTGCCCTCGATCGGCGCGGTGGCGCGTCTGCGCATCGTCACGCGCCGGCGCGGGACCGACGGCGGCTGGGAGATCCGGGTCGAGGGCGGCGGGCTGGGCGCGGTCTCCCCGGCCCCGCGGGGGCCGGGGACCACCGTCGAGGTCGCCGACCTGTTCTTCGCCACGCCGGCCCGGCTCAAGTTCCTGAAATCGGAGCGGGTGGAGAACGGAGCCGTCGCCGATGTCGTCAAGCGGCTCGCCATGGCGCGCCCGGAGATCGCCTTCTCGCTCGCCTTCGACGGGCGCGGAAGCCTCGTCTACGGCGCGGAGGCGGGCGACCTGTTCGACGCCCGGCTCAGGCGGCTGGGCGCGGTGATGGGCCGGGCCTTCCAGGATAACGCGGTCGCCGTCGACGCGGCGCGGGAGGACGCGCGGCTCACCGGCCATGCCGGCCTGCCGACGCTCAACCGGCCGACCGGCCAGGGCCAGTTCCTGTTCGTCAACGGCCGGCCCGTGAAGGACCGCCTGCTTCTGGGCGCGGTCAAGGGCGCCTACCAGGACGTGCTGGCGCCGAACCGCCACCCGATGGCGGCGCTCTTCCTCGATCTGCCGGCGCGCAAGGTCGACGTCAACGTCCATCCGGCCAAGGCCGAGGTGCGCTTCCGCGACGGCCGGCTGGTGCGCGGGCTGATCGTCCAGGCCCTGCGCGCCGCCCTGGAGGGCGCGGGCCACCGCGCCTCCACCACCGTCGCCGAGGAGACGCTGGCGAAGCTGCGGCCCGGGTCCGGGACCGCGCCGCCCGGCCCGTTCGCCGGGCGCCGGTCCCACGCCGGGCTCGCGGAGGCCGCGGCCGCCTACCACGCGCCGCTCCATGCCGACCATGCGCCCGCCGGCCGCGTCGTCCCGCCCGGGGAGGCGGACGGCTCGCCGGCCGAGGACGCCGCCTTTCCCCTGGGCGCGGCCCGCGGCCAGCTCCACGAGACCTATGTCGTCGCCCAGACCCGGGACGGCATCGTCATCGTCGACCAGCACGCCGCCCACGAACGGCTCGTCTACGAACGCATGAAGGCGCAGATCGCCGCCGAGGGCGTGGGCCGGCAACTGCTGCTGCTGCCCGAGGTGGTCGAGCTGGAGGAGGCCGCGGCGGACCGCCTGGCGGCGCGGGCCGGCGAGCTGGCCGAGCTCGGGCTCGCGCTCGAACGGTTCGGCCCCGGCGCCGTCGTGGTGCGCGAGACGCCCGCGCTCCTGGGCGAGACCGACGTCAAGGGGCTCGTCCGCGACCTCGCCGACGAAGTCGCCGAGTTCGACCAGGCGCTCGCGCTGCGCGACCGCCTGGAGCATGTCTGCGGCACGATGGCCTGCCACGGCAGCGTGCGCGCCGGCCGCCGGCTCGATCCCGCCGAGATGAACGCGCTGCTGCGCGAGATGGAGCGGACGCCGAACTCCGGCCAGTGCAACCACGGCCGCCCGACCTACGTCGAACTGAAGCTCGCGGATATCGAGCGCCTGTTCGGCCGGCGATAGGGCGTTTCCGGCTTTGCCGGAACCGCCCCGGGACCGCGGCTTGGCGCGAGTCCGTCAAGGATGGGCACGCCCCGGAAGCCGATCGGAGTCTTCTCGGCTATGCGGCCAGTCTCCATTCGGCCGCGTCTCGATGAACCGGGTCGGTTTTTCCCTCGGCCAGCGTGAGTCGGAAGATCATCCGCCGGGTGCGGTCGATTTCGTCCTCGAGGTCGGCGATCTTCTCGAGGCTCTCCCGAAGGGTCCCTTGGGTCCTGTTCGTCTGCTCCGTGTAGAGGAAGCGAACCAAGGCCTCCGCCGCTTTCGGGATGCCGGTCTTCTCGGTCTCCCAGCGGTGGACGGTCTGTTCCTTCACATCGAAAAGACGCGCCAGCGTCGTTTGGGACATGAGCATCTCTCGACGCAAGAAACGAATCTCCTTCCCGTTCAGTTCCTTCTTCTGACACAGGCCTTCGCCGATCGCCCGATGGAGCGCATCGACATCCCTGATCGCGATGCTCGTTCCGCGAACGGATGTGAAGCGCTCGAAGCCGTTCATCAGGTGAACGTCATCCAAGCCGCATTCGACATAGTGGTATACTTCATCATGCATTGTCTCCTCCGATCATGGGTCGCCTACCATGTCGCGATACGCTCGACGCGGGCCGCGCATACCGCCACCGCGACATGGACTCGGCGGCCGGCGACTTTTCGACGCATCCCGATCGTCCAGTCTCCATAGCCGTCCAGTTCGGGGCGTCCAACGGCTCTTCCGCCGCGCACGACCTCCAGAACCGACCTCATGTCGATCCCCCGCTCGATCATCCGGATCTTCAAGCTGTCCGAAGCAAGTCCTCGAACGCGCCCCAGCAAACTCCCGACCGATGGCGCATTTCGACCCACCTTGGGAAAAGGAACGACCGTTCTGTTTGCCATAACCTGTCAATATGATAGGTTCAAGATGTTCATCCTTTCCGAATTCGACTTATTTTGTCTCAAGTTTGCCAACAATCGATTCGTCAGCGATCCGCCCTACAGGACGCGCGCGAACAAGAGACGGGTGTCGCCGTAGGCGCGGTCGGCGGCGGTCTCGAAACCCTCGGGCATGGCGAAGGCGGCCCGGCGGTGGAGCTCGACGCAGGCGAGCGCGTCCGGCGCGAACCAGCCGGCCGCGCGCATCGCCGCCAGCACGCCGGCGGCGACCTCCGCGCGGTAGGGCGGATCGACATAGGCGAAGGCCACCGCCCGGGCCGGGCGCGGCATCGGCTTCGTCGCGTCGTTGCGCAGGAGCTGGGCGCGCGCCTCCTCGCCCAGGCGCGCGATGTTGCGCCGGGCGGCGGCATGGGCCTCGGCGCCGTTGTCGACGAGCGTGGCGAAGACCGCGCCGCGGGAGAGCGCCTCCAGGGCCACCGCGCCCGTGCCGCAGAAGATGTCGGCGACATGGGCGCCCTCGAGGCCCGGCCAGTCCAGGCCGTGGACCAAGAGGTCGAAGAGCGCCTCGCGCACCCGGTCGCCGGTGGGGCGGACGGCGTGGCCCGGCGGCGCGTGGAGCCGGCGGCCCCTATGACGCCCGGCGACGATGCGCATCGATCCTGCCGGCCCACGGCTTCCCGAGCTGTTCGGCGAGCGTCTTGCCCCGGACTTCCTCGATCCCGCCGCGTTCCAGCGCGCCCAACTGGAACGGCCCGTAGGCCGTGCGCAGCAGGCGGTTCACGTCGAGGCCGAGCGCGCCCAGCAGGTTGCGGACCTCCCGGTTCCTGCCCTCGCGCAGGCTCACGGTCATCCAGGCGTTGGCGCCCGTCCGGCCGTCGATCGCGGCCTCGACCGGGCCGTGGCGCACGCCGCCGACCGTCATCCCGGAACGGAGCACGGCCAGCATCGCCTCGTCGGGCCGGCCGTGGACCCGGACCCGGTAGCGCCGGACCCAGCCGGTCGCCGGCAGCTCCAGCCAGCGCGCCAGGTCGCCGTCGTTGGTCAAGAGCAGGAGGCCCTCGGTCGTCATGTCGAGCCGGCCCACGGCGACGACGCGGGGCATGGCCTGGGGCAGAAGGCCGAACACCGTCGGCCGGCCGCGCTCGTCGCGCCGGGTGACCAGCGCGCCCCTGGGTTTGTGGAAGCGCCAGAGGCGCAGGCCCGGCTTCGCGCCGACCGGCTCGCCATCGACCGTCACCGCGTCGTCCGGCCCGACCGTGACCGCCGGACTGGCGAGCGTCGCGCCGTTGACCGCCACGCGGCCCTCCCCGATCAGCCGCTCCGCCTCGCGCCGGGACGCCACGCCGGCGTGGGCCAGCCGCTTGGCGATCCGCTCGGCCACGGCCGGCTCCGGCGACGGTCCCGCCGTCACGCCCGGCAGGCTTCGAGGAAGGCGTCGAACAGCAGGCGGTCGCCCTCGGAGACATGGTATTCGGGGTGCCACTGGACGCCGAGGCAGAAGCGGTGGTCCGGGTGCTCGATGCCCTCGATCACGCCGTCGGGCGCGAGCGCGTTGACGACGACCTTCTCGCCCACCCGCTCGGCGGCCTGGTGGTGCGCGCTGTTCACGGCGAGCGCGTCCGCGCCGACGATGCGGCGCAGCCGCGTGCCCTCCTTGACGGCCACGCCGTGGCCGGCCTCGGTGCGCGGGTTCCGCTGCTCGTGCTCTAGGCAGCCGGGGACCGCGTCGGGGATGTGCTGGATCAGCGTGCCACCGAGCACCACGTTGAGGAGCTGCTGGCCGCCGCAGATGCCGAAGACCGGCATGTCGCGCCGCAGCGCGCCCTCCGCGAGGTCCCATTCGAAGCGGGTGCGCCGATCCTTGGTGACGACCGTGTCGTGACGCTGGGCGGCGCCGAAGAGCGCCGGATCGAGATCGAAGGCGCCGCCGGTGACGACCACGCCGTCGAGCGCGTCGAGGCAGGCCCCGGCCAGCCCGGCCTCGTGGCCCAGGGCGACCGGCAAACCGCCGGCCCGCGCCACGGCCTCCATGTAGTTCCGCCGCACGGCGTACCACGGCAGGTTCGAGTAGCCGCCGGGCTCCTCCGAATCCAGGGTGACGCCGATCAGGGGCCGGCTTCGGGCGCGCGCCATGACGGGCACTGTGGCGGCGTCCGGGCGATCGTGCAAGATTGGCGGCCATGGGCCGGCGACCTTCGTTCATGGAGCTGGCGCTCGGGGAGGCCCGCGCCGCCGCGGCGCGCGGCGAGGCGCCGGTGGGCGCGGTGGTCGTGCGCGGGGGCGAGGCAGTCGCCGCGGCGGGCAACCGGGTGCGCGAATGGGGCGATCCCACGGCGCACGCCGAGATCGTCGCCATCCGCGCCGCCTGCCGGGCCGAGAGGCTCGCGCGGCTGGACGGCGCCGACCTCCACGTCACCCTCGAGCCCTGCGCCATGTGCGCGGGCGCCATCGCCCAGGCCCGCGTCGCCCGCCTCTACTACGGCGCGGCCGACCCCAAGGGCGGCGGCGTGGACCACGGGCCGCGCCTGTTCCGCCAACCCACCTGCCATCACCGGCCCGAGGTCTACGGCGGCATCGACGAGACCCGCTGCGCCGCCCTGCTCAAGGACTTCTTCGCCGGCCTGAGGGCGTGAAGGGGACGATGCGGCGATGCGGGCGGGCGGCGGGGTCGCACTCGCGCACCGGCGTGTCGGCCGGGAGGTCCCACTCCGCCGAAAGAGCCCGGATCGTCGGCAGGGTCGGGGGCCGGCGGTGGTCGAGCACCTCCGAGGCGCGCGGCCGCGACCCTAACAGGGCGGCGAGATCCCTCCGCCGGTAGCCGCGCGCCTCCATGACATGCTCGATCATCGACACCGGATCGGGCGCGTCCACCGGCCAGCGCCGGGCCTCGACCAACGTAACGAGAACCCTGAGCGTGTCCGGCGCCGCGCCCATGAGGCGGTCGATCGCGTCTCACCGCCCACGGTCGTGCTCTCGTACCTGCCGATCCCTCCGCGCCACATGGCGGTGCCACCTTGTTATAGTTTTGAAAACAACGCGCGGTGTTATTTTAGTTTTGCGCCGAAGCTAAAATAGCACCGCGCTTCGTGCGGACGCAACGTCCGGTCGGTCAGCGTTCCCGGGCGATGGCGCGCCAGCCGATGTCGCGGCGGCAGAAGCCTTCCGCCCAGTCGATGCGGTCGACGGCGGCGTAGGCGCGGGCCTGGGCCTCGGCGACCGTGCCGCCCAGCGCGGTCACCCCCAGCACGCGGCCGCCGTCCGAGAGCCAGCGTTCGCCGTCGCGCCTCGTGCCGGCGTGGAAGACGATCGTGTCGGAGTCCGCCGCGGCCTCGTCCAGGCCGGTGATCGGCGTCGGCTTCGGGTAGGGACCGGGATAGCCCCTCGTCGCCATGACGACGCACAGCGCGGCCTCGTCGCGCCAGCGCAGGTCGAGGTGGCGGAGCGCGCCGTCGCGGGCCGCGACGAGCGCGGGCACGAGATCGGACTTGAGCCGGGCCATCATCGCCTGGCATTCGGGATCGCCGAAGCGCACGTTGTATTCCAAGAGCTTCGGGCCCTCCGGCGTCAGCATGAGGCCGGCGTAGAGCACGCCCCTGAACGGGCAGCCGCGGCGGGCGAGCTCGGCCAGGGTCGGCCGGACGACGGTCTCCAGGATCGCCGCCTCCATCGCCGGGTCCACCGCCGGGGCGGGCGAACAGCAGCCCATGCCGCCGGTGTTGGGGCCCGTGTCGCCCTCGCCGGCGGTCTTGTGGTCCTGGGCCGTGGCGAGCGGCAGCACGGCGCGGCCGTCGGCGAGCACGTGGACGCTCGCCTCCTCGCCCTCGAGGAACTCCTCGATCACCACGCTGGCGCCGGCCGCGCCGAACACGCCCGCCACGAGCGCGTCGTCGATCGCCTCGTGGGCTTCCTCCAGCGTCGCCGCGACCGTGACGCCCTTGCCGGCCGCGAGCCCGTCGGCCTTCACGACCATCGGCGCGCCCCGTCCGGCCGCCCAGGCGCGGGCCTCGGCCGCGTCGTCGAAGCGCCGCCAGGCGGCCGTCGGCACGCCCGCGGCGTCCGCCACCTCCTTCATGAAGGCCTTCGATCCCTCCAGGCGGGCCGCCCGCGCCGAGGGCCCGAAGCAGGGCACGCCCGCCGCGTCCATGGCGTCCACGAGGCCCGCCACCAGGGGCGCCTCCGGCCCCGGAACGACCAGATCGACGGCGTTCGCGGCGGCCCAGGCGACGAGGCCCGCGACATCCCCGGCCCCGATCTCCACGAGTTCGGCCACGGACGCGATACCGCCGTTACCGGGCGCGCAGTAGAGCTTCTCGACCAGGGGGGAATTGGCGATCGCCCAGCACAGGGCGTGCTCGCGCCCGCCGCCTCCGATCACCAGAACCCGCATGGCCGTCCCCGCGTTGTGTCCGCCTCGCGACCTTGTATCATGCGCCCGTCATGGAGACAGCCGCCGCGCCCCGGCCCGAGGACAACCTGCCCGAACTGGGCGTCGCCGAACTCTCCCGCGCGGTGAAGCGCGCGGTGGAGCGGGCTTTCGACCGGGTCCGCGTCCGGGGCGAGATCGGCCGCGTCACGGTCGCGGGGTCCGGGCACATGTATCTTTCCATGAAGGAAGAGAACGCCGTGCTCGACTGCGTCTGCTGGCGCGACACGGCGCGCCGGTTGGCCCACAGGCCCGAGCAGGGCCTCGAAATGGTCGCCACCGGCCGGCTCACGACCTATCCCGGGCGGTCGAGCTATCAGCTCGTGATCGAGAGCATCGAACCCGCCGGCGTCGGCGCCCTCATGGCGCTGCTCGAACGGCGCCGCAAGCAGCTCGCCGCCGAGGGCCTCTTCGCCGAGGAGCGCAAGAAGCCCCTGCCTTTCCTGCCCTCGGTGATCGGCGTCGTGACCTCGCCGACCGGCGCCGCGATCCGCGACATCATGCATCGTCTGCGCGACCGCTTCCCGCGCCACGTCCTGCTCTGGCCCGTGGCCGTGCAGGGCGAGGGGGCGGCCGAGCAGATCGCCGCCGCGATCCGGGGCTTCAACGGCCTGGAGCCCGGCGGCCCGACGCCCCGGCCCGACCTCATCATCGTCGCCCGCGGCGGCGGCGGCGTGGAGGACCTCTGGGCCTTCAACGAGGAGGCCGTGGCGCGCGCGGCGGCGGCGAGCGGCATCCCGCTGATCTCGGCGGTGGGCCACGAGACCGACACCACGCTGATCGACTTCGCCTCGGACCGGCGCGCGCCCACGCCCACCGCCGCCGCGGAGATGGCCGTGCCCGTGCGCGCGGAGCTCGAGGCGCGCGTGCTCGACGCGGAAGGCCGGCTGGTCGGTGGCGCGGGACGCATGCTGGAGCGCCTGCGCGGGGAGCTGCGCGGGCTCGCCCGCGGCCTGCCCCATCCGGTCCGGCTCGTGGAGCAGAAGAGCCAGGACCTCGACAATGCCGCCGGGAGCCTGCGCCGGGTCATGACGCTGGCGCTCGCCGAACGGCGCGGCGCGGTCCGCGACATGGCCCACCGGCTGCGCCATCCGCGCGAGACCGTCGCCGAGAAGCGCGCCGCGCTGGCCCGGGCCGCCGCGGGCCTACGGCCCGCGGCGCTGGACGACCGGATCGCCCGGTCGCGCGACCGGATCGCGCGGGGCGCGCGCGATCTCGCCCGCGCGGCCGGAACGCGCCTCGACGAGCGCGGGCGCGGGCTCGCCCAGCTCGGCAAGCTGCTCGAGAGCCTGAGCTACCGCGGCGTGCTGGAGCGCGGCTACGCCGTCGTCCGCGGCGCCGGCGCCCCCGTCGTCCGGGCGGCGGGCGTCGCGCCCGGCGCGGCGCTCGCCATCGAGTTCGCCGACGGCGAGGTCCGGGCGACGGCCTCCGGGACGCCCGCCGGACCGGGGCCGGCCGCGCCGAAACCCAGGCCGGCCGCGGCGGGCGGACAGGGCGACCTGTTCTAGGGCATCGTCCTGTCGTCTTGAACCGGGGCCGCCCTTCGATGCGCGCCTCCGCGGGGCGCCACCCGGGGTGAAGGAGAATTTCGGGTGGGGGGCGCGAACGAACATCCCTCGTCCCGAGTGGCGGCGAAGCCGCGTATCGTAGGGACGGGCCCGCTCAATCGGGCCAGCGGCGGTGGATCCAGAGCCAGTGGTCGGGCTTCTCGCGGATCCAGCCTTCGAGGGTCTCGTTGATCGCGGTCAGGACGGCGCGCGTGTCGGCGTCCCGGTCGCCGGTGCGGGCGACCTCGACCGGCTCGAAGAGGTGGACGCGGAAGCGGGCTCGGGGTTCGCGCGAGACGCGGACGGGGACGAGCGGCGCGTCGTGCCTGAGCGCCAGCTCCGCGATGGCCGGCGCCGTCATGGCGTCGCGGCCGAAGAACGGGACCGGCACGCCCTCGTTGAGCTTCTGGTCGGCCATGATGGCGACCGCCTCCTTGCGTCGGACCGCCGCCAGCAGGGCGCGCGCGCCCTCCCGCCCCTTGGGCGCCCAGACGCCGCCGCGTTTGCCGCGCCAGTGCTGGACGATCGCCTCCGCGAAGGGGTTGCTCGCTTCGCGGTAGACCACCGTCACCTCGACGCCGCGCTGGATCGCGGCCTGGGTCGCGACCTCGAAGTTGCCGAAATGCGCGCTGAAGTAGATCGCCGGCGACGGCGCCCGGGCGGGATCGTCGAGGTCGGACGTGACCTCGACCCGGCCGCCGCCCAGCGTGTCGAGCTCGTGGATGTGGGGAAGCTCGCCCAGGCCGCGTCCCAGGTTGTCCCACATGCCGCGCAGGACGGCGTCGATCTCGCCGTCGGACTTCTCCGGGAAGGCGGCCCTCAGGTTGCGCCGGGCGATGCGGTTCCTCGACGCCATCGTTCGGCCGAGATGGCGGCCCAGCCAGCCTCCGAGCGCCGAGGCGCGCTCGATCCCTAGGAGGCGGAAGACCCGGAGCGCGAGCCACAGCGGCGCGGCCTCGACGAGGCGCCTCAAGGCTCTCATGGGCCGGAACGGGACTCGAGCGGCGCCAGCAGGCCGTCGAGCGCCTCGGGATCGCGGAACGCGAGCCTGACCGGCGCCGGTTCGGCCAACGGCCGCGTCTCGGGATCGAGCCGCATCCAGTCCTTCTCGGTCGTGACCAGCCGGGCACCCATGCGGTGGGCCTCCTCGAGCATCCCGGTGATCGCCAGGGGATCGAAGACGTGATGATCGGGGAAGGATCGGGTCTGGAGCACGACCGCCCCCAGGTCCTCCAGCGTCGCGAAGAACTTCCCCGGCCGCGCGATGCCGGCGAAGGCGTAGACCGGTTCGCCCTGGAAGGCCAGCGCCTCCGCCGTCGGCTGGAACGCGGCATGGAGGATTGCGCGCCCGCCGCCCGCCAGACGCTCGGCGAGCCGGTGGCGGTCCTCGCCGACGATCGCGACCGCCCGGCATCGCGCGACCGCGTCGTCCACCGGTTCGCGCAGGGGGCCCGCCGGCATGACCCGGCCGTTGCCGAAGCCGTGGGGTCCGTCGACCACGAGGATCGAGAGGTCCTTGGCGAGGGAGGGGTTCTGCAGGCCGTCGTCCATGATGAGGATGTCGGCGCCCGAGGCCACGGCGTTCCGGGCGCTCCGGACCCGGTCGGCGCCGATCCAGACGTCGGCGTGGCGCGCGAGGACGAGCGGCTCGTCGCCCACGTCGCGCGCGGCGTGGCGTCCGGGATCGACCTTGAGCGGCCCCCCGAGCCGGCCGCCGTGGCCGCGCGAGAGCACGTGCGGACGCCAGCCCCGCGCCGCCAGCCGTTCGGCCAGCGCGATCGCCGCCGGCGTCTTGCCCCCGCCTCCGGCGGTCGCGTTGCCGACGCAGATCACCGGCGCCCGGACACGGGCCGGCCTGACGGCCGCCTGGTGCCATCGGCTCCCGGCGGTCCACAGCGCCGCCAGCGGAGAGAGCAGGCGCGAGGCGGCGCCGTCCCCGTCCCAGAAGGCCGGCCGCCTCATCGGCGGGACGCCCGCAGCACGGGCGCCAGCGCGTCGAGGACCGCGTCGAGGACGCCCGCGGCGTCGGCCTCGGCCCGCGCCCGGGCGCGTCGGCCGATCCCGCCGCGGGCGTCGACGTCGCCCAGGAGGCGGCCCACGACCGGGCCCAGGCTCGCGGGATCGGCGACCCGCACCGCGCCGCCCGCGGCCGTCAGGCCATCGGCGGCCTGGGCGAAGTTCTCCATGTGGGGGCCGAACAGCACGGCGCGGCCGAGCAGCGCGGGTTCGCGCGGGTTGTGGCCGCCCTCGTGGAGCAGGGACTTTCCGACGAAGACCGGATCGCCGAGCCGCAGGTAGAGGCCCGTTTCGCCCATGGTGTCGCCCAGGAAGACGTCGGTCCGGGGTCCGGGGAGCTCGTCGCGGGAACGGCGCGCCACGCGGTGGCCGCGGTCCGTCAGCTCGGCCTCGACCGCGTCGCCCCGGTCGGCGTGGCGCGGCACGATCACGGTCAGCAGGCCGGGGACCGCGTCCTCGAGCTGGCGGTGGACCCCGGCGGCGGCCAGTTCCTCGCCCTCGTGGGTGCTGACGGCGACCCAGGCCGGGCGGTTCCCGATGGCCTTCCCGATCCGTTCGAGCGCCGACGGATCGGCTTCGAGCGGCGCCGCCGCGGCCTTGAGGTCGCCCGCCGTCGCCACGTTGCGCGCGCCGAGCGCGACGAGGCGAGCGGCGTCGGCCTCGCTCCGGGCGAGAACGACCTCGAACCCGCCAACCACGGCGCCCGCCAGCGAGGGCAAGCGGCGCCAGCGCGCGAAGGACCGGGGCGACATGCGGCCGTTGACGAGCGCGGTGGGGACGCCTCGTCGCCGCGTCTCGGCCAGAAGGTTGGGCCAGAGCTCGGATTCGACCCAGAGCGCGGCGTCGGGACGCCAGCGGTCGAGAAAGCGGGCCGACGCGCGGGGGCCGTCGAGCGGGGCGTAGCGGTGGAAGCCGCCGGCGGGCAGGCGGCGCGCCATGATCCGGGCCGACGCGGCGGTGCCGGTCGTGACCATGACCCGCGCGCCGTCCCCGGCGATGCGCCCGATCAGGGGCAGGGCCGAGAGCGATTCGCCGACGCTGGCCCCATGGACCCAGATCAGACGGCCGTCGGGACGCGACCCCCGCCCCCGGCCGAGCCTCTCGTCGAGCCGTGCGGCGTCCTCCTTGCCGCGCCACAGGCGAACGCGCAGCAGCAGCGGCGCCAGCGGTTCGGCCGCCCCGGTCGCCAGGCGGTACAGCGTCGCCATCACGGCCCCGGCCCGTCAGCCGTCGCCGGCCGCCCTCGGAACCGGCGGCTCGTCGGTCGTCTGCAGGCTGCGCAGCCGGGCATAGAGGCCGCCCCTCGCCAGCAGCTCCGCGTGGCTGCCGGACTCGACGACCGCGCCGGCGTCCATGACGTAGATGACGTCGGCCTCGGCGACGGTCGAGAGCCGGTGGGCCACCACCAGGGTCGTCCGGCCCCGGGCGAGGCGGGACAGCGCGGCCTGGACCTGCCGCTCGGATTCGGAGTCGAGCGCGCTGGTGGCCTCGTCGAGCAGCAGGATCGGCGCGTCGCGCAGGATGGCGCGCGCGATCGACAGCCTCTGGCGTTGCCCGCCCGAAAGCTTGACGCCGCTCTCGCCGACCACGGCGCCGTAGCCGCCGGGCAGATCCACGATGAAGTCGTGGGCCGCCGCGGCGCGGGCGGCGGCCTCGATCTCGCCGGCGCTCGCGCCGGGGCGGCCGAAAGCGATGTTGGCGGCGACCGTGTCGTTGAAGAGCGCGACATCCTGGCTCACCAGTGCGATGCCGCGCCGCAGGCTCGCGAGCGTGACGTCGCGGACATCCGAGCCGTCGATCCGGACCGCGCCCCGCGCCACGTCGTAGAAGCGCGGGATGAGGTTGAGGACGGTCGACTTGCCCGCGCCCGACGGGCCGACCAGCGCGGCGGTCCCGCCCGGCGGGACGCGGAGGGTGACGCCGTCGAGCGCCGTGACGCCGCCGTAGGCGAAGCCCACGTCGTCGAACGAGACCGCGCCCTCCGCGACCCGCAGGTCCGCCGCGCCCTCGCGGTCGCGGATCTCCGGCTCCACGTCGATCAGGACGAACACCCGCTGGGCGGCGGCGAGCCCCTCCTGCAGGTGGTTGTTGAGCTTGGCGAAGTTCTTGAGGGGCTGGTAGGCGAGCAGGAGGGCGGTGACGAAGCTGAAGAAGGCGCCCGCCGTGGTCTCGCCCGCGATGACCTTGCCGCCGCCGTAGACGATGATGGTGGCGACCGCGACGCCGGCCAGCACCTCCATGATCGGCGAGATCGCGGCCTTGGCCCGCATGGTCTTGAAGATCCGGAGGAACAGCGCGTCGATCCGGTCTCGCGCTCGCTCGGTCTCGCGCTCCTCCTGGCCGTAGGCCTTGATGTGGCGGATGCCGCGGAAGGTCTCCGACATGAACCCGGTGACCTGTTCCAGCTCGGCCCAGGCGCGGCTCGCCCGCATCCTCACCTTGCGCCCGATCCGGCTGACCGGGACCAGCGCCAGGGGGAAGACGACGATGACGACGAGCGCCAGCTCCCAGTCCTGGTAGAACATCAGCGAGACCAGGAAGGCGACCGTCAGGATGTCCTTCACCATGGCGGTCAGCGTGTTGGCGACCGCGTCGCGCATCAGGTCCACGTTGTTCATGCAGCCCGCGATCAGCTCGCCCGTGGACGTCCCGTGAAAGAAGGCGAGGTCGGCCCGGATCAGGCTCTCGTAGACCCGCTGGCGGATGTCGGCGACGATGCGCATGGAGACCCGCGCCATGATCACGGTCTGGCCGTAGTCCGCCATGCCCTTGACGGCGAAGGCGGCGAGCACGGCCGCCGTGATGCCGAAAAGCCGGCTGTGGTCCTTCTCGATGAAGACCTCGTCGAGGATCGGCTGCACGAGCCAGGCGTAGGTCGCCGTGGCCGCCGCCACGAGCCCCATGAAGAAGACGGCCATCGTCATTCGTGGGATGTAGCGCCGGATGTGTTCGCGCAGCAGCCGGCCGACGATGGCCTTCGTCGGCAGGTGCGCCGTCTCGGTTTCGCTCATGGGCCGGCAAGCCTTGGAACGATGGCGTTTTATAGCGTTTCCGTCGAAGACGGAAACGCCATGGCCTGCTTGTCGCTCGCGGCGAGCGGTCCCGTGGGCCGCGCCTCGAGTGGGCGCGCCGGCAAGCCGGCGGCGGACCGGAATCGCGGATCAGCCGATCCGCGCGACGGCCTCGACCAGGGCCTTGTGGAGCGCGGGGTTCGCCGCGATCAGCGAGGGTTGGCGGGCGGCCGGTCCGTTGTAGGCGTAGGCGACGCCGTCGCGGTCGGTCGCCAGCCCGCCGGCCTCGGCGACGATCAGGTCGGCGGCGGCGAGGTCCCAGTCGCTCTTCGGCCCCAGGGAGAGCGTCGCGTCGTAGCGGCCGCGGGCGACGAGCGCCATGCGGTAGGCCACGGAGTTGACCGCGTCCCAGGCGGCGGGCGCGGCGTTCGCCGTCTCGATCGCGCGCCGGACCGTGCGCGCGGTGGCGAGCAGGCGCGCGCCGGCGAAGCCCGTCCGTCCGGCCACGCGGATCGTCTCGCCGTTGAGCCGCGCGCCGCCGCCGCGGACCGCTTCGAAGAACTCGCCGGTTGCCGGGTTGAAGACGCAGCCGCAGACGGGCCGGCGACCGGCCACCAGCGCGGCGGCGACGGCGAACTCGGGGCGGCCCTCCAGGAAGGCGCGGGTACCGTCGATCGGATCGACGATCCAGACGCGGTCGCGGTCCAGCCGGCCCGGGTCGTCCTCGGTCTCCTCCGAGAGCCAGCCGTAGCCGGGAAAGGCGTCCAGCAGGCGTTCGCGGAGCAGGGAATCGACGGCGATGTCGGCCTCGCTCACGGGATCGCCTCCGCCCTTGGTCCACTGCGCGGGCCCGCGGCGGAAGTAGGAGAGCGCCAGGGCGCCGGCCTCGCGCACGAGGCTCGCGAGCAGCGCGTGCTCGCCGGAGAAATCCGCCGACGTCCGGTTCATGCCGCTTGTCGCGTCCCCATGGACTGGTCCGGCGCGGACCGGCGTCCCGAGGCCCTAGCGGCCCGCGACGGTCATGCCGTCGATGCGCACGTGGGGCGCGTCGACGCCGGACAGGAACCGCAGATCGTCGGCGGGCGCGAGGTTGGCGAACATGTCCTTGAGGTTGCCGGCGACGGTGACTTCGTTGACCGGATGGGCGATCCGGCCGTTCCGGATGCGGAAGCCCGACGCGCCGCGGCTATAGTCGCCCGTGACGCCGTTCACGCCGAAGCCGATCAGGTCGGTGCAATAGAACCCCTCGGCGATGTCGGCCATGAGCGCCTCGGGCGAGGCGTCGCCGGGCTCGAGCCAGAGGTTCGCCGGGCCGGGCGAGGGCTGCCCGGAGGCGCCGCGGGTCGCATGGCCCGTCGGCTCAAGGCCGAGCTGGCGGGCGGAGCGGCAGTCCAGGAGCCAGGTGGTCAGCACGCCGTCGTCGATCAGGGCGCGGGCGCGCCCCGGCAGGCCCTCGCCGTCGAAGGGGCGCGAGCGCGGGCCCCGCCGGCGGTGCGGATCCTCGCGGACGGCGACGCCCGGCGCGAAGACGGCCTGCCCCATCCCGTCCTTCAGGAAGCTCGTGCCCCGCGCGACCGCGGGGCCGGAGATGGCGGCGGCGAGATGGCCCAGCAGGCCGCGGGCGCCGCGGTCGTCGAACACCACGGGCATCCGCCCGGTCTCGACCTTCCTGGGGTTCAGCTTGCGCACGGCCCGGCGCCCGGCCTCCCCGCCGACCTCGGCGGGCGGCGGCAGGTCCGCCATGTGGCGCGCCGTCCGGTATTCGCCGTCGCGCTCCATGCCGAGCCCCTCGCCCGCCAGCACGGAGACCGAGACGCCGGCGGACGTGCCGGCGTAGGATCCCTGGAAGCCGTTGCTCGCGGCCAGCGCCGAGACCGCGCGCCGCCAGCTCGCCGACGCGCCCTCCGAGTTGGTCACGCCCTCGATCGAGCGGGCCGCGTCCTCGGCCTCGGCGGCCATCGCGAGCATGCGTCCGGGCGCGGGCTCGTCGTCGGCGTCGAGGTCGAGCTCCGGCGTTTCCGTGGCGAGCAGCGCGCCGTCGGCCAGCCCCGCGAACTCGTCCTCGGGCGCGGTCCGGGCCATCGCGACCGCGCGCTCGACCAGCTCGGCCAGGGACCCGTCCAAGGGATCGGTGGTCGAGACCGCGGCTTGGCGCCGGCCGACGAAGACGCGCAGGCCCATGGCGGTCGATTCGGAGCGTTCGAGCTCTTCCAGCGCGCCCAGCCGCCAGGTCACGGCGAGCGCGGTGTCGCGGAACGCGGTGGCGTCGGCGGCGTCGGCGCCCGCCCCGACCGCGCGCTCGACGAGGCCGGCGGCGAGGTCGAGGGGAGAGGCCGCGCCGGTCATGGCGCCGCCAGCCGGTTGGCGGCGGCGGTGACGGCGAGCAGGCTGGCCTGCACGATGTTCTTGTGGACGCCGACGCCGAACACCGTCAGGCCCGGGCCGTCGCGGGCCTCGACATAGGCCGCGGCCACCGCGTCGCTGCCCTGGCCGACGGCGTGCTCGCGGTAGTCGACGACCGCGAGGTCGACGCCGGCTCCGTCCTTCAGCGCGTGGATGTAGGCGTCGATCGGGCCGTTGCCGGCGCCGTGGATCTCGCGCGGGGCGCCGTCGATCGTGACATCGGCGGTCAGGCGCCTGAGCTCGCTCGCGTGGGCGTCGGGCACGGTGCGGTAGGCCACGAGGCCGATCGGTCCGGCGGGCTCCACATAGGCCGCGAAGAAGGCGTCGCGGATCTCTTCGCTGGAGAGCTCCGCCTCCGTGTCGTCCGTCCGCCTCTGCACCTTGCGGCTGAAGTCGACCTGCAGCCGGCGCGGCAGGACGAAGCCGTGGTCCTGCTCCATGATCCAGGCCACCCCGCCCTTGCCGGACTGGCTGTTGACCCGGATGATCGCCTCGTAGGAGCGGCCCACGTCCCTCGGGTCCATCGGCAGGTAGGGCACCTCCCAGACGTCCGAGTTGGACCGCTCCATCGCCTTCATGCCCTTGTTGATGGCGTCCTGGTGCGAGCCGGAGAACGCCGTGAAGACGAGGTCGCCCGCATAGGGATGGCGCGGGTGGACGGGCAGGCGGTTGCAGTGCTCGGCGACGTTGACGAGATTGTCGATGTCGGAGAGGTCGAGCTTCGGGTCGATCCCCTGGGTCATCAGGTTGAGGCCCAGGGTGACGAGGTCGACGTTGCCCGTGCGCTCGCCGTTGCCGAACAGCGTGCCCTCGATCCGGTCGGCGCCCGCCATCACGGCGAGCTCGGCCGCCGCCACGGCGGTCCCCCGGTCGTTGTGGGGGTGGAGCGACAGGACGATCGAGTCGCGATCCCTGATCGCGCGCAGGAACCACTCGATCTGGTCGGCGTAGACATTGGGCGTCGCCATCTCGACCGTCGCCGGCAGGTTGAGGATCGCGCGGCGCTCCGGCGTCGGCTCCCACACGTCCATCACCGCCTCGCAGACCTCGACCGCGTAGTCGAGTTCCGTGCCGGTGAAGCTCTCGGGGCTGTACTGGAAGCGCCAGCGCCGGCCCTCCATGGCCTCGGCGCATTCGCGCACGAGCCTGGCGCCGTCGACCGCGATCCGCTTGACGCCCTCGCGGTCGGCGTCGAAGACCACGCGGCGCTGCAGGGCCGAGGTCGAGTTGTAGAGGTGGACGATCGCCCGGTCGGCGCCCTCGATCGCCTCGAAGGTGCGCCGGATCAGGGGCGCGCGGGCCTGGGTCAGGACTTGGATCGTGACGTCCTCGGGGACCCTCTCCTCCTCGATGAGCTCGCGGCAGAAGTCGAAGTCGGTCCGGCTCGCGCTGGGGAAGCCGACCTCGATCTCCTTGAAGCCCATCCGCACCAGGGTGTCGAACATGCGCCGCTTGCGCTCGGGGCCCATGGGCTCGATGAGCGCCTGGTTGCCGTCGCGCAGGTCCACGCTGCACCACACCGGCGCGGCGGCGATCGTCGCCGACGGCCAGACGCGGTTGGGCAGGACCACCGGCCCGGACGGACGGTAGCGGCGGAAGGGCATGGCCTTCGGGGCCGCGGGCTCGGGTCGCGCCATCGTTCAGGGTCCTCGCTCGCGCCCGCCGCGCGGAAGCCCGCCAAGGCGGAAGGCTTCCCCCCGGCGGACGGCGGGCGCGACGGACGGGTCGGGAAGAGAAGGGAAGATCGGAACCATCGGGATCGGCGTGCTGGCGAGAGGGCGGACGGCTGCGGCGACCGGCGCCTCGTCGGGACGCCGGTCTAGGGAAGGCGCAGGTCCAGAGCCAGGATCCTGTCTCCGATCATGGCGCGAGAGATAAGGGGAATCGGGCCGGGTGTCAAGGGCGCGTCCTGGTTCAGGACATATGAGACGGGAGGGTTTCTTCGGCTGGTTGTTTGGCGAGGCGCCCGACGGGGTATGTCCGCCAAGGGCCCGGACGCGGACCGAGCCGCGCCACTACGCCGTCGAGGAGCCGCGGCGCTGGACGGGTCTGCTGGCCCGCGCGACCCGGGCCCGCGCCCTTGCCGGGTCCAACGGCGTGGGGGCATCCATGTCTCCGACGAGGACGTCACCGTCGCGGTCGTCGGCGAGGCTCCGGTCGGCGCCGACCGCGATACCTGGCGGGCAGTCGACGGCTACCGCGCGGCCATGGGCTATATCCTCCAGCGCCGCCGGATCCCGTCCTTCACGATCGCGGAGGAGGCGCTTCTGGCCGCCCACTTCACGATCCGCCGGTCGGATTCGGAGGCGCGTCCGGGCCGGCGCCGCCCCGGCTGGGTCGGCGTCAGGGACAGCGGGACCGGCGATGCGATGCGCGAGGGCGTGGAGCGCGACAGGCTGGAACCCCTCGTCCGCGAGCTTCTGGGCTAAGTGAACCACGGCGAGGTCGAGTCGGTCCTGCCGCGCGCGGCCATGGCGCACCCGAATCTGGCGCTGCTCCATCTCTTCACGGACGGCAATGGACGGACCGCCCGGTGCGTCCAGACCGCGGTGCCGGCGAGCGACGGGATCGCCGCGCCGGCCTACCGCGACGTCCTGGCGGAGGTCGGCGGCGGCGCATGGCGTCCGGAGCGCGACGCCAAACCCTGGGCGCGCTTCCGCCCGACCGGCCACCGCCGCCAGGCGTGGGCGCTCCTTCGCCGGACGCGGGACATGGAGAGGATCCATGCGGAGCTTTCGGACCTCGCGGAGGCCCATGGGCTCCCCGACCGCGCGACCGTGGCGCTGCTTCAGGCCGCCGTCGGCGGCAGGGTTGCGGAACGCGTCCTACCGGGTGAGCGAGGACATATCCAGGAACCTCGCCGGCCGGGACCTGAAGGAGCTTGTGGACGCCAACCTTCTCGTCCCGGAGGGCGAGAAGCGAGGCCGCTCCTACGTCGCGTCCCCGGCCGTGGCTGACCCGCGCCGGCGGTTGCGTCTTCCCAAGAGCGGCGACGATCCGTTCGGAAAGCACGGGCCGGCCTGGAGCGGGTCCGCCCCCGGCGGCCCGCGACGGGTCCCGCCACCGCCGCTCCCTACCTCCAGATCGGTTTTCCGCTTCCGGGAAGGCCGTAGTCCGCCCACTTCCGCGTGACCTCCTCGATCGTCTCGTCGGACATGCGGATCGGCCGGCCCCACGCGCGCGTCGTCTCGCCCGGAAGCTTGTTCGTGGCGTCCAGGCCCAGCTTGCCGCCCAGGCCCGAGACGGGGCTGGCGAAGTCCAGGTAGTCGATCGGCGCGTTCTCGATCGCGACGATATCGCGGACGGGGTCCATGCGGGTCGCCACCGCCCACATCACGTCCTTCCAGTCGCGCGCGTCGACGTCGTCGTCCACCACGATCACGAACTTGGTGTACATGAACTGGCCCAGGGCGGACCACACGGCCATCATCACGCGCCTGGCGTGCCCCGGATAGGCCTTCTTCACGGAGACCACGGCGATGCGGTAGCTGCAACCCTCGGGCGGCAGCCAGAAATCGACGATCTCGGGGAACTGCTGCTGGAGCAGCGGCACGAAGACCTCGTTGAGCGCCTCGCCCAGGACGCTCGGCTCGTCCGGCGGCCGGCCGGTGAAGGTGGAGAGATAGATCGGGTCGGAGCGCATGGTGACGGCGCTCAGGGTGAAGACGGGGAAGGGTTCGACGGCGTTGTAGTAGCCGGTGTGGTCGCCGTAGGGGCCCTCGTCGCCGAAGTCCTCCAGCGAGACATGGCCCTCCAGCACGATTTCGGCCGCGGCGGGCACCTTGAGCGGCACGGTCTTGCAGTCGGCCAGCTCCACCCTGGCGCCGCGCAGGAGGCCCGCGAACTGGTACTCGCTCAGGGTGTCGGGCACGGGCGTCACGGCCGCCAGCATCGTACCGGGGTCGGCGCCGATGACGCAGGCCGCGGGCAGGGGGCCGGGCCTCTCCTCCTTCCACCGGGCGTGGTGCCCCGCGCCGCCCCGGTGCCTGAGCCAGCGCATCAGCGTCGTGTTCCGGCCCGTCACCTGCATCCGGTAGACGCCGAGGTTCGGCGCGTCCCGCCTGTCGCCGCCCGGGCCTCGCGTGACGACCAGCGGCCATGTGATGAGCGGGGCCGGCTCGCCCGGCCAGCAGGTCTGGACGGGCAGCGCGCCGAGGTCGATGTCGTCGCCCCGGAGGACGACCTCCTGGCAGGGCGCGGCGGCGACCGTCCTGGGCCGCATCGCCATCGCGGCCTTCAGCAGCGGAAGCCTGTCGAGCGCCTCGCGCCAGCCACCGGGCGGCTCGGGCTGGCGCAGGAAGGCCAGCGTCTCGCCGACCTCGCGCAGACGGTCCGGCGTGCGCTCCATGCCGGCCGCCACCCGCTCGACGGTGCCGAAGAGGTTCGCCAGCACCGGCATGCCGAAGGGCGCGCCGTCGGCGGCGACCGGGTTCTCGAACAGCACGGCCGGGCCGCCCTCGGCCAGAAGCCGGGTCTGGATCTCCGTCATCTCCAGCGCCGGCGAGACCGGCGCCGTCACGCGCGCGAGGTCGCCGGCGGCCTCCAGCTTCGCCATGAACTCGCGCAGGGACCGGTGGGCCATCCGCCCGGACCTTCCTCGTCCGCCTCGCCACGGCGTCTTCGTGGGCCACGCCCGCGCCGGGGTCAAGGCCCGGGTCCCGGGACTTGACCCGGCGGGGCGGCGGGGCGACAACACGGGTTCCTCGGGGCGAGAGACGGGAGCGCGCCATGGCCGACAAGCCGGAAACGTGGGGCGACCACGCGATCACCGCGACCGACCTCCACGCCTTTCCGCAGGAGATCACCTACGCGGGCGTGCCCAGCTTCCTGCGCCGGCCCTACCGCAAGGACCTCGGCGACGTGGATATCGCGGTCGTCGGCGTTCCCTTCGACACGGCGACGACGAACCGGCCCGGCACGAGGTTCGGGCCGCGCGGGATCCGCGAGGCCTCGGTCGAGCTCGCCTTCGAGAAGAAAGTCTACGGCTGGGATTTCCACCCGGTCGCCGAAGCGAGGATCGCCGACCACGGCGACCTGCCGTTCGACTTTTCCAGACCCGCGGGCGTGCCCGACGAGATCGAAAGGTATGTCGCCTGGATGATCGAGCAGGATGTCGCCGTGCTGTCGCTCGGCGGCGACCACTTCATCTCCTGGCCGCTCGTCAAGGCGCACGCCGCGAGGCACGGCAAGCCGTTGTCGCTGATCCACTTCGACGCGCACTCCGACACCTGGGTCGACGAGAACGAGGACGGCGTCAACCACGGCACCATGTTCTGGCACGCCACGAGGCAGGGCTACCTCGACCCGGCGGCCTCGGCCCAGATCGGGCTGAGGACGGTCAACGAGGACCTGATGGGTTTCAACGTCTTCGACGGGCCGTGGGTCCACAGGCACGGCGCCGGGGCGGTCGTCGAGGAGGTGCGCCGCATCGTGGGCGACGCCAGGGCCTATCTCACCTTCGACATCGACTGCCTCGACCCCGCTTATGCGCCCGGCACCGGCACGCCGGTCTGCGGCGGCCTCACCACCCATCAGGCGCGCGAGATCCTGCGCGGCCTCGAGGGTCTCAACATCGTCGGCGCCGACCTCGTGGAGGTCTCGCCGCCCTACGACCACGCCGAGATCACCGCGCTCGCGGGCGCGACGCTCGCCCAGGACTTCCTCTGCCTCCTGGCCCGCGCGCCCTGGCGGAAGGGGTGAGCCATGCGCCATGTCCTCGCGACCGTGGCCGGGGTCGTGGCGCTCGTCGCGCTGTCGCTCCCGGCCGCCGCCCAGACCCTCCAGCTTTCGGGGGAGGAGATCGCGGCGCGGATCGGCGGCCGCACCTTCGCCGGCCAGACGCCGCAAGGCGATGTCTACGTGGAGACCTACACCGCCGCCGGCGCGATCGAGGGGCTATGGAACGGCTCGGCCCCCTATGGCGGCTCGTGGTGGGTCGAGGGCGACACGATGTGCTTCGACTACCCCGGCGCGCCCGAGGCCGGCGGCTGCTCGTTCGTCACCCTCGAGGATGGCGTCGCGAGCTATCGCGACGGTCAGGGCCAACTCGTCTCGACCATGCGGCTCGCGCGCTGAGGGCGCGGGCGGTCAGCCCGCCGCGAGCTGCCGGACCATGTCGTCCGTGTCGATGCCGGCGACCTCGACCGGCTTCTTCATGGCGTCGCGGCGGAAGGGCTCGCCGAGCTCCTGGTTGAGGACGACCTCGATGAAGGTCGTGACGCCGTCCCCCTGGGCGTCGCAACTCTCCTTCAGCGCCGCCGTCAACTCCGTCATGGTCGTCGCCCGCACGCCCCTGAGCCCGCAGCCTTCGGCGAGCCTGGCGTAGGACAGGTCCGGGTTGAGCTCGGTGCCGACGAAGTTGTCGTCGTACCACAGCGTCGTGTTGCGCTTCTCCGCGCCCCACTGGTAGTTGCGGAAGATCACCATGGTGACGGCGGGCCAGCCCTCGCGGCCGCAGGCGGTCATCTCGTTCATGGAGATGCCGAAGGCGCCGTCGCCGGCAAAGCCCACCGCCGGCGCGTCGGGACAGCCGATCTTCGCGCCCAGGATCGCCGGAAAGCCGTAGCCGCAGGGGCCGAACAGGCCCGGCGCCAGGTACTTCCGTCCTTCCTCGAAGGTCGGATAGGCGTTGCCGATCGCGCAGTTGTTGCCGATGTCGGTCGAGACGATGGCGTCGGCGGGCAGGCCGTCGGTGATCGCGCGCCAGGCCATGCGGGCCGACATGCGCCCGGGCTCCCGGGCGCGGACGTCCGCGTTCCAGGAGGTTCCGGGGTCGTCCTCCTCGTGGTCCATGCCGGCGAGCTCCTGGCGCCAGGCCGATCTGGTCCGGTGGATCGCCGCCCTGCGTTCCTCGCGGCCCGCGTCGCCGGCGTCCGGCGCGAGCCGGGCGAGAATCCCGCGCGCCACCTTGCCGGCGTCGCCGCAGATGCCGACGGCGACCTTCTTGGCGAGCCCGATCCGGTCCGGGTTCATGTCGACCTGGACGATCGCGGCGTCCCGGGGCCAGTAGTCGATGCCGTAGCCCGGCAGCGTCGAGAACGGGTTGAGCCGCGTGCCCAGCGCCAGCACCACGTCGGCCCTGGCGATCAGCTCCATCGCCGCCTTCGAGCCGTTGTAACCCAGCGGGCCGGCGGCCAGCGGATGGGAGCCCGGGAAGCTGTCGTTGTGCTGGTAGCCGGAGCAGACCGGCGCGTCGAGCCGCTCGGCGAGCGCCCGGCAGTCGTCGATGGCCTCGCCGATGACCACGCCCGCGCCCGACAGGATGACGGGAAACGCCGCGTCCGAGAGCAGTCGCGCGGCCTCGGCGATGGAGTCCTCGCCGCCGCCCTGGCGCTCCAGGGCGACGGAAACCGGGAGCGCGATGTCGATCTGCTGCGTCCAGATGTCGCGCGGCACGTTGATCTGGGCCGGCGCGGAGCGGCGCAGGGCCTGCCCGATCACCCGGTTCAGCACCTCGGCGACGCGCGAGGGATCGCGCACCTCCTCCTGGTAGCACACCATGTCCTCGAACAGCGCCATCTGCGGCACTTCCTGGAAGCCGCCCTGGCCGATCGTCTTGTTGGCGGCCTGCGGCGTGACCAGCAGCATGGGCGTGTGGTTCCAGTAGGCGGTCTTCACCGGCGTCACGAGGTTGGTGACGCCCGGCCCGTTCTGGCCGATCGCCATCGCGATCCTGCCCGAGGCGCGGGTGAAGCCGTCGCACATGAAGCCCGCGTTGGCCTCGTGCGCGACGTCCCAGAAAGCGATGCCCGCCTTGGGGAAGAGATCGGAGATCGGCATGAAGGCCGAGCCGATGATGCCGAAGCAGTGCTCGACGCCGTGGCTTTGCAGGACCTTCACGAAGGCTTCCTCGGTGGTCATCTTCATGGTCGTCGTTCCCCGGTTGTGCCGCGGTTCCGGCGCGGCGCGGCCCGCGCCCCTGGCGGGAGGATCGTAGGAGCGGCGCGCGGCGCCGGATTAGGACCAGTTGGGTTCAAGACTGCAAACCAACCCCGGGCCTCCCGCCGCCCCACGGCGTCCTCGCCGCTCCCGGCGGGCCGCGTCGCGGCCTTGTCGCCGGGCCCGTCAGGGACGGACCCGCCCCGGCAATCCGTCCGCGATGGCCGCCAGCCGCGCGACGCCCGGTTCGATGCGCTCCTCCGGAATCGAGGAGAACCCCAGCCGGAGGTGGTGGCGGCCGTGTCCGGGATCGGCGAAGTAGATATCGCCCGGCTCGATGACGATGCCGTCCTCCAGCGCGAGCTCCGCGAGGCGGCGCGCGTCGAGCGCGGCGGGGCCCTCGAGCCAGTAGGACGTGCCGCCGAAGGCCGGCGTGCGCGACCAGCCGGGGAAATGCCGCTCCAGCGCGGCGCCCATCGTCTGCCAGCGGCTCGAATAGGTCCGGTGGAGGCGCGCCACCAGCGCGTCGTGATGGCCGAGCGCCAGGAACAGCGCCACGACCCGCTGGTTGTTGCCCGGAGGATGGCGCAGCATGAGTCGGCGCAGCGCGCGCGCCTCCGCGACGAGCGGCCGGGGACCGACCAGGAAGCCCATGCGCAGGCCGGGCATGAGCGACTTCGAGAGGCTGCCGACGTAGAGCACGCGCTCGGAGCCGCTCAGCGACTTGAGCGCCGGCGTCGGGGCCTCGCTGTAGTTGGTCTCGAACTCGTAGTCGTCCTCGATCACCAGGGCGTCCCGGGCGGCGGCCCAGGCGAGCAGGTCGTAGCGGCGCTGGAGGCTCATGGTCGCGCTGGTCGGCGACTGGTGGCTCGGCGTGACGTAGACCATGGCGGAATCGCCCAGGAGGTCGACGCGGACGCCCTCCCGGTCCACGGGAACCGGACGCACATCGGCCGACATGAGGTGGAAGATGTTGCGGACATCGGGATAGCCGGGGTCCTCGATGGCGACGGGCGTGTCCGGTTTCACGAGCAGGCTCGACAGCAGGTAGAGCGCGTTCTGGGCGCCGATGGTGACGAGGATCTCGTCGGCCGAGGCCATGATCCCGCGGCGCGTGAGGACGCGCTGGCGCAATTGCTCGACCAGCATGGGGTCGTCCTCGGTGAAACGGTCGTCGGTCCAGGCGCCGAGCCATTTCCGGCTCATCGCCTGGCGCACGCAGTCGCGCCAGTCGGCCACGGGCAGGAGCGCCTCGTCGGCCTGGCCGTAGATGAACGGATAGGGGCAATCGTGCCAGTTCCGCGGCTTGGCGATGTTGGACTGGACGCTGGGCCTGCGCCGCAGCCGCGCCGCCCAGTCGACCGTGTCCTCCCGCCCGGCGCGGCCCGGAAGCGTCGCGGACGGCTCCACGATGCCGTCTCGGACCTCGTGCGCGACGTAGTAGCCCGAGCGTTCGCGCGCCTCGAGGTAGCCGCCGTCCGACAGGGCCTGGTAGGCCAGCATCACGGTGTTGCGCGACACGCCGAGCCTCCTGGCCATGGCGCGGGTCGAGGGAATGGGCGCGCCGGCGGGCAACTGGCCGTTCAGCATGGCTTCGACCAGCCGCGCGCGGATCTGGTGCTGCAGCGTCGTCGTCTCGACGCGGTCGATATGGAACATGCTCTCGCGCATGGACCGTCGCCTTCCGCCGTCCGCGACGGACCCCGTTCGCGTGCCGGTTGGTCCCATCGCCGGGCCGATCTGGACCTATTGGCGGGCCGGATCGATCCCGCAGTATCGGCCACAAGGTCGTTCCGACAACAGCCAATTCGGAGACGGTTCGCCATGAATGTCGTCGCCCAGCCGCCCGAGCCTCTCGCCGCCAACTCGCTGGAGCGGCACTGGATGCCGTTCACGGCCAACCGCGACTTCAAGACGGCGCCCAGGCTGATCGTGCGCAGCGAGGGCATGTATCTCTGGAACCACGACGGCGACCGCCTGATCGACGGCTCCTCCGGGCTGTTCAACGTCGCCGCGGGGCATGGCCGGCGCGAGATCGCCGACGCGGTCCACGCCCAGATGCTGCGGAACGACTACACGGCGCCCTTCCAGCTCGGCCAGCCCACGTCGTTCGCGCTGGCCTCGGCGCTGGCGAACGTCCTGCCCGAACCGCTCGACCGCGTGTTCTTCACGAACTCCGGCTCCGAATCCGTGGATACCGCGCTCAAGATCGCCATGGCCTACCACCGGGCCAACGGCGAGGCCCAGCGCATCCGCTTCGTCTCGCGCGAGCGCGCCTATCACGGCGTGAACATGGGCGGCGTCTCGCTGTCGGGCATGGTGAAGAACCGCGAGACCTTTCCCGCGGTGATGCCCAACGTGGCGATGATCCGCCATACGTGGGACGCGCGGGCGTGCTTCACGCGGGGCCAGGCCGAACGCGGCGCCGAACTGGCCGACGATCTCCTGCGCCATTGCGAGACCTACGGCGGCGCGACGATCGCGGCCGTCTTCGTGGAGCCGGTGGCGGGCTCGACCGGCGTCCTGGTTCCCCCGAAGGGCTACCTCGAGCGGCTCCGCCGGATCTGCGACGAGCACGGCATCCTGCTCGTCTTCGACGAGGTCATCACCGGCTTCGGCCGCCTCGGCGCGCCCTTCGCGGCGCACGCCTTCGACGTCGCGCCCGACATCGTCACCATGGCCAAGGCGCTGACCAACGGCGCGATCCCGATGGGCGCCGTCGCGGTGCGCGACGGGATCTACGAGACCGTGACCGGCGCCGCGCCCGGGGACGCCATCGAGTTCTTCCACGGCTACACCTACTCCGCGCATCCGGCGGCCTGCGCCGCCGGCCTGGCGACGCTCCGCATCTACGAGGACGAGGGCCTTTTCGAGCGCGCGGCGGCGCTCTCGGGCTACTTCCTCGACGCCATCTGGTCGCTCAAGGACATCCCGGCCGTGCGCGACCTGCGCGGCATGGGCCTGATGGCCGGCGTCGAGGTGTTCCCCGAGGACGGCCGGCCCGGGGCCCGCGGCGCCGCGCTGCAGAAGGCGCTCTTCCGGAACGGCTGCCACGTCAAGTGGACCGGCGACAGCGCCATCGTGGCGCCGTCGCTCATCGCCGAGCGCCGCCATGTCGACGAGATCGTCGATTGCCTGCGCCGGACGCTCGAGGCCATCTGACGGACGGTGACCGGGACCGTTCTCGCGCTCAACTGCGGCTCGTCGTCGGTCAAGTTCGCGGCCTTCGGCCCGGCGCTCGAGGTCCTGTTCCGCGGCCAGGTCGAGAACATCGGCGAAGGTCTCGCGCCGCGGCTGGCGACGGCCGACGGCCTCGATGCGGCGTGGCCGCCCGGGCCGGCGACCCACGACGCGGTCGTCCGGCGTCTCGTCGCGGACGCGATCGTCCCGCGCGCGGGGACCGTCGCGGCGGTCGGCCACCGCGTCGTCCACGGCGGGACCCGCTTCGACCGGCCGGTCCCGGTCGACGACGCGATCCTCGCGGAGATCGCCGCGCTTGCTCCGCTCGCCCCGTCGCACCAACCCCACAACGTCGCGGGCGTCGAGGCCGTGGCCCGGGCCCTGCCGGACACGCCGCAGGTCGCCTGCTTCGACACGGCGTTCCACCGCACGATTCCCCCGGCGCGCCAGCGCATGGCGCTGCCCCGGACCTACCACGAGGCCGGGCTGAGGCGTTTCGGTTTCCACGGCCTGTCCTACGAGAGCGTCGTCGCCCGGCTGCCGGACGCGATGGGGGCCGCCGCCGCGGGCCGGGTCGCGATCTGCCACCTGGGCGCCGGCTGCAGCCTGGCCGGCGTCGTCGGCGGCCGGTCGGCCCACACGTCGATGGGATTCACGCCGCTCGACGGCCTGATGATGGGCCGCAGGCCGGGCAGGCTCGATCCCGGCGCCGTCCTGTGGCTGGTCGAGCGCCACGGCGGCGATGTCGAGGCGGTCGACCGGCTGCTCAACCGCGAGGCGGGCCTTCTGGGGGTGTCCGGGCTGTCGCCCGACATGCGCGTCCTGCTGGAGGCCGACGCGGAGGAGGCGCGGCTGGCGATAGCGATGTTCGTCGACCGCCTGGTCCAGGAAATCGGCGCGGCGGCGGCGGCCATCGGCGGTCTCGACGGCCTCGTGTTCACCGGCGGCATCGGCGAGAACGCGGCCCCGATCCGGGCGCGGACCCTCGACGCCCTGGCCTGGCTCGGGTTCCGAACCGACGCCGGGGCCAACGAGGCCAACGCCGCCACGATCACGCTCGCGGGCTCGACGCCGTCGGCCCACGTCATCGCGGCGGACGAGGAGGCGGTGATCGCGGCGGCGGCGAAGGCGCTGGCGGCTTGAACATGGCCCGATGTCTCCGCGACGGTCATGGCGGTTGACCGGGCCGCCGCCGGAGTCCAGCGTTCGGCCGTGACGGATAGTCCGCTCCTCGACTCGACCGCGCTCCACGCTGGCGGCGGCGCGGGTCGGCCGCCGAACCGTGCGACGCCGGGATCGCGCGCATGCTGACGGCGGAGGAACGGGACGCGCTGGTTTCGGAGCTCGCCTCGCGTCCCGGCCACGAGAAGGTCCGCGTCTTGCTGCATCGGCTTCTGGTCGGCGGACTCGGCGCGGACAGCCGGGACATCGATTTCGAGAAGCAGGCTCCCGAAGTGCGCGGCCGGATCGACGCCCTGCTCGGCCGGACCGTGTTCGAGTTGAAGTCGAACCTGGAACGCGAGCGCGGGGACGCCGAGGAAGGGCTGGCGCGGTATCTCTCCGAACGCGAGGGCCGGACCGGCGAAAAATACGTCGGCGTCGCCACCGACGGCGCGGAGTTCGCCGCCTATTTCCTCAAGAACGGCGCCGTCGTGGAAGTCGGCGCCCATCGCGCGGACAAGGACGCGCCGCGAGACCTCCTGGCCTGGCTGCAGGGCGCGGTCGCCATCGGCGACGGACTCACGCCCGATCCGCATACCGTCAAGCGCGAGTTCGGGCGGGAGAGCCTGGCGGCGAGACGCGCGCTCGACGATCTCGGAGAACTCTGGAGCCGCATCGGACAGACGCCCGAGGCGCGCCTGAAGCGCGAACTGTGGGACAGGCTTCTGAGCCTCGCCTACGGGGCCGAGGTCGGCGACGACGCCCTGTTCCTGCAACACACCTATCTCGCGGTCGTCGCCAAGGCCGTGGCCTGGGCGGCGGTGATCGACGCTCCGCCAAGGGACGCGGCGGCGCTCCTTCACGGCGCGGCGTTCTCGGACCTCGGCCTCGCCGGGCAGAGCGAGCCCGATTTCTTCGACTGGGTGCTGGCCGAGGAAGCCGGCGCGGATCTGGTCATGCGGATCGCGCGTCAGGTGAACCGCTTCCGCCTCGACGACATCCGCGTCGATATCCTCAAGGCGCTCTACGAGAGCCTGATCGACCCCGGGACCCGTCACGACCTCGGCGAATATTACACGCCGGACTGGCTGGCCGCCCGCATGGTCGCGGCCGCCGTGGACGACCCGTGGGAACGGCGGGTCATGGACCCGGCCTGCGGTTCGGGGACCTTCCTGTTCCACGCGGTGCGGGCCGTGCTCGACGCGGCCGACGCTTCCGGCTTGTCGCCCGCGGCGGCGGCGCGGCGCGCGGCCGAGAACATCGCCGGTATCGACATCCATCCCGTCGCCGTCATCTTCGCCCGCGTGACCTATCTTCTGGCGCTCATGCCGGCGCTGCGCCGGGAACATCCGGGCGGCGTCGCCGTCCCGGTCTACCTGGGCGACGCGCTGCAATGGAACCTGGCGCGGACCGGCGAGAAGGGAAAACAACCCGACCTGCTCGCCGCCGACAACATCCTCGAGATCTTCGTGCCTCCAGTCACGTTGGCCGAGCCGACGCCCCGTCGGCTCGATGCGGCGACGCTGCGCTTTCCCGCCGCCGTGGCGTCCGACGCCGGGCTTTTCGACTCGGTGCTGAACACCATGATCGAATTCGCCGCGCGATCCGAACCGGGCGCGGCGTTCTCGGCCTGGTTGGCGCAAAGAACGTACGCGCAGGCCGAGGACCGCTGCATCCTCCGTGACACATACAAAGTCATGCGCCGCCTGCAAGGGGAGGGCCGCAACCACATCTGGGGCTATGTGGCGCGCAACCTCGCCCGGCCCGTCTGGCTGTCGAGCGAAGGACAGAAGGCGGACGTCGTGATCGGCAATCCGCCCTGGGTGTCGTTCCGTTACATGAGCGGGGACTATCGGGTCCGTTTCCGCGAGGAATGCCGGTCGGCGCGTCTCTGGGTCGGCGGCAAGGTCGCGACCCAGCAGGACCTTTCGGGCTACTTCTACATGCGCGCGGCCTTGCTCTACATGCGCCGGACGGGGCGCATCGCCCTGGTGATGCCTCACGCCGCCATGTCCCGTCTGGCCTATCGGAAGTTCCGCGGGGGCGAGGTCGCGCGCCTCGGCCATGTCGAGTTCCGTCTCCGCTTCGCCGAGGCATGGGCGTTCGGACCGGAGGTGCAGCCGCTCTTCCCCGTGCCGAGTTGCGCGTTGTTCGCCGATGTTCACGACGGCGCGACGCCCGCCCGCCCACCCGTCCGGGTGGCCGCGTTCGCCGGGACGTTGCCGAGACGGGACGCCGACGAATCGGAAGCCGACGCCAACCTGACGGAAACGGACGAGCCGTGGCCGCCGGAAGCCGCCGACGAAGGCGGTTCCCCCTATCGCCGCGCGTTCCGGCAGGGCGCGACCCTGGTGCCGCGGCGGCTTGTTTTGGTGGAACCCGTTCGACCGACCGGTCTTCTGCCGCCGAACCCCTCGTTTCCTCTGGTCCGAGGCCGCGCCGGCAACCAGGACAAGGAGCCATGGAAGGGCATGGCCCCCCCCGAAGGCCCCGTCGACAAGGAGTTTCTGCGGCCGGCCCTGCTCGGCGAATCCGTGGCGCCGTTCCGCTCGTTGGAGCCGCCTCTGGCGGTTGTGCCGTGGGACGGCAAACGGAACGAATTGATGGATTCGCGGGGCGCCTGGCGGCGCGGTTGGCCGCGGTTGGGACGATGGCTCGAAAAGGCCGAAGCGCTCTGGGCGGAGCACAAGCGAAGCGCCATGAGCCATCTTGAACGCATCGACTACCACGGCGAACTCTCTTGCCAATTCCCCATTGCGCCGATCCGGGTCGTCTACACGGCATCGGGGACCATCCCCGCCGCCTGTGTCATCAGGGACGAGACGGCGGTTGTTGAGCACAAGCTGTACTGGACGGCGGTGGGGAGCCTCGATGAGGCCTGCTATCTCTGCGGCGTCCTCAACAGCGAGACCTTGCGCGCCGGTGTGGAGCGCTATCAGTCCCAGGGCCAGTGGGGCGCGCGGGACTTCGACAAGTATGTCTTCAACCTGCCGATCCCGCGTTTCGATGCCGGGAACCCGCTCCATCGCCGGCTGGCGGACGCGGCGGCGACGGCGGAGGAAGCCGCGGGCCATGTCCCCGTCAGGGAGGGCGAACACTTCACCCGCGCGCGCAAGCGCGTCCGCGCCGCCCTCGCCGACCACGGCGTCGCCGCCCGCTTGGAAAACCTGGCGACCGCCCTGCTCGAAGGGGGATAAGGTCCGTCGCCCGAGAGCGGGCTCCGTCGCTTGCTGGGCATTCGTCGGCGTCAAGTATAAAGTCCGACAAGACAGACCGTTCACCCATTGGCTCCGGCGTGGGGGCATCGCCATGAAGGATGCGGACGAGTATCGGTTCGTCATCGACGCCTACACCCCCGACACCCTGCCCATGGCGCGTCTGGCCGAATACATGGCCGATCTGGCGCGCCTGCTGGGCAGGACGGAGCGGGTGCATTTCGTGCGTCTCGATGCCGGCAGCGCCGCGCTCGCGCACAGGGTCGATCCCGAAGCCGCGCCCGAAGTCCGGAACCGGCTCCACGCCCTAAAGCGCGGCGAGGCTCCCGAGGACGCGGCCCGGGCGTTCAAAACGCTGGACCGTCGTCTGGCCGACGACGACGCGGTCGGCAGCCTGAGGGAAGGCGGCGGGGCCGAGGTGATCCGGTTTCCGGGCCGCGAGCGTCCGCAGCCGTTGACCTTCGGCGCCTTCAATCAGCCCGGCGTCCTCGATGGCGTGCTCATCCGCGTCGGCGGCCGGGACGACACCGTGCCCGTGCATCTGCGGGACGGCGAGACCGTCCATATGTGCAACGCCACCCGCGACATGGCGCGGCGTCTCGCGGTCCATCTCTATGGCCCCACCCTGCGCGTGCGGGGCGACGGTCGCTGGGAGCGCGACGCCGATGGCGTCTGGACGATGAAGCGCTTCAACATCGCGGAGTTCGACGAACTCGACGATGCGCCTCTCGGCGAGATCGTCGGACGTTTGCGCGACGTCGAAGGCAGTGGATGGAAGCGCGTCGTCGACCCGCCGTCGGAGCTTGGGCGCTTGCGCGGCCGGGGCGAGCCTCGTTGATGCCGGTTTTCGACGCCACGGCGCTCCCGCGCTTTCTCGAACCGGATGCGCGGGCGCCGCTCGATCCCGCGACGAACGAACCCGCGATCCGCGCCAAGGCGCGCCTCGATTGTCCGGTCGAGACCCTCGACGCCCAGGGAACCGGGCCGGGGCCGCCCGAGGGAGAGGCGCGATGACCGCACCGGTCTGGCGACTGCCCTACGGACGTCCGCACGAGGTCTCGGGCGCGGCCGGCGGCCTCGCGTTCGTCGGCGGGGCGGGCGACTTCGACGCGGCGGGCGCCGTCCGCCATCCCGGCGACCTCCGGGCCCAGCTCGCCGGCGCGCTCGACAACGTCGATGCGGCCCTGGCGGTCGAGGGCGCGACGCTCGCCGACGCCGTGCGCGTCAAGCTGTTCCACGCCCCCGACCGGGGCATGGACGAATGGGACATCCTGGCCGCCGTCCACGCCCGCGTCGGATCGCAGCCGGCGCCAGCCGTCACCGCCAACCCGGTCCCGATGCAGCCGTTCGAGGGCCAGCTCGTCCAGGTCCAGACCATCGCCCGCAAGGGCTGGCGGCGGGACCGGGACGCGAGGGTGGTCGGCGAGCCGGTTCCCGAGGCGCGGGCCGGGCTGTTCGCCGCGCCCCGGATCACCCGCGGTCTCAGGGCCGGCGAGTTCTTCTCGGTGTCGGGCCGCACGGCGGCGCGGGCCGACGGGAGCGTCCCCACCGGCGACGGCATCGAGCAGACCCACATCGCGATGGGCCGCCTGGGGGAGACGCTCGCCGGGCTCGGGGCCGGCTTCCAGGACGTCATCAAGAAGGAAGGCTACTACTTCGGCTCGACCCTCGATCAATGGGCCGGGATGGCCGCGGCCAGGGCGGGCTATTTCCGCGAACCGGCGGCGGTGGCCACCGTCGTGCCGTGCCATCGGCTCTATCCGGAAGGCGCGCTCACCAAGGTCGAACTGCTGGGCTACCGCGAGGAACGGAACGGCTTCGACAAGTACATCCCGCGCGAGGACAGCTGGCCGAAGCGGGTCTGGGACTGGCCCATTCCCGTTCCCTACCGCCAGGGGAGCCGGCTGCGGGGCGCGATCTGGACCGGCGGCCAAGTGCCGTTCGAGCCGGGCGCCAACCGGGGCCGGGTGGTGTATCCGGGCGATCCGACGCGGCAGGCGCGCTTCACCATGGGCTACATCGACGACATCCTGCGCGGCTTCGGCGCGGTGAGTTCGGACCTGAAGCTCCTCGTCTGCCATTTCGCCTCGGACGGGAGTCCGGCCGCGACCGGGCGGTTTCTCGACGCGGTCGCGGCCTGCGTCGCCGGGCCGCTGCCGCCCGTCACCTGCGTGCCGCAGCCCCACATGCACAACGACGAGATGACCGTCGAGATCTGGGGAATCGCGAAGGGATGACCCGCTCCCCGTCGCGGGCCGGACCCCGCGGAGGCCGTCCGCGCCGCTCCCGACCGCCTGCATCGGGGCCTACCTCGAGCCGTCCCGCGCGCCGCGCTCGACCGTATCGCCCCCGACCGGCCGATGGCCGCGCCCGACCGCGGGCTCATCGCGCTGGGGTCCGGCCCGGCGCGCGCCAAGCTCCGCCGCCTCGTCGAGGCCGCCCGCGCGGGGTAGGGCGGTCCCGTTCCGCGCGGAACCGCTCCGGGGACGCGACCGCGGACCCGCCCTACGAGACGACCCGGCCGAGGACGATGGCGGCGAAGAGCAGGGCGCCGGCCTGGACGTTGGAGGCGAAGCGCCCGGAACAGGACGCGGGACTGTCGAGGTCGACGGTCGCGACCTGCCAGGCGAGGTGGGCCGCGACGACCGACAGCGCCAGATGGAACGGCCACGCCAGCCCGGCGGCGAATCCGGCGGCGGCGGCGCCCGCCAGGAACAGGACGTAAAGCAGGGCGACCAGCGGCTTCGTCCAGCCGCCGAACAGCAGGGCGGTCGACTTCACGCCGATCCGGATGTCGTCGGCCTTGTCCTGGTGCGCGTAGATCGTGTCGTAGCCGACGGTCCAGCAGACGCACCCCGCGTAGAGCAGCAGGGGCGCGGGCGCGAGGTCGCCGGTGACGGCGGCCCAGCCGACGAGCGCGCCCCAGTTGAAGGTGAGGCCGAGGAAGAGCTGGGGCCAATGGGTGATCCGCTTCATGAAGGGGTAGAGTCCCACCAGGACGAGCGAGCCCGCGCCGACCAGGACCGCGGCCCGGTCGAGCTGGACGAGAATGGCGAGGCCGCAGGCGAGGAGGACGGCCAGGAAGACCAGCGCGCCGGAGACCGACGCCTCGCCGCTCGCGAGGGGGCGGGATTTCGTGCGCTCCACCCGGGCGTCGAATTCGCGGTCCGCGATGTCGTTGACGACGCATCCGGCCGCGCGCATGACGACGGCGCCCGCGGCGAACAGGGCCAGCAGCGCCGGGTCCGGCCAGCCCGGGGCGGCGAGCGCGGCCGACCACCAGCACGGCCACATCAGGAGCCAGAAGCCGGCGGGCCTGTCCGCGCGCGCGAGGCGCAGCCACGGCCGCGTCCGGGGCGGCATGCGCGCGTCGATCCAGCTTGTGGCCGCCGCGCCCTTCGCGCTATCGCTGGGCGCGGTCATCGCTTGGGAGGCTCCATGCGCCGTGACGGGCGGCCCGTGCCGCGCCTCCATGTCTCATCGCCGCTGGCGGCCGGGACCCGGGTCCCGCTGTCGGACGGCCAGCGGCGCTACCTCGCACGGGTCATGCGGCTGGGGCAAGGCGACGCGGTGCGGCTGTTCAACGGCGCGGACGGCGAGTGGCTGGCGCGCCTCGGCGACGGGAGCGCGCGGTGCGACGGGCGCCTGCGCGCGCAGACCCCCGGCGACGGGCCCTGGCTGCTCTTCTCGCCGCCGAAGAGGGACCGGCTGCGCTTCCTCGTCGAGAAGGCGACCGAGCTCGGCGCCGGCCGCCTGACGCCGGTGACCCTGGAGCGGACCGAGCCGCCCGCCGCCAGGCCCGACAGGCTCGCCGCGTGGGCCCTGGAAGCAGCCGAGCAGTGCGGACGCCTCGACGTTCCCGCCTGCCGCGGGCAGCGGACGCTCGACGAGGCGCTCGGCGACTGGCCCCGGGACCGCGTGCTCTACCTGTGCGACGCGAGCGGGGAAGGCCGCCCCCTCGCCGGTCCGGCGGCGGGGCCGGCCGCGTTCCTGGTGGGTCCCGAGGGCGGCTTCGCGCCCGCCGAGCTCGAGGGGTTGAAGGCGCGTCCCATGGTCGTCCCGGTCTCATTGGGTCCCCATGTCCTGCGCGTCGAGACCGCGGCCGCGGCGGCCCTTGCCGCTTGGCAAACCCTGACCGCTGTGGCAGGTGTCGCGACCGGTCGGGACGGGGCCGCCGCCCCGTAACCCCCACGGTCGCAAGAGGGCTTCGGACGATGTCCATTCCTTCCGCGCAGGACACCACGCCGGTGACGAGCAAGGCGCAGCTCGTCGAGCGGCTGGAGAGCGGCTGCAAGCCCCGCGAAAGCTGGCGGATCGGCACCGAGCACGAGAAGTTCGCCTACGACGCCGCGACCTTCGCTCCGCTCTCCTACGACGCGCCCAACGGCATCCGCGCGATCCTGGAGGAGTTGCGGCGCTTCGGCTGGGAGCCGATGTTCGAGGGCCGCAACGTCATCGGCCTGGGGAAGGACGCCCAGCATGTCTCGCTCGAGCCGGGCGGCCAGGTCGAGCTTTCCGGCGCGCCGCTGCGCACGCTGCACGAGACCTGCCGCGAGGTGAACGCCCATCTCGACCAGTGCAAGGAGGTCGCCGAGGAGCTCGGCGTCATCTTCCTCGGCCTCGGCTTCCGCCCGCGCGACGCGCGCGGGGACGTGCCGTGGATGCCCAAGGGCCGTTACGGGATCATGCGGGACTACATGCCCAGGGTCGGCGCCATGGGTCTCGACATGATGATCCGCACCTGCACGATACAGGCGAACCTGGATTTCGCCTCCGAGGCGGACATGGCGCGCAAGTTCCGGGTCGCCCAGGCGCTCCAGGCGGTGGCGACGGCGCTGTTCGCCAACTCGCCCTTCTCGGAGGGCCGGCCGAACGGCTTCCTCTCGCTGCGCGCGCACGTCTGGACCGACACCGACAACGACCGCAGCGGCCTGCTGAAGTTCGTCGCCGAGGACGGCTTCGGGTTCGAGCGCTATGTCGACTACGCGCTCGACGTGCCGATGTACTTCGTCATGCGCGACGGAACCTACATCGACGCGGCGGGCCAGTCGTTCCGCGACTTCCTCGAGGGCAGGCTGCCCGCCCTGCCGGGCGAGCTCCCCACGGTCAGCGACTGGGAGGACCACCTGACCACGCTGTTCCCGGATGTCCGGATCAAGCGTTACATGGAGGTGCGCGGCGCCGACGGCGCGAGCTGGCGGCGCATCTGCGCGCTTCCCGCCCTCTGGGCGGGCCTGTTCTACGAGCCCACGGCGCTCGACGCGGCCTGGGACCTCGTCAGGGATTGGACCTGGGAGGAGCAGCTCCGCATGAAGGCGGACGTGCCGAGGATGGGGCTGAAGGCGCCGTTCCGGGGCGGCTCGGTGCAGGATATCGCCCGGAGGGCGCTCGAGATCTCGGGCGAGGGCCTGCGCCTGCGCCGCGAGTACGACGGCAGCCTCGACGAGGTCCATTTCCTCGATTCGCTCATGGAGATCGCGATTTCCGGCCGCACGCCGGCCGAGGACCTGCTCGACCGCTACGACAACGCCTGGAAAGGCGACATCGCGCCCGTGTTCACGGAATATGCGTTCTAGAGCCTTGTCCTGTCGTCTCGAACCGGGAGCGGCGACGGTCCCCGAGCCCGTCGAAGGGAACCGGACCCGGTCCCATCCGACAGGATCGCGCTCTGGGGGCGGATCGCGGCCAGGACGAACCCGAGGAGGGACGGAGATGCTGAAGCGATTCAATCCGGAGGGCGTGGCCGCGCCGCTCTCGAACTACAGCCACGGCGTGGTCGTGCCCGCGGGCTGGCGCCACCTGCACGTCTCGGGCCAGATCGGCGCGGAGGCGGACGGCGCGGCGCCCGGCGATCCGGCGCGCCAGGCCGAACTCTGCTTCGCCAACCTGCTGGCGGTGCTGGCGGCCGAGGGCATGACCGCCGAAAACCTCGTTTCGGTGACGACCTATGTCGTGGGCGAGGAAAATCTCGCGGCCGTGCGCGCGGCGCGCGCCGAGACGCTGGGCGATGTCGCGCCCGCGTCCACGCTGGTCTTCGTCCCGGCCCTCGCGTCGCCGGCGCTCAAGGTCGAGGTCCAGGCCGTCGCCGCCTCGGTCGTCTGACCGCCGGCCCGCGGCCTCCCGACGGGAGTCGTCCCCGACGGTCGCGTCAAGGGTCCCTCGCGTCCCACGGTAGCTGGCCGGGCCCGGCTTCGGTCCGTCGCCGGTATGCCGCGCGGCGAGTCGAAAAACTTGGATTCGGTCGCGAACGGGACAGTTTGAGGGGGCCGTGCGCGGCGCGGCGCACGACGGGACCGCGGCCGCCGCGCGAGATCGGGCTTCGCCGGCTCGACGCATCGGCTCGTCCTCGCCCACCTTGGCGTCTCCCGTCTTTCCGGTCGGCGCGGCGCGTTCCTCCCGCTCGGTTCGGCCGCTTCGTCGTCGGGCGGGTCGTTTGACGCAAGGACCCCTCACGCCCGCGTGCCGCCCACGGTCAGCGCGTCGATCAGCAGGGTCGGCTGGCCGACGCCCACGGGCACGCCCTGGCCCGCCTTGCCGCAGGTGCCGACGCCCTTGTCGAACTCCATGTCGTCGCCGACGGCCGAGACCTTGGTCAGCACATCGGGCCCGTTGCCGATCAGCGTGGCGCCCTTGACCGCCGGGCCCACCTTGCCGTCCTCGATCAGGTAGGCTTCCGAGGCCGAGAACACGAACTTGCCGTTGGCGATGTCGACCTGTCCGCCGCCGAAGTTGACGGCGTAGAGCCCCTTGCGGACCGACGCGACGATCTCCCCGGGCTCCCTGTCGCCCGCGAGCATGTAGGTGTTGGTCATGCGCGGCATGGGCTGGTGGGCGTGGCTCTCGCGCCGTCCGTTGCCGGTCGGCTCGTGGCCCATCAGGCGCGCGTTCATGCGGTCGTGCATGTAGCCCTTCAGGACGCCGTCCTCGATCAGCACGGTGCTCGAGGTCGGCGTGCCCTCGTCGTCGATGGTGAGCGAGCCGCGGCGGTCGGCGATCGCGCCGTCGTCCACCACGGTGACGCCGGGCGAGGCGATGCGCTCGCCCACGAGGCCCGAGAAGGCCGACGTCCCCTTGCGGTTGAAATCGCCCTCGAGGCCGTGGCCGATGGCCTCGTGCAGGAGGACGCCCGGCCAGCCCGGCCCCAGCACCACGGGCATCTCGCCGGCCGGCGCGTCGACCGATTCGAGATTGACCAGCGCGCCGCGCAGCGCTTCGTCGGCCTGGGCCCGCCAGCGCCCGGTCCGGATGAAGTCGCGGTAGGGCATCCGTCCGCCGCGGCCCTGGCCGCCCGCCTCCATCCGGTCGCCCTCGCCGACGACGCAGGCGATGTCGATCCGCACCAGCGGGCGCACGTCGGTCGCCTTGGCGCCGTCGCCGCGCAGGATGCAGACGACCTGCCAGCTTCCGGAGATCGAGGCCGTGACCTGGCGCACGCGCTCGTCCTTGTCGCGCAGGTAGGCGTCGATCCGCCGGAGCAGGCCGACCTTGTCGTCGAAGGCCATCTCGCCCAGCGGGTTGAGGTCGCCGTAGAGCCGCCGGTTGGTGCGCGCCGGCGGAGCCGCCGCCGCGCCCGCGCGCCCGTCGACCGCGCGGACCGTGGCCGACGCCCTCCCGATAGCGGCCTCGGACAGTTCCGAGGCATGGGCGTAGGCCGTGGCCTCGTCCACGACCCGGCGCAGTCCGACGCCCTGGCTCACGTCGTAGTGCGCGGTCTTGAGCCTGCCGTCGTCGAAGGTCAGCGCCTCGGACTGGCGGTGCTCCATGAACAGTTCGCCGTCGTCGGCGCCGGCCAGCGCGTCGCCGACGACGGTCGCGACGCGGCCTTCGTCCATGCCGGCGCGGGTGAAGAACAGCTCGTCGGGCGAGGGGTTCGGGTTCATGATTCGCCTCCTGGGCCGGCCTCCAGCATAAGCCGTTTCCGGCGACCGGGGCCAACCGTCCGGAATGGAGGGATTCCCCGGAGTCGCGCGCCCGGATTCGCCCCGTCGCGGTCTTGTGAAACGCGCTCGCGCTCGTGTATGGTCCGGCGCGACCGGCGACCCCTCGACGGCGCGGATCGAGGGCCGGTCCGGCGGGGCCCGGTTCGAGCGGCGCGCGGTATGGAGAAGGAGGGACAGGGTGAGAAGATCGCTCCTGGGTATCGCGGCGGCGGCCGGCGCGCTGTCCGCCGCCGGCGCCGCGTTCGCGCAAGAGGCCGTCGGCGTCGCCGAGGACTGGCAGTGGGGCTTCCAGGGCCCGAACTCGTCGATCATGCGGGATGTCTCCGCGTTCTACGACTGGATCCTGCTCCCCATGATGCTGGTCATCTCCGCCTTCGTCCTGGCGCTCATGGCCTACATCCTGGCGCGCTTCAGGAGGAGCGCCAACCCGGAGCCGTCGCGCAACACCCACAACACCACGCTGGAGGTGGTCTGGACCGCGATCCCGATCCTCATCCTGGTCGGCGTCGCGATCCCGTCCCTGCGGCTGCTCTACTACGAGGAGACGATCCCCGAGGCCGACATGACGCTGAAGGCGATCGGCCACCAGTGGTACTGGAGCTACGAATATCCCGACAGCGGCATCGCGTTCGACTCCCTGATCGTCGACGACGCCGACCTCCGGGAAGGCCAGCCCCGCCTGCTGACGACCGACACCGAGGTCGTCCTTCCGGTCGGCAGGACCATCCGGGTCCAGGTCACCAGCGACGACGTGATCCACGCCTGGGCGCTGCCGGCGGCCGGCGTGAAGATGGACGCGGTGCCCGGCCGCCTCAACGAGTTCTGGATGGAGCTCGACACGCCCGGCGTCTACTACGGGCAGTGTTCCGAGCTGTGCGGCCAGCTCCACGGCTTCATGCCGATCATGGTGGTGGCGCTCGAGGGAGCCAAGTTCGACGCCTGGGTCGCCGAACGGCGGGCCGCCCTCGGCGTCGCGGGCGCGGTCGAGCTGGCCTCGGCGGCCCGGGACTGAGCCGGCGATCGGGCGCGTCCCGCGCGGAAGGACAGGAAACGATGAGCGAGAGTCACGCCCACGCCCACGACGATCGTCACGATCATCGTCCCACCGGGTTCCTGCGCTACCTCTATTCGACGAACCACAAGGACATCGGCACGATGTACCTTGTTTACGGCTTCGTCTTCGGCCTCGTCGGCTTCGCCATGTCGATGCTGATCCGCATCGAGCTGGCCGCTCCCGGCGCGGGCATCCTCGGCGGCGACCACCAGCTCTACAACGTGCTGATGACCAGCCACGGCCTGATCATGATCTTCTTCATGATCATGCCCGTGTTCATCGGCGGGTTCGGCAACTGGATGGTGCCGATGATGATCGGCGCGCCCGACATGGCCTTTCCGCGCATGAACAACATCAGCTTCTGGCTGCTCATCCCCGCCGGCGTCCTGGTGGTGGCCTCGGTCTTCGTGGACGGCGGCACCGGCAGCGGCTGGACCATCTACGCGCCGCTGTCGACCTACGGCAACCCGGGCCTCGCGGTCGACTGCCTGATCCTCGCGATCCACCTTGCCGGCGCCTCGTCGATCCTGGGCGCGATCAACTTCATCACCACGATCTTCAACATGCGCGCGCCGGGCATGACGCTGCACCGGATGCCGCTCTTCGTCTGGGCCGTGCTGGTGACCGCCTTCCTGCTGGTGCTGTCCCTGCCGGTCCTGGCGGGCGCCATCACCATGCTGCTGACCGACCGCAACTTCGGCACCGGCTTCTTCGATCCGGCGCTCGGCGGCGACCCGGTCCTCTACCAGCACCTGTTCTGGTTCTTCGGCCACCCAGAGGTCTACATCCTGATCCTGCCGGGCTTCGGCATCGTCAGCCACATCATCTCGACCTTCAGCCGCAAGCCGGTGTTCGGCTACCTGGGCATGGCCTACGCCATGGTCGCGATCGGCTTCATCGGCTTCATCGTGTGGGCGCACCACATGTACACGGTCGGCATGAGCGCCGACACGAAGGCCTACTTCATCGTCGCCACCATGGTGATCGCGGTGCCCACCGGCGTGAAGATCTTCAGCTGGCTCGCCACGATGTGGGGCGGCTCGATCGAGCTCAGGACGCCCATGCTGTGGTGCCTCGGCTTCATCTTCCTGTTCACGGTGGGCGGGGTCACGGGCGTGCTCCTGGCGAACGCCGGCATCGACCACGCCATGCACGACACCTACTACGTGGTCGCCCATTTCCATTACGTGCTGTCGCTGGGCGCGGTGTTCGCGCTGTTCGGAGCCTTCTACTACTGGATCGGCAAGATGACGGGCGTCCAGTATCCGGAGTGGGCCGGCAAGCTGCATTTCTGGATCACCCTGATCGGCGTCAACCTCACGTTCTTCCCGCAGCACTTCCTGGGCATGGCCGGCATGCCGCGCCGCGTTCCGGACTATCCGGAGGCCTACGCGGGCTGGAACATGGTCTCGTCGGTCGGCTCCTACATCACCGCCTTCGGGATGCTGGTGTTCTTCTACGTGCTGTTCGAGGTCTTCATCGCGAGGCGCGCGCGGTGCCCGGCCAACCCTTGGGGCGACGGCGCGACGACGCTGGAGTGGACCGTGGCGTCGCCGCCGCCGTTCCACACCTTCGAGGACCCGCCCGTCATGGGCGTGTCCGGCGCGGCGCCGCGTTGACGCGGGCGCCCGGCGGACGTGACCACCGAGACGGGCATCGCGGCGCCGCCGGCGCTTTCGCTTTCGGCGCCGGCCGACTTCGTCGCGCTCCTGAAGCCGCGCGTGATGTCGCTCGTGACGTTCACGGGGTGGGTCGGCCTCGTCCTGGCCCCCGGCGCGCTCCATCCGGTGCTCGCCGCCGTCGCCGTCCTCTGCATCGCGGTCGGCGCCGGCGCGGCGGGTTGCATCAACATGTGGTACGAGCGCGACATCGACGCCGTCATGCGCCGCACGCGCCACCGCCCGATTCCGTCGGGCCGGGTCGATCCCGGCAGCGCGCTGCAGTTCGGCGTGATGCTCGCGGTCGCCTCGGTCACGGTCATGGGCCTGGCGGTCAACGCCGCCGCCGCCGCCCTGCTCGCGGCCGCGATCGCCTTCTACATCCTGGTCTACACGATCTGGCTCAAGCGCCGGACGCCGCAGAACATCGTGGTCGGCGGCGCCGCGGGCGCCTTTCCGCCGGCGATCGGCTGGGCCGCGGTCACCGGCGACGTTTCGCTCTCCTCGCTCGCCCTGTTCGCCATCGTCTTCTTCTGGACCCCGCCCCATTTCTGGTCGCTGGCGCTCTGCCGTTCGGACGACTACGCGGCCGCCGGCGTCCCGATGCTGCCCGTCGTCGCCGGCCCGCGGTCCACCCGTCGCCACATCCTGGCCTACAGCGTCCTGATGCTGCCGCTCGCGCCGGCGCCGTGGTTCCTGGGAACCTCGGGTCCGGTCTACGCCGCGGGGGCGGTCCTGCTCTCGCTCGCGCTGGTCGGCGGCGCGGCGCGCATCTTCGTCGAGCGGTCCGACGCGGCCGCGCGCTGGATGTTCCGCTACTCCATTGTCTACCTCGCGCTGCTCTTCGCCCTTCTCGTCGCCGACCGGGCATTCGCGGGGCCGTGGTGAGATGGCCGACGGCGATGACGGCGCGAGACGGCGGCGCGGGCGCAATGTCGCCCTCGGCCTCGCGCTGGCCGGGTTCGTCGCGCTGTTCTACGTCATCACCATCGTCAAGCTGGGCGGCTAGGCGATGAGCGGGAGCCGGACGACCCGGGCCAAGCGCGCGACGGCGCTCGCGCTCGTCTTCGCGCTCGCCTGCATGGCCGCGCTGACCGCCGGAGCGGTGCCGCTCTACCAGCTCTTCTGCCGGGTCACCGGCTACGGCGGCACGACCACGACCGCCGAGGCCGCGCCCGGTGCGGAATCCGGCGCTCCGTTGGTGACCGTGCGCTTCAACGCCGACACCGCGCGCGGCATGCCGTGGGAGTTCAGGCCCATGAGGCGAGAGGTCACCGCGCGCGTCGGCGAGCAGGTGACGGTCTTCTACGAGGCGTTCAACCCGACCGGCCGCGCGGTCTCCGGCGCCTCGACCTACAACGTGACGCCCCAGAAGGTCGGCGAATACTTCGCCAAGATCGACTGCTTCTGCTTCGTCGAGCAGGTTCTCGCGCCCGGCCAGAGCGTCGCCATGCCGGTCACGTTCTTCGTCGATCCCGCGCTCGCGGCCGATCCGCTGACATCGGAAGTCCGCACCATCACCCTGTCCTACACCTTCTTCGAGACGGCGGGAGCCGGGGCCCAGACCAACGCCGCGCTGGCCGGGGACGCCGGCGCGGCGGCCAACTGAACCAGTCCGGGGGGAGAGGCCCATGGCCGACGGTGCACAGAAGCATCCCTATCATCTGGTCGATCCCAGCCCCTGGCCGGCCCTGGGCGCGTTCTCGGCGCTGGTGCTGGCCTCGGGCGCGATCATGATGTTCGCGAGCCCCGACCGCTGGTGGATGCTCTTCCCGGGTCTCGTCCTGGCGCTGACCACCATGTTCTTCTGGTGGCGCGACGTGGTCCGCGAGGCCCAGGTCGAGAAGGCGCACACGCCCGTCGTCCAGATCGGCCTGCGCTACGGCATGGCGCTCTTCATCGCGTCGGAGGTCATGTTCTTCGTCGCCTGGTTCTGGGCCTACTTCAACGCGGCGTTCTTCCCGACGGTCCAGATGGGGGGGATATGGCCGCCCGAAGGCATCCTGACCTTCGATCCCTGGGACCTGCCCTTCATCAACACGCTCGTCCTGCTGACCTCGGGCACCACCGTGACCTGGGCGCACCACGCGCTGAAGGAGGGCAACCGGGACCAGCTCGTCGCCGGCCTCTGGGTGACGGTGGTGCTGGGCGTCACCTTCACGGCTTTCCAGATCGTCGAGTACAGCGAGGCGCCGTTCGGCTTCCGCGGCGGGATTTACGGTTCCACCTTCTTCATGGCGACGGGCTTCCACGGTTTCCACGTCATCGTCGGCACGCTGTTCCTCGGCGTTTGCCTCGTGCGCGCGCACAGGGGCGACTTCACGCCCAACCAGCACTTCGGCTTCGAGGCGGCCGCCTGGTACTGGCATTTCGTCGACGTGGTGTGGCTCTTCCTGTTCTGCTGCATCTACTGGTGGGGCGCGGGCGAGATTGTCCACCATTAGCGCCCGCGCCGGCGGTCCCCGAGGCCGCGCGCTCGCCATCGCCGGGGCCGCGACCGTCGTCGCCGTCCTTCTGGCGCTGGGGACCTGGCAGCTCCACCGCCTGGGCTGGAAGGCCGGGCTGATCGAAACCATGGCGGCGAGGCTCGCCTCGGCCCCGGTCCCGCTCGACGCCGCGCTCGCCCTGCCGCTCGGCGAGCGGGAGTGGCGGCCGGTGCGCGCGACCGGGGCGTTTCTCGACGACCACTTCGCGCTCTACCGGGTCGGGACCGACGGGCGTCCCGGCTACCACATCCTGACCCCGCTCGCGCTCGAGGGCGGCGGCCACGTGCTGGTCAACCGCGGCGTCGCCCGGGCCGGGTCCTTCAAGCTGGCGCTCGCGGCGCTGCCGCCGACGCCCGCCGGCCCCGTCGAGGTGACCGGCGTGCTACGCCCCGGCGAGACACAGGGGTTCTTCACCCACGACAACGACCCCTCGGGCCGGGCCTGGTTCTGGATCGATCTCGACCTGATCGGGCGGACCGCCGGAGTTGACCTGCCGCCGGCGGTAATCCACGCCGACGAGGACCCGGCGGGCGCCGGTCTCGCGGGCGGCCAGGCGCGGTTCGATCCGCCGAACCGGCACATCGAGTACGCCGTCACGTGGTACGGACTGGCCGCGGCGGCCGCGGTCGTCTTCACGCTCCGCCTGCGCCGGGCCGGAGGGGAACGAACGGCGTGAACGCGATCCGCGCGGAGACCGGCCCGCCGCCCGGGGCCGGGGTGTTTGAAGCCCGCGCGGAAGGGCGTTATCCGGGCTGACCATGCGCTATCTCAGCACACGCGGCGACGCGCCGGTCCTCGGTTTCGAAGAGGTCCTGCTCGCGGGCCTGGCGTCCGACGGCGGGCTCTACCTGCCGGAAACCTGGCCCCGGCTCGACGCGGACGCGCTCCGCGCGATGCGGGGCCTGTCGTATGCCGGGATCGCGGCCCGGGTCGTCCACCCCTTCGTCGAAGACTGGATGGAACCCGACGAACTGCTCGCCATGACCGCCGATGCCTATGCGGCCTTCGACCATCCGGCCGTGACGCCGATGATCCAGACCGGCGACGACGACTGGCTGCTCGAGCTCTTCCACGGCCCCACCCTCGCCTTCAAGGACATCGCGCTGCAGCTCCTGGGCCGCCTGTTCGACCGGGCGCTGGCGCGCCGCGGCGAGCGCGTCACGATCGTCGGCGCCACCTCGGGCGACACCGGCTCGGCGGCGATCGCCGGATGCGCCGGGCGCGCCAACATGGAGGTCTACATCCTCTTCCCCGAAGGCAGGGTGAGCGAGGTGCAGCGCCGCCAGATGACGACGTCCGGGGCCGCGAACGTCCACTGCCTCTCCATCGAGGGCGCCTTCGACGATTGCCAGGCGCTGGTGAAGGCCATGTTCGCCGACCGGGCCTTCCGGGAGCGCGTCAACATGGCCGCCGTCAACTCCATCAACTGGGCCCGCGTCATGGCCCAGACCGTCTACTACGTCGCCTCGGCGATCCGGCTCGGCGCGCCCGACCGCGAAGTGGCGTTCAGCGTCCCCTCGGCCAACTTCGGCGCCGCCTTCGCCGGCTATGTCGCTCACCGGATGGGCCTGCCGGTCGCCCGCCTCGTCGTGGCGACCAACGCCAACGACATCCTGCACCGCTTCCTCGCGACGGGATCGTACCGGCCCGGGGCCGCGACGCCGACGCTCGCGCCCAGCATGGATATCCAGGTCTCGAGCAACTTCGAGCGGCTGCTGTTCGAGATCCACGGGCGCGACGGCGCGGCGACCGCGGGCCTGATGGCGCGCCTCGGGCAGTCCGGCGGGTTCGAGGCCGAACCGGAGGCCCGCCGCCGCGCCGCCGCGCTCATGGCGAGCCACCGCCTCGACGACGACGGCATCCGCGCCGAGATCCGGCGCATGTACGAGACCCGCGGCGTGGCGGTCGATCCGCACACCGCCTGCGGCGCCGCGGCGGCGCGGTCCGTCGGCATCGACGGCGGCGTCCCGGTCATCACCCACGCCCAGGCGCATCCGGCGAAGTTTCCCGAGGCGATCGCGTCGTCCATCGGCCGCGAGCCGGACATGCCGGCAAGCCTCGCCGCCGTCATGACGCGGCCGGAGCGGTTCGCCGCCTTGCCAAACGACCTGGCCGCCGTGCAGGCTTTCATCCTGGGCGAATCGACATAGGGGCTCGACGAGGCGCGCAAGACGCCCGGAGCGCCGTGGGAGGACCATGAGCATCGAGGTGACGAGGCTGGACAACGGGATGAGCGTGGCGACCGACGCGATCGACGGCGTGGAATCCGCGGCTGTCGGCGTCTGGGTCGATGTCGGCGCGCGCGACGAGCCGGCCGAGCTCAACGGCATCTCCCATCTGCTGGAGCACATGGCGTTCAAGGGCACCGAACGGCGCGACGCCCGGACGATCGCCCAGGAGATCGAGGATGTGGGCGGCCATGTGAACGCCTACACCTCGCGCGAGCACACGGCCTACTACGCCCGCGTGCTGAAGGACGACGTCCCGCTCGCCGTCGACGTCCTGGCCGATATCCTGCGGAACTCCGTGTTCGACGAGGACGAGCTGGAGCGGGAGCGGTGGGTCGTGATGCAGGAGATCGCCCAGGTCCTCGACACGCCCGACGACCTGATCTTCGACCTGTTCCAGGAGCGCGCCTTCCCCGACCAGCCCATGGGCCGGTCGATCCTGGGAACGAGCGAGCGGGTCGAAGGGTTCCGGCGGGACTCCCTGGTCGACTTCATGGGCCGCTACTACACGGCCGACAGCATGGTGCTCGCGGCCGCGGGCGGGGTCGACCACGACGCGGCGGTCCGCCTGGCGGAGGACCGTTTCGCCGGGCTCGGTCGCTCCAACGGGCATGTCGCCGAGCCGGCCGCCTATGGCGGCGGCGCCGTCGAACGCCAGGACGATGTCGAGCAGCTCCACCTGGTCGCGGGCTTCGCCGGCGTCGGCTTCGACGATCGCCACTACCACGCGGTGCAGCTCCTGGCCAACGCGCTGGGCGGGGGCATGTCCTCGCGCCTGTTCCAGGAGGTGCGCGAGACGCGCGGCCTCGCCTACGCCATCTACGCCTTCCATTCGCCGTTCGTCGACGGCGGCCTGTTCGGCGTCTACGCCGGCTGCGCGGCCGAGGACGGCGCCGAGGTCGCCGGGCTGATCGCCGACGAGCTGGTGCGCGCCGGAGAGGACCTCGACGCGGACGAGCTGGAGCGCGCCCGCACCCAGCTCAAGGCGGGGCTCCTCATGGCGCGCGAGAGCACGGCGTCGCGCTGCGAGACGCTGGCGCGCCAGATGCTCGTCTTCGGCCGGCCCGTGCCGCAACGGGAGGCGGTCGAGAAGCTCGACGCGGTCGGCCTGGCGGACGTGCGCGACTGCGCGCTCAGGCTGCTCGCCGGTCCGGCGCCCACGGTGGCGACGATCGGGCCGGAGCCGGGCGTCGGGCAGTACGACCGTATCGCCGAACGCCTGAACCGGGCGCGGCCTTGCTAGGACTGCTGCGCAAGACTCCGGCCGACGGCCGCGTCCCGGCGTTCACGACCCGCCGGCTCGTGCTGCGCCAGCCCGTCGCGGACGACTGGAGCGCCTGGGCGCAACTCCGCGGCGAAAGCCGGGAGTTCCTGCGGCCCTGGGAGCCGACATGGCCGCGCGACGCCCTGACCCGGGCCGCGTTCCGCCGCAGGCTGCGCGGCCAGGCGCGCGACCGGGAGGCCGGCGCGGGCTACAGCTTCTTCGTCTTCCGGTCGGAGGACGACGCGCTCATGGGCGGCGTCACGCTCGGCGATGTCCGCAGGGGCGTCGCGCAGGCCGCGACCCTGGGCTACTGGATCGGCCAGCGCTTCGCGCGCAAGGGATACATGACCGAGGCCGTCGACGCGGTCGCGGCCCACGTGTTCGACGATCTCGCCCTGCACCGCCTCGAGGCCGCCTGCCTGCCGGTCAACGAACCCAGCCGCCGGTTGCTGGAGTCCCTCGGCTTCAAGCTGGAAGGCCTCGCCCACAGCTACCTCAAGATCGACGGCGCCTGGCGCGATCACCTGCTGTTCGCCCTGATCGATTCGGACTGGCGCGAACGGACTGCCCGCCAGAAGCGTCCGTGACCGTCACAGGGGGCCGAACGCCATGTTCCCGATGTCGCACCCAGGCCGGCTTCTGAAGCGCGAACTCGAGGCGAGGGGCTTGAGCGCCAACAGGCTGGCGCTGGATCTCGGCGCGCCGTCGGGCCGCGTGACGGACATTCTGAACGGTCGCCGTTCGATCGCCGCCGACACGGCGGTGCGTCTCGGCCGCTATTTCGGCAACGGCGCGCCGTTCTGGACCGGTCTCCAGAGCCAGTACGACATCGCGCGGATCGAACGGGAGCGCGGCGCCGAGATCGCCCGGCGGGTGCGGTCCGCGGACGCCGCATGAGCCGTCCCGCGCCGGAAAGCCGGCTTGGCTTCCCTCGCGTCCATCCACTCGAAACCGGTCGTGTCGTGGTGGCCCATCGGCAAACCCCCACGGCTCGTGGCGCGAGGGCGCGTCAGTTCGGCCGTCCGGTCTCGCCGACGTCGGTCGACAGCATGGCCGGGTCGATGCCGATGCGGGTCAGCGCCTTGCGCCACTTGCCGTTGAGGTCGACGCCGAACAGGAGGTCGTGGTCGGCGTCGCAGGTGAGCCAGCCGTTGGCCCGGAGCTCCGCGTCGAGCTGGCCCGGCGCCCAGCCGGCGTAGCCCAGCGCCAGGATGCTGGCGTGGGGCCCGGCGCCGCTGGCCATGGCCTTGAGCACATCGATGGTCGCGGTCAGCGCCACGCCGCCCGCGATCCGCAGGGTTCCGTCGTGCATGTAGTCGTCGGAATGGAGCACGAAGCCCCGGCCGGTCTCGACCGGGCCGCCGAAATGCAGGCGGATGCGGTCCGTGGCGCCGCGTTCCTCGACGCCCATCTGTTCCAGGAGCTCGGCGAAGGAGAAATCGTCGAGCGGCTTGTTCACGACGAGCCCCATCGCGCCGTCGGCGCTGTGCGCGCACATGTAGATCAGAGCGCGCTCGAAGCGGGGGTCGCCGATGGTGGGCATCGCGATCAGGCAACGGCCTTCGAGATAAGCGTCATCGGCCATGGCTCGCCCTCCCGTCGGGCTTTCGCTCCCCTCGACCGGAAACAGGATACCCCGTGTCCGCGACAAGGCCACAGGCTTTGCGCGCGGAGCCGTCGTATTGGTGACTTGGCGGCCCGGTCTACCTCTCCCCTTCCTCGGCCGTCGGCGCGTGGCGGCGGGTTGACGCCCCCGCCGCCCCCGTGTCTCGAACGGGGACAAGACCCCTTCGCCCGGCGTCCCGATCCGCTAGGATGGCGCTTCGGGAGGAGGGCGGCGCCATGACGAGCCTCGACGATCTGCTCGACGCCATCGCGGCCTACATCGGCAGGCCGGAGACGGCGTGCCTCTCCCTGCCGCCCGACGCTTATCTCTCGTCCGAGCTGCACGCGCTCGAGGTGCGCGAGATATTCGAGAAGTCCTGGCTCTGCGTCGGCCGCGACGAATACGTGCCCGAGCCCGGCGACTACTACACCATCGACGTCATGGGCGAACCCGTGGCGGTCGTGCGCGGGACCGACGGTCGGGTGCGCGCGCTCAACACCGCCTGCCGCCACCGTCTCATGCCGGTCGTGGAAGGCCGGGGGAACGCCGGGCGGTTCGTCTGCCCCTACCACAGCTGGAGCTACGCCACCGACGGCCGCCTGATCGGCGCGCCCCATATGGAGGGCAGCGCGGTCTTCGACAGGGCCGCCTGCCGCCTGCCGTCCTACCGCCTGGAGGCCTGGAGGGGCTTCCTGTTCGTCAACCTCGACGACGACGCGGCGCCGCTCCGGGCCGCCATGGCGTCCATGGACGCCGCGACGGCGAACTACCGCATCGAGGAGCAGACCGAGGTCTTCCACTACGAGAAGCCCTGGAACGGCAACTGGAAGCTCTCGGCCGAGAACTCCATGGAGTACTACCACCACATCGGGCTCCACGCCGGAACCGTCGGCGTCCAGATGCCGGCCGGGGGAACCTACTTCCCCGAGATTCCGCCGGTCGACGAGAGCTTCACCCACGAACGCTGCGCGATGGGCGACGAGTATCTGGCCGGCGCCGACCACCCGCTCAACCCGCGCGGCGACCTCGCCGGCCTGACCCGGGAGGAGCTCGACACCGGCTATCTGGTCTATGTCTTCCCGGCCTTCACCATGGCCATGCGCGCGGGCGCCAACAACTGGCTGTCGTTCCGCCCCTCGGGGCCGGAGAGGACCGAGGTTCTGGGCGGCTACCTGATGTGGAAGGACCTCGTGGAGGACGATCCCGAGATCTCCGCCGCCCGCGCGGCGCTGATCGAGAAGGTCAACGCCGAGGACGAGCGGGCGACCTCGGAGCTGGCCCGGGTCATGCGCTCGCGCAAGGCCGCGCGCGGGCCGCTCTCGCCCTTCGAGAAGACCATCGCCCAGTTCTACAAGTACCTCGCCCGCGCCCTGGCGCCGGACCGCGCGGCGGCTGCGCGGGCCGCGGAGTAGCCGCGCCTACCACGCCGGATCGATCGGCGTCAGAACGCCGCGGGCGTCCTCGATGGCCTGGGCCGCGTCGAAGGCCATGTCCTCGCGGTAGCGCGGCGCGACGACCTGGACGCCCATGGGCACGCCGTCCGGCGCGCCGGTCGGAACGGCGACGCTGGGCAGGCCCATCAGGTTGACGGAGCAGGTCAGCCGGTTGGCGAGGAAGATCTCGGCGACCCGCGCCGCGCCGGTCTCGTCGTCGTTCCGCGGGAAGGGCGGCTCGGTCGAGACGGGCCCCACGATCACGCCGTGCTCCTCCATGAGCAGCGACCAGTCGCGCAGTCCGGCCGCGCGCCGCGCGAGGTTCCTCATGTAGGTCGCCCTGTCGGTCCCCGGCTTTTCGCCGCCGTGGAAGGTCTCGCCGGCCGCCTTGTAGTTGTCGAGCACCCGGTTGATCTTGTGGCTGCCGTGCTCCCGGATCGCCGGCTCCATGAGCTCCTCGACCTCGGCCATCAGCAGCGCCATCCACAGCCGCGCGGACTCCACGACATCGCGAAGCGCGACCTCGGCGACCGCGTAGCCGGCGTTCGCCAGCGCATCGCCCGCTCCGCGCACCGCCTCGGCCACCTTCGGATCGACGCCGGCCCCGCCGGGGTCCGGGCAGATCGCGGCGCGCGGCGGGACGTGCGTCGCGGTCCCCTCGAGCGGCGCGGGCGTCCACCAGGGATCGCGCGCGTCGCGCCGCGCCATCGCGGCGAGCGCCGCGCGGCAGTCGGCGACGTTGCGCGCGTGCGGGCCCTGCACGCTCATGAGCTGGATGGTCGCGGGGCGTTCCTCGGCCTGGGTCGGGTTGTAGGCGGGCACGCGGCCGAGCGTCGGGCGGACGCCGACCAGCCCGCAGGCGTACGCCGGATAGCGGATCGAGCCGCCGAGATCGTTGCCGTGGGCGATGGGTCCCATGCCCGCCGCGCAGGCCGCCGCGGCGCCGCCCGAAGACCCGCCCGGCGTGACGTTCCGGTCCCAGGGATTGAACGTCTGGCCGCGCAGGACGTTGTCGGTGAAATAGCGCAGCGAGAACTCCGGCGTGTTGGTGCGTCCCATGGGGATCGCGCCCGCCTTGCGCAGGTTGGCGACGACCGGCGCGTCGTCCTCCGCCACGACCGCCGCGAAGGCCTCCACGCCGTTGGTCGTGGCGTGGCCCTTCTGGTCGACGTTCTCCTTGATCGTCACCGGCGCTCCGTGCAGCGGACCCAGCGGCTCGCCCGCCGCCTGCGCCCGGTCGGCCGCGCGCGCCGCGGCCATGGCCTCGTCGTCATGGCGCACCGTGATGGCGTTGAGCCTGCCGTTGACCCGGTCCACGCGCTCGAGGTGGCTCGCCATCACCTCCTCGGCCGTGACCTCCCTCGCCCTGATCGCCGCCGCGATCGCCACCGCCGACTCGCGCCACCACTCGGTCATCCCGGCCCCCTCCGTCCGCGCCTGGATCATGGACCCGATCGGGAGCGAGGGCCACCGGAAGGCGGACGGCGGCGGGCGATTGATTTTCCGGCCATCGCGCGGGAACGTGCGCGGCCATGGTTTTCGACACCATCATCGTGGGCGCCGGCTCGGCCGGCTGCGTGCTGGCCGACAGGCTCTCGGCGGACGGGCGGCGTTCCGTCCTCGTGCTCGAGGCCGGCCCCAGCGACCGGCGGTTCTGGATCCACGTGCCGCTGGGCTACGGCAAGACCTTCTACGACCCCGAGGTCAACTGGGCCTACCGCACCGAGCCCGACCCCGGCCTCGGCGGCCGGACGGACTACTGGCCCCGCGGCAAGGTGCTGGGCGGATCGAGCTCGATCAACGCCATGGTGTTCATGCGCGGCCATCCCGCCGACTACGACGACTGGAAGGCCGCGGGCAATCCCGGCTGGGGCTGGGACGACGTCCTGCCCTACTTCAAGGCGATCGAGGACAACGAGGCGGGCGCCGACGCCTGGCGCGGCGCGGGCGGCCCGCTCCGCGTGAGCGACGTCTCGCGCCGGGTCGAACGCTACTGCCGGGCCTACATCGAAGCCGGGCGGCAGGCGGGCCTGCCGTTCAATCCGGACCTCAACGGCGCGTGCCGGGAGGGCGTCGGCTACTGCCAGATCACCACCGGGAACGGCCGGCGCATGTCGGCGGCGCGCGCCTTCCTGCGCCCGGCGATGAAGCGGCCGAACGTCACCGTGATGACCGGCGCGCACGTCACGCGCGTCGTCTTCGAGGGCGCGCGCGCCACCGGCGTCGCGTTCCGGCGGGCGGGCCGCGAGACCGCGGCGGCGGCCGGACGCGAGGTGATCCTTTCGGCGGGCGCCGTCAACACGCCGCACCTCCTCATGCTTTCGGGCGTCGGTCCCGGCGAGGCGCTGCGCGGCCACGGCATCGAGGCGGTCCGCGGCAACGCCAATGTCGGGAGGCACCTGCAGGACCACCTGGGCTGCGGCAACGTCTACCGCGTGACCCACCCCACGCTGAACGAGCGCCTGCGCTCCCGCCCGGCGAAGCTCCTCGCCGGCGCGCAATACCTCCTGACGCGGCGTGGGCCGCTGAGCCTCAGCATCAACCACGGCGGCGGCTACTTCCGCACCGGCCCGGACCGCGAACGGCCCAACATGCAGCTCTACTTCCAGGCCATGTCGATGCTGACGGGAAAGCACGACGGAGAGCGTCCGGTCCTCGATCCCGACCCGTTCCGGGCCGTCGGGCTCGGGTTCTCGTCGTGCCGGCCGGCAAGCCGGGGCCGCCTGGAGCTCCGCTCGCCCGATCCCGGCGACAGCCCGGCCATCCACCCCAACAGCTTCGGCGAGGGCCGGGACATGGAGGACATGCTGGAGGCCATGCGTTTCCTGCGCCGGCTCGCGCGCCAGCCGGCGCTCGCGGCCGTCATCGCCGAGGAGCTGGAGCCCGGACCCGGCGTCGAGAGCGACGAGGAAACGGTCGACTTCATCCGCGGGACGAGCGGCACGGTCTTCCACCCCGCCTGCACCTGCCGCATGGGTCCGGATCCCGCCACGTCGGTCGTCGACGGCCGGCTCCGGGTCCACGGCGTGGAGGGCCTGCGCGTCGTCGACGCCTCGGTGTTCCCCAACATCGTGTCCGGCAACACCAACGGCCCGACCATGATGACCGCGGCGCGCGCCGCCGACCTGATTCTGGAGGACATCCGGTCATGGAGGGCCCCGCCCGCGGCGAGGGCCGACGACCGACAGGGAGCACGACAATGAAGATCGCCAGGCTGGAGACCTTCGCCGACGAGACCGTCGCCTTCGTCCGCGTCACGACGGACGGGGGAGAGCAGGGCTGGGGCCAGGTCTCGACCTACAACGCCGACATCACGGCGCGGGTCTTCCACCGCCAGGTGGCCCCCCACGCCCTGGGGACCGACGCGCTCGATTTCGACGACACCCTCGACCGCATCGCCGAGCGCGAGCACAAGTTCCCCGGCTCCTACCTGCGCCGCGCCATGGCGGGCCTCGACACCGCGCTCTGGGACCTGCGCGGCAAGCTGGAGGACAGGCCCGTGGTCGCGCTGCTGGGCGGCGAGCCCGGGCCGCTGCGCGCCTACGGCAGCTCCATGAAGCGCGACATCGCGCCAGCCGAGGAGGCCCGCCGGCTCTGCCGCCTGCGCGACGAAAAGGGCTTCGACGCGTTCAAGTGGCGCGTCGCCGCGGAGTGCGGACGCGACGTCGACCGCTGGCCCGGCCGCACGGAGGAGATCGTGCCCGCCGTCGCCCGCGCCCTGGGCGACGGCGTCGCCAAGCTGGTCGACGCCAACTCCGGCTTCTCGCCAGCCCGCGCCATCGAGGTCGGCAAGCTGCTTGAGGACGAGGGCGTAAGCCATTTCGAGGAGCCCTGCCCCTACTGGGAGCTCGAGCAGACCAAGGAGGTCGCCGACGCGCTCTCGATCGACGTCGCCGGAGGCGAGCAGGACTGCGACCTGACGACCTGGCGGCGCATGATCGCGATGCGCGCCGTCGACATCGTCCAGCCCGACGTCATGTATCTCGGCGGCGTCAACCGCACGCTCCGGGTGGCGAGGATGGCCGCCGCGGCGGGCCTGCCGGTCACGCCGCACTGCGCCAACCTGTCGCTGGTGACCCTGTGCACGATGCACCTGCTGCCGGCGCTGCCCAACGCCGGGAAGTACCTGGAGCTCTCCATCGAGGGCCTCGACTACTACCCTTGGCAGGACGGCCTCTTCGAAGGCGAGCCCTTCCGGGTGGCGGACGGCAAGGTCACCGTGCCGGACGCGCCCGGGTGGGGCGTGGAGATCGGGCGGAACTGGCTCGACGGGGCCGACCGCCAGGAGAGCGTCCGCGAGGCGTGACGGGCCGACGCCGGGGGCCTATCGTTTCCCAGGGCGGTTCCGGCCTTGCCGGCGCCCGCTACAGGCCCGGCCCGCGGGGACGCTTGCCGCGAGCGACAAGCAGGCCATGGCGTTGCCGTCGAAGACGGAGACGCCATGGAGAGGGGGAAGGGGGCTTCCATGACCGCCGCCAGGATCGCCGCGAAGCTGCTCCGGCGACTCGCCGCGATCGACACGCCGACGGTCTGCAACACGATGGACCTCCTCAAGGTCGAGCAGGCCTCGAGGGGATTCGTCACGCAGCCCTTCGTGTGCCTCGATCCCGGCGCCGGACCCGTCGTGGGCTTCGCCAGGACGGCGACCTGCCGGGCGGTCGAGCCCTCGAGCCGCTCGCCCGCCGAGGACCGCCGGTTCGCCGAGGCCTATGTCGATTATCTGGCCTCCGGTCCCCGGCCGTCGATCATCGTCGTGCAGGACCTCGACGGCGAACGGGCCGGGTTCGGCGCCCTGTGGGGCGAGGTCAACTCGAACGTCCACAAGGCGCTGGGCTGCCTCGGGCTCGTCACCAACGGCAGCGTCCGGGATGTCGACATGTGGGCCGAGGGCTTCCACGCCATCGCCGGGTCGATCGGACCGAGCCACGCCCACGTCCACCATGTCGACTTCGGCTCGGACGTGCAGGTGCTGGGCATGTGGGTCAGGAACGGCGATCTGGTCCACGCCGACCGCCACGGCGCGGTCGTGATCCCGAAGGAGGTGGCGCCCCTGATCCCGGAGACCGCCGCGCGGCAGGCCCGCCGGGAAGCCGTCATTATCGAGGCCTGCAAGGATCCGGATTTCACCGTCGAGAAGCTGAAGAAGGCCTTCCGCGCCGCCGAGCATGTCCGCTAAGGCCCAGGCGGTTCGCTCCCTCGTTCGCGCACCTGCCGGTCGAAGTTCTCGATGAAGGCCGCCAGGTCGTCGCCGGCGCGGCGCGGGGCCATGTCGCCGGGATCGCCCGTCGCCGGAAGGCCCGGCAGGGGCTGGACCGCCGTGTCGTGGTCCGGCACGGCGAAGAAGGCGATGGCGTAGCGCTCCAGGAGCCGCGGAGGATGGACCCGGTGCATGGTCGAGCGGAAACGGCCGCCCGACCAGCGTTCCATCATGTTGCCGATGTTGACGACGAAGCAGCCCGGCTCCGGGCGGACCTCGCGATAGATCCCGTCCGCGCCCCCGACCTGCAGGCCGCCGGCCTCGCCGGGCCGCAGCACGGTGATCGCGTTCGTGTCGCGGTGGGCCACGGTGTCGTCGGGCGGCGCATCCGCCATCTCCGGCCGGGCGTGGTAGTGAAGCAGCGAGAGGTTGCTGAGTTGCCTCGCGAACATGCGCGCGAACAGGTCCTCGTCCCGGTCCAGCGCCAGGGCGAAGGCGCCCAGAAGACGGCGCGAGACGCGGTCGACCGCGCCCCAGTAGGCCGTGATGGCGCGGCGGAAGTCCGCGGGCTCGTCGGGCCACAGGTTGGGCGCGTAGAGACCCCCGCTCGCCGCGGTCTCGGGATCTCCCGGCGCGACCTCGACGCCGATGCTGTAGCCCTCGTAGGTCGTCGCGGGCGCTCCGGGCGCGTTGCGCCCGAAAGGCATGGGCGGGATATAGCCGCGCAGGACGCCCGGCGGCCGGGTCGTCCGGCGCTTGGCGGCCTCGGGCAGGGCGAAGAAGCGTTGCGCCGCGTCCTCGGCGTCCCGGATCGCGCCGTCGGCGACGCCGTGGCCTCGGACATGGAGGAAGCCCGTGGATTCGCAGGCCGCGCCGATCCGGCGCGCGACATCCCGGCGCGCGGCGGGATCGTCCGAGGCGAGCGGGGAGATATCGACGATGGGGAGCACGGCCGTGTCCTCCGGACGTTCCCGCCGCCGTGGGTGCGACGGTCGGCGCGGATCCAGCATCGCGACCGTCTGGCCCGGGGTCAAACGGGCGGACGACGGCAAGTTGTCAACAGCCGTGGCCCGGATCGGGGAGCCCGCGGCCGGCGCGGATGGTAGTCTTCGCGCGTCCCTCCGACGGGGGAAGACATCCGGGGAGCGCGGGGATGCTGAACGACCTGTTCAAGATCGAGGAACACGGCACCACGGTGCGCCGCGAGGTGATCGCGGGCGTCACCACGTTCCTCACCATGGCCTACATCGTGTTCGTCAATCCGCTGATCCTCTCGGACGCGGGCATGGACTTCGGCGGCGTGTTCGTGGCGACCTGTCTGGCCGCGGCGATCGGCACGGCCGTGATGGGCCTCTGGGCGAACTACCCGATCGCCATGGCGCCGGGCATGGGCCTCAACGCCTTCTTCACCTACGGCGTGGTGCTCGGCATGGGCCATCCCTGGCAGATCGCCCTGGGCGCGGTCTTCGTCTCCGGCGTCCTCTTCGTGATTATCTCGGTGCTGCCGGTGCGCGAACGGATCATCAACGCCATTCCGCGCTCGCTGAAGATGGCCACGGCCGCCGGCATCGGCCTCTTCCTCGGCATCATCGCCATGAAGAACGCGGGCATCGTGGTCGACAACCCGGCGACGCTCGTGGGCATCGGCGATGTCACGCAATGGACCGCGATCCTCGCCGTCGCCGGCTTCGTCGTCATCGCCGCCCTCGACGCCGCCAGGGTTCCCGGGGCGATCGTCATCGGCATCCTGGCGGTCACCGCGGTGGGCGTCATCCTCGGGATCAGCGAGTTTCGGGGGGTGGCCGACGTGCCGCCCGACCCCGGCGCCGTGATGTTCCAGATGGACATCGCGGGCGCGCTCGACCTGGCGCTGGTCGGCGTCATCTTCGCCTTCCTCTTCACCGACCTCTTCGACACCACGGGCACGCTGGTCGGCACGGCCCACCGCGCGGGCCTGCTGGATGCGAACGGCAGGCTGCCGCGTCTCAAACGGGCGCTGATCGCCGATTCGACGGCGACCGTCGTCGGCGCGGCGGCGGGCACCTCGTCGGTGACCTGCTACATCGAAAGCGCCGCGGGCGTGCGGGCCGGCGGGCGCACCGGGCTCACGGCGGCGGTCGTCGCCGTGCTGTTCCTGGCGGCGCTCTTCCTGTCGCCGCTCGCCAACACGATCCCGGCCTACGCCACGGCGCCCGCGCTGCTCTTCGTGGCCTGCATGATGACCCAGGGCGTCGCCGAGGTGGACTGGAGCGACGTCACCGAATACGTGCCCGCGGTGGTGCTCGCCATGACCATGCCGTTCACCTTCTCGATCGCGGACGGCCTCGCCTTCGGCTTCATCAGCTACGCCGCGATCAAGCTGCTCTCGGGCCGTTTCTCCGAGGCCAAGCCCGCGGTGCTGGCCCTGGCCGCGCTCTTCCTCGTCAAGTTCGCCTGGCTGGGGGGCTGAAACGACGGGAGGCAAGCCGTCGGGCCCGCGGCGGAGCGCGGACGGAGGGGCGACATGGCGGGTCCCATCGCGGCCTCCAGAGTGGTAGCCTCGCCCCATGGTCGCGCAGGTCACCACGGTGGCGCTCTCGGGCGTCGAGGCGTTGCCGGTCGAGGTGCAGGTCTCCCTGGTGCCCGGCCAGCCCTATTTCAACATCGTCGGACTGCCCGACAAGGCCGTCGGCGAGAGCCGGGAGCGGGTGCGCTCGGCTCTGGCGGCCATCGGTCTGGCGTTTCCGCCCAAGCGCATCACGATCAACCTCGCGCCCGCCGATCTCCTGAAGGAGGGCGGCCACTACGACCTGCCGATCGCCGTGGCCCTGCTGCTGGCCCTGGGCGCCGTTCCGGCGGATGTCGCCCGCGACAACGTCGTGCTGGGCGAGCTCGCGCTCGACGGACGCCTGAGCCCGGTGGCGGGCGTCCTGCCCGCGGCGCTCGCCGCCGGGCGTCTGGGGCGCGGGCTGGTCTGCCCCGCGGCCAACGGATCCGAGGCCGCGTGGGCGGGCGGGACGCCGGTGACCGCCCCCGACCATCTGGTCGGCCTCATCAACCACTGGAAGGGCCTCCAGGCGCTCACGCCGCCCCGGGCCGAGCTGGCCGGGGAGGAGGCGGGGAGTCCCGACCTCGCCGACATCAAGGGGCAGGAGGCCGCCAAGCGGGCGCTGGAGATCGCCGCGGCGGGCGGCCACAACCTGCTGATGATCGGCCCGCCCGGCGCCGGCAAGTCCATGCTCGCCAAGCGGCTGCCGGGCATCCTGCCGCCGCTCACGCCCGAGGAGGCGCTCGAGGCGAGCCTCGTCGCCTCGGTCGCGGGCGAGCTGAAGGGCGGACGCATCAGCCGCAACCGTCCGTTCCGCGATCCCCACCACAGCGCCAGCATGGCCGCGCTCACCGGCGGCGGCTCGCGCGCCCGGCCCGGCGAGGTCTCGCTGGCGCACAACGGCGTGCTCTTCCTCGACGAGCTGCCGGAGTTCCACCGCCAGGCGCTCGACGCCCTGCGCCAACCCGCCGAATCGGGCGAGACCCTGGTGGCGCGCGCCAACCACCATGCCGTCTACCCGGCCCGCTTCCAGCTCGTCGCGGCGATGAACCCCTGCAAGTGCGGATGGCTCTCCGATCCGGGACGCGCCTGCAGCAGGGCGCCGCGCTGCGCCATCGACTACCAGGGCCGCGTCTCCGGTCCCCTGTTCGACCGCATCGACCTCCATGTCGAGGTGCCCGAGGTCGCCGCGGCGGATCTCGCGCTGCCCCCGCCCGCCGAGGGCTCCGCGCGGATCGCCGCCCGGGTCGCGGCGGCCCGCGCCATCCAGACGCGGCGCTACGCCGGACGCGCGGATGTCCGCGTCAACGCCCGCGCCGAGGGCCAACTCCTGGAGGAGGCCGCGAAACCGGACGCCCAGGGCCAGGCGCTGCTCGCCCAGGCGGCCGAGCGTCTGAAGCTCTCGGCCCGCGGCTGGCACCGGGTGCAGCGGGTCGCCCGCACGATCGCCGACCTCGCCGGCGACGCCGGCGTCGGCCGGCTGCATGTCGCCGAGGCCCTGGGCTATCGCCGCATCGCCCTTCTGCGGTGACGGCGGCATGTCTCCGCGCGGCGCGTTTCTCGACCATGCGCTCGCCAACCCGGCGAACGCCGCGGTTCTCGAACGCCTGCCGGACCTCGGCGTCGACGATTGCTGGCTCGTGGCGGGCTGTCTCTACGGGCCGGTCTGGAACGCGCTGTCGGACCGGCCCGCCGACGCCCACATCGAGGATTACGACATCTTCTACTGGGATCCCGACACGTCCTGGGAGGCCGAGGACCGGGCGATCCGGCGCGCGGAGGCGCTTTTCGCCGATCTCGGGATCGTGCACGAAGTCCGCAACCAGGCCCGCGTGCCGCTCTGGTTCGCGGACCGCTTCGGCGGCCCCTATCCGGAAACGGCGTGTTCGGCGGACAACATCGGGAGGTTCGTCGTGGCCTGCGCCTGCGCCTGCGTCGGCGTGAGGCCCGGTCCCGCGGGCGGCTTCGAGGTCTGCGCGCCGTTCGGCTTCGACGATCTCTTCGCCGGCGTCCTCCGGTGCAACCCCCTCAACCCCACGCCCGGCCGTTTCGCGGAGAAATGCGCGAGCTACCGCGAACGCTGGCCGTGGCTCGCCATGGCCGAGGAATGACGGAGGAGGCGACCGCGCAAGGTCCCGCCCCGCGGCGCGGCGGCGACGCGCCGCGGGAACCCTATCCGGCCCTCGAGGGCGCCTTCGCCATCGAGGGCATCCGGTCGAGGAAGGACCGCGGTTCCGAACTGGCCGTGGGCCCGCGCGAACTGGAGCCCGGCCAGTCCACCGTCTGGCGGTCGTTCATCGAGAACGACACGGCCCCCGGCGTGCGGACCGCGGCGATTCCGTCGGAGACGGAAACGCTGTAGCGTCGCGGCCATGCCGGACGTCACGATCGCGACCTGGAACATCAACTCCGTGCGCCCGCGCCTCGGCTTGGTGCTCGCCTACCTCCGGGAGCGCCGGCCCGACATCCTGTGCCTGCAGGAGATCAAGGCCACCGAGGATGTCTTCCCCTTCGAGCCGATCCGCGCCGCGGGCTGGGAGCACATCGCGATGGCCGGCTTCAAGGGCTACAACGGCGTCGCCACGCTGAGCCGCATCCCGTTCGCCGGGTCCGGCGTGACCCACTGGTGCGGCCGCGAGGACGGCCGCCACGTCTGGGTCGCGCTCGAGGGGAACGTCGAGCTCCACAACCTCTACGTGCCCGCCGGCGGCGACACGCCCGACCCCGGGCTCAACGACAAGTTCGCCCACAAGCTCGACTTCCTGGCCGCGATGACCGACTGGTGCGCGCGCATCCGGAGTCCCCGCGCCAGGCGCATCCTCGTGGGCGACCTCAACATCGCCCCGCTCGAGTGCGACGTCTGGAACCACGGGCGACTTCTGAAGGAGGTGAGCCACACGCCGGTCGAGGTCGAGGCCATGGAGCGGCTGCGCCGGGCCCACGACTGGACCGACGCCGTCCGCCGCTTCAGGCCGGCTCCGGAGAAGCTCTATTCCTGGTGGAGCTACCGGGCCAGGGACTGGTCCGCGTCCGACAAGGGGCGCAGGCTCGACCACGTCTGGGTCGCGCCCGCGCTCGCCGGAAAGCTGAAGTCGGCCGAAATCCACCGCCACGTGCGCGGCTGGGACAAGGCGAGCGACCACTGCCCCGTGAGCGTGACGCTCGACCTGCCGGCATGAGCGGCGAGGCGTGGCGCATCGGCCGCGAGGGCGCCGTCGCCACGGTCCGCCTCGACCGGCCCGACAAGCACAACATGCTCGGGATGGCGGAAGCCGACCGCCTGATCGCCGACATCGACGCGCTCGACGCCGACGACGGCCCGCGGGCGATCGTGCTGACGGGCTCCGGCGAAAGGAGCTTCTCGGCGGGCGTCGACCTGGACGACGTGCTGACCCGGGACTGGAGCGACAACCCGCTGGAACGGCTGGCCGACCGGATCGAGGCCCTGCGGCCGGTGACCGTCTGCGCGCTCAACGGCGACGTCTACGGCGGCGCCACCGACCTCGCGCTCGCCTGCGACTTCCGCGTCGGCGTGGAGGGCATGCGGCTCGTCATGCCGCCGGCGAGGCTCGGCCTCGTGTTCCACGAGAGCGGCCTGCGCCGCTACGTCGAGCGGCTGGGACCGCAGGTCGCGCGCCGCCTGTTCCTGGCCGCCGAGGACATGGACGCCGCCACGCTCCTGGAGATCGGCTATCTCGACCGCCTGGCGCCGCGCGAGACGTTCGCCGCCGTGCTCGCCGCCTTCGTCGGCCGTCTCGTGGCGCTGTCGCCGCGCTCGCTCGCGATCTCGAAGAAGGCCATCAACGCCATCGCCAGGGGCGATCTCGATTCGGCCTGGCTCAAGCGCGAGACGGTGGCGTGCTTCGGCGCCGAGGACGCGCGGGAGGGCCTCGCCGCGGCCCGCGAGAAGCGCGCGCCGGTGTTCAAGGGACGTTAGGGCCGGTCCGTCGGCAAGCTCGGGACAGGTTCTCGATACGGTCCCTTCGGACCGCCTCGGGATGAAGGGGGAATCGCGAAAACACCCCTCACCCCGAGCCCGCCAAAGGGGCGGGAAGGCGGGGTCGCGGTCCGCTCAGCCCGACAGCGACTTCAGGGCCTGGCTCGCCACCGAGGCCATCGCCAGATCGACGGGCGTGTCGGCGCTCTTGAGGTCGGCGATGACGGCCCGGGCGCGGGCGACGCGCGCGCCGTTCCCGGCGATCCAGGCGGCGGTCGCCTCGGCGGCCGGTTCCCGGCCGTTGGCCTGGAGGACCGCCACGGCGATCCGGCGCTGCTGCAGGAAGCTCTCCTCGATGAGCGCCTGCTGGGCCAGCCGGTCCCACCGGTCCTCGACGGCGAGCCGTCCCAGCATGTCGCGCAGCCAGTCGGAACCCAGCTTCTCGCCGACATCGAAGAACACGGTGGCGACGTCGATGACATCGAGCGAGAGCGTATCGGCCGCGTCGACGACATCGCACACGGCGGCGAGCGTGCGCAGGCTCGCCACCATGGTGGCGACAAGGGGAGGCGCGCCGTCCTTCTCGTAGCGTCTGGCCGCGCGTTCGATGGACCGCCGCCGCGCCGGGCTGACCAGCTCGGGAAGCCTGGCCTGAAGCCCCAGGACGGCGGGCCGGAAGGCCGCCACGGTCGGGCCGATCGCCATGGGCTGGTCGCGGTGGCGCAGCATCCAGCCGGTGACCCGCTCGATGAGCAGCATGGATTCGTCCAGCATCGCCGTCTGCATCGCCGCCGGCACCCGGTTGTCGAGCTGCTCGACGGCGAGCCAGACGTCGCGCAGGCCGAAGGCGTCGCGCGCCACCGCGTAGGCGCGCGCGATGTCGGCGAAGCCGTGGCCCGACTCCTCGGCCATGCGCCGGACGAAGGTGACGCCCGCGCGGTTGACGATGGAGTTCGTCGTGAAGGTCGCGACGATCTCGCGTCTCAGGCGGTGGTTCATGATCCGCTCGCGGTATGTCTCCCGGAGCGGCGCCGGGAAGTAGCGGATCAGGTCGTCCCGCAGATCGGGATCGTCGGGCAGGTCGGATTCGAGCAGCGCCGGGTAGAGGTCCATCTTGGCGTAGGCCAGCAGCACCGAAAGCTCCGGCCGGGTGAAGCGGCGGCGCCGGAGGCGCCAGTCGGCCAGGTCCTCGTCGTCGGGCAGGCCCTCGATGCGGCGGTCGAGCAGGCCCGTCTGTTCGACCGCCCGCATGAAGCGGACCTGCTCGTCGGTCCGCGTCTCGCCGTGGCTCTCGAGGATGGTGAGCGCCTGCGTCTGGAGGTAGTTGCCGCGCAGCACGAGACCGGCGACCTCGTCGGTCATCGTCTCGAGCAGCCGGTCGCGCTGCTTGACCGTCATGTCGCCCGCCGCGACCACGTCGTCCAGGAGGATCTTGATGTTGACCTCGTGGTCGGAGCAGTCGACGCCTGCGGAGTTGTCGATGGCGTCGGTATTGATTCGTCCGCCCGCCAGCGCGAACTCGATGCGGCCGGCCTGCGTCGCGCCCAGGTTGCCGCCCTCGCCGACGACCTTGGCGCCAACCTCCCCGCCGTCGACCCTGACGCTGTCGTTGGCGCGGTCGCCGACCTCGGCGTGGGTCTCGTCCGAAGCCTTGATGTAGGTTCCGATGCCGCCGTTCCACAGGAGATCCACGTCGGCCTTGAGCATGGCGTGGATCAGCTCGTTGGGCGTGACCCGCTCCCGCTCGATTCCGAAGCGCGCCCGGATCTGGGGCGAGAGCTCGATCGACTTGGCGCCGCGGTCGAAGACGGCGCCGCCCTCCGAAAGGAGGGAGACGTCGTAGTCGGCCCAGGACGAGCGCGGCCGCTCGAACAGCCGCTTGCGTTCGGCATGGCTCGCCGCCGCGTCCGGGTCGGGATCGCAGAAGATGTGGAGATGGTTGAAGGCGCCCACGAGCCGGATGCGCTCGCTCAGCAGCATGCCGTTGCCGAACACGTCGCCCATCATGTCGCCGACGCCGACGACCGTGAAGTCCTCCGACTGGATGTCCTTGCCCAGCTCCCGGAAGTGGCGCTTGACCGCCTCCCACGCGCCCCTGGCCGTGATGCCCATGGCCTTGTGGTCGTAGCCGGCCGAGCCGCCCGAGGCGAACGCGTCGCCGAGCCAGTGGCCGTACTCCCGCGCGACGCCGTTGGCGATGTCGGAGAAGGTCGCCGTGCCCTTGTCGGCGGCGACCACGAGGTAGGGATCGTCGCCGTCGAAGCGCGGCGTCCTGCCGCGCTGGACGATCTCGCCCGAGACGATGTTGTCGGTGATGTCGAGCATGCCCGACATGAAGGTCCTGTAGCAGGCGACGCCTTCGGCTTGGAGCGCCTCGCGCCCGCCTTGCGCCGGCGGCTTCTTGACGACGAACCCGCCCTTGGAGCCGACCGGCACGATCACCGCGTTCTTCACCATCTGGGCCTTCACGAGGCCCAGGACTTCCGTGCGGAAGTCCTCGCGCCGGTCCGACCAGCGGATGCCGCCGCGCGCCACCGGCCCGCCCCGCAGGTGAACCGCCTCGACGCGCGCCGAGTAGACGAAGATCTCGCGCCAGGGCTTGGGATCGGGCAGTCCCTCGATCGTCCGGCTGTCGAACTTGAAGGAGACGCAGGGCTTGGGGCCGCCGTCCTCGCCGGTCTGGAAGAAGTTGGTGCGCAGCGTCGCGTCGATCAGGTTGAGGTAGCGGCGAAGGATGCGGTCCTGGTCGAGCGAGGCGACCCGGTCGAGCGCTTCGTCGATCCGGTCGCGGATCGCCTGGCCGCGGCCTTCCACGTCGGTCCGGTCGTCGGGATCGAAGCGGACCGTGAAGAGGTCGACGAGGAGGCGCGCGACCGCCGGGTTCGCGGCCAGCGTGGCCTCGATGTAGGTCTGGCTGAACGGCGCGTTGGTCTGGTTCATGTGCCTGGCGTAGGCGCGCAGCACGACGATCTGGCGCCAGTCGAGGCCGGCGAGCACGAGGTTGTTGAAGTCGTCGTTCTCGACCTCGCCCGACCAGACGCGGCGGAAGGTTTCGTGGAAGCGCCGGCGCACGGCCGGAACGTCGACCTCCCAGTCGAACTTCAGGCGGACGCGGAAGTCGTGGATCCAGATCGAGGGCTCGTTCCCGAGGCCGATCTCGTAGGGCGTCTCCTCGACCACCACGAGTCCCATGTGCTCCAGCATGGGCATGATGCCGGAGAGCGGCACCGGGTTGCCGGCGTGATAGACCTTGAAGTTGAGCGTGCGGTCGTCCGCGTCGACCCTGCGGTAGAGGTTCATGGCGATGCCGTTCTCCGCCATGCGCTCCATGCGCTCGATGTCGGCGACCGCCAGACGCGGGCTGAAGTCCTCCTTGTAGCTGGCCGGGATCGCGTCGGCGAAACGGTGGAACAGCGCCGCGCCCCTGCCTTCGCCGAACTCGTCGACGATGGCGTCCTGGAGATCGTCGTTCCAATTGCGCGAGGCCGCCGCCAGACGGGTTTCGATATCGCGTGCGCTGGCGCCGGCCGCTTGTCCGGCGGGCGTGTGGACGATGTAGTGCGCCCGGGCCATGGGCGAATCGGAAAGCTGCGTGTTGACGTCGACCGAGCCGCCGCCGAGCTCCTCCATGAGGATGCGCTGCATGCGGTCGCGCAGCACGGTGGTGTAACGCTCGCGCGGCGCGAACACGAGGCAGGAGACGAACTGGCCGTAGTTGTCGCTCCGCATGAAGAGCCGGACGCGCTGGCGGTGTTCCATGTGGAGGATGCCGTGGGCGGTCTCTTCCAGGGTGTCGGTGTCCATCTGGAACAGCTCGTCGCGCGGGAAGGTGTCGAGGATGTGCTCCAGCGCCTTCGCGTTGTGGCTGCCCGGCGTGAAGCCCGACCGTTCCGTGACCGTGCGGTGCTTGCGCCTCAGGAGCGGGATGTGCGCGGGAACGGCGCTGTAGGCCGTCGAGGTCAGGAGCCCGAGAAAACGGCGCTCGCCCACGACCCTGCCCGTCTCGTCGAAGCGGCGCACGCCGATGTAGTCCATGTAGACCGGGCGGTGGACGTCCGAACGGGTCCACGCCTTGGAGATGATGAAGAGCTCCTTGCGCTCCAGATAGGCCGCGAACCGCCCGGACAGCGGCTGCTCGTGGCGCGCCCGGCTTTCCTCGGTGACCTCGCGCAGGATGCCGAGGTTCCTGCCGGCGACGATCCGGGCGAAGACATGGCCGTCGCGGGGCTCGAAGGCGTACTCGCGATGGCCCAGGAAGGTGAAGTGGTCGTCGCGCAGCCATGTGAGGAAATCGAGGCCCTCGGTCAGGTCGTCCCCGGCGACCGGTGGCGGCGCGTCCCTCAGCTCGGCGATCTGCGCGTCCAGCGCGTCGATCATGCCGGGCCAGTCCTCGACCGACGCGCGGACGCTGGCGAGCACGTCGCGGAGCCTGGCCTCGACCGCGTCGTGGCCCGGTCCGGCGGGCTGCTGGGTGATCTCGACATGCATCACCGATTCCGCCCGCAAGCCGTCCGCGTCCGTCTCGAAGACGTCGACGAGCCCGCCGGCGTCGTCCCGGGCGACATGGACGACTGGGTGGATCAGAAGCAGGACCGAGAGGTTCATGCGGTTGAGCGCGGCGACCACGGAATCGACGAGAAACGGCATGTCGTCGTTGACTGCCTCGATCGCGGTGTGGGTGGATTGCCAGCCGTCCTGCTCGAGATCGGGGTTGTAGACGCGGATCTTCGGCCCCGGCTCCTTGCGCCGGCGCATCCACTGCCAAAGCGAGGCCACGGCGCCGTAAAGGTTCTCGGCCGATTCGCCTTCGATGTCCTCGGCGATCACGTCGGCGAAGTAGCCGCGCGCGAAGCGGCGGACCCGTTCGGCGTCGGCCCCGAAGCGCTCTTCGATGAGCGCGAGGACCTCCTCGATGCGTTCGTCCACCGGATTCCGGTCGCGCCGCGCCATGGCCGCCTCCCCTCAGCCGCCCCGCACAGCGTAGCAGCGGCGCGGGCGGCGACAAGCGCCGCGCTGGACGCGGCGCCCGTCGCCGATTGCCAGCCGGCTCCGTTGGCGTTATCTCTCCGCGATCCCGTGACGGACGCCGGACCCCATGCCGTTTTCGCTCCTGAAGCTGGGCCTCAAGAAGGACGGCGCGCCGCCCCGCGCGCTGCCGACGCCCACGGACCTCAAACCGTCCTACGACGTCGTGATCGTGGGCGGCGGAGGCCACGGGCTCGCCACGGCCTACTATCTGGCGAGGGACTGGGGCGTCACCGACGTGGCGGTGCTGGAGAAGAGCTACATCGGCTCGGGCAACACCGGGCGGAACACCATGGTGATCCGCTCGAACTACCTGACGCCCGACGGGGTGAGGTTCTACGACGCCTCGGTCAGGCTCTACCGCGACCTTGCGCACGACTTCGACCTCAACCTGATGCTGTCCGAGCGCGCGCAGATCACGCTGGCGCACACCGACGCGCAGATGCGCTCCATGCGCTGGCGCGACGAGGTGTCCCGCCATTTCGGTATCCGCAGCGATCTGGTCGGCCGGGACGAGCTGCGCCGCCTCGTCCCCTTCATGAACCTGTCCGACGATGTGCGTTTTCCGGTGCTGGGCGCCCTGGTCCATCACCCGGGGTCCATCGCGCGCCACGACGCCGTCGCCTGGGGCTACGGATCGGGCGCCTGGAAGCGGGGCGTCGAGATCCACCAGAACACCGAGGTCACCGGGTTCGGCATCGAGAGCGCGAACGGCGGCCGCAAGGTCACCGAGGTCCACACCGACCGCGGCACGGTGAAGGCCGGCAAGGTCATCCAGTGCGTCGCCGGCATGTCGGGCGAGGTCGCGCGGATGGCCGGCATCAAGCTCCCGATCAAGACCTTCCCGCTCCAGGCGTGCGTGACCCAGCCGCTCAAGCGTTTCCTCGATCCGCTCGTGTCGAGCGCCCAGCATCACGTCTACATGAGCCAGACCGCCCGCGGCGAGGTCGTGATCGGCGGCGGGTCGGACCCCTACACGCGCTACAACACGGACGCGACGCTCGAGATGAAGGAGGCCTGGATGGTCGGCGTGCTCGAGATCTTCCCCTTCCTCGCCGAGATCAAGATCCTGCGCCAGTGGGCCGGCATGACCGACATGACGCCCGACTACTCGCCCGTGATGGGCAAGTCGGAGGTGAAGAACTACTACCTCGACGCCGGTTGGGGCACCTGGGGCTTCAAGGCCACCCCGATCTGCGGCAAGACGAACGCCGAGCTCATCGCCCGGGACGAAACGCCCGAGCTCATCGAGGCGTTCTCCCTGGAGCGCTTTTCGACCTTCAAGCTGCTCGACGACAAGGCGGCGACCGCGGCGAGCCACTGACGCGGGCTCCCTCGCGGATCGTGTCCCCGCGGCCGGGGCGAAGCGGCGCTTGACGTCAGGGCGTCGCTGCCGCTCGGCGAGGACGCGGTCCTCGACCCCTCCGCCGGCCCCGGCTCGATGCTGGCGGCGGCGAACGCCGTGGGCTATGACGGAATCGGACTGGAATCCGATCCCGTTTACGTCGAGATGGCGCGCAACGCGCTTGCCGAGCGTCGCGTTCGGGCGCCGACCTCTCCGCGTGGGTTCCCGCGGAAATCGGCCTCCGCCGCATGGACGAAGACGCTATTGTTCGCGGGCTCCGTGTGTATCGACAGCGCCGCCCTTTTTCCTCGTGCTCTCGATCTCGACGCCTTCCGCGCCCGATTGAACGCCGTTCAATCGAAGTTCACAAGGCAACCTCGGTTCGCGATGGGATGCCTTGGGGTCCACGGTTTGCCGCCTCGATATTCCGAACAGCTCCACCGGGATTCCCACCGCCGCGAGCAGCCTGTCATCGCCGTCGTCGTTTGCCGGTCGCCAAGGCGAATCGACGGCGCCCGAGGCGCCCATATCATGTTCGGAGACGTGTTCGAGACCGGCGGCGCGGTTTCCGGCGCATCGCGAAAATCCCCGCCGGTCACAGGATCGGCTCGTCGGGCTCCCACCGGCCGGCGCTGTCCTCGATCTCGACGATCCACAGGTCGGGATCGTAGCCTTGCTGTCGCTCCAGCCAGGAGTCGGCCGCCGCTTCGGTCACGGGATCCTCGCCCAGGGGCCTCCGCCAGGCGGGGCCGCCCTCCGCGTCGCGGGCCGGCGACAGGACGAGCGCCCCTCCGGCCCCCCGGACCAGCTTGACGAAGACCGCGCCGGCGTCCGGGTCGCCGCGTCGGACGACATAAAACGGCAGGGTCAGGAGATTGCATCGGCGGATCTGGGCCTCGACCCAGATCGACGACTTGAGCTTGCGGTTCAAACCGTTCTCGCCCTTCCTCTCTTCGGGGTTCCGCCGCGACCCTGCCGGACCGCGGATCGACAATCCGCCCGCCGCCCCTGTCCGGCCCCCCGACGGCGGCGGCCAGAATCTGCTTGCTTGTGTCGCGGATTGGGGCACGATATCTCCGAATCAGAGGCGCGCCACGCGACACGGCGGTCCGCGGCTCTCCCGCGGACGGGGGCGTTCCTTGAAAGTCGCCGCCTTGAGGTGTCCGGTCCGGCCCATGCCGCGTCGGCCAACCGGAGGGAGTGTGGAGTCGCATGTCTGACTTCAGCGGACCGGGTTTGCCGGACGAGCGCGCCCACGTGACGGCCAAGGTCAAGTGGTTCAACACGACGAAGGGATTCGGCTTCGTCCAAGTCTCCCCGGACGAGCCCGATGTGTTCGTCCATGCGTCGATCGTCTCCCAGGCGGGCATGACGGACCTGCCGAACGGCGCGACCGTCGAATGCGACATCGCCCGCGCCGAGCGCGGTCTCCAAGTCGTCCGGATCCACCATGTCGATATCTCGACGGCCGAGCAACCGTCCTTCGGGGGCGGCTATCGCGGCCCGCGCGGCGGCTTCGACCGGGGCGCCGGCTTCGACCGGGGCGCCGGCGAGGAGCACGAGGCCGAGGGCGTGGTGAAGTTCTTCGACACGAACAAGGGTTTCGGATTCGTCGTTCCCGACGACGGCGGCCGCGACATCTTCATCCCCGGCCGCGTCCTGCCGAAGACCGGCGTCCTGCGGCTGGAGCCGAACCAGCGCGTGCGCGTGCGCTGGCGCGAGGGCGACAGGGGCCCGCTCGCCACCTGGGTCGAGCCCGCCTGACCGTTCCGGCCCGGGAGCGCGGCGCGGGCGGGACGGGTTCCGCGCATAGCGCCGATTCGGCCCGGGACGGCCCGGTCGTGGCGGTGAATTGTGAAGCGCCCGCACATGTGCCTATAATCCGGCCGGCTCCGCCGCCCGGGCGGCGTGGGGCCTTACATGACGAAGATGGCGGGCGCCGCCGCACGAGGCACAGAACTAGGGAGACAGAAGACGATGCATGTCTTGAAGCAACCGAACGTGGAGAAGCTGCAGAACCGGCTGGTCCACGGTCGCATCGACCGCCGACGGTTCCTGCAAGCGACCGCCGCCGCGGGCCTCGCGCCCGTCGCGACCTCCATGGCGCCGGGTTCGGCGCGCGCCGCCGCCGAGGACCTTCTCTACTTCACCTGGTCGGGCTACGAGGTTCCCGAGCTGCACCAGTCCTACATCGACAAGCACGGCGGCTCGCCGGCCTGGACCGTCTTCGATTCGGGCGAGGCCGCCTTCCAGAAGATCCGCGCCGGATTCCAGTCCGACATCGCGCATCCCTGCATCAACGACGTGCCGAGATGGCAGGCGGGCGGCGTCATCCAGCCGATCGATCCGTCCCGGGTCGCCGCCTGGGACGACATGTTCCCGTCGCTCCACACCATGCAGGGCGCGATGATCGACGGCGACGTCTACATGGTCCTGACCGACTTCGGCCTGTCGTCCATGCTCTATCGCACGGACATGTATGACGGCGAAGAGACCTGGATGATGATGTGGGACGAGCAGTTCGCCGGTCGCGTCTGCGCCCGCGCCGACTCGGCGATGCTCTCGATCGCGCTGAAGATCCTGGGTCACGATCCGATCAACCCGACCAGCGAGCAGATCGCCGAGGCCGCCGACATGGCGCGCGTCCAGCGGCCCCTGGTCCGGTTCTACTGGGAGAGCCAGACCGACATGGAGCACGCGGTCGCGACGGGCGAGTGCGCGGTGGCCTACTCTTGGAACGAGTCGCTGGTGAACCTCCTCGAGCAGGACATCCCGGTCGCTTTCGCCGCGCCGAAGGAAGGCGCCTTCGGCTGGGCCTGCGGTCTCGTCTGGCAGGCGGGGTCCGGGGCCGACGAGGGCCTCGTCTACGACTTCATCGACGCCTGGCTGGCGCCGGAGTCGGGCAAGTTCCTGATCGAGGCCTACGGCTACGGCCACGGCAACCAGAAGTCCTTCGACCTGGTCGATCCGCAGACCCTGAGGAACCTCGGCTACGAGGACCCCATGGCCCTGATGGACGGGACGACCTTCTGGGTTCCCGCCAATCCGGGAGTCGATGAGGAGATGGCCCAGACCTGGGAAGACATCCAGGCCGGGTTGTAGGGTTCTTTTCCGCCAACCCGGTCCCTCGGACCGGGTTGGCGGCCCTCGGGCGCCGGGCGCTTGAGGCTAGACCGGCAAAACCCCTCTACCGCTCGCCCATGGCCTTCAGCCACTTGCGCTGGAAGTCGTGGACGGCGTGCTCGCTGATCTCCGTGCGGCCCGGATCGACGACGAAGCGGCCCTGGCGGTAGCCGAGGCTGTGGAGGCCCCGCTGCACGCTTTCGCACAGCGGGATGTCCTCGAGCCGGACCTTGTGCACGAAATCGATCACCTCGCGCTCCTGTTCGGTCGGCGTGTCGTGGGTGAAGTACCACTCGCAGCGCTGGATCGTGAGCTCGGGCCCGATGGCGTCGTGGTGGAAGACCGTGAGGTTGCCGCCGGGATAGGCCTCGATCACCCAGTTGGGCCACAGGAGCCAGCTCGCGAAGCTCTCGGGCCGGGCCGCGCCTTCGGTCTTCGTCGCGTAGGCGACGTTCTTCTCGGTGCTGGAATGGGTGTGGTGATGGTCGTGGGTGTGGATGCGGTAGCTGCCCCAGTCGATCGCCTCCTCCATCAGCGTGGGATGCCGGTTGGGGCAGTGGAAGCATTCGTCGTAGTTCTCGATCGAGTTCTTCCAGTTGGCGCGCAGCCGGTACTCGCCTCGGTCCGCGCACTTGAGGCTGGCCGCATGGGGCGAGAACTCGGCGATCTCGGCCTCGAGCGCGCCGGCGACCGTCCCGAAGTCCGGCGCCCGGCCGTCCAGGTTGACGAAGAGGAAGCCCAGCATCTCGCCGATTCGGACGGGCTCGAGGCGGTACTGCCCGGGGTCGAAGCCCGCCATCTTCTCGGAACCGCGCGCAGTCCTGAGCGCGCCGTCCTGGCCGTAGGACCAGTTGTGATAGGGACAGGCGATCGTCGGCCCCAGCCGGCCCTCGCCTTCGAGCAGGCGGTGGGCGCGGTGCTGGCAGACGTTGAAGAACGCCTTGATCTCGCCCCGCGACGTGCGCGCGACCAGCACCGACTGGTCCAGGATGTCGCGCACGATGTAGCTGCCCGGTTCCGGCAGCATCGAGAGGTGCCCGACATACTGCCAAGTCGCGTGGAAGACGGCCGCCTTCTCGCGCTCGAAGACCGCGGGGTCGTGGTAGTACGAGGCCCGCATGGTCTGCGAGCGCTCGGGATCGTCGTGAAAGCCGGAAACCGGAAGGGCGGCAACGCTGGCCATGGCTCTCTCCTGCGCCGACTCGGGATATTGAACGACCGTACGGGAAACGCCGCGGGCGCGCAAAGCCCGGACGCATTTTCATGAAACCGACGATACCCACGAACGCGGATCGGCGTTACCCTTTCCGTCCGATGTCCGGAACGGAGAAACCCGGCGTCGCCGCCCTGCTTGAGGCCCGGCTCGCCGAGCTCGACGCCGACGGGACCGCGACCGCCGCCGACCGCGAACCCGCCGCGCTCGACCCGCAGAGCGTCGGACGTCTCTCGCGCATGGACGCCATGCAGGTCCAGGCCATGGCCGAGGCCCAGGAACGCCGCCGCCGGGGCGAGCGGCGCCGGATCGAGCGGGCCCTCGAACGGCTGGCCAGCGGCGAGTACGGCTACTGCGTCGAATGCGGCGAGGAGATCGGGTTGAAGCGGCTCGAGTTCGATCCCGCCATCCAGACCTGCATCGGATGCGCCGGGCGCGCCGGCTGAGGACATCGCCGTGCCGATGCTGACGCCCGAGACGCCGGTCCGGTTCTCGGATCCGCTGCCCGAGGTGGTCGACGTGGCGGTGATCGGCGCGGGGATCGCCGGCGCGTCGGTCGCCTGGTTCCTCGCGAGGCGCGGCCGGTCGGTCCTGCTGGCCGAGAAAGGCCGGGTGGCGGCCGAGCAGTCGAGCCGGAACTGGGGCTGGGTGCGCCAGCAGGGGCGCGACTGGGCCGAGCTCCCGATCATGATGGAGGCCAACCGCATCTGGCGCGGGCTGGCCGGGGAGACCGGCGAGGCGGATCTGGCGTTCACCGCGTCGGCCTGCGTCAAGCTCGCCGAGGACGAGGCGGCGCTGGCCGGAATGGAAGCCTGGCGCGACCTCGCCGTCCGGCGCCAGCTCGACACGACGATGCTGACCGGAGCCCAGGTCGCCGAGCGGTTCCCGGCGTTGAGGGGCGCCTTCGCGGGGGGCATGATGACCGCGTCCGACGGGCGCGCCGAGCCATGGCTCGCCGTGCCGGCCTTGGCGCGGGCCGCGCGGCGCGCCGGCGTCGCGGTGGTCGAGGACTGCGCCGTGCGCGCGCTCGACCGCGCGGGCGGCCGGATCGGGGGCATCGTCACCGAGAAGGGGCCGGTGCGCTGCGAGCAGGTCGTGCTGGCCGGCGGCGTGTGGTCGACCGTTTTCGCGGCCAACGAAGGGATCGACCTGCCCCAGCTCGCCGTGCGCTCCACGGCGGCGCGGACGAACCCCGCGCCCGAGGCGGTGGCGCTCAACGTCTCGCTGCCCGGACTCGCCATCCGCCGCCGGAACGACGGCTGCTATTCGGTCTCCACGGGCGACGTGGCCGAACACTACCTCTCGCCGGCCTCGTTCCGCCACGCCACGAAGTTCGCCAGACTGCTCCGGAAGTCGGCCGGGGACGTGAAGCTGAGGCTCGCCGCGCCGTCCGGTTTCCCCGGAAGCTGGGGCTTCCCGAGGCGCTGGCCGGCGGACGGGACGAGCCCCTTCGAACGCCGGCGCGTGCTGCACCCCGGCCCCTCGCCGCTCGTCCTGCGACGCCTCGCGCGGCGCATCCCGCGGCGCATTCCGGCGCTCGGAGGCGTGGGCCTCGCCGAGGCCTGGGCCGGCATGATCGACGTCACGCCGGACGCCGTGCCGATGCTGGGCGAGCTCGACCTTCCGGGCTTCTTCGTCGCCACCGGCTTCAGCGGCCACGGTTTCGGCATCGGCCCCGCCGCGGGCCGCGTTCTCGCCGACCTCGCGTGCGGGCGCGACCCCGGCCACGACCTCGACCGCTTCCGCCCCCGGCGCTTCTTCGATGGCGCGCCCATCGTGCCGGGACCGTACTGATGGACGGCGGGCAATCCGCGCCGCCGGCCCTGGAGATCGACGTCGAGCGGTTGTGGCGCGGCTGGAAAAGGTCGCCCTTCCACGGCTTCCTGAGGATGGACCTGGCGGCCTTCGACCGGGAGGCGGGGACCGTCGAGTTCTCGATCCCCTTCAAGGAAGCCTACAGGCGCGCGCCGAACGAGGAAGGCGTCCACGGCGGCGTGCTCGCCGCCGTCATCGATGTCGCCGCCGACTTCGCGCTCGCGGTCGCCATGAACCGCATGGGCTTTCCCACCGTCGATCTCCGGATCGACTATCTTCGCATGGCGCCGGACGGCGCCATGACGGCGAAGGCGCGCGCCGTCAAGAAGGGGCGGACCGTCTCGGTCGCCGATGTCGAGGTCTACGACGGCAGGGGCCGGCTCTGTGCCGTGGGACGGGGCGCCTACGCCACGGCCGGGTGAGATGCGAAATCGGCGCGGGCGCCGCCGGTCTTCCCGAGGCGGACGATAGGGGAGCGGCCGCACCGAAGATCTCGTGACTCCGCCCTGCTCCATGTCCACGGACCGCCGAAAGCCACAGAGATCGGCGCGCCTTGGCGGCGTGACGTGGGCGGCGCATACGGGTCGCGACGAACAGCGCCAGCGCGGTGACCACGATCGAGGGACCGGACGGCGTGTCGGGCTCCGCCGAGGCGAGCGAGCCCCGGCAACCGAGACGACGCCCAGGACCGCGGCGCCGCCCGCCATCCATTCCGGATTCGGGGAGAAGCGGCGATCGCCGCCGCCACGAGTATCCCGAAGATCAGGCGGGCGCGCTCCGGCCGCGGTCCCGCCACCGCGGCCAGGTCGGCATCGACGGTCGCCGCCAGCAGGGGGCGCCAGATCCGCCACAACACGGCCAGGGCGGTCGCTCCGCCCGCCCAGATCACGGCAAGGTCGGCGCGCATGAGGAAATCGTCCAGCACGGCCCGGCCCGGCGGGACGTTGCCGTGGCGGTCGGCGACAGGCGCGGGGGCCGCTCCGGCGCGGACCGCCTCGTCGTGCTCGTGGGGTACGAGGACCACGACGTTGTCTCCCATATCCATCGCCCTCTCCAGGTCGTGAGAGATCGGCAGGACCCCGCAGCCGAGATCGCGGCGGATTCCTTCGATCAGGTCGTGGAGCATGACCGCTCCGGCGATATCGACGCCTTGGGCCGGCTCGTCGAGGACAAGCAGATCGGGCCGGTGGATCGGTGCCCGGGCCAGCATCGGCCGCTGGAACTCGCCACCCGAAAGAGTCGTGACCGGCGGATCGCCGAGTCGCTCCAGCCCGACGGCGCCGAGCGCGGCGTCGATGTCGCGGGCCGCAAAGCGGCCGGTCAGCGTCATCGGGCGCCGCGGGGTCAACGGCAGGGTGGGGCCGACCGTCAGCCGCCGCGGCACATAACCCACTTCCACCGAAGGCGCCCACTCGACCGTTCCCTCGTCGGTCCCGATCGGCCCGAGCACGACCTTCGCGCGGGTCGACTTGCCGGCGCCGTTGGCGCCGATTCAGATAGACCGGTTCGCCGCGAACCGCCTTGAAGTCGACATGACGGACGATCCAGCGCTCGCCGCGGCGCACGCCGATGTCCCGGGCGCTGACGAGCCGCCCGGCCGCCGTGCGCGTCGAGGATCGACGCCATTCGTCAGCTTGCCAGTCAAGCCGGGAGAGAGTAGACCTCGGGATGAATGGAAGGGGACGAGTGAAGTGTACAAGCGGCGAAGCCGGACACAAGAGTTCCGCGACATCATCCACGCATGTGCCGAAGTCGCGCCCGCCGCCGGCCCGCCGCCGATGTTCGGGCGCCTCCGCCATATGCTCGCCGCCGCGGCGCTCCTCGGTTTCGCGGCCTCGGGTCCGGCGGCCGCGGACACCGACCTCCGGATCGTCGCCTCGATCAAGCCGGTGCATTCCCTGGTGAGCGCCGTGATGGCCGGCGTGGGCGAGCCCCGCCTGCTCATGCGGGGCGCCGCGTCGCCGCATACCTTCACCCTGCGTCCTTCCGACGCGGCGGCGATCGAGAACGCCGACATCGTCTTCCTGATCGGCGACACGATGGAGACGACGCTCGTCGGCCCGCTCGACGCGCTCGCCGGGCACGCCCGCGTGGTCTCGCTGTTCGAGACGCCGGGCCTCGCGCACAGGACGTTCCGCGAGGGGGGCGCGTTCGAGGCCGACGACCACGACGACCATGCCCACGGGCACGACAACCGCGACGACGACGACCACGACGACCATGCCCACGGGCACGACAACCACGACGACGAAGGCCACGACGACGACCGCGACGACCGTGGCGACGGACTCCTCGACCCGCACATCTGGCTCGACCCGGTCAACGGCGGGGCGATGACGCGCCTGATCGCCGCCACCCTGGCCGAGGCCGACCCCGCCAACGCCGCGGCCTACGAGGCCAACGCCGACGCCCTCGTCCAGCGCCTGGACCGTCTGACCGAAGAGATCGCCGCGACGATGGCGCCGGCCCAGGGCGCGCCGTTCATCGTGTTCCACGACGCCTACCGCCACTTCGAGGACCGCTTCGGGCTCGCGGCCGTCGGCTCGGCCGTGGTCAGTCCGGAACGGCCGCCCGGCGTCAAGCGCATCGAGGAGCTCCGCGCCAAGGTGTTCGATCTCGGCGTCGCCTGCGTGTTCGCCGAGCCCCAGTTCGACAGGCGCCTCATCGACGTCATCGTCGAGGGGACACAGGCACGGACCGGCACCGTCGATCCGCTCGGGGCCGCCATCGAGGACGGACCCGAGCTGTACTTCACGCTGTTGCGCAACATGGCGTCCTCGTTCAAGGACTGTCTCGCGCCGGAGGGATAGGCTCGACGCGGATCGAAGGAGAACCGGCGTCCCGCCGCCGCCCGAGGGCCCGCCCATGGCCGACCGCCCCAACATCGTGATCCTGTGCACGGACCAGCAGCGCGCCGACAGCCTGGGCTGCTACGGCGACGCGGTCGCCCGGACACCGAATCTCGACGCGCTCGCGGCGCGGGGGATGCGCTTCGACAACCACCTGACGCCCAACCAGATCTGCTCTCCCAGCCGCGGCGCGATGATCACCGGGCTCTACCCGCGCCACCACGGCATGACGACGAACGGCCGGACGATGCACGAGGGCCTCCCGACGCTGCCGGGCCTGCTGGCGGAAGCCGGCTACGACACCCACGCCGTCGGCAAGCTCCACCTGCGGCCGATCATGGCCGCCGCGGCGCGGCGCTGTCCCGAATCCGTGTCGTTCTGGAAGGCCGGGCACGGCGACGGCTGGACCGGCCCCTACTTCGGCTACCGCACCGCGGACCTCGCGATCGGCGAGAGTCTCCTGGCGACCGAGGGCGGTCACTACGCCCTGTGGCTCCGCGACCGCCATCCCGAGGCCGTCCCGCTCTACCGGCCCGAGGCCGCGCTCGACGGTCCGCCCGCCGATCTCGACGAGGCCTGGACGGCCGCCGTGCCGGACGCGCTGCACTACAACACCTGGATCGCCGACTGGGCGATCGCGTTCCTCGAACGGGCGGAACCGCCCTTCATGCTGTTCGTCTCGACGCCCGATCCGCATCACCCGTTCAGTCCGCCGCGACCCTGGGCCGACCTGTTCGACGCGGCGGCCATGCCCGCGCCCGACGCGACGGCGGGCGAGCTGGACGCCATGCCCGGCTTCATGTTCGCGCCGCCGACCCTGGACTGGATCGACAACGACGCGCCCGCGGTCGAGCAGGGCGGCATGGCGAGGACCGACGGCGTCTCCCGCGAGAGCCTCGCCCGCGCCATCGCGCTCACCCGCGGCATGGAGGCCCAGATCGACCGCCAGTTCGGCAGGGTGCTCGACAGGCTCGACGCCATGGGCTTCCTCGACAAGACCCTCGTCGTGTTCACGTCGGATCACGGCGAGTTCCTCGGCCGCCACGGCCTGATCCACAAGGGGCCGCCGCCCTACCTCGACCTCGTCCGCGTGGGCTTCGCGATGGCCGGGCCTTGCGTGCCCGAGGGCGAAGCGACCCTCGCGCCCTCCAGCCATCTCGACATCATGCCGACTCTGCTCGATCTCGCCGGCGTCGATGTCGGCGGCTTCCGGCGGGATGGCGAAAGCCTGCGTCCGGTGCTCGAAGGCCGGAGCCTGGGGCGACGGACCCGCTTCCTGGAGTTCCACCCCAGGATCGACCCCCGGGCCTACAATCATTCCATCGTCACCGAGGCCTGGCGGCTGACCCTGTACCCGCGCGCGGGCGGAGACTGGGGCGAGCTGTTCGATCTCCGGTCCGACCCCGGCGAACATCGCAACCTCTTCAACGACCCGGACCGCCGCGCGATCCGCGACAGTCTGGCCGGGACGCTGGCCGCCCGCTTCGGAGCCCGGCCGGACGCCGGGACGGACCTTGTCGCCAAGTGGTAGACCGGGACCGCCGCCGACCGCGCGGGCCCCGACCGCAAGGCCCCCAGGCCCCGGTTGTCGCGCGCTCCGGACGTCCGGGGTCAGGCCGACTCGTCGCTCCAGTGGAAGTCGGCGACGTACCACGACCAGCCGGAGGGCCGGATCGACGTGCGCAGGTCGGACCGGTGGATCACGCCGAAGGGTTCGTGGATGAGCCAGACGTAGGCGCCCGTGTCCTCCATGATTTCCTGCATGCGGATGTAGATGTCGTGGCGCCTGGCCTCGTCGGTCTCGACCAGTCCCTGCTGGAAGAGCTCGTCGAACTCGGGATCGGTCCAGCGTTCCCAGTTCCAGATGCCGACCTGGCCGGAGACGTACCATTGCGTCATCTGGCTGGGGTCGGGCGCGTCGCCGTAGCGCATCAGCCAGAGCTGCAGGTCCTTCCAGTCGTCGCCCTCCGATTCCAGGCCCAGGTTCCAGAACGGCCCCGCGTCCATCGGGACGACGTCCACGTCGATCCCGATGTCGGCCAGGTTCGCCTGGATGACGGTCGCCGTGGCGACGCGGTCGACCCGGTTGATGGTCTTGAGCTCCAGCGTCAGGCCCTCGGCGCCGGCCTCGGCGACGAGCGCCCGGGCGGCGTCGAGGTCGGGCTTCTCGAACTTCGTCTCCGCGCGGTGGCCGATCAGGCCCGGCGGCACGATGCCCCGGGACCGCGGCGCGAGCCCGGCGTAGGCCGCCTCGATGATCGTGTCGACGTCGACGGCGTGCTGGATCGCCCGGCGGACGCGGATGTCCCGCAGCTTGGGATGCTCGGTGTTCATGCCCATCCACATCCACGCCAGGCCGGCGAAGGCCTCGAGGGTGGTGTCGGGCGGCGGCCCTTCCTCGTAGTAGCGCGCCAGCGTGTCGGTCGAGATGTGGGTGATGTCGATCTCGCCGGCCTCGTAGGCGATCTCGGCGGTCTTCTCGTCGTCGACGATGAAGAACTTCACGTCGGAGATGCTGGGCGGCGTGCCGGGCCAGTTCGGGTTGGGCTCCAGGGAATAACTCTGCTTCTGGACCCACTCCTTCACCCGGTAGGGGCCGCAGTAGAAGCCGAAGATGCCGTCGTAGGCGCCGCCGAGCTCCTCGACGCGCGGCTTGCAGACGATGGTCCCGGTCCCGCTCGCGAGCCATGTGTACCAGATCGGCGCGAACGGCGTCTTGAGATGGATGGTTCCCGTGTGGCCGCCGGTCACCTCGACACGGTCGAGCGAGGCGGCCTTGTCCTTCCACTCCGACACCGCCATGCGCTCCAGCGAATACTGGACATCCTCGGCGTCGAGCTCCGAGATCGGCTCGTGGGTGTCGCCGTCGTACCACATGATCCCCTTCTTCAACGCGAAGTGGATCGTCCGGCCATCGGGCTGCTCGATCGATTCGACGAACTCGCTGGGCTTCCAGGACCAGTCGCTGCCCTCGGTGTAGAGCGCGAGCTGGGCGAGGCAGGCGTGCTGCAGCACCATCTCGAAGCCGCCGACCATGTAGCCGGGATCGGTCGACACGATGGCGCGGTTCGAACGCAGGCGCAGCGGCTTGTCCACGCCCGCGGCGCGGGCCGGATCGGTGAGCCGGCCGACGAGCGCCGCGGCGGCCAGGGCGCCGCCCGATGTCTGGATCGCCCGTCGCCTGTCGAGCTTGAACGCGGTCATCGCGGCTTCCTCCCTCGATTTGTACGGTTGTCCGACATCCTCGCCGCCGGCCCGCGGACCGTCAAGCGGGGGACCGGACGGACAAGGCCCCCGGCGGCGTACCGCCGGAGGCCTCGCGGCGCGAAACGCGGCGGCCCTCACGCGGAGCCGTCGTTCCACTGGAAGTGCTGGACCTGCCAGATATAGCCGTTCGGCGTGATGACCGGCTCCAGGCCCTCGCGGTACATGATCCCGTTGGGCGGGAAGACCAGCCAGACATAGGCGCCCGTGTCCTCCATGATCTCCTGCATGCGGACATAGATGTCGTGGCGCTTCCGCATGTCGGTCTCGCCCAGGCCGGCGGCGAAGAGTTCGTCGAACTCGGGATCGGACCAGCGTTCCCAGTTCCACACGCCCACCTGGTCGGAGATGTACCACTGGGTCATCTGGCTGGGATCGGGCGAGTCCAGGTAGGACATGATCCACAGCTCCAGGTCCTTCCAGTCGTCGCCTTCCGATTCGAGGCCCAGGTTCCAGAACGGGCCGGCGTCCATGGGGATGACCTCGACGTTCAGCCCGACCTCGGCCAGGTTGGCCTGGATGATCGTGGCCGCGGCCATGCGGTCGGCCTGGTTCATCGTCTTCAACGTGATCGTCAGGCCTTCGGCGCCGGCCTCGGCGACGAGCGCCCGGGCGGCGTCGAGGTCGGGCTTCTCGAACTTCGTCTCCGTGCGGTGGCCCACGAGGCCCGGCGGCACGATGCCCCGCGCCCGCGTGCCGACGCCCGCGAAGGCGCCCTGGATGATGGTCTCGACATCGACCGCGTGCTGGATCGCCCGGCGCACCCGGATATCCCGCAGGTTCGGATGGTCGGTGTTCATGCCCATCCAGAACCACCGCGTGCCGGCGAACTCCCTGACGACGCCGCCCTCGGGCGGGCTCGCCAGCAGGCGCGGGATCGACTCGATCGCGAGGTGGGTGATGTCGATCTCGTCGGCCTCGAACGCGATCTCGGCGGTCTTCTCGTCATCGACGATAATGAAGCGGACATCGGAGACGCCCGGAGGCGTGCCCGGCCAGTTCGGGTTGGGCTCCAGGGTGTAGCTCTGCTTCTGGACCCACTCGGTGACGCGGTAGTAGCCGCAGTAGAAGTTGAAGATGCCGTCGTACTTGCCGCCGGCGGCCTCGACCGCGGTCTTCGACACGATGGCGCCCGTGCCGTCGCACAGCCAGGTGAGCCAGATCGGCGCGAACGGCTGGTTCAGGTGGATGACGCCGGAATGGCTGCCGGTCACCTCCACATGGTCCAGGGCTACGGCCTTGTCCTTCCACTCGGAGACCTTCATGCGCTCCAGCGAGTATTTGACGTCCTCGGCGTCGAGCTCGCCGATGGCCTCGTGGGTGGTCCCGTCGTACCACATGATCCCCTGCTTCAATTCGAAGGCGATGGTCTGGGGATCGGGCTGGTCCAGGGAGACCACGAACTCGCTGGGCTCCCACTCCCAAGCGTCCGAACTGTTGGTGTATTTCGCGAGCCGGGCCAGGCAGGCGTACTGCAGCACCATCTCGAAGCCGCCGATCATGTAGCCGGGGTCGGTCGAGATGATCGTGCGGTTCGAGCGCAGGCGCAGCGGCCGGCCCGACTGCGCCCAGGCGCTCGCGGGGTCGAGCAAGCTGTCGACGAACCCGGCCGCGGCCGCCGACGCGGCGGCGGTCCGCAGCACGCCGCGGCGGGTGAGCTTCGGTGACGTCATGAGTTGTGCCTCCCTGCACAAGGTGATGACCTGTCAACGATCCTTTCAGGCCGGCCCCACGGGGTCAAGCCGGGGCGGTCCCCGGCGGACGCCCCGAACCTGTCGAGGGGGCGTTCCTCGATACGGCGCTGATGCGCCTACTTCGGGATGAGGGGCGTTTGTCGAAGGGGCCCGCCCCGAACCCGTCGAAGGGGGACGGGATGAGCGCCTGTCTCGATGGTGATCGCCCGCGGCGGATCTCGTTCATAGAGCGCGATTCCGTCCCGCGCCGCCCGTTTCTTGGCCTGGCGCAAGACCGGACCGTTCAGATTCGAAGTGGTTTTCACACCAAATCCAAGGGCGTCATTCGAGCCGAGACGTCACTCGGCGCCTTCGGTCCGTGTCGCCGTGCGCTGGCGGTCAAGCTCCCGCAGTTCGGTGTCGCGCGCCACATTGACGGCGTTCACAAGGGCCTCGCAATCCTTTCCCTGCTGGTCGCAGGTCTGGCGCAACTCCGCCACCGCCGCTTCGGCTTCCCTCTCGATACGTTCCCGCTGACGGTCGAAGAAAGCGTCTCGGTCGGACGCGCTCGGGAACGACTTCGGCGCGAGAACGATCGTGACGCTCGCGGGATACTCGTGCATTGCGCCGGACGCGGCATCGACAGCGACACCGATGATTCCTCCAAGAATGACGTTGCCGAAGGTCATGGCCTCGAAATCGCTGGGCAGCGCGGACGCTCCGTTGAAGTACCCGTTCTTCTCGCAGATTATGCTGATGTCGTCCTTGCCCTTCTCCAGAGTTACGCTGCCCGGAGTGGGATTTACGACACCCACCGTTGTGCTCCCTCGGGTGAGCGTGCAGACGGCGTCCGGCGGCTCGGTCATCACCGTCACGGTCTGGTCGCCGCCCTCGACTATCGTGGAGCAGGCTCCCAGAACAAGCGACAGAACCAGTGTTCCTGTCGCTACCCAGCGGTGTTGCAAATCGTCCTTCATGTTGTACCTCTCTGTATCGCCATGATTCAACGCTCATGGAAGGCGATCCGCGTCTTCGCATCGCAATACTGGCGTTGCAATTCGTGGGCGATGGATTGACGGGACAACCTACACCCCGTCCCGCGGGATCGTGTCCTCCCAGCTCTTCGCCCAGACGCGGACGCCGCCGTCGCGGGCTTCCGCGTGGGCGGTCAGCAGGAAGTCGGTCTCCGTGGCCGTGAGCTCGAAGCGGGTGTCGATTCTCGTGTCCCAGTCCCCGCCGCGCCCGAGCGCGACGCGGTAGTCCACCCGGGCGCGCGCCGAGAGCGGCTCGCCGTCCACGATCGTGTAGGTCTCGACGCCCGCGCCCGAAAGCTCGGTCCCGGTCGTTTCGAGCCGGTAGCGGCCGCGGTCCTTGACCATGCGCACGGTCGTCTCGCCCGTGGCGTAGTCGCGGCTCATCGTGCGCTCGCGGCGGTAGGGCCGCCACATCGTGACCGGGAGCGGCGGCGCGGTCGCCGGCTTGCCGAGGGACGGGAGCGCGGCGTCCCGGCCGCGCCTCGGCCGGACCGGCAGGGTGAGCGCGCTCGAACCCGTCGTCACGCCGACGGTCGCCATCCTGGGCGACGGCCAGACCAGCGGCCAGCACGCCGTCTGCACCGTCACCCGGATGCGGTGGCCCGGCGCGAAGGCGTGGCCGCAGTCGTTGAGCGGCGCCCGGACCCGGTAGCGCCGGCCCGGCTCCAGGGCCTCCGGCGCGGCGTGGCCATCGCGGTGGGTCAGGTTGAGCACGCCGTAGGTCACGCGCGTCGAGGCGCCGCCGGGCGCCACGTCGCACAGGCGGACGTAGATCAGGGCCTGGGGCTCGTCGCAGGCGATGTCGAGCTCCACGGCGGGCTGGCCCAGCACCTCGATCCGGCGCTTCAGCGGGGCCGTGTCGAAGGCGAGGCCGCGGCCGTCCTCCTCGCGCTGGTCCGACGGCATCTCGGCGTCGTAGCCGTAGGGGCACCAGTCGCCATGGGTCAGGCCGGCGACCGTCTCGGAGCGGTGCGTCAAGACCCGCTCGCGCTTCGGCTTGGCCGCCCGCCCGTCGGCGTTGAGATGGAAGACGCGGGGCTCGACGCGCGAGCCGGGCCAGACGTCCTCGGCGATCCAGCGGCCGGGCCTGCGCGCATAGGACGTGCGGGGTTCGACGCCCTCCTGCATCCAGCAGCGCAGGCGCGGCTCCTCCATCATCCCGGTATCGATGTCCTTCAGCCAGTGGTCCCACCAGCGGCGGAGGTCGGCGAGACCGTCGATGGCGGGGCCCGGCCTGGCGTTCCACGGATAGGCGTGGGTCCAGGGCCCCACGAGGCCGCGGAACGGCGCCCGGACGCCGGCGGCGGCGCGGAACACGGCGTTGGTGTAGCCGTCGGCCCAGCCGTCCACCATGTAGACCGCCGCCTCGATCGCGTCGTAGTCCTCGCAAACCGAGCCGTGCGTCCACTGGCCGTCGCGCCGCTGGTGGCGGAGCCACAGCGCCGCGAGGTTGGGCGCGTTCTCGAGCCGCTCGCGCCACATGGCGCGCCAGCGTTCGCCCACGACCGCGGGGTCGGGCGGACGCATGGCGAAGGTCGACATGGTCGCGCCCCAGTTGAGGTTGTCGCCCAACAGGCAGCCGCCGGCGTAGTGGACGTCGTCGGCGTAGCGGTCGTCGGTCGAGGCGACGGAGTAGACCGCCTTGAGCGACGGCGGGCGCAGGGCGGCGACCTGCAGGCAGTTGAACCCGCCCCAGCTGATTCCCATCATGCCGGTCCGGCCCGCGCACCAGGGCTGGGCCACGATAAATCTTGACGTTACTCGGTTCAGGGAGATATATGACCAGTCCACTACATTGGGGTACAGGAAAATGAGCATGGACGCAGTCTCGAAAGAGGTCAAGGACATAGTTGAAAATTCCGACACGAATAGGGTCGCCGTGCTTGTAGCTGGTACAGTCGCGCTAGGCTGCATCTGGCTTCTGGGAAAGACTCTGAACATGTTGCACGACAGATAAGGAACAGCGTGCCGCCGATGATTGATACCTTTCAGTGAGGGAGCGACAACATGTCCGCCTCTGTACCGAGCAAGAGGTACAATCATGAGTTTCTGGAACAAGATAAAGAAGATTGTTCAAGTTGTCTTGAGAACGGCGTTTTGCGCACCACAAAAATACACTACGCCGGACAAAACTTACGAGGGGAATACGCTGGACGAGTGTGAGAAAAAGTGGGAACGTATCGACACTATTTCTTCTGGAGATTGGCGCGATGTACGAAATATTGGAGTTTACCGCCTTCGATATGTACGAAATATTGGAATTTGCCGCCTTCGATTGGGTTGTATCGTCTACATTGGGAGAGTGATTTATAAGCAGGGCTTTCACTGGTGGATGCAGCAACATGACAGCGGGAGCAGTGCTGGGAACACCACACCGTCTGCCAAGAAGATTCATGCCAACAGGAAAAATCTAGAGATTGAGATAATCCGTATGAAAAGTCGTAAAGCTACAAAGGCTCTGGAAAAGGTTCTAATCTCGAAGTACAGACCGTGTTGGAACTCGCATTCTAAGGGTTAAGAAGCGCTCCGTCAACTAATTCACAACCTTGGCTTGTTAAGAACAATGGTGTTTGGTCTGTCTTGCCGCACGAAACGGACTGGTTGTCGCTTCATCCTTTGTAGAAACGCACATAATTCCCAAACGGAAGCGCCTCGGATCGCCGGATCGAAAGGCCGCCGGGGCCGGAACGCCGCGCGATTCGAAGGCGAGGCTCTCGACCGGGCCGTAGCCCGGCCGCTCGTGGAACCCCGGCCCGAGCGGAACGCCACCGCGCGCCCGGTTCCGTCGGTGGCGACCTCCGTGGCGCGGCCTTCGGCGCGCATGGCCCCGACATCGGTGTCGGGGCCCCGCCCGCGGGCCCGGCTCTCGATTTCGGCTCGGCTGTGGCGCCGGCGGGCGAGCGTGAGGATCGCGGCGCGGAGCGCCGGTCCGCCGACGTCCGCGACGGGACGGAACGCGATGTCCCTCACCCGGTGCGCCGGCCGACGACGCGGCCGGGCGCGGCGCCGGTGTGGCCCCGGGCGTTCCAGACCTCGACGCCGTTGACGAGCACACGGTCGATGCCGGCCGCGGGCCGTTCCGGCTCCATGTAGGCGCCCCTGTCGGCGATGGCGGCGGGGTCGAACACGACGATATCGGCGTGGCGGCCCGTCTCCACGCGGCCCCGGTCCCGCAGGCCGAAGCGGTCGGCGGACGCCGCGGTCATGCGGTGGATCGCGTCCTCCAGCGCCATCAGGCCGAGATCGCGGACGTAACGGCCCAGGACGCGCGGGAAGGTTCCCCACAGCCGGGGATGGGGGTGGGGGTTGAGCGGAATGCCGTCGGACCCGATCAGGACGGCAGGATGCGCCATCAGCCGCTTCACGTTCTCCTCGTCGCGCCCGAAGTAGATGGCGCCGCCCGGCGCGAGCCGTTCGGCGGCGTCGACGGCGTCGACGCCCCAGTCGGCGGCGATGTCGTGGAGGTACCGGCCGTTCGTCTCCGGATGCGGCTTCGACCATGCGACCAGAACCTTCGCGCTCTTCTCCACGAACCGGGGCAGGATGGAGGTCGAGGAGGCTTCGTAGGGATAGGCGTCGACGGCGACCTCGACGCCCTCGCCGCGGCTCTCGTCGTACCAGCCCAGCGCCTCGGCGCAGAGGCCGGGGTTCCCGTCGGCGTGGCAGTGGAAATGGGAGATCACGACCGGCAGGCGCGCGTCCCGTCCGACCCGCACGGCCTCCTCGAAAGCCGCCCTGGCGTCCGCCCCGTAGCTCCGCATGTGGGTGGCGTAGACGCCGCCCGCGCGGGCGGCGACGGCGGCGAGCGCGACCACCTCCCCGGTTCCGCAGCGGCGCGCCGGGGGATACTCTAGGCCGGTCGACAGGCCGACGGCGCCGGAGGCCATGGCCTCGGCCACCTTCTCCTCCATGGCCGCGGTCTCGTCCGGCGTCGCCTCGCGCTGGGTGTCGTCCATGACGGCGAGCCGGAGCGTGCCGTGGCCCACGAGCAGCGCCGCGTTGCTGGCGGGCGCCCGGCGCGTCAGGTCGTCGACGAAGCCCGCGAAGGTGGGATAGCGGTAGTCGCCCTCCAGCCCCACCATGTCGAGGGGCTCCATGGGTCGTTCGGCGGCGACGAGGGGGGCGAGCGAGACGCCGCAGTTGCCGGCGACCACCGTCGTCACCCCCTGGCTCACCTTGGGCGTCATGTCGCCCGCGTCGCGCAGCATGCGGTCGTCGTGGGTGTGGACGTCGATGAAGCCGGGGCAGACGATCCGCCCCGCGGCGTCGATCTCGGTTTCGGCCGTGTCGTCCGAGAGGTCGCCGACCGCCGCGATCCGGTCGCCGTCGATCGCCACGTCGGCGCGGAATCGCATCCGGTTCGCGCCGTCGATCACCTCGCCGGCGCGGATGATGACGCCGTGCTCCGCCATGGCCGCCTCCCGTTCGCCGCCCGAGGTTAGAGCGGATGCGGCCTTGCCGGAACCGCTCCGGGGCCGCTCGCCGCGAGCGACACACGAGCGACAGCGATTCCGTCGAAGACGGAAACGCTATAGCGTCGCGGCCGGGAGGCGTCATGGCGGAAGAGGGAATCGGCGCGCGGGTGTTGCGGAAGGAGGACCGGCGTTTCCTCACCGGGCGCGGCCGCTATGTCGGCGACCTGATCCCGCCCGACGCCCTGCGCGCGGTGTTCCTGCGGTCGCCCCACGCCCACGCCGGACTGACGGTGGAGGATGTGGACGAGGCGCGCCGGGGGCCGGGCGTCGCCGGCGTCTTCACCGGCCGGGACCTCGCGGACGGCGGGCTGGGCCCTTTGCCGGTGCAATGGACCATCGCCAACGCGGACGGCGGGGCGCTCTTCAAGCCGCCCATGACGGCGCTGGCGACGGACACGGTGCGGTTCGTCGGCCATCCCTACGCCGTCGCGATCGCCGACAGCGAGGCCGCCGCGCGAGAGGCCGCCGAGCGGGTCGTCGCGGCGTTCGACGAACGGCCCGCCGCCGCGACGCTGGAGCAGGCCGTGGCGGCGGACGCGCCGGCGGTGTGGCCCGGACGCCCCGACAACACGAGCCTCCTCTGGACCAACGGCGACCGGGAGGCGACCGAGGCCGCCTTCGCGCGGGCCGCGCATGTCGTCGGCCTCGACCTGCGCAACCACAGGATCGCGGCGATGCCGGTGGAGCCCCGCGTTTCCATGGCGCGCCACGACCCCGGCTTCGACCGCCTGACCCTGGTGACGGCCTGCCAGCTTCCCCACGAGCTGCAGCGTGCGCTGGCGGCGATGTTCGGCCTGCCGGAAACGAGGCTGGACGTCGTCGCGCCCGACATCGGCGGCGGCTTCGGCATGAAGTCCTACGTCTATCCCGAGGACGTGACGCTCCTGTGGGCGGCCCGCAGGCTCGGGCGCGACATCGCCTGGGTGGGCGACCGGACGGAGGCGTTCCTGGCCGACGCCGGAGCGCGCGACCACATCGCCCGCGCCGAACTCGCGCTCGACGCCGAACTCCGTTTCCTGGCGCTGCGCGTGACGCAGACAGCCAACATGGGGGCCTACCTCAGCCAGCACGCGCCCGCCGTGCCGACGATCTACTGCACGTTCGCGTTGCCGGGGGCCTACCGCTTCGGCGCCGCCTTCGCCGAGGTTCGCACGGTGTTCTCCCACTCCGCGCCGATCGACGCCTATCGCGGCGCCGGGCGTTCGGAGGCGGTCTACGTCACCGAACGGCTGATCGACCGCGCCGCGCGCGAGCTGGGGCTCGACGCCGCCGAGCTGCGCCGGCGCAACCTGGTCGGGGCCGACGAACTCCCCTTCGCGACCGCTCTCGGCAACAGGCTGGAGAGCGGCGACGCGCCGCGGCTCCTGGAGCGCGCCCTGGAGCGGGCGGATGCCGCGGGCTTTCCGGTCCGGCGCGCCGCCGCGCGCGCCGGGGGCCGGCTGCTGGGGCTGGGGATCGCGGCCTACGCGGCCAACTGCGGCGGCTGCGCGTCGGACCTCGCCCCCGCGATCGGCGCCACGGTCGGAAGCTGGGAGAGCGCCCGCCTCCAGGTCCACCCGTCCGGCGCCGCGACGCTGTTCATCGGCACGCACAACCACGGCCAGGGCCAGGAGACCTCCTTCGCCCAGGTCGTCGCCGACCGGACCGGGATCGGCCTCGAACGCATCGACGTCGCGTTCGGGGACACGCGGCGCGTCCAGCGCGGGATGGGCAGCTTCGCGTCGCGCTCGGCCGTGGTCTGCGGCCCCGCCGTGGCGCTGGCCTGCGACCGGGTGGTCGAGCGCGCCCGGCGCATCGCGGGCCACCTGCTGGAAGCGGCGGCGGACGACATCGCGCTGGAGGACGGCCGCTTCGCCGTCGCCGGCACGGACCGCGCCGTGAGCTTCGACGCGGTCGCGCACGCCGCCCACACGGCGGGCGGATTCGGCGAGGACGGGCGCGAGCCGGGGCTCGACGAGACGGGCTTCTACGACCCGGAGGACTTCACCTTCCCCTTCGGCGCGCATGTCGCCGAGGTCGCGGTCGACGAGGCCACCGGCGAGGTCGCGCTGGTGGGCTACGTCGCGGTCGACGACCTGGGCGTCGAGCTCAACCCGATGATCGTCGAGGGCCAGATCCACGGCGGCGTCGCCCAGGGCGCGGGCCAGGCGCTCATGGAGGCGATCCGCTACGACGGGGCGGGCGGCCAGCTCGTCACCGGCAGCTTCATGGACTACGCCATGCCCCGGGCCGACGCCCTGTGCGCCGTCTCGTCCGAGCGCATCGCCAGCCGCTGCTCGACCAATCCGCTGGGCGCCAAGGGCGCGGGCGAGGCCGGAACCTTCGCCGCGCCCGCCGCCGTCGCCAACGCGGTGCTCGACGCGCTCTCGGCGGCGGGCGTGACGCATTTCGACATGCCCGCGACGCCGCTGCGCGTGTGGCGGGCGCTGCGGGACGCGCGTTCGGGGTGATGGGGATTCGCCAGCGCGCCGCTTCGGCGGTCGCCATCCCAGTGTAGTACAGGACGGGCATGTCCACCGCCGCGCCGCGTCCCGCGATTGGGCGGGGGGCCGCTCGGCGACGCGAAGGCTGCGGGACGCTCCATCGACCGCCGCGCTCCCGGTTCTCGTTCAGAAACGCGCGTCATGAAGCCGCCAGTAGGCGTCCGTCCCGGCCAGGGCTTCGTTGTCGACCGCACGATCGAAGGGGAGCTCGCCGCTTCCGTCCCGCGCCTTCGGATCCGCACCGGCGTCGAGAAGCGCCATGACGACCGACGGGTTCTCGTTCCACGCCGCCGCCAAGTGAAGCGGGGTCCAGCCGTTCTCGTCCCGCGCCGCGAGGTCCGCACCGGCGTCGAGAAGCGCCCCGACGACCGCCGGGTTCTCGTTCCCCGCCGCCGCGTGAAGCGGGGTCGAGCCACTCTCGGTCCGCGCCTTCGGGTCTGCACCGGCGTCGAGAAGCGCCGCGACGACCGCAGGGTTGTCGTTCGACAACGCCGCCACGTGAAGCGGGGTAAAACCGGCCTCGTCCCGCGCCCCGAGGTCCGCTCCCGCGTCGAGAAGCGCCGCGACGACCTCCGGGTTGCCGTTGAATGCCGCCGCCCAGTGAAGCGGGGTCAAGCCACTCTCGGTCCGCGCCTTCGGATCCGCTCCCGCGTCGAGAAGCGCCGCGACGACCTCCGGGTTGCCGTTGAATGCCGCCGCCCGGTGAAGCGGGGTCTCGCCGTGTTCGTCCCGCGTCCCGGGGTCCGCGCCAACATCCAGACAGGACGCCACGCCGCTGATCGTCGCGGCCTCGAAGAACGCCTGGGTGTTCCAGTCCGAGCAGGCCGCGGCCCGGGCCGGCGCGGCGGACAACGCGAGGGCCAGCGCCACGGCGGCTGCACCATGGATCGGCGCCTGTTTCACTCGTCCCAGCATCGCGGTTCCTTCCCGCCCCGCAGTCGACCGTCCGGCCCCGCGCCTGTCAAGGCGGACGCGCAGTTGCCAGCCTTCGACAGATCCATGCTCTCGTTCGGACCGTACGGGACGCCGAACCCACCCCTCGCCCTGCCATCTCTCAATCTTGGAAGAGTGGATTCCTCTTCGCCTCGCCGGCACCCACATTCTCTCTCTCCCCCACCGGGAGGATGACGCGCGGGAGCCGGGATGCGGCGAGGCGCGCGCTTCGTGGCGGGGGCGTTATTTGGCGAGAGTAACAAGAGATTCCACCGCGCGGCCCGCGCTGCGGTTGCCGCGCCGCGCAAAGTCGGCAAGAAACCCCGGTCCCGAAGCGGCCCCACCGACCGTCCCGGATGAGGACACCCGCGCGGAGGCCGGCTCAGATCGATTCGTATTCCGCGGTCACGAGGGTCGCGCCGCCGGTGGCGAAGTTGGCCACGTCGGCGACGGCGGCCCGGCCCTCGGGCGAGGCGAGCGCCGCCTCCATGTCGGCGCGGCTGGCGTAGCTGAGGATGGCGACGAGGTGGTGTTCGCCGCCATCGGGGCCGATGGCCGCGGGCCCCGTGCTGACCTCGCAGCCCGCCAGGCGCGGCATCTTCCGCACCAGCGGGATGTGGATGTCGCGGTAGTGCCTCGCGAAGGCGGCCGGGTCCTCGGGCGCGCCGTACATGACGAAGGTGCGGATCATCGGTCGTCCTCCCTGTCCGGAGCCGTTCAGGCCGCCTCGACGCGGGCCGAGACGCGCGGGATCACCTCGCGGCCGATCAGCTCGAAGCTGCGCACGATGTCGTCATGCGCCACGCCGTCGATCCGCATGAGGATCTCGTCCACGCCCATGGCCTCGAGCCGCTCGATACGCTCGACGAAGTCCTCGGGCGTTCCGATCATGATCGAGGGCGTCTCGGTGAGCAGGTAATCGAAGTCGTCCCGGTGGTCGACCAGCCGCTGGAGCTTGTCGTCGAGATACTCGTAGGACCGCCGCTTGCCGAGCGGGACGTAGATATCGACCAGGAACCGGTAGTAGCCCATGGCGACGTCGTGGGCGACGCGGCGGGCTTCCTCGCGCGTCTCGGCGCAGAAGGCCGTGGCGACGTAGAGCCCCATGTGCTCGGTCCTGAGCGGCGCCATCTGGGCGCCCTTGGCGAGGCCGGCGCGGTAGCCGTCGATGCAGTCCTGGAGGTACTCGAAACCGAAATAGCTCTCGAAGCAGAGCGCGCCGATCCCGCGTTCGCCGGCGGCGACATGGGATTGCACGCTGGAGGCGGCGACCGAGAGCGGCGGGTGCGGCTTCTGCACCGGCTTGGGCACGATCTCGCGCGGCGGGATCTTCCACACCGGGCCGTCGTGCTCGAGCATGTCGTCGCGGAACGCCTTGACGATCACCTCGATGGAGTCCGCCCACTGCTCGCGGGTCGCGGCGGGGTCGACGCCGAAGGCCTCGAGGGTGTGGACGTTGTTCGAGCGCGCCGTCGCCAGCTCCGCGCGTCCCTTCGAGACGATGTCGAGGGTCGCCAGCCGTTCGGCCACCAGGATCGGGTGGTTCCAAGCCAGCAGCACCGCGCACATGACGCGGAGCCTGATGGTCTCGGTGTGCTGGGCGACCGCCGCGTAGAGCACCTCGGGCGCGGCGACGGCGAAGCGGGGCGGGCTGAAATGCTGTTCGGATGTGCCCCAGCAGGAGAAGCCCAGCCTGTCGGCGAGCGCGACCTCCTCGATCATCTCCCAGTAGCGCTGGGCGACGCCGACGCCCTCCATCAGCTCGGCTTCCTGCAAGAGCCCCACCCGCATCGCCTTCGCTCCCGGTCTCCTCGCGGCGGACCGCTGAGCGGTTCCGGCTTGCCGGCGCGCCCGTGCGGGCGCGGCCCACGGGGCCGCCGGCCGCGAGCGACAAGCAGGCTATAGCGTTTTCGTCCGAGACGGAAACGCTATAGGGCGGGTAGCGACCGGGCGGAACCGTCGGCCGGATTCCGGCGGCTCGGCCACGTGCGTCAGTCCCGCAAGCGCGACCGGAGCCAGACGGCGAGGAAAACGCGCCCCGCGACCCAGGCCGTGCGCTTGTCGCCGTCGACGGCGCTCCTGTCGCGTATGCCGTCCGCCCCGCCATGCTCGGCGAGTTGGCGGTCGTGGATGGCCAAGACGACGCCTGTCTCGATCCAGCGCCACCGGTCGCGGCGGGCGGCGCTCACGTCGCCAGCGCCCGCGGGACCTCGTGGTCGTCATGCATGATCGCCTCGGCGATCTCCATCTGGCGCGCGAACTCGGGATTGCAGGGGGTCGGCCGATAGCCGTCGTCCGGCGCTTCGGTCGGATAGAGCATGTCGCCTTCTTCACCCCGGGCCGCGTCATCGCTTCCTCGGTGAGGATGACGCCGGAAGACGCGCCGACGGTGGCGATCTTGAAAGAGAGCATGCGATTCTCCCGCTCATACAATCCTTGTTGCGTAACGATGCGGGCGGACCGCGATGGTCCAGGCGCATGGCGGAAGCGCGGGCAAGGGTTTGCGCCGGGACGAAAACCCTCGTAAATCCGGCGGGTTCCTGGAGTTCGAGGGGCCGGGGCGCGGACATGTCGCGCGGCCGGCCGCGGGGCGGGGAGGATCGCGATGGCGCTGTACCGGGGCATGGACGCCGACGAGCTCGAACGCCAGTACGAGCTGCGCGGCAAGGAGCCCGACTTCGACGCCTTGGTGGCGCGCTGGCTCGAACGGTGCGCCGCGTTCCGCGAGGCGAGCGACGCGCGGACCGACCTCGCCTACGGCCCCGCCGAGCGCGAGACGCTCGACCTGTTCCGGGGGGCCGACGGCGGGCCGGCGCTGGTCTACATCCACGGCGGCTACTGGCAGCGCGGCGACAAGGGGATGTACAGCTTCGTCGCCGAACCGTTCGTGGCCGCGGGCGTCAACGTCGCGGTCATCAACTACACGCTCACGCCCGCCTGCCGCATCGGCGACATCGCGCCCCAGGTGCGCCGCGCCATCGGCTGGCTGTGGCGCAACGCCGGCGATCTGGGGATCGACCGCGGCCGTATCTCGGTGATGGGCCATTCGGCCGGCGGGCACCTGACCGCGATGACGATGGCGACGGACTGGCCGTCCCTCGACCCCGCCATGCCGAGGGACACGGTCCGGGCCGGCCTGCCCATCTCCGGCATCTTCGAACTGGAGCCCCTGGTCCACACCTCGATCAACGCTGGGCCGCGGATGGATGTCGAGGAGGCCCGGCGCGAAAGCCCGCTGTTCATGGAGCCGGCCACCGACGCGCCCCAGCTCGTCATCGCCGGGGGCGACGAGACGCCGGAGTTCAAACGCCAGTCGGACGCCTACTGCGAGCGCTTCCGCACGGCCTCGCGCGTCATGGAGCGTTACGACGTGCCCGGCGAGAACCACTTCGGCGAATTGGAGCGCCTGGCCGAGGCCGACAGCGAGGTCTTCCGGCGCGCCATCGCGCTCGTGGGGGAGTAGGGCGGTTCCGTCCCTCCTTCGGCAAGCTCGGGGCGGGCTCTCGATACGGCGCTTCGCGCCCGCTCGGGATGAGGGAATTTGCGCTTTGTCCCCACCCGGAATTCCCCCCTCGCACCGGGTAGCCCGCCGCGGGTGGACGTATCGAAGGGGGCCGCGGACGATCCGGTCCGGCCCGCGGCCCGGATCGGATGCGCCGGGCCGCGAGCTCGCGGAAGCAGACGTCCCGGCCCGTGTCGTCGAGACCGTCGCTCCGAAGGTCCACGTGGCGGACGCCGTCGGGATAGAGGAAGACGAAGAGCGCGCAGGCGTCGGCGTCGTAGCGCCACATCTGCGCGCCGGACTCGACCCAGACGAAGGCGGGTTCGCCCATCGCGTCGAGCAGGTCGCTTTCGCCGAGATGGAGCAGGCTTTCGGGCGCGGCGATCGACAGCGCGTCGGGAGCCTCGACGGCGCCCGGGTCGCCAACGGTCGCCGTTTCGCCGACATGCCGCTCCGGCCCGGCCGTGCAGGCGGCGAACGCCAAGCCGACCGTGAACGCGCCGACGCGGCCCATGGTTCCGATTCCCAGCCTCACGGACCCCAGAATAGGCCGGCGCGCGACCCCGGCAACCCCGCCGCGCCATCGGCCGTTGGACATTTCGGAGCGCGTCAGGATTCCGCGCCCCGGCCCCGGCCGCGGCCGTGGCAGACGTGGGTCATGAACGCCGCCGCGACGACGGGCGCGAAGAGGTTGAGAACCGGGACCGTCATGCCCAAGGCGATGAGCGCGCCGGCGAGCCAGAGCCCGGCCCGGTTCTCCCCGCGCCATGCGGCGGCCTCCGCCAGCGACAGGCGGCGCAGGAGGACGATCTCGGCGTACTCGCGGCCGAACAGGTAGCCGTTCACGAGATAGAAGGCGCCGACGCTCACGAACGGCGCGACCAGACCGGCGATGTAGAACGGCAGCGCCAGCGCGTTGACCGCCAGGAGCACGGCGGCGAACCGCGCCGTGGAGACGATATCCCCGCCGATCGTCGCGCCTCGGGCCTCGGGCAGGCCCGGATAGTCGATCTCCTCGACGCGGCGGACCACGCCATCGAGATGGAACGCCGCCACGGACTGGGCGACGATCGCGAACGAGAACCAGAACAGGGCGGCGAAGACGAAGACACCGAGGATGTAGGCCACGGCGTCGACCAGGCCGCCCGGCAGCCAGCCGATCCGCGCTTCGGCCCAGGCGCCGAGATCGGCGGCGTCGAGGCCGACGAACAGTACGGCCATCGGAACGGCGTAGAGGCCCAGGCTCCAGAGCGCGATGGCGACCAGCGCGCCGCGCAGCCTCCGGTCGCGCAGGTCGGCGAAGGCCTTGCCCAGAGCCGCGATCACGGGCGCTCCATGGCGTTCGTCACGAGGGAAAACGCGGGGAACGGCCGGCTATCCGCCGCCGTGGGGTTCGGGCTCCGGGTCGGGGTAGCGCCCCGGCGCGCCGCGCGGCTCGATCGGCAGCGTCTCGGCGACGCCGAACAGCCGCTCGGCCGACGCGGCCCAGGCCAGGAGCTCCGCGTCGGCGTGGGAGCGCGCCACGAGCTGCAGGCCCACCGGCATGCCGGACCGGGTGAAGCCGCAGGGGATCGAGATCGCCGGACACAGGGTCAGCGTGACGACCGAGGTCAGGATGATCCAGTCGACATAGTTGGCGAAGCGGTGGCCGTCGAGCTCCCCGAGATAGCGTTCGTGGGTGGGGATGGCCGTGACGATGGTGGACGGCAGAGCCAGGAGGTCGTGACGGGCGAAGAAGTCGACGACGCGGTGGTAGAGCGCGCCGCGCACCCGGTGGGCGCGCAGGATGTCGTCGATGGTCAGCTCGAGGCCCTTGCGGATGTTCCACCGGTTCTCCGGCTTCAGTTTCTCCGGCTCGGTCTCGAGCTCGTGCCGGTGGGAGACGGCGAAGCCCAGGGCGCGGAAGGTGTGGAAGGCCTCGGCCCCGTCCGAGAGGTCGAGCCCGGTCTCGACGATCTCGCCGCCCAGCCCGGCGAGGCGCTCGACCGCGGCCCGGCAGACGGCGTCGACCTCGCGGTCGACCGGCGTGACGCCGAGATCGGGAGAATAGCCGATCCGCGCCGGCGTGGCGCCGGCCTCGAGGCCGCGCAGGACCCGGTCGAGGAAGGGGACGGCCGGCGCGGCGCGCGACAACGGGTCGCGGTGGTCCACGCCCGCCATCGCGTCCAGCATCAGCGCGGCGTCCGGGACGTTGCGCGCCATGGGACCGGCGACCGGCATGTCGCCGAAGCAGCCGGGATCGGGGCCCTTGGCGACCACGCCGGGGGTCGGGCGGAAGCCGACGACGCCGCAGAAGCTCGCGGGGATGCGCAGGCTGCCGCCGAGGTCCGAGCCGGTCGCGAGCGGCACCTGGCCCGCGGCCAGGGCGCCCGCCGAACCGCCCGACGAGCCGCCGGGCGAGCGTCCGCGATCCCACGGATTGCGGGCGACGCCCAGGACCTCGTTGAAGCTGTTGCCGCCGGCGCCGTACTCCGGGACATTGGACTTGCCCATGACGATCCCGCCCCGCGCCTCGAGCCGCTCGACCATGATGTCCGAACGGTCCGGCACGTGGTCGGCGAAGAAGGGCGAGCCGTAGGTCGTGCGCACGCCCGCGACATCCTCGAGCTCCTTGACCGCGACGGGCAGGCCATGGAGCGCGCCCGGTCCGTCGTGGACCGGCGCGGCGCCCCGCATGATGCGGCGGGCGTGGTCTCGCGCCCGGTCGAAACAGTGCGTGGGCATGACGTTGAGACCCTCGTCGGTCGCCTCGATCCGCGCGGCCGAGGCCTCGACCATGTCGAGCGGCGAAATCTCGCCCGCCTTCAGGAGATCGACGGCTTCGCGCGCCGTCAGGGTCCAGAGATCCGGCATGCGCGGGGCCTTTCGCGGCGCTTCGGGGACGGGCGAGTATAGCGCGGCGGGCGACGGGACGGCAAGGCTTGCCCGGCCCGCGGCGCTCCCTATACTCGCGGCGGCCGGACACGCCGCGCGGGCGGCGCCGGACCTTTCCATTCACGGCTGCGGCATCGTCATGGGCGAAACCCGCTTCGATGTGCTCGGCGTCGGCAACGCCGTCGTCGACATCATCGCCGAGACCGGCGACGACTTTCTCGAGTCGCGCGGGCTCGCGAAGGGTTCGATGCGGCTGGTCGGCGAGGACGAGGCGACCCGCCTCCACGGCGGCATGGGGCCGGCCATCGAGGTCTCGGGCGGCTCGGCCGCGAACGCCGTCGCCGGGCTCGCCGCGCTGGGCGGCAGGGGTTGTTTCGTCGGCAAGGTGCGCGACGACGCGCTCGGCGCGACCTTCGCCCACGACATCCGCGCCCAGGGCGTGACCTTCGCCACGCCGCCGGCGGCGTCGGGGCCGCTCACCGCGCGGTCCATGGTGCTCGTTACGCCCGACGCGCAGCGGACCATGAGCACCTTTCTCGGCGCGGCGGCCGGACTGGGCGTAGACGATCTCGACCGCGCGGCCGTGGCGTCCTCGAAGGTCGTCTATCTGGAAGGCTATCTCTGGGACGCGCCCGAGGGACCGGCGCTCTTCGCCGCCGCCGCGGAGGCCGCCGCCGCCGCGGGCCGCGAGGTCGCCATGACGCTTTCGGACCCGTTCTGCGTCGACCGCCACCGCGCGGACTTCCTCGCCTTCATCCGCGCTCATGTCGATCTCGTCTTCGCCAACGAGACCGAGGCGATGTCGCTCTACGAGACCGGGGACTTCGCGGCCGCGGCCGGCGCCATGGCGGAGGACGTGGCGCTGGCGGCGCTCACGCGCGGCGAGAAGGGCTCCGTCATCGTCTCCGGCGGCGAACGCCGGACCGTCGAGGCCGCGGCCGCCGACGTCGTGGACACCACCGGCGCGGGCGACCTCTACGCTGCGGGATTCCTCCACGGTTACACCCAGGGCGCCGGCCTCGGCCGCGCCGCGCGCATCGGCGGCCTCTGCGCCGCCGAGGTCATCGGCCACCTGGGCGCCCGTCCGCGCGCCGACCTGCGCGCCCTCGTCGCGAAGAATCTGGGGTAGGCTCGCCCACGCTGATTCGGGAGGACTTCCTTGGCCGCCATCGAACTGATCACCGCCGCTGTCTGCCCCTACGCCCAGCGCACCCACATGACGCTGATCGAGAAGGGGCTCGACTTCGAGCGCCGGGAGGTCGATCTCGCCGACAAACCGGCGTGGTTCGAGGAAATCTCGCCGCGCTCCAAGGTGCCGGTCGTGAAGATCGGCGACGAGGTCGTCTGGGAATCGGCGATCGTCAACGAGTTCCTGGACGAGAGGTTCCCCGAGCCCCCGCTGATGCCGCGGGCCCCCTTCCGCCGGGCCTTGGCGCGGATATGGATCGACCATTGCGACGCCCGCTTCGTCGGCGACAACCACGACCTGCTGTTCGAGAAGGACCAGGCCCGTCGGGACGAGTTGCGCGCCAGGGTCGCGGCCAACCTGCGCTACATCGAGACCGAAGGCATGGCGAAGCTGTCGGACGGCCCCTACTGGCTCGGCGAGGCCCTGTCGCTGGTTGATCTCGCCTACTACCCCTTCTTCGAGCGCATGGCCGCGCTCAGGCATTACCGCGGCGTGGAGATCCCGGACGACTGCGCGCGGATCCGCGCCTGGCTCGCCCTGATGGCGGAACGCGAATCGACCGGGGCCACGATGAACGGCGACGCCTACTACATCGAGCGGTACGCCAAACTCGCCGACGCCGCCTGACGAAGGGGCGGTCGATGTTCTACGAGCCGGGACGCGGCCACGGCCTGCCGCGCGATCCGTTCAAGGCGCTGGTCGCGCCGCGCCCGATCGGATGGTTCACGACGCTGAACGCCGACGGCGGCGTGAACCTGGCGCCCTACAGCTACTTCAACGCCATGGCCGACGATCCGCCCGTGGTCTGCTTCTCCGCGGGCGGGCCGGGGCGCGTGAAGGATTCCGCGCGCAACGCGGCGGAACGCGGCGAATTCGTGCATAACCTCGTGACCTGGGACCTGCGCGAGCAGATGAACGCCACGTCCGAGGAGGTCGGGCCGGGGATCGACGAGGCGAGGCTCGCGGGCCTCGACCTCGCGCCCTGCGAGCTCGTCGAGCCGCCGCGCGTGGCCGCCAGCCCGGTCTCGCTCGAATGCCGGTACATGCGCACCGTCGAGATCCCCCAGAACGGCGGCGACGGCCCGAACCTCGTGGTGTTCGGCGAGGTCGTCGGCGTCCACATCGGGGACGACTGCCTCGTCGGCGGCCGGTTCGATCCCGAGGCCCTCGAGGTCGTCGCGCGCCTGGGCTACGCCGACTACGCGGTCGTCGCCGGCGCCTTCCGCATGCCGCGGCCGGGGCTCCGGGACTGAGCGGACGCCCTGGAGCGGGTCCGTTCGCGGCGGTCCCCCGATACGATGTCGACGCGCGCCCCGGAATGAGGGTTTCTCGCTTGTTCCCCGCTCAACCTCTCCCCCGCCCCGGGTAGCGGCGAAGCCGCGTATCGAAGGGTCGCCGCGGGCGGCAAGCAAGCCATGGCGCTTCCATCGGGGACGGATGCGCCATAGCCTGCCGCCGGCGCCGGGAGTCCCGGACCGGAAAGTCCGTCCCACCCGGGCCCGGATCGAACAGACACGGAGGCGGCGATGCTTCTGGGCGTGCCGAAGGAGATCAAGAACCACGAGTACCGGGTGGGCATGACGCCCGCCTCGGTCCGGGAAGTCCGCCGCCAGGGCCACGAGGTCGTCGTTCAGAAGGGCGCGGGCCGCGAGATCGGCCTCGGCGACGGGATGTACGTCAAGGCCGGGGCCGGGATCGCCGACGGGCCCGAGGAGATCTTCGCCGCCGCCGACATGATCGTGAAGGTCAAGGAGCCGCGGCCCGACGAGTGCCGGATGCTGCGGCCGGGCCAGATCCTCTTCACCTATCTCCATCTGGCGCCCGATCCAGAACAGACGCGCCTGCTGGTGGAGTCGGGCTGCACGGCCATCGCCTACGAGACGGTGACCGACGACCGCGGCGGCCTGCCGCTGCTCGCGCCGATGAGCGAGGTCGCCGGCCGCATGTCGATCCAGGCCGCCGCGCACTGCCTGGAGAAGGCCCAGCGCGGATCGGGCGTGCTCCTGGGCGGCGCGCCCGGCGTGGCGCCGGGCAAGGTGGTCGTGATCGGCGGCGGCGTGGTCGGGACCCACGCCGCGCGCATGGCCGTGGGCCTGGGCGCCGAGGTCGCCGTCTTCGAGCGCTCCATCGCCCGCCTGCGCCAGCTCGACGAGCTCTTCCAGGGCCGCGCCCGCGTCCTCTACTCCACGACCGACGCCCTCGAGGAGCACGTGCTCGACGCCGACGCGGTGATCGGCGCGGTGCTCATTCCGGGCGCCGCCGCGCCGAAGCTCGTGACCGAGGCGCAGATCGCGAAGATGCGGCGGGGCTCCGTCGCGGTCGATGTCGCCATCGACCAGGGCGGCTGTTTCGAGACCAGCCGCGCCACCACCCACGCCAGGCCGACCTACCGGGTCCACGGCGTCGTGCACTACTGCGTCGCCAACATGCCCGGCGGCGTGGCGCGCACCTCGACCTTCGCGCTCAACAACGCGACGCTGCCGTTCGTCCTCCGGCTCGCCGACAAGGGCTGGAAACGGGCCTGCGGGGACGACCGACACCTGCTCCAGGGCCTCAATGTCCATGACGGCAAGATCGCCTACAAGGCGGTCGCGGACGCCTTGGGCTACGACTTCCACGATCCCGCCGGTCTGCTCTGAGCCGTCCGCCGCCCCGCGCTCGGCCCCTTCCAGGGCGCGATCCCGTCGGATTGTGGCCGGTCCCCTTCGACAGGCCCTCGATACGGCGCCGGCGCGCCACCTCGGGATGAGGGTTTCCCGTTCCCCGCCCGAATTTCTCCCCACCCCGGGTAGCGGCGAAGCCGCTTATCGAAGGGGGCGGCCCCGAGCTTGCCGCTGGCCGCCGCTTCCCGCTCAGTCCCTTCTGGGCGCGGGCTCGAGGCCTTCCAGCATCGTCATCAGGTTCTCGTCGCGCCAGCGTTCCAGCGCGTCCATCGGGAGGTGGCCGTACATGGCGTCGACCTCGGCGACGAGGCGGTCCTTCGCGGACTCGTCGCGTTTCCAGCCGAAGTGGTCGATCATGTGGCGGACGCCGCCCTTGCCGCCGCCCAGGTGGTAGCACGCGACCGGCCCGGCGAAGGCCCAGCGCAGGCCCGGGCCGTGGGCCATGGCGGTGTCGATGTCCCCGTAGCCGCACACGCCGGCGGCCACGAGACTGGCGGCTTCCTCGAAGACGGCGTGCTGCAGCCGGTTGGCGACATAGGCCTCGATCTCGTTCCGGAGCGTCAGGGCCTTCTTGCCCACCGCCTCGTAGAACGCATGCGCCCAGGCGAGGACCTCGGGGTCGGTCCGTTCGCCGCCCACCACCTCGACCAGCGGCATGAGGTAGCTCGGCGCGAAGGGGTGGCCGATGACGACGCGCCCGGGACGGCGGCATTCGGATTGCAGGCCGGTCGGCAGGAAGGCCGAGGACGAGCTCGCCAGCACGGTGTCGGCGGGGGCGGCGGCGTCCATCCGCGCGAACAGCCCGATCTTCAGGTCCTCGCGGTCGGGCGCGCTTTCCTGCACGAACTCCGCGCCGTCCACGGCCTCCTCCACCGAGGCGGCGAAACGGAACCGCTCCCGGCTCGCGCCTTCGGCCAGGCCCAGGCGCTCCAGGTAGGGCCACGCCTGGTCGACGAGGCCCCGCGCCCTGGCCTCGGCGTCGGGCCCCGGGTCGCTCATCGCCACGTCCTTGCCCGCGGCGAGGAAGACCGCCGCCCAGCCCGCGCCGATGGTTCCGCCGCCCACGCAGGCGACGGTCCGGATCTCGTCCGGCGCCGGTCTCGTCATGGTGTCCTCCCCTTGTCGGGATGGTTCCCGATGTAGTCCGCCACGCCGTCCTCGAGCGTGGTGAAGGGCCGGTCGTAGCCGGCCTCGCGCAGGCGCGCCATGCGGGCCCGCGTGAAATACTGGTAGCGTCCCCTGAGGGCGTCGGGCATGTCGATGAACTCGATCTCCGGCTCGCGCCCCAGCGCCGCGAACATGGCGCGCGCGAGGTCGAGCCAGGTGCGGGCCTCGCCGGTCCCCAGGTTGAAGATGCCGCTCACCCGCCGGTTGTCGAGCAGCCAGCACGCCACGTCGGCGCAGTCCTTGACATGGATGAAGTCGCGCATCTGGCCGCCGTCGCCGTATTCGGGCCGGTCGGAGCGGAAGAGCCGCATGGGACCGCCCGCCCGGAGCGCGGGGACGGCCTTGGCGATCGGGCTCCTCATGTCGCCCTTGTGGCCCTCGCGCGGGCCGTAGACGTTGAAGAAGCGCAGGCCGACCCATTGCGGCGGCGCGGGGCGGCCCGCGTCCCGCTCGCGCGCCACGAGGCGGTCGAACAGCAGCTTGCTGGCGCCGTAGGCCGTGATCGCGCGCAGCCGGGCCATCGCGGCCTGCGCGGGGTCGTCGTCGAACCCTTGCGCCCCGTCGCCATAGACCTGGGCCGACGACGCGTAGATCAGCGGCGCGCCGCGACGGGCGCACCGGTCCCAGAGGTCGAGCGAGAGCCAGACGTTGGTGCGGAAGATGAGGTCGGCGTCGGTCTCGGTCGTGGCCGAGACGGCGCCCATGTGGACCACCGCCTCGATGTCGTCGCGCCCGTCCAGCCAGGCCCCCAGGTCGTCGGCGTGGACCCGGTGGACCACGCCGCAGCCTTCGATATTCCCGGCGCGCGGGCCGTCGAGATGCCGGTCGCAGACGGCGACCTCGCGGCCCCGCGCGGCCAGCGCCGCGACGATGTTCGAGCCGATGAAGCCGGTTCCGCCGGTCACCAGGATCAAGGGGCGGGCTCCGCCGCGTGGCCCAGCGCGATCTCGACGGCGGCGCACAGCGCGTGGCCGAGGGTGATGTGCATCTCCTGGATGCGCGCCGTGTCGCGGCTCGGCACGACCAGGAGCGGATCGGCGAGTCCGGGAAGTCCGCCCCCGTCACGGCCCGACAGCGCCGCGGCCACGAGGCCCTGGGAGCGGGCCTGCTCCAGCCCGCGCAGGACATTGGCGCTCCGGCCCGACGTGGTGATCCCGATGGCGACGTCGCCGGGCCGGCCCAGCGCCTCGATCTGGCGGGCGAAGATCCGGTCGAAGCCGAGATCGTTGCCGGCGGCGGTGAGCAGCGACGTGTCGGTCGTCAACGCGAGCGCGGCCAGCGCGGGCCGGTCCCCGGCGTAGCGCACCGCGAGTTCCGTCGCCAGGTGCTGGGCGTCGCCTGCGCTGCCGCCGTTGCCGAAGAAGAGGAGCGTCCCGCCCTCCCGCAGGCTCCCGGCGCAGGCGGCGGCCAGCCGGCGGAACGGCTCGGCGAGCGCGGCGCGGGTCGCCGCGGCCACCGCCTCGTGCCGGCCGAATTCCGAATCGAAGAACCGCGCGAGATCCATGGTCGCTCCGCCGGGGTCCGGCATAGCGCCTGGACCGGGCCGGTTCAAGCGCGGTCCAGGAAGGGAAGATGCGGGGCGGCCTCGCCGGGTCCCGCGATGCGGCGGACCGAGAAACCGCCGCCGGCCCGCGCGTGGGCCAGGGCCCTTTCCGGCTCGCCGTCGAAGTAGCCCTCGCCGACGAACAGGCCGCCCTGGAGCCCCGCCCCGAGCCCGGCCTCGATGTCGGTCGCGCGGTCGCCGACGATCCAGGAGGCGGCGAGGTCGAGGCCGATGGCCTTCGAGGCGGCGAGCAACATGCCGGGCCGCGGCTTGCGCATGGGCCAGTCCCCCGGCGGAAAGGGCGAGGCGAAGACCGCGTCCCAGGTCGCGCCGAGGCGGGCGAGCCGCGCCGCGATGGCGCGCTGGACGGCGTCGAAGTCGGCCCAGCCGTAGAGGCCGCGCCCGACGCCGGACTGGTTCGTCACCACCGCCACCGGCGCCCCCGCCCGGTTCGCGGCGCGGATCAGCCCGGCGATCCCCGGCGTCAGCCGGACGTCCTCGACCTTGTGGAGCCAGCCCACCTCCTCGACGATCACGCCGTCGCGGTCGAGGAACAGGCCCGGCGAGCCCGGCGGGAAGGTCCGGCCGGGACCCTCGCGCCACACGCCGTCGGGGTCCAGGGGGAAAGGCCCGGCCGTCACGGGGTCTGGATGAAGCCGCGGCCGGCGCGGCTCAGCACGACGCTCGTCAGGACGCCGCTGGCGAAGGCGCCGGTGTCGATGCCGATGCGGTTGGGCCGGACCTCCGGCCACGGACGGATCGAGTGGCCGTGGACCACGATCTTGCCGAAGTCCTCGCGCGAGTCGAGGAACTCGTCGCGGATCCACATCAGGTCCATGGGGTCCTGCCGGTCCAGCGCGACGCCGGGGCGCACGCCGGCGTGCGCGAAGAAGTAGCCGCCCTCGGTGTGGTGCGGCGCCAGCCCCTCGAGAAAGGCCCGGTGCTCCCCGGGCAGGTTGTCGCGCAGCCGGGCGCGGATATGCTCGAGCCGCCCGGTCCCGTCCGGGGGCGCGGCGAACGCATCCACGCCGTAGGAGGACAGCGTCGCCGCGCCGCCGAAACCCATCCACGACGGCCCGGCCGCCGCGTCGTCCAGGAAGCGCAGCATCGCGTCCTCGTGGTTGCCCTTCAGGAAGACCCGCTCGAACCCGTCGCCGCCCTGGGCGATCAGACGGTCGATCGTCCGGCGCGAATCGGGGCCCCGGTCGACATAGTCGCCCAGATAGACCAGGACCTTCCGCGGCTCGGGCCGCGTCCGGGCGTCGGCGCCGATCTTGTCGACCAGACGGTCGAGGAGATCCGCCCGGCCGTGGATGTCGCCCACCGCGTAGACGACGCTTCCGGCCTCGACGCCGCGGGGCGGCGCGCGGCCTTCCCGGACGGGAGTCATGGAGGGCGCGCCGCCGCCGGACCGCCGAAGCGGGAGAGGCGGCAGGACGCGAGCGCCTCGGCCTCGCGTCCGCCGACGATCTCTCCGGCGGCCAGCCTGCCGACGACCGGCGCCATGACGATGCCCGCGTGCATGACGGCAAGATAGAGGTTCGGCGCCGACGGCGCGAACCCCACGATCGGCGCGCCGTCGGCCGGCATCGGACGCCAGCCGGTCTCGACGCCCAGGAGCGCGACATCCCCGGCGCCGCGGAACCGCCGGCGCAGCGCCGCGAGGACACGTCCGCCGAGGGCGTCGCGCGCCTCGCCTTCGGCGTGGTCCGCGGCCGCGAGCAGCCGGCCTCCGCGGCCCTCGCGGACCTCGATTTCGTCGTTGCCGACGATCCGCGTCACGAGGCCGGAGGGCGCGCGGAAACGCAGCAGGGTGGCGGGCGACCGCGAGACCGGGAGGTCGACGCCGATCCCGGCGCAGAGCGCGGCCGAACCGGCGCCGGCCGCGAGCACGACGACGTCCGCGGCGACCGCGCCGGTCCCCAGACGGACGCCCGCGATCCGTCCGCCGTCGTCGCGATCGAGCCCCGCGACGCCATCATGGGCGATCAGGCGCGCGCCCTTCTCCCCGGCCGCGGCGACGAGAGCCCCGGTCGCCGCCACCGGATCGAGCGCGCCCTCGGACGGCGCGTAGACGGCCACCGGAGGCGGAGCGACGAGGTTCGGCTCGAGGACGGCGATGTTTCGGGCCTCGACGAGCCTGACGTCGTAGCCCCACGCGGCGTGCTCGGCGACCGCCCGCTCCGAGGCCGCGGGGTCGGCCGACCATGTGAGCGCGCCGCGCCAGTCGATCGGCAGCGCGCCGCCGAGCTCCCTCTCCAGCCGGCGGTAATCGCCGATCGCGAGGTTGCGCGGCCGTGCGCGGTCGGCCGCGACGCCGTGCGCGACGTTGATCCATGCGAACGACCGGCCCGTCGCGCCCGAGGCCGGAAACGCCTTGTCGACCAGCGTCACCGCCGCGCCGGCGGCGGCGAGATGGTAGGCCAGCGAAGCCCCGACGATCCCGGCCCCGACGACGACGACCGAGGGACCGCGGACGCTCACAGGTATCCGCCGTCCTTCAGGTGGGCGATCACCCGGTCGGCCAGCGCCTCGGCGGAGTGCTCGGCGGTCTTCAGCACGATCTCGGCGTTCTCGGGCGGTTCGTAGTCGGAATCGATGCCGGTAAAGTTCTCGATCTCGCCGGCCCGCGCCTTCCTGTAGAGGCCCTTGGGATCGCGCCGCTCGCAGACCTCGAGCGGCGCATCGACGAAGATCTCGATGAACTCGCCGTCCTCGACCAGCTCGCGCGCCATGCGCCGTTCGTCGCGGAAGGGCGAGATGAAGGACGCCAGCACGATCAGGCCGGCGTCGACGAAGAGCCTGGAGACCTCGGCCACGCGGCGGATGTTCTCGACCCGGTCGACATCCTTGAAGCCGAGGTCGCGGTTGAGGCCGTGGCGCACGTTGTCGCCGTCCAGCAGGTAGCTGTGGCGGCCCAGCGCGGCGAGCTTCCCCTCGACCAGGTTGGCCGTGGCCGACTTGCCCGAGCCCGACAGCCCGGTGAACCAGAGGACGCAGGGCCGCTGGCTCTTCTGGCGGGCGCGCAGCGCCTTGTCCAGCGCCATCTCGTGCCGGGCGAGGTTGGCGGCCCGGCGCAGGCCGAAGTCGATCGTCCCGGCCCCGACCGTGGCGTTGGTGAAGCGGTCGATCAGGATGAAGCCGCCGGTCTCGCGCGCCTCGGCGTAAGGGTCGAAGGCGATCGGCCGGTCGAGCGCGAAGTTGCAGCAGGCGACCTCGTTGAGCTCCAGCGTCCGGCTGGCGATATGCTCCATGGTGTTGACGTTGATCTTGTAGCGCAGGTCCGTGACCTGGGCGGTCGCCCGCGCGGCGCCGATCTTGAGAAGGTACTGGCGTTCGGGCAGCAGCGGCTCGTCGTGCATCCACAGCAGATGGCCGGCGAACTGGTCGGTGCTGTCGGGCGGGTTCCGGGCGTCGGCCAGGATGTCGCCGCGGGCGATGTCGATCTCGTCGGCCAGGACGACCGTCACCGACTGGCCCGCGACGGCGGCGGGGAGGTCGCCGTCGAACGTGACGATGCGCGCGACCGTCGTCCGCCGTCCCGACGGGCAGGCCACGACCGCGTCGCCGGGACGCAGGACGCCCGTGGCGATGGCGCCCGAGTAGCCGCGGAAATCGGGACCGGGCCGGTTGACCCACTGCACCGGCATGCGGAACGGGCGTCGCGCGATGTCGGTGGAGACATCGGCCGTCTCGAGCGCGTCGATCAGCGTCGGGCCCCGGTACCACGGCGTCTCCGCGCCCGCCTCGAAGACGTTGGCGCCGGTGAGCGCCGAGACCGGGATGCAGGTCACGTCGTCGACGCCGAGGCCGCCGGCGAAGTCGCGATAGGCGGCGGCGGCGGTCTTGAAAACCGTCTCGTCCCAGCCGGCGAGGTCCATCTTGTTGACCGCCAGCACCATGCGGCGGACGCCCAGCAGGGCGGCGATGAAACTGTGGCGGCGGGTCTGGGTCAGGACGCCCTTCCTGGCGTCGACCAGGATGACCGCGAGGTCGGCGGTCGAGGCGCCGGTCGCCATGTTGCGGGTGTACTGCTCGTGGCCGGGCGTGTCTGCGACGATGAACCTGCGCCCGCCGGTCGAGAAGAAACGGTAGGCGACGTCGATCGTGATGCCCTGCTCGCGCTCGGCCTGGAGACCGTCCACGAGGAGCGCGAGGTCCCTCGCGCCGTCCCGGGAGCCGGCCGTCTTGCTGTCGGCGTCGACGGCGGCGAGCTGGTCCTCGAAGATCTGCCGGGAATCGAACAGCAGGCGGCCGATCAGGGTCGACTTGCCGTCGTCCACGCCGCCGCAGGTGATGAAGCGCAGGAGGTCCTGCCCCTCCGGGCCGGGCCCGCGGGCCATCAGAAGTAGCCCTCCCGCTTCTTTCTCTCCATGGCGCCGGCCTCGCCGCGGTCGATCGCGCGGCCCCGGCGCTCCGAGGTCCTGGCCAGAAGCGTCTCCCGGACGATCGCGGGCAGGGTGTCGGCCTCCGATTCCACCGCGCCGGTGAGCGGATAGCACCCCAGCGTGCGGAAGCGCACCATGCGCATGGTCGGCTCCTCGCCATCGCGCAGCGGCATGCGGTCGTCGGCCCTCACGATGAGCGCGCCGCCGCGCTCCACGACCGGCCGCCTGGCCGCGAAGTAGAGCGGCGCGACCGGGATGTCCTCAAGCTGGATGTACTGCCAGACGTCGAGTTCGGTCCAGTTCGAGAGCGGGAAGACGCGGATCGACTCGCCCTCGTTCACCCGCGTGTTGTAGACGCGCCAGAGCTCGGGGCGCTGGTTCCTGGGGTCCCATCCGTGGGCGGCGGTGCGGAAGGAGAAGACGCGCTCCTTGGCGCGCGACGCCTCCTCGTCGCGGCGCGCGCCGCCGAAGGCCGCGTCGAAGCCGTGGAGGTCGAGCGCCTGCCTGAGCGCCTGGGTCTTCATCACGTCGGTATGGAGCGCCGGGCCGTGGGTGAAGGGCCCGATCTCCCGCGCGAGACCGTCCCGGTTGACGTGGACGATGAGCTCCATGCCGGTCTCCGCGGCCGTCCGGTCGCGGAAGGCGTACATCTCCGGGAACTTCCAGGTCGTGTCGATGTGCACCAGCGGGAACGGCGGCGGCGACGGGTGGAAGGCCTTCCTCGCCAGATGCAGCATGACCGACGAATCCTTGCCCACCGAGTAGAGCATCGCCGGGCGGCGGCACTCGGCCGCCGCCTCGCGCATGATGTGGATCGACTCCGCCTCGAGCCGGTCGAGATGGGTCGGGTGGGGCGTGTCGGGCATCGCGGGCCGGGCGGGCGCCTGGATGGAGAGCGGACGCGCCGCCCTAGCCGGATTGCCGCGCGGTGTCCACCGGCGAGCGGGGGCGCCCGTCGAAGGGGCGCCGCCTTCGGCGGGCCCGGCCCCGTCCCTCGACAGGGCCCCTTCGGGCCTGCCGGGGATGAGGGTTGAGAGGGTTCGCGCGCTCATCCAGACCGTCGCCCGTTTCCGGTTTCCGGCCGGCCCGCGCCATTTTGGCTTGTCACCCCCCCCCCCCGTGTTAGCCGCTCCGCGCCGGCCCCACCGACGGTTCCAGAAGCGACCGTCGCGGGGGGCCGCTCTGTTTGGCGACGATCTCAACAACGGGAGCCTCGACATGATTCCGCTCAAGCCCGCGGCGCTAATGTGCGCCGCCGCGCTGATCTTTACGGCGTGCTCGTCGAGCACGACGAGGTATCGCGATCCGCCGCCAGCCCCGGACCCGGAGCCGTCTCTTTCGCTGACCGACAGGCTCACGCCGCTGCGGGGAACGAGAATCGACTTCCCCGCGGGCATGGCGGACCCGGCTAGTGTCATGTGGACGCCCCGCACCATGACCGACTCCGCCGACGCCAATCCCGACAAGCTCGCCATCAAGGACGAGGCCGTCCCTCACGCGGCCGGTAACAGGCTGTTCCCGGGGACCGGGGGCGGGGAGGTCGCGACGGACGAGTTCCAGATGCGCGGGATCGTCGTACGCGGCGATCAGCTGGGACAGCAGCCGGACGGCTCCAATGACGGCACCATCAACCCGGCGGTCATGGGCAGCGGCGCCGGCGTCGGCAACTGGAAGAACTACGACGCGACGTACGAGAGCTCGATCCGGATGAAGGCGGACGGCGGCGGCGTCACCCTCAAGATGGGCGGCGACGGCGTCATCTTCTACGACATGGAGAGACTTATCGCGCTCGGCCCCGGCGCCTTCACGAACCAGCCCGGCAACGGCGCCTGCGCCAACGTGGACGACGCGAAGTGCGACGACCCGACGACAAGCGACGTGACCGCCACCTTCGGGACTCCGGTGGCGGACCCGGACGGCGAAGCCGCCTGGCACTTCAAGATGCGGGTTTCGGTGAACCCCGCCACCCCGACCGTGGAGACGCGCACCCCCTACACCAGCCTTCCGTCGGGGTGGGCCAGATTTACGGACAATGGTGAGGCCACGGGCAACACGCTGTTCCGGGTGCCCGATGAGGACGGCCCCTACGAGGACAAGGACGGCAGATACAGGGTCGAAAGAACGCCCATCGTCACCGACCTCGCCACCACGCTTGCCGCAGACCCGGAGAGAGCCGACTGGAAGCCGCTGGAGTTCCGGCGTGCATTGCGCATCCAGCGCGGACGGCCCGCCGACGAGCTGGGCGTCTACAACCTCTGGCTCTCGAACTACGCCGGCGTGGACGACAAGGGCACGGCGGACGAGAGCGACGACGAGCACCGCTACCTCCAATACGCGTCCTACGGCCTGTTCAACTTCCTGGACTACTCGACCACGCAGGTCCGCTACGGCCGCTTGCAGGCGTTCCACTTCGGCTACGACGCCTTCAGCGACGCGGACGGCGACAGGCCGGCGGACTGGGGCACGGCCGACAACCGTATCGTGGCCACGTTCAACGGCAAGACCACGGGCTGGCTCCTCCAGTCTCCCCACGGTGGCGCGATCTCGCGGATCGTCCGGCTGCGGGGCGATGTCGAGCTGACCGCCACCTTCAACGCGGGCGGCGGCGGACACGGCACGGTTTCCGGGGCCATGCGCGACTTCGAGTTCCTGCACAACGGCGTATGGGGGAACGACGTCTACGACCGCATTCTCCTGAATGCCGATGCGACGGACTACCCGGTCGCCGGCGACCCACGCCCCGGAAACGCGGTGATTCTCGAATCGGCCGACGTCGGGGCCGACGGCTCCTTCAGCGGCGTCGCCTACGCGGCGGCCCACTCCGCGCACGACCCTGACGGCCCCGGCGGTCCGATGGGCCCGGGCGCACGCACCCACAACTTCGCCGACGGCGCCTATGGGGGCGCCTTCTACGGCCCCAAGACCCTCGGCGAGCTCGAGGCCGCCGGCTACTGGCGGCTGCCGGTGGCGGCCGTGGGTACTCCTGCGACGAGCGCGGGCACCCTCCTCGGCAGCTTCGGCGCCGTGAGCGACCCGCCGCCGGCGCCGTAGTCCCCGACGCGCGCGGACGCGCGCGGCAAGGCCCGCCGGGGGATCCCGGCGGGCCTTTTTTCTTCGGGGGTCGGAAACGCGCGCACGGGCGGTTTCGAGCGTCGGCGATACCGCGGGGCGGGGCCTACGGGCCGGGAATGAGCTTGACGGCCGCGACGATGACGCCGGCCAGAAGCACGAGACGCCACGTCATGCGGGCTTCCAGCGCCGCCAGACCGGCTTTCAGGTCGGCCTCGGTCGCCGTCCTCAATTGCTCCAGACCGGCCTTGGTCGTCGCCTTCAGGTCCGCCAGACCGGCCCTGGTTTCCGCTCTCAATTGCTCCAGACCGGTCTTGGTCTCCGCCTTCAGGTCAGCCAGGTCGGCCTTGGTCTCCGCCTTCAGGTCAGCCAGGTCGGCCTTGGTCTCCGCCTTCAGGTCAGCCAGGTCGGCCTTGGTCTCCGCCTTCAGGTCAGCCAGGTCGGCCTTGGTCGCCGCCCCCAATTGCTCCAGGTCGGCCTTGGTCGCCGCCCCCAATTGCTCCAGGTCGGCCTTGGTCGCCGTTTCCAACTTATCGAGATCGGCCTTGGTCGCCGTCCTCAATTGCTCCAGGTCGGCCTTGGTCGCCAGATCGTCGCGCCCGGCGGCGCCGGCGGACGCGACGGCGTGGGCGACGGCTTCCGCCTGCCTGCGCTCCATGCCGGCGTCTTCGAGGTCGCGCGAGGCGGACAGGGTGTCGAAAGCGGCCATGGCGGGACCATGGGGACAAAGGGCGCGGACCGTCAAGCGCCGATCGCGACCGGACCGGTCTCGCCGGGAAGGGCGCGGTGCCGAAGGGGAGATTCGAACTCCCGGCCTACTGATTACGAATCAGTTGCTCTGCCGCTGAGCTACTTCGGCCCGCCATCGCCTCCCGCGCCTCGGACGCGGGAGCGCCGGACCCTATCGGCGCGCCACCGGCCGGTCAAACGAATCGCGGGCCGGAGCCGGCCGGACTCCGCCGCCGGGATCGGCCCAGTCCTCGCGGGCGGGACCCGCCGCGCGCGCCCTCGGCGGCGAGCGGCGCGATCTCGAACGCGATGCGGCCGGGCAACGCGAGATCGCGGTCGGGTCGCCCGCTCTCGTGGGCGCCGTGTCGAGGGACGGCCCCGAGCCCGCCGAAGGGGACGCCGCTTGCGGGAAGCGCCGGACTTCAAACCGAGACACGACCCAATGCCATATACCGCCGCCGGTTCGATCGCGGTACGATCGCGCGGCAGCCGGGGAGAGCGACGGTCATGCTCGATATCGACCGCCTCATGAAAGAGCTTGCCCGCGGACGGCCGGCGTTCCATTCCGAAGCGGACTTCCAGCACGCCCTCGCGTGGCGCATCCGCGAAGCCGCGCCCGATTGCAAGATCCGTCTGGAGCACAAACCCTTTCCGGACGAACGGATGTACCTGGACCTCTGGCTTCCCGACATCGGCGTCGCCCTGGAGTTGAAGTACCTCACCCGAAAGCTCGCGTTCGAACATGGCGACGAATCCTTCGCGCTGACCGACCAGGAGGCGCGGGATCAAGGCCGATACGATTTCCTGAAGGATGTCCAACGGCTGGAACGGTGCGGCGCGCTCCCGTGCGTCCGGGCCGGTATCGCGGTGCTGTTGACGAACGATTCCGGCTACTGGAAACGCCCCCAGCGTCACGACACCAACGATGCGGCCTTCCGCCTCCACGACGGCCGGGCGATCGCCGGAAACATGGCCTGGTCCGAACGGGCCGGCCCCGGGACGACCAAGGGCCGGAAGGACCCGATCCGTCTCGCGGGTTCCTACCGCCTTCGCTGGCGGAACTATGCCGACTTGGGAGAGGGGAAGCGCCGGCTGTTCCGCTACCTCGCGGTCCGGACATCCCCCTGACCGCCAGCGTGCGCGAATGCCGCGCTAGACCCCCTGGGCCGCCGGGCCGGCCGGGGCCGGGACGTCGCCGCGTTCGGCCGGTCCGTGGCGATCCGGCCCGCGCCATGTCGCGGCGTCGAAGGCGCCGCAGCCGGCGCAGACCGCGCGCCATTCGGGACCGGCGTGGCCGCAGCCCGCGCACCGCCACGACGCCTCCGGGCCAGCGTCGGCCGCGATGTCGCGCCAGCGCGACGCCTCCCCGGCGTCGCCCTCCATCTCCTCGAGCTCGACCCACAGGCGCGCCACCCTCTTCGTGGCCGGCTCGTCGCCAAGGTCGCGGAGATGGCGGCGGGCCTCGCCGCTCAGCCTGGCGTCGAGCGCCGCGCGCGCCGCGGCGAGATGCGATTCGCGCGCCTCCGGCGCGATGCCGATCAGCCTGCCGACGCGCTTGTAGCGGGCGACGCCGCTGTCGCGTCCGGCCTCGGCGTAGAGCGCCGCGAGATCGGGGTGGGCGGCCTCGGCCCAGCCCCGCTCGATCGCCCTGGCGGCCGCGCGCAGCTTCTGGTCGTCGATCAGGAGGCGCGCGTAGAGCGCCGTCGCGGGCGCGAGGTCGGGCGCCTCCGCATGGGCCTCCCTGGCGCGACCGAGGGCCCGGGCGCGGTCGAGGCTCCCGAGCGCGAGGCGGCCCTCCTCGAGCAGCAGCGCGGCGCGGCGCCGGCGGCCCGTCCGGGCCGGCAGCGCCTTGCGGTCCAGCGCCGTCTCCAGGGTGCGTTGCGCCGCGCCCCAGTCGCCGTCGCGGGTCTGAAGCTCGAAGACGGCCTCGGCGGCCCAACGCGCGTCGGGCCGCAGCGCATGGGCGCGCGTCGCGAAGTCCCGCGCCGCGTCCCGGTCGTCCCGGCGCAAGGCGGCGGACATCAGCCCGCGCAGCCCGAGAAACTCCGTCTCGGGCCGTTCCAGCATCGCGCGGAACCGGTCGTCCGCGGCCCCGTCGTCGCCGTCGAGCTGCGCGGCCTGGGCGGCCAGCAGCAGGGTGAGGGGCGGATGCCCCAGAAGGCCGTCGGCCTTGCGGGCGTGGCGTCTGGCTTCCGAGGCGTCGCCGGCCGCGACGGCGACGAGCCCCCTGGTCAGCGCCTCGTAGCCCCTCGCGCGCCGACGCCGGCCGAGGGCCGACCGCACGCGACGCGGTCCGCGCCAAAGCCAGCCGGCGACGCCCGTGAGAAACACCGCGGCGAGCGCGACGGCGAGAACGCCGAACGCGAGCACGGGCACGGTCGTGGCGACCTCGTAGACGCCCCAGACCATCGTGACCTCGCCGCCGGCTTCGGCCAGCCACAGGACGGCGAGGACGGCCGCGGCGACCAGCGCGATGTAGAACAGGAGCGCGCGCATCCTTCAGCCGCCGGCGCCGCCCACCAGCGTCGCGGCGCGCGCCGCGAGCGCGCGCAGGGCCGAGCGCACGGCGGCATGGGCCTCCGCCCTCGCGCGCCAGCCCGCGACCTCCGCCGCGGCCGGCGCCGCGAGCGCCTCGAGCTCGGCCAGGGCGGCGGCGACGTCCCCGGCCTCGACATGGGCGCGGGCGCGTCCGGTGACGGCCGGCGCCGCGACGCCTTCCGGCGCCCCGTCCGTCCGTCGCACGCTGACCAGACCTTCGAGCCGGGCCAGCGTCTTGTCGAACCAGCCGTCGGCCTTGTCGACCGCTTCGGCCGCGACGGCGTCCGCGAAGGCCGCCGCCATCTCCGCCTCGAGGGCGCCGGCGGTGGCGACCCCGGCCTCGGCGTGCCGTTCCAGGACGCCGAAAGCGCCGGCGAGGACGTCGTCGTCGGGCGCCAGGCGGCGCGCGACCGCCAGCGGTTCCGCGAAGGGCGCGCCGGAGTCCGCGACGGCGCGAAGCTGGCCCACGGCCAGCACGAAGCCGGCCAGCGGATCGGCCGCGCGCGCCTCGACCGCGGCCAGGGCGGCGGACAGGGCCTCGATCCGGTCGTCCCGGTCCCCGATCGCCCGGTCCAAGTCCGACAGGCGCGCGACGATCGCCGGATCGGCCGCGGCGCCGTCCGCCGACGACTGTTGGAGGCCGTCGACCAGCCCGCGAAGCTCCGCGACTTCGTCCTCGATCCCGGCCACGGCGGACTCGACGGCGGAACCCGTCCGCGCCTCGAGCGCGGCCAGCATGTCCTCGGCCCCGCCGATGCGGCGTTCGAGATCGTCGACGGGGCCGGCCAGCGCGCCGGCCGCGCCGACTTCTTCGGCGAACGCGGCGACGCGGGCGTCGAGGTCGGCGACCCTGTTCTCCAGGGCGGCGGTCCGGGAGCGGGCGTCGCCGGTGAACGACACGGCGAGGAAGCCGGCCGCGCCGCCCGCGGCGACCGCCAGCACGAGAGCGGCGGCGGCGATCCAGCCGGACCGGACGGCCGCCGCGAGGGCGTGCTTCCGCTTGCCGGTCGACGGCTCGGCGGCGTCCGCCGGACCCGGTTCGGACGGGAGGCCGTCCGGCCGCGAGGAGGTCGTGTCAGTGCTCATGGCCGCTCCGCCGAATCGCAGATGAGCCGCGCCAGCGCCTCGCTCTCGGGCCGGGGCGGGACGCGGCGCGCCCGCCAATCGGCCGCGGCCAGGGCGTCCGCGACCGGCTGGCTCAGACAGAAGGCCTCGAGTCCGGCGGTCGAGGATGCGAGGCCCGTCCCGGCGGACAGTCTAGCAAAGGTCGCCGCGGTGCGAGGCGAGAAAAAGACCGCGCCGTCGAACCGCCCGGCGCGAAGCCCGTCGGCGGCCACGGCCGGCAGGGCGGTCGCGGCTTCGGCGCGGTAGGCGGCCAGACGCTCGACCGTGAAGCCGGCCTCGCCGAGCAGGCGGCCGAGGTCGCCCGCCACGACGCTTCCGGCCACATGCAGCAGCGGTCCTCCCTCCGGCTTCAGGCTCGCGCGGGCCAGCGCCGCGAGCGCGCCGACATCGCCGGAGGCCGACGCGACATCGGCGAATCCCGCGCCGCGCGCGGCGCGGGCGGTGGCGTCGCCGACGGCGAGGACCGGGCAAGCGCGCTCCTCCGTCGCCTCGGCGAAGGCCCGGGCGCCGTTGGCGCTGGTCAGCAGCACCGCCTGGAACCGCCCGGCCGCCACCTCCCCCCGACCCGTCCGTCGAATGGCGAGAAGCGGCGCGATCTCCGTCGCCACGCCGCAGGCGGAGAGACGGCGGGCGAACCGTCGGGAGTCTTCGAGCGGACGGGTGAGCAGCAGGTTCATGGGAGATTTCCGCCGGGCGCCGGGCGCGCTTTACGGCAGTTACAGCGTTTCCGTCTTCGACGGAAACGCCATGGCTTGCTTGTCGCTCGCGGCAAGCGCCCTCCGCGGACCGCGCCTCGGGACGGGGGAGGTCGCGATTCTTCCCTCGTCTCATCCCTCATCCCGAGCGGGTCCCGAAGGGACCGTATCGAGGGACGGCCCCGATCCAATCCGACGGGATGACGTTCCGGAGCGGCGAGGAAAGCGCCGGCTTTGCATCGGCCGGGGCGCTCCTGTAAGCGGAGGCCATGGGCGTTTCCATGCATCTCGGCGTCGTCGGCGCCGGCGCCTGGGGCACGGCGCTGGCCTGCGCCGGCCGGCGCGCCGGCGCGCGGGTCACGATCTGGGCCCATGAGGCCGAGACGGCCGAGGCGATCGGCGCCCGCCGCGCCAACCCGGTCTTCCTGCCGGGCGTCGCGCTCGAATCCGGGATCGGCGCGACAACGGACATGGCGCGGCTGGCCCCCTGCGACGCGGTCCTCCTGGCCGCGCCCTCCGCGCACCTGCGGGCCGTCTGCGCCGCGCTCGCGCCGCATCTGCGGTCCGAGGCCGCCGCATGCGTCTGCGCCAAGGGCATCGAGGCCGGCAGCGGGAAGCTGATGACGGATGTCGCGCGCGAGGCGCTCGGGCGCGGCCGGATCGCCGTGCTCTCCGGCCCCTCCTTCGCGGACGAGGTCGCGCGCGGCCTGCCGACGGCCGTCGCGGCGGCCGGCGACGGCGAGACGCTCGACCGCGTCGTCGCCTGCCTGGCGGACCCCATGTTCCGCGTCTACCGCGGTTCCGACGCGACCGGCGTCGCGGTCGGCGGCGCGGTCAAGAACGTGATCGCGATCGCCTCGGGAATCGCCGTCGGCCGCGGGCTCGGCGACAACGCGCGGGCCGCGGCGATCGGCCGCGGATTCGCCGAGATGGCCCGGCTGGGCGGCGCGCTGGGCGCCCGGCGCGAGACCCTCATGGGGCTCTCGGGCCTCGGCGACCTGGTGCTGACCTGCACGGGCGAACGGTCGCGCAACCACGCCTTCGGCCGGAGGCTCGGGTCCGGCCGCGCCGCCGGCGAACCGGTGGCGGGCCGCGCCGGCGTGGTCGAGGGCGCCGTCACCGCGCCCGCCGTCGTCCGCCTCGCCGAACGTCTCGGCGTCGAGACGCCCATCTCGTCGGCGGTGTCGGACGTGCTCGCGGGCAGGCTCCCGGTCGATGACGCCATCGCGCGCCTGCTCGCGCGCCCGGTCGGCGACGAGTTCGCCTGATTCCGTCCGGGGCCGCGAGACCGCCCGCCGCTTCTCCGGTATGCTCCTCCCCGCGACGACGGGGAGAACGCCATGGCCTTCTGGCTGATGAAGCAGGAGCCCAGCGAATGGGGCTGGAGCGACCTGGTCGAGGAGGGCGAGAGCGAATGGGACGGTGTGCGCAACCATCAGGCCGCCGCCAACCTGCGCGGGATGAAGAAGGGCGACAGGGCCTTCTTCTACCACTCGGTCGACGAGAAACGCATCGTCGGCGTCATGGAGGTCACGCGCGAGGCCTACCCGGACCCCACGGCCGAACCCGGCGGCCCCTGGGTCGCGGTCGACGTCAAGCCCGTCGCGGCCGTCGCGCGGCCCGTGACGCTCGGGGAGATCAAGGCCGACGGCCGTTTCGCCGATCTCGCGCTGGTGCGCCAGTCGCGCCTGTCCGTCGCGCCCGTCGGCGACCGCCACTGGGCCATGCTCTGCGAGATGGCCGGCGTGGAGCCCTAGAGCATCGGCCCGGCGTTTGGAACCGGGAGCTGCGGCGGTCCCCGAGCCTGTCGAAGGGCCGCCCCCTTCGACAGGCGCCTCGGGGTGAAGGGGATTTTGGGCGGGGAGCGCGAACGAACGCCTCTCATCCCGAGTGGGTCCGAAGGACCGTATCGAGGCCTCCCGGCCCAATCCGACGGGACGACGCTCCGGATACGCGGTCCCGGTCAGAACTTGCGGTAGGCCCTGTGGAGATCCCGCATGGGGTGGCGGTCCGACATCTGGAACTTGACCAGCAGCTCGCGGGCGATCATGTCGCGGTCCTGCTGGTTGTCCGGCAGCGTCATGGACCTGGGGACGCGGATCCAGCCGTTGGCGTTGCGGTCGAACACGGCCGCGTGGCCTTCCTCGTAGCCCATGTGGACGTCCTCGAGCCAGTTGAGGTCGTCCCAGCCCATCGTCTCCATGTACCTCGCCAGGAAAGGCGTCAGCCGGTCGTAGTCGGGGACGAGGTTGACGTCGTAGCGGTAGCCGATGTGCTGGCCGATCTCCTTCTCGCGCGACGTGTCGAGGCCGTCGGATTCGAGGAAGTAGTCGACGTCGCCCGCCTTCGGCTTCCCGGCGGGCGCCTTCCCGGTTTCGCGCGCCATCTTTTCGAGGCTCCCGGTCAGAGGTGGTGGTAGTCGGCGACGCCGACCGTGTGGTTGGTGCCGGCCAGCGGTACGCCCGCCATGGCGGACGCCTCCATGGTGAGGGCCGCGAGGTCCTCGGGCTCCAGGCTGTGCACGTTGGTCTTGCCGCAGGCTCGCGCCATCATCTGGCACTCGATCGCGAGGGTGTGGAGGATGTTGTAAACGCGCTCGGCGGCGTCGTCCGGATTGAGCCGCTTCCTGAGCTCCGGGTCCTGCGTCGCCACGCCCACCGGGCAGCGGCCCGTGTGGCAGTGGTAGCAGTAGCCGGCCGGGACCCCGACGCTCCCCTCGAAGTCGGCCTCGGGGATGTCCTTGTTGCAGTTGAGCGCCACCATGGCGGTGGTGCCGATGGCGACCGCGTCGGCGCCCAGCGCCAGCGCCTTGGCGAGGTCGCCACCGTTGCGCACGGCGCCGGCGTAGATCAGCGTGATATCGCCGCGCTTGCCGAGGTCGTCGATCGCCCGGCGCGCCTGGCGGATCGCCGCGATGCCCGGAATGCCCGTCTCCTCGGTCGCGAGGTGCGGGCCGGCGCCGGTCGAGCCTTCCATGCCGTCGATGTAGATCGAGTCCGGATCGCACTTCACCGCCATGCGGACGTCGTCGTAGACGCGCGCCGCGCCCAGCTTGAGCTGGATCGGGATCTGGTAGTCGGTCGCCTCGCGGATCTCCTGGATCTTGAGCGCCAGATCGTCCGGGCCGAGCCAGTCGGGGTGGCGGGCCGGCGAGCGCTGGTCGATGCCCGCGGGCAGCGAACGCATCTCGGCCACCTGGTCGGTCACCTTCTGGCCCATGAGGTGGCCGCCCAGGCCGACCTTGCAGCCCTGGCCGATGAAGAACTCGCAGCCGTCGGCCAAACGCAGGTGGTGCGGGTTGAAGCCGTAGCGCGACTGGATGCACTGGTAGAACCACTTCTCCGAGTAGCGCCGCTCGTCGGGGATCATCCCGCCCTCGCCCGAGCAGGTCGCCGTGCCCGCCATGGTGGCGCCGCGCGCGAGCGCGGTCTTGGCCTCGAAGCTGAGCGCGCCGAAGCTCATGCCGGTGATGTAGACGGGGATGTCGAGCGTGATCGGGCGCTTGGCGCGGGGGCCGATCACCGTCCGGGTCTCGCACTTCTCGCGGTAGCCCTCGATGACGAAACGGGTCAGCGTGCCCGGCAGGAAGGTCAGGTCGTCCCAGGTCGGGATCGTCTTGAACAGCGCCATGCCGCGCATGCGGTAACGGCCCAGCTCCGCCTTGATGTGGATGTCGTCGATCACCCGCGGCGGGAACATGAAGTTCTCGCCCAGGACGTCCCGGTTGCGGCCGTTCGGCGCGCGGCCGGCCGCGTCTTGCTTCAAGGGGGTGGCCATGTCGCTGTCTCTCCTTCGCGTCCGCGCCCTACAGGACGATCTTCTTCTCGGAGGGTTCGAGGTTGTCGTAGTTCCAGAGTTGCTTGCCCGCGACGATCTTGGTCATGTTCCCGACGCCGTCGGGCGCCTCCAAGCCGTACTGCCCGAGCTTGCGCTCGAGCCAGGCGCAATCGAGCTCGGTCATCTCGGCCGGCACGGCGTCGACGCCCAGGCTCTCGATCGCGCCGCCGACATAGATCGTGCCGTCGTACATCGAATCGCCCAGGTTCTTGCCCGCGCCGCCCAGCACGACCATGCGGCCGCGCTGCATCATGAAGCCGGAGAAGGCGCCCGTGCGGCCTCCCACGACGATCGTGCCGCCCTTCTGGTCGATGCCCGTGCGCGAGCCGACATCGCCCTTGCACACGAGGTCGCCGCCGCGGATCGCCGCGCCGAAGGTCGAGCCGGCGTTCTTCTCGACGACGACGGTACCCGCCATCATGTTCTCGGCGCAGGACCAGCCGACGCGGCCGGTGACGCGGACGTTCGGACCGTCGATCAGGCCGACGCCGAAGTAGCCCAGGCTGCCCTCGAAGGTGAGGTTCAGCCGCTGTAGGATGCCGACGCCCATCGAGTGGCGCGCCATCGGGTTCCTGACCGCTATGGAGCCGCAGCCTTGCGACATCAGGTCGCGGATCTTCAGGTTCACCTCGGTCGCGCTCATGTCGGCCGCGTCGAACGTCTCGCGCCTGTTGAAATCGACGTCGAAGGCTTCCGGATAGAGGAAGTTCTCCTCCTCCGTGACGTCGAAGAAGCGCTGCTGCGTCCGGCCGGCGAGCTGCTCGGTGTGCAGCCCCATGTCGTGCGAACGGTGCTCGTCCCTCAGCTGCGCCATACCCGAACCTCCCGGTCGTAGGGGTCGATCGTGTCGATCTCCTGCGGCACGATCTGGCGGATGGCGACCTCCTCGGAGGCCATCGCGACAAGGTCGTCGCTTTCGTAGAGGACCATCGGCTTGGCGGCCATGTCGTCCTTAGCCATGCCGAGGCTGTCGGACGTCGCCACCAGATAGGTGAAGACGCCGTCGAGCTCGTCGACCGACCGGCGCATGGCGTCCTCGAGCGCCATGCCGGCCTGCAGCTTGTCCGCGACGTAGACCGCGATCAGTTCGCTGTCGCAGTTCGACATGAAGCGGAAATCCTTGCGCTCCAGCTCGCGGCGCATGATCCAGTAGTTCGTGAGCTGGCCGTTATGGACCACCGAGATGTCGTGGTAGGGGTAGGCCCAGTAGGGGTGCGCCGAACGGATGTCGACATCCGACTCGGTCGCCATGCGAGTGTGGCCGATGGCGTGCGTGCCCTCGAAGCCCTTGAGCGAATACCGGTCCGAGACGGTCGTGGCGTCGCCCAGGTCCTTGACGAGCTCCAGGCCCGCGCCCAGCGACAGGATTTCCGTGGAGGCGACGTCCTCGACATAATCCGCCAGCTTGCGCATGTCGCCCTCGTAGGCGATGCGGTAGCGGTAGGCGTATTCGGTGGCGTCCTCGGCCTCGACCACCTTCACGCCGAGCTCGTCCAGGCGGCGGTCGACCTCGGCGCGGCGCTCCCCGACCTGGCGGCGGATGTCGTAGCCCCTGGCCACATCCTCCTGTTCCGCGACCTTGAAGCGCAGGATGTATTCGTCCTCGTTCGGCTCGCCGTAGACCGCGAACCCGGTCGAGTCCGGTCCGCGGTGCTTGAGCGACTGCAACATCGCGGTCATCTCCGACCCGACGTCCGCCGCCCCCCCGCGGTGAATGATGCCTGCGATGCCACACATAGCGGTTGTCTCTCCCCGGGTTTCGAAGACAGGAGCGGCGGCCGGCCGTCCCCGGCCGCCGCCGCGTGACGGACGCCCCGCCTACGGCAGGCAATCCCAGTAGCTCTCCATGTCCCACTCGGTGACGGTGGACATGAACTTCTCCCACTCGTCGTTCTTGTAGTGCATGAAGACGCGGTACATGTCGCCGGGCATGGCGGCCTTGATGACCTCGTCGTTCCTCAGCCGCTCCAGCGCGTCGCCGAGCGACATCGGCAGCTTCTTGACCAGCTTGCCCTCTTCCATGGCCCGGTAGATGTTGCGCTCCTCGGGCTCGCCGGGATCGAGGTCGTTCGCGATGCCGTCGTCGAACGCCTGCAGCAGCGCGTTGGCCATCAGGTAGGGGTTCACCATGGAGTCGACGGCGCGGTATTCGAAGCGGCCGGGCGCCGAGACGCGCATGCCGGTGGTGCGGTTCTGGTAGCCCCAGTCGGCGAACACCGGCGCCCAGAAGCCCGTGTCCCACAGGCGGCGGTAGGAGTTGACGGTCGAGCAGCCGATGGCGGTCAGCGCGCCCAGGTGCGCCATCACGCCGCCGATCGCCTTCAGGCCGACCTTGCCCGGCTTGCGGGGATCCCCGGTGTCCGGCATGAACGTGTTCTCGCCGCCCTTCCGGTACATGAAGTTCTGCGACATGCCGGCCATGTCCTGGCCGAGGTCGTTGAGCTCGTCCTTCCCACCCGTCCAGAGCGAGACGTTGTGGTGGCAGCCCGAGGCCGACACGCCCATGAACGGCTTGGACATGAAACAGGCGACCAGGTTGTTCTCGCGCGCGACCTGGGCGCAGACTTGGCGGTAGGTGGTCAGGCGGTCGCAGGTCCTGAGCGCGTCGTCGAACTGGAAGTTGAGCTCCAGCTGGCCCGGCGCGTCCTCGTGGTCGCCCTGGATCATGTCGAGGCCCATCGCGCGGCTGTACTCGATCGCCTTCATGAAGACCGGGCGCAGGCTCTCGAACTGGTCGATGTGGTAGCAGTTCGGCTTCGAGAAGCCGCCCGCCGGCTTGCCGTCGTCGCCCTTCTTCAGCCACATCATCTCCGGCTCCGTGCCGTGGCGCAGATGGAGGCCGGCGTGCTTCTCCCGGAACGCGTCGTGCGCCCGGCGCAGGTTGCCGCGGCAGTCGCCGGTGAAGAACCCGCCGGGGTTTTGCGGCTCCTCGCGGTTGCGGAAGCAGGTGCAGTAGACGCGGGCGACGCGCTTGTCCCAAGGGAGCTGCACGAAGGTCTCCGGGTCGGGAATGCCGACCAGCTCCGAGGACTCCGGCCCGTAGCCGATGTAGTCGCCGTAGCGGTCGACATAGAGGTTGGCGACCGAGCCGTAGACGAGCTGGAAGCCGCGTTCGGCCATGGTCTCCCAGTGGTCGGCCGGCACGCCCTTGCCGACGATGCGGCCGGTGACCGAGATGAACTGGTAGTAGATGTAGTCGATCTTCAGCGCGTCGATCTTCTCGCGGACCTCCCTGACGAGCTGCGCGCGTCCGTCCCGTTCAACGTAGCCTTCGATGTCCATCGCCATGGATCGTGTCCCCTTCGGAGCTTCCCAATCGGTTTCGGCCTCCGGCCGCCGGTCCTCGCCGCCGGTCTCCGGCCCTGTGCTGAGAGTGGCGCGCGCCTCCCCGCCTCGTCAACGCGCGCTCCCGCGGCTCAGCTCCACGGAAACGGGCTGTGCGATACGGGATGGAGCCTGCCTTCCTCGTACCGCGAGAAACGGAACGGCTCGAGCAGCGCGCTCCTGTCGCCGACGCACTCGGAGGCGACCAGCTTGCCGACGCCGATCATCTTGTAGCCGTGGTTCGAGTCCGCGACGATCTGGACGTTCTCGCAGAAGGTGTCGAACACCGGGAAGCTGTCGGGCGTGAAGCAGCCCAGCCCGCCGGACGGCTCCTTCTTCCACTTGCCGATCTGGCCCGAGAAGCGCTCCTGGCAGTGGGCCAGCGCCGAGCACCACATGTGCGCGAAGTCGTCGCCGACGATGAAGTCGGGCGAGTCCGGGCCGTAGGGGTCGAGCGCGACCTCCTCGACCGGGGTCTTCACCTCGTAGGGCATGGCGCCGCCCTGGACGCCGGCGAAGTTGAAGTCGGGCTTGTAGTAGATGCCCCACATCTCGTCGGTGATGAGCGAGCCGTCGACGTCCGAGTAGAGCGGCGCGTCGGTGTCGACGTGGATCACGGGCGGCATGGCGCCGTCGTTCGTCTTCTGGAGGTTCGGGTCGACGCCCAGCGTGCCCTCCTCCAGACACCAGTAGCGCCAGGTGTCGACGCCCTCGTGAAGGGCGCCGTCGCCGCCCCGGATCGACACGGTCTTGGGAAGGTCGAGCATGGACCAGAGCCGGCTCACCCACGGGCCGACGGCGACCACAACCATGCCGGTCTCGATGTCGCCCTTGTCGGTCAGCACCTTCGAGACCGCCCCGCCCGACTTCTCGAAGCCGATCACCTCGCAGCCCGTGACGATGCGGACGCCCTCGCCCTCGGCCTTGCCGGCGAGGCCGTAGATCGAGGCGGTGTTGTTGGCGTAGCCCCCCTTCTTCTCGTGCAGCACCGACGTGACGCCCTGGGCGCGCCAGTCGTCGAACAACCCCTTCATGTAGGCGGCGCAGGCGTCGGTCCCCTCGATGAAGTCCGAAGCGTAGCCGATCGCCTTCTGCTGCTCGTGGATCGAGGCGACGTCCTCGCGCATCGACTCGCAGGAAATCTGCATGTAGCCGACCGGGTGGTAGCTGTAGGCTTCGGCGTCGCTCTCCCAGACCTCGACGCACTGCGCCATGAGCTCGCGCATGGCCGGCTGGTAGTAGTTGTTGCGCACGACGCCGCAGGCGATGCCGCTGGCGCCCGCCGCGATGCCTGTCTTGTCGAGCACCAGGATATCGTCGCCCGACCCCTTGCCGCGCGCCTTGAGCTCGAGCGCCAGGTGATAGGCGGTCGAAAGGCCGTGGATGCCGGCGCCGACGATCACGAACCTGGAATGGGTGGGGAAGGCCATGGCGTGTCCCGTCTCTCCTCGAACGCGCGGCCGGACCGCGCGCGGCCCGGACCGGTTGGACTCAGTCGAACGGCCCGGTTTCTCGCCGCGCTTGACGTGGCCGCTGTTTGGCTCGACCATATACTGTGCCAATCGTGGCCCAATCGAACCAATCGCGGGACAACTAAATCCCGCGCGACGGCGATGTCAAGCGAAAGCGTGGAACAGGCCATGGCCGAGGCGGCGGGTCGGAACGACGCCTTGCGGAACCTGCCGCCGCCCACCGCGGGGAGCGCGGCGGCGATCGCCACGCGGCTGCGCCAGGCGATCCTCGACGGGGTCTACGTCGACGGCGAGCGCCTGCCCGCCGAACGGCGGCTCGCGACCGCGTTGTCGAGTTCGCGCACCACCGTGCGCGAGGCCCTGCGCATCCTCGAGCACGGCCGGCTCGTCAGCCGCCGCGTCGGCAGCGGGACCTTCGTGACCTTCCGTCCCGGGGACCGGGAGGACGATGTCGCCGAGGTCACGAGCCCGCTGGAGCTGGTGGACGTGCGCATCGCGGTCGAGCCGCGCATGGTGCGTCTGGCGACGCTGCACGCCACCCTGCGCGACCTCGACCGGCTGGCCGGGGCGCTCGGGACCCTCGAGGTCGACGGGCTGGACGCCGAAGGGTTCACGCGCCACGACCGGACGTTCCACCAGGCGATCGCGGACGCCACCGGCAACCCGCTGATGGCCTCGCTCTACCGCCGGATCAACCACGTGCGCGGCCACCGCCAGTGGAACGCCATGAAGGACAAGGTGCTGACGCCCGAGTCCATGGCGGCCTACAACCGGGAGCACCGGGCGCTCTACGAGGCTCTGCGCGCGCGCGACGCGGACCGGGCGGTCGAGATCGCGCTGCGCCATCTCGACGCCGCCCGCCGGCAGCTTTCCGCGGCCTGATCCCGCCGGCCGCCGCGGCGGGGACGCTATCGACAGAAACTGTGGACAAAGCTGTCGACAAGATCGGTGCAACCCGGCCCCGGCCGCGGGAATCCGCCATCCGGCCGAGAATTGCCCAAGATTTGGGCAATCCTTACAACTTGTTGATTCTTCTCACTTTTCCCTTTTCCGTTCGTGACGCCCGAACGACGGCTCCTCGAATGAAACCTTGACATGCGGGACGGTGGAGAGGGCGCAAACGACTGTGCGCAATCGGCCCGGAATCGCCGCGCCGGGCCGCGGTTCCCGGCGCTTTCGCCGTATGTCGACGCCCTTGCCGCGGGCCGTCGCCGGCCGCGATTCGTCAGGCGCCGTCGCGGCGGCGCACGATCTCCACGCCGGCGGCCTCGGCGCCGGCGACCGCGCCGGGCTTGCGGGCCCGCACGCGGACCGCCGTCACGCGGGGGTCGCCCAGGCAGGCGCCGGCGAGCCGTTCGGCGAAGGTCTCGACCAGCTCGATGTGGCCCGCATCGACGATCCGGCGGGCGTGGCCGGCCGCGACGCGGTAGTCGACGACCGACGCGAGGCCGCCCTCGACGGGCGCGCCGGCGTCGACCTCCATCTCGATGTCGACGACGAGCGGCTGGCGCGCGTCCCGCTCGCTGTCGAGCACGCCGACCGAGGCGTCGAGCGCGAGGCCCTCGACGAACACCCTGTCGCGGGTCACGGCGTTCCCGGTTTCAGGGGGTAGCCGCCCCCGGGGTGCAGCCAGCCCAGGTGCTGGCCGCCGTCGAGGCAAAGGGTCTGGCCCGTGACGGCCGGGGCCCGGAGCAGGAAACGGATGGCGTCGCAGATTTCGCCGGGCGACGTGCCGCGGCGCAGGGGAAAGCCGCCGGTCCAGCGCCTCATGCCGGCCTCGTCGTCGCCCTGGTCGGGCAGCGCCATGCCCGGCCCGATGGCGTTGACCCGGATGGCGGGCGCGAGCTCCAGCGCCCAGGTGCGGGTGAGCACGGCGAGCGCGCCCTTGGCCGCCGTGTAGCTCATGAAGTTCGGCGTGGGGTTGACGACCCTCTGGTCCAGGATGTTGACCACGTTGCCCCGCGCGCCCTCGGGCAGGCGCTCGGCGAAGGCCTGGGTGAGCAGGACGGGTGCGACGAGGTTGACGCCGAGGTTCTCGCCGATGCTCTCGGGCGTCGCGTCCCGGAGGCCGTCGCGCACGAAGACGGCGGCGTTGTTGACGAGCAGCGTCGGCGGCCCGAGCGCCTCGGCGGCGCGGTCGACGAGACCGCGGCAGGCGGACGGATCGGCGAGGTCGGCCCGCAGGGCCGCGGCCGCTCCGCCGGCCTCGCGGATCGCCGCGGCCTCGTCCTCGGCGGCGGTGAGGGACGCGCGGGCGTGCAGCGCGACGGCCCAACCGTCGGCCGCGAGCGCGCGGGCGATCGCCAGGCCGAGGCGCTGGCCCGCGCCCGTGACGAGCGCCGCGGCCATCCCGTTTAGGCCCCCCTGCGCCTGCGCGTCCCGCGGCGGGCCTTGCGTTCCGTGGCGGCGTCGCGGGGCGTCTCGCGGACGCCGAGGTCGATGGCCTCCAGACGGCGTATCTCGTCGCGCAGGCGGGCGGCTTCCTCGAACTCCAGGTCGGCGGCGGCGTCGCGCATGCGCGCCTCGAGACCGGCGATGCGCTCCTCGAAGGTCATGTCGCCGGCGCCGGCCTCGCCGGCGAGCCCGAGGTCGACGGTGACGTAGTCGGCTTCGTAGACGCTCTGCAGGACGTCGGAGACGCCGCGCCGGATCGATTCCGGCGTGATGCCGTTGGCCTCGTTCCAGGCGGTCTGCCTGGCGCGCCGCCGGTCGGTCTCGGCGATGGCCTTCTTGAGCGACTCGGTCATGTGGTCGGCGTAGAGGATCACGCGGCCGTCGACGTTGCGCGCGGCGCGCCCGATGGTCTGGACCAGCGAGGTTTCGCTCCTGAGGAAGCCCTCCTTGTCGGCGTCCAGGATGGCGACCAGCGCGCATTCGGGGATGTCGAGGCCCTCGCGCAGGAGGTTGATGCCGACCAGCACGTCGAACGCGCCCAGGCGGAGGTCGCGGATGATCTCGACGCGCTCCAGGGTGTCGATGTCCGAATGGAGGTAGCGCACGCGCAGGCCCGCCTCCGAGAGATATTCGGTCAGCGCCTCGGCCATGCGCTTGGTGAGCGTCGTGACCAGCACCCGCTGGCCCTTCGCGGCGACCGCCCCGCACTCGCCGATCAGGTCGTCGACCTGGGTCGAGGCTGGCCGGACGAGGCAGGGCGGGTCGACCAGGCCCGTCGGCCGGATGACCTGCTCGGTGAAGACCCCGCCGGTCCCGTGCAGCTCCCAGTCGCCGGGCGTGGCCGAGACGAAGATCGACTGCGGCCTCATGGCGTCCCACTCCTCGAACTTGAGCGGACGGTTGTCGACGCAGCTCGGCAGGCGGAAGCCGAACTCGGCCAGCGTGGACTTGCGGTTGAAGTCGCCGCGGAACATGCCGCCCACCTGGGGCACGGCGACATGGCTCTCGTCGACGAAGAGGATCGCGTTGTCCGGCAGGTATTCCATCAGCGTGGGCGGCGGCTCGCCCGGCCGGCGCCCGGTCAGGAAGCGGGAGTAGTTCTCGATCCCGGCGCACATGCCGGTCGCCTCCAGCATTTCGATATCGAAGGCGCAGCGCTGCTCCAGGCGTTCGGCCTCGAGATACCGGCCCTGCTCGCGGAAGTGCCCGAGCCGCTCCTTGAGCTCCGCCTTGATCGCCTTGATCGCCTGGTGGAGCGTCGGCTTGGGCACGATGTAGTGGCTGTTGGGGTAGACCACCGCCCGCGCCATCCCGCCCGCCCGCTCGCCGGTGAGCGGGTCGAACTCGACGATCTCCTCGATCTCGTCTCCGAACAGGGCGACGCGCCAGGCGCCGTCCTCCAGGTGGCTCGGGAAGATCTCCACCGAATCGCCGCGCACCCGGAAGGCGCCGCGCTGGAAGGCGGCGTCGTTGCGCCTGTACTGCAGGTCGACCAGACGGCGCAGGAGGTCGTCGCGCTCGATCGCCATGCCCGCCTCGAGCGGGACGGTCATGGCCGAGTAGCTCTCCACGTCGCCGATGCCGTAGATGCAGGAGACGCTGGCGACGATGATCGTGTCGGCGCGCTCCAGGATCGCGCGCGTGGCCGAATGGCGCATGCGGTCGATCTGCTCGTTCCGGCTCGACTCCTTCTCGATGTAGGTGTCGGTGCGCGGGACATAGGCCTCGGGCTGGTAGTAGTCGTAGTAGCTGACAAAGTACTCGACCGCGTTGTCCGGGAAGAAGCTCTTGAACTCGCCGTAGAGCTGGGCGGCCAGCGTCTTGTTGGGCGCGAGCACCAACGCGGGCCGGCCCGTGCGCTGGATCGTCTGGGCCATGGTGAAGGTCTTGCCCGATCCCGTCACGCCCAGCAGCACCTGGTCGCGCTCGCCCCGGTCCAGCCCGTCGCACAATTCGTCGATGGCGGCGGGCTGGTCGCCCCGCGGCTCGAACTCGGACGTGAGGGCGAACGGCGAGGGCCCGGTCGGCGCGAAGGGATCGTCGGCGAGGGTGTGGGCGAGCGTCATGCGGCCAATCTAGGCCCGGGCGGCGCGCTTATCCAGAGGACCGGGAGCCGCGGGCGGAATGCCGAGAATCCCGACGGGCCGCCTCCGCTCAGCCTGCCGAACCGCGCGCACCGGCCCGTCGAACGGGAAATCCCCGTGTCTGGATTCTCGTGGCGCACGATCTGGATGGAGCAGTGCGACGCCGAAAGGCGATAAAGGTTTCTGGCGTGGGAGCCATCTTCGCCCTTGCTCTGGATGAGAAACCACGAAAGTATATCCCCCACCCCGATCCCACTCGGGATCCGCCGAGAGTCGTCAGAATCGTGTTCATGGCCAATGACATACAAACCCATCTTCCACACACCGGACGGCAAGCTCCGAAGCTTTGTCCGAAATGGACGTACTCACTCTCCGGTAATGATGAGTGGGTGACCCCCCGACGATGATGGCTACTATTTTCCAACAAGACCAATTCAGTCCGATCTGTCTATAAGCGCGGCTAAATCCACTAGCACTTCAGGAAACCAAGAACTCGATACCGTCGACCCAGCAACCATGCTCAACATTCGCAAGGGCGATGCCTTTGAGTTGATTGAAGACATCGACAACAAGTCTGTGGATTTTCTCATCACCAACCCACCTTTTTGGGGACATCGCACTTACACTCTTGACCATAACTGGAATATACTTGGCGAGTGGGAAAAGACAATAACCGGTGGAATGCGCCATCTTGGGAATGGTATCGCGATCATGGAGGAATGTTGGGCTTGGAGCCTATTCCAGATTGGTATATAGCACATGAAGAATCCGACAGAACTTCTATGCAACTCCTCAATTCTTGGATTTTTGTCTTTACATAACGTAAACGACTGAGCACACTTCAAAAGATTCTTGTCCGACAGGCGTTCGGGATTGTTCCCGACATACTGGCGACACAAATGCTTCCCGGACTTTTCGAGTCGATCATTCAACGTACAAGAATGTTATACAGCAAAACCAGACTTGGCTCGGATTGATTGCTTGGCGTCCGGCCCGTTTCCTCCCCGAGAGCTTCGGCGGTCTGCATGACCGCTCTTCTCGTCCCCACAAGCTGCGAAGGTCCCACCCCAACGCGGCCGGTCTTCTTGCGGGCGGGACCGCGAGCCTCTATCTAGCGCGTCTGCCCCGAAGGTCGCGCCATGCAGTTCTCCCTTTCCGAGGAACAGACGCTCATCGTCGAGACCGTCCGCCGGTTCGTCGAGGAGGAGCTCGCGCCCTACGAGGACGAGGTGGAGCGCGACAACCGCGTCCGGCCCGAGCTGATCCGGCAGGTCCGCGAGCGCGCGATCGAGCGGGGGCTCTACGCCGCCAACATGCCCGAGGATCTCGGCGGCGGCGGGCTCGACGCGCTGACCGTCGCGCTGATGGAGATCGAACTGGGGCGGACGTCCTTCGCCCTGCAGTACGCCGTGGCGCGGCCCTCGAACATTCTGCGGGCCTGCAAGGGCGAGCAGGTGGAGCGCTACCTGCTGCCGACCGTCCGCGGCGAACGGGTCGAATGCCTGGCGATGACCGAGCCGCAGGCCGGGTCGGACCTGCGCGCCATGAAGACCAGGGCCGAGCGCGACGGCGACCGTTACGTCATCAACGGCGCCAAGCACTTCGTCAGCTACGCCGACGTCGCCGACTACGCGATCCTCTTCGCCGCCTCGGGCGTGGAGGACACGCCGCGGGGGCCGCGGAGCCGGATCACGAGCTTCCTGGTCGACAAGGACACGCCCGGCTTCGACGTCGTGATGGGTCCCGAAAGCGTCTCGCACCGGGGGTTCCACCACTGCGAGCTGGTCTTCACCGATTGCCGCGTCCACGAGGACCGGATCCTGGGCGAGGAGCACAAGGGGTTCGACGTCGCCAACGCCTGGCTCGGCGCCACGCGGCTGACGGTCGCCGCCCAATGCGTCGGTCGCGCCCGCCGCGCGCTCGACATGGCCGCGGAGTGGGCCGCGACGCGCAAGCAGTTCGGCCAGGCGATCGGCAAGTTCCAGGGCACGTCCTTCAAGCTGGCCGACATGGCGACCGGGATCGAGGCGGCCGAGCTCCTCGTGCTGCGCGCCGCCGACAGGGAGGCGCGCGGCGAGGGCCGGGACCGGGACTTCGCCATGGCCAAGCTCTACGCCACCGAGATGCTCGCGCGGGTGACCGACGACGCTCTGCAGATCTACGGCGGCATGGGGCTCGTGAAGGACCTGCCCATCGAACGCTTCTGGCGCGACGCCCGCGTCGAGCGTATCTGGGACGGCACCAGCGAGATCCAGCGCCACATCATCTCGCGGTCGGTGCTGCGGCCGCACGAAGACTAGGGAGAGAGACCCATGAGCGACACGGTGACGATCACGAGGGACGGCCCCGTCTGGGAGATCGTGTTCGACCGGCCCAAGGCCAACGCGATCGACGCGGCCGCGAGCCGGGCGCTGTCGGACGCGTTCCGCGTCTTTCGCGACGAGCCGGCGGCCTCGGTCGCGATCGTCACCGGCGGCGGCGAGAAGTTCTTCTCGGCGGGCTGGGACCTGAAGGCTGCGGCGGCGGGCGAGGAGGAGACGGGCGCCTCGGCCGGGACCGAGGGCGGTTTCGCCGGGCTCACGGAGCTGTGGAGCCTGGACAAGCCGGTGATCGCCGCGGTCAACGGCTACGCGGCGGGCGGTGGCTTCGAGCTCGCGCTGGCCGCCGACATCATCGTCGCGGCCGAGCACGCCCAGTTCTGGCTGCCCGAGGCGCAGCTCGGCATCCTGCCCGACGGTGGCGGCGTGATCCGCCTGCAGCGGCGCATCCCCAGGGCGGTGGCGGTCGAGATGATGATGACCGGGCGGCGCATGACGCCCGACGAAGCCGTGCGCTGGGGGCTGGTCAGCCGCGTGGCGCCGCGGGCCGGGCTGATGGAGGCGGCGCGCGAGGTGGCGCGGGCCGTGTCGAGGAGCGCCCCGCTCTCGCTCAGGGCCGTGAAGGCGGTCGTCGACCGGACCGAGGGCCTGTCGGTCGAGGAGGCCTACGGCCTCATGCGCTCGGGACAAATCCCGCAGTACCGCGCCTGCCTGGAGTCCGAGGACGCCAGGGAAGGCCCCGCGAGCTTCGCCGAGGGCCGCGAGCCGGTCTGGAAGGGCCGCTGAGCGGGCCGGGGGGACATCGTCATGCCGATCCTCGCCAGCCGTCTCGACCGCATCAAGCCGTCGCCGACCATCGCCGTCACCCAGAAGGCGCGGGACCTGAGGGCCGCGGGCCGCGACGTCATCGGGCTCGGCGCCGGCGAGCCCGACTTCGACACTCCCGCACACATCGTCGAGGCCGCCTACCGGGCGATGAAGGACGGCCGGACGCGTTACACGCCGGTGCCCGGCGTGCCGGAGCTGCGCGAGGCGATCGGCGCCAAGATGAAGCGCGACAACGGCCTCGACTACACGCCCGACCAGATCACCGTGGGCTGCGGCGGCAAGCAGGTGATCTACAACGCCATGACGGCGACCCTCGAGGAAGGCGACGAGGTGATCGTCCCCGCGCCCTACTGGGTGAGCTACACCGACATCGTGCTGTTGTGCGGCGGCGCGCCGGTGATCGTGCCGTGCGCGGCGGAGAACGGCTTCAAGATGCAGGCCGCCGACCTCGAGGCGGCGATCGGGCCGAGGACCAAGTGGGTCATGCTCAACTCGCCGTCGAACCCGACCGGCGCCGGCTACTCCCGCGACGACATGAAGGCGCTGACCGACGTGCTGGTCCGTCACGAGCATGTCTGGGTCATGCCCGACGACATGTACGAGCACATCGTCTACGACGACTTCCGCTTCTGCACGCCCGCCCAGGTCGAACCGGCGCTGCGGGAGCGCACGCTGACCGTCAACGGCGTGTCGAAGGCCTACTGCATGACCGGCTGGCGCGTCGGTTTCGCCTGCGGCCCGGACGCGCTGATCGGGGCGATGAACAAGGTGCAGTCCCAGTCGACGACCCATACCAGCTCGATCGGCCAGTATGCAGCGATCGCCGCGCTGAACGGTCCACAGGACTTCATCGCCGGGCACAACAGGGCCTTCCGGGAACGGCGCGACCTCGTCGTCTCCATGCTGAACCGGGTGGACGGGCTGGATTGCCCGACGCCCGAAGGCGCCTTCTACGTCTATCCGTCCTGCGCGGGCCTGATCGGCGGGACGACGCCCGGCGGCGAGACGCTGGAGACCGACGGGGATGTCGCGACCTACCTTCTGGAGGCCGGGGGCGTCGCGGTCGTGCAGGGCGCGGCGTTCGGCCTGTCGCCGTTCTTCCGCGTCTCCTACGCGGCGTCAACCGGGGCGCTGGAGGAGGCCTGCCGTCGCATCCAGCGGGCCTGCGCCGCGCTGTCCCGACCCGGACCTCACGCCCGTTTGACTTGAGATCGGCGGCGGGGAGGCCGAATCTGGCCGCGTGGAGCATCCGTCGGACGGGAGGGCCGCATGCTGATCAAGTCACCGCGGGGCTGGGAGCTTCCCGAGCGGCTCGCGACGCCGGAATCCGTTTACCTGAACCGCCGCCAGCTCGTGAAGGCGATCGCGGCCGGCCCCATCGCGGCGGCGGCCGTCGCCGCGCCGTTCGGTCCGGCCGACGCCGCCGAGGAAGTCGTCGAGGCCGCCAACGCCCAGGCCGAGGCCGACCCCACCCTCGATCTCTATCCCGCGCCGCTCAACGGCGCCCATGCCGACGCCGGCCGCGTGGTGACGCCGGAAGCGGACAACCTGACCTACAACAACTTCTACGAGTTCGGCAGCCACAAGCAGATCTGGAGGCGCGCCGGGGATCTGCCGCGCCGGCCGTGGGCGGTCGCGTTCGACGGTCTCGTCGAGGAGGAGAAGACGGTCGACATCGACACGCTCATCCGCGCGATGGACCTTGAGGAGCGCGTCTACCGCCACCGTTGCGTCGAGGCCTGGTCGATGGTCGTGCCCTGGACGGGCTTTCCGCTGAAGGACCTGGTCGCCTTCGCCAGACCGCTCGGCTCGGCGAGGTATGTCGTGATGCAGACCTTCGACGACGTCGACTGGGCGCCGGGGCTGGGCCAGTTCTGGTATCCGTGGCCCTACACCGAAGGCGTGACGGTCGAGGAGGCCGGCAACGATCTGGCCTTCGTCGTGACCGGCGCCTACGGCAAGCCGATGGCCAACCAGTTCGGCGCTCCGCTGCGCCTCCACCTGCCGTGGAAGTACGGCTTCAAGTCGGTCAAGTCGATCGTGCGCGTCTCGCTCGCCGAGGAGCGCCCGACGACGTTCTGGGAGGAGCTCGTGCCCTCCGAATACGGCTTCTGGGCCAACGTGAACCCGGACGTTCCCCACCCGCGCTGGAGCCAGGCCGAGGAGCGCGTGCTGGGGACCCAGGACAGGATCGCGACGCAGATCTACAACGGCTACGGCGAGCAGGTCGCCGCGCTCTACGCCGGCATGGAGGACGAGAGCCTCTTCATGTGACGACGGCCGGCCCCGCGGCGCAAAAAAGAGGCCGGGTCCTTGCGGCCCGGCCTCGAAGTCATAAGGGAGGCTTCACGTCTGGGAGACGTCGGGACCCGAAGGTCCCGTTCCAGGTCGAACCTGGACGGCACGCATCGATCGGGGGGCATCCGTCGAAGGACAACCGCGCGATGCTGCGGTTCGTCCGTGCCGTTGAGGAAAGATAATGCCTCGCCCGGACGGCCGCCATGCACGGTTCGGCAACCCAGACATGCGTGGCGCGCATGACTCGTAACATGTCATGACAAATCGCCGCGGCGCGGCGGCCCTTTCGATACGCGCCCCCGCGGGGGCGCTACCCGGGGCGGGGGAGAGGTTGGGCGGGGAACGGGAAACCCCCGTCCCGAATGGGTCCGAAGGACCGTATCGAGGGACGGAAATGCTTTAGAACCGTGTGCCGGCGACCTTGTCGAGCAGGAAGTCCCTGAACGCCGTGATCCGGGCGGAGTTCCGCTGTTCCTCGGGATAGACGAAATAGGCCTCGGCGGTCGGCAGCGGGGCTTCGATGTCGAGCCGGACCTTCTTGTCGGACCCTTCGAGGACGTAGTCGGGCAGGATCGCGATCCCCAGGCCGCTCTCGACGGCGCGGCGCATGCCGAGCATGGAGTTGACGGTCAGCGCGGGCCGCCGCTGGGGGCGGTCCTCGCCGAAGGCGCGCGGCAGCCATTCGGGACTGACCACGCTCTTCAGGGGGCCGTGGTCGTACAGGATCATCCGGTGCTTCTCGAGATCCTCCAGCGTCCTCGGCGTACCCCAGGCCTTGAGGTAATGGGGCGAGGCGAAGAAGTGGAAGTGGATGGTCATGAGGCGGCGCTGGATCAGGTCCGGCTGGGTCGGGCGGTTCAGCCTGATGCCCACGTCCGCCTCGCGCATCGACAGGTCGAGCTCGCCGTCCTCGATCCTCAGGCCGATCGAGATCTCCGGATAGCGGTCCATGAAGTCGACGATGCGCGGCATCAGCCAGATGATCGAGAAGCCGGTGGTGGCCGTCACCGTGAGATGGCCGCTCGGCCGCTGCTTGCTGTCGGTCAGCTTGGCCTCGGCCATGGCGACCTTGCCGTAGACCTCGCGCGCCGTGCGGTAGAGCAGGTCGCCCTGCTCGGTGATCAGGAGTCCGCGGGCGTGGCGGTGGAAGAGGCTGACCCCGAGGCTCTCCTCGAGCGCGCCGATCTGGCGGCTGACCGCCGACTGGCTCAGGTTCAGGAGGTCGCCGGCCTTGGTGAAACTGCCGGCTTCGGCGACATGGTAGAAGACGCGCAGACGGTCCCAGTCCATGGCGTGGTCGCGCGGGCGGCCTATTCGGCCGCGACGCGGTCCCCGCTCTCCAGGACGGCGAGGTATTTCTCGGCCTCGAGCGCCGCCATGCAGCCGGCGCCCGCGGCGGTCACGGCCTGGCGGTAGACCTTGTCCCGCACGTCGCCGGCCGCGAACACGCCGGGAATGCCGGTCGCCGTGCTGTCGGGCGCGGTGACGATGTAGCCCTCGTCGTCCATGTCCAGCACGCCCCTGAAGATCTCCGTGTTCGGCCGGTGGCCGATGGCGATGAAGACGCCGTCGAGCGCGAGTTCTCTCTCCATGCCGGTCTTCACGTCGCGGACGCGGACGCCGGCGACCGACGGCGGCTCGGGCGCGCCGAGCACCTCGTCGAGCACCGTGTCCCAGAGAATGTCGATTTTGGGATGGCGGAACAGGCGTTCCCGCAGGATCTTCTCGGCGCGCAGCGCGTCGCGGCGGTGGATCAGCGTCACCCTGGCGGCGTGGTTGGTGAGATAGAGCGCCTCCTCGACGGCCGTGTTGCCTCCGCCCACGACGCAGACCTCCTTGCCGCGGAAGAAGAAGCCGTCGCAGGTGGCGCAGGCCGACACGCCGAACCCCCGGAACCTCCGTTCGCTCTCCAGGCCCAGCCACTTCGCCTGGGCGCCGGTCGAGACGATGACGGCGTCGGCGGTGTAGAGGGCGCCCGAGTCGCCGGTGGCGCGGAACGGCCGGACGGAGAAGTCGACGGCCGCGATGATGTCGTGGACCATCTCGGCGCCGACCTTCCCGGCCTGCTCGGTCATCTGCTCCATGAGCCAGGGGCCCTGGACGACGTCGGCGAAACCCGGATAGTTCTCCACGTCCGTGGTGATGGTCATCTGTCCGCCCGGCTGGATGCCGTGCGCCAGCACCGGATCGAGGCCCGCGCGCGCCGCGTAGACGGCGGCCGTCAGCCCTGCCGGGCCGGACCCCATGACGAGAACGCGGCTGTGACGGGTTTCGGGCATGGCGCGGGGGCTCCGGATGTCGGACGGACGGGACGACTCTGCGCGGCCGCCGGGATTCGAATGTAGCGACGGCCGCCCCCGCGGGAAAGGGCGCGCCGGAGAAAGGGGTGGACAGGCCGCCGCCGCGCCTTGGTCTCGCCCCATGGCTCTGGTAAAGGGGAGCATGATGGACCAGCCGCCGCATCGCGGCCCGCCGGACATGCGGACCGCCAGATTCCGCATCGGCGACGTCGTGCGCCACCGCCGCTACCCCTTCCGCGGCGTGATCTTCGACGTCGACCCGGTGTTCGCCAACACCGAGGAGTGGTGGCTCTCGATCCCGGAAGACACGCGCCCGTCGAAGGACCAGCCCTACTACCACCTGCTGGCTGAGAACGAGCGGACGACCTACATCGCCTACGTGTCGGAGCAGAACCTCCTGCTCGACGAGACCGGCGATCCGGTCTCGCACCCCCAGGTCCCCGCGCTGTTCGCCGGAATCGAGAACGGCCGCTACGTTCCGATCGCGATCCAGGCGAACTGATCCGCCTTTCCAGCCGGGGCCCTCGCGTTCGGCCGAGGTCCCATCCTTACCCATCCCGAGCGGCCACCCCGATACGCGGCTTCGCCGCGCCTCGGGGTGAGGGAGAGGTTGGGCGGGCCGCTAAGTCCCCGATGCGGTGGCCCTGCTTTCCAGCAGCTCCCGGACGCGGTCGGCGACGCGGCCGGTGTCGTCGAGCGCGGCCGGGCGCCAGCCGAAGTCGATCGCGCCCTCGAACCGCCGCGTGTGGCCGTCCCGCTCCATGAGGCCGTGGAAGCGCTCGAACTTGGCCGACCCGCCGCAGAGCCGGGCGACGTAGACCGGCCGCCCGGTGGCGCAGGCCTCGGTCGTCATGCCGACCGAGTCGGAAGTGACCACGATCGCCTGGGCGAGCCCCAGCCAGCCGCGGTAGGGGTTCTCCCCGGCGCCGTTCCACAACCGCGTCCGCCCGGGGTCGAGCTCGGCCTTGAGCGCCGCGGCGGCGCGCGCCGTCGTCCGGCGCGACAGCGCGACGAGGAGGCCGCCCCCGACCGCGGCCAGTCCGCGGCCCAGCCGCCGCGCGTCCGCCTCGTCGAACCGGTAGGCGCGGTTCGGTCCGCCGATGGCGGCGAAGACGAGAGGCCGCGGCAGGCCGGACACGTCCGGCGTCGAGGCCCGGGCCGCCGCGTCGAGGCTCTCGCGGGTCAGGCCGTGGACCGATCCCTTGGTCGCGATGACGTTGGGCCCGTCGAGCCCGTCGTGGGCCGGCGCGACGACGAGGTCGAAATGGCGCGGGGCGATGCCGGGATCCTGGATCTGCACCGAGACCGTCCTCCCGCCCGACGCGCGGCGGACCGCCGCGGCCGGCGCGACCGATTTCCGGCCGCTCGCGATCAGGAGGTCGGGCCAGGGCGGGTCGAGACGGTCGCCGTCCGCCGAGAGGCCCGCGAGCGCGTTGAACCAGAGCGCCGGCGGCAGGAGGCGCCAGGGTCGGCGGATGGCGACGGTCTTGACGGCCGGTTCGACGCCGAGCCGCCGGGCCAGGCCGACGCACTGGTTGACCGCGCCCGCCGCGCCATCGGTGACCGCCCAGGCCGTCACGCCGCCCGGTGGGATCGAACCCGCCATGGACCGCTCCTGCGCCGCGGGAGCGCGGCCGTCAAGACGCCGCCGCGGCGTAGGACTGCAGCGGAGCGACGTCGAGCCCGCCGTCGCGCATCGCCGCGATCGCCGCGATCGTCGCCCGGGCGCCGGCGACGGTGGTCGCGTAGGGCACCTTCTTCAGCAGCGCCGTGCGGCGCAAACTGAAGCTGTCGGCGATCGACTTGGCGCCCTCGGTGGTGTTGATCACGAGGTCGATGCGGTCGTCCGTGAGCGCATCGACGATATGGGGCGATCCCTCCAGCACCTTGTTGACCGTCTCGACCTCCAGCCCGGCGGCGCGCATGTCGCGCGCCGTGCCCCGCGTCGCCGCCAGCGTGAAACCGAGTCCGGCCAGCTCGCGGCCCAGCGCGACGGCGTTCGGCTTGTCGCGGTCGCGCACGGAAATGAAGACCCGGCCCGACTGCGGCAACGAGCCGCCCGTGGCGAGCTGCGCCTTGGCGAAGGCGTGGCCGAAGTCGCGGTCGAGACCCATCACCTCTCCGGTCGACTTCATCTCCGGCCCCAGGATGATGTCGACGTTGGGGAAGCGGGCGAAGGGGAAGACCGCCTCCTTCACCGCGATATGGCCGTAGTCCGGCTCGTCGAGGCGGAAGCTCGCGAGCGTCTCGCCCGCCATGACGCGCGCGGCGATCTTGGCGATCGGGACGCCGATGGTCTTGGCGACGAAGGGCACGGTGCGGCTCGCGCGCGGGTTGACCTCCAGGACGTAGATGTCGTCGTCCCTCACGGCGAACTGGACGTTCATCAGCCCGACCACGCCGAGCTCCCGCGCCATGGCCTCGGTCTGGCGGCGCAGCTCGGCGACGACGCCGGGCGAGAGCGAATGGGGCGGCAGCGAGCAGGCCGAATCGCCGGAGTGGACGCCGGCCTCCTCGATGTGCTCCATGATGCCGGCCACGAAGACCTCCGCGCCGTCGGCCAGGGCGTCGACATCGACCTCGACGGCGTCCCGCAGGAAGCGGTCGATCAGGATCGGGTTGCCTTCCGACGCCTCGAACGACCGTTCCAGATAGGTTTCCAGCTCCTCGTCGCCGTGGACGATCTCCATGGCCCGGCCGCCGAGCACGTAGCTCGGCCGGACGACCGCCGGATAGCCGACGCGCTCGGCGACCGCGCGCGCCTCCTCCGGGGAACGGCAGGCGCCGTTCTCCGGCTGGCGCAGGCCGAGCTGGTGGAGCAGCTCCTGGAAGCGCTTGCGGTCCTCGGCGCGGTCGATGGCGTCGGGCGCGGTGCCGATGATCGGAAGGCCTTCCCGTTCCAGGGCGCGGGCGAGCTTGAGCGGGGTCTGTCCGCCGAACTGCACGATGACGCCCTCGAGCCTGCCCTTGTCCATCTCGGCCCGCGCGACGGCGATGACGTCCTCGGCGGTGAGCGGCTCGAAGTAGAGCCGGTCGGAGATGTCGTAGTCGGTCGAGACGGTCTCGGGATTGCAGTTGACCATGATGGTCTCGACGCCGGCGTCCTCCAGCCCGAAGCAGGCGTGGACGCAGCAGTAGTCGAACTCGATCCCCTGGCCGATCCGGTTGGGCCCGCCGCCCAGGATGATGACCTTGCGCCGGTCCGACACGCCGGCCTCGTCCTCGGGTTCGGCGACGCCGTCGCCTTCGTAGCAGCCGTACATGTAGGACGTGCCCGACGGGAACTCGGCCGCGCAGGTGTCGATGCGCTTGAAGACCGGCGTGACGCCGAGCCCCCGGCGCGCGGTGCGCGCCGCCTCCTCGGAGACGCCGGCGATCCGGGCCAGGCGGCGGTCGGAAAAGCCGAGTTTCTTCAGCCGGAGGAGGGCGTGGCGCTCGCCCGGCAGGCCGTTCTCGCGGACCTCGTCCTCGGCTTCCACGATCGTCCTGATCTGCGCCAGGAACCAGGGGTCGTAGCGCGTGATCGCGTGGATGTCGGCGTCGCCCAGGCCGTGGCGCATGGCCTGGGCGATGGCGAGGATGCGGTCCGGCGCCGGCTTGGCGAGACGGGCGGTGATGCCGTCGGCGGAGACGTCGTCGAACCTCACCGGGTCGAGGCCCGAAAGCCCGGTCTCCAGCGAGCGCAGCGCCTTCTGCAGCGATTCGGCGAAGGTCCGGCCGATCGACATGACCTCGCCCACCGATTTCATCGACGTGGTGAGCAGAGGCTCGGCGCCGGGAAACTTCTCGAAGGTGAAGCGCGGCATCTTCGTGACGACATAGTCGATGGCGGGCTCGAAGCTCGCCGGCGTGACCCGCGTGATGTCGTTGCGGATCTCGTCGAGCGTGTAGCCGACGGCGAGCCTGGCGGCGACCTTGGCGATCGGGAAGCCGGTCGCCTTCGAGGCCAGCGCCGAGGAGCGGGAGACGCGCGGGTTCATCTCGATCACGATCATGCGCCCGTCGTCCGGATCGACCGCGAACTGCACGTTCGACCCGCCGGTGTCGACGCCGATCTCGCGCAGCACCGCGACCGAGGCGTTGCGCATGATCTGGTATTCCTTGTCGGTCAGCGTCAGCGCGGGCGCCACGGTGACGGAATCGCCCGTGTGGACTCCCATCGGGTCGATGTTCTCGATGGAGCAGACGACGATGCAGTTGTCGGCGCGGTCGCGCACGACCTCCATCTCGTACTCCTTCCAGCCCAGCACCGACTCCTCGATCAGAACCTCGCCGGTGGGGCTGGCGTCGAGGCCGCGGCGGACGATGTCCCCGAACTGCTCCCTGTTGTAGGCGACGCCGCCGCCGGCGCCGCCCAGGGTGAAGCTCGGCCGGACGATCGCCGGAAGCCCGACGGTCTCGAGCGCGTCCCGGGCGTCGGCCGGCGCGCGGGCCAGGACGCTTCTGGCGCATTCGAGACCGATGCGCGCCATGGCGTCGCGGAAGAGCTCCCGGTCCTCGGCCTTGTCGATCGCCTCGCGGCTGGCGCCGATCAGCTCCGTGCCGTGAGCCTCCAGCACGCCCGTCCGCGCCAGCGTCAGCGCCGTGTTGAGCCCGGTCTGTCCGCCCATGGTCGGCAGCAGGGCGTCGGGCCGCTCCTTCTCGATCACCCTGGCGACCATCTCCGGCGTGACCGGCTCGACATAGGTCGCGTCCGCCATGTCCGGATCGGTCATGATCGTCGCCGGGTTGGAGTTCACCAGGATGACCCGGTAGCCCTCCTCCTTCAGCGCCTTGACGGCCTGGGTGCCCGAATAGTCGAACTCGCAGGCTTGGCCGATGACGATGGGGCCCGCCCCGACGATCAGGATCGAGGAGATGTCGGTGCGTCTAGGCATGGGCCGCCATCGCCGCGACGAAGTCCTCGAAGAGGTAGCGGCTGTCCTGGGGGCCGGGGCTGGCCTCGGGGTGGTACTGGACGGAGAAGACCGGCTTTCCCTCGACCCTGAGCCCGGCGAGCGTGCCGTCGAAGAGGCTGACATGGGTCGCCCGGACGCCCGCGGGCAGGCTCTCGGCGTGGACGACGAACCCGTGGTTCTGGCTCGTGATCTCGACCCGGCCCGTCTCCAGGTTCTTGACCGGGTGGTTGGCGCCGCGGTGGCCGTTGGCCATCTTGACGGTCCTCGCGCCCAGCGCCAGCGCGAGCATCTGGTGGCCCAGGCAGACGCCGAAGACCGGCTTGCCGCTCGCCACGAGCTCGCGGATCACGGGCACGGCGTAGTCGCCCGTGGCGGCGGGGTCGCCGGGACCGTTCGACAGGAAGACGCCGTCGGGCTCGTGGCGCAGGATGTCCCCGGCCGAGGCCGTCGCGGGCGTCACGGTGACGTCGCAGCCGAGCGAGGCCAAGCAGCGCAGGATGTTCTTCTTGACGCCGTAGTCGACCGCGACGACCCGGTGCTTCGCCGCGGTCAGCCGTCCGTAGCCCTCGCCGAGGCGCCACGCGGTCTGGTCCCAGCGGTAGGTCTGGCGGCAGGTCACCTCCTTCGCGAGGTCCATGCCCTCGAGGCCCGGCCACGCGGCGACCTCGGAGGCGAGGCCGTCGAGTTCGACCGCGCCGTGGTCGATGCCCGCGGTCTGGAAGCCGCGGTCGCGGATCAGGCGGGTCAGCCGGCGGGTGTCGACGCCGGCGATGCCGACGAGGCCGTTCGACCCGAGCCACGAATCGAGATGCTGGATCGCGCGGAAGCTCGAAGGCTCGGTGACGTCGGCGCGCAGGACCAGCCCGCGGGCGGCGGGCGCGTCGGACTCGATGTCCTCGGCGTTGGCGCCGACATTGCCGATGTGCGGAAAGGTGAAGGTGACGATCTGTCCGGCATAGGAGGGATCGGTGAGGATCTCCTGGTAGCCGGTCATCGACGTGTTGAAGCAGATCTCGCCGATGGCGCGCCCCTCGGCGCCCAGGCCGCGTCCCCAAAACACCGTTCCGTCCGCCAGAGCGAGACTCGCCGTGGCCCAAGGCGCCGGCGGGGGGACGGTTGGGGGCATGCGGATCCGCCGGTGGAGTGAGTCCGGCGGGATATAGGCAATCCGGCTTGGAGGGTCAAGCGGGGCCGGCGCGGGAAATCCAAGGAGATTCAAGACGTTAGATTCTATCCACCGATCCGCCGGCGGCGAGGGGCCGGGTCTTTCGGACTCGTCACGCCCGCCGATCTGGTATAGTCGATCCCCGGCGGACCAGACAGGACATGGCATGTCGATCCGGCAGCAGATCGCCGACGCCCTCAGGCAAGCGCAGAAGTCCCGGGACCGTTGCACCACGGCGACGTTGAGGCTGGTGAGCGCGGCCCTGAAGGACCGCGACATCGCGGCGCGCTCGGGGGGCGCGGGCCGGCCGATCCCCGACGAACGGATCCTCGACCTGCTGGCTAGGATGGCGCGCCAGCGCGAGGAGGCCGCGGGGCAGTACCGCGCGGGCGGGCGGCCGGAGCTCGCCGAGAGGGAGGAGGCCGAGATCGAGGTCATCCGGCGCTTCATGCCGCGCCGGATGTCGGCCGACGAGGTCGAAGCCGTCGTCGACCGCGCGATCGCCGAGGTCGAGGCGACCGGCCTCAAGGACATGGGCCGCGTCATGGCGGCCATCAAGCAGGGTTATCCCGGCCGGATCGACGGAGCGGCGGCAAGCGCCTTGGTCAAGCGGCGTCTGGGCTGAACGCCGTGGCGCGCGCCTGAGCCATGGCGTTCTCTCCCGCCTTTCTGGACGAGATCAGGACGCGGGTTCCGCTCTCCGACATCGTGGGCAAGCAAGTCCGGCTGCGGCGCCACGGCCACGAATACAAAGGCCTGTGCCCGTTCCATCGTGAGAAGACCCCATCCTTCACGGTCTCCGAGCGGAAGGGCTTCTTCCACTGCTTCGGCTGCGGCGCCCATGGCGACGTCATCGGTTTCGTCATGCGCACCGAGAACCTGAGCTTCCCGGAAGCCGTCGAGCGGCTCGCGGGGCTCGCCGGCCTCGAGATGCCGCGCCAGTCGCGGGAAGAGCGGGAGCGGGAGCGCCGGGCCGCGACGCTTCACGATGTCCTGGAGGAAGCCTGCCGTTGGTTCGAGCGGCGGCTCGCGGCCCCCGACGGCCGCGACGCCCGGGACTATCTGAAGCGGCGCGGCGTGACGCGCGCCACGGCCGAACGGTTCCGCCTGGGCTACGCGCCCGATGGGCGCGACCGGCTCGTCCGGCATCTCGCCGCGCGGGGCGCGGCGCCCGATCTCGTCGCGGCGGCGGGTCTCTCGGCGGGCGGCGACGACGGACGAGAGCCGGTCGACCGGTTCCGCCACCGGCTGGTCTTTCCCATCGCCGACCGCGGCGGGCGCGTCATCGCCTTCGGCGGGCGCGCCATGGGCGGCCACCCGGCCAAGTATCTGAACTCGCCCGAGACGCCGGTCTTCCACAAGGGTCGCGTGCTCTACGGCTACGCCCAGGCGCGCAAGCCGGCCCACGAGGCGGGCACGGTGATCGTGGCCGAAGGCTACATGGACGTGATCGCGCTCGCCCAGGCCGGCTTCCGCAACGCCGTCGCGCCGCTGGGGACGGCGCTGACCGAGGGGCAACTCGCCCTGCTCTGGCGCATCGCCGACGAGCCCGTGCTGTGCTTCGATGGCGACGAGGCGGGCCGGCGGGCGGCCGTGCGCGCCGTCGAGCGGGCGTTGCCGGCCCTGGAGCCCGGCAAGTCCCTCAACTTCGCCATGCTGCCCGCCGGCGTCGACCCCGACGACCTGCTCCGCGCGGACGGGCCCCAGGGCATGCGAGCCGTGCTGGACCGCCCCCTGCCCCTGCTCGGGATGCTGTGGCGCGGCCGGGTGGAGAACGGGCGCTTCGACACGCCCGAGCGCCTCGCCGCGCTCGACAAGGAGCTGCACGATTGCGTCGCGCGGATCGGCCACGGCACGGTCCGGCATCACTACCGCGAGGCGGTCCGGCGGAAGTTGCGCGAGTGTTTCGGATCCGCGCGCGCGGCGCCGCCCGAGCGCCGGCTCGGCGCCCGGTCCCGTCCGGGCCGCGGGCTCGGGTCCTACCGGGGCGAGGCCGAACGCAAGCCCAGCCGCGCTCCCGGCGTCGGCCCCGCGGGCGACCGTCAGCGGGCGCAGAACCTGCTGCTCGCCCTTCCCATGCTGTGCCCCGGCCTTCTGGAGCGGGTCGCGGAACGCTTGGACGAGATCGACTTCGCGGATCCGGACCAAGCCAGGGCGCGGGACTGTCTCCTGGCCGCGCTCGAGACCGAGGAAGCCCTTGACACGGAGGCCCTGCGACGCCACCTCACAGCGAACGGATTGTCCGGCCTGTTGGAGGATCTCGCGCGGGGACCCGGCGCGGGCCCGGCCGATCCGTCGTTGCGTGTCGAGACGACCGGGGAGGCGGAACGTCTCTGGCTCCATGCCTTCCGGCTTCTCCAGCTCCGGCTGCTGAACGAGGAGATCGAGGCCGACGCGGCGGCATGGGCGGAAAACGAGAGCGGCCGGGACTGGCGGCGCCTGCAGGCCAAGCAGGAAGCGCGCCAGGCTTCGGAGAAAGACATCCAGTCGCTGGACGTGTGACGGCCCGCCCGGCGTTTCGAAGCCGGGACCGGGGGAACGGGAGAGGCTCCGCATGGCGACAAAACCCGCCGAGGTCGAAACCGCCGCCGCCGACGGCATCGACGATCCCCTGCTCGATGCCGTCAACGCCGCCATCAAGAAGATGCTGGCCCGCGGCAAGGAGCGCGGCTACGTCACGGTCGACGAGATCGGCGACGCCATGCCTCAGGACGAGGTGAGCTCCGAGCAGATCGAGGACACCATGGCGATGCTCTCGGAGATGGGCGTCAACGTCATCGAGAGCGAGGAGTCCGAGGATCCGGCCGACGACAAGGCCAAGGCGGTCGCCGCGGCGAAGCCCGTCGCCGCGGCGACCGCGGCGGCGAGCGCGGAGATGGGCTACACGGACGACCCGGTGCGCATGTACCTGCGCGAGATGGGCCGGGTCGAGCTGCTGTCGCGCGAGGGCGAGATCGCGATCGCCAAGCGCATCGAGGCCGGCCGCGAGCGCGTGATCCGCGGCATCGGGGAAAGTCCGCTGACCCCGCGCTCGATCGTGGCGTGGCGCGACATGCTCCGGGAAAGACGCGTCCTGCTGCGCGACATCATCGATCTCGAGGGCACCTACGGGGGCGGGGCGAGCGGGTCCGGCAACGGCGCGGCGCGGCGCGGGACGGAGCAGGCGCGCAAGGGCAACGGCGCGGACGGCCGGGCCTCGGGCAGAAACGGCGGCGACGACGCGGACGACGACGACGCGAACCTCTCGCTCTCGGCGATGGAGCAGGCGCTGCTGCCCGACGCCATGGCGACCTTCGACAAGATCGCGCGCGCCTACAACCGGCTACGGAAGGCGCAGGACGCCTATCTCGGCGCGAAGCTCGAGGGCCGCGAGCCGGCGCTGGCCGCCCGCCGCCGCTACGACAGGATCAACCGCGAGATCTACGGGCTCGTCGGCAAGGTCAAGCTTCACAACAACCGCGTCGAGGCGATGGTCGACGAGCTCTATGGGCTCAACCGGCGGCTCGTCGGGATCGAGGGCCAGCTTCTGAGGCAGGCCGTCCGGCGCGGCGTGAGGCGCAACGAGTTCCTCGACGAGCACGTCGGCGCCGAGCTCGATCCGGACTGGCTGGAGCGCGTCTCGGGGCTTTCGGGCCGCGGCTGGAAGACATTCGCGCGGCGCGACGCCGCCAGGATCGTCGAGGCGCGCCGGGAGATCGCCAGGATCGCCCGGAACTGCGGCCTCGACGTGGCGGAGTTCAAGCGCATCGTGCATGTCGTCCAGAAGGGCGAGAAGGAGGCGGGCCTGGCCAAGAAGGAGATGGTCGAGGCGAACCTGCGCCTGGTGATCTCCATCGCCAAGAAGTACACGAACCGCGGCCTCCAGTTCCTCGACCTGATCCAGGAGGGCAACATCGGCCTGATGAAGGCGGTCGACAAGTTCGAGTACCGCCGCGGCTACAAGTTCTCGACCTACGCCACCTGGTGGATCCGCCAGGCGATCACGCGCTCGATCGCCGATCAGGCGCGCACGATCCGCATCCCGGTGCACATGATCGAGACGATCAACAAGCTGGTGCGCACCAGCCGCCAGATGCTCCACGAGATCGGCCGCGAGCCGGCGCCGGAGGAGCTCGCCGAGAAGCTCGGCATGCCGCTGGAGAAGGTGCGCAAGGTGCTGAAGATCGCCAAGGAGCCGATCAGCCTCGAGACGCCCATCGGCGACGACGAGGACAGCCACCTGGGCGACTTCATCGAGGACAAGAACGCCGTGCTGCCGGTGGACGCGGCGATCCACGGCAACCTGCGGGAATCGACCACGAAGGTCCTGGCGACGCTCACGCCGCGCGAGGAGCGCGTGCTGCGCATGCGCTTCGGCATCGGCATGAACACCGACCACACGCTGGAAGAGGTCGGCCAGCAGTTCTCCGTGACCCGCGAGCGCATCCGCCAGATCGAGGCCAAGGCGCTGCGCAAGCTCAAGCACCCCAGCCGGTCGAGGAAACTGAGAAGCTTCCTGGACACATAGGGACCGGCGCCGCGGACGAACCACCGGACGTCCTCCATGCGCATCGTGGCTTGGAACCGCGCCGGAGGGCTCCACCGGAAGCTCGGTCCGCTCCTGAAACTCAAGCCGGACATCGCCGTCGTGTCCGAATGCGCCGAGCCGGGGGTGCTGGAACGCAAGGGCGGCCTTCCGGCGTTCTCCGCTCCGCCGGTCTGGGCCGGGGACGACCTGAACCGGGGACTGGCGGTCTTCTTCTTCAACGGCGCGGCGGGCCGCCTCCACGGCCGTTTCGACACCGGTCTGCGCCGGGCGGTCCCGGTCGAGATCCTCGGCGGTCTTGGACCGGTCAGCGCCTGCCGCGCGAAGACCGGCGAGGCCCAGGGAAAGGAGCGGGTTCCGACCCTCTACTGGCGCGACCGCGGGAAGGGCGGCCCACCTACCGCATCGACCACATCTTCATGCCCCGCGCCTGGACGGAGAAAGGTTTCGACCTGCGCGTCGGCTCCTTCGACGAGTGGATCGCCCGCGGACCGAACGGCCCGAGCCTCGGCGACCACGCGCCGCTGGTCCTCGCCCCCCCGGCCCCTGACCGCCCCGTCCCTCCGGGAGCGGGCCGGCTCCCGGGAGCCGGTCCCTCGATACGGTCTCTTCGGGACCTACTCGGGACGGGGGGTCTCGTTCCGTGTCCAACCTTTCCCTTACCCTGGGATGCGGCGAAGCCACGTATCGAAGGGAGCGCCGTCTCCGGCAGCTTCGCCGACGAGGCGTTCGGACGCCTGTTCGTGAACATGGGCCCGCGCGCGGGTCCGGGCGATGTCGTGGTCGGTTCGCATCCTCATCGGCATATCCATGGAACGCGCCGAACGCCTTCTCGGGCGAGAGAATCGCGCGTTCGTCGAGCGGCGCGGACAGCGCCGGCCGCGCGACGCCCAGCGCCCGCGCGGCGGCGGTCGCCGACAGGCCCGGGACCTCCACGATCCGGCTCCTCGCGAACCCGTCCGGATGCGCGGGGTTCTTCATCCCGATGCCGTGCGTCGCGGCCTACCGCCTCCTCCCGATGGCGATCCTCGCGGTCCGGGCCGATCCGGAACGCGATGCGCCGATTCCTCGCCACCGACAAGCTCCACACGCCCTCGCGGCTGTCCGGCGCTCGAGCCGCCGCTGGCGGGTCTATCCCGCCCTCCGGCGGCGCGGCCGTCTTGCGGCCGGACGGCCGGGGGCCTAAACACGGCCCGGATGGGGCCCGTAGCTCAACCGGTCAGAGCCGGCCGCTCATAACGGTCTGGTTGCAGGTTCGAATCCTGCCGGGCCCACCATCTTGCCGCGCGCCCGGACCGGCGCATCCGCTTCGTCTTGCTTTCCGCCGCGATTCGGACCACATCCAACGTCGTCCTTCACCATCCGGGATCGGGTCCATGGCGGCGTCCGGGAGGCTCGCATGCGGCGACATGGCCGCGGTCGACGCCGTGGCGGCGCGTCTGGCCGCGCGCCTGCGGCCGGGCGACGCCGTGCTGCTGGCGGGCGCGATCGGTTCGGGCAAGACCCGCTTCGTCGCGGCTCTCGCCGGCGCCATGGGGTCCGGCGACCGGGTGACCAGCCCGACCTACACGCTGATGCACGTCTACGAGACGCCGGCGGGCCGCCTGCTGCACCTCGACGCCTACCGGCTCTCCGGCGTCGACGAGTACCGCGACCTCGGCGTCGAGGACCTCGCGCCCGAAGCCGTCACCCTGGTCGAATGGGGCGACCGCGTCGCCGCGGCCCATCCCGAGCACCTGCTGATCCGGCTGACCCACATCCCGGAGAGCGAGACGGCGCGGACCCTGGTCCTCGCGGGCGCCGGTCCGCGATGGGACGGCGTGGTCGCCGACCTGGCGGCGCCGGGATGACCCTGGTCCTCGCCATCGAAACGGCGGCGCCGGCGCCGGTGGTGGCTCTCGGGGACGAGAGCGGCGTGCTGTTCGAGGATGCGCCCCGGGGTTGTGTCGAGGGACCGGTCTGGCTGCGCCGGGCGGTCCGCGAGGCGGTGGCCGGGCGCGGGCTCGCCCTCGGCGAAATCGACGCGGTGGCCGTGGACCGGGGGCCCGGCGGGCTGACCGCGACCCGCGGCGGCGTGACCTTCGCCAACGCGCTGGCCTACGGTCTGGGAAGGCCGCTCGTGGCGCTCGGCTACTTCGACCTCGTCGGGCGGCAGTCGTGGGACGGGACGGGACCGCCGGTCGCCTGCGTCCGGCCGACGACCGCGGGCGAGGCGTTCCTCGCGCTCTTCGGCGCGGACGGCCTGGGGCCTCTATGGTTCGGCGACCTGGGGACGCTGGCGGCCATGGCGAAGGCGGAGCGCGCCGACGTCGCGGCGGCGGGCGTCGTGACCCCGGCGGTCGCCGCGCTGTTCGGCCGGAGGCCGGCCGGCGCGAGCGTTCCGTCGGCGCGGGCGCTGGTCGACCGCGCCCTCGCCCTCGTCGGCGCTGGCGCTGGCGCGGCCGATCCGCTCGAGCCGCTGACGAGCGCGTCGCCCGCCGTCACGCGCATCGGGACGGGGGTGGACCGGGAAGATGGTTGAGACCGTCCCGGCCGGATCGGCCGCCGCCGTGGACCGCGCCGCCGCCGCGCTCGGCGCCGGCGGCGTCGTCCTGGCGCCGACCGACACCGTCTACGGGCTGGCGGTCGCGCCGGACGACGGACGGGCGGTGGACAGGCTCTTCGCCATCAAGCGGCGGCCCGTCGTCCGGACCCTGCCGGTCATGGTCGCCCGGCGCGGCCAGCTCTCCGGCCTGGGCGTCGTCGTGACGGCGGCGGCCGAACGGCTGATCGCGTCGGCCTTCGTGCCCGGACCGCTCACCATCGCGCTGGGTTTCAGCGGCGGGGGCCGTCCCGAGTGGCTCGACGGGCGCGGGGAGATGGCCTTTCGCATACCCGACGACCCCTTCATGCTCGCCCTGCTGGCCAGGATCGGCCCCCTGTTCGTGACGAGCGCCAACATACACGGCCAACGGACGCGCCAGACCGTGGACGAGATCGTGCCGCGGCTCGCGTTCGCGCCCGATCTGGCGGTCGATGGCGGCGCCCGCGAAACGGTCCCCTCGACCCTGGTGAACTGCGCTGTCGACCCGCCGCTGGTCGAACGCGAGGGCGCCGCGCCGCGGGCGGCGGTCGAGGCTCTTCTGGCGTGACCGGCCGCGCGATCCTGGGGATCGAGTCGTCCTGCGACGACACCGCCGTGGCCGTCGTCGACCGCGACGGGGGGATCCACGCCGCCGAGACGGTCTCCCAGAGCGACATCCATGCCGAATGGGGCGGCGTCTACCCGGAGTTCGCCTCGCGCGCCCATGTCCGGGCGATCGTGCCCGCGATCGACCGCGCGATGCGGGCGGCGGCCGTCTCGCCCGGCGACCTCGAGGCCATCGCGGTCACGCGCGGCCCCGGCCTGATCGGCTCCCTGCTGGTCGGTCTCAACGCGGCCTCGGGCCTGGGAACGGCCTGGGACCTGCCCGTCATCGGGGTCAACCACCTCAGGGGCCATCTGCGCAGCGCCGACCTCGAGGAGCGGCGCGTCGGCTTCCCCGCGACGGTCCTGCTGGTCTCGGGCGGCCACACGATCGTCGCGCACATGGCCGACGCGGTTTCGATCCGCGTGCTCGGCTCGACCCGGGACGACTCCGTCGGCGAGGCCTACGACAAGGTCGCGCGCATGATGGGGCTGGGCTATCCCGGCGGTCCCGCGATCGACCGGCTGGCCCGGGAGGGTTCGGCCACGATCGACCTGCCCCGGCCCATGATCCGCGAGGGCCTGGACTTCTCGTTCTCCGGCCTCAAGTCGGCCGTCGCCCGCTGGCTGGAGCGCGACCCCGGCCTCGACAAGGCCGACATGGCGGCCTCCTTCGTCGCCTGCTGCATGGATGTCCTGCTGGCCAAGTGCCGCCGCGCCCTCGCCGCCGCGCCGTCCCGCGCGCTCGTCGTGGTCGGCGGCGTGGCGGCGAGCCCCCAGCTCCGGGACGGCGCCGGGGCGCTGACCGACGAGATGGGCGTGGCGCTGTGCTTGCCGCCGCTCGAGTGGTCGACCGACAACGCCGCCATGATCGCCTTGGCCGGCTGGGACTACGTCGCCCTGGGAGCGGCGCCCGAACCCGCCGCCGCGCCGCGGCTGCCGATCGACCGGTTCTGATCGAGGAACCCCTCGATCAGGGCGGCGACCGCGCCGGGCGCCTCGGCCAGGATCGCGTGGCGCAGGCCCTCGAGGATGTGAAGGGACGATCCGGCGATCCGCTCGTGCATCAGCCGCGCCATGCGGGTGTTGGAGCCGATGTCGCCGTCGCCGGTCGCCACCAGGGTCGGCGCGGCGATCTCCCGCAGCCGGCCGGCCAAATCGGTGCGGGCCAGCACTCGGTAGGAGGCGGCGTAGGCGGCCGGATCGTTCCGGCGGTTCCAAGCCGCGTAGCGGGCCATCGAACCGGGATTGTCGCGGCGGAAGGCGTCGGTGAACCAGCGCCCGACGGAGTTCTCGAAATGCTCGCCGGGGATCCCGTGGGCGACGACGGCGAGACGCTCCTCGACGCGGGCGCGCTCCTCCCCGTTGCGGCCGGCCACCGTCGACAGCAGGACGAGGCGGTCCAGCCGGTCGGGATGGTCGAGCGCGAACCCCTGGGCCACGAGGCCGCCCAGGGAATGTCCCGCGAGGTGGCAGCGCCCGACGCCCAGGCGGTCGAGGACGCGGATGACATCGGACACGAAGTCGTCGAGCGCGTAGGGACCGTCCGGCTTGCCGGACTCTCCGTGGCCGCGCAGGTCCATGCGGATCGTCCGGAAGCGTCCGCCGAGCGCGGCGACCACGCCGTCCCAGGCCTCGAGGCCGCCGCCCACGCCGTGCACGAGCGCCAGATCGGGCCCGTCGCCCTCGACGCGGACGCGCAGCGCGGGGCCGTTCCGTTCGACCGTCAGGTCCATATTCCCTCCCCTCCGGCCTTGCCGGAACCGCTCCGGGCCGCGCCGGCGCGGTCCCTACCGGCCCGTCCGCAGCCGGTCCATGAGCTGGGCGACGGTCGGGATGAAGCCGTCGGCGTACCATGGATCGCTCGCGAAACGGTAGGCGTTGTGGCCGGCGAACATGAGTTGCGTCTCGATGTCGTCGGAGTGGCTGATGGTCTGCAGCGTCTTCTGGATGCAGTAGCTGCGGGGATCGGGCTTGCGGCCCGTCGTGCCGCTCTCGTCGCACTTCCAGTTCGAGAATCGGCACTGGGAGAGGCAGCCCATGCACTCGACCTGATCGGTGCGGATCTGGCGCGACTTTTCGGGTGTGACGAAGACCAGGGTCGAATCCGGCGTCTTGAGCGGCTCGGTGAAACCCGCCTCGACCCAGGCCTCGACCTGCTCGAGGTCGTGCCCGGTGAGATAGACGGCGCGCCCGCGCGGACCGAAGGCGTATTCGATCACATGGTCGCCCACGGGCTCGGTCGAATAGGCGACCTGGCGCTCGTTGCGGGCCTTCAATTCGAGCAGGAAGCTGTTCTCGACAGCCGAGGAATAGAAGCCGGTCGGGCTGAAGCGGTTGAGATAGATCTCGCCCTCGCGCAGGGTCGGCAGGCGCCGCTTCCAAGTGTCGGAGATCGGGCTTTCCCGGGTGAGCAGCGGGCGGGTGCCGAACTGGAAGGCGATGGGGCCGAGTTCGGGATTGTCGAGCCAGTCCTCCCACTCGTCGATGCGCCAGACGCCGCCCGCCATGAAGACCGGCGTCTCGTCGAGGCCGCACGCGATCATGGCCTTGCGCAGCGCGGCGACCCGCGGATAGGGGTCTTCCGGCTCGTTGGGATTCTCGACGTTGGACAGGCCGTTGTGGCCGCCGGCGCGCCAGGGGTCCTCGTAGACCACCCCGCCGAGCAGGTCCGGGAAGCGGTGGTAGGCGCGTTTCCAGAGGATCTGGAAGGCGCGCGCCGACGACACGATCGGATAGTAGTGGACGCCGTATTCGGAGCAGATCTGCGCCATCCTGTATGGCATTCCGGCGCCGCAGGTGACGCCGTGGACCAGGCCCTTGGCCCCTTCGAGCACGCCGTGAAGGACGCGCTCGCACCCTCCCATCTCCCACAGGACGTTCATGTGGATGGCGCCCTCGCCGCCCGACAGCTCATGGGCCATCCGGGCCTGATGGATGCCGCCCCTGACGCCGAACTCGACCAGCTCCTCGTGGCGGTCGCGCCGGCTCCTGCCCCGGTAGACCTGCGGGATGAGCTCCCCGTCCTCGTCGCGGAAGTCGGCGTTGACCCCGGAGAACGTGCCGACCCCGCCGCGGGCCGACCAGGCTCCGGAGCTTTCGCCGTTGGAGACGGAAATGCCCTTGCCGCCCTCCACCAGCGGCAGGACCTCGCGCCCGGAAATGCGTATCGCGTTGAGCGGCTTCACAGGCTCACCCGTTCCCTCCGCCACACCATAACGCCGCCGCCCGGGCGGCGAAAGCGCGCCGCCCGGGCGGCCGCGCTCAGTCTCCGTCGGCGCCGGTCCGCCGCCGCGGTCCGCCGTCCCTCCTGCCTTCGCCGTCGTCCGCGCCGCGCCCGGCCCTCCGCGCCTCCCGTTCGGCGCGGCGCTGGGCGTCGCGCTGGGCGATGGTCTCGGAGATGTCAGCGCCGGTCTCCTGGTCGACCGCGCGCATGGAGAGCTTGACCTTGCCGCGGTCGTCGATGCCCAGCACCTTGACCTTCACGACGTCGCCCTCGCTCACGACGTCGTTCACCGTCGCGACCCGGCCCTCGGCGAGCTCGGAGATGTGGACGAGGCCGTCGCGCTTGCCGATGAAGTTCACGAAGGCGCCGAACTCCATGATCTTGACCGCGGTTCCGTCGTAGATCGCGCCGATCTCGGGCTCGGCCACGATGTCCTTGATGAGCTTGATCGCCGCCTCGGTGGCGGCGTTGTCGGACGACGCGATCTTGATCGAGCCGTCGTCCTCGATGTCGATCTTCGTGCCCGACTGCTCGGTGATCTCGCGGATCGTCTTGCCGCCCGGGCCGATGATGTCGCGGATCTTGTCGGTCGGGATCGTCATCGTGGTGATGCGCGGGGCGAAATCCGACAGGGCCTCGCGGCCCGCGGAGATGGCCTTCGCCATCTCGCCCAGAATGTGCATGCGGCCGTCCCGGGCCTGGTCCAGCGCGACCCGCATGATCTCCTCGGTGATGCCCGCGATCTTGATGTCCATCTGCAGGCTGGTGACGCCCCGTTCCGTGCCCGCGACCTTGAAGTCCATGTCGCCCAGGTGGTCCTCGTCGCCGAGGATGTCCGAGAGCACGGCGAAGCGGTCGTCCTCCTTGATGAGGCCCATGGCGATGCCGGCGCAGGGCCGCCTGAGCGGCACGCCGGCGTCCATCAGCGAGAGCGAACTGCCGCAGACCGTCGCCATCGACGACGAGCCGTTCGATTCGGTGATCTCGGAGACCACGCGGATCGTGTAGGGGAACTCCTCCTTCGACGGCAGCAGCGGCCGGATCGCCCGCCAGGCGAGCTTGCCGTGGCCGATCTCGCGGCGACCGGGCGAGCGCAGGAAGCGCGCCTCGCCGACCGAGTAGGGCGGGAAGTTGTAGTGCAACATGAAGCGCTCGCGGTACTCGCCCTCGAGCACGTCCATGATCTGCTCGTCCTGGCCGGTGCCGAGCGTGGCGGTCGCCAGCGCCTGGGTCTCGCCGCGGGTGAAGAGCGCCGAGCCGTGCGAGCGGGAGAGCACGCCGACTTCGGCGACGATCGGGCGCACCGTCGAGGTGTCGCGGCCGTCGACGCGGACGCCGGTCGAGAGCGTCGCCTCGCGCAGGGTGTTCTTCTCGAGATCCTTCAGGACGCCGTCGACCGCGTCGCCGTCGGCCGTCCCGTCCTCGGCGAGGCGGTCCCTGGCGATCTGCTTGGCCGCGGCCACCTTGGCCTGGCGCGCCAGCTTGTCGGGTTCCCTGAAGGCTTCGGCCAGCGCCTCGCCGCACAGCGCCCTCGCCTCGGCCTCGAGCGCGCCGCGGTCCTCCGGCTCCGGCAGGTCCCACGGTTCCTTGGCGCTGGCCTCGGCGAGCTCGATGATCGCCTGGACGATCGGCTGGAACTCGCGGTGGGCGAACATGACCGCGCCCAGCATGGTCTCTTCCGAAAGCTCGTTCGCCTCGGATTCGACCATCATCACCGCGTCCGATCGGCCGGCGACCACGAGATCGAGATCGCTGGCGTCCATCCGGTCGAGCGTCGGGTTGAGGACGTAGTCGCCGTCGATCGCGCCGACGCGCGCGCCGCCGATCGGGCCCATGAAGGGAATGCCCGAGATCGTCAGCGCCGCCGAGGCGCCGACCAGCGCGACGATGTCGGGGTCGTTCTCGAGGTCGTGGCTGAGCACCGTGCAGATGACCTGAGTCTCGTTGCGGAAGCCCGGCGCGAAGAGCGGCCGGATCGACCGGTCGATGATCCGCGACGACAGGGTCTCCTTCTCGGTCGGGCGGCCCTCCCGCTTGAAGAAGCCGCCGGGGATCTTGCCCGCCGCGAACGCCTTCTCCTGGTAGTTGACGGTGAGCGGGAAAAAGTCGACGCCCTCCCTGGGCTGTCTCTGGGCGACGGCCGTGCAGAGCACCGCGGTGTCGCCGTAGCTCGCCAGCACGGCGCCGTCGGCCTGGCGGGCGATCCGCCCGGTCTCGAGCGTGAGCTTGCGCCCGCCCCACACGATTTCCTTCTTGTGAATGGTGAACATGGTCCTCTCTCTTCCTCTTCCTACGGATCGGACGGCGCGTCGCCCGGGCCCGGTTTTCCGTCCAAGGCGGCTCCCCGCATGGAGCCGCGCGGCCCGTGACGCCGCTCTCCCCCATGGAGGGCGGGTTCATGGCGTCCCTTCTGGGCGCCCAGCGGTCGCGCCGTGGCGCTCGGTCCGGCGTGTCGCCGGTCGCCGGACATGACGACGGGGACACGGAGGCCGCATCCCCGCGCGGTCCGGATCAACGCCGCAGACCGAGGCTTTTGATGAGCGCGCGATAACGCTCTTCGCTCTTGCCCCGCAGATAGTCGAGCATCGAGCGCCGGCGGCTGACCAGCATGAGCAGGCCGCGCCGGGAATGCTTGTCCTTGCGGTGGGTCTTGAAGTGTTCGGTCAGGTTGGCGATGCGTTCGGTCAGGATCGCAACCTGGACCTCGGGCGAACCGGTGTCGCCCTCGACGCGGCCGTACTCCTTGATGAGTTCGGCCTTGCGTTCGGCCGTGATCGACATCGGGGTGTCATTCCTCGTGCAGGTTGAAGACTCGCGACGGCCGCAGGGTCCCGGCCTCGACCTCGCCGATGGCGACGAGGCGCCGGCCGGAGCGGACCAGACAGGCGCCGTCGCGGGCTCCGGGCGCGTCGACCGCTCGCCCCTGCCTGAGCAGGCTTGCCTCGGTCTCCGTCAAGGCGAGCGCCGGGATGTCGTCCAGCGCCGTCTCCACGGGCAGAAGCGCCCCGGAAGGCGGCGCGCTTATAGCACATCGGGCGAGCTTATCCACCGAAATCGCCATGCGTTCGAGGAAGGGGCCGACCCGCGTGCGACGCAGGGCGGCGACATGTCCGACCGTGTCCAGGCGGCGCGCGAGGTCGCGGGCGAGGGCGCGGACATAGGTTCCCTTGCCGCACGTCACCTCGAACGTCGCGCGGTCCCGGTCCGGCACGGCGGCGAGGACGAAGCGTTCGATCGTGACGCGGCGCGGCCCGAGCGCGGGCGTCTCGCCCTTGCGCGCGAGCTCGTAGGCGCGCCTGCCGTCGACCTTGAGCGCGGAGAAGGCCGGCGGCGTCTGGAGAATCGTCCCGGTGAAGGCGGGCAACGCCTCCAGGACTGCGTTCCGCGTCGGGCGCCGGGCGCTGGTTTCGGTCACCTCGCCCTCGGCGTCGTCGGTCGCCGTGGCTTCGCCCCAGCGCACCGTGAACGCATAGTCCTTGCCGGCGTTCTGGCAGAAGGGCACCGTCTTGGTCGCCTCCCCCAACGCGACGGGAAGCACGCCCGTCGCGGCGGGATCGAGCGTGCCGCCGTGGCCCAGCTTGCCGGCCCGGGCGGCGCGCCGGACCTTGCCGACCGCCTGCGCCGAGGTCATGCCGCGCGGCTTGTCGACGACGATCCAGCCGTCGACCCCGAGACCCTTCCGCCTACGCGCCATCGGCCCCGCCGAGCAACGCGCGGATGCGCTCGGCGCGGTCGAAGCCGCGGTCGGTCCTGAAGGCGAACTCGGGCGCGATCCGCAGCCGCACCCTGCGGGCGATCTCGCCGCGCAGGTAGGGCGCGGCGCGTTTCAGCCCCGCGAGCGCCTCGTCGACGCCTTCGCCGCCCAGCGGCATCACGAAGCAGGTGGCGTGGCGCAGATCCGGGCTCATGCGGACCTCCGAGACCGTGATCGCGCGGCCCGCCAAGGCGGCGTCGCGCACATCGCCCCGGGCGAACATGTCGGCGAGAACGTGGCGGATCTCCTCGCCGACCCTGAGCTGACGCTGGCCGGGCCCTCCGGCCCTCTTTCGCCTAGGCATCGAGCGTGCGCGCGACCTCCACGATCTCGTAGGCCTCGATCTCGTCGCCGACCTCGATGTCCCGGTGGCCGTCGAGCTGGATGCCGCACTCGGCGCCCCGCTTGATCTCCCGCACCTCGTCCTTGTGGTGGCGGAGCGCCTTGATCGCGCCGTCGAACAGGACGCGGCCGTCGCGCAGGAGCCTGACCTTCGCGCCCCGGTGCACCAGACCGTCCATCACGCGGCAGCCCGCGATGCGTCCGATCCTGGAAATCTCGAAGGTCTCCAGCACCTGGGCGGCGCCCAGCACCTTCTCTTCCGACTCCGGCGTCAGGAGGCCCGAAAGCATGGCCTTCACGTCGTCCAGAAGCTCGTAGATGATCCGGTAGTAGCGGATCTCGACGCCTTCCCTCTCGGCCAGCTGGCGCGCTTGGCTGTTGGCGCGGATGTTGAAGCCGAGGACGACGGCGTTGGACGCCTTGGCGAGCGTGACGTCGCTTTCGCTGACGCCGCCCACGGCCGAAACCAGGACGCGCGGTTTGACCTCCTCGGTGCCGAGCTGCTCCAGGCTGTGGGCGATCGCCTCGGCGGAGCCGTGCACGTCGGCCTTGACGACGACCGGCAGGTCCCTGGCCTCGCCGGCCGCGATGTTGGCGAAGAGCTGCTCGACCGAGCTGCGGCCGGCCGACGCGATCTTCTCCTGGCGCTCCTGCCCCCCGCGGTAGGCCGCGATCTCGCGGGCGCGTTTCTCGCCCTCGACGACGAAGAACTCGTCGCCCGCGACCGGTGCGCCCGAAAGGCCCAGAACCTCGACCGGCGCGGACGGCCGCGCCGCCTTCACGGTCCCGCCGCGGTCGTCGACGAGCGCGCGGATGCGGCCCCACTCCTTGCCGGCGACGACCGTGTCGCCGACATTGAGCGTGCCGCGCTGGACCAGGACGGTCGAGACGGCGCCGCGGCCCTTCTCGAGCTTGGCCTCGACGACGACGCCCTGCGCGTCGCGCTCGGGATTGGCTCCGAGCTCCAGGATCTCGGCCTGCAGCAGGATCGCCTCCTCCAGCCTTTCGAGGCCGGCGCCCTTGAGGGCCGAGACCTCGATGTCGAGGACTTCGCCGCCCATGCTCTCGACGACCAGGTCGTGCCGCAGGAGGTCCTGACGCACCTTGCCGGGGTCGGCGCCGGGCAGATCCGACTTGTTGATCGCCACGATGATCGGCGCGCCGGCGGCCCGCGCGTGGTCGATGGCCTCGCGGGTCTGGGGCATGACCGAATCGTCGGCGGCCACGACCAGCACGACGATGTCCGTGACGCCCGCGCCGCGGGCGCGCATGGCCGTGAAGGCCGCGTGGCCCGGCGTGTCCAGGAACGTGATGCGCCCGCCGCCCGCGAGCCGCACCTGGTAGGCGCCGATGTGCTGGGTGATGCCCCCGGCCTCGCCCGAGACCACGTCGGTCTTGCGCAGGGCGTCGAGCAGGGAGGTTTTGCCGTGGTCCACATGGCCCATGATCGTGACCACGGGCGGACGCGGCTGCTTCAGCTCGTCGGGGTCGTCGTCCTGCTTGAGGCCGACCTCGACGTCGGCCGCGGAGACGCGGCGGACCCTGTGGCCGAATTCCTCGACCAGGAGCTCGGCGTCGTCGGCGTCGATCGTCTGGTTGACGGTGACCATCTGGCCCATCTGCATCAGCTTCTTGACCACCTCGCCGCCGCGCACGGCCATGCGGTTGGCGAGCTCGCCGACCGAGATCGCCTCGGGCAGGATCACCTCGCGCACGATCTTCTTGGCGGGGCCGCTCGATGCCTGCTGGCCGGCCTGCTGCTGGCGCAGCTTCTCGCGGGCGCGCCGGGCCGCGGCCAGGCTGCGGGAGCGCTCCTCCTCGCTGTCGCCCGAGAGCGCTTGGGCGACGGTCAGCTTGCCGCCGCGCCGGCGGTCGCCGGGACGGGTCTTGGGCGCCAGCGGGGAGCGCCTGTCGCGTTTTCCGCGGCGGAGCTCGTCCTTGTCGTCGGCGGGGGAGGCCGGCTTGGGCGCGGCGGTCCCGGACGGGTCCGGCCCGTCCAGACGCTTGGCCTGCTCCTCGGCCTTGACGCGCGCCTCTTCCTCCCGCCGGCGGCGCTCCTCCTCCTCCCTGGCGCGCTTCTCGGCCGCGACGCGCTCGGTCGTCAGGCGCGCTTCCTCCTCGACCCGGCGGATCGCGTCGATCTCGGCCTGCCTGCGCGCCCGCGCCTCGACCTGTCTGGCTTGCTCCAGCGCGCGGAGGCGGCCCTCGCGCTCCTCGGCGGTCAGGTTCCTGAGGACCAGGGGCGCGCGCACCGCCTCGGCGGCGACGTCGGCCGCGGCGGGCCGCGGCGCCTTCTCGGCCTCGACCTTCGGCTCGGCCGCCCTCCGCTCGGGCGCGGGATCGGCCTCGGTCCGGCCGGGCCGGATCACCCGGCGCTTCTTGACCTTGACGGCGACCTGACGCGAGCGGCCGTGGCTGAAGCTCTGGCGCACCTGGCCGCCGTCCTCGGTCGTCCTGAGCTCGAGCCGTCCGGGACGGTTGAGGCTCAGCGTCTTGGGCTTCTTGTCCGTGTCGTCCGCACCCGCCATCGCTACCGTCCTTCCTTCCCGCCGGCGGCCGAGGGCCGGAAACCGGCCAGCCGCGAGCACTCGCGCGCGATCTTCCGCGCCAGACCGCCGGACGCGACGGCGACGTGAACGGCCCGGGCGCGGCCGAACGGCGCGCCGAGCTCCCGGCCGTCCAGGACCCGTATGGCGCGTCCGGCGCCGGCGCCGGCCAGCTTGCGCAACCCGTCCATAGAGCCATCGCGGGCATGCAGCAACAGCGGATCGCCGCGGCCGGCCAGCGCGCGGCATTTCTCGAAGCCGACGACCGCGTCGCCGGCCCGGCGGGCCATGGCGAGCAACTCGCCCACGCGGCCGGCCAGCAGGCGCTCGACGGTGTCGGCCATGCCGGCGTCGGCCCGCGCCCGGCTCCTGAAGCCGCGCGCGAAGAGACCCTTGGCGACCGCGCGGCCGAGCGCGTCGCGGTTCGCCGACACCCAGGCGCCCCGGCCGGGCAGGCGCTCGGCGAGGTCGGGCACGACACGGCCGTCGGGCGCCAGCACGAAGCGCACCAGACCGCCGGCGGCCCTGCTTTCGCCGGTCGCCAGGCAGCGCCGCATGGCGCCGGCGGCGGGGCCGCGCGTGTCGGGCGCCGCGCTCAAGACGCCATCTCCTCCCCGGCCGCCTCGGCCTCGGCCGGCCCGGCGTCGCCGCGCCCGTCCTCCGCGGCCTCCCCGTCCTCGAACCAGTGGGCGCGCGCGGCCATGACGATGGCGTTGGCGTCGTCGAGCGTGAGGTAGCTGCCGGGCAGGTAGTCCTCGATCAGTTCGTCGCCGGCGAGGTCGCCCAGGTCGTCGAGCGTCTTGACGCCCCTCTCGCCCAGCTCCACCTGCATGGTGGGCGTGAGGCCCGCGATCGCGGCCACGGCGTCGTCCACGCCCAGCGCGCGCCGGCGTTCGTCCATCTGGCGGTCGCGCTCTTCGACGAACTGGAGGGCGCGGTTCTGCAGCTCCTGGGCGATGGCGCCGTCGAGGCCCTCGATGGAGGCCAGCTCCTCGACGGGGATGTAGGCCACCTCGTCGGCCTCGCCGAAGCCTTCGGTCACCAGCAACCGGGCGAGGACGTCGTCGACGTCGAGCGCGTCCATGAGGTGCTCGGAGCGCATGCGCATCTCCTCGACGTGCCGTTCGCTCTCGTCGGTCTCGGTCGTGATGTCGATGTCCCAGGAGACGAGCTGCGAGGCCAGACGCACGTTCTGGCCGCGCCGCCCGATGGCGAGCGAAAGCTGGTCGTCGGGCACGACCACCTCCATGCGGCGGTCCTCCTCGTCCATGACCACCTTGGCGACCTCGGCGGGCTGCAGCGCGTTCACGACGAAGGTCGCGGTGTCGGGCGACCAGGGGATGATGTCGATCTTCTCGCCGCCGAGCTCCGAGACGACCGCCTGCACGCGGCTGCCGCGCATGCCGACGCAGGCGCCCACGGGATCGATCGAGCTGTCGTTCGACATCACGGCGATCTTGGCGCGGCTCCCGGGGTCGCGGGCGACGGCCTTGATCTCGATGATGCCGTCGTAGATTTCCGGCACCTCCTGGGCGAAGAGCCTCGCCATGAACTGGGGATGGGTGCGGCTGATGAAGACCTGCGGACCGCGCGGCTCCTGGCGCACGTCGTAGATGTAGGCGCGCACGCGGTCGCCGCGGCGCAGGATCTCGCGCGGCAGACACTCGTCGCGGCGCAACATGGCCTCGGCCTTGCCGAGGTCGATGATCCAGTTGCCGTGCTCGGGACGCTTCACGAGCCCGTTGACGATCTCGCCGATGCGGTCCTTGTACTCGCCGTACTGCCGCTCGCGTTCGGCTTCGCGCACCTTCTGCACGATCACCTGTTTCGCGGTCTGGGCGGCGATGCGGCCGAACTCGATGGGCGGCAGATCCTCGGCGATGAAATCGCCGATCTGGGCGATCGGGTTCCGCTGCCGCGCGTCCTCGATCGACATCTGGGCGCCGGGAGCCTCGATGTCGTCGAGCTCGACCACCTCGATGAAACGCTGCAGCGCCACCGCGCCCGAGACGCGGTCGATCGTCGCGCGGATGTCGAGTTCCTGGCCGTACTTGCGCTTGCCGGCGTGCTGGATGGCCTGCTCCATCGCCTCGACGACGATCTCGCGCTCGATGTCCTTCTCGCGCGCCACCGCGTCGGCGATCTGGATCAGTTCCCGATGGATAACCTCCGACGCGACGGCGTCCGTTGCGGCCATGTCGTTCACTCCGTTTTTCCGGCGCCCGCGCCGTCGCGAGACGGCGGCGTCGCCTTCACCAGCTCGTCGGTCGGGACGAGCTTCGCGTCCACGATCCCGTCGAAGGGCAGGTCGGCGACGAGGCCGCCGTCCCGCTCGAGACGGACACGACCGTCGGCCATGCCGGCGATCCTGCCGCGGAACCCGCGCCGCCCGTCCCGCGGCGGATCGACCGTGACCCGCGCCTCGAAACCGGCGAACCGGTCGAAGTCCTCCGGGCGCACCAGCGGCCGGTCGACGCCCGCGGAGCCGACCTCCAGGTCGTAGGCCCCCCGGATCGGGTCCTCGGCGTCCAGCAGGACGCCGACGGCCCGGCTGATCAGCGCGCAGTCCTCGACCGTCACCGTCGAGCCGTCGGCGCGCTCGGCCATCACCTGCAAGGTCCTCCGGGGCCGCGTCAGCATCTTCACGCGCACCACCCGGAATCCCATCGCCTCGACGGTCGGGTCGATCAGACGTTCGATCGCGCCTGCAAGGCTCATGCATCCTACCCCGCGCGAAGCCGGGGGGCCGGACCGTCGAACGGTCGCTCGCGCGCCGGGCGACGACTCCGCGCAACATCAAGGGACCCAAACGAGAAGGTGGGCCAGCGGCCCACCCGTGAACTGCCCGGAAGGCCATGCTTCGAGGCGGCGCGATACTAGCCGCCGGGACGGCGAGAGCAAGCCTTTTCGCCGCCCGTTCCCTCCGACCGCCGGCGGCGCGGAGGGGCCGGCTTGACAGTCCGGGCGCCGCGGCCCGAACGTGGCGCCATGAACGGCGAGATCGTGTGGCTCGACCGCGCCAGGGCCTACGGCTTCGTGCGTCCGACCGACGGCGGCGCCGACATGGTCTTCCATGTCGACGGCGCGGGATCGGTCGAGGCCGACGACCTCGCGGTCGGCATGGCCGTCCACTTCATGGTGCGCCACGACGCGCTGGGGCCGCTGGCCCACCGGCTCGCGCCCGGCCATCTCGACGACGGTCCGTGACGGACGCCTCGGACGGCCCCTCCGGCCGGCGCGGCGAGCCGCTCGGCCGGGACCCCCGCGGGCCGGCGGCCCAAGTGCCCAGCGCGGGAAGCAGGGGATGACCGTGGGCGAGCTGGCCTCGCGGGCCGGGCTCTCGAACGGCATGCTGTCGAAGATCGAGAACGGCCTGACCTCTCCGTCGCCCACGACCCTCAAGAACCTGGCGTGCGCGCTCAACGTGCCGTTCACCGCGCTCTTCCAGCGCTTCGAGGAGCAGCGCGACGCGAGCCACGTCAGGGCGGGCGAGGGGCTCAAGATCGAGCGCCGCGGCGCCGGGGCGGGCCACCGGTACGCGCTGTTGGGCCACGGCGTCCACAAACAGGTCGCCGTCGAGCCCCACACGATCGCGCCGACCCACGAGAGCGAGGCGTTCCCGCTCTTCCAGCACGACGGCCAAGAGTTCCTCTATGTCGTCGAGGGCGCCATGGACTACCGCCACGGCGGCCGCAGCTACCGCATGGAGCCCGGCGATTCCCTCTTTTTCGACGCCGACGCGCCCCGCGGGCCCGAGACGCCGCTCGCGCTCCCGATCCGCGTCCCGAGCGTGATCGTTTACCCCCGCTCAGGCGCGCCGCTCGAACACCCGGGGGAAGCGCGCGCAGTCGAGCGGGTCGCCCTCCTTCAGCCCGCAATCGGGGAAGTCCGGCTCCATCGCGCCGGGACGCTCGACATAGACCGCGTCGTCGCCCACCCAGGTGGTGTTCGTCGCGCGGCGGCGGACGCCCGTCCGGGGATTGCCGGGCGCGCCGTGGATTGTCATGCCATGGAAGGCGATGACGTCGCCCGGCTCCAGGTCCCAGGCGAGCAGTTTGTCGGCGTGGTCCCTCTCGACATCGGGCGGGTCGGGGTAGCCGTCGTCGGCGGCGCGGCCGAAGCCGCCGCCGTCTCGGAACCGCACCGGACGGAAGGCCGCCCCCCAGGTGTGGGAGCCCCTGACGCAGCGCAGGCAGACATGGGCGGGCACGGGATCGAGCGGCGCCCAGAGCACGACGATCTGCCGGCCCTCGACGCAGTAGTAGGGCTGGTCCTGGTGGTAGACGCTGGGCTTGGCGGCGCCGGGCTCCTTCACGAAGACGCCGTCGAACAGGAAGTTCGCCCGCCTCGAGCGCATCAGCGCCGCCGACAGTTCCGCGGCGGGGCCTTCCAGGGCGAAGCGCCTCAGCGCCGGTACCCGGTCCGACGCGATGTAGTCGGTGAAGAACTCCGGTTCGCCCTCGTCCTGGATGCGCCGGGAGTAGCGGTCCGACGTCCGCATCGCCTCGGCGACGCCCTCGCGCAGCAGCGCGATCCATTCGTCCCGGTAGACGCCCTTCAGGGCGACCGCCCCGTCGGCCTCGTAGGCGGCGATCTCGCGTTCGGTGGGGAGGCGGGCGGGGCGCGCCGGCATCGAAGGCTCCCGTCAGGCTTCGTCCGCCCATCGTGGCTCGTAGTCGAGGTCCGCGCAACGCCCGCCGTCGAACGCCGGAGAATCCGGCGACCATTCCACCCGCCCGGTCACGCGCTTCAGGTCGGGAGCGGCGTAGACGAATCGCTCGTCGTAGCGGAGGTAGACCGACTGGAAGAACCGCTCGATCCTGAGCGGGCTGTCGTCCGGCGGGAAATCCGGCAGAATCGCGTTCGCGGCGCCGGCGTCTGTGTCGGCCAGCGCGAGCGCGACCGCCTCGTACCGGCTCACGTCGTCGCGGATGCCGCGCCGGTCGGCCAGTTCCCTCAAGGCGGCGTGAAACCGGACGACGGCCTCCACCGGCCCTCCGTCGGCACCGATGGCGATGTCGTTGGCGCGCCGGTTCTCCGCCCTCGCTCCGGGCCGCGGGGGCGCCGCGTCCTCCTCCCGATTGGCGCGCATGACGAAAAGATAGCCGCAGACGAGGGCGGGATAGGCGATGTGCAGGTTCGTGCAGTCGCCCACGGCCTCCTCCATGCGATTCGTCAGGTTGCGAAAGGCTCCGGTCGCCCCCTTGCAGGAAATCGCCAGGACCGGACCGACGCCATTCTTCACGACCGCGACGTCCACGTTCTTGGTCTTCAGGCCCCCGAACACCGTCCGCTCGCCCTTGCCGCCCAGGTCGGGATCGTGGTGCAGCCAGCGCCGCGCGCCCCTGCGGGTCACGCGAAAGGGCGGGCGGGGCGTGATCTCGTCGGGATCGAAACCGCCTTCGACGACCAGCCGGCACGCCGCATACCAGTGCAACGGTTTGATGTGCCGCTGGCTCTGCGTCGGCCCGGCGTGGGTCGCGAAATGCGCGGTCGCCTCACGCAGCGGGATCCACTGGCACTCGCTCTCCGCGAAATCCGCCCGGTCAGGGGGCATCGATATGCCGCCAGCGCCGCATGGTCTCGACACCGTCCAGAAGCGCGCGTCTCGTCTCCGGCTCGATCCCGTCGTCGGGCAGGAGCAGGACACGCCTGGCTTCGCCCGGCTCCAGCTTGAGCAGGCCACCGCCCAGGGGGTGGCCTTCGAGTTCGCAACTCAGACGCCCCAGCGCCGAGGCCCATCCGGAAAGCACGGTTCGCCGCGCGGCGGTTCGGGCCCGTCCGGACAGGTTTTCGCGGAACTCGAAGGCCAGGAGCGCGTTGGTGCAGGTGCATCCGGCCGCGTTCTCCGCCAGCGCCGGCGTTCGGCCGTTCATGTAGGTCAGGAAAAAGTCCGGCTTCCTCACGTCCGGAACCGAGTACCACGGCGTTCGCGATCGGCACTTGAACGCCTCGCGCGCGCGATGCGCCGCGTCGGTGTCCAGATAACGCCGCACGACCGCCGGGACGCGGGCTTCCGGCGGAATGCGCAGCAACAGGACCGGGTCGTCCCTTTCCAGCCAACGCCGTACGGCGTCGGGCGTGACCGGCCGGTCCGTCAGGTATCGGCCGCCGCGCACCGAAGGAACCAGGAATTCCCGGGGAATCCCGAGCCTCTCCGCGGTCGATGGACGAAGGTGGAAGAAACCGTTGGCGCCGCTGACATACCCGATGCCCACGCGCCCAAGGTCTCCGAGACGCGGCGCCGACGGCTTTTGCGAAAAATGCGCGTATGAGTCCAGGGAGCCGTCGGACAGAAGGTAGGGCCGCAATCGGCCGCCATGGTTCGCGCGGCACTCCCGGACGCCGACCCGCCGGATCGCGGCCCGGCCGGCCGCGAACCGGGAGAACCGTTCGGCCCGGACAAGCTCGATGCTCGACGTCGCGCCGCCGTAGCCGTCCGCGAACAGCAGCCAGCAGTCTTCCGAGAGGTCGGGGAACATCTTTTCCCTGAGCGCGACAATCCTGACGAGATCGAAACTCCCGACCAGGAAATCCAGAAGCGGCCTCGCGTAGGGAGCGTGGCCGATCTCCGCGGGAACGACGAAGGCCATTCTCCCGCCCGGTTTCAAGCTGCCCGCGGCGGCCACCAGGAAAGGCGCCCAGGACGAGGCCAGCGCCGCGAAACGGACGCCATGCCCGCGGCAGCAAGCGAGAGCGGCCCGCCTGGTCGCGCCGTTGAACCTCTGGTAGCGGATGAACGGAGGATTGCCGACCGCGCAATCGAACCGTCGTTCGTTCTCCGCGACCCAGGTGAAAAAATCGGCCTCCACGACGGTCGCGTCTGGCGCGCGCCGTCTCGCCGAGCATGCCGACGCGCCCTCTCTTTCGATTCCCGTGCTGTTCCCGTGCAGCGAGATGAACCGCCCGTCCCCGCACGACGGGTCCAGGACCGTGTCGCCGTCATGCCGGACGGCCCATCTCACGAGGGTCCGGGCGACCGGTTCGGGCGTGAAGTACGCGCCAGCGGATTTGCGGTCGCTCGGGGCCTGCGGGACGAGGGCGTCGGACATGACGGTTCCTATCGCGTTCCCTACCGCTTCGCCACAAGGTCGTGCGGCATGGCCGAGACCGGCTCGAAGCGGTCCTCGTGCGCGATACCGGTCTCGCCGAGGCTCATGGCGAGCCTGTTGGGGCTGTCGACCAGGATCATGTGCATGAAAATCGCCATGCCCGGCTCGACCGCCGTGGCGTTGGCGGGATAGATCATGGGCTCCTCCATCCACGACGGCGGGTAGTTCGCGCTCAGCGAGTAGCCGCAGGCGTTGAGCCGGCAGTCCCGGAACCCGTGGGCGTCGATCGCGCGGGCGTGCGCCTCGTAGAGGTCGCCGAAGGTCGCGCCGGGCCGGGCGGCCTCCTGGCAGGCGGCGAGCGCCTCGACGCAGGCCGCGTGCATCGCCTCGTGGCGCCGGCCAGGCGTCCCGGTCAGCACGGTGCGCATGATGGCCGCGTGGTAGTGGCGCCAGGCCGCGCCGTATTCGAGCTGGACCTGGTCCCGGGCGCCGACCGCGGCGCGGCCGGTGAAGTAGCGCACCAGCAGCGCCCCGTCGCCCGAGCCGACGATGGGCCGGCTCGCGGCCGGGTCGCCGCCGCCCTCCAGGATCGCCTGCATCATGCGGGAATAGAGCAGGCCCTCGTCGACGCCCGGCGCGATGGCGTCGTGGAGCGCTTCCAGCGCGTCGTCGCAGAGCGCGCCCGCCTTGCGCACGCACTCGAGCTCCGCGGGGCTCTTCACCGCGCGCAGACCCTGCACCAGGTCGGTGCAGTCCTCGCGGGCGCAGAAGCCGTCGAGCTCGGCGCGCAGCATGTCCCAGCGCTGGCCCGTGAGGCACCAGGCGTGGAGCTCCACCCCCAGGCGCCCGCCCGCGAGACCCTTCTCCCGCAGCACGGCCTTGACGTCGCGCGCCGGGTTGGCGCCGCCCCGGTCGGTCCAGACGCGCACGTCCGGGACGACCGAGGTGAAGGCCGCCTGCTCCCGGTCGGCGGAGCGGGTGACGAGCACGAGGTCGCCGTCGGCCCGCATGACGAGGCACTGGAACAGCGAGTAGCCGGCGGTGTCGTAACCCGTGAGGTAGTACATGCTCTCCTGCTTGAAGAGCAGCACGGCGTCGAGCCCCCGTTCGGCCATCCTCGCGCGGGCCCGGCGGCGGCGCTCGTCGAGCTCGTCGGCGGAAAAGTGCAGATGCGGCACGGCGGCGTCCTCCCTCGTCGGGCGGGATCATGCCGCCGCGGTGGCGGCGGCGCAAAGGCCGGAGCGGCGAGCGGGCCATGGCGCTTCCGTCGAGGCGGGGACGCGCTGTAGAAGAAGCGTCGCCGCGAAGGGAGCGCGCCATGGAGACCGACCCGCGCCTGTTCACCCTCGAGGCCGTCGTGAGGCCGGAATGGATCGACGAGTACGGCCATCTCAACATGGCTTACTATGTCCTGATCTGCGACCATGCGACGGCGGCGTTCTGGGACGCGATGAACGCGCCGAGGATGCAGGACGAGCGCGGCGGGGCGGAATACGCCGTGGTCGAGACCCACGTGAACTATCTCGACGAGCTGCGCGAGGGCGATCCGGTGCTCGTGACGACCCAGGCCCTGGACGCCGACGCCAAGCGCTACCGCATCTTCCACAGCCTGTACCACGCCGGGAAGGGCGCGCTCTCCGCGACCAACGAGGTGATGGCGCTGGGCTTCGACCTGCGCACGCGCGCCACGATGGAGTTCGCGCCGGAGGCCCACGAGCGGCTGCGCCGGGCCGTCGCCGACCACGCCGCGGTCGGGCGCCACCGCAACGTGGGCCGCGCCATCGGTCGGCCGAGGCGACGGTGACGGACGGCGGGCGGAAGAGCGGCTGCGGACCGGCGGCCGGCGCGCCCGGAGCGGGACCGGAACCCCCGCGCAGCGGCCAGTGGGAGGCGAACGGCCGCGTCGGCGGCTTTTGACCGCGCCCGCCCGACGCCGGCCGTGGCGGGCGCTACGGCATCATCCCGTCGTCTCGAACCGGCGGCGGCGGTCTCCGGGACCGCCGAAGGAAACCGGCCCCGATCCAGTCCGATGGGACGGCGCTCCGAGGAGCGCTCACGGCTTCACGCCGGAAAAGATGGCGTGGCCGGCGCGGAGCCAGTGGACGTCGATCCCGGTCAGGCCGGCCTCGGCCATCCAGAGCATCTGGTCGAACAGCGGCGAGGGTGTGTCCACCGGGTCGGCGCCGGGGTCGGCGTAGTAGTTCCAGCCGTCGGCGCGGAAGATGTCGAGCATCCTTTCGTCGCCGTCGAGCGCCAGGGACCGCTCGCGCACGCCGTCGTCCCAGTGCCGCTTCCACAGCTCGAGACCGGCCTCGCGCTGGGCCTCGACCAGGTCGCAGATCACGATCGCGCCGCCCGGCGCCAGCGCCGCGGTCAGGTCCCCGAACAGCCGCGCCTTGTCCGGCCCGGCGAGGTGGTGGACGGCCAAGGACGAGACGAAGGCGTGGATCGGCCTGTCGAAGGCGCGCCAGCCGGTCTCGGCGATGTCGATGAGGGTCGTCCGGTGCGCCGCGCCGGCCGCCTCGAGCCTGGCCTTCGCCGCGGCGAGCATGGTCCGCGAGCCGTCGAGCGCGTGGATCTCGGCCTTGGGAAAGCGCCGCGCCAGCGCCTCGCAGAGCAGCCCCTCGCCGCAGCAGATGTCGACGATGACGGCGCCGTCGGGCGCGGGCGGAACGACGCCGCGGATCGTGTCGATCTGGGTTTCGCGCTCCGGCACGAAGTAGGCGCCGCGGTCGATGAAGTGGCGGGAATCGTCCTCGCTCCAGCCGGGAGCGTCGGGGAGCTCGGTCATGGACATCTCCTCGGGAACGGTCGGATCGCCGCGGGCGACAGGGAAACCATGGGCGCGGCCGGCGCGGTTCGCGGCCCCGGCGTCACAGCGCCACGATCCGGCCCTCGCCCACCGCGCGGTAGAACGTGACGAGGCCCGCGACCTCGATGTCCAGATCGTCGCGCAGGGCGGCGGCGGGCGTCTCCCCGGCCCTCAGGCCCGCCTCGCAGGCCATGAAGGCGACCCCCATGGACGCGCAGGCGGCCAGCAGCGTCTCCATGTCGGCCACGTCGCGCGCCTTGAGCTCGTCGTCGCGCTCCGCGCCGGCCAGCCGGCGCCAGCCCTCGTCCCCCGCCAGCAGCGGCGCGGCGTCCATGGTGACGAACACCGTGACCGGCCGGTCGATGGCCGCGGCGGCGGACGCCATCATCAGCGCGTAGTGGACCCGGACGTAATCGCCCGACAGCACGACGACGCCGAGGCCCCCGGCTTCAGCGGCCATGCGCCGCCTCCGCGTCCCGCCGCCCGGCGCGGGCGGGCGAGGGCGCCTCGCCCGTCACGGCCCGTCCGTCTCCGCGCGCCGGCCGGTCCCGCCGAGGTCGGCGATCGTCGCCCGGTCGCCGCACAGGGCGCAGTCGGGGTCCTTGCCGTAGGTCACGCGCCGGAACTCGGCGCCCAGCGCGTCGTAGATCAGGAGCGTGCCGGCGAGGCCGGCGCCGATGCCGAGGAGTTCCTTCAGGACCTCGGCGGTCTGGAGCGTCCCCATGACGCCCGCGATGGCCCCGAAGACGCCGGCTTCCGAACACGACGGCGCGAGGCCCTCGGGCGGCATCTCCGGAAACAGGCAGCGGTAGCAGGGGTTGCCGCCGCCCTCGTGCGCCCGGAAGGTGGTGAGCTGGCCGTCGAACCGCGTCATGGCCGCGCTCACCAGCGGCTTGCCCGCGAGGTAGCAGGCGTCGTTGAGGAGGTAGCGGGTGGGAAAGTTGTCGGTGCCGTCGCAGACGAGATCGTAGCCCGCGACGATGTCGAGCGCGTTGTGGCGATCGAGACGCTCCTGGCGGCGGATCACGGCGACCTCGGGGTTGAGCGCCCTGACGGTCGCCGCCGCGCTCTCGGTCTTGGGCGCGCCGATCCGGTCCGTCGTGTGCGCCACCTGGCGTTGCAGGTTGGAGAGTTCGACCGCGTCGTCGTCCACGATCCCCAGCGTGCCAACGCCCGCCGCGGCGAGGTACATCGCGAGCGGCGCGCCCAGCCCGCCCGCGCCGACGATCAGGACCCTGGCGTCCAGCAGCCTGGCCTGGCCCTCGCCGCCCACTTCGGGCATGACGATGTGCCGGGCGTAGCGGTGGAGCTGGTCCTCGGTGAAGTCGGCGATGTCCATCCGCCCAAGGTGGTCGGCGCCGGGGGCCTTGGCAAGGCCCGTCGACGCCCGTCAGAACCGGCCCGTCGATCCGAAACCGCCGGCGCCGCGCCCGGTCTCGTCCAGTTCTCGGGCCTCGGTGGAGACGGCGCGAGCGACCGGCGCGATCGCCATCTGCGCGATGCGTTCGCCGCGGGCGATCCGGAAGGGTTCCTTCCCGAGGTTGACCAGGAGCACCGTCACCTCGCCCCTGTAATCGCTGTCGACCGTTCCCGGACTGTTGAGGACGGTGACGCCGTGCTCGTGGGCGAGGCCCGAGCGCGGACGGATCTGCGCCTCGAAGCCGCCGGGCAGGGCCATCCGGAACCCGGTCGGCACCAGGGCGCGCTCGCCGGGCGCGAGCGTCAGGCCGTCCCCGACGGCGGCGCGCAGGTCCATGCCGGCCGCGCCGGGGGTCGCGTAGCCGGGCAGGTCGAGACCCTCGCCGTGAGGCAGCCGCGCGAACCGGACCTCGACCGTCACGGCGCCAGCCGGTCGGCGATGCGCCGGGCGAGCCGCTCGGCCACCCGGTCCTTGGCGAGCCGCGGCCAGTCCTCGACGCCGTCCGGCGTCACCAGATGGACGGTGTTCTCGTCGCCGCCGAAGGTTCCGCTGCCCTCGCCCACGTCGTTGGCGACGATCCAGTCGCAGCCCTTCGCGGCGAGCTTCGTCCGGGCGCGGGCCGCCGCGTCGCCGGTCTCCGCGGCGAAGCCCACCACCAGACGGGGACGCCGGTCGTTGCGCGCGGCGAGCGTGGCGAGGATGTCGGGATTCTCGGCCAGCTCGAGCGGCGGCGGGCCGCCGCCGTTCTTCTTCATCTTCGTCGCGGCCTCCCGCGCGGCGCGCCAGTCGGCGACGGCGGCCGCGCACACGGCGACATCGGCGGGCAGCGCCGCCTCGCAGGCCCGGAGCATGTCGCGGGCGGTCTCCACGCGCACGACATCGACGCCCCGCGGATCGTCGATCGCGACGGGGCCGGAGACCAGCGTGACGCGCGCGCCGAGCCGCGCGCAGGCCGCGGCGATGGCGTGGCCCTGCTTGCCGGAGCTGCGGTTGGCGATGTAGCGCACGGGATCGATCGGCTCGTGGGTCGGCCCGCTGGTGACGAGCGCGTGGCGGCCCGCGAGCGGCCGCGCGGCGGGGACGGCGAGCAGCGCTCCGGCCGCGGCGGCGATGGCGGCGGGCTCGCTCATGCGGCCCGAGCCCACCTCGCCGCAGGCGAGATCGCCCGCCTCCGGGCCGACCGTGGCGATCCCGTCGGCGACGAGCCGCGCGGCGTTGCGCCGGGTCGCGGCGTGGCGCCACATCGCGGCGTTCATGGCGGGCGCGAGCAGCACCGGCTTGTCGGTCGCGAGCAGCACGGCGGTGGCGAGATCGTCGGCGAGGCCCGCGGCCATGCGCGCCATGAGGTCGGCGGTGGCGGGCGCGACGACCACGAGGTCGGCCTCGCGGGAGAGCCGGATATGGCCCATCTCCGCCTCGTCGGTGAGCGAGAAGAGGTCGGTGAAGACCCTGTCGCCCGAGAGCGCGGCGGCCGAGAGCGGCGTGACGAACCGTTGGGCGCCCTCGGTCATGACGCAGCGCACCGCCGCGCCGCGGTCGGTCAGGCGTCGGATCAGCTCCAGCGACTTGTAGGCGGCGACGCCGCCCGAGATGACGAGCAGGATCCGCTTGCCGTCGAGCATGGGCCGCGTCCCCGTTGTGCGGCGCGCAATATAGGCCGGATCGCGCCCGGATTCACCTCTCCGCCGCGATCACGCGACCAGCGCCAGCAGCGCCGCCAGCAGCGCCGCGCCGGCCAGCCCCCAGAGCCAGACGCCCGAGGGCCGGCCGGCGTCGGTCCGGCGGCGGGCGAGGTCGTCGACCGTGTCGGCATGGAGGCGGAACCCGGAGGCCGAGGCGTCCTCGACGATTCCCTCGACCTTGTGGGCCAGCTCCGGCAGGCGGCGCAGCGTCTCGGCGCCACGCCGGGCGGCGTCCGCGGCGCGGGCGGGGGCCGAGAGGTTGCGCGCGGCCCAGTCCTCGATCAGCGGCCGGGCGAGCGTCCACATGTTGAGATCGGGCGCGAGCGCCCGTCCGACGCCCTCCGTGACCACCATGGTCTTCTGGAGGAGGAGCAGCCGGGGCTGCGTCGGCATGCCGAACCGCTCGGTGACGCGGAAGAGCTGGGCCAGGAGCCGGGCGAGCGAGATCTCGTTCAGCGGCCGGTCCAGGATCGGCTCGCCGATCGACCGGCAGGCTTGGGTGAAGAGCGCGCGCGAACGGTCGCGCGGCACGTAGCCCGCCTCGAAATGCACGTCGGCGACCCGCTTGTAGTCGCGGGTGAGGAACCCCAGCAGCATCTCGGCGATGGCGAGCCGCGCGGCCCGGTCGAGCCGCCCCATGATCCCGAAATCGACGGCGACGATGACGCCGTTCCCGTCGACGAAGAGGTTCCCCGGATGCATGTCGGCGTGGAAGAAACCGTCCCGGAAGACCTGGTTGAAGAAGGCGCGCGCGGCCTGGGCGACGAGCGCCTCGGCGTCGTGGCCCGCGGCCTCGAGCGCGGCCCGCTCGTCGACCGGGACGCCATCGACCCATTCGAGCGTGAGCACCTGTTCGCCGGTGCGCCGCCAGTCGACCTCGGGCACGCGGAAGCCGGGGTCGTCGGCCATGTTCTCGGCCAGCTCGTCGGCCGCCGCCGCCTCCAGCCTGAGGTCGAGCTCGACATCGACCCATTCCCGCAGCGTCTCGACCGCCTGGACGGGCCTGAGGCGCCGGAGGTCGGGCCGGGCGCGCTCCGCCAGCGCCGCCAGCCAGCGGGCGAGCTCCATGTCGCGCCGCAGGACCCCGGCGATCCCCGGCCGCAGGACCTTGACCGCCACCGCGCGCCCGTCGGCCGTCACGGCCCGGTGCACCTGGGCGATCGACGCGGCGGCCACCGGCTCGTCCTCGAAGCTCTGGAACGACGCCTCGACCGGTCGTCCGAGCTCGCGCTCGATCGTCGCGCGGGCCTCGCCGGCGGGGAACGGGGCGAGACGGTCCTGAAGGTTGGCGAGGTCGTCGGCGATGTCCTCGCCGACGAGGTCGGGACGGACCGACAGGAGTTGGCCGGCCTTGACGAAACCGGGGCCGAGCTCCTGGAGCGCCCGGGCCAGCCGCTCGCCCGGACGGCCTCCGGCCGAACGGGACGAGACCATCCGGGCGGCCCACACGACGGGCGGCGCGACGCCGGCCAGCTCCAGGGGGAACAGCGCGTCGTGGCGCGCCAGCGTGCGGGCGATGGCGAAAAGCCGCGCGAGGTTGCGCGCCGTCTGCGACGGGCGGGTCATGGCGGGCCGGGTCACAGGCGCCAGGCGGTCGTCAGGGCGGCGATCCCCCCCGACAGGTTGACCGTGCCGACATGGGCGAGGCCGGCCTCGGCCGCCATGGCGGCGAGCCGTTCCTGGACCGGGAAGCGCCGGATGCTCTCGGCGAGATAGCGGTACGCCTCGCGGTCTCCGGCCACGAGCGCGCCTAGGCGCGGCAGGACGGCCCCGCGGTAACGGTCCAGGAGGCGGTCGAGGACCGGAAGGACGGCGTGGCCGAACTCGAGGCAGGCGAAACGGCCGCCGGGGCGCAGCACGCGCCGGGCCTCGGCCAGCGCGCGGTCGAGGCGGGTGACGTTGCGGATGCCGAAGGCGATCGTGTAGGCGTCGGCGCGGCCGTCCGCCAGGGGCAGCGCCTCGGCGTCCCCGCAGATCCAGGTCAGGCCGTCGGTCAGGCCGCGGTCGAGCGCGCGGTCGCGCCCCACCGCCAGCATGGCCGCGCTGATGTCGACCGCGTCCACCCGGAAGCCGCGCCCGAGCAGCCGGAACGCGATATCGCCCGTTCCGCCCGCCACGTCCACGACGCGGCCGGTCCCGATGTCGCGGGCGACGAGCGCCGCCAAGTCGCGCTTCCACAGCCGGTGCGCGCCCGCCGACATGAGGTCGTTCATCAGGTCGTAGCGGGGGGCGACGCCGTCGAAGACGCCGCGCACCAGCCGCGCCTTCTCCCGCGCGGAGACGCGCCGCTCGCCGAAACGGGTGGCGTGGTCGGCCCGGTCGGTCTCGGACATGGCGGTGGACCATACTCCCGGCATCGCCGCCGGGCCAGCGCCGGCCGGCTTTTCAGCGGCGGCTCCAGGCTCTACACCGGCCGGGAGACGCCGCGATTCGGCCGACGGAACGACACGCCATGCCCGAACTGCCCGAGGTGGAGACCGTGCGCCGGGGTCTCGAGCCGGCGCTGGTCGGACGCCGCATCGCGGCGGTCGACCAGCGGCGGCCGGACCTGCGCATCCCCTTCCCCGCGGGCTTCTCGACGCTGGTCGCGGGCCGGAGGGTGGAGCGGATCGGGCGCAGGGCCAAATACCTGCTCTTCGGCCTCGACGGCGGCCTCGTGCTGATCTGCCATCTCGGCATGTCGGGCCGCATGACGATCCGGCCGCGCGGCGACAACCGGCCGCCCGACCCCCACGACCACGTCGTTTTCACCACCGACGAGGGCCTGCGGGTCGTCTTCAACGACCGAAGGCGCTTCGGGCTGATGACCTTGGCGCGGGCCGGGGAGGAGTCGAGCCACCCGCTGCTGGCGGCCCTCGCGCCCGACCCGCTCGACCCCGCCTTCACGGCCGGGCGCCTGTCCGGGCGCCTCGCGGGCAAGGCGACGCCCGTCAAGGCGGCGCTGCTCGACCAGAAGGTCGTGGGCGGCGTCGGCAACATCTACGCCTGCGAGGCGCTCCACCGGGCCGGCCTCTCGCCCAGGCGTCTGGCCCGGAACGTCGCGGGACGCCGGTGCGGGCGTCTGGTGCCCGCCCTCGTCGACGTGCTCACCGAGGCCATCGCCGCCGGCGGCTCGTCGCTGCGCGACCACCGCCGGACGAGCGGCGAGCTCGGCTATTTCCAGCACAGCTTCCGGGTCTACGGCCGCGAGGGCGAGCCCTGCCCGACGCCGGGCTGCTCCGGCGCGGTCCGGCGAATCGCGCAATCGAACCGCTCGACCTTCTTCTGCGGCCGGTGCCAGCGCTGAGGCGGAGTCGCGCGCCCGAGTCGGGCGATTCGCAAACACGTTGCTTTCCGAATTCGTTTCCGCGTCCCGGCGACGGCGCGCGAATCGCCGGATTCCCTGTCGTTGACGCCCCATGGCCGCGTCGCTATAAGCTCGGTCGCCTCCGCACCCGAGAGCCGGGAGACTCCATGGCCAACACGATGCAAGCCAAGAAGCGCGCGCGCCAGACCGCCCGGCGAACCGCGGTGAACCGCGGCCGGATGAGCCGTGTCCGCGGCTTCGTCCGCGCTGTCGAGGCCGCGATCCGGCGGGGCGACAGGGACGCCGCCGCCCAGGCGCTGCGCGCGGCCCAGCCCGAGATCGCGCGCGGCGCGAAGGCCGGCGTGACGCACAGGAACGCCGCGTCGCGGAAGGTGTCCCGGTTGGCGCGGCGTATCGCCAAGATGTAGTCGGGCGGCCCCCGGGGGCCACAGGATCGTGCGATCGAGGCGCGCCGGACCGGCCGGTCCGGCGCGTTTCTCGTCCCGGTCGCCGGAGCGTCTCGCGGGGCGCGGGGCGCGCCGTCGGTCCGGCCGTTTCGGGGTTCCGATTTTGTCCCGTTGTCCCCGCCACCGGCGACGGTCTACGGTCGTCGCCGGGTCGCGGAAGCGACCTCAAGAACGAATCGTTCCGGCGGGGCGAAAAGCGAAACGCCAGATTTCCTTACGGCCGCGGCAACCGTTGTCGCGGCGGCGCTGGAGGCTGGCCCGGATTCCGGAACGGACTGGCGCGCTGCGCGCTCGCGCGGCGGACGGGATAAGGATGGTCGTGTCGTTGGAAAACAAAGCGGATTCAACTCGGACGAAGATTCTGTCGACGGGCGCCGGGAGAGGGGCGCGGCCGGGATGTTCCGGGCGCGGGCGCCCTCTCCGTCCCGGCGTGGCGGCGCCGTCGGGCGCGAGGCCGGGCGATGGCGACTCGCCTCGCCGCGCCATGCGGCCGGGTTTCTTCGTCGTTCGGGGAGGGGGCCGATGGCGTCGGAGACGTTGAAGATGGACCGGGACGTCGAGGATCAGTGGAAACGCGTGAGAGGCCGCCTGCGGGCCGAGCTCGGGGAGGCCGCCTTCAAGACATGGCTGCGCCCGCTCTCGCTCGACGGGGTCTCGGGAAGCGATGTCGTGATGCGCGTTCCGAGCGGAAACATGAAGGATTGGGTCATGTCCCGCTGCGGCGGACGCCTGCACGACCTGTGGTGCGGCGAGAACCGGGAGGTCACCGGCATCGTCATCAGGGTGGGCCGGCCCCAACGTCCCGCGCCGCGCCGCGAGGTCGCGCCCGCGCGCCGCGACCTCGACATGATCCGCCGCGACGGCGACGCGCCCGACGCCGCGGTCGAGGCCGACCGGCTCGCCGCCTCGCTCGACCCGCGCCTCACCTTCGAGAACTTCGTCGTCGGCAAGACCAACGAGTTCGCCCACGCCGCCGCCCAGCGCGTGGCGGCGGCCGACTCGGTCGCCTTCAACCCGCTCTTCCTCTACGGCGGCGTGGGGCTGGGCAAGACCCATCTGATGCACGCCATCGCCTGGCGCGTCCGGGCCCGGAAGCCGGGCCGGAGCGTGCTCTACATGTCGGCCGAGAAGTTCATGTACAAGTTCATCCGCGCCCTTCGCTACAAGGACACGATGGCCTTCAAGGACCAGTTCCGCGCCGTCGACGTGCTGATGATCGACGATATCCAATTCATCGCCGGCAAGGATACGACCCAGGAGGAGTTCTTCCACACCTTCAACGCGCTGGTGGACCGGAACCGCCAAGTGGTGATCTCCGGCGACCGCTCGCCCTCCGACATCGACGGCATCGAGGAGCGGCTGCGCTCGCGTCTGGGCTGGGGGCTGGTCGCCGACATCCATCCCGCCGACTACGAGCTGAGGCTCGGCATCCTGGAGGCCAAGGCCGACCGGTTCCCCGACGTGCCGGTGCCCCGGCGGGTCATGGAGTTCCTGGCCCACAAGATCGCGTCCAACGTCCGCGAGCTCGAGGGCGCGCTCAACCGCGTGCTGGCGCACGCCCAGCTCGTCGGCCGGCCGGTCACGCTCGACTCGGCCCAGGATCTCCTGCGCGACCTGCTGCGCGCCCAGGACCGGCGCATCACGATCGAGGAGATCCAGAAGAAGGTCGCCGAGCACTTCAAGATCCGCATGGCCGACATGGTCTCCTCGCGCAAGCAGCGCGCCATCGCGCGGCCGCGCCAGATCGCCATGTATCTCGCCAAGCGGCTCACCAGCCGCAGCCTGCCCGAGATCGGCCGCAAGTTCGGCGGACGCGACCACACCACGGTCATGCACGGGGTGCGCAAGGTGGAGGAGCTGATGGCCGGCGACCCCGCCTTCGCCGAGGATGTGGAGCTTCTCGAACGCATGCTGGAAAGCTGAACGGTTTCAACCACTTGCAGACGCCTTCCCGGCCCCCCGGAACTGGCGTTCCGGGGGGCTTTCTGCTAAGGTCGGCGGTCCTTGAGACGATCTGCCGCGCGCGCGGGACGGTCCGCCCCCGGAACGGCCGCGCCGGGGCCGGTCGGCCACCCACCCTGACGGATGCTGTTTCATGAAGCTGGCTATCGAACGCGCCGTTCTGCTGAAGGCGCTGGCGCACGCGCAGAGCGTCGTCGAGCGGCGCAACACCATTCCGATCCTCTCCAACATCCGTCTGGAGGCGGCGGACGACGGGACGCTGCGCCTGACCGCGACCGACATGGACCTCGAGGCGGTCGAGTCGGTGTCCGCCGACATCGAGGCCGCTGGCGCGACGACCGCGCCCGCGCACGTGCTCTACGACATCTGCCGCAAGCTTCCCGAGGGTTCCACGGCGACGCTCGACGCGACCGGCGACGCCGGCCGGCTGTCGATCGCCTGCGGACGCATCCACTTCCGCCTGCCCTGCCTGCCGCCCGAGGACTTCCCCGCGATGTCGGGCGGCGACTTCAGCCACGGCTTCGCGCTGCCGGCCTCCGAGCTGCGCCGGCTGATCGACAAGACCGGCTTCGCGATCTCGACCGAGGAGACGCGCTACTACCTCAACGGCGTCTACGTCCACGGCGCGGACGCCGACGGCGCGCCCGTGCTGCGCGCGGTGGCGACCGACGGCCACCGGCTCGCGCGCGTCGATTCCGAGCGGCCCGACGGCGCGGGCGACATGCCCGGCGTCATCGTGCCGCGCAAGACCGTGGGCGAGCTCCGCAAGCTGGTGGACGAGATCGACGGCGCGGTCCGGGTCGAGCTGTCCGACGCCAAGATCCGCTTCGCCTTCGACACCGTCGTCCTGACCTCGAAGCTGATCGACGGCACCTTCCCGGACTACGAGCGGGTGATCCCCCGGGATAACGACAAGACCCTCGAGATGGAGACGGCGGGCTTCGTGCAGGCGGTCGACCGCATGGCGGCGATCTCGACCGACAAGTCGCGCTCGATCAAGCTGGCGATCGAGCCCGGGCGGCTGGTGCTGTCGGCGAACAGCCCGGACAGCGCCTCGGGCGAGGAGGAGCTCCCGGTCGACTACGCGGGCCCGGCGATCGAGATCGGCTTCAACTCCCGCTACGTGCTCGAGATGGCGCGGAACTTCGACGGCGAGAAGATCCGGTTCCAGATGGCCGACGCGGTCTCGCCCACCATCGTGAACGACACCAGCGACGACCGCACGCTCTACGTCCTGATGCCGATGAGAGTGTGAGCATGGCGACGGCCCAGCCGGCCCGCCGCGACGCGGACGCCGCGACCGTCGCGCTGCGGTCGCTCTCGCTCACGGCGTTCCGGTCCTGGCGGCGCGTGACGCTGGAGCTCGGACCGGAGCCCGTGGTGCTGACCGGCGCCAACGGCGCGGGCAAGACCAACCTGCTGGAGGCGGTGTCGTGTCTCGCGCCCGGCCGCGGCCTGCGCGGCGCGCGGCTCCAGGACCTCGCCCGGCGCGGGTCGGACGCGCCCTGGGCGGTCTCGGCCGAGGTGGCGACCCCCGACGGGCCGGTGCGGGTCGGGACCGGCGCCGATCCCGGCGGCGAGGGCGAGCGGCGCGTGGCGCGGATCGGCGGCGAGACGGTCCGCGGGCCGGCCGCGCTGGCCGAGGTCTTTTCCATGGTCTGGCTGACGCCCGGCATGGACGGCCTGTTCCGCGACGCCGCCCCGGCCCGGCGCAAGGTCTTCGACCGGCTGGTGTGCGCCCACGACCCGCTCCACGCCCGGCGCGTCGGCGCCTACGAGCGGGCCATGCGGGAGCGCGCCAGACTCCTGAAGGAAGGCCGCCGGGAGCCGGCTTGGCTTTCGGCGCTGGAAGAGACCATGGCCGAGACCGGCGTCGCCGTGGCCGCCGCCCGCCGCGACCTCGCCGACCGGCTGGCGCCGATCCTCGCGGACGGCCTCGACCCCTTCCCCGGGGCGGCGCTCGCGCTCGACGGCCGGGTCGAGACCTGGATCGCGACGATGCCCGCGGTCGACGCCGAGCAGCGCTTCCGCGAGCGGCTCGAGGCCTCCCGGCCGCGCGACGCGGAGACAGGCGGCGCGGGCGACGGCCCGCACCGGATGGACCTCGCCGTCGTCCACCTGCCCAGCGGCATGACCGCGGATCTGTGCTCGACCGGCCAGCAGAAGACGCTGGTGATCGCGCTGCTCCTGGCCGCGGCCCGGCTCGAGGCCCGGCGGAGGCCGCCGGTGCTGCTGCTCGACGACGTCGTCGCCCATCTCGACCGGCGCCACCGCGCGGCGCTGTTCGCGGCGCTGCTCGACCTCGGCCTTCAGGCCTGGATGACCGGCGCCGACGACGGACCATTCGACGGGCTCGACGGCCGCGCCCGGTTTTTCCGCGTCGCGGACGGCGAGGCCCGCCGGCGGGACCGCCCGGCGGGACCGGCGTGAGCGAGGAAGCCCGCGACATGCGCGGGACCGCCGGAAACGGGGACTACGGCGCCGACGCCATCAAGGTGCTCAAGGGCCTCGACGCCGTGCGCAAGCGCCCGGGCATGTACATCGGCGACACCGACGACGGCACCGGCCTGCACCACATGGTCTTCGAGGTCGTCGACAACGCCATCGACGAGGCGCTCGCGGGCCACTGCGACACGGTCCGCGTGGCGCTGAACGCCGACGGCTCGGTCACGGTCGAGGACAACGGCCGCGGCGTCCCGGTCGACCTCCATCCGGACGAGGGCGTCTCGGCCGCCGAGGTCATCATGACCCGGCTGCACGCGGGCGGGAAGTTCGACCACAACAGCTACAAGGTGTCCGGCGGCCTGCACGGCGTCGGGGTCTCGGTCGTGAACGCGCTGTCGTCGGTCCTGGACCTCACGATCTGGCGCGACGGGCGGGAGCACGCCATGCGCTTCGTCCACGGCGACGCGGAGGCGCCGCTCGCGGCGACGGGACCGGCCGACAGGACCGGAACGCGGGTCACCTTCACGCCCTCGACCCGCACCTTCACCATGACCGAGTTCGATTTCGGCGTACTGGAGCACCGCCTGCGCGAGCTCGCCTTCCTCAACAGCGGCGTGAGGATCCGCCTGGCCGACCGCCGCACCGTGGAGGCGCGCGAGGAGGAGTTCCACTACGAGGGCGGCGTCCGGGCCTTCGTGGGCTACCTCGACCGCAACAAGACCGTGCTCCACGGCGAGCCGATCTGGTTCCGGGACGACCGCGACGGCGTCGCCGTCGAGGTCGCCATGCAGTGGACCGACGCCTACCACGAGAACACGCTCTGCTTCACCAACAACATCCCGCAACGCGACGGCGGCTCGCACCTCGCCGGATTCCGCGGCGCGCTGACCCGCACGATCCAGTCCTACGCGGCGGCCAACGGCCTTTTCAGGCGCGAGAAGGTCTCGATCTCCGGGGAGGACATGCGCGAGGGCCTGACCGCGATCGTCTCGTGCAACGTGCCCGATCCGAAGTTCGCCTCGCAGACCAAGGACAAGCTGGTGTCGTCGGAGGTGCGCCCGGTCGTCGAGCAGGTCGTCGCCGGCCGGCTGGGCCAGTGGTTCGAGGAGCACCCGGCCGAGGCCCGGACCGTCGTCTCGAAGTGCGTCGAGGCGGCCGCGGCCCGCGAGGCCGCCCGCAGGGCGCGGGACCTCACCCGCAAGAAGGGCGCGCTCGATATCGCCAACCTGCCGGGCAAGCTCGCCGACTGCCAGGAGAAGGACCCGGAGAGGGCCGAGATCTTCATCGTCGAGGGCGACTCGGCGGGCGGGTCGGCCAAGCAGGCGCGCGACCGCTCGAACCAGGCCGTCCTGCCGCTGCGCGGCAAGATCCTCAACGTGGAGCGCGCGCGCATCGACAAGATGCTGTCGTCCGAGCAGATCGGCATGCTGATCACCGCGCTCGGCGCGGGCATCGCCGAGGATTTCGACCTCGCCAGGCTGCGCTACCGCAAGATCGTCATCATGACGGACGCCGACGTGGACGGCGCGCACATCCGGACGCTCCTGCTGACCTTCTTCTTCCGCCACATGGCGCCGGTCATCGAGGCGGGCTGCCTCTACATCGCCCAGCCGCCGCTCTTCAAGGTCAAGCGCGGCGCGAGCGAGGTCTATCTCAAGGACGAGCAGGCCTACGAGGACCACCTGATCGAGACGGGCCTCGAAGGCTGCGTCTTCGCCCACCGCGACGGCCGCCGGGTCGCCGGCGCCGAGCTTCTGGAGATGGCGCGCGAGGCGCGCCGCGCCGCCCGCCTCATGCGCGCGCTGACCCGCCGCCTGCCGCTCCTGGTGGCCGAGCAGACCGCCATCGCGGGCGTGCTCTCGCCCGCCGTCCTGAACGATCCCGAAAGCGGTCCGGCCGCGGCGCGCTACATCGCCCAGCGTCTTGACACGCTGTCGGACGAGAACGAGCGAGGCTGGAGCGGCGAGTCCGACGGCGCGGGCGGCCTCGTTTTCCGCCGCGCGGTCCGGGGCGTCACCGAGACCCACCGCATCGACGGCGGCCTCGTCGCCTCGGGCGAGGCCATGGGCCTCAACGCCATGGCCGACCGCCTGCAGGAGGTCTACGCCCATCCCGGCGCGCTCTCGCGCAAGGACAGGGAACACGAGATCCTGGGGCCCACGGGCCTCGTCGACACGATCATGGACCTCGGCCGCCGCGGCGCCGCGATCCAGCGCTACAAGGGGCTGGGCGAGATGAACCCCGACCAGCTCTGGGAGACCACGCTCGATCCCGGCGCGCGCACCCTGCTGCGCGTCGCGGTGAAGGACGCCAACGAGGCCAACGACCTGTTCGAGACGCTCATGGGCGACGTGGTGGAGCCGCGCCGCGCGTTCATCCAGACCAACGCGCTCAAGGTCACGAACCTGGACGTCTAGAGCGCGATCCGTCCCCCCTTCGGCCAGCCCGGGACAGGCCCTCGATACGGTCCCTCCGGGACCTGCTCGGGACGAGGGGGATCTGTGCTTCGTCCTCATCCGACCTCTCCCCCACCCACAATTCCCCCTCGCCCCGAGGCGCCCGCCGAAGGAGGATGTATCGAAGGTCGGAGCGGATCACCGTCGCGGCGGGCGCACCAGCCGGACGTAGAGTACGAGGCCCGCCAGCGGCCCCGACGCCATGGCGACCGCCATGGGCCCGTGGCTGCCGTCGTAGGTCCAGCCGATCAGGGCGGCCGTCGCCGCGCCCGTCAGCATCTGCAGGACGCCCACCAGCGACGCCGCCGTGCCGGCGACATGGGAAAAGGGCGCCAGCGCGCCGGCGGTCGCTTGCGGCAGCGTGGCGCCGCAGCCCGCGAACACGAGGCAGGCCGGGACCGCGACCGCCCAGACCGTGTGCCAGCCGGCGACGAGGCAGGCGATCATCGCCGTCCCGCCCGCCACGTTGACGAGGAGGCCCGCGAGCACGATCCGCTCCAGGCCGGCGCGTTTCTGCAGGCGGCTGCCGCTGAACCCGCCGGCCATGTAGCCCGCGACCGCGAGCAGGATCAGCCAGCCGACGCCGGTCTCGGCGACGCCCAGCGCCTCGACATAGGCGTAGCCCGCCCCGGCGATGTAGCCGAACAGGCCCACGAAGCTGCCGCACACGGCCAGGGTGAAGCCGAGATAGGCGCGGTGGCGCAGCATGGCGCCGAAGTGGCCCAGGATCGCGCCGGCCCGGTCGGCCTGGCGTCGGTCCTCGGCCAGGGTCTCGGGCAGCAGGCGCCACGCCGCGACGGAGATGACGAGTCCGATCGCCAGGATCAGGCCGAAGACGGCGCGCCAGCCGAAGGCCACCAGAAGCTCCCCGCCGACGATCGGCCCGACGCCGGGGACCAGCGTCATGGCCGTCATGACATAGCCCAGGACGCGCCCGCCCCGGTCGCGATCGAACATGTCGCGCACGATCGCGCGTCCCAGTACGGTGCCGGCGCAGGCGCCGGCGGCCTGCAGGAGGCGCAGGCCGATCAGCATCTCGATGGAGGTCGCGAGCACGATTCCGACGGTCGCCGCGACGTAGAGCGTGAGCGCGGCCATCAGGACCGGCCTGCGCCCCCAGCGGTCCGACAGCGGGCCGTAGACGAGCTGCATGACGCCGACGCCCAGCGCGAACAGACTCACGATCATGCCGACCTCGCCCGGCGTCGCCTCGAACGCCCGGCCGATGGCGGGCAGCGCGGGAATGGCGATGTCCGTCGACATGGGCGCGAGCGCGATCAGCCCGGTGATGACGACGCAGGTGACGAGGACCGATGGCGGGCCGGACCGCCTCACGCGGTTTCGCGGTCGATGACGTGGAGGAAGGAGCCCGCCACCTTCCCCGCGACGGCGCCGGCGGGACCCAGGTCGCGGCCCGCCGCGTCGGCGGCGTGGAACAGCGGCGCGCCCTCTTGCCGGACGAGGCGCGCGTAGTGGAACTCGTGGCCCCGGAACGCGGCGCCGGCCGGGCCCAGCGGGCCGGAGCGGGCCAGCGTCATGCGGCGGTAGCCGAGATGCAGGCGGGGCGCGCCGAACGACGCGGCCGCGGGCAGGAGGCCCGCCATGGCGTGGCTCTCCCCGTCCGGGTCGATCAGGCGCTCGCCCAGCACCATGAACCCGCCGCACTCGCCGAACACGGCCGCGCCGCGCCGCGCCGCGCCGCGCAGACCGTCGAGGAACCTCCCGTTCGAGGCGATCCGGCCGGCGTGGAGCTCCGGGTAGCCGCCCGGCAGGTAAACCGCGTCGGCGCTCTCGTCGGGCGCCTCGTCGCCGAGAGGCGAGAATGGCGCGAGCTCGGCGCCGGCGCGGCGCCAGCCGTCGAGCAGCGAGGGATAGGCGAAGGCGAAGGCCGTGTCCCGGGCCACCGCGATGCGCTGTCCGAACGGGTCGAGCGGCGGCGTCGGGCGGCCGGGCGGCCCCGCGGCCGGGCGGCGCGCCAGGGCGGCGAGCCGGTCGAGGTCGACCGCCTCGTCCACGATCCCGGCCGCGCTGTCGAGAAAGGCGTCGAGGCCGGCCCGCTCGCCCGCCTGCACGAGGCCGAGATGGCGCCGGGGCCATTCGAGCCGGCCGGTGCGCGGCGCCGCTCCCAGCACCGGCGCGACATCCGCCAGGGCGGCCTCGAGGATGGCGCGGTGCCTCTCCCCGCCCACGCGGTTGAGGATGACGCCCGCGACCGCGACGTCGTCGCGGTGGTCGCGCAGGCCCTTCGCCACGGCCGCGGCCGTGGCGCCCTGGCCCCGCGCGTCCAGCACCAGGACCACGGGAAGGCCGAGCGCGGACGCGACGTCGGCCGTGCTGGCTCCGCCTCCGGCGGCGCCGTCGAACAGGCCCATGACGCCTTCGCCGATCGCGAGGTCGGCGTCCGAGGCGATCGCGCGCGCCGTGGCCGCGAAGGTCTCGGGCCGCATGGCCCAGGGGTCCAGGTTACGGCAGGGGCGTCCCGCCGCCGCGCCGTGGAAGGCGGGGTCGATGTAGTCCGGCCCGACCTTGAACGACGACGCCCGGACGCCGCGCCGGACGTAGGCGCGCAGGAGCGCCGCCGTCAGCACCGTCTTCCCGCAGCCGCTGGCCGGCGCGGCGACGATCAGCCCGGCCGCCACCGGCCTAGCCCGTCCGACGCGCCGCGTCCCGGCCCAGGGGGTCGGGGTCGAGCGGGCGGCCTTCCATGGCGCCCATCCAGTCGAGGCCGGCCCGCAGCCGCACGATCCCGCCCACGGCCACGATGGCGGGCGCCTCGATCCCCGAGGCGGCGGCGTCGCCGGCGACCGTCCCGAGGACCGTCTCCAGGACGCGCTGGCGCGGCGTCGACGCGCGGCTCACGATGGCGACCGGCGTCGAGGCCGCGAGTCCGCCCGCCATGAGCTCGGTCGCGATGGCGGCGAGATGCTTGAGCGCCATGTAGATCACGATCGCCTGGCCGCCCGAGGCGAGCGCCCGCCAGTCGACGCCGTCGGGCGCGTCGCCGCCCGCCATGTGGCCGGTGACGAAGGCGACCGCGTGATTGGCGTCGCGGTGGGTCGCGGGGATGCCGGCGTAGGCCAGCCCGCCGATGCCCGCCGTGATCCCCGGCACCACCCGGAAGGGGACGCCGGCGCGGGCGAGCGCCAGGGCCTCCTCGCCGCCCCGCCCGAAGACGAAGGGGTCGCCGCCCTTCAGCCGCAGCACCTTCCCGCCCGCGCGAGCCAGGGCGACGAGCCGGTTGGAGATGTCCGGCTGGCTGGGCGAGGGCTTGCCGCCCCGCTTGCCGGCGTAAATCATCTCCGCCCCGGGCCGCGCCAGGGCCAGCACGCCCTCGCCGACCAGCGCGTCGTGGACGACGCAATCGGCCTCGCCGAGCGCGCGATGCGCCAGGAGCGTGAGCAGGCCCGGGTCGCCGGGACCGGCGCCCACGAGCCAGACCCAGCCCGGCTCGAAGGCCGGCAGGTCCGGAAGCGTCGCATTGCGCCGTGACGGGTCCATGGCCGCCAGCCTATAAACCCGGCGGAGCGGAAGTGCACCCTTCCGCGATGGCAATCGTCCCACCGGCGACCGCGGATCGCAGCGCGCCCCATGGCCAGGAAACCCGAAGGACCCCTGCGCAGGGGATGGACCACCGGAGCCTGCGCGACCGCGGCCTCCGTGGCGGCCTTCTCGGCGCTCGCCACGGGCCGGTTTCCCGACCCCGTCGAGATCGCGCTGCCGGGCGGCGAGGAGCCCCGCTTCCCGCTGGCGAGGAAGACGCTCGCCGGCGGGACGGCGACCGCGTCCATCGTCAAGGACGCGGGCGACGACCCGGACGTGACCCACGGCGCCGAGATCGTCGTCGCCATGCGGCGCGCGGACGCGGGAACCGGCGTCGCCTTCCGCGCCGGCGAGGGCGTCGGCACCGTCACCAAGCCCGGCCTGCCGCTCGCGGTGGGCGAACCCGCCATCAACCCGAAACCGCGCGCGATGATCGCCGCCGCCGTGCGGGACCTCGCGCGCCTCCACGGCTGCGCCGGCGACGTCGAGATCGCGATCGGCGTCGTGGACGGCGCCGCTCTCGCGGAGCGGACCTGGAACCCGCGGCTCGGGATCGAGGGCGGACTCTCGATCCTCGGCACCACGGGGGTCGTGATCCCCTATTCCTGCTCGGCCTGGATCCACTCCATCCACCGCGGCATCGACGTGGCCCGCGCCACGGGCCTCCGCCACGTCGCCGGCGCGACCGGCCGCACCTCGGAGGCCGCGGTGCGCGACCTCTACAGTCTGGAGGCCGGCGCGTTGATCGACATGGGCGACTTCGCCGGCGGCATGCTGAAGTACCTGCGCGCGCATCCCGTCCCGCGCGTCACGGTCGCCGGCGGCTTCGCCAAGCTGGTCAAGCTGGGCCAGGGGGCGATGGATCTCCATTCCTCCCGCAGCCAAGTGGATTACGCCGCGCTCGCCGGCCTGGCGCGCGCGGCGGGCGCCGCCGCCGCCCTCGCGGAGGAGATCGCGCGGGCGTCGAGCGCCGGCGCCGCGCTGGCGCTCGGCCGGGAACATGGCCTCGCGCTGGCCGACGCGGTCGCCCGCCGCGCGCGGGAGAGCGCCATGGCGACGCTGGCGGGAGGGACCGCGCTGGACGTCGTCGTCGTCGACCGGGCGGGCGCCGTCGTGGGCCGCGCGGGCCCGTGACGGACGTCCTGCTGCTGGGCGGCACGGCCGAGGCGGTCGCCCTGGCCGGGGCGCTGGCGCGGCGGCGGCCCGACCTCGCGGTCGTCACGTCGCTCGCCGGCCTGTCGTCGGCGCCCTCCGCGGTCCCCGGTGCGGTGCGGCGGGGAGGCTTCGGCGGCGCGGACGGCCTCGCCGCCTGGCTGGCGGACGAAGGCGTCGCGGCGCTGGTCGACGCCACCCATCCCTTCGCGGCGAGGATGGCGACCCAGGCGGTGGAGGCCGCCGGACGGGCGGGCGTCCCGCGCGTCAAGCTGGTCAGGCCGATGTGGCCGCGCCGGAAGGGCGACCGCTGGATCCCGGTCGCCGACGCCGGCGAGGCCGCGGCCGCGCTGGCCCGCCTCGCCCCCGGCGCGGCGCTGATCACGCTCGGCCGCCGCGGCCTCGACGCCTTCGCCCGCTTGAGCGGCATGCGCCTCGTGGTCCGCGCGATCGAGCCGCCGGCCGGCCCCCTTCCTCTCGCCGGCGCCGAACTGGTCCTCGCCCGCGGCCCGTTCGCCGAGGCGGACGAGACGGCGCTGATGCGCGAGCGCGGAATCGGGGCGCTCGTCACGAAGGCGAGCGGAGGGGAGGCGACCGAAGGCAAGATCGCCGCGGCCCGCGCGCTCGGTCTGCCGGTCGTGATGATCCGGCGTCCCGCCGCGCCGGCCGGTCCCAAGGCCGCGACGGTCGGGGAGGCGATGGACTGGCTCGACGATCGGCTATGATCGGCGCGCGATTCGCGGGGGAGGAGAGGCCATGGTTCCCGAAGTCAAGGAGATCGTCGATCTCAGCCATCCGATGTACTCGAACATGCCCAACATCGGCGGGCAGGTGACCTTCTTCCAGCTCGACGACCACGCCTACCTGTCGGAGATCACCGACGGCAGGATGGCCATGGAAAGCCGCATGATCCTGATGCCCGAGCACTGCGGCACCCACATCGACGCGCCGCGCCACAGCGCCGCCGACGGCATCCCGCTCGACCGGGTGCCGCTGGAGCAGCTCGTGCTGCCGGGCCACCTGCTCGACCTCACCCACAAGCGCAACGGCGAGGCCATCGCCATCGACGACTTCCGGGCGGCGGCCGAACGGAGCGGACGCGCCATCGGCCCCGGCGCGGCGACCGTGTGCTGGACCGGCTCCGACAGGGACTGGGGCAAGGAGGGCTTCGCCACGGACCGGCCGTTCGTGCCCACCGAGACGGCCCACTGGCTGGTCGACCGGGGCGTCGCGCTCTTCTGCACCGACATGATCGGGATGGACGACCCCGCCGAATGGTGGTGGCCGACCCACGCCGCGTTCAACGGCCGGGGCGTCTGCATGGTCCAGCAGCTCCGCAACCTCGACAGGCTGGTCGGCAAGGACTTCCTCTTCGTCTGCCTGCCGCTGTCGATGAAGGACGGCACCGGCTGCCCCGTCCGCGCCACGGCGCTGGTTTTCTAGGGCCGGTCCACGACCGGCCGTCCCTCGATACGGCGCTTCGCGCCACCTCGGGATGAGGGAAGAAAGGGGAATCGCAACCCCCTCCCTCGCCCTGAGTAGCGCGCCGTCCGCTACGCCCTGGGCGGGGGCGGGCGGCGTCCGCCCTTCTTCCCGGCCCGGCCGGCGGCCTCCGTCTCCGGATCCGGAGTCTTGGGCGTGTGGGGACAGATGTCGGCGACGACGCAGGCCCAGCACTTCGGCCGGCGCGCCAGACAGGTGTAGCGGCCGTGCAGGATGAGCCAGTGGTGCGCGCCCTTCCTCCAGCGGCCGGGCACGATCCTCTCGAGTTCGCGCTCGACCTCCTCGGGGGTCTTGCCGGGCGCCAGTCCGGTCCGGTTCGAGACCCGGAAGACATGGGTGTCGACCGCGATGGTGGGCTCGCCGAAGGCCTCGTTCATCACCACGCTCGCGGTCTTGCGGCCGACTCCGGGCAGCCTCTGCAGCGCCTCGCGGCTACGGGGCACCTCGCTGCCGTGTTCGTCGATCAGCATCTCCGAGAGCCGGATCACGTTCCTGGCCTTGGAATTGAACAGCCCGATGGTCTTGATCTTCTCGCGCACGCCGTCCTCGCCCAGCGCGACCATCGCGGCGGGTGTGTCGGCCAGCGCGAAGAGCGCGGGCGTCGCCTCGTTCACGCTCCTGTCGGTCGCCTGGGCCGAGAGCACCACGGAGACCAGGAGCGTGAAGACGTTGCTGTACTCCAACTCGGTCTCGGGATCCGGGATCGCCTCGGCGAGCGAGGCGAACAGCCGGTCGATGTCGTCCTTCTTCACGGCGGCCTCCCGGAGCCGGCGCGGACCGCGTCCGCCTGTCGCGGCCAGCCCACGATAGAGCGGTTCCGGCAAGGCTGGAACCGCTCCGGAGCCGTTCGCCGCGAGCGACAAGCAGTTCATGGCGATTCCGTCGAGGACGGAAACGCCATGGCGCAAGATGACGCCGCCGGCGCGCCGCGTTATCACTGGCGCCATGGACGACGCCTCCCCGCCGCCGTCCGGCGCCGTGCATTTCGACGCCGTGCTGACGCCCCACCGTTCGCTGCCGCGCCGGGGCCGCGTGCTGCTGGTCGCGGCCCTCGCGGCGCTGCTGGGGTCGGTCGGCCTCGCCTTCTGGAGCCTGGGGGCCTGGCCGGTGGCGGGGTTCTGCGGCCTGGAGGTCCTGCTGGTCTGGGGCGCGTTCGAACTCAACGACCGGTCGGGCCGCGCGGTCGAGACCGTTCGGCTCGACGACCGCGTCCTGCGCATCGACCGCGTCGCCCCGTCGGGGCGCGCCGTCTTCTGGACCTTCGAACCCGGCTGGGCGCGGGTCGCCCTCAAGAGCCGGCGACGCGGCGGCGACCGGCTCGTCGTCTCGTCCCACGGCCGCCGGGTCGCGATCGGCGCCTTCCTCACCGACGGCGAGCGCGGCGACCTCGCCGCGTCCCTGAACAAGGCTCTGGCCCGCTGGCGGAGCGCCCCCGGCGCGGGCTGAGGACGTCCGGGGCGTCTATCCGCGCCGCGGCGAATCGGGGGGCGGTTCCGTCCGGTAGCCGATCGCGGTGATTTCGAGCTCGCGCCCGCCCTTCGGCGTCTCGAAGGCCACGTCGTCGCCGAGCTCCCCGCCCATGAGCGCCCGCGCGATCGGGCTCTTGATCGAGATGCGGCCGCGGTCGAGGTCGGCCTCGTGCTCGCCCACGATCTGGTAGGACGACTCCTTCCCGGTCTCCAGGTCCACCACGGTGACATGGGCGCCGAAGCCGACCTTGCGCGACGGCTGCCGCCCAGGGTCGACCACCCTGGCCTCGCCCAGGACGCCCTCGAGCTGGCGGATGCGCGCTTCGATCAGGCCCTGCCTGTCCTTCGCGGCGTGGTATTCGGCGTTCTCCTTGATGTCGCCATGCTCGCGCGCCTCCCCGATGGCGCGCGCGATGGCGTGGCGTTCCTCGTTCTTCAGGCGTTTCAGCTCGGCGGACAGGCGCGCGAAGCCCTCGGGCGTGATGGGCGAACTCACGGGCGATCCACTCCGGCGAGGCCATCGGCGATGGCGCGGTCGAACCGTCATCGCATCCCGGACGCGCCGCCGTCAACGGTGGACGGGACGGGCGCGCGGCGTCGCGAGTCACGCTTCCCGCCGAGGCGCGATTCGGGGTAGGATCGGCCGCGCCTTCCGGCAGGAGGATGACATGGTCCGTCTCGTCGAGTTCGACGCCGCCACCGAGGCGCGCGCGCGGTTGATCGAGGACACGCCGCGCGAGTCGATCGTCGACGCGGCGGTCGGTCGCCTCGAGGCGGGCGACGATCCGCGCGACCTCGTGACGGCGGCCGCGCTGGCCGTGTCGCGCTCCACGGAGCTTCCGGCCGACCACCACGGCGGACCGATCCATCCCGTCGCCGGCGTCCACGCCGTGCTCGGCATGATCGAACGGCTGGAGGGCGGGGATCGCCGGCTTCCGGCGCTGCAGAGCGTCGCTCTCGCCAACAAGCACATCCACCTGCCCTCGATGGGGCCGGCGGCGATGGTCGCCTTCGACGACCTCGGGCGGGACGTGACGGCCGGGAAGGCGCTGGCGCGTCTGGAACGGGCGCTGCATCACCGCGAGCCGCGGCTGGCCGAGCGCGCCGTGACGCTGTGTTGCGAGAAGGCGACGCCGGGCCGGATCCTCGACAGCCTGCTGACGGTGTCCCTGAGGCGCAACAATCTCGACGACCACTACTTCCTCTACCCGATCTACGCCATGCGCGCACTCGACGCGATCGGCTGGCGGTGGGGTCCGGTCCTGTTGCGTCCGGTGGTGCGCTACCTGTCGCGCCACGCTTCGTTCGACGCCTTCGGCGAATTCGACGAGGAAACGGTCCAGGACGGCATCGAGTTCTACAGGCGCTATCCGGAACTCGAGACGATGGTCGACGCCTACGACCTCACCGAAGACCGGGTGCCCCAGAAGACCGGGCCGCACGAGGACCGGGCCGTCGCCGCGCTGGCCGACGAGGTGGGCGAGGTCGAGACGATCTCGGCGTTGCCCGAGATCGCGGCGCGAGCCATGCACGGCGGCCTCTCGCTCGAAGGCGCCTGCGAGGGCCTGTCGGTCGGCGGCGCGCGCTTCTTCCTGCGCTCCCACAGCAACAACCCGTTCGACGTGCACGTCCATACCGGCATCGCGGCCCGGCGCTACCTGATCGGCTTCCCCGAGGTCGCCTTCCGGAAGAAGGTCCTGGCGCTGGTCGGCTGGGCCTGGAGCTATGAAATCCGCTATCTCGACCACACCCTGACGTGGTCCTGGCGGAACGTCGGCGGCGTCTTGGGCGCGCCTCCGGCCCGGGCCCTCCTCGACGAGATCGAGGAGCGCATCCTGGGGATCGACGGCTACGACCTGAACGACCTGCCCGTGGCGATCAACCATCTCGTCGCGCCCGACGGGGTGCGCGCCGCGATCCGGCTCGCCTGGACCTACATCGAGGCGGGCCATCCGGCCGACGACCTGTTCGACCTCGCCGCCCGCCTGGTGTGCCGCGAGGACGTGAGCGAGATGCACGCCTACAAGCTGCAGCAGGCGGCCTATGAGGAGTATCGCGCCTGCCGCGAGTCGCTGCGCCGGGTCCACGCCCTGGCGGCGGTGAAGCAGGCCGCGGTCGTGGCGCCGATGACGCCGCGCCGGGTGTATCCGGAAATCGCCCGCCGTCTGGCGGCCTGAGCCGGCGGCGGAGCGGCCGCGCGCCGCCGGAACGGCGAACGGCCCCAAGCCATGGACGACTATTTCGACATCGTCGCGACGTCGCGGCCGATCGCGACGTCATCGCCCGAGGCGCAGGTGTGGTTCGACCGCGGGCTCGCCTGGATCTACGGCTACAACCACGAAGAAGCGGTGCGGTGTTTCCGCGAGGCCCTGGCCCGCGACCCCGGCTGCGGCATCGCGTGGTGGGGCGTCGCCCTCGGAAGCGGCCCGTTCTACAACATGCCGTGGGACTGGTTCGGGACGGCGGAAGCCGTGGAGGCGACGGCGACCTGCCATCGCGCGTCGCGCAACGCCGTCGCCGCGTCGCGCGGCGCTTCCGCGAGCGACCGGGCGCTTATCGACGCCATCGCCAGACGCTTTCCGAAAGACCGCCCCGTCCCGCCGGCCGAGTTCGCGCGCTGGGAGCGGAACTACGCCGACGCCATGCGCGAGGCGTATCGCGCGCACCCGGACGACCACGACATCGCGGCGCTCTTCGCCGAGGCGCTGATGACGCTGACGCCCTGGAAGCTGTGGAACACCGGGACCGGCGAACCCGCCAGGGGCGCCCTGACCCTCGAGGCCCTGGACGTCGTGGAACGGGCCCTGTCTCAGCGCGACGCCCAGGGCCGGCCTCCGCACGCCGGCCTCCTGCACATGCACATCCACCTGCTCGAGATGTCGACGCGCCCGGAACGGGCGCTCCGGTCGGCGGACGCGCTCGTGGGCGTCGCCCCCGAAGCCGGCCATCTCGAGCACATGCCCTGCCACATCTACGCGCTCTGCGGCTGGTATCATCGCGCGATCGACGCGAGCGCGCGGGCCATCGCCGCAGACAGGACATATCTGAGCCATGCCAGCGCGGCCATGTTCTACACGACCTCGATCTGCCACGATTTTCACATGATGATGTACGCGGCCATGATGGCCGGACGCCTCGGCCCGGCGCTCGATGCGGCGGACGAGATGTGCGCGCTGCTCACCTCCGAGCTCCTCGGAGTCCGGAAGCCTCACATGGCCGCGACCCTCGAGGGTTATCGTTCGACCAGGATGCACGTGCTGGTGCGGTTCGGACGATGGAAGGACATCCTCGCCGAACCGCCGCCGTCCGATCCGGATCTCTGTTGCGTCACCGTGGCCATGCATCGCTACGCGCGCGGTCTGGCCCACGCGGCGCTCGGCCGGACCGGCGCCGCCGGGGATGAGCGGGAGGCTTTCGCGGCGGCCATGGCGCGCGTTCCCGAAGACCGCCTGTTCTTCAACAACCGGGCGCGCGACATCCTCCGCGTCGCGGAAGCCATGCTGGACGGCGAACTGGCGTATCGCAAAGGCGATGTCGAGACGGCCTTCGACCGTCTGCGCGAGGCCGCGCGCCGGAACGACGACCTGTACTACACCGAGCCGTGGTCCTGGATGCATCCCCCGCGCCACGCCCTCGGCGCCCTGCTGCTGGAACAGGGCCGGATCGACGAAGCCATGGAGGTCTACCGCGCCGACCTCGGCTACGACGACACGCTGGACCGGTGCGCCCGGCACCCGGACAATGTCTGGGCCCTCCACGGCTATGCCGAGTGTCTGGACAGGCTGGGAAGAACCCGAGAGGCGGAGACCGCCGCGCGACGCGCCAGGAAGGCGCTCGCCAAGGCGGACCAGCCGATCGCCGCATCGTGTTTCTGCCGCGCGACGCTGGAAAGACCGCGGCTCCCGCGCCGAAAGTCGAGGGAGCCCGACCCGGACCGCGACGATATCGACGCCATGGCGTAAAACGCGGACGACCGGCTGGACTTCGAACCGACGGCAAGGGGACTCGTCATGTTTTCCTATGAGGGAAAGAAGGCCGTGGTGACCGGCGCCGGCCGCGGCATCGGCCGCCGGATCGCCCTGAGCTTCGCGGAACTCGGCGCCGATGTCGTGCTCGCCGCCCGGACGGCGGCGGAACTCGAGGCCGTCGCCGACGAGGCCCGCGCGCTGGGACGCGAGGCCCATCCCGTCGCCGCGGACATGAGCGACCTCGACGCCGGGCTGGCGTTGGTCGACCGGTCCATCGAGGCCATGGGAGGGATCGACATCTGGGTCAACAACGCCGGCGGCGGCAGCAGCGTGAAGGGCGGCGTCGGGCCCCTCGAGGACGCGACGGTCGAGGGTTTCGACGCGCTGATCGGGCTGAACCTGCGGGTCCCCTTCTTCTGCGCCCGCGAGGCCGCCGATCACATGGCCGGCCGCGGCGGCGGCGCGATTCTCAACATCGTCTCGATCGACGGCGTCCATGCGGCGCCGGGCGAAGGACTCTACGGCGCGGCCAAGGCGGCGCTGATCAGCCTGACCGAGACGATGGGCGTGGAGTACGGCCGCCACAACGTGCGCGTCAACGCGATCGCGCCGGCGCTCATCGACACCAGGCTCGTGGAGCGCCACCTCAAGACGGACGAGGACCGCCGGGCCCGCGCCTCGTTCTATCCCATCAACCGGGTCGGCGCGCCCGCCGACATCGCCGGCGCCGCGGTCTACTTCTGTTCCGACGAAGCCGGCTGGACCTCCGGCCAGACGCTCGTTGTCGCCGGCGGCAACCAGGCCGCCAGCGACCTCTTCCTCTGGGTCCGCAAACACAATCCGGTGCCCGACGACCGGAAGATATAGGCCCCTGTCTTGACCCGGATCCGGCTCAAGGCCGTCGCATTCGGCCGGGGTCCAACCCCTCCCTCACCCCGAGGCGCGCCTCGCGGGGCGCGCCTCGGGGTGAGGGGAAGGGACAGGGCGGGCCGCTCAATCCCCAATGCGATGGCCTCGGTCGCTCGCCCGCTTCGCGGCCTTACCCTTCCGCCTGCTCGTCGAGCAGATCGGGCAGGCGCTCGCGGCAGACCCGGGCGAAGGCGAGACCCATGCGGGTCGGCCGCGAGACCGCCAGACGCGCGAGCCCCATGTGTATCTCGCGTTCGGGTTCTTCCAAGGGGACGCAGACCAGCGCCGAACCGTCGAGCGCCCGGTGGTGGGGCGCGCGCGAGTGTAGCAGGCTGTAGCCGTAGCCGTTGGCGACCAGGCCGCGGACCATCTCGAACGAGCGCGTCTCGTAGGCGATCCGGGGCTCGATGCCGGCCTCGGCGAACACCGAGAGGAAATGGCCGCGGCTGTCCGGCAGGCCGAGCAGGACCAAAGGCTCGTCCGCGAGCTCGCGCAGACGGACACGCTCCCGCCTCGCCAGCCGGTGGCCGGCTGGAAGGGCGACATAGATCGGCACCGCGACGACGGCCTCGAACGCGATATCGGACGCGAGGTTGAGGTCGTAGGTCAGCGCCACTTCGAAGCGGCCCCGGCGCAAGCCGTCCTGCAGCGCGCGCAGGTCGTCCTCGTGGGGCCGGACGCGGATGGCGGGATGCTCGCTCGCCAGGACGCGCAGGAGGCCCGGCAGCACGATCGGGGCGAAGGTGACGAAGCAGCCGGCGTCGAAATCGCCCGCCAGACCCTCCGCGAGACCCTCGGCGTCCTGGGCCAGCTCCTCGGCGTGGGCCAGGAGGCCGCGCGCGGCGGTGCGGAGCCGCCGGCCCGCCGGCGTGAGCGACAGGCCCCGGGCATGGCGCCGCACGAAGAGCTGGACGCCGAAGACCTCCTCCAGATGGGCGACCGCCGCCGAGACCGACGGCTGCGAGACATGGCAACTCCTGGCCGCGCCCGTGACGCTGCCCGCGTCGGCCGCCGCGACGAAGTAGCGGAGATGCTTGAGCGTGTAGTGGATCATCGAAACCTATGCAATAGGTCGAAATATAATGTTTTTCCGTTTCGCCATCCGTCGTCAATCTCGCGGCCGGAGACGACGGAGGCGCGACCATGCTGATGACGGGCGACCAGTACCGCGAGTCCCTGCGCGACGGCCGCGAGGTCTTCATCGACGGCGAGCGCGTGGCGAGCGTGCCCGACCACCCGTCCTTCAGGCCGATCGTCGACGTCCGCGCCCGCATCTACGACATGGCGCACGAGGACGGCTTCAGGGACGTCATGGCCTTCGAGAAGGACGGCGAGGCCTTCGCCACCGCCTGGCAACCGCCCCACACCCAGGACGACTGGTGGGCCAAGCGCGACTGGGTCGAGACGGTGATGAAGGAGATCGGCGGCGTCGTCACACGGGTGGGCGACGAAACCGTCGGCGAGATGTGGTCGCTGGCCGACGGCAAGGACATCCTGGACCAAGTCGACAACCAGTGGTCCGCCAACATCGACCGCCATATCGACAATGTGCTGAAGAACGACATCTTCCACGTCTCGGCCAACACCGACCCCAAGGGCGACCGGTCGAAGGCGCCGCAGGACCAGGACCCCGACATGCTGCTCCATGTGGTCAGGGAGACGGACGCGGGCATCGTCGTGCGCGGCGCCAAGTACGAGACGGCGGCGGCCTACGCGCACCAGGCCTTCGTGAAGCCGACCATCGCCAACTGGGGAGACGCCAAGCTCTCGGACTACGCCCTGGGCTTCATCTGCCCGATGAACGCCGGGGGCCTGAAGCACATCTGCCGCAACGGCTTCGCCGGCGTGAAGCCCGCGGCCGACTATCCGCTCTCGAACGGCTTCGACGAGGTCGACACCCTCCTCGTCTTCGACAACGTGACGGTGCCCTGGGAGAACGTGCTGTTCTACCGCCACACCCGGGCGGCGAGCTTCATCCGCGGCACGCTGCACCGCTACAGCGCCTACATGTTCGTGCTGCGCATCATGCACATGGCCGACCTGATGATCGGCGTCGCGCTCTTCAACGTGAGGCAGACCGGTCTCGACAGGCAGCAGGCCGTGATGGAGAAGCTGGCCCAGCTCGCCTGCTACCGAGAAGGCGTCAACGCCCATCTGACCGGCGCGATCGCGACCGCCCAGGAGAGCCCCGGCGGTTTCCTGATGCCCAACCAGTCGCTGCTCTACACCGGCCGCGTCCTGGCCTGCACCCAGCTCCCGGCCATGATGCACCTGACCCGCGAGCTGTGCGGCGGCCAGATCTGCGTGACGCCCGACAGTCCGGCCTTCCTGTCGCCCGACACGCGGGCCTGGATGGAAAAGTTCTACAACGTCAACGACGACTGGCGGGCCGAGGACCGGCGCAAGCTCCTGGCTTTCGGGCGCGACCTCGTGAACTCCGACTACGCGGGCCACAAGGTCACCTTTCAGCTTTTCGCCCAGTCGCCCCCCTTCGCGCACCTCGCCGCGGTCTACCGCAACTTCGACTTCGACGGCCCGATGCGGTTCGTGAAGAAGGCCGCCGGCCTTTCGGACAACGCGATGCGTTAGAGCGCTTGCGGGCGCGGCGCGCGCGTCGGGCGAGGCCGTGGGAGGACGAGGGCCGATGCGGTAGGCTCGGCGCGTCGTCAGATTCGGGGGAGCACCATGGCGCACCGGCGTTTTCGAACATTCAACACGAAGGACATGTATCCGGAGCAGTCGCTCGACAACGACCTCTGCATGGTCGTGCGCGCCGGAAACCACATCTTCATGCGCGGCCAGACCGGCTTCGATCTCGACGGCGGCTTCCACGGCGTGGGCGATCCGGCGGCCCAGGCGGAGATGGCGATGAGCTGCGTGAAGCGCCTGCTGGAAGAGGCCGGGGCCAGGCTGGAGCACATCTGCAAGATCACCGTCTACCTCACCGACCCGCGCCATCGCGAGCCGGTCTACAACACGGTCGGCCGCTGGCTGAAGGGGGTCCACCCCTGCTCGACGGGCCTCGTGGTCCAGGCGCTCGCCAAGCCCGAGATGCTGATGGAGATCGACGTCGACGCCGTGATCCCCGACGACGACGAGGCCTGAGCCATGACGTTCTCGCTGACCGCGCGCTGCGCGCGGACCGCCATGTTCGGCGTGGTCGTGACCTCGTCGAGCCCCGCCGTCGCCGCGCGCTGCGCCTGGGTGCGCGGCCACGTCGGCGCGGTCGCCAGCCAGAACGTCACCGATCCCGGGCTGGGCCTCATGGGCCTCGACCTGCTGCGCCGGGGCTTCGGCGCCGGGAAGGCCATGGAGATCCTGGTCTCGGCCAGGGAACACGGCGGCTATCGCCAGCTCGCGATCGTCGACCGGCTGGGCCGGACCGCCCACCATTCCGGCGCCCGCACGCTGGGCGTCCACAACGTCGCCGAGGGCGACAACTGCGTCGCCGCGGGCAACCTTCTCGCCACGCCCGAGGTCCCGGCCGCCATGGCGAGGGCCTTCGAGGCCCATGCGGACGACCATCTGGCCGAACGCCTCCTGAAGAGCGTGGAAGCGGGTCTCGACGCGGGCGGCGAGGAAGGCGACGTGAGGTCGGCCGGCGTCAAGGTGTGCCACGAGCACGACTGGCCGATCTGCGAATTGCGCGTGGACTGGCATGACGCGCCGATCGCCGAGCTGCGCCGCGTGTGGGAGATCTACCGCCCGCAGATGGACGCCTACATCGCGCGCGCGCTCGACCCCCGCGACGTCCCGAGCTACGGCGTCCCCGGCGACCCCTGAGCGAGTCCGTCCCCGGCGTCCCTCGATATGCCCTTCGTCAGGCTCGGGGCTACTCGGGATGAGGGGCGTTTGTTGAACGGTCCAACCTCTCCCTCGCCCCGGGTGGCGCCCCGCGGGGGCGCGCACCGAAGGGCGGGCGTCTCATTCGTTCGCGCTCCCGGCGAGCGCGGCGGCGCGGCGCTCGATCTCGGCGGCCTCGTCGGCGCGGCGCAGGCGGCGCAGGACGAAGGCGTAGTCGCGCAAGGAGCCGGCGAGGCGGGGGTCGCCGGCGCCCCAGTGCGCCTCCCGGATCGCGAGCGCCTCCGCGAGAAGGAGGGTGGCCCGCTCCAGGTCGCGGGTCGTCCGGTGGATGGCGGCGCGCGCCTCGGTCAGGTCGGCGTAGTCGAGGGCGCCGTCGAGACCCAGCGCCCGCAGGATCGCGCGCGCTTCGCCGTTGCGCTCCAGCGCGAGATCCAGGTCGCCCGAGAGCCGCGCCAGTTCGGCCTGGCTCGCCGCCACCTGGGCGACATCGGCGTGGACGGGGCCGTAAGCGTCCTCCAGCGCGGTTCGCGCGGCTTCGAGCTCCGGCGCCGCGAGCTCCAGCGCGCCCGCCGCGACGAGGCGGCGGCCGTAGCCGGCCCGCAGGCGAGCGACATCGGGATGGGCGGGGCCGTTGCGCTCCTCCAGCACCCGGAGCGCGGAACGGTTGGCCTCGACCGCCGCGCCGAAGGCGCCCTGGGCCTCGATCACGTCGGCGAGGTTGCCCAGAACGATCGCCACGGCCTGGTGCCGCTCGCCGAACGCGGACGCTGTCGCCAGGAAGGCGGCGTCGAGATGCGTCCGCGCCTCGTCGAGCCTGTCGAGATCGAACAGCGCGAGGCCGATGTTGTTGAGGATCGGGGCGGTGCGCGCGTCGCCCTCGCCGTGGAGGACCAGACGCATGGCCAGCGCTTCCTCGTAGTACGGCAGGGCCGCTTCGCCATCGCCCCGCCGCCGCAGGTGCTCGCCGAGGCTGTTGAGCACCGACGCCGTGGACGGATGGGGGCCGGGAAGGTCGCGTCTGGCGATTTCGAGGGCCTCGGTCAGGGCTTCGAGCGCCTCGGTCGGGCGCCCGGCGGCGTCGAGGGTCGCGGCGAGGCCGGCCAGGAGCCCGACGAGCCGGTCTGCGGGACCGCCGCGCGCCGCGGGAACCAGCTCGTCGTAGAGCGCCAGGGCGTCGGCGTAGCGCCCCATGCCGTGGTGGACCGACGCGAGGCCGGCCTTGGCCGCGCGGGCGTCGGCGCTCTCGCCCTTGCCGATCCCCTCCAGGTTGGACAGGGCCCGCCGCAGCAGCGTGGACGTCTCCGCGAGCAGCCCCTGGTCCCGGCGCACCCCGGCCAGATGGCGCAGGCCGGTCGCCGCAGCGAGCGACGGCTCGCCGTAGAGTTCGACGCGCAGGTCGAGGGACCGCGCGTGTTGTTCGGCGGCGAGCGAAAAATCGCCCATGGCGCCATGGGCCTGGCCCAGCGAGGTCAGGGTGACGATCCGGTCGCGCCCGTCGCGGTCCTCGTCCTCGACGATCTCGCGCGCCGAACGGAACCGTTCGAGCGCCGCCGCCGGATCGCCGGCCTGGAACAGCGCCTGGCCCTCCAGGATCAGCGCGGCCCAGGGATCGCCGTCCTGCGCGACGGCGGCCATGGGCCCGGCCGGAAGGACGGCGCACAGCAACAGGAACGCGCGCGCCGCCTCCATCGGCCGGACGACGGGCCGGTCAGCCCTTCCAGACGCCTTCGCGCACGAGGTCGTCCTGGGTGGACGCGATGGCGCCCCGCAGGATCTCGACGAACTCGTCGATCTGCGCCTCGGTCATGACGAGCGGCGGCGAGATCACGTTGAGATGGCCCAGCGGCCGCACGATCAGGCCGTTCGCTTGAGCGTGGTCGGCGATCCGGCCGCCGACGTTGACCTCCGGCGGCAGGAGCGCCTTGGTCTCCTTGTCGGCGACATTCTCGACGCAGAGCATGAAGCACTTGCCGCGCACCTCGCCGACCAGCGGCATGTCGCCCAGCTCCGCGAGCCGCTTCTCGAAGTAGGGGCCCACCTTGCGCACGTGGCCCGGGATGTCCTCGCGCTCCATGATTTCGATGTTCTTGAGGCCGGCGGCGCAGCACACCGGATGGCCGGAGTAGGTGAAGCCGGTGGTGAAGAGCGCGCCCTCGGCCTGGGGCGTCGACAGCACGTCGTAGATCTCTTGGGACACGATCGTGGCCGACAGGGGCTGGTAGCCGGAGCTGATGCCCTTGGCCGAGGTGATGATGTCCGGGACGATGTCGAAGACCGGCTCGGACGCGAAGAAGTGGCCCAGGCGGCCGAAGCCCGTCACCACCTCGTCGGAGATGTAGAGGATCTCGTTGGCGCGGCAGACCTCGCGGATGCGCCTGTGGTAGCCCTCCGGCGCCACGATCACGCCGCCCGCGCCCATGATGGGCTCGGCGATGAAGGCGCCGATGTTCTCCGCGCCGACCTCCTCGATCTTCGCCTCGAGGTCGGCCACCAGCCAGTCGCAGAACTCGGCCTCGGTCATGCCGTCCGGGCGGCGGTAGGTATAGGGACAGGCGACGTGCACCACCATCTCGTCGGCCTGGTCGAAGCCGATCTTGTCGTAGGCGATGCCGGTGAGCGCCGCCGACATGTAGGTCGTGCCGTGATAGGCGTCCATCCGGCTCACGATCTTCTTCTTGGTCGGCCGGCCCTTGTTGTTCCAGTAGAAGTGCACGAAGCGGATCGCCGTGTCGTTGGCCATCGACCCGCCGGTGCCGAAGAACATGTGGTCGAGGTCGCCCGGCGTGAGCTCGGCGATCTTCGCGCCGAGCAGGCCCGCCGGCGGCGTCGAGAGGTGGTTGAACGGCGAGTAGTAGGGGATCGCCCGGACCTGGTCGGCGATCGCCTCCACCATCTCCTCGCGGCCGTAACCGATGTTGACGCACCACAGGCCGCCGATGCCGTCGATGAACCGGTTGCCGCGGCTGTCGTAGACGTGGATGCCGTCGGCCTCGGCCATGATGTCGGAGCCGACCTCGTCCCACCGGGAGAAGTCCGTCCACGGATGGATGACGTGGTCGCGGTCCTTCCGCCAGAGCTCCTCGGCGTCGTACTTCACGTTCCTGAGCATGGTCCCGCTCCTCCCTCGTGTTCCGTCGGCGGGGAGTTTCGCCGGACGGGCGCCGGAAGGCGACTCCTTTTTCACCCGCGCTTCCGGCTGGCGCGCCTTCCCTCGAACCGGCCGTACGGTCCATCCGAGTACGGTGGCGGGGCCGGCGAGCAGGATATCGCCCCGCTTCGCCACAGCAGCTCGTTGCCGATCGGTTTGGCGTCGATCCAGGCGCGGCCCTCGGCGGAAGGGGCGATCTCGTCGCACCGCGCCGGAAGCTCGTCGAGTGAGTAGCTGGGACGCGCCTTGGGCTCGATGACGAGACGACCGTCCGGGCGCCCTTCCGTCAAGGCCGGGACCCGTCCCGGCCGGCTGTCCCGCCCTCGAACCAGCGGAGCTCCGCGCTCGCCCGGTCGATGTCGCGGTCGAGCCAGGCCAGGAAGTCCGGGTGCTCGCCGGCCATGCGCCGGCGCAGGTCGAGCAGGCGCGCGAGCTCGCCCTCCAGCGCCTCGGCCAGGAGGTCCGACTGGAGCGCCCGGTCGTCGTCGTCCAGCAGGTGGAGGAAGCGCATCTTGAGCGCCATGAGCAGCCTGGCGTGGGCGCCGGCGGCCTTGACCGGCGCCCGGAGCAGCCGGCCGAGCTCCATTTCGCCGTCGCCGGTCAGCGCCACGACGGCGTCGCCCGGATCCTCCGCCTTCTCGCGGGTCTCGATGAGGCCCTCGAAGCGCAGGAGTTCGATGGACGACGACATGACGTCCACCGGCGAGCCGCCGTAGCTCGCGGCGAACAGGCGCACCTCGGTGGCGAGCGCGGCGTAGGCCATCGGCCCGCGGCCGGCCAGGACGCCGAGCGCGGCGAGGCGCAGGGCCTCGGCCGGCATCAGGGTGCGCTCGCGCAGCATGGCCGGAAGTGTAGCGCGGGGCCGGCGCCCGCCTCAACGCCGGACCGGCACCCTTCGATACGCGGTTTCGCCGCTACCCGGGGCGGGGGTGTCGGTGGGTCTCTCTCATCCCGAGTAGGTCCCGAAGGGACCGTATCGAGGGACGGACCGCGGATTCGGCGGGGAATCCGGGCTGGAGCCGGAGGGCGCGGGCGGGCACAGTGGCGCCGCCATGACGACCGACGCCCTCGCCCGCGCCGCGATCCTGCCCGAGCCGGACCTGCCCTCGGGCGCGGAGCTGCTGGCCGAGGGCCGGGCGCTGGCGAGGGACTGGAGGGTCGGTCCCTCGGCCTTCTTGGACCATGTCGGCGAACGCTGCGAGGCCGACTTCAAGCGCCGCGCGATGGCCGGGGGCCGGATCATGCGCCACGCCCAGATCGGCTTCCGCGACGCCGCCAGGAGCCGCCGCGCCTGCCGGGAGATCTGGGAGGCCTGCGACCGCGAGGGCGCGGCGGTCGACCGCTACGGCATGACGCTCGACTGGGCCATGGGCTATCCGCTGGAGCTCCGGCGCGAGGGGCCGCGCGGCACCGGCATGATGCTCGAGGGCCCCGAGGACTTCGCCGGCCTGACCGCGGAGGCGCCGGTCGCGCCCCATTTCGGCGATTTCGTGCTCGGCTTCCCCGGCGCCGTCGCCAACGCCTGCTGGGCGCTCGCGGCGGGCTCCACGGCGATCGGCAACCTGGGACAGATGTACACCTTCCGCCTGCCCGGTTGGGACGACGACATAGCCTGCGTCGCCGAGACCGTGAAGGCGCTGGGGCTGATCGCGGCCCAGCCCGTCGAGGTGCTGGTCCACGCCAACCTGGACGACGGCTACGCGGCGACCTTCTCGGACCTCGCGAGCGGCCTGGGCGTCGCGCTGATCGAGCGCCATGTCGTGAACGCCCTGGTCGGCGCCTCGATGACCCATTGCTACGGCCACCACTTCTCGGAGCCCGTGGGCCGCATGGCCTTCCATCTGGCACTCGCCGACGGCGCCCGGGCGCCCGGCAGCATGGTCTACGGCGCCACGACGGCCTATCGCGGCGACGCCGCCCAGAACCACGCCAGCCTCGCGAGCTACCTCCTGGTCGACATCCTGGGGCAGACGGCGCGCCCGACGGGCCATGCGGTCAACCCGGTTCCGGTCACCGAGAACGAACGCATTCCCGATATCGGCGAGATCGTCGCCGCCCAGCTCTTCGCCGACCGCCTCATAGCCCATGGCGGCGGCCATGTCCCGCTTCTCGACACAGGCGCGGCGCGCGCCGAGGCGGATCGGATCGTCGCGGGGGCGCGCGCGTTCCGCGACGCGGTCCTGACCGGCCTCGCCGACCGCGGCTACGACACCGGATGCCCGTTCGAGCTGTTCCTCGCGTTGCGGCGGATCGGCGCCCGGCGCCTGGAAGCGGCGTTCGGCGGCGCCGAGCCGGCCTCGGTCTCGCCCGTCCGGGGCGGGATCGAGGCCATGGCCGCCCGGCGGCTCGCCGCGGTCGGGCCGGACGACCGGACGGCGATCGCCGCGGCCGGCCTCAAGGTGCTGATCGCCACCAGCGACGTGCACGAGCACGGCAAGACGCTGTTGGAGATCGTGTGCCGCGACCTCGGGGTCGCCGTCGTCGATGGCGGCGTCGCGGTCGACCCGGACGACCTCGCGGCCGACGCCCAGGCGTCGCGCTGCGATCTGGTCTGCATCAGCACCTACAACGGCGTCGCGCTGCGTTTCGTGGACGCGGTCCTGTCGGAGCTTCGGACGAGGGGCCTCGCGACGCCGGTCCTGGTCGGCGGGCGGCTCAACCAGATTCCCGACGCGTCGAACACGAGCCTGCCGGTCGATGTGTCCGACCGCGTGGCGGAACGGGGCGCGATCGTCTGCCGCGATGTCGCCGATCTGGCGCCGCACCTGCTCGGGCTCGCCGTCCCGGACGATCCGGCTTGACTTGACGCCCGGCCGCCGCGCGGGGGACAAAGCGCGCCGACAGCGCGCCGCGGCGCGACACCGGCCTCGGGAGACGTTCATGGACATCTGCGCGCTCGGCGAACGCCCGCCTCTCGGCGAGACGCCGGACAGGATGCACGCCTTCGCGGTTCGCCAGGACCGTTTCGGGGAACCCCGGGACGCCTGGCGGCGCGAGATCATCGACGTGCCGGAGATCGGGCCCGACGAGGTGCTGGTCTACAACATGGCGACCGGCATCAACTACAACAACGTCTGGGCGGCGCTCGGCGTTCCGCTCGACGTGATCGCCGTGCGCCGGAAGCAGGGCGAGCCGGAGGATTTCCACGCCGGCGGCTCGGACTGCTCCGGCATCGTCTGGAGGGTCGGCGCCGACGTGACCGGGGTGAAGCCGGGCGACGAAGTCGTCGTCCACTCGGGCTGGTGGGCGGCGGACGATCCCTGGGTCCTGTCGGGCCGCGATCCCATGCTGGCGGACTCGACGCGCATCTGGGGCTATCAGACCAACTACGGCAGCTACTGCCAGTTCGCCAGGGCCCAGGCGCACCAGTGCCAGCCCAAGCCGAAGCATCTGAGCTGGGAGGAGGCCGGCTGCTACCTGCTCTGCGCCTCGACCGCCTACCGCATGCTGATGGGCTGGGAGCCCAACACGGTCCGCGAGGGCGATGTCGTGCTGGTCTGGGGCGCGGCCGGCGGCCTGGGCACCTACGCCATGCAGATCGCCAGGGCGCTCGGCGGACGCGCCGTGGCCGTGGTCTCCGACGAGGACAAGCGGCAGTTCTGCCTGGACCGCGGCGCGGTGGGCGTCGTCAACCGCAACGACTTCGACCACTGGGGACGGATGCCCGACACCGAAAGCCCGGACTACGGCGCCTGGGTCAAGGGCGCGCGGGCTTTCGGCAAGGCGATCTGGGAGGCGGTCGGCGAGCGGGCGAGTCCGCGGATCGTCTTCGAGCACCCCGGCGAGGCGACGCTTCCGACCAGCGGCTTCGTGGCCGAGACCGGCGGCATGGTGGTGATCTGCGCGGGAACCACCGGCTACAACGTCACCATGGACCTGCGCCACCACTGGATGCGCCAGAAACGCTTCCAGGGCAGCCACCTTTCGAACGACGAGCAGGCCGCGGCCGTCAACAGGCTCATGATCGACAGGAAGATCGACCCGTGCCTGTCGGCGACCTACGGCTTCGACGAGATCGGACACGCCCACCAGCTCATGCGCGAGAACAGGCACCCCTTCGGCAACATGGCCTGCCTCGTGAACGCCACGGAACCCGGCCAGGGACGGAGTTGAGCTTGACCGACTCGCGACCGGAACCCGCGCCAGCGGCGAGGACGGAGGACGCGGCGACGGGCGCCACGGAGCCCGCGCCCATCGCGTTCACCGGCAAGGCGTCCGACTTCTTCGAGATCTGGTGCGTCAACATCGCGCTCACCGTCGTCACGCTGGGCGTCTATTCGGCCTGGGCCAAGGTCAGACAGACCCGCTACTTCCTGGGCCACACCATCGTCCTGGGCGACAGGCTGGAGTACCATGCGACGGGGCCGGCGATCCTGAAGGGCCGGCTGATCGCCGTCGCCGCGGTCGCGGGCCTCGCCGCGCTCGGCGCGGTGAGCGAGACGGCCCAGGCCGCCGCCGCCCTGGCGCTCCTCCCGGTCTACCCTTGGGTGCTCAACCGGGCGCTCAGGTTCCGCGCCCGCAACACGTCCTGGCGCACCGTCCGCTTCGACTGGCGTGGCGACTATTGGGGCACGGCGAAGGTCTACCTGTTGTGGCCGCTGGCGGCCGTGGCGACCGTCGGCCTGCTGGCGCCGATGGCCGCGCGCGCCCAGCGGGAGTATCTGGCCTCCAACCATACGCTCGGGCGCGAACGCTTCCTCGCGTCGACGCCGCTGGGACCCTACTACCGAGCGCTTCTGCGGACGATCGCGTACGGCGCGATCCTGTTCGCGCTCCTCGCCGGCCTGACGGTGGCCATCGGCGCGCTCGTCAGGGACCTCGGCGGAACCCTCCTGCTGCAAAGCTACATCGTCGCGGCGATCCTGGCGGTCACGGCGGCTTACAGTCTTTGCGTCCTCTATTTCAGGATTCTCGTCCGCAACATCGTCGTCAACGCGTTGACGCTCGGCCGGGCCGCGGAGTTTCGCGCCGATCTCGACCCGCTGCACTACCAGCGGATCGTGGTGTCGAATTTCTTCGCGACCGTTTTCAGCCTGTTCCTGATGTATCCGTGGGCGCGGATACGGGTCTGGCGCTACCAGGCCGAGCACATCGCCGTCAGGCCCCTGGTCGACGACGCGGTGTTCGCTGACACCGAGGCCCGGTCCGGCCATGCGTTCGGCGAGGAGTTCGGCGAGATCGAAGGCGTCGAGATCGGCTTGTGAGGATACGGGGCCATCTCTACCGGCCCGGTTCGTCGGAGCGTGTCGAAGCCGTCCTGGCGCGAGACGGGGGAGGCCGCTTCCGCCTGGTCCGCGCGGACGGCGACGACGCCGGGCGCGATGTCGGGCTCCGCGTGGCGGGTCCGCTCCTCGCCGGCGTTCCGCGGACGATCGCGCTCGACACCGGCGAGCGCTTCGTCCCGTTCGAGGAACCGCCCGGGGCGTTTCTCGGCGAGACCGGAACCGGGCCGTGGCGCCGTGTGACCTCGCCGGGCCGCGTCACGCCGTTCAGGATGGCTGTCCTGGCCGCGTTGGTCGTGCTGGCGATCGCGGGCCTGCGCGCGGCGGCGCCGGTCGCGGCCGATCTGGCCGCCGCGCTCGTTCCCCACCGGACCGAGGCGCTCATGGGCGAACTGGCCTTCCGCGAGATCGACGCGCTCGCGCTGGAGCCCAGCGAGCTCGCCGAATCGCACAAGGCGCGGCTCCGGGCGGCGGCCCGCGCGCTCGCCCGTCTCGGCGGCGTCGATCCGGCGCCGGAGGTCCGCTTTCGTCGCGCCCCGGCGCTCGGCGCCAACGCCTTCGCGTTTCCCGGCGGCCCGATCCTGGTCACCGACGAGCTCGTCGAGCTGCTCGGGGACGACGACAGGGTCGTGGCGGTGCTGGCCCACGAGCTGGGCCATGTGGAGGCCCGTCACGGCCTGCGTCAGGCGCTGCGTATCGGCGGCGTCTTCCTGATCGCTTCCCTCGCCCTGGGCGGCGACGAAACGCTGATGGAGGAACTGGTCGCGCTCACCGTCTCGATCGACGCCGCGGGCTATTCCCGGACGTTCGAGCGCGAGGCCGATGCGTTCGCGGGCCGTCTGCTGCCGGCCGCCGGGCGCTCCCCCGGCGATCTGGCCGACGCGCTCCGCATCCTGATCGAGGACTGCGGAGAACGCTGCGAGGGCGGCGGCTGGCTCTCGACCCATCCGGACGCCTCGAGCCGCATCGAAGCCCTGACGGACCGCCCCGGAACGGACTGACGTCCGGCCGCCGCGGCGCTCCGTCCGGAGCCTCGCCCCTTACTCTTGGCTCGCGGCCAGCCGTTCGGCGATGGCGGGCATCGCGCTTTCGTCGAGATTGGCGAAGGCGAAGCGCAGGAAGCGCTCCTGTCCGGGTCCGAACCAGCTTCCCGGCAGCGCGAGCAGGCCGTGGTCGCGAGCGAGCGTCCGGGCGACGTCGACATCGCCGCGGTTCGCGAAGGGGTGGCGGACATAGGCGAAGTAGGCGCCGGCGCTGACCAGCTCGTAGGCGAGGTCGTTGCGGCCGAAGGCCCGCCCCAGGGCCTCGGCGCGGCCCGCCATGACCCCGGCGTTGCGCCGCCGCCAGTCCCGCAGATGGCGTATGCCGTAGAGCGCGGCCTCCTGGCCCAGGTGCGGCGCGGAGATCTGGACGCAGTCCGCCACCTTCTCCAGCGCGCCGAGCATCGCCGGGCCCGCCGCGACCGCGCCGACGCGGTAGCCCGTGAGGCAGTAGACCTTGGAGAAGCTGTAGAGATGCACGAACGTGTCGCGCCAGTCCGGCCGCGCGAAGAGGCCGTGGGGCCGCGCGCCCGCCGGCAGGAAATCCCGGTAGGTCTCGTCGAGCACGAGGGCGCAGCCGGCGTCGCGGGCGAGATCGAAGAAGGCGTCCAGCACGTCCGGCGGATAGACGGCTCCCGTCGGGTTGTTGGGCGTGACCAGCACGATGGCGCGCGTGTCCTCGCCGATGACGGCCCGGGCGTCCTCGGGGTCCGGCGCGACGCCGCGTTCGGGGCGGAACGGCAGCGGCGTCACGCCGATCCCGAGCATGCCGGCGGTCATCTCGTGATTGAAGTACCACGGCGTGGGAAGAAGGATGCGGTCGCCCGCGCCGGCGAGCGCGATCATCGCGTTGACGAAAGCCTGGTTGCACCCGGCCGTGACCATGACATCGCCCGGCGCGACGTCGCCGCCATAGAGGTCGCGGATGTCGCCGGCGAGCGCTTCCCGAAGCGCCGCCAGCCCGAAGATGTCCGTGTACCGGGCGGTCTCGGGATCGCCCGCCCGCCGCGCCACATGCTCCCTCAGGGCTTCGGGCGGCGGATCGCCGGGCACGGCTTGGCAGACATCCAGGAGCGGCCGGTCCGGCGGGAACGCGAGTCCGTCGATCCAGGTCCAGGCTTCGGGGATCGGAGGCGCCTGCGTCGCGTCGACGCGCGGATTCGTCCGGCACGCCATGAACCTTCCCTTCCCGAAACGGCGCGGACCATGACCGGGATCGGCGCGTCGCGTCAAGCCGGGCCACGGCCGCGGCAAGGCCATTCGGCCGAGGTCCCATCCTTCCCTCGCCCCGGGTAGCCACCGAAGGCGGCGTATCGAAGGGCGAAGGCGAGCCGCCAAATCCCGGATGCGATGGCCCCGACGGCCGCTCCGGCCGCGGAACGGCCCGGAGGCGGTCAATAGGCGACCGGGGCGGGGTCGAGGTCGCGCCAGAGGTGCCACGCGGCCACGGTCCGCCAGGGCCGCCAGGCTTCGGCCAGGGCCGCCAAACCTTCGGCCGACCGGGGGGCGCCATAGAGTCCGGCGGCGGCGCGTTGCAGGCCGATGTCGGTTTCGGGGAGCACATCGAGGCGGCCCAGGGCGAAGATCATGGCCATGCCGGCCGTCCATGGCCCCACGCCGCGAAACCCGCGCAGGGTGGCGCCGGCCTCGTCGTCGCTTTGCCGGGACCAGTCGGCGGCGACCATGGGCGCCGCGGCGAACCGCCGGGCGAGCGAAACCAGGTATTCCGCCTTTCTCCGCGTCAGTCCGCAGTCCCGCAAGGCGTCCTCGCCGACGTCCTCGACGGTGCGGGGCGCGGCCTCGCCGATGCGTCCGAGCACGCGCGCCCATATCCGCTCCGCCGCCGGCGCGGAGATCTGCTGGCCCACGACGGCCCTGGCGAGCGCGCGGAACACGTCGCCGTGGGGTTCCAGCCTTTCCCCGGCGTAACGGGCGACGAAACCGCCGAGCACGGCGTCCCGCGCCGCGAGCGCGGCGCAGGCGCGCCGCCACCGGTCGTCGAAGCCATGGAGCGCCGTCACGTCGCGACTTGACCACGGTCCCCGTTTCCCGGCAACGAAGAGGCCGGATGGGCCCGGACGCCATGAAACGCCGTCTCCGATTTCTCGCGACATCCACGGTTGCGGTTTTCCTGTGCGCCGCGTCTCCCGCGTGCGCGGGCTATCTCGAAGGCTGGCGGGCGATGGCCGAGGGCGACCACGCGGGCGCTCTGGAAGCCTGGGTCGACGACGCCCGCGCCGGCGATGTCGATCTTCAGTTCAACATCGGCGTGCTGCACGAGTCGGGCCTCCTGGGCGAGACCGACCACGACGCCGCGGCCCGCTGGTATCGCGAGGCGGCCTCGCGCGGCCTGCCCGCGGCGCGCCATCGCCTGGCGGGGCTGGCCTTACGCGGTTTCGGCATGGAGGCCGATCCGGACCTCGCCACCGAACTCCTGACGGAGGCCGCCGAGGCCGGCTTCGCGCCCGCCCAGAACAATCTCGCGGCGGCCTACGAACAAGGCCTCCACCTTCCCCCCGACGCGGATCTGGCGTCGCAGTGGTATCGCCGCGCGGCCGAGCAGGGCCTGCCCGAGGCGCAATACGGCCTCGGGCGCCTCCTCGTCGCCGGCGGAGCGGGCGGCGACGACCCCGGGCAGGCCGCGATCTGGTACCGCAGGGCGGCCGAGGCCGGCTTGCCGGAGGCGGAGAACAACCTGGCGCTCCTGTACGAGCACGGCGACGGTGTGCCCAGGGACCTTGCGATGGCGGTCCATTGGTATCGCCGGGCGGCCGACAAGGGCTTCGCGGTCGCCCAGAACAACATCGGCGTCATGCTTCAGTACGGCCGCGGCGTGGACGCCGATCCGGTCTCCGCGGCGGCCTGGTTCCGGGCGGCGGCCGTGGGCGGAGATCCGTTCGGCCAGATCAACCTCGCCGACGCCCACGCCAATGGCGTCGGCGTCGAGCGGGACCTGGTTGAAGCCTACGCCTGGATTCTCCTGGCGCGGGTTTCGGGCGACGAGGAGGCCAGCGGGACGGCGGCCGAATACGCCCGCCGCCTCGCGCCGCGCCTCGACATCGACGCGCGGCGCGAGGCGGTCGGACGCGCGCGGACCCTCCGCGACGGGACCGGGACGGAGGCGGCGCGGCGCGGCGCGAAGCGGCTCACGCCCAGTCCGGTCGGGGAGATGGGATCGCCCGTCGCCGCCGCCCAACGGTACCTGGCCATTCTGGGCTACCTCGACGGAACGGTCGACGGCATCGTGGGCCCGGCGACATCGAACGCCGCGTCGCGGTTCCAGCGCGCCCATGGCCTCGCGGCCGACGGCCGCGTCACCGGCGATCTCGTCGATGCGCTCGCCGCCGCCACGGCGGCCCAACGCGCCGCCGAAAGCGGCGGCGGCTGACCGCGCGGTCCCGCCTCGAACCCGCTCCGGGACGGGCGCGCGCCACGGGAGGTATCCATGTCCTCCATCGAAATTCGCTATCTCGGCGGGCCGGACATCGACGCCCTCGACCTGACCTGCGACGAGATCCTCGACGCCATCGAGGAGAGCCTCGTCGCGCGGGGACGAGGCGAGACCGTCGTGGAGCCGCGCATGCATCTGGTCGCGGACGAAACCTTCCGCGGGCATTTCAACGTCCTGCGCGGCTACATCGCGCCGCTGGGCGTGGCGGGCGTCAAGGTCGTGGGCGACTACATCGACAACTGGCGGCGTGGCCTGCCTTCCGAGATGGCCCTGGTGAACCTGTTCGACGCGAAGACGGGCGCGCCTCGCGCCGTGGTCGACGCCACGGCGATCACGGAGATGCGGACCGGCGCGGTGACCGCCATCGGCGCCAGGCATCTCGCGCGATCGAATCCCAGGACGCTGGGCCACATCGGGGCGCGGGGCACGGCCTACTGGAACGTCCGCCTGCTCGACCGCCTCTTCGATTTCGAGGAGATCAGGGTCCACTCCCGCAGGCCCGAGAGCCGCGGCGCGTTCGGGGCGCGGCTCTCGGCCGATCTCGGCAAGGAGGTCGTCGTGACCGACGACTGGCGCGGTTGCCTGGAAGGCGCCGACATCATGGTCGAGGCCTCGCGGCTCGACATCCCCCAGCCCCTGTTCGAGACCTCCTGGGTCGGGCCCGGCGCGCTGGCGATCCCCTACGGCACCGTGAGCGCCGTGGAGGACGACCTGACCGACATCATGGCCAAGATCGTGGTCGACGACTGGGACCAATGCCTGGTCGGGCCCTTCGGCTGCCTGAGGCGCCACGTCGATTCCGGCAGGGTGACGCGCGACTCCGTCCATGCCGAGCTGGGCGAGATCTGCGCCGGTCTCAAGCCCGGCCGGGAGAGCGACGACGAGACGATCCTGCTGTGGCACCGGGGTCTGGCGACCTCGGACATCGCGCTCGCCCACGCCATGCTCAAGAAGGCCGACCGCCTCGGCGTCGGCCATACCCTGCCCTACGCCTGATCACCGTTTGCGGGCGATCGTCAGTCCATCGCCGACCGGCAACAGCGCCATGTCGATGCGCTCGTCCCCGCCCATCTTGGCGTTGAGCGCGCGGATCGCTTCGGTATCGTCGCTCGCGTCGCCCTCGTCGATGACCGCGCCGCCCCACAGCACGTTGTCGACCATGAGAAGACCGCCGGTCCGCAGCAGGACCAGACAGCGCTCGTAGTAGGCGTCGTAGCGATCCTTGTCGGCGTCGATGAAGGCCATGTCGAAGGCGGCCGACCCTCCCTCGGCGATCAGCGCGTCGAGCGTCTCGACGGCGGGCGCGATGCGCAGGTCGATGCGGCCGGCGACGCCCGCCTCGTCCCAGTAGCGCCGGGCGACCGCCGTCCACTCCTCGCTGACGTCGCAGGCGACCAGGTGTCCGTCCGCGCCGAGGGCGCGCGCGACGCAGAGGCTGCTGTAGCCCGTGAAGACGCCGATCTCGACGGCGCGGCGCGCTCCGATGAGCCGGGCCATGAGCGCCATGAACTGGCCCTGCTCCGGCGCGATCTGCATGCCGGCGCACTTCATGCCCGCCGTCTCGTCGCGCAGACGCGACAGGACGCCGTCGTCGCGGTGGGTGGCGCGCACGACGTAGTCGTAGAGGTCGTCCGGCAGTCCGATGGTCTTGCGCCTCATGGCGGCGTCCCTCCTCCGTCATCGTCCAGATGCGACACGTTTCCGTCCGAAGAAAGCAGGATGGCGACCGGGCGCGTGGGCTCGAACTGGGCCATGACGATCATGGCGATGACCGTGATCGGCACGCTCAGGAACATCCCGATCACCCCCCAGACGCTTCCCCACAGCATCAGGGAGACCAGGATCACGAGGGGGCTGATGCTGAGCGAGCGGCCCATCATCCTCGGTTCGATCGCGTTGCCCAGCACGATCTGCGTGACCGCGAGAAGGCTCGTGACGACGAGGAACGGCGTCAGCGGGTCCTCGAACTGGACCAGGGTCAGCAGGGCCGGACAGACGATGCCGAGAATCGAGCCGATCGTGGGGATGTAGTTGAGCAGGAAGATCAGGACCGCCCAGAAGGCCGCCAGATCGACGCCGACGGCGATCATCACGGCGTAGGAGATGCCGCCGGTCGCCGCCGACAGCAGGGTCTTGACCCAGATGTAGGTCCTGACATCCGCGTTGATCCTCCCGAGGACGCGGCGGATGCGCGCGACCTTCCGGGGATCGTGGGCGACAAGGGCCTCGATCTTCGCGCCGAAGCCCTTCTGCTCGATCAGAAGGAAGATCACGTAGACCAGGATGACGCCGACATTGCCGGCGAAGCCCGCGACGCCCGAGGCGAGCCGGCCCGCCAGGGCGCCGAGGTCGATCTGTTTTCCGAGTTCGTCGACGGTCGGGATCTGCCCGAGGCCGAGGAGCGCCACGGCGTTGTTGACGAGACGTTCGAGATTGGCCTGGTACGAGGGCGCCGCGGCGACGACCTGCTCGATGTTGCTGCGCGTGAGGTCGACGAAGGCGACGAGAAGGGCGACGAAGCTGAGAATGGCGAAGGTCATCGCCAGCCAGTCCGGAACGCGGTAGCCCCAGGTTCCGAGACGGCCGTAGGTCCGCGCGAGCGCGGCGATGAGGTACCAGAACACGACCGCGACGACGAACGGCAGGATCAGCGCCTTTCCGACGATCAGCAGATAGAGCGTCAGCGCCGCGACCGCGGCGTAGAGGGCGAAACTGAGGAGGGTCATCGGTCGTCGATCCGGCGCCGGGGCGGGGTCGCGATCATCGCCCGGTCCGGCGCCGTCCACAACCGCCGGAATCGTCTCCGGGACGTTGGAGCGGGTCCGTCCTCGACGGGCCCGCGACCGGATGTCGCTTCCGGGACACCGTGTGACGCGACGGGCGCGGCGTCGGCCCCGGGCGTTTGACGTAAAGACGACATGCGGCAAGAATGCCGTCAGGGCGGTTCCGGCCCCGCGCCGGGGCGGCTCGCACACCGAGGGGAAACAGGCGACAAACGGGAGGAGTTCACGTCATGGCCGATCATTCCTATTTCAACACGCTCCAGGAGCAACTGGCCGAGGGCCGGCTCGACCGCCGCGAGTTCGTCCGCTATTCGGCCCTTCTGGGCGTTTCGGCCACCGCGGCCTATGCCGTGGCCGGCCGGATCGCCGGCGAGGATTTCGCGCCGAAGGCGGTCGCGCAGGACATGCCCATGGGCGGCGCCATCCGTATCGCCATGCGCGTCTATGTCGTCGACAATCCGCACACCTTCTCGTGGGTCATCGATTCCAACATCGCGCGCCAAGTCTGCGGCTACTTGACCCGCACCGGCACCGACAACGTCACCCGCCCCGACCTGCTCGAGAGTTGGGAGGCCAGCGACGACCTGCTGACCTGGACGCTGAACGTGCGTCCGGGCGTCATGTGGCATGACGGCCGCGCCTTTACGGCGGAGGACATCGCCTGGAACCTGGCCCATGTCCTCGACCCCGAAACCGGCTCGTCGGTGCTGGGGCTGATGAAGGGCTACATGATGAACGACGACGGCTCGGGCCTGTGGCAGGACAACGCCATCGAGATCGTCGACGACCACACCGTGCGGCTCAACACCCGCGCGGCCAATATCGCGATCCCGGAGCACCTGTTCCACTATCCGCTCCTGATCGTCGATCCGTCCGACGACGGTTTCTTCGGCGTCGGCTCCAACGGCACCGGCGCCTACACGCTCGTAGAGCATGTCGTCGGCGAGAAGGCCGTCCTGGCGAACGCCAACAACGAGACCTGGCATGGCGAAGGCCCCTATCTCGACCGGATCGAGTTCATCGACCTGGGCGACGACCCGGCCGCCGCCATCGGCGCCATCGCCTCCAACCAGGTGCACGCCGTCGACCAGGGCGACATCGTCCAGCTCGACGCCTACAAGGCCATGCCGCACGTGCAGGTCAACCCGGCCACCACGGCCCAGACCGCCGTCGCGCGCGTCCAGGTCGATCTGGACATGTTCAGCGACCCGCGGGTCCGCAAGGCCATGCGTCTGGCGATCGACACGCCGTCGATTCTCGAGGCGGCCCACCGCGGCCTGGGCGATCCGGCGGAGCATCACCATGTCGCGCCGATCCACCCGGACTACGCGGAGCTGCCGTTCATGGCCCGGGACGTCGAGGCCGCCAAGGCGCTGCTCGCCGAGGCCGGCTATCCCGACGGCATCGAGACCGAGATCGCCTGCAAGAAGGACCCGGCGTGGGAGCTCCTGGCGGTGCAGGCCCTGGTCGAGCAGTGGAAGGAGGCCGGCATCAACGTCAGCATCAACCTGCTGCCCTCCGACCAGTTCTGGGAGGTCTGGGACGCGGTGCCGTTCGGCTTCACGAGCTGGACCCACCGTCCGCTGGGCTTCATGGTCCTCGGGCTGGCCTATCGCACGGGCGTGCCGTGGAACGAGACGCACTACGCGAACGCCGAGTTCGACGCCAAGCTCACGCGGGCCGAGGGCATCCTGGATGTCGACGCCCGCCGCGAGGTGATGGCCGAGCTCGAGACGATCATGCAGGAGGACGGCCCGATCGTTCAGCCCCTGTGGCGCGCGATCTACAACGTGTCCGACACCCGCGTGAAGGGATACATCATGCATCCCACGAGCTACATCTTCGGCGAGACCCTGGCGGTCGAATCCTGACCGCCCGACCGGAGACGACGTTGCCGAGAGGGGACCTTCGGGTCCCCTCTTCTTCATTCCGCCCGGCCGGGAACGCGCCGGCGGGCCGCGAGATCGATCCGGCCTTCGAGATCGACGGGGACGCCCTCGTTCTCCAGCATGTCGCGCTGCCGGTCGGCGTCCTCGGGCGCGCGGCCGCCGCCCCGGCTGATCGCGCCCCGGGCGTTGACGACCCGCCACCAGGGCACGGTGGCGTCGTCGCACGACGACAGCGCGTATCCCACGCGCCGGGCCCAGCGAGGGTATCCGGCCGTCTTCGCCACGTCGCCGTAGGTCATCACGGACCCGGGCGGGATGGCGCGGATCGCGGCGAAGTAGGCCTCGTACTCGTCGCTCGCCATGACGCGGTCAGCGTACCGTCTCGTTCAGGAACGGAAAGGTCTCCAGCAACCAGAACGCGAACCCGGAGAGATGGCCCGTCAGCATGGCGAGGCCCATGGCGACCAGCACCAGGCCGGCGACCGTTTGCAGGCCGCGGCCGAACCGGCCCAGCCCCCGCATGTTGCGCAGGAAGAAGCCGGTGAAGCCGGCCGCCAGCAGGAAGGGGACGCCCAGCCCGAGAGAGTAGACGGCGAGCAGGACCATGCCCCCCGACACCGTGTCGCCGACCGCCGCCAGGGCGAGGACGCCGCCCAGGATGGGACCGATGCAGGGCGTCCATCCGAAGCCGAAGGCGGCGCCCAGGACGTAGGCGGCGGCGGGCCGCCCGCCGGGGAGACCGGGATGAAACCGCAGGTCCCTTTGCAGGACCGGCAGGCGCAAGAGTCCCGTCATCGCGAGGCCGAACAGAACGACGATGGCGCCCGCGACCGTCTCCAGCGTTCCCCGGTGCCGGAACAGGAGGTCGCCGATCGCCGTGGCGCTCGCGCCCAGCAGCACGAACACCGTGGAAAAGCCCAGCACGAACAGGGCGCTCGGCAGGAGGACGGCCGCGCGGCGCTCCCGGGCCTCGTCGCCGGTCAGCCTGTCGAGGGATTCGCCCGCGATGAACGACACATAGGCCGGCACGAGGGGCAGGACGCAGGGCGACAGGAACGACACCGCGCCGGCGAAAAAGGCCGGAACGAGTCCGATTCCGTTCACGTCCATGCGGTCAGGGACCGGCCGGTCACTCGGCCGTGGCGGCCCGCGGAACGGGATCGAGGCGCGCCGACCGGGCGGCTTCGGCGAGGGGGCCGACCGCCGCGAGCGCGGCCTCGCCGTCCCACTCGGCCTCGCCGACAAGCTGGGCGACGACCATCCCGTCATGGTCGATCAGCAGCGTGGTCGGCAATCCGAAGACCCGCAGCGCGCGCGCGAGGTGCATCTGCGGATCGCGGTAGACGCCGAGGTTCCGGGCGCCGATGCGTTCGTAGAACGCCCGGATTTTGTCCTCGCCCGCGCGGTCCGCCGCCATGGTGACGACCGCGAGATCCTCGGGATCGAACAGGCCGGCGAGACGGTCGAGCGTCGGCATCTCGGCGACGCAGGGCGGACACCAGGTGGCCCAGAAGTTGAGAACCACCGCCCGTCCCCTGAACCGGTCCAGGCTGGACAGCGCCTCTCCCTCGATCGGGAAGGGATCGCTGGGCGCCGGCCTGGGTGGATCGAGCCAGACGAGATTGGGCAGGGTCGGGGCGTCCTGGGCGCCGGCCGGGCCCGGCGCGGCCACCGCCGCCAGCAGCAACGCCATGGCCATCGTCGCGAGTCTCACGAGCGCAGCTCCTCGATCCTGGGCAGGAGCTCGTCGCGCCAGGCGTCGGCCGAGAGCGGGCCGACATGCTTGTAGACGATGACGCCGTCGGGGCCGACCAGGAATGTCTCGGGCACGCCGTAGACGCCCCAGTCGATACCCGCCCGCCCGCTCGTGTCCGCCCCCGTCGCGGCGAACGGATTGCCAAGGCGCTCGAGCCACCGCGCCGTATCGGCCGGATCGTCCTTGTAGGCTAGGCCGAAGACGGAGAGGCCGGGCGTCCCGGCGACCTCCATCAGCAGGGGGTGTTCGAGGACGCAACTGGCGCACCACGACGCGAAGACGTTCACCAGCGTGATCCGCCCCCGGAAATCCTCGTTCGAGAAGGCGGGCCCGTATCCGTCCACGGCCGGCAGGCGCGTCTGGGGCGCCGGGGCGCCGATCAGGGCGGAGGGCACGAGGCCGGGAGCGCGGCCGAGGCCGAGGCCCAGCGCGACCGCCAGAACCAGGAACGCGGCCGCGGGCAGCGCGTGGGGCCAGCCCCGGCGGCCCGCCGCGCGACCGCCGCCTGAAGCGCTCGTGTTCTCCATCGATTTCCTCTTTGGAGACTTCCTCTTTGGAAACCGGACCCAAACGTGGCCGTGGGTCCGGGCGAATGCAAGGCGGCGACGACGCTCTGACGCGAACGTGACGCGACGGGAACGGCGCGAGGCTCAGGCGTCGAGGGCTCGCGTGAAACGGTCGATGCGGCGGACCGCCTCGGCCAGATCCGCATCGGACGCCGTGAGCGAAAGCCGGACGAACCCCGCGCCGCCGGCGCCGAATCCCTCGCCCGCCAGGAGCGAGACGCCGGCGTCCTCCAGCAAGCGGTGGGAGAAGTCGTGGGAGGACAGGCCGCTGGGCCGGATGTCCAGCATCATGAAGCAGGCCCCCTCCGGCTTGACGACGCGGAGGCGCCGGTTGCCGGCGAGAGCCTCGCGGACCAGATCGCGCCGCGCCTCGTAACGCGCGCGCATCGCGTCGACCTCGGGGAAGTCTCCAGCGAAGGCCGCGGCCGCGGCCGACTGGATGAAGGTGGGCGGCCCGTAATGCAGGGCGAGGCCCAGATGGTACATATGCCGCGTGAACGCCTCGGGCCCGACGGTCCAGCCCACGCGCCAGCCGGTCATGGCGTGGGACTTCGAGAGGCTGTCGACCGCGACGGTCCGTTCGGCCATGCCGGGGAGCGTGGCGGGCGAGACATGCTCCCGGGCGTCGAACAGGGTCCGGCTGTAGACCTCGTCGGAGATCAGCCAGAGGTCGTGGGCCTTGCAGACCTCCGCCAGGGCGAGGAGGTCGCCGCGCCCATAGGCCGCGCCGGTCGGGTTGTGGGGCGTGTTGATCATGACGGCGCGTGTCGCGGGCGTCACCGCCGCCTCGATGTCGGCGGCGTCCAGATGGAAGCCGCGCTCGGCGCGCAGGGGCGCATCGACCATCGTGGCGCCCGTGGCCCGCACCACCGACTCGTAGGTCACATAGGCCGGCTGGGGCACGATCACCTCGTCGCCCCGTTGCGCCACGCACATCGCGGCGCCGTAGAGGCCGCCCTGCGCCCCGAGCGTCACCGAGATGTTCTCCGGCCCTACCCGTTGGCCGGAATGGCGCTCGCGGTAGGCGGCGATGGCGGCCTTCAGATCCGGTCCGCCGTCGATCCAGCCGTAGTGGGTGTCGCCGCCCCGGACCCTTTCGATCATGGCGTCCACGACCCCGCGCGGCGTGTCGAAGTCCGGATCGCCGATGCTCAGCACGACGACGTCGCGCCCGCGCTCGCGATGCGCCAGGGCGCGGTCGTGGATGTCCCAGGCGCGCGCGCCCTCGTTGGCGAGCCGGTCGACGATCGCGGCGTAGCGCATGGAGGTTCCCGACGCGGACGGCGAGGCAACGCGCGCGACGCCCGTGACGCCGCGCGCGACGCGGGGACCGGAGGAAATCAGGCCGAGAGCAGCAGCGCCGATTCCTCTTCCCAAGTGAGCCAGACCCTGTCGTGGCGGTCGGCGTCCACCGCGTCCAGAAGGCGCTGCGCGTTCTGGGACGCCACCGCGATGGGCGCCTCGCGGCCTTCGACGTGGACATAGTAATGGCTGCGGTCGCCGAGATAGGCGGCGGCCTCCATCGTGCCCTCGACCACGTTGGTCTGCACGTTGGGCTGCCGGAAGGTCAGGCTGAACTTCTCGGGCCGGATCGCCACGGTGATCTCTCCCGACGCCGGGGCGTCCGCGCCCGCCGCGGTGGAGTGCACGGTGCCGAGGCCCGCCGCGTCGATCACGGTGCTGCCGTTCCGCCGGCCCCTGATCGACCCCTCGAAGAAGTTGATCGTACCGATGAAGTCGGCGACCTCCTTGACCTTCGGCACCTCGTAGAGATGCGTCGGGGAGTCGATCTGCAGCACCTTGCCCAGCGACATCACCGCGATCCGGTCCGACATCGTCATCGCCTCTTCCTGGTCGTGGGTCACGAACACGAAGGTGATGCCGACATCGCGCTGCAGGGCGCGCAACTCGAGCTGCATCTGCTCGCGGAGCTTCTTGTCGAGAGCGCCCAGCGGCTCGTCGAGCAGGAGCACCTTGGGCTGCTTGATCAGGGCGCGGGCGAGCGCGACGCGCTGGCGCTGGCCGCCGGAGAGCTGGTGGGCGCCGCGCGCGCCGTAGCCCGGCAGCTTGATCAGCTCCAGCATCTCGTCGACCTTCCTGTCGACCTCGGCCTTGGTGAGGCCGGATTTGCGCATGCCGTAGGCGATGTTCTTGTGCACGTTGAGGTGCGGGAAGATCGCGTAGTTCTGGAACACCATGTTGACGGGGCGATGGTGGGGCGGAACGCCCGCCTGCGGCTGCCCGTCGATGTAGATGTTGCCGAGCGTCGGCTGCTCGAAGCCCGCCAGCATGCGCAGCAGGGTCGTCTTGCCGCAGCCCGACGCGCCCAGAAGCGAGAAGAACTCGCCCTCGCCGATATCGAAGGTGATGTCGTCGACAGCCTTCACGCTGCCGAAGTGCTTCGATGTGTTCCACATCGAGATGTAGTCTTCACGCGACATGAGCGCCCACGTCCACTGTTGTTGTCACCATCCGTTCCGGATCCATCGCGCCGCCCGGGCCGCCGTCAGATGGCGGCGCCGCCCTGCGGCCCGACGCCGCGCCGGCGCATCACCTCGGCGAACGTCACGAGGAAGAACGAGAAGACGAGGATGCAGGCGCCCAGGGACAGCACCATGGGCAGGCGGCTCGGGAAGCGCAGCTGGCTCCAGATGTAGATCGGCAGCGTGACCTCGTTGCCGGCCAGGAAGAAGGCCAGGATGAACTCGTCGAAGGAGATCGTGAAGGTCAGCAGCAAGCTCGCCAGGATGCCCGGCCACGCCAGCGGCAGGGTTACCCGGATGAAGGTCTGGATGGCGCCTTCGCCCAAGTCGAGCGAGGCTTCCTCGAGGTTCTTGTCGAACCCCTCCAGACGCGAGATCAGCACCAGCATGGCGAACGGCACGCAGATCAGCGTGTGCGCCAGACCGATGGTGAAGAGCGACAGCTCCATCCCGAGCTGGTTGGTGATGACGAGCAGGGCGATGCCCAGGATGATTCCGGGCACGACGAGCGGCAGCATGATGAAGCTGGTGACCGGCCCCTTGCCGGGCATGTGGTAGCGGGTCATCGCCTTGGCCGCGAACAGGCCCAGGAACGTCGTGGCCACGGCCACGGTGAACCCGACCTTCACGCTGTTCTCCAGCGCCCGCAGCAGCGCGGGATTGTCCACCATGTCGCCGTACCACTCGAGAGTGAAGCCCTTGAGCGGGAAGGCGACATAGATCGAGTCGTTGAACGAGAAGAGCGGGAGGAAGAGCACCGGGATGTAGAGGAACGCCAGATACCACACGGCGTAGAGGAACATCGGCGCTTCCGAGGTCCAGTGGTAGCCCTCGTGCTTGGACTGGACGAACTGCGGCGTCTCCTCGCCGCGCGTGTCCTCGGCGGCCTTCCGGGCCGTGAGGCTGGAGGCGGTCGCGTCGGTCATGACGTCTTGGCCCTCGCCCGTGTCGTCGAAACAATGAAGGTGACCACCAGCAACGCGATCAGGAGCATGGAGATCACCGAGAGCGCGGCGCCCATCGGCCAGTTGTTGGCCTTGCCGAACTGCGACTGGATGATGTTGCCGATCATGATGCCGGTCGTCCCGCCCACGAGCCGGGGCGTGACGTAGTCGCCGACGGTCGGGATGAAGACGAGCAGGCCGGCGGCGATCACGCCCGGCAGCGACAGGGGCCAGGTCACGCGCCAGAACCGTTCGGTCGGCGTGTCGCCCAGATCGGTCGCCGCCTCGAGCAGGGCCCGGTCGATCTTCTCCAGCGACACGTAGATCGGCAGGATCGCGAACGCCGCCCAGGCGTGCGCCAGGGTCAGGACCACCGCGGTCGGGTTGTAGAGCAGGAACTGCAGCGGCTCGTCGAGCAGCCCCATGCTGATGAGGCCCGAGTTGATCACGCCGTTGAAGCCGAGGATCACCTTCCAGGCGAACACGCGCAGCAGGTAGCTCGTCCAGAACGGCACGGTGATCAGGATCAGCCACACCAGCTTGTTGCTCTTCACCTTGAAGGCGATGAAGTAGGCCATGGGGTAGGCGAGGATCAGCGTGATGAAGGTGCAGAACAGGGACATCCTGATCGACTTCATCATCAGCGCGACGTAGATCGGCTTCTGGAAGAAGGCCCCGTAGTTGGTCAGCGTGAAGCTCTTGTCGATGTCGAGGTAGTTCTGCGTCCAGAAGCTGTACGAGAACAGCATGAAGAGCGGCAGGCACATCAGGCAGATCATCACCAGCAGCGTCGGCGACAGCAGCGTGTAGCCGCGCACCCATTCGTGCTTCAGGAACAGCGCCCGGGCCTTGAAGACCAACGAGGTCTGCTGTCCGGCATACGCCACGCCGAGGGTCTGGCTCCGATCGGTCATGTCGACACCCCCATGAGGACGCTCGCCGGAACATCGTGGAGCGGACGCCCGCCTCCCGGCGGGGAACCCTTCCGCGCGTCCCGGAGCGATACTCTCGCACAGCAGCCAAGCAGAAGAAAGGACTGTCGGCAACCCTCGTTCCGCCAAGACGCCCGCCCGCCATCGGGCGGTGTTGAAAAGCGCCGCGCAAGAGGCGCGCGTCGGGAGGCGATCGCACGGCGGCGGACGGTCCACGAGGGGCGCTCGGTGGAGGTGCGCCGCCGTCGCGCCGGGGGACTCGCGCCGCGGCGTCGACGGCGCCTTCCGCGCGGTGGAAGCCGGGGAACGATTGAGGCCGATCCGGGGCCATCCGGTCGCGAGATTCCGGCAAGCGTCCGAAATCTCGAAAATCCGGCGAGATTCCGCCGATTCGCGGTTTTGCGGGTTGACAGCCCGGCGCGAGGGGGCCATGTCACTGGCACTCGTTGCCGGGGAGTGCTAGCAACCGCGGCGACGTTGTCCAAACCGCCAGATCGAAGGGGAGTGGCACATGGGTTTCAGACCTTTGCACGACCGCGTTCTCGTCCGCCGCACCGACGGCGACGAGAAGACCGCGGGCGGCATCATCATTCCGGACACCGCCAAGGAGAAGCCGATGGAGGGCGAGATCGTCGCCGCCGGCCCCGGCGCCCGCGACGAGACCGGAAAGGTCCAGCCGCTCGACGTCAAGAAGGGCGACACGGTGCTCTTCGGAAAATGGTCCGGCACCGAAGTCAAGCTCGATGGCGAGGACCTCCTCATCATGAAGGAGTCCGACATCATGGGCGTCATCGAGGCGACCGGGGGCAAGAAGAAGTAAGGCGCCGCGCCGTTTCTTCCGACCCGCAGATCAAGAGACATCAGGAGAGCAAAGCATCATGGCTGCCAAAGACGTGAAGTTCAGCGCCGACGCCCGCGCGCGCATGTTGCGCGGCGTCGACACCCTGGCCGACGCGGTCAAGGTCACTCTGGGGCCGAAGGGCCGCACCGTGGTCCTCGACAAGTCGTTCGGCGCCCCGCGCATCACCAAGGACGGCGTGGCCGTCGCCAAGGAGATCGAGCTTGAGGACAAGTTCGAGAACATGGGCGCCCAGATGGTCCGCGAGGTCGCCTCGAAGACCAACGACATCGCCGGCGACGGCACCACCACGGCCACGGTCCTGGCCCAGGCCATCGTGCGCGAGGGGGCCAAGGCGGTGGCCGCGGGGATGAACCCGATGGACCTGAAGCGCGGCGTCGACGCGGCGGTCGATGCGGTCGTGACCGACCTGGGCAAGCGCTCGCGCAAGATCGGCACCGAGGTCGAGATCGCCCAGGTGGGCACGGTCTCCGCCAACGGCGACCCCGAGGTGGGCGACATGATCGCCAGCGCCATGCAGGCCGTCGGCAAGGAAGGCGTCATCACGGTCGAGGAAAACAAGGGCATCGACACCGAGCTCGAGACCGTGGAGGGCATGCAGTTCGACCGCGGCTACATCTCGCCCTACTTCGTGACCAACCCCGAGAAGATGGTCGCGGAGATGGAAGACCCCTTCATCATGCTGCACGAGAAGAAGCTCTCGAACATGCAGGCCATGCTGCCCGTGCTCGAGCAGGTCGTGCAGTCGAGCCGTCCTCTCGTGATCGTCGCCGAGGACGTGGAGGGCGAGGCGCTGGCCACGCTGGTGGTCAACCGCCTGCGCGGCGGCCTCAAGGTCGCGGCCTGCAAGGCCCCGGGCTTCGGCGACCGGCGCAAGGCCATGCTGGAGGACATCGCCATCCTCACCGGCGGACAGGTCATCAGCGAGGATGTCGGCATCAAGCTCGAGAACGTCACCATCGACATGCTCGGAAAGGCCAAGCGGGTCGAGATGACCAAGGAGAACACGGTCATCGTCGGCGGCGGCGGCGCGAAGAAGCAGATCCAGGGCCGCTGCAACCAGATCCGCCAGCAGACCGAGGAGACCACCTCCGACTACGACCGGGAGAAGCTCCAGGAGCGGCTGGCCAAGCTCGCCGGCGGCGTCGCGGTCATCAAGGTCGGCGGATCGACCGAGGTCGAGGTCAAGGAGCGCAAGGACCTCGTCGAGGACGCGCTCAACGCCACCCGGGCGGCGGTCGAGGAGGGCATCGTGGCCGGCGGCGGCGCGGCCCTGCTCTACGCCACCCGGGCGCTCGACAGGCTGAAGCTCGACGACTCCGACCAGCAGGTCGGCGTCGGCATCGTGCGCAAGGCGATCCAGTGGCCCGCGCGCCAGATCGCCGAGAACGCCGGACACGACGGCGCGGTGGTCGCGGGCAAGGTGCTCGAGAGCAAGGAGAGGAACCACGGCTTCGACGCCCAGTCGGAGACGTACAAGAACCTGGTGAAGGCGGGCATCATGGACCCCACCAAGGTGGTGCGCGCCGCGCTCCAGGACGCCGCCTCGGTGGCCGGCCTGCTCATCACCACCGAGGCCATGGTCGCCGAGAGGCCCAAGAAGGAAACCCCCATGCCGCCTCCCGGCGGGCCTGGCGGCATGGGCGGCATGGGCGGCATGGATTTCTGAGCCGCGCCCGACCGTCCGTTACCCGAAAGGGCCGCGGTTCGCGCCGCGGCCCTTTTGCGTTTCCGAAGGCCGGGGCCGGTCCCCTCGGCAAGCCCGGGGCGTCCCTCGATACGGCGCCGACGCGCCACCTCGGGACGGGGGGAGGGGGACGGACCGCCGACGCTCCCGGTCCAATCCGATGGGATGACGCTCTAAGGCGCCCGCTTGAGCCGGTGCATCAGGCTCGAGGTGTCCCAGCGGCCGCCGCCGAGACGCTGGACCTCGGCGTAGAACTGGTCGACGAGGGCGGCGACCGGCAGGAGCGCGCCGTTGCCGCGGGCCTCGGCGATGGCGATGCGGAGGTCCTTGCGCATCCAGTCGACGGCGAAGCCGAACGCATACTCGTCGCGGCACATGGTGCGGCCGCGATTCTCCATCTGCCAGGAGCCCGCGGCGCCCCTGGAGATCACATCGATCGTCCGGTCGCCGTCGAGGCCCGCGCGCTGGGCGAAGTTGAGGCCCTCGGCGAGGCCCTGGACGAGGCCCGCGATGCAGATCTGGTTCGCCATCTTGCAGAGCTGGCCCGAACCCACGCCGCCCATGAGCGTGACGGCCTTGCCGTAACAGTCCATGACCGGCGCGGCGCGGTCGAAGGCGTCCCTCTCGCCGCCGACCATGACGGTGAGCTGGCCGTTCTCGGCGCCCGCCTGGCCGCCGGAGACCGGGGCGTCGAGAAAGCCGACGCCCCTGGCGGCCAGCGCCCCGGCCATCTCGCGGGCGATGTCGGCGGACGCCGTAGTGTGGTCGACGACGATCGCGCCCTCGGCCATGCCGTGCAGCGCGCCGTGCTCGCCCGCGACCACCTCGCGCACGCTGGGGTCGTCGCCGACGCAGGCGAAGACGATCTCCCGCCCCCGCGCCGCCTCGGCCGGGGTCTCCGCGCGCCCGCCGCCGTGCTCGCCGGTCCATCGCTCGGCCTTGGCGGCCGTGCGGTTGTAGACCGTGACCTCGTGGCCCCCGGCGGCCAGATGGCCCGCCATCGGATAGCCCATCACTCCCAGACCCAGAAACGCGACCTTCACGACCGATCTCCCCCGAACGCCGGCGCGCGGCCATCCTAGAGCGGTTCCGGCTTCGCCGGAACCGCTCCGGAGGACGCGAACGCGGCCCGGTCCCGGACCATTGCCCTGGGCCGGGATCCCCCGGAGGGGCGCCCCCTTCGGCGAGATGACGCATCGGGCCGTCCTGTATCTCGGGCCCGCCGGGAACCCGGACGCCGTCCCACGGCGGACCGGGCGCGGCCGGGTGGCGCCGGAACCCTCGCTCGGGCATGGTGGGCGGGCCGCCGTTCATGGAGAGGACCCATGACCGATGACCCCTATGCCGGCGACGTGACGCCGGCCGACGCCTTCGCCGCGCTCGCGAACGATCCGGACGCGGCGCTCGTCGATGTGCGCACGGAGCCGGAATGGCGCTTCGTCGGCCTGCCGGATCTGTCGACGATCGGAAAACAGGTGAAGCTGGCGCAATGGCAGACCTATCCCGGCGGCCGGCCCAACGCCGCCTTCGTCCGGGAATGCGAGGCCGCCGGAATCGAGAAGGGCAAGCCGGTCTATTTCCTGTGCCGGTCCGGCGTGCGCTCGATGCACGCGGCGGTCGCCATGACCGCCCGGGGCTACGGTCCCTGCTACAACGTCGCCCAAGGGTTCGAGGGCGACAAGGACGGCGACATGCGCCGCGGCCGGATCGGGGGCTGGAAGGTCGCGGGCCTGCCCTGGCGTCAGGAGTAGCCTTCCCGCTCCGGCCGGACGCCGGGGGGCTTGAATCGCCCCGGTCCGGCACCCATATCCGTCGCGCGCCCGGCGCCCGCCGAAGACGGGGGCGCGGACGGACGCAGGGGTCCAGCCGTTCCAGGGGGACCCTTCAACCGGCATGTTGCTCGACGGAGGATATGCGCGATGACCCGTTTCGACTTCTCTCCCCTGTTCCGCTCGACCGTCGGTTTCGACCGCGTGATGAACGCGCTCGAGGCCAACATGCGTTCCGCCGACGAGGGCTACCCGCCCTACAACATCGAGAAGGTCGGCGAGAACGACTACCGCATCACCATGGCCGTCGCCGGCTTCGGCGAGGACGATCTCTCGATCGAGGCGAAGGACGCCACCGTCACCGTGTCCGGCGAGATCGCCAAGGACGGGGACGACGGCCGCGTCTACCTCTATCGCGGCATCGCCGGCCGCGGCTTCAAGCGCGCCTTCCAGCTCGCCGACCACGTCCGGGTTTCGGGCGCGGCGCTGGAGAACGGTCTGCTCCACATCGACCTCGTCCGCGAGGTGCCGGAGGCGCTCAAGCCCCGCACCATCGAGATCCGCGCCGGCGCCGCGCCCAAGCGGATCGCCGCGTGACCCCGGTCCCGGCGATGGACCGGCCGGGGAGGGCGTCGGGCGCAAGCCCGGCGCTCTTCCCTGTCGGCGCCCGCGTCGCATGGCGCCGACGCGGGCGCCCGCTTGACATCGGGGGCGAGCGGCCCTATATCTCGCCGCACGTGGTGATTTGTGCCGACCGGCTTGCGGCCACGTAAAACAACCCGCTAAAAGGTCGAGGCCGACCTCCAAGAAAGCCCTGACCCCCGGCGGGTCGGGGTTTTGCTTTCTGGAGGACCGGAGATGACCGACGCCCTGACCGCTTTCCCCGCCCGGCGCCCACGGACGGCGCTGGTCCGCGGCGGCCTCGCCCGTTCCGGGCACGACGAGACGTCCGAGGCGCTCTACATGACCTCGGGCTACGTCTACGGCTCCGCCGAGGAGGCCGCCGCGGCGTTCGCGGAGGAGAACCCGCGCTACATCTATTCGCGCTACGGCAACCCGACCGTCTCCATGTTCGAGGAGCGCCTGCGCCTGCTGGAGGGCGCGGAAGCCTGCCGGGCGACGGCGTCGGGCATGGCGGCGGTCTATGCGGCGCTGGCGGCCGTGCTCGGGGCGGGCGACCGGGCGGTGGCCTCCCGCGCGCTGTTCGGGTCCTGCCACCATATCGTGGCGAACATCCTGCCCAGGTTCGGGATCGAGACCCGCTTCGTCGACGGCGCCGATCTCGACCAGTGGCGCGACGCGCTGAAGGGCGGCGCCCGGGCCGTGTTCCTGGAGACGCCGTCGAACCCGACGCTCGAGATCGTCGATCTGCCCGCGGTCTGCGGCCTCGCGCACGAAGCGGGCGCCCAAGTCATCGTCGACAACGTCTTCGCCTCGCCGCTTCTCCAGAAGCCCCTGGAGCTCGGCGCGGACATCGTCGTCTATTCGGCCACCAAGCACATCGACGGACAGGGGCGCTGCCTGGGCGGCGCGGTCCTGGGACCGTCCGGCTTCGTCGACGGCCCGCTCTTCGCCTTCCTCAAGCACACCGGCCCGGCGCTCTCGCCCTTCAACGCCTGGCTCCTGCTGAAGGGCCTGGAGACCCTCGAGTTGCGCGTCGGCCGCCACTGCGCGAACGCCAGGGACGTGGCGCTGTGGCTCGAGGCCCGCGACGGCGTCGACCGCACGCTCTATCCGCATCTCGACAGCCACCCCCAGGCCGCGCTCGCGCGCGGGCAGATGGCCGACGGCGGCAGCATCGTGAGCTTCGAGCTCGACGGCGGGCGCCCGCGCGCCTTCCGCTTCCTCGACGCGCTCGGCCTGATCGACATCTCGAACAACCTGGGCGACTCGAAGAGCCTGATCACCCACCCGGCGACCACGACCCATTCCAGGCTCTCCCGGGCCGACCGGGACCGGCTCGGCATCGCCGAGGGCCTCGTGCGCCTCCATGTCGGCCTGGAGGACGTCCGCGACGTGAAGGACGATCTCGCCCAGGCGCTGGCGGCGTAGGGCGCCGGCCGGTCCCGCGTCCCCTTCCCCGTTTCGGAAGCAGGGAAAATCCGGATGGGGAGGTCGCCGCGGCGCGGCGCGAAAAGATCGCGTTCGCCGGATTCCAAGCCGATGGGTTCGCTGCGCGCCCCGATCTTCCCGCCGGCAAACCGTCGCCGCGTCACTCCGCCTTCGACGGGCCCTGTCCCTCGATCCCGACGCCGAAGCCGCGGCCCTTGACCACGGCCGCGTCGCCGAACTTCTCGCGCACCGCGTCGAGCGCCTTGTCGACCCGGCTCGCCGACGGTCCCGCGCCGCCGAAGAGGTCGCCCTGGGCGATCCGGCCGGACTCGACGAGATCGTGGGCGCCGATGCCGATCAGGCGGAACGCGCGGCCATCGGTCTCGCGCTCCAGGAGCGGCTCCGCGGCCCGGAACATCTCCTCGGCCGACTGCGTGGCGCTCTTGAGGCGCCGGCTCCGGGTGACGATGCGGAAATCGGCCGTCTTGAGCTTCAGGGTGACGCCCCCGCCGGCGACGCCGGCCTTCTTCATGCGCCGCGCCACGGTCTCGGCGAGCCGCCACAGGATGGACCGCAGCCGGCCACGGTCGGCGATGTCCGTATCGAGGGTGGTTTCGGACGAGACGGACTTCGTCTCGCCTTCGGGATCGACCCGGCGGTCGTCCTCGCCGCGGCTCGAGAGCGCGAGGCGGCGGCCGATCCTGCCGTAGCGCGCGACCAGCTCGGCCTCGTCGATCCGCGCCAGCTCGCCGATCAGCGTGACGCCGTCGCGCGCGAGGCGACGCCGCATGGCCTTGCCCACGCCCCACAGCAGGCTCACGGGCTTGTCGGACAGGAAGGCCCTCGCCTCGCCCCTGCCGATCGCCGCGAACCCGCGCGGCTTGTCGAGGTCCGACGCGATCTTGGCCAGGAACTTGTTGTGGCTCAGCCCGATGGAAACGGCGATCGCGAGCTCGTCCTCGACGCGGCGCGCGAGCGCCGCCAGCGTCGTGGCCGGGCTGCCGCGGTGCAGCGCCTCGGTCCCCGTGAGGTCCATGAAGGCCTCGTCGATGGAGAGCGGCTCCACCAGCGGCGTCAACGCCTGCATCATGCCGCGCACGCGCGCGCCGACCTCGCCGTACTTCCGCATGTCGGGCCCGATGACGACCGCGCCGGGGCAGAGCTCCAGCGCCTTGAACATCGGCATGGCCGAGCGCACGCCGTAGGTCCGCGCGATGTAGCAGCAGGCCGCGACGACGCCCCGGTGGCGCCCGCCCACGATCACCGGCCGGTCGCGCAACTCCGGCCGGTCGCGCTTCTCGATCGCGGCGTAGAAGGCGTCGCAGTCGAGATGGGCGATCGAGAGGTCGTGCAGCTCCTCGTGGCGGACGATCCGCCGCGAGCCGCAGGCCGGGCAGGCCTCGGCGTCCGGGGGCGGCCGTCGGCCGCAATCGCGGCACAGTGTCGTCACGGCCGCCATCGTAGACCGCGCTCCGCCCCGCGCGAAACGGCCGGCCGCGCGGCGACCGTCCCGAGCCTTCCCGAAGGCGCCCCCTTCGATACGCGGCCTTCGGCCGCTACCCGGGGGAGGGAGAGGTTGGGTGGGAAACAAGGCGCCCCCATCCCGAGGTGGCGCGCCAGCGCCGTATCGAGGGGCGGCGGTCGCCCGACATTGCCGGCCTTCCCGCCGTCCGCTACAACGCCGCCTCGTTCGCCGGCAAGGGCGAGGGGCGGGGGCGGCGGCTTGGCTTCGTACCGGTACGTCTACACGATGAAGGGCCTGTCGAAGACATGGCCCGGCGGGCGCGCGGTCCTGAAGGACATCCGGCTGTCGTTCCTTCCCGGCGCGAAGATCGGCGTGCTGGGCCCGAACGGCGCGGGCAAGTCGACGCTGATGAGGATCATGGCGGGCGTCGAGACGGAGTTCGACGGCGAGGCCTGGGCGGCCGACGGCGCCAGCGTGGGCTGGCTGCCGCAGGAGCCGGAACTCGACCCCTCCAGGGACGTCATGGGCAACGTCATGGAGGCCATGGCCGGGACCGGGGCGCTGCTCGACCGCTTCGAGGAGGTCTCCGCGAGGTTCGCCGAGCCGCTCGGGGACGACGAGATGAACGCGCTGATCGAGGAACAGGGCGCGCTCCAGGAGAAGATCGACGCGGCGAACGGCTGGGACCTCGAGCGCACGCTCGAAATCGCCATGGACGCGCTGCGCCTGCCGCCGCCGGACTCCCCGGTCGAGCATCTCTCCGGCGGCGAGAAGCGCCGCGTCGCGCTGTGCCGGCTCCTGCTGCGGAAACCGGACCTCCTGCTGCTCGACGAGCCGACCAACCACCTCGACGCCGAGAGCGTCGCCTGGCTGGAGCGCCACCTCGAGGAGTACGAGGGCACGGTGGTCGCCATCACCCACGACCGCTACTTCCTCGACAACGTGGCGGGCTGGATCCTGGAGCTCGACCGGGGCCGGGGCGTGCCCTACGAGGGCAACTACTCGGGCTGGCTGGAGCAGAAACGGAAGCGCCTGGCCCAGGAGGGCCGCGAGGAGGAGGCGCGCCGGAAGGCGCTGCGGCGCGAGCTGGAATGGGTGAGGGAATCGCCCCGCGCCCGCCAAGCCAAGGGCAAGGCGCGCCTGTCGGCCTACGAGAGCCTTCTGGCCGAAAGCGAACGGCGGGAGGAAGGCCCCGCCAGGGGCCGCATCGTGATCCCGGCGGGCCCGCGCCTGGGCGATCTCGTGGTCGAGGCCGACCGTCTGCGCAAGGCCTTCGGCGAGAAGCTGCTGATCGACGACCTTTCCTTCCAGATCCCGCGGGCCGGCATCGTCGGCGTCGTCGGCCCCAACGGCGCGGGCAAGTCGACGCTCTTCAGGATGATCGCGGGTTTCGAGGAGCCGACCGGCGGCGGCCTGAAGGTCGGCGACTCCGTGGTCCTGGGCCACATCGACCAGACCCGCGAGGGCCTGGATTCCGGCAAGACGGTCTGGGAGGACATCTCCGGCGGCCTCGATGTCGTGAGGCTCGGCAAGCGCGAGGCGCCGTCGCGCGCCTATGTCGGCGCCTTCGGCTTTCGCGGGTCCGACCAGCAGCAGAAGGTGGGCCGGCTCTCGGGCGGCGAGCGCAACCGCGTCCATCTCGCCAAGATGCTGAAGTCGGGCGCCAACGTGCTGCTGCTCGACGAGCCCTCGAACGACCTCGACGTGGACACCCTGCGCGCGCTCGAGGACGCGCTCGCGGAGTTCGCCGGCTGCGCGCTGGTAATCAGCCACGACCGCTGGTTCCTCGACCGCGTCGCCACCCACATCCTCGCCTTCGAGGGCGACAGCCGCGTCGTGTGGTTCCAGGGCAACCACGAGGCCTACGAGGAGGACCGCAGGCGCCGGCTGGGCGCCGAGGCCGACCGGCCCCACCGCATCAAGTACAAGCCGCTGACGCGGTGACGGGTGCTTGACCTCCTTCCGCCTCATCGTCCTGATGGCGGCGCTGACCGGGATGGGCCAGCTCGCCGTGGGGCTCTACACGCCGTCGATGCCCGCGATCGGCGACCGCTTCCTGGCCGATGACGACCGGGTCCGGCTCACCTTCAGCCTCTTCATTCTGGCCATGGCCGTCGCCCAGCTCGTCGCCGGGCCGCTGTCCGACCGTTTCGGGCGCAAGATCTGCATGCAGGTCGGGAACGCCGTCTTCACGCTCTCGTCCGCCGCGTGCGCCTTCGCGCCCACGCTGGGGGTCCTGATCGCCGCGCGCGTGGCGCAGGGAGTCGGCGCCTGCGTGCCGGTGGTCGTGAGCCGCGCGGTCGTGCGCGACGTCCATTCCGGCGCCGAGGCGGCCCGCGCGCTCGCCGCCATCGGCATGGCGATGGCGCTCGCGCCGGCCCTGGGGCCGACCCTCGGCGGGCTCGTCCAGGTCACGCTCGGCTGGCGCGCGGTGTTCGGCGTGCTGACGGCGCTGGGGCTCGTCGCCCTGATCCTGACCCACCGGGAGTTCGCCGAGACGCTGCCGGCCGAGCGCCGGCGGCCGTTCCGCCCGCGGCGGATCGCCGGCGCCTATGCGTCGCTTCTGCGCGACCGCCTCTTCATGGCCCACAGCCTGGCCGTCCTCTTCAGCCTGGCCGGCCTGGGCGCCTACCTCGCCGGCGCGCCCTTCATCTTCATCCGCCTCCTGGACGTGCCCGAACCGGTCTTCGGAGCGTTCTCCATGGCCAATGTCGGCTCGTTCGCGCTCGGCGGCGCGATCGCCGCGCGGCTGACGGGCCGGGTGTTCTCCCTCCCCGCGATGATCGTGATCGGCGGGCTGCTGAGCCTCGCGGGCGGCGTCCTGCTGCTCGGGCTCGTCGCGGCGGGCTTCGTCTCGACCGCGACCATCCTGCCGCCGCTCTGGCTCTTCTTCGTGGGCATGGGCCTGCTCGTGCCCAACGCCACGGCGGCCGCGATCGAACGCCATCCGGACGAGGCCGGCCTGGCGTCGGCCATGCTGGGCTTCCTGCAGTTCTCGGGCTGGGGCGCGGCGGGTCTGGCGGTCGGACTGCTGGGCGGCGACGGCGCGACCGCGTTCGCCGGCGTCTTCGCCTTCGCCGGGCTGGCGGCCTTCGCCGTCTTCGTGGCGCTGCACGGCTGGCCCGACAGGTTCCTCGCATGACCGGCCACACGGTCGTCGAGGTCCACGGAATCCGGGTCACGGTCGAGATCGACGGCGCGCTCCGGCGCTGCGCGCCGCTGCCGGGCATGGAGCCCTATCCCGCGGTCGGCGACCGGGTCGCCGTCGGGCCGCCGGGCCAGCCGGACGATCCGCCCTCGGTCACGGCGGTCCTGCCGCGTCGCACGACGCTCGCGCGCCCGCGCGGGGACCGAAGCCGCCGTTCGCGCGGCGGCGCGCGGGAGCATGTGCTCGCCGCCAACGTCGATCTCGCGGTGGTGGTCGCGGCGCGCGCCCGGCCTCCGTTCCATCCGCGCTTCATCGACCGCGCCATGGTGCTCGCCCAGCGCGGCGGCATCGACGTGGCGGTGGCGCTCAACAAGGCCGACCTCGGCGTCGAGCCTCCCGATCTCTCGGTCCATCGCGGCCTGGGGCTGCGGATCGTCGATGTCTCGGCCAGGACGGGCGCGGGCCTGGAGGATCTGCGCCGCCTGATCGCGGGGCGGACGGTGGTCTTCACCGGGCGCAGCGGCGTCGGCAAGTCGTCGCTGGTGAACGCGCTCCACGACGCGGAACCCGCCGCGGTCGGCGCGGTCGGGGGCCGGCGCGGGCAGGGCCGCCACACCACGTCGCGCTCGTCGCTCTACCGCCTCGACGCGACCACGGCGATCATCGACACGCCCGGCGTCCGCTCGCTGCCGCTCGCGGGCATTCCGCCGGACGAGCTGGACGGCCTGTTCCCGGAATTCGCCGAACGCTCCGCTCGCTGCCGCTTCCGCGACTGCGTCCACGACCGCGAACCCGGTTGCGAGGTGCGCGCCGCGGTCGCCGCCGGCGCGGTCGCGGCCTCGCGCTACGACACCTATCTCAGGCTCCTGCGCGACGACGGTTAGGGCGCCGCCGCCCGGCCCTCGTCGCCGCCGGGATTCCCGCCGATGCTTCCGTGTCCCGGCGCGCCGTCAAAGGCCGGCTCTGACCTCCTCGAACATGAGGCGGGCCTTCTCGCGGACCGCCGGGTCCCATTCGTCGAAGAACACGGCCCTCTCCATGAGCCTCGCCGGATCGTCGATCCCGAGCTCGGCGAGGCGGTCCGGGTCGGCGCCGTCGAACGCCCTGGCGTTGGCCGGGCCATAGCCGAGCCGCTCGATGAGGAAGACGCCGGCCTCGGGCGAGATCGCGGCGTCGATGTAGGCGTAGGCCTCCTCCTCGTCGCCGCGGCCGCCGTCGATCAGGCAGGCGCAGTCGACCCAGGTCGGGACGCCCTCCTTCGGGATCATGTAGCCGACGTCGATCCCCTCGCGCCCGAGCGAGGCGTAGGCGTGGTTCCAGGCGTAGGCCGCCACGACCTCGCCCGACGCGACGGCCCGCGTCACGTCCGCCTGGCTCGTCCAGTAGCGGCGCAGGAGCGGCCTCTGCTCCTCGAGCTTGGCGCGGACCCGTTCCAGCTCGCCGTCGGACATGCGGTAGGGGTCGCCGATCCCCAGGATCAGGGCCGCCTGCAGCACGGCCGCGTCCATCGAGTCGCGCTGGGCCAGACGCCCCGCGTGGGCCTCGTCCCACAGGATCGCCCAGCTCTCGTCGCCGACGTATTCGGGCGCCAGGTCCTTGCGGTAGAGAACTGAGCCGACGCCCCAGGAGAACGGAACGCCGTGGATCTCGCCTCCGTGCTCCAGGGCGTCGATCCCCCTGAGCCTCGGGAAGAGGTCGCCGTAGTTCCCGAGGCGCTCCGCGTCGATGGGCTTGAGCACGCCGGCCTCGCGCCAGCGGCCCATCGTGTGGGCGGTCGGCTGCGCGATCGACGGCCGGTAGCCCGCGCGCACCTTCCCGATCGCCTCGTCGTTGTCGGCGTAGAACAGGAAGTCCGGCGCATGGCCGAACCGTTCGTCGAAGCCGGGGCGAAGCCCCGGATCGTCGTAGCTCGCCCAGGTGAAGACCTGGATCGGGGCGGCGGCCAGCGCCCGCCGGGCGACGGGCAGGGCGACCGTGACGACGCCGACGGACGCCAGCGCCCGCCCGAACGCGCGGCGCGTCATCGCGCCGGCGGCCAGACGGTCCCTGAACTCGTTCGACGGCATCGGGGCCATCGCGGCGTCTCCTCCCCGCTCGCGTCCGGCGCGCCCATGATGCCGCTTCCGCCGCGGTCGCGGAAGGCGGCCCGGCCGCGACGTCACGCGGCCGGGCGCGCCACGCGCGCGTCGCGGGCGACGAGGCGCCCGCCGACCGCGCGGACCGGCCCGATCCGGACCGCGTCCGCCAGGTCGGCCAGCGTCCCCGCGAGGGCGGCCAGGCGGACCAGGAGCGCGCGGAAGGCGTCGCGGTCGGCGCCGCGCAGCAGGGCTCCGGCCTTGAGCGAATCGATCATCCGTTCCGCGTCGGCCGGCGTCAGGCCCGGCAGGCCCATGGCCGCCTCGCCGAGAAGTTCGCCGAGAGTCCCCGCCGTGCGGATCTCGACGAGGGGGCCGAACTGGCGGTCGGCGACCAGCGAGACCGTGAACGCGGCCTCCCCGGCCCCCGCGCCGGCGGCGGTCCCGATCCCGAAGGCGGCGAGCAGGGCTTCCGCGTCGAACGGCGCGCCCGGATCCAGGAGCGTCCGCAGGCGCGCGACGGATTCCTCGTCGGGTCCGCCCGCCGGGCCGTCGTCGCCGCGCCGGCCGCGGTCGCGCCAGGCCAGCGCGTGGCGGATGGCGAGCAGGCCCTCGCGCGTGCCGCACAGCGCTATGACGCCGGCGTCGGTCAGCGCCTTGCCGGCGGTCATCATGCCCGACATCGGCGTGTTGATCAGCGCGGCGACCGGCTTCTCCGTCTTCGGCAGCGTCGCCGCCAACGCCTTGCCATAGCCGCGCTCGGTCGTGGGATTCCACTGGAAGTCGCCGCAGAAAACCACCATGGCGACATCGGGATCGTCGGCCATGGCGGCGAAGTAGCCCTCGAAATCGTCCTCGTAGTTGGCCGCCACGCCCCAGGCGTCGAGCGGGTTGACCGGCTCCAGCGCGTGGTGGAGGTGCGGCCGGATGCGCGCGCGGGTCTCGCGGCCGATCGTGGCGAGCGGCGCGCCGGTCTCCTCGGCGAGGTCGACCAGCATCTCGCGTTCGCCGCCCGAATCGAGCACCGCGCCCAGGCCGCCGCGGGCCGGCCGCCGGTCGTGGGCGAGGAGCGTCAGGAGATTGGCCATCTCGTCCAGGCTGCCGACGCGCATGACGCCGAAATGGTCGAACACCGCCCGGTAGGCCGCGTCGTCGCCCGTGTCGGCGTCCGAGTGGACCCTGGCGAAACGCCGGCCCAGTTCGCTCGCGCCGACCTTCATGGCCACGACCGGGATGTCCCGTTCCCCGGCCTTGGCCAGGGCGGCCACGAAACCCTCGGGATCGCGCGCCTCCTCGACGAAGAGGGCGATCGCCCCGGTCGAGGGCAGGGCGAGCGCATAGTCCATGTAATCGGCCAGACCGCCGTTGATCTCCTGGCCGCAGGAGACGATCAGGTTGCAGGCGTAGCGGAAGTCGTTGAGTCCGATCTCGCTGAACACCGTGCCCGAATGGGTGATGAAGCAGACATTGCCGCCGGGGCGGAGCTTGTCGGAAGCGTCGTAGATCGTGACCGGGATGCGGTCGTCGATGTTGAGGTAGCCCATGCCGTTGCCGCCGCACACCGGCATGGCGGCCTCGCGCGCCTTCGCCTTCAGGCGGTCGAGCAGGCCGCGGCCGTCCTCCCCGTCGAGATAGCAGGTGTCGAAGATCGCGGCCGAACGGACGCCGGTTTCGAGCGCGTCGTCGAGCTGCGCCTCGAGGAAGGCGCTGTTGACGCCCAGCACCGCGAGGTCGACCGCCTCGGGAAGCGCCTTGAGCGAGCCGAAGCAGGGCAGGCCCTGGACCTCTCCGTACTTCGGGTTGACCGGGTAGAGCGCGCCCTCGAAGCCGGCGTTGAGCAGGCCGGCCAGCATGCCGTGGCCCGCGCTTCCCTCGCGCCGGGACGCGCCGACGACGGCGATGGAGCGGGGACGCAGCAGCGGCGTCAGACGGTGTTCGGGCATGGCGCGTTTCCGCGAGGCGTCGGGTCCGGCCGGGACGGCGCGGACCGGCTCCGGTTTGCGGCCCGGACCGCTCCCATCGTAGCCTGACGGCATGTCCGCGCCCGTCACCTTCTACACCAATCCCATGTCCCGGGGGCGGATCGCGCGCTGGGCGCTGGAGGAGACCGGCGCGAGCTACGAGACCGTCATCCTGGAGTATGGCGGCGACATGAAGGGACCGGACTATCTGGCGATCAACCCGATGGGCAAGGTGCCGGCGATCCGGCACGATGGCCGGGTCGTCACCGAATCGGCCGCCATCTGCGCCTATCTGGCCGAGACCTTTCCCGAGGCCGGGCTGGCGCCGTCGGAAGACGAGCGCGCCGACTACTTCCGCTGGCTGTTCTTCGCCGCCGGACCGCTGGAACAGGCGACGGCGGCCAGGGCCATGGGCTGGACTGCGGCCCCGGATAAGGCCGGCATGCTCGGCTTCGGCGCCTATGACGACACGGTCGGCGCGATGGAGTCCGCGCTCGACCGGGGCGGCCATGTCTGCGGCGGACGCTTCACCATGGCGGACGTCTATGTCGGCAGCCATATCGAGTGGGGCCTCGCGATGGAGACCTTGCCCCGGCGCCCGGCCTTCGAGGCCTACGCCGCGCGCCTCGCGGAGCGCGAGGCCCACAAGCGCGCCCGGGCGATCGACAACGCGCCGATCGCCGAACGGAACGCCGCCGGGACCTGACCCCCCCGCCGCCGGCGAGCCCGCGGCGGGACGAACCCGGCGCCGTTATCGAGGCCTCCCTTCGGCAAGCTCGGGGCGGGCTCTTCGGTGGGACCGGAGGTTGACACGCCGGCGTCCGTGGCATTGAGTCGCCCCATGCCGGTCGTTGCATGGTACGGTCATCGCTCCGCGCCGCTTCGCTCCGACTGGCGATCGGCTTCGCCGGAATGCGCGGGAGACAGGGAGAGAATCGATGGGATGGTTGACGCCCCGACGCTCACGGTCGCTCGCCGGCTCGCATGGGCGGAGATTCTCCCGGAGAGGAGGAGGCCCTTCTCGCGTCCCGGCGCGGGCCGTTCTCCTGCTGCTGGCGATGGTCGCGGCCCTGGCGCCGCGGGCGTTCGCCCAGACGACGCCGGACCCAGTTAGATGGACAGCACCGGGCCCGAACCCGGCCGCTGCTAATAACTGGGCCCAGCTTCATGTGGGCACGACGAGCCTCATAGGCAAGCCGATGCTTGAGCAGTCGGTCACACTCACCAGATCAGGCGGTGTTCAATGGCGCCACGGTGGGGTTTCCGCTTGTCCCTGGACGAGGGTGGCTCCGACTGGGACTCCGCCGACGTTCCCATCTCTTGACGGGTGTCAGACACTCAAGTCAGAAGGAACCCCTGCAACCGGAGGAGCCTCTTTCACGTTGCCGGGTTTCCTTCCGACGCAAGCCATGATCGACAATGGCGGGGTCGTCATCAGACTTACGTGGAACCTCTACAGCAGCAACGTTGTCATGACCCAGTGGGTTCCTCTTCTACCGCCTCCGAGTGCGGCGCTGGTCCTCACGCCCGCCTCGATTTCGGAGAACGGCGGCGTTGCGACGGTGACGGCGACGCTGGACCGGACGACGAGCGCCGCGACGACGATCGCGGTGTCGGCGGCGGCGGTGGCCCCGGCGGCGCCGGACGACTTCACGCTGTCGAGCGCGACGACGCTGACGATCGCGGCCGGGCAGACGGCGAGCGCGGGGACGGTGACGATTACGGCGACGGACAACGCGACCGACGCGCCGGACAAGTCGGTGACCGTTTCGGGGACGGCGACGGGGGCCGGCGTCGAGGATCCGCCCGATGTGACGCTGACGCTGGAGGACGACGATACGAGCCCGGCGTTCGCGGGAACGGTGCCGGAGAGGCTGGTCTACACGGTGGACGAGGCGATCGCGGACTTGGTGCTGCCTCCGGTGAAGGAGGGGACGGGAGACCCGCCGATAACCTACGCGCTCACGCCGGAGCGGCTGCCGGCGGGGCTGACGTTTGACGAAGGGACGCTGTCGGGGACGCCGACGGAGGTGTTTCCCGAGACGACCTACGCCTGGACGGCTCGGGACGCGGACGGAGACGAGGGCGAGCTGACGTTCACCATCGAGGTGGAGCACGGCCTGGAGAAGGCTCAGGCGCGCCTGAAGGCGATCAACGAGTCGGTGTTGCCGGAGTTGTCGCGCGCGCTGTGGGGGAGCGCGCTGGACGCGGTGACGGGGCGTCTGGAGTCTCCGGACGCGGCGGCGCCGACGGCGGCGGGCGGCCTCGAGGCGGCGGCGACGTTCGTCCGGGCCCACGAGGGCGCCCTGGAGGAAGGCGACGTGTCGTGGAAGGAGCTGTTGGGGAGCGAGTCCTTCGCGTTCGGCCTGGACGCGGACGGCGCGGGCGGTCCGGGCGCCGGCGGCGTCGTGGCGTGGGGCTCGGGCGACTGGCGCAAGCTGTCGCGGGACGCGGATGCCCTGGACTGGTCGGGGGATGCGTTCTCGGCGCACCTGGGCGTGGACGCGGCGTTGCGTCCGGACCTTCGGGGCGGCTTGGCGGCGTCGTGGTTCTCGAGCGACGTGGACTACACGGACCGGAGCCAGGGCGAAGCGATCGCGGGTTCGCACGAGAGCCGGATGACGGCGTTGACGCCCTATGTGGGCTGGGCCGCGGGCGACGGGGCGCGGCTGTGGGGCGCGGCCGGTTATGGCTGGGGCGAGATCGAGATCGTGGACGGGGACCTGCGCGATCGGTTCGGGGCGCAGACGGCGGACAGCCGGTTCCTGGCGGGCGCCGCGGGCGGGTCCGTGCCGGTGTGGTCGCAAGGCCCCGCGACGTTGGAAGCGAAGGGCTCGGCGGAGGCGACGCGCTGGCGGGTGAAGGACAACGGCGCGGCGATCGCGGCGGTGTCGGTGGACACGCAACGTCTGCGCCTGGCGGCGGAGGGGAGCCGGGCCTATGCGCTCGCGGGCGGCGCGTCCCTGACGCCGACGCTGGAAGCGGGCGTGCGCTGGGACGGCGGCGACGGCGCGACGGGGATGGGCCTCGAGGCCGGCGGCGGCCTCTCCTGGACGGACCCGGCGCGGGGCCTGACGGTGGAGGCGGAGGGCCGCGCGCTTCTGGTCCACGACAGCGACGTGGAGGAGTGGGGCGCGTCGGGGTCGATGCGCCTGGACCCGGACGCGGACGGGTTGGGCCTGTCGTTCCGGCTGCTGCCCTCCTGGGGCGCGTCGGGGAGCGGCGTGGCGCGGCTGTGGGACGAGGGCGTGGCGACGGCGGGCCCGACGGACGGCGGCGGCGACGGGGCGCGGCTGGAGACGGACCTGGGCTACGGGCTGCCCACGCTCGGCGGCCATGGAACCGCCACGCCCTACGCCGGGTTCGGTCTGGCGCAAGGCGGCGAGCGCGCTATGCGCGCCGGCGTCCGCCTCGATCTCGGAACCGGCTTCGACCTCGCCCTCCAGGCCCGCCGCGCCTCCGGCGCCGACCGCGGCCTCGAACTCCGCCTCGACGCCCGCTGGTAGACCGGCCCCGATCCAATCCGCTCCAGCGTTCGCTACGGCCGGACCATCGCTTCCCGGAAGGCGTCGAGGCTGTCGACGGAGCCGATCCGCGCGGTTTCGACGCCGGCGGTTTCGGCCTCGTCGATGTTGACGAGGATCGTGGGCGTCCACTCCCGTTCCGTATCCCATAAGGTCTTGAACGAGGCTTCGGTGGCGGCCGGCTCGCCCAGACCCGCGAACCGGGTGTTCGAGCCCGCCCGGCGTCCGTTCGGTCCGGCGTTCGCCGGCGATCGGGGGAGCGTGCTCCGCCTCGAATCCACTGTCCGTCGGCCCCGCTCCAGCCCGGTTTCCAGAGCATCCTGTCGACTTCGGTGAGCGGCGGGTCCCGCGCCTCCGCCATCCGCCGCGCCAGCGTCGATTTGCCGCCGCCCGCATCGCCGACGATGGCGATGCGTTCAACCGTCACCCGTCGAAGACGATGACGCTGCGGGCGACCTCGCCGGCCTTCATTTCCTCGAAGGCCTCGTTGATCCGGTCCAGCCCGATGCGCTGGCTGATCATGTCGTCCAGCTTCAGCTTGCCGTCGAGGTAGAAGTCGACATAGCGCGGCATGTCCACCCGGAAGCGGTTCGAGCCCATGTTCGAGCCGCGCAGGACCTTGTCGTCGAGCAGGTCCGCGCCGTGGACCTCGATCGTCTGGCCCTCGGGCACCATGCCGATCACGGTCGCCACGCCCGAGGCGCGCAGCATGCGGAAGGCCTGCTCGCTGGTCTGCTTCAGGCCGAGAGCCTCGAACGCATACTCGACGCCGCCGCCCGTCATCTCGCGCACCGCCTCGACCGGGTCGGTCTCGGCGGCGTTGACCACGTCGGTCGCGCCGAAGTGCCTGGCGAGGTTCAGCTTCGTGCCCTTGATGTCGACCGCGACGATGCGGCCGGCGCCGGCGATGGCCGCGCCGTTGACCGCGGAGAGGCCGACGCCGCCGCAGCCGATCACGGCCACCGTGCTGCCGACCTCGATCCCGGCCGTGTTGACGACCGCGCCGAAGCCGGTGGTGACGCCGCAGCCGATCAGGGCGGCGCGGTCGAGCGGCATGTCGTCGCGGACCTTCACCAGGGCGTGCTCGTGCACCAGCATCATCTCGGCGAAGGCCGAGAGGCTGTAGAACTGGTTCATGTCGCCGCCGTTCGGCTCCGCGAGCCGCGGCTCCTCGCCGGAGTCGCGCGCGACCTCCGGGTTCTGGCAACTGAACGGGCGGCCGGTGGTGCAGTACTCGCAATGGCCGCAGAAGACGCTGAGGCAGGAAATCACGTGGTCGCCCGGCTTGAAGCCGCGCACCTCCGAGCCGACGGCCTCGACCACGCCGGCCGCCTCGTGGCCCAGGACGGTCGGCAGCGGCGCGGCGTACTTCCCCTCGATGTAGTGAAGGTCGCTGTGGCAGACGCCGCAGGCCACCGTCCGCACGAGCACCTCGTGGGACTTCGGCTTCGAGACGGCGATCTCCTCGATCGTGAGCGGCTGGTTCACCTCGCGCAGGACGGCGGCTTTCATGGGTTCCTCCCCGGAATCGCGGTCCCGCCAGTCTAAGCCTTGCGGCGCCGCCGCCAAGCCCCCGGCGCGCCCGGCGCCGGGTTCACCAGGCCGTCGAGGATCGGACACTCGGGCCGGCGGTCGCCGCGGCAGGCCGAGACGAGATGAGCGAGCTCGTCGTGCAGCGACTGCAGTTCGCGCTGCTTCTCCGCGATCTCCGCCAGCCGTCGCGTCGCGATGCGCTTCACGTCGGCGCTGGAGCGATGGCGGTTCCCGTACAAGCCCAGCAACTCGCGGCATTCCTCGACCGAGAAGCCGAACTCCCGCGCCCGGCGGACGAAGACCAGCTTGCGCACGGCGGCTTCGTCATAGCTCCGGTATCCCGCCGCCGAGCGGGCCGGCGCGGGGACGAGGCCGATATCCGAGTAGTAGCGCACCGTCTTCACGGGCAACCCCGCGACGCCGGCCGCGGCGGAAATGTTCATGGCGCGGCCACCTTGACCTTCCAGCAACTGGAAACATTATATTGTCTTGACCGACTTGGCAACGGAGGCGGACATGGCCGCCATCGCCGGAAGAGCCGCCATCGACTGGAGATGCCGCCGCACATGGCGCGCCGCGTCGCGCAACACGGCTTGGTGCCTCGCCGGCTGCGCCATCGGGGATCTCGGCACCATCGCCTTCTTCCAGTTCGCCGGCATTTCCTGGCCGACGCTGGCGATTATGACCTTGGCGATCGTCAACGGCCTCGCGACCTCGATCGCCCTGGAGACCTGCGTCCTGGTCCGCCAGATGGACCTCGGGACCGCCTTCCGCACCGCCATCGGCATGTCGTTCCTGTCGATGATCGCCATGGAAACCGCGATGAACGCGGTGGATGTCGCGCTGACCGGCGGCGCCCTGCTCACCTGGTGGGTGTTGCCGGCGATGCTGCTCGCCGGGTTCGTCACGCCGCTGCCCTACAACTACTGGCGGCTCAAGGCGCTGGGCCGGTCATGCCACTGACGCGGCCCGTCATCGGACTCGCGTTCGCGGTCATGGCCGGCGCGTGCCTGCACTTCGCCGGCTCCGCGCCCGCGGAGGAGGCGGACGGGAACGGCGCCGCGCTGGTCGGCGTCGTCTTGCCGGACGCCCTGTCGGACGAAGCGGAGACCGGCGGACGACTGTTCGACGCGAAGTGCGCGTCGTGCCACGGCGAGAACGCCGCGGGCCGGGCGGGAACGGGGCCGCCGCTGGTCCACATCGTCTACGAACCCGGCCATCACGGCGACGAGTCCTTCCAGCGGGCGGTCGCCTTGGGCGTCCGGAGCCATCATTGGCCGTTCGGGGACATGGCGCCCGTCGAGGGCCTGTCCCGCGCCGATGTCGCCCTGATCGTCGTCTATGTCCGGGAACTCCAGCGGGCCAACGGCATCGACTGACAAGGCGCGGCGGCGCACGCTCCGCCGACCGGCCCGTTCACCGGACAGGGAGCCCGAGCCATGACCAACGTCGGACTGAGGCCCGGCCATTTCGACGCCTCGAAGATGGAGGCCGTCGCCCCGCCCTTCACCGGGGAGGAGTACGCCGCCCGCCTCGAGCGGCTCATCGGCCTTGCGCGCGAGCGGGCGATCGACCTGCTGTGGGTCACCTCGCCCGAGGGCGTGGCCTGGATCCACGGGTTCACGGCGTCCTGGTACAAGGGCCAGGGACCGATGCGCTACCCGCAGTGCTACGGCACCGCGGTCCATGTCGACTCCGGCCGCTTCATCCACTTCGACAACCCGACCGAGGAGCCGGTGCTGGCGCGGACGTCGTGCTCCCGGGACAACCGCTACACGCCCGACCGCGAGGCCGAGCCCAACATCCGCTTCATCATGGACGAACTGAAGGCCGAAGGCTGGCTCAAGGGCTCGGTCGGCATGGAGTTCTGGAGCTACCTGCCCAACCGCGCGGTCAGCACGATGTTCGAGGGCGCCTTCCTCATGCACGGCTGCCGCCCCGTCGACATGAGCGAGACGGTCCGCCGCGCTCGCCGGCGGAAGTCGGCGCGGGAGATCGCCTACACGGAGAAGGCGATGGAAATCTGCGACATCGGCCACGGGACGATCGTGGAGAACCTGCGGCCCGGCGTCACGGAATTGGAGCTGTTCGGCCAGGTCATGGCGTCGATGATGGCCGCGGGCGGCGAGTTCCCGGCGCTCATCCCGATCTTCAACGCCTCGCCCATGGACGGCGAGACGCCGATGTCGAACGGACACGCCATGGCCTCGCGCAAGACGATCCAGGCGGGTGAGATCCTCTGCGCCGACCTTTGCGGCGTCTACAACCGCTACCACGCCAACGCGCTGCGCGGGTACTACGTGGGGGACGACCCGCCCCCGGGCCTCGTGGAGCGGTACAAAAGGTCGGCCGGCAGTTTCGAGGTCATCGGGAACGAGGTGAAGGCCGGCATGACCGTCGCCGAGGTCGTCCGCCTGCTGCGCGCCTACTACGAGGAGGCCGGCATCTGGACCGAGACGGAGGGCTGGGGCCTGGGCTACGAGCTGGGCTGGTCGCTGCCGCCCGACTGGGTCGGCGACTTCTACTTCCACGTCGGCGACGACCGCTATCTCGACCGCGTGTTCGAGGAGAACATGGTGACGAACTACGAGAGCCTCTTCCACACGCACCTCATCGACACGATCGTCTACGGCAAGGACGGCGCCCGCACGCTCTCGAACACGCCGCTCGAGCTGATCGCCGTGGGATGACCCCCGCCCTTCGCCGCGGGGCGCGATCCCGCGCGGCGCCGGTTTTTCGTCCGGTTCGTGGACGATGCCGGCGACACGGGATAGAAGAGGCCGCCGTCCGGCGACGGACGGCGCGGTCCTACCGGACAGGACTTGGGAGAGGTTGGAGCGATGGATATTGCGACGGAACGGCGGGATGGCGTCTTGTCGGTTCTGGTGAGCGGCCGCATCGACGGTTCCAATGCCGCCGCGTTCGAGGAGGCGGCCAAGGCCGCCATGGAGGACAGCGACCGAGCGGTCGTCATGGACCTGGAGAAGCTCTCCTACATCAGCAGCGCGGGGCTCCGCGTCCTTCTCATGATTGCCAAGAGCCTTTCGGGCCGGGGGGCCAAGCTGGTGCTCTGCTCCCTGTCGGACCAGATCCGGGAAGTCGTCGAGATCAGCGGTTTCGACAAGATCATCCCGGTTCGCGCGTCCAGGGCCGATGCGCTTGCGTCCCTCGACGCCTGATTTCCCGAGGCGGGGCCTCGCCGCGTCCTGACCGTCGCGCGGCGATGCCGGGGATCGGGAGCCGCCGTGGATGCGTCTCCCGAGACCGGACACGACGGTCCCGGCGCCGAATCCGGGAGGCCGAACGATGAGCGCTGAATTGTCGTTGCGCATGAAAACGACGCTCGACGAGATCCCGCGGGTGTACACGGCGCTCGAGGAGTTCGCGCGGAAGGAAAACTGGTCTTCCCGGCTCGAGTTCCAGATCAAACTGGTCGTCGAGGAAGTGGTCATGAACGTCCTCAACCACGGGCATGAGGGAAACGGCGAGCACGATATCGGGATCGAGCTCGCCTCCGACGAGAAGGAGATCGGCATCGAGATCGTCGACGACGGCCGGCCGTACGATCCCCTGACCCAGGCGCCCCAGCCCGATACCGCCCTGTCCATCGAGGACCGTCCCGTGGGCGGGCTCGGCGTGTATCTCGTCTGCGCGTTGATGGACGAGGCGAGCTACCGGCGGGACGGAGGCTTCAACCGGCTGTCGCTCGTCAAGCGAAGACCCGCATGACCGGTCCGCGGACGGCCGGTCATCCCGGATCGCGGACGATGCGGAGGTCGTCGTCGTCGCGGTTGCGTACGCAAAGCGGCCGGAGAAGCCCGTCGTCGATGCCGTAGATCCAGCCGTGAACGTCCGGGCCCGCGCCGGCCGCCCAGGCGTCGCGCACAATGGTCGTGTCGGCCACGTTGCGGACCTGCTCGATCGCGTTCAGTTCGCACAGCCGCCGTTCGCGCGCCTCGCCTTCCAGGGACTCGAGCTCGGCGCGGTGAAGCCGCCGGACAAGGCGGATGCGGTCGACCCAGCCGTCGATCGGACCGCGCAGCGGCTCGGCCAGGGCGGCGCGCACGCCGCCGCAGCCGTAGTGGCCGCAGACGACGATGTGCCTCACCGCCAGCACCTCCACCGCGTACTGCAGGACGGAGAGGCAGTTCAGGTCGGAAGGGACGACCATGTTGGCGATGTTGCGGTGAACGAACGCCTCGCCGGGCGGCAGGTCGGCGACCCGGTCGGCGAGCGCCCGGCCGTCGGCGCAGCCGATCCAGAGGATCTCCGGTTTCCGCCGTTCGGCGAGGTTCCTGAAGTAATCCGGATCGGTCTCCTTCAGGCGATCCGCCCACGCGCGGTTTCGCTCGAACAAACGCTCGATCTGCGGCAACGGTTCCTCCCCCGTCGGTTCGTCCGGCCGCCATATGGCCGCTGGCCTCGGTCTTCGCAACACCGTACGGGGCCTCCCGCGACCTGCCGAAACGTCGGGTCGGAGCCGATCCCCACCGCCAGAAGGACGGCGATGACCGGCGCGAGATTGGCGAAGATCGCCATCGGCGCGACGCCGTCGCGGTGAAGAGGTCCCATTGCCGAACCGGTATCTCGATCGACGAAAAGATCGTGGCCGGAGGCCTGTCGCGGCGGCGTCCGGGACTCCTCGGGAGCGCTCAAGGCGCGGACCTTCTCAGATCGCCACCCGGTCGCGCTTGACCCTGTCCTCGCCGTCGAGCGTGCGGGCGTAGAGGTGGCCGGCGTGCACCGCGGTCGCGATCATGTGCGGCGCCTCGCAGTCGCCGATGCGCTTCAGCGTCCGGACGCCCCCGGCGGCGAGGCCGGCGGGGTCGGCGGCGAGATCGAGATAGAGCCGCTCGTTGGGCTGGCGCGACGTGACCGAGACCACGTTGTCGCACGTCGCCGGACGCTCGCGGCCGCTGTAGACGCAGGCCAGGATCGCCCGGTCGCCGTCGAACGCCGTCAGCATGTGGGCCGTGACGATGTCGATCCCGAGGTCGATCAGGCGCGCCTGGATGCGCGGCTGGTCCAGCGTGCCCCGGCAGGACGGCGAGACCGAATCGGCGCTGGTCACGAAGACGACGTCGTTGCCGGCCGCCCGCAGCGCCTCGGCGATCGCGCCGCCCATGTAGAAGTGGTCGTCGTCGTAGACGACCACGCGCCCCCCGATCGCCTCGCCGTCCATGACATCGTCGGGCGTGAAGACGCGGCCCTGGCCGCGAACCTCGATCGGGGTGAAGCTAGAGCGGCCGAGCCCGTTGTCGCGCCAGCGCGAGCCGGTCGCGACGCAGACGTGCTCGAACCCGAACTCCAGGACCTGTCCGGCGGAAAGCGCGCTGTCGCGGTAGATCTCGACGTTCGGAAGCTTGTCGATCTGTCCCAGCCGCCAGTCCCGGACCCGGGCGAACGTCGAGAGGCCCGGCAATCCGGCTTCGCGCGCCGAACGGCCGCCCAGCGCGTCCGTCGCCTCGGCCAGCGCCACCCGGTAGCCGCGTTGTCCGGCCGCCATCGCGGCCTCCAGGCCGGCGGGACCCGCGCCCACGACCAGCACCTTGCCGTCGCCGGCCGCCGGCTCGATCGACTCGGGATGCCAGCCGCGGCGCCATTCCTCGCCCATGGTCGGGTTCTGGGTGCAGCTCAGGGGCCAGCCGTCGCTGTTGCTCTTGATGCAGACGTTGCAGCCGATGCACTCCCGGATGTCCTCGATCCGGCCCTCCTCGATCTTCCGGGGCAGGAAGGGGTCGGCGATCGAGGGCCTGGCCGCGCCGATCATGTCGACGATCCCCCTGTTGACGATCGAGACCATGCGGTCGGGGCTCGTGTACCGGCCGACGGTCAGGACGGGCTTGGTCGTCACCTGCTTGACGAAGGCGATGTAGTCTTCCTGCGCGCCTTCCTCGGCGAACCGCGCGGTGCGCGCGTCGGCCGGGAAATTGGCGATGTTGACGTCCCACAGGTCCGGCAGTTCGGCGACATACTCCACGAGCGCCCGGCCGTCGCCGTCGTGCGCGATACCCATGTCGACATCCAGGTTGTCGACGGCGAAACGGATGGCGACGCCGCAGGCGTCGCCCACCGCCTCCTTCGTGTCCTCCAGCAGCTCCTTGATGAGGCGGGCCCTGTTCTCGAAGCTGCCTCCGTACTCGTCGGTCCTGCGGTTCTGGATGGGCGAGAGGAACTGCGCGGGGAGGTAGCCGTGGGCGGCGTAGACGTAGACGATGTCGAAGCCAGCCTCCCTGGCGCGCAGGGCCGATTTACGGTGGTTCTCGCGGAACCGTCGGATATCGTCCTTGTCCATGGCGCGCGTCTGGGCCGTGCCGTGCCAGACCGGCATCGAGTCCGGCGCCGCGGGCGTGACGCGCGTCAGGCCGTTGGCGCTCGAATAGCCGCCGTGCCAGAGCTCGATGCCGGCCAGCGCGCCGTGTTCGTGGACGGCCTCGGCCATGGCCGCGTTGTTGCGGACATCGTCGTCGTCCCACAGGGTGCAGTAGGCGTGCGGCCCGTCGTCCGACGAGGGGTCGATCGAGCAGTATTCGGTGCAGACCACGCCCCAGCCGCCCTCGGCCTTGACGCCGCGCATGGCGTTCACGGTCCGCGGCATCTGGAAGCCCATGCCCGAGCAGTGGGGTACCTGGTAGAACCTGTTCGGCGCCGTCACCGGGCCGATCCGGACGGGCTCGAAGAGGATGTCGTAACGCGGATCGCGAGCCATGCCGCCGCCTCCCCTCGGTTCCGGCCAGCTTAGCCGGCCCGCGGCGGTCCCGGAAGGCGGCGCGACGTCCCCACGGCCATGTTCTCCGGAAGGGCGGTCCCCGCTAAGCTCCGGCGCCCGCCTTCGGGGAGAGGTCCGTTGTCCGATGTCATCGCCCTGCTGCGCCGGCTCGTGCGCCGCGAGACCTGCGATCCGCCCGGCCGCGAGATCGAGGTCGCCACGCTGGTTCACGAACGTCTGGACGCCGCCGGCCTCGAGTCGCGCCTCGACGAGTTCGAGCCGGGCCGGGCCAACGTGGTCGCGCGGGTGAAGGGCCGGGGCGACCGCCCCGGCATCGTGTTCTCCGCCCACTTCGACACCGTGCCGCCGGGCGAGCGGCCCTGGACATACGACCCCTTCGGCGGCGAGATCGCCGACGGACGCCTGTACGGCCGCGGCGCCGCCGACATGAAGGGCGGCATGGCCGCCATGATCGTCGCCGCCGAGCGCCTCCGGGCGTCGGGCGACCGCTTGGGCGGCGATGTCGTGCTCGCGCTGAGCGCGGGCGAGAGCTCCGACTGCCTCGGGGCGCGGCGCATGGCCGCGACGGGAGAACTCGCCGGCTGCGGCGCGCTGCTGGTGAGCGAGCCCTCGTCCATGGAGGTCCTTCTGGCGGAAAAGGGCGCGCTGTGGCTGCGTCTGGTCGCCCACGGCGTGCTCGGCCACCGATCGGGCGACGCGGGTTCCCTGGGCGGCGGCGACAGCGCCATCGAACGCATGCTCGACGCGCTGACCGCGCTCCGCTCCCTCCGCTTCGACGCGCCCGACCACCCGTTGTTGGGCGCGCCCACTCTCGCCGTCGGCACGATCGGCGGCGGCACGGTCGTCAATCTCACGCCCGACCGCTGCGAGGCGGAGATCGACATCAGGACGTTGCCGGGCATGGACCCGGACGAGATCGAGCGGGCCGTGCGGGCCCATGTCGGCGCCGGCCTGGAGATCGAGCGGATCGACCACAAGCCGCCGGTCGAGACCGCCGCGGACCACCCCTTCGCCAGAATCTGCCTCGAGGCCGCCGCGGCCGCGCGGGGACGGCCGGCCGAACCCGGCGGCGCGGGCTACTACAGCGACGCCTGTGTGCTGACGCCCGCCTTCGACCTGCCCATGGTCATCGTCGGCCCCGGCGCGCTCGGCATGAGCGGCCGGACCGACGAGTATGTCGACATCGCCGCCGTCGAGGCCGCCGCCGGGCTGTACGACCGGATCGCGCGCGACTGGCTGGGCGGCCGGGCGAGGATGATATGAGGCTATCCAGACGCACCTTCTCGATATCGACCGCGCTCGGCCCCATCGCAAGCGCGCCCGGCCTCGCTTCATTGACCGGGCCGCAATGCCCGACTCCCGGCTACCTGCATCGATGGGACCGCGACGATCCCTTCGCCGACTTCGAGGGCCACATCTCCATGGGCAACGAGAACACGGCCGGCGAGGACTACCGCATGCGTCACGGCGCGCCGCTCATCGCGACCGGCTCTGGACGATCGGCCTATTTTGTAGAGTCGGGTCACGATGGCAGCGGCGGCACCACGATCTGGGTAACACACGGTCCGATCGGCTATGGCTACTCTCACCGCACCACGCTCGCCGAGTTCGGGCAATATCGGCATGTAAAGCGCGGCGAGGTCATCGTGTTCGAGGGAGCGAGCGGCAATCAGGACGTATCGCATCTTCACATGAGCATCGAAACGAACGCACTGATGGCCCGTCAGCCGGAACACCGTGTGCACCGCTATGGACCGGACAGGGAATGGTCGCACCAGTTCAAGTCATGGGGGCGCGGGGAGTACTGGGTTCTCCCGCAATCCGTCACCGCCGACCGCATTCCAGGACCGTTGTTCGAGCGCCCGTTCGATCCCATCGTGGACGCCGATATCGAAGCGCGCCCCGATATCGCGATGGAGGAGCTCCGGGAGCTTGGACGCTGGTACTTCGATGGGTTCGATTCATCGAGAAGCCATGGGGATTTCTTTCCGCCGTTCTGGGATTGGTTCGATAACCCCGACTTCATCCTGAGCACGATCAACCGGCTCTTCCACATCTACGAACGCGAACTGGCCGGGGACACGCCGACGGCGCACGACCGCGCATTCATGTTGCAGTTCTTCGACAAGGTCGAAGAAGCGAACGATGCGGTCCAGTTGACCAGTCCGTTCATCTCGACCGACCCCGATGTGATTCGGCTGCTCGCCGAGAGCAACCCCGAGTTCGCCGGCGCCATCCTCGATCCGGCGCACTACGGCTGCTTCGTGTCCGAAAGCTGATCGGCCGTTGTCGCCCTACCACGGGCTCCCCATGGCGACATCGATGTCCTCCATCGTGACGCCGCGCGCGCCCTCGGCGCGGAGGAAGGCGACCATGGCGGCGACCTCCTCGGGTTGCAGCATGCGGTTCATCGGCGAGGCCGCGGCCGTCCGGACGTGGGCCTCCTCGACCGTGACGCCGTCGGTGACGAGCGCCACGCGCCCTTCCAGCTCCCGCTCCGCCATGCCCATCGCGTCCGTCAGAGGCCGGCGAGCTCGTCGAGGGCGGTCACGATGGCCCGGGCCATGCCGGGTTCGTCGGGCATGTGCCCGCCGTGCTCGACGACGCGGAGCTCTGCCCCGGGCCAGGCTTTCTTGAGCTCCCAGGCCTCCCGCAACGGGGTGCACATGTCGAAGCGGCCGTGGACGATCCGGCCCGGGATGTCCTTCAGCGCGCCGCGGCGGGCGACGATGTGGTCCTCGCCGTCGAGGAAGCAGCCGTTCTCGAAATAGTGGCCGATGATCCGGCCGTAACCCTCGCCGCCGTCCGCGTCCCCGGCCACCGGGCCCTCCCCGCGGGGGTGGAAAAAGACCGAGGCCGTCTCCCATTCGGCCAGGGCCCTCGCGGTCCGCGCCGCCGCCTCGGGATCGCCGCCCTTGAGGCGGCGATAGGTCGCGGCCTCGATATCGTCCCGCTCGTCCGGCGTGAAGTGGGCGACGAAGCGGTCCCACGCCTCGGGGTAGACCATGTTCGCGCCGAACTCGAAGAGCCAGCGCCGGGTCGGCCGGTTGGCGAGCCACACGCCCCAGACGCAGACCGCGATGACACTTTCGGGATGGGTCTGGGCGTAGACGAGCGCGAGTGTCGAGCCCCAGGATCCGCCGGCCACATGCCAGCGCGCGACGCCGAGATGCTCGCGCACGGTCTCGATATCGGCGACCAGATCCCAGGTGGTGTTGTCCTCGATCGACGCGCTCGGCGTGCTGCGGCCCGCGCCACGCTGGTCGAAGGCGATCAGGCGGTAACGTTCGGGATCGACGAGTCGCCGATGGCGCGGCTCGATCCGGCCTCCCGGTCCGCCGTGCAGCATGACGATGGGCGCGCCGTCGGGGTTGCCGCTCTCCTCGACGTGAAGCTCGTGATGGTCCGAGACCTTCAGGCGGAACGCCCGGCGCGGCTCGCGCGCGGCGTGGACGATGCGGGAGATGTCGGGCGCGTCCACGGTCAGTACCCCCGGACGGGATCGGTCGCGTTCGCGAGCGGTTCGCCGCGCACGAAGCGGTCCAGGTTGTCGAGGAAGACCCGGGCGCTCAGACGGTCGTAGTCGTCCCAGGTGATCATGCCGCCGATATGCGGCGTGACGTGCGCGTTGTCCATGTCCCAGAGCGGGCTGTCGGGCGGAAGAGGCTCCTCGGAGAAGACGTCGAGCGAGGCCGCGCGCACATGCCCCGACCGCAGCGCGGCGACGAGCGCCTCCTCGTCGACGACCCCGCCGCGCGACATGTTGTGCACGATCGCGCCGGCCTTCATGGCGGCGATCGCGGCGGCGTCGATCATGCCCCGGGTCTCCTCCGTGAGTGGCGTGACGACGATGACGTAGTCGGACATCCCCAGGACCTCGTGCAACCGTCCGGGCGCCACGACCTCCTCGACGCCCTCGCGGGGCTCGGGCCGGGCGCGCACGCCGTAGACCGTCATGCCCAGGGCCTTGCCGACCCGGGCGCAGGCGCGGCCGATCCGGCCCAGACCCACCACCGTCAGCACGCCTCCGGGGGAATGCGCCACGTCGTGGACCCGCCAGACATGCCGCTTCTGCTGGTCGTGGTAGCGGAAGAAGTTGCAGTTGATGGCGATCAGCCGCCCGATGGCGAACTGCGCCATGCCTTCGTCCTGCACGCCGCCCGCGTTGCAGACCCGGACCTTGAGCGGATCCCAGGGCGCGAGATGGTTGACGCCGGCGCCCGAGACATGGACGAACCTCAGCGACGGCTGCGCGAGCAGCGCCTCGCGCGGGTAGGGCTTGCGCTCGAACCGCTCCGTGTAGGCCACGTGGGGATCGATCCCCGCGGCGTCCGGCAGGGCGTCGAAACTGTCGCAGGTGACGATCCCGGCGTCCGGATGGCGCTCGGCGATCATGGCGGCCACGCCCTCGGGCCGCTCGGCATGGACCAGGATGCGCAAGGACGCCGGCATCGCTCGTCTCCTTGTCGGCTCCGGACCCTAGCGCGAAAGCCGGTCCGGCCGGAACCCGCGCGCCGGCGGTTTCGCCCGGTCGCGATCCGCTCTAGGCTGCGGCGATCGAAGAACGCGGGATTGCCGCATGGCGAACGATGTGGACGTGGTGATCGTGGGGGCCGGGTCGGCGGGGTTGTCCGCGGCCAAGGCCGCGCGGGCCAGGGGCCTGACCTTCGCGCTGGTCGAGGCGTCGCACCGGATCGGCGGGCGGGCCTACACGGAGGAGTTCGCCCAGGGCCAGCCGTTCGATCTGGGCTGCCACTGGATGCACTCGGCGAGCCTCAACCCGTTCGTGGCGATCGCCGACGAACACGGCTTCGCATACCGCAGGGACGGCGACTGGACACGCGCCGTCCACCACCGAGGCGCCTTCCTCACGCCCGAGCAGGAGGCCGCGCTCGGCGCGCTGGCCGAGGCCGACGAAAGGGCCATCGAACGGGCGGCCGAAGAGGGCCGCGACTGCGCTATCGCGGATGTCGTCGACTTGGAGAGCGAATGGGCGCCGTACCTCGCCTACTGGCACTCCCTCGGCCTGTCGCGCGACATCGACCGGGTCACCGTGCGGGACGCCGTCGACTACAACGACACCGAGGAAAACTGGCCGGTCATCGGTGGCTACGGCGCCTTGGTCGCCGCCTGGGGCGCCGACGTGCCGGTCGCCCTCAATACGGCGGCTGAACGAATCTCCCTGACGGCGGACGGCGTCGAGGTCGCCATGGCGTCGGGCTCGATCCGCGGGCGCGCGGCGGTGGTGACCGTGTCGACGAACATGCTGGCGTCGGGCCGGATCGCGTTCGAACCGGCCCTGCCCGACTGGAAGACGGCCGCGGCCGGGGAACTGCCCCTGGGCGTCCACAACCGGATCGGCGTGATGCTGTCCGAGAACCCCCTGGCCGGCGAGGCGCGGCGACAGGTCACCGTTCTGCTGGAGGGAGAGGACACGCCGTTCGCCGTGGAGGTGGGGCCTTACGGTCACGCCTACGCCGTCGGCGTGACGGGCGGCCGCTTCGGTTCGTGGCTGGAACGGGCCGGGCAGGCGGCCGCGGTCGAGCACCTCGTCGAGCACATGAAGGCGGTCTGGGGCAACGACATCGCCAAGTATGTGACCGACCGCGTCATCGTCACCGCCTGGGAGGGCGATCCCTGGACGCTGGGCTCCTATTCCGGCGCGACTCCGGGAAACGGCGGCCGGCGCGCCGAGCTGGCCCGCCCGGTCGAGGACCGCATCTTCTTCGCCGGCGAGGCGACATCGACCGATTTCTTCTGCACGTGCCACGGCGCCTATCTCACGGGGATCCGGGCGATCGACGAGATCGCCGCCGTCCTGGGCGGAGCCGGCCGGGAGTGAGTCCGAAAGCGCTGGCGGCGGCCCCCCGCCTCGGCTAACCTCGGTCGTGTCCGCGGTCGGGACGACACGGGCCGCGGCGTCTTCGGGGAGGGTATCCATGGACAAGAAAAAGTTGCTGATCCGCGAGTTCCTCAAGGGCAAGGTCTCGCGCCGCGATTTCCAGAACGGCCTCGTCGGCATGGGCCTGACGGCGGCCGCGGCGGGCGCCTTGGTCGACAGCGCCATCGAGGAGGCCGGGGCCGGCGAGCCGCGGTCGGGCGGCTACCTGCGCGCCGCCTTCACAGGCAGCAGCGCCGCCGACACGCTGGACCCGGCCAAGATCGTCGCGGGCCTCGACATCGGCCGCGCGGGCCTGCTTTACAACCGGCTGATCGACTTCCTGCCGGGCCGGGGACTGGTCGGCAACCTGGGAACCGCATGGGAGCCCAACGCCGACGCCACGAAATGGACCATCGAGATCGTGGAGGGGGTCGAGTTCCACAACGGCAAGACGATGACGGCCGCGGATGTGGCCTATTCGTTCAACCGCCACCTGGACCCGGACATCGGTTCGCCCGCGAACGCCTATCTGGGCGATGTCGAGTCGATCGTGGCCGACGGCGACCGGCATGTCGTCTTCAACATGAAGGCGCCCAACGCCGACGTGCCCTACCTGCTGTCGGAGTATCACTTCACGGTCCAGCCGGAGGGCGCGGACACCGACAGCTATGTCGACGGAACCGCCATCGGGACGGGGCCGTGGATGGTCAGGGAGTTCGAGCCGGGCATCGTCGCCGTCTTCGAACGCCACCCCAACTACCACCGCGGCGGCCTGCCCTACATCGACGAGATCGAGACGTTCGGCATTCCCGACAGCGGTACGCGCGTCAACGCGCTGCTCGCCGACGAGGCCGACATCATCATCGGCCTCGATCCCCAGCTCGTGAGGACGGTCGAGGACGCGGACAACGCCCACGTGCTCAACCAGCCCGGCGGCGCGCACCCCACCTATCCGATGCGCGCCGACACGGCGCCCTACAGCGACAACAATGTCCGGCTCGCCCTGAAGCACGCGGTCGACCGCGAACGGATGCTGGGTCTCGCCTGGGACGGCCTGGGGACCGTGGGGCGCGACCATCCCATCCCGCGGCACGACCCGTTCTTCGCGGAGGATGTCGAGGCGCTGCCGCGCGACCCGGACAAGGTCGCCTACTACCTCAGGCAGGCGGGCATGGAGAACGCGACCTTCGAGCTCCACGGGTCGGAGGCCAACTTCGGCGGCGTCAACGCGAGCGTCGTCATGGCCGAGCTGATGAACGAGTCCGGCGTCAACGTGACCGTGAAACGGGTGCCGGCCGACGGCTACTGGAGCGCCGTCTGGATGCAGGCGCCCTGGTGCGGTTCGTCCTGGTACGGCCGGCCGACCGCCGACCTGATGCTCGCCATCGCCTACATCAGCGGCGGCTCCTGGAACGAGAGCTTCTGGTCGCACGAGCGCTTCGACAAGCTCGTGCTGGAGGCCCGGACGACCGTCGACGAGAGCCTGCGCAGGGAGCTCTACCGCGAGATCCAGATCATCATGCGCGACGAGGGTTCGACCGTCACTCCGGTCTTCACCAACTGGCTCGACGCCTATGCCGACCGGGTGAAGGACCTGAAGGGCCATCCCCACGGCTTCGGCGGCTGGATGTACTGGGAGGACGTCTGGCTCGACGACGGTTCGACCTGATCCGGACGCACGGGGGCCGCCGCCGCGAGGGGGCGGCCCCTCTCCGTCAGAGCAGATCGCGGGGGATGGCGCGCCGCCGGGTCTCGTCGAAGACGGGCTCGCCGCCTTCCGCCGCCTTCAGGCGGGTTTCGACGTGGAAGGACGCCGCGTCGCAGGTGAGGACCGTCGTGGCCTCGACCGAGACCGTCCAGTCGCCGCGCTCCTGACGGATGCGCCAGCCGACCTCGCCGCGGTTGGAAAGCGGATCGCCTTCGACGATCGACTGGCGTTCCCAACCGGTCTGGTCCACCACCATGCCGTGGCTCTCGATCCTGTAGGCGCCGTCGTCCTTGTCGAGCAGGAGTTCGGTCCGGTCCGTCGCGAGGTCCGTTACGATCCGCCGCGAGCGGGCGAAGGGCCGCAACCAGGTCACGCCGGGCGGCGGCGGGATCTCGGGTTCGTCGAAGCCGGCGAGCGCCGCGTCGAGCGGGCCGGGTTCGCGGATCGGCAGCTCCAGCGCGCTCGCGGCGCCGTCGACCGTGAGGTTGGCCCGTTCCGGCGCGGGCCACAGAAGCGGCCAGCTTCCGTTCGCGAGCGCGAGGCGGAGGCGATGCCCCGCGGGCGCCACCTGGGCGACGGCGTTCATCGCGATCTCGGCGTCGAACGGCGCGCCGGGTTCGAGAGGCGTCGGCGTCTCGTGGCTTTCGCGGTGGGTCAGGTTGAGGCAGCCCCAGGTGATCGGCGCCGAGACGCCGTCGGGTCCGACGCTCTCGAGCCGCGCCGCGAGCGTCGCCACCGGCTTGTCGGAAACCAGCCGCAGGCGCAGACGCGGCGCGCCGACGATGGCGATGTCGTCCTCCAGTTCGCCGCCGTCGAACACCGCGGACAGCGCATCCTCGGGGCGCTGGTCGACCGGCAGTTCCGGACCGATGCCGTGCGGGTTCCACTCGCCGGCCAGCGTCCCCACGGCCAGCGGCGTCGCCACGACGATCCCGCCCGAGCCCCGGCCCTTCACCAGTCGTTCTCCGGGAGCGAGACCGTAGGTTTCGGTCCCGACGCCGGGCGCGGGCCAGTCCCGTTCGGCGATCCACCGTCCCGGCCTCGTCGTGTGTTCGCAGGCCGGCGGCGCCGGGTCCTGCAGCCACAGGCGCACCATCGGTTCCCCGTCGACGCCGTTCTCGACGCCCTTGAGCCAGCGATCCCACCAGCGCCGGCACTCCTGGAGGAACCCGATGGCGGGACCCGGCACCGCCAGATGCGGGTAGCCATGGGCCCAGGGGCCGATCAGGCAGCGCCGCGGGACCGTGAGCCCGGCCATGAGCCTCAGGGCGGCGTTCGTGTAGCCGTCGGCCCAGCCGGTGACGGCGAGGACCGGGCATTGGATCGCGCTCCAGTCCTCGCAGACCGAGCCGTGCTTCCAGTAGCCGTCGCGCCGCTGGTGGGAAAGCCACTCGGCGACCGGAAACGGGACGTTCCCCAGACGCTCCATCCACATGTCGCGCCAGACGGCCCCCACGACCTCCGGATCCGGCGGCCGGGCGAAGTAAGCCTGGGCCTGGCCGCCCCAAGCCAGGTTGTTCCGCAAGAGGCAGCCGCCCATGAAGTGCACGTCGTCGGCGTAGCGGTCGTCGGTCGAGCAGAGCGTGATGACGGCCCTGAGTTCCGGCGGCCGGTGGAAGGCGGTCTGCAGGGCGCTGAATCCGCCCCAGGAGATGCCGATCATGCCGCAGGCGCCGGTGCACCAGGGCCGTGAGGCGATCCAGGCCAGCGCGGCCAGCATGTCGTCCTGCTCCTGGCGCACGTACTCGTCCATCGGCAGGCCCTCGGAATTGCCCGACCCCCGCGTGTCGAGCCGGATCGCGGCGTAGCCGTGGCCCGCGAACCAGGGATGGATCAGCTCGTCGCGCGGCAGCGTGAAGTCGCGCTGGCGGTACGGGATGTATTCGACGATCGCGGGAACGGGATCGTCCAGGGCGTCCTCGGGCAGCCACATGCGGGCGGCGAGTCGCGCGCCGTCCGGCATCGGAATCCACTGGTGCTCGACGACGCGCACGGCGCGCGGGAACTCCGCGCGTATTCTCGCGCCGTCACCCGCGGCAACGAGGTTGACCATCTCGAATGTCCTCCCCAACCGCGACGATAGCCGCCCCGGAGCGGATCTCAATCGGGCGGGACCGCCCGACGGTTCCGTCCGATCGCGTGAATCCGTTCCGGATCGCGGAGTCGGAGCGGAGTCGCCCATTCGGACCCGCTCCACGGGCGCGGGTCGTCGGCGGGAATGGAAGGCGGTCAGCCCGAACCGACGATGCGGCGCTGGGCGTTCTGGAGATGGGCGCGCATGGCGACCCGGGCCCGGTCGCTGTCGGCGATGGCGTCCAGCATGGCGCCGTGTTCGTCCTTCGGGATGCGCGCCCGCGCCTCCCGTTCGGCGCCGGTCAGGCCGCGCGCCATGTCCATGCCGTCCCGGATATCGTCGCGCGGCATCTCCATGGTCTCGGCGAACAGGTCGTTGCCGGCCGCCCGCGCGATCTCCATGTGGAAGGCGAGATCCTCGTGCTTGCCGAGCCGGCCCGCTTCGGCCGCCTCGTCGCGGGCGTCGTGGGCCGCCGCCATGGCGCGCGGGTCCTCGGACGAACGGCGTCTCGCCGCGAGCGCGGCGGCCAGGACGTCTCGAAGGCGCCCCCGTTCTCGATGTCGGTCCATAGGTCCGGGAAGTCGGGTTCGTCGATGTCGATGGCCTGGTGGGCCAGGCAGTCGCCCGGCTCGACCCGGCCGATGGCCCGCAGGCGGATCGCCAGGCCCGCCGCGCGGAAACGGACCGGAGTGGGCTTCCGCTCCGGATGCTCGAGACTGTGGACCGCGCCCGCCCGGTCTCCGGTCCGGACCTCGTCGTCCAGCCGGACGCCGGCGCGGGCGGGAAGGTTCCGCACGTCCCGGACGACGAGGCGGAGGCAGTCGGGGTCGCCGCCGCCGCGGCCACCGAATTTGCGGAACCGCCGGCGTTCGAGATGTGGCCGTAGGGTCCGCCGAAAGCGCGCATCAGCGCGTAGGACTCGCGGTCGAGCGCCGCGTCGCCGGTGAGCGTGGCGGCGACGAAGGGCAGGTAGGCCAGCGAGGCGCCGCCCGAATGCAGGTCGACGAGGATGTCGGCCATCGCCATCGGACGATGCTCGATGTAGTGGATCGGGCCGAGCCTGGAGTCGGCCGGGAAGATGCGGTTGAGGTTGGCGCCGTCCAGGGTCGAGGTCCTCCGGCCCGCCCGCGCCGCCGGAAGGTTCGCGGAGGGAAGGACGATGACGCGGCCCGCCACGGAATCGGACTCCAGTTCGCGGATCGGGTTGCCGAGCGCGATCTGGCCTTCATACTCGTCGCCATGGTTGCCGGCCATCGGCAGCACCGTGGGGCCGCTTCCGTTCTTGACGACGGCGACCGGAATCGGGATCACTCCGTAGGCCGAACGGGTCACCGAGTTGGGCGGATGCGGGCGGCAGACCTGCTTGCCGTCGCGTTCGAAGTCGATCTCGGCGGCGATGCTCGTGGCGAAGACCGACACGGCGAAACAAACCTCCAAGGATAACGGCGGCGCATGAAATCGACCGGGCATGTTATGCGGATGAACGGCCCGAAATCGCCCGGGACCGCCATGAAGACGGTCGCGCTTGTCGTTCTCGTGGCCGTGCTGGCCTTTCCGGCCGGCGCGGACGGGCCGCGTCTTCGCGGGCTCGCCATGCACGGCGACGCCGCCTACCCGGACGGCCCCGTCGGCCCCTTCCCCTGGGTCCATCCCGACGCGCCCACGGGGGGGACGCTCAGGTTTTCCGAGGTGGGCACGTTCGACAGCATGAACCCCTATATCGTCCACGGCGTGCCCGCGCGCGGCCTGGACCTCGTTTACCAGAGCCTGATGTACCGCACGCCCGACGAGCCGTTCACCTTCTACCCGCAGGTCGCGGAGTCGGTCGAACTGGCGGAGGACCGCGGCGCGATCGTCTTCCACCTGGACCCGCGCGCGCGGTTCCAGGACGGATCGCCCGTCACGGCGCAAGACATCCTGTTCACCTACGAAACGCTCCGAAAGGAGGGCAAGCCCCACATGCGGACCTACTATTCGGGCGTCATCGAGGTGCGGGCGCTCGGCGAACGCTCCGTCCGTTTCGACCTGGAAGCGGGCAACTGGGAGCTGCCGCTCATCCTGTGCCTCATGCCGGCGCTCTCCCGCGCCTACTTCGAGGACGTTCCCTTCGACCGCACGAGCCTGGAGGCGCCTCTCGGGACAGGGCCCTACCGCGTCGCCGAGATCGATCCGGGCCGCCGGGTGGTCTACGAGCGCGACCCTGGATTCTGGGGCTGGGACCTGCCGCAGCACATCGGCCGCCACAACTTCGAGACCGTCGAGCACATCTGGTTCCGCGATTCCAACGTCGCGCTCCAGGCTTTCCTCGCGGGGGATATCGATGTCCGCTTCGAGACCGACGCCCTGCGCTGGGCGACGGGATACGACGGCCCCGCGGTCGAAAGCGGCGAGATCGCGCTCGAGAGCCTGCCCCACGGCCGGCCGTCGGGCCTGCTCGGGGTCGCCTGGAACCAGCGGCGCCCGCCGTTCGACGATGTGCGCGTGCGCGAGGCGATGGGCCTGGCCTTCGATTTCGCCTGGACCAACGAGAACCTGCTCCACGGTCAGTACGAGCGGACCTCCAGCCTGTTCGGCGGCTCGGATCTCGCCGCGTCCGGCCCGGCGGCGGGCGGCGAGCTCGCCCTGCTCGAGCCCTGGCGGGACCGCCTGCCCGAAGCCCTGTTCGAGGCGCCCTGGCGTTGGCCCGAAACGGACGGAAGCGGGCGTTTGCGCGATCAACTCCGCCGGGCCGGCGCCCTGCTCGCGGAGGCGGGATACGTCCTGGAGGACGGCGTGCTCGTCCACGGGACGACCGGGACGCCGCTGACCTTCGAGCTCCTGCTCGGCGATCCGGCGTTCGAGCGCATCATGCTGCCGTGGCTCGCGAACCTCGAGCGGCTCGGCATCCGCGCCGGCCTCAGGACCATCGACGCGGCGCAGTACCAGACCCGGATCGCGACCTTCGACTTCGACGCCATGATCCGCCGATGGGGCGTCTCGCTCTCGCCGGGCAACGAGCAGTTCATCTATTGGGGCAGCGAGGCGGCGGACAGCGAGGGCAGCCGGAACTACGCCGGGATCGAGGACCCCGTTCTCGACGGCCTGATCGCCGCGCTGGCTGACGCCCGCGCGCCCGAGGATCTGAAGGCCGCGGCCCGGGCTCTCGATCGGGTGCTGATGTGGGGGCGTCACGTCCTGCCGCTCTATCACCGCGATGCCGACACGGTGGCGCACTGGCGGGCCGTGACCCACTCCGGCGTCGCGCCGCTCTACGGGACGGACATCGGGAGCTGGTGGCATGCCGGCGCGAGCCCCTGAGGTTTCGCGCGGGACGCCGCGGCGCGGCCGGAACCCCATGCGGTCGCTTGGGCGCATCCTTGCCGTCGCTCTGGCTCTGTGCGCGGCCTCGCCGGCGGCGGAGGCGGCTCATCTCACGGAGCGGGTCGCGTTCGAGTCGCTGGAGACCTTTCCCGGTGCGTCGGCCATCGAGCCCGGCGTCGTCACCGGCCTCCTGACATTGCCGGACGCGCCGGGACCGCACCCGGCCGTCGTGATGCCGCACGGCTGCGCCGGCTTGCTGAACAAGCACGCGCGCTGGGCGGAGCTGTTCGCCGACTGGGGCTTCGCCAGCCTTCGCGTCGACAGCTTCGCGCCGCGCGGCCTCGGCGAGATCTGCACGGACATCCGAAAGCCGGTCCCGCGCGCGGCGGACCTCAACGGCGCCCTCGTCTATCTGCGCTCGCGCGGGGAGGTCGACGCCTCGGGCGTCGTCGTGATCGGCTGGTCCCACGGAGCCGGCGTGGCGCCGCGGGCCGCCGCCGAACCGGGCTCGATCCGCGACGACCTCAAGCTCCGCGTCGCGGGCGTCGTGGCGGTCTACCCCTATTGCAGCCGCGATTCCCAGCCGTTCCGCGCGCCGGTCCCGGTCCCGATCGGCGATGCGGACAGATGGACGCCCTGGGGCCTGTGCGAAAGCATGGTCGAGAACCTCTCCGGCCGCGGCGAGCCGGTCGATCTGGTCGTCTATCCCGGCGCGACCCACTCTTACGACTGCATGGCCTGCAACGGCGTCTACCACGGCTACGAGCTGAAGTTCGACGAGGACGCCTACGAGGACAGCGTCGCGCGCATCCGCGCCTATCTGGTCTCGACGCTGGCTGGCGATTGAAGACTGTCGCGCCAGCCGCCATGCCCCGGAACGGTCCCGCCCGGTCGCGCGCCGCGCCGGATCGCCTCGGCAAGGCGGCCGGCGGCGCGTCGTCGTCGAACGGGGGGATTCGTCTTCGCGCCCGCCGGCCCGATGCGCTAAAGAGGCGGCCCCACGAGACGGGCCGCTCCCCATGGCGCTTGCTTCATCCGATCCGGCGGCGCGTCCTCCGGCCGCGAGCCTGCGCGAACACGTCGTTCGCACGCTGAAGCTGGCCGGCCCCGTGATCGTGGCCCGCTGCGGCCTTCTGATCATGGTCACGGTCGACACGATCATGACCGGCCGGGCCGGCGGCGACCAGCTCGCCTATCTGGGCATCGCGTTCGCGCCGCACCTGACCATGCTGGTGGTGGGCATCGGCCTGCTGTCCGGCACGGTGATCCTGGTGTCCCAGGCCGACGGCGCCGGACGGCGGCGGGATTGCGGGCGCATCCTCTGGGTCGCGCTGCTCGACGCGCTGGTCCTCGGCGTCGTCTGGGCGGCGGTCCTGTTCGAGGGCGAAAGCCTGTTGCGTCTGGCGGGCCAGGACGACGACCTCGCCGAGGGGGGCGGCCGGGTGCTCGTCATGTTCGCCTGGGGCATGCCCGCGATCTACCTCTTCACCGCCGCCTCGATGTTCCTCGAAGGCGTCGGCAGGGTGAAGCCGGGCATGGTCGTGATGCTGATCGCCAATGTCGCGAACGCCGGCTTCAACTGGGTCCTGATCCACGGCCATCTGGGCTTCGAGCCCGGCGGCGCGGCGGGCGCCGTGCTGGCTACCAGCCTGACGCGCTGGCTCATGGTCGTCGGCGTCATGGGCTACATCCTCGCCATGGCCGACAAGGCGGAGTTCGGCGTCTTCCGCGCGGTCGCCGGCTTCGGGACCCTGCAACGCCGGTTCCTCCGCCTGGGCGTTCCGATGTCGCTCTCCTACGCCTTCGAGACCACGGCGTTCCTCGTAATCACCATGATGGCGGGCCATCTGGGCGCGAACGCCGTCGCCGCCTACCAGGTCGCCATCAACGTGGTCGCCTTCTGCTTCATGATCGCGATCGGAACCTCGACCGCGACCTCCGTTCGCGTCGGCAACGCCATCGGGCGACGCGACCGCGAGGGCATGGCGATGGCGGGCTGGGTCGGCGCCGGCCTGATCGTGCTGGCGATGGCGCCGCTCGCCGTCGCCGTGGCGCTCCTGCCCGAGACGCTCGCGGAGGTCTACACCAACGATCCCGCGGTCGTTCCGATCGTCGTGGCGACGCTTCTGGTCGCGGCCCTGATGATCCCGAGCGACGGGCTCCAGGCCGTCCTGCTCGGCGCCCTGCGCGGCGCGGCGGACGTGTGGCCGACCACGGCGCTGGGCTTCGCCGCCTTCTGGGCGGTCATGGTGCCGTCGGCCTGGTTCCTGGGCCACCGCCTGGAAGGCGGGCTGCCCGGCATCATGTGGGCGGAACTCATCGGCATTTCGGTCGCGGCGCTGCTGTTCGCGCTGCGCTTCCGCGCGATTTCGCGCCGGGAGATCGCGCCGTTCGCCTGACGGCCCCTCGATACGGCCCTTCGGGACCTATTCGGGATGAGGGGATTTGTGCTTTTGCCCCCATCCAACTCCCCCCTCACCCCGAGGTGCGGCCCGGTTCAGGCCCCGGTGGCCGGACGGCGGTGGTAGGCCCAGAGCAGGCGCGCCGCGACCGCGCGCCAAGGCCGCCAGGCCTCGGCCATCGCCTCCAGCGCCCCGCGGTCCGGTCTGGGCTCGACCCCGAAAACCCGGCCGGCCGCCGATTGCAGCGCCACGTCGCCCGCCGGCCAGGCGTCCGCCCTGGCGAGGCAGGCCAGCAGGTAGATTTCCGCCGTCCAGGGTCCGACCCCCGGCAGCGCCGTGAGCGCCTTGCGCGCCGCGTCGTCGTCGAGCGCCTCCAGATCGCGGAAAAGCCCTCTCGCGCAGGCGTCCGCCGCGCCGTGGAAGGCCCGGCCCTTCGCCCGCGTGAGACCCAGCTCGCGCAGGCGGTCCACCGGCGCGGCGCGGACGGAGTCGGGGTCGTGGGGGTCGATTTCGGCCGCCAACCGGCCCCAGACCGAGGCCGCGGCCTTGAGCGAGATCGACTGCTCGGCGATCGTCCGCAACACGGTCGCGAGGCCGGGACGCGCGAGCCGGAGCGGCGGATCGCCGGTCGCCGCGTGGACGGCGCCGAAACGCGGCTCGATGCCGATCAGGGCCGCGACGCCCCGGGCCAGCGCCCTTCTCGTCCGGATCGTCTCAGGCCCGCTCATCGCTCCCGGCCGACCGTTGCGTCGCGGCGCAGGATGCCCACAATGTCCGCCGGTTGCGAGCACGGAGTCACCCCGGAGGAGACAGGATGGGCGAGGTTCGGACGGTGCCCGCGCGCGGCGGCAAGGCCGTCCGCGTCGGGAAGGGTCGGCGCATCAAGATCGTCAACACCCATGGCGAGCAGGTCGTCGACACGTGGGCGTTCAACGCCGGGGACATGGCCGAATACATGGCCATGGACGCCACCCGGGCCTACAACCGGCGCATGTCGCCCCTGGTGGGCGACGATCTCGTCACCAACCGGCGGCGGCCGATCCTGAGGCTCGTGGAGGACACCTCGCCCGGCCGCCACGACACCCAGATGGCCGCCTGCGACCGCTGGCGCTACCATCTTCTGGGCGTGGAGGGCTACCACGACAACTGCGCCGACAACCTGAGCCGCGGCCTGGCCGAATTGGGCCTCGAGGAGACCCACACGCCCGCCCCGCTCAATCTCTTCATGAACATTCCCTGGCGGCCCGACGGCGCGCTGAGCTTCGAGGCCCCGCTCACCAAGCCCGGCGATTATGTCGCCTTCGAGTCCCTGATGGACTGCGTCGTGGCCATGTCCGCCTGTCCGCAGGACCTCCTGCCGATCAACGGCAGGGACGGACGGCCGACCGAGGCGCATTTCGAGGTCTGCTAGGTCCGGCGGGGACGCGCGCCGGCGCGCCGGCCGCGCCGCTCTCCGATCCCGTCTTCCTGCTCCGCGCCGTCCTGGCGGCGACGGTCTCCGGCGTCTCCGAAGGCGGCTTCGGCGGCGGCCTCGGGGCCTGCCGGGGCCGTTGGGACCGGCGTCCGCCGCGCCTGCTTCCGCCGGGCGCGACGGTCGGCATGGCGCTGGCCGCCGCCCTCTTCGGGACGATCGCGGTCGCCGGCGCCGTGTCGGGCTTCACCGGCTTCGTCGCGCACGCGGGCGGGCCGCCCGTCCGGGTCTTCCCGTTCGGCATGAAGCTCGACAAGACGCTCTATGTCGCCACGCGGTCGGCTTCTTCACCGCGATCGACTTCGTGAAGCTCGCGCCCTATGCGGCCATGGGCTTCTTCACGCCCGCGACCGCGGCGGCGCTCCTGCCGCACGCCGTCCTCGGAATGCGGCCCGGCGTGAGGCTCCACGAGATCGCGAACCGGCGGACGTTCCACCGCGTCCGCCACGTCGTGCCGCCGTTCGTCGGCGTCAAGCTGCCCGCCGACGGTCTGGGCTGGCGATCGCCGTGTCCCGCCGTCGGTGGCGCATCGGTCCGAAAGGTCACCCGGTCGGCGGCGGCGCGGGCCTTCCCTCGGCTCCATGTCCCTCCCGCGCCCGCATCGCCTCGAAGTCCGGCGCATAGGGTTCGGGCGGGTAGGGGTGAAGCTTCGCGGAAAGGCCATACCGTCTGAGAAAAGCGGCATGGTTCCGACGCGTCTTGGCGCAGCGGTCGCACCGCCTTGCTTTCTTCGACCGGTTCGGCAGGTCGCATCCGCAGCCCCAACAGCGATGACCCTGCTCCTCCCGCCACAGGCGGATCAGCCGGGATTCCTCGGCTTGGGCTTCGGCCTGGGCCTTCCGGCGTTGGCGGGTTTCGGTTCCTTTCCTCGCGTTTTCCGAACGGACTTCCTTGGGTATGGAAGCCGCCGCCGCAATCCGCCGCCGCGCGGCGGCATCCTTGCAGGCTGGGCAACAACGCACCCCACCCCCACCGATGCGCCGCACCACCCGATAGGGCTCCAGCATGGCGCCGCCGCATATATAGCAGTAACGAACGGTCCGGCAATCGTCGCAGCGCCCTTGCCAAGTGGGGTACGAGGCGGCGACAGCCGCCCCGCACCGATGGCAGTAACGCTCGAGCGTCACCGGAACCACTCCTGCTTCACATCGTGCGTCCAGCCATCGAACACCGCGTCGCCGTCGCGGCGGAGCAGGTGGGCGACAGCGAACGGATTGCGCGTCGGAACCGGCTTGTTCGCAAGGCGCCGGTTGTAGGCCGCGAACAGCACCATGGCCGTCGCCGTGCGCACCTTGATCTGTCCGTCCGGTCCCTTCAACTTCCCGGAATCGCGCAGCTGCCTGGGCGTCATGTTGAGCCAGTCTCGGCAGGCGGCCGGCCAGTTGTCGCCATCCTGCGGAGCCGACACCTCGTAGATGAAGTCTCTCGCCCGTTCCCTGTCGGCGGCCAGCAGATGCAGGCATGGCGCGATCACGGCGACCCCGCGCAGCGGCTTGTTGTTGCGCGGCTGCCGCCTGATCTGCGCCACATACTCGGCGATCAGTTCGTGCCGATCGTTCCACGCGGCCACATGCGCCGCCGGCGTGTAGAGGAAGCCGCCGGATGTCCTCGCTTCGAGGACTTCCAGAGCGCCCCACATCGCGGCGCGAAGAGCGACCGGCTCCACCTCGGCGTAGCCGGTGAGCCGGTCGGCGAAGGCCGCCCTCTGGTCGCTCTTGGACCGTTTGCGGGCCGCGGTGTCGAGCGACGCGAAGTAGCGCCCGACCTCACCCTTGTCGGCGAAGGCCCGCATCGATACGGCGTAACGGATGGTCTTGCCGACCTGTTCGTGCGCCGCCATCCGGTGCTGACCGTCGGCGAGGAACGGCGACTCGGCGCCGTCGCAGCGGGCGATGTGCAGCGTCGAGCCGTCGGCCCACGCGCCATTCTCCATGGCCGCCCGGAGGGCCGTCGCATGGGACGCGCTGATCGCGCGCTGGGTTTCGGGCCACGCCCTCTGCCAGGAATGGACCCATGCCGCGTCGTCCCGCGAGATGGCGACCGTCGCCACCTCGCCGTCCTGGGCGGCTTCCGCGAACTCGCGGATCGTGCTATATTCGGCCATTGAAGCCTCCTTCACTCGAGCATCGGGGTTTCACCAGACGGGCGCATCGTTCCTAGGCGATGCGCCCGTCATGCATTGGGCCATGGCAAGGGGAGCCTGTCAACAAAAAAGCGATTTGTCGATAAATCGCGATTTATGCGGACCGCCGCCCGGCGCGGAGGGCAGGTGCGCGCCGCGGAAGCCGGACCGAAGCGCGGCCAATGTCAAACCGATACACTACGTGCCGTCACGCCGCGCCGCGACGGACCGGGGAGGAATCGACCGTGACCGACAACGACCGCCGCGCGCGCGGCGAGGCCCTCGCAAGGAAAATGTGGGGCCGGGTGCCGCAAGGAGACGAGGTGAGCCGGGACCTCATCGACATCACCGTCGAGCACCTCTTCGGCGACATCTGGTCGCGGCCGGGCCTGGCGCCGCGCGACCGCTCGATGATCACCTGCGCCGCGCTGGCTGTGACGGGTCGGGACCCGCAACTCAAGGCGCACCTGAAGGGCGCGCTCGCCAACGGCGTCACCCGCGAGGAGATCGGGGAGATGATGATCCACCTCTCGCACTACGGCGGCTGGCCGGCGGGGGTCGCCGGGCTGCGGATCGCCAAGGAGGTCTTCGACGAGGCCGACGCCGAAGGCTGACCGCGCCTCGACGGCCCGTCCGCGCGGCGCCGACCTGCTGACGGCCGCGCAACGGAGCGTCATCCTGTCGGATTGGATCGGGACCGTCCCCTTCGGCAAGCCCGGGGCGCCTCGGGATGAGCCACCGTCTTGTCGGTCGAGCGATGCGCCATGGCGTTTCCCGGCCGGGCGGCGGCCTTCATGGCCCGAAGGGCCGGCCGGAACGGCGGTGGCAGCCCTCGTCGATCGTCGCCCGCATGCGGGCGATGTGGCCGGGCAGGGCGCCGCAGCAGCCGCCGACGATGCGGGCGCCGCCGGCGATCCAGTCGGCGGCGTGGCCGGCGTAGGCGTCCGCGTCGAGGTCGCCGCGGTGGCTCACGTCCTTCTGGCCGGGATCGATGGGATGGAAGGTGTTGGCGTAGCCGCCGGTGGGCCGGCCGAGCGCGAGCAGCGCCGGAAGGGCGCGCGTGACCGCCTCCGGCGAGCAGCAGTTGGCGAGGAAGGCGCCGACCGGCCGGTCGGCGACGCTCGCCGCCGCCTCCGCCACGGTCGCCCCGCCCTTGAGGCGGCCGTCGCGGGTTTCGTGAAGGCTCCAGCTCACCCAGACCGGCCTGCCCGTCGCCGCGGCCGCCGTCGCCGCGGCGCGGGTCTCGGCGACGGTGGTCAGCGTCTCGGCGACGAAGAGGTCGACATGGGGCGCCAGGATCGCGGCCTGCTCCGCGTAGAGCTCCAGCAGCCGGTCCTCGGGCTCCACCTCGTCGGGTCGGTAGCTGTCGGACAGCGGCGGCAGGGAGCCCGCGACCAGCACGTCGCGGCCCTCGGCCTCGCGCGCGCCGGCGGCCAGCTCGGCGGCCTTCAGGTTCAGCTCCTCGAAACGGTCCTCGATGCCGATGTCGCGCATGAACGCGCGGACGACGCCGTAGGTGTTGGTGACGATGAGGTCGGCCCCCGCCCGGATGAACTCGCGATGGAGCGCCTCGACCGCGTCGGGACGGGCGACCAGCGCGCGGCCCGACCAGAAGGGCGAGCCGGGCTCCCGGATACCGCGCAGGGCCAGCGCCTCGCCCATGCCGCCGTCGGTCAACAACGGCCGGTCGGCGGGAAGGTCGATGGCGGGCGTGGCGTTCATGGCGGGCTCCGGGCCTCGGGCCGCGCGACGATAGAGCGGGTCCGGCCCCGTTGGAACCGCCATGGCGCGCCGCATCGACGGACGCGGCCGGCTTGCGTAGCATGGGGCGAACCGCGGGAGACGCTGCCATGGCCACCCCTTCCCTCGAGACGCGCGAGGTCGCCTACACCCTGTGGCTCGCGAGCGCGAACGCGGCGGCGGTCGAGGCGGCCAGGATCGCCGGCTGCGATGGCGTCACGCTCGATCTCGAGCACGGCGTCTTCGGTCGCGGCGACGTCGACCGCCTGATCCTGCTGGCGCGCGAGTCCGGACTCTCCTCCTTCTGCCGCGTCGCGGAGCCGACCCGGATCGCCATCCAGCACCCCCTCGATTCGGGCGCTTCGGGCGTGATCGTCCCGCATGTCGAGGACCTCGCCCACGCCCGCGAGCTGGCGTCCTACGCCAAGTATCCGCCCATGGGCGACCGCAGCGTCGGCGGAGGCCGCACCTTCGGCTACGGCGGCGCCGGCGAGGGCTTCCACGCGGCGGAGAACCGGCGGGTGAGCTTCTATCCGATGGTCGAGACCGTGGGCGCGCTGGACGACGTGGACGCCATCCTCGGGCTCGAGGGCGTCGACGGCGTCTTCCTCGGGCCGGCCGACCTCAACATGGCGCGCGGGCGCGCGGGCGCGTTCGGCGAGGACGACGCCGCCGACCGCCGGCGCGTGGCCGGGGCCTGCATGGCCGCCGGCAAGGCTTTCGGCATGAACGTCTACACGAAGGACGACATGGAGGCCGCGCGCGAGATCGGCCTGACCTTCGCCGCCCTCATCGACGACATCGCGGCGCTGATCGACGGCGTCGGCCGCGCGGTCGCCGACGCCAAGGCGACGATCGGGCGGTAGGGGGCGGCATGGTCGACCTCGCCCGCCACGTCCATGTCACGGCGCTGTTCGAGACCATCGACGCGGTCGAGGGCCGGCTCACCCCCAACGAGCTCGAGATGGTGCGCCACCTCCGCGAGAAATACGCCGAACCCGGCCACGGCGACTTCGACGACGCCCGCGTGCTGGAGGTCATCCTGCGCAACGTCGAGATCCGCGAGGGCTACGACATCGACGCCAGGACCCACACCCCCCGCGCCATCGAGATGGAGCGGAAACGGGAGTAGATCAGCCGCCCTTGAGCGGCGGCATGAGCGCGAGGTCGTCGCCGTCGGCCAGTTCCACCTCGGTCCGCCGGGCCGTCGGCACCGCCTTGCCGTTGAGCGTGACGAGGTAGCCGCCCTCGGGGAAGCCGAGCCGGTCCATAACGCTCTTCGGCGTGGAGCCATCGGGCGCTTCGATCCAGGCGCGGTTCTTCTCCGAACCCGGCGGCAGGCGCCTGCCCAGGAGACCGGCGGTCCTGACCAGGATCCTCATGCGGCGCGTCGGGAGGCGTCCTGCGCGCAGGCGAGATAGGCCGACATGATCCGGTGGGGATCGTCCATCAGCGCGTCCTTCCACCCGCCGAGCGGCGCGCGGGTCTGGATCAGGCCGCGCACCACGCCGACATGCTGCGTCAGCCCCAGCGCCAGACAGCCGACCAGCACGTCGTCCCGGAAGCTCAGCCGCAGATACCTCGAGCGTCCCCTGTCGACCGAAACCGCCTCGTCGCCGCCCTCGACGCCATCCCACAGGCCGTAGGACGTGGAGATCAGGCCGAGCGTGTTGAGCGTGTTCATCGCGAGGCTGCCGCGGTAGGCCGTAGGCCGCCCGCCCATGTTCAGGGCGGCGACGCGGCCGTGCTCGCTGGCGGTGGGCTGGATGGCGTGCACGTCGTGGCCGCCGGTCATGAAATCGAAGCCGGCCGCCACGTCGCCCGCGGCGTAGACGCCGGGCGCGCTGGTCTCCATGTGCTCGTCGACGATGACGCCGACGCCGGTGTCGACGCCGCTGCCTTCCAGGAAGCCCGTGTTGGACGCGACGCCCGTGGCGCAGACCACGAGGTCGGCCCGGACCGGGGCCTTGCCGTCCAGGTCGAGGGTGAGCGCGCCGTCGCCGTTCTCCGAGACGCCGACGACCCCGGTCGAGACGTGGACCGTCACGCCCCTGCTCTCGCACCAGGCCGCGATCATGTCGCCGCCGGTCTTGTCCATCATGCGCGCGACCATGCGGTCGGCCATCTCGATGACCGTGAGGTTGACCTTCCGGGCGACCAGCGCCTCGAGGACGATGCAGCCGATGAAGCCCGCGCCCATCAGGACGACATCGTCGCCGGGCTTCGCGCCGGCGACGATGCCGCGCGCGTCCTCGAGGGTCCAGCAGGACATGACCTTGTCGAGGTCCATGCCGGGGATCGGCGGCCGGACCGGCGTGGCGCCGGTGGCGAGCAGCAGCTTGTCGTAGCCCATGGACCCGCCGCCTTCGAAGCGGAGCGTCCCGCCGGCGCTGTCGACCGCGGCGACCCGCTCGCGCCTCACGTCGATGCCCATGCCCTCGTAGTGGCCGTCGGCGTGGCGCAGGTGCGTGCCCTCTTCCCCGATGTCCTCGGCCAGGAGGTAGGGGATGGCCATGCGCGAGTAGGGCGGTTCCGCCTCGCCCGAGATCAGCGTGATGGCGCCGCCATGGCCCATGCGCGACAGGGTTTCCGCGGCGATCACGCCGGCGGGCCCGGCGCCGACAACGACATAGCTCATGGTTCCGTCCTCCCTTGCCGGGAAGAAGGCCGGCCGCTCCGGGACGCCCGGAAGCGGCCGGCTTCCCGATCGGTCTTCCACAGGCGCCCGCGGGCGCCGGATCGAGCCGGCCTCCCGCCGGCGCTCAGAGGCCCAGGCGCGACAGGGTCTCGTTGGTCGGCCGTCCGTCCCCGGTCCAGCCGCGGACCGTGTAGTATTCCGGCAGCATCCTGTCCAACTCGCTGACCTTGCCCTCGGCGTTGCCGGATGGCGTGGGCTCCTTGAGCATGCGGTCGGGAAGCGTGTCGTCCGCGGCGGTCAGGCCCGCGGCCAGGTTGAACATGCGCTCCAGCGTCCAGGTGCGCTCGCCGGACTCGATGCAACGCTCCAGCGTCCATTCGCCCGGAAGCGCGGCGTCGAGCTGGGCCACGAAGTCCTCGGGACCCCAGCCGGAGGTGGTGAAGAGGCACAGGCCGGTCGAGTCGATCATCGACACCATATCCTGGCTCTCCTTGACCGGGACCGCCTTCCCGTTGCCGGAGACATCCTCCATGTCCGGGCCGAACACGTCGTGCTTGAGGTGGCAGGCGCCGCGGTTCGACGTGGCGTAGCCCAGCCCCATGCCCTGCAGGGCGCGGCTGTCGTAGCCCGCGAACTCCTGGCCCTTCACGCCCATGAAGAGCTCGGGATGGCCGTACTTCTCGCACAGGCGCCTGGAGCCCAGGCCCAGGACCTTGCCGAAACCCTCGCCCTTGCCGGTCTTCTCGGAGAAGACCGCCAGCGCCTCGGCGCTGCCGAAGCCGCAGTCGACGCCGTCGGTGTCCTCCTTGGTGAGGACGCCCATCTCGTAGAGCTCCATGGCCGCCGCCAGCGTCACGCCGAACGAGATCGGATCCATGCCGTGCTCGTTCATCATGTAGTTGGCGAAGGTCATGGCGTCGACGTCGTCGACCCCGACCACCGGGCCGAAGCCGTAGGCCGTCTCGTACTCGAGGCCGCCCGAGGCGTGCCTGTATTCGGGCCGGTTCACGATGGTGAAGTGCTCCGGGTCGATGTGCGCGATGCGTCCGCAGGCGATCGTGCAGCCGAAGCAGGCCTTGTTGGTGATCAGGTTGACATGGCCGCGCTCGTTGGGGGCGGTCGTCGCGGCCGGGTTGACCTTGTCGATGCCCTCGAACTGCACCTCGCGGAAGTTGCGCGTCGGAAGGCCGCCCCACTCCTGCATCATGTCGATCATGGGATGGGTCCCGCCCTCGGTCAGCTCCCGCCGTCCGCCGCTCTCGGCGAGCTTGGCGTGGGTTTCCCTCACCACCCGCATGAACGTCCCGGGATCGTCGACCGTCACGCCCCGGGTGCCGTAGGCCGCCACGGCCTTGAGGTTCTTCGATCCCATCACGGCGCCGACGCCGCAGCGTCCGGCGGCGCGGTGGAGGTCGTTCACGACACAGGCGAAGAGCACGCCGTTCTCGCCCGCCTCGCCGATCGAGGCGATCTTGAGCTGCGGGTTCTGGTGTCTCGCCTTGATCCACTCCTCGGTGCGCCAGACGCCGGCGCCCCAGATGTCGTCGGCGGGCAGGATCTCGACGTTGTCGTCGTCGATGTGGAGATAGACCGGCTTCTCCGCGCGCCCCTCGATCAGCAGCAGGTCGTAGCCCGCGTACTTCAGATAGGCGCCGAACTTGCCGCCGGAGTTGGAATCGCCGATCGCGCCGGTGAGCGGGCTCTTGCACAGCACCGCATAGCGGCCGCTGGTCGAGGCCATCGTGCCGTTGAGCGGGCCCGTGGCGAAAATCAGCACGTTGTCGGGGCCCATCGGGTCGCACTTGGGATCGACGTTCTCGTAGAGATACTTCGTGCCCAGGCCGCGCTCGCCGATATAGGCGTTGGCCCATTCCATGTTGAGCGGTTCGGTTTTCGCGACGCCCTGGGTCAGGTTGACGCGCAGGATCTGTCCTTGCCAAGACATGGTTCGTTCCCCTCCTCGTTCCGCGTCAGGCGCCGGCCATCGGCCGGGTGTCGGTCTGCCGCGCCCACTGCTTCATGCGGTCGAACCCGGTCCAGGCGGAGTCGACGTAGACGATGGCGTCCGTCGGGCACGCCTTGGCGCACTCGGGATCGCCCCCGCACAGATCGCACTTGACGACCTTGCCGGTGTCCGGGTTGTAGTTCACCGTCCCGAAGGGGCAGGCGATGGTGCACACCTTGCAGCCCACGCAGACCTCGTCCCTGACCTCGACGGCCCCGGTGTCCGGATTGCGCACGAGCGCCTCCACGGGACAGGCGTGCAGGCACCAAGCCTCCGCGCACTGGGTGCAGGTGTAGGGCACGGAGCGCTTGCCGTGCTCGAACTCGAAGATCTTGATCCTGGACCGCGCGGGATTGAACGAACCCTCGTGCTCGAACGAGCAGGCCATCTCGCACTGCAGGCAGCTCGTGCACTTGTCCGGATCGATCAGAAGCGATTTCTGCATCCTGTGCCCCCTTGTTGAACGTCTCGACCGCGACCGCGGCGCGCGGGAGACGGCGATGTCCCGGCGCATCGGGACGGCATCTTAGTCGGGCCGGACGGGAAAGTGTAAGCTTTTCAACAACATGCGAGTCATTCTCATTTGCAGCAGAGCCCGGCCGGCTCGCGACGGTCCGCGCTCCCGTCCCCTTCGCGCATGGGGCGGTCCGTGCCATCGTGACCGCCAGAACCGGGAGGCGCCATGAGGCCCGCACCGGCCTTCGCGGCCGCCATCCTGCTCACCGCGGCCCTGGGGTCCGTCCACGCCTTCAGCGTGTTCGTGGCGCCCCTGGAGACGGCGCTGGACGCCGGGCGCGACACCGTGAGCCTGGCCTATTCGATCGCGCTGTTGTGCATCACGGTCATGGTCCTCGCCGGTCCGCGGGTCTGGCGTCTCGGCCCGCCCGCGGCGGTCGCCGCCGCGTCCCTCGCCGTGGCGGCGGCGGGATCGCTCTTGGCCGCCCAGCCCTCGGTGGCGGCGCTCTACCTCGGCTACGGCGTCCTTTTCGGCTTGGCGAACGGGTCGGGCTACGGCTTCGCGCTGGTCGTCGCGAGCCACGCGCTGCCCCGCGACCGCGGCGTTGGCATGGGCGTGGTGACGGCGGCCTACGCGGTGGGAGCGATGGCCGCGTCCTGGCTCTTTCGCGAAAGCAACGCGGCTTTCGGCCACGACGCGACGCTCCGGATCGCGGCCTCGTCCTTCGCCGTGCTCGCGGTCGTCGTCGCGGCCCTGCTGCGCCACTCGAGGCTCGCCATCGCTTGGCCCGACCGCGGCGCCGGCGCGATCGCCGCGACCGGGGTGACGGTCCGCGAGGTGGCGCTGCTGTGGACCGGCTTCGGCGCGGGAGGCATGGCGGGCCTGATGGCCCTGGGCCATGCCGCCGAAGTGGTTCGCGCCCATGGCGGCGGCGAAACGGCCATCACGGTCGGCGTGGCGATCATCGCCGGCGCCAACGCGGCCGGCTGCTTCGCGGCCGGCTGGCTCTCGGACCGGGGACAGTTGCGCCGCCTCCTGGCCGGCCTCCCCATCCTCGCCGTCGCCGCGCTCCTTCTGCTCGCCGCCGGTCCGGGCCCCGTCGCGACGGTCGCGCTCCTGACGCTGGTCCAAGTCGCCTATGGCGGGATCATCGTGCTCTATCCGGTCGCGGTGACCCACATGGCGGGGCCGGCATGGGGGCCGGTCGTCTACGGCCGCGTCTTCACCTGCTGGGGCGTCGCGGGGTTCGGCGGCCCCTGGCTCGCGGGCCGGCTGTTCGAGGAGACCGGCGGCTACGCCCCGGCCTTCGTCATCGCCGCGGGCGTCGCCTGCCTCTCGACGGCGGCGGTCCTGACGCTGGGCCGGCGCGTCGGCGTTCGCGCCGGGAGTCCAGGAAGGCCCTGAGCATGGCGTCGACCTCGGGGTCGGCGAAGCAGGCCGCCTCCAGCCTCTCCTCCGCGTCGAGCGCGGCGTCGAGGTCCGGGCCCGGCCGGTAGAGCAGCGGCTTCATGTTGCGGACGCCGACGCGGGGAAACGCGGCCATGCGTTCGGCCATGGCCTGGACCCGGCCGGGCAGCGCCTCGTCCGCCACGACCTCGGCGACGAGGCCCCAGTCCCGCGCTTCCCCGGCGTCGAGGACGCGCTCCGTGAGGTAGAGCTCCCAGGCCCGTCCGAGCCCGACGAGGCGCGGCAGATGCCACGACAGCCCGCCCGAGACGCTGAAACCGAGGGATGCGTCGGGCAGGCCCAGCCTGGCGGACGCGCCGGCGACCCTGAGGTCGCACATGCAGGCCAGTTCCATGCCGCCGCCCAGGCAGACGCCGTTGACGGCGACGAGAATCGGTTTCGGCAGGTCGCGGCAGGCCCTTGCCAGCGCTTGGTAGCGCGCCGTGTTGGCGGCGGCGCCGGCCTCGTCGAGCCCCTCCATCTCCTTGATGTCGGCCCCGGCGGAAAAGCCGCGTCCCGTTCCCGTCAGGCAGAGCGCGCCGACCGTCTCGTCCGCGGCGGCGGCGCGAAGCCACGCCAGAAGCCTGTCGAGCTGGGCGCCGTCGAGGGCGCACAGCGCCGCCGGCCGGTTCATCGCGGCCCAGGACACGCGCCCGCGCCGTTCGACGACCAGGGGTTCGCCGCTCATGGCCGGCCTTCGTCGAGCGCGGTTCAGCTCTTCGGCCTCGGCGGAACGGGATCGTGGACGAGGGTGCTACCGCCGGCCTTCGATTCGGCGCAGGGCGCCACGGCGAAGAAGAATTTGGCGGGCTCCTTGGCGACATAGGCGAGTTCGGTGCCCGCCGGCAGCCACATGATGTCGCCGGGCCCGACCTCGTGGACGCCCTCCTCGGTGTGGATCTCGAGCACGCCCTCGACGCCGTAGAGAATCTCGTCGTAGGTGACCGTCCAGGGAATGTCGCAGTTCTCGAACACGCCGATCCCGCCGCCGAGAGTCCGGCTCACCGCGCGGTTCACGGTCGCCACTACATTGCCACCGCCGCCCTCGACCGTGAGGTCGAGCCCGTAGCCCCGGTACATCTTCGCTTCGCTCATCGCTCCCTTCCCTGGGGTTCGCGTCGCCGGTCGCCGGAGCGGACCGTGGACGACAACCGCTCTGGCCGCGGTCTTTCGACAGGTTGTCCACCCGGCCCCGGGTCGGGAAGCCGACGGTCGCGCGATCGTCCGCTTCCCGGGAGAGACGAATAGACGTTCGCGAGAATGCACGTCCGACCTGGCGCGGTCGAGGGGCGTCGGCGCCGCCGGATTGTCGAGCGGGGACAAACGGCCACGGATTCGGACATGAACTCCAGCGTTGGACGGCATCGGGTCCGCGCGCCGACGGGCTTCTCCGCCGCCGCCGGCGCCGCCGGACGCCATGGCCGAGGCCCGCGCCCATGTCGAGGCCGCCTCGCGGGCCCTCGGCCGCCGGGTCAAGCTGCCGGTCGGCAAGCCCGGCCTCGACGGCCGTCGATTGACTAGCCCCTTATGGTTACGGGGTCCGGTGGATCGCCGGAAACGCGGTACGCCTTGAAGACATGTTCCCTGCCAGCATTCGGGTTGGCGACAAGTTCGGTTTCGATCTCGTTGGCGAGAAGATCGAAGCTATAGGCGGTAACGACTTCCTTGACCTCGCGACGGATCAACGTGCCGAGCTCCGCCAGGTCGTCATCAACCGGGTGTTCCGCCGGTAGGATCAGGGTTCTCCTATGGACAGTGCCCTCGGCCAGAGCAAACGGTGTCGGAGCGACATACATCTTGCGGTCGCGCACAAGAATATCGCCGTAACTTCCAAAACCACGGAAGCTTCTGTTCTTGTGAACATAGGTGTTGTCTGCGTTGAGGAAGTTGCCGTGACAAACAACCAAATCAAGCACCGGGTAGCAATTCCCGTCCGGCTTGGCGGGATAGCGGCCGAAGACGTAATACACTTGCCGCCCGTTGTGCTTCCCACATGGTGTCTGGCTGTTGCAGTCGTAACTGGCGTCCCGCCCTGGATAGGCCAAACCCTTGATCTCGTAGCCCTCGGTATGTCGCACGAGCCGAAAGTCGGGATATGAGTTGCGACCGGGCGAGTCATAGTGCAAGTCGAGCGCATCGAGGCGCTTCTTGAACCAGTTCTGGAAATGGAACTCCTTGTCGCTCCGTCCTTCGCGTTCGATGAGTTCCCCCTCGTGGATCGCTTGGACGCACAGCTTGAAGATGGCGGAAGCATTCGACACGAGTCAGCCTCCGTTCCCTTCAACGGTCTCCACGCCTTGGCCGACGGCTTGTAGACGGTCGATATGGGTCTCGATTTCGTCGGTGGCTATCTCCAGCAAGCTCAGTGCGTCTTCGACGGTGTGGGATGTCGATAACCGCCGTATCAGTTGAGCCATAAGGATGATCCGAACGTCGTTCCGGCTCAGCTTCCTTCCCGCTTGCCGAAACCGGGTCACTTGCTCGGTCGCCGCGGGAACCACGGTGCGCCAAAGGCCGCCGTTCCATCGCTCCGACCCATGCGTCGACCGCTTGCGGCAAGCCACGATGATGTCGAGGTCGATCGGCGCCTTCGCCCGATGCTTCGGCATGGCGACCGACATTTCCGCCTTGACGGGTTGAACCGCCGTCACTCCGAAGCCCGCGGTCATGAGCGCCTTGAGCACCGAACTCCACCCCTCGGCTCTGGAGTGATGATAGGTGAACGCCAGGATCCCCTCGTCCTTCAAGACCCGGTGTGCTTCTGCCAGCACGGCTCCCAATCGTTCCGTGAACGTATCGGCGTCCGCGCTCTGGACCTCGCTTGGCGACCGAGTCGTGTCGATCTTGCGATATCCGTTAGCGCCAAGAATATGTCGCTGCCAGACGTGGAAGAAATCCGACAGCTGTGAGTAGTGGACATTGTCGAAGAATGGAGGATCGGTCAGTACCGCATCGACCGAACCGTCGGCGATGTCGGTCGAACTGGAATCGCCGCATGAAACATAGATGCGCTTGCCGCCCACAAAATCTCGGTAGTCGGTCGCCAGGGAGAACCCGATCTTTTCGGACAAGCCGAATATCTTCTCACTGGCCTTCTTGCCGCTCCGGATTCCAGGGCGCAATTCGAATGGATCATTCGCATAGTCCAGTGCCCGTCCGATGCGGCTCTTGAACATCGTCGAGAACGATCCGGAGCTTTTCGGCGTACCCCACACATTGGCCTCGATCGGCACTCGCTCCGGCTTGAGAATATGATGCGCGAACATGTGACGAACCGCTCCTGTCCCCTCGCCCTTATAGGAAGCGAACAGATTGTTGAACTCCAGCATTCCGGAAAACAGACATGTCAGCAGGTTTCGTAAGTCCGGGCTCGTCACTTCTCCGATTCTCGATGCCAGAATCGATAGACACAGCAATTGCCGCGCATTGAACATTTCATGCCATTGACGATAGTTGTAACCGAGTACCTGATCGGTGTTGTAACCGGGCTCGATCGACACGACAGGAAAAGGATTGTCGCGCTTCCGAAGTTCATCTTCAGCTTCCGTATAAAGTCGTCGATCTTCGTCGACGATGGGGAGATACGCCTTCTTTCCGTCGGGCGTCAGAACAAGTTTTGCGTACAGGCGATGAGAAGGAAGTCGGTTGGATTCCCGGATGGTCTTGGCGATCGGAAACACATGTGAACATGAAGGGCATGTCGCTTTTTTCCCATTGGCGGAAGCAATCTGAAGAGCAACCGTTCTCGAGCAGCGATGACATATTGTGTCGGGCGCGTCGTAATGGACTTGGGAAATAGCGCCGCAGTGCGGACAGACGGCATGCGCCATCGGATTCTTCTTCGGATAAGCGTGCCGCGCGAATATATAGGACGAAAAAAGATCGACTCCTTCCCGACAGCGGGGGCAGTCGACAACTTTCACCCAGAAAAAATACAAAACATCGGCTTGTACTCCATTAGGGAGAGTGGCGCGGTAGAACCGGCGTATTCGATCCGCAACGTCTTGCTCGATGGAACGGAACTCTTTCAGAACCGCCGATCGATCGTGAATGGAAAGAGCGTTTTTCACGAGGAAATACGCAACAGGGTTGATGTCACGGCCGATAGCGTGTGCGCCAATCTTGGCCGTCTCTCCGATGGTCGTGCCGCTGCCCATGAATGGATCGAAGACAGTCGCGTTCGGTATACGAATCGGTTGATAGAACAGTTCGAGGAGATTAGCGCCTCGGGGCGCGAACGCACCGATGACCATCGCACGGAAGACGGTGCCCAGTCGCTGCGCCCACCACTTGTGAATATGATAGATGGGCCGGTTTATCTCCTTTCGCCACGACTCGACCTCGGCAATGTCGCTCAGCGCCTCGAACGGAAAAGCGTCGTCCTCGATCGCTCGTGGGCCACGCGCGACCGCAAGCGGAAGGACCGTCGATCCGGCCTGCCCCAGTGGGAGCTCGGGTTCGACCGCGCCGAACGCCTGTATGCGACGAGGACCGCTCGATCTGCTTGAGGGTTGCATCGCTTCCCGCTCTGCCTTTCCGTTTTCAGTCCTTGCGGTCGGCGATCCGACGGGCGAGGGGCAGTCCAGCCTGCCTTTCGTCACGGTTTTGTTCAACGAATTCCTTGTGCGCCCTTCGGAACGCCCATGTGGCGCGCTGTCGCTGTCTCGGGGAAGCTGCCTACGCGCCGGCCATCGCGGCGGCCATGGCGATCGCCTGTTCCGGCGCGTGGCCGGCCTCCCGCAGGGCGCGGATGGCGAGCGGGCGGTCCCGCTTGGCGAGACGCCGGCCGTCCTCGCCGACCAGGAGGGCATGGTGGGCGTAGGCGGGTTCGTTCCAGCCCATCAGGGCCTGCAGGAGGCGGTGGACATGGGTCGATGGCCTCAGGTCCTCGCCCCGCGTGACCAGCGTGACACCCTGCCGGTGGTCGTCGTGGGCGACCGCGAGGTGGTAGCTCGTCGGCGCGTCCTTGCGCGCCAGCACCACGTCGCCGCCGATGGCGGGGTCGACGGCGATGGCGCCTTCGCCCTCCTCCAGCCAGGTCAGCGGCCCGGTCCGGCGCGCGGCCCCGGCGGCGTCGAGGCGCCAGGCGTGGCGTTCTCCCCCGGCGATCCGGTCCCGCCGCTCGCCGTCGGAGAGCCGGCGGCAGGCGCCGGGATAGACCGCCCCGAGCGGGCCGTGGGGCGCGGAGGCCGCGGCGGCGATCTCGGCCTCGATCCGCCCGCGGGTGCAGAAGCACGGGTAGACGAGGCCTTCGCCCTTCAGGCGCGCGAGCGCGGCGGCGTAGTCGTCGAAATGCTCGGACTGCCGCCGGACCCCGCCGTCCCAGTCGAGACCGAGCCAGGCGAGGTCCTCGAGGATCGCGGCGTCGAACCCGGGCCGGCGGCGGCCCGGGTCGATGTCCTCGATCCTCAGCAGGAAGCGTCCGCCCGCGTCCCGCGCGGCGCGCCAGCCGGCCAGGGCCGACCAAGCGTGGCCGAGATGCAGCAGCCCCGTCGGACTCGGCGCGAAGCGCGTGACGACGGTCACGGCGGCGGCGCCGGAAGGAAGACCGGCGCCGCCGCGTTTGTCCTTGCGCCTCGAAGGCCGGGCCTGTGACATAACCGGGCAAGTAACGCTGGAGAGTCCCATCCATGACGCTGTCCGGCCCCGTCGTGCCGCCCCGCGTCGGCGAAACGCGCCAACTCGTCGTGCTGCTGCACGGCTGGGGCGCGGACGGCAACGACCTGATCGGCTTGGCGCCGAGCTTTCAGCATACCCTGCCGCACGCCCGGTTCGCGAGCCCCGACGCGCCCGACCGGTGCGACCAAAACCCGATGGGGCGGCAATGGTACAGCTTCATGGACGACCGGCCCGAGGCGATGAAACCGGGAATCGAGAGAGCCCGGGAGACGATTGACGCCTACATCAACGCCGAACTGGAGCGACTCGGGCTCGACGCCGGCCGTCTGGCGCTGGTGGGCTTCAGCCAGGGCTGCATGATGGCGCTCCACGTCGCGTTGCGCAGGCCGGAGCCGGTCGCGGCCGTGGTGGGTTACTCCGGGACGCTGATCGACGAGGAGAATCTGGCCGCCGAGATCGGGAGCCGGCCGCCGGTGCTGCTGTGCCACGGCGACGCCGATCCGGTGGTGCCCTACCGGTCGCTCCGGGACGCGGTCTCGGGTCTCGCGCGGCATGACGTCCCGGCGCAGTGGCACACGCGCCCCGGCGTGGGCCACGGCGTCGATCCGGGGGCGCTCGAAGCCGGGGCCGCCTTCCTCAAGAACGCCTTCCGCGAGGCGCGGCGGCGCTGACCGGCGGCCCGCAAGACCGGAGCGGCCGGTCCTTCGCTTGAAATGTCGGGGCGGCAATCGCATAAGGGCATGAGGGGACGCAGAGGATTCGGCATGATCCCTTCGGCGTATCGGCCCGGCTACGAGAAGGCGCGCGCGATCGATCCCGCCCTCGCCGAGGCGTACATCGCGCATACGGTTCTGGACGACCCCCCGGCCGACGCCGCCGTCGCGGCGCTGGCCGGCGTCGACCGGGCCGAGGCCGCGCGCCGCATCGCCGCCGGCGTCGACGGGGACCGCGAGGCTCTGGCGCGGGCGCCGGAGCCGCTGCGGGACTTCTTCGACGGCATCGAGCCCGGCCCTCCGCCCTGGTTCGATCCGGACCTCGCCATCGCCGGCCGCCGGACTTTCCACGCCTATTCGGACCTGTTCATCCCCGCCTTCTTCGTCGTTACCCTGCGCAACGCCGCGACGCTGATCAGCAAGGCCTTCTACGCGACGGGACGGGTCAGGTCCGAGCACGGCTTCCGGCGCATCCGCCAGAACACCCGGCACTTCATCGAGATCATGATGCCGCAGTCCATGGAGGATCGCCGGGACGGCTGGAAGCTGTCGATCCGCATCCGGCTGGTGCACGCGCAGGTCCGGCGTCTGATCCGCCAGTCGGGCGAGTGGGACGAGTCGGTCCATGGCGCGCCCCTGAGCGCGGCGCACATGGGGCTCTCCTCGGCGAACTTCTCCGCGACGATGCTGTCCGAGACCGCGCGCCTCGGCGCGCGCCTCGATGCGGACGCGCGCCGGGGCTTCATGCAGATATGGCGTTACGCCTCGCTCCTGATCGGCACGCCGGAGGCGCTCCTGTTCGAGGGCGACGAGGCCAGGACGTCGGAACTCTACCGGATCGGCCGCGTCTGCGAGCCGCCGCCCGGCGAGGAGGCGGGCGCCATCGCGAGGACCCTGGTGGAGGCGCTGCCCGACATCGCGGGCAAGACCGACCCCGCGGCGCGGCGGGCGATGGTGGAGCACGCCTACCGGGTGTCCCGCGCCCTGCTCGGCGACGAACTGGCCGACGGGCTGGGCTTCCCCCGGCAACGGACGGCCGGGCTGTTGGTGTGGATGAGGGGCCGGCAGCGGATGGTGAACGCCGCGCGCCGCATCGCGCCGGGCGTCGCGGCGCGGTGGAGGGGCGACAACTTCGCCTTCCTCCTGACGGCGTCGGTGCTCGACGATCTCAGCTACCGCGTTCCGGACGCGCTGAAGGCGACCGAGGCGGGCGCGTGGTGAAGCCCGCGGCCGCGGGCGTCCCGCCCGTCTTCGTGCTCAGCACGGGCCGTTGCGGCTCCACGATGATATCGGATGTCCTGAACCTTCATCCCCGGGTTCTGAGCCTCTCCGAGTTCGTCGCCTACACGGGAATCAGGACGTTCCGGTTCCGACGCGCCAGCGGAGACCGGATGTGGGAGATCCTTGGCCGGCAGCAGGCGCGAACCCGCCTCATGCTGGGCGGGGACTACGAGGAGCTGATCTACCCGTTCGGCGATCCGAACGCCCGTTACACCCGCGCGGACATCCCGCCCATCCTGTGCGCCCCGCTGCCCCATCTCACGGACCGGCACGACGAATTGTTCGACGAGCTCGAGCCGGTCGTCCGGGGCCAGCCGAGACAGCCTCCGGCCGACCATTTCCGGGCGCTGTTCGGATGGCTGTGCCGAAGGTTCGGCTGCGACACCTGGGTCGAGCGTTCGGGCGGCTCGCTGCTGTTCGGATCCAGGCTGCTGCGCGAGTTCCCGGAGGCCCGCGCGATCCACGTCTATCGCGACGGGCGGGAAACGGCGGTCTCCATGAGCCGCCACTACCTCTTCCGCCTCGTCGCCGCGAATCTGGCGGCGCTGCGGGCGATGGGGTTCGACGCCGTGCGGGCGATCGCCCGGAGCCGGCGCTGGGAGGCGTTCAGCATGCGCCTCGAGCCGGTGACGCGGTTCCTGTTCAAACCCGACCGGCTGCCTTACGACAGGCTGACCCTGGCCGACTTCGGCGCGCTGTGGAGCGCCATGATCGAGAGGGGGGGGCGCCTTTTCGACGACCTTCCGTCCGACCGGCTGCTGAATGTCCGGTTCGAGGACGTGCAGGCGGCGCCGGAGACCGAACTGCGGCGCCTGATCCGCTTCATCGACCCGGCGCTGGAGGATGCGACGTGGCTCGCCGCGGCGGCCGCCGTCCCGCGCCCCACGCCGTCGAAGTTCGCGCGCCTGGATCCCGGCGACCGGGCCGCGCTCGAGGAGGCGTGCCGTCCCGGCCTCGAGCGCCTGGGCTATCCGCTCTGAGGCGGGGAGGCGGGACGGAGCGGCGTTGGCCCGCGATTTCTCGGTACGGAAGGAATCGGGTGTCATCCGCCGATCGCATGCATTACACCGCCCCCGCCTCCCGGAGCGCGGCGATCTCCGCTTCGGATTTGCCCAGCATGTCGCGCAGGACCTCCTCGGTGTGCTCGCCGAGCATGGGCGGCGGGCGGCGGTAGACGGGCGGCGAGCCGCGGAGGTTCGCGGGGCTCCCGACCATGGGCACGGCGCCGGCCGCGGGATGCGGCATGTCGAACGCCATGCCGCGGGCCTGGACATGGGGGTCGGCGAAGACCTGCTCGAAGTCTTTGACGCCGCCGCAGGGAATGCCGAGGCGTTCCAGGTTCTCGATCCACCAGGCGCGGGGCCGCGCCTTCATCAGGCCGGCGACGATCCCGATCAGCGCCTCGCGGTTGCGGATGCGTTGCGGGTTGGTCGCGAAACGGCCGTCGTCGGCGAGGTCCGGCGCGCCCGCGAGCCCGGCCCAGCGGCGGAACTGGCCGTCGTTGCCGATGGCGAGGATGACGGGATCGTCGGCGGTGTCGAACACTTGGTAGGGCAGCAGGTTCGGGTGCGCGTTGCCGTGGCGCTTGGGCGGCGCGCCGCTGACGAGGTAGTTCATGTTCATGTTGGCCATGAGCGCGATGGCGCTGTCGGCGATCGCCATGTCGATATGCTGTCCCTCGCCCGTGTTGTTGCGGTGGTTGAGAGCGGCGAGGACCGCGATGGCGCTGTAGAGGCCCGTCGCGAGGTCGGCGATCGCCACGCCCGCCTTCTGCGGCCCGCCGCCGGGACGGTCGTCGCGCTCGCCGGTGACCGACATGAAGCCGCAGAAACCCTGGAGCACGAAGTCGTAGCCGGCCCGGTGGGCGTAAGGCCCGGTCTGGCCGAAGCCGGTGATCGAGCAGTAGATGAGCGCGGGGTTGAGCGCCTTGAGGCTCTCGTAGTCGAGGCCGTACTTCGCCAGCCCGCCGAGCTTGAAGTTCTCGATAGCGATGTCGGCCTTCGCCGCCAGTTCGCGCGCGATCCGGGCGCCCCCGTCGGTCGCGATGTCGAGCGTGATCGACCGCTTGCCCCGGTTGGCGGCGAGGTAGTAGGCCGCCTCGGTCGTGTCGTCGCCGTCCCGGTCCTTCAGGAAGGGCGGCCCCCAGGCGCGCGTGTCGTCGCCGGCGCCCGGCCGCTCGACCTTGACCACCGTGGCGCCGAGGTCGGCCAAGACCTGCCCGCACCAGGGCCCGGCGAGAACGCGCGAAAGATCGAGAACGACGATGCCGTCGAGCGCCGCGGCCATTCCTGCCCTCCCTCTCGAACCGGAACGCGGCGTATCCTAGACGAGGCGCGCCGCGGATGGCATCGGGATCGAACGGCCGTCGCTCCGGTCCGGACGCCTAGCCGCCGAGGGGCGCCCGGTCGCCGAGGGCGTAGCGGATCGCGTCCGCGCCGTCGAAGCCGAGGGAAACGACGACCGTTGCCGCCAAGGTCATGGCGGCCCCCCGCACCGGCGCGGGAAACGCCAGGTGCCGACGTCGCCAGTAGAGCCAGGCCAGAAGCGGCGCCCACACCAAGAAGTGCGGCAAGCCGAGAATGCGCGTGTAGCCGGTCTCCGCGTGCCAGAACGGCATCAGGACCGCCAGCGCCAGGGCCGCCGCCGCCGCGACGAGGCCGTCCAGGCGCGTCTTGCTCCGGCGCAGCAAGAGCAGCGGCGTGACGGTGACGACCGCCACCGTCCACAGGACCCAGAGCTGGACCCAGACGGGCTGCAGGCGCACGTCGCGGAGGAACGCGACCGCGTGGTCTGGGTAATCCAACGAACCGCTCCCCGGTTTCCCGGCAGGATAGAGCGGTTCCGGTTTCGCTGGAACCGATCCGGAGGCCGCCGCCCCGGCGCCCGGCCCCGACGCGCGACATCTTGGGGGCCTGTCGCGGGAGCGGCAAATTGGAGTGTCGTCGTCCGCCGCGATGGGGTAAGGATGCCCGCGCCCGGCCGGGGGCGCGAGAGAGGGAGGTGAAGACCGGTGGTATCGACGGAGGCCTGCCCAGCCCTGGTGCTCAACGCCGATTTTCGTCCGTTGAGCTATTTCCCGCTGTCGCTGTGGTCCTGGCGGGACGCCGTCAAGGCCGTCTTCATGGACCGCGTGCAGACGCTGTCGGAGTACGAGCGCGCGGTGCGCTCGCCCAGCTTCGAAATGCGCCTTCCCAGCGTGATCGCGCTGCGCGAGTTCATCCCGCTCAACAGGCGGCCGGCCTTCACCCGCTTCAACGTCTTCTTGCGGGACAGTTTCTCCTGCCAGTACTGCGGCAGCCGGTTCGAGACCCGCGAGCTCACGTTCGACCACGTCACGCCGCGCAGCCGCGGCGGTCGGACGAGCTGGAACAACGTCGTCACCGCCTGCGCCCGGTGCAACATGAAGAAGGCCAACCGAACGCCGCGCGAGGCCGGCATGGCCCCGCTGGCGGCGCCGGCCTCTCCCACCACGTACCAGTTACGCGAGAACGGGCGGGCCTTCCCGCCCAATTTCCTTCACCGGGACTGGCGCGACTATCTCTACTGGGACAGCGAGCTCGAGACCGACTGAGCCTCCCGTTCTTCCGTCCCGCCGCCCGGCCGCGCCGTCACGCGAACAGGCGTTTCGCCAGGAAGGCGGTCACGGCGTCGAACTCCGCCTCGGCGGCCGGGCCGTCGAAGCGGGCGCGCAGGAAGCCATGGATCATGCCCTCGGCGACGCGATAGGCGACATCGACGCCGGCCTCGGCCATGCGTTCGGCGTAGACCATGCCCTCGTCGCGCGCGGCGTCGATGGCGGCGACATGGACCAGGGCCGGCGGCAGCCCGCCGTAGTCCGAGGCCATCAGCGGACAGGCGTAGGGGTCGGTGTGGGTGGCCGGATCGGGCATGTAGTTGCGCCGGTATTTCGCCGTCGCGGCGGCGCTCTGGAGCGGCGCCTCGCCATAGGCGGTGAAGCTGGGCAGCGTGCCGTCGGTCCGCAACCCCGGGTAGAGGAGGGCCTGGGCGCACAGCGGCGGTCCGTGTCGGTCCCGCGCGGCGAGCGCGACGGTCGCGGCGAGGTTTCCGCCCGCGCTGTCGCCGCAGATGGCGATGCGGTCGGGGTCGATGCCGAAGGACCCCGCGCGCTCGTGAATATGGCGCAGCGCGGCGTAGCAATCGTCATGGGCGGCCGGAAACGGATTCTCCGGCGCGAGCCGGTAGTGGGCGCCGACGACCACCGTCCCGGTCCCTTCCGCCAGGCCCCACGCCACCGTGTCGTTGGTGTCGAGGTCGCCCACCATGAAGCCGCCGCCATGGATGTAGAGGATCGCGGGCGAGACCGCCGCCGCGGCTGCGGGCCGGTAGGCGCGGAGCGGAATGTCCCAGCCCTCGCCGGGCGCCGCCGCGTCGGCGACCGTCATGCCTTCGGGGCGGGGCCTGTTCGTCTCGCGGCAGAAGGCGCTCCAGGCCTCGCGCTCCCGCTCGACGGTGTTGGAGGCCGGAATCCGCTCCAGCGCCTCCATCATGGGCGCCATGTCCGGATGGATGCCCCAGCGTTCGATCAGCCGCGCGACGGTCTCCGCCATCAGACGCGCGTCGAGAGCCGGATGGCGAGCCGCGCGCCGGCCCTGATCGCGCCGGTCAGCAGGGCGTGCGCCGGCGCCTCGGCGGCGCCGTGTTCCAGGGCCGTGTCGCGATGACGCCGTTCGTCGGCGCGGAACTCCTCGATGGTGGCCCGCAGCTCCGCCTCGTCGTCGCCCAGCCGGCCGGCCTGTTCGGCGTAGTGGTCGTCGATGACGCTTTCGACCGCTTCGGTGCAGGCCATGGCGGCCTTCTCGCCCAGCAGCGCCGAACCGACGCCGAGCGCGTAGCCGGCGACGTGCCAGACCGGCGACAACGCCGTGGGCCGGACGCGGCGTTCGACGACGAGCGCGTCGAACCGGTCGAGATGGCGCTGCTCCTGGCCGGCCATCTCCCGAACCGCGCGGCCCGCGGGCGTGTCGCCCAGCACGGCGAGCTGGCCGTCGTAGATGCGCTTGGCGCCGTATTCGCCGGCGTGGTCGACGCGGATCATGGCCTCGACGAGCCGCTCCCGATCGCCGTCGCCGGGCAGGAGGTCGTCGCCCGTGACCGGCTTGTCGTTCATGTCCGCCCCTTCACCGTCCCGCGCAGCCCGAGAAACGCCACCGCGGCGAGGGCGCCCGAGACAACGAGATTGTAGCCCGCCATGGAGACGCCCGCGAGGGACCAGGGGATCTCGTCGCAACGCGCCGCGTCCGTTTCCCAGAGCAGCGCCCCGAGCTCCTCGACCGTTTCGCCGGAGAAGGCGGCGGCGGGACAGAACGGGCTTGCGATCCAGTGCCGCTCCACGCCGACGTGGTAGCCGGCGACGCCCGCCCCCGCGACGAAGGCCAACCCCAGGGAGGCCAGAAACCACGGCGCGAGGCGGCCCCTGGCGGCGATCGCCGCGACCAGTCCGAGCGCCAGCGAGGCCCCGTGGGCCCAGCGCTGGGCCACGCAGAGCGGGCAGGGCGCGAGCCCCTCGACATGCTGGAAGTAGAACGCCGCCGCCAGCATGACTGCGCTGGCGGCGGCCAGCGCGGCCCCCAGGAGGCGCGGCCGGGCGAGCGTGGCGAAGGGCGGCGAATCGGCCATCGAGGTGCATGTGGCGGCCCGGCGGGGCGACTACAAGAGCCACTCGACCGAGGCGAAGCCGGCCAGGACGGCGGCGAACGAGACCGTCGCGACGAGCGCCAGCCGTTTCTCGACGAACGCGCGGATGGGGGGACCGAACCAGCCGAGGAGCGCGGCCTCGACCAGGAATCTGAGGCCGCGCGACGCCACGGACGCGACGATGAAGACCGCGAGGTCGAGACGGGCGGCTCCCGACGCGATCGTGACCACCTTGTAGGGGATGGGCGTGAACCCGCCCGCGAAGACGATCCAGGCGCCCCACTCCCCGTAGAGTCCGGCAAACTCGCCATAGGCCTCCCCGTGATCGTAGAACTCGAGGATCGGCTGGCCGACCGTGTCGTAGAGCAGGGCGCCGATGGCGTAGCCGATCGCGCCCCCGACGACCGTGCCGACCGTCGCCACGCCCGCGTAGAACCAGGCGCGGCGCGGCGCGGCGAACATCATCGGCAGCAGCATCGCCTCGATGGGAACCGGAAACAGCGACGCCTCGGCCACCGACAGGGCGAACAGCCACCGCACCGCATGGCGGTGCGCGGCAAGGCTTATGATCCTGTCGTAAAGGCGTCGCAGCATCGGGCGGTCTCGCCGGGCGCGGCGTGATACCCGTTGCGACGCTTTGTGTCATCCGGCGGCGCCCCGTCTCCAGGACCCTTGCATCCGGCCGAGGTCCCATCCTTCCCCTCCCGCGCGTCGCCGGACGGGAAGGAGTTTTGACCGCGGCCTCCGTGGCCGCGCATAGTCGCGCGGAGGACTCGCGACGCCCGGTCGCCCGGCGCGTGGCCGACCCGGACGCGCGCGACGACAACGAGGGAGGACAACCGCTATGCGCAAACTGCTTCTTTCGACGGTCGCCGCGGCCGTCGTGGGTCTGGGCGGCGTTTCCGCGACCCCGGCTCATGCCGCCCGCGACCTGCTGATCGGCGGCGGATCGGTCACCGGCGTCTACTATCAGTTCGCGCTTCACGTCTGCAGCCTGGTCAACACGCACTCCGACGGCGCCTACAACTGCGTCGGCCGGCCCGCCCTGGGCTCGGTCTTCAACATCAACGCGGTGAACCGCGGGCTTCTGGACTTCGGCGTCGCCCAGTCCGACCGCAACTGGCAGGCCGCGAACGGCTCGGGCGACTGGGACGGCTCGCCGGTCGAGGCGCTGCGCAGCGTCTTCAGCGCGTACCCCGAGACCGTGTTGTTGGTCACGCGCGCCGACACCGGCATCCAGAGCGTCGGGGACCTGGACGGCCGTCCGGTCAACATCGGAAATCCGGGATCCGGACAGCGCGGCAACGCCGAGGACGTGCTGCGGCTCTACGGCGTCGAGGTCGAAGCCGAGGGCTTGCAGCAGAACGAGGCGTCCCGCGCGCTGATCGACAACAAGATCGACGCCTTCTTCTACACGGTCGGCAATCCCGCGGCCGCGATCGAGGAGCCGGCGAACTCGACCGACATCAGGATCGTTCCGATCGACTCGCAGGCGATCCGCGACTTCACCGCCGACAAGCCCTACTACGTCATGACCTCGATCCAGCCCGGCGCCTACAAGGGGGTCGACGAGCCGGTCGAGACCTATGCCGTGAAGGCGACGGTCGTGGCGAGCACCATGCTCGACGACCGGGTGGTCTATGACGTCGTGAAGATCGTCATGGAGAATCTCGACGAGCTGCGCGCCGCGCATGCCGCGTTCAAGCACCTGGACCCCGCCGAGATGCTTCAGGGCCTCTCGGCCCCCTTCCATCCGGGCGCCCAGAGGTACTACGAGGAGCAGGGCTGGATGTAGGCCAGGCTCGCGAAGGGCGCCGCACACGCGGCCGCCCTTCCGCTCCCCGTCGCGGCGTGGCGGGCATTCAGGGACATCTCCCATGGCCGGGCCTCGGCAGGCGACGGATGTCGCCGAAAGATCTCATCGTCCAGGTCGAGACCGGCCCGTGGCGGGCCGACAGCGCCATCTGGCGCGGCGTCGCGGTCGCCCTGTGCCTGGGCCGGTCCGCCTTCCAGCTCTACATCGCCGACAATCCCTTCGACACGTGGCAAGCGCGCGCGGTCCATCTCGCCTTCGCCCTCATGCCGGCCTTCCTGGCCTATCCCGCCTTCAAGCGGAACGAGCCCGGACGGCTCCACCGCGCCCTCGGCAACCCGATCCCGGGCAGCGAAGGCAAGGACTTCGTCCTCGTCTACGACGCCGGATTCGGCGGTCTGCTGCTCGCGCTCTGGACGGCGGTCAACTACCGCATTCTCGTCTCCGACCTCGAGACAATAGGCCATGCCTACATTCCGGTCTACGATGCCACGCTGGGCCTCGTCGCGGCCGCCTCGTCGCTCTTCATCGTGCTCGACTACGAGGGGCCGATCTGGCGTCAGGGCCTCCCCGGCCGGTTCGACGTCTGGGTCGGGCCGACCTGCACGCTGCCGCTTCTCGAGGCGGCGCGGCGCGCCTCTTCGTCTTCTATTTCGGCATCCTGGCGGACGACACGCCGCCGGTGGGGCTGACCGCCTACGCGGCCGCGGCCAGCGCGCGCGGCGCGATCCCGCCGTTCGTCTTCATCTTCAACACCGGGCTTCCGATGATCTCGGGCGTGACCGGGAACGGCGACATCGTCCGGCTCGACGACTGGCTCAAGATAGGCTTCGTCTTCTCCGTCTCCCTGCTGGCGATGTTCGCGTTCGCCGTCGCCGTGCGGGGCTGGTTCGCGAACGGGCTCGGCGCGGCCGGGCGCATCCTGCTGGGCGTCGTGTGCCCGCCGCTCTTCCTGCCCGGCATCGTCGCCGGTCCGACGGGCGTCGCGCGCGAAGATCGTGCAGGTCGTCACGGTCGCGGCGATGGCGGCGCTCTACGGCTGGCGGCGCATGCGCATAAAGCGCGAACCGGCCTCGGTCCAGGAAAGGCGCGCCGGCTGGACAGGCCGTCCGTTTGCCGTCACAAACCGGCCGGGGACATGTCGTTCCTCGAGGGGAGAATATGTCATGCGGAAGGCGGGCGCGCCCTATCTTCTGTTCTTGGGCGACGTCCGGGACGAGCTGTCGATCAAGGGCTGCACGGGGGTGAAGATCTGGCGGCCCGAAAAGGCGCGGGCGCAGATCGTGCTGGAGGGCGGCGACCGGGATCTCGGGCTTGAGAACATGACGCCCGCCCAGGCCGCCGAGGCCGGCTGCAGGACGATGCTGGTGGGCGTCGCCAACGCCGGCGGGTTCGTGCCCGACGCCTGGGTCCCCACCATCGTCGAGGCGCTGGACGCCGGGCTCGACGTGATGGCCGGCATGCACAGGCGCATGGCCGACATTCCCGCGGTCGCGGAGGCGGCGGCCCGGAACGGCCGCGCCCTGTTCGATGTCCGCCAGCCCGGCATGGCGTTCGAGGTCGGCAAGGGGTTCCGGCGGACCGGCAAGCGCGTGCTGACCGTCGGAACCGACTGTTCGCTCGGCAAGATGTTCACCTCGCTCGCGATCGAGAAGGAGATGCTGTCCCGCGGCATGGAGGCGACGTTCCGCGCCACGGGACAGTCGGGCATTTTCATCGCCGGCGAGGGCGTGGCGGTCGACGGCGTCGTCGCCGATTTCATCGCCGGATCCGTCGAGTGGCTCTGCCCCGCGAACGATCCCGATCACTGGGACGTGGTCGAGGGCCAGGGCTCGCTGTTCCATCCAAGCTTCGCCGGCGTGAGCCTGGGCCTGCTCCACGGCGCCCAGCCCGACGCGCTGGTCATGTGCCACGAGCCGACCCGGCCCCACATGCGCGGCATCCACGGGCGGCCCCTGCCGTCGCTCGAGGAGTGCATCGAGGTCAACGAACGCATGGCGCGTCTGACCAACCCGGCCGCGAAGGTCGTCGGCGTCTCGGTCAACACGGCCGCCATGGCCGAGGATGCGGCGCTCGCCTGTCTCGATGAGACCGGCCGGCGGCTCGGCCTGCCCTGTCGCGACCCCATCCGGACAGGCGTGGGCGCCATCGTCGACGAGATCGGGACGATCTAGATGTCGGCGGGCCGCACGGTCTCGGCCCGGGCCGAAGCCTGGCCGCTCGCCCGGCCCTTCCGCATCTCCCGCGGGACCAGGACGGCGGCCGACGTGCTGGTGGTCGAGGTCGCGCGGGACGACGTCCGGGGCTGGGCCGAGGCCGTGCCCTACCCGCGCTATGGCCAGACCGTCGAGTCCAGCCTCGCGGACATCGACCGGGTCCGGCGGGCCGTGGAGGACGGCGCGAGCCGCCGCGAACTGATGTCCCTCATGGCGCCGTCGGCCGCCCGCAACGCGCTCGACTGCGCCCTGTGGGACTTGGAAGCGAAGGCGGCCGGCGTGCCGGTCTGGCGTCTGGCGGGGATCGAGGAGCCTGGCGCGCTCGCGACCGCCTACACCCTGTCGCTCGATTCTCCCGAGGCGATGGGCGCGGCGGCCGTCGAGAACGGCCACCGGCCCCTGCTCAAGGTCAAGCTCGACGGCGAGCGGGTGCGCGAACGCCTCCGCGCGGTGCGCGAGGGCGCGCCCGGCGCGCGGCTCGTGGTCGACGCCAACGAGTCCTGGAACGCCGGCCTGCTCCGCGACCTCGGCGGCGACCTGGTGGCGCTCGGCGTGGAGATGGTCGAGCAGCCCCTGCCGGCCGGCGACGACGGCGCCTTGGCCGGGATCGATTGCCCGGTCGTGCTTTGCGCCGACGAGTCCTGCCACGGCAGCGACACGGCGGCGGCGCTGGCCGACCGCTACGGCATGGTGAACATCAAGCTCGACAAGACCGGCGGGCTGACCGAGGCGCTCGCACTGCGGCGGGCCGCGCTGGAGGCGGGGCTCGAGGTCATGGTCGGCTGCATGGTCGGCACGTCGCTCGCCATGGCGCCGGCGATGCTGGTCGCCCAAGGCGCGGCGGTGGTCGATCTCGACGGGCCGTTGCTGATGAAGCGGGACCGCGAGCCCGGCATCGCCTTCGACGGCGCCACGATGCGCCCGTGCCCACCCGAACTCTGGGGATGAGACGCCGATGCCGATTCCCGCGATTCTCGACTGCGACACCGGGCACGACGATGCGATGGCGATCCTGCTCGCCGGAAGGACCCTCGATCTGCGGGGCGTGACCACCGTTCACGGCAACGCGCCGGTGGAGAACACCACCGTCAACACCTGCAAGATCCTGGAGCTCGCGAGGCTGGCCCACGTTCCGGTCGCGGCCGGGGCGGCGCGACCGCTCAAGCGCCGGCTGTCGCATGCTCCCGGCGTGCACGGAGCGACGGGCATGGACGGCCCCGACCTGCCCGCGCCGTCCATCCGGCCGGTCGGGGAGAGCGCGGCCGGGTTCATCGCCCGGATGGCGGCGGAGGTCGACGGGCTGCGCCTGATCGCGACGGGGCCGCTCACCAACATCGCCGAGGCGCTCGCGGCGGGGAGCGGGGCGCTCGAATCGCGCATCGCGGGCGTCAGCCTGATGGGCGGCGCGATCGGGCAGGGCAACGCCAGCGCGGTGGCCGAGTTCAACATCTGGGCCGACCCGGACGCCGCCGACCTCGTGTTCCGCGGCGCCGCGCCCGTCAGGATGGTGGGGCTGAACGTGACCCGGCAGGTCGCGGCCACCCCGGATCGCCGTCGGCGCATCCGCGCGCTCGGCACGAGGACGGCGGTCGCCGTCGCCGACCTGCTCGACTACTTCAGCGACCGGCTGCAACGGCGCTACGGGTTGCCCGGCGCGTCCATGCACGACCCCCTGGCGGTCTCCGCCGTGGCCGATCCCGACGTGCTGCGGTTCGAGCCGATGAAGGTCGATATCGAGCTCCGTGGCGAGCACACCTACGGCATGACGGTGTGCGACCATCGCCACCTGTCGCCGGACGCCGCCGGCATGGTCCGGCAACGCGACCCCCTCGAGCCGCCGAACGCCGAAGTCGCGGTCGCCGTGGACGCCGAACGCTTCTGGACGCGGTTCATCGACGTCGTGGCGACCTATCCATAGGGTCGCCGGGACAGGTTCGGCCGGAGTGGGACGACCGACGATTTGGGGGTATTCGTCCTCGGGAAAGCCGCACGCGGGCAGGTCGGCAATGTTCTCGAGGCCTATTCCATATGCTTGCGGAACCAATCGACCATCTTCCGCCGGGAATCGGCCGTGGCCGCCGGGTTGCCGCCCACGGTGTGACCGGCAAACGTCTGAATGCGGATTGGCAGGTCGAAACTGTGGTGCGCGCCTTCGTAGATCACGGCCTCGTAGGGTGCGCCCTTCACGACTGCCTTGTGCCAGAAGCAACCTAGCGATGGCGTCCAGTCGTCCAGCTCGCCGGATAGCACCAGCAACGGCGTGTCGAGTCGTTTCGGAAGATGAGGGCACCACGGGTAGTAGGCGACGATCGCACGGAACCAGGGGTGCGAGGGGTCCTCTTCCAGCACGTCTCTCTTCACGATCGACGCCAGGCGATCGCCGGCGAGCTTGACGGCGACGCTTCCGCCCTGGCTCATGCCCACGAGGAAGATGTTGTCCGGGTCCACGACGGGCTGTTCCCGCAGATAGCGCATGGCGTGAACGGCATCGTACTGGCGGAAGAGGGTGGCTTCGGCCATCTTCCAGTTCGACGAACAGGTCGTGTCGATCCCGCGGGAGGCGAAGCTGTCGACGACGAGGGTAACGAAACCGGCATCGGTCAGATAACCGACATGACGCGCCATGCCTCGCTCCGTGCCCCAATCGAGACCGTTGCAGCCATGCATTAGAATCACTGCGGGAAACGGACCCGGCCCGGACGGCGCGCTCATGGAAAAAACAACCCGCGCATCGCCCTCGGGCGTGAGTTGTCCGATGGTCGAGCAGCCTGTCAGCACAAGACCGCAGACAGCCAGGACCGACGCGAGCGCCTTCGTCATTTCTTCCTACCTTTGCGCTTGTTTCCTCCGCGCAAGGCCGCGCCCGGCTACGCCGCGGCGGGGCCGACCGGGCGGGCGTCCGCCGGATCGGGGAAGGGGTAGTGGCAGCTCGCCCAGCGGCCTTCGGCGACCTTCCTGTGCTCCGGGGCGGTCTCCCGGCACTTGGCCTGGGCGAAGGGGCAGCGGGTGTGGAACTCGCAGCCCCGGGGCCGGTTCATGAGCGAGGGGATCTCGCCTTCGAGCTCCAGCTTGTCGCGGCGCTTGTCCGGGTCGGGCTCCGGCACGGCGGCGAGCAGGCCCAGCGTGTAGGGGTGCGCCGGCTTCGCGAAGATGTCCTTCGTCGCGCCGGTCTCCACGAAGCGGCCGAGATACATGATCGCGAGCCGGTCGCTGACGTGGCGCACCACGGGCAGGTTGTGGGTGATGATGAGATAGGACAGGCCGAGCTCGCGCTGGAGCCGGTTCATCAGGTTGAGGATCTCGCCCTGCACCGAGACGTCGAGGCCCGCCGTGGGCTCGTCGGCGATGATGACCCTGGGCTCCAGCGCCAGCGCCCGCGCGACGCCCACGCGGCGCGCCTGCCCGCCCGAGAGTTGGTGCGGGTAGGCGCCCAGGAAGCCCTCGTGCAGGCCCACCAGCCTCAGCAGGCGGCGCGCCTCCTCGCCCAGATCCTTGGCGATGCCGTGGATGCGGAACGGCTCGGCGATGGCGTTGCGCACGGTCTTGCGCGGCGAGAGGCTGGCGATCGGATCCTGGAACATCATCGCGATGTTGCGTCTGACGCCCCGGTACTGCGCGTCCTTGAGGCCCACCAGCTCCTGGCCCTCGAAGGCGATACTGCCTTCCTGGGCGCGCGCGAGGCCGATGATCGCGCGGCCCAGCGTCGTCTTGCCCGACCCCGACTCTCCCACCAGCCCGAAGGTCTCGCCTTGCCGCAAGCCGAACGAGACCCTCATGACGGCGTCGATGTACGGGTCGGCGATCCCCTTCAGGAGCGCGTTGACCAAGCCGGAGGTCCTGAACCGGACCCTGACCCCGTCGGCCTTCAGGAGCTCAGGCATCGCGCACCTGGAAGCAGCGCGCCGAGTGGATCGCGTTCACACCGTAGGTTCCCGGCGGGGATGCGTCGCACGGTTCGTAGCGCTTGGGACAGCGCGGGCCGAAGATGCAGCCCCGGGGCAGGTCGATGAGGTCCGGCACGCTACCCTGGATGGTCGGCAGGGCGCGGCTGGCCTTCTCGATGCGGGCCGGATCGCATTCCAGCAGCATTTGCGTGTAGGGGTGCTTCGCGCGGTGGAAGAGGTCGTGGACCTCGCCCTGCTCCACCACCTCGCCGGCGTACATCACGACCACTTCGTCGCAGAGTTCGGCGATCAGGCCGAGGTTGTGCGAGACGAAGAGCATCGAGCACTCGAACCTGGCGCGCAGGTCCTTCATGAGGTGGATGATCTGGGCTTCCAGGGTCACGTCGAGCGCGGTGGTGGGCTCGTCGGCGATCAGGAGCGCCGGGTTCATCATCAGCGCCATGGCGATGCAGATGCGCTGGCGCATGCCGCCCGAGAACTGGTGCGGATAGTCGTCGAGCCGACGCATCGGATCGGGGATGCCGACCTGGGCCAGCATGTCGGCCGCGCGTTCGCGCTTCCCGGCCGCGGTCATATCGAGCCGGTAGAGGATGTCGGCCATCTGCGTGCCGATGGAGATCACCGGGTTCAGCGCCGTCATCGGGTCCTGGAAGACCATGGAGATCTTCTGGCCCCGCATGGCGCGGAGCTGGCGGTCGTTCATGCGCAGCACGTCGTCGCCCCGGAACAGGACGGTCGACGAGTCGCCGACGACCGCGTTGGCGGCCAGAAGGCGCAGGACGCTGTTGATCAGCGTGGACTTGCCGCAGCCCGATTCGCCGACGATTCCGACGATCTTGTTCCTCGGAACCGCCATGTCGACATGGCGCAGGGCGCGCACGACGCCGCGGCCCGTGCGGAAGCTCACCGAGAGGTCGCGCACCTCCAGCACGCGGTCGCCGCCGTTGGCGTTCATCGGTCCTTCTTCAGCTTGGGATCGAGCACGTCGCGCAGGGCTTCGCCGAGGAAGGTGAATCCGAGCGTCGTGACGATCAGGGGAATGCCGCCGGCCACGACCAGCCAGGGCGTGTTGCGGATGAATCCGAAACCGTCGTTCAGGATCGAGCCCCAGGACGGCGTCGGCGGCTTCACGCCCAGCCCGAGGAAGGACAGGCCCGCCTCGATCGTGATGACCACGGGGATGTCCATGCTGCACAGGATCAGCAGCGGCTGCACGATGTTGGGCACGAGATGGGAGAACATGATCCGCCAGACGCCGGCGCCCAGCGACCGTTCGGCCAGGATGAACTCCGTGTTCTTGGTCGCCAGCGTCGAGGCGCGCGCGATGCGGGCGTAGCCCGGCGTGGTGGTGGCGATCACGACGAAGATGATCGTCTCGAGGCTCGGTCCGACGACGGTGATGACCGCCAGCGCGAACATGATGACGGGGAAGGAGCGGACCGAATCGAAGATCCACATCAGGAAGTTGTCGAGCCAGCGCGGCCCGTAGCCCGCGAGCATGCCGAGGATCAGCCCGAGCATCAGCGAGGCGCCGATCGAGACCAGCGCGACGTAGAGCGCGATCTGGCCGCCGTGGAGGATGCGGCTGAACGTATCGCGGCCCAGGTTGTCGGTGCCGAGGAGATGGTCCCACGACGGCGCGCCCAGCCGGGCCTTCACGTCGAGCGCCTTGTAGTCGTAGGGCGCCAGGACATCGGCGAAGGCGGCCGATACGACGACCACCAGAACCAGGAAAAGGCCGAAGGCGCCCAGCGGGTCGCCCAGGAGCTGCCAGAGCCAGGACAGCCTGGATTCGCGCCGGATCGGGGTGCCGGCGTCGCTGGCGGTCACGCCGGCCATGTCACAGGCTCTGCCTGATGCGCGGATCGAGCCATGCCGCGACGAGGTCCGAGATCAGCGTCGAAAGCGCGAACAGCATGGTCGTGACCAGCACGCCTCCCATCACGATCGGGTAGTTCCGGGTGTTCACCGCATCGACGACCATCTTGCCGACGCCGGGCCGGGCGAAGATGATCTCGGCGAACACCGCCCCGGAGATCAGGCTGCCGACCCCGACGCCGAGCAACGCCACGGTCGGCAGGATCGCGAGCTTGAGGGCGTAGATGTAGGTGATGCGCCGCGTCGGCAGGCCGTAGGCGCGCGCCATGCGGATGTGGTTCTCTCCCATGACCTCCAGCATCGAGGTCCGCACGAACCGCGCCAGATAGCCGACCCACCCGAGGCCGACCGCGAGTCCGGGGAGGACGAGGTGGACGAACTGGTCCTCCAGGTCGCCGGCCTCGCCGGCGCCGATCGCGGGAAACCACCTCAGTTCGACCGCGAAGAGGAGAAGGGCGTAGAGGCTGACGATGAACGACGGGATCGCGATGCAGCCGACCGAGAGGATCGCCGTCAGCTTGTCGAGCGGGCTGTTGCGGTGCACGGCCGAGAAGCAGCCCATCGGGATGCCGAGCAGGATGGCCCAGCCCAGGCCCACCAGCGCCAGCGCGATGGTGTGGGGGAGCTGTTCGCCGATCATGGTGCTGACCGGCCGCTTCGACCACACATCGACGCCGAGGTCGCCCGCCATCACGTTGGCCAGGAACTTGAAGTACTGAACGAAAAACGGTCGATCGAGGCCCATCAGGGCCCTGAACTCCTCGCGCATCTCCGGCGTCGCGCGCGGCCCGAGCGCGATGCCGGCCGGATCGCCGGGCACCATGTGGATCGCCGAAAGCAGCATCAACATCGCCAGACAGACGATGAGAATGGCGAGGCCCAGACGCTTGACGGTGTAAAGCAGCATCGCGCGCCATCGGGCTATGGATCGGCGGTCGAGTCAACCGTCGAGCGGGAATCCTCCCGTTTCGCCTCTAGTTGAGGTCGCGCGGCGTTGTCTTGTCCCAGGTCTTGGCGAAGACGCGGCGGCCGTTCTCGAACGCCTTGCAGTCGGCCCAGAAGAGCCAGGCGTCCCGTGTGCAGGCCAGCGTCGAGCGTGTCTCGGTGCGCAGGTCGAGGCCGGCTCCGGGCTGCCGGAAGCGGTGGACCCAGCGGATGGCGATGCGCGCCGAGGTCGGATTGTCCTCCACGATGTCGAAGTCCTGTTCCACGCGGGATCCGACGGTCCATCCGGTCGCGGGATCGTGGAGAAGGCCGCCGTCGTTGACCACCGACAGGCGGGCCGCGCCCGTCGCGTCGTCGCGTTCGATCCGTCTTCGGTGGTCGGAGGGCTCGATCGCGACCGTGTTCCACGGCCTCGCGCTTTCCGGCGGGCCGAAGGGACGCAGCCCCGCGTCGTCGCCGCGCGGCGCCCGCACCGGAAGGCTCAGGGCGCCGGCCCCGGTCGAGAGCGTCACCGTGACGGGCTCCGGCGAGGGCCAGAACAGGGGCCACATGGCGTTCGACAAGGCGACGCGGATGCGATGGCCCGCCGGAATGTGCTGGGCGATGTCGTTGAGCCGGAGCCTGACCCGGTAGCTCTTGCCGGGCTCCAGCGGCTCGGGGAACTCGTGGCTGTCGCGGTGCGTCAGGTTCAGGACCCCGTAGGTCACGCGGGTCGAGGCGCCGTCGGGCGCGACATCGCAGAGGCGCGCGACCAGGAAGGCGTTGGGCCTGTCGGCGCTCACCTCCATGTCGAGCGCGGGCGCGCCCATGATCTCGACGGGTTCGGACAGCGGTTCGGTCTCGAACGTCACGGAATGGCCGTCGTCTCCCCGCTGGTCGGTCGGCGCGTCGGGCACGAGACCGTGCTGGCACCATTCGCCCTGTCCCAGGCCCATCGTCATCGGCGTGCGGATGAGCGCGTCGCCGGATCCGCCCCGGTCGTCTCCGAGCGCGCCTCCCGGATTGAGGTGGAGTGTCCGGACGCCGACGCCGGGCGACGGCCAGCTTGGCTCCGCGACCCAGCGGCCCGGGTGTTCGGCGCGCCATGTCGCCGGGCGCACGCTGTCCTGCATCCACACCCGGTACTCCGGTTCGTCCATGATCCCGGTGTCGATGCCCTTCAGCCAGTGGTCCCACCAGCGCAGGGTTTCCTGCAGAAAGCCGATCCTCGGGCCCGGCAGGGCGAAGTGCGGATACTTGTGGGCCCACGGCCCCACGAGGCCCTTCCTGGGGCAGGAGAGGCCCGCCAGCATGCGTGGCACGGCATTCGAGTAACCGTCCGCCCAGCCGCCGACGGCGTAGACGGCGGCTTCGATGTCGGCATGGTTCTCGATGACCGAGCCGTGTTTCCATTGCTCGTCCCGGCGCTGGTGGTCGAGCCACTCGATGAGCCACGGATCGTTGGCCTCGAGCCGCCGGAGCCAGATCCCGCGCCAGTTCTCCACGAGGTCCGGATGGGGCGGGCGGGTGTTCATGCCGAACATCGTGGCGGCCCAGGACATCGAGTCGTTGATCATGACCCCGCCCATGTAGTGGATATCGTCGCTGTAGCGGTCGTCGGTCGAGGCGATCGTGACGATGGCCTTGAGCTCCGGAGGGCGGCGGGCCGCGATCTGCAGGCCGTTGAAGCCGCCCCAGGAGATGCCGATCATGCCGCAGGCGCCGGTGCACCAGGGCTGCGCGGCGATCCAGGCCAGGACCTCCAGGGCGTCGTCCTGCTCCGATTCGAGATACTCGTCTTCCAGGATGCCGTCCGATTCGCCCGAGCCTCTGATGTCGACGCGGACGCAGGCGTAGCCGTTGCCGGCGTAGTAGGGATGGGTCAGCTCGTCGCGTTCCCGCGTGCCGTCGATCTTGCGATAGGGCAGGTATTCGAGGATCGCCGGAACCGGGTCCGCCTCGGCGTCTTCGGGCAGCCAGATCCGCGCGGCCAGCCTGACGCCGTCCGACAGGGGTATCCACGCGTTCTCGATCGTCCGGACCTTGCGCGGAAACTGGGTGACCACATCGATCCCGTCGGCTGTCATGGCGTTGTCCTTCCCGCTCGCGGCGACGCTATAGCGTTTCCGTCTTCGACGGAATCGCCATGGCTTGTTCGCCGCTCGCGGAACGGGGGAGACGGAAGCGAGAGGAACGCGCGGAACGGCTATTCCGCGGCGCTGGCCGGCGCGGCGACGGCCAGGACCGCGTCGGCGATGGCGAGCACGGCGGCCTCGAGCGCGGTCCTGGCCGCCGTCATGCCGGCGGCGCGGCGCATCGTGCGTTCGTTCATGTAGAGCCCGCGGTTGAGCTCGAGCTGGACGGCGTGCGCGGCTTGGTCGGGCCGGCCGTAGTGCTCGGTGATGAAGCCGCCGGGATAGGGGTCGTTGCGGCGCACGGCGAGCCCGTGGTCCCGCAGCGCCTCGGCGGCCGTGGTCGCGATCGAGCGGTCGCAGGACGCGCCGAAGCGGTCGCCGATCACCGCGTCGGCTTTTTGCCGGCCGCCGTCGGCGCCGGTCGACGGCATCGAATGGCAGTCGATCAGGCACACCGCGCCGAACGTCGCCCGCGTCGACCGCACGAGGTCGACCAGAACGTCGTGATAGGGCGCGTAGCACCGGCCGATGCGACGCTCGGCTTCCGACGGCGGCAGCTTGCCGCGGTAAATCTCCGCGCCCCCCGCCACGACGCGCGGTATCGTGCCCAGCCCCGCCTTGACGCGCGGGCTGCGGCTGTTGACCCAGCGCGGCAGCGGCGCGTCGAACATGGCGGGGTCGAGCTCGTAAGGCTCGCGGTTCACGTCGAGATAGGCGCGCGGAAAGAGGGCGTGGACCGACGAGGCCCCCAGGCCCTTCACGCCGCGGATCAACTCGTCGACGAAGGCGTCCTCGGAGCGGCGGATGGCAAGCCTGTCGAGCCGGCTCGCGGCCATGAAGGCCCCACCGTAGCGGCGGCCGCTGTGGGGCGACGACACGACCACGGGCAGCGTCTGCCGTTCCGGCCTGTCGAGGACCAGGACGTCCGGGGCCCTGTTGTCGTTTGCACGCGCCACGGGGCCGATTTAGACTACGGCCATGGACATGTCATCCCCCGGTCGGACGGGCCGCGCGGCGGAGTCTCGGCGCCGCCGGCCGGGACGGACATAGGGGCGATGGCGCGGATTCTCCTGGCCGCGCAGGACGATGTGCTGCGGGGGTATCTGGCCAGGACCCTGCTGCGCCAGGGCCACGCGGTGTCGCCCGTCTGCGGCGGCCGCGACGCCACGACGCACCTCGTCCCCGGCGCGTTCGACATCCTGATCGTCCAGGACCGCATGGACGGCATGGACGGCCCCGAGCTGGCCCGCCGCGCGGGGGCCGCGGTGCCCGGTCTGCGCGTCCTCTTCCTCAACGGCTTCCGGGTGCTGCCGCTCAAGGAAGGCGCGAGGCCGGTGCTCGACGCCGAGGCGCTGGAGGCGCCGTTCCATCTCAACCGGTTGGCCGACGAGATCGACAACCTGCTGGCCGCGTGACGGCCGCCGCCCTTCACGCGCCGGGAGCGACCCCATGACCGACGACAGCGTCTTCGCCCCGATCGACGAGGCCCTCCGGGCCATCGCCGAAGGCAGGCCCGTGGTGGTCGTGGACGACGAATCGCGCGAGAACGAAGGCGACCTCGTCATGGCCGCCGACAAGGCGACGCCCGAGGCGATCGCCTTCTTCGTGCGCTACACGGCGGGCGTGATCTGCGCGCCGATGGAGGGCCTGAGGCTCGACGAGCTCGACCTGCCGCAGATGGTGCAGCACAACACCGAGCAGCACAGGACGGCGTTCACCGTGTCGGTCGACTACCGCTACGGCACGACGACCGGCATCTCGGCCGCCGACCGCGCGCGCACGGTCCGGGCGCTCACCGGCGACGGCGGCAACCGCGACGCGCGCGCCGGCGATTTCGCGCGGCCGGGCCACATCTTTCCGCTGCGCGCGCGGGAAGGCGGCGTCCTGACCCGCGCCGGCCACACCGAGGCCGCGGTCGATCTGGCGCGCATGGCGGGCCGCTACCCGGCCGGCGCGATCTGCGAGATCGTCAACGACGACGGTACGATGATGCGCCTGCCCGACCTCATCCCGTTCGCGGGGAAACACGGCCTCCTCCTGGTCTCGATCGCCGATCTCATCGCCTACCGCCGGCGCAACGAGAAGCTCGTCGAATGCGTCGAGACCGCGCCGTTCCGCACCCGCCACGGCCCGTTCGAGGCCCATATCTACCGTTCGCTGGTGGACGGCGCCGAGCACCTCGCGCTGGTCAGGGGCGACCTCGGCGCGGCGGACGCCGGCGTGCTGGTGCGGGTCCACTCGGCGAGCGCCATCGACGACGTGTTCGGCGCCATGCGCGGCGGTGGCCGCAGCCTGGTCGACCTCGCCATGGAGCGCCTCGCCGCCGAGCCGGCCGCCGTCTTCCTCTACCTGCGCGGCGCCCAGGGCTGGGGCCTGGGGCTGGGGCGCCGGCGCGTCTACGACCAGGACGACGCCGACCGGAACGACGCGCTGCACGGTTCGGACTGGCGGCAGTACGGCACGGGTGCCCAGATCCTCCACGATCTCGGCCTGAGCGACATCCGCATCCTCACCAACAATCCCGCGCGCTACCGCGCGATCGAGGGCTACGGCCTGACCATCTCGGGCAAGGAGCCTTTCGCCGGGCCGGGTCTTGCCGGGGACGCCGCCGCCGAAAGGGCCTGACCGCCGTGCCGACGCCGCCGCGGCCGGCCATCGCGGCGCTGGCGCCCTACTCCGCCGCCGAGACCTCGGTCCCGGGGTTCGACCGTCCGATCCGGCTCGGCGGCAACGAGTCCGGCTTCGCGCCCAGCCCCGGGGTCGCCGAAGCGGTCGCCGCCGCGGCCGGCTCCGGCCGGGCCTACAGCGACGCCGACCACGTCGGTCTGCGGGACGCCCTGGCGCGGCGCCACGGCCTCGACGCCGGGAAGATCCTGTGCGGGTCCGGCTCGATGGAGATCATGGCCCAGCTCGCCCAGTGCTACCTGGAGCCCGGGCGCGCCATGGCGATGAGCCGGTACGGCTACCGCTTCCCCATGACGCTCGCCGGGGTCAACGGCGCCAGCGTGATCCTGGCGAGGGAGCGCGACCTCACCATGGATGTCGACGCGATGCTGGAGGCCGTGACGCCCGAGACCGCGGTCGTCTTCGCCGTCAATCCCAACAACCCGACCGGCACCGCGGTGTCCTTCCGCGAGATACGCCGGCTGGCCGAGGGTCTGCCCTCCGGCGTCATGCTCTGGCTCGACGGCGCCTATGGCGAGTTCGTCGAACGGCGCGGCTACGACACCGGCGAATGTCTGGTCGACGAGGGCCTCAACGTCGTCACCCTGCGCACCTTCTCCAAGATCTACGGCCTTGCCGGCCTGCGCGTCGGCTGGGCCTACGCGCCGGCCGACGTGGTCGAGACCGTCACGAAGATGCGCACGCCCGGCGGCATCCCCACCCAGAGCCTGGCGGGCGCCGTGGCCGCGCTCGACGACGAGGACCACATCGCCCATGTCCGGCGGCGGACCCTGGAACTGCGCGACGGTTTCACCGCCCGGCTGCGGCGGCTCGGCTTGGAGCCGGTCGGGAGCCAGGCGAGCTTCGTCCTGGTCCGCGTTCCCGAACGGACCGGCATGGACGCCGAGGCGCTCTACCGGGCCGTCAGGGCGCGCGGCATCCTGCTCCGCCGCGTGGCGAACTTCGGGCTGCCGGACCATCTCCGCGTCAGCATCGGCGCGCCCGACGAGATGGCGGCCCTGACCGACGCGCTGGCCGACATCCTGGGATAGAGCGGGTTCGTCCCCCGATACGGCGTTTCGCGCCACCTCGGGATGAGGGTTTCCCGTTCCCCACCCGAAATTCTCCTCACCCCGGGAGCGCCCCGTAGGGGCGCGTATCGAAGGGCGCCCCCTATGGAACGGAGCCGGTTCGAACCGCGCCGAGACCGGACCAAGCCCTCTCGCGAAGGGAATAGAAGACGGTCTGGATGAGGGGTTCGACGAGCCCGACGCCTAGGGCCGCGGCCCAGCTTTGCGTGACGGCGTAGGCCACGTCCAAGGCGAGGCGCGAGGCGCATGGCCCCGTAGGTGACGGTCTTGAGCCGGAACATGGGACTCTATTTATGCGAATGCGAATGATTTGTAATACTTGAAACGTATATTCCATGATGCGCGACGGATACGGGCCGCCATCGCCGGGAGAGCGCGTCCGCCGCCGACATCGCGGCCCGTCCCGGTTGCAAACCGGGGCGGGCTTGGCTATCACCGCCGTCCCTTGCGGCGGATGGGCGCGTAGCTCAGCGGGAGAGCACTACGTTGACATCGTAGGGGTCGCTGGTTCAATCCCAGCCGCGCCCACCATCTTTTCGCGGACCTTCCGCTCATCGGCCGGTCCAGGGCTGGGGCCGCCCGGCGCCGCGCCGGCGTCGGGAGGTCGTTCCCGCCACGGGCGATCGACTCATGGATCGGCGGTTTCGACGCCGGCACCGCGGAACTCCCGCACGTTCCGCGTGACGGCCGCAAGTCCGCGGCAAACCGCCGTCGCCGCGAGAATGCGGTCGACGGAACCGATCGTCACTCCGGTTCGAACACGAACTCCGGGACCACCGTCTCCCAGGCGTCGCATCGGATGCCGTCGCGGTACTCGGGCGGGGAGGCTTCGAGGCTCCACCCGATGACGGCCAGAACCTCGGCGGATCGGCGTCGCATTCCGGCGGGCGGCTCGAAGCGCCAGGCGAGGCGTCCCACGACCGCGCCCTCGCGGTCCGTCAGTTCCCACCGCCCTCCGTCCGCGATGCGCGTTTCCAGCGGATCGCCGGGCTGGAGCGCGGCGATGGCGCGGTGGACGGGATGGCGGTCGTTCCAGCGTCCGGCGAAGCCGAGGTCCACGTCCTCAAGACCGGTCCGAACGTGGCGGTAACGAAGCGCTACGGGCGCCGGCGGCGGCGCGGGCGGCTCGCGGCGCACCGCCGACGGATGGTCGATCAACGGGTCCTGGAGCCGGTGAGGTCCCCGAAAGCGCATGAGCGTCAGGGTCCGCCGGGCGCGCGTCATGGCCACGTAGTAGAGCCGGCGCGGCGCGTCCGGGTCCTCGCCGCGTCCGACGCGGTCCCAGCCGCCGTCCAGCACGACCACGTGGTCGAACTCCAGGCCCTTGGCCCGGTGGCCGGTCAGCAGCAGGAGACCGCGCTGGCGCCGGCGTATGTCCCGGCTCCATTCCGCCAGCCATTCGACGACAGGGTCCACCGGTGTTTCTTGGCCGCCGGATTCCAGGGCGTGTTCCTCGACGGCCTGCCGCAACAGGTCGTTCCAGGGACCGGACGGGCGCGCCTCGGCCCAGCCGCGCAGGGCCGCGCTGTCGACAACGCCAGCCTCGCGGTCGCGCAGCCATGCGACGAACGCCCGTGTCTCGCGCAGACGCCAGAAGTTCGGAATCTCCTCGTTCGCCATTTGCGCCGGGATGCCGCGCGCCTCGCAGAAGGCGCGCACCGGCGCCAGGTAGTCCCACTCGCGCGCGATGGCCGCGCACTTGGACCAGTCCCAATCCGGGGACAGCGAGGAGAGACGCAGAAGCTCGTTCATCGCGATCCGCGCTTGAGAGACCGGGTCGCGGGGCGCGGACAGGATCTGCACCCGCCCCCGAGTGACGGGATCGAGCCTTTCCCACGCGCCGCCCGGAGGGTCTTTCGCGCGCGCCTTGTCGATATGGATGGGGCGCCCGGACTTCATCCTTTCCCGCGCCGGCTCGATCGCCGCGTTGGCCGCCGCGACGATATGGCCGGTCGAACGGTGGTTGCCGACGAGGTAGACGGGCCTCGGTCCGTAGTCCGACTCGAAGCGGCGGATGAACTCCACCGAAGCGCCGTTGAAGGCGTAGATGTTCTGGTCATCGTCGCCGACCGCGAACAGGGTGAGCTTGCCGGCCTCGTCCTCGAGGGTCCGCCCCGCGAGCGCCGATATCAGGTCGTACTGTCCGGCGCCGATGTCCTGGTACTCGTCCACAAGAATCCAGCGGAACCCGGCCAGGAGACGCTCTCTCCGTTCGTCGCCCTCCTCCGGCGGCAGGCCCTCGCCGCGCAGCAGTTCGACGGCGCGGCGCACCACGTCCCTGAACACCTCGTCGTCCGGCCGCCCCTCCCGGCCCGCGAAGCTGGCCCCGGCGAGCCGCATGGCGAGGGCGTGGCAGGTCAGCACGGCAACGCCTCGGGCGTCGTCGCCGATCAACTCCGCGAGGCGGCGGCGAATGTCGGTCGCCGCGTGACGGTTGTAGGCCAGGGCCAGGATACTGCGGGGGTTCTCGCGCCGCGCGCGGATCAGATAGGCGACACGATGCACCCGCACCCGCGTCTTGCCGGAGCCGGGGCCGGCGAGCACCAGCACGTTTGTCTGCTCCCGATCGTCGGCGACGATGCGCTGCTGCATCGGGTTCTTCAGGCTTTCGACGATGGCCCGCCACGATTCCGGCGTGGTCTCCCGGCCGATCTCCCGATCCCGTCCGGGTAGCCATTTGCGAAGAAAATCGGCCTCCTTCAGGGAAAAGTAGTCCGTCGCCAGCCGCAGCGCGTCCCTCATCGCGGCGAGGCCGCGCTCGGCGAACGCCGCCATCGCGTGGATCTGCAGGACCTTGCCCTTGTAGTGCAGGGCGAGCGGCTGGAAGTCGGCGTTGGCGAAACCGCGCCGGTCCCGCCGCTCCAGACGGATGGTCATGGCCGGTCGGAACACCGCCATGCCCTTGTTGAGGCGGACGATCTCCTGTTCGTGGAGCCACAGCAGGGCGCGGTCCAACAGTTTGTCGATATGCCGCACGCCGCTCTTGAGCACGATGTCGGACTCCAGCGCCCGCGACAGTTCGCCGAGAGTGGTCTCCGCCAGCAGGTCGACGCCCCGGACGCCGGGCGGCAGGCGGGGTCGGCGCAAGCGCGTCCCTGAGCCGGCGCACCAGACGCCCGGCCTCCGGGAACCGGTGGCGCGCCCAGGGCGGCATCACCGAGCGGCTCGGGCGACGACTGACTCCACGGCGGTTCGGGCGCGGACACGCTTCGCGACGACACGGGGAACGACGTGCTGTTCGTGGACGCCTCGGACACGGTGGACGGCGGGTCGGGCTTCGACGTGGCGGTCGCGGCGACGGACGGGGCGCTGTCTCTGGACCTCGCGGCGGCGAACGGCGAGGCGACGCTCGGCGGCGGGGGCGGCGATCTCGCGGGGTGTGGACGGTCCCGGCCGGCGGGGACAGGATGGCGTCATGGACGCCAATCTCGCTGGCTTCGTCGCTCTCGCGGCCCTGATTCTCGGCCTGTTCGCCTGGCTGCGCCAGGACATCCGCGCCCTGCGCGGCGAGATGCACGGGCTGCGCGACGGGATGAACGGCCGGATCGACGCCTTACGCGACGAGATGGGGGAGTTGCGCGAGCGGGTGGCGCGCATCGAGGGTCTTCTGGAGGCGGTGTTCATGCGCCGCGACCTGACGCCCCTGCCCGACCCCCCGGCCCCCGAGCCTCCGGGCAAGTCGGAAGCCGCCTGAAGCCCTCGACGGCCTTGTCGGACCGGATCGTGCCGCGGGACCGGTTCACGGTGGCGCGCCGGGTGGAGACCCTGGCGTTCGCCGATGGCGCGCGCTGGCGGCTGGCAAGCTGAACCGGGCAAGGGGTTGAACGCCTCCATCGCCGCCGGTAGCCTCCCGCGCGACGCGGCGATGGCGATTGGGAAAATGTCGGATGTCGAAACCTGCGGCAATGCACATGAAGCCGTGCGGGTGGCGACGCGGCCGTCTCGCCGCCTGTACCGTTCTGCTGGGGCCGATGTTCGCCGCCTCTCCGTCCGGGGCGGCCGGCTGCGATGGCTACATTGATGGCGCGAACGAGGCTGCGGCGTTCTGGAGCACGGTCTCCGAGAGCGATCTGCGCGCCTGCGTCGCGGCGCATGGCGTCGATGTCAGGGACGAAGAATACGGCGGGACGCCGCTTCACTGGGCGTCTGCCCGGGCGGCGGACACTGCCATCATCGCGGCATTGCTCGACGCTGGCGCCCGCATTGAGGCGCGGAACGCCGACGGCGCGACACCGCTACATCTTGCGGCGGCCTATAACGATCCCGAGGCGATCACCATGCTGCTGGAGGCCGGGGCCGACATCGCGGCGCGGAACGGGGATGAATGGACACCGCTGCACGTTGCGGGGGCGCGCAACGGCAATCCTGCCGTGGTCGCCACGCTTGTCCGGGCTGGGGCCGATCTGAAAGCCAAGGACGACAACGGCGCGACTCCGCTTCACTGGGCAGCCTACAATGGGGAACCTGCCGTTGTTGACGCTTTCTTGAATGCGGGAGCCGATCTGGAGGCGCGAGCGGGCGATGGTGAGACGCCGCTGCACGTGGCGGCCAGAGCCCAGAGTCCCGCCGTCATCTCAACGCTTGTGGAAGCAGGCGCCAATATGGAAGCACAGACGGATAACGGAATGACGCCGCTTCATTGGGCGGCGCTATTCGCGGACGACCCCGCCGTCATCGTGGTTCTGGTCAACGCCGGGGCCGATCCGGAGGCCAGGGCCGAGGATGGCACGACGCCGATCCACGGCGCGGCGATCAACGGCGATCATCCTGCTATCGTCGGGGCGTTGCTGGAGGCCGGAGCCGATCCGAACGTGCGGAACGCCGAGGGATGGACAGCCCTCCATCTGATCGGTGGAGACGAAGGAGATTTCGCCGTCATGAACGCCCTTCTGGCTGCCGGGGGCGACCCTATGGCGCGAATCTCTGGCGGTGTGACGCCACTCCATTTCGTGGCGGCCTCCGGATCGGAGCCCGCCATTGTCGCGGCGCTCGTGAGCGCCGGCGCCGACGTGACGGCACGAGATGACGACGGTGCAACAGCGCTTCATTGGGCGGCGTACGAGACAACGTATCCCGCTATCGTCGAGGCGTTGTTGGACCACGGATCCGATCCCACGGCTCGCGACAATGGAGGCAAGACGGCTTGGGACTGGGCGCGGGACAACGCCGCCCTCCGCGACACGGAGGTCTACGAGCGTCTGCGCGTTCTGGCGGGGGAGTGAGCGGCTGCGTCTTGTCTTGCGGTGACCGGGGAGCGGCCGCGAACCCCGTGACATGAGTTTTGGATATCGCGGGCGGAGGTTGACCGCGCCGCACGCCCAGGGCCCGGTCCGCGCCTTCGAACTCGGGCGCGGTCAGCCAGTGCCATGCCGCCAGAAGGTCGGGCGGCGCGCCCCGGAGCGCCTTCCGCTGGTCGCCGAAGACGTCCAGCGCGAGACGGGAGTCGAGTTCCGGGTCGTTGATCCGCCCGCGCTTGAGGCCGCCGTCCTGGTAGTGCTTGACGAGGTGGTGATAGGGATTGCCCGGAAAGGCGAGGGGACTGAGACGCAGCGTATCCATCGCCGGCAACGTCAGCAGCCGCAGATCGGGTTTCGCCGCCGCCAGAAGCCGCAGGTCGAAGTCGATCAGGTTGTGTCCCAGAACGAAGGACGCGCCGTCGGCGAGGTCGTCCAACCCCGCCAACGCCGCCGTCAGGTCTCCGCCGCCGAACGCGAAGCTCCGGCCGGTGTCCGCGCGCACTCCGGCCAGGGCGCGGATGCGGCCGTCCTCCTTGCCGACTTCGAGGTCGAGCGAGACGCAAGGCGGCGGGACGGTTCCGTCTTCCACGACGCCGCGGGCCGCCTCAGGCCGCCTCGTCCACCGTCGCGGCGCCGGGGTTCGAGAACTCCAGCCAGGCGTCGTCGATGGGCGCGTATGTCACCAGCCCGCGGTCCCGGTGGTAATCCTGCGTGTTGAGCCAGGGCGCGCGGTCGCCCTGCCGGGGCAGCCGATGCATGCCGCGCGTCATGGAGCCCGCGGGAAAATCGTCGATCCATGGGCGCGCGGGCATGGCGGCGGCCTCCTCCCCGGTCAGCCGCGGCGCGGCCTGGCGGTCGCCGGTCTCGTCGAGCCGGTCGATGAGGCGGCGCGTCCACTCGGCCGTGAGGTCGGCCCGCGGGGTCCAGCTCGCGTCGATGTAGCCGAAGGTCCGCGCCATGTTCGGCACGTCCGACAGCATCGTGCCCTTGTAGGTCCAGCGGTCGGCCACGTCGACGGGCCGGCCGTCCACGGCGAGCTCGACGCCGCCCAGCACCTGGAGGCGCGGGTCGGTAGCCGTGACGATGATGTCGGCCTCCACCGTCTCGCCGGACTTCAGCACGATCCCGCCGGCCGGGAAGCGGTCGATCTCCCCGGTCGCGACGCCGACCGCGCCGCCGATGACCGCGTCGAACCGCTCCATGGCCCGTCCCGTCCGCTTCCGCCGCCGGCCAGTCTACATCCCGCCGGTCCGATGGAAAGGACCGCCGACGGTCAGGCTTCCGCCGCGAACCGGCCCGCCTGCCGGCGGAAGCGGGCGGTCAGGAACCACGCCGCGCCCGTCATGGCGACCGCCATGCCGGCCCAGATGCCCGGCCCGCCGAGGCCCAGGACGAAACCGAGCGCCACGGCCGTGGGGAATCCCAAGCCCCAGCTCGTGGCGACGGCGATGACCATGGGCATGGCCGTGTCCTTGAGGCCCTGCAACGCGCCGCGCGCCGCGAACTGCACGGCGTCGGCGATCATGAAGAACGCCGCCGCGCCGAGCAGGAGCGCGGCCAGGTCGAGCGCCTCGGCGTTGGCCGGAACGGCCGGGTCGAGGATCAGGCCCGCCACGGACCGGCCGGCGAACCAGAAGACGACGGACGGCAGGAACACGATGAGGCCCGCCAGCGCCGTCGCGGTCCAGCCCGCGCGCGCGACGGCGACGGCGTCGCGCGCTCCCGCCGCGCGTCCGACCCTCACCGCGCCCGCCTGGGCCAGCCCGACCGGAATCATGAAGACGACGCCGTAGCACTGGCCGGTCACCGCGTGGGCCGCCAGCGCCTCGACGCCGAGCAGGCCCATCATCAGGGTGGTCACGAAGAACATGCCCATCTCGGCGACCTCGGTGACGGCGATGGGACTGCCGACCCTGACGATCTCGGACATCACGGGCCACTCGACGCGCCACGGGCGGTCCAGGAGGCGGTAGCGGCGGAACTGCCGGTCCCTCAGGACGAAGGCCAGGAGCGCCAGGAACATGAACCAGCTCACGACGAGGCTCGCCACGCCGGCGCCTTCCAACCCCATCTCCGGCGCGCCGAAGTTGCCGAACATCAGCGTGTAGTCGAGCAGCGCGTTGAGCGCGATGCCGAACAGCGTCACCGCGAACACGGCGCGCGGCCGGGCGTGGGCCGCGAGGAACTCCGTGAGCACGGCGAACCAGAGCGCCGGAAGCAGGCCCCAGAGCAGGTAGCGGAGATAGGACTGGCCATCGTCGGCGACATGCTGCTCCTGACCCAGGAGCACGAGAATCGGACTGGAGAACCAGGCGGCGACGGAGATGGGGACCGCCAGCAGAAGCGCGAGCCACGCGGCGTTGCGCATCGCGGGCCTGATCCGGCGGAACCTGCGGGCGCCCAGATGCTGGGCCATGATCGGCGTCGCGCCGGCCAGGACGCCGAGCGCGAAGGAGTCGAGCACCCAGAAGAAGTCGCGCGCCAGCGAGCCCGCGGCGATGGCCCCGGTGCCGATCCACCCCATCATGACGACATCGGTCAGCATGATGGCCATGTACGACAGGTGGGTCAGCGCCAGGGGCGCCGCGAGATGGACCACGGCGCGGGTTTCGCGCCACCAGGCCGGCGGGGAGGGAGAGGGCGGCAAGGTCATGGGACGGGACTTTCACGCATGCGACGGAGCGGTCCGGCCGCGCGCGGCGGGCGGGGTCCGGCGGGGTTCGACCCTGTGGCGGCGGGGGACCGGGGCGGCGCCGGAAGGCGGGCGGGCGGCGCCGGGTGCGTCGTGTCGAACCGAGCGCGCGACGCCGCCCGGCGGGACGGGCCGGGACGGATCGGCGGCGAAGGCCGCCGCGGTCAGGCGGCGCGGAGCAACATGGCGCTTGTATAGGCGCATGCGGCGAAGGCCGCAACGGTCCGGAAAGACGCCGCCGGCGGAACAGGGCCCTCGACCCGGCGGTGGCGTCTGGATAGGGTTCCGGCCATGACGGCGAACGGATCCCGCGACGCCCGGCGCGGCGCGCGCAACCTGCTTCGGAACTGTCTCGGCGCCGGGCCCGGGCAAAAGCTCCTCGTCATCGGGGAGGAGGGCGGCTGGGCGCACTACGACAGCGCCCTCGTCGCGGTCGTGGCGGACGAGGCGCGGGCCATGGGTCTCGACGTCGCGACCCTCCTGGCGCCGGAGACGCGGACGGCGGCCGATGTGCCGGCGTCGCTCGCGTCGGCCGTGGCCGCGGCCGACCACACCGTCTTCTTCGCCAGAATGGCGGACCAGCTCCGTTTCCTCGGCCTCTCCGGGGCGGGGTCGATGACGGCCTGCTACACGCTCGACGAGGCTTCCCTGGGTTCGGCCTTCGCCCACATCGACCATCGGCTCCTGCGGGAGATCCACGACCGGCTGGTGGACCGCATCTCGGGCGCCGCCCGCTACACGATCCGCTGCCCGGACGGCACCGACCTCGACGCCGAGATGGTCCTTCCCGACCGCGCCGGCGCCCTGACCGATTTCCGGGTCCGCCTGTTCCCCGTCATGATCTTTCCGCCGGTGGACGGCGCGCGCCTGTCGGGCCGTCTGGCGCTGGCCCACCGCATGACCTCGTCGTCGACCAACATCTACGACGACAGCGTGCTGACGCCCCGGAGCACCGTCATCGCGCTCGTGAAGGACGGGACCGTCACGGGCTTCGAGGGCGACGACGACGAGGTCGCGCGCATCCGGGGACATTTCGAGCGCGTCGGCCGGATCGCGGGCGGCGACCCCTTCGCGGTCAACTCCTGGCATACCGGGATCAACCCGCTGACCCACTACGACGGCGACCCCGACGAGGACCCGGAACGGTGGAGCACGGCGGTGTTCGGATCGCCCCGGCTGACCCATTTCCACGCCTGCGGCTCGGACCCCGGCGACATCGCCATCAGCCTGTTCGACGCGACCGTCGCGTTCGACGGCGAGGTCCTCTGGCGCGACGGCCGTTTCGTGTTCATGGACCGACCGGAGATCAGGGCGCTGGCCCGGGACTATCCCGGCAGCGAGGCCGTCTGGACGACATGCGGGGATATCGCCGCGCCGCTCCGGGAGAGCGCGTCGTGAGCGGCGCCGCGTTCGCCAGCCGGGGCGACCTCGAAGAGAAGACGGTCAGCTTCACAAGGCTCGGCGACCGAGCCTGGGCCTACACCGCCGAGGGCGACCCCAACACCGGGGTCGTGGTGGGCGACGACGGCGTCATGGTGATCGACACGCAGGCCACGCCCGCCATGGCCGAGGACGTGATCCGGCGTATCCGCGGCGTGACCGGCAAACCGATCCGCCATGTCGTCCTGTCGCACTATCACGCCGTGCGCGTGCTGGGCGCGTCGGCCTACGGCGCCGAGCACATCATCGCGAGCCGGGGCACGTGGGACCTCATCGTCGAGCGCGGCCGGCAGGACATGGATTCGGAAATCCAGCGCTTCCCGCGGCTGTTCCGGGGCGTGGAGACGGTGCCGGGACTGACATGGCCCACGCTCGTCTTCGAGGGCGCCATGACACTCTGGATGGGCGGACTGGAGGTCCGCGTCGCACACCTGGGGCGCGGCCACACCAAGGGCGACACGGTGGTCTGGCTGCCGGAGGACCGCATCCTCTTCAGCGGCGACCTCGTGGAGTCCGGCGCGACGCCCTATGCGGGCGACGCCTATCTCGCCGACTGGCCCGCGACGCTCGACGCGATCGAGGCCCTGGAGCCGGCGACGCTCGTGCCCGGCCGGGGCGACGCGCTGACGACGCCGGAGCGTGTGCGCGACGGCGTCGCGGGCACGCGCGCGTTTGTCACGGACCTTCTGAACGTGGCGAAAGACGGCGTCGCGAAGGGCCGCGACCTCAAGCGGGTCTTCGACGACGCCCATGCCGCCATGACGCCGAAATACGGCGACTGGGTCATCTACGAGCACTGCATGCCCTTCGACGTGAGCCGCGCCTTCGACGAGGCGGGCGGCGTCCGCGACCCGCGCATCTGGACCGCCGAGCGCGACCTCGATATGTGGCGGGCGCTCCAGGGCTGACCCGGCCGTGGCCAGGAGCTTCGACTATGTCCGTTACCCCTATGTCCGCTCGCGGGACCAGGACGCGGCCACGCCGGCGCACCACCCGGTCGTCGTGACCGGCGGCGGCATGGCGGGGCTCGCCTTCGCGGTCGACATGGCGTCGAAAGGCGTGCCGGCGGTCGTGCTCGACGACAACGATCGGGTCAGCGTCGGTTCCCGCTCGATCTGCGTGGCGAAGCGCACCCTGGAGATCTTCGGCCGGCTCGGCGTCGGCGACCGTTGCCTGGAGAAGGGCGTCACATGGAGCGCTGGCAAGGTGCTTCGCGGCGACAGGCTGCTCTACGCCTTCGACCTGGCGCCGGAGGAAGGTCGCGGGCGGCCGGCTTTCGTCAACCTCCAGCAGTACTATGTCGAGACGTTCCTGGTCGACCGCTTCCGGGAGCTGGGATCGGGCGGGCCGCGCTGGCTGCACCGGGTTACGGATGTCGCGCCCGACGGCGACCGCGTCATGCTCGCCATCGACACGCCCGAAGGACCCTATCGTCTCACCTGCGACTGGCTGGTCGCCGCCGACGGGGTGAAGAGCACGGTCCGCGCGGCGCTCGGCTTGCCGTTCGTCGGGGAAACCTTCCACGATTGTTTCCTGATCGTCGACGCGGTCATGAAGAGCGACGTTCCCGGCGAGCGCCGCTTCTGGTTCGATCCCGGCTTTCACGACGGCGGCTCGGCCCTGCTCCACAGGCAACCCGATGACGTCTGGCGCATCGACCTGCAGCTCGGGCCCGAGGCCGACCGCGACGAGGAGATGAAGGAGGAGGCCATTCTCCCGCGTCTGCGCGCCATGCTCGGCGAGGACGCCGAGTTCGCGATCGACTGGGCCAGCCTCTACACCTTCCAGTGCCGCCGTCTGGAGCGGTTCCGCCACGGCCGCGTCCTGTTCGTCGGCGACAGCGCGCACACGGTCTCGCCCTTCGGCGCGCGGGGCGGCAACGGCGGCGTCCAGGACGCCGACAACCTCGCCTGGAAACTCGCCGCCGTCCTCGCGGGCGAGGCGGACGAGGCGCTGCTCGACAGCTACGACGCCGAGCGCATTCCCGCCGCCGACGAGAACATCCTGAATTCCACCCGCGCCACGGACTTCATCGCGCCCAGGAACCCGGCCATGGCGCTGTTCCGCGAGGCCGTGCTCGATCTCGCCGAACGCCACGCCTTCGCCCGCGCCTTCGTCAACAGCGGCCGGCTTTCGACGGCCTGCCGCTATCCGGATTCGCCCCTCAACACGGGCGACGGCGCCGTCGAGGACGGCGTCGCGCCGGGCGGCCCGGCGCCGGACGCCCCGGTCCGGATCGACGGCCGCGACGGCTGGCTGCTCGACCGTCTGGGCGGCGAGTTCCGCCTGTTGCGCTTCGGCGAACCGCTGGACGGCGTGGACCTGAACCAGATCTGCGTCGGCCGCGACATCGCCGACGCGGAAGGCTTTGTCGCGTCCCGCTACGCCGGCGCCCGGGGCGTGACCTACCTCGTCCGACCCGACCAGTATGTCGCCGCGCGCTGGATCGATCCCGTTCCGGCCGGGATCGAGGCGGCGCGGCGGCGCGCGCTGGGGCATGCCTGATGCTTGCGACCGAACCCCGGCTCGAGCGGCCCGATGACGTCTACGAGGCCCTGATCGAGGCGCAGCGGGATTTGAACCCCGCCGACGCCGAGCGCTTCCGGGCCCGCCTGATCCTGCTGCTGGCCAACCGGGTCGGCGACGACGAGGCCGTACTCGCGGCGATTGCCGAAGCCGCGGCGTCCCCGCGAGGATGACGGCATGGACGACATGCGCGCGATCCTCGATCTCGACCGCCATCCCATCGACCGGCCGGGCGGCGAGGGCGAGGCCGTCGTCGCGCGGTGCAGGGCGGACCTGGCGCGCGACGGCATGTTCAATCTGGAGGGTTTCGTCAGGCCCGCGGCCCTCCGGCGCGCCGTCCGGGAGTTGACGCCGCTGGTGCGCGCGGACTCGTTCCACCGGTCGCGGGAACACAACATCTACTTTCTGCCCGAGGCGCCGGGCGTGCCGGCCGACCATCCGGCGTTCGCCAGATCCGTCACCTCCAGCCGCACCGTGTGCGACGACCGGATGGCGGACACCGCGGTCCATGCGGTCTACGAATGGACGCCGCTCGCCGACTTCCTCGCGCGGGTCATGGACAAGCCCCGGCTCTATCTCATGGAGGACCCGCTCGCCCGGGCGAACGTCATGGCCTACCGGGCGGGCGAGGGACTGGGCTGGCACTTCGACCGCTCTGAGTTCACCACCACGCTGCTGATCCAGGCGCCCGAGGGGGGCGGCGTGTTCGAGTGCCGCACGAACCTCCGCACCGACGACAATCCCAACCTCGACGGCGTCGCCCGCCTCCATGCCGGCGAGGACCCGGAGGTGACGCCGCTCGTCCCGACGCCGGGAACCCTGAATGTCTTCAAGGGCAGGAACACGGCCCACCGCGTCACCCCGGTCGAGGGCCGCCGGGAACGTCTGGTCGCCGTCTTCTCCTACTACGAGCGCCCCGGCGTCCTGTTCAGCGCCGAGGAACGCCTCGACTTCTACGGCCGCGTGGCGTAGCCGCCGGCCGGAACGACATGCGGCGTCGCGGGTCAGGCTTGGCCGGCGTCGATGACGCTCCGGCGGATGTCGCGGCTGCGGCGGAACAGGTCCTCAAGCGCCTCGCCCTCGCCCCAGCGGATGGCGCGCTGGAGGCGGGAAAGATCTTCGCTGAAGCGCTGGAGCATCTCGAGCACCGCCTCCCGGTTGTTGAGGTAGACATCGCGCCACATGATCGGATCCTGGGCGGCGATGCGCGTGAAGTCGCGGAAGCCCGTGGCGGAGTACTTGATGACCTCCTGCTTCGTGCTGCTCTCCAGGTCGGCGACGGTGCCGACGATGTTGAAGGCGATCAGGGTGGGCAGGTGCGAGGTGATCGCGAGCACCCAGTCGTGATGTTCCGGATCGAGGATGTCGACCGCGGAGCCGGCCCGCCGCCACAGCTCGGCGACGGTCTCGACGGCCTCGGGATCGGCGCCGTCCGGCGGCGTCAGGACGCACCAGCGGCCTTCGAAGAGGGTGTCGAAGCCGCTCTCGGGGCCCGTGTTCTCGGTGCCCGCCAGCGGATGCCCCGGCACGAAGTGGACGCCTTCGGGCATGTGCGGCGTCACGGCGTCGATCACGGCCCGCTTCACCGAGCCGATATCGGTGACGATCTGGCCCGGCTTCAGCACCGGCGCGATCGTCCGGGCGATGGCCCCGGTGGCGCCGATGGGCGCGCAGATGAGCACGATGTCCGCGCCGTCGGCGGCCTCCGCGGGGTCCTTGGTGACACGGTCGGCGAGGCCGAGATCGAGAGCCTTGCGAAGGGTCTCGTCGGTCCGGGCGCACGCCACGATGCGGCCGGCGAGGCCGTCGCGCCGCGCCACGCGGGCGAGCGACGACCCGATCAGGCCGATCCCGATGAAGGCCATCGTGTCGAAGAGCCGGCCCTCGCTCACGCGGCCTCCATGAACCGGCGCAAGGCGTCGGTGAGCGCCTCCATCTCGCGGTCGAGGCCGATGTTGATTCTGAGCCCGTCCGGGATGCCGTAGGCGTCGAGGCCGCGGACGAAGATGCGGTTCGCGGCGAGATGCGTCTCGGCGGCCTTGGCTTGGTCCGGGCCGCCGGGAAAGCGCGCCAGCACGAAGTTGACCGCGCTGTCGGGGACCGAGAGCCCCATGCCGCGCAGGCTCTGGGTCAGACGCGGCAACAGGCGCTCGTTGTGCTCGCGTGCGCGGACCACGTGCTCCTCGTCGCCGAGGGCCGCGGCCGCGGCCGCCAGCGCCGGGCCGTTGACGTTGAAGGGAGGACGGACCCGGTGCACGGCGTCGATCACGTCGGCCGGGCCGTAGAGCCAGCCGACGCGCAGGCCGGCGAGCGAGTAGATCTTCGAGAAGGTGCGGGTCATGACCGTGTTGTCGCTGTCACGGACCAGATCCTCGCCCGCCGTGTAGCCGTCCCGGCCGACGAACTCGGCATAGGCGGAATCGATCACGAGCAGCGCGTCGTCCGGCAGGCCCTCCCGCAGGCGGCGCACCTCGGACGCCGGGATGCGGCTTCCGGTCGGATTGTTCGGGTTCGCCAGGAACACGATCCTCGTGCGTTCGGTCGCCGCCGCCAGCATGGCGTCGACATCGGTCCGGAAATCCGCCTCGGGGGCGGCGACCGGCGTGGCGCCCGCGGCCCTCGCGGCGATCGGGTAAAGCGCGAAGCCGTACTGGCTGTAGAGCACTTCGTCGCCCGGCCCGGCGTAGATGCGGGGCAGCATCTCGAGCAGTTCGTCCGAGCCGTTGCCGCAGACGATGCGGGCCGGGTCGAGCGTCCAGCGTCCGCCGAGCGCCTCGCGCAGGTCCGTGGCGGCCCCGTCGGGGTAGCGCACGACGGTCTCGGCGGCGCGCTTGGCGGCCTCGACGGCGAGCGGACTGGGACCCAGCGCCGACTCGTTCGACGAGAGCTTGATGACGGGCCGGCCGTCGCCGGCGTCGCTCTTGCCCGGAACATAGGGCTCGATGTCGAGAATCCCCGGACGGGGCGTGGGCGCTGTCATGGAGTCCGACGGTTTGTGCGAAGGCTGGGATGTGTATGGGACCGGCCTCGGAAAGGCAAAGAAAACATTGACATAGCAGGGCCAGCTTCCTACCCAAGGCGCGCTCCGCCGGAACGACCCTTCCCCGAACCCCATCACGCAGCGGGGCCGATTCGAGATGACCCTCGCGGGCCGAGCCGTTCACGAAATCCAGGAAAGCCTGCCCGGTCCGCGCGTCGTGCTCGGCCATGGCGCGCCCATGACCCTGGAGTCCGGCGCGGTGCTGGGCCCCGTGACCGTGGCCTACCGGACCTGGGGCGCGCTCAACGACGCCCGCAGCAACGCGATCCTGATCTGCCATGCGCTGACCGGGGACCAGTACGCCGTGGGCGCCCATCCGATCACCGGCAAGCCGGGCTGGTGGGAACTGATGGTGGGGCCGGGCAAGCCCATCGACACGGACCGCTTCCACGTGATCTGTCCCAACTGCCTGGGCGGCTGCATGGGCACGACCGGCCCCGCGGCGGCGGATCCGGAGACGGGCGACCTCTACGGCATGTCGTTTCCCGTCATCACCATCCGCGACATGGTGGAGGTCCAGGCCCGCCTTCTCGACCAGCTCGGCATCGAGAAGGTCATGTGCGTCATCGGCGGCTCGATGGGCGGCATGCAGGTGCTCGAATGGGTCGCCCGCCATGGCGACCGCGTGGTCAGCGCGGTGCCGATCGCGGGCGCCGCGCGCCATTCCGCCCAGAACATCGCGTTCCACGAGGTCAGCCGCCAGGCCATCATGGCCGATCCCGACTGGCGCGGCGGCTTCTACTACCGGGAGGGCAAGCGCCCCGAGTCGGGCCTTTCGGTGGCGCGCATGGCCGCCCACATCACCTACCTCTCCGAACCCGCGCTGTGGCGCAAGTTCGGGCGCTCGCTGCAGGACCGCTACGCCAAGTCCTTCGGTTTCGGCGCCGATTTCCAGGTCGAGAGCTACCTGCGCCACCAGGGCGCGAGCTTCGTGGAGCGTTTCGACGCCAACGCCTACCTCTACATCACCCGCGCGATGGACTACTTCGACCTCGTGGCGGAGTTCGACGGCGATCTGGCCAACGCCTGGAAGGACACGGGAACCCGGTTCCTGCTCGTGAGCTTCACCAGCGACTGGCTCTTTCCGACCTCGGAGAGCAAGGAGGTCGTGCGCTCGCTCAACCGCGCGGGCGCCAACGTCAGTTTCGTGGAGATCGAGAGCGACAAGGGCCACGACGCCTTCCTGCTCGACGAGCCGGACCTGTTCGCCACCACGGGCGGTTTCCTCGACAGCGTCGCCCGCGAGCTGGAGATCTGAGATGAGTCTCCTGTCCGGCGCGCAAGACCGCTTCATCCTCGGCGACAACGCGTTCGGGCTGAGGCCCGACCTCTCGCTGGTCGCCAGCATGATCGAGCCGGAAAGCCGGCTGCTCGACGTCGGCTGCGGCGACGGCGCCCTCCTGGAGTTCCTCGTCAAGGCGCGGGGCTGCGACGGGCGCGGCATGGAGCTGTCCCAGGCCGGCGTGAACGCCTGCGTGGCGCGCGGTCTGCCCGTGGTGCAGGGCGACGCCGACCGCCACCTCGTCGACTATCCCGACGACACCTTCGACTACGTCGTCCTCAGCCACACGCTGCAGGCGGTGTACAACCCCCGCGCGGTGCTGCGCGAGATGCTGCGCATCGCCGACACCGCGATCGTGTCGATCCTGAACTACGGCCACTGGAAGGCCCGGTGGTCCGTGATGACGCGCGGCCGGATGCCGCATACGCGCGCGCTCTCCCAGCCGTGGTTCGAAACCGCGAACATCCGGCCCTGCACCCTGCGCGATTTCCTGGATCTGGCGCGGATCGAGCGGCTCGACGTGGGCCGCGCCTACGGCATCGCCAAGGAGCGCGAGGTCACGACGATCAAGCGGGGGTTCGAGGGCCAGTCGAACCTGTTCGCCGAACAGGCCGTGCTCAAGCTGCTGCGGCCGGAAGAGCCGAAGAAGAAGCGCCGGGGGAGAAGGTCTCGATAGAGCGATCCCGTCCTTGACGGGCCCGCCGTCCGCTCAGGTTCCGCCCGGCCGCTCCGCGGCGGCGGGGCCGGGCGCGAGAAGGCGTTGGCGCAGGCCGCGCCGCGAGGCCGCGGGCAGGGCGCCGTAGATCTGCTTGGACGCCTCGACGAGCACGACGCCCGGCGGGGGCAGGCCCCAGCGGCGCCCGATCCGCTCCCAGGCGGGCGCCGACCAGAGCGACAGGCCCTTCTGGGTCGGCGGGACATAGAGCGCGGACTCGGTCTTGAGCGGCGTGAACATGCTCTCGCGCAGGAGCCGGCCGATCTGGCCCTCGTTGAACGGATGGCCGTGGCCGAAGGGCGTGTGGTCGGCGCGCGACCACAGGCCGCGCCGGTTGGCGACGGCGGTCAGCAGCCGGCCGCCGGCCGCCAGCACGCGCCAAGCCTCGCGCATCATGGCGGAGCGCGCCTCGCTGTGCTCCAGCGCGTGGACCATGAGGAGCCGGTCGACCGATTCGTCGGGCAGCGGCAGGGCGAAGTCGTCGGTCAGGCAAATCCGGCAGGGCTCCTCGGGCGGCCAGCGGATCGCGCCCTGCGGGGCGGGCGCGAACGCGACGACGCGCTCGGCCTCGTCCTGGAAGACGCGCAGGAAAGGCGTGGCGTAGCCCAGGCCGGCGAGGCGCTGGCCCGCGATGTCGGGCCAGAGCGCGCGGATGCGCGCCAGCATCAGCCGCCGCGCCACGTGGCCCAGCCTGCCGCGATAAAACGCATTGAGATCGGCGACATCCTGATACATCAATTCGAATCCTAACACGCGACGCGCGCCCGGAGGCGCGAACGCCATGAAACTGCATTACAGCCCGTCGTCGCCCTTCGTGCGCAAGGTGCTGGTCTGCGCCCACGAGCGCGGCCTCGCCGACCGGATCGAGCTCACCTCGCACGCCACCATGGCCAACGGAGAGCTGCGCGCCGACAATCCTCTGGAAAAGGTGCCGGCGCTGGTCCTCGACGACGGAACGGCGCTCTACGACAGCCTCGTGATCGCGGCGTTCCTCGCCGGGCTCGGCGAGGGGCCCGAGCTGATCCCCGAGGACGCCGCCGCCCGCATCGCGGTGCTTCGCCGCCACGCGCTCGCCAACGGCGTGATGGACGCCGCCGTCGCCCACGTCACGGAGACGCGCCGGCCCGAGGACAAGATATGGCCCGGTTTCCTGGACCGGCAGAAGGGCAAGATCGCGCGCGCCGTCGACGCCTTGGAGAGCGAGGCCGGGGTCATGGGCGATACCGTCGACCTGTCGACGATCTCGGCGGCCTGCGCGCTGGGCTACGTCGATTTCCGCATGGGCGATCTCGATTGGCGCGATGGCCATCCCGGACTGGCGACCTGGTACGACGCGTTCGCGCGAAGGCCGTCGATGGTCGGAACCCGGCCCCGGAACCCGCCGGCTTCGTGACCGCCTCCTACGACGACATCGCCTCGGCCTTGGCGCCGCACGGGTTGCTGGCCCGGGGCGGTTTCCATCCCGGAGCCGGCGACGGATTGCCCGAAGGCTCGGTCGTCGCGGTCATGGTGGGCAACGCCGGCCCGGGCATGTGGCGCGCCTTCGCCGCCGGCCGCCGCGACGAGCCGGACGCCATGAACCGGTGGACCAAGCGCGCGCTCGACCCGGTCGCCGCGCGCTTCGGCGCTTCCGCGCACTATCCCTTCGAGGGACCGCCGTGGTTTCCGTTCCAGCGCTGGGCGCGGCGGTGCGAGGCCGTTCACCCATCGCCGGTCGGCATGCTGATCCACCCCGATCACGGCCTGTGGCACGCCTATCGCGGCGTCCTGGCGTTTCCGGCCGATGTGCCGGGCCTGCCGGCGCGGCCCGACGCGGAGAGTCCGTGCGCGCGCTGCGCCGACAGGCCCTGTCTCGCGGCCTGTCCCGTCGGCGCGTTCGCGCCGGGCGCCTACGATGTCCCGGTCTGCGCGGACCATCTGCGCTCGACGGCCGGCGCCGATTGCATGGCGCTCGGTTGCCGCGCGCGGCGCGCCTGTCCCATCGGTCGCCATCGCGCCTACCTGCCCGAGCAGGCCGCCTTCCACATGGAGGCGTTCCTCGCGTCCCGCTGAAGCGGCGCCGGCGCGGGGCTTGAGGCCCTACCGTCCGGAGGCGCTCACGCCATGTAGGCGCCGCCGTTGATCGAAAGCGTCGCGCCGGTGATGAAGCCCGCCTCGTCGGCGGCCAGGAAGGCGACGCAGCGGCCGATCTCCTCGGGCTCGCCGATGCGGCCCACGGGGATGCCGGAGACGATGCCGGCCATCGTCTTGTCGGGAACGTGGGCGATGAGATCGGTTCGGACGTAACCCGGGCAGACCGCGTTGACGGTGACGCCCTTGGCCGCGTTCTCGAGCGCGAGCGCCTTGGTGAAGCCGAGCATGCCGGCCTTGGCGGCGGCGTAGTTCACGACGCCCATCATACCGGCCTGGCCGTTGATCGAGCCGATGTTGACGATGCGCCCGAAGCCGCGCCCGCGCATGCCGGCCAGGATGGCGCGGCTCATGTGGAAGCAGGAGTTCAGGTCGACGTCGATGACGCGGTTCCAGTTCTCCTCCGACATCCTGTGGAGGAAGCCGTCGCGGGTGATGCCCGCGTTGTTCACCAGGACCTCGACCGGACCGACCTGCTCCTCGACCTGGGCCACGCCCGCCGCGCAGGCGGCGTGATCGGCCACGTCCCACCTGAAGACGGGTATGCCGGTCTCGGCGCTGAAGGCGCGCGCGGCTTCGTCGTTGCCGGCGTAGTTCGCCGCCACGCGGTATCCTTCGCCTTTCAACGCCGTGGAGATGGCGGCGCCGATTCCGCGGCTGCCTCCGGTCACAAGGGCGACGCGACCCATGTCGGGAACTCCCGGTCGAACGTGGATGGAGAGGAAGCGGCGGACAGCCGTTCCGGAGCGCGCGGTCTCCCGTGTCGGGATGGCGACGAGCGTTTAGCCGCGCCCTTCGGGCGAGTCCAGAGCGTTCGCGACGGAATCTCGTTCGCCGCGCATCGCGCGGGCCGGTCAGCGCTCCACGCACATGGCGATGCCCATGCCGCCGCCGATGCAGAGCGTGGCGAGCCCCTTCCTCGCGTCGCGCCTGCGCATCTCGAACAGCAGCGTGGTCAGCACACGCGCGCCCGAGGCGCCGATGGGATGGCCGATGGCGATGGCGCCGCCGTTGACGTTGACCTTCTCCGGGTCGAGCCCGAGGTCCTTGTTGACCGCGCAGGCCTGGGCGGCGAAAGCCTCGTTGGCTTCGACGAGGTCGAGGTCGTCGAGGGTCCAGCCCGCCTTCTCGAGCGCCTTGCGGCTCGCGGGGATCGGGCCGGAACCCATGACCGCCGGATCGACGCCGGCGTGCGCCCAGGAGACGATCCGCGCCATCGGCGCGACGCCGCGCCTGTCGGCTTCCCCGGCCGCCATGAGGACCACGGCGGCCGCCCCGTCGTTGATGCCCGACGAGTTGCCGGCGGTCACCGTGCCGTCCTTCTCGAAGGCCGGGCGCAGCTTGGCGAGCTGGTCGAGCGCGACGCCGTGGCGGATGTATTCGTCCTCCTCCACGACGGTCTCGCCCTTGCGGGCGGCGACGGCGACGGGAACGATCTCGTCCCTGAACCGGCCGGCCTTCTGGGCGGCCTCGGCGCGGTTCTGGCTGGCCGTCGCGAAGCGGTCCTGCTCCTCGCGGGCGATCTGCCAGCGGCGCGCGACGTTCTCAGCGGTGTTGCCCATGTGGTAGCCGTTGAAGGCGTCCCACAGGCCGTCCCGGATCATGGTGTCGACCATCTCGGCGGGACCCATCTTCACGCCGTCGCGCAGGCGCGCGCAGTGGGGCGCCCGGCTCATGCTCTCCTGGCCGCCGGCGACGACGACGCCGGCGTCGCCCAGCCCGATCTGCTGGTGGCCGACGGCGACCGCGCGCAGGCCCGAACCGCAGAGCTGGTTGAGGCTCCAGGCCGGGCTCTCGACCGGGACGCCCGCGCCGATCGCGGCTTGGCGGGCCGGGTTCTGGCCCTCGCCCGCCTGGAGGATCTGGCCCATGACGACCTCGTCGACCTCACCCGGTTCGACGCCGGCGCGCTCCATGGCGCCGGCGATCGCGACCTTGCCGAGGTCGTGGGCCGGCAGACTGGCGAGGCTCCCGTTGAAGGAGCCGACGGGGGTGCGGGCCGCGCTGGCGATAACGACTTCGGTCATGGCGGGTTCTCCGGATCGGTCGGGAATCGGTCGGTCCCCACTATAGGACGCGGGCGGTCATCTCGCAGGCGCAAAATTCCGGGTGCGGCGCACAATCCGCGGCCGGTCCCCGGGCCATGCGGCGGATCGCGCCCTCGCGGACGAGAGCGACCGGGATGACGGCGGCGACAAACCCTTCAGACCCGCCGGAGCCAGTCTCCCAAAGGCTCCCACAGTGCGGCTCGCGCCCGGCCGCCGACCATCATGCCGATGTGGCCGGCGCGCGGTTCGACCGTGATGGCGGCGGGGAGCCGGGCCGCCAGCGCCGAGGCCGAGGCCGGGGGCACGATACGGTCCCTCGTCGGCAGGGCGACGAACGCGGGGCGGGCGACGCGCGCCGGATCGACCGGCTCGCCTCCCACGCGCCAGCGGCCGTCCGCCGGCTCGTTGTCGCGGTACCAGCCCACGAGGCAGTCGCGGGCGGCGGGCGCGGCGAGCGCGACCCCGTCGTTGAGCCAGTCCTCCAGCGCGACGAAGGCTTCGGCCTCGGCGCTTTCCGGATCCATGGCGGCGAAGCGGCGGAACTTGGCTTGGATCAGGCCGGGTTGCAGCGACGCGAACAGGGCTTGGATCAGGTCGACCGGCAGGGGCGGAGCGCCGGGAGCGGCCGGCAGGCCGGCGGCGGTCGCCAGGATGCCGGCCTGGCCCGCGCGGTCGGCGTGGAAGTCCCAGGGCGTCGCGAGCAGCGCCAATCCGGCGACTCTGTTCGGGTGAAGACCCGCGACGGCCAGCGCCAGCAGGCCGCCCATGCAGTAGCCCACCACCGGCACGGGTCCGCCGGCGGTCTCGACCGCCCGCCGAAGCGCCGGACCGAGGCGCCGCGCGATGTAGGCGTCGAGACCGAAGTCGCGTTCGGCCGCGCCCGGCGGTCCCCAGTCCAGCAGCAGCGGCCTCAGGCCGTTCGTCCTCAGCCAGGCGCAGAAGCTGGCGTTTGGCCGCAGATCGAGGATGTGGGCCCGGTTGACGAGGGACGGCGCCAGAAGCACGGCCCGGCCCGGCCCGCCGTAGTCGAGCAGGCGCGAGGAGCCGCGCCGCCAGATCGTAGTCGTCACGGACTCCGGCCGCCGGTAGGGATGGGCGCGGTAGGCGCGGACGCCCGCGACGAATTCGGCGAGCCGCCGGGTCGCCTCGGCCGCGACCGCGCGCGCCAGCGCGTCAGCGTCGGCCGCCGCGTGTGCGGTCCGGGTCAGGTTCGCGCTCGCGCTCCAGGACGTCGAGCCGCTCCTCGCAGCGGCGAAGGCGGCGGGCGAACTCATCGAGACGGCGGCCGAGGTCGCCAGATGCAGCGCCAGAGGCCGCGGCCCCGTCCGTTCCGGCGTCACCGGCGCTTCCCCGCGGCAGGGCGGCGATCCAGGCTTGCACCCAACGCGCCATGGCGGGATCGGCGGCTTGCCGCGCCAGATGCTCCTGCCACAGGTCGACGAAGTCCTTCGCCAGCGTCTCGATGTCGTCCCGCTCGCCCATGGCCGGGAGCGTAGCAGGATTTCCGCGACATGTGCGGCAAGACCGCGGCGCGCCTGCTTTTGCGGCGGTGCAACGAAACCTGTTCGCATTGCAGCATCGACGTCATAATGGACCCCGGGACAGACGCGAGTGGCGAACCATGGCGCGCGACGGAAACAGGAACGCGGACGACGCCGTCGTCATCAAGAAATACGCGAACCGCCGCCTCTACAACACGGCGACGAGCAGCTACGTGACCCTGGACCGTCTGGCCCGGATGGTGAAGGACGGCGTCGAGTTCACCGTCTACGACGCCAGGACGGGCGAGGACATCACGCGTTCGGTGCTGACCCAGATCATCGTCGAGGAGGAAGCCAAGGGCGCCAACCTGCTGCCCATCGGTTTCCTGCGCCAGCTCATCGGCTTCTACGGCGACAGCCTCCAGACCTTCGTGCCGCGCTACCTCGAGATGAGCATGGAGAATCTGGCGAAGAACCAGGAACAGGTGCGCGACACGATGGCCCGGACCTTCGGCCGGATGTTCCCGCCTCCGGGCGACCGGGCGGTCGAGGACATGGTCAAGGGCAACATGGCGATGTTCCAGCGGGCGATGGAGATGTTCCATCCCGGCCCGCCCGCCAACGGGTCCGACCGGGCCGGGAATGGCGGCGCGGCGTCCCGGGCGGCCGACGACGGCGCGCGGCGCGACGACCTCGACGCGCTCAGAAGCCAGATCGACAGCCTCCGCAAGCAGCTCGACGACCTCGCCCGGCGCGGGTAGGGGCGTCCGGAAGGACGGGGCCTGACGACGGGAGCCATCCGGGAATCGCCGGCGGGTCCGACAGCGCCGCCCGCCCACGGATCCCGGAATTCATCTCGCGCGGCGCGACGATGGAAGCAGCGACCGCCGCCGCGGAGGTCGTGATCGCCGAGGTCGGGGGCGGACATCCCGGGCGCCACTCCGGTCGCGGACATCCCGGCGGAAGACCGCGCCGCCGCCGCCGGCGTTGCTCTGGTCCCCGTCCACCTGCCGGGCCGCGCCAAGGCGATCTCGGTCACGCTCGACGAGGGCCTGATCGACCGGATCGATGCGGTCGCCTCGAACCGTTCCGCGTTTCTGGCCGAGGCCGCGCGGTCGCGCCTCGGCCGCTGATCGGCGACGCGCCCGGCGGTCGTCAGTCGACGGTTTTCAGGACCTTGCCGATCGTGTCGAAAATCCGGTCGATGTGGCTCTCCTCGACGATCAGCGGCGGCGACAGCGCGATGATGTCGCCGGTCACGCGGACCAGGACGCCTTCGTCGAAGCACCTGTGGAAGGTCTCCATGGCGCGGGCCGTCGGCGCGCCGGGCCGGGGCTCCAGCTCGATCCCGGCCATGAGGCCCAGATTGCGCAGATCGACGACGTGGCGGTCGCCCCTGAGCGACCAGAGCGCGTCCTCCCAGTAGCCCGAGAGCGCCGCGGCCCGCTCGAACAGGCCCTCTTCCCTGTAGAGGTCGAGGGTGGCGATGCCGGCGACGGCGGCCAGGGGGTGGCCGGAGTAGGTGTAGCCGTGGAAGAGCTCGACGCCCGACGCCGTGTTCTCCAGGAAGGCGTCGTAGATTTTCCTCCTGCAGAAGACCGCGCCCATGGGGACGGTGGCGTTGGTGAGGCCCTTGGCGGTTGTCACCATATCGGGCTCGACGCCGAAGCGCTCGACCGCGAAACTCGCGCCCAGGCGGCCGAAGCCGGTGATGACCTCGTCGAAGATGAGCAGGATGTCGTGCCTGTCGCAGATCTCGCGCAGGCGCCGCAGGTAGCCTTGGGGCGGCACGAGAACCCCGGTCGAGCCCGCCACGGGCTCCACGATCGCCGCCGCGATGGTCGAGGCGTCGTGGAGCTGGACCAGGCGCTCCAGGTCGTCGGCCAGATGGGCGCCCCATGCGGGCTGGCCCCTGGAGAAGGCGTTGCGCTCGATGTCGTGGGTGTGGCGGATGTGGTCGACGCCCGAGATCAGCCCGCCGTAGAACTGCCGGTTCTTGACGATGCCGCCCACCGAGGTGCCGCCGAAGTTGGTGCCGTGGTAGCCGCGCTCGCGGCCGATCAGGCGGGTCTTGGACCCCTTGCCCCGGACATAGTGGTAGCCCAGCGCGATCTTGAGCGCCGTGTCGGCCGATTCGGAGCCCGAGTTGGTGAAGAAGACATGGTCCAGGTCGCCCGGCGTCAGATCGACGAGCCGGTTGGCGAACTCGAAGGCGGCGGGATGGCCGAGCTGGAAGGTCGGCGCGAAATCCATGCGGTCGGCCTGGGCCTTGATCGCCTCGGCGATCTTCTTCCGGCCGTGGCCCGCGTTGCAGCACCACAGGCCCGCCGTGCCGTCGAGGATCTTCCGGCCGTCCGGCGTTTCGTAGTGCATGTTCCTGGCGCCGGACAGCAGCCGCGGGGCCCGCTTGAACCCCCTGTTCGTCGTGAAGGGCATCCAGAACGACTCGAGGTCGTTGGGCCTGTCGGGATAGTTGAAGCCGGTGTCGTCCATGGTCTGCCCTTCGTCGGGTCGGGTGCGGAACGGGCCGCGACGCTAGCACGCCGCCCCGGTCGGGGAACAGGCCCTGTCCCGGTTCGGGCCTTGTGAGACGGGGAGGGTTCCGGGGCATGTCGGCCCGGAGCTTGTCGAAGGTGAGCCGGGACCGCGGCTCCGGCGGCGTCGCGACGCTGTTCGACGCCGGCGGTCCGCGGGACGTTCGGGCTGGGGGATGTGGCCGCCGTGGCCGCCCGGTGGGGCGTGGCCGAACGGCTGGCGCGCCCAACAGGGCCGATAACCCCAACGGAAGCGGACGATCGATGTGCCGCCAAAACCGGTCGATTCCACTCGCTATCGACACTTCTCGCCGGAGGGGACGTGTTGACCGAGGTGTCGCGCGCCGCGCCTTCCGCCCGGCTCAGCCCTGGGCCTCCGGTTCCCGGTCCTCCCACCAGCCGATCCAGCGGTCTCGATCGGGGCCGAAGTCCTCGCCGGTGATCGCCCGCAGCGACCAGGACGAGAACCATCGGACGTCGTGGGAGTCGTCGTCCAGCGCGTCGATCAAGTCGGGCACCGCGCGGGCGTCGCCGATGCGGCCGAGCGACCACGCCGCCTCCCAGCGCACCCGCTCGTGCCTGTCATGGAGGGCCTCGACCAGGCCGGGGACCGCGACGCGGTCGCCGATGTGCCCGAGCGCCGTCGCCGTGGCGGACCGGATGGCGGGATTGTCCTCGCGGAGCGACGGCAGGATGCTCTCGACGCCCCAGGCCCCGGCGAGCGCATGGCACAGTTCCTCGATGAACCCGCCGGGCTGCTCGAGCGCTTCCATGAACGGCGCGTTCCGGGGGTCCTCGTAGCCGAGGTTCAGCGTGATCCGGAACGGGCGCTGGACGGTCGCCGAGAACTCTCCCGCCGCGCGGGCGCCGTCCGGCCCATCGACCTCGATCTCCCCGAAGAGATTCGCGCCCGCGTAGAGGTAGGCCTTGTCGGGCTCCAGATACATTCCGCCGGCGGCGCGGCCGTTGAGCGCGATCCGGATCGTCGCCGGCGCCTCGCCGTCTCCGGGCGGCAGGGGTTCGATCCCGGCGGCGAACAGCATGTCCTCCACATAGTCGAGGACAGGCAGTTCGAAGCCTTCCATCTCGTGGTAGACGATGAGCGACGGCTCGCGATATTCGAAGCGTTGCTCGATGTCGATGAACGCGCTTTCGGGGAGGTCCCCGGCGCGGGCCGGGAGCGGCCATGACAGCGCGACGGCCGCCGCGACGGCGATCGCTCCGGTCCGATTCATCCGGATCATCGCGCGAGGATAGACCGATCGCGCGGCAAAATCGCCCGCCGCGCGACGGGGCGGATCAGCGCTCCGCCCGCCACGCCTCGAGTGCGGCCCGGGCCCGGGCCAACCGGTCGTCGCCCATGGCGTCGGTCAACGCCGCCAGGTTGTCGGCGGCGGTCTCGTCGCCGGCCTCGGCGGCGAGGCTGAGCCAGCGGAAGGCGCCGTCGAGGTCGGCCGGCTCCCCCATGGCCAGGAGGTAGCCGAGGATCGACATCGCGTCGGCGGCGCCCTGTCCGGCCGCCGCCTCGAGCCAGACCGCCGCGGCGGCGGGATCGGCCGCGCCGCCTCGGCCCTCGAGCAGCATCAGCGCGAGGCGGACCCGGGCCCTCTCGTGTCCCTGCCGGGCGGCGGCCAGATACCAGCCTCGGGCCGCCTCGGGATCGGCCGCGCCGCGCGCGCCGGTTTCGAGATCGAAGCCGAGGAGGAACCGGGCTTGCGGGTTTCCGGCGCGCGCCTCCTCGCCGTACCAGGCCATGGCCTCGCCGTAGGTCTGCCGCGCGTCGTCCGCCGAGACGGCCGGGGCGAACGCGAACGACGCCAAGGCGCAGCACAGCGCCGCCATCGCGCAACGCGCGATCCTGTCGCGAGTCTTCGACATCGGAGATCCGGCTGTTGAACCCTCAAGAGAACCCGACGGCCGCGGGTTGGCGGCGGCGGCCGCCCGCGCGCACCCTATAGCGCGTCCGCCCCCGACGGAAGCGCCCCGGTTCCCTTGTCGCCCGCGGCGGCCGGCTTCCGGTCAACCGCCGCCGTCGATGTCGGCGAGCAGCGACGCGGCCGCCTCGTCGAGCGACAGGCCGCCCCGGCGCACGGCCGCGGCCAGGTCGCGCAGACGGGCGTGGCGGCCGGCGGCCTCCGCGGCCATGGCGGCCGCCCTGCCGGCGATCTGGAGGCGCAGGCGCCGCTCCGCGCCCGCCGCGCGGTCCGCCGCCGTCGCCCGGCCCCGCTCCGAGACGGCCTCGACCAGGGCGTCGATGCCCTCGTGGCGCGTCGCCGAGGTGCGCAGAACCGTCGGCGCGGAGGCCCCGCGCCAGGACGCCGCGCCGCGCAGGGCGGCCTCCGTCGCCGCGGCCTGGGGCAGGTCCGCCTTGTTCACCACGATCACGTCGGCGATCTCCAGGACGCCCGCCTTGGCCGCCTGCACGCCGTCCCCGGCGCCGGGGGCCCAGACGACGACGCGCACGTCGGCCAGTCCGGCGATCTCGATCTCGGACTGGCCCACGCCGACGGTTTCGACCACCACCACGTCGCGCCCGGCCGCGTCCATCACGTCGACGACGGCGCAGGCCGATGGCGCGAGACCGCCGAGCTGGCCGCGCGAGGCGAGCGACCTCACGAATACGCCGCCGTCCCCCGCGTGGCCGAGCATCCTGATTCGGTCGCCCAGGAGGGCGCCGCCCGTGAACGGGCTCGAAGGGTCGACGGCGAGGACGCCGACGCTCAGCCCGCGCCGCCGCAGTTCGCCCACGCAGGCGGCCACCAGCGTCGATTTGCCGGCGCCGGGCGCGCCGGTCACGCCCACCACCAGCGCCCGCCCGGCAAGGCCGTGGGCGGCCTGGAGCACCGCCCGGCTCTCGGCCGTGGCGTTCTCCACCGCCGTGATGGCGCGCGCGAGCCCGGCGCGCCCGCCGCGCGCGAGCGCCTCGGCCCACCGCGCGGCGTCCGTCCGCGAAGGCCCGGTCATGGCGGGTCCGGAGCATAGCGGGGCGCGGCCCGGCGGCAAGATCGGACGCGCCTCGCCGGGGACAGTCCGGACGAGCCGGTTCATGTCCCGTATGTCTTGGCTGCTTCCGTTGTCGTGGCCTGCTCCGCGAGCTCGGTCCGCAGGCGCCGATACGCTTCAGAGGCCATCCATTCGCTCACGGTCTCGCGGAACTGTTCATCATTCATGTAGCGGACGAAAATGTCCTCGTTCTGGTCCATGCGTTCCACGAAAAGCCGTCTGAGCAGGTTGTCGAACACCAGCGCGAATTTGGCCTGCGGATTCACCTCGGCAGCGTGCCGGAGACCCTCGTCCCCGATCGCCGCCTCGACGATCTGATCGAAAAAGAGCTGGTCGGCCTGGTTGAAGTCGGTGCCGAACCGCCCGTTCACGATGTCGATGAGCTGTGAAAGTGGAACGTTTTGCTCCCGGACCGAGCCGCTGCCGACTTCGGAAGGGCCGTCGAGGGGCCGCGCCTCGCCTTCCCGGAGCGGGATGGAGCCTTCGGCGATCTTCTGCAGGCGGTAGTACTCCAGCTGCACCTCGTCGTCGAACCGGTAGGCCGGCCCGCGCCGGCGCTGCGGCAGCTTGGCCGAGAGGTGGCGCAGGAACACATACAGTCGTTCGAGGTCCGAATCCTGGTAGGGGATGATCTGACTCAGGAAGCCGTAGAGGCCGCGGAACGCCTGTATCTTGCCGCGCAGTAGTTCCGCTTCATCCTCGTCGCCGCCCTGAAGCGTGGCGAACCGCGACACCGCCGGATCGAGCGCTGCGTTCATCGCCTTGTGGTCCTGTGCGCTCTGGCGCAGCTTCGGCTTGAAATAGACGGCGCAGAACCGCTCGACCTCCTCGTCGAGATAGATCCCCGTGGCGTCGAGTTCCGCCTTGATCGCGTACATACGGGCGGGATCGACCTCTTCACCCATTTCCGCGCCTTCGTAATAAGCCTTGAACGCCTCCCTGATCTCCTCCCGGTCGTTCACGAAATCGAGGATGAACGTGTCTTCCTTGAGGGGATGGACGCGGTTGAGCCGCGAGAGCGCCTGCACCGCTTGGATGCCGGCCAGCCGCTTGTCCACATACATCGTGTGCAGAAGCGGCTGGTCGAACCCGGTTTGGTATTTCTCCGCCACCAACAGGATCTGATAATCCTGCGTCGCGAACCGCTCCGGTAGCTCCTTCTCGCGGATGCCGTCGTTCATCTGCTCCTCGGTGTAGGTCGCGTCCGCGATCTCATCGTCCTGTACCGTCCCCGAGAAGGCGACCAGCGTCCTGATCGGATAGCCTTTCTCACGAATGTAGCGGTCGAAGCTCTGTTTGTAGCGCACGGCCTCCAAGCGGGAACCGGTGAGCGCCATCGCCTTGGCCCTGCCGCCGATCCTGTGGCGGGTGACCGTCTGGAAGTGCTCGACCATGACTTGGGTCTTCTGGGCGATGTTGTGCGGGTGCAGACGCAGGAAACGCGCGAGCGCCCGCGCCGCCTTCTTACGTTCGACGTTGGGATCGTCCGGACACGCCTTAAGCAGCTTGAAGTACGTCGCGTAGGTCGTGTAGTGGCGGAGCACGTCGAGGATGAACCCCTCCTCGATCGCTTGGCGCATGGTGTAGCGGTGGACGGGCTGGCCGGCGCGGCCGAACACCGCCAGCGTCTTGTGCTTGGGCGTGGCGGTGAACGCGAAGAAGCTGAGATTCGCCTGCCTGCCGCGCTTGGCCATGCCGCGAAACAGCTCTTCCATGTCCTCCCGGCCTTCCTCGGCGGCGTACCGCGCCGCCCGATCCCGCAAGCCCTTGCCTCCGAGGACTTCCTTGAGGTCGGTCGCCGTCTCGCCGCCCTGGGAGCTGTGCGCCTCGTCGACGATCACCGCGCAACGCCGCGTCGGCAGCACCCCGGTCGCCTCCTCCCCGCGTTCCTCCGCCATCCTGAGCAACTGGCGCGATACGAACGGGAACTTCTGCAACGTGGCGATAATCACCGGCACGCCGCTTTCCAGCGCTTCGGCAAGCTGGCGCGAGCTCTCGTCGATCCTCCGCACGACGCCTTGCCTGTGCTCGAACTGGTAGATGGTGTCCTGAAGCTGCTGGTCGAGCACTACCCGGTCGGTCACCACCACCACGCTGTCGAAGACCCGCCGGTCGTGCTCGTCGTGCAGCGACGCGAGGCGGTGGGCGAGCCAGCCGATGGTGTTGCTCTTGCCGCTGCCGGCGGAATGCTCGATCAGGTAGTTGTGCCCGGTGCCATCGTGTCTCGCCGCGGCCACCAGTGTCCGGACGGCCTCGAGTTGGTGGAAGCGGGGGAAGACCATGGATTCGACCTTCGCCCTTCGCCCCCGGTCGTCCCGCTTTTCCTCGGTCTGGAGATGGATGAATCGCGCCAGCAGGTCGAGCAGGCTGTCGCGCCGAAGCACGTCCTCCCACAGGTACGCCGTCCGGTAGGTTCGCCCCGCCGGGTCTGGCGAGTTGCCGGCTCCGCCCTCGCCGCTCCCCTTGTCGAAGGGCAGGAAGTGGGTCGCGGCCCCGGCCAGCCGGGTGGTCATCAGCACCGTTTCGGTATCGACGGCGAAATGGACGAGCGAGCGGCGCTTGAACGCGAAGATCGGTTCGCGCGGGTCGCGGTCCCTCTGGTACTGGCGGCGCGCATCCTCGACGGTCTGGCCCGTGAGCGGGTTCTTCAGTTCCGCCGTCGCCACGGGAATGCCGTTCAGGCTCAGCGTGACGTCGACCGACCGCCCGGAGTCTGGCGAGAAACGGAGTTGGCGGGTGATCCCCAGACGGTTGGCGGCGTAGCGGGCCTCGAGCTCGGGGTTCAGCGTGTGCGCCGCCTTGAAGAACGCGGCCCACAGCGTCCGGCCGTAGCATTTGAAGCCGTGGCGCAAGGTCGCCAGAGAGCCGTGCCGGTCCATCCACTTGCACAGGTCCGCGAGCACCTGCTCGCCGGTCCCGTCTCCGAGGAGGGCTTCGAGCCTCGCCCACTCCCGGGGCTGGGTCTCGCGGATGAAGGCAAGCGCCGTCTCGGGGAAAATCGCGCGATCGCGGTCGAAGCCGTCGCGGGGAACAGGCGCATAGCCGTTCTCCAGAAGGTGGGCTTCAATGACCGTCTCGAAGGCGGTTTCGCCGGTCGGCTTCACGGGCTTCACCCAGTCGGTCCGGAGGCGGGCTGACGGCCGTTCATGGCGAGTCCGCTTCCCACGGAAGCGGAAAGCCCAGCGCCGCCACGACGCCGCCTTGCCGGGCGTCCAGCGTGGCGAACGAGAGGTCGCCGGACCGGGGGGAGACATAGAGGGCCGCCGCGACATGCCACAGGTCCGCGCCCCGCAGGCGGCCCGTTTCGAGCACCGCCGCGAACTCGGGCGCGAGCGTCCTGTCGGGCAGGATCCCCGCGATCCCCGCGACCGCGCTCTCCCGGAAGGGCAGGCTCTCGCGCGCGAACGCAGCCCGCAGCTCGGCCTCGATCAGGTTGGAGGAGATCAGGCGGGCGAATCCGTCCAGCCGGCGCGCCCGGTTTGTCGAAGGCGATGGCCGTCAGGACCGAGGCGTCGACATACGCGACGCTCATTCGCCGCGCTCGGCGAGGAACCGCGACAGCGCGCCGGGCCGGCGCTCGGCCGGCCGGAACGTCCGCTTGGAGAGCGCCGGGCGGACCAGGGCGCCGCCGCGTTCGAGGTCCCTCAGCCGCTCGTCGAGGGTCGGGTTCGGCCGTCCGATCGAACGGATCTCCGCCACCGGCTCCCCCCGGTAGGAGACGGTGACGGTCCTGCCTTCGCGCACGCGCCGGATGACCTCGGAGAACCGCGCCTTCGCTTCGTAGATCGAGTAGATGAGCGCCATGACGTCATCTTAACTGGTCAGACTGGTCGCGACAACCGCGGGGATCGGAGCGGGCGTCGGCGGCGTTCCCGGCAACGTCGATCCGGCCCGTCATGGGCGCCGCGCCCCCCTTGGCTGGCGATATTCATGTCCGGGCCTATCGGGGACTCCCCCGGAGTTTTTGATCCAGCCACCAGACCGCGACTTGGCAGTACGTGCCGTTTCTATAAGCATGTTTGTCTCTTTGGCGTTTGATTCGCCCTCGCGGCACGGGTTTCGACTGTGCGCACCACCAATGCAATAAGGAATCCAGAACGCCTTTGCGGTTGTTTTTGAGAAAGGCGAGATTGAGGTTCAGAATCTGGTTCAACTGAGTATTGAACGTCCCGTTGTTGGACTTGATGGTGCCGTCGGAGCCGTATCGCACCTGCGTTTCGATCGCATGAGTCCGGTTGGCAGGGTTCCAGAGCAGGTCGGCGTTGCCCTTTCTCGTATCGCAGTGCTGGAGACGGGACGGCTGCCCTTCTCCGCCCATGCAGGCGCCGAGGATGTTGTGGTAGTCCAACTGTGCGTTCGGGTAACGGGTCTGGCTCCGCCAGTGCTCGATCTTCATCGCGCCCGCGTCCGGTTGGATACGCCCCATGCAATAGCAGCATAGTTCTTGCTGCTCGGTTGCCAACGCACGCCGGAGCGCGTCCTTGTTCGGGTAGTTGTCATAGTCGCAGTGCGGGGTCTGCCGGTGTTTGGTCAGACTCGGCGGTGCCTGTCCCTTGACGATCGCCCTCATGCGTCGTCCGCCATGAAATCGAGCAGGGTCCGGATGCGCGTGACCTCGGGATCGTCCTCGCCTATGCGGCCGCATAGTTCGGCTAGCATCGTCCGGGCGTCGTCGTACCGGTCGTCTCCGATGGTTCGGGAAATCTTCGAGAGCAACTTCTTGACCGTCCTGTTCCTCGGGTCCGTATCCATGATTTCCTCCAGCACACGGCTGGAATCGACGCCGAAGGAATGGGAGGGCGGATAAACTTCGCCGTCGGCGATGATGTGGATCCGGTCGTGCTCCACCTCGCCGATCACCTGCGGCGAATGGGTCGTCGCGACGAACTGGCATTTCGGGAACGTCGCGGTGAGGTTCCCGACGATCCGCCGCTGCCATGCCGGATGGAGGTGGAGCTCGATCTCGTCGATCAGAACGACCGCCTCGGCTTCGGCGGCGGGGGCTTTCATGTCCGGGTTGGCCTGCGCCAACCGGCGGGTCAGGTCGAGCACCATCGCCAGAACGCCCCGCTCGCCGTCCGACAATAGTTGAACCGGCAGCGTCGTGGCGTCGCGGTCGATCACAAGGCGATCGCCTTTCGCGCTCTTTCCGCCCGAATGCAGGTTTTGGAAGTCGGGGAGAAAGCGCGTTACCGCATCCTCCAGGGCGTCCAGCACGCGCCCCGCCGCGGGCCGATCCGATCTCAACGCTTCCTGTACCCGTATCCAGGCCGCGAGCTCGCCGAGGCGAAGCTTCCGGTTCGACAGGGCGCCCGAAAACGCGGCGTTCGCACCGCCCGCCGCAGCGCTCTTCGCAGGCGCCCTCTCGGATGGAACCGCCCGGTTCGTCGAGAACAGAACGGCCAGGGGCCGGCCTTTCGGCTCTCTGCCCGTGACGGTCGGCGGTGCTCCTCCAACGAACCCCGCCTTCTTCGCCCGTGGCGCGGCGCTCTCACGAGGTTTGTGGAGCGTATAGTCGTATCGTTTATTGTCTTCGCCGTATTCGATACCGCACGCGATATCCAAGGCACCGGCGCCCATTCGGATGTCTTCGACCTCGAAACGCACAGCATGACTTCGAAGCTTGTTGGCGCGTCGGACCACATCGGAAAGGCAGACGGCCAAGGCGTCGAGAACGGTTGTCTTTCCGATTCCGTTGACCCCGACGACGAGGTTGAAGCCGGGCTGGAAGCGAAGCTCGGCCGCCTCGATCGCGCGGACGTTCGCCAGATTGAGACGCGCGACCCTCATACGGCGTTCTCCGCGTCGATTTGGCCGGTGACCGCCGCCGCGATGAGAGCGGAGCGGCGTTTCTTGAGGAGGGCAATGCTGCCCCGCGTTTTGTCCACCAGAGCGTCCAGCTGCGCCGTTTCTCGATCGAGATAGTCAGCGATTATGTGTTGCTCGGCCACAGGTGGAACCGCAATAGGCAATTGCGCTTGGTCTCCCTCGCTCAGTGAAGGCACGGCACCCGGATTGGCGAGAACTCCGAAGTCGAGAACGCTGGTCCAGTAGAATGCCCACCGGGAAGTAAGGTTTTTCTTACTTGGAACATAAGCTGTCATGTTGTTGTCAATGATACATGGAACGGTCGTGATCCGACGTCTATTCAACAACAGCGCCGCTCCTATTTTGGCATAAACGATAGAACTCTCTGGAACAACATGTGCACGCAACTTCGCCGCCGTCTCGAATGAGACTGTATTCTCTGATCGTTCCATGTACCGATCGTCTCTCGATGCCGCGAGATCGCCGACTTTGTAGAACGGCAGGACTTCTCCATCGACGCCCTGAAACTCATGTGGGAAACCGGCTCCGGCGAGAAGCGATCCAAAATCCTTGAGCCGGCCCGTCTTCCAATGCGCCGGCATCTCGCCGAGCCAGGGAATGTCGGAAGTGCGATGAGGTACGTCAGGTTCGATGCCTTTAGTGACGGCGCGGGTTATGAGCGCTTGGCGCTTTTCCGTAAGCAGCTCCAGAAGACGCTCCTTCGCCGCGACCAGCGCATCCAGTCGCGCTGTTTCTCGGTCGAGGTAGTCGGCGATGGCACGTTGTTTCGGGAGCGATGGCAACCGAATGGCCATATTTGCAAGAAAATCTCCATCTACATGCGGTATTCCCATCCCAATAGTTTCCGCTCTGATTCGACTTTCTTGATTTTTACATGTCCAATACAGAAAGCTGCGATCAACATTTTTTGGTGTAATCAAAGACGATGTAGAGGAAACAACGCCTCGTTTGGCACGCAAAAACTCTCCTGCATTCGATCCATCCCACAAAAGCAAGATAGAATCTGCAGACGCCACAAGTAGCGAAGGATCGACAGACACGATGTGTGACTCTCTGCTCCCTCCGCGTAGGTACTCCATAGTAAGATACGGTAGTGAATCGGAGTTGGGATGCGGTTCAATTCTGGAGAAAGGCAGAACGCCCTTTCGGACATCCGCTAGATATCGGAAACGCACTTCCGGCCAATCGCATTCGGTAATGACGTACCGGTTCATCCAACCACCTCCCGAAACAGACGCACGATCTCTTTCTCGGTCGCCTTCAGGTCCGCGTCGATCTCCTCCAGCGGGCGCGGCGACGTGTACTTGTGGAAGTGACGATTGAAGGCGATCTCGTAGCCGATCTTGTCTTTCTCCCTGTCCATCCAGGCGTCGGGCAGGTGCGGCCGGACCTCGCGTTCGAAATAGGCGTCGATGTCCTGCTTGAGCGGCACGTTCTCGAAATCGCGCAGCGCCGAGTCGGGTTCGGGTCCGCTACTTTCCTTCACGATGGGCACGGCATCCGGGTCCTTTTCGGTGAAGACATCGCGAAAGAGCTTCTGCTCTTTCTGCGTCCAGCGAGAGCTACGCTCGCGCAGCAGGTCGCGGACGCGGTCCTGGACGGCGTTCCAGTCCCGCAAGGGTTCACCGCCGAGCGCCGTGTCGATGGCTTGCACATCGTCGAGCAATTCCGGGCAGGCGTCGAGGAAACGCGCCTTGTTCTCGACCGTCATTCGGTAGCGCAGCCGCAGCGGGCGCTCGACGGTAACGCGGGTGTAGCCGAAGTCGGCATTGTCGAAAAGCCTGGAGCGCTCGCCATCCTCGAAGCGCCCGTAGAGGCGCACAATCTCTTCGATCTGACCGTCGGCGATGTGCCGGCGCTTGTCGCCGAGGCTGCGCTTGCTCTCCACGCCGCCGCCGGCGGTCCATACGTCGCGCGCGTCGACGAGCTGGATACGGCCCTTGCGCCGCTTCTCCTTGCGGTTGGCGACGATCCAGACATAGGTGCCGATGCCGGTGTTGTAGAACATCTGTTCCGGCAACGCGACGATGGCTTCCAGCCAGTCGTTCTCGATGAACCACCGGCGGATCTCGCTCTCGCCCGAGCCCGCGCCGCCGGCGAAGAGCGGCGAGCCGCTCAGGACGATGGCGAGGCGCGAGCCGTGCTTGTGTTCCCTGGGGCGCACGGGCTCGCGCTTGCGCCACATGTGCTGGAGGAAGAGCAGCGAACCGTCGCTCACGCGCGGCAGGCCGGCGCCGAAACGGCCGGCGAAGCCGTCCTTCTCATGCTCGCGCCGGATGTCCTTCCGTTGCTTCTTCCAGTCCACGCCGAACGGCGGGTTGGTGAGGAAATAGTCGAAGGTCTCTCCCGGGAACCTGTCCTCCGTGAAGCTGTCGCCGAAGCGGATGTTGTCGCCGCCGCCGTTGTGGTCCACCTGCTTCATCAGCATGTCGGAGGCGGCGGTGGCGAAGGCGCGCGGGTTGTAGTCCTGGCCGTAGACGAAGAGCCGAGCCTGCGCGTGGTGGTCGCGCAGGTAGTTCTGCGCCTCGGCCAGCATGCCGCCGGTGCCGCAGGCCGGGTCCAGCAACGTGCGCGCCGTGCCGGGGACCGCGAGAAGGTCGTCGTCGTCGATGAACAGGATGTTCACCATCAGCCGGATCGCGTCGCGCGGCGTGAAGTGGTCGCCCGCGGTTTCGTTCGCCAGTTCGTTGAAGCGGCGGATCAGGTTCTCGAAAATGAGGCCCATTTGCGGATTGGGGACCGTATCGGGGTGCAGATCGACATCGGCGAACTTCGAGACCACGAGATAGAGGATGTTCGCCTCGCGCATCTTGTCGATCTCGTTCTCGAACTCGAAATACTCGAAGATGTCGCGCACATCGGTCGAAAAGCCCTGGATGTAGCCGACGAGGTGTCGCGCGACCCCGTCTGGGTCGCCCTTCAGCCGGTTGAAATCCAGCGGCGAACGGTTGTGGAAACGCTGGCCCGCCGCCGCGTCCAGCCTGGCCTCCAGCGCGTTGCCTTCGAGCCGGCCCTTCAGGCGTTCGTGTTCCGCGAGGACTTTGTCCTTGGTAGGGGTCAGCACGCAGTCGAAGCGGCGAAGCACGGTCATCGGCAGCATGACGCGCTCGTATTGCGGTGGGCGGTATGGGCCGCGCAGCAGGTCGGCGATCTGCCAGATCAGGTTCGCGAAGTCGGCGTGGTCGGGCATCCGTCGGGCCGGGTCCGGAAAAGCGGGAAAGGGTAAACTCGCTTCGGCGAGAGGATATCGGCGTTCCGGTCCGTTGTCTTCAACGCCGGAGCCGCTTGATCGCGCCCGGCGGAATGCGCACCATCGCGGCCATGGGCGCGACAAACACCCTGGAGCTCCAAGGGCTGAGCGGCTTCGCCGACCGCCTGCCGCCGGTGGCGGACATCACGCTCGGCGTCCCGGCCGGGCGGACGGTGGTCCTCCTCGGCGAGGCGGCCGCCGGCGGCGGGTGCCTGCTGCGGCTGATCGCCGGCTTCGGCACGCTCACCGGCGGCCGGATACTGTTCAACGGCCACGAGGTCCAGACGGCCCCCGCGCGGCGGCGGCCCTTCGCCCTGCTGACCGCGCGGGACGCCCTGTTTCCGCACATGACGGTGGGCAAGAACGTGGCCTATGGGCTGAACGCGCGCGGCATGGGCCGGTCCGAACTCGAGAGCCGGATCGGGAGCGCGCTGGACCTGGCCGGGCTCCGCGGACGCGAGGACGCTTGGCCCGGCGCGCTCAACCCGGGCGAACGCCAGCGGGCGGCGCTGGCCCGGGCCCTGGCGGTCGAGCCCCTGGTCCTGCTGATGGACGACGCGCTCGGCATGGTCGACGCCGCGCAGGCTGGCCAGATCCTCGGTCGTCTCGGGACCCTGCAGGGCGAAGCCCGGTTCACGTTGATGCTGGCGACCGGCGACGGGGCCACGGCCATGGCCTTCGCCGACCGGGTCGGCGTGATGCACGATGGGCGCATGATCGAACTGGACCGCCCGCGCGCGGTCTACGACTCGCCGCGCCACGCCGTCACCGCGCGGCTCACCGGGCCGGCGAACCTCGTCCCCGGCCGCGCCCTCGGCGCCCTGCCGCCCGCGTCGCTCGGTCCGGCCGCCCGGCGCGCGGCCGAGGGCGGTGGGCGCCAGGCTCTTCTGCTGCGCCCCGACGCCGTCGGGATCCATCTCCGGCGGCCCGGCGCGCCCGCCCTCGAAGGCCGCGTCTCGGGCCTCGCCTATTCGGTGATCGGGCTGGCCGCGCATATCCGCCTGGAAGGCATGGACGAGACCCTGATCGCGCGCGTCGACACCGCCCAGCTCGACGCGGACGACTTGCGGGAAGGCCGCCGGGTGTGGTGTACGTGGGACGACGAGGCGGCGCGTCCGGTGCCGCTCTGACCGGCGATCCCGCCGAAACGGGCCGTTTCAACCTGACGGGACAGACACATGAGCGACGGCAAAACCATCGTCTTCTTTCCGGAAGCCGCCTTCGGACCGGCGCTGAACTCCGTGGGCATCGCGCAGGTCTGCCGGGAGATGGGGCACAATCCGGTCTTCGTGGCCGACGCCGGCTTCGGCGGCGTCTTCGAGGGCTACGGTTTCGAGGAGCGCCTGATCGCCATGTCGGAACCGATGGAGCCGGAGGCCATGGCGCGCTACTGGTCGGACTTCATCAACGGGCAGATCCCGAACTTCAGGACGCCGCCGATCGAGCAGGTCTCGACCTACATCAAGGCGTGCTGGGAGGCGATCGTGGAGACCGCCGTGTGGGCGGAGAAGGACCTGCCCCGGGCCCTCGACGAGATCGGGCCGGACCTGATCTGCGTCGACAACGTGGTCCTGTTCCCGGCCGCGAAGCGTTACGGCGTACCCTGGGTGCGGATCATCTCGTGCAGCGAGAACGAGATCGAGGACCCCGACATTCCGCCGCACCTCTCGGGCTGCCGCGAGGACGACCCGGCGGGCTTCGCCGCCTATCGCGAGGCGTTCGAGCGCGAGATCGGGCCGATCCACGCGAGGTTCAACGAATTCCTGGAGTCCCGCGGCGAGGAGCCCTACCCCACGGGACAGTTCTTCGAGACCTCGCCGTGGCTCAACCTGCTGCACTATCCCAAGCCGCTGGCCTTCAACCGGCGCCATCCCCTGGACCCCGAGAGGTTCGTCTACCTGGAGGGCTGCATCCGCGCCGAGGAGGCCTATGAGACGCCCCGGTTCAAGGTCCACGACGACAAGCCGCTGATCTACGTCAGCTTCGGCAGCCTGGGTTCGGGCGACACGGACCTCATGAAACGTCTGATGGCGACGCTCGGCGCGCTGCCCTACCGGGTGCTGGTCAACGTCGGCGACTACCGCGATGCCTACGACGCCATCCCCGACAACTGCCACGTCGAGAGCTGGTATCCTCAGCCCAGCGCGATCGAGCAGGTCGACGCGGTGATCCACCACGGCGGCAACAACAGCTTCAACGAATGCCTCTATTTCGGCAAGCCGGCGCTCATCATGCCCTACTGCTGGGACGGCCACGACAACGCCACCCACATCGACGAGCGCGGCTACGGCCTCGCCCTGGAACGCTACACCTGGACGGACGCCGACATCGCCGGCGCCCTTGCGCGCATGCTCGGCGACGGCGCGATGAAGGCGAGGCTGGACAAGCTCGCCCGCCACATGCAGGCCGCCGACGGCCGCCGCAAGGGCGCGGAGGAGCTCGACAGGCTGCTGAGGAAGACCGCGGCATGACGGCGCCGGCCGTCGCGCTCCTCGGGCGGGCCGCCGGACTGGCGGACGGGGAGCTCGGCGACTGGGGCACCGTGCCCGAACCCCTGGGCGAGCCGGTCTCCCGCACGTCGGGGCGGACGCTGACCGGCGGCGGCGGGACCTTCCCGGAAGCCGGCTACTGGCGCTGCACGGAAGGGAGCTGGCGCTGCGAGGTCGCCCGGCCCGAGTTCTGCCACTTCCTCGAAGGCGAATGCGCCTACACCAGCGACGCCGGCGACGAGATCGAGATCGCGGGGGGAGACACGGCGTGGTTCCCGGCGGGATGGAGCGGACGGTGCGATGTCAGGCGCGCCGTGGCCAAGGTCTACGTGATCCTGTGACCGCCGCGCCGCCGGGGGCCTTTTCGAGGCGGGGATTGCTCCCGATCTCGATCCCGCCACGAGACGCGCCGGCGCGGGACGCCTCCGGCTCACCGCTGGCATAGGCGGCCCACGATTGTGGGCGGTCGCCGTTCACACCGCCCGGTCGCCGGCGTGGGACGAGGTCACGGCGAAACGATAGCCGCCCGGACCTTCGATATGGAAGGTGTCGTGGATGCGCCCGCGCGCGATCCCGGTGGCGGTCACGCCGGCGCTCGCGAACTCCGCGCGGGCCGCGTCGATGTCGTCGACCATGAGATCGAAGGGGGCCGTCCTGTCCGGCTCGACCGTTCCCTCGGCGCGGCGGAGCACCAGATGGGTGCCGCCGCGCAGCTCGAGCACCCCGAAGTCGTCGCCCTCGAAGATGTCGCGCATGCCGTGGCGCACGAAGAACGCATGGGCCTCGCCGACGTCCTCCACCTCCAGGCTCACATGTCCCACCGCGAGTTTCGGTCTCCCGTCGGCGCTCATCGCGGCCTCCTCTCCGGTCGTCGCGTCGCCATGCTGCGTCCGCTCTTTACTCTTTCGGAACGAGCGGGACCAGTATGCCGCCTTGCCGTCCGGCGTCCAGCCCGCGGGCCGGCGGACAACCGAGTTCCCGCGCCCGCCGGCCACCCGGTCCGCGGCGGTCGCGCGGACGCCGCGGCGCGCCGACTCCACCGCGCGGGGGCGCCGTGATAGCGTCGTTGCGATATCGTTTCGGCGGTTCCGGTCCCGTCCACCCGCCCGCGCCTTGAATCCGCCGTCGTCGTCCCGCACCGAGCGCGCATGAACCTTGGCCGTGCCTTCGTCACCGTGAGCGGGTTGACCGCGATCAGTCGCGTGCTCGGGTTCCTGCGCGACCTGCTGTTCGCGGCCGCGCTGGGCGCGGGCCTCGCGGCCGACGCCTTCCTGGTGGCGTTCAAGCTGCCGAACTTCTTCCGCCGCCTGTTCGCCGAGGGCGCGTTCAACGCCGCCTTCGTCCCGATGTTCGCGGGCAAGCTGGAAGGCGAGGGCGAAGCCGACGCCAGACGGCTGGCCGACGAGACGCTGGCCGTCCTGCTCTTCGCGCTGGCGGCGCTGGTCGCGCTGTTCGAGATCGTCATGCCGTGGGCCGTGCTCGCGCTGGCCCCGGGGTTCTCGGACGAGCCGGACAAGCTCGCGCTCGCCGTCGAACTCACCCGCGTCACCTTCCCCTATCTCCTGCTCATCTCGCTCGTCTCCCTGTTCGGCGCGATGCTGAACTCCACGGGCCGTTTCGCCGCCTACGCCGCGGCGCCCATCCTGCTCAACCTCAGCCTGATCGCGGCGGCGCTCATGGCCTCCGCCTCCGACGACGTCGACGCGGGCCGCGCGCTGGCCTGGGGCGTGACGCTCGGCGGCGTGGCCCAGCTCCTGCTGCTCGTGGCCGGCCTGAGGCGCGCCGGACTGCCGCCGCGCCTGCTGCCGCCGCGCCTCACCGCGGGCGTGAAGGGCGTCCTCAAGCTTTTCGGCCCGGCGGCGCTCGGCGCGGGCGCGGTGCAGATCAACCTCGTGGTCGACCTCTGGGTCGCCTCGTTCCTGCCCACCGGCGCGATCTCCTATCTCTACTACGCCGACCGGGTGAACCAGCTCCCCCTGGGCGTGATCGGGATCGCGGTGGGCACCGCGCTGCTGCCGCTTCTCTCGCGCCAGATCGAGGCCGGCGACGCGGCGGGCGCGAACGACAGCCAGAGCCGCGCGGTCGAGCTCGTCATGGTCTTCTGCCTGCCCGGCGCCGCGGCGCTCGCGGTGATCGCCGAGCCGGTCATCGCCGTCCTGTTCGAGCGCGGCGCCTTCGACGCCGCGGACACGGCGGCCAGCGCCGCCGCCCTGGTCGCCTTCGCCACGGGGCTGCCGGCCTATGTGCTGATCAAGGTCTTCGCGCCCGGCTTCTTCGCTCGCAAGGACACCGGGACGCCGGTCAAGACGGCGGTCGTGGCGCTGGCGAGCAACATCGTCATCATGCTCTCGCTGATCTGGTCCCTGGGGCACGTCGGCATCGCGCTCGCGACGGCCGGCGCGGCGTGGATCAACGCGGGCCTGCTGTACGCCATCCTCGTCAGGCGCGGCCACTTCGCGCCCGACGCGCGTCTGCTCCGGCGCCTGCCCCGCGTCCTCTTGGCGTCGGCGGCGATGGCGCTCGCGCTGCGGCTCGCGCTCGCCGCGCAGGAACGCTGGCCGCCTCCGGGGGACGCCGCCGAGGCCGCGAGCCTCGCGGCGACGGTGGCGCTGGGGCTCGGGACCTACGCGCTCGCCGGCCAGCTCCTGGGCGCGTTCCGGCTGAGCGAGATCGGCGCCATGATGCGCCGCCAAGCCGACGCATAGGGCGTTCCGTCAGGCTCCGGCGGGGGCTTGGCGTCGAGCGGGCCGCCCGGACAGGGCGGTTCCGGCTTGCCGGCTCGCCCGCGCGACTCGCGACCCCCTTCGTTGTCGCCTTCCGGCATCCTGTTGCATCGGGGAGCCGGAGGCGGCATTCTTCGCGCCCCGGTCGCGGACTGGCGGAAGAGAAAACCGTTTTCAATCAGTGGGTTAGTTCCGAATGTGCGTACCGTGGCGCGCCGGGGGAGCGCGGCCGGGCGCCGGCCGGTTACGACCCCGCGTCGGAGGGAAGGCGATGAGCGGCGCGACGCTGTCCCTGAAGGTCAACAGGATCGTCCAGGAGGCCGAGGACATCCGGTCCTTCGAACTGGTCGACCCGGACGGCCGCCTGCTGCCGATGTTCACCGCCGGGGCGCATCTCGATGTCGAGCTTCCCAACGGCGTCGCGCGCCAGTATTCGATATCGAGCGACCCGCGCGACGTCGACCGTTACGTCGTCGCCGTGCTGCGCGAGCCCGAGAGCCGGGGCGGCTCGGTCTACATGCACGACAACGTCGGGGAGGGCGACACGCTCACCGTCCACGCGCCGCGCAACAACTTCCCGCTGTCGGACAAGGCCACGCACCACATCCTGCTCGCCGGAGGCATCGGCGTGACGCCCATGATGGCCATGGCGCGCGACCTTTCCGCCCGGGGCGAGAGCTTCGAGATGCACTACTGCACCCGCGCGCCCGCCAAGACCGCCTTCATGGGGGAGATCGCCGCGTCGGACTTCGCCGACAGGATCCGCTACCACCACGACAACGGCGACCCGGCCGACGGGCTCGACATCGAGGGCCTCCTGAGGGACGTGCGCGCGGGCGCCCACGTCTACTACTGCGGGCCGGCGGGCTTCATGCGCGCTTGCGAGAACGCGACGAGCCACTGGCCCGTCGGCACGGTGCACTTCGAGTTCTTCTCGGTCGACGAATCGGTCGACCGCGGGGCGAGCGAGGCCTTCCAGATCAAGATCCACAGCACCGGCCAGGTGTTCGACGTTCCGGCCGACCGGACGATCGTGGAGGTGCTGCGCGCCAACGGCCTCGACGTGGACACCATGTGCGAGGAGGGCATCTGCGGCACCTGCGCCACCGTCCTGATCGACGGCGCGCCCGACCACCGCGACTTCGTGCTCGACGACGAGGAGAAGGAACGCGGCGAGTTCATCATGGTCTGCTGCAGCCGCGCCAAATCTCCCATGTTGACGCTGGACCTGTAAGCCGGCCGCCGCGGAGGCGCCGCGCGAGCGGCGGGCCGCGGTCGCGGCTTTTCGCGATCCCGTCGAGAACGGACACGCCTCAGTCGATCCTGATCCGCACCATGCCGTCCGCCACGCGGCAGGCGTAGACCTCGATCGGGCGCGTGGCCGGCCGGCCCCGGGCCTCGCCGGTGCGGACGTCGAAGCGGCCCTGGTGCAGCGGGCATTCGATCAGGTGGCCGTCGAGGTACCCGTCGCAGAGGTCGGCGCCGCCGTGGCTGCACCGCGCGGCGGTGACATGGGGGCCGTCCGGCGTATCGTGGACGGCCAGAGGCCGGCCGCCGCGCCGCGCCGCGGTGACGTCGCCCGGCTCCAGCGCGGCGAGGGGGATCAGGTCGACCCAGGTCTCATCCGGCATCGGCGGCGACGCGGTCGCCCAGGCGCGCGCGTCGCCCGGCGATCTGGTCCAGCATGTCGGCATGGGCGCCGAGATACCCTCCCGGCTCCGTGTGGAGATGGCCCCTGAGCCTGTCGTGGAGCGCCGGCAGGGCGTGGAAGGGGACCGACGCGGCGAAGTGGTGCTCGGCGTGGTAGGGCATGTTCCAGGCGAGGAAGCGCCAGGGCCAGGACACCAGGCTGGTGCGCGTGTTGGCCGTCATGTCGCGTGTGTTGGGCCGTCCGACATGCTCGGTCATGCGGATGAAGCGCATGACCGGCTCGCCGAGGAAGACCGGCAGCCACCAGAACCAGAGCGGCGCCCACCACTGGAACGCGGCCATCGCGGCCGCGACGCCGGCGTAGAGCGCCAGGAACACGCGCGCCTCGGCCACCACGGCCTTGCGCTCCTCCGGGGGAACGAAGCGTTTCTCGGCCGGCGCGATCCGTCCCAGGGCGTGGCCGACGAGCCCGCCCAGCATGCCGCGCCAGTAGGGCAGCGAGGAGATGTAGGCGAGGTGGCCCCAGACGGATCCGGCCAGCGGGATCAGTTCGGGGTCGCGGCCCACGATCTGGGTGTGGGTATGATGGTCGCAGTGCTCGTAGCGGAAGAAGACCGGCGGCACGCAGATCCAGAAGCCGCACCAGGCCGCGAGCCACGTGTTGACCCGACGGTCGCGGAAGGCGGTGAAGTGGATGCACTCGTGCTGCAGGGAGAAGTGGTGCGCCATCGCCACGCCGTGGACGAACATGGCGGGTGGGAGCCACCATGTGCCGAGCGCCAGCCAGACGAGCGCGCCGGTACCGCCGAGCACGCCGTACCACAGCGGCAGCCGGCGCAGCGCGGGGCCGTTGGACCGTCTCATCAGGGCCTTCAGCTCGCGCCGCGCGATCGGCGCCTCGGCCCCGAGCGCCTGACTCTGCGGTGTGGGAACGCCATCGCTCATGCCGGGAGCCTAGAGCGGTTCCGGCTTGGCCGGAACCGCTCCGGGGCCGCTTGCCGCGAGCGGCGGGTAGGCCATGGCGATTCCCGTCGAAGACGGCGACGCCATGAAGCGGATCGCGGGCGGTTCAACCTGGACGGGATCGGTCCCGCGCCTCGCCCGGCGTCCTGGCGTCGATCGCGAGCGCGTGGATGTCGCCTTCCATCTCTTCGGCGAGCGCCCTGTAGACCAGCCGCTGGCGGGCGACGCGGCCGAGCCCGTCAAAGGCCGCCGAGACCACCCGGACGCGAAAATGGCTCTCTCCCCCGGGCCGGGCGCCGGCGTGACCGGCGTGGAGACGCGACTCGTCGACGATCTCCAGCGTCTCGGGCTCGAGGGCCGCTTCCAGTTTCGTTTCGATCGCCGCGGCGACACGCATCCCGAGCTCCCGTTTCCGCCCGTTCCGAATGTGTCCGGCCCCGGGGGCTCCTTGCAAGCCCTCCGGGACGTTCGCATACTCCCGCGATGGCGCGACCGCGATCCCGGCGCACCCTCGACGAGGGATCGGACGCCGCCCCCGAACGGCCTTGCAACTGGCCCGGTTGCGAGAACGGGGGCGTGCATCGCGCGCCGTTGTCGCACCGGCGGGTCGATGAGTTCCAGTACCTTTGCCTCGAGCACGTGCGCGCGTTCAACAGCGCCTGGAACTTCTTCGAGGGCTGGAACCGGGACGAGATCGAGGCCTACCGGCACGCCGACCTCACCTGGCACCGGCCCACGTGGCGTCCCGACGAGCGTCTGGTCCGGAACCGGGCCTTCCGCGAGGCCCTTGCGAACGACGGTCTGGGCGACCCCTTCGGCTTCATGAACGACGACGGGGCCGGGCGCCGGGCCGGCGGCGGAAGCGTCCCGGCCGGGGAGGACCGCGCGCTCGAGGAGGAACGGCGCGCCCTCGGCATCCTGAAACTCAGGCCCGGCGCGGACGAAACCGCGATCAAGCGCCGTTTCAAGCAGGAGGTGAAGGCCTGCCACCCCGACCTCAACGACGGCGACAAGGAGGCCGGGGACCGGCTGCGGGACGTCATCTGGGCCTACCGCCGGCTGACCGACCGCCAGCACGCCTGATTCGATCCCGGACGGCTTGTAAGCGCCCCGGAGGCCGTGCCAATGTAGCCGGCGTTCGGGCCCGTCCGCCGGCCGGCCCTTCGTGGCCGCCGCGCGCGGTTCCGGCGGCAGGGACCGGGGATTCCGGCCCGCGTCCAGACTCCCATGACGACGTGCAAGAGATGGCGACAGAACCCAGCGATATCGGCCTGCTTCCGGAAGGCGAGCCCGACACGACCCTGAAGGTCGCCAGGTCTTTCGGCATCGACACCGCGATGGAGGTCCCGGCCTATTCCAGGCGCACCGAGCATGTGCCGGACATCGACGACGCCTATGTCTTCGATCCCCAGACCACGCTGGCGATTCTGGCCGGATTCGCCTTCAACCGCCGCGTCATGATCCAAGGCTACCACGGCACGGGCAAGTCGACCCACATCGAGCAGGTCGCCGCCCGCATCAACTGGCCGTGCATCCGCGTCAACCTCGACAGCCACATCGGCCGCATCGACCTGATCGGCAAGGACGCCATCGTCCTGCGCGACGGCAGGCAGGTCACGGAGTTCCGCGAGGGCATCCTGCCCTGGGCGATCCAGCATCCGATCGCGCTCGTCTTCGACGAGTACGACGCCGGCCGGCCGGACGTGATGTTCGTGATCCAGCGCGTGCTGGAGGTGCGGGGCAAGATGACCCTGCTCGACCAGAACAAGGTGATCCATCCGCACAGGTCGTTCCGCCTGTTCTCGACCGCCAACACGGTCGGCCTCGGCGACACGACCGGCCTCTACCATGGCACCCAGCAGATCAACCAGGGCCAGATGGACCGCTGGTCGATCGTTTCGACGCTCAACTACCTGGAGCACCGGGAAGAAGAGAAGATCGTGCTCTCGAAGATGCCGGCCATGGACAACAGGAAGGGCCGGGAGACGATCGGGCGGATGGTCGCCGTGGCCGAGCTGACCCGCGGCGCGTTCATGACCGGGGACATCTCGACCGTCATGTCGCCGCGCACGGTCATTACCTGGGCCGAGAACGCCGAGATCTTCGGCGACCTGGGCTTCGCCTTCCGCCTGACGTTTCTCAACAAGTGCGACGAGACCGAACGCTCGCAGATCGCCGAATTCTACCAGCGTTGCTTCGGCGCGGACCTTCCCGAGGCCGCGGTCGCGCAGTCCGCGGCCCGATAGCCCTTTCCGGACGGCGGGAGGGGACCTCGAGGCGTGCATCGCGACGAGAACATCGTCGATCCGTTCAAACGGGTCGTCGCCGGCGCGATGCGGGCGATCTCGCGCGATCCCGAGCTCGAGGTCGGCTACGGCGTCCAGGAGCCGTCGGCCAGCGGACACAGCGCCCAGTTGACCCAGCCGCCGCGCGACCTCGACCGGCATTCGGTCTCGATGACCCGGGGCGAAGCCGACCGGCTCGCGCTGAAGATGCGTCACCACGACGCCGGAACCCACGCGCGGCGGCGGCCGATGGGCGAGATCGGGCGGTCGATCTACGACGCGGTCGAGGACGCCCGCTGCGAGAGCCTGGGCGTCAACCGTATGAAAGGCGTGGCCGAGAACGTCGCGGTCGTGCTGGAGGAGCGCTGCCGCGCCAAGGGCCTGCACCGGATCGCCGACCAGGAGGAGGCGCCGTTGGCCGACGTCATCGGCCTTCTGGTGCGCGAGAAGCTGACCGGCGCCGCGCCGCCGCCCTCGGCCGCCGGGGCTGTCGACATGATGCGCGGTTGGCTCGACGAGAAGATCGGCGGGGATCTCGCCAATCTCCATGACGCGATCCGCGACCAGGACGCCTTCGCGCGGATCATGCGGAAGCTGATCTCGCATCTGGAACTGCCCGACGAGGACACCGACCGGGCCACGGACCGGACCGATCCCGACGCGGCCGACGACCGGAGCGACCCCGACAAGCCCGAAGGCGAGTCCGAGTCCGAGGCCGGCGAAAGCGGCGACGACCGGAGCGACGCCGACAGCCTCGACGAGCAGGCCGCGGACGACGACGCCATGGCCGCGGAGGCCGCGGACGGCGACGACCGGACGACGCCGTCCGGCGCCGACGACACCGACCCGTCCGGCCAGATGCGCCGTCCCGAGGACATGTTCGGCAACCGCCGCGATCCGGCCTACAGGGCCTTCACCCAGGAGTTCGACGAGACGGTCGACGCCCGGGACCTGTGCGACCCCGAGGAGCTGTCCCGGCTCAGGACCCAGCTCGACCACCAGATCGCGCACCTGAGGGGCGTGACCTCCAGGCTCGCCAACCGCCTCCAGAGAAAGCTCATGGCGCAGCAGAACCGCGCCTGGGAGTTCGACCTGGAGGAGGGGCTGCTCGATTCCTCCCGCCTCGCGCGCGTCGTCGTCGACCCGCTCGTGCCGCTCAGCTTCAAGATCGAGCACGAGACCGAGTTCCGCGACACCGTGGTCTCGCTCCTGATCGACAACTCCGGCTCCATGCGCGGCCGGCCCATCGGCATCGCCGCGATGAGCGCGGACATCCTGGCCCAGACGCTGGAGCGCTGCGGCGTGAAGGTCGAGATCCTGGGCTTCACCACGCGCACCTGGAAAGGCGGCCGCAGCCGCGAGAAGTGGCTGTCCGAATCCAAGCCCGTCGGCCCGGGCCGCCTCAACGACCTGCGCCACATCGTCTACAAGGCCGCCGACGCGCCCTGGCGGCGCGCGCGCAAGAGCCTGGGCCTGATGCTGCGCGAGGGACTGCTGAAGGAGAACATCGACGGCGAGGCCCTGCTGTGGGCCCATGAGCGCCTTGTGGCCCGGTCCGAGCAGCGCAGGATCCTGATGGTGATCTCCGACGGCGCGCCGGTGGACGACTCCACGCTCTCGGTCAACTCCGGCAACTACCTGGAACGTCACCTGCGCGACGCGATCGGCTGGATCGAGACCCTCTCGCCGGTCGAGCTGATCGCCATCGGCATCGGCCACGACGTGACCCGCTACTACCGGCGCGCCGTCACCCTCGTCGATGTCGAGCAACTCGGCGGCGCCGTCCTGGGCGAGCTGGCCGCCCTGTTCGACGAGGAGACCCCGGCCATGCGGGCGCTGGCGGCCCGCAACTCGCGCCGCGCCGCCTGAGTTCCGCCGCTCCGGCCCGGCGGTCGCGCCTCTACAACGCAGAAGCAAAGGAGCACGTCCATGGACCGCTTTCTCCGGCCCGGCCTCGGCCGCCGCGGTTTCCTCGCCGGTCTCGGCGCGACCCTGGCCGCGCCGCGTTTCCTCCGAGCGCAGGTTCCGGCCAATCCCGACGTCGTCGTGATCGGCGCCGGCGCCGCGGGACTGGGCGCCGCCGGGACGCTCATGGAGCGCGGCTTCGAGGTCGTGTCGGTCGAGGCCGCCGGCAGGATCGGCGGGCGGGCCCACACGGACATGGCGACCTTCGGCGTCCCGTTCGACACCGGCGCGCACTGGCTCCACATCGGCGCTCGCAACCCCTTCGTCGCCCATGGCCGCGAGCACGGCTTCGACGTCTACCGCGCGCCCGACAACTACCGCGTGTTCGACGGCGGCCGGGAGGTGGACGACGACGGGATGGACGCGTTCTGGAACGCGTGGGACGCCACGTACGGCGCCATCGGCGTCCAGGGCGACCGGGGCAACGACATCTCCGCCGCCGAGGCGGCGGCGGGCGTCGAGGGACCCTGGGCGGCGACGGCCGCCTTCGGCGTCGGGCCCTGGAGCATGGGCAAGGACCTCGAGGACTTCTCCGTCGTCGACTGGTGGAGCGGCGCCGACGGCGCGGACTGGTACTGCCGCGAGGGCTTCGGCGCGCTGGTCGCCCACTGGGGCGGCGGCGTGCCGGTTTCGCTGGATACCGAGGCCACCCGGATCGACTGGAGCGGGGACGGCGTCGCCGTCGAGACCGGCCGGGGCGCGATCCGCGCCCGCGCCGCGATCGTCACGGTCTCGACCGGCGTCCTGGCGTCCGGCGCCATCGGCTTCACGCCCGCGCTGCCGGCCGGGAAGCGGGAATCGTTCGAGAAGGTCTCCATGGGCCTCTACAACCACATCGCGCTCCAGTTCTCCGAGGATGTCTTCGGCATGGGTCCCGACGGCTACCTGCTGTTCAGGATGGGCGACGACCGGGAAGGGTTCGGCGTGCTGACGAACGCCGGCGGCCACGGCCTCGCCTATTGCGACGTGGGCGGATCGTGGGCGCGCGAGCTGGAGCGGGAGACGCCCGAGGCCCGCATCGACTACGCCATGGGCGAGTTGCGCGCCATGCTGGGAAGCGGCATCGACGGCGTCTTCGTCAAGGGCGCGGTCACCTCATGGGGCCGCGACCCGTTGACCCTGGGCTCTTACGCCTCCGCCGAGCCGGGCGCCTCGGCCATGCGGTCCGTGCTGCGGGAGCCGGTCGGCGACCGCGTCTTCTTCGCCGGCGAAGCCTGCCACCGCGACATGTGGGCCACGGTCGCCGGAGCCCGTCTCTCCGGCGAGGAGACCGCCCGCGTCGTCGCCGGCGTCCTGGATCGGGCCTCGGCCCCGTAGGTCCGCGGCCCGATTCCGACGGTTGCGATGGCGATCGCGACGAGGACGTCTCCCGGCGGCGCGCGCCCGTTTCCTTCTCGTGCTACGTTTCGACGGTTCCCCCGGGTGGAGGAACGCGGGATCGTCGACCGGCGGAAGGTTCGGGCCATGGGAGTTCCGGTGTTCGACGGGTCGCCCGACGCGGCGGGGGCGCTCGCGGCGGCGCGCCGTCGCGAACGTTCTCCGCGCGAACGGCGATGAGCCGCCGGAAGCGAGCGCGCCGGCGGGGTCCGCCCGCCGGGCCGGCGCCGGCGAGGCGGGCCGCCTCCGCTTCCCCCCCTTCCGCTCCCGAACCCCGGTTCGCGCGGCGCGAGGCGCTGGCCGCCCCGGTCCTCGCCGCGCTGGCGGTCGGTTGCTACCTCCCCGCCCTGTCCGCCGGGTTCGTCTGGGACGACGAAGCGTTCACCGGCGCCGCGGCGGTGCGGGACTGGGACGGCCTGTGGCGCATCTGGTTCTCGCCCTCGGAGATCGAGGACGAGGGGCATTACTGGCCGCTGGTCTACACGAGCTTCTGGCTGGAGCACAAGCTGTGGGGCTTCGCCCCGGCCGGCTATCACGCCGTCAACGTGCTGCTGCACGCGGTCAACGCCCTGCTCGTCCTGCGCCTGGCCGAACGGTTGGCCGTCCCCGGCGCGTGGCTCGTCGCCGCGGTGTTCGCCGTCCATCCCCTGCACGTGGAGTCCGTCGCCTGGGTCATCGAGCGCAAGGACCTGCTCTCGGGCCTGTTCTACCTCTCCGCCTTCCTGGCCTGGCTCCGCTTCGCGGACGCGCCGCGAGGGGGGCGGGGAGGACGGGATTACGTCCTGGCGCTGGCGCTGTTCGCGGCCGGGATGCTGTGCAAGTCCATCGCGGTGACGCTGCCGGCGGCGTTTCTGATCGTGTCGTGGTGGAAGCGGGGCCGGGTGACGGGTGGCGACCTTCTGCGGACGGCGCCGTTCTTCGTCGTGGGCGCGGCCATGGCGGTGGCGGACGTGTCGTTCTACGAGGCTCGGGAGCCTCTGTCCCTCGGCTACACGGCGGTGGAGCGGTTGCAGATCGCGGCGCACGCGCTGTGGTTCTACGCCGGCAAGCTGCTGTGGCCGGACGGTCTGACGGCGATCTATCCGCATTGGGAGGTGGGGGCCGGGGACCCGGTTGCGTGGGGTTACGTCGCGGCGTGGGCGGCGGTGGCGGCGGCGTTGTGGTTCCTGCGGGGCCGCGTGGGTCGGGGTCCTCTGGCGGGTGTGTCGTTCTTCGCGGTCACGCTGTCTCCGGTTCTGGGGTTCGTGGACTACGGCTACATGCAGTTCTCGTTCGTGGCCGACCGGCACCAGTATCTGGCGGGGCTGGGGCCGATGGCGGTGTTCGTGGGCGCGGCGGCGGTGGGCGCGGAGCGCCTGCCGTCGGCTGTGTGGCGGCGGTGCGCCGCGGGCGTCGCGGCGGCGGCGCTGGTCGTCCTGGCGGCTCTGACCTGGCGGCACGCCGGGGTCTACCGCGACGGGGTGACGCTGTTCGCCCATGTCGTCGCGTACAACCCCACGGCGCGGTTCGCCCAACAGAATCTCGGCAAGGCCCTGCTCGACGCGGGGCGCCTGGAGGAAGCGCTGGCCGCGTCCCGCGCCGCCGCCGGGCAGGCGCCGGACGATGTGAAGGCCCACGCCAACGCCGGCGTCGCGCTCATAAGGCTGGGCCGGCTCGAGGAGGCGGAGGAACGGCTCCGCCACGCCCTGTCGCTCGACCCGCGCCATCCGGTCGTCCTCCAGAATCTGGCGGAGTCCCTGAGAAAGCAGGGGCGGCTGGACGAGACGCTCGGCTACTATCGCGCCGCGATGGAAGCCGACCCCGGAAGCGCCCTCCCGCACGCCGGCATGGGCCACGCGCTGTTCGGCCTCGGGCGGTACGAGGAGGCCCTCCGCAGCCTCGACCGGGCGCTGGTGCTGGCGCCGGGGCTGGAGTCGGTGCGGACCGTGCGCGACTCCGCCCTGTCGCGCCTGGGGGATCGTTGAGAGGGCGACGGCGATGAGCCGCGGGAAACGGGGACGAAAGCGGGGACGACGGCCGCCCGGCGCGCCGGCGAGGCGGGCCGCCTCCGCTTCCCCCCCTTCCGCTCCCGAACCCCGGTTCGCGCGGCGCGAGGCGCTGGCCGCCCCGGTCCTCGCCGCGCTGGCGGTCGGTTGCTACCTCCCCGCCCTGTCCGCCGGGTTCGTCTGGGACGACCGGGTCTTCGCCCGGGCGCTCGCGGTGCGGGACTGGGACGGCCTGTGGCGCATCTGGTTCTCGCCCTCGGAGATCGAGGACGAGGGGCATTACTGGCCGCTGGTCTACACGAGCTTCTGGCTGGAGCACAAGCTGTGGGGCTTCGCCCCGGCCGGCTATCACGCCGTCAACGTGCTGCTGCACGCGGTCAACGCCCTGCTCGTCCTGCGCCTGGCCGAACGGCTGGCCGTCCCCGGCGCGTGGCTCGTCGCCGCGGTGTTCGCCGTCCATCCCCTGCACGTGGAGTCCGTCGCCTGGGTCATCGAGCGCAAGGACCTGCTCTCGGGCCTGTTCTACCTCTCCGCCTTCCTGGCCTGGCTCCGCTTCGCGGACGCGCCGCGAGGGGGGCGGGGAGGACGGGATTACGTCCTGGCGCTGGCGCTGTTCGCGGCCGGGATGCTGTGCAAGTCCATCGCGGTGACGCTGCCGGCGGCGTTTCTGATCGTGTCGTGGTGGAAGCGGGGCCGGGTGACGGGCGGCGACCTTCTGCGGACGGCGCCGTTCTTCGTCGTGGGCGCGGCCATGGCGGTGGCGGACGTGTCGTTCTACGAGGCTCGGGAGCCCCTGTCCCTCGGCTACACGGCGGTGGAGCGGTTGCAGATCGCGGCGCACGCGCTGTGGTTCTACGCCGGCAAGCTGCTGTGGCCGGACGGTCTGACGGCGATCTATCCGCATTGGGAGGTGGGGGCCGGGGACCCGGTTGCGTGGGGTTACGTCGCGGCGTGGGCGGCGGTGGCGGCGGCGTTGTGGTTCCTGCGGGGCCGCGTGGGTCGGGGTCCTCTGGCGGGTGTGTCGTTCTTCGCGGTCACGCTGTCTCCGGTTCTGGGGTTCGTGGACTACGGCTACATGCAGTTCTCGTTCGTGGCCGACCGGCACCAGTATCTGGCGGGGCTGGGGCCGATGGCGGTGTTCGTGGGCGCGGCGGCGGTGGGCGCGGAGCGCCTGCCGTCGGCTGTGTGGCGGCGGTGCGCCGCGGGCGTCGCGGCGGCGGCGCTGATCGTCCTGGCGGTTCTGACCTGGCGGCACGCCGGGGTCTACCGCGACGGGGTGACGCTGTTCGCCCACGTCGTCGCGCACAACCCCACGGCGCGGTTCGCCCACCGCAATCTGGGCGAGGCCCTGAGCGCGGAAGGCCGCTGGGACGAGGCGCTGGCCGCCTTTCGCGTCGCCGCCGAGCAGGCGCCGGACGACGACCGCGACCACTCGAACGTGGGGGCCGCGCTGGTCGTGCTGGACCGGCTCGACGAGGCGGAGGAACGGCTCCGCCACGCCCTGTCGCTCGACCCGAAGTCGGCCTACGCCTTGCAGAACATGGCTTCTCTGGCGGTCAGGCGGGAGCGCCACGGCGAAGCGCTCGATCTCTATCGCCGCCTCGTCGAGGTCGATCCCCGCAATCCGAGCGCCCACCACGGCGTGGGCACCGCGCTGTATTTCCTGGGGAGGCCCGCCGAGGCGCTGGAGGCGCTGGAGCGGGCCCTGGCCCTGGACCCGGCGCGCGGCGACATACGCACCAACCGCGACGAGGCGCTGGCGGCCCTGGAGCGGCTCGCGCGATGATCCGGCGCGGGCGACGGCGGAGAACGGTTTCGCGATGAGCCGCAAGAAGCGCGGATCGGCCGGCGGGCCGGCGCGGCGGTCTCCGCCGCCGCCTCCGCCGCCGGCGCGGCGGTGGAGGCCGTCGCTCCGCGCGACGCTCCCCGGCCTGCATCCGCCCAGGCCGCGGGCGGACGCTCTCGGCGTCGGGCTGCTCTTCGTCGGCGCGTTCGCGCTCTACGCCGTCTCGACGCCGCGCACCGTGATGCTGGAGGACGACGGCCTCTTCGTCACCGCCGCGACGTTCGCGGGCGTCGCGCACCCGCCGGGATATCCCCTCTACATCCTGCTCGGCCGGCTCGCTTCCCTGGTCCCCCTCGGCGAGGTCGCCTGGCGGGTCCATGCGTTGAGCGGCCTGATGGGCGCGCTCACCTGCGCCAGCGTCGCCTGGCTCGTGCTGCGCCGCACCGGCGACCGTCCCGCCGCCTGGCTGGCCGGCGCCGCGCTGGCGGTCTCCGGGCACTTCTGGTCGCAGGCGATCGTCGCCGACGTCTACACCACCAACACCGCGGCGGTGTTCCTGACCCTGGCCCTCGCGCAGGAGGCGGCGGCGGCGCGGAGCGCGCGCCTGTGGATCGCGGCGGCGGCGGTCTACGGCCTCGGCCTCGCCAACCACTACCCGCTGCTGATCCTGGCGAGTCCCCTGTTCCTCGCCTACGCCGTGGGCGCGGGGAGGGACTTCGGGCGCCGGCTCGTCTACCTGGTTCCCGTCGCCGCGCTGGCCGCGGCCGCCCTCTACGGCTGGATGGTCTGGCGGTCCCACCAGCCGGCGCCGGTCAACTTCCTGGGGCCGATCGGGTCCTGGGGCGAGTTCCTCTCCTTCGTCGACCGCAGCATCTACTCCCACATCGACCGGAACCCCAACGCCGGCCTCGCCGACAAGCTGTCCTTCGCCGGGTACTTCGCGACGCAGGCGCTGCTCCAGTTCGGCGTCGTCGGTACGCTCGTCGCGCTGTGGGGCGCGGTCGCGTCCTTCCGGGGCGGCTGGCGTCTCGGGCTCTCCTGCGAGGCGCTGGCGTTCGCGGCCAGCAGCTTCCTGCTCATCGCCATGCTCGGCTTCAACTACGAACCCCTGCGGATTTCCACCTTCCGCCCCTATCCGCTGGTCGCCTACGGCGTCCTCGCGCTGTGGCTGGGCCACGGCGCGCACGCGGCGATCCGGTGGGCGCGCGCGCGCCGCGCGCCGCCGCGTCCCGTTCTCCACGCCGCGGGCGCGCTCTTGGTGGCGGGCCTCTGCGCCTGGAACGCCGGGGTCAACTACCGGCCCCACGACCGCTTCGCCGAGGAACAGGCGCGGGCGTTGTTCGACATCGCCGGGGAGGACGGAGTCTTCGTCCTCTACGCGGATCCGTTCGTCGGCCCGATGTCCTATCTTCACTGGGTGAAGGGGGTGCGCCCGAACCTGCGGTTGCTGGAGTATCACGGCGTCTACATCGACGACCGCGTCGTGCGTCCGTTGTGGTCCACCGGGCGCAAGACCGCCGGCTGGGCCGAATTTCTCCGGAACACGGACCTGCCGGTGTATTCCCTGTGGTACGGTCCGGCCTTCTCGGGAGCGGGCCTGGCGCATTTGGGTTTCTTCGTGCGGGTCCACGAGGCCGCCGGACCGGGGCGGATCGAGATCCGGGCCAACGACAAGGCCAAGGCGTACTTCGGGAAGCTGATCGCCATGCCGACGCCGCGGGACCCGCCGAGCGCCATTCACCGCAACGAGATGCTGAGGGCCTACGGCGAATACCTGGGTCTGGCGCAGGTCGACGAACGGTCTTCGATAAACGGCTACGTCGCGGATGTCGTGCCGTTGGCGGAAGGCGACTACTGGTCGCTCATGGGCATGGCCAGGGCGCTCGCGACCCAGCCGGGCGAGCGGCCTCTGCGGCTGGCGGAAACCTATCTGCGGCGGGCCCTGGAGCTGGCCGGGGACGACCGCGGCAAGGAGGACCGGGCGACGGAACGCTTCGTCGAGGGGCAGATCGCGTTGCGCCGGGGCGACGCCGTCAAGGCGGAGGCGCTGTTCCGGGAATCCCTGTCGATCGACCGCGGCGCGGACAATCACGCCCGCCAGGCGCTCGAACGGCTGGATTCTTCCGGCGACCGTTGAGGGTTCGGAGGAGGCGATGGCGAAGCGGCGGAAGGGGGCGCGGAAGACGCGCCGCGCCGGGCGGCCCCGGCCGGAGAGGGCCGGGACGGCGCGCCCGCGCGCGGCCCTCGGCGCCGCGCTGGCGTCCCTGGCGCACCCGCGCGAGCCCGGCGGGCCGGTGTGGAAACACTTGTGGTCCGTGCTCGCGCTGGCCTTCGCGGCGCGCGCCTTCGTCGCCCTGTCCGGCGACTTCGCGCTGCATCCGGACGAGATCATGCAGTATCTGGAGCAGGCGCACCGCCTGGTCTTCGGCGCCGGCGTCGTCCACTGGGAGCACTTCTACGGCGCGCGTTCGTGGCTGGTGCCCGGCCCGGTCGCCGGGGTCCTGGCGCTGTTCGACGCCGTGGGCCTCGACCGGCCCGTCTGGTACGTCGGCGGCGTCGAGCTGGTCTTCTGCGCCCTTTCCCTGGCGGTTCCGGCCGGGATGTATTTCTTCGCCCGCCGCCACTTCGACGAGAGCGCGGCCCGGGTGGCGCTCGTGGCCGGGGCCTTCTGGTACGAGCTGGTCGGCTTCGCCCACAAGCCGATGACCGAGTTCGTGGCCACCGGCCTGCTGATGGCGTTGCTGGCGCTGTGCGCGCGCCCGGATCCGGCCCGGCCGGGGGTCGTCTGGCCGGCGGCCTTCCTGGCGGTGCTGGCCGCGGCGGTGCGGATGCAGTACGCCCCGCTGGCGCTGGCGCTGCTCGGCCTGCTCTTCCTGCGCGCCGGCGGGGCGTCCGGGCCGGGCGGCGCGCGGTGGCGGGGCGCGCGGGCGCAGCTCGCGCTCGCCGCGATCCTGTTCTTCCTCGCGGTCGGCCTGTTCGACGCGGTGACGTGGGGCGCCGAGCCGTTCCACTCCTATCTCGTCAACCTGCGGTTCAATCTGGCGCTGGAGGAGGCGCGCGCCGGTTCGAGCCCGGCCTGGCAATACCTGTGGTGGTTCCTGCCCGCCACGGCGGGGCTGGGCGCGCTCTGCCTGGCGGCGTCGCTGCGCGACCCGCGCCGCTACGGGCTTCTCCTCGGGCTCGTCGTCCTGACGCTGGCCGTCCATTCCGCGGAGGCGCACAAGGAGTACCGCTTCGTTTTCGTCGTCGTCCCGCTGTGGCTGCTGATCGGCGCCGACGTGGCGGCGCGGCTCGCCGCCCGCCGGCGGGCGTGGGTCCTCGGCGCGGCCGGCGCCGCGTTCGCCGCGGTCTCCCTGGCCGGACTCCTGAACGCCCTGCCGCGCCAGGACGACGCCTACAGGCTGGTCTTCGCGCCGGAGGAGACCCCCGTCAGGTTCGTCCGCGACCGGGATCCCCTCTTCGCCGCCTACCGCTACCTCGCCGAGGCGCCCGGCGTCCTCGGCGTGTGGCACATCGACCGCCACTACCACGCCCTTCCCGGCTACTACCACCTGCACCGCGAGATACCGCTTTACGACGCCGCGACCGGCGCCGCCCTCGTCGGCGCGGACATGCCGGCGGTCCTGGCCTCGGTCAGCCACATCCTGTCCTCGGATCCGGGCCTTTCCGCTCCCGGCTACGCGGAGGAACGGATCTTCGGCGACATCCGCGTCCTGCGCCGCCTGGACAACGACGCTCCCGTCCGCCGCTGGCGCGAGTTCACGCCGACCGTGATCGAGGGATCGGCCGGCCGGATCGTGCCCCTTCTCTATCCCGACGCGCCGCCGCCGCCGGCCGATTTCGGGATCCGCTTCGCCGCTCCGGAATGACGGCGCGAGGGTCCCCATGACGCCGATCCTCCCGGTGGTGCTGGCGGGCGGGTCGGGCGCGCGCCTCTGGCCGTTGTCCCGCGCCCTCCATCCGAAGCAGTTCCTGGCCCTGACCGGCGCACGCTCGATGCTGCAGGAGACGCTGCTGCGCCTCGCCCCGCTGGACGGCGCGCTGGATCCCTGCATCGTCTGCAACGAGGAGAACCGGTTCCTGGCGGCCGAGCAGTGCCGGGAGATCGGGCGGCCGTGGAGCGCCATCCTGCTGGAGGCGGCGCCCCGCGGCACGGCGCCCGCGGCCGCGCTCGCGGCCTGCCGCGCCCTTGCCGCCGGCGAGGACCCGGCGTTGCTGGTCGTGCCCTCCGACGGCCATGTCGAGGACGTCGGGCGCTTCCGGGAGGCGGTCTCCGCCGGTCTCGGCGCGGCGGAGAAGGGGAGCCTTGTGACGTTCGGCGTGCGTCCGTCGACGCCGGAGACCGGCTACGGATACATCCGCCCCGGGGAGGCGCTGGACGGAGGCGCGCGCCGCGTCGCCGGGTTCGTCGAGAAGCCCGGCCGCGCGGCGGCGGAGCGCTACGTCGCATCGGGCGAGTTCCTGTGGAACAGCGGCATGTTCCTGTTCAAGGCGAGCGCCTGGGCGGCGGCGCTCTCGCGGCACGCGCCGGAGATCCTCGCCCGGTGCCGCGAGGCGGTCGAGACGGGCGTCGCGGACCTGGACTTCTTCCGTCCGGGCCCGGCGTTCGCCCGCGCGCCGGCGGCCTCGATCGACCGCGCGGTCATGGAGAAGACGGACGCCGCCGCCGTGGCGCCGCTGGAGACCGGCTGGAGCGACGTGGGTTCGTGGTCGGCGCTGCACGCGGCGAGCGCCGTGGACGCCGCCGGCAACGCCCTGTCCGGCGACGCGGTCGCGATGGACACCGCCAACTCGCTGGTGCGCGCCGAGAGCCGGCTGGTGGTGACGCTGGGCGTCGACCGCCTGATCGTGGTCGAGACCGCGGACGCGGTGCTGGTGGCGGCCTGGGACGCGGCCCAGCGGGTGCGGGAGGCCGTGGCGCGCATCGAGGCGTCGTCCCGCCCCGAACACCGCGTCCACCGGCGGGTCTACCGCCCGTGGGGGTCGTTCGAGACGGTGGACGCCGGGGACGGATACCGGGTGAAGCGGCTCACGATCGGGCCGGGCGCCCGGCTCTCCCTGCAATCGCACCGGCGCCGGTCGGAGCACTGGGTGGTCGTGCGCGGAACCGCGCGGGTGACGCGCGGCGAGTCCGCGCTGACCCTGACGGAGAACCAGTCGATCCACATCCCGCGCGGCAGCCGGCACCGTCTCGGCAACCCCGGCGAGACGCCGCTCGAGGTGATCGAGGTCCAGGTCGGGGACTACCTCGGCGAGGACGACATCGTGCGCTTCGACGACGACTTCGCCCGGGGCGCGTCCGGCCCCTGATCCCGCGCGTCCCGCGGGCCGCCGTCACTTCGGAGCCGTGTCGCGGAACGTCCAGTAGGCGTTCGCGAGGTAGTTGAGCGCCACGGCGGGGACGATGGCGCAGGCCTGGAGCAGCACCGGCGAGGCGCGCGGGAAGGGGACCGACAGGCCGACGAAAGTGGCGTAGCTCAGGGCGAGCGTGGCCAGCGAGACGGCGTTGTACTTCAGGCCGCGGACGCGCTTGCGGCCGGCCATGACCCGGCCGGCGAAGGTCCAGTAGTTGTGCATCAGGAAGTTCGAGACGATCGACAGCTCGATGGCGATCGGCGACGCCAGGAACTTGTGCAGCCCGAGCCCGAGCAGGACCTGGAACGACCCGAGGTTGACCGCCACGCCGACGAGGCCCGTCAGCCCGTACTTGAGGAGCACCCGGTGGCTCGTCAGGCGCAGCCACCATACGGCGAGGAAGAACTCCAGGATGCTCCGGGCGCCGAGCTTCGTCCGCCCGCGCTCGCGCTCGCGGAAGTGGATCGGTTCCTCGACGACCCGCGCGCCGGCGTGGATCAGGCGATGCAGGAGCGCGATCTGGAAGGTATGGCCCCGCGCCCGGATGTCCTCCACCCTCGCGGCCCCGAGCGCGTCCGCCCGGATCGCCTTGAAGCCCGAGGTGCAGTCGCGGACTCCCCGGATATCGGCGATGTACCGGGCGAAGCGGTTGCCCCAGCGGGACAGCAGCCGCCGTCCGGCGCTCCAGCGCGGGTCGAGCGAGCCGCCGGCGACGTAGCGGCTGCCGATCGCCACGTCGGCGCCGTCCGCGAGGCGGTCCAGCAGCCGCCGCGCGTCGGCGGGGTCGTGGGAGAAGTCGGCGTCGATCTGCACGACCGCGTCCGCGCCGAGGGTCTCCAGGGCATGGGTCATCCCCCGCACATAGGCCTGCCCGAACCCGCGCCGCGGACCCTCGAGCAGGCGGACGCGGCCATCCGTCGCGGCGAACTCCCGGACCAGGCGGCCGGTGCCGTCCGGACTCTCGTCGTCGACGACGAGGAACGCGGCGTCCGGGTCCGCGTACAGCCCGGTCAGGCGCCGCAGCAGCGGGACGACGTTCGGCGCTTCGTTGTACGTGGGGACGACGAAGCACACGCCGGTCCCGCCCGCGGCGAGGGCCGGCGGAGCGTCCTCCCGGAGGGTTTCCCCCGGATGCGCCGGGTCCATGGAAGGGCGTCTCTCGATCATCGGCGGCGGTGCGATGGACAAGGTGGGTCCGATTCCTGTCGCGGGAGGGGCAAGCGGCGTCAGACCGTCGCCGGGTCGCGCCGCCCGATGTCGGACTTGGCGATGAAGTGGACTTGCGGCCAGACGGGGCTGTCCTCCGCCTCCTCCCACACCTTCTCGACGATCTCCGAGAGCACGCGCAATATGCCCTCGCCGCCCAACTGCTCGACCGTGCCGTCGTAGATTGTCTTCACATTCACCAAGGGGTCGTCGTAGTGGTCGAAGCCGGGCTTGACGTTGACGCTGACGACCTCGATGTCGTCGAAGCGGGCCTTGAACGCCGTCTCCGCGATCTCGCGTACCTGCTGCTCGTTCATCTCGAACCTCCTGCGATGGCCGTTGCCTGAACGGCACATGCGTGGCGAAACCGCGCCTGGCGTCGATGTCCGCCTGCTCGAACTGGCCGATGGCGCGCTCCGCGGAAGCGATGTAGCCCAGAACATCGGACTTCCGGTAGGCGTCCGTGTCCAGCGCGTAGTCCGCCTGCCGCCGCTCGATCCGCAACACGACGAACGCTCCGGCGAAGTCGCGGACTTCCTCCGGGAACTCCCGCATCGTCTGCTCGTGCCGACACGCATCCCTTTCACGGCGCAAGTTCTCCGAGTGCCGATGCCGCCGCGCTTTAGACATTACATCGAACCGTAGCCGGGTCGCGCCGGCCTCGTCAGCCAGGTTGGCGCGGCCGTCCGGGGCGAGGCGGCCCGTCGCCCCCACCGTCCCGGCGAGCGGCGAGACCGCGCGCGCATCGGAGGCGGAGGCCAGCCACACCGAGCGTCCCGCGCGGCGGCAATCTCCTCCGGCGCGGCCGGGTTCCACGCCAGCGTGTCGGGGGGCAACGGAACCGCCGCCAGCGATCCCGCGCTTCAGCCCGGAACGTCCCCTCGCCATGGCCGCCGCGGACTCCATCGCGGCAACGAACCGTTCACCCCGCGATCGTACGTAACGTCAATGACCGACACGATCAAGATGGCGTCCGGGTCGTGTCTCGGTTCGACTTTCGGGGCGCATGGCGCGTTCCCGGTCCCCTTGCCCTCCGCCGCGCCGTAGAGCTTCGCGAGCCGGGCGAAGTCCACGTCGCCGCCGAACGCGCCTTCCACGGCCTCCGGATACGCCTTGCGTTCGTCCGTCGCGAGTTGGGCGCGGTTCGCCAGACGACCGCGCGGGTCCTCCATGCCCGCGTCGGCGGCGCCGCCGACCCGTCCGGGGGCGGCGCGGACATCGGCCGGTTCGACGGGAATCGCCGGCGAGGATGAAGCGATAGCGAAACAATGGCGCGATTGCATTCCGCGCGCCGCGCTACTACGGTTTCGTTTCGGCGGCGCGGTCGATGCGGCCGGGCGGCCGTGGCGAACGATGGATCGGGTGCGAACAGCGGCTGGGCGGCGTCCATGAGCGTCGGGTGGACATCATAAAGGGTTTCCCTCCCCTCCCCGCGCGAGGCGGCGGCGCGGCGCGCGCGCTTGGCGGGGGCCTCTGGGCCGCGGCCTTCCTGGTCGTCGCCCTCGTGGCGGCCGCGCCGGCCGGGGCGCAAACGAGCTGCACGAACTGCCTGCAGCGGCCGGTCGTCACCTCCACCCCGGCGTCGGGGAACACCTACTATCCGGGCGAGACCATCGTGGTGCAGGTGCGGCCCCGGAGCTCGCCCTGGGTCAGCATCACCAGCGCGGACAGCCCCACGCTGGGGCTCAACGTCGGCGGTAGCGTCAAGTCGTTGAGCGGGAACCTCCAGTCCCAGCGATTTTCCTACAGCTTTTACGACAGCGACGTCCGGGAGACCGTGACCCGCTCGCGGGACACCAACGTGCTGGAGTTCCGCTACACGGTGCAGAAGGGGGACCGCGACACCGACGGGGTGAGCGTGGCGGCGAACGCGCTGGGCGGCGGCAACATCGGCGCCAACGTCGGCGGCAGCCAGTTCGTCGGCGGGACCTGGTACCCGAACCTCAGCAAGAACCACAGCGCGATGAGCGCCCAGGCCGGCCACAAGGTGGACACGCCGGCGCCGACCTGGAGCGGGGTGTTGGCCCCGGCCGTCCTCTTCTACGCGGGCGCGTCGGTGAACTACCGGCTGCCGGCGGTGGCGAACGCGGACGCGGCGCACAACGTCAGCTATTCGGTGACGTCGGCGCGGCCGCTGCCGACGGGCTATACGCTGAACGCGTCCACGGGGACGATCACGGGATCGTATGGCAGCGCGGAGGCGCGGAACAACTACACGCTGCGGGCGACGGACGGGTTCAACCGCACGGCCGACCTGCTCTTCACCCTGGAGGTGAGCGCCGACGCGGGGATCGAGTCGATCTCGATCACGTCGAACCCGGGCGCGGACAAGACCTACGGCAAGGTCGCGCCGTTCGGGACCAACGACACGATCACCGTGAGGGTGGACTTCACGCACCGGCTCACGACGGTCATCGGGTCGAGGGTGTGCCTGAACATCCATGTCGGGAGTCAGACGCCACGAAACCGCCAGGTGTGCAACCCCTCCAGTTACACCTCGGACTCCAGCCGCTGGGACAAGCTCGATTTCAGCTACGCGGTGCAGGCGGGCGACTGGGACGGCGACGGCATCTCCTTCCCGACGAACCCGATGGGCGCCGGCAAGGACGGCGGCCTCCGTTTCCGCATCACCGGAGTCGGCACTGACAACCGGGTGAACCGGAACTTCGGGCCGACGCCGGACGACCCGAACCACAAGGTGCGCGGGCAGCAGACCGTGCCGAGCTTCGGCTCGACGGCCAAGCCTGTCTATAGCTGGGTGAGGGGCAACGCGGTGTCGCAGGCGCTGCCGGCGGTTCCGGCGGCGACGGACGGCGACGGCGGCGTGACCTACAGTATCGAGGGGAGCCTGCCGGCCGGGCTGAGCTTCGCCGCGGCGACGCGGACGATTTCCGGGACGCCGACGGCGGCGCAAGGGGCGACGGACTACACGCTGGCGGCGACGGACGCGGACGGCGACAAGGCGACGCTGCGGTTCTCCATCGAGATCGAGGAGATCGCGGTCTCGATCTCCTCGCCGAGCGCGATGGAAGGCGCGGCGGACGGGGCGGCGATCCTGAAATACGCCGTGACCCTGAATCGGGCGCCGGGGCGGCAGGTGACGGTGGACTGGGCCGCGGCCGCGAACCCGGGCACGGCGGAGGCGGACACCGACTACGCGGCCATCACGGGCGGGACGCTGACCTTCGCCGCGTCGGAGACGCGCCGGACCTTCGACGTGACGGTGAAGGGGGACGCGCTGGACGAGCCGGACGAGACGGTGCGGGTGGCTCTGAGCAACCCCTCCGGGGCGGTGCTGGGGAGCGCGTCGACCGGGGTGGGGACGATCACCGACGACGACCCGACGCCGACGCTGGCGCTGGCCCTGTCGGACCCGCTCGCGGGGACTCCCGACACGATCGCCGAGAGCGGGACGGGCAATGCGACGACGGTGACGGCGAGCCTGAGCGGCGGGACCTCGGGCGAGGCGATCACGGTGACGGTGACGGCGACGGACGCGACCGCGGCGGCGGGCGACTTCAGCCTGTCGAGCGACAAGACGCTGACGATCGCGGCCGGGGCGACGACGAGTTCGGGCGCGGTGACGGTGACGGCCGTGGACGACGCGACGGACGAGCCGGACGAGACCGCGACGGTGGGCGGGACGGTGGCCGGCGGGCACGGTCTGGTGGCGGCGCCTTCGGGCGTGACGCTGACGATCGCCGACGACGACGCGCGGCCGAGCTCGGCCCTGGCGCTGTCTCCGGCCTCGATCTCGGAGAGCGCCGGCGTGGCGACGGTGACGGCGACGCTCTCGAACCCCTCGGCCGCCGCGGTGACGGTGACGGTGTCGGCGGCGCCGGTGGCCCCGGCGGTGGCGGGCGACTTCACGGTGAGCGCGGCGGACACGCTGACGATCGCCGCGGGGGCGACGGCGAGCGCGGGGACGGTGACGGTGACGGCCGTCGGCAACGCGGACGACGCGCCGGACAAGAGCGTGACGGTCTCGGGTTCGGCGTCGGGAACACTCGGGCTCGGGGCGGCGGACCCGCCGGACGCGACGCTGACGGTCCGCGACGACGAGGGCGCGCCGACGGTGTCGCTGGTGCTGTCGTCGTCGTCGGTCTCGGAGAACGGGGGGGTGGCGACGGTGACGGCGGCGCTGAACGGCACGTCGAGCGATGCGGTGACGGTGACGGTGTCGGCGGCGGCGGGAACGGGCGCGGCGGCGGGCGACTTTTCGTTGTCGAGCGCGGCGACGCTGACGATCGCGGCGAGCGCCACGGCGAGCACGGGCGCGGTGACGATCGCGGCGAACGACAACGGGGTGGATTCGCCGGACAAGTCGGTGACGGTCTCGGGCGCGGCGACGGGGGGCAACGGGATCGCGGCGCCGGCGAGCCTGACGCTGACGCTCGCCGACGACGAGGCGACCCCGACGACGCGGCTGGCGCTGTCGTCGTCGTCGATCGCGGAGGCGGGCGGGGTGTCGACGGTGACGGCGACGCTCTCCGGCGTGTCGAGCGCGGCGACGACGATCACGGTTTCGGCCTCGCCGGGGTCGGGGACGGATTTCACGCTGACGGGGACGACGCTGACCGTCGCGGCGGGGGACACGACGAGCGCGGGCGCGGTCACGGTGACGGCGGCCCCGGACACGACGGATTCGGCGGACAAGAGCGTGACGGTCTCGGGCGCGGCGTCGGGGGGCAACGGGGCCGAGTCCCCGCCCGACGCGACGCTGACCATCGTCGACGACGACGCGCTGCCGACGCTGTCGCTGTCGCTGTCGGCCTCGACCATCGACGAGAGCGGTTCGGGCAACGTGGCGACGGTGACGGCGGCGCTCTCGCACCCGTCGAGCGAGGCGGTGGAGGTCGCGGTGATGCTTTCGCCGACGCTTCCGGCGGTGGCCGGCGACTTCACGCTGAGCACGGCGGACACCCTGACCATCGCGGCGGGTTCGACGGCGAGCGCGGGTGACGTGACGATCACGGCGGTGGACGACCCGGCGGACGCGCCGGACAAGGAGACGACGGTCTCGGGCGCGTCCGCGGGCGGGCGCGGGGTGGCGAACCCGGCGAGCCTGACGCTTACCGTCGAGGACGGCGACGACGCGCCGGGGGTGACGCTGGCGGTATCGCCGGCCTCGATTTCCGAGAACCGTAACGCGGCGACGGTGACGGCGACGCTCACGCATCCGTCGAGCGCGGAGACGAGGATCACGGTGACGCCGAAGGCGGGTTTCTACACCATCGGCCTGGTCTACCGAACGGTCGACGGCGAGCTGACCAGCTTTCTCGATTCGACGATCGCGATCGCCGCGGGGGAGACGGCGAACGCCTCGGACACGGCGTTGGTCGTGGCGGTGAACGACGACGTGCACCAGGGGACGGCCGGGCGTTCGACGACGGTGACGGGCACGGCGGCCAACGGCCAGGGGGTGGGGAGCGTGACCGGGGCGCCGCTGACGCTGACGGACAACGAGGATCTGCCGACGGTGACGCTGGTGCTGTCGCCGTCGTCGATCTCGGAGAGTAGCGGGGTGTCCACGGTGACGGCGACGCTGTCGGGCGCGTCGAGCGAGGCGGTGACGGTGACGGTCTCGGCGGCGGCGGGGACGAACGCGGCGGCGGGCGACTTCGGCCTGTCGAGCGACAAGACGCTGACCATCGCGGCGGGGCAGACGGCGAGCACGGGCGCGGTGACGGTGACGGCGAACGACAACGCGACCGACGCGCCGGACAAGTCGGTGACGGTCTCGGGCGCGGCCACGGGCGGCAACGGCGTGGCGGCGCCGTCGAGCGTGACGCTGACGCTGGAGGACGACGAGGCGGCGCCGGGGGTGACGCTGGCGTTGTCGTCGTCGTCGATTTCGGAGAACGGCGGCTCGACGACGGTGACGGCGACGCTGACGCACCCGTCGAGCGCGGCGACGACGGTGACGGTGACGGCGGTTTCCGGCTTCTACACGGTGGGTTCGGACACGACGATCGCGATCGCGGCGGGCGAGACGGCGAACGCGACGGACACGGTGGCGATCGCGGCGGCGGACAACACGAGGGACGAGCCGGACCGGACGGCGACGGTGACGGCGACGGCGGCCAACGACCAGGGGGTGGGGAGCGTGACCGGGGCCACGCTGACGCTGGAGGACGACGAGGGGGCGCCGGGGGTGACGCTGGCGGTGTCGCCGGCGTCGATTTCGGAGAACGGCGGGGTGGCGACGGTGTCGGCGACGCTGTCGCATCCGTCGAGCGCGGCGACGACGGTGACGGTGATGGCGGCGTTGGGCTTCTACACGGTGGGTTCGGACGCGACCATCGTGATCGCGGCGGGCGAGACGGCGAACGCCGCGGACACGGCGCCGGTCGCGGCGGGGGACGACGCCGCGCACAGCGGCGGGCGTTCGACGACGGTGACGGCGACGGCGGCCAACGACCAGGGGGTGGGGAGCGTGACCGGGGCGGCGCTGACGCTGACCGACGACGAGACGCGGCCGACGGTGGCGCTGGTCCTGTCGCCGGCGTCGATCCCGGAGACGGGCGGGGTGTCGACGGTGACGGCGACGCTGTCGGTCAGGTCGAGCGAGGCCGTGACGGTGACGGTGGACGCGGCGGCGGGAACGGGGGCGATCGCGGCGGACTTCGATCTGAGCACGGCGACGACGCTGACCATCGCGGCGGGGAATACGACGAGTTCGGGCGCGGTGACGGTGACGGCGAACGGGAACGCGGTGGATGCGCCGGACAAGTCGGTGACGGTTTCCGGCACGGCTTCGGGCGGCAACGGGGTGGCGGCGCCGCCGGACGTGACGCTGACGCTGACCGACGACGAGGCGTTCCCGACGGTGGCGCTGGTCCTGTCGTCCGCGTCGATCCCGGAGACGGGCGGCGTGGCGACGGTGACGGCGACGCTGTCGGTGGCGTCGAGCGAGGCGGTGACGGTGACGGTGTCGACGACGCCGTTGTCGGGGTCCGACTTCACGCTGAGCACGGCGACGACGCTGACCGTCGCGTCGGGGCAGACGACGAGCACGGGCGCGGTGACGGTGACGGCGAGAGGGAACGCGGTGGATGCGCCGGACAAGGAGGTGACGGTTTCCGGCACGGCGGTGGGCGGTAACGGGGTGGCGGCGCCGCCGGACGCGACGCTGACCATTACCGACGACGAGGCGACGCCGATGGTGACGCTGGCGCTGTCTTCGTCGTCGATTTCCGAGGGCGGCGGCGTGACCACGGTGACGGCGGCGCTGTCGGGCGCATCCAGCGAGGCGGTGACGGTCACGGTGTCGGCGGCGCCGTTGTCGGGCGCGACGGTGGCCGACTACGCGCTGAGCACGAACAAGGCGCTGGTCATCGCCGCGGGCTCGACCGCGAGCACGGGGACGGTGACGCTCACGGCGGTGAACAACGACGTCTCGATGGAGGCGGACAAGACGGTGACGGTCTCGGGCGCGGTATCGGGAGGCAACGGCGTGTCGGCCCCGGCGGGCCTGACGCTGACCATTACCGACAACGACGGCTCCGTGCCGACCGGCGGCGATACGACGTGGCGCAACCCCGGCCAGACACAGACCAATTGGGACGTCACCACGCCGTCGCTGGTCGCCAAGACGACTTCGCAGACGATCTCGTTCACGGGAGGCTACCAGCAACAGGGTACCGACGTCTGGGCGTGCGCCAACAAGCAGGTCACCCAGATCGCGTTTACCGGCACCCCCGAGCCGAGCCGCACCGAGTGCACGAAACTCGCCAACGACATCGGGTCCAGGAGGTCCGTGACGATCGAGCTCACGCGGGCGATGATCGACAACGACGGCATCGTCATCCTCTTCGCGTTAGAGTGGGGCGTTGGCAGGGTGATCTACTACAACACGGAGTGGTTGCCCATCAAAGCGCTGCCCAAGGCGACGCTCTCGCTGTCTCCGTCGTCGATCTCGGAGAACGGCGGGGTGGCCACGGTGACGGCGACGCTGGACAAGGCGGCGAGCGCGGCGACGACGCTCACGGTGTCGGCGGCGGCGGTGGCCCCGGCGGTGTCGGGCGACTTCACGCTGAGCACGGCGAACACGCTGACGATCGCGACGGGTTCGACGACGAGCACCGGAACCGTGACGGTGACGGCGGTCGATAACGCGGCCGACGCGCCGGACAAGACCGTCACGGTCTCGGCGACGGCGAGCGGCGACGTGACGGCGCCGCCCGACGCGACGCTGACCGTCACGGACGACGAAGGGGGGCTGACCGTGGTCGAGAGCGGCGGTTCGACCGCGACCACGGAGGCGGGCGGCACGGATAGCTTCACGGTGCGCCTGACGTCCAACCCGAGCCAGACCGTGAATGTACTGGTTACCAGCCAGGACACCTCCGAATGCGAGGTGTCGGCGGACGGCGGCGCGACGTATGGCGTCTCCGGGACCGTCGCCATGGCGCCCACCGGCGGCGACGCCACGGCGGCCGCGGCGAGCCTGTGGAATTCGGCGCATACGGTGACGGTGCGGGGCAAGGACGACGATGTCGACGACCACAACCAGATTTGCCGGGTGACGGTGGACCCGGGCGAGACCGGCGCCAGTGACCTGCCGTATAACCGTGTGGTTACCCAGACCGTGTCGGCGACCAACGCGGACGACGACACCGCCGGGCTGACGGTGAGCGCGGTGACGGGCCGGGCGACGGAGGCGGGCGGGACGGCGACCTTCACGGTGAAGCTGGCGACGCGGCCGACGGCGGCGGTGACGGTGACGGTGACGGGCGGGGACGCGAGCGAGGGCACGGTGTCGCCGTCGTCGCTGATCTTCGCGCCGGGCGTCTGGGACACGGCGCGGACGGTGACGGTGACCGGCGTCGACGACGACGTCGACGACGGCGACGTGACCTGGAACGTCACCTTGAATCCCGACAGCGGGCCGGCGGGAGACGCCCACTACCGCAGCGACGTCGCCGTCCCCAACGCCAACGTCGGGGTGAGCACCGCGGACGACGACACCGCGGGCGTGACCTTCACCCCCACCGTCCTGACCGTGACCGAGCAGGACGCCGCCGGCGCGACGTTCACCGTGGTCCTGGACTCCGAGCCCTCCCCCGGGACGACGACGGTCGGCCTCGGTCGCTCCGACGCCGAGATCGATCTGAACGGCGTCCGCACGTACCCGTACAACCTCTCGTTCGACCCGACGAACTGGAGCACGGCGCAAACGGTGACCGTCACGGCCTCCGCGGACAGCGATATCCGGAACGACACCAAGGAGATCAGGTACACGGTGGCCGGCTACGCGGGCGGGGTGACGAACGAGGTCGCGGTGACGGTCACGGTCATCGACGACGACAAGCCGGTCGTGTCGCTGGCGCTGTCGCCAGCGTCGATCTCGGAGAACGGCGGGGTGGCCACGGTGACGGCGACGCTGGACCGGGCGGCCACCGAGGCGACGACGGTCACGGTGTCGGCGGCGGCGGTGGCCCCGGCGGCGGCGGACGACTTCACGTTGTCCGGTGCGACGCTCACCATCGCGGCGGATTCGACGACGAGCACCGGAACCGTGACGGTGACGGCGGTCGATAACGCGACCGACGCGCCGGACAAGTCGGTGACGGTCTCGGCGACGGTCGCGGGCGGCAACGGGGCGACGGCCCCGTCGAGCCTGACGCTGACGCTGACCGACGACGAGGACCTGCCGGAGGCGACGCTGGCGTTGTCGGCGGCGACGATCGACGAGCACGACGGGACGAACCCCGGGTCGAGCACGGTGACGGCGACGCTGGACCGCGCGTCGAGCGAGGCGGTGACGCTCACGGTGTCGGCCTCGCCGGGGTCGGGGACCGACTTCACGCTGTCGAGCGCGAACACGTTGACCATCGCGGCGGGGGACACGACGAGCGCCGGCACGGTGACGATTACGGCGACGGACGACACGACGGATGCGCCGGACAGGTCGGTGACGGTCTCGGCGACGGCGGCCGGGGGTAACGGGGTGGCGGCGCCGCCGGACGTGACGCTGACCATTACCGACGACGAGGACCTGCCGGAGGTGACGCTGGCGTTGTCGTCGTCGTCGATCGACGAGAGCGGGGCGTCGAACGTCTCGACGGTGACGGCGACGCTGTCGGGTGCGTCGAGCGCGGCGGTGACGCTCACGGTGTCGGCGGCGCCGGGGTCGGGGACCGACTTCACGCTGAGCACGGCGACGACGCTGACCATCGCGGCGGGTTCGACGACGAGCACGGGCGCGGTGACGGTGACGGCGATCGATAACGCGACCGACGCGCCGGACAAGTCGGTGACGGTCTCGGCGACGGCGGCCGGGGGTAACGGGGTGGCGGCCCCGTCGAGCCTGACGCTGACCATCGCGGACGACGAGGACCTGCCGGTGGCGACGCTGGCGTTGTCGCCGGCGACGATCGACGAGCACGACGGGACGAACCCCGGGTCGAGCACGGTGACGGCGACGCTGTCGGGGGTGTCGAGCGCGGCGGTGACGGTGACGGTGTCGGCCTCGCCGGGGTCGGGGACGGACTTCACGCTGTCGAGCGCGAACACGTTGACCATCGCGGCGGGTTCGACGGCGAGCGCGGGGACGGTGACGATTACGGCGGTGAACGACACGACGGATGCGCCGGACAGGTCGGTGACGGTCTCGGCGACGGCGGCCGGGGGTAACGGGGTGGCGGCGCCGTCGGACGTGACGCTGACCATCGCGGACGACGAGGCGTTGCCGACGGTGGCGCTGGTTCTGTCGCCGGCGACGATCGACGAGCACGACGGGACGAACCCCGGGTCGAGCACGGTGACGGCGACGCTGTCGGGTGTGTCGAGCGCGGCGGTGACGCTCACGGTGTCGGCATCGCCGGGGTCGGGGACCGACTTCACGCTGAGCACGGCGACGACGCTGACCATCGCGGCGGGTTCGACGACGAGCACGGGGACGGTGACGATTACGGCGGTGAACGACACGACGGATGCGCCGGACAAGTCGGTGACGGTCTCGGCGACGGCGGCCGGGGGTAACGGGGTGGCGGCGCCGTCGGACGCGACACTGACGATCGAGGACGACGAAGCTACGCCCACCGTGACGCTGGTCCTGTCGCCGGCGTCGATCTCGGAGGACGGCGGGATCTCCACGGTGACGGCGACGCTGTCGGGGGTGTCGAGCGAGGCGGTGACGGTGACGGTGTCGGCCTCGCCGGGGTCGGGGACCGACTTCACGCTGAGCACGGCGACGACGCTCACCATCGCGTCGGGTTCGACGACCAGCGCCGGCGCGGTGACGGTGACGGCGACCGACAACGACGTGGACGTGGCCGACAAGTCGGTGACGGTGTCGGGGACGGCGGCGGGCGGCAACAACGTGGCGGACCCGTCGAACGCGACGCTGACCTTGACGGACGACGACACCGCCGGCGTGACCTTCAACCCCACCGCCATCACGGTGACCGAGCAGGACACCACCGGCGCGACGTTCACCGTGGTCCTGGACTCCGAGCCCGCCCCCGGATTGGGAACGACATGGGTCGGTCTCAATCGCCCCGTCGGCGACACCGAGCTCGATCTGAACAGCGCCCTCACGTACCCGTACAACCTCTCGTTCACGCCGACGACCTGGAGCACGCCGCAGACGGTGACCGTCACGGCCCTCGGGGACGGCGACCTCCAGGACGAGACCAAGCAGATCAGATACTCGGTGGCCAACTATGGGGTCGGAGACGTGGCGGACACGCCTGCGACGCTCCTGCTCGCGGTGACGGTCACGGTCATCGACGACGACAAGCCGGTCGTGTCGCTGGCGCTGTCGGCGTCGTCGATCTCGGAGAACGGCGGGGTGGCCACGGTGACGGCGACGCTGGACAAGGCGGCGAGCGAGGCGACGACGGTCACGGTGTCGGCGGCGGCGGTGTCCCCGGCGGTGTCGGGCGACTTCGGCCTGTCGAGCGCGACGACGCTCACCATCGCGACGGGGGATACGACGAGCACCGGAACCGTGACGGTCGCGGCGGTCGATAACGCGACCGACGCGCCGGACAAGTCGGTGACGGTCTCGGCGACGGTCGCGGGCGGCGACGGGGCGGCGGCGCCGTCCGACGCGACGCTGACGCTGACCGACGACGACGCGGCGCCGGGGGTGACGCTGTCGCTGTCGCCGTCGTCGATCTCGGAGAACGGCGGTGTATCGACGGTGACGGCGACGCTCTCGCATCCGTCGAGCGCGGCGACGACGGTGACGGTGTCGGCGGTGACGGGCTTCTACGCCATCGGCCATCGCGCCCAAACGATCAACGGCATTCCGGTCCTCGGTCCCGATTCGACGATCGTCATCGCCGCGGGGCAGACGGCGAACGCCGCGGACACGGCGCCGATCGCGGCGGCGAACGACGACGTTCACCAGGGGGCGGCCGGTCGTTCGACGACGGTGACGGCGACGGTATCGAACGACCAGGCTACCGCCGAATCGGAGACGATGACCGTCACCGGGGCGGCTCTGACGCTGACCGACGACGAGGACCTGCCGGAGGCGACGCTGGCGTTGTCGCCGTCGTCGATCGACGAGAGCGGGGCGTCGAACGTTTCGACGGTGACGGCGACGCTGGACCGCGCGTCGAGCGCGGCGGTGACGCTGACGGTGTCGGCCTCGCCGGGGTCGGGGACGGACTTCACGCTGTCGAGCGCGAACACGCTGACCATCGCGGCGGGTTCGACGACGAGCGCGGGGACGGTGACGATTACGGCGGCGGACGACACGACGGATGCGCCGAACAAGTCGGTGACGGTCTCGGCGACGGCGGCGGGCGGCAACGGCGTGGCGCCGCCGTCGGACGCGACGCTGACCATCGCGGACGACGAAGCTACGCCCACCGTGACGCTGGTCCTGTCGCCGTCGTCGATCTCGGAGGACGGCGGGATATCGACGGTGACGGCGACGCTTTCCGGCAAGTCGAGCGCGGCTGTGACGGTGACGGTGTCGGCGGCGCCGGGGTCGGGGACGGATTTCACGCTGTCGAGCGACAAGACGCTGACGATCGCGGCGGAGGAGACGACGAGCACGGGCGCGGTGACGGTGACGGCGATGGACGACACGACGGACGAGACGGACGAGACGGTGACGGTCTCGGGGGCGGTCTCGGGCGGCAACGGGGTGGCGGCGCCGTCGGACGCGACGCTGACGATCGCGGACGACGATCCCGCGCCGATACTCTCCATCGACTCGCCGAGCGTGACCGAGGGCGACAGCGGCTCGACGGACCTGACCTTCACGGCGACCCTGAGCGCCGCCTCCGGACGCGAGGTGACGGTGGACTACGTCGACGCCGGGACCGGCACCGCGACGTCCGGGACGGACTACACGGCGCTCACCGCCGGCACGCTGACCTTCGCGGCGGGGACGACCGGCCAGACCTTCGACGTGGCGGTGACGGGCGACGTCCTGGACGAAGCGGACGAGACGGTGAAAGTGCGGCTGAAGGATCCGGTGAACGCGGCGGTCTCGACCGCGGCGGGCGCCGGGACCGGGACGATCGCGGACAACGACGCGACGCCGACGCTGTCGATCGTCCCGCCGAGCGTGACGGAGGGCGACAGCGGCTCCGCGGCGCTGACGTATACGGTGACCCTGAGCGCCGCCTCCGGACGCGAGGTGACGGTGCGGTATGCGGACGCGGGCACGGGGACGGCCACTTCGGGGACGGACTACACGGCCATCGCCGCCGGCGCCCTGACCTTCGCGGCGGGGACGACCAGCCGGACCTTCAGCGTGGCGGTGACGGGCGACACGGTGGACGAGTCGAACGAGACGGTGGATGTGAGGTGGAGCGACGCGACGAACGCGACGATCTCGACGCTCGGCGGGGTCACCGTCGGTTGGCTAAGGGTTAAGGGGACGATCGCGGACAACGACGACGCGCCGGACACGATCGCGCTGACGGTGGACGACAACGACGTGGGCGAGGGCGACGGGCCGACGACGATCGCGGTGACGGTCACGGTGGACGGCGCGACCCGGTTCGCCGAAGCCAAGACGGTGCGGGTGAGCGTGTCGGCGAGCGGCACGACGGGGAACGTGGTGGACTTCGCCGCGGTGCCCGCCTTCGACATCACGATCGCCGCCGGGGCGGCGAGCGGTACCGGAACCTTCACGCTGACGCCAACGGACGACACGGAGGACGAGACCGACGAGACCATCACGGTCAGCGGCACGTCGACCGGCCTGACGGTGAACCCGGCCACGATCGGCCTCACGGACGACGACGGGACGCCGACCTCGATCACGCTGACGGTGGACGACAACAGCGTGGGCGAGGGGGACGGGGCCACCACGATCGCGGTGACGGCCACGTTGGACGGCTCGACGACGCTCGGCTCGGCCACGACGGTGACGGTGAGCGTGGCGGGGAGCGGCACGGCGTCGGCGGTGGACTTCGCGGCGGTGTCGGACTTCGACCTTACGATCGCCGCGGGCGCCGCGAGCGGTACCGCGAACTTCACGCTGACGCCGACCGACGACGTAGTGGACGAGACCGACGAGACCATCACCGTGCGCGGCGCGTCGACCGGCCTGACGGTGAACTCGGCCACGATCGCGTTGACGGACAACGACGCGGCGCCGACCTCGATCACCTTGACGGTGAGTGACGGCAGCGTGGGCGAGGGCGACGGGGCGACCTCGATCACGGTGACCGCCACGGTGGACGGAACGACCCGGTTCGCCGAGGCGAAGACGGTGCGGGTGAGCGTGGCGGGCGGCGGCGCGGCGGGGGCGGTGGACTTCGCCGCGGTGGAGGCGTTCGACATCGAGATCGCGGCGGGGGCGGCGAGCGACACCGCGGGCTTCACGCTGACGCCGACGGACGACGCGGTGGACGAGACCGACGAGACGGTGACGGTGAGCGGCGCGTCAGGCGGTCTGACGGTGAACTCGGCCACGATCGCGTTGACGGACGACGACGCGGCGCCGACCTCGATCACGCTGACGGTGGACGACACCGGCGTGGGCGAGGGCGACGGGGCGGCCGCGATCGCGGTGACCGCCACGGTGGACGGGACCACCCGGTTCGCCGAGGACACGACGGTGACGGTGAGCGTGGCGGGGAGCGGCACGGCGACGGCGGTGGACTTCGCGGCGGTGTCGTCCTTCGACATTACGATCGCCGCCGGGGCGGCGAGCAAGACCGGGAGCTTCACGCTGACGCCGACCGACGACGTAGTGGACGAGACCGACGAGACGGTGACGGTGAGCGGCTCGTCGGGCGGCCTGACGGTGAACTCGGCCACGATCGCGTTGACGGACGACGACGCGGCGCCGACCTCGATCACCTTGACGGTGAGTGACAACAGCGTGAGCGAGGGCGACGGGGCGACCACCATCACGGTGACCGCGACGGTGGACGGCACGACCCGGTTCGCCGCGGCGACGACGGTGAGCGTGCTCGTGAGGTCGGACAGCGGGACGCTGAACGCGGTGGACTTTGCGTCGGTGTCGGGGTTCGACATCGAGATCGCCGCGGGCGACGCGAGCGGTACCGCAAACTTCACGCTGACGCCGACGAACGACGCGGTGGACGAGAACGACGAGACGATCACGGTGTACGGCGCCTCAGGCGGCCTGACGGTGAGCTCGGCCACGATCGCGTTGACGGACGACGACGCGACGCCGACCGCGATCACGTTGACGGTGAGCGACAACAGCGTGGCCGAGGACGACGGGGCGACCACGATCACGGTGACCGCCACGGTGGACGGCGCGACGCGGTTCGCCACGGCGACGACGGTGACGGTGAGCGTGGCGGGGACCGGCGCGGCGGGGGCGGTGGACTTCGCGGCGGTGTCGGACTTCGACGTCGAGATCGAAGCGGGCGACGCGAGCGGCGCCGCCGACTTCACGCTGACGCCGACGAACGACGCGTTCGACGAGACGAACGAGACGATCACGGTGAGCGGCGCGTCGGGCGGCCTGACGGTGAGCTCGGCCACGATCGCGTTGACGGACGACGACGACGCCCCGACCGCGATCACGCTGACGGTGGACGACAACAGCGTGGCCGAGGACGACGGGGCGACCGCGATCGCGGTGACCGCCACGGTGGATGGCGCGAGCCGGTTCGTCGATGCCACGACCGTGACCGTGAGCGTGGGGGGTAGCGGCACGGCGACGGCGGTGGACTTCGCGGCGGTGACGGACTTCGACATCACGATCGCCGCGGGGGCGGCGAGCAAGACCGGGAGCTTCACGCTGACGCCGACGAACGACGCGGTGGACGAGACCGACGAGACGGTGACGGTGAGCGGCTCGTCGGGCGGCCTGACGGTGACCGCGGCCACGATCGCGCTGACGGACGACGAGGCGACGCCGACGGTGGCGCTGGTCCTGTCGGAGCCGGACCCGACGAAGCCGGACACCATCCCCGAGAGCGGGGCGGGCGCCGCGAGCACGGTGACGGCGACGCTTTCGGGGGCGTCGAGCGAGGCGGTGACGGTGACGGTGTCGGCGACGGGCGCGACCGCGTCGGCGGGGGACTTCAGTCTGTCGAGCGCGAGGACGCTGACGATCGCGTCGGGGGATACGACGAGTTCGGGCGCGGTGACGGTGACGGCGGTGGACGACACGACGGCCGAGGCGGACGAGACGGTGACGGTCTCGGCGACCGTGGCGGGCGGCAACGGGGTGGCGGCGCCGTCGGCCGCGACGCTGACCGTGACCGACGACGAGGTCCTGCCGACGGTGACGCTGGTTCTGTCTTCGACGTCGATCCCGGAGACGGGCGGGGTGACGACGGTGACGGCGACGCTGTCGGGCGTGTCGAGCGCGGCGGTGACGGTGACGGTGTCGGCGTCGCCGGTGACGTCCACGGGCGCCGTGGCGGGCGACTTCAGCCTGTCGAGCGCGACGACTCTGACGATCGCGTCGGGGGATACGACGAGTTCGGGCGCGGTGACGGTGTCGGCGGTGGGCGACGCGAGGGACGAGACGGACGAGACGGTGACGGTGTCGGGGACGGCTTCGGGCGGCAACGGGGTGGCGAACCCGTCGAGCGTGACCCTGACCGTGACCGACGACGACACGGCGGGGTTCGCGGTGTCGCCGGCGACGTCGACATCGTCGCGGCTGCGGACGACGGAGTCGGGCGGGACGGCGACGTTCACGGTGGCGCTGTCGAGCGAGCCGACGGGGGACGTGGTGCTCGGCGTGGCGAGTTCGGACGCGACGGAAGGGACGGTGTCCGCGTCGTCGCTGACCTTCACGGCGACGACCTGGAACACGGCGCAAACGGTGACGCTGACCGGCGTGGACGACGACCCCGCCAACGCCGACGGCGACCAAAACTACACCGTCACGCTGACGGTGAACGCGACGAGCACGGCGGACGACAACTACGACGCGCTCGCGAGCTCCCCGGTCACGGTCTACGCGGTGAACGCGGACAACGACTACGGGCTGAACGTGAGCTCGGTGACGGGCCAGGCGACGGAGGGTGGCGGGACGGCGACGTTCACGGTGGCGCTGCTGTCGCTGCCGTCGCAGGCGGTGACGGTATCGGTGACGAGCCTGGATACGGGCGAGGGAACGGTCTCGCCGTCGTCGCTGACCTTCGAGACGACGGCCTGGAACATGGCGCGGACGGTGACGGTGACCGGGGTCGATGACGACGTCGACGACGGCGATGTGACCTGGGCGGTGCGGCTGGATCCGTCGAGCGGCGACGCCAACTACAACGGGCTGGCGAACGTGGACGTGTCGGTGACGACGACGGACGACGACGACGCGCCGGGGGTGACGCTGTCGCTGTCGCCGTCGTCGATCTCGGAGAACGGCGGCGTGGCGACGGTGACGGCGACGCTGTCGCGCGCGTCGGGGGCGGCGACGACGGTGACGGTGACGGCGGCGGCGGGCTTCTACACGGTGAGCGACGCGACGATCGTGATCGACGCTGGCGAGACGGCGAACGCGACGGACACGGCGACGATCGCGGCGGCGAACGACAACGTTCACCAGGGCGTCGACGGGCGCTCGACGACGGTGACGGCGACGATAACGAACGCCCGGGCCACGACCGACGGAACGACCGTGGCGGTGACCGGCGCGCCTCTGACGCTGACGGACGACGAGACGTTGCCGACGGTGGCGCTGGCGCTGTCGGACCCGGTGGCGGGCCAGCCGGACACGATCGACGAGAGCGGGGCGAACAACGCGAGCGCGGTGACGGCGACGCTGTCGGGGGCGTCGAGCGAGGCGGTGACGCTGACGGTGGCGGCGGGTCCGGGAACCGACGCCGTGGCGGAGAACAACGCCGCCGCCGGCGACTTCACGCTGAGCACGGACAAGACGCTCACCATCGCCGCCGGGGATACGGCGAGCAGCGGGACGGTGACCGTCACCGCGGCGCACGACACGGTCGACGAGCCGGACCAGCAGGCGACGGTGTCGGCGACGGTCTCGGGCGGCAACGGCGTGGCGGCGCCGTCGAGCGTGACGCTGACCATCGCGGACGACGACGCGGCGCCGGGGGTGACGCTGGCGCTGTCGGACAGCGCCATCGCGGAGGACGGCGGCTCGACGACGGTGACGGCGACGCTGGACCGTGCGTCGAGCCACGCGACGACGGTGACGGTGACGCCGGTCTCGGGGTCCTACACGGTGGGTTCGTCCAACACCCTCACCATCGCCGCCGGGACGACCGGCGGCGCCGGGACGGTGACGGTGACGGCGGTGGACGACGCCATCGACAACGTGGGGAACCGTTCGGTGACGGTGACGGGCACGGCGGAGAACGGCCACGGCGTGGGCGCGGTGACGGGAGCGTCGCTGACGCTGACCGACGACGAGGCGACGCCGGTGGCGACGCTGGCGCTGAGCCCGGCGACGATCGCCGAGCACGACGGGACGAACGTGGGGTCGAGCACGGTGACGGCGACGCTGGACCGCGCGTCGAGCGAGGCGGTGACGCTGACGGTGTCGGCGGCGCCGGGGACGAACGCGGTCGCGGCGAACTTCACGCTGAGCACGGACAAGACGCTCACCATCGCCGCCGGGAATACGGCGAGCACGGGCGCGGTGACGGTGACGGCGGTCGACAACGCGACGGATTCGCCGGACAAGCAGGTGACGGTGACGGCGGCGGTCTCGGGCGACAGCGGCGTGGCGGCGCCGTCGAGCGTGACGCTGACCGTGACCGACGACGAGGCGACGCCGACGGTGGCGCTGGCGTTGTCGCCGTCGTCGATCTCGGAGAACGGCGGGGTCTCGACGGTGACGGCGACGCTGAGCCATGCGTCGAGCGCGGCGACGACGATCACGGTGGCGGCGGCGTCGGGCTTCTACACGGTAGGGTCCGACGCGACGATCGCGATTGCCGCGGGTGAGACGGCGAACGCGACGGACAGCGTAACGATTACCGCGGCGGACGACGCCATCGACAATGTCGTCAACCGCGGCGTCACGGTGACGGGCACGGCGGCCAACGCCCAGGCGGCGGCCGATTCGCGGACCGTGGCGGTGACGGGAGCGACGCTGACGCTGACCGACGACGAGGCGACGCCGGTGGCGACGCTGGCGTTGTCGCCGTCGTCGATCTCGGAGAACGGCGGGGTCTCGACGGTGACGGCGACGCTGGACCGCGCGTCGAGCGAGGCGGTGACGCTGACGGTGTCGGCGGCGGCGGGGACGAACGCGGCGGCGGGCGACTTCAGCCTGTCGAGCGCGACGACGCTGACGATCGCGGCGGGTTCGACGGCGAGCACGGGCGCGGTGACGGTGACGGCGGTCGACAACGCGACGGATTCGCCGGACAAGCAGGTGACGGTGACGGCGCCGGTCTCGGGCTCTAGCGGCGTGGCGAACCCGTCGAGCGTGACGCTGACCGTGACCGACGACGAGGCGACGCCGACGGTGGCGCTGGCGTTGTCGCCGTCGTCGATCTCGGAGAACGGCGGGGTCTCGACGGTGACGGCGACGCTGGACCGTGCGTCGAGCCACGCGACGACGGTGACGGTGACGGCGATGACCGGCGCCTACACGGTAGGGTCCGACGCGACGATCACGATTGCCGCGGGTGAGACGGCGAACGCGACGGACAGCGTAACGATTACCGCGGCGAACGACGCCATCGACAACGTGGGGAACCGTTCGGTGACGGTGACGGGCACGGCGGAGAACGGCCACGGCATCGGGACGCTGACCGGGGCGTCGCTGACGCTGACCGACGACGAAGGTACGCCGACGGTGGCGCTGGCGTTGTCGCCGTCGTCGATCTCGGAGAACGGCGGGGTCTCGACGGTGACGGCGACGCTGGACCGTGCGTCGAGCGAGGCGGTGACGCTGACGGTGTCGGCGTCGCCGGTGACGTCCACGGGCGCCGTGTCGGGCGACTTCAGCCTGTCGAGCGCGAGGACGCTGACGATCGCGGCGGAGGCCACGGCGAGCACGGGCGCGGTGACGGTGACGGCGGTCGATAACGCGACGGATTCGCCGGACAAGCAGGTGACGGTGACGGCGGCGGTCTCGGGCTCTAGCGGCGTGGCGGCGCCGTCGAGCGCGACGCTGACCGTGACCGACGACGAGGCGACGCCGACGGTGGCGCTGGCGTTGTCGCCGTCGTCGATCTCGGAGACGGGCGGGGTCTCGACGGTGACGGCGACGCTGGACCGTGCGTCGAGCGAAGCGGTGACGGTGACGGTGGACGCGGCGGCGGGCGCGGGCGCGTCGGCGGACGACTTCAGTCTGTCGGGCGCGAGGACGCTGACGATCGCGTCGGGGGATACGACGAGTTCGGGCGCGGTGACGGTGACGGCGAACGGGAACGCGGTGGATGCGCCGGACAAGTCGGTGACGGTTTCCGGCACGGTGTCGGGCGGCAACGGGGTGGCGGCGCCGTCGGACGCGACGCTGACCGTGACCGACGACGAGGCGACGCCGACGGTGACGCTGGCGCTGTCTCCGACGTCGATCCCGGAGACGGGCGGGGTGACGACGGTGACGGCGACGCTGGACCGTGCGTCGAGCGAGGCGGTGACGGTGACGGTGTCGGCGTCGCCGGTGACGTCCACGGGCGCCGTGGCGGGCGACTTCAGTCTGTCGAGCGCGACGACTCTGACGATCGCGGCGGGGGATACGACGAGTTCGGGCGCGGTGACGGTGTCGGCGGTGGGCGACGCGGTGGACGAGACGGACGAGACGGTGACGGTGTCGGGGACGGCTTCGGGCGGCAACGGGGTGGCGGCGCCGTCGAGCGTGACGCTGACCGTGACCGACGACGACACGGCGGGGTTCGCGGTATCGCCGGCGACGTCGACATCGTCGCGGCTGCGGACGACGGAGAGTGGCGGGACGGCGACGTTCACGGTGGCGCTGACGAGCGAGCCGACGGGGGACGTGGTGCTCGGCGTGTTGAGTACGAACACGGCGGAAGGCACGGTGTCGGCGTCGTCGCTGACCTTCACGGCGACGACCTGGAACACGGCGCAAACGGTGACGCTGACCGGGGTGGACGACGCCCCCGCCAACGCCGACGGCGACCAAGACTACACCGTCGCGCTGACGGTGGACATGCCGAGCACGGCGGACACCAAGTACGACGCGCTCCCGGCGGTCACGGTCCATGCGGTGAACGCGGACAACGAGTACGGGCTGAACGTGGGTTCGGTGGCGGGCCAGGCGACGGAGGCGGGCGGGACGGCGACGTTCACGGTGGCGCTGATAACGCAGCCGTCGCAGGCGGTGACGGTATCGGTGACGAGCCTGGATGCGAGCGAGGGAACGGTCTCGCCGTCGTCGCTGACCTTCGCGGCGACGGCCTGGAGCACGACGCAGGCGGTGACGGTGACCGGGGCGGATGACGCCATCGACGACGGCACGGTGACCTGGGCGGTACGGCTCGATCCGTCGAGCGGCGACGCCAACTACAACGGGCTGGCGAACGTGGACGTGTCGGTGACGACGACGGACGACGACGACGCGCCGGGGGTGACGCTGGCGCTGTCTCCGTCGTCGATCCCGGAGGACGGGGGCGTGGCGACGGTGACGGCGACGCTGTCGCGCGCGTCGGGGGCGGCGACGACGGTGACGGTGACGCCGGCGGCGGGCTTCTACACGGTGAGCGACGCGACCATCGAGATCGCGGCGGGTTCGACGTCGAACGCGACGGACACGGCGACGATCGCGGCGGTGGACGACGCCATCGACAACGCGCCGAACCGGGCGGGCACGGTGACGGCGACGATCACGAACGACCGGGCCACGGCCGACGGGACGACCATGGCGGTGAGCGGCGGGGCGTTGACCCTGACGGACGACGACGAGAAGGGCCTCGCGCTCGTCCCCTCGGATCATCTGGCCGTGACGGCGGGGAGCTCGGCCTCGTACACGGCGGCGCTGACCTCGGAGCCGACGGACACGGTGACGGTGTCGGTCGCGAGCGACAACGCCGACGTGACGGCGAACCCCGCCAGCCTGACCTTCACGATGTCGAACTGGGACACGCCGCAACCGGTGACGGTGTCGGCGTCGTCGGACGGTGACGACTACGCCGACGCGGCGACGCTGACGCACCGCGCGGCGGGCGGCGGCTACGGCGATGTGTCGGCGCCGCTGCCGGTGGCGGTGGCGGAGACCGGGGACACGCGGGTCCTGGCGGCGCCGGTGACGGCGGTGACGGAGGCGGTCTACCGCATCGGCGCCGCGACGGTCCGGGTGAGGTATACGCCCCTGGCGGGCGACGCCGTGCCGTCTCCGGCGGGTTCGGGGTTCGGTCTGGGGGAGGGCGACGCGCGGGTCGCGGTGGACGTGTCGGCGGTCTCCGGCCTTCCGTCCGGGGGCCTGACGCTGTGCCTTGCGGGGCCCCAGGGGATACGGGACGCGGCGGCCCGGTCGCCCGGCCGGGAGCTCGTGCTGTTGCGCCATGACGGGACCGCGTGGACGGCGGTGTCGGGTTCGGTCTGGGACGCGACGGAGATGCGGGCGTGCGCCAGCGGGGTGACGGACTTCTCGCCCTTCGCCCTGGGCTACGCGGACAGGAGCGTCGAGTTCGCGGGAACGGTCTCCAACCGGGTCTACACGGTGGACGAGGCGATCGCGGACTTGGTGCTGCCTCCGGTGAAGAAGGACGCGGGGGACGCGCCGGTGACGTGCTGCACGCACGACCTGACGCCGGAGCGGCTGCCGGCGGGTCTGACGTTCGACGCGACGACGCGGACGCTGTCGGGGACGCCGACGGAGGTGTTTCCCGAGACGACCTACACCTGGACGGCGCGGGACGCGGACGGGCCCGCGTCGCTGACGTTCACCATCGCCGTGGAGCACGGCCTGGAGAAGGCTCGGGCGCGCCTGAAGGCGATCAACGAGTCGGTGTTGCCGGAGTTGTCCCGCGCGTTGTGGGGGAGCGCGCTGGACGCGGTGACGGGGCGTCTGGCGTCTCCGGACGCGGCGGCGCCGACGGCGGCGGGCGGCCTCGAGGCGGCGGCGGGGTTCGTCCGGGCCCACGAGGGCGCCCTCGAGGAGGGCGACGTGTCCTGGAAGGAGCTGTTGGGGGCTGAGTCCTTCGCGTTCGGCCTGGCCGGCGCGGACGGTCCGGGCGCCGGCGGCGTCGTGGCGTGGGGCTCGGGCGACTGGCGCAAGCTGTCGCGGGACGATGATGCCCTGGACTGGTCGGGGGATGCGTTCTCGGCGCACGTGGGCGTGGACGCGGCGTTGCGTCCGGACCTTCGGGGCGGCTTGGCGGCGTCGTGGTTCTCGAGCGACGTGGACTACACGGACCGGAGCCAGGGCGAAGCGATCGCGGGTTCGCACGAGAGCCGGATGACGGCGTTGACGCCCTATGTGGGCTGGGCCGTGGGCGACGGGGCGCGGCTGTGGGGCGCGGCCGGTTACGGCTGGGGCGAGATCGAGATCGTGGACGGGGACCTGCGCGATCGGTTCGGGGCGCAGACGGCGGACAGCCGGTTCCTGGCGGGCGCCGTGGGCGGGTCGGCTCCGGTGTGGTCGCAAGGCCCCGCGACTCTGGAGGCGAAGGGCTCGGCGGAGGCGACGCGCTGGCGGGTGTCGGACAACGGCGCGGCGATCGCGGCGGTGTCGGTGGACACGCGACGCCTGCGCCTGGCGGCGGAGGGCAGCCGGGCCTATGCGCTCGCGGGCGGCGCGTCCCTGACGCCGACGCTGGAGGCGGGCGTGCGCTGGGACGGCGGCGACGGCGCGACGGGGATGGGCCTCGAGGCCGGCGGCGGCCTCTCCTGGACGGACCCGGCGCGGGGCCTGACGGTGGAGGCGAAGGGCCGCGCGCTCCTGGTCCACGACAGCGACGTGGAGGAGTGGGGCGCGTCGGGGTCGATGCGCCTGGACCCGGACGCGGACGGGTTGGGCCTGTCGTTCCAGCTGCTGCCCTCCTGGGGCGCGTCGGGGAGCGGCGTGGCGCGGCTGTGGGACGAGGGCGTGGCGGCGGGTCCGGTGGACGGCGGCGACGACGGGGCGCGGCTGGAGACGGACCTGGGCTACGGGCTGCCCGCGTTCGGCGGCGCCGGAGTGACAACCCCCTACGCCGGGTTCGGTCTGGCGCAAGGCGGCGAGCGCGCCATGCGCGTCGGCGTCCGCCTCGATCTCGGAACCGGGTTCGACCTGGGCCTCGAAGTCGAACGCAGGGAAAACGCCGCCGACGCCGGGTACGGCGTCGGACTCGACCTGCGCATCGGGTGGTAGGGCGTTCGGTTCGCGCCGAAAGGCCGCGACCGGCGGCGGCGCTCTCGGCCTTGCCGCCGAACCCGGCGAAAACGACGCCCGCCGACCGGGCCGGCGCGCCATACCGATCTTGTACGGGGCGCGGGTCTACGCCTTGCCGGTGTCCGGGAAGAGCCGCGGCGCGAACCGGGCCATCAGGGCCCGGTAGGGCGCCAGAAGCCCGAGCGCCATGGCGGCCTTCACCGTGTAGTCGCCCAAGCCCAGCTTGTACCAGGCGAGCCCCCATTCCGGGTAGAACGCGCCGAACAGCAGGTAGAAGAAGATCGCCGTGTCGAGCGCCGAGGCGACCGCCGAGGACACCAGCGGCGCCCGCCACCAGACGCCCTCGCGCAGGCGCTGGAAGATGGCGATGTCGAGGAGCTGGCCGCCGAGGAAGGCCGCGCCCGAGGCCACCGCCGTGAGGATCGCGAGCTGGGAGAGCACGTTCGGCGCCTCGAAGGGCGTCCAGTCGGAGAAGGCCGCCGACATCGGGACGCCGACGACGAAGCCGACGAAGACGACCGCGGCCGCCCTGGCGGGGCCGAAGGCGCGGTTGGAGAGGTCCGTGACCAGAAAGGCGACCGGGAACGTGAAGGCGCCCCAGGTCAGCCAGTCGCTGATCGGGAAGTGGACCAGGATGTTGGACACCACCACGACGAACGCCATCGCGGCGACCGGCAGGGCGAACGCCACGCGGCCCGCGGCCATGGACCCCGGGCTCCCGTTCCGGATCGTCCCGGGAGCGTTCAGGCCGCGGACGCCCCGCGCGCCGCGGCCCTTCCGATGCGGCGCTTCAGGCGCAGCGCGCCGGCCGGCAGCTTCGAATCGCGCTCGTCCATCAGGAAGGCGTCGATGCCGCCGCGTTTCTCGACCGTGCGCAGCGCATGGGCCGAAATCCTCAGGCGCACGCTTTCGCCGAGCGCCTCGGAGTAGAGGCTGACGTTCACGAGATTCGGGCGGAAGACGCGCCTCGTCTTGTTTTCCGCATGGCTGCGGTTGTTGCCGGCCATGACGGTCTTGCCCGTGAGCTCACAGGTGCGCGACATCGCGGTGCTCCCCGAAAGACGCATGGCGGCGGCGCCGACCCGGCTCGCCGCCGAAATTTCAGCCGGTCTCTCTACACCCCGCCGCGGGACGGGTCAATCGCGGCCGCGCTCCGGCGCCAGGGCGGCGAGGCTCTTCGGCGCGGTCATGCGGTAGCTCCGCGCGACGAGGAGGGCCGCCTCGTCCCAGTCGGGACCGTCGTCGAGACGCATGCCGACCCAGCCCTTGGGGCCGACATAGGGAGGAACGAAGAAGTGTCCGGGGTCGGCGCCCACCAGGATGGCCTGGTTGCCTCTGGGCGCCTTCAGCGAGACCGCGGGCCCGCCTTCGCGGTCGGCGAGGATCGCGAAGATCCTGTCGCGCACCCGGAAGGTGGCGCGGCCCCACGTCTCCCGTTCCTCCGCCTCGGGCAGCGCGAGGCGGATGGCGCGCAGCCGGTCTTCGGGGTTATCCGTCACGGCGCGCCGTCGAGCAGCCGCTCCGCCGCCCGGCGGAGGGGGAGCCGGCCCTCGGCCGCCTCCCGTTCCAGCCGGGTCAGGAGGGCCCGTTTTTCCGGGTCGGCGCGCAGCCGGGCGGCCGCCAGCCGCGCGACCTCGTCCCACAGCGCCGCCCGGACCTGGCTCCGGCGCTTGTCGGGAATGCCGGCGGCGGCGAAGTAGTCGCCGACCGTCCGCCAGACCGCGTCCATGCCCGCGCCGGTCAGCGCCGAACAGGTCTCGACCCGGGGCGTCCAGAAGCTCTCGCGGGGGCGCAGCAGCGCCATCGCTGCGCGGTGGTCGGACACCGCATGGCGGGCCAGGCCGGCGAGCGCGCCATCCGCCTTGTTGACGAGAACGAGATCGGCGAGCTCCATCGCGCCGCGCTTGACCCCCTGCAACTCGTCGCCCGTTCCCGGCGCCAGCAACAGCAGGAACATGTCGGTCATCGCGGCGACGGCCGTCTCCGACTGGCCGGCGCCGACCGTCTCGACGACGACGAGGTCGTAGCCCGCCGCCTCGACGAGACGGACGGCGTCGCGGGTGCGGCGCGCCACGCCGCCCGGTTCCCCGCCGGAGGGCGAGGGCCGGATGAAGGCTCGCGGATCGCGCGCCAGCCGCTCCATGCGCGTCTTGTCGCCCAGGATCGAGCCGCCGCCCAGCGACGAGGAGGGATCGACCGCGAGCACGGCGACCCTGCGTCCCCGCTCGAGCGCGTGAAGCCCGAAGGCCTCGATGAAGGTCGACTTGCCGACGCCCGGCGCTCCGGAGACGCCGAGCCGCCAGCTTCCGGTCCGGGGCGGGTCCAGCTTCTCCAGCAGCGCCGCCGCGCGGCTCTCGTCGTCCGGGCGGGACGATTCGGCCAGCGTGATGGCGCGCGCCAGGGCCCGTCGGTCGCCGCTCCGGATCGCGTCGATGTCGGACATGCCGCCGGGGATCAGGCGGCCCGGCGACGACCGCCGACGAGGTCGAGGATCTCGCCCGCCGCCCTCGGGATGTCCGTTCCCGGGCCGTAGACGGCCGAGACGCCGGCGTCGGCCAGCACGGCGCGGTCGCGGGGCGGCACGACGCCGCCGACGACGACACGGATGTCGGGCGCGCCCTGGTCGGCCAGAGCGGCGACGAGCCGGGGCACCAGCGTCTTGTGGCCGGCCGCCTGCGTCGAGACGCCGACGACGTGCACGTCGTTCTCGACCGCCTGGCGGGCCGCCTCCTCGGGCGTCTGGAACAGCGGCCCGACGTCGACGTCGAAGCCGATGTCGGCGAAAGCCGTGGCGATCACCTTGGCGCCCCGGTCGTGCCCGTCCTGGCCCAGCTTCACGACCAGCATGCGCGGGCGGCGTCCCTCCTCGGCCGCGAACGCCTCGACGCGGCCGCGAACGGCCCGGAAGTCCTCGTCGTCTTCCCGGGCCGCGCCGTAGACGCCGGAGATCGAGCGCGTCACGGCGCGGTGGCGCGTGAAGACGGCCTCCATGGCGTCCGATATCTCGCCCACCGTCGCCCGCGCCCGCGCCGCCTCGATGGCGAGGGCGAGCAGGTCGCCGTCGCTCCGGGCGCCCTCCTCCAGCGCCTTGAGCGCGGCGCGGCAGGCCGCCGCGTCGCGTCCGGCGCGCACCGCCTTCAGGCGCCCGACCTGGGCCTCGCGCACGGCGGTGTTGTCGATGTCGCGCACATCGACCTCGCGGGACGCCTCGGCGCGGTACTTGTTGACCCCCACGACGGTCTCCTCGCCCCGGTCGATGCGGGCCTGACGGCGGGCCGCGCTCTCCTCGATGCGGAGCTTGGGCATGCCGGCCTCGATCGCCTCGGTCATCCCGCCCATGGCCTCGACCTCGTCGATCAGCGTCCGCACCTCGGCGACGAGCGAGGCCGTCAGGGCCTCCACGTAGTAGCTGCCGCCCAGGGGATCGACGACACGGGCGACGCCGGTCTCCTCGGCGAGGATGAGCTGGGTGTTGCGCGCGATGCGCGCGGCGAAGTCGCTGGGCAGCGCCAGCGCCTCGTCGAAGCTGTTGGTGTGCAGGCTCTGGGTCCCGCCCAGGACGGCGGCCATGGCCTCGTAGGCGGTGCGCACGATGTTGTTGTGGGGGTCCTGCTCGGTGAGCGAGACGCCGGAGGTCTGGCAGTGGGTCCGCAGCATCGAGGACCGCGGCTTCCTCGGCCCGAACGGTTCCATCAGCCGCGCCCACAGAACGCGCGCGGCCCGGAGCTTGGCGACCTCCATGAAGAAGTTCATGCCGACCGCGAAGAAAAAGCTCAACCGCGGCGCGAAGGCGTCGATGTCGAGCCCGCGCGAAAGCGCCGCGCGGACGTAGTCCACGCCGTCGGCGAGCGTGAAGGCCAGTTCTTGGACCGCGGTCGCGCCGGCTTCCTGCATGTGGTAGCCGCTGATCGAGATGGAGTTGAAGCGCGGCATGTGGCGGGCGGTGTGGGCGATGATGTCGGCCACGATCCGCATGCTGGGTCCGGGCGGATAGATGTAGGTGTTGCGAACCATGAACTCCTTGAGGATGTCGTTCTGGATGGTGCCGGAAAGCCGGTCCCGGCCGGCGCCCTGCTCCTCGCCGGCGACCACGAACATGGCGAGCACCGGCAGCACGGCGCCGTTCATGGTCATCGAGACCGACATCTCCCCGAGCGGGATGCCGTCGAACAGGATCTTCATGTCCTCGACGCTGTCGATCGCCACGCCCGCCTTGCCGACATCGCCCATGACGCGCGGATGGTCGCTGTCGTAGCCCCGGTGCGTGGCGAGGTCGAAGGCGACCGAAAGCCCCTTCTGCCCGCCCGCCAGGGCTTGCCGGTAGAAGGCGTTCGACTCCTCGGCCGTGGAGAAGCCGGCGTACTGGCGGACGGTCCACGGGCGGTTGGCGTACATCGTCGCCCGGACGCCGCGCGCATAGGGCGCGAAGCCGGGCAGGGTATCGACGTCCTGGAGCGCCTCGAGATCGGCGGCGGTGTAGAGCGGCTTGACGGCGACGCCCTCGGGCGTCCGCCAGACCAGATCGTCGGCCGATCCGCCCCCGAGTTCCCTTTCGGCCAGCGCGCGCCAGTCGGCGGGTAGCTCCGTCATCGGCGCAACCTTTCGTTTCGCACCTGCGAAACGAGTATCCGACGCGGCCCTCGGCCCCGTCAATCCGGCGCGGCGCGCGCCGTCGATCCCATGAGGCAAGGCCAAACTCGCCGTCCTGTTGCGCCGCGAGGGTTGGACGGCAAGCGAGAGCGCCGTGGGCCGAGCCCTCGAGCGTCTTGTGGAGCGCGACCCGGCCCCACCCGGGCCACGGTCCGGGATCGCCCTCGACAAGCTCGTCGCCGACAGGCCCAGGAACCCTCCCCGTCTCGTATGTCGTGGACGGGGACGCCGGCTTGTCTCGCCGGCGCATCGGATATATAGGTGCGCGCCCCCGAAAGGGGCGCGCCCGACCGTGGCGGGCGAAAGGCGGCCGGGCGCCAAGGGTTCCGACCGCGACGGGACGCGCGGGATCGACGGACAGGGCATGAAAATCGCCATCACCGGACATCAGATCGACGTTGACGACGCCCTGCGCGGCTTCGTGACCCGGGAGCTGGAAGGCGGGGTCAACAAGTACTTTGCCGTGCCCATGGAAGCGCATGTAACCTTCTCGCGCGAGGGCAGCGACATTCACGCGCACGTCTCGGTCCATGTCGGACGCGACATCCACGCCGAGGGCCGCGCCAGCGGTGACGATGCCTATGCAAGCTTCCGCCAAGCGGAAGAGCATGTCGAGAAGCGGCTCCGACGCGGCAAGAGGAAGCTGCGGGAGCATCACTGACGGGATCGGCCGGCGCGCGGAACGACGCCGGTCCGGGGTGAGGACATGGATGTTGCGGACCTTGTGACGCCGAAGTGCGTCGTTCCCCGTCTGCGCGCGGCCAGCAAGAAGCAGGCGCTGCAGGACTTGGCGCGGCACGCCGGGAGAATCTCGGGAATCGACGAACGGGCCATCTTCGACGCCCTGCTGGAACGCGAACGCCTCGGCTCGACCGGCGTCGGCTTGGGCATCGCCATCCCCCACGCCAAGCTTCCGGGCCTCGCCGGGCTGCACGGCCTCTTCGCGCGGGCCGATACGCCGATCGACTTCGACGCGATCGACGAACAGCCCGTCGACCTGATCTTTCTTCTGCTGGCCCCGGAGGCGGCGGGCGCCGACCACCTGAAGGCGCTGGCCCGCGTCTCGCGGCTGCTGCGCAACCACGACACCTGCGAGAAGCTGCGCGGCGCCGCCGGCGCCGAGGCGATCTACGCGCTTCTGACGGAGTCGGAAGCCAGCCAAGCGGCCTGAGGCCCCTTGCTCATCCACGGCACCTGCGTCGATCTCGACGGCGCCGGCGTGCTGCTCAGAGGGTCTTCCGGGAGCGGCAAGAGCGATCTGGCGCTGCGGCTCCTCGACCGCGGCGGGGCGCGCCTCGTCTCCGACGACCAGGTCGAGGTCTCCGCGCGCGGCGGACGGCTGACGGCCCGCGCGCCGAAGCGCCTCGCCGGGCTGCTCGAAGTCCGCGGCGTCGGTATCGTCCGGGTCGCGCGCGTGGAGGCGACGACGCTGGTCCTTGTCGCCGACCTGTGCGCTCCGGACGCGATCGAGCGCATGCCCGAGCCGGTCCGGACCGAGATCGGAGGCGTGGGCCTGCCCCTGATCCGGGTCGATCCGGGCGAACCGTCCGCTCCCGCGAAGGTCCGCGTCGCTCTGGGAATGCGCCGGCGCGAGGAGGCCGCCGTTGACTGACGATCGCGGTTCCCGACGCATCGTTCTCGTCACCGGATTGTCCGGGGCCGGGCGCAGCACCGCGTTGAAGGCGCTGGAGGACGACGGTTACGAAGCCATCGACAATCTGCCGCTTCACCTCGTCGAGACCCTGCTCGACGAGACCGAGGCCGCGGCGCTGGCGATCGCGGTCGATGTGCGCCAGCGCCGTTTCGACGCGGCGTCCTTCCTCGCCACGATGGACCGGTTGCGCGGGCGCGACGACCTCGTGGCGACACTGGTGTTTCTCACGAGCGACGCCGATGTCCTGCAACGCCGTTTCACCGAGACACGCAGGCCGCACCCCCTGGCGGGCGACGGCCCCGTCGCCGAGGGCATCGAGGCCGAACGCGACCTGATGCGGCCGGTCATGGAGCAGGCGGACCTGGCGATCGACACGACGACCATGTCCGGCGGCGATCTGCGGCGCCACGTCGGCGGGCGCCTCGGGCGCGACCGCTCGCACGGGCTGTCGGTCTTCGTCATGTCGTTCTCCTACCGCATGGGCACGCCGCGGAACGCGGATCTGGTGTTCGACGTGCGTTTCCTGAACAATCCCCACTATGTCGACGGACTGCGGGAGAAGACCGGACGCGACGCGGGCGTGGCGCGGTTCATCGAGGCGGACCGGCGGTTCGCGCCCTTTTTCGAGCGGTTCGGCGGCCTCGTGCGCGATCTGGTCCCGTCCTACGCCGACGAGGGCAAGAGCTACCTGACCATCGCGATCGGCTGCACCGGCGGCCGCCACCGCTCGGTTTTTGTTGCCGAACGGCTGGCCGCTCTGTTAAGCGAGGGCGGTCGACGGGTCGGTTTGCGGCATCGCGAGCTGTCGTCGTGACGGGCCTGTAGCGGCCCGGCCAGACGCACCGGAACACGCGGCGAACCATGATCGGACTGGTGCTTGTGACCCATGGCCGCCTGGCCGAGGAGTTCGTGGCCGCGACGGAACATGTCGTGGGCGAGCAATCGGCCGTGCGCTCGATCTGCATCGGGCCCGACGACGACATGGAGCGGCGGCGCGACGACATCATCGACGCCGTCGAGAGCGTCGATGGCGGCGCGGGCGTGATCGTGCTGACCGACATGTTCGGCGGAACGCCGTCCAACCTGGCCATCTCGGTGATGGAGGCCGGCCGTGTCGAGGTGATCGCCGGCGTCAATCTGCCCATGTTGATCAAGCTGGCGTCGGCGCGCGAAACCGGCGCGCTCGAGGACGCCGTGCGGGCCGCCCAGGAGTCGGGTCGCAAGTACATCAACGTGGCGAGCAGCCTGCTCAAGTCCAAGGGTTGATCTCTCCATGTCCGAGCGTGCTCCATCGACGGATGTCGCGAGCCGCCGCCTCGTCATCGTCAACGAGCGCGGGCTCCACGCGCGCGCCGCCGCCAGGTTCGTCGCGGCCCTCGACGGTCTCTCCGCCCGGGTCGACGTCGAAAAAGACGGCGTCCAGGTCTCGGGCCGTTCGATCATGGGTCTCATGATGCTGGCCGCGGGCCTGGGGACGACCATCGCCGTCAAGGCTACCGGCGCCGACGCCGCCGAGGCCGTCGGCAGGCTGGCCAGCCTCGTGGAGAGCCGGTTCGATGAGTAGACCCGTCCCGCACGCTTCCGCGACGCTCAAGGGCCTCGGCGTCTCGCGGGGAATCGCGATCGGCCCGGCTTTCGTGACCGAGAGCGGGACGCTGGACGTCCCGACCTACGCCTTGGACGCCTCCGCGACCGCCGGTGAGATCGCGCGTTTCGGCGCCTCGGTCGAGAAGTCGAGGAACCAGATCGTCAAGCTCGCGGCCAAGGCGAAGGACCTGCCCGAAAGCGCCGCCGAGGAGCTCGAGGTCCTGCTGGAGGCCCACGGCCGGATGCTGGAGGGTTCGCGGCTCGTGCGCGGAGTCGAGAACCGCATCCGCGAACAGCGCATCAACGCGGAGGCGGCGGTCTCCCAGGAGGTCGGCGAGATCGCCCACGCCTTCGAGCGGATGGAGGACAGCTACCTCGCCGAGCGCGGCAAGGACGTGCGCGACGTGGGCCAACGGCTGATCCGCAACCTGATGGCCGAACCCTACAGGGCGCTGACCGAGCTGGCGGCCGGCACGGTGGTGGTGGCCGACGAGCTGACGCCCGCCGACACGGCCCTGCTCGATCCGGAGAAGGTGGCGGGATTCGTCGCCGAGGTCGGCGGCGCGCAGGACCACACCGGCATCCTGGCGCGCTCCCTGGGCCTCCCGGCCGTCGTGGGCGCGCCCGGACTGCTCCAGCACGTGCGGACCGGCGATGTCGTCATCATCGACGGGCGCCAGGGCCTCGCGATCGTCAACCCGGACGCCGGGACGCTGAGGAAGTACAAGGGCCTGCGGGCCGAGATCGGGCGGCTGGCGCGCAAGTTGGAACGACTCCGCGACGTGCCCGCCAACACGCGCGACGATGTGCGCATCGGCCTCCAGGCCAACATCGACCTCGCCAGCGAGATCGGGCCGGCGCTCGAGCACGGCGCGGAGGGCATCGGCCTCTACCGGACCGAGTACCTGTTCCTCAACCGCGACGACGTGCCGGGGGAAGACGAGCAGTACGCCCATCTGCGCAACGTCGTCGAAGGCATGGCGGGCCGTCCGGTCACCATCCGCACGCTCGATATCGGCAACGACAAGCTGCCCTATTCGCTCGGCGAGCACCTGACGGCGGGCGCCAACCCGGCGATGGGGCTGCGCGCGACCAGGCTGCTGCTGAAGGTCGAGGCGCTCCTGGAGAACCAGCTCGCGGCGATCCTCCGCGCCGGCGCCCACGGACCCGTGCGCATCCTCCTGCCGATGATCTCGACCGCGTCCGAGGTCCGCCGGGTGCGCCAGGTCCTCAAGACGGTGGCGACGCGGCTGCGCCGGCGGCGGGTCGCCTTCGCCGATCCGCCGCCGCCGGTCGGCGCGATGATCGAGATCCCCGGCGCGGCGCTGGCCGCCGACAGCCTGACGCGGGATTGCGAGTTCTTCTCGATCGGCACCAACGACCTCACGATGTACACCCTCGCGATCGACCGCGGCGACGAGCAGGTCGCCCATCTCTACAGCCCGCTTCACCCCGCGGTGCTCCGCCTGATCCAGTTCACCACCGCGGCGGCGCTGCGGGCGCGCGTCCCCATCAACGTCTGCGGCGAGATGGCCGGCGACGAACGCATGACGGCCATCCTGCTGGGGCTCGGCATCCGCGACCTCTCCATGGCCTCGGCGGCCGTCCCGCGGGTCAAGCAGAGGATCCGGGCGCTGGACGTCAACGAGGCGGCCCGGCGCGCCCAGACGATCATGGAACAGACCGATTCCGGCATGGTCGCCGCCCTGCTCGACGACTTCAACGCCCTGGCCTGAACCGGGCGCCCGCTGGACGCGGTGGCGCAGAGCACGTGCGGTAAGCGTCCGCGGCGCAAGGGTTCCGGCGCTAGAATGCGGGGCAGATCGAAGTACGGTTGGAGCTTTTCAGCGAAGCCATCGGTCTGGAAGACCGTCGGATCGATGAACACCAAAGGCGCACCGAACTTGCCCGGTAAGCATTGGAGTTGAGCGACGAACAAGACAAACGGCAGGCCGAGTACGCAACGCGCGATCTTGAAATCTCGCGAGCGGGCGGATGTTCGCCGTCATCGGTTGATGACACGCACACTCCTCGGCGGCGCGGGTGTTGTGTACATCCTTCTTTCGGCAGTCAGGCGGTCGGCTGGGCGTTGACTGCGACCACGGCTGTCATGAGACTGCTTGTCCAAGCGCGAGAGTGAAAGACAACCGGTGGCCAACGGACTCGCCGAGACATCCCAAGGCCGCCATCCTCCCCCAGCATTCAGCAACGGACGCCGACATGAGCGAGTTCACGGACTACAGGGTCGCCGACATCGGGCTGGCCGACTGGGGCCGCAAGGAGATCGAGATCGCGGAAGTCGAGATGCCCGGCCTGATGGCGATCCGCGAAGGCTACGGCGCCGACAAGCCGCTCATCGGCGCCCGTATCGCCGGCTGCCTGCACATGACGATCCAGACCGCGGTCCTGATCGAGACGCTGGCCTACCTGGGCGCGGAGCTCCGCTGGTCGTCGTGCAACATCTTCTCGACGCAGGACCATGCCGCCGCCGCCGTCGCCGCCGCTGGCGTTCCGGTTTTCGCCTGGAAGGGCGAGACCGAGGATGAGTATTGGCGGTGCATCGACCGGACGGTCCGCGGCCCGGACGGCTGGACGCCCAACATGCTGCTGGACGACGGCGGCGATCTCACGCTCGCGATGCACGAGAAGTATCCGGAGTTGCTGGAGAACGTCCACGGCGTCAGCGAGGAGACCACGACCGGCGTGGCGCGCCTCTACCGGATGGCGGAGCGGGGCGAGCTCAGGGTCCCGGCCTTCAACGTCAACGATTCCGTGACCAAGTCGAAGTTCGACAACGTCTACGGCTGCCGGGAGAGCCTGACCGACGGCCTCCGCCGCGCGACGGACGTGATGATGGCGGGCAAGGTGGCCGCGGTCGCGGGCTACGGCGGCGTCGGCAAGGGTTCGGCCCAGTCGCTGCGGGGCGCCGGGGCGCGGGTGATGGTGACGGAGATCGACCCGATCTGCGCGCTGCAGGCGGCCATGGACGGCTACGAGGTCGTCACCATGGAGGACGCCGCGCCGAGGGCCGACATCTTCGTCACCGCCACGGGCAACACCGACGTCATCACCGTCGAGCACATGCGCGCCATGAAGGACCGCGCCATCGTCTGCAACATCGGCCACTTCGACAACGAGATCCAGGTCGAGGCTCTCAGGAACTTCACGTGGTCGAACGTCAAGCCGCAGGTCGACGAGATCGAGTTCCCCGACGGCAAGAAGATCATCCTCCTGGCCGAGGGCCGCCTGGTGAACCTGGGCTGCGCGACGGGCCACCCGAGCTTCGTGATGAGCGCGAGCTTCACCAACCAGGTTCTGGCCCAGATCGAGCTGTGGAGCCACCGCGACACGGGCGCCTACGGCAAGCGGGTCCATGTCCTGCCCAAGCGCCTCGACGAGCGGGTCGCCATGCTCCATCTGGAGAAGGTCGGCGTCAGGCTCACCGAACTGACCGACCGTCAGGCGAGCTACATCGGCGTCGACCGGACAGGCCCGTTCAAACCGGACGAATACCGCTACTGAACGGCCCGCGCCGCGACGCGGCGGAAGCGAGAGGAAGGGCCGCGTCTACCGCACACCTTCGATTCCAACCTGTTGATGTGGCGCCGTTTTTTCTCGCGATTGTGCAACTGGAGCCGGGAGCATGGCGACTCTCTCCCGGTGCGACGACAAACGGGAGAGTGAATCGTGCCGCCCCGCTCCCTGTCCGGCGCCGAGTCGACGGCATCGAGCCGCGCGGCGGAAACGCGCCGCCGGGCGCGGTGTCGCTCTCGCCGATAGCGTCGATGAGGGCCTGACCGGGCCTTGCAAGTCTGGGCGCGGCGCCGGCGAACCTTGTCGCGCGCGGTCTTCGAGAGCTCGGGAACACGTGACATGGACCATCGCTCCATGGTTGCGTGTAGCCTGGTTCCGTCCGCGCCGTCATGCAAGCGTGCGGGCGTCCCTTGTCATGGGCCGGCAGCGCGAGGCGGCCGCGGGCCGGGGCGGTTCCCGGCCGGGAGAACCCGGCATGAGCGCCTTTTGGACCTTCACTCTCGGCGTCTACGGACGCGAGGGGGTGCGACCCTCCGCCCTCCACCTCCAGGAGGCCAGGGGCGCCGACGTCAACCTTTTGCTCTACGCCATGTGGCGCGCGAGCCTGGGCCTGCCGCCCTTCGACAACGCCCATGCCGCGGCCCTCGCCTCCCGCGTGAGGGCCTGGCGCGAAGCGGTCGTCGAACCGCTCAGGGCGGTGCGCACGGGGTTGCGCGGCGGCGTCGCGCATGTTCCCGGCGACGAGGCGGAGGGCCTGCGCAAGCGGACCCTCGAGCTCGAGATCGAAGCCGAGCGGGTGGAGCAGGCCGTGATCGAAGCCGCCGATCCGTCGGCGCGGGGGCGAAAGGCCGGCGCGGCCGATCCGGCCGCGGTCGCCGCGAACCTGGCGGCCGTGATGGTCCTGGGCGACGGTCCCCTCGACGCCGCCGATGTCGCGGCGCTGCGCGCCCTCGTCGCGGCGGCCTGCCCCGACGCGGACGCCGGCGCCGTCGACCGGGCAATGACGGTCATGTCGTGACGGTCTGGCGGTCGCCCTTCCGGTCCCGGCGCAGTTCGTCCCATCTCCGGACGAACGGGGTCTCGATCCCGAACAGGTCGAGCCAGCGGCCGACGGTCTGGTCGACCATCGCGTCGATGGACCCGGGTCTCGCGTAGAACGCCGGCATCGGCGGAGCGACGATGGCGCCCATCTCGGCGACCGCGACCATGCCGCGCAGGTGTCCGATGTGCAGCGGCGTTTCGCGCAGGCCCAGCACGAGCCTTCGGCGCTCCTTGAGCACGACATCGGCCGCGCGCGTGAGCAGATTGGACGTCGCCCCGGTCGCGATCTCCGAGAGCGTGCGCACGGAGCAGGGCGCCACGATCATGCCGAGGGTGCGGAACGACCCGCTGGAGATCGAGGCGCCCAGTTCGCCGACCGGATGGACCGCGTCCGCCAGCTCGCGCACCGCCGCGGCCTTGAAGTCCGTCTCGTAGGCCAGGGTCACCTCGGCGGTCCTGGTCATGACGAGATGCGTTTCGACCGGCGCGTCCGCGAGCGCCTGGAGCAGCCGGACGCCGAGAACCGCGCCCGACGCGCCGCTCATCCCCACGATGAGTCGTTCGGGGCTCGCCATGCGGACGCCGCCTCCGTATAGTGTTCCCGCGGGCCGGGCGTTCGCCGGCGTCGAGCCGACGACCGTTCCGGTGACGCCGGGCCCGCGGTTGGACCTTAAGCCGGAGGCGTCGATGAACGAAACCGTTGATTTGCAGGAACTCGAGGCGCGTCACGCCGCGCTCGAAACCGAAATCGACGAGGAGTTGCGTCGTCCGTTGCCCGACCAGACCCGCCTTACCGGGCTCAAGCGGGAGAAGCTGAGAATCAAGGAAGAGATCGCGCGCGCGTCGGGCGAGCTGGCCGTCGCCTGACCCGCCGGGGCGAGCGTCCTCAGATCGCCATGCGCGCGGCCACCGTCGTGGTGCTGTGCCCGTCGGCCAGCTCGGCCAGGACCACCTTGCCGCCATAGGCTTGCACTTCCCGCGCGCCGACCACCCGGTCGATGGTGTAGTCGGCGCCCTTGATGAGCACGTCCGGACGCAGGGCCTCGATGAGCGCCAGCGGCGTCTCCTCGTCGAACACCACCACCAGATCGACATCCGTCATCGAGGCCAGAACCTGGCCGCGCGAGAGCTCGCCCTGGATGGGCCGGGCCGGGCCCTTCAGGGCGCGCGCCGAGCGGTCGCTGTTGAGACCGACGACCAGCCTGTCGCAGGCGCCGCGCGCCTGGCGCAGCAGGGACACATGGCCGGGGTGGACGAGATCGAAGCAGCCGTTGGTGAAACCGACCGTCTTGCCCTGGCGTCGCCAGCGCCGCGCGAGGTCCCGCGCCCTGGCCGCCGAGGCCAGCTTCCCTTCGTTGTCGGCGAACGCCGCGTTGTGGTGGGCTCGGCGCAGGTCGTCGAGATCGACCACGGCCGTGCCGGTCTTGCCGACGACCACCCCTCCCGCGAGGTTGGCGATCCGCGCCGCCGTCGAGGGCTCCAGCCCGCGGCCCAGGGCCGCGGCGAAGGTGGCGACGACGGTGTCGCCCGCGCCCGAGACATCGAAGACCTCGCGCGTCTCGGCCGCGAAATGGGCGGCGCGACGGTCCCGTTCCATGAGCGACATGCCGTCCGCGCCGCGGGTGACGAGCAGGCAGTCCGCCTCGGCGTCGGCCATGACGCGGCCGGCCGCCGCGACGACTTCGTCATCCGTCTCGGCCATCGTGCGGGCGGCCCGAGACAGCTCGGTCCGGTTGGGCGTCAGCGCCGTGGCGCCGCGGTAGCGCGAGAAGTCCTGGCTCTTGGGGTCCACGATCGCCGGAATCCCGGCGTCGCGCGCCGCGCCGATCACGGCCTCGATCACGTCGTCGTCCAGGACGCCCTTGGCGTAGTCGGAGAGGATCAGGGCGTCGACGCCGTCGAGCCCGTTGGCGACGATGTCGACGATGCGCGCCCGGGTGGTGTCGTCGAGGGGCCGGTCGGTCTCCCGGTCGGCGCGCAGGAGCTGCTGGCCGTCCGCGACATAGCGAACCTTCACGGTCGACCGCCGTCCGCGCTCCACCAGGAGATAGGGCTCCACGGCCTCCTCCCCGGCGACCATGGCGATCAGGTCCCGGCCGGCCTGGTCGTCGCCCACCACCGCGGCGAAGCGGACCTCCGCGCCCAGCGCGATCAGGTTCCGCACCACGTTGCCCGCGCCGCCCAGCATGGCTTCGTCCGCTCCGACCCGGATCACGGGCACCGGCGCCTCGGGCGAGACGCGGTCCACCTCGCCGTGGACGAAACGGTCGAGCATCAGGTCGCCGATCACCATGACATGCGCGCCGGGCAGGGCTTCGATGGCGGCGGCGAGGTCGGTCTCGCCTGTCGTCGAACCGTGTTCCATGTCGGCGCTTCTGGAACGCCCGAGGCCGCGCGTCAAGAGAGGCGCGCGGCGCGCCGGCGGGGCCATCGCGTTCGGGATCGAGCGGCCTCGCCCGCCTCTTTCCCTCGCCCCGAGGCGCCGCGGTCTTGAGCCGACGCGGCATCGCTCCTAACGTCCGGGCGGCAGAGCGGGAACGAGGGGAGGCCGCCCATGTCGCAGCGTTTCGAGGAGGCCTATCGCCGATCGCTGGAGGACCCGGCTGGCTACTGGGGCGATCTCGCCGAGGCGGTCGGCTGGACCAAACGCTGGGACCGCGTGCTCGACGACGACAACCCTCCCTTCTACCGCTGGTTTCCGGGCGCGGAGACGAACACGTGCTGGAACGCGGTCGACCGCCATGTCGACGCCGGCCGCGGCGACCGGCGGGCGCTGATCTGGGACAGCCCCATCACCGGCGGCAAGCGCGTCCTGACCTTTCGCGAATTGAAGGACGAGGTCGCCGCCTTCGCCGGCGTCCTGCGCAACCACGGCGTCGGGAAAGGCGACCGGGTGCTGATCTACATGCCCGCCGTGCCCGAGGCGGTCGTCGCCATGCTCGCCTGCGCGCGGCTGGGCGCGATCCACTCGGTCGTTTTCGGCGGATTCGCGGCCGCCGAGGTCGCCAAGCGGCTCGACGACGCCGGGCCCAAGGCGCTCCTGACGGCGACCTGCGGCGTCGAGCCGGGCCGCGTCATCCCGTATCTGCCGATCCTGGAGGACGCCTACCGCATCGCGGGCCACACGCCTTCGTCCGTCATCGTGCTCGCCCGCGAGCAGCAGGACGCCGAGTTGAAGCCCGGACGCGACCACGACTGGCGCGACGAGGTCGCCAGGGCCGAACCGGCCGACTGGACGCCGGTCGCCGCGACGGACCCGCTCTATATCCTCTACACGTCGGGGACGACCGGAAAGCCCAAGGGCGTGGTGCGCGACAACGGCGGCCACGCGGTCGCGCTCCACTGGACGATGAAGGGGGTGTACGACCTCGACCCCGGCGACTGCTGGTGGGCGGCGTCGGACATCGGCTGGGTCGTGGGCCACAGCTACATCGTCTATGCGCCGCTGCTCCACGGCAACGCGACGGTCCTCTTCGAGGGCAAGCCCGTGGGCACGCCGGACGCGGGCGTCTTCTGGCGCGTCATCTCCGAGCACGGCGTCAAGGCGCTCTTCACGGCGCCTACCGCCTTCCGCGCGATCAAGAAGGAGGACCCCGAGGGACGGTTCATCGGCGCTTACGATCTTTCCCGCTTCGAGACCCTGTTCCTGGCCGGCGAGCGCGCCGACCCCGACACGATCAAGTGGGCGGAGCGCATGCTCGGCCGGCCGGTCATCGACCACTGGTGGCAGACCGAGACCGGCTGGGCCATGGCGGCGAACTGCCTGGGCCTGGGGCGTTTCCCGGTGAAGCACGGCTCGCCCACGAAGCCCGCCCCCGGCTACCGCATCGATATCCTGGGCGACGACGGCCGTCCCGCGCCCACGGGCGAGATCGGGGCGATCTGCGTCAGGTTGCCGCTGCCGCCCAGCGGCCTGCCCACGCTCTGGAACGACGACGAGGGCTATGTCGAGAGCTACATGGCGGACTTTCCCGGCTACTACAAGACCGGGGACGCCGGCCTCTACGACGAGGACGGCTACATCTACATCATGAGCCGCACCGACGACCTCATCAACGTCGCCGGCCACCGGCTTTCGACCGGCGGCATGGAGGAGGTGCTCGCCGGGCACCGGGACGTCGCCGAATGCGCGGTCATCGGCGTGGCCGATCCGCTCAAGGGCCAGGCGCCCGTCGGCTTCGTGGTGCTGAAGGCCGGCGTGAACCGCGCGCACGACGAGATCGCGGCCGAGGTCGTGCGGATGGTGCGCGACGAGATCGGCGCCGTGGCGAGCTTCCGCAAGGCCGCCGTCGTCGACCGCCTGCCCAAGACCCGCTCGGGCAAGATCCTGAGGAAGACCATGCGCCAGATCGCCGACGGCGAGGACTTTCCCATACCCGCCACCATCGACGACCCCGCCATCCTCGACGAAATCCGCGAGGCCCTGAAACCGCTGGGCTACGGCCCGGCGTGACCGTCGCCCGCGCCACATCCCGCGCCGTCAGTACCGGCGCGGGATGTGGCGCGAATACCACGCGCCGACCAGCATGCCGACGCCCGCGCAGGCGAAGACCGCCTCCAGCGGGAAGACCAGCAGGACCAGCGCGAACACGCCCTGGGGCAGGATGCGGCCGGCGTCGCGGTAGGTCGTGTAGAGCGAGGTCATCTCGGCCCGCTCGTGGGGGCGGATGGCGCGCACGAAGGGCGCGTTGCCCACCGCGTCGAGCCAGCCCGCGCACAGGCAGGCCAGCAGGATCAGGACGACGCCGGCGGACGGCGCCCGCGCCAGCGCTGTCATGACGAACGCGGCCAGTCCGGTGGCGACGTATCCGAGGATCAGGTGGCGGCGCATGCCGAGCGGCGCGCCGAGCCGGCCCCACAGAGGGGCCAGGATGACGAACAGCGCCGCCAGCGAGACGACGACGCCGGCGTCCTCGTCCGTGTAGCCGTGGGCGACGCAGTAGATCGGCGCGTAGATGAAGAAGGTGTTCCACCATGCCGACCGGGTGAGCGCCAGGGCGTAGGCCACCAGCAGCCTGGGCTGGGCGACGAAGCGGGGAATGAAGCGCAGCGGGTTGCCGTGTCCCCGGATCGACCCGCGCGCGTCGTTCACGAAACCGCGCGTCAGGCAGTAGAGGCAGGTCGCCGCCGTCACCGCGGCCATCAGGGCGAAGGGAGCGGCGAGGCCCAGGCGGTCGGCCAGGACGACGCCGAGCCAGGGGCCGCAGGCGAAGCCGACGCCGAGGAAGGCCATGCGTAGCGCCTCGAAGCGCACGAAAGTCTGCCGCGCGATGCGCTCCATGACGACGATGTTGATGACGAGATCGACGACGAAGAAGCCGAAGGTGTAGAGCACCGTCGCGGCGTAGAGGCTCGGCGCGGTGGCGAGCGGGAACAGGACCGCCGAGGCCGCGACGCAGGCGAGCCCGGCCAGCAGCATGCGCACGCGGCCGGCCCGCTCCAGCATCTTCGGGAAGGCCAGCGCTCCGATCATGCCGGCGACGCCGACCTCGAGATAGAACAGGCTGACCCTCTGGTCGTCGCCCAGCAGCTTCAGCGCGAGCAGCGGCATCACCGTGACGGGAAGCGCCAGGGAGAAGATCAGCGATCCCTGCAACAGGGAGAACGCGAAGGCGTGCGGGATGCCGTGGACGTTGAGCAGGCGGGCGAGTCGGGCGGACACGGGCGATCCGGAGGCTTGGCGCGCCACGTCACGCCGCGCCGCGCCGTCCTGTCAAGCCGCCGCCATGGTTTGCCTGTCGCTCGCGGCAAGCGGCCCTCATCCCGCCCCGCTCCGGGGTCGGTCCGGCAGGGTGTAGCCCGCGGCGTAGGTCGCGGCGATCCGCTCGAGGCGGTCCTCGCGCGTCATGGCGCCGGAGAAGCGGGAGGGGTGGACGATCGGGAGGTCGAAGGGCGGCTCGCCGTCGACCATCCAGTCCGCCAGGAACCGGCCCGACCCGCCGCCGGCGCCGATGCCGACGGCGAATCCCGCGGCGAGCCAGAGCCCGGGATGGCTCTCGACCGGCCCGAGCAGGGGACAGCCGTCGGGAGTGTAGCAGATCGGCCCGTTGTTGACCGTCTTGACGCCGGCGCGGCCGAAGGCGGGCAGGCGCGCGATGACCCGCGTCAGGTGCGGCTCCAGCCGCGCGAGGTCGGGCGGCAGGAGTTCGCCGGCGAAATCCGGCGGGACGCCGTCGAGGGCCCAGAACTTCGGGCGGGCCTCGTAGACGCCGCACAGGAAGCCGTCGCGTTCTTGGCGCGTGTTCGACGGCGCCCAGGGGTCGCGCACCGTCGGCGCCTCGAAGCCGAGCGCCTGGAGCTCGGGGACCGAGTCGGTGACGATCTCGTGGTGCTCGAGGGCGTGGAGCGGCAGGTCGAGGCCCAGGGGCGCGGCCATCTCGCGGGCCCAGAAGCTCGTGGCCAGCACGACGTTGTCGGCGGCGACCGCGCCGTCCGCCGTATCGAGCCGCCAGCCGCCGCCGGCCCGCCCGAACGACAGGACGGGACAGAAGCGTTTGACGCGGGCGCCGCGCGCCCGGGCGGCCCGGGCCAGGGCGTGGGCGGCGCCCGAGGCGTCCACGTGCCCGTCCGTCGGCGTGTGGGCCGCGCCCGGAAGGCCCTTCGTGTCGAGCAGGGGGTGGATCGCCTCGATCTCCCCGGGCCCGACGACGCGGTAGGGCACGTCCAGGGCCTCGTACATCGGCGCGAGGCGTTCGTAGGCCTCGAGCTCGGCCCCGCGCGTCGCGAGGCGGAGGCTGCCCGCGGGATGGAAGCCGACCGGCTGGCCCGACTCCGCCTCGGCGTCGAGATAGGTCCTCACCGAATCGACATGGAGCCGGGTGAGGCCGGGGTGGTGGCCGAAGAACGTCGTGTTGCCCGCCGCGTGCCACGTCGAGCCCGAGGTCAGTTCGCGGCGTTCCAGCAGCAGCGTCTCGGTCCAGCCGCGCCGGGCCAGGCCGAACAGCACGCCGCAACCGACGATGCCGCCGCCGACCACGGCGACCCGGACGCGGTCGGTCACGCCGCCGCGCCCCCCGCGCCCGCGGGATCGAGGCGGATCGGATAGCGCTCGCGGATCGCGCGGTCCGCGGCCGCGTCGATATAGACCGGCCGGTGGCGGGCCAGCACCTCGCGCGCCCGTTCCCTGGCGCGGTCCCGGATGTCTCGGGCTCCCGCTTCGGCCCAGTCGTCGGGCGACGAACGGTCGGCATGGCGCGGGTAGACGAATTCGGTCTCCATCAATTCCATGGTCTGCCGCGCGCCGAGATAGTGGCCCGGGCCGGCGACCGTCTCGGCGACGACATCGACCGAGAGCGTCTCGTCGGTCACCTCGATGCCGCGCGCGATGCGGCGGATCACGGCCAGGAGCTCGTCGTCGATCACCAGTGCCTCGTGGGAGCAGCCCAGGAGGCTCGCCAGCATGCCGGCCGATTCGAAGACGAATCCGCCGCCGGAAAGCGCGGCGAGCGCCAGCGTCAGCGCCTTCTCGAAGCCGGCCTGGTTGTCGGGCAGCTTGGAGTCGGTCATGCCCGCGCCCATGCCTCCGGGAATGCCGTAGAACGCCGACATTTGCCCCGAGGCGGCGCCCAGAAGCGCCTGCTCGCCTCCGCCTCCGCTGAAGGCGCCGGTCCGCAGGTCGGAGACGAAGACCCAGTTGCCCAGCACCACCGGATGGCCGGGCGCCAGGAAGTTCACCGCGCAGAGCGAGGCCAGCGATTCCGCGCAGCCCTGCGCCAGCGTGCCCGCCAGGGCCGCGGGCGAGGTGGCGCCGGCCTGCGGGCCGGTCAGGCAATGGACCGGCATGCCGATGTCGACCGCCGCGCAGGCGACGTCCAGGCTGTCCTCGGCGAAGGTCAGGGGCGAGACCACCGTGGTGGCGTGCGCGGTGCAGAACGGGCGCCGCGCGAATCCGCCCTCGCCGCCGGCGAGGAGGTCGAGCATCGGCAGCGAGGCCGTCACGTGCTCGCCCAGCGTGTAGCTCGTGGCGATGTGCTTGCGGGTTCCCGCGGCGCAGGCGTAGACCGTGTTGACGTCGAGCTCGAACGGGTCTTCCACGTCGGTCGCGACGACGGGACGGGTGATCCACTGCAGGTTCTCGAGGGTGTCGCACAGCCGCGCCAGGTCGTAGACATCGGCCAGCGTGCTGGGCCGGTACCGCCGCGTCTCCAGGTCCAGCATCGTCACCGCCGCGCCGCCGGTGCAGAAGTTGACCGCGCCGTTCCGGGCCTCGAAGTCGAACCGGAGGTCGCGGCCGTGGACCGTGAAGCTCCTCGCCGCGCGGTCGATCGCGTCCTCGACCAGCGCGCGCGGGAAGAGCAGGCGGCCCGCGCCGGTCCGCGCGCAGCCGGCGGCGAGCGCCGCCTCCCGCACGCGCGGGGTGGCCCCGGCCACGCCGACCCGCTCCAGCATGTCGAGGGCGGCGCCGTGGACGCGCTCGACGTCCCGGTCGCTCAGGGGCCGGAACGCGCGGGCCAGCCCGCTGCCCCGCGCCATGCCGGTCGACCGCGCCTCGCGCTGCCTGCGGCGCGTCTCGCGGCCCCGGCGGCGGGCGCCCGGTCCTCCGCCCGCCTCAGTCATGGCCCTCGACGATCTCGCGGATCTTGGCAGCGACGGCGCCGGGCCGGTGGCGGAAGAGCGAGCAGTGGCCCATGCCGGGGAGCAGGTGGAAATGGCCGTCGGCCGCCGCCTCGGCGACCAGCCTGCCGCGCGCGGGCGGCGTCTGCATGTCCTGCTCGAAGCCGATCACGTGGAGCGGACGGGTGGCGTCCGGCAGGCGGTCCATGCCGGAATAGTCGAGGCAGGCTTGCCACTGGGCCGCCAGCATCTCGCCGTCGCGCTCGGCGTAGGCCCTGGCCACGACGGGCTTGCACCTCTCCCACAGCGCGTCGTCGCCCAGCACCTCGGACGGGTACATGAGCAGGGCGTAGTGGGCCAGCGCGAAGTCGGGCGGCAACGAGCCGCCGGCCTCGCGGAACCGGATTTCCGCGTCCTCCCACTCGTGGATGAAGCCGGCCTTGGACCCCGACGTGCCCATGGCGACGCCGAGGCGCACGACGTCGGCATGGCCGAGCACCATCTCCTGGACGATCAGCGCGCCCATCGACAGCCCGACGACCGCGACCGGCGGATCGCAGACCTCGCGGATCAGGGCCGCCAGGTCGTCGGCGTAGGCCGCGATCGGCCAGGGCGGCGGCTCGCGGCTCACCGTCCTGCCCGCCCCGCGGGGATCGAAGCTGGTGCAGCGGTAGTCGGGGAAGAACCCGAACTGCTCCTCCCACTCCTCGCCGGTCTGGTCGCCGCCCGGACACCACACGATGTCGGGGCCGGACCCCTGCTGGACGTAGTGGAGCGAGACTCCGGGCGTCTCGAACGTCGCATGCCGCATGGCGCTCTCCCGTGGCGTTCCGCGCACTGTAGGACGGATCGGGCCGCCGGGGTCATGGTTCCCGCGCCAGGGTCTCGGCGCCTCGTTTCCGGTCTACAGTTCGGATTCATGGATGTCCGCCAGCTTCATGAGATGCTTCCGCAAGCCGCGCTTGAGCGAGGCGCCGCCATGGACCGGTACGGAGATGCGGTGGCTGCCCCGCGTGCGCACCGGTTTCCACCCCCGCGCTTCCAGAACCTGGCAGAAGCGGTTCCCATCGACCGTCTTCACACGGCGATCTCGACGATCCGGTCGGTCCCCGAAGAAGCGTCGATGTCCCGGACATCCACCGAGAGGCACCCCTCGACGGCCTCATAGAGGTTGCCCAGCAGTTCCTCGAAGGAGTCTCCCTGGGTCGCGCATCCGGGGATAGCAGGCACCTCGGCCCAGTAGCCGCCCTCTTCGGCCTCGTGGACGACGACTTTCAGCTTCATGTTGCCCTCTCCGGTCGAGCGTTCGCGCTTCAGGTCAGCCGGCCCCGGTCGAGCGAGGCGGCGTCTTCGGCTCGGACCGGCGTCGGATTTCCAGAATCCGGTCCGTCGGCTGGCCGGCCTCGTCGAGCTCCCAGTGGCGCGCCGGGTCTTCGTAGGGCGAGTTGAGGACCGGGTCCTCGTAGAAAGGGTCGCTCGTGTCCATGCCGGTCCCGGTCCAGAATGGCCGGAGCGGGGAAGCCGTCGGCTCCGGCGCCGGCAGGCTACCGTAGGCCGGCGGCCCGTTCCAGATCGCCGACGCGCCGGGCATGGCGCCCGAGCCGACGGCTCGCGGCCTCGCGGAAGGCCCGCGAGCGGTTGCCTGCCGCGGGCGCGATCCGGTATGGATGGGCGGCGTCCCTCCGGCAACAGGCCCCCCATGCCCGCACGAGAACCGCCGCGCTGGCTTTCGCCCGCGACCGACTACGGTCCGCTCGCGGTGTTCTTCGTCGCCTATGTCATGGCCGACCTGATGACCGCGACCGCCGCCCTGATGGCCGCCACGGTCTGCGCCCTCGCCCTCGGCTGGGCGGTCGGGCGGCGCATTCCGAAGATGGCGCTGGTCACGGCCGGCCTTGTCGGCGTCTTCGGCGGCCTCACGCTGATCCTCCAGGACGACGCGTTCATCAAGATGAAGCCGACGGTGGTGCAGCTCGCGTTCGCCGTCGTGCTCGCGGGCGGCCTGACGCTCGGCAAGCCGCCGCTGAAGTACGTCGTCGGCCCCGCCATGGCGCTGGACGACGAAGGCTGGCGTATCCTGACGTTCAGGTTCGCGCTCTTCTTCGTGGCGATGGCCGCCCTCAACGAGCTCGTCTGGCGGACCCAGAGCGAGACGGTGTGGGTGTACTTCAAGGTGTTCGGGCTTCTCGGCCTCACCGCCGTCTTCACGCTGGCGCAGCTCCCCTTCGTGCAACGCCACCTGAAGCGCGACGACGAGACGTAGGGCGGTCGCCGCGGGCGACGAAAACGCCATGGCGCTTCCGTCGGGGACGGGCGCGCCATAGACTGCGCGGCGGGAGCGCCGCTCGACCGCGGGAGAGGCAACGATGGATCAGGCCGTCGCCAGGCCGCGTCGCCGTCGTGGACGGAGCGCCCGCCTCGCCGAACGGGCCGCGCCGCCGGCCGCGGACGAGCGCGCCGTCTGGCCAGGACTGACCGGAGGGCGCTACCGGCCGCTGTCCGAGGCCGACGAGGCCCGCGTGCACGAGGCCGTCATGCGCCTCGTCGAGGAGGTCGGTTTCGCCGGCGCCATCCCGCCCATGGTCGAGCGCGTCACGGCGCGCGGCGGCTGGGTCTGCGAGCACGGGCGCCTGCACTTTCCCCGCGCGCTCGTCGAGGACGTGCTGGCGCGCTGCCGGAAGAGCTTCGTGGCCTGGGGCCAGACCCGCGAGCACGATCTGGAGATCGCCGCCGGGCGGGTCCACCTCGGCTCGGGCGGAGCCTCGCCCAATATCGTCGACCTCGAGACGGGGCGCTACAGGGGGGCGACGCTCGGCGACCTCTACGATGTCGCGCGCCTCGTCGACACCCAGCCCAACATCCACTTCTACGACCGTTCGCTCGTCGCCCGCGACGTCGAGGACGTGCGCGCCTTCGACCTCAACACGGCCTACGCGATCCTCTCGGGCACGGCCAAGCATGTCGGAACCAGCATCACCGCCGCCGACCACGTCGAGGACGTCGTCGCCCTGTTCGACGCGGTCGCCGGCGGGGAGGGCCGCTATCGCCGGCGGCCGTTCGCCATGCTGCTGTCGTGCCACGTGGTCCCGCCCATGCGGTTCGCCGAGGAGGCGCTCCGGGCGATCGAGAAGGCGGTCCCGCTCGGCATGCCGGTGATGCTGGTCTCGGCCGGCCAGGCCGGAGCGACCGCGCCGGTCAAGCTGGCGGGCGCCGTGGCCCAGGCGCTGGCGGAGGCGCTGGCCGGGCTGGTCTACTGCAACCTGATCGATCCCGACGTCACGGTGGTCGCCGGGCCCAAGCCGATCGTGTCCGACCTGCGCACCGGCGCGATGTGCGGCGGCAGCGGCGAACAGGCCGTGGTGGCCGCGGCGACCGCGCAGATGGCGCGCGCCTACGGCATTCCCTGCAGCGTCATGGCGGGCATCACCGATTCGAAGATCCCGGACGCCCAGTCGGGTTTCGAGAAGGCCTACACCGTCACGCTGGCCGCCCAGGCGGGCTGCTCCATGATTACCCAGACCTGCGGCATGCAGGCGAGCCTGCTCGGACTCGCCATGGAAGGCTATGTCATCGACAACGACATGCTGGGCGCGATCCTGCGCACCGTGCGCGGCGTCGAGGTCGACGACGAGAGCCTCTCGGTCGAGACCATCCGGGACGTGGTGCTGGGCGAGGGACACTATCTCGGCCATGCCCAGACCCTCGCCAACATGACCCGCGACTACCTCTATCCGACCGTCGCCGACCGTCTCTCGCCCTCCGACTGGGAGGAGAGGGGCGCGCGCGACATCCGGGAACGCGCGAGGGACGAGGTCCGCCGGATCCTCGCCCGGCACTTCCCGCGCCACATCGACGACGGGACCGACACGCGCCTGCGCGAGCGCTTCCCGATCGCGCTGCCGCGGGAGCGCATGTCGCCGGCCTCATGAGCGCGTCGTTCCCCCATCTCCTCTCCGGGATCGATCTCGGCCGGACGGCCCTGCGCAACCGGATCGTTTCGACTGGGCATCACACCCATCTCTCTTCCGGCGCGCCCAGCGAACGCTACGTCGCCTACCAGGAGGCTCGCGCCCGCGGCGGGGCGGGCCTGATCGTGGCCGAGGTCGCGCGCGTCCACGAGACCGCGCGCTTCGCCGACCACTGCCTGGACGCCACGTCGCGGGACTGCGTTCCGGGCTACCGCCGGCTGGCCCGGGCCGTGCATCGCCACGGCGCCGCGCTGTTCGGCCAGCTCTTCCATCCGGGCCGCGAGGTCCAGACCACCCCGGACGGCATGCTGGCGACCGCCTATGCGCCGTCGGCCGTTCCGAACGAGCGCTTCCACATCATGCCCCGGCCGATGTCCGGGGCGCTGATCGAGGAGGTGATCGCCGGATACGGCCGCGGGGCGGGCTATCTCGTCGAGGCGGGTCTCGACGGCGTCGAGCTGGTCGCGAGCCACGGCTACCTGCCCGCCCAGTTCCTCAATCCCCGCCTCAACCGGCGCGACGACGAATGGGGCGGCTCCTTCGAGAAACGCCTGAGATTCGCGGTCGAGGCGCTCGGCGCCATGCGGCGCGCGATCGGGGACGCCACGCTGGGCCTGCGCATCTCCGGGGACGAGCTGGACCCGGCCCAGGGGCTCACGGGCGACGAAGTGGCCGGGATCTGCCGGGCCCTCGCGCCGCGCCTCGACTACGTCAGCGTCGTCGCCGGCATGTCGTCCAGTCTGGGCGCGTCGGTCCATATCGCCGCGCCCATGGGCGTGCCGTCTGGCTATGTCGCGCCCCATGGCCGGCGGATCAAGGAGGCGAGCGGCCTCCCGACGATCGTGACCGGCCGGATCAACCAGCCGCAGACCGCCGAGGCGATCCTGGCGGCGGGCGACGCCGACCTCTGCGGCATGACCCGCGCGATGATCTGCGATCCCCGGATGCCATGGAAGACGCGGACCGGCCGCCTCGACGGCATCCGCGCCTGCATCGCCTGCAACCAGGCCTGCATCGGCCACGCCCACAAGGGCGTCGCCATCTCCTGCATCCAGCATCCCGAAAGCGGGCGCGAGCTCCAATACGGCGCTCCGACGCCCGCCGTCGAGCCGAAGCGCGTGCTGGTCGTCGGCGGCGGTCCCGGCGGTCTCAAGGCCGCGGCGGTCGCCGCGTCGCGCGGTCACGCGGTCACGCTCCGCGAAGCGTCCGACCGGCTCGGAGGCCAGGCGCTGCTCGCCCAGCGGCTGCCGGGCCGGGAGGAGTTCGGCGGCATCGCGCAGAATCTCGAGCGCGAGGCGCGGGAGGCGGGCGCCGCCATCGAGACGGGAACGCCTGTCGTCGCCGCCGCCGTCCGCTCCGAGGCTCCCGACGCCGTGATTCTGGCGACCGGGGCCGCGCCCTACGCGCCGGACATCGAGGGCGCGGGGGACGCGCACGTGGTCGACGCCCGGCAGGCGCTCGACGGCGCGAACATCGGCAACCGGGTCGTCGTCGCCGACTGGCGCTGCGACTGGGTCGGCGTCGGGCTCGCCGAGATGCTGGCGGCCTCGGGCCGCCACGTCCGCCTGATGGTCAACGGCGCGATGGCGGGCGAGCTCCTCCAGCTCTACGTGCGCAACCATCACGTCGGACGGCTCCACCGCCTGGGCGTGGACATCCGGACCCATATGCGCCTGTTCGGCGCCGACGGCGACAGCGCCTACTTCCAGGACACGCTGACGGACGAGCCGGTGATCGCCGAGGGCGTGGACACGCTCGTCCTGTCGCCGGGCTGCGTCCCGAACGACGATCTCGGCCGCGCCCTCGAGGACGCGGCCGTGGCCTTCACCCGCGTCGGCGACTGCCTCGCCCCCCGCACCGCCGAGGAGGCCGTGCTGGAGGGGCTCCGGGCCGCGTGGGAGATCTAGGTCCATGACCCGCCGGATCGGAGCCGGGGAGGCGGCGGTCGACCTGTTCCGCCGGGCCGGGGTGACGACCGTGTTCGGCCTGCTGGGCGGGTCGATGCTGGAGCTCTACGACGCCCTCTTCTCGTCGGGGATCGCCTATGTCGGCGCGCGCGACGAGCGCGCGGCGGGCCATATGGCCGACGGTTACGCCCGCGTCACCGGAGGGCCGGGCGTGGTGCTGGGCGCGCAGGCGGGCCCCGGCGTCGCCAATCTCGTCACGGCGGTCGCCGAGGCCCATCTGGCCTATTCGCCCGTCGTCGCGGTCGCCGGCGCCATCCCGCGCGGGCAGGCCGGCCGCGACACCTTCCAGGAGATCGACCAGAACGCGCTTTTCGCGCCCATCTGCAAGCGCTCGATCGCGGTGCCCGCGCCCGACCGCCTGCCCGAGCTTCTGGCCGAAGCCATGCGCGTCGCCATGACGGGGCGACGCGGGCCGGTGGTCCTCCACGTTCCGCGCGACGTCTTCGCCGCCGACGCGCCGGCGGGCGCGGCGCTCCTCCATGACAACACGGCCGGCGGCGCGCCTTCGGCCAAGCAGACGCTGCGGATCGTCGAGTTGCTCGGGACGGCCCGCCGGCCCGTCATCGTCGCGGGCGCCGGCCTCAAATGGTCCGGCGGCTCGGCGGCGCTCGCTTCCCTGGCGGAGGCGCTCGACATCCCGGTGGTCGCCTCGACCGGTCATCACGACGTGCTGCCGACCGCCCATCCGCTGCTGGCGGGACAGGCCGGGCCGCGCGGCAACGAGGTGGCGAGCGGCCTGACCCGCGACGCCGACGTCATCCTCGCGCTCGGCACGCGGCTCGGTTTCAACTCCACGTTCCACAGCAACGACTACGTCGGCGCCCAGGCGGCGATCGCGCAGGTCGACATCGACGCGATGGCGCTCGGGCGGCATTTTCCCGTCGCGCTGGGAGTCGTGGCCGACGCCCGCGCCGCCGCGGAGGCGCTCCTGGCGGCGGCGACGGAGCGGAGACTCGCGCCGGACGGCTGGGCCTCGTGGACCGGGTCGTTCCGCAAGCGCAAGGCCGCGCTCGACGACGAGCGCGCCGCGGAAGCGCGGCTGGCCGGCGATCCCCTGCCGCCGGTCCGCGTCCTGGGGGAGGTCCGCGAAGCCCTGCCCGAGGACGCGATCGTCACGCTCGATACGGGGGCGATGTGCCTGCAGGCCGCGGACCGGTTGCGCTTCGGCCGGACGCCGGGGCTCGTCGCGCCGCTCGATTTCGGGCTGGTCGGGTTCGGCTACGCGGCGGCGCTCGGCGCCAAGGCCGCCGCGCCGGACCGGCCCGTCGTGTCGGTCATGGGCGACGGCGGTTTCGGGATGACCATGATCGAGCTGACGACCGCCGTCCGGCACGGCCTTCCGGTGGTGGCCGTGGTGCTCGACAACGGCGCCTGGGGCGCCGAGAAAGCCTACCAGCGCGACTACTTCGGCGGCCGTTACCTCGGCGCCGACCTCCACAACCCACCCTATCCGGATGTCGCCGAACTGGTCGGCGCCAAGGGCTACCGGGCCGCCGGGCCCGGCGAGACCGGCGCCGCGCTGCGTCGGGCGCTGGACGAGCCCGTTCCCTCCGTCATCCAGGTCAAGGTCGATCCGGACGCCATGTCGAGCCTGCGGAAGGATCTGTTCGGAAAGCCCGGGTCCGGGGACGGCTGAAGCGGGCCGTCCTCAAATCCCGCCCGCGCCCTCGCGCTCCGCCGACTCGCGGGCGGCGAGATCGGCCCGGGCCCTGGCGAGGTTCCTCTCCAGCGCCGCGGCCTTGGCGTCGGCCTTCTCGATCTCGGCGGTGAGGTCCCTGGCCGAGCACAGCCCCAGCAGCACCGGGTCCTTCGCTTCCAGCTTGGCCGCGTTGCGGTGCGTGCCCTCGCGGACCTGGGCGATGGTCTGTTTGGTCGTGCCGATCAGCCGAACGATCTGGGCGTCGGCGAGCCGGGGAAAGCGCTCGATCAGATAGACGATGGCGTCGGGCTTGTCCTGGCGTTTCGAGACCGGCGTGTAGCGCGCCTTGCTCTGCTTGGGCTTCGGCAGGTTCCCGCGCTCGCGCAGTGCGACCGAGGCGCCCGGATCGGTCTCGCAGCGCTTGATTTCCTCGGCGTCGATCTGGCCCGAAAGGACCGGATCCTGACCGACGATATTGGTCGCCACCTCACCGTCGGCGATGCCCTGAACCTCGAGTTCGTGCATGCCGCACAGGTCGGCGATCTGCTTGAAGGTCAGTGTCGTGTTGTCGATCAGCCACACGGCGGTCGCCTGCGGCATCAGCAACTGGGCCATCCTGTCTCCCCGGTTCCGCGCCGGCCGCGGGGCGCGCCCGGCGCGCCTGCTACCTAATGGATCGACCTTGCCCTGACAACCGGCCGGCTACCGCCTGTCGCGGTCAACCCATCGTCAGCACCACCTTGCCGACATGATCGCCCTCGAGGGCCTCCTGCGCCGCCGCCGCGTCGGCCAGCGGAAAGGTCGCGTGCATCGCCGGCTTCACGCGGCCGCTCTCGAGCAGCGGCAGCACCTCGCGTTCGATATCCCGGGCGATCTCGCCCTTCTGCGAGACCGAACGCGCGCGCAGGGTCGAGCCGGTGATCGTGGCGCGTTTCATCATCAGGGGCGCGAAGTTAACCTCGGCCTTCGGTCCGTCCAGGAAGGCGATGAAGCAGAGCCGGCCCTCGACCGCCAGGGCCTCGATGTTCCTCGGGATATAGCCGCCGCCCACCATGTCGAGGATGACGTCCACGCCGCGGCCCCCGGTCAGCGCCCCGACGATCTCGACGAAGTCTTCCGAACGGCGGTCGATCGCGCGTTCGGCGCCCAGCGCCTCGCAGGCGCGGCAGCGTCCGTCGCCGCCGGCCGTGGCGAAGACGCGCGAGCCCCTGGCGTGCGCGAGCTGGATCGCCGTCGTGCCGATGCCGCTCGCGCCGCCGTGGACCAACAGCGTCTCGCCGGGCCGCAGGCGCGAGCGTTGGAACACATTGGTCCAGACCGTGAAGAAGGTCTCCGGAACGGCGGCCGCCTCTTCCATCGAGAGCGTGTCCGGCACGGGAAGCGCTTGGGGTGTGGGGACGATGCAGTATTCCGCGTAGCCGCCGCCCGCCACCAGCGCCATCACCTTCGCGCCCACCTCCAGATCCGCGGAGTCGGGGCCGTTGGCGACGACCTCGCCGGCGACCTCGAGGCCCGGAATGTCGCTCGCCCCCGGCGGCGGCGGATAGCCGCCCGCGCGTTGCAGAAGGTCCGGCCGGTTCACGCCGGCGGCGTGAACCTCGACCAGCACCTCGCCCACCGAGGGCCGCGGCACCGGGTGCCGGGCGAGCCCGACCACTTCCGGCCCGCCGCTGCCGTTGTATTCGACGGCGCGCATGGTCTCCGGGATGTCGGGCATGACGGTCCTCCGCGGGAGCGATTCTTTCGTGTCGCCGACTGCATCTATACAGGATTCCGGGGCGGGGAGAGCAAACGCGATGGGCGCCGACGATCTCGAACCCAGGCGCCCCGCGGCGGAACCGAAGCCCTCGAGGCGATGTCCGTCGAGGCGCTCTGAACCTGTATCGCGGACCTCGAAGCCGGGATCGGCCGCGCCAAGGCCATGGTCGAGGCCAAGGAGGGCGCGCGCCGGCCGAATCGGTGTTCGGGACTTGAGGGGAAACCCACAGCCGTATCGCCCCATGCGGGGCAGGATATGGTATTGTCATTTGGACTCACGCGCGACATCTGGACGTCGCGGCGCGGGGCGACCGAGGCGGACGACGCGATGGCCGGCCATTCCAAATGGAAGAACATCATGTACCGCAAGGGCGCGCGGGACGCGAAGCGCGCCAGGCAGTTCACCAAGGTGGGCCGCGAGATCGCCGTCGCCGCCAAGGCCGGCCTTCCGGATCCCGAGCACAATCCGCGCCTGCGCGCGGCGATCCAGGCGGCGCGCGCGGTCAACATGGGCAAGGACGCCATCGAGCGCGCGATCGGGAAGGCGGTGGACGGCGAGGACAGCGCCGACTATCAGGAAATGCGTTACGAGGGTTACGGACCCGGCGGCGTCGCGTTGATCGTCGACGCGCTCACGGACAACCGCAACCGTACGGCGTCCGAAATCCGGACCGCGTTCAACAGGTTCGGCGGCGCCCTCGGCGAAACGGGGAGCGTGTCGTTCATGTTCGAACGGTTCGGCCATGTCGTCTTCGCCGCCGGCGCGGGCGACGCCGACACGGTTTTCGAGGCGGCGCTGGAGGCCGGCGCGAGCGATGTCGTCTCCGACGAGGACGGTCATGCGATCTTCTGCGCGCCCGGTGATTTCGGGGCGGTCAGCGAGGCGCTTTCCGGGCGGTTCGGCGATCCGCGCGAGGCGGGCCTGATCTGGAAGCCCGGCGCCACGGTCGAGATCGACGAAGAGAAAGGCGCATCCCTGCTCAAGCTGATCGACACGCTCGAGGACAACGACGACGTGCAGTCCGTGGCGGCCAACTTCGAGATCGCCGACGACGTCATGGAACGTCTGGTCGCCTGAGGGTCGCATGCGGGTTCTTGGCCTGGATCCGGGACTTCGGCACACCGGCTGGGGCGTCATCGACATCGACGGCAACCATCTGCGCCATATCGCCCACGGCGTCATCGCGCCCGCGCCCGACGGTGCGATAGCCGCGCGGCTGACGACGATCTTCAACCGCGTCCGCGAGGTGGCCGAGGACCTGCGGCCCGACGCCGCGGCGATCGAGGAGACCTTCGTGAACCGCAACCCGGACAGCACCCTGAAGCTGGGTCTGGCCCGCGGGGCGGCGCTCGTCGCCGCCGCCTCGAGCGGGCTGCCGGTCAGCGAGTACGCCGCCCGGCTGGTCAAGAAGTCCGTGGTGGGGACCGGCAAGGCCGACAAGGGCCAGATCGCGGCGATGGTGGCGATCTTCCTGCCGGGATCGGGCGTGGCGAGCGCCGACGCCGCCGATGCGCTGGCCGTCGCCATCTGTCACGCCCACCATGCCGAGACCCCCGGCCCCCGCCGCCTCGCGGCGGCGGCTGGAGCGCGCGCATGATCGGCAAGCTCACCGGCACGGTCGATGCGGCCGGCGACGACTGGGCCATCCTCGATGTCGGAGGCGTGGGCTACCGGTTTTCCTGCTCCGCGCGCACGTTGCGCGGCATGGGCGGGACCGGCGGCGCGGCCAGCGTCTTCGTCGAGACCTTCATCCGCGACGACCGCATCGTGCTCTACGGGTTCGCCGATCGCGCCGAGCGCGACTGCTTCCGCATCCTGACGACCGTCCAGGGCGTCGGCGCGCGCGTCGCGCTCGCGGTCCTTTCGGTCCTCGCCCCCGACGAGCTGGCCCGGGCCGTCCTGGCCCAGGACCGGACCGCTCTGTCGCGCGCCGACGGCGTCGGCGCGCGCCTCGCGCAGCGGGTGGTGACCGAGCTGCGCGACCGGATGGGCGAGATCGGCCTGGGTCCCGGAGCGGCGCCCGCGCCCGAAGGCGGGCCGCCGGCCGACGCCGGACCCGACGCTGACGCCGTTTCCGCGCTGGTCAACCTGGGCTATGGCCGGTCGGGCGCCCATGGCGCGGTCGTGGCGGCCCGGAGGCTGCTGGGCGACGACGCCGACCTCGCGGCGCTCGTCCGCGCCGGCCTCAAGGAGCTTTCGCGGTGAGCGACGACCGGCTTGTCAGCGGCGAACCGGGCGGTGGCGACATCGAGGGTTCGCTCAGGCCCCGGACGCTCGACGACTTCATCGGCCAGCGGCCGGTCTGCCGCAACCTCACGACCTTCGTCCAAGCCGCGCGGGGGCGCGGCGAGGAGCTCGATCACGTCCTGCTGCACGGTCCGCCGGGCCTGGGCAAGACGACGCTGGCGCGGATCGTCTCGCGCGAGCTGGGGGTCGGCTTCCGGTCGGCCTCCGGGCCGATCATCGCGCGCGCCGGCGACCTCGCCGCGCTGCTCACCAACCTCGAGGAGCGCGATGTCCTCTTCATCGACGAGATTCACCGCCTCAATCCTGCCGTAGAAGAGGTGCTCTATCCGGCCATGGAGGATTTCCAGCTCGACCTCATCATCGGCGAGGGGCCGGCGGCGCGCTCGGTCAGGATCGATCTGCCGAAGTTCACCCTGGTCGGCGCCACGACCCGGTCGGGCCTTCTGACGACGCCCTTGCGCGAACGCTTCGGAATACCCTTGCGCCTCGACTTCTACGACGCCGACGATCTCTCCGTCGTGGTTTCGCGCGCCGCGCGGATCATGAACGCTCCGCTCTCGTCGGAAGGCGCGATGGAGATCGCGCGAAGGGCGCGGGGCACGCCGAGGGTGGCCGTGCGCTTGCTGCGCCGCGTGCGCGATATCGCCCATGTCGAAGGCGCCGGAGCGATCGACGCCGCCGTGGCCGACGCCGCGCTGGCCCGGCTCGATGTCGACGGCCGCGGCCTCGACGCCATGGACCGCCGCTATCTCGCCTGCATCGCCGAGCACTACGGGGGCGGGCCGGTGGGCGTGGAGACGGTCGCGGCCGCGCTGTCGGAGCACCGCGACGCGCTCGAGGAGGTCATCGAACCCTTCCTCATCCAGCAGGGCTTCGTGCAGCGCACGCCGAGGGGACGCATGGTCACGCCGGCGAGCTACGAGCATCTGGGCCTCGCCGTTCCGCGCGGGCGGGGCGATCAGGCCGAACTCTTCATGAGCGGGGGGGAGGATGGATGATCGCGTTCACCGGCTCCCCGTGCGGGTCTACTACGAGGACACCGATGCGGGGGGCATCGTCTATCACACGGCCTATCTGCGCTTCGCGGAGCGGGGCCGGACCGAATACCTCCGCGTCCGCGGCCTCGACCACCGCGGCCTGCGCGACGAGGCGGGCGGGCACTTCGTCGTCCGCCGCATGGCGATCGACTTCCACGCCGCCGCGCGGCTCGACGACGAACTCACCGTCGCGACCCGTCTCTGGGACGTTTCGGGCGCGAGCGCTACGATGGAGCAGACCGTGACGCGCGGCGGCGAAGCGCTGGCGACGCTCGACGTGCGCCTCGCCTTCCTCACGCCGGCGGGCCGTCCGTCGCGCATACCGGCGGCGGCGCGGCGCGCCTTTCTCGATCGCGTTTGAGTTGGCCGGGCCCGGGCGCCCGCTCTGAAGGAGGAGAGAACCTTGGAAGTCGCCGCACTCGCCGGCTCCGCGCCGGAAGCCAGCATGTCGGTATGGAGCCTGTTCTGGCGCGCAGACCTGATCGTGAAGCTCGTGATGCTGGTCCTCCTGGGCGCCTCGGTATGGTGCTGGGCGATCATCTTCGACAAGACCGTGCGCTTGCGCCGTTTGCGCAACCAGGCCGAGAACTTCGAGGAGTCCTTCTGGTCGGGCGGATCGCTCGAGGACCTCTACGACCGGATCGGCCGCCATCCCGGCCATCCCATGGCCACCGTGTTCGCGGCCGCCATGGAGGAGCTCCGGCGCGCCATGCAGCGTCAGGACATGATCTCCGACGACCGGCTGCGCGCGGGCCTGCAGCAGCGCATCAATCAGGCCATGCACGTCAGCGCCGACCGGGAGATGGACAGGCTCGAGCGCTACATGGCTTTCCTGGCGACGGTGGGATCGACCGCGCCGTTCATCGGGCTCTTCGGCACCGTCTGGGGCATCATGAACGCCTTCACGGCGATCGCGGTCAACAAGGACACCTCGCTCACGGTCGTCGCGCCCGGCATCGCCGAGGCCCTCTTCGCCACGGCGCTCGGCCTGCTCGCGGCGATTCCGGCTGTCGTCGCCTACAACAAGCTGTCGACCGACCTGGACCGTTACGGCAGCCGGCTCGAAACCTTCGCGGCCGAGTTCCATTCGCTGCTGTCGCGCCAGCTTGACGAGAAGGGCGGCTGATGGCGGTCCAGTTCACCGCCGGCACTGCGGGGTTCCGCAGCGCCAGGGCAAGGCGGCGCAGGCCGCCCATGAGCGAGATCAACGTCACGCCCCTGGTCGACGTGATGCTGGTCCTGCTGATCGTCTTCATGATCGCGGCCCCGCTGTTGACCGTCGGCGTCGAGGTCGACCTGCCCGACGCCGATGTCGGCGAGATTTCGGGCGCCGACGAGCCGATCGAGGTCTCGGTCCAAGCCGATGGCGGCATCTATCTCATGGAGACGCCGGTGACATTGGCCCAGCTCGGCCCTCGTCTTGTCGCGATTTCCCGGAACAATCCCGGCGTCAGGGTGCTCGTGAGGGGCGACCGCGGCGTCGCCTATGGAGAGGTCATGGCCGTGATGGGCGCGCTGAACGAGGTGGGGTTCAACCATCTGGCGCTCGAAGCCGAACGGCCGCGCGGGACCGTGGAGCCCTGAGCCGTGTCGCCCATGGGAGTCATAGCGTCGACGACCATGCACGCCGTCCTCGTGGCGCTGGCGATCGTCGGTCTGCCGCACCTGTGGCAGACGGAGGCGGAACCCCTGGAATCGGTCACGGTCGAACTGGTGACGCTGGCCGACAAGGCCGGCGTGCCCGTGGCCGAACCGGAACCGGAAGAGATCGTCGCGCCGGCGCCCGAACCCGAGACGGAGGCGGTCCGGCTGGAAACGCCCGAGCCGCCGCCGTTGCCGGAGATCGAACCGCTGCCGGAGCTCGAGCCGGTCGAGGACATCGAGGTTCCCGAACCGATCGCGCTGCCGGAGCCGGAACCCCTGCCCGAACCCGAGCCGCCGCCGGAACCGGAAGTCGCGGAGCCGGAACCCGAGCCCGCGTCCGTTCCGCCGCCGGTCGAGAAACCCGCGGCTCCGCCCGCGCAGGTCGAGGACATGGCGCTCGCCGATGTCGCGGAGAGCTTGCTGCTCGACCGCATCGAAGAAGATCCCGCGCCGGAGACGCCGTCTTCGGCGACGACATTCGACGACGTCGCCGCGGCTCTCGACACGGTCTCCAACGCGCCGCCGTCGGATGAGGAGACCGCCACCTTCGTCTCGGTCATCAGGCGGCAGATCGAGAAGCAGTGGAACATCCTCGGCGGCGCGGCGGAGGCCGAGAGCCTCGTCGTGAAGATCGAGGTCGCGCTTTCGACCGACGCCCGCGTGCTCAGGGCCGAGGTCGTCGAGGTCGAAGGCGACGGCAGCGACGAGTTCAAGCTCGCCGCGCGCGACGCCGCCCTGCGCGCGGTGAACTACTTCCGCGAGCACCCGTTCCTGAACCTGCCGGCGGATCGGTACGATGTGTGGCGGCATCTGATCATCCGATTCGATCCGAGCCAGATGCTGAGGACATGATCGCCATGAAGCGCACTCCATTCTCCATTCGCGTTCTTCCGCTCCTGATGCTGTCGCTCGGTCTGGCGTCGCGGCCGGCGCCCGCCCAGCTCGAGGTCGACGTCACGGCGGGCCAGAGCAATCCGTTGCCGATCGCCGTGATCGAGTTCCCGATGCCGGGCGAGGACGCCACGGTCGGGGCCGACATCGCGGGTGTCGTCTCGGCCGATCTGGAGCGCTCCGGGCTGTTCGCGCCGATCGACCCGGCCGCCTTCATCCAGCGGCCGGAGGACATTGGCGAGGACGAGCTGCCGCGCTTCGGCGACTGGCGCGCGATCAACGCCCAGGCGCTCGTCACGGGCTGGGTGGAGCGCAAGGACGACGGCCGAATCGAGGTCCGCTTCCGCCTCTGGGACACGTTCGGCGAGGATCAGCTCGTCGGCTACACCTACCGTGGCGGCGAGGACATCTGGCGGCGCATCGCCCACAAGATCGCGGACGCCATCTACGAACGGCTCACCGGAGAATCCGGCTATTTCGACACCCGCATCGTCTACATCGCGGAACGCGGCCCGGCGAGCGCGCGCATCAAGCAGCTCGCGATCATGGACCAGGACGGCGCCAACCATCAGTTCCTGACGAACGGCGCCAACCTCGTCCTCACGCCCCGGTTCTCGCCGACCAGCCAGGAAATCACCTTCATGGCGTACTTCAACAACACGCCGCGCGTGTATCTCCTCGATATCGATACGGGCCGCCGCGAGATCCTGGGCGACTTTCCCGGCATGACCTTCGCGCCGCGCTTCTCGCCCGACGGGCGCAAGGTCATCATGTCGCTGGCGATCGACGGCAACACCGACATCTACGTCATGGACCTCCCGACCCGCCGGATCGAGCGTCTGACCGACGACCCCGCGATCGACACGTCGCCGTCCTATTCGCCGGATGGCGGCTTCGTGACGTTCAATTCGGACCGCGGCGGCAAGCCGCAGATCTACGTCATGCGCTCGGATGGCGGCGATGTCCGGCGCATCACCTTCAACGAGGGGCGCTATGCAACGCCGGTCTGGTCGCCTCGCGGCGACCTGATCGCCTTCACCAAGCAGCACCGGGAAACCTTCTACATCGGCGTCATGAGCGTCGACGGCGCCGGTGAGCGGCTCATCGCCGAGGGGTTCCTCGCCGAAGGACCGACCTGGGCGCCCAACGGCCGGGTCCTGATGTTCTTCCGCGAGACGCCGGTCGGCACACAGACCGTGGCGCAACTCTTCTCGATCGACCTCACGGGTTTCAACGAACGCCGTGTTCCGACCCCGCTGGACGGCTCCGATCCGGCTTGGTCTCCCTTGATTCCCTAGTGTCGCGTCACTATAGTCCGCGCGAGTTCTCGCACGGCTGGTGACTGCCTTGCCCCACTTCGGTCGACCCAAGGGCTTTCTTGGCCATTCCCGGGACGGACCCTGAAGCGTGTTGACCGTTCACAGCATTGAAGGAGGAAGCTTCTATGCGCTTCAAACTGCTCGGCCTGTTTGCAGCAGGTCTTTTGGTCGCGGCGTGCGAATCGACACAGGAGGCGTCCGATGTCGACGCCGGCGAGGGCGCCGCCGAGGTCACCGACACGGTCGTCGAGGAGGTCGTTGTCGAAGAGGAAATCGATCCCCGGTCGGCGCAGTACGTCACCGAAATTCTCGGCGATCGGGTCTACTTCGACTTCGACAGTTCCGTGATCAACGCGCGGGCGCAGGCCACGGTGAAGCGCTGGGCCGAGTGGATGAACGACTATGGCGATGTCGTGATCTTCGTGGAAGGCCACTGCGACGAGCGCGGTACGCGCGAGTACAACCTCGCCCTCGGCGAGCGCCGCGCCAACGCGGTGAAGAACTTCCTGGTCGCCTTGGGCGTCGATCCCAGCCGGGTCGCCACGATAAGCTACGGCAAGGAGCGCCCGTCGATCGAAGGACACACCGAAGCGGCCTGGTCCCAGAATCGCCGCGGGGTGCTCGTTCTGGAGTAGCGCGGCCGTTCGAAGGTCCGTGACGGGCCGTCCCGTTTCCCGGCCCGCCGCTGCCTCGGGCCGCGCGCGGCGCCCGACTTTCGCCGCGGTTTCTCGTTACCGTACGAAAACGGCGGTTCGCGCGCCGCCGGGAAAGGGGCGGCCGTGGGCGCGGTTCGCGGGGCAACGGGAAAGGTGTCATGAAACGCAGTTCGACGATCCTGGCGGCCCTGACCGCCGTCGTTCTCGCCATGCCGGCGCACGCGCAGACGAACGACATCCAATCGCTCGTCAACGAGCTCGAGCGGCTACGCGGCGACATCGTCGACCTGCAGCGCTATGTCTACGCCGGGGAAGGGGACGCGGCGGCCGCGACGACCGGCCTCGCCTCCCAACAGAACGCCGCGCAGTCCCAGTTGGGACTCCAGGCCCTGGAGGAACGGGTGCGCGGCCTCACGGGACTCGTCGAGGAGCTCGATCATCGGCAGAGCCAGCTCCTGGTCCGCATGGACAGGCTGATCGCCGATCTCGACGCCCGTTTCGCCGCTCTGGAGCGCGGCGGCGCGGCGGTCGGGTCGTCCGGCGACATCGTTCTCCCCGATGACGCCGCGGTCGTCCCGGGCCTCGTCCCCGAAGACGGCGGCCCGGACGAGACCGGGGAGACCGACGACATCCTTCCGCCCGGTTCGGAGATGGAGCAGTACAACTTCGCCTTCTCGCTGTTGCGCAAGGCCGACTACGAGGGCGCCTCGGCCGCCTTCAACGAGTTCCTCGCCCTTCACCCCGACAGCGACCTCGTCGGCAACGCCTACTACTGGCTCGGGTCCGTCAATCTCGTCCGCGACATGTTCCGCGACGCCGCGGTGGCCTTCCTGAAGGGCTATCAGGAGCGGCCGGCCGGGCCGAAGGCGGCCGACAACCTGCTCAAGCTCGGCGTCACGCTCTCGCGCCTCGATAAGTTCGAGGAGGCCTGCGCCACCTTCAAGGAGCTTGCGAACAAGTTCCCGGACGCCGCCGACACGCTGCTGGACGAAGCGTCCGACGAGGCGACGGCGGCGGGGTGCGGCTGAGCCGGGCTCCGGCCGATCGAGGCCGGACGGCATGAGCGTCGTCATGCGGATGGACGCCGGTCCTGAACGGTCTCTGTCCCGGCCGGTCGGGCCGTCGGAATTCGCCTCCCGCATGGAGGTGTTCGTCCCCTACGAACGAAAGCCGAGGCTGGCGGTCGGCCTTTCCGGCGGGGCCGACAGCACGGCTCTGGCGGTGCTCGCCGGAGAGTGGGCCCGCGACCGGGGAGGCGAGGTCGTCGCCCTTGTCGTCGATCACGGTCTGAGGTCGGAATCGCCCGCGGAAGCACGATCCGTCGCGACATGGTGCGCGCGGCGGGGCATCCCGGCCGACGTCCTGGTCTGGAGAGGTCCGAAGCCGCGGACGGGAATCGAGGCCGCGGCCCGCGACGCGCGCCAAGCCCTACTCGGCGAGGCCGCGGCGCGTCATGGCGCGCTCCACCTGCTTTTGGCGCATCACGCCGGCGACCAGGCCGAGACCATCGCCATGCGTCGCGGGAAGGGCAGTGGGCCGCTCGGTCTGGCGGGGATGTCCGCCTGTATCGAACGCCCGGGCTACCGCGTCCTGAGACCGCTTCTGGACTTGGCGAAGGAACGGCTCACCGCGACCCTCGCCTGCCGCGGCGAAGCCTGGATCGACGATCCCATGAACCGCGACCTCCGATTCGCCCGGGCGCGCATGAGGGCCGCCGGCGTTCCCGCCCAGCCCGTGCGCGGCCGGGCGGCGTGGCGCGTGATGCTGGAGGGCGAACTGGCCGCGAGCCTCCCGGCCGTCGTGTCCGTCGACCGGTGGGGTGTCGGAACGCTCGATCGCCAGGCTTGGGCCCGTCTGCCACGCGGTATCGCGAGGCTTGCCGTCGCCCGGATCGCGCAGACGGTCGGCGGCCGGGACTATCCGCCGCGGAGCGACCGTCTCGACGGGCTGGTGTCGGGGCTTCTGGCCGACGGTCCCGTCGCCGCCACCCTGGGCCGCTGCCTGTGGCGTGGCCGCGACACCGTGACGATCCTGCGGGAGGTTCGCCATCTGCCGGTCGTCGAAGCCTCGGGAGTCCCCCGCGAGGTCCTGTGGGACGGCCGTTTCCGCGTCGGCCTTCCGGCGGGTGCGTGGACCCTGCGCGCCTGCGGGACGGTCCCGGACGCCGCGTCGACCGATCGCCGGGAAGAGGAACGGCGCGCGCCGGTCCCGCTCCGCGTCGCGGCGACCCTGCCCGTCGTCGTCGGGCCCGAGGGGGGGCTGGCGGCGGTTCCTCACCTCGGTTGGGCGAGAGACGGCGCGGCGGGCTCGTGCCGGTCGCGCTTCGCGCCCGGCCGGCCGCTCGTCGGCCCGTCTTTCGCACCGCCGCCGGGGTCTGGTATGTTGGCCGGCCGGTCTCCATATGATGGACGGGCATCGGGGACGGCGAGGACGCCTTGAGCAACTTCGGACGCAATCTGGCGCTGTGGGCGGTGATCGGCCTTCTGGTGGTCGTGCTGTTCCAGATGCTGCCCGGCGAGGGCCAGCCCGACGACATCGCCTATTCCGACTTCCTCGACCTCGTGGCGACGGGGCAGGTGTCGAACGTCGAGATCCAAGGCAGCCGGATCACGGGCCATCAGCGAGGCGGCGCTTCGAGTTTCACCACCTACGCGCCCGACGATCCGAACCTCATCCCGTTCCTGGAAGAGAACCAGGTCACGATCTCCGCGTCTCCGAGCGACGAAGGGATGCCCTCGATCTTCGGCGTGCTGCTGTCGTGGTTCCCGATGCTCCTTCTCATCGGGGTCTGGATCTTCTTCATGCGCCAGATGCAGGCGGGCGGCGGCAAGGCCATGGGATTCGGCCGCTCCAAGGCCAAGCTGCTGGCCGAGAAACAGGGCCGCGTGACCTTCGAGGACGTGGCGGGGATCGACGAGGCCAAGGACGAGTTGGAGGAGATCGTCGAATACCTGAAGAATCCCCAGAAGTTCCAGCGTCTCGGCGGCAAGATTCCCAGAGGCGTGCTCCTGGTCGGACCTCCGGGCACCGGCAAGACGCTTCTCGCGCGCGCCATCGCGGGCGAGGCGAACGTGCCGTTCTACACCATCTCGGGCTCGGATTTCGTCGAGATGTTCGTGGGCGTCGGCGCGAGCCGCGTGCGCGACATGTTCGACCAAGCCAAGAAGAACGCGCCGTGCATCATCTTCGTCGACGAGATCGACGCGGTGGGGCGCCACCGCGGCGCGGGCTTGGGCGGCGGCAACGACGAGCGCGAGCAGACGCTGAACCAGCTTCTCGTCGAGATGGACGGCTTCGAGGCCAACGAGGGCATCATCCTGATCGCCGCGACGAACCGACCGGACGTGCTCGACCCCGCGCTCCTGCGTCCGGGCCGTTTCGACCGTCAGGTCGTGGTGCCGAACCCCGACATCCTCGGCCGCGAGAAGATTCTGAAGGTGCATACCCGCAAGGTGCCGATCGGCGCCGATGTCGTGCTCAAGACGATCGCGCGCGGCACCCCGGGCTTCTCGGGCGCGGACCTCGCCAACCTCGTGAACGAGGCCGCGCTTCTGGCCGCCCGCCGCGGCAAGCGCGTCGTCACCATGAAGGAGCTGGAGGACGCCAAGGACAAGGTCATGATGGGAGCCGAACGGCGCTCCATGGTCATGACCGAGGACGAGAAGAAGCTCACCGCCTATCACGAGGGCGGGCACGCCATTGTCATGCTCCATGCGCCGGGCCACGAGCCGCTTCACAAGGTGACGATCATCCCGCGCGGCCGTGCGCTGGGCCTGACGATGTACCTGCCCGAGCGCGACAAGCTCAGCATCTCCGAGCGCGAGCTCAAGGCCAAGATCGCGAGCCTGTTCGGCGGCCGCGTCGCCGAGGAGATGGTCTTCGGCAAGGAGAACGTCACGACGGGCGCCGGCAACGACATCAAGGTCGCCACGGATCTGGCGCGCCGCATGGTCACCCAGTTCGGTTTCTCCGACAGGCTGGGACCGCTGCTCTACGGCGACAACGAGGAGGAGGTCTTTCTCGGCCACTCGGTGACGCAGCGCAAGAACATCTCGGACTCGACCGCCGCCACGATCGATTCCGAAATCCGCAGGTTGATCGACGAGGCCGAGAACACGGCGCGCGGGATTCTCGCCGAACACGCCGACGATCTCGAGCTGCTGGCCCAGGCCCTGCTGGAGCACGAGACGCTGAACGCCGACGAAGTGCGCCGCGCGATCGCGGGGGAATCCATCTCGCGCGACCAAGGCGACGCGGAACGACCGGCTCCGCCGCGCCAAGGCTCGTCGGTGCCCACCACGGAAGGCAAGGGCGAGGCCCCCGGCGGCGCTTCGCCCGAACCGCAGCCGGGCAGTTGACCACGCGCCTGCCCGTTCGCGGGCTCGACGGCCTTCCTTCGAACGTTCCCGCCGGCGCGACGATCTACGTCAAGCCGCTGTCCGGCCCATGGCCGGCGTCGCCCCGGATGTCGGCCTCGCCGCGGTTCGAAGTCCTGCTCCGGTCGCGGGACCGGGTCGAGACGGCCGAAGCCGATTCGAATACGGTGAGGGCCTGGGCCGGGTCCCTCGACGACCGCCATGCGCGGAGGGTCGAGGGCCTGTTCGGACGGATCGCGCGGAGACATCCCCCGATAGCCGGGCTCGACATGGGCGCCTGCCACGTCATGGGCATCGTCAACGTCACGCCCGACAGCTTCTCCGACGGCGGTCTGGCCTTCGCCGCCGAGGACGCCCGGCGGCGCGGCCTCGCCATGGCGGAGGCGGGGGCCGCGATTCTCGATATCGGCGGCGAATCGACCCGGCCGGGCTCCGATCCCGTGCCCGTCGACGAGGAGCTCCGCCGCGTGATTCCGGCCATCGAGTGGCTCGCGGGATGCGCCGAGGCCATCTCGATCGACAGCCGCAAGGCGGAGGTCATGGCGGCGGCTCTCGACGCCGGCGCGTCCATGGTCAACGACGTCAGCGCGCTGGCCCACGATCCCGGGTCCATGGCGCTCGTCGCCGAGCGCGGCGCGCCCGCGGTCCTCATGCACGCGCTGTCCGATCCGAAGACCATGCAGGACGATCCGGTCTACGACCATGTGAGCCTCGATATCTTCGACTTCCTCGAGGCCCGCATCGCCGCCTGCCTCGCGGCCGGGATCGCGCGCGAGAAGATCGCGGTCGATCCCGGCATCGGGTTCGGCAAGACGCTGGAGCATAATCTGATCCTCCTGCGCGATCTGCCGTTGTTCCACGGCCTCGGCTGCCCCATCCTTCTGGGCGCGTCGCGCAAGAGCTTCATCGGCAAGCTCTCCGGCGAGACCGTCGCGTCGCGTCGGGCGGGCGGCAGCATCGCGGCGGCGCTGGCCGGCGCCCGCGCCGGAGCGCGGATCCTGCGCGTCCACGATGTCGGCGAGACGGCGCAGGCGCTCGCCGTGTGGCGGGCGATCGGAGGCATGGAGGGGGCGTGAGCCGACGTTACTTCGGAACCGACGGCATCCGCGGGCGGGCGAACGAGCCTCCCATGACGGCCGACACGGCGCTCCGGGTCGGCATGGCGGCGGGCGTCCATATCCGGGGCCGCGACGGCGCCCACCGGGTCGTGATCGGCAAGGATACACGGCTGTCCTGCTACATGTTCGAGCACGCGCTGGCCGCCGGCCTTGTGTCGGTCGGCATGGAGGTCCTGCTTCTGGGGCCCATCCCCACCCCGGGCGTGGCCACCCTGACGCGGTCGATGCGCGCCGACCTGGGCGTGATGATCTCGGCCTCGCACAACGCTTATACCGACAACGGCATCAAGCTCTTCGGGCCCGACGGCTACAAGCTCTCCGACGAGGCCGAGACGGCGATCGAGGCGCTCGTGGACGGCGAGCTCGACGGGATGCGGTCGCAATCCTCCCGTCTCGGCCAGGTCAGGCGGCTGCAGGGCGCGCTGGGGCGCTACTCCGAGTTCTGCAAGAACGCCTACCCGCGCAACCTGCGGCTCGACGGCCTGAAGATCGTGGTCGACGCGGCCAACGGCGCGGCCTATCGCGTGGCGCCGGAGGCGCTCTGGGAGCTCGGGGCCGAGGTGGTTCCCATCGGGGTCGAACCGAACGGCGTCAACATCAACAGAGGCTGCGGCTCGACCGCGCCCGGCGCCATGCGGGAAGCGGTCCGCGCCCATGGCGCCCACCTCGGGATCGCGCTCGACGGCGACGCCGACCGCGTGATCGTCGCCGACGAAACCGGCCGCCTCGTCGACGGGGACCAGATCATGGCGCTCGTCGGCGGCTGGCTTCACGAGCGCGGCGGCCTGCGCGGCGGCGGCGTCGTGGGGACGGTGATGTCGAACCTCGGTTTCCAGCGCTTCCTGGAGGCCCGCGGCCTCGTGTTGGAGCGCACCGGGGTCGGCGACCGCCATGTCGTCGAACGGATGCGCGAGAAGGGGTTCAACATGGGCGGCGAGCCGTCCGGCCACATTGTCTTCTCCGACCACGCCACGACCGGCGACGGCCTCCTGGCCGCGCTGCGGGTGCTCGCCGTGCTCGTCGAGCGCGGCCGGCCCATGAGCGAGTTGGGCCGCCAGTTCGAGCCGACGCCACAGACGCACGGGAACGTGCGCTGCGGCGGCGGCCGGCCGCTGGAGGACGCAGCGGTGAAATCGGCGCTGGAGGCGGCGGAAGAGCGGCTGGGCGGGGAGGGCAGGCTCGTGGTCCGCAAGTCGGGCACGGAGCCCCTGATCCGCATCATGGCCGAGCACGGCGACGCCGGCCTCGCGAGCGCCGTCGTCGCCGACTTGGAAGAGGCCATCCGGAAGTCGGCGGTCTGAGGCGGGCGGCGCGGGTCGCCCGGACGGAGCGGCGCAAGAACCGGGTGGTGTCGCGGCTTCGCCGCGCCCAGGGTCGAGTGCGACGGGACGCACGAGTCGGAGGACGACATGACCAGCACGCGAGTCGGCGACTACGCCCGGGTCGAGCAGACGATCCGTTATCTCGACGAGAACTTCCGGGACCAGCCGGACCTCGAGGCTCTGGCCGCGCGGGTGGGCCTGAGCCCCTGGCACTTCCAGCGCCTGTTCCGGCGCTGGGCCGGGATCAGCCCGAAGCGCTTCCTGCAATTCCTCACGGTCGACCACGCCCGCGGATTGTTGGAGCGTTCCATGCCGGTGCTCGACGCCGCGTTCGACGCGGGCCTTTCGGGACCCTCGCGCCTGCACGACCTGTTCGTCGTCACCGAGGCCGTCACGCCGGGCGACGTGCGCCGCGGCGGCGACGGCCTGACGATCCGCCACGGCCTCCACGATTCGCCCTTCGGCCGCGCCGGACTGGCCGTGACGGAGCGCGGACTCTGCATGCTCGCCTTCGCGCCGCGGGAGGCCGGGGACGAGTCGTGGTTCGTCGACCGGCTGGCCGCGCGTTGGCCGCGCGCGGATCTGGTGGCCGACCGGCGCGCGACGCGCGCCGAGGCGGGACGCATCTTCGGCGGCGGCGGCGGACCGGTTCCGCTCCACCTGCGCGGCACGAACTTCCAGATTCGCGTCTGGGAAGCCCTGATGCGCGTGCCGCCCGCCGCCGTGATCTCCTACCGGGATCTCGCCCGCCGCTGCGGCGACGAACGCGCCGCGCGCGCGACCGCCTCGGCCGTGGCGAGGAACCCGGTCGCCTTCCTCGTCCCGTGCCACCGCGTCATCAGGAAGACCGGGCCGTTCCACAACTACGCCTGGGGGGCCGAGCGCAAGCGGGCGATCCTGGGCTGGGAGCAGGCCCGTTTCGGCGAGGGCCGGGAGGAGGCGCGCGCCGCCTGATCGGACGGCCGCGGCGGGCTCGATCAGTCGGGCGGCGTGTCGAAAGGGTCCATCGCCCGCACGCCGAGGGGCGTGAAATGGCGCGGATCGCGCGTCAGGATCGTCAGGCCAGGGCTCGCGGCGATGGCTTCAATCCGCCCCCCGTGAAGGGGGCGACGTCACAAGGGAAGTCGCGAACGTTCCTCGTCGCCACCGTCAATCGGCGCACTCTCGCCGTGGCCGCGATCATGGCGTCCTCGATCGGGGTATCCGACTTGCCATGCTTGAGACGCGCCCACTCCCGAAAGGCGGGCGCGTCCATCGGCAGGACGCCGTAGCCGGAAACGACCCGGTCGAGCCGGGTTTCCAGTTTCTCCGCCTTCGCCGCGTCCCGCTCGCGCGCGATCTCGATCCCGGCCTGGATCTCGCCGACCGTGACCGCGGACAGGAACAGCCGGTCCGCGGGAACGTCCCCGATCCAGTTCAATACTCCCCTGTGAGGCCTGGGACGGCGGAGTTCCGGGACGACATTGGTATCCAGCAGGTCGTTCTCAAGGGCGTCATGCTGCTGATGGTCTGGTTCGACGAGCCGTTTCGTAGTTCGCGCGATCTCGATCTCCTGGGCCGCGGCGATCCGGATCCGCAATCCATCCTCCAGGATTTCAGGGAAATGCACGGGATGGAACGCATTGAACCAGTATTCGGAAAAGATCATGCGGCGCTCCGGCAACCCCGAGGCGAACGACGAGCGGCGGGACTATCTCCACGCGACCCTCCGCCGCGACCGCGTCGGCGCCGGAAGGTTCCCGGACGGGCTCAGCCCGCCGCGCGCGCGTAGGCGACGCCGGCCTCGTCGAGAAGCGCCAGGATGGATTCCGCGTGGACGCCCACGCCCACGTTGAGAAACTGGTGCGCCACCGGCCCTTTCGGTTGCCCCGCGGGGCGCGGGCGGAAGCCAAGCGGCAGGTGGCGCGTATGCGACTGGATCGCCCAGACCGCGCCGCCGACGTCGAACACCGGCCCTCCGCTCTGCCCCTGGAGGCCCGGCGACGAGGTCTCGATGTACTTTCCCGGCGCGGCGTTTCCGTCGGCGGCGTCCGTCCCGGGCGGCGGCGCCGACAGGAACCGCGTCAGCATCCCCTCGATCGGGAAAAGCGGGATCGGGAACGCCTCCGGCGGCAGGACGAACGCGCCCCGCGCCTCGTCCCAGGCGGGCGCGATCTCGTGGAACGAAAAGCCGAGCCGGCACAGGCTGCGGCCCGGCGCGTAGTCCGCGTCGGGCGCCTTGAACGCGGGATAATGCGCGACGCCCGCCGGGTCGAACGGCTCCAGCCGTCCCAACGCCAGATCGGAGGCCGGCATCAGGCGCACATCCCTCAGCACCGCGCCGTCCGTCCCCCACCAGGCCGAGCAGTCGCGCGCCGAGTCCGGCGGAGGGATGTCGATATGGCGCAGCTTGCGCTTGCGCGCCTTGTCGAAGGAAGCCGTCGCCTGCTCCAGGTCGCGCGCTTCCGCGCGGTAGGCGCGGAAGCGGCCCGCCTCGTCCTCGAAGCGGCGGAGCAGGTCGAGAACGTGCGCCGCGGTCAGCACCCAGCCGTCGCGGTTGACGACCGTGCAGGCGGCCACGACGCTGCGGCAATCCCCGCGCGCGGTACGGGTCGAAATCACCACCGGCCGTGTGAAGGCGCTCGCGAGGCGAAAGGCGTGGACGAACATCACGGCGTTTATAGAGGCCCGCGGCGCTATGGAGAATGCCCCTGCGCGCATCGCCGGCGCACCGGCCCAATACCCCGAGGCCGCGTGCCGGCGCCACCTCCCCCACGGCGGCGGGCGGACCATGCGCTGTCCTGGTTCAGACAGATGTGAGACGCGGCCCTTGATGTAGGGGTGGGGGTCTCCGACGCTGTTGGCGCTGAACAAGCGGCGTGAAGGAGCCCCCCATGCGGACCTTCGGCCTGCCGCGACGGATTACACGAGGAACCGCCCTGGCGTCGCGTCCTTGCGACGCGGAGCATAGCGAAGCGGCGTCAAGACGCGATGCCGTCCGCCGTTGGCGCGGCGCCCGGCGCCGGGGGTTGAGCGCCGCCGCCGATGGACGCCCGCCCTGGTCGCGACGGTCAAGGCATTGCGTCGGGACTACCCGATGTAGGGCAAGGCCAGGATCGCCGTCCTGCTCCGACGCCACGGGCGCGCGGCAAGCGAGAACACCACGGGCCGCATCCTCAAGACCCTGATGGAGCGCGGCGCGGTCACCCCGGTCCCGAGCTTGCGCCGCAACGGGCCGCGCGCCGCCCGGCGCCTCAGGCCGCACGCCAGACGCCTGCCCAGGGGCCGCAAGCCCACGAGTCCCGGCGAGATCGTCCAACTCGACACCCCCGCCGTCTTGCCCCACCCCGGCCGACCCGCCATCAAGCAGCGCACCGCCCATGATCCCGTGCGGGGTTCGAATTCAAAGACGTTCGGCGAATTTCGGCCTTGCCTTCGCTCATCGTGGGCGTGGCGCGATGAATGCCGTCAATTGGCACATTCCTTCTCCTACGATGCGGTGGATAGCGAAAACGCCTGTGCACAAGCCCGTAAGCCGTGCTCCTTCGCCATTCGGTTCACAATCGCCTTCCGCCCGGAGAGGCCGGGTATACGCTTCCGACTACCGGAGCTGGTTGAACGCCGCGTCAAGGTCGGTGTTCTTGCCCTTGCACTCCCAGGCGAAGCAGTGGCGCTTCCACACGTCGGTCCAGCCGTCGCCGCCCGTGTCCTTGCGCGCGCCGCGCTCGAAGTAATAGGCCGCACCGGTCGGATCCGCCTCCGCCGGCGTCGGCTCGCCGAGCAGCCGGCACAGGTCGATGAAGTGCTCCCGCGGAGCCAAGCGCTCTTTCAACGCCGACGCCCGCCACTTGGCGATGAATGCCCCCGGCGTCATGCCGCCACCAACGCGGCGGCATCGCTCCCGAATGACGTCACGATGCTCAAATGTTCCCGGCCCTGATTCATGCGTCACACCCGACCCAGCTTCGATCCCGCATAACCGCCGTCCGCGAACAGCCTCTCGATCCTCGGGGTCTTCTCAAGCATCTCCAGGATCACCGGCGGCGCGGTCGATGCGGCCGGGCGGCCGTGGCGAGCGATGGATCGGGTGCGTAAGCGCGGCTGGGCGGCGTCCATGAGCGACGGGTGGATGTCATAAAGAGTCTCCCTTCCCTCCCCGCGCGAGGCGGCGGCGCGGCGCGCGCGCCCGGCGGGGGCCTCTGGGCCGCGGCCTTGCTGGGCCTCGCCCTCCTGGCGGCCGCGCCGGACGCGGCGGCGCATACCGGCGGCAGCGCACTCCACAACCTTACCCACCCGCACCACCTGGACAATCCGCGCATCATCACTTCCCCCGCGTCCGGCGACACCCACTTGCCGGGCGAAACCATCACGGTGTATGTCCCGTGGGGCCGGACCCTGAGCGGCACCTGTATCCAGATCCACACCGTCGGCACCGTCGAGCTCGAGATGACGATCGGCGGCGTCACGCGCATGCTCACCGGGCGTTACGAGAACCGGCGAAACCGCTACGGAAGCGGCTTTGACGGCACGTGGCTCTATTTCGACTATGTCGTGCAAAAGGGCGACCGCGACACCGACGGCGTGAGCCTCGCCGAGGACGCGCTGAGCTCCCCCGGCACCACCGGGAGCAGCATCAGGGGTGTGGCCTGCGGCAGTTTCTCGACGTTCGAACTGTCAACGGACTTGCACGGCTTCGGCGCCCAGTCCGGCCACAAGGTGGACACGCCGGCGCCGACCTTCTCCGGGGTGTTGGCCCCGGCCGTCCTCTTCTACGCGGGCGCGTCGGTGAACTACCGGCTGCCGCGGGTGGCGAACGCGGACGCCGCGCACAACGTCAGCTATTCGGTGACGTCGGCGCAGCCGCTGCCGACGGGCTATACGCTGAACGCGTCCACGGGGACGATCACGGGATCGTATGGCAGCGCGTTTACGCGGAACAACTACACGCTGCGGGCGACGGATAGCTTCGGCCGCACGGCCGACTTGGTCTTCACCCTGGAGGTGAGCGCCGACGCGGGGATCGAGTCGATCTCGATCACGTCGAACCCGGGCGCGGACAAGACCTACGGCAAGGTCGCGCCGTTCGGGACCAACGACACGATCACCGTGAGGGTGGACTTGACGCACCGGCTCACGACGGTCCTCGGGTCGAGGGTGTGCCTGAACATCCGGATCGGGAGCAACACCCGCCGGGTGTGCAACCTTCCCCTCACCCCGGGGTGCGGCCGAAGGGCGCGTATCGAAGGGCGCAAGTCCGCCCGAATCGGGCGTTAGAGCCGCGTTACCCGTTCAGCGAGACGGTCATGCCGCCGTCGACGGTGAGTACGTGGCCGTTGACGTACGCCGCGGCGTCGGATGCGAGGTAGAGGGCGGCCCAGCCGATCTCGTCAGCCCCGCCCCAGCGGCCCACCGGAGTCTGTCGGCGGACGAATGCATTGAAGTCGTCGTTCTCGTGAAGGCCGCGAGTCAGTTCGGTCGCGATGTAGCCCGGCGCGATCGCGTTCACCGTGACGCCCGACGGCCCCAGTTCGGTCGCCATCGACCGGACCAGGGCGTTCATGCCGCCCTTGGCCGCGGCGTAGGCCGGCACCGTGGCGCGCCCGACCGACGCCATGATCGACGAGGTGAAGACGATGCGGCCCTTGCCCGTCCGGACCATGGGCCGCGCCGCGGCCTGGGCCAGGCGGAAGCCGGCCGAGAGGTGCACGTCGAGTGTCCGCCGCCAGTCCTCGAAACCGTGGTCGAGGAAGGGAACGCGCATGCCGTGGCCGGCGTTGTGGACGAAGATATCGAGGCGGCCGCGATCGCGCCGGAAGGCATCGACCGCCTTCGGTCCCGCCTCGCCGTCGGCGACATCGAAGGGCAGGGGATGGGCGTCGACGCCGTCCCGCGCCAGGCTGGCGCAGGCCGCGCCGGCCCGGCCGGGATCGCGGCTGTTGACGGCGACCGTCGCGCCCGCGCCGCCCAGCGCGCGGGCGATGGCGTAGCCCAGCCCGCGGGACGAGCCGGTGACGAGGGCCGCGCGGCCCTCGAGGGAAAACGGATCCCGCATCGCGCTCCTCCGGCCCGCCCGCGACTCAGGCCCCGGCGGTGTCCATCTCCGGCCAGCCGTCGTCTCCGGGCGGATACCAGTGCTCCTTCAGCACCTCGAGGAAGCCCACGATGCAGGCGTCGCGGCGGCGTTCGATCTCGCGGAAGTCGCGGTCGCCCGCCTCGTCCTCGCTGCCGGCGACGATCGCCTCGCGCAATTCGTCGGTAAGCTTCGGCGGCTTCAGCTTGGTCCAGGGCAGGTCCAGGGTGGGGCCGAACTGCTCCATGGTGTGGCGCATGCCGCCCGGTCCTCCGGCGGCGTGCCAGGCCAGGCACATGCCCATCACCGCCCAGCGCAGGCCGGGTCCGCCCGTGATCGCGGCGTCGATCTCCGGCACCGTGGCGACGCCTTCGTCGATCAGGTGCAGCGCCTCGTGCCACATGGCGCATTGCAGGCGGTCGGAGAGATAGGCGTCGATCTCCTTGCGGACATGGAGCGGACGCATGCCGATCCGCTTGTAGAAGCCGCCCGCCGCCGCCACGGCGTCGCGCGAGGTCCGCGCGCCGGCGACGATCTCGACCAGCGGCAGGGCGTAGACGGGCGAGAAGGGATGGCCGATCACGACGCGCGACGGGTTCTCGGTCTCGGACTGGATGCGGCTCGGCAACAATCCCGAGGAGCTCGACGCGATCACCACGTCGTTCCGGCAGCGCCGGCCGATGTCCCGGAAGACGGCGATCTTGACGTCCTCGCGCTCGGGCACGCTCTCCTGAATGAAGTCGGCGCTCGCCACCGCCTCGGCGAGATCGGACGTGAAGGTCAGCCTGTCCCGGTCGGCGCCGGGCGCCGGGTCCAGCCGCTCGACGGCGGGCCAGGCGTTGTCGACGTTCTCGCGCATCAGCGCCTCGGCTCCGGGCGCGGGGTCGGTCGCGATCACGTCGAGGCCGGCGCCCAGGCAGCGCGCGGCCCAGCCGCTGCCGATCACGCCCGCGCCGACGACGCCGACCGTGCGGATGTCCTCGGTCTTCGTCAGGGTCATGGCGCGCTCCTACCGGGCGTACGTGGGGTCTTCGCGGTCGAGCATGCGGCGCAGGCCGGGCCATTCGACCGAGCCGTCGGCCTTCCAGTCGCCGCCGTAGGCGGCGCGGTAGTGTCGCTCGCAGGTCTCCTCGGGCGGCACGACATAGGGTTCGGCCGACGCGGTGATCCTCATCTGCAGCTCGCAGGCGGTGTTGAGCGAGAAGGCGTAGAAGAAGGCTTCCGACACCGTGGCGCCGACGCTGGCGAAGGCGTGGTGTCGGTAGATGAGCGCCCTGTTGCGGCCCAAGCTCCGGGCGATCCGTCCACAGTATTCCGGCTCGAAGAAGAAGTCGCCCTCGATGTAGCCGATCCGGTTGTAGAACGGGATCGCCGCCTCGGTCAGGCAGGGCAGCAGGCCGCGCTCCTGGGCGGCGACCGCCATCGCGCCCGTGCCGTGGGCGTGGATGACGGCGTTGACGTCCGGGCGCGCCCGGAAGATCGAGGCCGCCGGCCGGCACACCGCGAAGTTGGTGGGCGTCGCCGGGTCGTCGATCGCATTGCCGTCCATGTCCACGCGGATCAGGTCCGACGCCCCGATCTCGTGGAAGAAGAGGCCGTGGGGATGGGTCAGGAACCAGCCGTCCTCGCCCGGCAGGCGCGACACCACAGAACCGTTGGTCAGATCCGACAGGCCGTATCTGTCGAGCAGGCGGAAGGCCGCGGCCGTGTCCTGGCGCAGTGCCCATTCCTCCTCGCCGCGGGCCGCGGGACCGGGCGTCGTCTCGGCGCTCATCGCGTTCTCCCCTCGCGCGGTCGGGCCGACGGCCGAAGGACTCGCGGAACAGCCCGAGCCAGTTTCCGTCGGCCACCTTGGCCACATCGTCGCCCGAGAAGCCGCGTTCCTTCAAGGCGTCCAGGATGGCCGGGAACGCCTCCGGCGACCGGAACCGGTCCGGCCAGGGCAAAAGGTCGCTCGCCTCGTTGCGGCGGTTGAGCTCGATATCGAAGCCGACGAACTCGGAGGGGTTGGCGTGGGTGATGGCGACCGGACGCTCGGAAAGCTCCACGGCGTCGAAGCAGGTCTTCGCGTTGCAGTGGGAGATGTCGATCGGCATGCCGCGCCGGTTCATCCCCCCGATGGGGTCGCGGCCGAAGAACGGCGCGACCCCCGGGCCGTCGTCCTCCCAGCAGCCCGACGCGACGCTGTCCCGCGTGTTGCAGGTGAGTTGCGCGATCCGGCCGCCGAGCCGGTGGAAGATCTCCACCATGTCGACGCCGTCCTCGAAAGCCATGGTGTTCTGGAAGCCGAACACGATCGCGCTCACAGCCTCGCGCATGGTCTCCCACACGCGGAGCGTGACGTGGACGCGGCCGACGCCGCCCCTCCAGGAACCGGTCGCGCTCCGGCTTGTCGTGCTCGAGGCAGTCGATCGGAAGCGGTCGGGACATGGGTGTTTTCCCCAGCCTGGAACGGTTCCGGCGCGGGCCTCCGACCCTATTCGGCGGCCTGCGCCTCGGTCCGTTCGAATTGCGGGATCACCCGTTCGGCGAAGAGCTCGATGCCGCGCAGCACCTTCCTGAAGGGCACGAAGCCGGGGTTCGGCCACAGGGTGACGTGCTGGCAGTTGAGCTCCTCGCGGAACTTGTGGACGCGCTCGGCGACGAAGTCCGGCGAACCCACCAGCAGCACTTCGTACTTCTGCAGGAAATCGAACCAGTCGAGATTCTCGTCCTCGTCGGAGATCGACTCGTGGGCCGCCAGAAGGCCCTTGCGCGCCCAGTTGGGGTTGAGGCCCGTCGCGGCGTCGTAGAAGGCGTTGATGCCGGGGCGCGCCTCCCGTTCGGCCTCTTCCTGGGTCTCGGCGATGTGGAAGGTGCGCATGGCGTTCAGCGTCTGGCCGTTGGCGCACACGCCCATCGGAAGCGGGCGGCCGCACTTTTCGGACGCGACCTCCCGGTACCTCGTCCACGCCTCGCGCGTGCCCTCGAACGACCGGTTGATGCCGATCACCGAATGGCCGCGCCCGGCCGCGAACTCGTAGGACAGGGTGTTGTCCGCGGACTGCCAGATCGGCGGATAGGGCTTCTGGTAGGGCTTGGGCGTCACGCCCAGCGCCTTCAGACCGCCGTCCGGGTGGTAGTGGTCGGGATCGTCCTTGTAGAAGCGCTCGTCCTTTTCGGACCAGCCGGGCACGGGGAAGGTGTAGAACTCGCCCTCGTGGCTCATGGCGTCCTCGGTCCAGCACTTGATCATGATGTCGAGGACTTCCGCGAACAGGCGGTAGTTCGTCTTGGGGTCGCGCCGGTCGGCCTCGCGCTTGAACTGGATGCCCGCCGTGCTGTTGGTGCCGCGGGCGATGCCGACGTCCATCCGCCCCTTCACGAGATGGTCGGCGGTGGCGATATCCTCGGCCAGGCGCAGCGGATGGTGGTCGGGCAGGATGTTCGCGCTCTGGCCCATGCGCAGGGTCTTCGTCACGCTCGCCAGATGGAGGCCCACGAGGACGGGGTTGGGGCAGGCGACCGGGTAGCCCCGGTGCCAGAAGTGGTGTTCGCCCAGCCAGCAGGTCGTGAAGCCGCCCTGGTCGAGCACAAGGGCGGTCTCGCGCCATTCGTCGAACAGCTTCTCCTCGGGATACACCTCGAGCTCGTGGTAATAGACGTTGCCGTCGAACCGCATCGGCCTGTCCTCCGCCGGCATTCGCACGCTTCCGATCCGGGAGGGTACGGAGATCGCATTGGTCGGTCAACCAACAAATTGGATCGGGACCCAAGCCGGGGACGATCCGGCCGGGACCCACGCCATGGCGTCCTCGCCGCCCGCCCTTCGATACGCGCCCTCCATGGCGACGGAGGCGCCGCTCATGCCGGGCCGGCCGCTTCCACCCGCTCCCGCAGTTGCGGATGCTCGTCGAGCAGGGCGGCCAGCGCGTCGTCGAGCGTATCGGGATCGACATCGTCCGCGCCGCGCGCCTCGACGGCCGCGAACAGGCGGTGCTTGACGAAGAACCGCCAGTTGACCGGCACGCGCCGCAAGAGGTCCGTGAGGCGGTCGTAGAGCGGGCGGGTCCAGACCTTCTCGAAGGCGACGCGGCCGGGACTGTGGCCGAAGAACTCGTTGCCGGCGCCGGTCGCCATGGCGCGGCGTCGGCGGGCGGTCGCGGCCTCGTCGATGGCGCCGTCGCGGACCGCCACGCCGTAGTCGCGTTCGGCGCCGCCGACGGTGACGAAACCGCCCTCGACGTCGGCCAGCACGACCCCGGGCTCGCGCTCGTGGGCCGGTCCCCATCCACCGCCGCCCGCCGCCGTGACGCGGATGATGTCGCCCGGCTCGACCGTCACGACATCGGTGTTGCCCAGGTCGACCTCGCCGGGCGTTCCGGGGTTGAGGACGAACTCGGACGACTTGCCCGCCGCGCCGCCCGCGACGCCCCACGGCGTGAAGACCATGCGGTCGCGGTTGCGCGCCGTGAGCACGGTGTGCGGCGCGAACACCTGGAACAGCATGGTGGTCGAAAGCCCGCCGCGGTGCTTGCCCGCGCCCGCCGAGTCGGGAGCGAGGCCGTACTCCAGGATACGGATCGGCACGTCGGCCTCGTTGATCTCGGCGGGGGTGTTCTTGAAGAACGCTTGGTTGGCGCCGCAGCCTTCCGAGCCGTCGCCCGCCGCGCTCGCGCCGGCGCCCGCCGTGATCGGGCTGATGTTCGCCATCACGCTCCCGCCCGTGCGGTTGTCGGTGGTGCGCACGTTGAGCAGCGGGCCGCCGCTTCCCGGACCGCCCTGCAGCCGGTCGGGCAGGGCCTGGGCGAACGCGCCGAAGATGGTCGACATGAGGCGCGCCACGCCGAGGCTCCTCATGCCGACGGCGGCCGGGAACCGGGGGTTCACGATGGAGCCTTCCGGCAGGATGCAGCGGAGGGGCCGGAGCAGGCCGCAGTTCCTGAGAATGGAGGGGTCGAGTGTGTAGAGCACGTAGACCGCCCCCACCATCATCAGCACGTGCCGCTCGTCGCCGCCGGTGGGCACGTGGATCGACGAGGCGAGCTGGGGATCGGAGCCGGTGTAGTCGAAGACGATTTCGTCGCCCTTCACGACGAGGTTGAGGGCGACGCGGGCCGGATAGCCGTCCGGCGAATCCTCGTCCATGAAGTCGGCGAAGAAGTATTCGCCGTCCGGGATCGAGCGGATGACCCGCCGCGCCTGGGCCTCGGCGAGGTCCAGCAGGTCCGCGACGCCTTCCCTGAAGGTCTCGACGCCGAAGCGGGCGACGATCTCCCTGACCCTGGCCTCGCCGATGTTGACCGAGGCGTACTGGGCCTTCAGGTCGCCCCAGTTCTGCTCCGGCATGCGCACGTTGGCCATGACGATGTCGACCAGTTCCCGGTTCAGCTCGCCCTTGCGGTAGAGCTTGGTCGGCGGCAGGCGCAGGCCCTCCTGGTGCACCTCGGTGAGCTGGCGCGAGAGGCTCGCCGGCACGGCGCCGCCGATATCGGTGTTGTGCACGTGGCCGACGGCGAAGCAGACCGGCTCGCCGTCGTGGAACACGGGCTTCCAGATGTGCATGTCGGGCGAGTGGGTGCAGACGAACCCGCTGTAGGGGTCGTTGCAGATCACGACGTCGCCCTCGTCGTAGCGGTCGATCAGGCTCAGGCCGCGCGCGTAGTCGAGGCCGACGAACCAGGTGGCGCCGAAGTCGAAGGGCGAGGCGAAGGTCTTGCCCTCCGGGGTCGCGAGCCCGCAGGTGAAGTCCTCGCTTTCCTTCACGAAGGTCGAATGGGCCGTGCGCATCAGCGTGCGCGCCATGGCCCCGGCCGCCGCCTGGCAATGGTTGGAGAGGATCTGCAGGGTCACCTTGTCGATCGGCATCCGCTTTCCCCCCGCTGTGTCAGGATGAGGTGGCCGTAGCCGTCGACCCGGGCGCGGAAGCCTTCCGTCACGCAGACGGTGGCGTCGCTCTGCGCGACGACGGCCGGGCCGTCGAAGGCGTGGCCGGGGCGCAGGTCTTCGCGGCGGAACAGCGCGGCCGGGACGGTCCGGCCGTCCGCGTGGACCGGGATGCGGCCTTCCGGCTCCGCAGCGGCCGGCGTCTCCTCGGCGGCCTCGAAGCGGGGCTTCGGGGTCCGGCCCAGCGCGACCAGGCGCAGGTTGACGACCTGGACCGCCGCGGCCCGGTCCGCGTGGGCGTGGAGCTGTTCGTGGGCGGCGTGGAACGCCTCCTCGAGCGCCGCGACATCGCCCGCGTCGATGGCGTCGGCGTCGAGAAACGCCTCGATCTCGAAGGATTGCCCCCTGTAGCGCATGTCCGCCGAATGGATGTAGGAAGCGGGCCCGCCGTAGCCCTGCTCTTGGCGCAGCCACCGTTCGCCCTGGGCCCGCAGGGCTTCGAAGCCCTCCCCGATCGCGGACGCCGTCCCGGCGTGGAGATCGGCGTAGACCGTCCGGACGAAATCGTTCTTCAGATCGGCGATCAGGCCGCCCATGGCGCTCAGCACGCCGGGCGCGGTCGGGATCACAACGGTCGAGATGTTGAGCTCGCGGGCCAGGAAGCAGGCGGTCATGGGTCCCGCGCCGCCGAAGGCGATCAGGGCGTTGTCGCGCGGGTCGACGCCGTAGGACGACATCAGCTTGGAGACCTCCAGGTACATGCCGGACACCGCGACCCGGACGATCGCCTCCGCCGTGTCCTCGACGCCGCGTTCCATGCGCCCGGCGAGCGTCTTTACGGCGCGGCGCGCGGCGCCGACATCCACGCGGACCGCGTCGTAGCCGAGGTCGGTCCGGCCGACATAGCCCAGGACGGCGAAGGCGTCGGTCAGCGTGGGCCGTTCGCCGCCCTTGCCGTAGCAGGCCGGGCCCGGCGCCGCTCCGGCGCTTTCGGGTCCCACCTTCAGCACGCCGACATCGTCGATCCGGGCGATCGACCCGCCGCCCGCGCCGATCGAGGTCACCGACACGGTGGGGATGTAGATCGGGAACTCGCCGATCGTCTCTCCGACGCCGTATTGCGGCCGGCCGTCGGCGATGAACGCGACATCGGCGCTGGTTCCGCCGACATCGAAGCCGATGGCGTCGCGATAACCGGAGAGCGCGGCGATGCGGCTCGCGCCGATCGCGCCCGAGGCGGTGCCCGACATGATCATCTGGGCGCAGGCGGTCTTGCCCATCTCGGCGCTCATCACCCCGCCGTTCGACTTCGTGATCAGCGGCTCGGCCGGCACGCCCGCCTCGCGCAGCGCGTTTTGCAGCGAAGTCAGGTAATGGCTCACGCGCGGCTGCACATAGGCGTGGATGACGGCGGTGACGGTGCGCTCGTACTCGCGGATGATCGACCAGACGTCGGTGGAGCAGACCACGGGAAGGTCCGGCGCCATCTCCCGAACCAGCGCGGCCACCTCGTGTTCGTGGGCGGGGTTGCGGTAGGCGTTCAGGAGCGAGACGACGACGCCTTCGGCGCCCGCCGCGCGCGCCTTGCCGACGGCGGCCTCGACGCTCGCCCTGTCGACCGGCCGGAGCTCGCCGCCGTCGCTCGCCAGCCGGCCCGTGACCGGGAACACCCGCTCCCTGGGGATCAGGGGCGCGGGGCGTTTCGAAAGCAGGTCGTAGACGTCCGGCGTCCTCAGGCGGGCCAGCTCCAGCACGTCGACGAACCCCTCGGTCGCGAAGTGGCAGAGCCTGGCGCCCTTGCGCTGGATCACCGTGTTCACGCCCACGGTGGTGCCATGGCTGAAATGGGCGATCTCGCCGGGCGCGACGCCGAAGCGCGCCTCGAGCTGGCGGATCCCCTCCAGCACCTCCGCGCCCGGCTCGTCGGGCCGCGACGGCACCTTCAGGGCCCGCGTCTCCAGGGTCGTCTCGTCGAACACGAAGAAGTCGGTGAACGTGCCTCCGATATCGACTCCGACGCGATAGGACATTCCGACCCCCCGGCTCGCCCGCCTGCCCCTCGCGCGCAGGTCCGGTTCGCCGCGCGGCGCCGGAACCCTTCGAGGCTCGGGCTGATTTGTCAAACCGCGGGGTGTAGGCTGCTTCCATGAAGGTGCCGATCGAGGTCATCCGGCGGCGCGAACTGTCCGAGGCCGCCTTCGCGGTGATGACGCAGCACGGTCTTTCCGGAACCACGGTCGGCCGCGTCGCCGAACGCGCGGGCATGTCCCAGGGGCTCGTGCACCACTACTTCGAGTCCAAGGCCGACCTGCTCGAGGCGGCCATGTGGGAGATCACCCGGAAGCTCCGCCGGATCGTGATCGCGGAGATCGGGAAGCGGGACACGCCGCGCGGCAGGGTCGACGCCATCGTCGAGGCGTTCTTCACGCCGGAGATGTTCCGCCAGCACTTCGCCCAGGCCTGGTTGTCGTTCTGCGGCGAGGCGGCGTTCAACGCGGCCTACGCCCGCATCCAGTGGTTCATGTTCAACCGCATGGAAAGCAACATCGCGGCCCAGATCCGCCTCCTGCTGCCGGCCGGGGAGGTGCGTCCCACGGCGCGCCTGATCTGCATGCAGTCCCACGGCATCTGGCTGCGCTGCGCCCTCGACAAGGGGGGCGTCGCGCGGGACGAGGCCCTGGGCCAGATGACGAGGCTGATCGACACCCTGCTCGGCGTGGAACGGCCTGCCGGGACCGCATCCCGCTAGCACGCTTCCGTTTCACGCGGAAGCCCGCATCCTTGCGGCGCCGAGCGCCGGATACGACCGGGGTGTCTTTCAGCTTGACCTTCGGGCGCGGGGATGCATGATCCCGAGTATGCGATACAGGAGGGTACCGTGAAACGACGAAATCGAGGAAACTTCGCGGCCGTGCTTTCAGCTCTGGTCTTGGCTCTTGCTTCAGGTTTCGGGGTTGCGAACGCCGACAGCAACGAGCCGATCAAGATTCCCATCAAGAATTGGTCGAGCCAGATTGTCATGGCCCATGTCATCGGAGGCATGTTTGAAAGCATGGGTAACACTGTCGAGTACGTGCCGGTGGACAATCAGGCAAGTTTTGAGGCCGTTCGCATTGGCGACATACACCTGTTGCACGAAGTTTGGCAATCGACCATGCAGAACGCCTATTACAATGCCATGGAAAAGGGCGGCCTGATCGATGCGGGAACCCACGCCGCCGAAACATTGGAGGAGATGGGTGTTCCAAACTGGGTGATTGACCAGGGACTTTGCCCAGGCCTGCCGGATTGGACAGCCCTGAAGGATTGTTACGCCAATTTTGCTACTCCGGATTCCGGTGGCAAGGGTCGTTGGTTGGAAGGTCCTCAAAGCTGGCATGGCGACATCATGCCTAACCGCCTAAAGGGGTTGGGGCTTGACGACACATGGGTTGTCAAGTTCGCTGGAGCCGCCGATGCGCTGTGGGCCGAGCTCGAAGCCGCAAGAAAAGAGGGGCGTGGCACGGTTATCTTCAACTGGACGCCCAACTTCACCGATGCATCTGGCTTCACCTTTATCGAGTTCCCGACGTACTTCGACGGTTGCAGGATCGCGGACGGCGGCGATTTGAGCACAACGGGATGCGGATCCCCGAAGGGTTGGTTGAAGAAGGCGGCACACTACAAGTTCCCGAAGACACATCCACACGCCTACGCGACCTTTTCGAAGATGTCGTTCACCACGCCTCAGATCGGTTCGATGGCGGCGCTGGTCGATGTCGACAAAATGACTCATGAAGATGCGGCCGCGAAGTGGTTGATGGATAATGAGGACGTGTGGAAACCCTGGACAGTCTCCGTCCTCGGTGAAGCGAACTAGGTGGGTGTCCCCATCGCCTCGAACGATAACATCCGCTTCTCTTGGGCCCCTCGACCTCGAGGGGCCTTTTTCTCACTGGGCGGGAAGTCGATCTGGAAGCCGGACCGGACGCTGGACCTTGATCCGCACATGCCTTGATACGGGGTAACGTCCGAGAATTGGCATGTCGGAGAGTGCGGAGGATCGGTGGAAGGGATATTTCTTCGAGGGGTCTTCGTCGGCGCCGTCGGCGCCGATGCTCGACGGCGCGGCAATCGGGAGTCCGTGCGCGTGTCACGAGATCGGCGTTTTGCTTGAAACCCGTTCACCAAGGCAATCTCCGGATTGATTATTCATCCATGCTTCTGCCAGCAATACAGTCGAAGGTAGTTCAGTTCTTTCTCTTGTTGATCCTATTTTTCCTTTTGTGCGTTTTCATTAGTCCTTCCGAGACGAATTATTTGTGGCGTCTTCCACCGCTTCTCAAGGATCTGCCATTCATCATCAACGATACGGTCCGGGGTCTGATGTTCGATTGGATGCCGATTGAAGTCTATGACGAGACTATTGACGACTACGAAACAAAGCCGCTTCTCAGGGAAGTCACGAGGGCCATATCGAGCTATATCCTCATCGTCATAGAATTCGTTCGCGAAATCGGGCTCGGGGGCGTCAAAACCATCGTCGCTTTCACGGGTTGGGATTTCGTTAGTGAAAACGCCTGGGCGCGCTGGCCCGCGTTGCCATGGACGGTGGTCGCGGGCTGGGCAATTCTTCTGGGCTACAAGCTTCAAGGCAAAGGCCTCGCGGTGCTGGCGGCGTTCGCCACGGTCTACATCGCCATTTTCGGACAATGGGAACCGTCCATGCGGACGCTCTCGTTCGTATTGGTCGCCGCTCCGGTTGCGGTGACTTTGGGATTGGTGCTGGGGATATGGTGTTTCAAAAGCAGGATTGTGGAGGAAGCGTTCAATCCTCTTTTGAATGTGGCGCAGACGATGCCACACTATTCGTATCTGGTTCCGGTGATCGTATTTTTTGGGGTGGGCGATCATGCAGCGGCGATTGCAACCATCATATTCGCAACCCCGCCGATGGTTCGCTTGACATTGCTGGGTCTAAAGAACGTGCCGACCGAGGTGGTCGAGGCGGGAGTGATGAATGGCTGCGGCTATTTTCAACTTTTGTTCAGGGTGCTCATCCCGACGGCAAAACGCGATGTTCTGATCGGCGTAAACCAAGTGGTGATGCAGTGTCTGGCGATGACAGTGATTGCATCCTTCATCGGCGCCCAAGGCCTGGGTTCCAATCTCATGATCGCGCTGAACTCCCTCCGGGTGGGAACGGGCATTGAAATCGGCATCTGCATTGTGTTGATTGCCGTGATGCTCGACAAGATGTCATTGGCTTGGGCGCACAAGCAAAAGGATTATTTTGCGAATCCGACAACCATTCAACGTTACAAATATCCGATATTGGTCGTTCTCGTTTTTTTGACGGGTTCGGCTCTCGCCTACCTTGGAGTTTATCTTTTTGAGGAAGGGAGGAATTACCTCTACATTATTCCTCATAACAAAGGCATTTCGACTGCACCTTATTGGCAAGGCGCCGTGGATTGGATATGGGACACCTTCTTTTTTATTCTGAAAGGATTCAATGAATTTCTTATCACGGAAATATTGTTTCCAATGAGGGATCTCTATCTTGGGATGCCGGTTGTCGCCACCTTCCTCCTGATGATGGGAACCGCATACATCTTGGGCGGGATCCGTTCCGCCCTGATCGTTGGGGCGTTTCTATTGTTTATAGCGCTTTCGGAGTATTGGGATCGAGCCTTGATTACGGCCTACATGGCGTCGTTCTCGGTTATCGTTTCGGCTGTTATCGGCATTACGGTCGGTTCTCTCTGTGCGCAAACTTCCTTTACAAGCAAGTCGATTTTATTGGTTTGCGACTTCTTGCAAACCTTTCCGTCTTTCATTTATCTGATTCCGGTTATCATGTTGTTCGGTATCACGGATACATCGGTTATTATCGCGACCGTGGTTTATGCGACCGTTCCCGCGACCCGCTATACGGTCGAAGGGCTTCGTGGCGTGCCCGCCGTCTTGCACGAGGCCGGAACGATGTCCGGTGCGTCCCGCTACCAGAGATGGACTTCGATCGATCTGCCGCTTGCATTTCCGCACATCATGCTGGGTGTGAACCAAACGGTGATTTTCGGATTGTTTATGGTGATTATTGGCGCTTTCATCGGCACCACGGATTTGGGGCAACTCATTTTGAAAGCCATATCGGAACCGCAAGGAACCGGTATCGGGCTCACTCTGGGACTTTGCGTCTCCTTCATTGGCCTCGCGGGCGATCAGATTATCCGAACCTGGGCGGAGAAACGCAAGAAGGAACTCGGCCTCGATTAGGTCGCGGACTCCGCGGGAAGGCGCGCGCCGGCGGGACGGGGAAACGCTCCGGCGGTTGCGTCGCGCGATCGGGGCGCCGGCCGCGACGCGGCTCCTTGCCGTCTTCGCGCACTATCGGCGGATGCCGTCGATCCGGGGCTCGCGGGCGACCGCCGCCAACCCGGCGAGGGACCGGAGGGCGTCCGCCGATACGCTACCCGCGGAGGCCGTCCGGGACGACGGACGTCGCCGCACGATTCCTCCTGTCCCGGGCGGGCGCGCCGGCGTCGTATCGAGGGGACGGGTCCGCTCAGAAGGCGTAGTCGAAGCGCAGGGCGCCGAGGAACTCGATATCGCCATGCCGGATGTTCGCGTCGGCGGAGCGCTCGAGGCCCAGGCTCGCGGACATCTCGCCGCCGGCGAGCGGCGTCCGCCACGCGGCCTCGGCCTGCCAGGGGCGGACGGAAGACGCCAGGTCCACGCGCCTGCGTTCGTAGAGGATCTCGCGGTAGGGGGTGCGCCCGACGGCGTAACGCAGTTCGGCCGACCCCGATTCCACGCGCATGGGCTGGGACAGCCTGACGCCGAACCAGTCGCCCTCGCGCTGCCACGACCGCCGCTCCAGACCGAGGCCGAAGGCGCTGCTGCGCAGCCGCGAGACGCCGTCCAGGATGTCGCCGCCCCGGACCTCGGGGCGCGTCCAGCCGAGCCAGCCGGAGGCCAGGAGGTCCCAGCCGCCGGTGAGCGGCTCGCGGTGGTTGAACCCCGCGAAGGCGGTCGAGGCCGAAGCGGCGCCCAGGGCGCCGCGTGGACGCGCGCCGAGAAACCCGTCCGCCTCCCGCACGAACCCGGCTTGCAGCGACAGCGCGCCGTCGCCGGGACGGTATTCCGCGATGGCGCCGGCGCCCGCGTGTCCGCCGGCGCTCCGGTAGCCCTCCTCGTGGGGCGAACCCCGCATCAGGGCGAGGCTCACGCGCCCGCCGTCCGGCAGGGGCAGGGACGTCCCCAGGCCGGGACCGTCCCGGACCAGCGCCAGCCACGGCGCGGCGAAGGCCGAGCGGTCGGTGAAGCGCCCGGCCGCGCCGTCCCGGTACAGCCCCAGGGAGCGCCCCTCGTGGCGGCCCCAGGACAGCCACCACGCGCGCCCCGATTCCTCGCCCCGACCGGCCGGCGCGAACGACAGCAGCAGCTCGCCGGGCCGGCGCGCGTCGTGCGGCGCGACTTCGCGGAGCGCCGCCACGCCGAACCCGGTCCGCGTTCCGGCCCGTTGCGCCGCCGTCGTCTCCGGCGGACCCTCCTCGCGCGCCGGGCTTCGCGCCACACCGGCCAGGGACACCGCGAACGGGGCGTCGAGGCGGTCGAACCCGACCATGCCGGTCCCGGCCAGGGCCTCCGACAGGCGCGAGCCGAAGGCGCCGCCGGCGAGATCCAGTCCCGTCCCGGCCAGCGGGCGGGACGCCGGGTCCGACGACAGCGAGGTCCGGAGGGGGCCGACCGGGCGGGTGGCGGCGTCGAGGTCGAGCAGCCCCTGGCCGTAGGTGGCCTCGTCGGCGTAACGGCCCGTCCTGTCGGCGGTGGCCAGCAGGCGTCTCACCAGTTCGGTGTTGCCCAGCGCGCGGGCGCCGTCGGGGTTGCGGAAGTAGTGGCGCAGCAGGGCCAGCGCGCCGCTGACGACCGGCGCGGCGAGGGAGGTGCCGGACGAGAGATTGTAATCCGTGGGGTCGCCCGTGCCGCCGGACGGCGCGATGATGTGGCTGCCCGGCGCCGCCAGGCAGAAGGCGGCGGCGAGGCCGCAGCGGTTGGAGTAGCTGGCGATCCCGCCGTCCTGGTCCACCGCGACGACGGCGAGGACATGGCCGCGCAACTCGGGAAAGGCCACGCCGAGGCCGGCCAGCACCTCCGGGGAATCGGCGCGCGGACGGGCGCCGTCGGCCAGGCGCTTGTCGAAGGCGTTGCCGGCGGACCAGACGACGATCTGCTTGTCGGCGTCCCTTGTGCCGCTCTGGGCCAGCGCCGCGGCGGTCGCCGGGAACGCTCCCCGCAGCGCGGCCCTGTCGTACCGGGAAACGCCGCCGCTGTACCCGAAACTGAAATTGACGATCGCGCCCTTGTTCCGGCCGATGACGTTGCTGTAATCCGCCGCGTTGGCCGAGTCGTCACTGGCGGTCCGGGAACCCAGGTCGAGCGGCGTGTAGTCGCCGCCTCCGCCGCCCAGTTCGAGCGACACGGCGTACACCCTCGCCTCGAAGGCGACCCCGTGCATGTTCAGGCCGGACAGGGCGCCGCGGTTGGCCGCGGCGACTCCGGCCACGGCGGTTCCGTGAAAGAGATCGTCGCCCGAGGGGGTGTAACCGGCCGTCAGGCTCGTTCCGATCTCGACCTTGCCGGCCCCCGAGAACTCCCGGTGGGCGCTGTCCAGTCCCGAGTCCACGACGACGATGGTCTCCCCGTCGCCGGTGGCGCCCCGCGCGTAGGCGCTGGCCGCCTTGACGCGGCGCAGGTGCCCGTCGGTGCCGGTCTCCCCAGTTCCGGTGTTTATCCATGCCACATCGTATTCGTCGACGCCTTCGTAACCGGCTCTCCGGGACGCGAAACCGGGCGGGTTGTGCTTCGCGGGATTGGCCTCCAGGAACCTGTCGCCCGGCAGGAGCACCGACCGGGGGGCCATCGCCCCTCCGCCTCCGCCTCCGCCGCACCCCGGGGCCGTCGCCGCGGCGAGCAGGATCGCCAGCAGCCGGACGGCGCCGGCGCGTCCCGAAAGTGTCGAACCCATGTTCCCTCCCCCAAGCGCGAGACGCGCTAACTAGACCGTCCCAGGGACAGGCCTGTCAACGACGCCCCCGCGCGGCCCGGGGCCGGTCCCCTTCGATACGCGCCCCCGCGGGGCGCTACCCGGAATGAGGGAGAGGTTGGGCGAAGGGAACGGGAAACCCTCATCCCGCTTGGGAGGCCGCCGTCATCGTCGGTCGCGGCGCGATCAGGGCGTCGGCCGCGACGCAGCCCTCGCCGTCCTCGCGCACGATCAGCGGGTTGACGTCGATGCCTTCGATCCAGGGCTCGTGGGCGAGAGCGAACCTGGCGAGGGACCGGAGGGCGTCCGCCAGGGCGTCCGCGTCGGCCGGTCCCGATCCCCGGAAGCCCGCCATCAGCCTGGCCAGCCTGCCGCCCGAGAGCAGCGCCTCGATGTCGCCGGCGCGCAGGGGCAGGCAGGCCATGCGCGCCTCGTCGACCAGTTCCGCCAGCACGCCCCCGGGCCCGACCGCCAGGACGAGGCCGAACGCGGGGTCGCGGGCGACGCCGGCGATGACCTCGACGCCCGCGGGCGCCATCTCCTGCACCGCGATCCCGGCGTCGGCCGCGTCCGCGCCGAGCGGCTCCAGCCGGCGCTTCAGGGCGGTCCACGCCGCCGCGACGGCGCCGGCGTCGGCGAGGCCCAGCGCGACCAGGCCGTGCTCGCTGCGGTGCGGGATGCGGTCGCCCACCGCCTTCATGGCGACCGGATAGCCGATCGCCCCGGCGGCCTCGGCGGCGTCGTCCGGCCCGGCGACGAGCCGTCCCCTCGTCACGGGCACGCCGGCCTCCGACAGCAGGCGCTTGGCGTCGACCTCGTGGACCGAGGCGCGCGCGGCCCAGGGCGGCGCCTCTCCCGCCGCCGGGCCGCGGTCGAGCACGGGACCGGGGCCGTTGCGCCAGCGGGCCGCGAGGCCGATGGCCTTCAGCCCCTGGGCCATGCCGGTGATCGTGGGGACGCCGGCGGCGCGGACCGCGTCGACCTGGACGCCGCGCTGGACGCCGTGGCGGGTCGACATCAGGAAAAGCGGCAGGTCGGCGGCGGCCCTGGCGTCGAGCAGGAGGCTGGTGACGGCCTCGTCCTGGCCCCGGTAGTCGACCGCCTGCCCGTCGTTCGAGTCGACCGAGAGCACGACGGCGTCGTAGGCCCCGCACCGGACGGCTTCGCCCAGGGCGAGCCCGAAGTTCTCGACGAAATCGCCTTGGCCCCAGGCGTCGATCGGGTTGCCGTCGCCCGTGAGCGGGCCGACTTGGGCCTCGATGGCCGCGCGCGCCGCCGGCGGCAGGGGCGGCAGGGTCACGCCGCGGTCGGAGGCCAGATCGAGGAAGAGTTCGGCGTGGCCGCCCGATCCGGTCACGACCGCGATCCTGTCGCCCTCCGGCCGGCGCGATCCCTGAAGCACGGAGAGCACTTCGGCCATCTCCTCCAGGTCGTCGACCTCGATGGCCCGGTGCGCCTTGAGGAGAGCGGAGAAGACGCGCGCCTCGCCCGCCATGCCGCCGGTGTGGGTCCGGACCGCCGCGGCGGCGCGGGCCGATTTGCCCGCCTTCAGCACGACGACGGGCTTGCCCGCCTCGGCCGCGCGGTCCAGCGCCGCGACATAGCGCTCGGGCTCCCGGATCGATTCCGTGAAGGCCGCGACGATCCCGCAGTCGGGATCGTCGATCAGGTATTCCATGTAGCGCGCGGTGCTCGTGACCGCCTCGTTGCCGGTCGAGACGATGTGGCTGAAGCCGAACCGCCGCGTGTCCGACAGCATGCCGATCGTGATCGATCCGCTCTGCGACACGAACCCCACGTCGCCCCGGATGCGGTCGGGGTCGAGCACGTCCAGCATGTAGGCGTGGCTGCCGTGGCGCAGGTTCATCACGCCCATGCAGTTGGGACCGCAGAGCGCGATCCCGGCCTCGCGGCAGATCCCGGCGATGCGCCGCTGCCGCCGCCGGCCCTCCTCGCCGGCCTCGGCGAACCCGCCCGCGTAGACCACCACGGCGCCGGCGCCGAGCGCCGCGGCCTTCTCGACCTCCGCCGGCGCGCGCTCGGCCGATAGGCAGACGGCGACCAGATCGACGCCCGCCGGGACCTCGGCGAGGTCCGCGTGGCAGCGGTGGCCCAGGATCGTCTCGTGGCGCGGGTGGACGGGATGGATCGCGCCGCGGAAGCCCAGCACGCCGAGGGACTCGAGGATCGTGCGCCCGACGGAAAGGCGTTCCGAAGCGCCGACGACGGCGATCGAGGCGGGGGCGAGAAGGCGGTTCAGGTCCAACGCGGCGACTCCGGCGGCCGGTACTCTGGTTGACGGCCCGAGGCGGCGCAACATAGTTTGCCCGCGCCGGCCCGCGCGTGGAGGGGACCGCCTTGGACATCGGCTACGATGACGATCTGGAACGGTTCCGCGCCCATGTCGGCTCGGTCATCCGCGACATCCTGCCCGACGACTTGCGCGACAAGGTCCGGCGCGAGCACGCCGGCCTGACCCCGTCCGACATGAGGCGCTGGACGCGCATCCTCCACGACCGGGGCGGCTGGAGCGTGCCGGGCTGGCCGGCGGAACACGGCGGTCCGGGCTGGTCCTACGAGCGGCAGTACGTCTTCGAGCGCGAGCTGGCGCTCAACGAGGCGCCGCCGCTCAACGTCTTCTCGGCGGGCATGGTGGGTCCCGCGCTCATCGAGTTCGGCGCCCGGGACCAGAAGAGGCGCTTCCTTCCCGGCCTCGCCAACGGCGACATCCTCCTGTGCCAGGGCTATTCGGAGCCGAACGCGGGCTCCGACCTCGCGTCGCTGCAATGCAGGGCCGACCGCGACGGCGACGACTATGTCGTCAACGGCGTCAAGATGTGGACCAGCGACGCGCCCCACGCCGACTGGATGTTCGGCCTCTTCCGCACCGATTCCTCGGGCAAGAAGCAGCACGGCATCACGCTGCTCCTGATCGACATGGCGTCGCCGGGCCTCACCATGGCCCCGATCCGCACCTTCGAGGGCGGCGACGAGCTCAACCAGACCTACTTCGACGACGTCCGGGTGCCGGCCGCCAACCGGATCGGCGAGGAGCACAAGGGCTGGGGCATCGGCAAGTACATCCTGGGCATGGAGCGGTTCGGGTCCGCGGAGGTCGGCCGGAGCATGGGAATGATGCGCCGTCTCAAGCGGATCGCGGCCGCCGAGCCGGCCGCCGGCGGCCGGCTGATCGACGATCCGCACTTCGCCCTCGAGCTCGCCCGCGCCGAGATCGCCCTGCGCGAGGTGGAGCTCACCGAACGGCGCATGCTGTTCGGGCCCGGCGGCCCCGACGCGATGGGCTTCGAGGCGTCGCTCCTCAAGGTCCGCGGCACCGAGGTCCAGCAGAAGATCATGGGCCTGATGGTCGAGGCCCTGGGGTCCTGCGGCGCGATCGACGCCGGGGACATGCGGCCCGGCGGCGACAACGCCGAACCGCTCGGCCCCGACGCGGCGGCCCACGCCGGGCGCGTCTTCTACAACCTGCGGAAGTCGACCATCTGGGGCGGCTCCACGGAGGTGCAGAAGAACATCATCGCCAAGGCCGTCCTGGGCCTGTGAGAGCCGCGGGATGGACTTCACGCTCTCCGAGGAGCAGGCGCTGTTCCGAGACAGCGTCGAGCGGACCGTCGCGGACCTCTTCCCGTTCGCCCGCCGGCAGGCGGCGGTGGCGACGGAGGAAGGCTATCGCGAGGACGACTGGCGGCGGCTCGCCGGGCTGGGCTGCATGGCCGCGCCCTTCCCGGAGGCCTGCGGCGGTCTCGGCGGCGGCCCCGAGGAGCTGATGCTGATCGCCGAGCGGTTCGGCCGCCATCTCGCGAACCTGCCGTTCCTCGCCAGCGTGGTCCTGGGCGGCCACGCCGTCCTGTTCGGCGGGACGGAGGCCCAGCGCGAGGCGATCCTGCCGGGGGTCGCGGACGGGTCGGTGAAGCTGGCCCTGGCCCACGGCGAGCGCCGGGCGCGCTTCGACCTCGCGCCCGTCTCGACCGTGGCCCGCGCGGAGGACGGCGGCTATGTCGTCTCGGGCCGGAAGGATGTCGTGCTCTACGGCCGGGCGGCCGACCGGCTCGTCGTGTCGGCGCGCCTCCCGGACGGGCGGGACGGCGGCGGCGGGACCGGCCTTCTTCTCGTCCCGGGCGACGCGGAAGGCGTCGGCCGGTCGTCCTACGCCACCCACGACGGCGGCCGGGCCTGCAACGTCCTCCTCGACGATGTGCGCGTCGGGACGGACGCGCTCCTGGGCGCCGGCGGCGACGCTCTCGATGTGCTCGAAAGGGTCATCGACCACGGCATCGCCTTTCTGTGCGCCGACGCCGCCGGCTCCATGTGGCGGGTCTACGAGACGACGCTGGAGTACCTGAAGACGCGCAGCCAGTTCGGCCGGACGCTGGGCTCGTTCCAGGCCCTGCAGCACCGCATGGTCGATGTCTATACCTCCTGCGAGCTGGCGCGCTCCATGGTCTTCGAGGCCACGCTCAACCTCGGCGCGGACGCCGCCACGCGCAGCCGCGCCGCCTCGGCCGCCAAGGCCGCGATCGGCGAGGCGGCGCGCGGGGTCTGCGAGGAGGGCGTGCAGCTTCACGGCGGCGTCGGCATGACGATGGACGTGCCCGTGGGCCATCATCTCAAGCGCGCCATGGTGATGAACGCCACCTTCGGCGACGCGCGCCACCATCTGGCCCGCTACGCGCGCCTGGGCCGCGCCGCCTGACGCGGGACGCGAAGGAGGAGGATTCGACGATGTCCGGGACCGTGAAGACCGAACGGCGCGGCAGGGTGCTCGAGGTGACGCTCGACCGTCCGCCGGTCAACGCCATCGACGCCGCGACCTCGATGGCGCTCTACCGGGCCTTCCGCGCCCTGCAGGACGACGACGGCCTCCTCGTCGGCGTCGTCACCGGCGCCGGCGGGCGGGCGTTCTCGGCCGGCTGGGACCTCAAGGCCGTGGCCGCCGCCGACAGGCTGGGGGACGTCGACACCGAGGACTCGCCCGGCGGCTTCGCGGGCCTCACCGAGTTCTGGGACCTCACCAAGCCGGTGATCGCCGCGGTCAACGGTTTCGCCATCGGCGGCGGTTTCGAGCTGGCGCTCTCCGCCGATATCATCGTCGCCGCCGACCACGCCGAATTCTGGTTGCCGGAGATGGAGCGCGGCTTCCTCGCCAGCGCGGGCGCCATCCAGCGCCTGCCGCGCCGCATTCCCTACAACGTGGCCATGGACCTCTTCTATACCGGCCGGCGCATGGGCGCGGACGAGGCCAGACACTGGGGTCTCGTGCGCGACGTCGTGCCGGGCGGGAAGCTCGTGGACCATGTCCGAGAGTTGGCCGGCCGGCTCGGCGAGGGGGCGCCCCTCGCGCTCCAGGGCATGAAGGCGATCATGCCCGCGATCATGCCCCTGCCGCTCGACGAGGCCATGCGGAAGACCAGGATCGGAAACAGCGGCGTTCCGGTCTACGAGAGGATGATGGCCTCGGAGGACGCCATCGAGGGCCCCCGCGCCTTCGCCGAGAAGCGCAAGCCCCGATGGAAGGGGCGTTGACGGTCGCGCTCAGATCCTCAGGCCCATCTCCTTGAGGACCGGCATCACCTTCTCGCCCATCAGCGGGACCGCCTTGCGCGGATCGAAGAAGCCGATCGCCGCGTTGTCGACCCCGACCTCGCGCAGGCCGCGCAACTTCTCGGCCACGGTCCGCGGGCTTCCGAAGAGCTGGTAGCCGGTCATGCCGAGCGCCACCTTGAGATACTGTTCGCGCCCGAGGCCGGCCCACTCGTCCGGTTCGGACATGTCCATCGCGCTGTTGGTGCCGATCATCGCGCGCGAATAATAGAGGATCGCGTCGTAGTCGGCCTCGCTCTCCAGCCACGCCGCCGTGCGCGCGGCCTCGTCGTCCGTCTCCTCGACGATCGCGTAGCACATGGCGCCGACGCGCACCCGCCTGCCGTATCGCGCGGCCAGCGCATGGGCCTTCCCGACCATGGCGGCATAGTCCTCCAGGCGTCCCCTGGGCGGCGCCGCGAAAACCCAGTCGGCCTGGCGGCAGGCGAAGTCGAAACCGGCGTCCGACTGGCCCGCGTTCATCAGGACGGGACGGGGTTTGCGCGCCGGCTTCGGGCCGATGGAGCCGCCGTAGCACCGGTAGTGCTCGCCTTCGAAGTCGACGGGATCGTCACAGGTCCACAGGTATTTCATGAGGGTCACGAACTCGTCGGCCATGGCGTAGCGCACGGGACCAGGCGGCCGTTCCGTCATGCCGAACTTGCGGAAGTCGTCCGGGTTGGCGCCCGACACGACGTTGAGGCCCCAGCGTCCGCCGGAGACGACATCGATGCACGCGCCGATCTTGGCGATGTGCATGGGATGGAACCCGTAGCCGACATGTACGGTCGAGAAGAGGTTCAGGTTCCGCGTCACGACGGCGCTCGCCGCCGCCGCGGTCGCGAAGTCCAGCCCCTCGTCGTTCCAGCGCGACGCGCCGCCGTAGCCGCCCCACATGCCGTATTGCACCTGGTGGTCGAAACCGAGGGCGTCGGCCTGGCGCAGCAGGCCCTCGGCCGAGGGCCAGCGCCAGTAGTCGGCATAGCGCGCCTCGTCGGCGAGCACGGCCCTGGTCGCGGAGAGGCCGGACCGCACGTTCCATGCGAAGAGCGAGATCTCGAGGGGCTGGCCGGTCGATGCGTCGGGCTGCCCGCCGGGATCGAACGGTCCGCGGAACACGTCGGCCTCGATCGTCCTACCCCTGCCCATCGCGGCGGTCCTTCCCTTGGACGGCCGGCCGGTCCGCCGGCTAGGGTGTCAGCCTACCGGAAAAGGTCCCGGAGGAGGAGACGGCGATGACGCCCGAACGGATGAGCGAAGCGATCGACGCGACCTGGGCGGCCTTCTCGTCCGGCGACCTCGACGGGTTCGTCGCCGGATGCGCCGAGGACATCGTCTACCATGACAACGCCGGGCAGGAGCCGCTGCACGGCCTGGAGGCCTTCAGGGCTTACGCCTCCGGATGGTTCGAGGCGTCGAGCGACCGTCGGGCCTCGGCCTTCCGCAAGACGGTCGGCGGCGACCGTGTCGCGGCCGAGGTCCGCCTCGAGATGACGCACGACGGCGCGCCGCTCTACGGGTTCGAGGCGGCCGGCGCGAGGATCGCCTTCGATTTCGCGATGATCGCCGACTTCGAGGACGGCCGGATCGCCCGGATCGTCGCCTACTACAACCCGGCCGGCATCATGCGCGACCTCGGCGTTCTCGACGGCCCGCCCGCGGACCGGGCGGACTGATCGCGCGTTCTCCCCGGCTTCATTGAAGCAAGTCCTCCGAACCCTTCTCGCGAAGGCGCCCGACCGGACGAGTCGCGCGCCGGCCGTCGGCGGATCGACGCGCCTCGCTCGACGCTCCGCGCGGCGACGGGGCGTGGCGTCCTGTTTCGACACGCTGGCCGCCGCGGAGGCGCTGGAGGCCGCGCTGGTCGCGCTCGCCGGCTTGGCCGTCGCGGCCCTCAAATACCTCCCCTGAGTTGCAGGGAGTTCCCGTCGTTGCCCTTCGCCATCGCGCTCCGCGCCCCTTCCGGTCGGCATCGTCATGCCACCGCCCCGGACCGCGTCCCGGCGCCTCAACGCGTCGGGCCGGCCGCCGGGGTCCGGGGCTTGCGGCTTTGACGGCCCGGATCCCGCCGCCTATGATGGAGGACGAGCCAACAAATCGGTTGGCCGATCAACAAAGCCGCGCGTCCCGGTCCGGTCCGGGGCCGCGTGGCCGTCTCTGGAGGGGGAACACCATGTCACATCGCGGTTTCAGGCTGCCGTGCGCCGCCGCTTCGGTCGCTCTCGCGGTTTTCGGCCTGTCATCGGCGCCGCAGGCGGGCAACGACCTCAATGTGCTGACCTGGGAAGGCTACACCGACCCGAGCTTCGTTTCGGAGTTCGAGGCGCGGAGCGGCTGCACGGTGACGCCGACCTACGTCGGCTCGAACGACGAGATCATCGCCAAGATCGCCGCCGACGCCGGCACCTTCGACATGGTTTCGCCGGCCATCAACTACGCCCAGATCATGGTCGATCTCGGCGCTCTGGAGGCGCTCGACCGGGGCCGCCTCGATCATCTCGACGAGATGCCCGACTCGTTCCTGACCCATCCCGGCGTGATCGGCGGGAACGGCGAGGTGTGGTCGGTGCCGATGGCTTGGGGCTCGATTCCGCTGATGTACCGCACCGACAAGTTCGACGAACCGCCGACCTCGGCCGAAGTCCTGTGGGATCCGGCTTATGCCGGCCACATCGCCACGCAGGACGTGTCGATGACCATCTTCATGGCGGCCCGCATCCTCTACGGGCGCGACACCGACGTTTACAATCTCACCGACGAGCAGCTCGAGGAGGTCAAGCAGAAGCTGATCGAGCAGAAGCCGCTGCTCAGGACCTACTGGTCGACGGGCGGCGATCTCATCAGCCTCTACGCGTCGGGCGAGGTCTGGGTCTCCGAGACGTGGGGCGGCTACCAGGCGTCGGTTCTGCGTGAGCAGGGCATTCCGGTCGCCGAGGCGATCCCCGAGGAGCGGGCCGACGGGTGGCAGGACGTGTGGGCCGTGGTCAAGGACACGCCGAACCTCGATTGCGCCTACGCCTGGCTCAACTTCTCGTCCGGTCCGGGCGGGCAGTGCGGCATGGTCAAGGTCGCCGGCTATTCGCCCGCCAACGCGGCGGCCGTGCAGGACTGCCTGACCGACGAGGAGATGGCCGGGCTCCATCTCAACGACCCGGAGTACCTCGACGGTCTCGACTTCTGGCAGCTTCAGCCGCGGCTCGACAAGTACATCGAGACCTGGAACGCCGTGAAGACGGCCGAGTGACGCCGCGATGCCGCGCTGGAGCGACGGGCGGCGCCTGGAGGGTCGCGTCGCGATCGTGACGGGCGCCAACGGGGGTCTGGGCAGCGCCGCCGCGCGCGCCCTCGGGCGCGAGGGCGCGCGCGTCGCCTTGGGCGCGCGCGCGAACCGGGACATCGCCGACGCGGCGGTCGCCGAGATCGCGAGCGGCGGCGGCGAGGCCCATGTCGGCTACCTCGACGTCCTCGAACCGGATTCGATCGGGTCCTTCGTCGCGGACACGGTCGACCGCTACGGCGGCGTCGACGTGCTGGTCAACACGGCCGGGCGCATCGATCCGGCCGATGCGGTCCGCTTCGACGCCATCGACCCGGACGCCTGGGACCGCATCTTCGCTATCGACGTGAAGGGGTCGCTGCTGATGTGCAAGGCGGTCGTGCCGCCGATGCGCGAGAGGGGCGCCGGGTCCATCGTCAACTTCTCCGGCTCCTACGGCAACGGCACGAGCCAGGACAACATGGTGAACTCCGTCGCCATCGCGTTCTGCGCCGCCAAGGGCGCGGTGCGTGCGATGACGGCCGCGCTGGCGCGCGACCTCGCGCCCGCGATTCGCGTCAACGCGGTCTCGCCGGGGCCCATCGCCGCGAACTGGGAAGCCGACTGGGGCATCCCCAGGGAGCACATGGAGGAGGCCGTCGCCATGACGCCGCTCAAGCGGCTGGGAGACCCGATGGAGATCGGCGAGACTGTCGTTTACCTGGCGTCCGACGGCGCCGGCTACATGACCGGCCAGAATCTCCTCGTGGACGCCGGCTGGACCCTGATGGGCTGAGGGAGGACGCCGGCCATGGACGTGCGCGCCGTCGACATCGCGGACCTGATCCCGGAGGATCTGCCCGACGGGCGGGAGGTCGTCGCCGAGGGCAGGGCGCTGGGCGAGACCGTCGAGATGGGGCTTTCGCTCTACTGCGAGGAGAAGGGGGTCGTCTCCGAACGGGGCTGGCGGGAGATCGCCAGGGAGCGGTCCATACCCTGCACCTGCATGAACATCGGCCTCAACACGTGGTCCGAGACCCGGGAGGCCATGGCCAATATCTACGAGGACGCCCTGTCGCGCGGAATCCGTCCGCCGGACCGCTTCAACCTGATCGCCGAACGGCGCATGGGCCTGCCCAAGGACAAGCGCCGCGAGGCGCCGCAGGAGACGGGGCCGTGCCTGTGGACCGAGCAGGACTGGTGGGAGATGACCCACACGGTCCCGATCCAGCCGGAGGCCGCCGACAACATGATCGGCGGTCCGGGCTCGCTCGACAACGCGCTCGACGCGCTGCGCGTGGGCATCACCACCATCGGCGTGGTCAGCCAGTACACGTGGCGCTGGCCTTACTGGGACGACGAGACGAGCCAGCTCCGCAACGTGCTCAGGGCGGGCGGCGTCCTGGCGTCCAAGAAGGACAGGGGCGTCGTCTTCGATTCCTATCTGGAGGACGGCTATCCCGGCGTGTTCCACGACTACGCGAGCTACATCGGCTGGGCGATGCTGGAGCGTTACGTCGTCGAGGACCTCATGGGCGCCGCCTACGCCAGCTCCTGGGGCGGCCTGACCCAGAACCCGATCGTCAAGTCGGCCGTCACCCTGGCGCTCGAGGCCGTCAATCCGGACAGGGTGCCGATCTCGTTCCTCCAGGGCGACACGATCGGCAACACACGGGATTTCGACGCCAACATGGCCGTCTTGGTGAACGACCTCATGTACGTCAAGATGACGGACATGCGCTACAGGCTGGGCTGCGCTCCGTTGGCCGTGCCCGTCACCGAAACCGAGCGCATCCCGACTTGGCAGGAGGTCGCCCAGGTCCAGTCGATCAGCCGCAAGTGCGACGACTACGTGCCGATGATCGACCCTTATGTCGACTGGGAGAAGATCGAGGCCATGCGCGACCGGCTGGTCGAGGGCGGGCGCAGGTTCTTCCGCAACGCGCTCGACGCCATGGAGCAGATGGGCGTCGACACGAAGGACCCCGGCCGCGTGCTTCTGGTCATGAAGCGCCTGGGGCCGGAGACCTGCGAGGAAATGTTCGGCGCCGGCGAGCGCGACGACGACCAGATCCGCGGACGCAAGCCCGTCTTGGGCACCGATCTGGTGAGCCAGACCATGCGGAAGCGCAAGGAGCTGCTCGACGGACTCGCCGAGCGCGGCGAGGCGCCGGGCTGCAGGGGGCGCAGGATCCTGGTCGCCTCGACGGACGTGCACGAGTTCGCCAAGTTCCTGCTGACCTCCACCTTCGACGCGGTCGGCGGCAAGGTGATCGACTGCGGCATCAACAAGGATCCCGAGGATATCGTCGAGGTCGCGCTCGAGACCGACGCCGAGGCCATCGTGATCACGACCCACAACGGAGTCGCGCGGTCGTTCGGGAGGAAGCTGATGGACGAGTTGCGGGCCGCCGACATGGACGTCCCGGTTTTCATGGGCGGCGTGCTCAACGAGGACATCGAGGGCTCCGACGTTCCGGTCGACGTGCGCGACGACCTCGGCCGACTCGGGATCGCGACGCCGGACTCGATCGACGTGCTGGTCGGGGCGGTGGGCGCGATCGGGCCGCACTAAGGCGGGGTGGCCATCGACGTCGTCGCGCTCGCGGACTTCGGGAGCACGTTCACCAAGCTGACCCTGGTCGCATCCGGGACCGGACGCCGAGTCGCGTCGGCGGCCGTCCCGACGACGGTCTCGACCGACGTGATGGAGGGTTACGCCGCCGCGCTCGGCGCCGCGCTCGGGAAGACCGGTGGGGCGTGCCGCGTTGTCGACCGGATCGCGGCCTCGAGCGCCGGCGGCGGCTTGCGTGTGGCCGCCGTCGGCCTCGTCGGCGACTACACGGCCGCCGCCGCCCGGCAGGCCGCCCTCAACGCCGGCGCCAGGGTCGATCTCGTACTCGCGGGACGGTTGCGGAACGCCGATCTCGCGGTTCTGCGCGCGGCCCGGCCCGATATCGTCCTGTTCTCGGGCGGCACGGACGGCGGGCAGGCGCGGCAGATCCTGGCCAACGCCGACGCCTTGGCGCGCGCGAAGCCCGGTGGGCGCGTCATTGTCGCCTGCAACCGCGATGTCGCCGACGACGTGGCGCGACGGCTGGAGGAAGGGGGCGCGACGGTCCGTGTCGTCGCCAATGTGCTGCCCGACATCGACCGTCTCGACATCGAGCCGGCCCGCGCGGCGATTCGCGCGCTTTTCATCGAACATGTGATCGTGGGCAAGGGGCTCTCCGGGGCGGCGGAGTTCGGCGAGACGGTGGCGATGCCGACTCCCGAAGCGGTGCTGGTCGCGACGGAGCTGCTCTCGCGGGGACCGAAGGGAAGGGGCGGGCTCGGCGACCTCGCGGTCCTCGACATCGGCGGCGCGACGACCGACGTGCATTCCTCGGTCGCCCCGCGCCCGCTCCCGGTCGGCGTCGCGCCGAAGGGCCTGCCGCCCCTGCCGCTGGCCAGGACCGTGCAGGGCGACCTTGGGATGCGCTGGAACGCCCCCGCGGTTCTCGACGCCGACCGCGCGTGGCTTCGCCGGGAAACCGGACTCGCCGACGGCGATCTCGAGCGGCGATGCCGCGCGCGCCGGGAGGCGCCCGGGTTCCTCGCGGCGACGGACGAGCACCGGGCGTTCGACCGCTCGCTCGCGGTGTCGTGCCTGACCCATGCGCTGCGCCGGCATTGCGGCCGGCTCTCGACCGTCTATGTGCCGAACCAGGGTACGCGCTTCGTCCAGGAAGGACCCGATCTCAGGCAGGTTCCCATGCTGATCGGAACGGGCGGGATGCTGGCGCGGGACGGACGGGGCGCCGACACCGTGTCCCGGGCCCTTGGACGGCGCGAGAGGGGCGCCCTGACGCCCGCCGGTCCGGCGGTCGCGACGGACCGGAGCTACGTCCTGGCCGCCGCCGGCCTGTTGGCCGGGCGGGATCCCGACGCGGCCTTCCGCCTCATGACGTCGGAGTTGGGGCTGGGTTAGCGCGGGCCTTGCGGCGAGCTCCGGCGCCGGTCGCTCGACCTCCGGCGCCCCCCGCGGCAGGCTCGGCCCGCCGGGGTGGCGCGCGTGGGCGCATGGGGGCAGAATGGCGGCTCGCATGAATGGCGCGCCATCGGGGCGGGGCCGCTCGATCATGGGAGCGAAACGATGACCGAGACCAGAACCGGCGGCTGCATGTGCGGCGCCGTCCGCTTCGAGGCGAAGGGCGACCCCTTCGACGTGACCCATTGCCACTGCCACAGTTGCCGCAAGCACAACGGCGCGGCGGTCGTCACGCTGGCGGGCTACAAGGCCGGGCAGGTCGCGTTCGGCGGGACCGGGCGGAAGTTCCACAATTCGTCGCCCGGCGTTCGGCGCGCGTTCTGCGGCGACTGCGGCACGCCGCTGACGTGGGAGGGCGACGGCGGCGAGCTGGGCCCGATCGTCGAGCTTCACATCAGCGCCTTCGACGAGCCGGACACGCTGAGGCCGACGGCCCACGCCTTCGATGTCGAGCGCATCTCCTGGATGGAGGTGGCCGACGACCTGCCGCGCTACGAGGGCTTCCCCGGCGTCGGCGCGCCCCTGCGCCACGGGCCGGCCGGGAGTTGACGCGGGCCCGCGAGGCCGCCCGCCGCGAGCGACAGGCAAGCCATGGCGATTCCGTCGAAGACGGACACGTCATGGACGGAAGGAGCGCCATGGCGGCGAGCGAAACCGGGATTCGGAGAAGCGCGGCCCGGCTGGAACTTCCATCCGGATCTGCCGATCGGTCCGGCGCCGGAGAGCGACCGCCCGATCGCCGCACGGCGCCGGGCGACGCAGGCGGGGCGCGGGCGGGCGTCGGCGTGAGGCGGACGAGGGGCCGGAACGGAGCCGTTCAGTCCTTCCACCAGCTCGGCTTCGGCGGCAGCGACAGCAGATAGACCGCGATCGCCTCCCGGTCCTCCTCGCTCAACAGGGCCATGTTCTCCTGGACCGACGCCATGGCGCCGCCGAAGGTCTCGAAACCGGGCAACAGTCCGGTCTTCAACGCGGCCTCGATGTCGCCCACGGTCCAGTCGCCGATGCCGTCCTCGTGCGGCGTGATGTTGGGGACGATGCCGTCGCCCTCCGGCGCCGGACCGCCCGAGAAAGCCCGCCCGGCGTCCGGCGCGCCCAGCAGGGTCCGTGGCGTGTGGCATTCGCCGCAATGGCCGGGCCCGTTCACGAGGTAGGCGCCGCGGGCGAGCCGTTCGTCCGCGCCCGGCGGCGGGGCGAACGGCTTTTCGTCCATGGCGAGCAGCTTCCACAGCCCGATGCCGCGGCGCAGGCGTAAGGGAAGGGGCAGATCGTGGCCGGGCGCGTCGCCCGACGCGGCCGGCAGGGTGTCCATGAACGCCTTGAGGTCGAGCACGTCCCCGAGCGTCATCCGCTGGTAGGACACGTAGGGGAAGGCCGGATAGTAGTGGCCGCCGTCGGGCGCGACGCCGCGCGCGACCGCGTTCGCGAACTCCAGATCGCTCCAGCCGCCGATGCCGTGCACGGGGTCGGGCGAGATGTTGGGCGCGCGGAAGGTTCCGAACGGCGTTTCCAGCGCAAGCCCGCCGGCCAGAACGAGCCTATCCCCGTCCTCGGCCCCCGGCGCGGCGTGGCAGGAGTTGCAGCCCGAGGCGTGGAACACGATCCGTCCGCGCTCCGGGTCGGCGTCGCGGTCGGGCAAGTCCGCCGCCGTCAGCGTCGCGGGCGCCGCGAGCAGCCAGAGGCCCCCCGTCGCGAGGGCGGCGAGCAGGACGACGGCCGCCAGACCGAGCCGCGGGCGTCTCCCGCTCATGGCCGCCGGACATGCGCGGCGGCGGGTGTCCGGGCGCCGCTCAGTGCTCCCTGGCCCGGAAGGTCCTGTGGCAGTTGCCGCATGTCCGGCCCAGCGCGGTCGCGGCCGCGACCAGGGCCTCCTTCCCCTTTCCGGCCTCGACCGCCAGGGCGGCGGTCGAGGCCTGCATGTCGGCGTAGGCCCGGTCGAAACCCGCCCTGTCGTCCCAGATCGCCATCAGGGCCCGCGTCTTGCCCGGCATCTCGGACCTGGACGTGCCCTCGATGAACAGGCGGCCGATATCGTAGCGCGCGAGCGCATCGAGATTCGCCGCGCTGGAGGCCGCGGCCTCGGCGTCGTAGGCGACGTCGCCCTTGGCCATGGCGAACAGCGGACCGGTCTCCCGGACGACGATCAGCATGAAGCCGTGGCGCGCCGCGATGGCCGTGTCCGCCTCCTCCTGGCTCGCGTGGGTCATGGCCAGCGTCGGCGCCAAGAGAATGGCGCAGCACAGAGCGCAGACGCCCAGAACTTTCCGAACCCCGATCGGCATCGTGTCTCTCCCCCTCGTCCTCGTGGCGCGAAGGTCCCGTCGCCTGGAAGGAGCGTAGCAGTCCGGCGCGGCCGTTGTCATGCGGCGGGACCGTGAACGGCGCGGCCGCCGGGACACCGGCCCGGCGCTCACCCGCGCAGCCGCTCGTTCGCCGGATCGAACGGCGCTTCGGCGGCGATCGTCGCCGGACGCATCTCGCCGAGGATCTCGACCGAGAGGTCGCCCTGGTCTTCCGCGATATCGGGGTCCAGGTAGACCATGGCTATGGAGCGTCCGACATGGTGGCCGTAGCCGCCCGACGACACGACCCCGATGACCTCGCCGTTCTTCAGCACCGGCTCGTTGCCCCAGCAGTCGGCGTCGGCGGCGTCGACGATCATGGTGGCGATCCTGTAGCGCGGGCCCTCGTTGCCGGCGCGCACGAGCGCCTCGCGGCCGATGAAGTCGCCCTTGTCCATGGCGACGAAACGGTCGAGGCCGGCTTCGGCCGGCGTCGTGTCGGCGGTGTACTCGCTGCCCCAGCGGCCGTAGCCCTTCTCCAGCCGCAGGCTGTCGAGGGCGCGGGCGCCGCAGAGCGCGAGGCCGAGGTCCTCGCCCGCCGCGCGAAGCGCGCGATAGAGTGCGCGCTGGTGTTCCGCGGGCACGTGGAACTCATAGCCGAGGTCGCCGGTGAACGCGATCCGCATGACGCGGCAGGGCGCGCCGGCGACCTCCATGTCGCGCGCGCCGAGGAACCGGAACGCCTCGTTCGAGACATCCTCGCCGGTCAGCCGCGACAGGAGCGCGCGGGCGTTCGGGCCGGAGATGGCGAGGCCCGCGCGGGCGAGCGTGACCGGGCGCAGGTCGACGCCGGTTCCGGGCATGTGGTTGGCGAAATGGCGCAGGTGGAAACATTCGGCCGCGCCGGCGCCGACGAGATAGTAGCGGCTTTCCGAAAGGCGGGTGACGGTGAAGTCGCCGATGACGCCGCCGTTCCGGTTGAGCATCGGCGCGAGGACGGTGCGGCCGTCCTTGCGCGGCAGCCCGCAGGCGAGCACCCGGTCGAGAAAAGCCTCGGCGCCCGGCCCGTCGATCTCGTACTTGGCGAAGCCCGAGATCTCCATGAGGCCTACGCCGGCGCGGAGCGCGCGGCATTCGCGGCCGACGGCCTCGAACCAGTTGGGCCGGCGGAAGGTGAGGACATCGCGCGGCTCCTCGCCGTCGCGCGCGAACCACAGCGGGCGCTCGAAGCCGAAGCCGGCGCCGAAGACCGCGCCCTCGGCCTTCAGGAGGTCGTAGATCGGCGGCGTCTTGAGCGGCCGGCCCGCCTCGCGCTCCTCGGCCGGGTAGGCGATGGCGAAGCGCTTGCCGTAGTTCTCGGCGGTGCGGGCCAGGGTGTAGTCCTTGGTGGCCCAGTCGCCGAAGCGGCTGACGTCGAGCGGCATCATGTCGATGGGCGGATCGCCCTCGAGGATCCAGTCGGCAAGCGCCCAGCCGACGCCGGCGCTCTGGCTGAACCCGGGGATCATGCCCGCCGCGACGAAGTGGTTGACGAGGCCGGGGACCGGGCCGACGAGCGCCGCGGCGTCGGGCGACCAGATCATCGGCCCGTTGACCGCGCGCCTGACGCCGGCGGCGCCCAGGCAGGGCACGAGGTCGATGGCGGCTTCGATGTTCCTCTCCATGCGCCCGAGGTCGTCGGGGAAGAGCTGCATGCCGAAGTCGTCCGGCGTACCGTCGACGGCCCAGTGGACGCCCTCGCGTTCGTAGCAGCCGATCAGCAGGCCGTCGCGCTCCTGACGCAGGTAGAACTCGCCGTCCTGGTCGCGGGTGAGCGGCATCTCCCCGTCGAGCGCGGCGACCTCGGGCACGGCGTCCGTGACGAGGTACTGGTGCTCCATGGGAACGAGGGGGAGCGTGTAGCCGGCGAGCGCCGCGACCTCGCGCGCCCAGAGGCCCGCGGCGTTGACGACGGTCTCGGCGACCACGTCGCCCTTGGGCGTGGCGACGTCCCAGCCGCCGTCGCCGCGTTGGACGAGACCCGTGACCGGGCAGGCGAGCTCGATCGTCGCGCCGCCCATCCGGGCGCCCTTGGCGAAGGCCTGGGTGACGCCCGCGGGATCGACATGGCCGTCCGACGCGCCCCACATGCCGCCGAGGACGCGGTCCATCCTCACCAGCGGGTTGAGCCGGGCGATCTCGTCGGGTCCGACGATCTCGAAATCCTGGTTGAGATAGCGGGCGCGGGCGCGCTGGATCCTGAGCTCGTCGAAGCGCTCCCGGCTCGTGGCGAGATAGAGACCGCCGCAACGGTGCAGCCCGACGGACTGGCCGGTTTCCTCCTCCAGCCGCTCGTAGATCCGGATGGTGTAGTCCTGCAGCCGGGCGATGCTCGCGTTGCCGTGCATGGCGTGGATGTTGGCCGCGGCGTGCCAGGTGGAGCCCGCCGTGAGCTCGGCGCGCTCGAGCAGGAGGACATCGGAGCATCCGGCCTTGACGACGTGGTAGGCGATGGAGCAGCCGAGGACGCCGCCGCCGATCACGACGACACGGGCGTGGGACTTCATGGACGCGAGGCTCCGGGCCGGTGGAAGCGCAACACTGCTTCGGGCGCGCGCGGCGGACAAGCCCCGGAGGGCGGCGAGGTTTTCCCGCCGGGCGCGTCCCGTGTTATGGCGCCACCGCTCCGCCGTCCCGAAAGGTCCCATGGCCCATCGTTCCGTTCGTCGCGCGCAAGGCGTGGATGCCCCGACGCGGCGCCCGCCGGTCTGGGTATTGATCCTGGCCACATCGCTGGGTCCGTTCGCGCTCCAGGCGCTGGTGCCGGCCATGCCGGGCCTGGCGCGCGACTTCGGCGTCAGCTTCGGCGTCGCCCAGATGTCGTTGACGTCGTATCTGGTCGGCATGACCGTGGGCCAGCTCGCCTACGGACCGCTGTCCGACCGCTTCGGGCGCAGGCCGGTGCTGCTGGCCGGTCTCGCCGTGTTCCTGGCGGGGTCGGTGTGCTGCCTGCTCGCCGGGGACATCGCGCCGCTCATCGCGGGCCGCGCGTTGCAGGCGCTGGGCGGTTGCGCGGGGATCGTCCTGGCGCGCGCGATCGTCCGCGACCTCTACGACCGGGAACGGGCCGCCCAGATGATCGCCTATGTCACGGCCGGCATGATCGTCGCGCCCATGATCGGTCCGGTCGTCGGCGGCTATCTCTACGAGTGGTTCGGTTGGCCGTCGGTGTTCTGGTTCATCCTGGCCTTCGGCGTCCTCGTGACCCTGGCCTGCCTCGCGCTGCTGCACGAGACCCATCCGGCCCGCGGCCGGACGGAGACGTTCGGACAGATCGTCAGGGGCTGCGGGATGTTGCTGCGCATCCGGCGCTTCCGGGGATACAGCTTCCAGGTCGCGTTCACGGCGGCGTCCTTTTTCAGCTTTCTCGGCGGGGCCGCGGCGGTCGCCGTCGATCTCTTCGGCCGGTCGGCCTCGGAATACGGCTGGTGGTTCGTCCTGATCTCGCTCAGCTACATGACCGGAAACTTCATGTCCGCGCGGATCGGGCGGCGGGTCGGATCGGACCGGATGATCGCGATCGGGACCACGTTCTCTCTCGCCGCCGCCTGCGCGATGCTGGCGACGCTGCTGGCCGGCGGTTTCACCCTCGCGCTGTTCTTCCTGCTTTCGGGCGCCATGTCGGTCGGCAACGGCTTCAGCATGCCCAACGGGTTCGCCGGCGCGGTCAGCGTCGATCCCGCGCGCGCCGGGACGGCCTCGGGCCTGTCGGGCGCGCTGCAGATGGGGACCGGCGCGGTCGCGATCACGATCATCGGCCACAGTCTCGCCGACAGTCCGTTGCCGGTGGTCCTGATGATGCTGGCGATGTCTCTTTTCGCCTGGTTGGCCCATTTCCACGGGATGCGCCGATGAGTAGGGTGCGGTCGGCGCCGCCGCCGGAGGGAGATCGACGATGAAAGCCGTGCTGTGCCGCCGGTGGGGCGGACCCGAGAGCCTCTCGGTCGAGGACGCCGCCGATCCGGCGCCCGGCCCGGGCGAGGTCGCTATCCGGGTCGAAGGCTGCGGCGTCAACTTCGCCGACACGCTGATCATCCAGGGCAAGTACCAAGTGAGACCCGACCTGCCGTTCACGCCGGGCATGGAGGTGGCGGGCGCCATCGCCGCCGTCGGCGAGGGCGTCGAGCGATACAGGGTCGGCGACGCGGTGATCGGGATGGTCGGGACCGGCGGTTTCGCCGAACGGGTCGTCTGCCCCGAACGCCATCTGCTGTCCCGCCCCGCCGCCGTCGACGGCGTCACGGCCGCGTCGATGCCCGTCGCCTACGGCACGGCCCACATCGCGCTCGCCGACAGGGCCGGCCTGAAGCCGGGCGAGAGCCTTCTGGTGCACGGCGCGTCGGGCGGCGTAGGCCTCGCGGCCGTCGAGGTCGGCAAGGCCATGGGCGCGCTGGTGATCGCCACGGCGAGCAGCGACGACAAGCTCGCCATCGCGCGGGAGCACGGCGCCGACCACGCGATCGACTACACGAAGGGCGAGTTCCGCGACACGGTGAAGGAGTTGACCGGAGGCGGCGCGGACGTGATCTTCGATCCGGTGGGCGGCGATGTCTTCGACCAGTCGCTACGCTGCATCTCCTGGGGCGGCCGGCTGCTCGTCATCGGCTTCGCGGCGGGCCGCATCCCCCAGGCGCCGGCCAACATCGTGCTGGTCAAGAACATCTCGGTCGTCGGCGTGCACTGGGGCACCTATCGCGACAAGGGCCGGACCGTGCTCCGCGACTCCTTCACGAGGATCTTCGGCTGGCTGGAGGAGGGCAAGCTCAGGCCCCTGGTCTCCAGGACCTACATCCTGGACGAGACGGCGCGGGCGATCGGGGATCTCGCCGAACGGCGCGCTCGCGGCAAGATCGTCGTCACGCCCTGAACGGGCCGCGCCGCGGCGGTCGCCGCCGCTTCGCTCACGGGCCGGAGAGGCGTTCGGCGACCGGCTGGGCGTAGTGGAGCTCGGTGTCCCAGGGAAAGTGGATCCACGTGTCCTGGCTTACCTCCGTGAGGAACAGATCGACCAGGGGCCGTCCCTCCGGCTTGGCGTAGACCGTGGCGAAGAACGCTTCGGGCAGCATCTCGCGCACGGTCCGCGCGGTGCGCCCCGTGTCGACCAGATCGTCGACCAGCAAGGCGCCCTCGCCGTCGCCCGCGACCTGCTTGAGGACCCGGACCCCGCCTTGCGCCATGCGGTCGTAGGAGGCGATGCAGACCGTGTCGATCAGGCGGATGTCGAGCTCGCGCGCCACGATCGCGGCCGGGACGAGCCCGCCGCGGGCGATCGCGACCGCGCACCGCCACGGCCCCAGTTCGGAGAGCCGCCACGACAGGGCCTTGGCGTCCCGGTGAAGCTGGTCCCAGGAGACGTTGAATGTCTTGCTCCGCCGTTCCGCCATGGCCGCGCCCTCCGTTCTTGTCCCGCGTTGTGCCGCAAGGCGGGCGTCCTGCCAAGACGACGGCCTCCGCTTCCGGCGGCCGGGCTCCGCGACCTCGTCCGCGCGCTCCAACGCGAGCCCGCCCGGAAGATGCGGTCGCGCCCGAGGGCGTGGATCTCGGGATTGCAATGGGCGTCGGCCGCCACCGCTTCCGGCGTGGCGCGCGCGGCGGGCGAAAGGCTCCCCGCATCCGGCGTCATCGCGTCCTTCCGGCACGGGAGCGGAAGCTTCGGAGGCCGCTCCGGGGTCGTCGATTCGGGCCGCCGCGCGATCGGGAACCGAGCTTGACCCCGGTCTTCATGCCATGGACATTGCGCGCGCGGTCGGCGGCGCGCGTCACCCGGCCTGCGGTAGCGTGGGGGCGGCGGTCCGGTACGATCCCGCGCCATGGCGAAGGCGGTCGTGGAAGCGCCCCACCCGTTCGAGCGCGGATGCGCCGAATGTCCGTTGGGAAGCGTTTCTCTCCTCGCTCCGGGTCATCCGCTTCACCAGCCCCAAGAGCGCGGGCCCGATCGTATCGGCGTCGAAAACCGGGACATCCAGAAGACGACGGATCGTGCAACGTGCGCTTGCAATGACTCCAATATCGCGGAGATGGAAAGGGATTCGGCACAAGTCTGTCTGTCGAAAGATCCATGTGCATTCCCTGAAGCCAGGACGGTCTTCGCGCCGCCTTCGGCGCCGCTCGCGTTGCCCGGAAAGCCCGGTCGACGATGCGCATCGGTGACGGGTTGAGGCAGTCCGTCGGGCTGTTCCGCCACTTCCTCGCGGCCTACCCGGGGCGCAGCGCGCTGATGCTGCTGGCGCTGACGACGGCCGCCCTGGCCGAGGGCGTGGGCGTCGCGGCTCTCCTGCCGGTAATCGGCCTCGCGATCGGATCCGAAGGCGCCGGAGGCGTCCTGACGGTCCATGCGGAGCGGCTCTTCGCCTTGCTCGGGCTGAACCTCTCGCTCGGCGCGCTGCTGGCGCTGGTCGTCGCGGCGATCGCCCTGAAGTCGCTGCTGACGCTGCTGGCCATGGCGCAGGTGGGATACTCTGCGGCCCATGTCGCGGCGGACCTGCGGCTCGCGCTCGTTCGTGCGCTCATGGAGGCGCGCTGGACGCATTTCGTGGACCGGCGCGCCGGCGAGTTGGCGAGCGCGGCCGACGCCGAGCCGACGCGCGCCGCCAACGCCTACGTGGCCTCCTGCCGCGTTCTCTCCGGCGGGATCCAGCTTCTGGTCTATCTGGCGCTCTCGGTCGCCATCTCCTGGCGGGTTCTGGCGGCCGCGCTCGTCGTCGGCGCCCTGGGCGTGGCCGTGTCGGGCCGCCTCGTCGCCGTCAGCCGCCGCGCCGGGCAGAACCAGACCGGGCTTCGCAGGTCCTTCATGGTCCGCCTGCTGCAGGCGCTGGACGGCATGAAGACGCTGAAGGCCATGGCCCTGGAGGAAAACGCGAGACCCTTGATCGAGGGAGATGTTTCCGGGCTCAACAAGGCCCTGCGCACGGTTGTCGTCAGCCGGGAAGCGCTGGCCGAGTCGTATGAGATCCTTCGCGTCTTCGCGGTGGCGGGGGGGTTGTACGCCTTCGTGGCGGTATGGAGCCAGCCTGTCGAGGGCCTGCTGGTCCTCGCGCTGCTTTTCGTGCGCGCCCTGCAGAAGGCGGGCCAGCTTCAAGGCTTCTACCAAGCCGTCGCGGCGGACCAGCCGGCCTTCGCCTTCGTGCGGTCCGAGATCGCGGCCGCCGAAGCGGAACGGGAACCCGGCCTGGGTCGCGAGACGCCCCGCCTCGCCTCGGCGATCTCGCTCGGGGACGTGAGTTTCTCCTATGGCCGCGAGACCGTTCTCGACGGCGTCTCGATGACGCTGCCCGTCGGCTCGTTCATCGCCGTCGTGGGCTCCTCGGGGGCCGGCAAGACGACCGTCGCCGATCTCGTCATCGGGCTGTTGCGGCCCCAGAGCGGTGAAGTGTGGATCGACGGCCTGCCCATGCGCGACATCGACATGAAGGCGTGGCGCGGCATGGTCGGCTATGTGCCGCAGGAGACGTTCCTGTTCCACGACACGGTCGTGGCCAACGTCGCGCTCGGCGAACCCGGTATGTCCCGCGCCAGGGTCGAGACGGCGCTGCGCCGCGCCGAAGCCTGGGATTTCGTCGCCGCGCTGCCGGACGGCATGGACACTGCGGTGGGCGAGCGGGGGGCGCGGCTTTCCGGCGGTCAGCGCCAGCGCATCGCCATCGCCCGGGCGCTGGCCCGCGATCCCGCGCTGCTGATTCTGGACGAGGCCACCACCGCGCTCGACCCGGAGACGGAAGCGGGCATCGTGGCCACGGTCCGGCGACTGGCCGGCGAGATCACCGTGCTGTCGATTTCCCATCAGCCGGCCATGCGGGAGGCGGCGGATGTCGTCTACCGGCTGGACAGGGGTCGCGCCGTGCTCGACGGGGCCGACGATCCGCCCGCGCGACGAGCCGGCGGCGTCCTTCCGTTGTCATGACGGACGACGCCAAACCGACGAGGCCGCCGGCCTTCTTGCTGTCCCACCGTTCCTGTCCGCACGGCCATGTCGCGCGTCGCCGGCTTCGGTCGGAAACGCCGTGGCGGATGTCGTATCGGTCCCGCCACCGTTTGCCGGAGGCGGCGCCAAGCGGTCGATCTCGGCCCCCACCGGACCCGCGTCGTTGGATGACTCCCGGGGCGTGCGAGAAGAAAATGAAACGTATGGCGGACCGGCCCTTTCGGTGTGTTTAATGGAGAACGGCAATCCATGAAGATTCTTTATGTTGTCCGGGATCGGTCCGATCTCGACTACAGGAGTCGGCTCTACTCGGCCCTCACGGGGAGAACCGCCTTTGGCCAAGACTGTTTTTTCGAGTCCGCGATGGATATGGCCTGTGAGATCACCCGTCGCCGGACGATGGACGCGATACCGGAGTTGCCGAATCTGTTGGGGCGATACGACGCTCTCGTGGCAAACTACAAGCTTGAGGTTCCGGGCGGAGAAATTCAGCGCCATGAGCTTCTCAAACGCCTCGGGTCGTCAAGTATCCCCAGCATACTTTTCATAAACAAGGCCGTGGCGAACTTCGTTCCGGAAGATGATGTGCTCGATCGATTCGATCTGGTTTTCAAGCGCGAACATTTCCGCGATCTCGATCGATATCCCATCGCTAACAGAAACAAGGCCAAACTTCGCGCGACAATGCTAGGCCTGATGCCTTCCGCTCTATGGTTGTTCGACCGGCATCACAACGCCCGTCGGAATTTGTCCGGACCGGCTTACCGGCACGATGTCTATTTCAACGGCTCCACGAGCAGCGCGGTGAGGACCGATGTCTGGGACACTGTTGTCGATTCCAGACTGTCTTCCATCGGCGGACTGCAATTGACAAGATATCGCGGCGATAGAGAGCGTCGACATGAGACAAAGAAGTTCGGTTTCAGACGACACCTGAAGACGATGTCGGCGTCCAGGATAAACTTGGCGTTAGAGGGCTGGGGCGAGTTCACGTTCAGGCATTTGGAGATTTGGGGCATGGGGTCCTTCATGGTCAGCACCAAGTCGTTGCGCGACCTGGTTCTTCCGTTGAACGTCCGTGAAGGCGAGCACTTCGTCGTGTTCGAGGATTTGGACGACCTTCGGGACAAACTGTCGCACTACGCTCATAATGACACGGAGCGCGAGCGGATTTCCGAGGCGGGAAGGGCAATGTTTTTGCGCGACTACGACTTGGCCCGGCATGGTGAGGAAATCCGCGAGGCGATACAGGGGTGTTCCGCCTGAACGAAGGCGGAGGGGAGGTGGCCCCGGCAGCCTCGCCGCGCCCGCATGTCGGTGCGGGATGCCACGCCCACGCCCGCGCCCGGGGTGGGCGTCGCGGTCACGATTCGGCGGCTGGCGGGGCGAGGCCGCCGTGCTGTCGATTTCCCGTCAGCCGGCCATGCGGGAGGCGGAAGATGTCATCCATTGGCTTGACAAAGGCCGCGCCGCGCTCGACGGGATTGGCGACCGGCGAGCGCATCCAATGGCGATGACATACGTCCGCGCCTTCGAAGCGGCGGGTGGACGCTACGTCTTCTCGGTCCTGTGGGGCCGACCGGTCGACGGTTTGTCGATCCTCGCGCCGTTCTTCGGGTTGTCGCGGCCCCGGCGCGGCGCGGTCTGGATCGGCGATCCGCCATACGGCCGCCGGACGGCGGTCTCCCCGGAGCTTCGGCTACCATTTGGAAACGCATGGGATCTTGGATCGATCGCATCGGTCGCCGTATTTCCCGGCGATTTCCGAAATCTCCTCGAGGAGCCCGGCTTCCAAGGTCGTCGGGTCGAGCCCGAGGGAGAGGAAGGTGTCGTTGGAAACGCGCAGTTCGTTCTCGTCCGCTTCCTTGCGCGGGTTTTCCAGATTCGAAATCTCAGCCCCGGTTATCTCCGAGATCATCCGGGCGAGGTCGCGAATCCGGTGGGTTTCCGTCATCTGGTTCATGATGCGGACACGTTCGCCCCGCCGCGGCGGGTTCTCGATCGCCAGCCCGATGCATCGCACGGTATCGCGAATATGAATAAAGGCGCGGGTCTGCCCGCCGGCGCCATGCACGGTCAACGGATAGCCGATCGCGGCTTGCATGACGAAGCGATTGAGGACCGTGCCGTAATCGCCGTCGTAGTCGAAACGATTGATCAGGCGCTCGTCCCTCTTGGTCTGATTTGTCTCCGTTCCCCAGACGATGCCCTGGTGCAGATCGGTGACTTTCAGCCGGTCGTTCTTGTTGTAGAACGCGAAGAGCAGTTGGTCCTGCGTCTTGGTCATGTGATAGATGCTACCCGGATCGGCCGGATAGAGAATCTCCCGGCGTTCCTCCCGGTCGTCCCCGGTCTCGACTTTGACCTCGAGATAGCCTTCCGGGATTCGCATGCCCGCCGTACCGTAGCCGTACACCCCCATGGTCCCGAGGTGCACGACGTGAGAATCGACACCGGCCTCGACGAGGGCCGCCAACAGGTTGTTGGTCGCGTTCAGGTTGTTGGAAACCGTGTAGCGCTTGTGCCAGGACGACTTCATGGAGTAGGGTGCGGCTCGTTGCTCGGCGAAGTGCGCCACGGCGTCGGGCTCCCATTCTTCAAGCAGAACCAGGAGCCGATGGTAATGCTCGGCGATATCGAAGCGATGGAATTCCATCGTTCTGCCGCTGACGTCCCGCCACGCGGCGAGACGTTGGCCGATCGGCCGGATCGGCGTCAGCGACGAGACCTCGAGCTCGTTGTCGATGTTGCGGCGCGACAGGTTGTCGACGATCGTAACGTCGTGGCCCCGATCGGACAGATACAGCGCCGTCGGCCAGCCGCAAAATCCGTCGCCGCCGAGAATCAGGATGCGCATGCGGTTTCATTCCCAGGGCCGAGGTCCGTAAAGCGCCGCCGCTATCGAGGGACACGCGAACGTGGAAGACGCCTTCTGGCGGATGGATATGCCGATGTCGAGGGAAAACCGGAACGGTCGAACGCCGGTTCGCGGCGTCGGGCGTCGTTTCCGAACGGCCGGAGTCGCCTCATCGCGTTCGCGCCGTGGCGCGTCTTTCCCCGCGTCCGGGTCCGATCGCTCCAAACGGGACCGGCCTCGATGAAAGGACGCGGTCACCTGCCATGAACGACCCGATCCTCGATGCCGGTTCGGTCCGGGAGGCGCGCCCGTCCCATGACCGGATCTTGGTCCATGTTTTCCTCACCGCCAACTATCTGGCTTGGGCGGAACTGTTTCTCGAATCGTTCCGTCGACACCACGGTGAACGAATCCATGTGCGCGTCGATGGCCGAGACCTCGGGGACGAAGACATGGCGTTGCTGCGGAACGTCTACACCAACATGGAGATTCACAACGAGACGATCGACCGGCCGGCCTTGGCGGACTCGCTCGGCATCGACGCGGCGACACTGGACAAGTGGCGGTGGCAGGTCTCCCGCGGCACGCTGACGGACGAGAACCGCCATCTCAAAATGTTCTACACCGTCACGCAGCGCTACCGGTCCATGGCCGCGGTGCTTCGCCAAGCTCGCGATGACGGATACGATTGTGTCCTCCACAGCGATGCGGATGTCTACGTTCGTGGATCGCTCGATTCGTTCTTCGAAGTCGTCGCGGACCACGATGTCTCGATGTACCTGAGGCGATGGGAGCAAAATCATGCATACAAGGTTCTGGGCGCCTTCATCGGTTTCAACCTGACCGGTCGAACCGATCGGTTCATCGATAACTGGATGAGACAGATCGACAGGGTAAGCCCGCCGGATCGTTGGCGGGACTTTGGACAATCCGCGATCTGGTTCGCGCTTGAGGAAACAGATGGCCTTTCGATCGGCGATCTGGAGATTCTTCCCGCGGCGCCGCGTTACTCGAAGTCTTTCGAGGACGACGCCACTCTCTGGCTCGGCAACAGCTTTGGCCTTGGGGAGAACAAGGTGATTTCCCTCAACCGCTCGTGGGACGACTACAAGGCGCGGTTGCCCAGGGTCCCCCGGGCGCACGCCGCGACCCGTGAATCGCTGGAGAAACTGTGGAAAAACCGACACCGTTTCGGCCTGAGAAGCCGTCTCCGGCGCTTGTTGAAAACACCTTCGGACCGGCTCGGTCGGTTGTGTCGCTGAGCTCGGGCATTGTAATCGGCGGTCGCGCCATCGGCCTTGGGATCCGCCGTCTCACCGCTGCTTGCCATGCGATCGCTTCGCCGCCGTGACATGGGCCGGCATCCGGACCGCTCGCTGTTGTATGTCATCGGCTCCCTGGATGTGGGCGGCGCGGAGACCCACTTGGTCCGGGTCCTTCCCGAATTGGCGGCGTCCGGTCTGAGGCCGTCGGTCTTCACGATCTCGCACAGGGGCCGTCTCGCGCCGCGCTTGGAAGAGCGGGGCATACCCGTGATCGAGCCGCCGTTCGCGGCGGCGCTCGGGCGTCTGCCTTGGGGGTTCCGCCGCGTCGCTGTCCTGGCGGCCTGTTCCTTCGCCCTCCTCTTCGTTCTTTTCCGCATGCGCCCCCGCGTGATCCACTTCTTTCTGCCGAGGGCCTATGTTCTGGGTGGGCTGCTGAACCTCCTGGCGCCCGTCGGCGTGTGCGTCATGAGCCGCCGCAGCCTGAGCGACTACCAGCGCGACCGCCCCGTCACCGCGCGGATCGAGCGATGGCTGCACCCGCGCATGACCGGGATTCTCGCCAATTCCCGCGCGGTTCTCGCGCAGCTCCGCGAGGAAGGCGCGCCCGAGCGCCGCCTCGGCCTGATCCACAACGGCATCGACGGCCGGCCCTTTCGCGCACAGGCGCCGCGCCCCGCGCTCCGCGCCCGCCTCGGCCTGCCGGACGCCGCTCTCGTCTTGGTGAAGGTCGCCAACCTCATCTCCTACAAGGGCCACGCCGATTTCCTTCGCGCCCTGGCGGACATCGAGGAGGACCTGCCCGCGGACTGGGTGGCTCTGCTGGTGGGGACCGGGCGCGAGGAGACCTCGCTGCGCCGTCTGGCCTGCGCGTTGGATCTCGAGGCCCATATCCTCTTTCTCGGCCGGCGGGACGATGTGGCTTCCATACTGGGCGCGGCGGACATCGGGATTCTGTGCTCCCACGAGGAAGGGTTCTCGAACAGCGTGCTGGAGAAGATGGCGGCGGGGCTGCCCCTGGTGGTCACAGATGTCGGCGGGAATCCGGAAGCCGTCGTCGACGGCGAGACCGGCATCGTCGTCGGCGCGCGCGACCGCGAGGCCCTGGGCGCGGCGATCCGGACGCTCGCCGCCGACGGCCGGAAGCGCCGGTCGATGGGCGAGGCGGGGCGGCGCCGGGTCGAAACGCGGTTCTCGCTCGACGTCTGCGTCGCGCGCTACACGGCGTTGTATGCGGGTCTGATCGAGGGGCGCTCCGGTTCCGTGTCCGAGTTGATCGACAGCGCGACGCCCGCGGGAGACTGAGCGGCGCCATGTGCGGCTTCGTCGGTTTCCTCGGTGAGCCGGGAGCGCTCGGCGCCGACGAGATGACGCGCCTGGCGGCGCGCATGGCCGCCCGCCTCGAAAGCCGGGGGCCGGACGACGCGGGCGCCTGGGTTTCGCCTTCCGCCGGCATCGCCCTGGGCTTCCGCCGTCTCGCGATCATCGACCTGACGGCGGCCGGCCGCCAGCCGATGGTCTCGGCGAGCGGGCGCTCGGTCATCGCCTACAACGGCGAGGTCTACAATTTCGCCGACATCCGCCGCGCGCTCGAGGCGGAGAAACACCGGTTCCGCGGCGGCTCCGACACCGAGGCGGTGCTGGAGGCCTGCGAGGCCTGGGGCGTGGAGCGCGCGGTGTCGCGGTTCGTCGGGATGTTCGCGTTCGCGTTCTGGGACGCGGACGCCCGGCGGCTCACCCTGGCGCGCGACCGTCTGGGGATCAAGCCGCTCTACTGGGGCCGGCGCGGCGGGGTGCTGTTCTTCGGCTCCCAGCCCAAGGCCTTCTTCGACCACCCCGCCTGGCGCCCGGAGGTGGACCGGGACGCGCTCGCCGCTTACCTCAGGCACGGCTACGTCCCCGCGCCGCACTCCATCTTCAAGGGCGTCGGGAAGCTGGAGCCGGGTTGCCTGGTGGAGATCGGCGCGGACGGAACGGAATCGCGCCGCCGCTACTGGGACCTCCGGAGCCTGGCGCGCGACGCCTCGCGCGACCGCGTCGCGCTCGACGACGAGGCGGCCGTCGAGGCGCTCGACGGGCTCCTGCGCGACGCCGTCAAACGGCGGATGGTCGCGGACGTGCCGCTCGGCGCCTTCCTCTCCGGCGGCATCGACAGTTCGACCGTGCTCGCCCTGATGCAGGCCCAGAGCGGCCGGCCGGTCAAGTCCTTCTCCATCGGTTTCGACGAGGCGGGCTACGACGAATCGCGGCACGCCAGGCGCGTCGCGGAGCATCTGGGGACGGACCACACCGAGTTGCGCGTCACGCACGATCATGCGCTCGCGCTTCTGCCCCGGCTCGCCTCCTGGTTCGACGAACCCTTCGCCGACGCCTCGCAGATTCCGACCTGTCTGGTGTCCGGGATGGCCCGGCGCCATGTGACGGTGGCGCTCTCCGGCGACGGCGGCGACGAGCTCTTCGCGGGCTACAACCGCTACCGTTGGGCGCGCCTGTTGTGGCGGTCGTTCGGGTCGTGGCCGCGCCTTCCGCGCTCCGCGCTCGCCGCCGTCCTGCGCGCCGCGCCCCCGTCCGTCTGGGACCTCCTGTCCCGGGCGCTGCCGCCGTCCGTCAGGCCGCCGCAGGCCGGCGACAAGGCGCACGCGCTCGCCGGCGTCCTGTCGTCCATGACGGACGAGGACGCGCTCTACCGGCGGCTGGTCTCGCAGTGGAAGGACCCCGAAGCGGTGGTCCGTGGCGGACGGGAGCCGCGCGGCGTCCTCTGGGACCCGGCGCTCCGCCGCGACTTCGCGGATTTCACGGACCGCATGCAGTTCATGGACGCCGTGACCTACCTGCCCGACGACATCCTCGCCAAGGTCGACCGCGCCAGCATGGCGGTGGGCCTCGAGGCGCGGGTGCCGCTGCTCGATCACCGGGTCGTCGAATTCGCGTGGAGCCTGCCGCCGGCCATGAAGGCGCGCGGCGGACAGGGCAAGTGGCTGCTGCGCCAGGTGCTCCGCCGCCATGTCCCGGAACGGCTCACGGACCGCCCGAAGATGGGCTTCGGCGTGCCGATCGACCGTTGGCTGCGGGGCGCGCTCAGGGACTGGACGGAGAGCCTGCTCGCGGAGGACCGTCTGCGGGACGGCGGCTACTTCCGGCCGGCGCCGGTCCGCGGTGCCTGGGCCGGGCACCTCGCCGGGTCCGGGAGCCACCAGTATCGGCTCTGGCCTGTCCTGATGTTCGAGGCGTGGCGCGAGGCCTGGGGAATCGGCGGCGCGTGAACGCCGCGCTCCGCCGACCGGGTCCGGCGATGACCGATGCGGGCGCGGCTCGTACAATGCCCGCCGACCGGGGGAGTCGGAGCGTGCCCAAGCTGCTGTTCACGGACGGCGACGACGGTTTTTTCCTTTCGCACCGGATGGCGGTCGCGCGCGCGGCGTTGGACGCGGGCTTCGATGTCGCCGTCGCCTGCCCGGTCGCGGCCCACGGCGACGCGATCCGGGCGCAAGGGGTGCGGGTGCTGCCCGTTCCCATGAAGCGGGGGCGCGTCGCGCCCCTGTCCGACCTCCGCGCCCTGGCCGCGCTGTGGCGTGTCTATCGGGTCGAACGGCCCGACCTCGTCCATCATGTCGCCATGAAGCCGGTGCTCTTCGGCGGCGCCGCCGCGCGGTTCGCCGGAGTTCCCGCGTCCGTCGGCGCGCTGACGGGGCTGGGGTACGCGTTCTCGTCTTCCGACCCGCGGGCGCGGTTGCTGCGCCCGCTGCTGCGCGGGGCGCTTCGTTGGGTGCTGGGAGCGCGGGGGAGCCTCTGCCTGACCCAGAACCCGGACGACTCCGCCTTCATCGCGGGACTCGGCGTGGACCGGCGCCGCATCGCGGTGATTCCGGGCTCCGGGGTGGATACCGCCCGCTTCGCGCCGACGCCGGAGCCGGACGGGCCCATCCGCGTCGCCATGGTCTCGCGGATGCTGTGGGACAAGGGCGTGGGCGAGTTCGTCGCGGCGGCCCGGCTGGCGCGCCCGCGCGACCCGGACCTGCGCTTCGTCCTGGTCGGCGCGCCCGACGAAAGCAACCCGGCCGCGGTTCCGGCGGCGAGGCTGGAGGCGTGGCGCGGCGAGGGCCTCGTGGAATGGCGGGGCCGGAGCGCCGACATCGCGGCGGTGTGGAGGGAGTCGCACATCGCGGTCCTGCCGTCCTATTACGGGGAGGGCCTTCCCAAGTCCCTGCTGGAGGCGGCGGCCTGCGGACGGCCCATCGTCGCCGCGGACGCGCCGGGCAGCCGGGAAATCGCCCGCGACGGCGAGACGGCGCTGCTGGTCCCGCCGCGGGACGCGGACGCGCTGGCCGGGGCGGTCCTGCGGCTGGCCGGAGACGCGGCGCTCCGCGCCCGCCTCGGCGCCGCCGGCCGGGCGCTGGTGGAGCGGGAGTTCTCCGAGGCGCGCATCGCGGCGGAGACGCTCGCGTTGTGGCGGCGCCTGCTGGCGGCGGGCGGGGAGGCCCGGTGAAGGTCCTGGTCACCGGCGCCGGAGGCTTCGCCGGCGCGGCCGTGGCGCGCCGCCTGGCGGCGACGGGCCATCGGGTCCGCGCATCGGTCCGGCGTCCGCGCGGCGACCGTCCCGCCGGCGTCCACGACCTCGTCGCCGCCGACCTGGAACGGGCGGAGCTGGCGCCGCTGACGGCGGATATGGACGCCGTGGTCCATCTCGCCTACCGCGCCCATGCGCCGCGGGATCCGGACGCCGCCTTTCGGGACGCCCACGCCGAGGCGACGCGGAGGCTGGCCGAATCGGCGGCGCGGGCCTCCGTCCGCCGCTTCGTCTTCGTGAGCAGCGTCAAGGCGCAGGGCGAATCCACCGGCGGGAAGCCCCTCGCCGAGCATGGTCCCGCGGCGCCGGAAACCCCCTACGGACGGTCGAAACTCGAAGCGGAGCGCGTGCTGGCGGAAGCCGTCGCCGGCTCGGCGACGACCGCGACCGTCCTGCGTCCGCCGCTAATCTACGGGCCCGGGGCCAGGGGCGCCTTTCGCGCGCTGCTGAGGCTATGCGATACGCCGCTGCCGCTGCCCCTCGGCGGCCTCGTGGAGAACCGCCGCGGCCTGCTGGGCCTCGGCAATCTGTGCGCGGCGATCGAACGGGCTCTCGCCGTTCCGGAGCCGGTTCCCGGCGTCTATCTGCTGAGCGATGGCGAGGACTTGTCCACCGCCGATCTGGTCCGGCGCCTGCGCCGCCATCTGGGACGCCGCGCGCCCTGCTTTCCGGTTCCCGCCGCGGTCCTGCGCGCCCTCCTGCGCGCCGCGGGGCGCGTGGACGTCGAGCGGCGGTTGCTGGGTTCCCTGGAAGTCGATTCCGGCCGGTTCCGGCGCGCCTTCCGCTGGACGCCGCCCTTCTCCGTCGACGAGGGGCTCGCGGAAACGGCGGAAGCCTGGACGGGCCGGCGGTCGCCGCATGTCGGCGCGGCTCCGGATTCCCGGGTCCGGGAGGGCGACGCCCCGGACCCGTCCCGCCCCGCTCACACCGGGCGGTAGGTCCCGTCTTCCGTGACCGGGCCGTCGGCCGCGGCGCGGCCGGTCTCGGCCATGTGGACGACGTGGGCCAGGACCGACCGCCGCGCGGCGGGGTGGAGGCGGCGGTCGACGTCCGCGTACATGCGCTCCACCATCTCCGGGATCGTCGCGACGCCGTCCTCCAGGCAGGCCAGGATCTGCGCCTCCCGCGCCTCGCGGTGCGCGACGAGAGCCGCGACGTGGCGGCGGGGATCGGCGATGGCCGGCCCATGGGTCGGACGGAACACGGCGTCGTCGCGCTCCAGCAGCAGGCGCAGGCTCCGCATGTAGGCCGCCATGTCGCCGTCGGGCGGCGAGACCACGGTGGTCGACCAGCCCATGACGTGGTCGCCGCTGAAGAGCGTCCTTTCGTCCCGCAGGGCGTAGCACATGTGGTTCGAGGTGTGGCCCGGCGTGAAGACGCACTCCACGGTCCAGCCCGCGCCCTCGATCGCGTCGCCGTGGCGCACCCGGTGGTCGGGCCGGAAGGCGGCGTCGACGCCTTCCTCCACCGCCGCGCCGTCTGCGTCCCGTTCCGTCCCGTGCGGTCCGAACGCCCAGATCTCGGCGCCGGTGGCCTGCTTCACGAGCGCCGCGGCGGGCGAATGGTCGCCGTGGGCGTGGGTGACGAACTGGTGCGTGATCGTCTCGCCCCCGGTGGCCGCCAGGATCGCGTCCACGTGGCGTTCGAGCGCCGGCCCCGCGTCGATCACCGCCACCTCGCCGCGTCCGACGATGTAGGCGCCCGTGCCGCGATAGGTGAAGGCCGACGGGTTGTCCGCCATCACCCGCCTCACCAGGGGCGAGACCGCCGTCGCCACGCCGTAGACGACGCTGTCCTCATGGACGAACGGGATGGACATGGAAGCGCTCCTCCGGGCGCGATCGTGGACCGCCGCCGGACGCGACGGAAGCCCGAAACCGCGCGCCGGGGCGGGTGAAAGGACGGCCGGGGCCCGTCCCGCCCCGAAGTTCGGGTCGTGTCGGGCTGTTGCGCCGTGTCGCGCGCCCTTCGATACGCGCCCCCGCGGGGGCGCTACTCAGGGTGAGGGGTGTTTTAGGTGGGCGAGGGGTGTTTTTGGGTGGGCGAGGGGTGTTCGGGATGGGAACGAGGCGCGACTCCCCTCGTCCCGGCCTCCTCCCCTCATCCCGGCCTCCTCCCCTCATCCCGAGTAGGCGCGCCAGCGCCGTATCGAGGGACGGCGGGCGGTGGCGTCCCGGTCTGGAATCCCGGGGCCGCGGGGCGGGGCGGAGCCGGATTCGACCGGCCGCCATCCATTGACATTCATTGGAAAGTAGGATCAAATCTATCAGGAAGTTGGTTCAATTGTGAAAACATTTCGCTTTTCAGTTGATCTATTTGACTGTATATTTCTCGATGCTCCGGGCATTCACTCAAGGGAGCCGCGCAATCCCGCGCTATCGTCATTCTTTCCTCCTCCAAGGGCGATGCTTGACTCGCGAAATCGAAAAACGCGCCACAGACGGTTTGCTGATGGGAATAGACCTCTTGTTTTGTGCTCATCCAAGCGGCTAATGCCGGCCTTTCCAGGCAGTTCCGGGCGGAATCGAGCATGGCGTCCAGAACATCCAGAGAGTCGGTATAGTCCACCTTCTCCTCGCTGTCGACGACATCTTGAAGAGCCGTATCGTATCCATGAAAATACAACCAAGGCAGTCGGGTGAATATATAATAGCTGGGTTGCCATTCATTCTCAAGGCTACGCATATCTCTTGAAGCTCCGTCAGGGTAGTCAGGTATGTTATTCACCCGCTCCGCAGCTTCCTCGTAGTAATAAATAGCCGCGTCTAAATTTTCTTGAGTATCGGGGGGCGCGTGTAAACTGTCAAAAGTATGATTTGTTTCATAAGATCTTCCTAATATGAATGCGGATAAAATATGGCCTAAGTCGAAAGCCTGTTGAAAATAGCTCATTGCCTCGGCGGGTTTTCCTATACAGAAATATATAAGGCCTAATTCATATAATGTATATAAATAATATTCATCGGAGGTATCTTTTAACCATTTTTTGGATTTATTATACTGTTGTATATCGCTGTCACCGCAATATATTTTACCTTTCACTCCAAAAGCATCGAACGAAAAGACAAAAACCAGGAGCGCCGCCGCGCTCGCCATGGCGTATCGGCTTTTGCCCAGGCTCATTTTCGCCTCCCGTCCGGTTGTCGCGCGGCGGCTTTCAAGGGCGGAGGGCCGGTCCCCCGCGGGAAGGGCGCGGACAGCGTCCCCTGTCCCCTCGTGGGTTGTCAAGCATCCCGCTCCCACGACCCGGCGCATGGCGGGCGCGGCGCGGCGTGTCCCGGGATTCCGGACCGGGACGCGACCGAAGTTTGTAGCCGTTCCGGATTCCGGCCGTATAGTGTCCGCATGACGAAGCGCGCCGAATCGCCGGCGGACGGCCCGCGCGGGCTTCTGCGCGCGGCGGGCCTCCGGCCCACGCGCCAGCGCGAGGAGCTCGCGGGCCTGCTGTTCCGGGGCGGCCATCGCCATGCGACCGCGGAGGCCCTGCATCGCGAGGCCCTGCGGGCCGGCGTCCGGGTCTCGCTCGCCACCGTCTACAACACGCTGCACCGGTTCACCGGAGCGGGCCTGCTGCGCGAGGTGGTCGTCGACTCCGGCCGGGCCCATTTTGACACCAACACCGGCCCCCACCACCATTTCTTCGACACGGCGAGCCAGGAGCTCACGGACATCCCGGCCGACGGCGTGACCGTGGGCGGTCTGCCCGCGCCGCCGCCGGGCACGGCGGTGGCGGGCGTCGACGTCGTCGTCCGCGTCGGGCCCGCGAAGCCCCGGGCGGCGTCCGCGACGGATTTTCCCGCGCCGGCGTCTTGACACTTCCTTAGAACCGTTCTAAGTATATGGCGCGCGGCGGCGTCCGCCGCGCCACGTTCCGACACGACAGGACGCGGGCGGTCCCCGGGGACGCGCCCGGAAAGGGAGAGAGCCATGCCGCTCGGTGGCACCAGGACCGAAGACAACCTCAAGGCCGCGTTCGCCGGCGAAAGCCAGGCCAACCGCCGTTACCTCTACTTCGCGCAGAAGGCCGACATCGAGGGCTACAACGATGTCGCCGCCGTGTTCCGGTCGACCGCGGAAGGCGAGACCGGCCACGCCCACGGCCACCTCGAGTTCCTCGAGGAGACCGGGGATCCCGCGACCGGCGAGCCGATCGGTCCGACCGGGGCCAACCTGAAGGCCGCCATCGCCGGCGAGACCCACGAGTACACCGACATGTATCCCGGCATGGCGCGCACCGCCCGCGACGAGGGCTTCGACGAGATCGCCGACTGGTTCGAGACCCTCGCGAAGGCCGAGAAGAGCCACGCCGGCCGTTTCCAGAAGGCGCTCGACGCCCTCGACGCCTGATCCGGACGTTCCGGGGCTCCGGCCGCGCGGGGCCCCGTCTCCGCCGGGTTTCCATCGCCGGCGAGCGCGGCGAGCGCGTCGCCGGGTCCGCGAACCGTCGAGCTCCGCCCGCGCGGGAGAGACCGCATGACCGCCCGTGAAGGCAGCCTGGACGCCCCGACCCGCCACGCCATCGACTGGCGGAACCCGGACTTCGCCGATCCCGGCGGGATCGACGCCGAGCTGCGCCGCGTGTTCGACATCTGCCATGGCTGCCGGCGCTGCTTCAATCTCTGCGACGCCTTCCCGCGGCTGTTCGACCTGATCGACGGGAGCGAGTCGGGCGAGCTCGACACGGTCGCGAGCGAGGACTTCAAGCCGGTCTCCGACGCCTGCACGCTCTGCGACATGTGCTTCATGACGAAGTGCCCCTATGTCCCGCCGCACGCGTTCGACCTCGACTTCCCGCACCTGATGCTCCGCGTCCGGGCCGCCGAGTTCCGGCGCGGCGAGGTCGGGTTCATGGCGAGGCGGCTCGCCGACACCGACGCGAACGGGAAGCTCGGCACGACCTTCTCGCCGCTCGCGAACTGGGCCTGCCGGAAGGACAACCGCCTGACCCGGCCCGCGATGGAGAAGGTCGCGGGCGTCGACGCCAGGGCCGCGCTGCCGGCGTTCAACGCGGGGAGCCTCGTGGCCCGGGCCGGGGCCGATCCCGCGGCGCCCAACGGGGCCGCGCCGGCCCACGGCCGCAGGGCGGCGATCTACGCCACCTGCTTCTCCAACTGGAACGACGCCGCGATCGGCGAGGCGGCGCGGCGCCTGCTCGCCCACAACGGGGTCGAGACCGTCGTCCTCCACCCGGCCTGCTGCGGCATGCCGAAGCTCGAGCTGGGCGACCTCGGCGAGGTCGCCAGACGCGCCGGGACCGTCGCCGGGGCGCTGCTGCCCTATGTCGACGAGGGCTGGGACGTGGTGGCGCTCGCGCCGAGCTGCGCGCTCATGATGAAGTTCGAATGGCCGCTCATCGCGCCCGGCGACCCCGATGTCGCGCGTCTCGCCGCGGCGACCCGCGACGTCAGCGAATACGTCGTGGAGATCGCCGGGACCGAGGGCCTCGTCGAGGGCATGGCGGCCCTGGACGCGCCCGTCACGCTCCACATCGCCTGCCACGCCCGGGCCCAGAACATGGGGGCCAAGGCCGCCGAGATGCTGCGCCTGATCCCCGGGATCGAGATCAACGTGGTCGAGCGCTGCTCGGGCCACGGCGGCGCGTGGGGCGTCAAGAAGGGGACCTTCGAGACCGGCATGAAGGTGGGCCGGCCGGTCGCGCGCAACGCCGCCCGGCACGATCCGGAAGGCGCCGGCTACATCGTCTCCGAATGCCCGCTGGCCGGTCTCCACATCCGCCAGGGCGTGGAGGAGATGGACGGCCGCGCCGCGCCGCCGCCCGAGGCGGCCCACCCGGTCCAGCTCCTCGCCCGGGCCTACGGCCTGCCCGGACACGGAAAGCGATCGCCATGACCAAGCTCGCCCGCGACGACATCCTCGATCCCGAAGCCTACGCCGCCGGCCGCGCCGCGCACCGCCGCGCCGCGCGCGCCGTCAAGCGCCACCGCCGCGTCGATGTCGGCCCCTTCGTCTCCTTCTACTTCGAGAACCGGGAGACCATGTGGCACCAGGTCCACGAGATGCTCCACATCGAGAGGGGCGGCGAGGAGCAGGTCGCCGACGAGCTCGACGCCTACAACCCGCTCATCCCCGAGGGCCGCGACCTGCGCTGCACGATGATGATCGAGATCGACGACGAGCGCCGCCGCGCCGCCGTCCTGCGGGAGCTGGGCTGGATCGACGGGACGGTCGTGCTCCACGCGGGCGGCCACGCCATCCGCGCCGAGCCGTTGCGGGAGACGGAGCGCAACACGCCCGACGGCAAGACGAGCAGCGTGCACTTCCTGGTCTTCCGTTTCGACGACGCGGCGGCGGCGGCCTTCCGGGACCCCGGCGCGCGGGCGAGCCTCGACATCGGCCACGAGAACTACGGCCACGGCGCCTCGATCGCGGGCGAAACCCGCGAGGCGCTCGCCGCCGACCTCGCCTGATCCACGGCCGCGTCTCCGGAGCGGTTCCGTCCCCTCCGGCGGGCTCGGGGCGAGCTCTCGATACGGCGCTTCGCGCCACCTCGGGACGAGGGCGACCGCAAACGTCCCTCGCCCCGGACGGCGGCCGGGGGCCGCGTATCGAAGGGCGGCGCGCCATGGGGCCGGTCTTGCCGTTGCCATCGTCTCGCGGCGTTCCCATCTTCCCCTCATACGCATGCGCGCGGCCGGATCGAGCCGCCGCGGACCCGCCGCGGGTGTGCGGTGGAGTTCGCAACGCAAACCCACCGGGAGAGAAAACCCATGACGCTTTCCATCGGCAGCACCGCGCCCGACTTCGAGCAGGACTCGACCGCCGGGCGCATCGGGTTCCACGACTACATCGGCGAGTCGTGGTGCATCCTGTTCTCGCACCCCAAGGACTTCACGCCGGTCTGCACCACGGAACTGGGCGCGGTGGCGGGCATGAAGCCCGAGTTCGACAAGCGCGGCTGCAAGCTCATCGGCCTGTCGGTCGATGGCGTGGCCGATCATGAAGGCTGGTCGCGGGACATCGAGGACGTCACCGGCAACGCGCTCAACTATCCGCTGCTGGCCGATTCGGACCTTTCGGTCGCCAAGGCCTACAACATGCTCCCGGCGAACGCCGGCGAGAGCGCGGAAGGCCGCACCCCGGTCGACAACGCGACCGTGCGCACCGTCTACGTCATCGGCCCCGACAAGCAGATCAAGGCCATGCTCAGCTATCCGATGTCCACGGGGCGGAACTTCGACGAGGTCCTGCGCCTGCTCGATTCCTGCCAGCTCACCGCCCGGCACAAGGTGGCGACGCCCGCGAACTGGCGGAGCGGCGAGGACGTCATCATCGTGCCGGCCGTCAAGGACGACGAGGCCAGGGAGCGTTTCCCCGACGGGTGGGACGCGCCCAAGCCCTACCTCCGCATCGTCCCGGAACCGCAAGGCTGACGGCGGGCGGGCCGGACCCTTCGATACGCCGCCTCCGGCGGCGCCTCGGGGCGAGGGGGAATTCCGGGTGGGGACAAGGCATGGATCCCCCCATCCCGAGGCGGCGCGCCAGCGCCGTATCGGGAGCCGGCCCCGGGCCCGCCGAAGGCGATGGCCCCGCCGTCCATGCGCCCTCCCGGAGAATGGTCTATACGGGGACCATGGCCAAGGCGGACAGGGACGAACGGCCGGCGCCGGAGATCGGGGGGCCCGCGATCGAGGAGGTCGACGGCGCGCCGGGCGAGCGCGGGACCGGGGCGATCCGGGCGGCGCTCAGGGCGATGCCGGAAGCGCCGGGCGTCTACCGCATGCTCTCCGGGAAAGGCGAGGCGCTCTATGTCGGCAAGGCGCGCAGCCTGAGGCGCCGGCTCGCGGCCTACGCCCAGCCGGGCCGGCTGGACCCGCGCCTCCACCGCATGGTCGCGGCGACGGCCGCCGTGGAGGTCGTCACCACGGCGACCGAGGCCGAGGCGCTGCTGCTGGAAGCCAACCTCATCAAGAAGCTCAAGCCGCGCTACAACGTGGTGCTGCGCGACGACAAGTCGTTTCCCTACATCCTGCTCCGCCTCGACCACGACTGGCCGCAGGTGGTCAAGCACCGCGGCGCCCGGCGCGGGAAGGGCGACTACTTCGGCCCCTTCGCGAGCGCCGGCGCGGTCAACCAGACCGTGACCGCGCTGCAGCGCGCCTTCCCCCTGAGGAGCTGCACGGACCACGTCTTCGCCAATCGCGCCCGTCCCTGCCTCCAGCACCAGATCAAGCGCTGCGTCGCGCCCTGCGTCGGGCGGGCGGCGCGGGAGGACTACGCCCGGCTGGTCGACGAGGCCCGCGCCTTCCTGAAGGGCCGCACCCGCGAGGTGCAGGACGGGCTCGCCGCGCGCATGCAGGAGGCGGCCGACACGCTCGACTTCGAACACGCCGCGGGCCTGCGCGACCGCATCCGCGCGCTCAACCACATCCAGGCGCACCAGGGCGTCAACATCTCGGCCATCGAGGAGGCCGACGTGGTCGCGCTCCACCGGGCGGGCGGTCAGGCCGGCGTCCAGGTCTTCTTCGTGCGCCAGGGGCGCAACTACGGCAACCGCGCCTACTATCCGAGCCGCACGAAGGACCAGACGGAGGGCGAGGTGATCGCCGCCTTCCTGGGCCAGTTCTACGAGGACAAGGAGCCGCCGCGCCTGATCCTGGTCTCGGCCATGCCCGAGAATCCCGGGCTGATGACCGAGGCGCTCGCCAGCCGGGCCGGCCGCAAGGTGGAGATCTCGACGCCCCGGCGCGGCGGCCGGCGCGCCCTGATGCGTCACGCCCTCCACAACGCCAGGGACGCGCTCGCCCGCCGCATGGCCGAAAGCGCGACCCAGCGCGAGCTTCTGGAGCGGCTGGCCGAACGGCTCGGCCTCGACGCCCCGCCCCGGCGCATCGAGGTCTACGACAACAGCCACATCCAGGGAGCCCAGCCCGTGGGGGCGATGATCGCGGTCGGACCCGACGGCTTCATGAAGAACCAGTACCGGAAGTTCTCGATCAAGGGCGAGGCGGCGCGCCGGGACGCCATCGGGGGCGACGACTACGGCATGATGCGCGAGGTGCTGACCCGCCGTTTCTCCCGCCTGATCCGGGAAGACCCGGAACGCGACCGGGAGACATGGCCGGACCTCGCGATCGTCGATGGCGGACAGGGCCAGCTCTCCATCGCGGCCGCGGTGTTCGAGGACCTCGGGATCGCGGACGTGGCGCTCGCCGGCGTCGCCAAGGGTCCGGACCGCGACGCGGGACGCGAGCGCTTCTTCCTGCCGGACCGCAAGCCCTTCATGCTGCCCGAGCGCGACCCCGTGCTCTATTTCGTCCAGCGTATCCGGGACGAGGCCCACCGTTTCGCCATCGGCGCCCACCGCGCGAAACGGACGAACCGGATCGGCCGTTCCGTGCTCGACGACATCGCGGGCGTCGGGCCGCGCCGCAAGAAGGCGCTGCTTCACCACTTCGGCTCGGCCAGGGCCGTGGCGGACGCCCCGCTCGTCGATCTCGAGAAGGTCGGGGGAATCGACCGCAACGTCGCCCGCCGCATCCGCGACCACTTCCATCCCGACGGATGAGCGGAGCCGGGCGCGATGGTATAAGCGCCCGTCATGCGGAAGGCCCTTCCCAACGCGCTCACGATCTTCCGGATCGCGGCGGCCGTTCCGATCGTCGCGCTGCTGCTGATCGGCGACCCGGCCGCGCGCTGGATCGCCCTCGCCCTCTATGTCGCCGCCTGCCTGACGGACGTCCTCGACGGCTGGCTCGCCCGCCGGCTCGACGCCGCCTCGCCCTTCGGCCGCATGCTCGATCCCATCGCCGACAAGGTGCTGATCGGCAGCCTGACCGTGGCGCTCTGCGCCACCGGCGACGCGCCCGCGATCCCGGCCGCCGCGATCGTCTTCCGCGAGCTCCTGGTCTCCGGCATGCGCGAACACCTTGCCTCGCGCGCCGTCGTCCTGCGCGTCACGACGCTCGCCAGATGGAAGACGACCGTCCAGATGCTGGCCGTCGGGTTCCTGCTGCCCGGCGCCGCCGGGATCCCGTTCGGCGAGGCCGGCTCCACGCTGGATGCCGGCCAGGGCCTGCTGTGGGTCGCCGCCGCGCTCACCGCGGTCTCGGGCTGGAGCTACCTGAAGGCCGGCGTGCGCGAGCTCCGCGAGGCCCCGTCTTGACGCGCCGGCCGCGACCGCCGATCTCAACATCATGACGCGGCCGACCGACGACTGCTTCGCTCACGGCGACCGGCTGATGACGGCCGCCGAGGCGCTCGACCTGATCGCCCGGGTCGCGCGGCCGGTCACCGGCGTCGAGCCGGTCGCTCTCGCCGACGCGACCGGCCGCATTCTCGCGGACGATGTCGTCTCGTCCATGGACGTGCCGCCGCACCCCAACGCCGCGGTCGACGGCTACGCCTTCTTTCACGACGACCTCGCGGCCGAAGGCGAGACCGTGCTGCCCGTCGCGGGCCGCGTGCCGGCGGGCCATGCGCTGGACCGGCCCGCCGCGCGCGGCGAGGCCATCCGCGTCTTCACCGGCGCGCCCATGCCCGAGGGTCCCGACACCGTGGCGATGCAGGAGGACGCCCGCGAGGCCGGCGGCAAGGTCGCCTTGCCCGCCGGCGTCAGGCGCGGCGCCAACCGGCGGGAGGCGGGCGAGGACGTCGGAGCCGGCTCCGCGATCCTGCGCGCCGGCCGCCGTCTCAAGCCGCAGGACGCCGGGCTCGCGGCGTCCTGCGGCGTCACGTCCCTGCCCTGCCGCGAGCCTTTGAAGGTGGCCCTGTTCTCGACCGGCGACGAGGTCACGGAGCCCGGCGAGGCCCTGCGCGCCGGCGCGATCTACGACGCCAACCGGTATGCGGTCCGCGGCCTCCTGGAAGGCCTCGGCTGCGCGGTCACGGATCTCGGCATCCTGCCCGACGAGGGCCCGCGGACCCGCGCCGCCATCGTGGAGGCCGCGGCGTCGCACGACGCGCTCATGACGTCGGGCGGCGTCTCCGTCGGCGACGAGGACCACGTGCGCCAGGCCATCGTGGACGAGGGCGCGCTGCACGCCTGGTACATGGCGATCAAACCGGGCCGTCCGCTCATGCTGGGCCAGATCGGCGGCGTCCCCTTCGTCGGCCTGCCCGGCAATCCCGCCGCGGCCATGGTGACCTTCCTGCGGTTCGCCCGTCCGCTGCTGCTGCGGCTCGCGGGGGCCAGGGAGGTCGATCCCCTGGTCTTCGCCGTGCGCGCCGCCTTCGACCGCGACAAGAAGGGCGGCCGGCGCGAATACGTGCGCGTCCATCTGGAGCGCGCGCCCGACGGCGTTCTGGAGGCCCACGCCTTCGCGCGGGAGGGCGCCGGCCTCCTGTCCTCGCTGGTGGAAACCGACGGATTGGCCGAACTGCCGGAGGACATGACGCGGCTGGAAAGGGGCGGCATGATCGATGTCCTGCCCTTCAGCGAGGTGGTCGGGTGAAGATTCTCTACTTTGCGTGGCTCAGGCAGAAGATCGGGACGGACGCCGAGGATGTCGCGCTGCCCGCCGGCGTGGGCGACGTGGCGGGAGTCATCGACTGGCTCAGGGGCCGCGGCGGCGGCTATGCCGAAGCGCTCGGGGACGACGCCATCGTCCGCGTGGCCGTCAACCAGGCCTATGCCGGACCCGACACGCCGGTTGGCGACGACGACGAAGTGGCGCTCTTCCCGCCGGTGACGGGCGGTTGACGGCCATGATCCGCGTCCAGGCGGACGATTTCGACATCGGCGCGGAGATTCGGGCGCTGACCGCCGCCAACACCGGCGTCGGCGGCGTGGCGAGCTTCGTCGGGCTGGTGCGCGACATGGCGGGCGGCGCCGGCGAGAGCGCCATGACGCTGGAGCACTATCCCGGCATGACCGAAAGGATGCTGGCCGAGATCGACGAAGAGGCCCACCGGCGATGGCCGCTGGAGGCCAGCCTGATCGTGCACCGCCACGGCCGGCTCGAGCCGGGCGAACGGATCGTCCTGGTCGTCACCGCCTCGGCCCACCGCCGGGCCGCGCTCGAATCCTGCGCCTTCCTGATCGACTGGCTCAAGACCCGGGCGCCGTTCTGGAAGCTCGAGGAGACGCCGGAGGGCGCGAGATGGGTCGAGGCCCGCGCCTCCGACGACGCGGCCGCCTCGAAGTGGCGGCGCGAGGACGCCACGGGATAGAGGGGTCCCGGTCTCGCCGGAACCGCTCCAGGACCGCTCGCCGCGAGCGACAGGCAAGCCACGGCGTTTCCGTCCTTGACGGAACCGCCGTGGATCAGCCGCCCCGCACCTCGGCGCCGTACTCGTCCATCATCAGCTTGCAGAGCTGGCCGGGCTGGAAGAAGCGGTCGCCGATCTGGCCGACCGGCGTCACCTCGGCGGCCGTCCCGGTGATGAAGACCTCGCTCGCCCTGGCCAGGTCTTCGTCGGTCATGTGGCGCTCGACCACCTCGACGCCGCGGCGCCCGGCGATGGCGATCACGGCCTGGCGGGTCAGGCCGTCGAGGAAGCAGTCCGGCGTCGGTGTGTGGAGCTTGCCGTCGATCGCCAGAAACAGGTTCGCGCCCGTCGCCTCGGCCAGGAAGCCGCGATGGTCGTACATCATCGCGTCATCGAAACCTTCCTGCTCCGCCTTGTGCTTCGACAGCGTGCAGATCGTGTAGAGGCCCGCCGCCTTGGCGTGCACCGGCGCCGAGTCCGGCGAAGGACGCCTCCAGTCGGAGATCGCCAGCCGGATGCCGCGCATGCGCGCGTCCGGCGAGAAGTAGCTCGGCCAGTCCCAGGCCGCGATCGCGACATGGATGGCGTTCCGCAGCGCCGACACTCCCATCATCTCGCTTCCGCGCCAGGCGATGGGGCGGACATACCCGTCGGCGATGCCGTTGGCCTCCAGCACGTCGTAGCGCGCCCTCTCGAGCTCCTCGAGGCTGTAGGGGATCGTGAAACCCATCATCCCGGCCGACGCGAAGAGCCGCTCGCCATGCTCGCGCGCCTTGTAGATCGCGCCGCCGTAGCTGCGTTCTCCCTCGAAGACGCTGCTGGCGTAGTGCAGGCCGTGCGTGAGTACATGCACCCTGGCGTCGCGCCAATCGACGAGCTTGCCGTCGAACCAGATCTTGCCGTCGCGGTCGTCGAACGGGATGAGGTCGGCCATGGTGCGATCCCCGGTCTGAGGGCGAGGCGACTCGCCTGTCGCAAAAGACTTGCGCCGGATACCAGCGGCGGGCATATACGTCAATATGACTGACGTAAATCGCGGTTCCAACCCCCTGTTCCTTCGCGACGAGGACCTGCGCGAGGGGATCGAGATGCTGTTCTTCGCCTACCGGGATTTCACGACCAAGCCCGATGCGATCCTCGCCGAACACGGGTTCGGCCGGGCGCATCACCGGGTGATCTACTTCGTGGGACGCCATCCCGGGATCGCGGTCAAGGAACTGCTCGCGATCCTCAAGATCACCAAACAGAGCCTGGCGCGCGTGCTGCGCCGGCTCGTCGCCAAGGGATTCGTCGAGCAGCGCCGGGGCGTCGAGGACGGCCGCCACCGCCTGCTCTTTCTCACCGCCGCCGGCGCCGAACTCGAGGCCAGACTGACCGCCGACCAGCGGGCGCGGATCGCGCGCGCGTACCGGGAGGCCGGCGCGGACGCGGTGGCGGGCTACCGCCGGGTCCTCACCGGCATGGTGGACGACGAGGGCCGCGCCCGCGTCGGGCGGCCGGGGCGCGGGCCGTGAACCCCGGCGACCCCCACATCCTGGTCGTCGACGACGACCTGCGCCTGCGGCGGCTCCTGCGGAAGTATCTGATGGAGAATGGTTTTCTCGTCAGCACCGCCGAGGACGCGGCGGACGCCGAGGCCAAGCTGCGAAGCCTGGCCTTCGACCTGATGATCGTCGATGTGATGATGCCGGGCGAGGACGGTATGAGCTTCACCCGGCGCCTGCGCGGAAAGGCCGGCATCCCGGTCATCATGCTGACGGCTCGCGGCGGGAACGACGACCGCATCGCGGGCCTGGAAAGCGGCGCCGACGACTATCTGCCGAAGCCTTTCGAGCCGCGCGAGCTGGTCCTGCGCATCCGCAGCGTCCTGCGGCGCGACGCCGCCGCGCCCGTCTTCGAGGCCGCGCGGTTCGGCCCCTTCGCGTTCGATCCCGAGCGCATGGAGCTCAGGCGCGGCGACGAGCCGGTGGCGCTCACTTCGCGCGAGGCGGCCCTGCTGCGTGTCTTCGCCCGCAACCCCGGCGCGACCCTGTCCCGCATGAGCCTCTCGCGGCAAAGCGGCTCGGGCGAGCGCGCGATCGACGTGCAGGTCGCGCGTCTTCGCCGCAAGATCGAGGACGACCCGCGCATGCCCCGGTACCTTCAGACCGTGTGGGGCGCGGGCTATGTCCTGCGCGCGGAGACCCGATGACGGAGGTCTGCCAGGTCTGCGAAAGCCCGCGGGCCTCGCCTTTCGTCGAGCAGCCGCCCTACCGTTGGGCGCGCTGCGACGACTGCGGTTTCGCCTGGCTCTCGCCGATGCCCGGCATGGATGAGGCCGCCGGAGTGCGGGACGCCGCGGCTGGCCGCGGCTATATCGATGGCTACATGGGGAAGCTGGACAGCAAGATGCGGCGCTCGAGGCGGCGTGTCCGGACCCTGAAGCGCCTCATGCCGGGCCCCCGGCTGCTGGACGTCGGTTCCAACATCGGCTGTCTGGTCGCGGCGGGCGCGGAGCAGGGCCTCGACGCAACGGGCGTCGAGATCAACCCCGTGCTCGTCCGGGAAGCGCGGAACCGCTATCCCGCCGGCCTTTTCATGGCCGGCGCCTTCGAGGAGGCCGACCTGCCCGCCGGGACGTTCCACGGCGTCTATTGCTCCGAGGTCATCGAACATGTCGTCGACGCGAACCTCTTCCTCGAGGCCATCGTCCGCGCGATGGCCTCGAGGGCGGCGCTCTACCTCACCACACCGGCGTTGCGCGAATACACGAAAGGCGGCGACCCGGCGCGGTGGCGCGATTTCGGCGCGCCCGACCACAAGCTCTACTTCTCGCCCGGCAACATCCGCCGGATGCTCGCGAAGCATGGCTTCCAGGCGATCCGCCTGCGTTTCAACTTCGGACGCGGCATCAAGCTCCTGGCGCGGCGCGCCCGACCCCGCCGATGACGCGCTTCAAGCAGTTCCTGCCGCGCTCGATCTTCGGGCGATCGCTGTTGATCGTGCTGGCGCCCATGGTCGTCCTGCAGATCGTGCTCGCCCTCGTGTTCTACGAACGGCACTGGGAGAACGTGACGCGGCATCTCGCCGACGCCGTCGCGGGCGACATCTCCACCCTGATCTGGATGATGAACGCCTATTCGGAGCAGGACGACGGCGACCTCGCCTTCCGCCTCGGACGGATCCACCTGGGTGTCGAGGCCCGTTTCCACGATGGGGCGCGCCTGCCCGATCCGCCGCCGGAACCCGGCGCCTCGCGCGTCGAGCGGTTGCTCGCCGCCGCGCTCGACGACCGTGTCGGGCGTCCTTACGCGATCGACACCGGGGCGCCCGGCGACACCACGCTCGTCGGCGTGGAACTGACCGGCGGCGTGCTCGACGTCTTTGTGCCCAAGCGACGCCTGGAAAACCGCACGACCGATATCTTCGTCTTCTGGATGATCGGGACGTCCGTCGTTCTGGCGCTCGTCGCCGCCTATTTCGTGCGCCAGCAGATCCGGCCCATCCGGCGGCTGGCGACGGCCGCGGACCGCTTCGGCAAGGGCATGGCCGATCCCGACTTCAAGCCTTCGGGGGCGCGCGAGGTGCGCCAGGCGGCCCAGGCGTTCCTGTCCATGCGCGAACGCATCCAGAGCCACATCGAGCAACGCACGCTGATGCTGGCCGGCGTCAGCCACGACCTGCGCACGCCACTCACCCGGATGAAGCTGGAGCTGGCGCTGCTCGCGGACAGCGACGAGGCCCGGAGCCTGCGGACCGATATCGAGGACATGGAGCACACGATCGAGGTCTATCTCGCCTTCGTCCGCGGCGAGGGCGGGGAACGGGCGCGGACGGTGGACCTCGGCGCCGTCATACGGGACGCCGCCTCGGACGCGGCGGGCGACATCGGGATCGCCACGACCGGGGACCTGGGCCTGACCGGCAAGCCCAACGCCCTGAAGCGCTGCCTCGCGAACCTGATCGACAACGCCCGCCGCCACGGCCGGACCGTGACGATCGCCGCCCGGCGGTCGCCGGAGACCGTGACCGTCACCATCGACGACGACGGCCCCGGCATCCCGGAGGACCGGCGCGCGGAGGCGCTGCGGCCCTTCGTCCGGCTCGATGAGTCGCGCGATCCGAACCGTGGAGGAGGAGGACTGGGCCTCGCCATCGCCCGCGATGTGGCGCGCGGCCACGGCGGCGACCTTGTGCTGGCCGAATCGCCTTCGGGCGGTCTGCGCGCCCGGATCGTCCTGCCGGTCCGGGCCGCGTCCCGAGACGTCTGATCCCGGGGGCCTCGCGGAGACGGCCGCGCGAACGGTGGGAACATCGCCGGCGGGGGCGCGCGGCGGCGTCTGCTTCCACTTCGGGCGCAAGTCTGCGATCATCCTTCGTCAAGGCGGCGCCGCGGACGCCGCGATACATGAGGGAGGATGCGACCGATGGACGACAGGCGGCTCCAATGGATGATCGACCGGGTGAAGGCGGGCCGCATGGACCGTCGCGAGTTCGTCGGCCGGGCCGGGGCCCTGGGCGTGGCCGCGACGGCGGCCGGCGGCATGCTGACGAGCGCCGGTGTGGCGCAGTCTCCGATCAAGGGCGGCGAGGTCAACGTGGCCCCGGAATACACCGGAGCGGAGGAGACCTTCGATCCGACGAAGATGACCAACAGCACGGACATCCAGCGCGCCTATCAGGTGTACAACCGCCTGACCAATCTGGACCGCGACATGAACGTCGTGCCGAACCTGGCGGTCGAGTGGGAAGCGGCCGACAACGCCAGCAAATGGACCTTCAAGCTGCGCGAGGGCGTCGAGTTCCACGACGGCAAGACGCTGGACGCCGAGGACATCGTCTATTCGCTCGGCGAACACATCAAGGAAGGCTCCGAATCGCCGTCGAAGCCGCTTCTGGCGCCGATCGTCGACATGAAGGCCGACGGGCCGAACGTGCTGGTGGTCACGCTCGACAGCGGCAACGCCGATTTCCCCGTCACGCTGGGCCACGACTATCACACCTCGATCGTGCAGGCGGGCTGGAAGGACGGCGATCCCGTGGTGGGTACCGGCCCTTACCGGCTGGAGGAATTCACGCCGGGTCTGGCGTCGGTGACCGAGAAGTTCGCCAACTACTGGAACGAGGACGCCGGTCACGTCCAGACCTTCGTGACCCAGGGCATTCCCGACAACACGGCGCGCTCCAGCGCATTGCGCTCCGGCGACATCGATATCGACCCCAATGTCGAACCCCGTGTCGCCGGTCTGCTGTCGGAGGATCCGAACGTCAGGGTGCATTCGACCGCGTCGGGCTCCTGGTTCGCCTGGATCATGGCGACCGACCGCGCGCCGACCGACGACCTCAACCTGCGGCTCGCCATGAAGCACTGCGCCGACCGAAGCTTCCTGGTCGACAATGTCCTTCTGGGTCACGGCAAGGTGGGCAACGACTTCCCGGTGAATCCCGGTCTGCCGACCTATTGCGACGCGATCCCGCAGCACGACTACGATCCCGAGAAGGCCAAGTGGCACTGGGACAAGACCGGTCTCGGCTCCATCGAACTGGCGGTCTCGAACGCCGCGCACGCCAACGCCATCGACGCCAGCGTCATCCTGCAGGAACAGGCGCGGGCCGCCGGCATCGAGATCGGGGTCAACCGCGTCCCGGACGACGGTTACTGGAGCCACACCTGGATGCAGGTGCCGTTCTGCGCGACGGGCTGGAACTCGCGGCCCACCGCCGATGGGATCCTCACGGTGGCGCACGCCTGCGGCGGTTCGTGGAACGAAACCTTCTGGTGCAACGAGCGGTTCGACGAGTTGCTCGTCATGGGCCGCCTGGAGACCGACGACGCGAAGCGTCTGGAGATCTACTGCGAGGCCTGCACGCTGCTGCACGACGACGGCGGCCTGTTCCTGCCGTTCTTCACGAACTACATCGAGGCGACCGCCGCCCGCGTCCAGAACTACCATGGCAGCCCCGCCTTCGCCCAGGGCGCGGGTTGGCCCTACGAGGAGATCTGGGTCGACGAGTCGATGGCCTGATCCCCAGGCCCGACGTTTCCGGAGGCGCCGGCGGGGTATCCCGCCGGCGCTTTTCCCCGCCCGGTTCCGGACGCTTCCACCCCGCCGGGAATTCATCTCTAATGGCGCCGTGCGGGACATGCCGCAACGAAACTCTCGGAGGACGTCATGGACGAACGTATCCATTGGATGATCGGACAGGTCACGGCGGGCAGGATGGGCCGCCGTGAGTTCATCGGTCGCGCCGGGGCGCTCGGCGTGGGCGCGACGGTGGCCGCCTCGCTCCTGTCGGAAGCCGCCGTCGCGGCCGAGCCGATCAAGGGGGGCTCGGTCTCCGTGGCCACGGAGTACGCCGGCGCGGAGGAGACCTTCGATCCCACCAAGATGACCAACTCGACGGACATCCAGCGCAGCTACCAAGTCTACGACCGGCTGACGAACCTCGACCGCGACCTCAACGTCGTTCCGAATCTCGCCGTCGAGTGGGAAGCGGCCAACGACGCGGCGGAATGGACCTTCAAGCTGCGCGACGGCGTCGAGTTCCACGACGGCAAGCCGTTCACGGCCGCGGACGTGGTCTACTCGATCAACGAGCACATCAAGGAAGGCTCGGAATCGCCGGCCAAGCCGCTGCTGTCGTCGATCGCCGACATGAAGACGGACGGCGACACGGTGACGATCACGCTCGATTCCGGCAACGCCGACTTCCCGACGCTCCTGGCTTATGACTACCACACGTCGATCGTGGCCGACGGCTGGGTCGATGGCGATCCGGTGAACGGCACCGGTTGCTACAAGCTCTCCGAGTTCCGGCCCGGCCTCGAGTCCGTCACCGAGCGCTTCGCCAACTACTGGGACGGCGACGCCGGCCATGTCGACAGCTTCATCACCCGCGGCATCCCGGACAACACGGCGCGCACCAGCGCGCTCCGGTCGGGCGACATCGACATCGCGCGCAACATCGAACCGCGCGTCGCGAACCTGATGCAGGCCGAGGAAGGCGTCGAGGTGGTGGATTCGGCGTCGGGCGCGTGGTTCGCCTGGATCATGGCGACCGACCGCGCTCCGACCGACGACCTCCACCTCCGGCTCGCCATGAAGCACGCGGTCGACCGTCAACACCTTGTCGACAACGTGCTGCTGGGCTTCGGCCAGGTCGGCAACGACTTCCCGGTCAATCCGGGGCTGCCGACCTACTGCGACGCCATCCCGCGGCACGACTACGACCCCGAGAAGGCCAAGTGGCACTGGGACAAGACGGGCTTGTCCTCGATCCAGATCGACGTGTCCAACGCGGCCCATTCGGCCGCGGTCGATTGCACGATCATCCTGCAGGAGCAGGCGCGCCACGCCGGCATCGAGATCGGGGTCAACCGCGTCCCGGACGACGGTTACTGGAGCCACACCTGGATGCAGGTGCCGTTCTGCGTGACGGGCTGGAACTCGCGGCCCACGGCCGACGCCATCCTCACGATCGCCCATCAGTGCGGCGGGTCCTGGAACGAGACCTTCTGGTGCAACGAGCGGTTCGACGAGCTGCTGGTCCTGGGCCGGAAGGAAACCGATCCCGCCAGGCGGCTGGAGATCTACTGCGAGGCGTGCACGCTGCTGCACGACGACGGCGGCCTGTTCCTGCCGTTCTTCACCAGCGACATCAACGGCATCCGTTCGCGCATCCAGAACTTCCACGGCAGCCCCGCCAACCAGATGGGAGCGGGCTGGCCCTATCACGAGGTCTGGATCGACGAGTCCATGGCCTGATCCGGCTTCGTTCGTTCCGGGGAGCGCCGGCGGGAATTCCCGCCGGCGCTTTTCTTCTCCGGCTCCGGATGTGCTATGCGCGGACGGCGGATCGGAGGACGCCATGGCCAGGCGCGCGAACAGGCGGGCGGGCGGCAGGAGGCGGAGCGAGGCCGGCTCCCGCAAGGTGCCGCAGCTTCCCTGGACCGCGGTGCGCAACCGCCTGCCGCCGATCGAGATCGCCGGCGCCGACGAGATCGAGACGGTCCACGACGCCTCGTTGCGCGTCCTTGAGGAGATCGGCCTCGATATCCTGCTGGACGAGGCGCGGGACATCCTGAAGGCCGCCGGCGTCGACGTGAAGCCGGGCGAGGCGCGCGTCCGTTTCGACCGCGGCTTCATCGAGCAGGCGGTCGCGCGGGCGCCCTCGGAATGGACGCTCCACGCGCGCAACCCGGAACGCGACCGGGTGTTCGGCGGCAACCACATCAACTTCCTGCCGGTCGCGGGCAACCCCAACGTCTCCGACATCGAGGGCGGGCGGCGCGCGGGCAACCTGAGGGACTACCGCGACCTGCTCCGCCTCGCCCAGGCGATCAACGCCGTCCACGGCTGCACACCCATGCTGGAGCCGGTCGAGATCGAACCCAACATCCGCTACCTCGACATCGTCGGCGAGCAGCTCTTCATCACCGACAAGGTCGCGTTCGGCTACTCCCTGGGCCGACGCAAGATCCTGGATGCGATCGAGATGGTGCGCATCGCCCGCGGCATCGACGAGGCGACGCTGCTCGCCGAACCGAGTCTCTGGACCGTGGTGAACTGCAACTCGCCGCTCCGGCTCGATATCCCGATGCTTCTCGGCATGATCGAGATGTCGCGCCGCAACCAGGTCGTGGTCGTGACGCCCTTCACGCTGGCGGGCGCGATGGCGCCGGTCACGATCGCCGGCGCCCTGACCCAGCAGAACGCCGAGGCGCTGGCGGGCATCGCCTTCTGCCAGACGGTCCGGCCCGGCGCTCCGGTGGTCTACGGCGGCTTCACCAGCAATGTCGACATGAAGTCGGGCGCGCCCGCCTTCGGCACGCCGGAATACGTCAAGGCCGTCCTGCTGGGCGGCCAGATGGCGCGGCGCTATCGCCTGCCCTATCGCTCGTCCAACGTGAACGCCGCGAACTGGCCCGACGCCCAGTCGACCTACGAAGGCGCCATGTCGCTCTGGGCGACGGTCATGAGCCACACCAACATGGTCATCCACAGCTTCGGCTGGCTCGAAGGCGGCCTGCGCGGATCCTTCGAGAAGATCGTGATCGACCTCGAAATGGTCCAGACCCTGATGAAGGCGCTCGAGCCCGTCGACTTCTCCGAACCGGAACTCGGCGTCGAGGCCATGCGCGACGTCGGCCCCGGCGGCCACTTCTTCGGCGCGGCCCATACCCTGGAGCGTTACGAGACCGCCTTCTACGAGCCCCTCCTGTCGGACTGGCGCAACTGGGAGACCTGGAGGCAGGACGGCGCCCTCGACGCGACCCAGCGCGCCCACAGGATCTACAAGCAACTGCTCCAGGAATACGAAGAGCCCGCCATGGACCCCGCCGTCCGGGAGGAGCTCACCGACTTCATCGGCCGCCGCAAGGCGGAAGGCGGCGCGACCGCCGAGGACTGAAACACGGACGGGCCGCGGTCGCGGCCCCGGAGCGGTTCGAGTAAAGCCGGGACCGCCCTAACCGAACGCGGGCGGGGTTTCCCGGGCGTCGCCGCGGTCGAGCAGGCGTCCCGTCACCAGGAACCAGGTCAGGCCGAACTGGCGGAAGGCGTGGTTGGGGATGACGTCGATGGGCTCGATCGGCATGTCGGTCTCCTCGCCCAGGACGGCGCGGGTGAGCTGGACGCCGAACATCGAACCCATGGCGACGCCCCGTCCGTTGAAGCCCAGGCCGGCGTGGACACGATCCGCCAGCTTGAACAGGCGCGGCGTGTGGTCGGGCGTCAGCGCCGCCCGGCCGCCCCACTTGTAGCGCCAGCCGACGCCTTCGAGGGCGGGATAGATCCGCGTGGCCACCCTCTTGAGATGCTCGACCGAGCCGGGTTCGTTCAGATTGGTGAAGTTTCCGCGCCCGCCGATCACGAAGCGGTTGTCGCGGTCGAGCCTGAAGTAGTGGAGGGCGCGCCGGGTCTCGGCCACCGCGTGGCGTCCGGGCAGCACCTGCCTCAGGCGTTCGGCGTCGAGCGGCTCGGTCGCCGCGATGAAGCTGGTCAGCGGCGCCACGGCCTTCCCGAGGCCGGGCCAGACCTTGTCCGTGTAGCCGTTGGTGCATAGCAGAACGTGCTCGGCCTCCACCTCGCCGCCGTCGGTCGCGAGGCGCCAGCCGCGGCCTTCCCGGTGGACGCCGCGGACGCGCGTCTTGCCGTGGATGGCGGCGCCCTTGGCGATGGCCGCGCGCGCCAGCCCGCGGGCGTAGGACAACGGCTGCAGGTGTCCCCCGCGGGGGTCGCGCATGCCGAGATGATAGAAGCCGGTGCCGATCAACGCCTCGAGGCCGGCCCTGTCGTACCGCTCGACGGTCACGCCCAGTTCGCCCCATTCCTTCACCCAGGCTTCCAGATAGGCCTTGCCGAAACGGCCGAAACCGGCGTGCACGAAGCCCGGACGCTCGTGGTCGCAGGCGATGCCGTGGCGGCCGATCAGGTCGAACACGAGGTCGGGCGCCCTGTCGAGCATGTCGAGCACCGCGGGCGCGCGGTTGCCGCCGTATTTCGCGGCGATTTCGGAGGGCGCGATGCGCCAGCCCGGATTGACCTGGCCGCCATTGCGCCCCGACGCGCCCCAGCCCGGCTCGCCGGCCTCCATCACGATCGCCGACTTGCCGGCCTCGGCGAGGTGGAGCGCCGCCGAAAGGCCCGTGAAACCGCCGCCCACGATGGCCACGTCGGCGCCTTGCTTTCCGGCGAGCGGCGGCGTGTCGGCGGCGGGGGCGGCGCTGGCGGCCCACAGGCTGTCGGGCAGGTTCAAGGCGGTTCCCCCGGCGGGCCCGCCAGTCTAGCCTCCGCCGTGGACACACACCAGACCTTCGCAGGCCCGGAGCCGCCATGACCCGCCAGCCCAACATCCTCTTCGTCATGATGGACCAGCTCGCGCCGCAGGTGCTGAAGCCCTATGGCGGCACGGTGTGCCGGACGCCCCGCCTCGAACGGCTGGCGGCCGACGGCGTCGTGTTCGAGAACGCCTACTGCAACTACCCGATCTGCGCGCCGTCCCGCTTCGGTTTCATGTCGGGGCGGATGCCGAGCCGGATCGGCGCCTACGACAACGCCAGCGAGCTCCCGTCCGAGATTCCGACTTTCGTCCATCACCTGCGCACGATGGGCTACCGCACCTGCCTGTCGGGCAAGATGCACTTCATCGGCGCCGATCAGCTCCACGGCTTCGAGGACCGGGTGACGACCGATGTCTACCCGTCCGACTTCTCGTGGACGACCGACTGGTCGCTCGGGCCGACCCACTGGACGCCCTGGTATCACTCCATGCGCGCCGTCCTCGACGCCGGCCCCTGGCGGCGCAGCGTCAACACGAACTACGATGAGGAGGTCGCGGTCGAAGCCTGCCGATGGCTCCACGACCACGCCGACCGGGTCGACGGCAAGCCGTTCTTCCTGGCGGCCAGCTTCATCGGTCCCCACGACCCCTATCTGGCGCCGCCGAGTCACTGGGAGCTCTATACCGACGACGAGATCGACGATCCCAGGGTGGACGACATACCGCTCGACGAGCGCGATCCCCACAGCCGCAGGCTCTACTACACGACCGGCCGACACATGGACGAGATCGGACCCGGCGACATTCGCCGCGCGCGGCGCGCCTATTACGCTGTGATGAGCTGGCTCGACGACCGGATCGGCCGTGTCCTCGATACGCTGGAGGCCATCGGCGCGAAGGACGACACCATCGTCGTCGTCAGCGCCGATCACGGCGACATGCTTGGTGAGCGGGGCCTGTGGTTCAAGATGGGATTCCATGAATGGTCCGTGCGCGTGCCCATGATCGTCCATGCGCCGGGCCTCTACCGGCCGCGTCGGGTCAAGGAGAACGTCTCGCTGCTCGACCTCTTCCCGACCTTCCTGGAATGGGCCGGCGACGGGCGGATGCCGGAGCTCTTCGCGCCGATCGACGGCGGCGGTTTGGCCAGCCTCGCCGGCGGCGGCGTCGAGGGCTGGCCCGATACCGCCTACAGCGAGTATTGCGGCGAGGGCACGGAATCGCCGGTTCTCATGGTTCGCCGGGGCCGGTGGAAGTACATCCACTGCGACGACGACCCGCCGCTGCTCTACGACCTCGCGGCCGACCCCGACGAGTTGACGAACCTGGCCGGCCGCGAGGCGGTCGGCGACGTCGAGGCGGACCTCGACGCCGAGGTCCATCGTCAATGGGACCCCGCGGACCTGAAGGAGAGGGTGCTGGAGAGCCAACGCCGCCGGAAGTTCCTGCATGCCGCGCTCGCCATCGGCCGGCGCTCTCCATGGGACTGGAGTCCGATCCGCGACGCCTCGCGCGAGTACGTGCGCGACGAAAGCGATGTCCAGGGAATCTACGGCGCGGGCCGGAGCGACAAGAGGCGCTAGAAGGCTTCGATGTCGGCCCACGACGACATCGTCGTCGGCGCGGGCTCGGCCGGCGGCGCCCTGGCGGCCCGGCTGAGCGAGGAGCCCGATGTCCGGGTTCTGCCGATCGAGGCGGGCGGTTCGACGGACCGCCGGTCGATCCGCATGCCGGCCGCGTACGGTATGCATTTCCTGGGCGGTCCCTGTAACCGGTCCCACGAGTCGGCGCCGCGGAAGAACCTGGCGGGGCGGCGGATCCACCAGCCGCGCGGCAAGGGTCTGGGCGGCTCGTCCGCGATCAACGGCATGGCCTACATCCGCGGCCATGCGCGCGACCGCGAACGCTGGGCGGAGGAAAGCGCGGCCGGCTGGGGCTATGCCGACGTCCTGGCCTACTCCAAGCGCCGCGAGAGCCACGGCCGGAGGAGGACGCCTGGCGCGGCGGCTGTGGGCCCGTCGCCACGGTCTGCCACGGCGTCCGCTTCCCGATCGACCGGGCCTTCGTCGAGGCCGGCGCGCAAGCCGGTTTTCCCGTCACCGGGGATGTCAACGGCTATCGTCGGGAGGGGTTCGGCCCCTTCGACATGACCATCCACAAGGGACGGCGCGCGAGCATCTGGCACGCCTATCTGAAACCGGCCCGGGGCCGGCCGAACCTCGAGATCCGGACCGGCGTCCAAGCCGCCCGCATCGTCATGGAGGGACGCCGCGCGAGGGGCGTCGAACTGATGGGCGGCGAACGCCCGACCGCCGAACGGGAGGCCGTCGTGGCGGCGGGCGCCTTTTCGTCGCCGCACCTTCTCATGCTCTCGGGCGTCGGGCTGGCCGATCGTCCGCGCGCGCACGGAATCGGCGTCGCGCACGACCTGCCGGGGGTCGGCGGCAACCTGCAGGATCGCCTGGAGGTCCGCATCCAGTGGCGCTCGGACATGCGCCGCACCCACAACCGGTTCGCCCGGCCGCTCGGCCGGATGGCGGTCGGCGCGCGCTGGTTCCTCGCGCACGACGGGATCGGCGCCTCGAGCCAGGTCGAGGTCGGCGCCTTCACCCGCTCGTCGCCAGACAAACCGCACCCCGACATCCAGTATCGCTTTTTCCCGTTCCCGATGGAGGGCTGGACCGCGAGCGCCGCCCGCGGCGGCTTCTGCCTGTGCGTCGGCGCCCTGCGCGGGCGCGGCAGGGGCAGCGTGCGTCTGGCTTCGGCCGACCCGGCGGACCGGCCGTCGACCGACTTCAACTTTCTCGACGATCCGCGCGATCTCGACGACTTGCGCGCCTGCGTCCACCAGGCCCGGGACGTCGTCTCGAAAAGGGCCTTCGATCCGTTCCGGGGGACCGGCCGGGGAGCCCTGGGCTTCCGCCCGGACGGATCGCGAGATCGACCGGCTCATCCGGGAGACGGCCGAGAGCGCCTATCATCCCTGCGGCGCGCGCGGGATGGGAACGGGGACGCCATGGCCGTGGTCGATCCCCAATGCCGGGTTCACGGCGTCGAGGGCCCGAGGGTCGTCGACAGTTCGATCGTGCCCTCGATCGTCAGCGGCAATCTCAACGCGCCGTCCATGATGATCGGCGAAAAGGTCGCCGACACGATCCTGGCCCCCGCCGCCCGCCAACGCCGACTATCACGACGCGGCCTGACACACGGCTTCCGACCGGCTGGTCCATCGCTCCCCTTGATCGCCGGGGAGTTTCGGCACAACCTGCGCGTTCCCGCCGCCGAGCTCGGGCCGCGCGGTTCCGACGGCGCCGGGCGGGGCCGTCCGATCGACCCGGAGTCTCCGTTTGTCCGACGAAAGCCGACGTTTCGAACGCCGCATCGCGGAGATGCCGCCGGTCGCCGACGAGATCGTCTCCACGACCTGCTACATGTGCGCCTGCCGCTGCGGCATACGGGTCCACAAGAAGGACGGCGAACCGGTCTACATCGACGGCGACGCCGACCACCCGGTCAATCGGGGCGTGTTGTGCGCCAAGGGCGCGGCCGGCTTGATGAACCACCGCTCGCCCGCGCGGCTGACCGCGCCGATGAGGAGGGTCGGCAGGCGCGGCGAGAACCGCTTCGAGGCGATCTCCTGGGACGAGGCCCTCGATCTCGCGGTGTCCTGGCTCAAGCCGATCCGCGACGAGGATCCGAAGAAGCTCGCGATGTTCACCGGCCGCGACCAGAGCCAGGCGTTCACGGGCTGGTGGGCGGCCCAGTTCGGCACGCCCAACTACGCCGCCCACGGCGGGTTCTGCTCCGTCAACATGGCCGCGGCCGGCCTCTACACGACCGGAGGCTCGTTCTGGGAGTTCGGCGAGCCGGACTGGGAGCGCACCGAATACCTGGTGCTGTTCGGCGTCGCCGAGGACCACGCCAGCAACCCGCTGAAGATCGGCCTGGGCCTGCTCAAGTCCCGGGGCGTCAAGGTGTTGTCGGTCAATCCGGTGCGGACCGGCTATTCGGCCATCGCCGACGAATGGCTCGCCATCACGCCCGGCGCCGACGGCCTTTTCGTGATGGCGCTTTGCCACGAACTGCTGCGGACGGGCCGCGTCGATCTGGACTACCTCATCCGCTACACCAACGCGCCCCAACTGGTGATCCAGGCCCCCGGCGAGGCCGATGACGGGCTGCTGGCCCGGGACGAGGCCGGCGCGCCGCTCGTCTGGGACCGCAAGCGCCGCACGCCCGTCGCGTTCGACGAGCCCGCCGCCGCGCCCGCCATGAAGGGCGAGGCGATCCTCCCCGACGGCCGGAGGGCCGTTCCCGCCTTCGAGCTGATCGCCCGGCGCTGCCTGGAGGACCGTTACAGTCCCGACAACGTCGCGGACCGGACCGGCATCGGGGCCGACGACATCCGCCGGATCGCGGCCGAACTCGCGCAGGCCGCCTTCGAACGGGAGGTCGCGGTCGAGCAGCCGTGGACGGACAGCTGGGGCCGCCGCCACGACCGCACGGTCGGCCGGCCTGTCAGCATGCACGCGATGCGCGGCGTCTCCGCCCACAGCAACGGCTTCCATACTTGCCGCGCGATTCACATTCTCCAGATCCTCTTGGGCAGCGTCGACACGCCCGGCGGCCACCGCTACCGGCCGCCCTATCCGCGGCACATCCCGTGCCCGGCGAAGCCGACCGGCAAGCCCGACCAGATCGTCGCCTGCCAGGCGATGCCGGGCCTGCCGCTCGGATTCCCGGGGGGGCCGGAGGACCTGCTCGTCGAGCCGGACGGCACGCCGGTACGCATCGACAAGGCCTATTCCTGGGAAGCGCCGCTCGCGATCCACGGCATGATGCACGCCGTCATCGCGAACGCCTGGAAGGGCGATCCCTATCGAATCGACACGCTCTTCATGTTCATGTCCAACATGGCGTGGAACTCCGCCATGAACACCACGGGCACGGCGGCCATGCTCACCGATGTCGACCCCGCGACGGGCGACCACCGGATCCCCCACATCATCTACGCCGACGCATACCAGTCCGAGATGGTCGCCTTCGCCGACCTCGTTCTGCCGGACACGACCTATCTGGAGCGCTGGGACTGCATCTCGCTGCTCGACAGGCCGATCGGCGATCCCGACGCGCCGGCCGACGCCATCCGGCGACCGGTCGCGACGCCGGGCCGGGACGTGCGTCCGTTCCAGGACGTCCTGCTGGACCTGGGCCACCGGCTGGAGTTTCCGGCGCTGTGCGCCGCCGAGGGCGGGCCGCGCTATCCGGGCGGTTACGCGGACTACATCGTGAACCACCTCCGCAAGCCGGCCGTGGGGTCGCTCGCCGGTTGGCGCGGAGCGGACGGCGGGGACCACGGCAAGGGCGAGGTCAATCCGAACCAGCTCGAGGCCTACATCGCCAACGGCTGTCACTGGCGCCGGGAGCTGGGCGAGGAACACCGCTTCTACAAGTTCGCCAACGCCGGCTACCTCGCCGAGGCGGTGGGCCTGGGGCTGATCGACCGCGACACGCCGATCACGCTCCAGATCTACAGCGAGGAGCTCCAGAAGTTCCGTCTGGCGGCCCGGGGCCACGGCGTCCACCGGCCGCCGGAGCGCGACCGCGGGCGCGTCGAGACCTACTGCGATCCGCTCCCGTTCTGGTATCCGCCGTTCGAACCTGCCCGCGGCGAGTTCCCGCTCCACGCCATCACCCAGCGTCCCATGGCGATGTATCACGCATGGGGCTCGCAGAACGCCTGGCTGCGGCAGATCCACGGCCACAACCGCCTCTACATCGGACGCCCCGTCGCCGAGCGGGAGGGCCTGGAGGACGGCGACTGGGCCGAGGTCGAAAGCCGCCACGGCCGGATCAAGGCGCGCGTGGCCGTAACCGACGGCGTCAACCCCGACACCGTCTGGACCTGGAACGCCATCGGCAAGCGCTCGGGCGCCTGGGCGCTGAGTCCCGACGCGGTCGAGGCGACCCACGGGTTTCTGCTCAACCACCTGATCGACGACTTGCTGCCCGTCCGCGAGGACGGCTACCGCTACTCGAATTCCGATCCCGTGACCGGGCAGGCGGCGTGGTACGACCTGACGGTCCGCGTCCGCCGCGCCGAGCGGCAGAGCGCGCCGAGCGAGCCGCGCCTGGAAACGCTCGAAGCCGGAGCGCCGGTGGTGGGGACCGTCCGGTGACCTCGTTGCCGCAAGGCGCCGGCAAGAAGCTCGGTCTCGTCATCGATCTCGACATCTGCGTGGGCTGCCACGCCTGCGCGGTGGCCTGCAAATCCTGGAACTCGATCGGCGCGGCCGCGCCGCTGAGCGATACGACCCCCTACGGCCCGGAGGCATCGGGCGTCTGGCTCAACCGCGTTCACACCTACGAGGTCGAGGACGGACAGGGCGGCTTCACGCTCCATTTCCCGCGCTCGTGCCTTCACTGCGACAACGCGCCCTGCGTCACGGTGTGCCCGACCGGCGCCTCCTACAAGCGCGCCAGGGACGGCATCGTCCTGGTCGACGAGGATTTGTGCATCGGCTGCGGTCTGTGCGCCTGGGCCTGCCCCTACGGGGCTCGCGAGCTCGACGACGCCACGGGCGTCATGAAGAAGTGCACGCTATGCGCCGACCGGATCGACAACGGCGATTTCGACGAGGCCGACCGCGTTCCGGCTTGCGTGCGGACCTGTCCGACGTCGGCCCGCCACTTCGGCGATCTGGGCGATCCGGAATCCGAAGTCTCGAAGCTGGTGGCGGACCGGGGCGGCGCGGCGCCGATGCCCGAAAGCGGCGCCGGACCGGTCAACCGCTACTTGCCGCCGCGTGCGCGACATGCCGGCCCAGCGCCGATGGCCGTCGGCGCGGACGCCGGGCAACCGTCCGGTTTTCTGGACTGGCTCGACCGCGTGCTGTCGGACTGAAGCCCTTGCGTCCGGCCGTTTCGCTCGTTCTCTTCACGAGCCTGTCCGGCGCCGGCTTGGGCGCGCTGGTTTGGCTCGGCGCGCTGCATGCGCTCGGGCTGCCGCCCCGGGACACGCCGTTCGTCGTGACCTCCACGGTGCTCGCGCTGGCCCTCGTGGTAGCCGGTCTCCTGGCGTCCACCTTCCATCTGCGCCATCCCGAACGGGCCTGGCGCGCGCTCTCGCAATGGCGTTCGTCCTGGCTCTCGCGCGAGGGCGTGATGGCCATGATCACGTTCGCGCCGGCGTTGGCCTTTCTCGGCGGATCGATCGTCGCCGGGCCCGGCGGCGGCGTTCTCGCGCCGGCCGGCCTCGCGATGGTCCTGTGCGCCGTCGGGACCATGATCTGCACCGCCATGATCTACCGTTCGCTGTGGACGGTGCCGCAGTGGTCGAACGTCTGGACCGTGCCGTGTTTCCTGGCCATCGGACTGGCTGGAGGCGCGCTGCTGGTCTGCGCCGCGGCGTCCCTGGGCGGGGCGCCGGTTCCGGGCGGCCTCCTCGTCGTCGCCCTCCTGGCGCCGCCGTGCGCGGCTGCGGTCAAGGCGTGCGCCTGGGCGCATGCCGAACATCCGGCCGGGAGCGACCTCGCCACCGCGCTCGGCATGGGGGACCGCCTCCGGGGCGGCAGGATGCTGGAGGCGCCCAACAGCAGCGAGAACTACCTGCAGCGGGAAATGATCTTCCACATCGGCCGCAAGCACGCGCGCAAGCTGCGCCGGAGCGCGCTCGTCGTCGGCGTCGCGGCGCCGATGGCGCTGCTCGCGGCCGGCGCTCTGGCCGGCGGCGTCGCGGGGGCGGCCCTCACGGTCCTCGCCGCCGGTTGCGGCCTCGCCGGAACGCTGATCGAGCGCTGGCTCTTCTTCGCCGAGGCGAAACACAAGGTGGCGCTGTACTACGGCGCCGAACGGGTCTGAGGGCCGGCGCGTTGACCGCGGGGCCGGTCGTGGGGCAGTGTCGATCCATGGCCGGACGGCATCGCGTCACCGTCGTCGGCGCGGGCGTCGTCGGCGTCTGCGCCGGTCTCGCGCTGCTGCGCGACGGGCACGACGTCACGATCGTGGACCGCGACGGCCCCGGCGAGAACTGCTCCTTCGGCAACGCCGGCATGATCTGCGACACCGGCTCCGCGCTTCCGCTCCCGTCGCCCGGCGTCATCCGGGACGTGCCGAAGATGCTGATGGACAGCCGGCGCTCCCTCACCATCCGCTGGAGCTATCTGCCGAGCCTGCTGCCTTGGCTGGTCGCCTTTCTGAGGGCCTCGAACGGCGCCACGCGCATGGCCAACGCGCGCGCCCTCCATGCGCTGCTCGACGGGACCACGGCGGCCTACGACACCCTCACCCGGGGCACGCCCAACGCCGACCTGATCCGCAAACGCGGGCTGCTGATCGCCTACGACACCGACGACGGCTACGACGGCGACGCGGGCAAACGCGCTCTGCTCGGCGAACTGGGGGTCGAGGCCGCGGAGCTGGGCGGCGACGAGATCCGCCAGACCGAGCCGGCGCTCGCCTCGTCCGTGACGCGCGCCAGCTTCTTCACGGGCTGTTACAGCACCATCAATCCCTACAAGCTGACGCGCGGCCTCGCCGACCGGTTCGTCGCCGGGGGCGGCCGGATCGAGCGGCGCGAGGTCACGGCCGTGCGCCATGGATCGGGCCGCGTGACCGGGCTCGAAACCACCGAGGGCGAGCACGGGATCGACCGGCTCGTGGTCGCCGCGGGCGCTTGGTCGCACAAGGTCGCCGCGATGATGGGCCTCAAGGTCCTGCTCGATACCGAACGCGGCTATCACACCGTCTTCCATGGCGTCGACACGGGCCTCGGGATCCCGGTGATCCATGCTGAGCACCGCTTCGGCGTGAACCAGATGGACGAGGGCGTCAGGTTCGCCGGCACCGTCGAACTGGCCGGCCTCGAGGCGGCGCCCGACTATCGCCGCGCGGACGCGATGGTCGAGCGCGGCCGGCATGTGCTGCGCCACTTCGACCGCTCCCGGGCCTCGAAGGTCACGAAGTGGATGGGCCGCCGGCCGACCCTGCCGGACTATCTGCCGGCGCTGGGACCGGCGCCGGGCTTCTCCAACGTCTGGTTCGACTTCGGACACCAGCACCTCGGCCTGTCGCTGGCGGCGCGCAGCGGCCTGATCGTCGCCGACCTCGTCGCCGGACGCGACCCCGGCCTCGACCTGAGCGCCTTCCGCCCCGACCGGTTCTAGCGTGTCCGTCCCCTTCGGCAAGCTCGGGACAGGCTCTCGATACGGCGCTGGCGCGTCACCTCGGGATGAGGGTTTCCCGTTCCCCGCCCAACCTCTCTCATCCCCGAGGCGCGCCCCGCGGGGGCGCGTATCGAAGGATCGAGGGACATCCCCGCTCCCGGCGCGACCGCCACCCCGCCGTGGCGCGGGCCTCGGATCGGGGCGCGCTTGGCGCGCCGCGGCGTTGCCGCCATAGTGCGCGGCTGGCGGCCCCGCTTGCCGTATGGAGACACGCCCATGAGCCGCGCGTTCGTGCGGGAGCCCGATGGCGACGAGGTCGTCGACACGCTTCCCGAACTGCCGCAGCAGCCCATTCCCAACTACGTCACGCCCGAGGGCATGGCGGCGCTGGAGGCGCGGCGCGCGGCGCTGAGAAAGGAGCGCGAGGAGCTCGAACCGCATACCGGGACCATACTGGACTCGGGCAGGCTCGCGCGCGTCGGGCGCGACCTGCGCTACATAGAGGGCCGGATCGGCCATGCGGTCGTGGTCGGCATGGCGAAACAGCCCCGGCATGAGGTGGCCTTCGGCGCGCGCGTCGCGGTGCGCGACGAGAACGGCCGGGACCGCGTCTGGCGGATCGTCGGGGAGGACGAGGCCGACATCGCCAAGGGCCTCGTCAGTTGGATCAGCCCGTTGGCGCGCGCGTTGAACGGGGCCGGCGTCGGCGATGTCGTCACGTGGCGCCGCCCGGCCGGCGACCTGGAGCTCGAGATCGCCGCGATTTCCTATCCCCGACCGGCCGTTGACGCGGACGAGCCGGATCGGTAGGGTCCGCGCCTTCCGGGATCGGGCGACGGGTCCCGGCCTCCGAGGGTCGGACGATGAAGATCGTGAATTCGCTGCGCTCGATGAAGAAGCGCCACATGAAGTGCCGCACGGTGCGCCGCAAGGGCCGCGTCTACGTGATCAACAAGGAGAAGGCCCGTTTCAAGGCGCGCCAGGGTTGATCCGCCGCCGCCGTCTCGGGTGCCGGTCCGTCCGCCGCGCCGGCCTACGCGCCCGGCGTTGACGTTTCCGCCTCCCGCGCCGAAGCTGGTCCCGTCATGACGGGAAACCCGCGCCGATGACCCTCGCGATGCCGAAGCCGGACGATCGGGTTCTGGAAAACCGCGATTCGTTTCTCGGCGCCTTGGCCGCGATCGTTCCCGCCGACAACCTGATCGCCGATCCGGTCGGCCTCAAGACCTACGAGTGCGACGCGCTCTCGGCCTACCGCGCCTTGCCGCTCGCCGTCGTGCTGCCGGAAACCGTCGGGGAGGTTTCCGAGGTGCTGAAGCTCTGCCTGGAGCACGGGGTGAAGGTGGTGCCGCGCGGCTCCGGCACCGGCCTCTCCGGCGGCGCCCTGCCGCTCGTGGACGGCATCCTGCTGGGCTTGGGCAAGTTCAACCGTATTCTCGAGATCGACTACCCCAACCGCTGCGTCACGGTTCAGCCCGGCGTGACGAACCTCGCCGTCTCCCAGGCGGTGTCGGCTGCGGGTTTCTATTACGCGCCCGATCCCTCCAGCCAGATCGCCTGCTCGATCGGCGGCAACGTGGCCGAGAACTCGGGCGGCGTGCACTGCCTGAAGTATGGCGTCACCACCAACAACCTGCTGGGCCTCGAGGTCGTGCTCATGAACGGCGACGCGGTCCGCGTCGGCGGCAAGCACATGGATCCCGACGGCTACGACCTTCTCGGCGTCCTGACCGGATCGGAGGGGCTGCTGGGCGTGATCACCGAGGTCACGGTGCGCATCCTGCCGAAACCGGATTCGGTGGGCGCGCTGCTGCTCGGGTTCGCCGATCTCGCCTCGGCCGGCGACTGCGTGGCGCGGATCATCGCCGACGGCGTCATACCCGCCGGGCTCGAGATGATGGACAGGTCCGCGGTACGCGCCACCGAGGACTACAGCAAGGCCGGCTATCCGCTCGACGTGGAGGCGCTGTTGATCTGCGAGCTCGACGGGCCCGAGGCCGAGGTCGCGGAGCTTTCGGAGCGCGTCGAGGCGATCGCCCGCGCCTGCCGCGCCACGACCGTGCGTCGGGCGCGGAGCGAGGACGAGCGCCAACGCTTCTGGCTGGGCCGCAAGTCGGCCTTCCCCGCGGTCGGCAAGATCTCGCCCGACTACTACTGCATCGACGGCACGATCCCCCGAGGCCGCCTGTCCGAGGTGCTGACGCGCCTGGACGCGCTCTCCGAAAAACACGGCTTGGGCGTGGTCAACGTCTTCCACGCCGGCGACGGCAACCTTCACCCGCTCATCATGTACGACGCTGCGCGCGACGGCGACCTCGAGAAGGCCGAGGCGCTGGCCGCGGACATCCTGACGCTCTGCGTCGAGGTCGGCGGCGTGCTGAGCGGCGAGCACGGCATCGGCGTCGAGAAGCGCGACCTGATGGGGACGATGTTCACCGCGGCCGACCTCAAGCAGCAGCAGCGCGTGAAGTGCGCCTTCGATCCGGACGGGCTCCTCAACCCCGGCAAGGTCTTCCCCGTTCTCCACCGCTGCGCCGAACTGGGCCACATGCACGTCCACAAGGGCGACCTGCCGTTCCCCGACCTGCCCCGGTTCTGACCGCCGTGACGGCGCAAACGGTCCGTCCCGGCGACGCCGCCGCGGTGCGCGAGTTTCTGGCTTGGGCCGCCGCCGGGAAAGCGCCCGTCGAGATCGTCGGAGCCGGCACGAAGCGCGCCTTCGGCCACGCGGTCGAGGCCGGCTACCGCCTCGATCTCTCGGGCCTTTCCGGCGTCGTCGACCACGAGCCGGCGGAGCTGGTGCTGACCGCCCGCGCGGCGACGCCCATCGCCGAGATCGAGGCGCTGCTGCGCCAGTCCGGCCAGCGCCTCGCGTTCGAGCCGCCCGACCTCGGCCCTCTCCTCGGCGAAGCCGCGGGGAGGGCGACCCTGGGAGGAATCCTCGCCTGCAACCTGTCGGGACCCCGGCGCGTGCGGGCCGGCGCGGCCCGCGACCACGCCCTGGGCGTGGAGGTGGCGACGGGCCGGGGCGAACTCATCAAGTCCGGCGGCCGGGTCGTCAAGAACGTGTCGGGCTACGACCTCACGAAGCTGATGTGCGGCTCCTGGGGCACGCTGGGCGTGTTGACCCGGGTCTCCGTGAAGGTCCTGCCCGCGGCCGAGAAGACGCGCACGGTCCTCGTCGCCGGCCTTTCCCCCGGGGAGGCGTGCGACGCCATGGGCGCCGCGCTCGCCAGCCCGCACGAGGCGACGGCGGCGGCCCACGTTCCCGAAGCCGCCGCCGCGCGCTCGTCGGTCGCCTACGTCGGCGGCGCCGGCGCGTCCGCCACCGCGGTGCGGGTGGAGGGCCCCCCGGTCTCGGTCGCGGCGCGCACCGAGGCCCTGCGGGGCCTGCTGTCGGCGCATGGCGCGGTCGAGGAGTTGCACGGCCATAACTCCGGACGGTTCTGGCGGGAGATCCGCGACGTCGCCGGGCCGATCGGAGACGCCGACGCGGTCTGGCGGCTGCACATTCCGCCGGCCTCCGGCGGCGCCGTCCTCGACGGGCTCGCGGAGCACGGCGTCGAAGGCTATCTCGACTGGGGAGGCGGTCTCGTCTGGTGCGGCGCGCCCGCGACGCGGGCGGTCTCGGCGGCCGTCCGGGCGCAGGCCGACGCCCACGGCGGCCACGCCACGCTGGTCCGCGCGCCCGGAGCCCTGAAGGAGGCCGTGCCGGTCTTCCATCCCCAGCCCGCGGGCCGCGCCGCCCTCGGACGGCGCATAGGGGACGGGTTCGATCCCGCGGGCATCCTCAACCCGGGCCGCATGGCCCGCGGGGCCTGACCATGGAAACGCGCTTCGATCTCGCCAGGCTGGCCGATCCGCAGATCCGGGAGGCGGAACGCATCCTGAGGGCGTGTGTCCACTGCGGCTTTTGTCTCGCGACCTGCCCGACCTATCTGCTGACCGGCGACGAACGCGACAGTCCGCGCGGCCGGATCTCCATGATCAAGGACATGCTGGAACAGGACCGAGGCGCCGACGCCACGACGGCGCGCCACGTGGACCGGTGCCTGTCGTGCCTCTCCTGCATGACCGCATGCCCCTCGGGCGTGAACTACATGCATCTGGTCGACCACGCCCGCGCGCACATCCACGAGACGCGCCCCCGGCCGCCGATGGAGAGGCTCGTCCGGCGCCTCGTCGCGCTGACGGTTCCCCGCCCGCGCCTCTTTCGTCTCGCCTTGGTCTGCGCCTTGCTGGCCCGGCCGTTCGGACCGCTCCTGCCGGCCCGGCTGGCCCCTCTCGCGGGCATGGCGCCGCGACGGCTCCCGTCCCCTTCCTGGGCTGACGCGCCCGCGGTCCACGAGGCCCGGGGCGAGCGCCGCATGCGGGTCGCGCTGCTCAACGGCTGCGCGCAGCAGGCGCTCGCGCCGGAGGTCAACGAAGCCACCATCCGCTTGCTCACGCGGTTGGGCTGCGAGGTCGTCGTGGCCGGGGGGAGCGGTTGCTGCGGCGCGCTGGCGCTGCACATGGGCGAGCGCGAGAAGGCGCTGACCGCGGCGCGCGCCAATCTGGCGGCCTGGAAGGCCGCGGGACCGTTCGACGCCGTCGTCGCCAACGCATCGGGCTGCGGCACGCAACTCAAGGAGTACGGCTTTCTCTTCAAGGACGATCCCGGTTGGGCCGGGACCTCCGCCGAGGTCTCCGGCAAGGCGCGCGACATCGCCGAGGTCGTCGACGGGCTCATGGGCGGCTGCGCGGCGCCCGCCGGCGCGCCGACCGTCGCCTATCACGCCGCCTGCTCCCTCCAGCACGGCCAGGGGATCGTCGGCGAGCCCGCCGCGTTGCTGCGCCGCGCCGGCTTCACGGTGCGGGAGATTCCCGAGGGTCACATCTGCTGCGGTTCGGCCGGAACCTACAACATACTCCAGCCCGCGATGGCCGCGCGGCTGCTGGCGCGCAAGTGCGAGAACATCGAAGCGACCGGGGCGGACGCGGTGGCGGCGGGCAATGTCGGCTGCATGGTCCAGATCGCGGGCGGCCTCGACAAGCCCGTGGTCCATCCCGCGCAGCTTCTCGACTGGGCCACCGGCGGCCCGAAGCCCGAGGCGCTGCGAGACCCGCCGTAGCGCCGGTCCGGGGCCTTTCGTCATCGGAAGGTCTTGAGACGCCGGCAAACCGGCGCCATCTTGGAACTCCGCCAGAAAGGGAGAGCCGTCATGGCGCGCGGACGCAGGGGCGCGCGGCGGCGGTCGGGTCCCGCCCGGGCGCTCGCCGACGCCCGCTTCCGGCTCCGGGTGGTCCGGAACCGGAAGCGCTACACCAGGAAGGGCCGCGGCCCGGAACGCCGCGGCCCTTTCGATTCGGACCGGGCTCACAGGCTCGCTTGCCGCGAGCGACAAGCAATCCATTGCGTTTCCGTCTTCGACGGAAACGCAATAGGCTCGCGCCATGACCCTCGAACGCATCCTGCTTGTCGTCGTCGCGGGTTCGTTTCTTGCCGTGGCCGGACCCGAGCCCCGGGCGGCGCAGGACGATCCGCGGCTCGACGACCTGTTCGAGCGGCTTCACGCGACGGCCGATCCCGCCGAGGCGTGGCTGATCCAGAGCCATATCTGGGCGATCTGGCTCGATGGCCATGACGACGCGCTCAACGCCCTCATGCATGGCGGCGCCCAGGCCATGCAGGCGGGCGACCTCGACGCCGCCATCGGCCGCTTCACGCATCTGATCGAGGTCGCTCCGAAGTTCGCGGAAGCCTGGAACAAGCGCGCGACGGCCTACTACATGATCGGGCGCTACGACGACTCGATCGCCGACTGCATGAAGACGATCGAGCTGGAACCCCGCCACTTCGGCGCGCTCTCGGGCCTCGGCCTGATCCACGGCGCGCGCGACGACGACGAGGCCGCGCTCTTCTGGTTCCGCGAGGCGCTCAAGCAGAACCCGCACATGGAGGGCATCCGCCAGCGGGCCGACGAGCTGAGCCGCGAGATCGAGGGCGAACCGATCTAATCGACCCAGGCGATCCTGAGCGTGTTGGTCGCGCCCGGCGTGCCGAAGGGAACGCCGGCGGTGATGACGATGCGGTCGCCCGGCGCGGCGAAACCCTCCCGCTTCGAGAGGGCGCAGGCGCGGCGCACCATGTCCGCGAAGTCCTTGGCGTCCTCGGTATGGACCGAATGGACGCCCCAGGCGAGAGCCAGGCGGCGCGCCGATTCGGTCTTGGGCGTCAGGCCCAGGATCGGCGCGTCCGGCCGCACGCGGGACGCCCGCAGCGTGGTCGCGCCGGACACGGAATAGGCCACGATGGCGCTCGCGTTGACGGTTCGCGCCACCTGCCGCGCCGCGGCCGAGATGGCGTCCGCGCCGGTCGCCTCGGGCGCGGTGGCGAGAGTGTCGTAGAGCGGGTCGTTCTCCACGGCGCGCACGATCCGGCTCATGATCCCGACGGTCTCGGCCGGATACTCGCCGACCGCCGTTTCGCCCGAGAGCATCAGGGCGTCCGCGCCGTCATGGACCGCGGTCGCCACGTCGGACGCCTCGGCGCGGGTCGGCGTCGGCGAGGCGATCATCGATTCCAGCATCTGGGTCGCCACGACGACGGGCTTGCCCGCCTGCCGGCAGGCCCGCACGATCCGCTTCTGCAGGCCGGGCACCTCCTCCGGCTTCATCTCCACGCCGAGGTCGCCGCGCGCGACCATGACGCCGTCGGCCAACTCGATGATCCCGGCCAGGCTGTCGATGGCCGAGGGCTTCTCCAGCTTCGCCATGACGGCCGCGCGACCGCCGGCGAGATCGCGGGCCTCGACGATGTCGCCGGGCCGCTGAACGAAGGAGAGCGCGATCCAGTCCGCGCCGATCTCCAGCGCGAACGCGAGGTCGTCTCGGTCCTTCTCCGTGAGCGCCGCGATGGGGAGCCGGACGCCCGGCAGGTTGAGGCCCTTGTTGTCGGAGAGGCGGCCGCCCGCCTCGACCGTCGTTTGCGCGAAGTCGTCGCCGCGGCCCTCGACCCTGAGCGCGACCCGCCCGTCGTCGAGCAGGATGCGGTTCCCGGTCTCGACCGCGGCGAACACCTCGGGATGGGGCAGGCCGACGCGCGTTTCGTCGCCGGGCGCGGGATCGAGATCGAGGCGCAGGGCCTGGCCGCGCTCCAGGTCGACGCCGCCCCGGACGAAGGTTCCGACCCGCAGCTTCGGTCCCTGGAGATCGACCAGCACGCCGATGGGCCGCCCCGTCGCGGACTCGAGATCGCGCAGAACGCCGCAGCGCGCGCGATGGTCCTCGCGGGAGCCATGGCTCATGTTGAGCCGGAAGACATCGGCGCCGGCGTGAAACAGCGCGGAGATCGCGTTCCTGGACGACGCGCCCGGCCCCAGCGTGGCGACGATCTTGGCCTGTCGGTCCCGGCGCATGGGTCTCACCTTCACGGTCCGGACACGCCGTCCGGCGACGCGACCACGATAGCACGGAAGTCGTTGACGTTCGTGCGCGTCGGCCCGGTGACGACCGCGTCGCCGAGGGCGGCGAAGAAGCCGCCGCTGTCGTGGCGGTCCAGCGCGTCGGCGGGGTCCAGGCCGAGCGCTTTCGCGCGGGCCAGGGTGTCGGGCGTCGCGACCGCGCCGGCCGCCTCGCCGAGGCCGTCGACGCCGTCGGTGTCGCAGGCCAGCGCGTGGATGTCCTTTCGGCCGTCGAGCGCCACGGCCAGCGCTAGCAGGAATTCCCGGTTGCGTCCGCCGCCGCCGCTCTCGCCGCGCAGCGCGACCGTGGTCTCGCCGCCCGAGAGGATCGCCGCGGGAGGCCGGGCGGGGCCGCCGCGGTCCGCGATCTCGCGCGCGATGGCGGCATGGACGAGGGCGACGTGGCGGGCTTCGCCCTCGATGGCGTCCCCCAGCACGACCGGACGGACGCCGCGGCTCCTCGCCAACCCGGCCGCGGCCTCCAGGGCGTCGCGCGGCGTGACGACGACCGAGGCCTCGGCGCCGTCGAGTTCCGGCGCGCCCGGCTTCGGCGTCTCGCTCTCGTCGCGCCGGAGCCAGTCCAGCACGTTTCCCGGAGCCTCGATGCCGTGGCGGGCGATCAGGCGCAGGGCGTCGTGGCGCGTCGTGGGGTCCGGAACGGTCGGGCCGGAGGCGATGACGGAAAGGTCGTCGCCGGGCACGTCGGAGATCGCGAGCGTCACGACGCGGGCGGGCGCCGCGGCCACGGCCAGCCGGCCGCCCTTGATGGCCGAGAGGTGCTTGCGCACGCAGTTCATCTCGCGGATCGTCGCGCCCGAACGCAGCAGCGCCTCGTTCACGGCCCGCTTGTCGTCCAGGTTCAGGCCCGGGGCGGGCAGCGTCATCAGGGCGGACCCGCCGCCCGAGATCAGGCAGAGCGCGAGGTCGTCCCCGCCGAGCCCCCGGACGGCGTCCAGCACCCGCGCCGCGGCGTGGCGGCCCGCGGCGTCGGGCGCCGGGTGGGCCGCCTCGGCCACCTCGATCCGGGAGGTCGGCGCGCCGTGGCCGTAGGGCGCGATGACGAGGCCGGAAAGAGGGCCGTCCCAGTGCGCCTCGACATAAGCCGCCATCTCGGCCGCGGCCTTGCCCGCGCCGACGACGACCGTGCGGCCCCTGGGCGGGTCCGGCAGCCTCCCCGCCATGCAGACCCCGGCGCGGGCCGCGCCGACGGCGGCGTCGAACAGGCTGCGAAGGAAGGAACGCGGGTCGTCCGGCATGGCCTCGCCTTCTGGCACGCCCCGCCGGCCGGACGCAACGGGCGGGACCGGCCCGCCGGCGGGGTTCCCGTCCCCGGCGGACGCCGATACAGTCGCGCCCGATGGATGCGATCGGGCGCGACCCCCTCTCCGACATGCGCGGCGCCGGCGACCCTCTTCTGGGACCGGACGATCCGCCCGCCTATGACATCGTCAACCCCCGCGGCGCTCTCCCGATGGTCCTGCTGTGCGACCACGCGAGCAACCGGGTCCCCGAGGCGCTCGACAACCTGGGACTCACCGACGAGGCGCTCGAACGACACATCGCCTGGGACATCGGCGCGGCCGAGATCACGCGCCGGATGGCGCGGCGCTTCGACGCGCCGGCCGTGCTGGCCGGGTATTCGCGCCTCGTGATCGACTGCAACCGACGGCCCGGCGACGAGGAGTCGATCGCCCGCGTGAGCGACGGCACGGAAGTGCCCGGCAACCGCGACCTGTCGCCGCGGGACGCCGCCGACAGGGCCGAAGCCTGCTTCTGGCCCTATCACGAAGCCGCGACCGCGGTGATCGACGGCGTCGAGGCCCGCGGCGTGACGCCAGCGGTCGTGATGATGCACAGCTTCACGCCCGTCATGGGGGCCGGCGAACGCCCGTGGCACGTGGGCGTGATGTGGGACCGGGACGGCCGCATGGCCCTGCCGCTGATGGAGCGTCTCCGCGCGCGGGGCGACCTCTGCGTAGGCGACAACGAGCCCTATTCGGCGTCCCTGCCCGTCGGCTACACGATGCCCGCCCACGCCTCGCGGCGCGGCCTCGCGAACGTCCAGATCGAGATCAGGCAGGACCTGATCGGCGACGAGGACGGGATCGAGCGCTGGGCCGGCGTCATGATCGACGCCTTCGCCGAACTCGTCGCCGACGAGAGCCTTTACCGCCGGGAGGACGGGCCGTGAGCGTGGCCGAACCCGCGTTCACGCTGGGTGTCGAGGAAGAATACCACTTGGTCGACCGGGAGACCGGCGATCTCGCGTCGGACCCGCCCGAGGGCCTGGTCGACGAATGCGCCCGCGAGCTGGGCGGGCAGGTCGCCAACGAGTTCCTGCGCGCCCAGGTCGAGATCGGCACGCGCGTCTGCGCCGACATCGGCGAGGCGAGACGCGAGCTGCGCCGTCTGCGCGGCGGCGTCGCCAGGGCGTGCGCCAACCACGGGCTCGCCCCGGTCGCCGCCTCGACCCACCCGTTCGGCGACTGGCGCCGGCAGGACTACGTGCACAAGGCGCGCTACGAGGGTCTCGCCCACGACATGCAGGCCGTGGTCCATCGCCTGCTGATCTGCGGCATGCACGTCCATATCGGCATCGAGGACGAGGAGCTGCGCATCGACCTGATGAACCAGGCGCGCTACTTCCTGCCGCACCTGCTGTGCCTGACGACGTCGTCGCCGTTCTGGCAGGGCCGGAACACGGGCCTGAAGTCCTACAGGCTGACGGTCTTCGACAGCCTGCCGCGCACCGGCCCGCCCGAGCCGGTCGCGAGTTGGTCCGAATACCAGCGCATGATCCGGCACATGACGAATTCCGGCCTGCTGGAGGACGGCTCGAAGATCTGGTGGGACCTCAGACCCAGCTCCCGCTACCCGACGCTCGAGATGCGGATCTGCGACGTGTGTCCCGACATGGAGGACGCGCTCACCGCGGCGGCGCTGTTCCAGTGCGTCCTGCGGATGCTCTACCGCCTGAGGACGGACAACCAGCGCTGGCGCGAATACTCCAACATGCTGATCCGGGAAAACCGCTGGCTGGCGCAGCGCTACGGCAGCCGGAGCGAACTGGTCGATTTCGGCAAGGGCGCGCTGGTCCCCTTTGCCGACCTGGTCGACGAGATCCTCGATCTCGTCCGGGAGGACGCCATGGCCTTGGGCTGCGCCGCCGAGGTGGAGCGGGCGCGGCGCATCGCCCGCGACGGGACCTCGGCCGAGCGCCAGGTGGCGGCCTACGAGGCGTCCGGCGGCGACGGCGACGCGGACGCGGCCCTGCGCGCGGTCGTGCGGGGCCTGATGGACGAGACGGTCGCCGGCGCGGCTTGAGCCGCGCGGCTCCCTGGCCTACATCCCCTTCGACGACCCACTTGGAAGGACAGGGCCCCCGCCATGGACGACGCGACCCGCACCGAGATCGAAGCCGCCGTCTTCCGCCGCCTGCGCGAGCACTTCGAGCGTAAGCCGGACATCCAGAACATCGACCTGATGAACCTCGCCGACTTCTGCCGCAACTGCCTGTCGAAATGGTACCGCGCGGCGGCCGAGGAGCGCGGCGTCGAGATGGACTACGACGCCGCGCGCGCGATCGTCTACGGCATGCCCTACGGCGAATACAAGACGAAGCACCAGGAGAAGGCCCCGCCCGAGAAGGTCGCGCTGTTCGAGGAAGGCGAGAAGCGCCGCGCCGCCGAAGCCGCCGCCCGGGGCGAGACCTATTGACCGGCGCCGGCCGACGCCATGGCGTTTCCGTCTTCGACGGAAACGCCATGGCTTGTCTGTCGCTCGCGGCAAGCGTCCCCGGAGCGGTTCCCGCAAGGCCGGAACCGCCCTGTCCGCTCACCAGCGCTCGATGGCCGGCCGCAGGTCCGCCTCGTGGGTCCAGGCGGTGCGGTGCTGGCGGTGGATGGCCAGATAGGTCTCGGCGATGGCGTCGGGGTCGAGCAGGGCGTCGACGCCCTTCTCGGGAATCTCGTGGGCGTGCGCCGGACCGTTGATCTCCCCGTCGATGTTGACGAGGGCGACATGGACGCCCTTCGGTCCCAGTTCCCGGGCCATGGACTGCGCCAGCGCCCGCAGGCCGAACTTGCCGATGGCGAAACCCGCGAAGCGGGCCGATCCCTTGTAGCAGGCCGTGGCGCCCGTGAAGATCAGGGTTCCGCCGCCCCGCTTCGCCATACGGCGCGCGACTTCGCGGCCGACGATGAAGCCCCCCAGGCAGGTCACGTTCCACTCGGCGACCAGTTCGTCGGCCTCGATCTCCAGGATCGACTTCATGAGGAACCCGCTGGCGTTGTAGACCACGAGATCCGGCTCGCCGAGCTCGCCCGACACGCGGTTCAGCAGGTCCGCGACCGCGTTCTCGTCCGTCGCGTCGCAGGGATAGCCGTGGGCGGCGCCGCGCGTCGCCCGCTCGACCTCGACGGCGATGGCCTCGGCGCCGCGCGGGTTGCGCGAGGCGACCGCCACCGCCATGCCCGCGGAGGCGAAGCGCCGGGCGAGGCCCGCGCCCAAGCCGGCGCCCGCGCCGACCACCACCGCGACGCCGCCATCCGTCTCGTTCACGATCGTTCCTCCCGGTGTCGTGTCACCGCGTCGCCATCGCCCCGGCCGCCGGCCGGGCAGTATTCTCTTCCCGGGTCGGGTCGTCCATCAAGCGGGGATATCCCTTTGGCGGTCGATACGGATGTATCCCTGTATCGTATGTAAGTTGTGATCGGAGATCTGGAATGGCTTTGGCGGTCCTTTCGGATGCGGCTCCCGAAGGAATCCACTCTCAGGTGGCTCGACAACCGGGTTGAGTTCATGTCATGCACCCTGCCGCGCCGGATTGCGCAAGGTACGCCGCGCCAACCGGACGGAGGCTGCGGGCCGGGGCCAAGGACCGCGCCGGACCGTGTGGACAACGCGATCCGCGCATCTTGCTTGCAGCCTCTTACGGTCGCCTACTGTCGAACCGGCGGGGATTGTCGGCCGATGGCCGATATGCCTCGCTATGCACCGCTTTGGAGCGGTTGGCCTCGTATGGCGCAGCTCTACATGAACGAAACCTCATGCCCGCGGAGACCCGATCGTCCGTCGCTCTCGAAGGTCGGGAGCACGCGGAGCTTGCCGCCGTCGCCCAAGGGCGCCGCGTCTCCCCGGCTTTGCCCGTACGCCGGGATGTCGCGGGCCTTCCTCGAACGCCGTGGCGCGTGATCCGGGGGCCTTCGATGCCGCGCAGCGATCTTCCGTTCGGTAGCGAGTTCTAGCCCGCGCAGATCGATCTGCCCGTCCTTCTGGAGCTGGCGCACAAACACGGAGGCGATTGGAACGGCTTCGAAATCGCCGTGCGCGACCGGTATTTCGCCGGATACAAGACCTCCGACCGAAACAAGCGCAAACTTGCCAACAACACCAAGCTGTCGCTGCGCGCCTACGGTCTGATCGGGGAGGACGACGCGACGCTGACCGAGTTCGGCGCGACGCTTTACGAGCTTCGCCGCGACGAGCGCGCCTTCCACGAGGTCTTCGCCCGACACATCCTGAAGAACCGCCAAGGCATGAACGTCGTTCAGTGCGTCCTCGACATGCACGCCGCCGGAGAGAGTATCGATCTCAACAGGCTGCGGCGTTGGCTCGCGGAACGCGGCATTGCGGTCCCGCGCGGCGGGAAGCACATGAGCACGTTGCGCCTGTGGCTCGAACGGGCCGGCGTCTTCGTGTCCCGCTACCGTGTGGACCGGGCGCGCCTCGAGAAAATCCTGGGCCTCAACGTGGAGGAGTTCGAGGCGCTGGCCATGTTCACGCCGGAGCAACGCGCCTATCTCAAGGCTCTCGCCAACCTCGATAGCAAAGGTCCGCACCTCTCGAACGACGTCGAAAAGCTCGCCATCGCCACTTACGGCGTCGCCTTCAACGAGAAGAACCTGCCCAAACAGGTTCTCTACCCGCTCCGGGACGCCGGATACATTCATCTCGAGCGTGGTACGAAAGAGGCCGGACGAGGCGCGAAGCCGTTTCTCGTCACCGCGACCGGAAAGCTGGCCGCCAACCTCGCGACCCCGCTGATCGAGCAGCTCGAACGACAGGTCCGGGCCGATCTTCGGCCCCTGCTGCGCAAGCCGCTGAACGGGATCCGTCGGGATCTGAAGTCCCGGGACCGCCATGTTCGCGGTCTCGCCCTTGAAGCGCTTGCCTTCAAGCTCATGCGCCTCATCGATTTGTCCTATGTCGCCACACGCCCGCGCGGCGACGCGACCGGCGGCGCGGAGGTCGATTTGATCTTCGAGGGCGCGCGGCTCCTGTTCTCCCGATGGCAGGTCCAATGCAAGAACACGGCCCACGTATCGCTCGACGACGTGGCGAAGGAAGTCGGTCTCACGCATGTCCTGAAGAGCAACGCCATCGTCATGGTCTCGACCGGCGAGATCGGGAGAGAGGCGCGACGCTACGCCAACAGGATCACGGCCGATTCCAACCTCTGTATCGTGATGGTGGACGGGGACGATCTCGGTCGCATCGAAACCCGGCCCGCCGCCATCGTCGATGCGTTCGCCCGCAAGGCCCGTCGGCGTCGGATGTTGCGGTGAGGGTTCCGCCGGGCTATCGTGTTCTTTGTTCGTTTTCATTGGGAACGAAACGATGAGCCGCTCCCCCGACCCTCCGGCCGCCTTCCACGAAACCCTCCTCGGACGGATCGTCCACGGCGACAGCCTCGACGTGCTCGCGGCCTGTCCGGACGATTCGGTCGACCTGATCGTGACGAGCCCGCCCTTCGGGCTGGTGCGCAAGAAGGACTACGGCAACGTCGAGGCGGACGAGTATGTCGATTGGTTCAAGCCGTTCGGAGCCGCGTTCCGCCGTGTGCTCAAAAGCAATGGCAGCCTGGTGATCGACATCGGCGGCGCGTGGAACAAGGGCCATCCCACCCGCAACCTCTATCACTTCAAGCTGCCGATCATGCTGTGCGAGGAGTTCGGCTTCCATCTGGCGCAGGATTTCTACTGGTGGAACCCGTCCAGGCTTCCGACGCCGGCGGAGTGGGTCACGGTGCGCCGGGTTCGCGTCAAGGACGCCATCGACACCGTGTGGTGGCTGTCCAAGACGCCGTGGCCGAAGGCCAGCAACCGCCGGGTGCTCCAGCCCTACAGTCCGAGCATGCGGGACCTGCTGGCGAAGGGCTACAAGGCCAGGAAGCGCCCCTCCGGTCACGACATCAGCGAGAAATTCGGGATCGACAACGGCGCGGCCATCCCGCCCAACCTCATCGCCATTCCCAACACCGAGAGCAACAGCTTCTATCTGCGCTACTGCGAGAGGAAGGGATTCAAGCCCCATCCCGCCCGCTATCCCGCGGAACTGCCGGAATACTTCATCCGCATGCTGACCGAACCCGGCGACCTCGTGATCGACCCGTTCGCCGGCAGCTGCGTCACCGGCGAGGTATGCGAGCGCACGGGGCGCCGTTGGGTCTGTATCGAGCTCGTGCGCGACTACTGCGAGGCGGCGCTCGGGCGGTTCGTCCGTCCGCCGAGCGAGACGGCCAAGCCCGTCACGGACCCCGGCAGCCCCGCGAACTACTACCGGTTGCCCCGTCCGGGCGTCCTGTGGAATGGCGACGCCGGCGAACCCTTGCTGAGCGATGGCGGCAAATCGCGCCGTCCGAAAAAGGTCCAAACGCCGTCCGCGCGACCGCATACGGGGCGCGGAACGACCGACGGGCGGGGCGGGAGCACTCTCTTCGCGAGACGGCCGGTCGAGGAGTGACGTCCGTCCGCCTCCGCAAAGCCACGGACTGCGCGTGGCGGGCCGGCGCATCCGTCGCGACGGATAGCGCCGTCTTCATTCCCGTTGACCGGACTCACTCGGCGTACGCCACGCCGACCAGGTAGAGGCCGCAAGCCGGGGCGACGACGCCGCAGGCGCCGCGGTCGCGGGCTTCGAGGGCCGCCTCGATGTCGCCGGCGGTCCATCTGCCCTCGCCGACATGGACGAGCGATCCGACCATGCCGCGCACCTGGCGGTGGAGGAACGACCGCGCCCGCGCCGTCACGGCGATCAGGTCGCCGTCGCGCGCCACCGCCAGTTCGTCCAGCGTCTTCATGGGCGATTTCGCCTGACACTGGGCGTCGCGGAAGGTCGAGAAGTCGTGGCGGCCGACGAGCGCTTGGGCGGCCGCGCGCATGGCCCCGGCGTCGAGCGCGCGCGGCACGAACCAGGCCCGGTTCCGTTCGAGCGCCAATGGCGCGCGGCGGCTCGCGATCCGGTAGCGGTAGAGGCGTTCCACGGCGTCGAAGCGCGCGTGGAAATCGTCGGCGGTCCGCGCGGCCTCCACGACCGCGATCGGCCGCGGCCTCAGATGTTGGTTCACCGCGTCCCGCACCGTGTCCGCGGGCCAGTCGCGCGAAAGGTCGAGATGGGCGACCTGGCCCAGGGCGTGGACTCCGGCATCGGTCCGCCCCGCCGCGACCGGCGCGACCGTCTCGCCGCAGAAGGCGGCGATGGCCTCTTCCAGCGCCTGCTGGATGCTGGGTCCGTTGTCCTGGCGCTGCCAGCCGACATAGCCGGCGCCGTCGTACTCCAGGGTCAGGCGGTAGCGGGGCACGGTCTCACGCCAGGATGGCGCCCGGTTCGAGGCGCATGCCGCGAAGGAAGGCCGGGCCGTCGGTGATGGACTTCCCGGCCCGCTGGACGCGCGTCAGCCGCAGGGCGCCGTCGCCGCAGGCGACGGCCATCTCCCTGTCGAGAAGCCGGCCCGGCGCGCCCCGGCCGTCGATGGGCTCCGCCTCCAGCACCTTCACCGGGGTTCGCCCGAGCGTGAAGAAGGCGCCCGGCCACGGCGTGAGCGCCCGGACGAGGCGGTCGAGCGCTCCGGCCGGCCGCGACCAATCGATCCGCCCGTCGTCCCTGGCGAACTTCGGGGCATGGGTGGCTCCTTCCTCGCCCTGCGGCGTCGCGGCGGCCACGGCCGACTCGAGGTCCCCCAACACGTGGAGCAGCATGCGCGCGCCTAACTCCGCGAGCCCGGTTTCCAGGCTCGCGGCCGTCGCGCGCGGCGGCGTCGGCACGGACCTCTGGGCCAGGACCGGACCCGTGTCGAGCCCCTCGTCCATCCGCATGACGGTCATGCCGGTCCGCTCGTCGCCCGCCAGGATCGCGCGCGCGACCGGCGCCGCGCCGCGCCAGCGCGGCAGCAGCGAGGGATGGAGGTTGACGCAGCCCAGCCGCGGCGCGTCGAGGACGGCGCGCGGCAGGAGGAGGCCGTAGGCGGCGACGACCGCGCAATCGAGGCCGAGCTCGCGGAACTCGCCGTGCTCCCGGGCCGCCTTCAGGCCGGCCGGCGTGCGCACCTCGAGGCCGAGCGAGGCGGCGCGCGCGTGGACCGGCGTGGGCCGCTCCTCGCGCCCCCTGCCGGCGGGACGGGGCGGCTGGCTGTACACCGCGGCGATCTCGTGACCGGACCCGCGCAGGGCGTCCAGCGCCGGCGTCGCGAAGCGCGACGAACCCATGAACGCGAGGCGCAGGGCCGTCACGCGCTCTCGCGGAGCCGCGCCCTCTTCTGCTTGGCGAGCTTGCGCAGGATGATGCCCCGCCGGACCGCCGAGAGGCGGTCGACGAAGAGCAGGCCCTCCAGATGGTCCAGCTCGTGCTGGATGCAGCGCGCGAGCAGGCCGCCGGCGCGCAGCGACCGTTCCTCGCCGGTCTCGTCGATGTAGGTCACGTCGATTTCGGCGGGGCGCTCGATCTCGGCGAAATGCTCGGGCAGCGACAGGCAGCCTTCTTCGTAGACCGCCGTCTCGTCCGAGGCGGCCGCGATCGCCGGGTTGACCAGCCGGAGGGGCCGGGGCTCCCCGCCCTGGCGCGCCGCGTCGGCCACGACGACGCGCCTGGGAACGCCGACCTGGATGGCGGAGAGACCGACGCCGGGTTCGGCGTACATGGTGTCCAGCATGTCGTCCATGAGACGCCGCACACGACCGTCCACCGTCTCCACCGTTTCGGAGACGACCTTCAGGCGCGGGTCCGGGGCCCAGATGATCGGCAGGATGGCCATGGGGACGGGAACAGTCGCTTCGCTGGCGCGGGTCCGTTCAGTATACTGGGCGCGGAAGCCTTAGGTAAGGCTGCGGTCCGGGCGGTTCAAGCCCGCGAGGGGAGCAAGGCGCCACGGTGGAGATCGTCGATGTCATCGTCCTGGCCGGCTTGGCCGGCGTGGCGCTCCTGCTTGTCGTCAACCTGCGTCGCCGCGACGACCCGGCCCGCGAGGCGTTCGCCCGGCAGGTGTCCGACATGGCGACGCAGATGGCCTCGAACCAGGCCGTGCTCGCCGACCGGCTGGGGCAGATCGACCGGCGCGTCGGCAGCTCGTTCCAGGAATCCACGAAGCAGACCCTGGAGACCATGGGCAAGGTGCAGGAACGGCTGGCGGCGATCGACAGGGCGCAGCGCGAGATCGCCTCGCTGGGCAGCCAGATCGTCGGCCTCCAGGACATCCTCTCCAACAAACAGAGCCGCGGCGCCTTCGGCGAACTTCAACTCAACGACCTCGTCGGCACGATCCTGCCGCCCAGCGCCTACCGCTTCCAGGCGACGCTTTCCAACGGCGCCCGGGCCGACTGCATGCTCGATTTGCCGAACCCGCCCGGCGCCATCGCCGTCGACGCCAAGTTCCCGCTCGACGGCTACCGCGCCCTGCAAGAAGCCGCCGGCGCCGAGGAGACGGTCCGCGCCGGGCGACAGTTCCGCAACGATGTCTCCAGACACATCCGCGACATCGCCGAGAAGTACATCCTGCCCGGCGAAACGGCGGAATCCGCCATCATGTTCCTGCCCAGCGAGGCGGTCTACGCCGAGCTTCACGCCAACCATGGCGCGGTGGTCGAGGAATCCTACCGACGCCGGGTCTTCATCGTCTCTCCCACCACGCTCATGGCGACGCTCAACACGATCCGCGCGGTCCTGAAGGACGCCCGCATGCGCGAGCAGGCCGGCCTCATCCAGCACGAGCTCACGCGCATGCTGGACGACGTGCGCCGCTTGGGCGACCGGGTGGCAAAGCTCGACAGGCACTTCAGCCAGGCCGGCGAGGACGTCCGCCAGATCCGCATCTCGACCGAGAAGATCGCGGGCAAGGCCGAGAGAATCACCGAGCTCGAGATGGAGGACGAAACCGACCGTGCGGTCGCGGCCCGGCCGGCGCTTGTGGGCGAAGGTTAGGTTTCGGTCCACTCCTCCGACATGCGCGGCGGGTATGGCGCCGTCCGCCGCGCGACCCGAAGGGGCCGACCGGTCGCGGTTTGCCGCGGTCGGGATGCCCGGGGTATGCTGTCGTCCGTCGCGCGCGCCGGTCGCGCCGTGACGCTTCGACGAACGACAAACGGGAGGCGACCGTGACCCATTCCCTTGTTTCCTTGCATCGTCGCGCCGCGTTGGCCGGGCTGGCCGCCGCGGGCGTCGTTCCGACATTCCATCTCCTCGCGCCCGGCGCCGCGCGGGCCGACGAGGGCCAGGCCACGTATTTCGGGTGGGCCGGCTACGACGACGAGAATCTCTGGCAGGCCTATGTCGAACGGGAAGGCGGCGCGCCGAACTTCACCTTCTGGGGCGACGAGGAAGAGGGCATGGCCAAGATGCGCTCGGGCTTCGCGCCCGATGTGCTGTTCCCTTGCAACTACAGCATCAAGAAGTGGGTCGATTCGGGCCTGCTCCAACCCGTCGACGTTTCGCGCCTTTCCCACTGGGACGACATCATCCCGGCCCTGAAGGGCGTTCCGGGAAGCGCCGTCGACGGCGACCACTACTGGGTTCCGGTGGACTGGGGCCTCACCTCGGTTCTCTACCGGACCGATCTCGCGCCGGAGTATGTCGACGACGAATCCTGGACGATCCTCTGGGATCCCAAATACAAGGGCCAGGTGGCGGCGTTCGATAGCCTCGTCGACGGCGTCGTCATCGCCGGCATCGTCGCGGGCCTCGACAACCCGTTCGACTATTCCACCCGGGACGCTCTCGACGCGATTCGTCCCTTCCTCAAGGACCTGACCGACAACCTGCGCTATTACTCGAACGACTACACGAGCATGGAGCAGGGTCTGGCCAGCGGCGAACTGGTCGCGGCCACCACATGGAACGAGTCGGTCGTCCGCCTCAAGGGCGAGGGGCTTCCGGTCGCGTTCATGAACCCGAAGGAAGGCGCCATGACCTGGGTCTGCGGCTTGTCGATCGCCAAGGACAGTCCATACCCCGACAAGGCCCATGTGTTCATCGACGCGTTCCTCGATCCGCGTTCGCGCGCGTACGAGATGGAGGTGTTCGGCTACGGGGCCGCCACGCAATCGGCCTTCGAGCTCGTGAGCGAGGATGTCCTGGTGGCGCTCGGCCTGTCGAAGAACCCCGAGGAGATCCTCTCGGCCGGGATCTACCAGCAGCCGATCCAGGGCGAGTCCGACCTTCAGGCCCTGTTCGAGGAGGTCAAGGCGGGACTGTGACGTTCGTCCGGGCGGCGGGCCACGCGATCCGCCGCCCGGCCGGACCCGACCGGGAACGGCCGTCGGGACGCGGCGCGATCCACGCCACGACATCCTGTTCTCGGTGCCGGACGCCGTCGCCTGCATGCGCGAGATCGAGGCGGAAGGCGGCTGGGGCGTCGTCTCGACCGAGATCGCGGAGACCGGCCCCGAATCGGAGTTCTGGCCGTTTCCGAAGATCGGCGACGCGCCGCATCCGATCGCCGCCGCGGGCCATCGCTGGGCCCGCGCCCTGGACCAACCCGTCCGAGCGGACGCCGCCTCTCCCCCATCCGTGACGATCCGAACGGACGGGATTCGGGGGATTGGAGATCGAAGCGGCGTCGCGCCCCGCACGATCCAGGTATTGGCGCAATCCCGGCGCCTGTGGGACAATCCGGCGCGGGCCGGGTCCGCGACGGTCACGATGACGGGGAGTCGCCATGTTCGATGGACTTGCGATGCCGGAGTTCCCGGCCATTGGCGGCGGCGCCGTGTTCGCGCTGGTCCTGGCCGCGATGGCGGTCGTCCTGGTCAACCTGGCCGTGGTGACCGTGCGTCAGGGCTACGAGTTCACCCTGGTCCGTTTCGGCCGCTACACCCGGACCCTGAGGCCGGGCCTTCACGTCATCGTGCCGCTGATCGACCGGATCGGCCGCCGGATGAACATGATGGAAACGGTCATCGACGTGCCCGAGCAGGAAGTCATCACCCGCGACAACGCCATGGTCTCGGTCGACGGCGTGATGTTCTTCCAGGTCCTGGAAGCCGCCAAGGCGGCCTACGAGGTGACCGACCTCAAGGGCGCCATCGTCAATCTGTCGATGACCAACATCAGGACGGTGATGGGCTCGATGGACCTCGACGAGCTGCTCTCGCACCGGGACCGCATCAACGCCCAGCTTCTGAAGGTGGTCGACGAAGCGACCTCGGCTTGGGGCGTCAAGGTCATCCGCATCGAGATCCTCAAGATCCAGCCGCCCAACGACCTCGTCATGGCCATGGCGCGCCAGATGAAGGCCGAACGCGAGAAACGCGCGAACATCCTGGAGGCCGAGGGCCTGCGGCAGGCCGACATCCTGCGCTCGGAGGGCGAGAAGCAGGCCGCGATCCTCAAGGCCGAGGGCGCGCGCGAGTCGGCCTTCCGCGACGCCGAGGCGCGGGAACGGCTGGCCGAGGCCGAGGCCTTCGCGACCAACGAGGTCAGCCAGGCGATCGCCGAAGGCAACATCCAGGCGATCAACTACTTCGTGGCCCAACGCTATGTCGACGCGCTCGGCGCCTACGCCCGGTCCCAGGGCGAGAAGGTGCTGTTCCTGCCGCTCGAGGCGACCGCCGTCGTGGGGACCGTGAGCGGCGTCGGCGACCTGGCGGAGACGGCGCGCGGCCAGCGCGGCGGGGAGGGCTGAGCCATGGCTTACGTCATCGCCGCCTTCGCGCTCCTCGCCGTCGTCCTGGTCTTCAGGGCGGTCAAGGTCGTGCCCCAGGGCAGCGCGTTCACCGTCGAGCGTTTCGGCCGGTTCACGCGCCCGCTCAATCCGGGGCTCACCGTGATCGTCCCCTTCATCGACCGCGTCGGGGCGCGCATCAACGTGATGGAGAACGTGCTGGAGGTTCCCGAACAGGACGTCATCACCCAGGACAACGCCATGGTCGCGGTCGACGGCGTGGTGTTCTTCCAGGTCATGGAGCCCGCCAGCGCGGCCTACGAGGTGAACGACCTGCACCGGGCCATCGAGAACCTCGCCATGACCAACATCAGAACGGTCATGGGATCGATGGCGCTCGATGAGCTGCTCAGCCAGCGCGACCGGATCAACCAGACGATTCTCGGAGTCGTCGACGAGGCGACCTCGACCTGGGGCGTGAAGGTCACCCGCGTGGAGATCAAGAACATCGAGCCGCCGCGCGACCTGGTCGACGCCATGGCGCGCCAGATGAAGGCCGAACGCGAGAAACGCGCCACCATCCTCGACGCCGAGGGCGTCAAGCAGTCGGAAATCCTCGTGGCGGAAGGGCACAAACGGTCGGCGATCCTGGAGGCGGAAGGCCGGCGCGAGGCGGCCTTCCGGGAGGCCGAGGCGCGCGAGCGGTCGGCCCAGGCCGAGGCCAAGGCGACGCGCGACGTCTCGGGCGCCATCGCGCGCGGCGACCTCCAGGCCATCAACTATTTCGTCGCCCAGAAATATGTCGACGCGCTCAAGGCGCTCGCGGACGCGCCCAACCAGAAGATCCTGTTCGTTCCGCTCGAGGCCGCCGGCGCCATCGGCGCCATCGGCGGGGTCGCGGAGATCGTGCGCGAGGCCTTCGGCGGCGGACCGGATGCGACAGGCGAGCCGCGGTCCGGCGCGCCCGCGCGCAACGGCCCGCGAAGCGGATCCTCGAGCGGCCCCTGGAAGGCCTGACGAGAGGGCGACGGGCCGTGACCCTGCTCTACTGGCACTGGTGGGTCGTCGCCGCCGTCCTGATCATTCTGGAACTGACGATCTCCGGAGCTTTCTTCTTCCTGTTCCTGGCGGGCGCGGCGGTCATCGTGGGCGTCGTGGCGCTGGTCCCGGGCGTCTCCTGGGAGGTCCAGCTCTTCCTCTACGCGGCCCTGGCGATCGTCTCTGTCTTCCTGTGGCGCAGGTACACGCCCAAGGAACGGCCGAGCGAGCATCCCACGCTCAACAAGCGCGGCCACCAGTATATCGGCCGCGGGTTCACGCTGGGCGAACCCATCGTCAACGGCGCGGGCAAGCTGATCGTGGCCGACACGACCTGGAAGATCACCGGACCCGACCTCGCCGCCGGCGCCCGGGTCACCGTCACCGAGGTGGTCGGCACGGCGCTCCGTGTCGAGGAGTCCGCGGAGGCGCCGGGCGGCGGGTGACGTCCCGGCCCGCCGTTCACCCGTGAACGGGAAGAGCGAGCCATGACACGATGGACCGGATCGCTGGCCGCGGACGCGGGCGGCCACTTCAATCCGGCCGGGACGAGGCACGGGATCGAGAGCGCCCAGGGGATGCACGCCGGCGACATGCCCAACATCCACGTGCCGGAGTCCGGCGCGCTGGAGATCGAGATCCTGAACGCGCGGTTGAGGCTGGACGCGGCGCTGTTCGACGAGGACGGCGCGGCTCTCGCGATCCACGAGGAACCCGACGACCGCGTTTCGGACCCGGCGGGCGCCGCCGGCCCGCACACCGCCCGCGGCGTCATCGTGCGGTAGAGCGTCATCCTATCGGATTGGATCGGGGTCGATCCCTCGATACGGCGCTGACGCGCCGCCTCGGGATGGGGGGTTGTTTGTCCGCCCAACCTCTCCCCCGCTCCGGGTAGCGGCCGAAGGCCGCGTATCGAAGGGGCCTGCCCCGGTTCAAGACGCCAGGATAAAACTCTGGCGCCGCCCCGGCGGATCGTCGCAAGCGCGGGCGCGGCGGGTCAGACGGCCCGCCGGGCCTTGAGCGCCGCGCCGAGCGTGCCTTCGTCGAGATAGTCCAGTTCGCCGCCCATCGGCACGCCGAACGCCAGGCGCGAGACCCTGACGCCGCAGCCTTCCAGCCGGTCCGTCACGTAGTGCGCTGTGGTCTGGCCGTCGACGGTGGCGTTGGTCGCGAGGATGACCTCCTCGACGGCGCCGTCGGAGGCGCGCGCGACGAGGCCGGCGATGCCGAGATCCTCCGGGCCGACGCCGTCGAGCGCCGAGAGCGCGCCCCCCAGCACGTGGTAGAGCCCGCCGAAGATTCCCGCGCGCTCCAGGGCCCAGAGATCGTCGACCTCCTCGACGACACAGATCGTCGAACGGTCGCGGCGGGCCTCGGAGCAGATGCCGCAGGGCTCCACCGTGTCGAGATTGCCGCAGACCGGGCACGGTTTCACCGCCTCGGCCGTCCGCTCGAGCGCCGCCGTCAGGGGCTCCAGCAGGCTGCCGCGATTCTTCAGGAGGTGCAGCGCCGCGCGCCGCGCCGAACGCGGGCCCAGGCCCGGCAACCGCGCCAGCAGCGCGACCAGACGGTCGACCTCCGGTCCGCCCATCGCCTCAGAAGGGCAGGTTGAAACCGGCGGGCAGGTTGAGGCCGCCGGTGAGCCTGGCCATCTCGTCCCTCGCGTGGACCTCGACCTTGGCGCGCGCGTCGTTCACGGCCGCGACGATCAGGTCCTCCAGAACCTCGGTGTCGTCCGGGACGACGAGCGACGGATCGATCGAAAGCCGCTTGAGCTCGTGCTTGCCGCTCATTACGGCCTTCACCATGCCGGCGCCGGAATGGCCCTCGATCTCGGCCTGGGCCAGATCCTCCTGGACGGCCGCCATCCTGCCCTGCAGCTCCTGGGCCTGCTTCATCATCTTCGCGAGGTTCATCGGCCGGTGTTCTCCGCTTGGCTGTCGTCCGGGTCGTGGACATCCACGATCTCGGCGCCGGGAAAGACCTCGAGGATGCGCGCAACCCCGGGATCGGCGGCGGCCCGCCTCAGGCGCGCGCGGCGGCGGCGTTCCTCCTGCTCCGCGACCGTATCCTCTCCCGGCCGCGAGGAGACCGCCACCATCCAGCGTTCGCCGGTCCACCGCTCCAGCGCGCGGGCGATGTCGCGCGCCAGATCCGGCGGAGCGGCGTCCGCGGGACGGAACTCCAGCCTGCCGGGCGCATAGGACACCGGATGGACGTTGTTGCGCAGGTTGGCGTGGAGGATGGCCGACCGTTTGCGCTCGACCAGCGCCAGCAGCTCGGTGAAGGTCCCAGGCATCGGATCCATCCCGGCGGGGGGCGTGGTGGGCGGCGGAGCGGTCCGTTCGGGCGGCGGCGCCGGCCGCGATGGGAGAGGCGAGGCGGCCTCTTTCCGGTCGTCCAGGGCCTTGAGCGCCTCCTCGGGCGTCGGCAGGTCGGCGCTGTGGGCCAGCCTGATCAGCGTCATCTCGACGGCCTGGAGGCTGTCGGGGGCCAGACGCGCCTCGCCGATCCCCTTGAGCAGGATCTGCCAGGCGCGGGTGAGGTGGGGCACGGCGAGCCGTTCGGCCAGCGCGGCGCCCCGCTCGCGCTCGAACTCCGGCGCGGCGTATCGCGCGGCGTCCGGCGCGGCCTTGTAGCGCGACAGCCAGTGGGTGAACTCCAGAAGGTCCCCCAGCACGACGACCGGATCGACCCCGGCGGCGTACTGGCCCTCCAGATTGGCGAGCGCCGCGGCGATGTCGCCGCCCATCGCCGCCTCGAAGAGATCGAAGACGAGGCCCCGGTCGGCGAGGCCCAGCATCTCGCGGACGTTCTCCTCGACGACCCGGCCCCGGCCCTGGGCGAGCGCCTGGTCGAGGATCGAGAGGCCGTCGCGCGCCGATCCGTCGGCCGCGCGCGCGATCAGCGCGAGCGCCGCGTCGGAGGCTTCCGCGCCTTCCTTCCCGACGATCTCGGCGAAATAGGCCGCCAGTTCCCCGGCGTCGATCCGGCGCAGATCGAAGCGCTGGCAGCGGGACAGGACGGTCGTCGGGATCTTGCGCAGCTCGGTGGTGGCGAACACGAACTTCAGATGCTCGGGCGGCTCTTCCAGCATCTTCAGCATGGCGTTGAACGAATGGCCCGAGAGCATATGGACCTCGTCGACCACATAGATCTTGTACCGTCCCACCACGGGCCGGTAGCGGGCCGAGTCGAGCAGCTCCCGCATCTTCTCGACCTGGGTGTGGGTCGCGGCGTCCATTTCCACGACATCGACGTGCCGGTCCTCGGCGATCGCCACGCATTGCTCGCACACGCCGCAGGGCTCGGCGGTGACGCCGCCCCGGCCGTCCGGGCCGACGCAGTTCAGAATGCGCGCCAGGATGCGCGCCGTCGTGGTCTTGCCCACGCCGCGGACGCCGGTGAGCAGGAAGGCCTGGGCGATGCGGCCGCTCGCCACCGCGTTGCGCAGGGTCCTGACCAGCGCGTCCTGGCCGCGCAACTCATCGAGCCCCTTGGGACGGTACTTGCGCGCGAGAACGCGGTATTCGGCTGGGGCGGCGTCGGACTCGGCCATCGCTCCGGGAGTGGTTGGGCCCCGCGTCCTGCCCGAAGCGGCCTCGGAAGGAGCCGGCGGAGGCCGGCGGGCGGCATGGAAGACCGGCTCGACCCGGGTGAATCCCGCTACGGCTGCTTCCTTCCGGACCTGACCGGGTTCACGAGCCAGCCCGTCCGGGCCGGCCTTCCACGGAAGACAGTATCGGGCGCCCCGGCCCCGGCGCAACCCCGCGCCGGCGATTGCGCCCGCCCGTGGCGCCATGTCAACGTCGCGCCATGGCGGATCTCACCCACTACAGCGGCGAGGCGATCGAGCGGGCGGGCCTGCGCCGCCGGGACGAGGCCTGGATCGCGCGCCAGCTCTCTTCGGACGGCTGCCGCATCGTGCCGGTCTGGCGCGGACGGAGCCTGCTCACGGAAGACGCGGCGGCCTCGCTGCCGGCGCGCGGCGCCCGGCGTCTGCTGGAGACCTCGCCGTCGGAACCGATCTTTCTGGGAATCGACGAGTTCGGGGCGCTGTTCGCCCTCGATCTGTCGCACCTTCCCGAGGCGGAAGCCTCGAACCTGACGCCCGACGGCGAATTCCTGGAGCTCTACGGCGTCGCGACCCGGCTCGTGCGTCGCGAGGCGTCGCTGTTGTCGCACGCCGCCTGGCTGATCCACTGGACGCGCCGTCACCGGTTCTGCGGCGCCTGCGGACACGCGACCGCGGCGCGGGAGGCCGGCCACGTCCGCGCCTGTACGAACGCGGACTGCGGCATGCTGCACTTCCCCCGCACCGATCCGGCGGTGATCGTGGTGGTCGAGCACGAAGACCGCTGCCTGCTGGCCCAACAGAAGGGCTGGCCCGGCAGGCTCCATTCATGCCTCGCCGGTTTCGTCGAGCCGGGCGAGGCGGCCGAGGAGGCCGTCGTGCGCGAGGTCGGGGAGGAAGCGGGGCTGACCGTTCGCGACGTGCGCTTTTTCGCGACCCAGCCCTGGCCCTATCCCTGCTCGCTCATGCTGGGCTTCTACGCCACGGCCGGGAGCGGCGATCTCAGGCTCGACGACGACGAACTGGCCGAGGCTCGCTGGTTCGGCCGGGACGAGCTCCGCGCGCCGGACCTCGACATCGAGCTGCCGCGGGCCGATTCCATCGCGCGGCGCCTGATCGACCGATGGATCGCGAGGGGTTAGGTTCATCCGGCGACGCCGCCGACGAGGAAACCGCCATGAGCCGTCTCGAGATCCATCAGGTTCCCGTCCTGTCGGACAACTACGTCTATCTCGCGCACTGTCCGGAGACCGGCGCCACGGGCGTCGTCGATCCGGCGGTCGCCGGTCCCGTCCTGGAGGCGGCCGAAGCCAGGGGCTGGACCGTCACCCACATCCTCAACACCCACCACCACGGCGACCACACCGGGGGCAACCTGGAGATCAAGGCGGCCACGGGCTGCGCCGTCGTCGGGCCCGGGCCCGACCGGGACCGCATCCCGGGGATCGACGTCGAGGTCGACGAGGGCGATACCTACCGACTCGGCAACGCCGCGGCGGAGGTGTTTTTCGTGCCCGGCCACACCCGCGGCCACATCGCCTACTGGTTCGCCGAGTCGCAAGCGCTGTTCTGCGGCGATACCATGTTCGCCATGGGCTGCGGCCGGCTGTTCGAGGGCACGCCGGCCCAGATGTGGCGCTCGCTGCGGAAGCTCATGGCGCTGCCGGGCGAGACGCGCGTCTATTGCGCCCACGAGTACACCCAGGCCAACGGCCGTTTCGCGCTCTCGGTCGAGCCCGGCAACCGGGAGCTCGCGCGCCGCATGGCCGAGGTCGACGAGAAGCGCGCCAACGGTATCCCGACCGTGCCGTCCACCATCGCCGAGGAGCTGGCCACCAACCCGTTCCTCAGACCCGAAAGCCCGCTGCTCCAGAAGACCGTGGGCATGGCCGGCGCCGACCCCGTCGCGGTCTTCGCCGAAACCCGCGCGCGCAAGGACAACTTCTAGAGAGCGTCCGTCTTCGACGGGGCCTCGGTGGCGTCGCGGGCGGATCGGGCGTCGGGCGCCAGCAGGGCGCGCGCCCGTTCGAGATCGGCGGGGGTGTCGACACCGAGCGGAACGGAGTCGACGCGGACCGAGGCCACGGTCATGCCCGCCTCGATCGCGCGGAGTTGTTCCAGCCTCTCCCTCCTTTCCAGCACGCTCACCGGCAGGGCGACAAAACGCTCCAGGGCCTCGCGCCGGTAGGCGTAGAGCCCGATGTGTCGCCACGACGGCCCCTCTCCCCAGGGCGCGGCCGCGCGTGTGAAGTAGAGCGCCCTTCCGGTCTCGCCGCCGTCCCAGGCGACGACCGCCTTCACCACGTTGGGGTCGTGGCGCTCGCCATCGTCGCGGATCTCGGCGACGGGCGTCGCGATGTCCGCGTTCGACGCCTCCAGGGCGGCGACAGTCGCACGCACCGTCTCCGGATCGAGGGTCGGAAGGTCGCCCTGGACGTTGACGACGACATCGCAGGCCCCGTCCGGGTCCACCCGCGCCAGCGCCCGGTGGATCCGGTCCGAGCCGGACGGCAGATCGGCGTCGGTCAGCACCGCCTCGCCGCCCGCGGCCGTCACGGCGTCGGCGATCCCGGCGTCGGCCGCGGCGACCGCGACACGTCCCACGCCGGCCTCCGTCGCCCGGCGCCAGACCCGCACGATCATGGCCTCGCCGCCGATCTCGGCGAGAGGCTTGCCGGGCAGGCGCGTGGACGCCAGACGGGCCGGGATCAGGACAATCGCGGGCAAGGGCTACGGCCCTTTCGGGACTTGAACACGCGCTCGCGACATGGCTAATCTCCGCCGCGCTTTCCTGGGGTCCCCGATGCGCTCGCGGCCCCGCAGTCCGCAGGGTCGGGTATACATGGATTCCCTCGAATTCAACAAACTTGCGGGCGGTCTTCTGGTCGGCCTTCTGCTGGCCGTCGGCATCGGCAAGCTCGGCGATGTCCTCTACGCGCCGGACCTTCCCGCGCACGCCGCGGTCGAGGCCGGAGCCGACGCCCACGCGGACGCCGGCGTCGGCGACCATGGCGAGGAACCCGCGGTCCCGCTCGCTTCGCTGCTCGCCGCGGCCGACCTCGCCGACGGCGAGAGCCATTTCAGGAAGTGCAAGAGCTGCCACGCCATCGCGGCGGACGACGCCAGAGGCACGGGGCCGAACCTGTACGGAATCGTGGGCGACGCCCAGGCGCGCGACGCCACCTTCTCCTATTCGGGAGCGCTGTCGGACCTCGGCGGCGCGTGGACCTTCGAGGCGCTCGACGCCTTCCTCGCCAACCCGAAGGAGTACGCCAGAGGCACGAAGATGACCTTCCGCGGTCTCTCCGACGCCGAGGACCGGGCCAACCTGATCGCCTGGATCAACACCCGGAGCGACGCTCCGCTCGACCTGCCGGCGGTCGAGGAGCCGGCGGCCGAGGACGCCATGACCGAGGAGGAGCTGGAAGCGCGGGACGCCGCCATCCACGGCGACACGGTCGACGAGACCATCGCCGCGGCCGAGGCGGCGGCCGACGGGATGGCAGCCGGCGCCGGCGCCATGATCGCCGTCGCCTCCGCGGAGGCCGGCGAAACCGTCGCGCGCAAGTGCAAGAGCTGCCACACCTTCGAGGCGGGCGGCGCCAACCGCGTCGGCCCCAACCTCTGGGACACGGTCGACCGCGACATCGCCAGCATCGAGGGCTACAGGTATTCGGACGCCATGGAGTCCCAGGAGGGCGCTTGGATCTATGACAGGCTCTGGTCCTACCTGATGGACCCCAGGGCCGACGTCCCCGGCACGAAGATGGGTTTCCGCGGCGTCGGCGACGAGGAGGACCTCGCCGCCCTGATCGCCTATCTGCGCACGCTCTCGAACGATCCGGCGCCGCTCGCGGGAACCCGGTAGGGCCCATCGTCTCGCAACCCGGGAGGCCGTCCGTGACCGACGAGCGGGACCTCAAGCACAAGGAACTCGACGGGCGGACGATCGCGGCCGATCTCCACCGGGAGACCGCGGCCGACGTGGCCGCGCTCGGGGAGGCCGGCTGGGCGCCGCGTCTGGTGTCGGTCGTGATCGGCGATGTCGCGGCCGTCGAAATCTATGTGCGCAACCAGCGGCGCACCGCCGGGAAGCTGGGCGTCGCCTTCGACGAACGGCACTTCCAGGCCGACATCACCGAGCCCGAACTGATCGCGGCGATCCAGGCCATGAACGCCGACCCCCGCGTGACGGGCGTCATCATCCAGCGCCCGGTTCCGCGCCGGATCAACGTGAAGCGGCTGCAGAGCGCGATCCACCCGCTGAAGGATGTCGAGGGCCTGCATCCGGCCTCGATCGGCAACATCGTCTACAACGAGATCGAGCTCGGCCCCTGCACGGCCATGGCGTCGGTCCACATGCTCAAGACCACGGGACTGGAGCTTTCCGGGCTCGAGGTCGTGGTCGTGGGCCACTCCGAGATCGTCGGCAAGCCGATCGCGTTCCTGCTCATGGCCGAGGGCGCGACCGTGACCGTGTGTCACCACATGACCCGCAACCTGGCGGTCCACTCGCGCCAGGCCGACGCCGTGTTCGTGGCCGTCGGCCGTCCGGGCCTGGTGACGGGGACCATGATCAAGCCCGGCGCGGCGGTGATCGACATCGGCATCAACCGGGTCGAGACGCCCGAAGGCGGCGCGCGCACCGTGGGCGACTGCGACTTCGAGAGCTGCCGCGAGGTGGCGGGCTGGATCACGCCCGTGCCCGGCGGCGTCGGCCCCGTCACCGTCGCCATCCTCATGCACAACACGGTGACCGGCGCCAAGCGCCAGAAGGCGTTCTACGCCAGCACCTTCGCCGCCGACGCGTGGACGACGGGGCCCGAGCGGGAGGTCGGCGGAGCGTAGCGCAAGCGCGACGTTCCGCGCTCCCGGCGCCGTGGCGGCGCGGGCGCCGGCCGTTACGCGGCCCGCGTCTTCCGGCCTTCCAGATAGCCGGCCGACCGCATCTCGACGAGGCGCGAGGCGGTCCGCCGGAACTCGAACGCGCCGTCGCCCGCCGGACAGAGATCGTCGGGCCCGGCCTCGGCCGAGCACAGGAGCCCGACGCGGTTCTCATAGAGGATGTCGACCAGCGCGACGAAGCGTTTGGCCTCGTCGCGCCGCCGCCGGGTCATGACCGGGACGCCGTCGATGACGACCGTGTGGAAATGCCGGGCCAGGGCCAGATAGTCGGCGCCGCCCAGCGGCCGGGCGCAAAGCTCCTCGAAGGAGAACCGCGCCACGTGGCGGGCCTGCCTCGGAACGTGCAGGACGCGCCCCTGCACCTCGATCCCGGCGGGCTCGACATCGGCGTCTCCCACCAGCCGCGCGAAAGCGGCGTCGAGCGCCCGGCGCGCGCGTTCGTCGGCGGGGGCGTGGTAGAGGCCGGTCTCGGCGAGGAACGCCATGCGATAGTCCTTTCCGGAGTCCACCGCGACGATCTCCAGCCTGTCCTCCAGCATCGCGATGAAGGGAAGGAAGAGCTGGCGGTTGATGCCGCCGGCATAGAGGTCGCGGGGATGGAGGTTCGATGTCGCCACCGCCACGACGCCGCGCGCGAAGAGTTTCTCGAAGAGCCGGCCCAGGATCATGGCGTCCGCGATGTCGTCGACATGGAACTCGTCGAAGCAGAGCAGCATGCCGGGGCCGGCGACGCGGCGGGCGACGGCGCCGATCGTGTCGGACGCGGCGCCATGGCGGTCCGACCGCCGTTCGGCGTGGATCGCGCGGTGCGCCTCCTGCATGAAGGCGTGGAAGTGGACGCGGCGCTTCGCCGGCGCCGGCGCGGTCTCGAAGAACAGGTCCATCAGCATCGACTTGCCGCGGCCGACGCCGCCGTGGAGGTAGACGCCCCGCGGCGCTTCCGAACCGCCGGCGCGGCCCAGAAGGCGCGACAAAAGGCCGCGCCCGCGTCCCGCCGGCGCGGCCAGGGCGGCCGCGAGGACATCGAGACGCGCCATGGCGGTTTCCTGGGCCGGATCGCGCGTCAGGTCGCCCGAGGCGAGGAGCGCCTCGTACCGGGCGAGAGGACCTTGTGGCATGGGCGGGGCCGGCATCGGGGCCTTCGTTTAGACCGGATCGCACGGGACCGCCACGGTCCCGGACTTGACCCCGGACCGGAGCCGGCGTGGGATGGCCGGAGCAAGGGGAGCGCGTCATGGCCGATCTCGATCTCTGCTTCACGCCCGCCACGGAACTCGCGCGCCGCATCGCGGCGAAGGAGATATCGCCCGTCGAGGTCGTCGAGAACAGCCTCGCCCGCATCGAGGAGGTCGACCCCGCGCTCAACTGCTTCTGCTTCGTCTATCCCGAGGAGGCCATCGGGAAAGCGAGGGCCGCCGAGGCGGCGGCGATGGCGGGCGAAAGTCTCGGGCCGCTCCACGGCGTTCCCATGGCGATCAAGGATTTCACGCCCACCAAGGGCAAGACCACGACGCTGGGCAGCGTCGTCTACAAGGACAACGTGCCCGACGAGGACGCCCGGATCGTCGCGGACCTGCTCGGCGCCGGCGCGATCATGGTGGGCAAGACCACGACGCCCGAGTTCGCCCACGACGGCTTCACCCACAGCCCGCTCTGGGGCACCACGCGCAATCCTTGGAATCCGGAACGCACGCCGGGCGGATCGTCGGGCGGGTCGGGCGCGGCGGTCGCCTCGGGCTGCGTTCCCCTGGCCGAGGGATCGGACATGGGCGGCTCCGTGCGGATTCCGGCGAGCTTCTGCGGCGCGGTGGGGCTGAAGCCTAGCCTCGGGCGCATCCCCATGACCGTTCTGCCGACGGTGTTCGACACCATCAGCCATTTCGGCCCGCTGGCCCGTACGCTGGACGACGCCGCGCTGTTCCTCGATGTCTGCCAGGGCCCGTTCGAGCGCGACATCATGTCGATCCCGACGCCGGTTGCGATCCGGCGGCCGACGCCGTCGGATGTCTCCGGGCTGCGGATCGCCATGGACATGGATCTCGGCATCTACCATGTCGACGACGAGGTCGCGGCCAACGTGGAGGCTTGCGCCGCCGCGTTGCGCGAGGCCGGCGCCGTCGTCGAGGAGGTCGACCTGGGCTGGACCGCCGACTGTGTCGAGGCGTGGCTGACCTACTGGAACGTCTACCTCGCCGCCTTCTTCGAGCAGCACCTGGACACGCGCCGCGACGACCTCGATCCCGCCATCGTCGCCATGTTCGAGGCGGCCCGGAAGGTCGACGCCATCGGCTTCAAGCGCCTCGAGTTCGTCCGCACCGAACAGTGGCGCAAGCTGTGCGACGTGTTCGAGCGCCACGACGCGCTGATCTGCCCCACCACGCCGGTCCCCGCCCCTCCGGCCGGCAGTTCGGACCGGGAGCAGATGGGTCTGCGCCCCGACGGCAAGATGGCCTCGTCCGACATGACGCTCGTCTTCAACAACGTCGCCCACTGCCCGGCGCTTTCGGTGCCGTCGGGCATGCACGCCACGGGGCTCCCGACCGGCCTCCAGATCGTCGGCCGCCGCTTCGACGACCTCACGGCGCTGCGCATCGGCGCGGCGGTCGAGAAGGCGAGGCCCTGGGCGGATCGTCGGCCCAGCCTGTGACGCGCCGCCCCGGACAGGGCGGCGGCGCGGCCGCGGCTCGCGCGAGTCGGGCGCTCTCCCCGGCTTCGAGAGCATCCGCTCGGCCCGCGCGCGTTCCGTCCCCCGAGGCGCGCTTTCCAGAAAGAGTATGAAGGGCCTCGATGGCCCCCCACGTTGCCGCGATGGGCCTCCACCATGCCCGGGTCGCGCCGCGGACCGGCGTTCTCCGGCGCCAGGAGGATCGTCCGGCGCGCGATCTCCGCGCCTCTGTCCGGCTCCCCGTTCCGCGGCGCCCCGGTCCGGATGTTGTTTTGCGGGCGCGACGGGATGGCCCTGTCGCCCGCGGGCTCGAGCCGCGCCCGGTCCATTTCGGCTTGACGAACCCGGCGCCGTATCGAGGCCTCCCTTCGGCAAGCTCGGGGCGGGCTCTTCGGTGGGACCGGAGGTTGACACGCCGGCGTCCGTGGCATTGAGTCGCCCCATGGCGAAGGCGGCGCGCGGAACGTCCCCGGAGGGGGTCCCGGGTTGCCGGAACCGCTCCGGGCGCCCCGGAGTGTCGATCCATGCCGATCTTTGCATGGTACGGTCATCTTGCATGGTACGGTCATCGCTCCGCGCCGCTTCGCTCCGACTGGCGATCGGCTTCGCCGGAATGCGCGGGAGACAGGGAGAGAATCGATGGGATGGTTGATGCCCCGACGCTCACGGTCGCTCGCCGGCTCGCAGGGGCGGAGATTCCCCCGGAGAGGAGGAGGCCCTTCTCGCGTCCCGGCGCGGGCCGTTCTCCTGCTGCTGGCGATGGTCGCGGCTCTGGCGCCGCGGGCGTTCGCCCAGATGACGCCGAACCCGGGAGACAGATGGACGCCGGGCGGTATCTGGAATCATGATGTGACCACGACGAGCCTCGAAGGCCGGTTGATGCTTCAGCAGTCGGTCACAATCGACAGACTTGGAGGAACCCAGACCTGGGCTAACGCCGCGATTGACGCTTGTCCCTGGACGAAGGTGACTCCGCCGCTCCCGTCTACCTCGTGTACGACATTCAAGGGCTATGAAACGAGTTCTAGTAGTTTCCGGAACCACCCTTTGACGGTGGCGAATTTCGTTGCGACCCAAGCCATGATCGACAACGGCGGGGTCGTCATCAGACTTAGGTGGAAAAACTACAACAGCCCTGCCGGGGGGAACGTTGCCATGACCGAGTGGGTTCCTCTTCTACCGCCTCCGAATGCGGCGCTGGTCCTCACGCCCGCCTCGATTTCGGAGAACGCCGGGGTTTCGACGGTGACGGCGACGCTGAACCGGACGACGAGCGCCGCGACGACGATCACGGTCTCGGCGGCGGAGGTGGCCCCGGCGGTGGCGGGGGACTTCGCGCTGTCGAGCGCGACGACGCTGACGATCGCGGCGGGTTCGACGACGAGTTCGGGCGCGGTGACGATTACGGCGAACGACAACAGCGTCGCGTCGGGAAGCAAGCAGGTCACGGTGTCGGCGACGGCCACGGGCGGCAACGGGGTGGCGGCGCCGTCGAGCGCGACGCTGACGATCACGGACGACGAGTACGGGCTGAACGTGGGTTCGGTGACGGGTCAGGCGACGGAGGCGGGCGGGACGGCGACGTTCACGGTGGCGCTGATAACGCAGCCGTCGCAGGCGGTGACGGTATCGGTGACGAGCCTGGATGCGAGCGAGGGAACGGTCTCGCCGTCGTCGCTGACCTTCGAGACGAGCGACTGGAGCACGACGCAGGCGGTGACGGTGACCGGGGCGGACGACGCCATCGACGACGGCACGGTGACCTGGGCGGTGCGGCTCGATCCGTCGAGCGGCGACGCCAACTACAACGGGCTGGCGAACGTGGACGTGTCGGTGACGACGACGGACGACGACGACGCGCCGGGGGTGACGCTGGCGGTGTCGCCGTCGTCGATCTCCGAGAACGGCGGGGTGTCGACGGTGACGGCGACGCTCTCGCGCGCGTCGGTCGCGGCGACGACGGTGACGGTGACCCCGGTGACGGGCTTCTACACGGTGGGTTCGGACGCGGAGATCGTGATCGCGGCGGGTTCGACGGCGAACGCGACGGACACGGCGACGGTGGCGGCGGTGAACGACGCCATCGACAACGCGAGCGACCGGACGGGCACGGTGACGGCGACGATAACGAACGCCCGGGCCACGGCCGACGGGACGACCATGGCGGTGAGCGGCGGGGCGTTGACCCTGACGGACGACGACGAGAAGGGCCTCGCGCTCGTCGACTCCTCGCTCGTCCCCCTGGATCATCTGGCCGTGACGGCGGGGAGCTCGGCCTCGTACACGGTGGCGCTGACCTCGGAGCCGACGGGCGCGGTGACGGTCTCGATCGCGAGCGACAACGCCGACGTGACGGCGAACCCCGCCAGCCTGACCTTCACGATGTCGAACTGGAACTCGCCGCAGACGGTGTCGGTGTCGGCGTCGTCGGACGGTGACGACTACGCCGACGCGGCGACGCTGACGCACGACGCGGCGGGCGGCGGCTACGGCGATGATGAGTCGGCGTCGCTGCCGGTGGCGGTGGCGGAGACCGGGGGCACGCGGGTCCTGGCTGTGCCGGTGACGGCGGTGACGGAAAGGGTCTACAGCATCGGCGCCGCGACGGTCCGGGTAACGTATTCGCCCCTGGCGGGCGCCGCCGTGCCGTCTCCGGCGGGTTCGGGGTTCGGTCTGGGGGAGGGTGACGCGCGGGTCGCGGTGGACGTGTCGGCGGTCTCCGGCCTTCCGTCCGGGGGCCTGACGCTGTGCCTTGCGGGGTCCCAGGGGATACGGGACGCGGCGGCCGGTCGGAAGCTTGTGCTGTTGCGCCATGACGGGACCGCGTGGACGGCGGTGTCGGGTTCGGCTTGGGACGCGACGGAGATGCGGGCGTGCGCCAGCGGGGTGACGTCGCCCTCGCCCTTCGCCCTGGGCTACGCGGACAGGAGCGTCGAGTTCGCGTGGACGGTCTCCAACCGGGTCTACACGGTGGACGAGGCGATCGCGGACTTGGTGCTGCCTCCGGTGAAGGAGGGCGCGGGGGACGCGCCGGTGACGTGCTGCACGCACGACCTGACGCCGGAGCGGCTGCCGGCGGGTCTGAGGTTCGACGAGGCGACGTGGACGCTGTCGGGGACGCCGAAGGAGGTGTTTCCCGCGACGACCTACGCCTGGACGGCGCGGGACGCGGACGGGCCCGCGTCGCTGACGTTCACCATCGCCGTGGAGCACGGTCTGGAGAAGGCTCGTGCGCGCCTGAAGGCGATCAACGAGTCGGTGTTGCCGGAGTTGTCCCGCGCGTTGTGGGGGAGCGCGCTGGACGCGGTGACGGGGCGTCTGGCGTCTCCGGACGCGGCGGCGCCGACGGCGGCGGGCGGCCTCGAGGCGGCGGCGGGGTTCGTCCGGGCCCACGAGGGCGCCCTCGAGGAGGGCGACGTGTCGTGGAAGGAGCTGTTGGGGGCTGAGTCCTTCGCGTTCGGCCTGGCCGGCGAGGACGGTCCAGGCGGTCCGGGCGCCGGCGGCGTCGTGGCGTGGGGATCGGGCGACTGGCGCAAGCTGTCGCGGGACGAGGATGCCCTGGACTGGTCGGGGGATGCGTTCTCGGCGCACGTGGGCGTGGACGCGGCGTTGCGTCCGGACCTTCGGGGCGGCTTGGCGGCGTCGTGGTTCTCGAGCGACGTGGCCTACACGGACCGGAGCGGCGACGCGGCCGTGAAGGGTTCGCACGAGAGCCGGATGACGGCGTTGACGCCCTATGTGGGCTGGGCCGCGGGCGGCGGGACGCGGCTGTGGGGCGCGGCCGGTTACGGCTGGGGCGAGATCGAGATCGTGGACGGGGACCTGCGCGATCGGTTCGGGGCGCAGACGGCGGACAGCCGGTTCCTGGCGGGGGCCGCGGGCGGGTCCGTGCCGGTGTGGTCCGGGGCATCCATGACTCTGGAGGCGAAGGGATCGGCGGAGGCGACGCGCTGGCGGGTGGCGGACAACGGCGACGCGATCGCGGCGGTGTCGGTGGACACGCGACGTCTGCGCCTGGCGGCGGAGGGCAGCCGGGCCTATGCGCTCGCGGGCGGCGCGTCCCTGACGCCGACGCTGGAAGCGGGCGTGCGCTGGGACGGCGGCGACGGCGCGACGGGGACGGGCCTCGAGGCCGGCGGCGGCCTCTCCTGGACGGACCCGGCGCGGGGCCTGACGGTGGAGGCGAAGGGCCGCGCGCTCCTGGTCCACGACAGCGACGTGGAGGAATGGGGCGCGTCGGGGTCGATGCGCCTGGACCCGGACGCGGACGGGTTGGGCCTGTCGTTCCGTCTGCTGCCCTCCTGGGGCGCGTCGGGGAGCGGCGTGGCGCGGCTGTGGGACGAGGGCGTGGCGGCGACGCGCCCGGCGGACGGCGGCGGCGACGGGGCGCGGCTGGAGACGGACCTGGGCTACGGGCTGCCCGCGCTCGGCGGCCATGGAACCGCCACGCCCTACGCCGGGTTCGGTCTGGCGCAAGGCGGCGAGCGCGCCATGCGCGCCGGCGTCCGCCTCGATCTCGGAACCGGGTTCGACCTGGGCGTCGAGGCCGAACGCAGGGAAAACGCCACCGACGCCGGGCACCGCGTCGGGCTCGACCTGCGCATCGGGTGGTAGGGCGTTCGGTTCGCGCCGAAAGGCCGTCGACCGGGGCGGCGCCGAGCCGATCGTCGCGTCGCGGGCGCCCCGTGCGCGTTTCTGGCTCGGCGCCGGTCTTGAACACGTCACGCGCGTAGCGGGCCGGGAGCGCATGTTGTGGGGCCCGGCGCCGATGTCGGTCGGCTACCCCAATGGCCGGGGGTCGCGCCCGCGCGGTCGGCGGCGACCGGGATCGGCGCCCGCTCGCGGGAGAGACCGCGTTTGCGGACCTTGCCGCCGCGCCGGCGCGGCTTGCGGTCCAGCTTCCGCTCCCCCTTCCGGCTCTCGAGAACGAAGGTCCCGTCCGCCCCCACGATCCCGGCAAGCCGGTCCGGCGTTTGCCGAACCGCCGCCAGGAAGCGGTGGCGCCGGCGATGCGCCGCGCCGGCCCCCCCACCCGGATCGGGGACCATTCTACCAATGCGCCTACGGTTCGCGAATTGAGCCTGACCGTAACGGTCGAAAAGCACGCGCGAGACCGCCCGGGCGCGGCCTTCCAGCGCACCGCCGCGATGGCCGGGCGCGGCGGTCTCATGCTGCCCGAGTCCGGGAACCATGGCGCATCGCGTCCCTGACTTACCCGTCGCGGACGCATGGACGGTCTCGGCGTTATAGTGGGCCGAGACCAGTTCCGCCACTCCGCCGACGAGTTCCGTGACAGCCACCGAATCCCATCCTCCCGGCGAACCGGACGGTCGCCGCGCCGCCTTCCTGCTGCTGTTCGCCAGCCTGGTTTGCGTCGGCCTGGGCCAGTCGCTGCTCTTCACGGTGCTGCCGCCGCTGGCGCGCACGATCGGGCTTTCGGAGTGGCGGGTCGGCGCGATCTTCGCCTTCTCCGGCCTCATGTGGTTCCTGATGAGCCCCTTCTGGGGCCGTAAGAGCGACCGGTGGGGACGCAAGCCCGTCGTCTTCCTCGGCGTTTTCTCCTACGGGATCTCGATGGCCCTGCTCCTCGCGGCCATCAAGGCGAGCATGCTGGGATGGCTCTCGCTCGCCGCCGCCTTCCCGCTGATGGTGCTGTCCCGGGGCATTTTCGGGATCGTCGGGTCGGGCGCGTTCCCGGCCGCCCAAGCCTATATCGCCGACCGCACGCGGCGGTCCGAGCGCACCGCCAACATCGCGCTGATGAACGCCTCCTTCAGCGTCGGCGTCGTGCTGGGGCCGGGACTGGGCGCCCTGCTGATCGGCTTCGACCTCCTGGCGCCGCTCTATGTCGTGGCCGCCGTCGCGTTCCTGTCGGCCGCGGCCATCGCCCTGTTCCTGCGCGAGCCGCGCGTCGAGCGGCGCGAACGGGTCCAGGGCAGGACCCTGAGCTTCCTCGACCGGCGTATTCTGCCGCTCGCCGCGGCCGGCGTCGTGATGAGCGTCTGCCAGTCATCGACCATGCAGACCGCCGCGTTCTTCATGATGGACCTGCTTTCGATGTCGCCCGAGTCGGCCGCCCTGAAGTCGGGCGTCGCGCTTACCGTCTCGGCCGCGGCGTCGCTCGCGGTGCAGATCGTGGCGATCCGCCGGTTCGACCTCGGCCCCCGCGTGCTTCTGTTCTGGGGCTGCGGCGTCGCGCTCGCCGGCTATGTCCTGTTTCTGCTGTCGGACTCGTATCTTCCGATCGTGCTCGCGCTGGTCTGCCATGGCGTGGGCCTGGGCATGCTGCGGCCCGGTCTGGCGTCCGCCGCCTCGCTGGCCGTGGGCCACGGCGAGCAGGGCGCGGCGGCCGGGCTCATCATGGCGACGGGACCCGTGGGCCACGTGCTCTCGCCCTTCGTCGTCATGCCGCTCTACCAAGCCTTCATCTTCAGCCCCTACATCCTGAACGGGGTGTTGATGGCCGCTCTCCTGGTCTACATCCTGACCAGCCCCACGATCCGCGCCGTGCTCGAACGCGCCCGCGTGTAGGGGGCGTTCGTCACGGCTTGCTTGCCGCTCGCGGCGAGCGGCGCCTTGAGCGGGCGGGCCGGCGGGACCGCGGTCGCGTCCCTTGAGCGGTTCCAGCAAAGCCGGAACCGCTCCGGGGGTCTTTCCCGGCCGGGCCGGGACCGGCGCGAAGGGCGGCGTCAGCCGCTGAGCTTCGGCAGGCCGGGCAGCTCGCCGAATTCGACGCCCTCGTCGTGCAGCTCCTGGGCCTGCTCGCGGGTGGCCTGACCGTAGATGTTGCGCTTCTCGGTCTCGCCGTAGTGGATCTTGCGGGCCTCCTCGGCGAACTTCACGCCGACGTTGTCGAAGTTCTGCTCCACATGCTCCTTGACCGCGCGCATCATCGCCATCATCTGGCCCGCCTTCTCCTTCTGCTTGGCGAGCGTGACCTGCTCCCGGGACGGCATGGGCCTGTCCGACGGCGGGTCGGCCCCCTTGGCCGACGATTTGGCGGTCGACACGTTGGGCGCCATCAGGGCCTTGCCGACCGACGTGTCGCCGCAGATCGGGCAGGCGATGTCTCCATTCCCGGCCTGGGCCTGGAAAGCCGCGGTGTCGGCGAACCAGCCTTCGAAGACATGGCCGTTGCCGCACTTCACGTCGAACACGATCACGGCGCGGGAGACTCCTGAAAAATCAGGCCGTTAGACCTGCATCACTCCCCACTATATGGCATCCTCGGCCGTCCGGACAAGGCGGCGCCACGATGACGGGACGAGCGGCCCATCGCGATCCCTTCCAGGCGCCGAGCGCCTGGATCGCCCGTTTCGCGCCCATGATCGCGGTCGGCGGCGCGGTTCTGGACGTCGCCGCCGGCGGCGGCCGGCACAGCCGCTTCCTCCTGTCCCGGGGCCATCCCGTGACCGCTGTCGACCGCGCCGTCGACGCGCTGGCCGACCTCGGCGGCCGGGGCGACATCGAGATCCTCGAGGCCGACCTCGAGGACGGGAGCCCCTGGCCCCTCGCCGGCCGGACGTTCGACGCCGTGGCGGTCGCGAACTACCTCCACCGGCCGGTCCTGCCCGCGATCGCGGCCTCCGTCGCGCCCGGCGGCCTGCTGCTCTACGAGACCTTCGCGTCGGGCCACGAGCGCTTCGGGCGGCCCCGCAACCCCGATTTCCTGCTCAGGCCCGGGGAACTGCTCGACGCGGTGAGGGACGGCTTCCGCGTGCTGGCCTACGAGGACCGGATCGTCCACGAACCCGCCCCGGCCGCCGTTCAGCGCATCTGCGCGCGCCGCGAGGCGTGACGGTCACTCCGCCGCCTGCCTCCCGATTCCGAACGGCCCGCCGTAGGGACGGTCGTGGTCGAGGGCGGGGATGGTCGCGCGCGCCTTCGCGACCTCGCCGAGATCGACCTCGGCCATGCAGTAGCCGACATCGGCGCCGGCGTCGGCCAGCACGTCGCCCCAGGGGCCGACGATGAGCGAATGGCCGAAGGTCCGGCGTCCGCCCGGATGGTCGCCGGTCTGGCAGGGCGCGAAGACGACGGCGCCGCACTCCACGGCGCGAGCCCGCAGCAGGACCTCCCAGTGGGCCTCGCCGGTGACCCTGGTGAAGGCCGAAGGCGCCGTCAGCATCGCCGCGCCGGCCTTGGCGAGATCGCGGTAGAGGTGCGGGAAGCGCAGGTCGTAGCAAATCGTCATGCCGAGCGGGCCCCAAGGCGTCCGGGCCAGCACCGCCGTGTCGCCCGGGCGGAACATCGCCGATTCCCGGTAGCGGGAGCCGTCGGGCAGGTCGACATCGAACATGTGGATTTTCTCGTAGTCGGCCGCGACGCGGCCCCGGTCGTCGAACAGGAAGCCATGGTTGGCGAGCGCGCCGTCGGCGCGCAGCGCCGCGACCGATCCGGCCTGGAGCCAGACGCCTTTCCGCCGCGCTACGTCGGCGAAGGCCTTGAGCGCGGGGTGATCGGCGGGCCGGTAGGCGTTCTCGAGCCGCTCCTCCTCGCTCGCGGCCATGAGCGCGACGTTTTCGGGCAGGCCGATCAGGTCGGCGCCGGCGTCGGCGGCCTCGTCGACCAGATCGCAGGCCACCGCGATGTTGGCGTCCATGTCGAGCTGCGCGTTGACCTGCACGCAGGCGATCCTGAGCACGGTCATGCGGTCAGCCCCAGTCTGGCGTCGAGTTCGCCGGCCCGTTCGAGCGCATGGAGCTCGTCGCAACCGCCGACCGGTTCGCCGTCGATGAGAATCTGGGGCACGGTCCGGCCGCCGCCCGAGCGTTCGGCCATTTCGGCGCGTCTCCCGGCGCCCGTCGTGACGTCGACCTCCTCGTAGTCGACGTCCTTGGCCCGCAGGAGCGCCTTGGCGCGCGCGCAGAACGGGCAGAACATCGCGGTGTAGATGACGACCTCGGCCATCCCGGACTCCCTCGGGATCGCGGGACCGTATCAGGTTTTCCGCGCCTTCGGAAACGCCGTCGGTCAAGTGGTTCCGCGAACGACGCGCGCGAGGGCGACGACGTCGACGCGAAGGGCGCCGGCCCTCTTCAGGGCCTTGGCGCAGGCGTCGACCGTGGCGCCGGTCGTCATCACGTCGTCGACCACGACCACGCGCGCTCCCCGCACCGCATCCGTCCGCCCCCGCCGAACCGCGATGGCTCCGCGCAGGTTTTCGATCCTCTGCCGGCGGTTCAGACCGCCCTGGGAGGGGGTCGCCCTGCGGCGCACCAGCAGATCCGGCGTCGAGCGCCGCGCGGCCCGCTTCGCCAGGGCGTTGGCGAGCAGGGCCGACTGGTTGTAGCGGCGACGCCACAGGCGGACCGGATGGAGCGGCACGGGGCAGATCAGGTCCGCCTCGCCGACCATGGACCCGCCGGAGCGCTCGAGCCATCGGGCGAAGGCCGCGAGATGGTGGAGCCTGTCGCCGCGCTTGAACCCGACGATCAGCTTCGCGGCGAGGTCGTTGTAGCGCAGGGCGGCGCGGGCGCGGTCGAAGGCGGGCGGGTGGGCCAGGCACCCTCCGCACACGGCCCCCGGTTCCCCGTCGTGTCCGAAGGGCAGACCGCAGGACGCGCAAACGGGCGCCGCGATCAGCTCGAGGCCGGTCCAGCAGGCCGGACACAGGGCGCCGATCTCATCGACGATCGCGCCGCAGGCCAGACAGCGCAGGGGCAGCACCGTGTCGACGACGCGGCGTCCGATATCGCCGAAACCGGCAAGAACATCCATCCGGCCATTCCGCGCCCGTCGCCCATGCGCGTCAACCGCGCATTGCCCTGAGGCGTCCCGGAAGGGCAAAAGGAGGCGATGTCCGAATCTCAAGCCCCTTTCGACCGCCGCGCGGTGCGCCTCCATCGCGCCCGCGCCGCCGCGCGCGCGACCGAGGCGAGCGAGGGCCTGTTCCGGGAGGTGGGCCTGCGCCTGCTCGACCGTCTCGACGACATCACCCGGCGGTTTCCGGTCGCGGTCGAGCTGGGCGCGCGCGACGGCGCGCTCCGCGAGGGCCTCGCCGGCCGGAACGGCGTCGCGTTCCTGGCCCAGGCGGACCTCTCCGAGAGCTTCGCGCGGCGGTGCCGCGGGCCGCGTTTCGTCGCCGACGAGGACCTGCCGCCACTGGGTCCACACTCGGTCGATCTCGTCGTCAGCAATCTCGCCCTCCACTGGGTCAACGACCTGCCCGGCTGCCTGAGCCAGATCCGGCGGAGCCTGAGGCCGGACGGCCTCTTCCTCGCCGCCCTGCTGGGCGACAAGACGCTCAACGAGCTGAGAACGGTCCTGGCCGACGCCGAGATCGCCGCGACCGGCGGACTGTCGCCCAGGCTCTCGCCCATGGTCGACGTGCGCGACGCCGGCGCCTTGCTGCAGCGCGCGGGTTTCGCCCTGCCGGTCGTCGATGTCGACCGGATCGACGTGAGCTACCGCGACCCGCTGGCGCTGATGCGCGACCTGCGCGGCATGGGGGAGACGAACGCCGTCGCCGCGAGGCCGAGGCGCATGGCGCGGCGCGACGTGCTGCTCGCGGCGGCGGCGCTCTACGCGGAGCGTCATGGCGACGGCGAGGGGCGCGTTCCCGCGACCTTCGATGTCCTCTTCCTGACCGCCTGGTCGCCGCACGGCTCCCAACAGCGGCCCCTGCGTCCGGGCGGCGGGCAGGTCAGCCTGGCGAAGGTCCTGGGCGACGGGCGTTGAGCGGCGCTTGATCCTATCCCTTCCAGGGGGATAGGATTCATCCATGAAGCACGCCACCCATGACGACGTGGTCAAGCGCCTCAAACGCGCCGACGGTCATCTGAGGAAGGTGATCGCGATGATCGAGGACGGGCGGCCCTGTCTCGACGTGGTCCAGCAGCTTCACGCCGTGTGGAAGGCCGTGGAGCAGGCCAAGCGCATCTACGTCCACGACCACATCGACCGCTGCCTCGACGGCGCCGCTCCCGGCGATGGCGGGGAAACGCGCGCGCCGGTTCCGCGGTTCAGGGAGATCACCCGCTACCTCTAGCCCATGGACATCACCGCGCTCATCGCCCATGGCGGCGCCGGCACCGTGACGCTCTTCGTCATGGCGCTGCTTCTCGGGGCGCTCCACGGCCTGGAGCCCGGCCACTCCAAGACGATGATGGCGGCCTATATCGTCGCGGTGCGCGGGACCGCGTTCGAAGCCGTTCTCCTGGGCGTCTCGGCCGCCGTTTCGCACAGCATCGTCGTCTGGGTCCTGGCGATCCTGGGCCTGCTCTACGGCGACGACCTGATCGCCGAGGAGATGGAGCCCGTCTTCATGACGGTCTCCGGCGGAATCTTTCTGGCCATCGCGTTGTGGTTCTTCCTGCGGCTGCGCGGGGAACGCCGCGCCGCCGGCCGCCACGGCCATCCTCACCGCCATCGCGGCCACGTTTCGGAGGACGCCCACGCCCGGGCCCATGCCGCCGACATCGAGCAGCGCCTCGCCCAGGGCCGGACCGGCATACTGCAGACGGTCGCGTTCGGCCTGACCGGCGGGTTGATACCCTGTCCCGCCGCCATCACGGTCCTGATCCTGTGCCTCAACATCGGCCAGTTCTGGCGCGGCGTGACGCTGGTCTCGGCGTTCAGCATCGGCCTCGCCCTGACGCTCGTGGCGGTCGGCGCCGCCGCGGCGCTCGGCGCGCGCATGGCCTCCCGCGGGACGGCTTGGTTCGACCGGGCCGTGGAGCGGGCGCCCTACGCCTCGTCGGCGCTCATCGCCATCCTCGGCCTGCTGATGGTCTATTCGGGCTGGAGCCACGCGACCGGATAGGGCAGGCGGCTTCGCCCCACCGCGCGACGCCGCTTCGCAACCGGAGAGTCAGAGCAGGTCGCAGAGCATGGCGACGAGCGGTATGTCGGCCGGCGGCATGGCGTAGGCCGCCATGCGCCTGGGGCGGACCCACGCCAGCTCGGCGTGCTCCAGCGGACGGACCCGCCCGTCCCAGCGCCGGCAGACATAGAGCGGCATCAGCAGGTGGAAGTCGTCGTAGGCATGGCTCGCGAAGGCGAAGGGCGCGAGGCAGGCCTCGGCGACATCGACGGCGAGTTCTTCCCTCAGCTCCCTGACGAGCGCCTCTTCCGGCGTCTCGCCGTCGCGGACCTTGCCGCCGGGAAACTCCCACAGCCCCGCCATGGCCTTGCCTTCGGGGCGCCTGGCGATGAGCACGCGGTCGTCGGGGTCGACGAGCGCGCAGGCCGCCACGAGGACGCGCTTCATACGAGCCTCTCGGTCCAGACCATCCGGTAGGCCTCGCACAGGATGTCACGGCCGCGCGCCGGAGCGGGCAGCGTGCGCTCGCCGATCCGCCGCAGCCCGGCCTTGGCCAGCACCCGGCAGGACGCGGCGTTCTCCACCATGGCGTAGGCCCCGATCAGGTCGAGCCGCAGGCGGTCGAAGCCGAACCGGATCAGGGCGCGCGCGACCTCCGTGGCGTAGCCGTTGCCCCACGTCCAGGGCGCGTAGGCATAGCCGAGCTCGCCCGAACGACGGTCGTCCGACAGCGTGATATCGGCCACGCCCAGCACGTCGCGGCGGTCCGGGGGGACGACGGCGAAGATCCAGCCGCCGCCCCCACGGCGGCGCTCGACGGCCTGTTTCGCGAACGCCTCCGCGCAGCCGGGGGGATAGGGATGCGGGATGCTGGCCGTATAGCGCGCCACCTCCCAGAGCCTGGCGAAGCGCGTCAGCGCGAGGGCGTGGGCCGGGACCAATGGCTCCAGCAGCAAGCGTTCGGTGGCGATGGTCCGCTCCGGGCCGGCCTGCACGTGCGCCCCCTGTGCCGTCAACTCCGGTAGTCGGCGTTGATCTCGATGTAGCCGTGGGTCAGGTCGCAGGTCCACACGGTGGCCCCGCCGCGGCCGACGCCGACATCGACGTGGATAGCGATCTCGCGCCCCGCCATGTGGCCGGCCACGGGGCCCTCGTCGTAGCCGGGCGGCGGCGCGCCGGCGAGCGCGACGGCGTGGCCGCCGACATGGATGTCGAGGCCGGTCTCGGCGATGTCCTCGCCGGACTTGCCGACCGCCATCACGATGCGGCCCCAGTTGGCGTCGCCGCCCGCGATCGCGGTCTTGACCAGGGGCGAGTTGGCGATCGCCAGCCCGATCCGCCGCGCCGCGCGGGACGACCGGGCTCCGGTCACGCGGATTTCGACGAACTTCCGGGCGCCTTCGCCGTCCCGGACGATCTGGTGCGCCAGATCGAGGCAGACCGCGTCCAGCGCCTCGCGGAACGCCCGCAGGGCCGGGTCGGCGGCGCGGGCGACCGCGGGATGTCTAGCGCGCGCGGTCGCGAAGAGCTGGAGCGTGTCGCTCGTGGAGGTGTCGCTGTCGACCGTGATGGCGTTGAACGACCTGTTGGCCGCCGACGCCAGCAGGGACTGCAGGACGCCGGGCGGGATCGCCGCGTCGGTGAAGATGTAGGCGAGCATGGTCGCCATGTCCGGCGCGATCATGCCCGAGCCCTTGGCGATGCCCGTGATCGCGACCGGCGCGCCGCCGATCCCGGTCTCGACCGAGGCGCCCTTGGGGAAGGTGTCCGTCGTCATGATGGCGACCGCCGCGTCGCGCCACGCGTCCGGCGTCGCCCGCTCGTGGACGCCGGGCAGCGCCTCCACGACCTTGTCGACCGGCAGCGTCTCGCCGATCACGCCGGTCGAGGCGACGAAGATATCCTCCGCCCGGCCGCCGACGAGTTCGGCCGTCCTGGAGGCCATGGCCCTCACCGCGTCGTCGCCGGTCTTGCCGGTGTAGACGTTGGCGTTGCCGGAGTTGACGACAAGCGCGCGCGCCCTGCCGTTGCGGAGCTGCTTGCGGCACCAGCGGACAGGCGCGCCGGCCGTGGAAGATTTCGTGAACACGCCCGCAGCCGCGGCCGGCCCGTCGAACACCGCCAGCATGAGGTCGAGCTTCGCGCTCGCCTGTTTGACGCCGCACCGCCCCGATCCCAGCCTGACGCCCGGAACGGGGCGCATCTCCGGAAAGCGTTCGGGCGCGAGCGGCGAAAGCGAGGGCGCGGGCGTCCCGGTCATGGCGCGCTACTCCGCCGGACCCGGCGCGAGAATCTCGACATCGGCGGCGGCGTTCAAGCGCTCGAGGGTCTCCAGCACCGCGTCGCGCGCCACTTGGTCGCGCAATTCCCTCTCGAGCTCCGCGAAGCCGGGAGGCTCGCCGGGCCGGCGCTCCTCCATCTTGATGACATGCCAGCCGAAAGGCGACTTCACGGGCCCCGAGACCTCGCCGGGCGCGAGGGCGAAGGCGGCGGCCTCGAACTCCGGCACCATGTCGCCTTCCCGGAACCATCCGAGGTCGCCGCCGTCCGCGCCCGACGGACCGATCGACAATTCCCTGGCGAGCTCCGCGAAATCCTCGCCGGCCCCGGCGCGATCCGAGACGGCCCGGGCCTCGGCCTCCGTGCCGACCAGAATGTGGCGGGCGCGCGCCTCGTCGGCCAGCCCGCCGTCCCCGATCGCCGCCACCGCCTCCTCGTAGGCCCGTCGCAGGGCCTCGTCGGTCAGCTTGGCGTCGACCTGGGCCTGCATGTAGAGCTGGCTCAGCACCTCGGCCTCGATCGAGGCCATCTCGGTCCTGAAGGCGTCGGTCCGGTCGATCCCGTCGGCCCGGGCTGCCGCCACGATCAGCTCCCGGTTGACGAGCCGTTCGAGCACGGGAGCCCACAATTCCCCGATCGGCGCGGACCGGACCTCTTCCGGCAGCGACACGATGTAGGCGGCGACATCGGCGCGCGTGATCTCCGCGCCGTCGACGCGCGCGACAACGCGGTCGTCGTCCGCCGATGCGCCGTCCCGCGCGGCGGCTTGGCCGGCGCACGCGATCAGGAGGGCCGCCGCCGCGGCCTGAAGTCGCTTCATCGGGAATCCTCCGCCGGACGGGAGATGGCGCCGGAGACCATACAGCAGGAGACGGCGCAAGCCGACAGCAGCGATGGTCCGCCGCGCCCCCATCGTTGACAGCCTTCCGGCCGGACCCTATCTGTCCGGGGACACCCGCGCTCCCCGGCCGGGGCGGAAAACGGACAATTCTCCGATGCTTGGCGCCTTCGCGAACCGACTCCTCGGATCGGCCAACCAACGGCATATCAAGAAGCTCGGCAAGACGGTCGACCGGATCAACGCCCTGGAGCCGGGCCTCGAGGCGCTGAGCGACGAGGCGCTGGCCGCCAGGACCGGCGAGTACCGCAAGCGGCTGGCCGACGGCGCCGCGCTCGACGATCTCCTGGTCGAGGCCTTCGCCACCGTGCGCGAGGCCGCCAAGCGCACGCTCGGCCAGCGCCACTTCGACGTCCAGCTCATGGGCGGCATGGTGCTCCACGGCGGCGACATCGCCGAGATGAAGACGGGAGAAGGCAAGACCCTGGTCGCCACCCTGCCCGTCTATCTCAACGCGCTCGCGGGCGAGGGCGTCCATGTCGTCACGGTGAACGACTATCTGGCCCGCCGCGACGCCGAGTGGATGGGCCGGATCTACGCCTTCCTCGGCCTCACGGTCGGCTGCATCGTGCCCGGGCTCGACGACGCGGCGCGCAAGGCGGCCTACGCCTGCGACGTGACCTACGGCACCAACAACGAGTTCGGCTTCGACTATCTGCGCGACAACATGAAGTTCTCCCTGGAGAGCATGGTGCAGCGCGGACAGGGCTACGCCATCGTCGACGAGGTCGACAGCATCCTGGTCGACGAGGCGCGCACGCCCCTGGTGATCTCGGGTCCGACCGAGGATTCCTCGGAGATGTACCGCAAGGTCGACGTGCTCATCCCCGGGCTGGCCGAGGAGGACTACGAGAAGGACGAGAAGCAGCGGGCCGTCTCGCTGACCGACGCCGGCGCGGAGACGATGGAGCGGCTTCTCGCCGACGCCGGCCTGATGGCCGACGGCGGCCTCTACGACATCCAGAACGTCAGCCTCGTCCACCACGTCAACCAAGCGTTGCGCGCCCACAAGCTCTTCACCCGCGATGTCGACTACATCGTGAAGGACGGCAAGGTCGTCATCATCGACGAGTTCACGGGCCGCATGATGGAAGGTCGGCGTTACTCCGAGGGCCTGCATCAGGCGCTGGAAGCCAAGGAAAGGGTCGGCATCCAGACCGAGAATCAGACCCTCGCGTCGATCACCTTCCAGAACTACTTCCGGCTTTACGGCAAGCTCGCGGGCATGACGGGTACGGCCATGACCGAGGCGGGCGAGTTCGCCGAGATCTACGGCCTGGACGTCATCGCGATCCCGACCCATAGGCCCATGATCCGCGAGGACCGCGACGACGAGGTCTACCGCACGACCGGGGAGAAGCACGACGCGGTCGTCGCCCTGATCGAGGACTGCCACACGCGCGGCCAGCCGGTGCTGGTCGGCACGGTCTCGATCGAGAAGTCCGAGACGATCGCCGCGCTGCTCAAGAAGCGCGAGATCGGGCACAGCGTACTCAACGCGCGCTACCACGAGCAGGAGGCGGCCATCGTCGCCCAGGCGGGCCGGTTCGGCGCGGTGACGATCGCGACCAACATGGCCGGCCGCGGCACCGACATCCAACTGGGCGGCAACGCCGACATGCGCATCCGGCAGGAGCTGGAGAAGGTGACGGATGAGGCCGGGCGCGCCCGCGAGGAGGAGCGCGTCCGCGCCGAGGTCGCCGCCGAGCGCGACAGGGCGATCGAGGCGGGCGGCCTCTATATTCTCGGCACAGAGCGCCACGAAAGCCGCCGGATCGACAACCAGTTGCGCGGCCGTTCGGGTCGCCAGGGCGATCCGGGCGCCTCGACCTTCCTGTTGTCGCTGGAAGACGACCTGATGCGCATCTTCGGCTCGGAGCGTCTCGACACCATGCTGCAAAAGCTCGGCTTGGAGGAAGGCGAGGCGATCGCGCACCCTTGGGTCAACAAGGCGATCGAACGGGCCCAGGCGAAGGTCGAGGCCCGCAACTTCGACATCCGCAAGACCCTGCTCCGCTTCGACAACGTCATGAACGACCAGCGCAAGGCGGTCTACGAGCAGCGCCGCGACCTGATGTCGGCCGACGACGTTTCCGACACCATCCGCGAGATGCGCGAGGAGGTGATCGCCGACATGGTCGCCCGCGCCATCCCGCCGGACGCCTATCCCGAGCAGTGGGAAACCGTCTCGCTGGCCGAGGAGGCGCATCGCGTCCTGGGCCTCGACCTCCCGGTCGCCGACTGGGCCGCCGAGGAGGGCATCGCCGACGAGGAAGTCCTGGAGCGCATCCTGGGGGCGGCCGGCGAGAAGGCTTCCCGGAAAGAGGAAAGCTACACGCCCGCGGTCATGCGCGTCGCCGAGAAGAGCCTGCTGCTCCAGATCCTCGACCAGAAATGGCGCGATCACCTGCTCTCGCTCGATCACTTGCGGCAGGCCGTGGGTCTGCGCGCCTACGCCCAGAAGGATCCTCTCCGGGAGTACCAGCGGGAGGCGTTCAACCTGTTCGACGGCCTGCTCGGCAACGTGCGCGAGGCGGTCACCCGGATGCTCATGCATGTCGAGATCCGCGTCGACGCCGCCGACCTCCTGGCGCGTCGCCAGCAGGAGACGCAAGGGCGCATCCAGGCCACGCGCACCGATCCGGCGCTCGCCGCCGCCGCGACCGAACCGCGTCGGCGTCCCGGCCGGTGGGAGCCTTCGGCTACCGTGGTGCGCCGGACCGCCCCCTCCGAACGCAAGGCCGACGATCCCGGCACCTGGGGCAAGGTCGGCCGCAACGAGCCCTGCCCCTGCGGCTCCGGCAGGAAGTACAAGCAGTGCCACGGCAGGCTGGGCCAGGACGGCGGCGTCGTGGCGCGGGCGGGCTGAACCGCGACGCGGCGCGCCGGGTCAGCCCAGGCGCCCCATCCCCATGAACTTGTCGCGGCGGGCCCGGAGCAGTTCGCCGGGTTTCCGTTCCTCGAGACCGGACAAGGCGCGGGCGAGCGCGCGGCCGACCTCCGCGACGGTGGCCGCGGGATCGCGATGGGCGCCGCCGAGCGGCTCCTTGACCACCTCGTCGACGACCTCGAGCCCGACGAGATCGGAGGCGGTGAGCTTCATCGCCGCGGCGGCGGCCTCCGCCTGGTCGCCGCCGCGCCACAGGATCGAGGCGCAGCCTTCCGGCGAGATGACCGAATAGACCGCGTGCTCCAGCATCAGCACCCTGTCCGCGACGGCGATGGCGATGGCGCCGCCCGAGCCTCCCTCGCCGATCACGACGGAGACGAAAGGCACCTGGATTTGCAGGCATGTCTCGATCGAGCGCGCGATCGCCTCGGCCTGGCCCCGCTCCTCGGCGCCGACGCCGGGATAGGCGCCGGAGGTATCGACCAGCGAGATGACGGGAAGGCCGAAGCGGCCGGCGAGCCTCATCAGGCGCGCCGCCTTGCGGTATCCCTCGGGACGGGCCATGCCGAAGTTGTGGCGTACGCGGCTTTCGGTGTCGCTACCCTTCTCGTGGCCCATGACGACAACCGAACGGCCGTCGAAGGCGCCGAGACCCGCGATCAGCGCATGGTCCTCGCCGTAGAGCCGGTCGCCGGCGAGCGGCACGAAATCCTCGATCAACTGGGCGATGTAGCGGCTGGTGTGCGGACGTTCGGGGTGGCGCGCCACCTGGGTCTTCTGCCAAGGCGTGAGCTTCGTGTAGGTCTGGACCAGCAGCCGGTCGAGCTTCGTCTCGAGCCGGCCCACCTCCTCGACGATGTTGACGCCGTCGCTCTCGGACAGCCGGCGCAACTCCTTGATCTTGCTCTCGAGTTCCGCGACCGGCCGCTCGAAATCGAGGTAGTGCTGCATGACGCCGCCGGCGCGCTTCCGGGACTCAGCCGGCCGCGACGATCTGCTCGGCCTTGCGCACCATCACCTCGGCCTGCTTGATCGAGGCGATGTCGATCAGCCTGCCGTCGAGCGAGACGGCGCCCTGGCCGCTCTTCTGCGCCTCTTCCATGGCTTCGAGGATGCGCTTGGCCTGGGTCACTTCCTTCTCGCTGGGGCTGTTGACCTCGTTGGCGAGCGCGATCTGGCCGGGATGGATCGCCCATTTGCCCTCGCAGCCGAGCGCGGCCGCCCGGTTCGCCTGTGCGCGGTAGCCGTCGGCGTCCCTGAAGTCGCCGAACGGCCCGTCGATGGGACGCAGGCCCGCGGCCCGCGCCGCCACGACCATGCGCGAGATGGCGAAATGCCACATGTCGCCCCAGTGGAAATCGCGCGGGCCGTCGCCGTCGGAATCGGTCAGGACGCCGTAGAGCGGGTTGGGCCCCCCGATGGCGGTCATGCGCGCCTTGGTCGAGGCGGCATAGTCGGCGACGCCGAAGTGGAGGCTCTCGTTGCGCCGGCTGGCGTTCGCCACGGCCTCCACGTTCGCCATGCCGAGCGCCGTCTCGACGATGAGCTCGAAGCCGATCCGCTTGTCCCGGCCCATGGCGTCCTCGACCTGGGTGACCAGCATGTCGACGGCGTAGACGTCGGCGGGTGTTCCGACCTTGGGGATCATGATGAGGTCGAGCCGGCCGTGGGTCTGCTCGATGACGTCCACCACGTCGCGGTACATGTAGTGGGTGTCGAGCCCGTTGATGCGCACCGACAGCGTCTTGCCGCCCCAGTCGATGTCGTTGATCGCCTCGATCGCGTTCCTGCGGGCCCGCGGCTTGTCGTCGGGGGCCACCGCGTCCTCCAGATCCAGGAAAACCGTGTCGGCGGCGCCGGCCGCGGCCTTCTCGAAGAGTTCCGCGCGGCTTCCGGGCACGGCCAGTTCGCTGCGGTTGAGACGCGCGGGCGCGGGCTCGACGATGGTGAAGCTCATGGTCTGCGGTCCTCTGTCGGGAATTGCGGCCGGTCCGTCCCACCGGCGGCGCGTGAATGCGCACAGGGGTCCTTCCCTGTCAAGCGAGCGGGTGGTGGGTCAGGACCGCGGCCTTGAGCCGCTCTTCCAGGACATGCGTGTAGATCTGCGTGGTCGAGATGTCGGCGTGACCCAGCATGGTCTGCACCGACCGCAGATCCGCGCCGTGCGCGAGGAGATGGCTCGCGAAGGCGTGGCGCAGCACGTGCGGCGACACCCGTCCGGGATCGAGGCCCGCGTCGATGGCGAGCTGTTTCAGCATCTTGCCCACCGCTTGGCGCGTCAGGTGGCCCGACGCGCCGCGGGACGGGAAGAGCCACGGCGAGGGCCGGTCCCGCGCCGCGAGCCAGGCGCGGACGGCCCGCGCGGCCTCCTCGCCGACGGGAACCAGACGTTCGCGGCCGCCCTTGCCGCGCACGACGATGAACGGCGCGTCGTTGCGCAGCACCCGGCTGGGGAGGCTCACGAGCTCGCCGACCCTCAAACCCGTGGCGTAGAGCAGCTCGATCAGCGCCGCGCGCTTCAGGCCGCCGGCGCCCTTGCCCGAGCGCGCCGCGGCGAGCAGCGCTTCGATGTCCCGCTCGGTCAGGATCTTGGGCAGGGGCCGTCCGGCGCGCGGCGCTTCGATGGTCGCGGTCGGATCGTCGCCCCGTTCCCCTTCGGCGCAGAGGAAACGGAAGAACTGGCGTATGGCGGACAGCCGCCGCGCCGCCGTGCGCGTGCTCATCCCCTTGCGCCGCATCGCCGTCAGGTAGTCTCTCAGATCGCCGGTCCCGGCCTCGTCCAGCTCGATCCGGCGGCGGCGCAGAAAGTCCGACAGGTCGTCGAGGTCGCGCTCGTAGGCCCGCACCGTGTTCGGCGCGGCTCCGCGCTCGGCGGCCATCATCTCGAGGAAGGCGTCTGTCCGGCGGTCGCTCACGGGCGGGCGGTCTCAGATGCCGTTGGCGAAGGCCGCTTCCATCGCCAGGAGACGCGCCTCGCGGCCCAGGCCGGCCGAGCGCAGCGCCTCCACGACGCGGCGCAGGACCACCGCGTCGGCCTCGGCCGGCCCGTCCGGGCCTAGAAGCGCGAGCGACAGCAGGACGATTTCCCCGGTCCGCCCGTCCCGGGCCGCGGCGTCCAGCGCCATCATGCGTCCCGCGGCGCCCGTCCGGCGCCCGGCCGCGGCCTCGGACGGGGGCGCGGCGAGCGCGTCGACGGTCAGGGCCTCGGCCACCCGATCGTCGAGCGCCGCGAAGAGCGCCAGGTAAAGCTCCGCCTGGGCGGGGACGCCCCCGGGGTCGAGCCGCGCGCCGGCGTCCCACCACCGGAGCATGCGCGCGCCGTCGTCGGGAAACTGCTCGCCGAAGGCGAGGCGGTAGATGGGCCAGAGGGCCGCGACCTGCGCCGCCGCCACGGCGTCGTCGCGCGCCCGGTCCTCCAGCAGGGGCCACCAGCGCGCCGCGTGTTCGGGCATGCCGCCCGCCAGAAGCGCCATCGCCGCGTCGCCCGAGAACCAGGCGAGGCGGGCGTCGGGCGTCAGCCTCGCGGTCTCCTCTCCGATGGCGCGCGCGGCGGCGATGAAGCCGTCCTTTCCGTCCTCGCCCGCCGCATGGCGCAGCATGGCCGAGAGGGCCTCGGCCTTGCCCGCCGGCAGGTCGTGGCGGGCGGCGGCCCGGTAGAGCAGGGCCCGGCCGAAGGGGCCCGCGAGGTCTTCGGCGCGCGCGAGCGCATGGGCGATCTCGTCGTCGCTGAACGGCGTCCGGCCATAGAGAACGGCGAGCTCCGCGCCTTCCATCGCGCCCGCGGCCACGGCGCGTTCCGCGGCGTGGAGCCGCACCTCCAGGGGAAGCGCCTCCCGCATCGACGCTGCGCGCAGGATCGGCGCCGGGGCCGCGGCGAATCGGTCCGGCGAGAGGCCGGCTCCCGTCGCGAGCGTCATGGCGAACAACAGGGGCGAGACCCCTTCGAGCGAGTCGAGCGGAACCGGCCGGCCGCGCGCGAGCCCCCGGTCGAGCGCCAGATACCGCTCGCCGACCGGCGCGCCGGCGTCCCGCAGGACGGCGAGGCCCAGTTCGGCGGCGGCGTGCCGGCCGGCGAGACGCTGGCAGAACACGAGCGTGAGCGCGATCGTGTCGTCGTCGCCGGTGGCCAGCGCGTCGCGGGCGGCTTGGCAGGCCGCGTCGTTGTCGCCGTCGAGAAGCAGCGCCTCGATCCGGCCCCGGTGTCCGGCCGCGGTCAGCGCGCGCAACCCCGCGCTGTCGATCAGGCCGGGCACGTCATCCTGCCGGCCGATCGCCACCAGACGGCCGATGCGCGCGCCGAGGAGGTCGCCGGCGTCGCCCTCGGGCGCCGAACCCGCGGTCAGCAACAGGCGCCGCGCCAGGTTCGTCATCACCCGCGATCCCGCGCCGCCCCGGATCTCCGGCATGACGAGCGCGACGAGCGCGCCGTCGCTGCCCCGCCACATGTCATGCCCGAACCCGCCGCTCTTCGTGTCGAGCGTGCCGGCCGTCTCCGCGCTGACGGCCTCCAGCGTCTCGACCTCGAGGTCCAGGTCCGGCGTGGCCGGGGCCGGGGGGTGGCCGGCGCCGTCGGCTTCGCCATCCGCGTCCTCGAGCGGGACGATGACCAACGGCTCGTTGTCGCCGTCCTGGGCAGGGGCGGCCCCGGACGCGAGTCCGATCGCGGCGACGAGACCGCCCAGCAGGACCCTACGGATCGAAACGGTCATTGGGGATGGTTTTCTCCACACGGTGCGTCGGGGGTGGAATGTCCAATGTCGCGAGGAAGGCGATTCCTCCGACGACAACCGCCACCAGAAAGAGCACGACCAAACGAACGAGAAACCGCATGAGCCCGCCAGCGCGTCCAAGGGAAGTTACGGAAAGGATCTATGCTATCGTCGCATTATGGCGTGGATGCGGCAATCGCTGCGGCTCAACCTGTCGACACAAGAACCTTCGTGAACGATACAGACCTTCCCAGCCCGGATCGGACGATCGCCCTGGTCGGGCTGATGGGCGCGGGCAAGTCGACCGTCGGCCGCCATCTGGCCGTCAGGCTCGACCTCGCCTTCGCGGACGCCGACATCGAGATCGAGACGGCGGCCGGCTGCTCGATTCCCGAGATATTCGAACGCCATGGAGAAGAGGCGTTCCGCGAGGGCGAGCGCCGGGTCATCGCCCGGCTCCTCCGGGGCGGCCCCAGGGTGCTGGCGACCGGCGGCGGCGCCTTCGTGGACCGGGAAACGCGCGACCGGATCAAGGCGCGCGCCATCTCGGTCTGGCTGCGGGCGGACCTGGACCTTCTGATGTCGCGGGTCGCGCGGCGCGACGACCGGCCCCTGCTGAAACGCGGCGACCCGCGCGGGATCATGGAACGGCTGATCGCCGAACGCCATCCGGTCTACGCCGAGGCCGACATCGCGGTCGACAGCGACGAGGGGCCGCACGACGCCATCGTCGAGCGCATCGTCGCCGCGCTGCGTGAAAGGCGCGCGGCCTGATGGCGACCGAGCGTCTTCACGTTCCGCTCGGCGCGCGCGCCTACGACATCGTCGTCGGCCGCGGCCTGCTGGCGCAGGCCGACCGCCTGACGGCGCCGGTGCTCGAGAAGCCGCGCGTCGCGATCGTGACCGACGAGACCGTCGCCGCCCTGCACCTCGCGGCGCTCCAGGCGGCCTTCGACCGCGGAAGCGTCCGCCACGACGCGATCGTCCTGCCGCCGGGCGAACGGACCAAGGATTTCCGCCACCTCGAGAGCCTGCTCGACCGCCTGCTCGACCTCGGCCTGGAGCGCGCGGACACGCTCGTGGCGCTGGGAGGAGGCGTGGTCGGCGATCTCGCGGGATTCGCCGCGTCGGTGCTGCGCCGCGGCGTGGATTTCATCCAGTTCCCGACGACGCTGCTGGCGCAGGTCGACAGCTCGGTCGGCGGCAAGACCGGGATCGACACGCGCCACGGCAAGAACCTGATCGGCGCGTTCCACCAGCCGCGCCTGGTCCTGGCCGACACGGACGCGCTCGGCACCCTGGCGCGCCGCGAGCTTCTGGCCGGCTACGCCGAGGTCGTCAAGTACGGCCTGCTCGGCGACCGGCCTTTCTTCGAGTGGCTGGAGCGGCACGGCGAAGCCGTGATCGCGGGCGATCCCGACGCGCGGCGCCGCGCGGTCCTGACGAGTTGCGCCAACAAGGCGCGGATCGTCGCCGCCGACGAGACGGAAACGGGCCAGAGGGCCCTGCTCAACCTCGGCCACACCTTCGGCCACGCGCTTGAGGTCGCTTGCGGCTACGACGCGAACCTGCTGCACGGCGAGGCCGTCGCGATCGGCATGGCGATGGCGTTCCGGCTGTCGTCCCGGCTCGGTCTGTGTTCCGATCGGGAAACCGGGCGCGCTCTCCGCCACCTGCGATCGGTGGGGCTCGCCACGCATCCCGGCGACCTCGGCCTTCCGGCTCTGGACGCCGCCACGCTGGTCGGCCATATGGCCCAGGACAAGAAAGTGCGCGACGGCCGCGTCGCCTTCGTGCTCGCGCGCGGAATCGGCGAGGCGTTCCTGACCCGCGACGTCGGGGCCGACACCGTGCGCGCCTTCCTGGCCGACATGCTGGCGCGGCCGTCCGACGCGGCGTGACGCCGCCCAGCCCACCCTTCCACCGCTCCGGATGAAACGCCATGGTTGGTGTGATCGAACTCTTCGTTGTCCTGATCGTTGTCTTCATCGTCTTCTCGGCGGTTTTTTCCGGCTCCGAGACGGCGCTGACGGCGGCGAACCGCTCCAAGATCCACGGCCTCGAGCTCGCGGGGAACCAGCGCGCGCTCAAGGTGACCGAACTGATGCGGGACCGAGAGCGGCTGATCGGCGCCATTCTCGTCGGCAACAACCTCTTCAACATCGCCGCGGCCTCGATGGCGACGTACGCCTTCACGGAGCTGGTCGGCGAAGCCGGAGTGATCTACGCGACCGCGGCGATGACGGTCCTGGTGGTGATCTTCGCCGAGGTGCTGCCCAAGACCTACGCGATCCGCAACGCGGAGCGCGCCGCATTGGCGGTGGCCCCGTTCATGAAGGGGGTGGTCTGGGTCGCGCGGCCGGTCACGCTCGCCCTCCAGGGGCTCGTCCTCCTCATGTTCCGGCTGGTGGGCGCGCGCGACGGGGCCGACGCGACGCCGTGGGGCGAGGAGATTCGCGGAGCGCTGGCGCTCTACAAGCAGGAGGGCGGACTGGTGAAGGACGAGCACGCCATGCTCGACGGCGTGCTCGACCTGTCCCAGGTCGAGGTCGGCGAGGTCATGACCCACCGCAAGGCCATGGAGACCGTCAACGCCGACGACCCGCCCGCCGCGATCATCGACGCGGCCCTCAGGAGCCCGCACACGCGCATCCCGTTGTGGCGCGACGATCCCGACAACGTGGTCGGCGTGCTGCACGCCAAGGACCTCCTGCGCGAGCTGCACCGGCGGGCCGGGCGCAGCGACGGCATCGACATCATGGCCATCGCGACCGAACCCTGGTTCGTGCCCGACACCACGGCGCTCTCCGAGCAGCTCGCCGCCTTCCGCGAGCAGCACGCCCACTTCGCCCTGGTGGTCGACGAGTACGGCACGTTGATGGGGCTGGTCACGCTGGAGGACATCCTCGAGGAGATCGTGGGCGAGATCGAGGACGAGCACGATGTCGCGGGCGCCGAAACCGCCATCGCCGAGGACGGCTCGATCACGGTCGAGGGCGGCGCCACGATACGCGACCTCAACCGGGAGTTCGACTGGGCCCTGCCCGACGACGAGGCCACGACCGTCGCGGGGCTCGTCATCCACGAAGCCCAGCAGATCCCGGATGTCGGCCAGATCTTCGCCTTTCACGGTTTCCGCTTCGAGGTGACCGGAAAGCAACGCAACCAGATCACCCAACTGCGCATCACGCCGCTCGACCGCGCCGGCCGCCCGGACGAAGGCTGAGCGTCGTGTCTCTCGCCGCCGACCTCGTGCCGGTCCTGGCGCCGATCGCGGTCGCCATCCTGGTCGGCATGGGCTGGGCGCGCTGGGGCGAGCCGACCGACCCGGCCAGCATCACGCAGGTCATCCTGAACGTCGGCACGCCGTGCCTGGTGTTCTCGACGCTCGCGACGCTCTCGGTTCCGGCGCTGGAACTCGGCGTCATGGCGCTTGCCTCCGTCCTGATGCTGTTGTCCTTCCTAGGCGGCGGCTGGCTGCTCCTGAAGGCCGTGCGCCTGCCTTCGGGCGTCTACCTGCCGCCGCTCGTGTTCGGCAATCTCGGCAACCTGGGGCTCCCGCTCAACCTCTTCGCCTTTGGCGACGCCGGCCTCGAACTGGGGCTCATCATGTTCGCCACCCAGTCGGCGCTGTTCTTCACCATCCATTTCTGGCTGATGTCGGGCTCGCCTTCGCCCGCCACGATGCTGAAGACGCCCCACCTCTACGCGATCGCGGCGGCGCTCGCCTTCACGCTGACGGACACGGCCCCGCCGCCGTGGCTGACCAACACCACCGACCTGATCGGCGGCCTGACGATCCCGATGATGCTCATCATGCTCGGGGTCTCGCTGTCGCGCATGAAGGTCGTGGCCGTCGCCCGGCCCCTCGCGGCGGCTCTGCTCCGGGTCGCGCTCGGTCTCGCGATCGCCGTGCTGATCTGCGGCGTCCTGGACCTCGAAGGCGCCGCGCGCGGCGTGGTGACCATCGCCTGCTGCATGCCCGGCGCGGTCTTCAACTATCTCGCGGCGGTGCGCTACGACCGGTCGCCCGGAGAGGTGGCGGGCTATGTCGTGCTCTCGACGGTGGCGACCCTCGTCCTGCTTCCGGGCCTCGTTCCGCTGGCGTGGTGGATGGCCGGCTGACGGTCCGCCATCTTCCCTTGCCGCGCGGCGCGGCGCGCCACTATGGTGCGCCGCGCAATCGAACCCCGGACGCGACATGCCCCTATCCGAACCGGCGCGGCGTGAACTGATCCACACTCGCGAGATCGTCTGTCGCGCCTACGAGCGCGCCGACGGGCTCTTCGATCTCGACGCCCACCTGACCGACGTGAAGACCTACGGCCTCGACAACCGCGACCGCGGCCGGATCGAGGCGGGCGAGCCGATCCACGGCATGTGGCTCAGGCTCACGATCGACGGCCGCTTCGTCGTGCGCGGCGTCGAGGCGAGAATGGACCATGCGCCCTTCAACGTCTGCGCCCGCATCGAGCCCGACCACGAGAGGCTGATCGGCGCGCGGATCGGGCCGGGTTGGAGCCGCGCCATCCGCGAACTGTTCGGCAAGACCCACGGCTGCACGCACCTGCGGGAGATGCTGGGCCGCATGGCGACGGTGGCGTTTCAGGCGGTCCATGGCCGCGCGCGGCGCAAGGGCGGCAAGACCGGCGGCGCTTCCGGCCGGAAACCCTGGGTGATCGACGGCTGCCACACCTGGGCGAGCGACGGTCCCGTGGTGAAGGCGGAGTATCCGGATTGGTACACGGGTCCGGCCGCGGAGGGGGTGGGCGAACGGGCACGGAGCGAAGGGTCGCGGGAATGAGCGTCGATCCCGTCTTCGCGGCGTCCGAAACCCGTGGACGCGCCCGCATCGGCGTCATCACGCCGTTCTCCAACACCAATCTCGAAGCCGATCTCGCGCTGTTGCGGCCAGCGGGCGTCTCCTGCCACGTGACGCGGGCCGGCGGATACGACCTCGACGCGATCCCCGATTCCGGGCAGATGCGGGCGTTCGCGAGGGCCGGCCTCGACGATGTTCTGGCCATGCTGCTGCCCGCAAGGCCCGACATCGTCCTCTACGGTTGCACGTCCGCGACGCTGTCGATGGGTCCCGACTACGACCGCGAGTTCCGCGCCGCGATCGAGGGCAAATCCGGCGTTCCCGCGGTCACCGCCGCCGGCGCCCTGGTCGAGGCGCTGGACGATCTCGGCGCGCGGTCGGTCGGGTTCTGCTCGCCCTACACCGAGGAGCTCAACCGGGAGGCCGCCGCCTTCCTGGGCGCCGCCGGCAAGCGGGTGATCCGGTCGGCCTACATCGGCGAGGACCTCGGCAACGACGGGCAGAACGGGCTCACGCCCCGCGAGGTCTTCGACCTCGGGCTCGGGGCGGACCACGAGCGGGCCGACGCGATCGTCATGAGCTGCACCGACATGCGGGCGGTCGAGGCGGTCGAGGCGCTGGAGGAGCGCACCGGCAAGCCGGTCGTCGCCAGCAACCAGGCCATGTTCCATGTCGCCTTCGGCCGGCTCGGCCTGCCGGACCGGGTGATGGGACGGCTCGGCGCCGCGCGTTAGAGCGGGACGGATCGCGGGCGATTCGACCGGGACGGATTGTGCTCTACGCTCCGGGCGTCGACGGAGGGCATGGTTGTGGGCGGACTGAAGCTCTATTCCATCGAGGTCCCGGACGCGTGGACCGACCACTACGGGCACATGAACGAGGGTTACTACGTCGTGGCGGCGAGCGAGTCGTTCTGGGCCTTCCAGGCGCATCTGGGGATCGGGACCGATTACTACGACGAGACCGGCTTCGCGATGGTGACCGTCGAATCGCATGTCCGCTATCTCGACGAAGTCAACCGCGGCGACCTGCTCGAACTCGAGAACCTGATTCTCGGGCATGACGCGAGGAAAGCGGTCTTCGGGGTCGTCATGCGCGTCGGCGACCGGGTCTGCGCGACGATGGAGGCGATGACGCTCCATCTCGACCACGGAAAGGGCGGCCTGGGCGAGATGCCCGAAAGCGTGCGGGCCGCCTTCCGGAACCTCACGCCCGATCCGCTTCCCGACTGGGCCGGCCGGAGCGTGGGCTTGCGGAAGAAGGGTTGAGCGCGATGCGGCGGCCCAGCGACTTCGTCGACGAGCGGCGTCTGTGGGACCGCCACATGGCGATCGCCGCCTTCGGCGCCACCGGGCGCGGCGGCGTCGACCGGCAGGCGCTGACCGGAGACGACGGCCGGGCGCGGGCGGCGCTGGCGGGCTGGGCGGTCGGGCGCGGCTTTCGCCCGATCGCCGACGAGGCTGGCAACCTCTTCGTCCGGCGCGACGGCGCCGAGGCGGACGCGCCCGCCGTGCTTTCGGGCTCCCATCTCGACACTCAGCCCGCCGGCGGCAATTTCGACGGGGTCTATGGCGTGCTCGCCGCGCTGGAGACGCTGGAGGCGCTCGCGGACGGAGGCTTCGAGCACCGTCGCCCGATCGAGGCCGCGGTCTGGACCAACGAGGAAGGCTGCCGCTTCGCGCCCGGTTGCACGGGCAGTCTCGTCTTCTCCGGCAAGCACGCGATCGAGGAGCTCTGGAACGCCACGTCCCCCGACGGGGCCGTGCTGAAGGACGAGTTGGAGCGCACACTGGCCATGACGCCGGAGGCCGAACGGCGACGCGGCGGCATCCCCCTGGCGGGCTACATCGAGGCCCACATCGAGCAGGGGCCGCGGCTCGAGGCCGGGGGCTTCGCCGTGGGCGCGGTGACCGGCATCCAGGGCGGAGCGAGCTTCGACGTCACGGTGAGCGGGACCGACGGCCACGCCGGCACCGTGCCGCTGGCCGAGCGGCGCGACGCCTTCCGCTCGGCGCACGCCATCGTCGACGCGCTCTACCGGGACCTCGCGGACCCGACCGACACGGCGCGCTTCACGATCGGCCGCTTCCGGGCCTGGCCCGGCTCGCCCAACACGATCCCCGGCAAGGTCGTCTTCACCATCGATTTCCGCCATCCCGACGCTACGTTCTACCGCGGGAAGGTCGACGCGATAGCGGACCTCTGCGCCGCCCATGCCGGTCCGTGCGATGTGGACGTGACGGTGCGTCACGACGGCGACCCCGTCGCGTTCGACGAAGCGGTGATCGGCCGCGTCGAGCGCATCGCGGCCGAACTGCGGCTCCCGGCCATCCGCATGCCGTCGGGCGCCAGCCACGACGCGGCCTACATGGCGTCCCTGTGCCCGGCCGGCATGGTCTTCGTCCCCTGTCGGGGCGGGATCAGCCACAACGAGGACGAGCGCGCCTCGCCCGAGGACCTCGCCGCCGGCTGCCGCGTTCTGGCCGACGCCCTTTACGAGATGGCGATGGGTTGGGACGGGTCCCCGGGAACGGCTCCGCGACGGGCCGCTACTGGGCGGGCTGGACCGCGGCGCGACGCCAGGCCGCGGTCTCGCGGCCGGGCCCGGGACGCCGGGGCACCATGAAGGCGAGCGCGAGCGAGACCGCGGCCATCGCGGCGCCGACCAGGAAGACCGCCGCGCGGCCGGACTCGTCGGCGACCCAGACGAGCCCCAGCATCCAGGGCATGGTGACCGCGGCGATGTGGTTGATGGTGAAGGAGACGCCGGCGGTCGAGGCGATGTCGGCCGGATCGGCGATCTTGCGGAAGTAGCTCTTGATCGCGATGGCGAGCGCGAAGAAGAGGTGGTCGACGATGTAGAGCCCGGCCGCGACCCATCCCGTCTCGACGAAGGCGTAGGCCGCGAAGACGCCGATCAGCCCGGCATACTCCAGGATCAGGGCGGGCCGTTCGCCCCAGCGCATGATGAGCCGCCCCACCCGCGGAACGAGCCACATGGCGATCGCGTGGTTGGCGGCGAACAGCGCGACCACCGCCTCGGGCCGGTAGCCGAACTCGGCGACCATGAGGAAGGCCGCGAAGCCGACGAAGATCTGGCGCCGGCCGCCCGACATGAACTCCAGCGCGTAGTAGAGCCAGTAGCGTCGGCGCAGCACCACGGCCGTCTTCTGGAAGGTCTTCTCCTCGAAGCGCGGGAAGAAGGCCCAGCAGAACAGGCCCAGCCCCAGCGTCGCCGCGCCGGCGATCAGGTAGACGATCCAGTAGGGCGCGGCCATGAACTCGAAGGCGCCGTAGACCAGCGCGTAGGCCACCAGAGAGCCGCCCGAGGCGACCGCCGCCATGCGGCCCAGGACCAGCGGGAGCTCCTCCCTGGACGTCCACTGCATCGATAGCGACTGCTCCATGGTCGCCAGGAAGTGGAAGCCGGTCGACATCACCAGGGTCGTGAAGTAGAGGCCCCACACCGTGGGCAGGAAGCCGGTCAGCGCGACGCCCAGGCCCATCACCGAGAGCGCCAGGATGGCGAAGGTCTGCTGGCGCCAGATCAGCAGCATGTAGACCGCGGTGAAGGCCAGGAAACCCGGGATCTCGCGCACGGACTCCAGGACGCCGCGCTCCAGGCCGGTGAAGCCGACCTTCTCGACGGCGAAGTTGTTGATCAGCGCCATCCACGGCTCGAAGGCGATCGGGATCGAGGCCGCGAGGATCAGCAGGAGCACCTGCGGGCTGCGCCAGCCGTCCTTCAGGACGCCACGCCAGTCGGCGAAGAGGGAGACGGCCCGGGCCATCGCGGCGGGTTCCTTGTCGGTTCGGCGGCGGCGGACCCACGAATAGCCCCTTCCGTCCCGCCCGTCTTGCGTTAGGCCGCCAAGCGATGACGCGAAACGGACATCCGCCCGAACGGCCCGACCCGCCCTGCCCGGACGGCTTCGATCCCGCCGCCGCCGTCGCGCTCGACCTGGGCTACGACAGCCCCAGCGCCTTCATCGCCATGTTCCGCGGGTCGCTCGGCGACCCCCCCGGCCTCTATCTGGCGCGGGAAGGGCGATCCTCCGCCCGTCGGCCTTTCATGGCGTGGGCTGGACGGTCGGGCGGATGTCGCTCCACGCGCCAAATCCGGCAAGCCGCGCTAGACGGCGGCGTAGCCGCCGTCGACGAAGAGGCAGTGGCCGGTGACGTAGCTCGCGGCGTCGCTCGCGAGGAAGACCACGGGGCCGCCCATCTCGTCGACCCGGCCGCGCCGGCCGAAGGGGATGACGCGCTCGATGAACCGGGCGACCTCCGGCGTGTCGTGGATGTCGGCGGTGTCCGCCATCTCGTTCTCCGTATAGCCGGGGTTGATGGCGTTCACCCGGATTCCGTGGCGCGCCCACTCCTGGGCGAGCTGGCGGACGAGCTGGTCGATCCCGCCCTTGGACGCGCCGTAGCAGGAATAGCCCCAGCAGGCCACGCGGCTCGCCGAGGACGAGGTGAAGACGATCGACCCGCCCCCGCCCTGGGCGATCATCCGCCCGCCGGCGAGCTGGGCGCAGACGTAGGCGCTCTTCAGGTTGACGCCGATCGCCGCGTCGAGATCGTCGTCGTCGATCTCGAGCAGGCTCTTGGCGGGACCGAGACCGTGGTTGACGACCATGATGTCGAGCCCGCCGAAGCGGTCCACGGCCGCCGCGATCAGGCCCTCGACATCGGAGCGCCGCGTGGCGTCGCAGGCCACGACGTGGGCCGCGCCGCCGGCGGCGGCGATCTCCGCGGCGACGGCGTCGAGACCCGCCCGGCCGCGGGCGGCGAGCACCGCGTTCGCGCCGGCCCGCGCCAGGGCCTTGGCCATCTCGGCGCCCAGGCCGCGGCTCGCGCCGGTGACGACGGCCGTGCGGCCGGTGAGGTCGAAGGGGTCGGTCGGCATCGTCCGCGTCCTCCTCAGACCGCCACGTAGCCGCCGTCCACCGGCAGGACGTGGCCGGTGACGAAGCTGGCCGCGTCGCTCGCCAGGAAGATGACGGGACCCACCATCTCCTCGCTCCGGCCGCGCCGGGCCATGGGCGTGGCGAGCCGGATCTCCTCGGCCATCTCGGGCGTTTCGTGGCGTTTGCCGGAACCGCGCATGCGGTGCTCCATGTAGCCGGGGTTGACCGCGTTGACCCGGATGCCGTGGGGGGCGAGCTCCTGGGCGAAGTGGCGGCACATCTGGTCGACCCCGCCCTTGGCCGCGCCATAGGTCGAGAGGTTCGCGAAGGCCGCCAGGCTTCCGGTCGACGAGGTGAAGACGATCGCGCCGCCCGCGCCCCGGGCGACCATGCGCCGCGCCGCCTCCTGGCCGCAGACGAAGGCGGACTTGAGGTTGATGTCGATCGTCTCGGCGAGCTCCGCGTCGGTCACCTCGACCGCCGGCTTGGCGCGGCCGACGCCGTGGTTCACGACCGCGATGTCGAGATGTCCGAAGCGCGCGACGGTCTCGTCGAAAAGCCGGCGGTTCCCGGCGCGCGAGACGGCGTCGAACGGGATCGCGACGGCTTCGCCGCCGGCCGCGCGGATCTCGTCCGCGACCGCCTCGACGTCCGCCGCCGTCCGTCCGGCGGTCGCGACCTTGGCGCCCGCCGCGGCGAGCCCCCTGGCCATGGCGCGGCCCAGGCCGCGGCCCGAACCCGTCACCACCGCCACCTTGCCGGTCAGGTCGAAGAGTCGCGTGCTCATGCCGCCTCGTCCTTGCCGGAACCGCTCTAGCGGCCCGCGGCCCGCCCGCCGTCCGGGCCGCCGTACATGCCGGGCTCGTACCACCATTCGCACTGGGCGATGTTGAGAAGCAGGACCAGCGCGACATAGGCCAGGCCATGGGCGCCGAGCTGCATGGCGGTGGCGAGATGCTGGCGCCAGCCCTGGGACCCCGCGAAATAGGCGCCGAACAGCGTGCTGTAGGAGTCGCCCGCCCCGGCCATGGGATCGGCCGTCGCCCGTGGCGTCCTCACCTTGTAGGCTTCCGGCGTGGTGGACCGCGCCGCGGCGCGCAGGCGGGCGGCTTCGGCCTTGCGGCGTTCCTCGTCGGTCGCGTTCTCGTCGGCCACGGCCCGCGGCTCCCGTCTTGACGGTCCAGGATCCATCCAGCCACATGCTGCACCGATGTCGCGGGAAAGGCCAATGGACCGTGCGAAGACCGCCGCGCCGCCGGCGCCGCGCCCGATGGCCCGCGGCGATCCCCGCATGGTGGCGCTCGACGCGCTGGTGGCCTGCCTGGAGGACGGCGAGCCGCTCGACGGCGCGTTGGAGCGGGACCGGCGGTTCGGGGCGCTGGAGCCGCGCGACCGCGCGCTGGTCTCCGCCGTGACGGCCGAGACCTGCCGCAGGCTGGGCCAGATCGACGCGCTGGTCCGGGCGTGCCTGAGGAAGCCCTTGCCGAGGAGGGGGCGCGTCCCCCGCGCGATCCTGCGCATGGCGGTCGCCCAGCTCCTGTTCCTCGGTGTCGCGCCGCATGCGGCCGTCTCGACGGCGGTCGGTCTCGCGCGCGAGCGCGCGGCCGCCCACGCGCCGCTCGTCAACGCCGTCCTGCGGCGGCTCGGCCGGGAGGGCGCGAGCCTCGTGGCCGGGCAGGACGCGGCGCGGCTCAACACGCCGGACTGGCTGCGCCTCTCCTGGACCGGGGCCTACGGCGAGGAGGCCGCGCGCGCCATCGCCGAAGCGCACGGGACGCGCGCGCCTCTCGACCTCTCGGTCGCGGCCGATCCTGCCGGCTGGGCCGCCAGGCTCGATGCGCGCCTCCTGCCGACGGGAAGCCTGCGGCGCGCGGCGGCGGGACCCGTCGACGCCCTGCCCGGATACGCCGCGGGGGGCTGGTGGGTGCAGGACGCGGCGGCCTCGCTGCCCGCGAGGCTCCTGGGCGATGTCGCGGGCAAGCGGGTCGTCGACCTGTGCGCCGCGCCGGGCGGCAAGACCGCCCAACTCGCCGCCGCCGGCGCGCGGGTCACCGCCGTCGACCTCTCGGAACGCCGCCTCGGGCGGCTGACGGCGAACATGGCGAGGCTCGGCTTCGCCGTGGAGACCGTCGTGGCCGACGCGACGGCCTGGCGGCCGGACGATCCGGCCGACGCGGTCCTGCTCGACGCGCCGTGCAGCGGCACCGGCGCGATCCGCCGCCATCCCGACATCGCCTGGACGAAACGGCCGGACGATCCGGCGAGGCTCGCCCGGCTCCAGGCGCGCACGATCGACAACGCGATCGCCTGCCTGAAGCCCGGCGGCGTGCTCGTCTACGCGGTCTGCTCGCTCCAGCCCGAGGAGGGCGAAGCCCAGTTCGCGCGCGTCCTGGAGCGCCACGCCGACATCCGCCCGGTTCCGGTCGCCGCCGCCGAGATCGGCGGGTTCGGGGAGGCCGTCGACCGCTCCGGTCGCCTGCGCACGCTGCCCTGCCACATGGCCGGCGAGGGCGGCATGGACGGCTTCTTCGCCATGCGCCTCGGGCGGGACGGCTGACCGACGGCGCCGGGCCTCCGAATCGCCGGATCTCGGGCCCGCGCAGCCAGGGACAACCCGGCGAGAGCCTCGCGGCGAGCACGGCGGGGAACGGAGATGCCGCCCTCCTTCATGTGAGGGTGATGTTCGCCACTACGCAAAGCGATGGGTAGCTGGGATCGGGTGCAGTCCCCCTTCATGTGGGGGTGATGTTCGCTCGGCGATCCACTCTAGAGGCTCGCCATGTCGGTGCAGTCCCCCTTCATGTGGGGGTGATGTTCGCTCCCCCGCCCGTCAGAATCGGCATCGCGGCTGGTGCAGTCCCCCTTCATGTGGGGGTGATGTTCGCTCAGGCTTGCAGGCATCGCATCGAACCCTTGGGTGCAGTCCCCCTTCATGTGGGGGTGATGTTCGCTGCGACAGCTGCGAGTATTGGCAGCACTTTTGGTGCAGTCCCCCTTCATGTGGGGGTGATGTTCGCTGTTGCCCTGCCGCTTTCCGAGGTGCTGGGAGGTGCAGTCCCCCTTCATGTGGGGGTGATGTTCGCTCCGAAGAGAAGTGGACCGATGGCGAGAGCTGGTGCAGTCCCCCTTCATGTGGGGGTGATGTTCGCTGACCCCGGACATGAAAATGGAGGCTCCCTAGGTGCAGTCCCCCTTCATGTGGGGGTGATGTTCGCTCTGTCGCGACGGGTGGCGCGAGGTGTGGCCGGTGCAGTCCCCCTTCATGTGGGGGTGATGTTCGCTGCGACAGCGAGCGGCTCGTCCTGGACGCCGGGTGCAGTCCCCCTTCATGTGGGGGTGATGTTCGCTGAAAACCGGCGCGGGTCCGTTACGATTCCCGGTGCAGTCCCCCTTCATGTGGGGGTGATGTTCGCTGGGCTGGAACTTGAAGTCGTTTCAAGCACCGGTGCAGTCCCCCTTCATGTGGGGGTGATGTTCGCTCGCCGAGCCTCGTTGCCGCCATCATGGGCGGGTGCAGTCCCCCTTCATGTGGGGGTGATGTTCGCTACCTTTAGCGCAAACCGGCAGGCCACGGCAAGAATTCGTTCGCCGCGCCGGTGGAAACCGGCGGGTCGGAACGGCGCGGCGTCCGGTTCGCGCCGTTTTCCGGCTTCCGTTCGCTCTTCGCCCCCGTCACCGCCGTCTGCCCTTCGGCCGTCCTTCGCGACGGGCCGCCGGCTTCGCCAGCCGCGCCTCCACGGCTGGCGACGGCCACTCGAAACTGGCGTTCGCCGGATTGGAGACCTTCACGACAAGCTCCTCTTCCAGTCCGGGCCCGGCGTCGGGCGGAACCTCGTCCGAGTTGAGGATGTGGCCGACGACCCGCGTTGTCCCCACCGTCTCGGCCTTCCAGCCGCCCCGTTTCGTCTTCTCGTCGATCAGCACCGCCCGCACCCGCTGGCCCGCAACGGGCAAGACGGCCGGCCGCGGCGGCGGAGAGCCCGGCGCCGGCCGGCCCCGGTCCGGCGGCCCGCCTTTCCGCGCCGCTCCGCGCGCCTCGCCGCCGAAGAGCGCCGCCGCCATGGCGACGAAGGGTTCGCCGTGCAGGTCCTCGACGATTTTCTCTTTGTCGATCTTCACGCCGCCCAGATGGACGGCCCGCCGGGAGGCCACCGTCGCGCGGGTGAGTTCGTGGTCCCGCATGTCCCAGGCGAGGTCGAGCCCCTCGCGGGCGAGCAGTTCGACGATCGACCGGGAGACCGCGTTCTTCAGCTTGCGGTCGTAAGCCATCAGCCGGCGTGCGTCGTTGACCGCTCCGGTCAGGTCGAACGGCTTGTTCTCCCGACCCCGGAGCATCCTGAAATGAGCCAGACGGTTGCGTACGCCAGCGGCGCCGGTATCGCCCAGAAAATCCTGGCCGAACAGCTTTCGCAATTCCTCCTTGATAGCGTGTTTGGCTGCGGATTCGCCTTCGCCGCTCTTCTTCGCGTCGATCCGGAGCGCTTGGATTATTTGGCCGTTCTTCAGGTCGCCGAGGTCCTTCTCCGAGAAAACGCTCTCCGGCGTCTTTCCCTCCAGCCGAACGAGCGCCAGGGTCGCGAAGTAGAGGTCGCGCTCCCACAGGCCGGCGTAGTCGGCCAGACGGCCGAGCACATCCATCGCCAGCCGGTGCAGCTTGGCGTGGTTGACGAGACGGACATGGGCCGCCAGATGCCGGTGCCGGATCACCGTGTCGAGCGCGGCGCGGTAAGCCGTCAGGTCGTCCGGTGACAGCCGCTTTTTCTTCGCCCATGTCGCGTGCAGGTCCTCGCGCCGCGCCTGCGCCGCGGCGATGGGCGAAACGCCGCCGTCGTCCTGCACGGTCTCCAAGCGCTCCAGTTCGTCCACCTTCGTGGCGGCGATAGGACGACTCTCGAAGACCGGCTTGAGCCGCGGTTCGCCGGCGCCGAAGCGCAGCATCTCCCGCAGGCCGCGCCAAGGCACATGGCGGTTCGCCGCCGCGCCGGGCTCGACCGGGCAGGCCCGGCGGAAGACGGCGCGGTTCTCGAACAGCCCGGCCAGCGCCTCGGCCCCGGCGACGCCCCCGCCGCCCTCGAACTTGGCGTCGTGCATGTCGAGATAGAGGTCGAGCAGGTCCTCGACCGCCCGCGCTTCCGCCGACGGCGCCTCGGTCCGCGCCTTGCCTTCGAGGACCGCCCATTTGCGAAGCTGATGGCGTAGCCGCCCGGCCGTCTCCACCGGGACCGTGTGGAGGAGGACATAGAGCGCGGCCCGCCAGTCCTCCGGTTCGTCGCCGTTCGCCGGCGGCGCGGCGATCGCGCCCAGATCGGCTTTCTTCTCCTCGGGAAGCGGCCCGTCGGCCGGGTCTTCCAGCGTCCAGTCGAGACCTTCGGCCTCCAGATACGCCTCGAACGCCTGCGCCACCACGTCGCATCGAAGCTTCTCGATATGACCCGCCTGCTTGCGCGCGTTGTCGGCGTCGCTCGCGTAGCCGCGCTGGACGCGGTATTCGGTCGCCGTCAGGGCGGTCAGCCGGTCCGCGAAGGCCGCGATTCCCTCGCCGTCCTTCAGGCGGACAAGACCGGCGGCCCTGGCGGCGGCGTCCGGGTCCTTGTTGATCTCGCGCGCCGCCTCGGTCGCGCGTTCGACAGCACGGGCGATCCAGCCGTTGAACGCCGCGGCGTCCCGCGCCTCGAGCCAAGCGGGAAAGGCGCGTTCGTAGAGAGTCTTGAGGACGATGGAGCGGCACAGCCGACCGGGATTCGCTTCCAGAGTCGGCCGGTTTTCGGGGTCCGGCAGCCGGAGTCTGTATCGCTTGTCGAGGCGCCACGCCTTCTTCGCCCGGTCGAGCACGCGGCGGAAGCGCGGCAGGGGCGGTCGCGCCGGCGCCCCGCGCACGAGAGCGTCGAACAGCGCCCCGAGCTGCTTCCGGCCGTAACAGAACTCGACATGGGCGGCGCGCAAGGCTTCGACCAGACGGCCGTGACGCTCGTTCCGGTCTGTTTCGAGGAGCTCGCGGGCCGCTTCGAGAACCCGCTCGTCCACGTCCTTGTCCTCGGCCCCGAGCTTCAGGGCGCGGGCGAAGCCGCCGCGCCCCTTGAAGTGGAAGGACCCGTTGCGCAACCTGGCCCAGCCCGTCAGCGCGAAGCCCAGCACGTTCCTTCCATCGGCCTTCTCGTCGAACAGCCGCGCCCGGCCGCCGAACAGGACCCGCAGCTTGGCGGTATGGGCGTCTTCGTCGAAACTCTTCCCAACCGCTTCCTTGATCGACCTGCCCAGGAAAATATCACGGTCGATCTTGCCGTCCGGGTCCGCCCAGTCCGTCAGCGTCCGCTGGGCCAGCGCGACCGCGCCGCGCCAGACGCGCACGAACGCCTCGTTGCGCTTGATGTCCGACTGCCCCGCCGAAGTCCGGTAACGGCCGCGCTCGATCTTCGTTTCGTCCGGCCAGCGGTCGATGGCGTGCTCCGGCTCGTCCCCGGCCGCGGTCTCCATGTTCGGGACCGGCGCGGCTTCGTAGTGGATCAGCTTGCCCAGCCGGACCAGCGCGTTGAGGTCGCGGTTGCGCCCCATCGCCTCGACAAGCCGGAACAGCGCGTCCATGTCCGCCGGCAGCAGCCCGGAGACGGGCCTCCTCCTGTCTCCGTGCTCCTTCCGGTCCTTGCCGTGGTTCTTCAGGATGCGCGAATAGGCGCCGCGCACGGCCATGTGCAGGGCGAACGGGCCGGGCGCTCGGTTCCCGGCCTCGGCGATGGAGAGCGCCTTGCCGTCCTCGCCTGGAAACAGCTTCGCGTAATGCGCATGGAGCGCCTCGGCGGCGACCCTCGGGCCGACGCGGCGTTCGCCCGCTTCCAGCGCTTCCGCCTCGCGCCGTATCTCCGCCGCCACGTCGCCCGCTTTCCGGTAGCGTTCGCGGTCGTCGTCCGTCCATGCGGCCCTCGGAAGCCGGTCGACGGGTGTGACGACATTGCCGGCGATGCTGGCGGCCCGCGCGGCGATCCGGCCCTCGCGCCTGTCCGGCCGTCCGCCGCCGATGCGGTATTCCTTGTCGTGCAAGTGCTCTTCGATCTTCCGGGCGACGCCGGCGGCGTCGACGGCGCCGGGGCCGTCCTTCCCCGCGAAGCGCCCGTACCAGCGGCCTTTCGCCCGGCCGCTCCGCTCCTTGTCCACGTCCTCGCCGTAGGGGTGGATTTTCCGCCGCCACAGCGTTTCGAGTTCGTCCAGCCGGTCGAGCGGGAGCCGGCGCTTCAGCGCGTCCCAGGCGGCCTCGCCGAGCTTGTCGCGCAAGTCGCGCTGTTCCCGCGTCGGCTTCGCGCTCCCGCGCGGCTTGGCGGCGATCTTGTCGATGGCCGACACCCATTGCGCGAGGACCAGTTCGGGATGCTCCGCCGCGAACGCCTCGATGTCCCTGACGTCGCCGTCTCCCGGATGCCGGTGGATCCGGCGCTTCGGACGGCCTTCCGCGTTCGGCGCCGTCTCCGTCCGGCCATGGGGTTTGACGATGCGCATGGGGAAACTCCTCGCCCGGTCCGCGCCGGGACGGTTGCACATGTGGTGGCCCGGCCGGCGTCGGACAAGCGCCGGACGGCCCGAATCGCCGTCCGGCGTTGAGGCGAGGCCCGGAACCTGTTACGCCACCGCCCGTGCAGCAGCCGGTCCGCATCGCTCCCTCCCTTCTCTCCGCCGACCTCGCGAGGCTGGGCGAGGAAATCCGCGCCATCGACCGGGCCGGCTGCGACTACATCCACATCGACGTGATGGACGGCCACTTCGTGCCGAACCTGACGCTGGGCCCGCCCGCGATCGCGAGGATGAAGCCCCACAGCGCCAAGCCCTTCGACGTGCACCTGATGATCCGGCCGGTCGATCCGCTGCTGGCCGCCTTCGTCGAAGCCGGCAGCGACATCGTCACGGTCCATGTCGAGGCCGCGACCCGCGTCCACCGGACCCTGCGGGCGATCAAGGAGGCCGGCCTCAGGGCCGGCGTCTCGCTCAATCCGCGCACGCCCGCCGGCGCCGTCGCGCACGTCATGGACCTCGTCGACCTGGTCCTCGTCATGAGCGTCAACCCGGGCTTCGGCGGACAGGACTTCATCGAGGACACGCCGCGGAAGATCGCCGAGCTGCGCGCCATGATCGACGGCTCCGGGCGCGCGATCGACCTCGAGGTCGACGGCGGGATCACGCCCGAGACCGCGCGCCGCGCGGTCGAGGCGGGCGCCGACGTGCTGGTCGCCGGCACCGCCGTCTTCAAGGACGGCCCGGCGGGCTATGCCGCCAACATCGCCGCCCTGCGCGGCTGAGGCCGGCCCGTGAGCGGTCTCCTCGCCGGGCCGGTCGCGAGCGTCAAGGCGCTCTACTACGGCAGCCCCTTCTACCGGCTGATGCTGCTGGGCCACGCGCCCGACAAGGTGTTGCAGGCGCCGACCGATCCCTGGCCGGGCGACGCCGCGCGCGGCCGCGACCTCGCCGACGGCGTCTGGCGTCTGGCCGGCCAGACGTTGCGGTTCGACCCCAGGGACGGGGCGCCCGAATGGTATCCCGACGCCGCCTGGACCGGGTGGCTGGAGGAGGCGCACGGTTTTTCCTGGTTGCGCGACCTGCGCGAGGCCGGCGGCGACGCGCGCCAGGCCGCCCGCCACGCCGTGGCGGGCTGGATGGCCGACTGCGCGCACTGGGACCGCTTCGCCTGGCGGCCCGACATCCTGGGCCGGCGGCTCGCCGCCTGGATCGCGCACGGCCCGTTCCTGCTGAACGGCGCCGACGCGCTCTTCCGCCGCCGCTTCCTCCAGAGCCTCGCCGAGCAGACCCGCCATCTCGCGCGGACCGTGACCGCGGGACCCGAGGGCCTGGGCCGGATCGCCGCCGTGAAGGCGCTGCTCTACGCCGGCCTCGCGCTGCCGGGCGAGGAGAAACGCTTCGCCCAGGCGATGCGGCTTCTGGAGCACGAGCTCGACCGGCAGATGCTGCCCGACGGCGGCCAGCGCGAGCGCAACCCCTCCGTCCAGTTCCGCCTGTTGCGCGACCTCGTCGAGGTCCGGCTCGCGCTGATCCAGGCCAGGAAACCCGCGCCCGAATGGCTCGACCGGACGATCGACCGGGCCGCCGCCATGCTGCGCTTCTACCGTCACGGCGACGGCGCGTTGACGCTCTTCAACGGCGCGGCGGAGGAGAGCGCGGAGCTGATCGACAACGTGCTCGCCATGGGCCGGGCCACGGGCAAGCCGGCGAGCAGCGCCCGGCACACCGGCTACGAGCGGCTCGCCGCGCGGAAGACGCTGGTCCTCGTCGACGCCGGCCCGCCGCCGCCGGCCGACTTCGCCGCCAACGCGCACGCCGCGCCGCTCGCCTTCGAGATGAGCGTCGGCCCCGAGCGGCTGATCGTCTCCATGGGCGCCTGGCGCGGGGCCGACGCCTCCTGGCGGCTCGCCGCGCGCGAGACCGCGGCGCACTCGACCGTGACCGTCGACGACAGGAGCGCGGCCGAGATCCGCGGGGACGGCGGCCTGGGCCGCGTCCCGCGCAAGGTCTCCGTCGAGCGGGACGAGCGGGAGGGCGCCGTCCTGCTCACCATGAGCCACGACGGCTACAGGTCTCCGGGACGGCTCCGGCACCGCCGTTCGCTCCGCCTCTCGGCCGATGGAGAGGAGGTGCGCGGCGAGGACGCGCTGGCGGGGCCCGGCGGCGAACGGTTTGCCCTGCGCTTCCACCTCCACCCCGGCGTCCGGGCCGCCGTGACGCAGGACGGCCAGAGCGCGCTCCTGCGCCTGCCGTCGGGCAAGGGCTGGCGCCTGCGCATGACGGGCGGCGTGCTCGAGCTGACCGACAGCGTCTATCTCGGCGCCGGCCGGATGAAGCGCTGCAGGCAAGTCGTCGTCTCCGGCGGCCTCAACGGCGAACGCACGGTGGTGGAATGGGCGCTGACGCGCGTGGCCCCGCCCGCGAGAAGGGCAAGGCAGCGGGCCGGGGCCGGCGCGCCGGAGTAGGAGCGGAACCATGGACATCTACCACGTCTGGGCCTCGCTCAAGGCGGGAGTGAAGAGTAAGGAGAGTCTCAGGCCGCCTCCAAGGGCGTGATGTTCGAAAGGTCGACAGTGGCCCGGGCCTGGGCGAGATCGTGCGCCCGCTGCAGGTTCATCCAGAACTCCGCAGTATTGCCGAAAAACTTCGAAAGCCGCATTGCGGTATCCACCGTGACGGACGTTTCGCCCTTCATGAGCCGTTCGATCCGCGTCCTGGGCACGTTCAGGCGTTTCGCAAGCGCGATCGAGCTCATCCCGAGAGGTTCCAGATAGAGTTGGGCGAGCACATCGCCAGGGTGGGAAGGGTTCTTCATCAGCGTCATCTTCTGCCCCTTCGATGGTAGTCCACGATCTCGACGTCCGTCGGTCCCCAATCGGTCCACACAAAGCAAAGACGCCATTGGTCGTTGATGCGGATCGAGTGCTGGCCGGCTCTGTCGCCCCGAGTTTTTCGAGATGGTTTCCAGGAGGGAACCTGAGGTCGTCGAGAACCGTGGCCGCGTCCATTGCGGATAAAATGACGCGTGTGCGCCTGATCAGATCCGCCGGGAAGCCCTTGCCGTAACGGTCCCGAACCGCACCCGCCGCGAGCTTGCCCTTGGTACCGACGATCATGACAAGGCATGTATCATAGCATGATATCTTATCAGAAGCCAAAACCGGCGCGCGGGCGCCGAAGTAGGACCGTATCGAGGGACGGCCCCTCCTAGCCGTGTTCCGCGACGATCCTGGCGAGGCAGGCGTTGACCGAACCGGGATCGTGGCGGTTGAGCGAGACGTGGCCCAGGCCCGGGAGCTCGTGGTAGTGGCCGTTCATCGCCGCCTCGGCGACCTTCCGAACGAGCCGGGGCGGTGTCTGGACGTCCTCCGAGAAGGCGACGGCGTGGATCGGGACGGGACAGGTCCCGAGGGCCTCGGTGACGTCGTAGTCGAGGCAGGGCCGCCACTGGGCGATCAGCATCTCCGGGTCGCGCTCCGCGAAGCGCGGCGTGTAGGCGGCCTTGATCCGCGCCCAGAGCGCGTCGTCGGCCAGCGCCCGGGCGGGATAGGCGAAGGCGGCGTAGTGGCAGGCCGCGAAATCGGCCGGCATCCGGAGCGCGCCGCCGGCGCGCGCCGCGATCTCGGCCTCCATCCAGTCGCGCGTGAAGCCGGTGATCTTCGCCGCCGTCCCCATGGGGATCGCGAGGCGGACGAGATGGGGGAAGTCGATCGCGACCTGCTGGACGATGAGCGCGCCCATGGAGAGCCCGGCCAGGATCACCGGCGGGTCGCAGAAGGCCTCGACGATCGCCGCGCAGTCGGCGCCGAACTGCTTCATCGACCAGGGCGGCGGCGCGCTCGTCGTCTCGCCCGCGCCGCGCGGGTCGAAGGACGTGCAGCGGAAGTCGCGGTGGAAGAAGTCGAACTGCTCGGCCCAGTAGCTCGCCGGGCTGTCGCCGCCGGGCGCCCAGATGATGTCGGGTCCGCGGCCGGCTTGGGCGACGCGGAAACGCGCGCCCCGCGCTTCGTGGAAGGTGACGACGGCGAGCTCTTCGAAGGGGATCACGGGGCCTGCTCCGGCGTTGCCGGCGCGACGATAGAGCGCCGGGGACCCGCCGCAAACCGCGGGCAAGAGCGCGCGGGACGCCATGACTTGCTTGTCGCCCGCGGCGGGCGGCCCCGTGGGGGCGCGTATCGAGGGCGCCTGCCCCGAGCCGCTCCCGGTTCAAGACGGCGGGATAATGCTCTAGAGTCCGCCGCCACATCCTTCACGTCAGGCAAGCGGGGGTATCCATGGCGCGACAGACGGCGGGGAAGACGGTTTCGCAGATCGCCAGGGACAAGGGTCTCAAGTATTTCCTCATCAGCTTTTCGGATCTCGCGGGCGTCTCGCGCTCGAAGCTGGTTCCGGCCCGGGCGATCGACGACATGGTCGGGGACGGCGCGGGCTTCGCGGGCTTCGCCACCCATCTCGACATGACCCCGGCGCACCCGGACATGTTCGCCGTGCCCGATACGGCTTCGCTCGTCCAGCTCCCCTGGAAGCCCGAGGTCGGCTGGATGGCCGCCAACCTGGTGATGGACGGCGCGGAGGTCGATCACGCCCCGCGCAACGCGCTGCGGCGCATGGTCGGCCTCGCGGCCGGGCGCGGCTACCGGCTCAAGACCGGCGTGGAGTGCGAATACCACCTGCTCAGCGAGGACGGCGCCGACATTTCCGACCCGCGCGACACCATGGCCAAGCCCTGCTACGACCAGCAGGCGCTGATGCGCCGCTACGACGTGGTCTCGGAGATCTGCGACGCCATGCTGGAGCTGGGCTGGGGGCCCTACCAGAACGACCACGAGGACGCCAACGGCCAGTTCGAGATGAACTGGGACTACGACGACGTCCTCGTGACGGCCGACCGGCACACCTTCTTCAAGTTCATGGTGAAGTCGATCGCCGAGAAGCACGGCCTGCGCGCGACCTTCATGCCCAAGCCGTTCGGCCACATCACGGGCAACGGCTGCCACACCCACGCCAGCCTGTGGAACGAGGCGGGGCGGAAGAACCTGTTCCACGACCCCGGGGGCGAGCTCGGCGTCTCGAAGCTGGGCTACCGCTTCCTGGGCGGCGTGCTGAACCACGCCGGGGCGCTCGCCTCGATCTTCAATCCCACGGTCAACAGCTACAAGCGCATCAACGGCCGGGTCACGGCCTCGGGCGCGACCTGGGCGCCCAACACGGTGAGCTACACCGGCAACAACCGGACCCACATGGTGCGTATCCCCGACGAGGGCCGCTTCGAGTTCCGCCTGATGGACGGCGCGACGAACCCGTATCTGGCCCAGGCGGCGCTTCTGGCGGCCGGCCTCGACGGCATCGAGAAGGAGACCGACCCGGGCAAGCGGCTCGACATCAACATGTACGAGGTCGCCGGCGACGCCGAGCTCGGGAAGCTCAAGGTCAAGCGCCTGCCGCTCAACCTGCTGGACGCCCTGCGGCTGACCGGCAAGTGCCGGATGCTGCGCGAGTATCTGGGCGAGGAGACCGTGACCGCCTTCCTGCGCCTGAAGGAGCGCGAGTGGGACGACTACGCCCGCCACCTGACCCAGTGGGAGCGCGACACCACCCTCGACTGCTGAGGCCGGCGAAAGGCGCGCCGCGCGGTCGACCGCCGTTCGCGGACTCCGCAAGACAGGACGCGGACGTTCACTCCCCCGCCAGGGCGCGCAACCGCTCGTAGACCGCCGTGTCGCGGAGAGTGGCGTTGTCCTGGATCAGGTCCCATGCGGTCTTGCCCTCGTCGTCCCGAATTTCGGGATCGGCGCCGGCCTCCAGCAGCGCCATGGCGACGGCGGGATCGGTCGCATGCATCGCCGCCGCATGAAGCGGCGTCGAGCCACCGTCCGCTCGCGCCATGGGATCGGCGCCGGCATTCAACAACGCCATGGCGACGGCCGGATCGGTCGCGCGTATCGCCGCCATATGAAGCGGCGTCAGATCGGCATCCGCCCGCGCCATCGGGTCCGCCCCGGCCTCCAGCAGCGCCATGGCGACGGCAGGGTCGGTCCCCCGCGCGGCCGACATATGGAGCGGCGTTAGACCAACATCCGCGCGCGCCATGGGATCGGCCCCGGCCTCGACGAGCGCGACGACCGTGGCGGGATTGCTGTTCTTCACCGCCGCCCAGTGAAGCGGAGTCCCGCCCTTGTCGCCGCGTGCGTCCGGATCGGCCCCGGCCTCGACGAGCGCGACGATCACGGCGGGATTGTCGTTGTGGGCCGCCGCCGCATGAAGCGGCGTCGAGCCACCGTCCGCTCGCGCCATCGGGTCCGACCCGGCCTCGACGAGCGCGACGATCACGGCGGGATTGTCGTTGTGGGCCGCCGCCCAGTAAAGCGGAGTCCCGCCCTTGTCGCCGCGCGCGTCCGGATCGGCCCCGGCCTCCAGCAAGGCCTCGACCATGGCGGAGTTCTGCGCCAACACCGCCCCGGTGTGGAGTGGCGTATCGCCGTCCACATCCCGCGCGTTCGGATCGGCCCCGCTTTCCACCAGCGCCGAGACGACGGCGGCGGGCGCGAACCCCGGCGCATAGTGGAGCGGCGTCCAGCCCTCTTCGTCCCGCGCGTTCGGATCGGCGCCCGCCTCCACCAGCACGACGACGAGGGCCGGACCGCGCGGGGACGCCCCCGCCCGATCGGGCAGCCAGTCCCCCGCCCAGTCGGGCAGCCAGTCCGACATCAGCTCCATGACCGGGGAGACGTCTTCCGCATACGCCGCCATCATGTGAAGAGGCGTCAGACCGCCGGCGGCCCGCGCGTTCGGGTCGGCGCCGCCGTCGAGCAACGCCGCGGCGGTGACGGGATCGCCCAACATGATCGCCGCCCCATGAAGCGGCGTCATGCCGTCATGGGCCCGCGCGTTCGGATCGGCGCCGGCGGCCAGCAGGGCCGCGACGGCGTCCCGGCCGGCCACTACCGCCGCCATGTGAAGCGGCATGAAACCCTTGTCGTCCCTCGCCATGGGATCGGCGCCGGCGGCCAGGCAGTCGCGCACCTCGTCCGCCGTATAGAGACGGAAGAAACTCGCCGTGTTCCAGTCGTCGCAGCCGCCCGCCCAGGACGGGGAGGCCGCGAGCGCGAACGCCAGCAGGGCGGCGCTGCTGGCGAGCCGGCCTCGACGCCATCTATCGGGCTTCATGCACATTCTCGCGGCCCCCGTCATCCGGCGCCCTCCCACGATCATCGACCCATCGCGCGGAAAGCTACCGGACCCGCGCCGAACAGCAGCACATCGTCGCCCGACGCCAAGGCCGTCGCGGGCTTCATGCCGCTTCGGACTTGCCCGGAGGCTCGGGGGCCGGGGGATCGGGCAGGGGCGTCAGGTCGCGGCGCATGAACACCGCCTCCAGAAGACCCTCGATGCGCGCCACCCGCTCGCGCAACTCCCCCATCTCGTCGCGCAAGGCGTCGATCCGGCCGCTCATCTCGTCGCGCAGCCCGTGCATCTCGCCGCGCAAGGCGCGGATGTCCTGGCGCAGCCAAGCGAACAGGCCGAGGATCAGGGCCGCGAGAGCGACAAAGCCGACGAGATTGGCGTCCATGACGCCATCCTATCCCCCGGCGGCGGCGCGCGCATGCTCCCCAGTCAAACAAAATCCTTGCGCGCGAGCTAAACGACGGGCCGTATGGCGCGGTCAACCTCCGTCCGCGGTCCCAAGCTCATATCGCGCGGTTCGCGACGCTCACTCCCCCGCCAGGGCGCGCAACCGTTCGTAAACCGCCGTATCGCGGAGGGCGAGGTTGCCCTGGAGCAGGTCCCATGCGGTCTTGCCCTCGTCGTCCCGAATTTCGGGATCGGCGCCGGCCTCCAGCAGCGCCATGGCGACGGCGGGATCGGTCGCATGCATCGCCGCCGCATGAAGCGGCGTCGAGCCACCGTCCGCTCGCGCCATGGGATCGGCGCCGGCATTCAACAACGCCATGGCGACGGCCGGATCGGTCGCGCGTATCGCCGCCATATGAAGCGGTGTCGTATCGAGATCCGCCCGCGCCATCGGGTCCGCCCCGGCCTCCAGCAGCGCCAAGGCGACAGCGGGATCGGTCGCGCGTATCGCCGCCACGTGAAGCGGCGTCAGATCGGCATCCGTCTGTGCGTTCGGATCCGCTCCGGCGTCGACGAGCACGGCGACCGAGGAGGGATTGCTGTTCTTCACCGCCGCCACCCAGTGCAGCGGCGCCCAGACGTTGTCGTCACGCGCGTCCGGATCGGCCCCGGCGTCGACGAGCGCGACGATCACGGCGGGATTGTCGTTGAAGGTCGCCGCCCAGTGAAGCGGAGTCCCGCCCTTGTCGCCGCGCGCGTCCGGATCGGCCCCGGCGTCGAGCAACATCGTGGCGACGGCGGGGTCGGTCGCCTGCCGCGCCGCCCAGTGCAGCGGCGTCCATTCATCCTCATCCCGCGCCTCGGGATCGGCCCCGGCCTCCAGCAAGGCCTCGACAATGGCGGGATCGTCCGCGATCTCCCGCGCGTCCCCTCGGAACGAACGCCATCGCGACGCCTCGTCACGAAAAAGGTCGGCGTTCACCGTTCTCGCCACGGCGTCATGAAGCGGCGTCCAGCCATCGTTGGCCCGCGCCGCCGGATCGGCGCCCGCCTCCAGCAAGGCCTCGACCATGGCGGAGTCCGGCGCGAACCCCGCCGCCCAGTGAAGCGGCGTCCGGCCCACTTCGTCCCGCGCGTTCGGATCGACGCCCGCCCCCACCAGAACGGCGACGAGGGCCCGGTCGCGCGGGGACGCCCACGCCCAATCGGCCAGCCAGTCCGACATCCGCCCCGTGACCGGGGAGACAACTTCCACACCCAACGCCATCGCATGAAGCGGCGTCAGGCCGTCTTCGTTCCTTGCACTCGGATCGGCCCCGGCCTCCAGCAAGGCCTCGACCATGGCGGAGTTCTGCGCCAACACCGCCGCGGTGTGGAGCGGCGTATCGCCGCCCACATCCCGCGCGTTCGGATCGGCCCCGCCTTCCACCAGCGCCGCGACGACGGCGGCGGGCGCGAACCACGATGCATGGTGAAGCGGCGTCCAGCCCACTTCGTCCCGCGCGTTCGGATCGGCGCCCGCCTCCACCAGAACGGCGACGAGGGCCGGACCGCGCGGGGACGCCCTCGCCCAGTCGGGCAGCCAGTCCCCCGCCCAGTCGGGCAGCCAGTCCGACATCAGCTCCATGACCGGGGAGGCGGAGCCCACGCCCACCGCCATCATGTGAAGAGGCGCCAGGCCGTCATCGTCCCGCGCGTCCGGGTCGGCGCCGCCGTCGAGCAACGCCGCGGCGGCGGCGGGATCGCCCAACATGATCGCCGCCGCATGAAGCGGCGTCGCGCCGCCATAGGTCCGCGCGTTCGGATCGGCGCCGGCGGCCAGCAGGGCCGCGACGGCGTCGCGGCCGGCCACTATCGCCGCCACGTGAAGCGGCATGAAACCCTTGTCGTCCCTCGCCATGGGATCGGCGCCGGCGGCCAGGCAGTCGCGCACCTCGTCCGCTGTATAGAGGCGGAAGAAACTCGCCGTGTTCCAGCTGTCGCAGCCGCCCGCCCAAGACGGGGAGGCCGCGAGCGCGAACGCCAGCAGGGCGGCGCTGCTGGCGAGCCGGCCTCGACGCCATCTATCGGGCTTCATGCACATTCTCGCGGCCCCCGTCATCCGGCGCCCTCCCACGATCGTCGACCCATCGCGCGGAAAGCTACCGGCCCCGCGGGCGCCGTTCAACGTTCCGAACGAGGACACACGATCGCGCTTTCCTCCCGCGAAGTATGGCGGGGCGCCGGGGGGTTGTGCTTTTCTGCGCCGCCATGATCGTTGTCTTCGGATCGCTCAACATGGACCTCATCGTGCCGGTGCCGACGCTGCCGGGTCCGGGGGAGACCGTGCTCGCGCCGGGCCACGCCAGGGCGCCCGGCGGCAAGGGCGCGAACCAGGCGGTGGCGGCGGCGCGCGCCGGGGCCGGGGTCGCGATGGCCGGCTGCGTCGGCCGCGACGGCTTCGGCGACGAGCTGCTCGAGACCGTCTCGGCGGCCGGGGTCGACACGGGCCCGGTCGCGTCCGTCGACGCGCCCACCGGCCTCGCCGTCGTCGCCGTGGCCGGCGACGGCGAGAACCAGATCGTCGTCGCCAGCGGCGCCAACACGGCGCCGGTCCACGGCATGGTGACGGACGGCCTGCTCGCCGGCTGCTCCACCCTGCTGCTGCAACTGGAGGTCCCGCCGCGCGAGACCTTCGCGCTGGCCCGGCGGGCGAAGGAGGCGGGCAAGCGGGTCGTCCTGAACGCCGCGCCGGCCAGGCCGATCCGGCCCGAGGTCCTCGACCTGCTGGTCGTCAACGAGGGCGAGGCCGCCCGGGTGGCGGACGGCCTCGGCATGGCCGAACGGGCCGCCGGCGATGTCGCCGCGCGCCTCGCCGCCGACCATGGCCTCGCGACGGTCGTCACCCTGGGAAGCGACGGCGCGCTGGCGGCCGGTCCCGGCGGACGCTGGCGGATCGGCGGCCTCGCGGTCGCGCCGGTCGACACGACGGGCGCCGGCGACGCCTTCACGGGCGCGCTGGCCGCCGCCCTCGACAACGGCATGGCGCTGCCCGGCGCCCTGCGCCGAGCCTCGGTCGCGGGCGGGCTCGCCTGCCTCGCGCGCGGCGCCATGCCCGCCCTGCCCGACGCCGCGGCGGTCGACGCCAGGCTGGAGGAGCTGGCGCCGGCGGAGGCGTCCTGACGGCCGGACCGGGAGCTTGTCCCATCGTCCCGAACCGGGAGCGGCGGCGGTCCTCGAGCCTGTCGAAGGGACGTTCCCTTCGGCAGGCTCGGGGCGAGAGCGCAAACAAAGCACTTCCCTCATCCCGAGGCGGTCCGAAGGACCGTATCGAGGAACGGCCGCGCTTTAGAACAGGCCGGAAACGACTCCGTCGCCGTCGACGTCGATCCTGTCGGCGGCCGGCGTCCGGGGCAGTCCCGGCATGGTCATGATGGCGCCGGCGATCGCCACGAGGAACTCGGCGCCCGCCGAGAGCTTCACCTCGCGGATCGGGATGTCGAAGCCGGTGGGCGCGGCCTTGAGCGCCGGATCGGTGGAGAAGCTGTACTGGGTCTTGGCCATGCAGACCGGGAACGCGCCGGCCTCGGTCTCGTCGAGTTCGGCGAGCCGCCTGGAGACCGCCGGCGTGACCTGGATGTCGTCGGCCCGGTAAATCTCGCGCGACACGGTCCGGATCTTTTCCTCGAGCGGCATGTCGTCGGGGTAGAGCGGCCTGAAGTTCGCCGCGCCGCTTTCGACGATCTCGACCACCGCGCGGGCCACGTCCTCGGCGCCCGCGCCGCCTTCGGCCCAGTGGTTGGCCTCGACGCATCTGACGCCCGCGGCGTCGCAGAGCTCGATCAGCCTGGCCATCTCGGCGTTCGTGTCGGCGGTGAAGCGGTTGACCGAGACCACGGCCGGGACGCCGAACTTGGCGACGTTCTCGACGTGGCGCCCGAGGTTGGCGAAGCCCGCCTCGACGGCGGCGACGTTCTCCTCTCCGAGGTCGTCCCTGGCGACGCCGCCGTGCATCTTGAGCGCGCGGATGGTGGCGACGATGACGACGGCCTCGGGGGCGAGGCCGGCCTTGCGGCACTTGATGTCGAAGAACTTCTCCGCGCCCAGGTCGGCGCCGAAGCCGGCCTCGGTGACGACGTAGTCGGCCATACCGAGCGCCGTGGTCGTGGCGAGCACCGAGTTGCAGCCGTGCGCGATGTTGGCGAAGGGGCCGCCGTGGACGAAGGCCGGGTTGTTCTCCAGGGTCTGGACGAGATTCGGCTTGATCGCGTCCTTGAGCAGGGTGGCCATCGATCCCTGGGCGTTGAGGTCGCCGGCGCGCACCGGCGCGCGCTCGCGGGTGTAGCCGACGACGATGTTGCCCAGGCGGCGCTTCAGGTCCTCGAGATCGGTGGCGAGGCAGAAGATCGCCATCACCTCCGAGGCCACGGTGATGTCGAAGCCGTCCTCGCGCGGGAAACCGTTGGCGACGCCGCCGAGCGAATTGACGATCGAGCGGAGCGCGCGGTCGTTCATGTCGACCACGCGGCGCCAGGCGATCCGGCGCTCGTCGAGCCCCAGGCCGTTGCCCCAGTAGATGTGGTTGTCGACCATGGCGGCGAGCAGGTTGTTGGCGACGCCGATGGCGTGGAAATCGCCCGTGAAGTGGAGGTTGATGTCCTCCATGGGCACGATCTGCGCATAGCCGCCGCCGGCCGCCCCGCCCTTCACGCCGAAACTCGGCCCGAGCGAGGGTTCGCGCAGGCAGATCAGCGCGTTCTTGCCGATGCGGTTGAGCGCGTCGCCCAGACCCACCGTGGTGGTTGTCTTGCCTTCGCCGGCGGGCGTCGGCGTGATGGCGGTGACCAGGACCAGCTTGCCGCGGGGTTTGTCCCCGAGGCCGTCGATGTAGTCGAACGAGAGCTTGGCCTTGTCGTGGCCATAAGGCTCCAGATGGCGCGCGTCGATGCCGAGCCGGTCCCCGGCCAATTCGACGATCGGTCGCAGGGTCGCGGCCTGGGCAATCTCGATATCGGATTTGGGCGTCGCCATCGCTGCTCCCCCGGGGCGCAACCTCGATCGGACGTCATTGGGACGGGCGGGACTTTAGCCATGGCGATCGCGGTGTCACGCATGGATTCGACAAGGGCGTGTCGTTCAGGGTCCCGGTTGGCCGGAAGGGTCGGGAATCGGTCCGGAAAGCGCCGTCGCCCGGCATGCGCCGGAGGCGGCGCATGTCGGCTCTGCGGCGGACGGGCGCACAGGAGACGGGCCGGCGTCGCTCGCGCCGGCCCGAGCCGAGGAACCGTCCGCGCTCACAGGCCCGCGCGAACTTCCTGATAGAGCGTTTCGTACTTCGCCTCGTAGTCCGGGTCCATCGCCGGGAAGAAGATGGTGTTGGCGATCAGCGCCTCCGGGTCCGAGAAGCCGAGCTGGTCGAGACGCTCCTGCGGCAACAGGTCGTAGGCCGCGAGGTTGGCGCTGCCGTAGCCGTAGTTGTCGATCAGCCAGGCCCCGGATTCGGGCGCGATCCAGGCGTCGATATAGGTGTAGACGGCCTCCAGGTCGGTCGCGTCCCTGTGGATGATGAAGCCCGATCCCCAAGCGAAAAGGCCCTCCTTCGGCACCATGTAGCCCACGGGGACGCCCTCGTCCCGCAGGCTCACGAAGGACTGGTTCCACGAGTAGGCGGCGACGACCTCGCCGGCCGCGATGGCCTGTTCCATCTGCGTGATGTCGGTCCAGTAGAAGCGCGTCAGATCCCGCTGCTTCGACATGAGCGGCTGGACCGCCTTGAGTTGCTCGTCCGACAGCGTCCAGATGTTGTCGAAGCCCATCATCAGCGCGGCGACGGCGACCGTCGCCGCCGACGTGTCGTACCAGGCCAGGCGGCCGGCATAGGCGTCGTCGTAGAGGATGCCCCACGAGTTCTCGGTCAGATAGGCCTCGTCGATCATGTCCGTGCGGTAGATCAGCGACGAGTTGCCGAACTCGGCGGGCACGAAGTAGCGCGCGCCGTCGATGACCGCGCCGTCGATATCCCGGATGCCCGGCGCGATGGTCGACCAGTTCTCCAGGCGGCCGGTGTCGACCGGCTGGATCAGGCCGGCGTCGTGATAGCGCCGGATCATGTAGTTGCCGGGATGGATGAAGTCGGGCGCGAACCCGGCCCGGATCTTCTCGAACGATTCGTCGTCGGACCCGATGTAGCTGAACTCGGGCGGCCCGCCGTACTTCTCGATGTAGCCGCCCATCAGCTCGGGCAGGTCGTAGCCCACCCAGGTGTGGCCCATGATCTCGCCGGCCGCGGCGGCGCCGCGCGGAACGACAGGCACGGCCACGACGCCGACGGCCGCCATGGCCGCGGCCAGCTCGCGCCGTGTCATGTTCAAGGTCGTCATCGAATCCTCCCCCCGACGGTGGCTTTGTTGACCCCATTAGGCCGCAGAGGCGGGGGACCATGAAGAGAACAAATCGTCGCCTTTTCGTGATCGAAACATCACGGGATTGGCTGGCGCCGCCATGGGCGCGCGTCGTAGGCTGCGCCGTCGTTTCGGGGGCGCGGGCGTCATGGGGGACAGCGCGGCGGAAAAGCCGCCGGTGGCGAGCCTCGTCGCCGTGATCGGCGGGCTGACGGTCGCCGCCGTGACGGCCGGCTACAACGCGCCCCTGTTCTCGACCCGCCTCGACGCCATGGGCTACAGCGATTCGCTGATCGGCTGGAACGCGGCGGCCAACGCCATCGCCCCTTTCTTCATGGCTCCGCTCGCGCCGGCCATCCTGGCGCGCTGGGGCCTTCCGAGGGTGATGATCGTCGCGGCCTTCCTGGAGGCCGTTCTGTTCCTGGCCTGCATCGAGGCGCCGGGGTTCTGGGGCTGGTCGGCCATCCGTCTCGCGATGGGGGCCATCGGCGGCGTGAGCTGGGTCGCGGGCGAGGTCTGGATCGCCGCGGCGGCGCCCGCCGCCATGCGGGGCCGCGTGCTCGCGGTCTACAATTCCTGCTTCGCGGCCGGCACGGCCGGGGGGCCGCTCTTTCTCGACTGGGTGGGACCCGCGGGCGCGCTTCCGTTCGTCGCCGCCGCGGTCCTTCTCGTCGTGTCCGCCATCCCGGTGATCTGGGCGCGGCGTCTCGCTCCGGCCATGACGGAGGCCGGCCCCCGTCCTTCGATCGGGATGCTCGCCACGCCCCTGCGCCGTTCTCCCGTGCCGATGGCCCTGAACCTCGCCTTCGCGCTGGTCTTCATGGCGCTCTGGACCTTCATGCCGGTCTATGCGGCCGACACCGGCTACGACGTCGGCCGCGCCTACCGTCAGCTCACGGCCTTCGCCATCGGCTCGATCGTCCTGCAGCTTCCCATAGGCTGGGCCATCGACCGGGGCAGCAGCCGGCTGACCGGCCTGTTGTTGCTCGTCGCCACCCTCGCGGCGGTCGCGACGCTCGACCTCTTCGTCCGCGACCCGCTGCTCGACCTCGCCTATTTCTTCGTGCTGGGAGGCGCCGCGAGCGGTCTCTACGTGGTGGCGCTCACCATCATCGGCGCGACCTTCCGGGGAGCGGGGCTGTCCGCGGCGGTCACGACCTTCACGCTGATGTGGAGCGTCGGCGCGCTGGTCGGCCCGCCCGTGGTCGGTGCCGTCAACGATCTTCTCGGGCCCGCGGGCCTGCCCGTCTCGCTCGCGCTGTTCGCGGCCGCGTTCGTGCCGATGGTCGGCCGAGACTGGTGGCGGAACCGGAGCGGCCCATGAGATCCCGGATACGAGCCGCGGCCCGCCCTCGCCCGAGCGGCGCGCCTATCGCATCACGAACGGGTTCCCCATCGGCGCGTCGGAGGTGTTGATCCACACGGTCTTGGGCCGGGTGTAGTCGTAGATCGCCTGGGCGCCGGCCTCGCGGCCGTAGCCGGAATCCTTGAAGCCGCCGAACTCGGCGATGGGCGAGACCACGCGGTAGGTGTTGATCCAGACGATGCCGGAACGGATCCGCTTCTGGACGCGCAGCGCCCGGCCGATGTCCCTGGTGAAGATGCCGGAGGCGAGGCCGTACCTCGTGTCGTTGGCCTTGCGGACCGCCTCGTCCTCGTCCCTGAAGCGCAGGACCGAAAGCACGGGGCCGAACATCTCGGTGTCCACGATCTCCATCGTCTGGTCGGGACATTCGACGATGGTGGGCTCGTAGAACCACCCGGCGTTGAGATGGGCCGGCCGTCGGCCGCCGTGCCGCACCGCGCCGCCCTGCTCCCTGGCTCTGGCGACCTGGGTCTCGCAGGCGTCGAGCTGACCCAGCGTGCAGAGCGGGCCCATCTGGGTCTCCTCGGCCAGCGGGTCGCCGATCACGATCTTCCCGGCGCGGCTCGCAATCTCGGAGAGGAAGGCGTCGTAAATCTTCTCGTGGAGATAGATGCGGCTTCCCGCGACGCAGCTCTGGCCGCTCGCGCCGAAAATGCTCGCCATCGATCCGTTGACCGCGCTTTCGAGATCGGCGTCCTCGAAGACGATCACGGGCGACTTGCCGCCGAGCTCCAGCGAGACCTCGGCGAAGTTCTCGGCCGAGTTGCGCACGATGTGGCGCGCCGTGGCGGGTCCGCCGGTGAAACTGATGCGCGCGACCAGGGGATGGGTCGTGAGCGCGCGGCCGCAAGGCTCGCCGAAGCCGGTCACGATGTTGACCACGCCGGGCGGGAATCCGGCCCGCTCGATCAGCTCGCCGAACTCCAGCATGGCGGCGGAGGCGTGCTCGCTGGCTTTCAGCACCACGGTGTTGCCCGCCGCGAGCGCGGGACCGATCTTCACGGCGACCAGGAAGAGCTGGCTGTTCCACGGCACGACGGCGGCGACCACCCCCAGCGGCTCGCGCGTGGTGACCGTCATCATGTCGGGCTTGTCGATCGGCAGGGTCTCGCCCACGACCTTGTCGGCGAGCCCGGCGTAGAAGTGGAAGAACTCGGCGATGTACTTCGCCTGCCAGCGCGTCTCCTTGAACATCTTGCCGGTGTCGACGCACTCGGTCCGGCCGAGGTCCTCGGATTTGTCCGCCAGCAGGTCGGCGAGCCCGCGCAGCAGCTTGCCGCGGCCCGTGGGCAGCATCGCGGCCCATTCGCCCTCGGCGAAGGCGCGATGGGCGGCGCGCACGGCCCGGTCGACATCGTCCTCGGTGGCCGCCGGAATCTCGGCCCAGGGCCGGCCCGTCGTCGGGTTGACGCTCTCGAAGGTCTTGCCGTCGCCCGCGTCGGTCCATGCGCCGTCGATCAGCATCCTGTAGCGCTTCAGCTCCGGCATGGCGTCCTCCCGACCGCGATCCCCCGCCGCGCGCATTCAACGGGGCTTGCGCGGCGAGCGCAACCGTTCACAGTGCCGGAACCGGGGTCGGGAGGACGATGACATGGCGTCGAGGAAGAAGGAGGTCGTGGGCGGTCCGTTGACGATCGGCGGGAGGACACTGTCGCTCTCCCGGGCCATCCGGGCGGGCGATTTCGTCTATCTGACGGGGCAGGTGCCGATGAAGGACGGCGCGCCGATGACCGACGGCGCGATCGAGGACCAGACGCGGGTCGCGATCGAGCTCATCCGCGACACGCTGGCCGAGGCGGGCTGCGGGCTCGGCGATGTCGTGAAGGCCATGGTGTGGCTGCGCGACCGGGCCGACTTTCCCGGCTTCAACGCCGTCTATGGCGAGTACTTCCCCAGCGAGCCGCCGGCCCGGTCGGCCGTGCTCTCCGATCTCCTGGTGGACGTGAGGGTCGAGATCGAGGTCGTGGCCTACCGGCCGAAGGACTGACGGTCCGCTACGCCGGCCCGGTCCGGTCCGCCGCGGGAGCCTCGACCCGGACGGTCACGATGTCCGTGTCGTGGTACTGCTGGTGGTGGACCGAGGACGCCAGATGCCGCAACAGCCGCAGCGACATCTCGCTCTCGGCCGGAATCTCGGCGGCCCGCTCCCCAAGCAGAGCGATCCGGTCCTGCAGGTTCTCCTCGCCGGGCGCGGCGACGAACTCCAGGACCGCGCCGCCGCCCTCCCGGTAGGCGGTCAGCATCAGGCGCCGCTGCTGTTTCGCCTCGCCCCCTTCTCCCTCGCCAGGCCGCAGGAGCGCCAGAAGCGTCTCCTCGGCCGCGGCGTCGAGGCGGCTCGCCATCGCGTCGTCCCAGCCGCCGCGGGAGGCGAACGCCTTGAGGAACGCCCCGATCCTGGGCAACGAGGAGACCCCGGACGTCACCTGGATGCGCCGCCGCCGGGGCGTCGTCATCTCCACGAACAGGGTCATGAGGATGGCCACGAGGCCGCCGGCCGTCATGCCGTTCTCCAGCAGGCCGCCGGCGAACTCCGAGAAGTACTCGGGGAAGATCAATCCGTTCTGGAAGCCGACCCCGGCCCAGAACGCCACGCCGGCGATCAGCCCCTTGCGGTAATCGACCCCGTCCTTGACCACGATCTTCATGCCCAGAACGAAGAGCATGGCCAGCAGCACGGTGATGTAGGCCGCCGCGACCGGACCCGGGATCGCCAGCACCACGGCGAGCGCCTTGGGCAGGAACGCCGCGGCGATGACCACGAGGCCGAGGGCGACCCCCACGCGGCGGGCGGCGACCCCGGTGAGCTCGGTCACGGCCACGCTCGACGAGTAGGTCGTGTTGGGCACGGTCGCGGCGAGGCCGGACAGCAGGTTGCCTATGCCGTCCGCAGCCACCGCGCCCTGCACGGCGCGGAAGTCCGCCGCGCGGGGCCGGCGCCAGGACACCCCCTGGATGGCGACCGCATCGCCGATCGTCTCGATCGCGCCCACGAGCGTCACGAAGACGAAGCCGGGCAGAAGCGCCCAGAACACCGGTCCGAAGCCGAGGTCGAGGCCCGGCCACGAACCGTCGGGAAGGCCGATCCAGGACGCCGCCGCGACGCGGTCCACGTCGTAGAGACCGTAGAAGCCGGCCACGGTGGAACCGACGGCCACGCCGACGACCGGCGCCCACAGGCGCAGCGCGCCCGTCGCCTTGAGCGCGACGCCGACGATCGCAGCCATGGTCGCCAAGGCGCTCAGCGGAGCGCCCAGTTCCGGGCCGCTCTCGGGGACGTCCTCCAGCAGTCCGAAGACGATGGGCATCACGGTGACGGGGATCAGCATGATGACCGTTCCCGCCACGGTGGGAGTCAGGATCCGCCGGAACAGCGAGAGCCGCGCGGCGAGCGCGAACTGGAACAGCGCGGAGGCGACGACCAGCGTCGCCAGCATCGCCGGACCGCCCTTCGCGAGCGCCGCGACGCAGATCGCGATGAACGCTCCCGAGGTGCCCATGGCCAGGACGTATCCCGCGCCCAGCCGACCGACCCGGACGGCCTGGAGCACCGTCGTCGCGCCGCTGATGACGACCGCGGCGAAGACGGCCCACGACAGGTAATCCTCGGTTCCTCCGGCGGCCCGCACCACGACCGCCGGGGTGAGCACGATCCCGCCCGCGATGAGGATGGCGAGCTGGAGACCGAGGCCGAACGCGAGCGACGCCGGAGGCTTCTCGTCCGCCTCGTAGCGTATGTTCGTGCTCCGGTCGGCGTCGCCGACCGTCACGCCACGCCTCCTGTCCTGGGGAGCGACTCCATTCGCGCCGTCCGGTTCCCAGGGCCGTTCAGAGCCCGAACCTGAGACCGACGCCCACGTAGGATCCTCTCACTTCGGTGTCGAACGGCGTTCCCGTCAGGGAACCCTCGAAGGTCGGGTCGGCGGTTCCGTAGACCCGGTAGTCCAGGCTGACGACGACGGGGCGGCCGTCCGTCCCGCCGATCCCGTAGCCGACGCCGGCGCCGATCTGGTAGGCGAACACGGTATCGGTGCCGTCGACGACTTTCCTGCCGGAGGTCTCCGCCGACAGGGAGAGGCGGGTCAATCCGACGCCGCCGCCGACATAGGGCCTCAATCCGAAATCCAAGTCGAAATCGTAGTAGAGGTTGGCCATGAACGAGAGCGCCGAAATGTCCCCCTCGATGGAGCGGGTCCCCCTCAGGCGATCCAGGGCGGCCGGCGCCTGCCGCAAGGGGAGGGGGAGGAGGGCGGCGAGGCTGCCGGGCTCCCGCACGGTGAGCTCCTTGAGATCGTTCTCGCGATAGCCCAGCTCGCCCTCGACGCGCAGGCCGTTGGCGAAGCGGTAGCCGACCGCGCCGCTGAAGGCGCCCCCCCGATCGACCTCGCTCGTGGCGTCCATCGGAGGGGAATAGAGCTCGCTGGCGTGTCCCTTGACGCCGGCGTCCTTCATGATCGAAAGACCGGCGCCGAGACCGACATAGAACCCTTCGTCGGCGGTCGCGCCGGTTGCCGCGACGACAAGACAGAGACATGCGGTTGTCGCTGCCGCAAGCGGTCGAACGGTCCGGTGCATGTTCACCTCCATGGCGGGTGGTATGGGCAGTCGGTCGTCGGACGCGGCCTTCCCGCGATCCGGAGCGGATGGCGCGTCACAGCAGCTTGACCAGCGCGACGATCACGCCGCCCTGCGCGATCAGCGCTCCGAACATCCATTTCAAAAGGTCCGTCTTGGCCGCCTCGATCTTGGCCTCGACCGCCGCGATGTCGGCCTTGGTCGCCTGCCGCAGGGCTTCGATGTCGGCCTTGGTCGCCTGCCGCAGGGCTTCGATGTCGGCCTTGGTCGCCTGTTGCAGGGCTTCGATGTCGGCCTTGGTCGCCTGCCGCAGGGCCTCGATGCCGGCCTTGGTCGCTTGTTGCAGGGCTTCGATGTCGGCCTTGGTCGCCAAGTTGCCGTTGAGCAGGGCGACGTGCTCGTCGGCCAGGGTCTCGGCCTGCTGCTGGGTGAAGCCGTTTTTCGTCAGGCGCTTGACGAAGCGGTGGGTGTCGAACGCGATGGCCTCGTTCATGGCTCGAATCATAGGAACCGCGCCGACGGAAGACAAGGGCCGTCGCGGCCGGCCGGCCGTGTCGCTGGCGCATGCGGTGTCCGGTTCGGGTAGCGCACGGGTTGTCCGGTTCCGCGCCTCCGGGAGGGAGTGTCTCGATGACCCGGACGACATGGCCACGGGAACGCGGGATGCGGAAGTTCGAGGATGTGCCGGGGCGCTTCGCGGCGAAGCGGCTGCCGGCGATGGACGCGGCGGCGTTGCCGGGGAGGTGGAGCGCGGCTTCCGGCGCTACCGGCGCCGCCACGGCCCCGGTTCGGAGAGCCGCCGCGACAGGGCCTCGGCGTCCCGGTGAAGCCGGTCCCGGGAAACGTTGAATGTCTTGCTCCGCCGTTCCGCCATGACCGCATCCCGCATTGTGCCGCAAGGCTGGCGTCCTGCCAAGACGACGGCTTCCGCTTCCGGCGGCCGGGCTCCGCGACACGGCCGCACGGCGGTGAATCGCGCCATCGGGGAGCGCCTGATGACGACAGACGAAGCTTCCCCGGTCGATATTCGGCGCTCCGGAACGGCCATCGTTTCCTGTGGCCGACACGGCGATGATTGTGGGCGCGGGCGTCTACGTCATCCACCGCGACACGGTCCGGGCGCTCACTCCATGAACGCCTCGAACTCGCCCGCGATGCTGAAGCCGGAGAGAATGCGCCGGAACATTCCGTGCGATATCGTGCTGCCGTTCTTTGCGCAGGCGTAGAAGTCTAGGTACTTCCCGTAGAGACCCCAAGCGTGGCCTAGGCCACGCTCGAACGTGATGCTGAACCCTATGCATTCTTTGTGTGGATTGCCGGTCACTGTTTCGGGAATGTCGAACGCATGCGTTTGGACCTCTCCCACGGCAGTCTCGAGGGTCGGCCCGTTTATAGAGTTGGTTTTGCTGTGTCTTGTCGCTTTGTAATGTTTGAAAAATGTATCGGACTTGGTTTTCTCGTATCCGCCACCGCCCTCGTCGATTCTTGAATGAGTGAAGTTGTCCGACCAACAAAAAGTTGCCTCAGCTCTGTGTGAGTAGCTGCTGGATTCCCACCATCCGGATTCGCAGCGAAAGTTCGCTCCGAAATTCGTTTGCACACTGGTCCAATAGCCTTCGGCTGTTCCGCCGATAGAGGCAAGGCGCATTTTTCCATTTTCTGGATCGGTGTTTTCCCAGTCGGCCAACGCGATCCCGAATGAACAGAACAAACTGGCGATGGCCGACAACGTTCGCGCGCATTTCACTCTCACACCCTCCTCGGCGGCCGGCCTGAAAGGTCAAGCCCCGGACGATTGCGGGACTATTCAAGGACAAGGTTCGTGCGAGGTCAAGCCATCGCGGCCGACGACCGCCTTGACCTTGGCGGCGCGGCGGGCATGCTGGCCCTTGCCGCGCCGCGCGGGAGGAGGCATGACCGGTCGACCGAACGAACGTATCGCCTATTTCAACGGCGACTACGTGCCCGAGAGCCGTGTCGCGATTCCGTTCCGCGACCGCGGCTTTCGCTTCGGCGACGGCGCGTTCGACACCGAGCGCACGGTGAACGGCAAGCTCTTCCGCCTGGCCGAGCACATCGACCGTCTCTATCGCTCGCTGCGCTACCTGCGGATCGAGATCGACGAGACGCCCGACGAGATGGCGCGAATCACCGAGGAGGTGGTGGAGCGCAACCTGCCCCTCCTGCCCGAAGGCGAGGACTACTGGGTGTTCCAGAACGTCTCGCGCGGCGCGGACTGGGTGGGCGACGAGCCCGACAGGCGCGATGGGCCGACCGTGGTCGTGCATGTCCAGCCCATTCCGTTCCGGCCGCGCGCGAAGCTCTACCGGGACGGAATCCCGCTCGCGATCGCGCCGTTCCGGCGCACGCCGCCGGAAGCCCAGAGCCCGCGCGCCAAGCTCACCAACTACATCAACGTCACACTCGCCGACCTGCACGTGAAGGCCCAGAACCCCGACGCCTGGGCGGGCCTGCTCGACATCAACGGCAATCTCAACGAGGGCGCCGGACAGAACCTGTGGCTGGTGCGCGACGGCGCGCTCTACACGCCGCGCCGCGAGATGATCCTGGAAGGCGTCAGCCGCGAGACGGTGATCGACATCGCGGCGGACCTGGGCGTCGCGGTCCATGAGACCGATCTGGACCTCTACGACGCCTACACCGCCGATGAGATGTTCCTGTCGTCGACCAGCCTGTGCGTCTGTCCGGTGCGTTCGATCGACGGCCGCGAAGCCGCCAGCGGGCGGATTCCGGGGCCGGTCACCCGCCGCGTCATGGACGGCTACAAGGCCCTGCTCGATTTCGATTTCGAGCGGCAGTACCTGCGGTTCCTGGACGGCTGACCGGACGCCATCGCCCCGGAGCGGTTCCGGGTTCGCCGGAACCGCTCCGGGGACGCGACCGCGGCCCTGTCGGCTTGCCGGCGCGCCCGCTTCAGGCGCCGCTCTCGACCTTCGCGTCGGCGACGAAGAGCTCGCCGTCCTTCTCGACCAGCAGGACATCGCCGTCGATGCGGTCCTCGTCATCGGCGGCTTCGTTGAACAGGAACCAGACGGTCGCCGCGGCGATCGTCTGGGCCTCGATCGCATCCTGGGTCAGCGTGTCGTCGTGCATCCGGACGTTGGCCGACAGCAGGGCGACGGAGGTCTCCAGGGCGCGGTCCAGGTCGACGTCGTCGCGCATCAGGTTGCCGACCACCTGGCGATACCGCGGGTCGTCGCACTCGAACGCGAAGGACTCTTCGACCCCGTCGATCTCGAGGCTGTAGCAGACCCGCCGGCTCATGGCGCGGGTGGCGGCGGCCCCGCCCGTCCGGCGGAAGCGTCGGCGATCCGCCCGACCGGAACGGCCGGCGCGGCGCGGTCGGCGTTCCCATCGTCGGGGGTTCGTCCTATATGTCCGCCATGACGTTCGACGCCGTCGCCTTTCTGGTGCGCCGGGGCGTGCTCGCGACGGGCCGCGACGCCGACGCGACGGTCCTGGCCGGCGGGTTCTGGAACGACGTTCTGCGCGTCCGCGGCGACGGCGAGGATCTCGCGGTCAAGCATTTCGGCGAACGCAGCAGGGGCTGGACCCTCTTTCCCATCGCGCCCGAGTCCGAGGCGCGGGCCATGAGGCTGCTCGAGGGGCGGGGGCTCGCGCCCGATTTCGTGGGCTACTGGCCCGCGGCGGACGGACACGGCGCCGTGCTGGTCTACCGTTTCGTCGAGGGCGCGCCGTGGAACGGCGACCCTGTCGAGGCGGCGGTTCTTCTGCGCGGGGTCCACCGCATCGAGACCGCCGGCTTCCGCGCGATGCCCGCCAGCCCGCGCGAACTGCTGGCCGACGCCGACAGGCTCCCCGCTCCGCCGGCCGGCGACCCGTTGTCGATGCGGCTGGGCGCGACGCGCCCGCCGCCGGTCGACGGTCCGCCTCTTGCGCGACGACGCTTCGTTCACGGCGATTTCAACGCCGGCAACATGATCGCCGGGCCGGCCGGGGGCCACATCATCGACTGGCAGTGTCCGGGCATGGGCGATCCCGCCGAGGACCTCTGGAGCTTCCTGTCGCCGGCGTTCCAGGCGGTCTATGGGCTCGATCCGTGGTCCGCCGGGGACGAGGCCCGTTTCCTCGAGGCCTATGGCGATGACGGCGCCGTGGCGCGGCTCGGTGTCCTGAGGCCGTATTTCGCCTACCGCTACGCCCGCTATTGCATCCGGCGCGCCCACGACCTTGCGGCGGCCGACCGGGCCGCGAGCGGGCGCTACCGGGCGGCCGCGGCCGCGGGCGTCGAGGACCTGGAGCGGCACCGAGCCTCAGCCCGCCACGGCGTCGAAACGGAACGTCATGCGCAGCTCGCCGGCCGTGTTGGCGACGGTCGCCAGGCAGGCGTCGGCGCGCCGCTCCGGCAGAAAGACCGAAAAGCGGGTGACGTAACGGTCGTGGCCCCGTTCCGGGATGCGCTCGGAGTTCATGCGCACGATGTTGCCGCCGAACTGGCCGAAGACCTCCGAGACCCGGGCGACGATGCCGGGCCGGTCCCGGCCGTCGAGCTCGATGCGGTGGGTGATGCGGCCGCTGTCGTCGTGGACCGGCCGCATGTCGAAGGCGGCGACCGCGACCCGGGCGTCGTCCATGTCGCGCAGCCCCTCGATCTCGCGCTTCACGGCGGCGAGCGCCAGGCCGTCCGGGATCTCGGCGAGGCAGGTGAACTCGGCGGCCTCGCCGAGGACGGCGAAGGTCGTGTCGGAGAGGTCGATGTTGAGGTCGAACATCAGCCCGGCGAGGTCGGCGACGAGCCCGCCGCGGTCGTGGCAGATGACGGAAATCAGCGCGTTGGAAGCCATCTCCGGTCCCCTCGGGCCGTTGCGCCGCGTCGGCCCGTGCAGGAACCATGAGTCCGGCCCGCGCCGCAAGGGCCGCGGGCGCGAAAAATCCGATCCGGATCCCCGCGGTCCGCGACAAGGGCGCCACGCCGGCCGGGTTCGCCGACGCGGTGGCCGGCGGGGAAGGCGGGCGCGTCGCCCTCCGCGTCCGCTGCGGCGAACGGGCGTTCCATGTCCCGATCCGGGTTCGGCCGTCCCCCGATACGGCCCCTTCGGGGCCCGCTCGGGACGGGGGGTCCCGTTCCCCGCCACAACCTCTCCCCCGCCCCGGGTAGCGCCCCGCGGGGGGCGCGTATCGAAGGGGGGCCTGTCCCGAGCCCGCCGAAGGGGGCCGGAGCGTTTCCGTGCGGGACGGAAGCGTTCTATGCCGCTTCGAGCTCGCCCTTGCGGTCCTCCACGACCCGGTCGGCGTTGCGGCCGGTCAGCTCCTGGAGGTGGTCGAACGCGACGCTGAAGTATCCCACGCCCTGGGTCAGCGAGCGCAGCTCGCTGATCAGGTCCTGGATCTCGCCCTGGGGCATGTGGGCCGTGACCGTGTCCCAGCCCCGCCAGCCCTCGCGGGCCTCGAATCCCAGAAGCTGTCCGCGGCGGCCGGTCACGAGCTGCTGCACGCGGGACGTCGCGGTGTTGGGCGCGTGGATCCGGACCTCCATGATCGGCTCCAGCAGGATCGGCCCGCAGTTCGGCATGCCCTCGGACATGGCGACGCGCGCGGCGAGCTTGAACGCCATCTCGTTCGAATCGACATCGTGGTACTTGCCGTCGAAGACCTCCACGGCGACGTCGACAACGGGAAAGCCGAGCGGTCCCCGCTCCAGGTACTCCTTCACGCCCGCCTCGACCGCGGGGATGTACTGCCTGGGGATGTTGCCGCCGGTCACCGAGTTGGTGAACTCGAAGCCCGCGCCGCGGGGCAGGGGCCTGATGTTGATCCGCACGTCGCCGAACATGCCGCTGCCGCCGGTCTGGCGCTTGAAGCGGCCGTGCTGGGCGGTCGGCTTGCGGATCGCCTCGCGGTAGGGCACGCGTGGCCGGCCGGAGGCGATCTCGACGCCGTAGCGGTTCCGCAGCTTGGCGAAGGCGACCTGGAGGTGCATGTCGCCCTGGCCCCACAGCACCAGCTGGTTGAGCGCGGGATCCTGCTCGGGCCCGATCGAGGGGTCCTCCTCGGCGATGCGTTGCAGCGCGGTCGCCATCTTGACCTCGTCGTCGCGCCGGGCGGCGTGGATCGAGAGGCCGTAGAGCCGGGGCGGCGGCTCGGCGCGCGGATAGGCGGCCTCGCCGGACGGCGCCGCGCCGCCGACCGCGAGCGTGTCGCCGGTGCGGGCGTTCCCGAGCCGCGCCAGGGCGACGATGTCGCCGGCCTCCGCGCGGTCGATCTTGTCCTGGCCGGAGCCCTGCATGCGGTACATGCCGCCGATGCGTTCGCCGTTGACGGTCTCGCCGTCCCCGATCGCGCCGCGCCAGACGCGGACGAGCGACAGCTTGCCGCCGTGCTGCGTGTTGAAGGTCTTCAGCACCTGGGCCGCGGGCGGGCCCTCGAGGCCGTGGCGCGCGGCCCGCGCGCCGGGCTCCGGCGTCCACGTTACGATCTCCCGGAGCAGGCGGCGCACGCCGTTCTCCCGCTCGGCCGCGCCGATGAGGACGGGCGCGACCTTGCCGTCGCGGAAGGCGGCGCGCAGGTCGCCGACGACCTCCTCGATGGAGGGGACTTCGTCCTCCAGGAGCTTCATCAGGAGGTCGTCGTCGAAATCGGCCAGCGCCTCCAGCATCATCCGGCGCGCCTCGTCCACGCGCTCCTTCACGCCCGCCGGCATGGCGATCGGGTCGGAGGCCCCGCCGGGCTTGTAGGCGTGGGCCTTCTCGGCGATCAGGTCGACATAGCCCGTGACCTCCTCGCCGTCGCGGATCGGCACCTGGGCGATGAGGAGCGGCGTGGGGGAGACCTCCTGCATGGCGGGTAGCAGGTCCCGGATCGCGGTCGAGGCGCGGTCCATCTTGTTGACGAACACCATGTGCGGGATGGCGTTGTCCTCGAGAAACTTGAAGATCGGCCCCAGCGTCGCGGCGCGCTCGACGACGGGCTCGTAGACCACGACCGCGGCGTCCGCGCCCATGAGCGCGTTGCGCGCCTCGGCCTGGAACTCGATGGAGCCGGGGCAGTCGAGAATGTTGATCGTCACGCCCTCGAACGCGGCGCGCGCCGCGCTGACCTCGGTGCTCATGTTGCGCTCGCGCGCCTCGGGCGCGGAGTCGCCGACCGTGTTGCCCTCCTTGACCGATCCCTTGCGGCCGATCGCGCCGGCGGCGAACAGCATGCTTTCGAGCAGCGTCGTCTTGCCGCCGAGCGACGGTCCGACAAGGGCGACATTCCTCACGTCCGGCATGGCTCCTCCCGCGTTGGCCGACTCCGTCTCCGCCCGCGGACCGATCCCCGCGGACGGGCGCGTCTTGCTTTCCGTGACGGTAGAGCGGATCGCGCCCGCATGGAACCGCCAAACGGCCTTGCGCGGTCTCGCGTCCGCCTTGACACGCCCCGGATCGGGTGGCGGACTGCGCGGCGCAGGGAGGAGTCGCGATGCCGAGGGGAGAGAGAGCCGCGCCGCGCCGCGGGAGCCATGGAGCGGCGGCCTTGGCGCTGGCTCTCGCGCTGCCGCTCGCTCCCGCGCCCGCCGCGGACTGCGCGGACTGGAACACGCGGGAGTTCTTCGAGGCCGCGACGGTCGCCGACGTGACGTCCTGTCTGAATGCGGGAGCAACATCTTGGTTGTGCGATATGAGAATAGAGGTCGCCGACGGCGTGACGATTTGTCTGGATGCGAGAGCGGAGCTCGGTGCGCGGGACGAGAACGGCTGGACCCCGCTTCACGCGGCGGCGGCGTGGAACGGGAACCCTGCGGTCGTCGCGGCGCTTCTCGACGCCGGTGCGGACCCGAAGGCGCGGGACGAGAACGGCTGGACCCCGCTTCACGCGGCGGCGGCGTGGAACGAGAACCCGTCGGTCGTCGCGGCGCTTCTCGACGCCGGTGCGGACCCGAAGGCGCGGGACGGAGACGGCAAGCTCCCCTTCGATCGTGCGGTCGACAACGAGGCGCTGGTCGGGACGGACGCCTACTGGCGGCTCAACGACGCCCGCTTCTGACGGAGGAGCGCCGCGGTTGACCGAGTCTCCATGACCGGACACGGCCCGCGGATCGCCGAGCGGCCCTCGCCCAACCACGGCGAGCGGCGGGGGAACGGCGCGGTCGACATGCTCGTCCTGCACTACACCGGGATGCCGACCGCCGCGGCGGCGCTCGACCGGCTGTGCGACCCCGCCGCCGCCGTCGGCGCCCATTACCTCGTGGACGAGGCGGGCGGCGTCTGGCGGCTGGTCCCCGAGGACCGGCGCGCGTGGCACGCCGGCGCGGCGAGCTGGCGCGGACGCCGCGACATCAACAGCGTCTCGATCGGGATCGAGCTCGCGAACCCGGGCCACGCGGGGGGCTGTCCGCCGTTTCCGAAGGCGCAGATGGAGGCGGCGCTCGCCCTGTGCCGCGACATCCTGGCGCGCCATCCGATCCCCGCGCGCCACGTGCTGGGCCATTCCGACGTGGCGCCGGGGCGCAAGCGGGACCCCGGCGAGCGGTTCGACTGGAGCCGGCTGGCCGCCCATGGCGTGGGCCTGGCTCTCCGGGACGCGGACCCGTCCGGCGGCGACTGCCGCCCCGGCGACGAGGGCGGGGATGTCGAACGGCTCCAGGCGGCGCTGGCCGCCTTCGGCTACGGCGTCGCCGCCGACGGCCGTTTCGGGCCGGCCACCCGGGCGGCCGTCGAGGCGTTCCAGCGCCACTTCAGGCCCGCCCGGATCGACGGCGCGGCCGACCGCGCCACGCGCGCGCGCTTGGCGGGCGTGCTGGCGCAATGCGTTGACCCCCGCCGGGGGAAGGACTACCTAGCGCCGGGGATCGGGCGGCCGGATGGCCGCGCGCCGGCGCGGTAGCGCCGGCGGGAGGAAAGTCCGGGCTCCACGGGAACACGGTGCCGGGTAACGCCCGGCGGGGGCGACCCCAGGGAAAGTGCCACAGAAAGCAAACCGCCTTCGGGCCCGCCCGGAGGCAAGGGTGAAAGGGTGCGGCAAGAGCGCACCGCGCGGCCGGCGACGGACGCGGCAGGGCAAACCCCACCGGGAGCAAGATCGAATAGGGGCGGCGCGCCCCGGCAGGGCCCGTTCCCGGCCCAGCCGCCCGGGTTGATCGCGCGAGGCGTCCGGCGACGGGCGTCCCAGACGAATGGCCATCGTCCGGCCCGCGCGGCCGGTCACAGAACCCGGCTTACAGGCCGCCCGATCCCCGCTCGAACCCGGAATCCGGTCGCGGGACGGGCCGGTGACATTTTCAAGAATAGAACAAAACAAGATCGAATAAAACGTCTTCATCTGGTAGTCGAGGCGGCTCCCAACCGAAGATGTTGTGTCGTTTGTGCTCGATTCTTATCGAATACCCGAACTTGGGCCGGGTTTTCCAAGTCATCCCAAACAGTTAGACAAAAAAAGTTGTTGTGGACCATGTAATCCCATGTTATCCCATGTCGTCCCAATGAAGAGACGGTCCCGACCGTGACGCCGGGCCGTCATCGCCACGGGACGCGAACGGGGGAGATGAGGCGACGTCGTGCCGGTGTTCGTCGGTACATACATCAACAGGATCGACCGGAAGGGCCGGGTGTCCGTTCCGGCCCCGTTCCGCGCATCGTTCGGCGGGGCGGCGACGGGCGGCGCCTATGCGATGCGCTCGATCTCCGGCGCCAGGGCGCTCGACGCCTTCGCGCCCGACACCATCGACCGGCTCGCGGCCAGCATCGACAACCCGTTCGCCGAGGAGCACGAGGAGTTCACCAACGCGATCTTCGGCGCGTCCCAGCATCTGGGTTTCGACGCGGAAGGCCGGGTCGTGGTCCCCGATCGATTCCGCGCCTTCGCCGGCATCGCCGACCGCGTCTGCTTCATCGGGCGCGGCGTCTACTTCCAGATGTGGGAGCCCGAGGCCGGCCTGGCGCGGCAGGAAGAGGCCATCCAGCGCGCCGTCCAGAACCGGGGCGACATCCGCCTGCGGCTCTCGGACCGCCGCGAGGGGGCGGCATGACGGCGCGTCTCCCCGAAAGCGGACATGCGCCCGTGCTGCTCGACCGGGCGCTCGCCGCCCTGGCCCCCCGGGCCGGCCAGACCCTGGTCGACGCGACGTTCGGCGGCGGCGGCTACAGCGCGGGCCTGCTCGACGCCGCCGACTGTCGCGTCCTGGCGCTCGACCGCGACCCCGACGCCGTGGCGCGCGGCCGCGGGCTTTCGGCGCGCTACGGCAAGCGTCTGTCGGTGGTCGAGGGCCGGTTCTCCGGACTGGGCGAGATCGTCGACCGCCATGTCGCCGGTCCGGTGGACGGCGTCGTGTTCGACCTCGGCGTCTCGTCCTTCCAGATCGACGAACCCGCCCGCGGCTTCTCGTTCCGCCATGACGGTCCGCTCGACATGCGCATGGGCGCGCGGGGCGAGAGCGCCGCCGATGCGGTCAACCGGCTCGACGAGGACGCGCTCGCGGAGCTGATCGGCCGGCTGGGGGAGGAACGCCGGGCCCGGGCCGTGGCCCGCGCCATCGTCGCGGCGCGGCGCCGGTCGCCGGTCTCGAGGACCTTCGAGCTTGCCGAGATCGTGCGCGGCGTCGTCCGCCGGTCGCCCGGCGGCGTCGATCCGGCGACCCGGACCTTCCAGGCCCTTCGCCTGTGGGTGAACGACGAACTGGGCGAGCTCGAGCGGGGGCTCGCCGCGGCCGAGACCGTGCTGCGCGAGGGCGGACGCCTTGTGGCGGTCGCCTTCCATTCGCTCGAAGACCGGATCGTGAAGCGCTTCCTGACCGAACGAAGCGGCGCCGGGGCGAGGCCCGGCCGGCACATGCCTCCGGTCGATGAGGCCCCCGCGCCGACCTTCCGCCTCCTGTCCCGCAAGGCGGCGCGGCCGAGCGGCGACGAAACATCGGCCAACCCGCGCGCCCGCTCCGCCCGCCTTCGCGCGGCCGTGCGCACCGCCGCGCCGGCATGGAGGGCCGCGGCGTGAGGGCGCGGGCGGGGATGATCTGGATGGCGCTGGCCCTGGTCTCGGCCGCGGTCGTCTTCACGCTGAAGTACGAGGTCCGCGACCTGAGGGAGAGTCTGGCGGCGCTCGAGGCCGAGAACGCCGGAAGCCGCGAGACCGCCCGCGTGCTGCGCGCGGAATGGAGCTACCTCAGCCGTCTCGGCCGCCTCTCCGAACTCGCCGAACGCCACCTCGATCTCGAACCGGTGACCGCCGGCCAGTTGGGCCATATCGCCGATATCCCGCTCCGGTCCGAGCCGGAGAGCGATGTCGCGGCCCTGCCGGACGGGAGCGCGCTGGTCGCGCTGGAGCTCGGACAGCCATGAGCGACGCCGCGGCCATGAGCGACATCGTGGATACCGCGCCAGCGACGGACCGGCGCGCCGGTTCGCGGGAGCGTCCGGCGACCCTGCGCCTGGAAGGGGCGGTCAAGCAGGCGGCCGATCTCTGCCGGGCGCGCATGGTGGTCCTGGCGGCGTGTTTCGTGGCCGCCTTCGCGATCGTCGGCGGGCGCCTCGTCGAGGTCATGACGGCGCCGGACGCGCCCGGCGCCGTGTTGTCCGACAGCGGCATGGCCCTGCCGGCCGGCAGGGCCGACGTGGTCGACCGCAACGGCGTGCTGCTGGCCACGACCCTGCCCGCCGCGTCGCTCTACGCGGAACCCCGCCGCGTGCTCGACGCGGCCGAGACGGCGCGCGCTCTCGCGGCGGTCCTGCCCGGGGTCGACCTCGCCGGGCTGGAACGGGACCTCGCCGGCGACCGGGGTTTCGTCTGGATCAAGCGCGGTCTGACCCCCGGCCAGCAGGCCGAGATCCATGCGCTGGGACTGCCGGGCGTCGCCTTCCGGCGCGAGGGGCGCAGGGTCTATCCGCAAGGCGCGCTGACTTCCCATCTCGTCGGATTCACCGACATCGACCGGCGGGGGCTGGCCGGCGCCGAAAGGGCGCTGGAGGCCGATCTCCAGGCCCGGGCCGCCGAGGACGGCGCGCCGCTGGCCCTGTCGCTCGATGTGCGCTTCCAGCAGGTCGTGCGCGAGGAGCTCGCGGCCACGATCGAGACCTTCAAGGCGCTGGGCGGCACCGGAATCGTTCTCGACGCCCGGACCGGCGAGATCATGGCCATGGTCTCGCTGCCCGATTTCGATCCCAACCGCGCCGGAGAGGCCGACGTCGACGCCCGCTTCAACCGGGCGACCCTGGGCGTCTACGAGCTGGGCTCGGTCTTCAAGGTCTTCACCGCGGGCATGGCGCTCGACGCGGGCCTCGTCGATCTCGCGAGCGGATACGACGCGTCCGCGCCGCTGCGGGTGGCGCGGTACACGATCCGCGACTACAAGCCGAAGAACCGCTGGCTCTCGTTGCCGGAAATCCTCGTTTACTCGTCCAACATCGGCGCCGCGCTCATGGCGCTCGATGTCGGCGCGGCGCGGCAGCAGGAGTTCCTGCGCCGGGTCGGCCTGATGACGCCGTCCGGCGTCGAACTGCCCGAGGTCGGCCAGCCGATCTATCCGTCGACCTGGCGCGAGATCAACACGATGACCATCGGCTTCGGCCACGGCCTCGCCGTGACGCCGATCCAGACGGCGTCCGCCTTCGCCGCGATGGTCAACGGCGGCATGCTCCACCGGCCGACCGTCCTGCGTTGGCGCTCCGAGCGGCCTCCGCCGGGAACGCGGGTCATCTCCGAAGAGACGTCCGCCACGCTGCGGCTGCTGACCCATCTGGTGGTGGAATACGGCAGCGGCCGCAAGGCGCGGGTCGCGGAGTACCAGATCGGCGGCAAGACGGGCACCGCCGAGAAGCTCGATCCCGCGGGCGGCTACGCCGAGGACCGGTTGCTGTCGTCCTTCGTCGCCGCCTTTCCGATCGACGATCCGCGCTACGTGATCCTGGTCTCGATCGACGAGCCGCAAGGCATCGAGGAAAGCTTCGGCTACGCCACCGGCGGCTGGACGGCCGCGCCGACCGTGGGCCGGATCATCTCGCGCATCGGGCCGCTGGCCGGCCTTGCGCCGCGCGGCGGCGTGCTCGCCAACCTTCCCGCGGCCAGGGGCGACGCGGACGAAAGACTGGAGGCCATCCTTGCAGCTTTCAGCGCTCGTTGACGCCGGCGACGCGCGCCTCGCGAGCGGGTCGGGCGCGGTCGAGATTCGCGGGCTTGCCGCCGATTCCCGGCGTTGCGGTCGGGGGTTCCTGTTCGCCGCGCTGCCGGGATCGCGAACGGACGGCCGGCGCTTCATCGCCGATGCCGCCGCCCGCGGCAGCGTCGCCGTGCTCACGGGCGAGGACGGCCTTTCCAGCCTCGACGCCGCGGGTCTCGCCGTGGTGGGCGCCCGGCAGCCGCGGCGCAGCTTCTCCCTGATGTGCGCGCGTTATTTCGAGCGGAGGCCGCGCGTCTGCGTCGGGGTCACGGGCACGAACGGCAAGAGCTCGACCGTCGAGTTCTGCCGCCAGTTCTGGCGCGCGCTGGGCCACGATGGCGCGGCCATGGGAACGCTCGGCGTGGTCGGGCCCGAGGACGGCGAAGCCCTGGCGCACACCACCCCCGATCCCGTCACGCTCCATGCCCGCCTGCGGGAGCTGTCCGACCGGGGGATCGACCGTGTCGCGATCGAGGCGTCCAGCCACGGCCTCGACCAGCGCCGTCTCGATGGCGTCGCCTTCCGCGCCGCCGGGTTCACGAACCTGACCCGGGACCACCTCGACTACCATCCCACGGTCGAAGCCTATCTCGAGGCGAAGGCGCGCCTGTTCGATCTCGCGCCGCCCGGCGGCGCGGCCGTCCTGAACGCCGACGTCCCGGAATTCGCGGCTCTCGCCGCGCGCGGCCGCGACCGGGGGCTCGCCGTCGTGTCGTACGGCGCATCGGGCTCCGGTCTCCGCCTGACGGCGCGGCGGAGCTCCGGAGACGGCCGTCAACGCCTCTCCGTGGCGGCGGACGGCCGGGACATCGACATCGAACTGTCTCTCGCCGGCCGCTTCCAGGCCATGAATGTCCTGTGCGCCGCGGCGATGATCGCCGCCGTGGAGCAATGTCCGGCCGCCGAGGTTCTCGCCCACGCCGGGACGCTGACCGGCGTGCGCGGACGTCTCGAGGCGGTCCCCGGCCATCCCGGGGGCGCGCGCGTCTACGTCGACTACGCCCATACGCCCGACGCCCTCGAGAACGTGCTCGCCGCCCTGAGGCCGGAGATCGAGGGGCGCCTCGTCGTCGTCTTCGGCTGCGGCGGCGACCGCGACCGCGCCAAGCGTCCGCTGATGGGCGCGATCGCGCGGCGGCTCGCCGACGACGTCATCGTAACCGACGACAACCCGCGCACCGAGGATCCGGCGGCCATCCGGCGTGAGATTCGCGCCGGAGCGCCCGACGCGCGGGAGGTCGCGGACAGGCGCGGCGCCATCGAAAGCGCCGCCGCGTCGCTTGCGCGGGGCGATGTCCTGGTGATCGCGGGCAAGGGCCACGAACGCGGCCAGGTCGTCGGCGATACGACGCTGCCGTTCGACGACGCCGCCGAGGCGCGCCGCGTCCTCGCGAATCTGGGAGGCGGACCGTGACGCGCGACACGCTCTGGACCGACAAGACCGCCGCCGACGCCACGGACGGCGAGGCCACGGCGCCCTTCGAGGCCGATGGCGTGGCCTTCGACAGCCGGCAGGTCGCCGTCCGCGACCTGTTCGTGGCGCTCAAGGGCGAAAAGTCGGACGGCCACCGCCATGTGGACCAAGCGTTCGAGCAGGGCGCCTCGGCCGCCATGGTCGAACGCCGGCCGGTGGGCGCGCCGGACCCCGGGCCTCTCCTGCTGGTCGTCGACACCGAGCGCGGTCTCGACGATCTCGCGCGCGCCGCGCGGCGCGGGACGGCGGCCCGGATCGCCGCCGTGACGGGGAGCGTGGGCAAGACCGGGACGAAGGACGCCCTGCGCCATGCGCTCTCGCGGCAGGGCGCGACCCACGTGAGCGAAAAGAGTTTCAACAACCACGTCGGAACGCCGCTCAGCCTGGCGCGGATGCCGGCCTCGACGGATTTCGGCGTCTTCGAGGTGGGCGCCAACGCGCCCGGCGAGATTCGTCCGCTGGCCGGGCTCGTTCGCCCCCATGTCGCGCTGGTCACGACCGTCGAACCCGTGCACATCGGGAATTTCGCCGACGAGGACGCCATCGCGCGGGAAAAGGCCGCGCTCTACGACGGCCTCGACGAGGGCGGCGTCGCGCTCGTCAATGCCGACAACCGTCACGCCGACGCGCTCGCACGCCGGGCCGAGGCGTCGCCCGCGGGCCGCGTCGCCCGTTTCGGAAGCGGCGAGGCTTGCGACCACCGCCTGGTCGATTGGACGCGCGGCGATGGCGAGAGCGCCGTGACGGCGTCGATCGACGGCGTTTCGCACACCTACAGGCTGGGTCTCGCCGGCCGCCATCAGGCGCTCAACAGCGTCGCGGTGCTGGCTGTCGCGCACCATCTGGGCGCCGATGTCGCCGAGGCGGCGCACGCCCTGGCGAGCCTCGAGGCGTCGCCGGGCCGCGGCCGGCGTCGCGCGGCGTCGCTCGACCGCGGGTTCGCGACGGTCCTCGACGAGAGCTACAACGCCAGCCCGGTCGCCGTGCGCGCCGCGCTGGAGGTCCTGGCGGACACCCCGGTCGGGTCGGAGGGGCGGCGGATCGCGGTGCTGGGCGACATGCTCGAACTGGGCGACGCGGCCGTCGACGCCCATGTCGGGCTGGCCGGCGACCTCGTGGCCGCGGGGATAGACCTGTTCTTCGCCGTCGGTCCGATGATGAACCGGCTCTACGGCAAGCTTGCGCCGGCGCGTCGCGGCGGCGCGGCGGGCGACGCCCGCTCCATGGCGCTGCTGCTGAAGGACGCGGTCCGGCCCGGCGATGTCGTCCTGGTCAAGGGCTCGCGCCGCATCGGACTGGAGGCCGTGGTCGAGGCCCTGCTCGACGACGGCCGGCCGGCGCGCGCGGCGCGGGGAGGATAGGGCCGTGCTCTACCATCTCCTCCCCGCCCTCGCCGAGGAGTTCGGCGCCCTGCGCCTCTTCTCGTTCATCACCTTCCGCACCGGCGGGGCCATCCTGACGGCGCTGCTGATCTCCCTGCTCTTCGGTGGGCGCATGATCGCCTGGCTGAAATCGATCCAGGGCGCGGGCCAGCCCATTCGCGAGGACGGCCCCGCGTCCCATATCGTCGCCAAGGCCGGCACGCCCACGATGGGCGGCCTCCTGATCCTCACGTCGGTCACCGCCAGCACCCTGCTGTGGTCGAACCTCGGCAACGGGTTCGTCTGGGTCGTTCTCCTGGTGACCCTGGGCTTCGGCCTGCTGGGGTTCGCCGACGACTACACCAAGATCGCGCGCCGGACGCACGGCGGTCTGTCGGGGCGGTTCCGGATCGCCGTCGAGGTCGTGCTGGCGCTGGCCGCGGCCAGCGCCATCGCCGCGCTTTCGGGCGCCGAACTCGGCACCAGCCTCGCGTTGCCGTTCTTCAAGGACCTGCTGATCGATCTCGGCTGGTTCTTCCTCGCGTTCTCCGTCTTCGTGATCGTCGGCGCCTCGAACGCGGTCAACCTGACCGACGGCCTCGACGGTCTCGCGATCGGTCCGATCATCATCTGCGCGATGACCTTCGGCGTCGTCGCCTACCTGAGCGGGCACGCGCTCTATTCCGACTACCTGCAGCTTCCGGCGGTCCCGGGCGCCGGCGAGCTTTCGGTCTTCTGCGGCGCGCTGGTCGGCGCGGGACTCGGCTTCCTGTGGTTCAACGCGCCGCCCGCCATGGTCTTCATGGGCGATACCGGCAGCCTCGCCGCCGGCGCCGCGCTGGGGGCCATCGGCGTGGTCACCAAGCACGAGCTGGTGCTCGCCATCGTCGGCGGCCTGTTCGTGCTCGAGACCGTGTCCGTGATCGTCCAGGTCTTGTCCTTCAAGCTCACCGGTCGCCGCGTGTTCCGCATGGCGCCGATCCACCACCACTTCGAGAAGAAGGACTGGGCGGAGGCGACGATCGTGATCCGGTTCTGGATCATCGCGATCGTTTTGGCGCTCATCGGCCTCGCCACGCTGAAGCTGAGATAGCGCGATGATCGATCTCTCGCGGCATGCCGGAAGCTCCATGGCCGTCTTCGGACTGGGCCGGTCCGGCGTTTCCGCGTCCCTGGCGCTCGCCGCCGGGGGAGCCGAGGTCAGCGCGTGGGACGACGACCCGGCGCGGCGGCGCCACGCGGCCGAACTGGGCGTGACGCTCAACGATCTCTACCGCATCGAATGGGAGGGCTTCCGCGGCCTCGTGCTCAGCCCCGGCGTCCCCCTGGCCCATCCCGCGCCGCATCCCCTGGTCGCCCGCGCGCTCGCCGCCAGGATCGAGATCCTGGGCGACATGGAGCTCTTCGCCCGCTCCCGCCCCAAGGGGCGCGTGGTCGGCGTGACCGGCACCAACGGCAAGTCGACGACCTCGGCGCTGACGGCCCACCTGTTGAAGGCCGCCGGCCAACGGGTCCAGTTGGGCGGCAACATCGGCACGCCCGTTCTCGATCTCGACCCCATGGGGGCCGCCGGCGTCTACGTTCTGGAGCTCTCGTCCTTCCAGCTCGACCTCATCCGCACCCTGGTGAGCGATGTCGCGGTTCTGTTGAACGTCTCGCCCGACCACATCGAGCGGCACGGCGACTTTTCCAACTACATCGCCTCGAAAACGCGGATTTTCTCCCGCCGCGCTTCGTCGCAGACCTCCGTTATCGGGGTCGACGACGATGTCTGCCGGCGCATCCATGCCGAGCTGGCCGGCCGGCGCGGCCGTTCGATCGTTCCGGTCTCGGTCCAGCGCCGCGTCGCGGACGGCGTCCATGTGCGCGACGGCGTCCTGATCGACGAGACCGCGAAAGAGCCCTTCGAGGTCGTCGACCTCAACAAGGTCAGATCGCTGCTCGGCGCGCACAACTGGCAGAACGCCGCCGCCGCCTACGCCGCGGTCCGGGCCCTGGGCCTCCCAGGCGACGCCGTCGTCAAGGCTTTCAGGACGTTCCCCGGCCTCGCCCACCGCCAGGAGGCGGTCGCCAGGATCGGCAAGGCCACCTTCATCAACGACAGCAAGGCGACGAACGCGGCGGCGTCGGCCCGCGGCCTGGCCTGCTACGACAACATCTACTGGATCGCCGGCGGGCGGGCCAAGGAAGGCGGCATCGCGACGCTGTCGCCGTATTTCCCGAGCATGGCGCACGCCTTCCTCATCGGAGAGGCGGCCGGCGCGTTCGCCCAGACGCTGGACGGCCGCGTTCCCTACACGGTCTGCGGCGACATGGAGAAGGCCGTCGCCGCCGCCGCCGAGCGCGCGCTCACCGGACGCCGGTCCCATCCGGTCGTGCTGCTTTCGCCGGCCTGCGCCTCGTTCGACCAGTTCGACGACTTCGAGGGCCGGGGCGACCGGTTCAAGGACCTCGTCCTCGCCGAAAAGAAACGGCGGCACGAGGAGAGCGCCGGGACCGGCGCCGAAGGGCGGCCCGCGAACGGCAAGAGGGGAAAGGCGGTGAAGAAACCGGCCCCGAAGAAGGCCGCGCCGAAGAAGGCGCCGGCCGGGAAGAAGACTCGGAGCGGGAGCCGCGGCGGCGCATGACGACCTTTGCCCGAACGGACAGGAGCGTCCTGGGACGGTGGTGGTGGACCATCGACCGATGGACCCTGGCGGTCCTGATCGTGCTGCTGCTGTCCGGCGTGGTGTTGGTCATGGCGGCCAGCCCGCCGGTCGCCGACCGCATCGGGGTCGACGGGTTTCATTTCGTCCGGCGCCACGTCCTCTCCCTGGCGCCCGCGGTCCTCGCCATGTTCGCCATGTCGTTGCTCGGGCCGAGGAGCGTCCGGCGCGTCGCCGTGCTCCTGTTGCTCGCCTCGATCGCCCTGCTCGCGATCACGCCGCTCGTCGGGCCCGAGATCAAGGGCGCGAGGCGGTGGATTTCCCTAGGCATGTTCTCGTTCCAGGCTTCCGAGTTCGTGAAGCCCGCCCTGGCCGTCGTCGCGGCCTGGCTCCTTGCGGAAGCCAGGCGCAATCCCGCGTTTCCGGGCTACTGGCTTTCGGCGGCGCTGGCCGCCGCCGTGGCCGGCCTGCTGGTGTGGCAACCCGATTTCGGCATGGCCGCGACCGTCGCGACGATCTGGGGCGGCCAGCTCTTCCTGGCCGGTCTGCCCTTCGTCTTCGTCGTGGGCCTGGGCCTTCTGGGCTTCGCGGGCCTAGCCGCGGGCTACAGCTTCATGCCCCATGTCCGCGACCGCATCGACCGGTTTCTGGATCCGGCCTCCGGCGACAGCTATCAGGCCGATACCGCCATACGCGCCTTCGAGTCCGGCGGGTTGCTGGGGCGCGGTCCGGGCGAGGGGGTCGTCAAGGACGTGCTGCCCGACGCCCATTCGGATTTCATCTTCGCCGTCGCGGGCGAGGAGTTCGGCCTTCTGGCCTGTCTCCTTCTCATGGCGTTCTTCGCCTTCGTCGCGCTGCGCGGATTCTACCGCATGGCGCACGAGCGCGACCTCTTCGTCATGCTCGCGGTCGCCGGCCTGCTGATCCAGTTCACCGTGCAGGCGATCGTCAACATGGGCGTGTCGCTGCGCCTTCTGCCGTCGACCGGCATGACCCTGCCCTTCGTCTCCTACGGAGGTTCGTCGCTCCTGGGGATGTCGATCGGCATGGGCATGATGCTGGCGCTCACCCGGCACCGGCCCGAGCGCGGGCTCGCACCATGACCGGCTCGATCGTCATCGCGGCCGGCGGCACCGGCGGCCACCTCTTCCCGGCGGTCGCCGTCGCCGAGGAACTGCTTTCTCGCGGCCGGACGGTGGTGGCGGTGACCGATCGCCGGGGCGGCGATCTGGCCTCGCGCCTGGAAGGCGTGCCGGTGCACCGGCTGCGGGCCTCCGCCATCAGCGGACGGAGCCTTGGGGGCAAGGTCGTCGGCGCGGTCGATCTCCTGCGCGGCACGTTGGAGGCGCGGCGCCTGCTGCGCCGCCTCGGAGCCTCCGTCGTCGCGGGTTTCGGCGGGTACCCGACCGTGCCGCCCCTGTTCGCGGCCCATCGATTGGGCGTGGCCTCGCTGATCCACGAACAGAACGCGGTGCTCGGCAGGGCCAACCGCCTGCTCGCGCGCCGTGTCGCTCTAATCGCGACCTCGTTCGAACGGACCGAGGGCGTCGGCGCCGCCCAACCCCTCGTTTGCGGCAACCCGGTCCGCTCGGCGATCGCCGCGCTGGCCGACGGGACCTACGCCGCTCCGGACCCTCGCGGGACCTTCCGCCTTCTGGCGTTCGGCGGAAGCCAGGGCGCCCGCGTTCTGAGTCGCGTCGTGCCCGCGGCCCTCCGACGATTGCCCGCCGGCCTGCGGGACCGTTTCGCGGTGGCCCAGCAATGCCGGTCCGATGATCTCGATTCCGTCGGCGCGGCCTATAACGAACTGGGGATCGAGGCCGACGTCGGGACGTTCTTCGACGACATGGGAGCCAGGCTCGCGGACGCGCATCTGGTCGTCTGCCGGTCCGGAGCCTCGACCGTCGCCGAGCTCGCCGCCGCGGGGCGCCCGGCCATCCTGGTGCCCTATCCACATGCCGCCGACGACCACCAGAGCGCGAACGCCCGGTTCGTCGAGGCGGCGGGCGGCGGATGGCGCATGTCCGAGGCCGCGTTCACGGCCGAGACGCTCGCGGCGCGTCTGGAAGCCCTCGCGGACCGGCCGGCGACGCTCGCCGCCGCCGCCGCGGCGGCGCGCAAGGCGGCCCGGCCCGACGCCGCTCGCGCGCTCGCCGACGCGATCGACCGGCTGACCGGACGCAACGGCCATCGCGGCGGGCGGGACTTCAGGGAGCAGGCGGCGTGAACCCGTCACCGTCCAGCCTCGGCCCTATCCATTTCGTCGGCATCGGCGGCATCGGCATGAGCGGGATCGCCGAGATCCTGCACAGCCGGGGCTATCGCGTGCAGGGCAGCGACCTCACCGAGAGCCCGAACGTGCTGCGCCTGCGCGCGTTCGGCATTCCCGTCGCGATCGGCCATGACGCCAGCCATGTCGGCGAGGCCGCCGTGGTCGTGACCTCCTCGGCCGTGAAACCCGGCAATCCGGAGGTCGAGGAGGCGCGCGGCCGATGGATTCCGGTCATCCGCCGCGCCGAGATGCTGGGCGAACTGATGCGTCGGAAAGAAGCGATCGTCGCGGGCGGCACCCACGGCAAGACGACCACGACATCGATGGTGGGCTGGCTTCTGGAGTGCGCCGCTCTCGATCCCACGGTGGTCAACGGCGGTATCGTGAACGCCTACGGCACCAACGCGCGGCTGGGCGAAGGCGAATGGATCGTGGTGGAAGCCGACGAATCGGACAAGAGCTTCCTGCGCCTGCCCGCCACATCGATCATCGTGACCAACATCGACCCCGAGCATCTCGAGAACTACGAATCGTTCGACGAGGTGCGCGACGCCTATTTCGCGTTCGTCAGCAACATTCCCTTCTACGGTTTCGCGGCGCTCTGCATCGACCACCCGGAGGTCCAGGCGCTCGTGGGCCGGATCACGGACCGGCGCGTCGTGACCTACGGGCTGGGCGCGCAGGCCGACGTGCGCGGCGCCAATCTGCGCCTGTGCAACGGCGGCTACCGCTTCGATGCGGTCCTGACCGATCGCGTGACCCGCGCCGCGCGGACGATCCACGGTCTCTATTTGCCGATGTGGGGCAAGCACAACGTCACGAACGCGCTGTCCTGCGTGGTGGTGGCCCGGGAACTCGGCATCCCGGACAGGGTGCTGTCCGAAGCGCTGGCGAGCTTCGCGGGCGTCGAGCGCCGCTTCACGCGGACGGGCGAGGCCGGCGGCGTCACCGTGATCGACGACTACGGCCACCATCCGGTCGAAATCGCCGCCGTGCTCGGGGCTTCGCGGGAGGCGTTCCAGGGCCGCATCGTCGCGGTCATGCAGCCGCACCGCTACACGCGGCTGGCCGGCCTCTTCGAGGATTTCTGCACCTGCTTCAACGACGCCGACGTCGTCGTCGTGTCCGAGGTCTATCCGGCGGGCGAGGAGCCGATCGAGGGCGCGGACCGCGACAGCCTCGTCGAGGGCCTGCGCGCCCGCGGGCACCGCCATGTCATCGCTCTCGACGATCCCGGCGATCTCGCCGCCATCGTGGCGCTCCACACCCGGCCCGGCGATGCGGTGATCTGCCTGGGCGCGGGGTCCATCACCCGCTGGGCCAAGGCGCTGCCCGACGGTCTGCGCGCGCGGTTCGCCGGCTCCGATGTCCCGGAGGCGTGCTGATGGCGGCGCTGGAGGCGGATCCGATGGCCGTGCTTCCCGAAGTCCGCGGCGGCTACAGGTTCGACGCGGACCTGTCGAAGACGACATGGTTCCGCGCCGGCGGACGGGCCGACGTGCTGTTCCGGCCCGCCGACGAGGACGACTTGGCGGAGTTCATGGCCAACCGCCCGCCGGACCTGCCGGTAACGGTCTTGGGGGTCGGGTCGAACGTGCTCGTGCGCGATGGCGGCCTCGCCGGGGTCACGATCCGGCTGGGCCGCGGCTTCGCGGCGATCGAGGTCGAGGGCCGCGACATCCGAGCCGGCGCCGGCGCGCTGGATGTCAACGTCGCGAAAGCCGCCGCGCGGGCCGGCGTCGCGGGGCTGGAGTTTCTGATCGGCGTGCCCGGAACCGCCGGCGGCGCGTTGCGCATGAACGCGGGCGCCTATCGACGCGAGTTCCGCGATGTCCTGATCGACGCCCGCGCCGTCGATCCCCGCGGCGGCGTCCACGATCTGCGGCCCGAGCACCTGGGCCACGGCTATCGCCATTGCGCCGTGCCGGAGGGCTGGATCTTCACCGACTGCCGCCTGCGCGGCGAGAGCGGGCCTCCGGCGGACGTGATGGCGCGGATGGGCGAGATCCAGGCGATCCGCGAGGAGAGCCAGCCGGTTCGCGAGCGCACCGGCGGCAGCACGTTCAAGAACCCGCCGGGCATGAAGGCCTGGGAAACGATCGACCGGGCGGGCTGCCGGGGGTTGCGGCGCGGCGACGCCATGGTGTCCGAGCGACACTGCAACTTCCTCGTCAACACCGGCCGCGCCTCGGCGACGGAGCTGGAAGAGTTGGGCGAGGAGGTGCGCCGCCGCGTCTTCGAGACCCAGGGCGTGCGCCTGGAATGGGAGATCCGCCGCCTCGGCCGTCGCCCGGCGGGCCGGAGGAGGGCGCGATGACCAAACATGTCGCCGTCCTCATGGGAGGCTGGAACTCCGAGCGCGAAGTCTCCCTCGTGTCGGGCCGCGGCTGCGCCGACGCGCTCGAGGATCGGGGCTACCGCGTTACCCGCATCGACGCGGGCCGCGACATCGCCCAGGCGATCGCGGCCCTGCCGGAGCGCCCGGATGTCGTGTTCAACGCGCTCCACGGCCGGTTCGGCGAGGACGGCTGCGTCCAGGGCCTGCTCGAGGTCATGGGCCTGCCCTACACCCATTCGGGCCCGCTCGCGTCGGCGCTGGCCATGAACAAGGTGGTCGCTAAGCGCCTTTACGCCGGCGTGGGCATCCCCTGTCCCGAGGGACGCCTCGCGACGTGCGACGAGGCCGGCCTCCCGGCGCGCATGGACAGGCCCTTCGTGGTCAAGCCGAACCGGGAGGGATCGAGCGTCGGCGTGCGCATCGTCGAGAAGAACGACAACGACGACCGTCTGATCGAGGACGATTTCCGCTACGGCCGCGAGGTCGTGGTGGAGACGTTCATTCCCGGCCGCGAGCTCACGGTCGCGGTCATGGGCGAGCGGTCGCTCGGCGTCACCGAGATCCGGACCAGCGAGGGCTTCTACGACTACCGCAACAAGTACACCGAGGGCGGGTCCCGGCACATCGTCCCCGCTCCGATCTGCGACGACGCGACGGCGCGCGCCCGGGATCTCGCCTTGCGCGCCCACCGGGCGCTCGGCTGCCGTGGCGTGACGCGCGCGGACTTCCGTTACGACGACACGTCCGGCGAACCGGGCGAGCTCTACATGCTCGAGGTCAACACCCAGCCCGGCATGACGCCGCTGTCGCTCGTGCCCGAACAGGCCGCCCATATCGGCGTCTCCTTCGGCGACCTCGTCGCATGGATGGTGGAGGAGGCGCGATGCGACGCCTGAAGTCCAGGCGCGCCGCGCCCCGCGAACGCCGGCCGACGCCGGTCTGGGCGCGGATCGTCCGGCGCTGCCTGCCCATGGCCATCCCCATCCTGGCCGCGGCGTTGCTCCACGACAGCTTCGTGAAGCACGCCGCGGACGCCGGTCTTTCCGTGCAGGGCGTCCTCGTCGCCGGACGCGAGCGGACGGACCGCCAGACCCTGATCGACGCGCTCGCCATCGAGATCGGCGATCCGATGCTGACGCTCGACCTCGCCATCGCGCGGGAACGCGTCGCGGCGTTGCCATGGATTCGCGATGTCGCGATCAGGCGGGACCTTCCCGGAACCGTGATCGTCACCCTGATCGAGCGCAGTCCGTTGGCGCTGTGGCAGAACGAGGGCGCCGTTTCGGTCATCGACGCCGAAGGCGGCGTCATCGACGGCGCGCGGCCCGCCGGCTTCGCCGACCTCCCGCTTGTCGTCGGTCCGGATGCGCCCGGTCACGCCGCCGAGCTGCTTGCGGTGATGAGCCGCGTTCCGGAACTGCGCGAGCGGGTCGCGGCGGCCATCCGTGTCGGCGGGCGGCGCTGGAATCTCCGCCTCGACGACGGCATCGACATTCAGCTTCCCGAGGGCGGCCTGGAACGGGCCTGGCTCGCCCTGGCCGACATGGACCGCACGGAGCGGCTGCTCGCCCGCGACATCCAGGCGATCGACCTGCGCCTGCCGGATCGCCTCGTCGTACGCCTGACCCCGGACGCGCGCTCGCGCATGGTCCACGACGACAGCGAGGGTGAAGACACATGACAGCGCCGCACTCGAGCCTCATCGCCGCCGTCGACGTCGGGAGCACGAAGGTCGCGTGTTTCGTCGCGCGGTCCGACGACAACGGCGGGCTGCGGGTCGTCGGCATCGGCTGCCAGGCTTCGCGAGGGGTGCAGGCCGGCACGATCGTCGACATGGACGCGGCCGAACAGTCGATCGCCGGAGCCGTCATCGGCGCCGAGGAGATGGCGGGCGAAACCCTGCGCCGCGTCTGGATCAACGTGTCCGGCGGACAGCCCCGCTCGAAGTCGGTGACCGTCGACGTCACGATCGCCGGCCATGAGGTGGGCGACGCCGACCTCCGCCGTGTGATGCAGCAGAGCCGGAACGCCATCGACACGGTCGACCGGACGATCCTTCACGCCATGCCCGTGGGCTACAGCATCGACGGCCACAGGGGCATCCGCGACCCCCGCGGCATGGTGGGCGACCGCCTGGGCGTCAACGTGCATCTGGTAACGGCCTCGGACGGCCCTCTCGCCAACCTCGAGACCTGCATCTCGCACTGCCATCTCGGCGTCGCCGGGTGGGCGTGCGCGCCCTATGCCTCGGCGCTCGCCGCGCTGGTCAAGGACGAGATGGCTCTCGGCGTCACCGTGGTCGACATGGGCGGCGGCACGACGTCGGTCGCGGTCTTCTTCGACGGGGATTGCGTTCATGTGGACTCGATACCCATCGGCGGTCAGCACGTGACCAACGACATCGCCGGCGTTCTGTCGACGCCCGCCGACAAGGCCGAGCGGATCAAGACCCTCTACGGCAGCGCCGTCGGCTGCGCCGATGACGACCGCGAGATGATCGACATCCCGATCATCGGAGAGGGCGAGGGCAACACCGCCCAGGTCCCGCGCTCGATGCTGACCAGCATCATCCGGCCGCGCATCGAGGAAACCCTGGAGATGGCGAGGAGCCAGCTCGCCGCCGTCGGTCTCGAGAAACTCGGCGGTCGCCGCCTCGTTCTGACCGGCGGCGCCTCGCAGCTTCACGGCGTGCGCGACATGGCCGGACACGTGCTGGGCAAGCAGGTTCGGCAAGGGAAGCCGATCTGGCTGAAGGGCCTGGCCCAGGCGACGGCCGGTCCGGCCTTCGCCACCTGCGCCGGCCTGCTGCGCTACGGCGCGCGCGACCATGACGGCAACGAACTGCGGCTCGGCGACTGGCAGGTCTCCGACGGCCTTCTGGGCCGCTTCGGCAGGCTCGGCCAGTGGCTGAGGGAGAACTTGTAGTGGGCGCTCGCGCGATCCGGCGGGCCGCCCCGAGGTGCCGGCGGCTCCGCCTCCGCCGAAGCGGGACCGCCCTCTCGTTCGGACGGGCGGCGGCTTCGCGCGGGCGGACGGACCACCGGAACACGGATGTCACTCTAGCACTGGAGACTTCCCCATGACGATTCAACTCGGCTTGCCCGAAAACCATTGCCTGAAGCCGCGCATCGCCGTCATCGGCGTCGGCGGCGCTGGCGGAAACGCCGTGAACAACATGATCCAGAGCGGGCTCGAGGGCGTCGACTTCGTCGTCGCCAACACGGACGCGCAGGCGCTCGACCAGACCCAGACCGAGCGGAGGATTCAGCTCGGCGCGTCGATCACCCAGGGCCTGGGCGCGGGCTCGCGTCCGGATATCGGCAAGGCCGCCGCCGAAGAGGCGATGGAAGAGATCATGGAGCAGCTCATCGGCTCGCACATGGTCTTCATCACCGCCGGTCTCGGCGGCGGCACCGGCACCGGCGCCACGCCCGTGGTGGCGCGCGCGGCGCGCGAGCAGGGCATGCTCACGGTCGGCGTCGTGACCAAGCCGTTCCACTTCGAGGGCCAGCAGCGCATGCGGCTCGCCGAGGAAGGCATGGCCGAACTGCAGCAGTATGTCGACACGCTCATCATGATCCCGAATCAGAATCTGTTCCGGGTGGCCAACGACAAGACGACCTTCGCGGACGCCTTCAAGATGGCCGACGACGTGCTGTACGCGGGCGTGCGGGGCGTGACCGACCTGATGGTCCAGCCCGGCCTGATCAATCTCGACTTCGCCGATGTGCGGATGGCGATGAGCGAGATGGGCAAGGCCATGATGGGCACGGGCATGGCGGGCGGCGAGCGGCGCGCGCTGGAAGCGGCCGAGGCCGCCATCTCCAACCCGCTGCTCGACGAAGTGTCGATGAAGGGGGCGCGCGGCGTCCTCATCAACATCACCGGCGGCAGCGACATGACCCTGTTCGAGGTCGACGAGGCCGCGAACCGGATCCGCGAGGAGGTCGATGCCGGGGCCAACATCATCTTCGGCGCCGCCTTCGACGAGAACATGAACGGCAGCATGCGCGTCTCGCTCGTGGCGACCGGCATCGAGGCCGAAGGCGTCGCCGCGGACCCCACGGTCCGTCCGTCGCTGACCGCGATCGAAGGCGGCCAGCTCGCCCGCGGCCATGCCTCGGGGGGAGCGCCGATCGCGGCGCGCGCCGGCCGTCGCGCCGTGGCGCTCGACATGCGGGCGCACGCCGGGGAAGCCCTCACGGTCGAGCCGGCCGGGGAGCCCGCGCCGGAGCCGGTCGAGCTCGATCCCGAACCGGAGGCGCAACCGAACCGCCCGATGGTGTTGCCGGCCCGCGCCGAGTCCGGCGTCGAAGCTGCTTCGGCGGAAGTCGAACCCGCCCGTCGCGACGCGTTCATCGCGCCCCCTCCCGTCGCGGCGCCGAAAAAGCCTGTCCGGTCCACGCCGCGGCCGGACGCCCCCGGCCCGAGCGAGCCGGCGAGCGGCGGCGTCAAGGAGGCCAGGCGGCTGTCATTGTTCGAGCGGATGACCGGCGCGGCCCGGGGTCAGCGCGAGACGCCGCGTCAGGAACCGGCGATCGAGCCGGTTCGCGCCGAGGCGCCTGTGTCGGCCGCGGCGGAACCCTCCGCCGGGCCGGAGCCGGCCGCGATCGCGGCGCCGCGGATCGCGACCATGGAGGTGGCGCGCGCAGAGGACGACATTCTCGACATTCCGGCCTTTCTGCGCCGTCACAAGAACTAGAGGAGAGGGATGTTCCGGCGCGCCGTCGCCGTCGTGTTTTCGGACTGAAACATCCTGCAATAAAGAGTGACTTGAACGTCCCGGAAGCGCCTTGTTAGATCGCTTCCGGGACGTTCGCCGGAACGGAATGTTTGGCTTTCTGCGTCGCGGCCGAAGGTTCCCGCCGCCACACCCAGGGGCAACGTATCGTTGTGTATCAGACCACGCTGAAGACACGGATTTCCTGTTCGGGCGTCGGCCTGCACGCGGGCGAAAAGGCCGCCATGACCTTGAAGCCGGCGACCGCGGGGACGGGGATCGTCTTCGAGCGAACCGACCTCAACAACGGCGGCCGTTTTTTTCCGGCGCGGTTCGACATGGTGTCCGACACGTTTCTTTGCACCACGCTGCGCAACGCTTCCGGCGCGACGCTGTCGACGGTCGAGCATGTCATGGCCGCGCTGGCCGGCTGCGGCGTCGACAACGCTCTCATCGCGGTGAACGGCCCCGAGTTGCCGATCATGGACGGAAGCTCCGAGGCCTTCGTCTTTCTGATCGAGTGCGCCGGCGTCGTGGCGCTCGATACGCCGCGCCGCCATCTCCGCGTGCTGCGCGCGGTCGAGGTGCGCGACGGCGACCGCGTCGCCCGCATCGCGCCCTCGGAAAGCCGCAGCTTCCGCTGCGAGATCGTTTTCGACAATCCGCGGATATCGCGTCAGAGCGCCTCGCTCGATCTCGACCGGGAAGCGTTCAAATCCGCCATCGCCCGCGCGCGCACCTTCGGCCTGATGGAGGAGGTCGACGGTCTCAGGGCGCGGGGTCTGGCGTTGGGCGGCTCCCTGGACAATGCCGTTGTCGTCAGTGGCGAAACGGTGCTGAACGAGGGCGGCCTGCGCTACGAGAACGAGTTCGCCCGCCACAAGGTGCTCGACGCGGTCGGCGATCTTGCCTTGGCCGGCGCTCCCATTCTGGGCGCGTTCGAAGGTTACTGCTCGGGCCATGCGCTCAACAACCGGCTGCTCAAGGCGCTCTTCGAGGACGGCGACGCTTGGCGCTGGGAAACCGCCGCTGACGACGGCGAACGTCTGGCGGCGCTCGCCTGATCCTCTCTTCGGCGGCGGAGCTTGCCCGACCTCATCATTTTCGACTGCGACGGCGTGATTCTCGAAAGCGAGATCATCTCGTGTTCGAGCGACGCCGAGGAGCTCACCCGGGCCGGCTTCCCCTACACGACGGAAGACATCGCCGAGCGCTTTCTGGGCCATTCGCTGACCGCCATGCTGGCGGCGGTCGAGCGCGAGCACGGCCGCCTGCTTCCGGACGGTTTCGCGCGGCGCCTGAAGAGGACGACGGCCAGGAGGTTCGAGACCGAACTGGAGGCCGTTCCGGGAATCGACGCCGTGCTGGACGCCTTGGCCGCGCCGCGTTGCGTGGCGTCGGGGAGCGATCCGGCGCGTCTGGAGCACTCGTTGCGCCTGGTCGGGCTCTACGAGAGGTTCGCCCCGCATGTCTTCAGCGCCGAGGAGGTCGAAAACGGCAAGCCGGCGCCGGATCTCTTCCTCCACGCCGCATCGGCGCTCGGCGTCGAACCGGCTCGGTGCGTGGCGGTCGAGGACAGCCCCGCCGGCGTCGAGGCCGGGCGCGCCGCGGGCATGCATGTCCTGGGCTTTGCGGGAGGCCGCCACTGCCCGCCCGGCCATGGCGCCAAGCTGTCCTCGAGCGGCGCCCATCGCGTCTTCGACGACATGGCCGCGCTGCCCGCGCTGGTCGATACGCCGGGTTGACACGGGCGCTGTCGTGGCGCTGATTCGAGGCCGGTTCCCGAGCGGAGAAGACGGCATGTTGCGTTCTGTTGCACGCGCGGCGGCCCTGGCGGTCGCGGTGGCCTTGGCCGCCTGCGGCGCCGAGCCGGATCCCTATGTCGAACGCCCGGTCGAGAACATCTACAACCGCGCGGCCGATCTTCTGCAGACCGGAAACTACACGGACGCGGTGCTCGAGTTCGGCGAGGTCGAACGCCAGCATCCCTATTCGCAATGGGCCACCCGCGCGCAGATCATGACGGCCTATGCCCATTACCTGAACGCCGATTACGACAGGGCGGTTCTCGCGGCCGAACGCTTCATCCAGCTTCACCCGGGCCACGAGGATGTCGCCTACGCCTACTATCTGGTCGGGCAGTCGCACTATGAGCGCATCTCGGACGTGAAGCGGGACCAGCGCATGAGCGAGCTGGCGCGGGGCGCTTTCCGTGAGGTTCTCCGGTTGTTCCCGGAGTCCAAGTACGGCCGTGACGCCGGGCTCAAGCTGGAGCTGACGGAGGACCATCTCGCCGGCAAGGAAATGGATATCGGCCGCTGGTATCAACTGCGCGAGCAGTACGTCGCGGCGATCAACCGTTTCCGCACGGTGGTCGTCGACTACCAGACGACGTCGCATGTGCCCGAGGCCCTCATGCGGCTCGTCGAATCCTATCTGGCGCTCGGCGTGGTCCGGGAGGCGCAGAACGCCGCGGCCGTGCTGGGCCACAACTTCCCGGGCAGCGAGTGGTACCGGGACGCCCATGCGCTGCTGGGCCAGCACGACCTCATTCCGCAATCTTCCGGCAGCAACGATCCGATCGTCGAAGAGACCGAAAGCTAGACGGCCGGCCCGATGCTGGTTTCGCTCGGCATTCGCGACCTCGCCGTCATCGAACGGATCGACCTCGATTTCCGGGGAGGGCTGACGGTCCTGACAGGCGAGACCGGCGCCGGAAAGTCGATCCTCCTGGACGCCCTGGGCCTCGCCATCGGCCGCCGCGCCGCCGCGGCGCTGGTGCGGCCGGGATGCGGCCGGGCCTCGGTGTCCGCGACGTTCTCGGTGTCCGCCGACGCGGCGGCGCGCGCCCTTCTGGACGAACGGGGCATCGACGCCGACGGCGAGGTCGTCATCCGCCGCAGCCTCGGCGCCGACGGCCGCGGCAGGGCCTTCGTCAACGACGCGCCGGTCGGCGTCGCGTTCCTGGCCGATCTGGGCGAGCTGCTCGTCGAGGTGCACGGCCAGCACGACCAGCGGGGTCTCCTGAAGCCGGAGACCCACCGCGCCATCCTCGACGCCTTCGGCGGCCATGACGCCGAACTGCGCGACACCGCCGCCTGCTATCGGGACTGGCGGGAGGCCCGGCGCGCCCTCGAACGGGTGACCGCCGACGAGGAGACCTCGCGCGAACGGCGCGAGGAACTGGCGCGCGATGCGGGCGAGCTCGAGACTCTCGCGCCCGAAGCCGGGGAAGACGAGGCCCTCGCCGCCATGCGCTCGCGCCTGTCGAACGCCCAGAAGATCGCCGAAGCCCTGACGGCGGCCATGGCCGCGCTCGAGGAAGGGAACGGCGCGGAGGCGCGGCTGCGGCGCGCTTCGGGCGAGCTCGACCGCGTGCGGGAGGTGGCGGCCGGCGCCGTCGACGAACCGCTCGCCGCCCTCGACCGCGCGCTGCTGGAGATGAACGAGGCGGCCGACGGCATGGCGCGCGCGGGCCGCGAGCTCGCCGCCGACCCGGACGCGCTCGAACGGCTCGAGGAACGGCTCTTCGCCCTGCGCGCCGTCGCGCGCCGCCACCGGGTGGCGGTCGACGGGCTTCCCGACGTGAGGCGTCGGCTGGTCGCCGAACTGGCCGCGCTCGATGACGGCAAGAGCGTGCTGGAACGCCTGGGGAAGGTCGAGGCCGCGGCGGCCGAGGCGTTCGAAACGGCCTGCGCCAGACTCTCGAGGAGCCGGTCCGAGGCCGCCCGCGATCTCGACCGGGCGGTCTCGGCCGAGCTCGAACCCCTGCGCATGGCCACGGCCCGGTTCTCGACGAGCCTGCGGCCTCTCGCGCCGCATGAACGCCGCGCCGAAGGGGCCGAGCGGGCCGTTTTCCAGGTCGTCACCACCCCCGGCGCGCCGCCGGGACCCTTGAGCAAGATCGCTTCCGGCGGAGAGCTCTCGCGCTTCATGCTGGCGATCAAGGTGGCGGCCCAGCCGGGCGACCGGAGCCGGACCCTGATCTTCGACGAGATCGACGCCGGCGTCGGCGGCGCGGTGTCCGACGCCGTGGGCAAAAGGCTCCACCGGCTCGCGCGTGGCGGCCAGGTCCTGGTGGTCACGCACGCGCCGCAGGTCGCCGCCCGGGCCGACCGCCACATCCGGCTCGCTAAGGATGGCGACGGCGCATCCGTCGCCGCGACCGCGACGCCGCTCGACGCCGCGGGCCGCCGCGAGGAACTGGCGCGCATGCTGGCGGGCGCCAGGATCACCGAGGCGGCGCGCGCGGCCGCCGACAGCCTGCTGAGAACGGGGACGGGATGAGCGAAGCCGGCCCGCGGCGACGCGACGTGGACGCACTCACCATGGAGGAAGCGGGCGCCGAACTGGAGGCGCTGGCCGGCGAGATCGCCCGTCACGACGCTCTCTACCACGGCCGGGACACGCCCGAGATCGGCGACGCGGACTACGACGCCCTGCGTCGCCGCCACGACGCGATCGAGGCGCGCTTTCCCGATCTGGTCCGCGCCGACAGCCCGGCCCGCGAGGTCGGCGCGAAGCCCGCGTCCGGCTTCTCCCAGGTGCGTCACAGCGTGCCGATGCTATCGCTGGGCAACGCCTTCGACGACGGAGACGTCGGCGGCTTCATCGAGCGCGTCCGGCGCTTTCTGGGACTGGCCGACGATGACGAGGTCGCCGTCGTGGCCGAGCCCAAGATCGACGGCCTCGCGGTTTCGATCCGCTACGAGAACGGCCGCTACGTGCGCGCCGCGACCAGGGGCGACGGCCAGGTCGGGGAGGACATCACCGCCAATGTCGCCACCCTCGACGAGGTTCCCGAGACGCTCGCCGGGGACGATGTGCCCGAAGTGATCGATGTGAGGGGTGAGATCTACCTGCGGCGGGACGATTTCCTCGCGCTCAACGAGACCCGGCGCGCGGCGGGCGAGGCGCTCTTCGCCAACCCCCGCAACGCCGCGGCGGGTTCCCTGCGCCAACTCGACGTTTCGATCGCGGCGTCCCGGCCGCTGCGCATCTTCCTCTACGCCTGGGGCGAGGCGTCGAGCCTGCCGTCGGAGTCCCACCATGGCGCGCTCGAGGCGTTCGGGCGCTGGGGTCTGCCGGTCAATCCCGAGATCCGGCTGTGCGCCGGCCTCGAGGAGCTTCTGGAACGCTACCGCGCCATCGGAGAGATGCGGGCCGGGCTGCCCTACGACATCGACGGCGTGGTCTACAAGATCGACCGCCTCGACTGGCAGGACCGTCTGGGGTTCGTCAGCCGCGCTCCGCGCTGGGCGATCGCCCACAAGTTCCCGGCGGAGAAGGCCCGGACGGTGCTGAGGGACATCCGCGTCCAGGTCGGCCGCACGGGCAGCCTGACGCCGGTCGCCATGCTGGAGCCGGTCACGGTGGGCGGCGTCGTGGTCCAGAACGCCACGCTCCACAACGAGGAGGAAATCGCCCGCAAGGACGTCCGGGTCGGCGACACCGTGGTCGTCCAGCGCGCGGGCGACGTGATCCCGCAGATCCTCGGCGTCGTTCCCGGGAAGCGTCCGGCGAACGCCGAGCCGTACGTCTTCCCCGAGGCCTGTCCGGCCTGCGGCAGCCGCGCCGTGCGCGAGATGAACCCCAAGACAGGCAGACCCGACGTGGCCCGCCGCTGCACCGGCGGTCTGGTCTGCCCGGCCCAGGCCATGGAACGGTTGCGCCATTTCGTCGGCCGGCTCGCCTTCGACATCGAGGGCCTGGGCGACAAGCAGATCGCCTTCTTCTGGGAGCGGGACCTGATCCGCGGCCCGGTCGACATCTTCGACCTGGAGGAGAAGGTGGGTCCGTCCCTCGCCGAACTGGAGGGCTGGGGCGAGGTTTCCGCGCGCAACCTCTATGCCGCGATCGACGGCCGGCGCGTCATTCCGCTCGACCGGTTCGTCAACGCGCTCGGCATCCGCCACGTCGGCGAGACCACGGCCCGCCTTCTGGCCCGGCACTTCGGCGGCTTCGAGAGCTTCCGCGACACGCTGGCCGGCGCGGAAGTGGGCCGGGGCGAAGCCTGGGACAGCTTGGTCAACGTCGACGGCGTCGGCGCTGCGGTGGCCGAGGCCCTCGTCGGCTTCTTCGCCGAGGCCCATAACCGGGAGGTCGTCGAAGGCCTCGCCGAGCGCCTGACCATCGAGGCGGTCGCCGAGGCCGGGGGCGATTCTCCGGTCTCGGGCAAGACCGTCGTGTTCACCGGTTCGCTGGAAGCCATGACCCGCCAGGAGGCCAAGGCGCGCGCCGAGGCGCTGGGCGCCAAGGTCGCCGGCTCCGTCTCCGCCAGGACCGACATCGTGGTCGCTGGCCCCGGCGCCGGCTCCAAGCTCAAGAAGGCCGCCGAACTGGGAATCGCGGTGATGACCGAGGAGGAATGGCTGGCCCGCATCGGGGCGAAAGCCGCCGGCGCCTGACGGCGTCACCCGGCCGGCTGGCGCCGCGCCATGGCGGGCCGCGTCCGCGGCCCCGATTCGCCTCTCATTCAGGCGGCGGATTCACGAACGAGGACAGTCTTCGAAGGACGCCTTTGGACTTTTCCGCCTTTCACGCCGGCGTCTGGCTCTCACGGCCAGTTGCTCGCCGCGATGCACGATGAAGAATGTCCGGGACCTCGTGGCCGAGCGTCACGTGGCCGTCGATTCTTCCGAGCTGGAAATGGTCCGGCGCGGGGAATACCGGACATCGCATCGTTTGTCGCGTCGAGAAGCGTGACGGACTCCAAAGCCGCCAAGCGAGCGCGGGCGGCGGCGGTGTCTCCAGCGCCGGCGTCCGTGACGACAAGCTCGGACGCGACCGGAGTGAATCTGCCCGGAACTCCACGCCACCGCTCGCGCGCTGCCTCCCGATAGGCCGCGGCAACGACATCTCGCGAAGGTCGCGCCGTGGGATGCCGACGACCGACGTTTCGATATGGACGACAGGTTTCATCCCACACGCCTCGTTCGTCCAGCGGACGGTCAGAGTCCCGGCGGTTCGCGGTAGCGGCCGTGCCGTTTGAGGACCTCCGCGACCTTCCGCCTGTCCAGCGCCTCGGCCTTGTGGCCGTCGACGCCTTCCATCTCCTCGCTCACGGCGAGAACGTTCATGATGGCCTCGTCGGTGGCCTGGATGACGGCCTCGAAGAAGGGATCGAGTCGGTGGTCGGGGATGGCCTCGATCGCGAGGTAAGGCGCATCGGTGTCGAGCGCCTCGGAGCCGGCGGTCGAGAACGCCATGAAGATGTCGCCCGAGCCGTGGCCCGAGATCGAGCCGCCCTTGCCGACTCCCAGCGGGATGCGCCGGGCCAGCCGCTTGCACTGGTGCGGGATGAGCGGCGCGTCCGTGGCGACGATGGCGATGATCGAACCGGTGTCGAAGTCGTAGGGGTCGGTCCCCGGCAGGTGTTCGGCCATCGGGATGCCGGCGATGGTGAGCTGGCTCCTGAGTCCGAAGTTCGCCTGCACGAAGACGCCCACGGTGTAGGTCGCGCCGCGGTATGCGACCTGCCGCGACGCGGCGCCGGACCCGCCCTTGTGGCCGTAGAGCATCATGCCCGTGCCGCCGCCCACGCTGCCCTCCTCGATGGGTCCGCCCGCCGCGTTCCCGATCGCCTGGAAGACATGCTCCCTGGTGACATGGAAGCCGTTGATGTCGTTGAGCCAGCCGTCGTAGGTCTCGCCCGCCACCGGCAGGCCCCAGCTCGGCCCGTCGCCGTAGCGGTCCACGTTCGCGTGGAGCCACGCGATGGTGGCGTCGCGGGCGACGCCGCAGGAATGCGTGTTGGTGATCGTGATCGGGCCGTCCGCCTTGCCCGCTTCCTCGATCCACCAGCTGCCCGTCAATTCGCCGTTGCCGTTGAGGCTGTGCTGGCCGGCCCAGACCGGAGCGTCCGGCCGCGCCTTGCCGCGGGGCAGGAGGGCCGTCACGCCCGTGCGCACGGGTCCCTTGCCGACCGCCAGCGGCCCGGCCTCGCCCTCGATCAGGGTGCGGTAGCCGACCTGCACGCCGGGCACGTCGGTGATCGCGTTGAAGGGGCCGGGACGGCCGTCGAAGGGAATGCCGAGCGCCCGCGCGCGCGGCTTGCCGGACGGCGTCTCGAGAAGAGGATTGTGCATGGACCCGCCCTCCTCAGGCGCGGCGCTCCAGGGTCGCGGCGATCCCGGCCGTCGAGGCGTCGCGCTCGTCCGGCGAACTTACCGGAAAACGCTCGCAACCGGCGCCGGGATCGAGCCCGACGCCGCGGAACGACCCGGCCGGGTCCTCGTGGAAGCGCGGAAACGCCCGCGATTTCAGGGAGAACGCCCCGGGCCTCCTTTCCTTCACGCCGCCCGCGCGCTTCACGCGCCCTCGCCGATGGGCCGGGTCGCCTCGGCCAGCCAGGACGCCGTTTCGGCGTCGACCAGGGGCGTCAGCGTCTCGCGCACGTCGGCGTGGTAGGCGTCGAGCCAGCGCTCCTCGGCCTCGGTCAGGGCCCCGGCGTCCACGAGGCGCCGGTCGATGGGGGCCTTCGTGAGGGTCGAAAACCGCAGCATGGGCCGTTCGGTTCCGCTCCGGTCCTCCTCGACCGCGACGAGGTTCTCGATGCGGACGCCCCAGGCGCCCGCGCGGTAGTAGCCCGGCTCGTTCGACACGATCATGCCGGGCTTGAGCGGCTGGGCTCCCGTCTTCGAGATCCGCTGCGGGCCTTCGTGCACGCCCAGGTGGCTGCCCACGCCATGGCCCGTGCCGTGGTCGAAATCCGCGCCCTGGGCCCAGAGCGGCGCGCGGGCCAGGGCGTCGAGCTGCGCGCCGCTCGTGTTCTCCGGGAAACGCGCGGCGGCGAGCGCGATGTGGCCCTTCAGCACGGCGGTGAAGTGGCGTTTCTGGTCGTCGTCGGGTTCGCCGATGGCGACCGTGCGGGTCACGTCCGTCGTGCCGTCGGGATACTGGCCGCCGGAATCGACGAGGTAGAGCGAGCCCGGCTCGAAACGCCGGTTGGTCCGCTCGCTCGCGCGGTAGTGGACGACGGCGCCGTTGGGGCCGAAGCCCGAGATCGTCTCGAAGCTGCCGCCGCGATAGCCTTCGGCCTCGCGCCGGTATTCGGCCAGCTTGTCGCGCGCCGAGAGCTCGTCGACCTCGATGGCGCCGTTCGGACGCGCCGCCCTGTCGAGCCAGGCCAGGAAGGCGGCGAGCGCCGCTCCGTCGCGGACATGGGCGGCCCGCGCGCCGGCGATCTCGGCGGCGTTCTTGCAGGCCCTGGGCAGGGCGCAGGGATCGGCCGCCACGACCGCCTCGCCGCCCGCCGCCTCGATGCGGCTCGCGAACCAGACGGGACCCGACTGCGCATCGACCACGATCTTCGCGCCGCGGGCGGCGACGGCGTCGATCGCGCCCGCCATCGCCTCGCGGGGCTGGACCGCGACGCAGTCCGGCAGCCAGCGGCGGACCTCGGGCGTCGCCTTGCGCCGGTCGGTGAACAGCGTGACGGTGCCCGGCGCCTCGACCAGGGCGAATCCCAGGCTGACCGGTGTGTCGGGGATGTCGCCGCCCCGGATGTTGAGCAGCCAGGCGATCGAGGCCGGGTCCGACAGCACGGCGGCGTCCCGTCCCGCCTCGGCGAGGGCGGCGGCGATCTCCGCGATCTTCTCGTCCGAGGCCCTGCCGGCGTGCTCCAGGGGATGGATCCGCATGGGCGAGAGCGGCGCGGCGGGCCGGTTCGACCACACCGCGTCGACCGGGTTGGCCTCGCAGGCGGCCAGCGCGCCGCCGGCCTTCCCGACGGCCGCCGCCAGCTTCTCCAGATCCGGCGCCGTGTGAAGCCAGGGGTCGTAGCCCAGGCGGCCCGCGCAGAGATTCGCGGCGATCCAGTCCGACGGCGGCTCGTCGATGAGATGGCGGCGCTCCCAATCGGCGGTCCGGACCTGATCCTCGACCTGCAGGGTGTAGCGTCCGTCGACGAAGATGGCGGCCTTGTCCGCCAGCGCCAGCGCCACGCCCGCCGAGCCGCCGAAGCCGGTCAGCCACTTCAGCCGGTCGCTGCGGGCGGCGACCGATTCGCCCTGGTGCTCGTCGGCCCTCGGCACGACGAAGCCGTCGAGCCCGCGCGCCGCGAGCTCCCGCCTGAGCGCCTTCAGCCGCCACGCCGGGGCCGGCGGCCCGGCCTCCAGCCCGTCCTCGGCCACGGCCGCCATCCGGCCCTTCAGCGCGGCGAGTTGCCGGCGGAGCTCGTCGCCGGGCCGGTCCGCCACCAGCGCCATCCAACCCTCGGGTTCGAAGCCCTCGGGCGCGGCCAGCACGCCGGCGACGACGCTCCCGACGTCGGCCACGGACTTGCCCGTCCGCGCCCGGGCCAGTAGCTCGGCGAGGCGCTCGTCGCCAGCGTATGTCTCGGAAGCGGTGTTCATGTCCGACGGTCTCCCGCGCCGATATACGCGAACTCGCTCCATGCATACAGGCGGTTTGGGTCGTGTCCCGGTTTGAAGTCCGGCGCTTCCCGCAAGCGGCGTCCCTCGATACGGCGCTGGCGCGCCACCTCGGGATGAGGGAATGTATCGAGGGGAGTTGTGTTCGTTCCCATCCCAAAAACTCCCTCACCCCGGGTAGCCCTCCGAAGGAGGGCGTATCGAAGGGGCGCCCGACACGGCGCGGCGCGCGGCCCGGGATTCCAAACCGGGACACCGCCGCGGTTTGGCCGCGTTTGATTCGTGACTTGGCGTGATTTACCGTGCCTTGCCGATACCGGAGCCCGTGTCGCCGCCCATCGCGTCGTGGGCCGCGCCGCGGGCGGGGAAGGGGTCCGTGAGAGTCCGCGTCCATCGGGGAACCCGGGAAATCGGCGGCGCCTGCATCGAGGTCGAGGCCGGGGGCAAGCGTCTCGCGCTCGATGTCGGCCTGCCGCTCGACGCGCCCGACGACGAGAGCGCGCGGGAACGCCTGCCGCCGGCGGTTCCGGGCTTCCGGGAGCCGGACGACAGCCTGCTGGGCGTGCTGGTTTCGCACCCGCACATGGATCGCTACGGTCTGGCGCGGCATATCCGTCCGGAGGTCCCGGTCTGGATCGGCGAGGATGCGCACAACATCCTGACGGCGGCGAGCCGCTACGTCCCGAACGGCCACGCCTTCGCCGCCCCGCGCTTCATCGGGAGCCGGGAACCGGTGGAGATCGGACCGTTCCGGATCACGCCGTATCCGGTCGATCGCAGCGCGTTCGACGCCTATGCCCTGCTGATCGAGGCGGACGGCAAGCGGGTGTTCTACTCCGGCGACTTCCGGGGACACGGGCGCAAGGCGAAGCTGTTCGAGGCGATGGTCGCGAAGCCTCCGGGCGGCATCGACGTTCTTCTGATGGAGGGGACCGCCATCGGCCGAATGGCGACCGACGAGGGGTTCGCAGGCGAAACGGACCTGGAACGGGACTTCGTCCGGGCGTTCCGGGAAACGAAGGGCCTGCATTTCGTGTGGACCTCGTCGCAGAACATCGACCGGTTGGTGACCGTCTTCCGCGCCGCCAAGCGGACCGGGCGCTTGTTCCTGATAGACCTCTACACCGCCGTCGTGCTGGAAGCGACAGGCCGCGACACCATCCCGCAAGCCGGTTGGGACGATGTGAGACTCTACATCCCGCACAGCCAGCGCGTGCTCATCAAGCGGAAGGGACTGTTCGACGACCTCGCGCGGCACGGGGCGAACCGCGTGTTCCCGGAAGCCTTGCCGGGCCTGGCCGGGCGGGCCGTCATGCTGTTCCGCCCGATGGCGATGGGACGTCAAACGCTCAACAGGCCGAATGAGCGGGCGGGTGCTGTGCAGCACAGGCTCAGGTTCGGTTTACGCAAACCCAAGAATGCGGTCACCGTGGGACGATGTGCTCGGAAGCCTGTTCGTCGCGTGTCGTGAAGGAGAAGGTGCGGGCTGGAGCTACGCGTTCGTAGTCTCGGACTTGCTACTGGACGATTATCGGGCAAGGGCAGAACGCACCGAAGGGGGAAGCATCGTCAGACTGGAAACGATATTCGACGACAACCCCGCTACACGCATCAGCGAGCGGTTCATGCTCAGGGACGGAGGCGACATGTTCTGGAGCATGGATAGGCCCATATTCCAGTGCCGCCTACGAAAGGCAGACTCAGTGACCATCGAGGCGCCTTGGTACGGACGGCCAGCGGCATACTTCCGTATCCCACTCAGAGGGATAAGAAAGGCACTGACAGAAATGGAGGAAGGCTGCGGAACCCGGGGGTAGGTAGACACCAGAGAAAGGTATCAATAACCGCACGGAATGAGTAGATATGGGTTTGGCCTGTAGCCAGCAAATAGCAGATTAGCCTGTGACTACTCATTCCGTATCCTGAAACAAGATCGCGCGTGACATGGCTCCCATTCCTCTCGTCCAGATTACCGATCTCCACATCCACGCCGACCCGGCGGCGCGCTCGCACGGTCGGGATACGCTCGCGACCCTTTCGGCCGTCGTGGAGGCGGTGCGGGCCGAGCGGCCGGAGCTGGTGCTGGCGACCGGCGACCTGGCCGACGACGGCAGCCCGGAGGCCTACCGCCGGCTGCGGCCGATCCTGCGCCGGCTGGAGCGGCCGGTGGCGGCGATTCCGGGCAACCACGATCTCGTCGGCGCGATGGAGGAGCATCTGGCCGGCGACGCGATCTCCCTCGCGCCGAGGCACACGCTGGGCGGCTGGACCGTCGTCATGCTCGACAGCACGGTCGAGGGCGAGGTCGGCGGGCATCTCGGTCCCGGCCGGCTCGCCGCGCTGGACAGGGACCTCGCGGAGGCCCGGGCGGACCACGTCCTCGCGGTCATGCACCACCAGCCCGCGCCGATCGGCAGCCCGCTCGACGACGTCGGGCTCGACAACGCCGGCGACCTTTACGAGGTCCTCGACCGGCGCGACAACGTGCGCGGCCTGCTGTGGGGGCATATCCACCACGTCCACGAGGGCGAGCGCAACGGCGTCCGCCTCATGGGCTCGCCCTCGACCTGCGTGCAGTTCGCCACGGCCCCCGACGCCGGCTCCGACACCACGGACGAACCGCCCGCCTACCGCCGTCTGGCGCTCCACGACGACGGCCGGATCGAGACGGAGGTCGTCTGGGCGCCCGAGGCGCTGGCGTCCTGACCCCGGCCCGCGCGGCCCCGGTCATCCCTTCGTCATGGTGAGCGTCGCCCAGCCGCGCAGGTCCCTCCGGTCGAGAAGCGCGAGGCCGGCGGCCCGGTGCGCGTCCCGCACGGCGTCGGCCCGGTCCGCCAGCATGCCCGAGAGGACGGCCACGCCGCCGGGTTTCAGGACGGCCGCCAGGTCGGGCGCCATGGCGATCAGCGGGTTGGCGAGGATGTTGGCGAGCGCGAGGTCGTAGGGCGCGCGTTCGCCGACGGCGGGCGTCGCGTAGCCGTCGCCGGCCAGGACGGCGACGCGCCGGGCCGCACCGTTGCGCCGGGCCGCCTCGCGGGCGAGACCGGCGGCCTCCGGGTCGATGTCGACGGCGAGCGCGGAACAGTCGTGGAGCTTGACGGCGGCGATGGCGAGGATGCCGGAGCCGCAGCCCATGTCGAGCGCGTTCGCGGGGCGGAAGCCCCTCTCGTGGAGCGCCGCCAGCGCCAGCAGGCACCCTTCCGTGGTGGCGTGCTCGCCCGAGCCGAACGCGGCGCCCGCGTCCATCAGGATCGGGATGCGGTCGAGGTCGGGCGGCGCGGCGTGGCTGCCGTGGACCCAGAAGGGGCCGATGGCGAGGGGAGGGAAGGCCCGGACGGTCTGGGCGACCCAGTCCCGGTCGGCGACCTCCTCGACGCGGACCGGCATGACGGCCGCGTCGGTGCCCAGCGCCCGGGCGATCCGCGCCCGCAGGCTCTCCGGCGCGGGCTCCGCGTCGAACAGCGCCGTCACGCTCGCGCCGCATCCGGGCGCCGCCGCGAAGGTCGAGACCGCCAGCGCGTCCGCCTCCTCGAACGCCTTTTCGGCCGCTCCGGCGAGGTCCTCCGCGACCGTGACGCGGACCTGCCAGGTCGACGAGGTCATGGGCGGGCGGAACCGGACGCTCTCACGCCGGCTCCACGAAATCGGCCATCACCTTCTTCCGGCCGGCCTTGTCGAAGGCGATGTCGAGCTTGGAGCCGTCGACGCCCCGGATCGAGCCGTAGCCGAACTTCTGGTGGAAGACGCGGCTGCCGACCTCCGGCGTCGAGCGGCCCTCGCCGACGGGCGTGAAAACTTCCTCGCCGTCGCCGAAACGCTGGACGCGGGCCTCGATCGCGCGGTGGTAGTTGCCCTGGCGGCCGCCGTAGCCCGGCCGGTTCATGGCGGTCCGCCAGAGCGCGGCGTCGTCCCGCGCGAAGCCGTCGCCCGCCGCCGCGGCGCGCTCGACATGCTCTTCGGGAAGCTCGTCGACGAAGCGCGACGGGACGTTCGATAGCCACTGGCCGTGGACCGTGCGGTTGGCGGCGTGGAGCACGGTGGCGCGTTTCTTCGCGCGGGTGAGGCCGACGTAGGCCAGACGGCGCTCCTCCTCGAGCCCGGCGGCGCCGTGGTCGTCGAGCGCCATCTGGTTGGGGAAGACGCCTTCCTCCCAGCCCGGCAGGAAGACGGTGTCGAACTCCAGCCCCTTGGCGCCGTGGAGCGTCATGACGTTGACCATGTCGTCGTCCGCGCCGGTCTCGGTGTCCATGACGAGGCTGACGTGGTCGAGGAAGTCCTCCAAGGTCTCGAACTCGGCCATGGCCCGCGCGAGCTCCTTCAGGTTCTCGAGCCGGCCCGGCGCCTGGACCGACTTGTCGGCGAGCCACATGGCCGTGTAGCCGGACTCGTCGAGCACGATCTCGGCGAGCTCCGAAGGCGGCAGGCGGGACGCCTCCGCGCGCCAGCGGGCGATGGCCTCGACGAACCCGCGCAGGGCCGCCCGGCGCCGCGGCGGCAGTTCGTCGGTGGCGACGACCTCCGCGGACGCGCTCAGCAGCGACTGGCCGCGCCCACGAGCGATGGCGTAGAGCGTTTGGATCGACTTGTCGCCCAGCCCGCGCCTGGGCGTGTTGACGATGCGCTGAAAGGCGAGGTCGTCGTCGCCCTGGCGGATCAGACGGAAGTAGGCGCAGGCGTCGCGGATCTCCTGGCGCTCGTAGAAGCGCAGGCCGCCGATCACACGGTAGGGCACGCCGATGGCGATGAGCCGTTCCTCGAAGGCGCGGGTCTGGTAGCCGGCGCGCACCAGCACGGCCATCCCGTCGAGGCTGTCGCCGTGACGCTGGCGGTCCTCGATCGCCTCGCCCACCGTGCGGGCCTCCTCGGCCTCGTCCCACGCGCTCTCGATCCTGACGGGATCGCCCATCGCGTCGCCGGCCGCCTCGGTCCAGAGCGTCTTGCCCAGCCGTCCCCGGTTGTGGGCGATCAGTCCGGAGGCCGCGCCCAGGATGTGGGGCGTGGAACGGTAGTTGCGCTCCAGGCGCACGACCTTCGCGCCGGGGAAATCGTCCTCGAAACGCAGGATGTTGCCCACTTCCGCGCCGCGCCAGCCGTAGATCGACTGGTCGTCGTCGCCCACGCAGCAGATGTTGCCGGAGCCTTGGGCCAGGAGCCTGAGCCAGAGGTACTGGGCGACGTTCGTATCCTGGTACTCGTCGACCAGGATGTAGCGGAAACGCCGGTGGTAGTCGGCGAGCACGTCCGGCCGCGCGAGGAAAAGGCGCAGACAGAGCAGCAGCAGGTCGCCGAAGTCGGCGGCGTTCAGCTCGCCCAGCCGCTCCTGGTAGTCGCGATAGAGTCCGACGCCCTTGCCGTGGGCGAAATCGCCGGCCTCCTCGGCGGGCACCCGGTCGGGCGTCCAGCCCTTGTCCTTCCAGCGGGAGACGATGGCCGTCAGCACGCGCGCGGGCCAGCGCTTCTCGTCGATCCCGTTCGCTTCGATCACCTGTCTCATCAGGCGGATCTGATCGTCGGTGTCGATGATCGTGTAGTTCGAGCGCAGGCCGACCAGTTCGGCGTGGCGGCGCAGGATGCGCGCGCCGACGGCATGGAACGTGCCGAGCCACAGGCCCTCCGTGGGCCGGCCGATCAGGCTCGAGACCCGCCCGGACATCTCGCGCGCGGCCTTGTTGGTGAAGGTGACGGCCAGAATCTGCCCCGGCGCGGCGCGGCGCGTGGCGAGGATGTGCGCCAGCCGCACGGTCAGCACCCGGGTCTTGCCCGTGCCCGCGCCGGCGAGCACCAGAACCGGTCCGTCGGCCGCCTCGACGGCCTCGCGCTGGGCCTCGTTCAGGCGGTCGAGCAGGGGAGAGGCCGGTGACGGCGGATGCGTCCGTTCGGAGAGGTTCGCCATGCCGGTGCGAACCTATAGCGATTCCGTCCTCGACGGAATCGCCTTGGCTTGCTTGCCGCTCGCGGCGGGCGGCCCCGTGGGCCGCGCCTCGAGCGGGTGCGCGGCAAGCCGTCGTCGCGGGCGTCCATGGCCTCCAGGGCGTTCGAAAGGCCGTCGTCGGGGACGGGCGGCGAGACCGGCCGGTCAGCCGGCCTCGGGCGGGTCGTCCCGGCCGTCGTCGCCGGGATCGCTCGGCGCGGCCGTCGAGAGGTGGCGGCTCATGTCGCCGAATCCCCGCCCACCGGGCGTTCGCCGTCGTCGCGGAGGCTTCGCGCCGTCTTCGGCGTGCTGCTTGCGGTATTCGTTGAGGTCGATGACGTCGGCCATGGGGTATTCTTGCGTGCGGCGTCGGGTTTGCCCCGCCGGGATGCGACCTGCGTCGCGATGGCGTTTCCGCCGTCGCGGAAACGCCACTAGATTAACGCAAGGCGCGGCGACGGCAAGGAGCGGGGGCGGTCGCCGCGATCCAGTCGCGGAGGCAGGCGGTGCGCGGAGCCTTGTTGATCCTGCTCGGTCTGGCCGTCGTTGTCGTGGGCGGCGCGGTCGCCGTGCTGCTCGCCCTCGACTTCAACCGGTACAAGCCCGACATCGAGGCCGGGATCGAGGCCGTCACGGGCCGCGACGTCTCGATCGCCGGCGACGTGCGGGCGGCCTTCCTGCCGGCCCTCGCCCTCTCGGTAAGCGACGTCACGGTCGCCGGCGCGCCGGGCGGGTCGGGCGAACCGTTCCTGAAGCTGCCGGAGGTGCTGGCGGTCGTTTCGCTTCCGTCGCTGGTGTCGCTCGATCCGGTCGTCGAGCGCGTGCGCCTGATCGAGCCCGCGATCGTGCTCGAAACCCGGAACGACGGTCCCGCGAGCTGGGAGCTTCGGGCCGCCGGAGCCCCGGCCTCGCCGGGCGATTTCGCGTCCGCGGTGAAGATCGAGTCCATCGACATACAGGACGCGAGGATCGAATGGCGCGACGGCGCGGTCCGCAGGAGCTTCGAGCGGGTCGATCTCTGGATCGACGCGCTGGGACCGGACGGTCCCTTCGAGGCCGGAGGAAAGTTCCTGTTCGACGGTCGCCTTTGGGACCTCGACCTCGATCTCGGCCGCCTGACGAAACCGCGGCTGTCCGTCAACGCGACCTTGGCCTCGGGCGAGGATGCGCTGGTCAAGGTCGCCGGCGCCATCGCCAGGGAGGCCGGGCCGGTGACGTTCTCCGGCCAAGTCGAGGCGCGCGCGGCGCGCCTGACGACCCTGACCCGCCTTGTCGATCCCCGGCTCGCGCCGGCCGGCGCGGAGAATCTGTCCTTCGCGCTCGACGCCGACGCATCGGTCTCGCTCCGGGCCGCGCGGTTCAGCGACATGGCGGTCGAACTGGGCGGCAGCCAGGCCACGGGCGAGTTGTCCGTGCGGGCGGGCGAGAAGACATCGGTGGACCTTTCGCTGACCTCGAGAAGGCTGGATGTCGATACGCTTTCCGGGTCGATGGACGCCGCGGGGAAAGTGGGGGAGTCCGGCGCGGCGGCGCCTTGGCCGTCCGACCTGAGCGTCCGGGCGGATATCGGCGTCGATGCGGCGATCTACCGGGGCGAGCCGATCCGGCGGTTGCGCGTGGCGGCGGCTCTCGAGGACGGCGCATGGGAGGTCGGCCGGTTCGAAGCCACGCTGCCCGGCGGCACCGCCGTGGCGCTGAGCGGCAGCGTGGGCCTCGACGGGGACGCGCCCGTGTTCCGGGGGCCGGTCGAGGCGAACTCGGACAACCTGCGCGCGACTCTCGTCTGGCTGGGCGCGGTTCTCGACGGGGTTCCCAACGATCGTCTGCGCCGCTTCGACATCTTCGCCGACATCGTGGCCTCCGAGGAGGTCCTGGTCCTCACCGGGCTCGATCTCGGCGTCGATTCGACGCGGCTGACGGGCGGCGTCGCGGCGAAGATGGGCGAGGTTCCGGTCGTCTCCGCGGATCTCGGACTCGACCGGATCGACCTCGACGCCTATCTGGCCGACATGCCCGAGGGCGGCCGCGAACGGAGCCTGGCGTCGGTCGCGTCCTGGCTTTCGCTGGTCAACCTCGATCTCGACGCGCGGATCGGGACGCTAACCTACGACGGCGTGGCGGTCGGCGGCGTCGTCGCCAAGGGCACGCTCCTGGACGGGCGGCTGGAGCTCGAGTCGCTCGGCGCGAGCGACATGGCCGGCGCCGCGCTGCGCGCCTCGGGCGCGGTCGATCCGGCGAGCGGTTCGGTCGCGTTGCGGATCGGCGTCGAGGCCGGGGACGCGGGTGGGCTCCTGCGCCTGATGGGGATCGATCCGCCGGTCGATCCGGCGGCGTTGGGACCCGTCGAACTGGTCGGCGACATCTCCGGCGACGAGGGCCGGGCCGTCGTGCGGCAGCGGCTGGAGACCGCCCTGGGCGAGGCGGTCGTCGACGGCGCGCTGACCGATCCCTTCGGCTTGCCCGCGTTCGACGGCCGCTTCGGCCTGCGAAGTCCGAGCTACCGTACGCTGGCGTCCGCGCTCGGCCTCGACCTGCCCGAGGCCGCCGATTCGGGGATCGCCTTCGCCGCCGATGTCGCGGCGACCGCGGCCGGGGCCGATTTCGACGCCGTTCTCGAGGGGCTCGGCCTCGTGGCGCGGGCCAGCGGGGAGGTCGCCGGCCCTCCGGCCGATCCCGCCTTCGACCTGCGCCTGCGGGCCGACCATGCCGAACTCGCCGTCCTGCTGCGGGATCTGGGCGTGGGCGGCGAACTCCCGGATCTCGGCGCGGTCGGCCTGGGGCTGACGGCGACGGGCGCGGCCGATCGGGTCGATATCGTTCTGGCGCCGTCCCGTATCGGCCCTTCGACGGTGCGCGGCGCGATCGGCCTGACGTTCGGCGAAAGGCCCCACGTCGCGGCGCGCCTGGAAGCCGACTCCCTGTCGCTCGACCCGTTCCTCGCCGCTTTTCCGGGCGAGACCGACCTCGGCGCGCCGCGGGGTTTCGACGGCCGCCTCGAGCTGGTGGCCGACAACCTGTCGGTATGGGGCGCGGTCGTGGACGCTCCCACCGCGGTCGTGGAGACCGATGGCGGCGAACTGCGGATCGAGCGGTTCGATGGCGGCCTCTTCGGCGGGCGGGTGGCGCTGACCGGCGCGGTCGTGTCCGGCGAGCCGCGCCGGCTGCGCCTCGACGCGGCCGTGGCCGATGTGGACGTGGCCCGGCTCTTGCGCCATTTCGCCGACAGCGAAGCGCTGACCGGGCGGCTCTTCGCCGATCTCCGACTCACCGGGACGGGGCTCGGCCGGCGCGACATCGTCCGGACCCTGTCGGGCGGCGGCTCCGTGGCTCTGCGGGATGGCGCGGTGCGGGGCTTCGACCTGGGAGCCGTCGGCGACCGCCTCGGCGGTCTGGACGACGAGGCCGCCGTCGCCGCGCCGATCGCCGAGGCCAGCGGCGGCGCGACGCGGATCGTCGCGGCCGACGGAACGTTCGCCATCGCCGATGGCGTCGCCCGCTCGCAGGATCTGACCGTCCTGTTCGATGGCGGCCGGGGCGACTTCGCGGTCGCGGTCGATCTGCCGCGCCGGTGGATCGGCATGGAGGGCGAGGCGCGCCTGACCGGACACGCCGCGGCGCCCGCCATCCCGATCGTGTTCGGCGGACCCATCGACGATCCCCGGAGCGTGTTCGACACGGGAGCGTTGGAGAGCTTCCTGGCCCAGCGCGTCGCGGAGACGGTCTCGCGCGAGCTCGGCGGCGTCGATTCCCTCGACGGCGAGGCGACCGGGACGGCTACCGGCTCGACCGTGAACGCGCCCCGGGCCGATCCGGCCGATCCGATGCTCGAACGGGAGGCCGGAGGGGTTCCGGCCCCCTTCGCGGCGGTGCCCGTCAAGCCGGAGCCACGGGACGCGCCGCGGGACTCCGCGGAGCGGACGCCCGATGGCCCGGACGACGCCCCGAACGGAACGGCTCCGGGCGCGGACGACGCCGGCGACGCATCGGGCGGCCTGCTGAACCTGCTGGGCGGCTCGCCGGGCCCGGACGACGCCCGCGACGGCGAACTCCGGGAGTCGGAGCCCTCGAGCCGGACGCTCGACATGGACCGGCTTCTCGACGAGCTGCGGCAGGATCCCGGCAACTGACGCGGTTCCGTCCCGCACGGACAGGCCCCGGCCCGGCGCCGTTCGAGAAATGCGGCGGGCGCCGCGTCGAACCCCTTGCATCGGAGGTGGGAGGCCGGTAGGGTCCGCGCCGTTATCGTCATTGCAACTCATTCGCAATATCAAACAACGCGGAGATCGCCATGACCTCACGACAGACTCTGCGCCGTCTCGCGCTGGCGGCGTTGCTCGGCCTTCCGGCTTCCGTCCACGCCGACGGCGAGCTCAACCTCTACACCGCGCGGCACTACGACACGGATACGGCGCTCTACGACGCGTTCGAGGAAACCGCCGGCGTCACCGTGAACGTCATCGAGGACAAGGCCGGCGCGCTCATCGAGCGCATCAAGGCCGAGGGCGTGAACAGTCCCGCCGACGTGTTCGTGACCGCGGACGCCGGCAACCTGATGAACGCCGCCGCCGACGGCCTGTTCCAGCCCACCGTGTCCGAAACGCTCGAGGCGCGCATTCCGGCGAACCTGCGCCATCCGGACGGTCTGTGGTTCGCCTTCACCAAGCGCGCCCGCGTCATCATGGTGCGCGAGGGCGTCGATGCGACGGGTCTGGAACGCTACGAGGATCTGGCCGACCCGCGTTTCGACGACACGATCTGCATCCGCTCCTCGGGCAACGTCTACAACCAGTCGCTGGTCGGTTCGCTGATCGCCGCCAACGGCGAGGAGGCCACGGCCGCGTGGGTCCGCGGTCTCGTCGGCAACATGGCGCGCGAGCCCGAGTCCAACGACACCGGCCAGATCAAGGCCGTGGCCGCGGGCGAATGCGAGATCGCCGTGGCCAACACCTACTATCTGGCTCGTCTGGCGCGCTCGGACGACCCCGCGAATGTCGCCATCGCCGAAGCGATCGACGTGGTCCTGCCGAACCAGGGCGACCGCGGCGTCCACGTCAACATCAGCGGCGCCGGCGTTCTGGCCCATGCGCCGAACGCCGGCAACGCCGTGCTCTTCCTGGAGTTCCTGGCGAGCGACGAGGCGCAGCGGGCCTTCGCCGAGGGCGCCAACGAATGGCCCGCCGTCGAAGGCGTCGCCCACGCGGAGATCCTCGACGAGCTCTATGGCGACTTCGTCCAGGACGACGTCGACGCGTGGGCGTTCGGCGCCGACCGCGGGAAGGCCCAGGACATCATGGAAGCCAACGGCTGGAAGTGACGGGCGCTCTCCCCGACCGGCGCCCTTCGATGCGCCCACCTTCGGAGGGCCGATCGGGACGGGGGAGAGATTGGGCGGGGAACAAGAAAGAAACCCTCATCCCGAGTAGGCGCGAAGCGCCGTATCGAGGGACGCCGCCTTCGATGCGCCCGCTTCCGGCGGGCTACCCGGGGCGAGGGAGGAGGTCGGGTTCCGGCCGAATGCGATGGTCCCGCGGTCGGGGGCTTGTCCCGGCGCGGGGTTTCGTCCCCGGCCCGCATGGGTCCGGAGGTTCTCACGGTCGCGCGCTTCCCGGCCGGGACCGCGCGATCGCGCGCGCGAGCAGGATGACGGGCACGACGCCGGCCGCGACGATCGCCAGCGCCGCGGTCGAAGCCTCGGCCAGACGCTCGTCGGCCGCCAGGCGGTAGACCCGGGTGGCCAGCGTCTCGAAGTTGAAAGGCCGCACCAGAAGCGTCGCCGGCAGCTCCTTCATCACGTCGACGAAGACGAGCAGCGCCCCCGAAAGCAGGCTGCCCCGCAGCAGCGGCGCGTGGACGCGCGCGAGCGTCGAGGCCAGTCCGTGGCCCAGGGTGCGCGAGGCGCCGTCCATCGAGGGGGCGATCTTCGCGAGGCCCGCGTCGACCGCGTTGTAGGCGACCGCCAGGAAGCGCACGACATAGGCGAAGAGGAGGGCCGCGACGGTGCCCGTCAGCAGCAGGCCCGTCGAGACGCCGAAGGTCTCGCGCATGACGGCGTCGACCGCGTTGTCGAACCACGCGAGCGGGATGAGGACGCCCACGGCGATGACCGAGCCGGGGATGGCGTAGCCCATGGAGGCGAACCGGGCGGCGTGCTGCGGAAGCGGTCCCCGGGCCGTGCGCGCGCCATAGCCCAGGACGACGGCCGCGCCGACCGCGAGCGTCGCCGCGAGGCCCGCAGCCGCGATCGAGTTCGCGGCGAAGCCCAGGAAAGCGCCGCCGAACAGCGGATCGCCGTCGATGACGCTGAGATGGAGCAGCACGGCGGCCGGCGCCAGGAAGCCGAGCGCGACGGGCGCGCCGCAGGCGACGAACGCGGCGACGGCCTTCACGCCCGCGAGGCGGTAGCGCGGCAGCGGCGAGAACCGCCCGGCGCCGGTGGCGAAGCGCGCCTTGCCGCGCGAGGCCCGCTCCAGGGCCAGCACGGCGACCGCGAACAGCATCAGGATGCTGGCGAACTGGGCCGCGACCTCGGGCGAGCCGCGCAGGAACCACGTGCGGTAGATGCCCGTCGTGAAGGTCTGGACGCCGAAGAACTCGACGGTGCCGAAATCCGCCAGCGTCTCCATCAGCGCCAGCGCGAGACCGGCGGCGAGTCCGGGGCGCGCCATCGGAAGCGCCACGCGAAGGAAGCCGGACCACGGTCCCCGGCCCAGGGTGCGCGCGGCCTCGAGGGCGGCGACCGATTGCGACAGGAAAGCCGCCCGCCCCAGGAGATAGACATAGGGGTAGAGCACCAGCGAGAGCATGGCGATCGCGCCGGGCGTCGAGCGGATCTGGGGAAACCGGTAGTCGTGCCGCGTCCAGCCGAACAGGTCGCGCAGGAAGGTCTGGACGGGGCCCGCGAACTCCAGGAGGTCCGTGTAGACATAGGCGAGGACATAGGCGGGAACGGCGAACGGCAGCAGGAGCATCCATTCCAGGACGGCGCGGCCCCGGAACTCGCACATCGTGACGAGCCAGGCGGCGCCCGCGCCGATCGCGGTCGTCAGAACGCCCACGCCCGCCAGCAGCGCCACCGTGTTGACGAGGTAGGTCGACAAGGCCCGGGCCGCGAGCCGTCCCCACAGGCCGCCGGTGTCGGCGAAGAGATTGCCGGCGACGGCGAGGATCGGCAGCGCGACCAGGGCCGCGACGAGGAAAGCGCCGGCGGTCAGCAGGCCGGCGCCGGCGCGGAGGGGCCGGCGCTCCGGCGGCGTGTCGGCCCGGGCCGTCAAGACGCGCCGGTCAGCCCGCCGGCCCGACCATGGTCTCGGGCCGGACCCAGGCGTCGAACTCGTCCCCGGTCGTCAGCCCGAGCGCCAGCGCGGCTTCCTTCAAGGTGGTCCCTTCCGCGTGCGCTTTCCCGGCGACCTTGGCGGCGTTGTCGTAGCCGATGTGCGGGTTGAGCGCCGTGGCCAGCATGAGCGAGCGCCGCAGCAGCCGGTCGATCCGCTCGCGGTCGGCCTCGATGCCGGAGACGCACTTGTCGGCGAAGCTCACCGCCGCGTCGGCCAGCAGCCGGCACGACCGCAGCACGTTGAAGACCATGACGGGTTTGAAGACGTTGAGCTCGAAGTGGCCCTGGGCGCCGGCCACGGTGACGGTCGTGTGATTGCCCATGACCTCGGCGCAGACCATGGTCAGCGCCTCGCACTGGGTGGGATTGACCTTGCCCGGCATGATCGAGCTTCCGGGCTCGTTGGCCGGCAGCGCCAGTTCGCCGATCCCGCTGCGCGGACCGGAGCCGAGCAGGCGGAGGTCGTTCGCGATCTTGTTGAAGCCGACCGCGATCACGTTCAGCGCGCCCGAGACCTCGACCATGGCGTCATGCGCCGCCAGGGCCTCGAACTTGTTGTCGGCCGCGACGAAGGGCAGGCCCGTGAGCTCGGCCGCCCGCCGGGCGAACGCCGTATCGAAGCCGTCGGGGCTGTTGAGGCCCGTGCCCACGGCCGTGCCGCCCATGGCGAGACGATGGAGCCGCGGCAAGGTGTCCTTCGCCCGCGCGACGCCGAGCTCGACCTGCTTGGCGTAGCCCGAGAACTCCTGGCCCAGGGTGAGCGGCGTGGCGTCCTGCAGGTGGGTGCGGCCGATCTTGACGATGGCGGCGAAGGCGTCCGCCTTGGCGGCCAGCGCCGCGTGCAGACGCTCCAGGGCCGGCAGCAGCGCCCGGTCGACCTCCAGCGCCACGGCGATGTGCATGGCCGTGGGAAAGCTGTCGTTCGACGACTGGCTCATGTTGACGTGGTCGTTGGGATGCACCGGCGTCTTCGATCCCATCTCTCCGCCCAGGATCTCGATGGCCCGGTTCGACACGACCTCGTTGACGTTCATGTTGGTCTGCGTGCCCGAACCGGTCTGCCAGACCACGAGCGGGAAATGGTCGGCGAGCGTCCCGTCGGCCACCTCGTCCGCGGCCTGCTGGATCGCTTCCGAAAGCCTCGGGTCGAGCCGCCCCGAGGCTTCGTTGACCCGGGCCGCGGCCTTCTTGACGTGGCCGTAGGCCCGGATCAGCGGGTCGGGCATGCGCTCCCCGCCGATCCGGAAGTTCTTCAACGACCGCTGGGTCTGGGCGCCCCAGTAGCGGTCGGCGGAGACCTCCACCTCGCCCAGCGAATCGGTCTCGATGCGGGTCCGGGCCATGGTCCGTCCTCGGAGATCGGGAACTCCACCTTGCCTAACACGGTGCGCGGCGCGTGCGTAGCTTTCGGAAACCGCGACCGGCGAATGTTTCGCGCCGATTGGCGCCGGTCGATTCGACGGAAAGTGGGGGCCGCCTCGTTTACACCGCCGCGACGACGCCTCATTATCGTCCAAGCGGCGAGACGCCATGCGGATTCCGCCGCATCGCGCCAATCCGAAAGCGGGAGCAGGATCGTGAAATTCCTCAAGACGGTCGCGGGCGCGGTCGACATGTCGCGCCGCGCGTTGATCCAGGGCGCGTTGGCGGCCGGCGTCTCGCTGGGCCTCGGCGCGGTCGCCGCCCAGGCGGACGAGTTCGTCAATGCGTCGCCCGATGGCGTCGCCATGGACGGGTTCGATGTCGTCGCCTACTTCGATGGCGCGCCCGCCAAGGGCGATGCGTCCCACGGCCTCGACTACAAGGGCAAGACGTGGCTGTTCGCCTCGTCGGAGAACGCGGCCGCCTTTGCCGCCGATCCGGCGGCCTATGAGCCCCGATACAATGGCTGGTGTTCCTACGCCGTGTCGGAAGGCTACGGGGCCGAGGTCGATTTCGTCGACGGCTGGTCCGTGCTCGACGGCAAGCTCTACCTGAACTGGGACGCGGAGACCCGCGAGGCGTTCGTGGCCGAACGGCAGACCCGTATCGAACGGGCCGAACGGAACTGGCCGGACCTCCATGCCGGTCTGCTGGACGGCTCGGCGGACATGTACACGCACGCCAGCGAGGGCGTCGACATCGTCCATCCGCAGCAGCTCGACTGAGCGTCGGTTTCCGCCGGCGCCTAGCCGGCCTCGTCCAGCCGCCCCATCTCCCGCGCGAACGCGGAGCGGAGTTGCTCCGCCTCGTCGTCGGGCAGCCACTTCGCCATGTTCGGGAACACCGTCCGCCACATCCGCGCGTCCCGGTCCGACCACGGCATCGCGTCGGCGGCCCTGGCCTTCTCGATCAGCCCGCGGAGCCGTCCGCGGATCTCCTCCGGGTCCGGATCCGTCGACGGCCGCGGAGGCCGCATGCGGTTCTCGCCCCGCCCGAAGAGACTGCCCTGGGCCGGCGCGCGCCCGAAAAGGTCCGGTTCATCGGTCATCGGCGCTCCGCCTCGAGCCCCAGCGCCTCGCGCGTCAGCGTCTCCCGCAAGGCCGCTTCGAGCACGATATCGGCGCGGCCGAAGAGGTCAATCAGTTCGGCGATCCGTCCACAGATATCCCGCAAGTCGCGCACGAATCCGAGATCGGCGGGAAGGCCGGCCCGCGCCTCGAGCCAGCGGGGCAGCACGCGGTAGCCGCTGACGGCGAAGGACCGGATGTCGTTCGGCAGACCCTCGACGCGCCCGCTACCGTTGGCGCACAGCGCGACCGCGCCGTCGGCGTAGTCGCCCGGCGCGACGGCGCCGCGCGGCTGCGTCGCGAGCCGCGCCAGGCCGGGCGTGAGATAGTCGGGGCCGGGACCGCGCGAGAAGGTCTCGACGGCCCTGATCTCGCCGCCGATCCGGCGCGCCTCCTTGAATGCATGGTATCCGGCGGGGAACGGCACATGAGGAAAGACATCCTCCAAGTCCTCCGCGAAGCGCGGCGTGTAGGACGAGGCGGACAGGAGGCAGAGAATGGCGTCGAAGACATCCTCCGGTCCGACCGTCTCGCCGTAGGCCGCGCTCAACCGTCGAGTCAGGGCGGTCGAGACGTTGGCCGCACCGACGTCCGGCCGCCGGTCGTACAGGGGAAAGGCGTATCCGCCCCGGCCTCTGAATGCGTGGTAGTCGGGCAACAGGCCATGGCACCAGACGGCCGGCCCGGCGCCCGTCCCTCCGGGCATCGCGTAGAGCGCGAAGTTCTGCGCGCCCCATGCCGACTGGAGTTCCGGTCTCGGCCGATCAATGAAGCTCGAATGATTGTACAACCATCTTCGATCCAGCGGTCGATATGAAGCAAGCTGTATCCGTTTTTTATCGACGGGCTGCTCGCGGGCGCGATCCCATGGACGCGCGGCGGTTGGCGAGAATGCCTCGGACGCCTGTCGGTCGCTCATGGCCCGGAACTTCATAAGGCGTCCGAGCAGCGTTCCCCGCTGTGGCGAATAGACGAATGCATCTCGCTTCGTCTGGACCCCGCTCCGTGAGAACCCGAAACACCTGTCCAAGCTCACCCACCCGCCATTCAGGAAGGGGGCTGGTCGCATGTCGTCCAGGTTTCCCCGTTGAACATGGATGGCGCCGGGGCGCGTTCCGTCCTCCGAGCCCTCGACGAGCCAGTCCAGTTTCGAACGGCGTGAGAAGAGCCCCTCGTTCCAAGCGTCGCGATAGACGATCTCCGCCGGTTCGCCGTCCGTGCGGCTTCCGTCCGCGATGGCCAGGGCGATGGCCGTGCCGACCTTGATGTCGAAGACGCCCCGGTCCGCCTCGACGCCGGCCCGTCCCCCCCGCCGCACATCGCCGCGCAGGTCGATGATCTCGATCCTGTCGAACCGTTGGCGGAGCATCCGGCGCAGGCCGGCATACGGCCAGCCGGTGAGGAACTTGCGGTTGGCGATGAAGCAGACGACCCCGCGTCCGGGCGCGTTCTCGGCCTCGAAGAGTTTCCAGATCGCCCAGCGCCAGAACGCGACCGAAAGCTCGGGGAACGTGTTGAGTTGGCCGCCTTGGCCGGCCTCCCGCACGGGCTCCTTGAGGTCGTTCCAGAGACCGTCGAGCCAGTCGCCGACCAAGGTGCGGTTCTCGCCTTCCTCCAGTCTGCGGTAGGGCGGGTTGCCGACGATCGCGAGGATCGGCTTGTGCTCCTTGATCTCGTTGGCCCGGCGCCGCTCGTCGGTGATGCCGTCGGAGACGAAGCCCAGGGGACCGATGGGCGCCGCCGCGCCGGGCTCCGCCAGCGTGTCGGCGAGATAGACGCCGAGCCGCGGCAGGCGCGCCGGCCCCGCCTCTTCGCCGTCGCTTTCCCGCAAGGCGTGGTGCAGGCGGTAGTGGGCGACGGCGTAAGGGCCGACCAGCAGTTCGAATCCGAACATCCGGCCGGCGAGGTCCCGCAGGGCGAGCGCGGCCATGCCCGGTCCGGCCTCCGCCGCCGTCCGGTCCCTGACGCGCTCCGCGACGCCGAGCAGGAACGTGCCGGTGCCCGTCGCCGGGTCGAGGATCGTGACCTCCGGATCCCGCAGTCCCTGGGTGTTCAGGTTTTCCCGCAGGGCGCGATCCAGGGCCGCGCACATGAACCGGACCACTTCGACCGGCGTGTAGTAGACGCCGTGGCGCGTCCGCGCCTGGGGATCGAACGTCTCGAGAAAGTCCTCGTAGAAGTAGAGAATCGGGTCGCGCCGCCCTGGCGCGAGCGCCAGAACCTCCGGCGCGAAACTGTTGACGGTGTCCCGCATGACCTCGAAGCCGATCCCGATGTCGCCGACGACCTCTTCGAGGCTGAGGACGCGAAGCGCCGTGCGCATGAGGGGATGTTCCTCGGGCATCCGCCGCCACGAGTGGGAGTCGACATCCCGGCCTGTGCTCTCGCGGACCAGGAGAAGCCCGAACGCGAGCGTCTGGGCGAACGCGGCGGAAAACAACGTGTCGAAATCGCGCGCCGAGTAGCCGCCGGCTTCGGGATGCGCATAGAGGACGTCGCGGAACTCCCGGCGAACCTGGAGGAGCGCATGCCGTTCCTCTCCGGCCCGGCGCAGTTCGTCGAGTCGGTCCTTGACGATGCTCCGCACGAGCCGCGCGGAATGGGCCAGAAGCGTGGCGAGATGAGCGGCGTCCCGCGCGGCCGGCTCATGGCCCGCGGCCGTTGTCAGCATCTCCAGGAGCTTCAGGAACGGGCCCGTGTCGTGCTCGTCGATCAGCCGGTCCGCGCGGGCGTCGTCGCAGTCGGGCCGCAGGCACCGTTCGGGAAGCACGAAGGCGGCGCCGAGCGAATCGCCGCGCTCGAGAAGACGAAATTCGGTGAAATTGCAGGTCGCCCAGCAGGCCAGTTCCCTGAACCGCTCGAACTGCCGCTTGTCGTGCCGCCGCCACCGGGTGGGATCGGCCGGCTTGGTCGGCGCCTTGAGCTCGACGAAGGCCCTGGCGGGGACGCCCCGCCGGACCAGCGCGATGTCGGGCCTGCCCACGCCGGGAGTGTTGAACTCCGGCGCCACGACAAGCCCGTTGCTCGCCGGGAAGAGGGGCAACAGATCGGCGAGAAGCCGCTGAAAGGCGGGCGCCAGGCCCGTCTCGGGCGCATCCGGGTTCGCCCGGCGCAAATCGCGGAGACGCCGGGCGTATGCTTGGAGGGCCTCGGTCGCGGTCATGCGGCCTTGCCGGCGCGGTCGCTCTCTCGCATCGTCTTTGTTCTTGCAAGATCCTGAACTCGGAGGGGAAGGCGCGCGGCGGCGGGTCGGGCGGCCTACCCCTTGCCTTCGAAGTCGCTGGCGTCGTGGCGTTCGGGGACCTGCTCGTTCTCGTCGCCCCAGTTGCGGTTCACCATGCGGCCGCGCCGGACGGCCGGTCGTCGGCCGATGTCGTCGGCCCAGCGCAGCACGTGGGTGTAGGACCGGGCGTCGAGGAACTCGGCGGCGTCGTAGGCCCGCCCCCGCACAAGGCCGCCGTACCACGGCCAACTGGCCATGTCGGCGATCGTGTAGGCGTCGCCGCAGAGGTAGCGGCGGTCGGCCAGGCGGCGGTCCAGCACGTCGAGCAGCCGCTTGGTCTCCATCGCGTAGCGGTTGATGGGGTATTCGTACTTCTCCGGCGCATAGGCGTAGAAGTGGCCGAAGCCGCCGCCGACATAGGGCGCGCCGCCCATCTGCCAGAACAGCCAGGACAGGCACTCGGCGCGGCCGGCGGGATCCTCCGGCACGAAGGCGCCGAACTTCTCGGCGAGGTAGAGCAGGATCGCGCCGGATTCGAAGACGCGGATGGGCGGCGCGGCGCCGCGGTCCACCAGCGCGGGAATCTTGGAGTTGGGATTGGCCGCGACGAAGCCCGAGGAGAACTGGTCGCCCTCGCCGATCTCGATAAGCCAGGCGTCGTATTCGGCGCCCTCGCGGCCCAGCGCCAGAAGCTCCTCGAGCAGCACGGTGACCTTCACGCCGTTGGGCGTGGCGAGCGAGTAGAGCTGGAGCGGGCGCTCGCCCACGGGGAGCGCCTTGTCGTGGGTCGGCCCCGCGACCGGGCGGTTGATGCTGGCGAAGGTCCCGCCGCTCTCCCGCTCCCAGGTCCACACCTTCGGGGGCGTGTAGGTCGTCGCGTCGTTCATGGTTCCGTCCCGTCCTCGTGTCGCGGTTCCGCCGCGGGCGGAAGACTAGCCCGGATATCCCGCCGCGGTCACGGCCCGCGTCGTTCCATGGCCTGTTTGCCGCTCGCTTTTTCCCTCACCCCGGGTAGCCCACCGCGGGTGGGCGTATCGAAGGGGTTTGCCCCGAGCCCGCCGAAGGGAGCGGAACCGCCCTAACGCCGTCGCCGCCGGTTCCGTTTGGCCGCGGCGAGGGCGCTTTCGGCCCAGGAGATCAGCGTGTCCCGATCGAGCCAGACCCCGTCGGGCACCGAGTAGTAGGACATCGCGATGTCCTTGCCTTGGCGGCGGTAGGTGAAGGCGCGCCCGCCGCCGTCGAGGTAGAGGCCGCGGTTGAGGTCGTCGCCCTTGAGCCACATCGCGCCGCCGTCGAGCAGGGCGAACATGAGGTCGTCGAGGTACAGGCCGTGGCCGCCGAACATGGGCCGCGCGCGCACCGGCCCCATGGGCAGGAGCGCGGCGACGGCCCGCTCGGCGAACGCCGCCCTACGTCTTGCGGAAGGTGTCGAGGGCAACGACGTTGTCGGAATCGGCGTCCGGCGCCCGGGCGCCGGACGCCTGGAGACGCCCGGCCTCCGGGGCCCGGTCGTCCTCGCCTGTCCGGGAGCGGAACTGGAGGCCGAACTTGACGCTGGGATCGACGAAGGCGGTGACCGCGGAGAACGGGATGTAGAGGATCTGCGGCGTCTGATTGAAGGAGAGCCCGACCTGGAAGCCCCGTTCGTCGACCCTGAGGTCCCAGAACTGGTGCTGCATCACGACCGTGATCTCCTCGGGATACCTGGCCTTGAGGCTGTCGGAGACGCGCGCCCGGGCATGGTCGGTGCGGAAGGTGATGTAGAAGTGGTGGTCGCCGGGCAGGCCCTCGCGCTCGACCCGCTTCAGCGCGCGCGCCATCGCGTCGCGCAGGGCGTCGTCGACCAGGACATCGTAATCCAGCGAATCCGTCATCCGGCGCCCCCGGCTCCGGGCCGAAACGGTGGAGGGCTTCTGTTGCCCGGCGCCCTCCGGGCCGCGCTTATCGCTTACGCAGCGACAGCGAACGCCTCGTTGTCGTTGGCGTTTGTGAGTGCGACCCGATAACGGCGGTATCATACCGGGCGAAAACCGAGCCTTTACCACGCGCGTCGAACCTGGTTCGCCCCCCGATGGTGGAGGCGGCGGGTACTGCCCCCGCGTCCGCGACGCTTATTCCGCAAGGCGTTTATCGCCATAGTCCGGCGGACCGGACCCTCGACATATAGGCGAAACCGGGCGTCTTGCCAACGCTCTCTTGGTCGAGCGGCAGCCTGTGGCTATGGTGCGGCGGCGCGGCGGGAGAAGCCCCTTGAACATGCCGGTCACCGAAGACCAGGCCGCGGAGATCGCGGCCCAGCGCGCCATCGAACGACCGACCAGGCGGACCGTCTCGCCGGCGCTCGAGGAGCGGCTCTACCGGCCGGTTCCCGTGCTCGATCGCGGCTTCATCCGCGTGGTCGACTACATGGGCGACGACTCGGCCATCGTGCAGGCCGCGCGCGTGTCCTACGGCCGGGGCACGAAGTCGGTGCGCGACGACGCCGGCCTGATCGGATACCTCATGCGCCACCGCCATTCGACGCCGTTCGAGATGTGCGAGATCAAGTACCACGTGAAGCTGCCGATCTTCGTGGCGCGCCAATGGATCCGCCATCGCACCGCCAACGTGAACGAGTATTCCGCGCGCTACTCCATCCTCGACCGGGAGTTCTACGTTCCCGAACCGGATCAACTCTCCGCGCAGTCGGCCGGCAACCGGCAGGGCAGGGGCGAGGCGCTGGAGGGCGACGAGGCCCGATGGGTGCTCGATACGCTCCGCCGCGACGCCGAGACGGCCTACGACCACTACGAGGCCATGCTGAACGAGGGCGAGGGCGCCGACCCCGGCCGCCGGGGTTTGGCGCGCGAACTGGCGCGCATGAACCTGCCGCTCAACGTCTACACCCAGTGGTACTGGAAGATCGACCTGCACAATCTCTTCCATTTCCTCGCCCTGCGCGGCGACGCCGGCGCCCAGTACGAGATCAGGGCCTATGCCGAAGCCATGCTGAAGACGGTCAGGGCCTGGGCGCCCCTGGCCTACGACGCCTTCGTCGAGAACCGTCTGGGCGGCGCCGAGCTCACGGCGGGCCAGCTCGCGGTCGTGAGGCGCATGATCGCCGGCGAGGAAGTGACGCGGGGGACCAGCGGCCTTTCGAAGCGGGTCTGGGACGAGCTCCAGGCCGCGCTCGCCGGATGAGCGGCCCGCGCCGCTTCGATCCCGAAGGCTTGCGCCGCGCGATGGCGCGGGTCTTCCGCGCGACCGGCGCCTCGGACGAGACCGCCGCGGCGGTCGCCGACATGCTGCTGGACGCCAACCTCGCCGGCCACGACAGCCACGGCGTCCAGATGGTGCGCTACTACTTGGAGTGCGTCGCCAACGGCGGCCTCGACCCCCGCGGCGAACCGGCGGTGACCGACGCCTTCGGGGCCGTGCTGCGGGTGGACGGCCGCAAGGCCTACGGCGCGGTGGCCGGCGCCTTCGCCATGGACCGGGGAATCGAGGCCGCGCGCGCCCATGGCGTCGCGCTGGTCGCGCTGCGCAACAGCCACCATCTGGGCCGGATCGGACGCTGGGCCGAACGCTGCATGGCCGAGGGCATGGTTTCGGTCCATTTCGTCAACGTGCAGGGCCATCGGCCGCTGGTCGCGCCCTGGGGCGGGCGCGAGGCCAGGCTCGGCACCAACCCGATCGCCGCGGCCGCGCCCGGCGCCGGCCGCCATCCGCCCTTCGTCCTCGACTTCGCCACGAGCCGGATCGCTTTCGGCAAGGTCCATGTCGCCCATGACAAGGGCGAGGTCCTGCCCGAGGGTGCGATGATCGCGGCCGACGGACGGCCGACGCGCGACCCCGCGACCATGATCGAGAACGAGGCCGGCGGCGCCCTGCTCGCCATGGGCGAGCACAAGGGCGGCGGCCTCGCCGTGCTGTGCGATCTGCTGGCCGGCGTGCTCACCGGCTGCGGCGTCGGCACGCCCGAACGGCAGACGGCCGACACCACCATCAACGGCATGCTGTCGGTCGTGATCGACCCCGCCGCGCTGGGCGGCTTCGGGCCGATGGCCGCGGAGATCGACGCGCTCCAGGACTGGATCCGCTCGTGTCCCGCCGCGGACGGGCGCGACGCCGTCGTCCTGGCCGGCGACCCGGAACGCGCGGCGCGCGCGGAACGCCTGGAGCGGGGCGTCCCCCTGGCCCACGCGGCCTGGGAGGGATTCGTCGAGGCCGCCGAGGGCGTCGGCGTCGCCCGAAGCGAGCTGGAGCGGATGCCGCGGGAGCCTGACGGGCCCGCCGGACCGCCGCCGGCTACTGGATGACGATCCTCGGCGCCGGGCGCCGGGCGCCGGCGATGCCGTCGAGGATCGCCGCGGCGATCAGCCGGTAGGACTCGGAGAACGGGCTGGCGGGCTCGGCGGCCACGATCGGCCGTCCGCCGTCCGAGGTTTCCCGGATGCGGATGTCGAGCGGGATCTCGCCCAGGAACGGCACGCCGAGCCGCGAAGCCTCCTCGCGCGCGCCGCCGTGGGCGAACACGTCGGTCCGGCGGCCGCAGTGGGGACAGACGAAGTAGCTCATGTTCTCGACGATGCCGAGGATCGGGACGTCGACCTTCCTGAACATGTTGAGCCCCTTGCGGGCGTCGATCAGCGAGAGGTCTTGCGGCGTCGAGACGATCACCGCGCCGGCCAGCGGCGCGCGCTGGGTCAGCGTGAGCTGGGCGTCGCCCGTGCCGGGCGGCATGTCGACGATCATGACGTCGACCTCGCCCCATTCCACCTGGCGCAGCATCTGCTCCAGCGCGCTCTGCACCATGGGCCCGCGCCAGACCATGGGCTGGTCCTCCCCGATCAGGAGGCCGATCGACATGGCCTTGACGCCGAAGGCCTCCTTGGGCCAGAGCCTCCTGCCGTCGGTCTCGGGCTTGCCCTCGAGGCCCAGGAGGCGCGGGGCGGAGGGGCCGTAGATGTCGGCGTCCAGCAGCGCGACGCGCCGATCCAGGCTCGCCAGCGCGAGCGCGATGTTGACGGCGGTGGTGGATTTGCCGACGCCGCCCTTGCCGCTCGCCACGGCCACGATGGCGCCGACGCCCGGAATCGCGTCGCCGCCGGTCCGTTCGTCCCGGCCCGGCGCGGGCCGGGAGGGCCGCGCGGGCGCGTCCGTCCCGGCGGGCTTGTGGGCGGTCATCACCGCGGTCACGGAAAGCACGCCGCGGAGCGCCTTCACGGCGTCCTCGGCGTCCCGCCGGACGGACTCCATATCCCGGCCGCGTTCGGCCGGCACCTCCAGCACGAAGCCGACGTTGCCGTCCTTCACGACAAGACCGCCGACCATGCCGAGCGCCGTGACCGGCTTGCCGCTCTCCGGCTCGACCACGCCGTCCAGGGCCCTGCGAACGTCTTCCTCGGTGACCCTGGCCATCCGTCGCCTCCTTGGCGCGCGCGAACGTGAACGAGGCAGCCATCCGGAGCGCCGGGGCCGCGTTGCGGGTGCGGACGCACTGTCATATAAGCCTTGATCTCATGGCGGCAACCCACACCTAAAGCGTCACCCGCGCCGGCTACGGCGCGCCGGGAGGCTCGAGCGAGGCGGAGACGATGCCCTGGAACAACAAGGACGGCGGCGGATGGCAGGGCCCCGGCGGCGGCGACGGCGGACCCTGGGGGCGCGGGCCCTCGGGCGGCGGCGGCGGACGGCCTCCCGACATGGAGGATCTGATCCGCAAGATACAAGACCGCGGCCGGCGCTTCATGCCGGGCGGATTCGGCGGCGGCAAGGGCGTGCTGATCATCGTCCTGGTGCTTCTGGCCGTGTGGCTGGCGAGCGGCGTCTACCGCGTCGACACCAACGAGCAGGGCGTCGAGTTGATCTTCGGCAAGTGGGACGCGGGCGAGCCGGTCCAGCCCGGCCTCGACTACAACTGGCCGGCGCCGATCGGCGCGGTCTACACGCCGACGGTCACCGAGATCCAGCAGTTCGTCATCGGCAACACGCCGAACCAGAGCCTGATGCTGACCGGCGACGAGAACATCATCGATCTCATGTTCGTCGTGAAGTGGAAGATCCGGGACGCGGGCAAGTTTCTCTTCAACGTGGCGGATCCGGTCGAGACCGCCCGCAACGTCGCCGAAAGCGCCATGCGCCAGGTGATCGGCCGGACCGCGCTCGCCACCGCGCTGGCCGAGGGCCGGGCCGAGGTCGAGCAGAAGACGCTGGCGCTGATACAGGAGATGCTGGATTCCTACGGCGCCGGCGTCCTGATCACCCAGATCGAGCTCCAGAGCGTCGACCCTCCGGCCAAGGTCATCGACGCCTTCCGCGACGTCCAGGCCGCCCGCGCCGACCAGGAGCGCGCGATCAACGAGGCCCAGGCCTATCAGAACCAGATCGTCCCCGTGGCGCGCGGCGACGTGCAACGGCTGATCCAGGAGGCCGAAGCCTACAAGGAGCAGGTCATCAACGACGCCGAAGGTTCGGCGGCGCGTTTCCTGTCCGTCTATGGCGAGTACGTTCTCGCCAGGGACGTGACCGAGCGGCGCATCTATCTGGAGACGATGGAAAGCGTCTTGCGCGACATGGAGAAGGTCGTGATCGACACGGGCGCCACCGGCGGCCAGGGCGTGGTGCCCTATCTCCCGCTCGACCAGCTGCGCCGCGTCAGCGAGTGAGGAGCGGGCAGATGAACATCAAGACCATCACCATCCTGGTCGCCCTCGCCGCCTTCCTGATCGTCGGGGCGATGTCGGTCTTCACCGTGGCCCAGTACGAGCAGGGCATCGTCGTCCAGTTCGGCCAGTACAGGCGCTCCGCGCTTGAGGCCGGGCTCGATTTCAAGCTGCCCTGGCAGAACGTCATCTACTACGAAAGGCGCGTCCTTCAGGTCGACGGCCAGCCGGAGCAGGTGACGGCCTCGGACCAGAAGCGGCTCGTGGTCGACGCCTTCGCGCTCTACAGGATCGTCGATCCGCTCAAGTTCAAGAACGCCGCCCAGTCGGTCGAGAACTTCGAGCCGCTCATCCTGCAGGCGCTCACGGCCAGCCTGCGCGAGAGCATCGGCCGCGTGCCGCTCGTCGATGTCGTCTCCGGCGAACGCCAGTCCCTGATGGGCCAGATCCGCGACGGGCTGGTCAAGGCGACCAGCCAGTTCGGCGTCGAGATCGTCGATGTCAGGATCAAGCGCACCGACCTTCCGACGGAGAACAGCGAGGCGATCTACCGCCGGATGCAGACCGAACGCGAGCGTGAGGCGAGCGAGATCCGGGCCGAGGGCGAGGAGCAGTCGCTGCGCATCCGCGCGGAGGCGGACCGCACCAGGACGGTCCTGATCTCGGAGGCGCGCCGCCTGTCGGAGATCCTCCGGGGCGAGGGCGACGGCGAGGCCGTCCGCATCTTCGCCGAGGCCTTCGGGAAGGATGTGGAGTTCTTCACCTTCTACCGGACCATGCAGGCCTACCGGGAGTCGCTCAACGCCAGCGACACCACGCTCGTGCTGTCGCCCGACAGCGATTTCCTGCGCTTCCTCAACAGCTTCGAGGGGATGCAATCGAGCGGCGCCGGAGCGGGGTCGGCCTCGGGAGAGTGACGCGGCGGTCCGCGGGAGCTTCGCGTGTCGCCGACGGACCTGCTCGCCGCGGTCGCTGTCGTGTTGTTTGTCGAAGGCGCGGCCCATGCCCTGTTCCCGCGGGCCATGAAGCGGGCCATGGCGCGTGTGCTCGCGCTGCCGTCGTCGGCGCTGCGCCATGCCGGCCTGGGAGTAGCGGTCGGAGCGGTGCTGCTCTTGTGGATCGTGCGCGGCTGAGCCGGCGGACGGACCGGCCGCGCCCGGTTTTGAACAGGCATGAACACAATGGACGACGATGCGATGAAACGACGTTTTTCCGGTTTCCTCCTCGCTCTCGCGATCCTGCCCGTCGCGCCGCCGCAACAGGCGGCGCAGGCGCGCGAGGCGCCGGAGAGTTTCGCGGAGCTTGCCGAGGCGCTCATGCCCGCCGTGGTCTCGATCTCGGCCCGGACCCAGGCCGACGGTTCCGGCCAGCAACGTCCGGACGGGAACGAGGGCATGCCGTTCGAGGAGTTCTTCGAGAAGTTCTTCGACCGTTACGGCGATGGCTCGCCGCGGCGGAACCGGCCGGATTCGGTGGGATCCGGCTTCATCATCGGACCCGAGGGACATGTCGTCACCAACATGCACGTCGTCGGGGACGCCGACCGGATCGTCGTCCGCCTCGACGACGGCGGCGAGCTCGAGGCGACGGTCGTCGGGGCGGATCCCAAGACCGACATCGCGCTCCTCAAGGTCGAGGCCGACGGCGACCTTCCCCATGTCGATTTCGGCGATTCCGACGTGGTGCGCGTCGGCGACTGGGCGCTTGCGATCGGCAATCCCTTCGGATTCGGCAACTCGGTGACCGCCGGCATCATCTCGGCGCGCCAGCGCGACATCAACTCCGGCCCCTATGACGAGTTCCTGCAGACCGACGCGCCGATCAACCGCGGCAACTCGGGCGGCCCGCTGTTCAGCATGGCGGGCGAGGTGATCGGGGTGAACACCGCGATCTTCTCGCCTTCCGGCGGCTCGGTCGGCATCGGCTTCGCCGTGCCGTCGAACATCGTCTCCCGCGTCGTCGACCAACTCATGGAATACGGCCGGACCAAGCGCGGCTGGCTCGGCGTGCGCATCCAGGGCGTCACGCCGGAGATCGCGGAGGCTTTCGGGCTGCCTTCCGCCGAAGGCGCGCTGGTGGCCAGCGTCACGCCCGACGGCCCGGCCGAGAACGCCGGCCTCGAGGCGGGCGACGTCATCGTCACGTTCAACGGCGTCCCGATCGGGGAGATGCGCGAGCTTCCCCGCGCCGTCGCGGAAACCGAGGTCGGCCGCGAGGTCGAGGTGGCGGTCATCCGCAACGGCGAGGACATGTCGTTCGACGTGGTGCTGGGCGAACTCGAGGAGTTCGAGAAACAGCTCGCCATCGGCCTGGACGGCGGCGACGCGAACGGGGCCGCCGGCGACGACTCCCTGGGCATGACCATCCGTCCGGCCACGCCGGACATCGCCCGGCAATTCGACCGGCCTCGCGACACGCGGGGCCTGATCGTCACCGAGGTGACGCCGGGCGGTCCCGCGGCGCGCGCCGGCATTCTCCCGGGCGATCTCGTGCTCGCGGTCGGCAAGGTCCCGGTCGACACGGTCGAGCAGGTCGACGCCCTGGTCGAGGCGGCGCGCGAACGCGCCTCGCGTTCGATCGTCATGCGGATCGACCGGGACGGCGCCGCCCAGTTCCTGGCGGTCCAGATCGGCGAGTAGGGCCGCGGCGTCAGGCGTCGACGAACGCCTCGCGCGGGTAGCCCTGGAGATAGAGCAGGGCCGTGAGGTCGTTGTGCGCGACGACCGCGTCGGCGCCGTCGCGCAGGGCCGGAACCGGACGGTAGCCCACGCCGACCCCGGCGGCCTCCAGCAACCGGAGGTCGTTGGCTCCGTCGCCCACGGCGATCGTTTCGGCCGGAGACAGGCCGAGCTCCCGCGTCAGTTCGCGCAGGATCCCGCGCTTCGCATCGCGGTCGAGCGCGGGTCCGGCCAGTTCTCCCGTCAAGGCGCCGTTCCGGATGTCCAGCGTGTTGGCGCGATGACGGTCGAAACCCAGCGTCGCGGCGACCCGTCCGGTGAACCAGGTGAAGCCGCCCGAAACCAGGGCCGTCGTCGCGCCGTGCGCCTTCATCGTGGCGACCAGAGCGGTCGCGCCCGGCGTCATCCGGACATCCTCCCGCCACGCCCTTTCGAGCAGCGCCGCCGGCGCGCCCTCCAGAAGCCCCACCCGTTCGCGCAGCGAGTCGCCGAACTCGAGCTCCCCCAGTATGGTTCGTCGCGTGATCGCGGCGATCTCCGGCCCGACTCCCGCATGGGAGGCCAGAACATCGATGCACTCGACGGCGATGACGGTGGAATCCATGTCCGCGACCAGCAACCGCTTGCGGCGGCCGTGGACGGGCTGGACCGCGCTGTCGATCGGCCGATCCCCGACCGCGGCCGCGATGGCCGCGCGCATGTCGGCGGCGCGGGGCCCGTCGATTTCGAGATCGACGGCCCGCCGGTCGCGGAGCCATCGCGTGGACGCCTTGAATCCGCGGCCCAGCGCCTGGGCGAACGAGGGCAGGTCCGTCTCGTCGCACGCCGCGATCAGGGTGGCGACCCAAGTCATGGCCGGACCGTAGGTCGTGGCCGGTCCCGTCACAAGGCCGCCGGCGATCCTGCTGGGCGGCCCCACGGCGTCGGGCAAGTCGGGCCTCGCCATGCGGCTCGCCGAGCGCTTCGGCGGCGTCCTCGTCAACGCCGACAGCATGCAGGTCTACGCCGATCTCCGGGTGCTCACGGCCCGGCCGTCCGCCGAGGCCGAAGCCGCCGCGCCGCACCGTCTCTACGGCGTGATGGACGCGGCCCGGCGCTGTTCGGCGGGCCTCTGGCACGGCCTCGCGCGCGCCGCGGCGGCCGAGGCCGCCGCCGGCGGCCGACATCCGATCCTGGTCGGCGGCACGGGCCTCTATCTCGATGCGTTCCGGCGCGGACTGTCCCCGATCCCCGACACGCCGCCCGCCGTGCGCGAGCGGATCGCCGGGCGCATGGCGTCGGCGGACCCGGCCGCCCCGCACGCCGAACTCGCGAGGCGCGACCCCGCGTCGGCCGACGTCCTGGCGCCCGGCGACAGCCAGCGTATCCAGCGGGCCCTCGAGGTGGTCGAGGCGACCGGAACGCCGCTGTCGCAATGGCGGCGCCGGCCGCGCGTCGGCGGCTGGAACGGGCCGGTCCTGTCCGTCGTCCTGACGCCGCCGCGCGAGGCGCTCTACCGCCGGTGCGACGCCCGTTTCGACCGGATGCTGGACGAAGGGGCGCTCGGCGAGGTGGAACGGCTGGCGGCGCGCGGCCTCGACCGGTCGCTTCCCGCGATGCGCGCCCTGGGCGTTCCGCACCTCATGGCGCATCTCGACGGCCGTCTCGGGTTCGACGAGGCCGTCGCACGCGCCAAGACCGGGACGAGGCGTTACGCCAAGCGGCAAGCGACCTGGTTTCGCCACCGCGCGCCCGGCGCGCTGCGCATCGAGGCGTTCGGACACGCCATGGCGGCCGACGGGGCCGCGGCGGCCATCGAGCGGTTTCTGTTGACCGTCCGAGGGAGGCCGGCCTAGGGTCCGCCCCCGCGATGACGCGGAGCGCCTTGCGTTCCGCCGCTTTGTCGCGCCTGAGGCGGGCGTTCGGCCATCGCGCGTTTCAGCGGAGATCAACCCGATGCAAGGGCCCGCCGGCCGGCCCCCTGCTGGAGGACGAAACCGTGGCCCAGGACCGCATGACCGGCTCCGAAATCCTCATCAAGGCTCTGAGCGATCAGGGCGTTGACGTCGTATTCGGCTACCCCGGCGGCGCGGTGCTGCCGATCTACGACGCGCTCTTCCAGCAGAACCATCTGCGTCACATCCTGGTGCGCCAGGAAGGCGGCGCCGTGCACGCGGCCGAAGGCTATGCGCGGTCCACCGGCAAGGTCGGCGTCGTGCTCGTGACCTCCGGTCCCGGCGCGACCAACTGCGTGACCGGACTGACCGACGCCCTGATGGATTCGGTCCCGGTCGTCTGTCTGACGGGACAGGTCCCGACCCACCTGATCGGCAACGACGCCTTTCAGGAAGCCGACACCCTCGGCATCACGAGGCCGTGCACGAAACACAACTACCTCGTGAGGCATGTCGACGACCTGGCCCATGTCGTCCACGAGGCCTTCCATGTCGCCAAGAGCGGCCGGCCCGGCCCCGTCGTGGTCGACCTGCCCAAGGACGTGGTCACCGCGCCGGGCTCCTACACGCCCCCGGCGCGCGCGCGGCACCGCAGCTACAACCCGCGGGTCAAGGGCGACCTCTCGAGGATCGAGGAGGCCGTCGATCTGCTGGCCGCGGCCAAACGCCCGCTGATCTACGCCGGCGGCGGCGTCATCAACGCCGGACCCGCGGCCTCGCAACTCCTGACCAATCTGGTCGATACGACGGGGTTTCCGACCACGCTGACGCTCATGGGGCTCGGCGCGCTGCGGGGATCGCACAAGAACTTCATCGGCATGGTGGGCATGCACGGCTCGCTCGAAGCCAACATGTGCATGCACGACTGCGACGTGATGCTGTGCGTCGGCGCCCGGTTCGACGACCGCGTGACGGGCCGCGTCGACGCCTTCTCGCCGGACTCGACGAAGATCCACATCGACATCGACGCTTCGTCGATCAACAAGAACATCCCGATCCACGTGCCGATCGTCGGCGACTGCGCCTATGTGCTCGAGGATCTGACCAAGGTCTGGAAATCGCGCCAGGCCCGGCCGGACGGCAAGGCGCTGGCCGAATGGTGGGACCGGATCGAACGCTGGCGCGCGCGCAAGTCGTTCGGCTACAAGCCTTCCGCCGACGTCATCAAGCCGCAGCACGCGCTCGACCTCCTCAACGCGCGGCTGCGCGAGCGGGACGACGTCTACATCACGACCGAGGTCGGTCAGCACCAGATGTGGGCGGCGCAGTTCATCGGTTTCGAGAAGCCCAACCGCTGGATGACCTCGGGCGGCCTCGGCACGATGGGCTACGGCCTGCCGGCCGCCATGGGCGTGCAGGTCGCCCATCCCGACGCGCTGGTCATCGATGTGGCGGGCGAAGCCTCGGTGCTGATGAACATCCAGGAGATGTCCACGATCGCCCAGTACCGGCTCCCGGTGAAGGTCTTCATCCTCAACAACCGGTGGATGGGCATGGTCCGTCAGTGGCAGGAGTTCTTTTTCGGCGGGCGCTATGCCGAGAGCTACATGGATTCCCTGCCGGACTTCGTGAAGCTCGCGGAGTCCTTCGGGGCCGTCGGTCTGCGCGCGAACGGGCCGGACGAGCTCGACTCGGTGATCGACGACATGATCGCGGCGCCGAAGGCCGTGATCGCCGACATCCGCATCGATCCCGACGAGAACGTCTATCCGATGATTCCGGCGGGCGCGGCGCACAACCAGATCACCATGAGCCCGGACGACGAGGTGAAGCTCGACGCGGCGCACAAGGACGAGGGCATGGTCCTGGTCTAGGTCGGGACCCCGCCGCCATCCTTTCCGTCAACCCGCGGCCGCGCGGCCCGGCCGCCGCATTCCAGGAACCCGAACCCGTGACGTCCAACGACATCAGAAAAGCCACCATCGCGGTGATGGTCGACAACGAGCCCGGAGTCCTGGCCCGCGTCGTCGGCCTGTTCTCCGGCCGCGGCTACAACATCGACTCGCTGACGGTCAGCGAGGTGGACGAGGCCGCGCACCTGTCGCGGATCACCATCGTGACCAGAGGCACCGAGATGATCATCGAGCAGATCAAGGCCCAGCTCCGGCGCCTCGTTCCCGTGCACCGGGTGAGCGACCTCACGGTCGAGGGAGCGCATGTGGAGCGCGAGCTGGCCCTCGTGAAGGTCGCGAGCAGCGGCGACAAGCGCGTCGAGGCGCTGCGCATCGCCGACATCTTCCGCGCCCGCGCCGTCGACAGCACCATCGGCTCGTTCGTCTTCGAGATCACGGGTTCGGTCGAGAAGCTCTCGGCTTTCGTCGACCTGATGCGCCCCCTGGGCCTGGTCGACGTGTCAAGAACCGGCGTCGTCGCCATCTCCCGCGGCCCGGACGCCCTGTAGCCCCAGCGAGGAAAACCGACCATGCGCGTCTACTACGATCGCGACGCCGATCTCAACCTGATCAAGTCCAGGAACGTCGCCGTCATCGGTTACGGCAGCCAGGGCCACGCCCACGCGCTGAACATGAAGGACAGCGGCGTGCGCGACATCGCCATCGGCTTGCGTCCGGGCTCGTCGAGCGCGCCCAAGGCCGAGGGCGAGGGGTTCCGGGTGATGAGTCCGGCCCAAGCCGCGGCCTGGGCCGATTTCGTGATGGTCGTCACGCCCGACGAGGGACAGCGCAGGCTCCACGACGAGGAGCTGGGTCCGAACCTGAAGGACGGCGCCACGCTCGCCTTCGCCCACGGCCTCAACATCCATTTCAAGCTGATCGAGCCGCGCCCGGACCTCAACGTCGTCATGGTGGCGCCCAAGGGACCCGGCCACACGGTCCGGGGCGAGTTCGCGCGCGGCGCGGGCGTGCCCTGCCTGCTGGCGATCGACCGGGACCCCGGCGGCCAGTCCCACGAGATCGGCCTGTCCTACGCCTGCGCCATCGGCGGCGGCCGGGCCGGCGTGATCGAGACGACCTTCCGCGAGGAATGCGAGACCGACCTTTTCGGCGAGCAGGTCGTGCTCTGCGGCGGCCTCACCTCGCTCATCGTGGCGGCCTACGAGACCCTCGTCGAGGCGGGCTACGCGCCGGAGATGGCCTATTTCGAGACCCTGCACGAAGTGAAGCTGATCGTGGACCTGATCTACGAGGGCGGCATCGCCAACATGCGCTACTCGGTCTCCAACACCGCCGAATACGGCGACTACACCCGCGGTCCCCGCGTGATCGGCGACGAGGCCAGGGCCGAGATGAAAAGGATCCTGGCCGAGATCCAGTCGGGCCGGTTCGCGCGCGACTGGATGCTGGAGAACGAGGTCGGCCAGACCAGCTTCAAGGCGATGCGCCGCCGGTCGGCCGAGCATCCGATCGAGGAGGTCGGCGAACGCCTGCGGGCGATGATGCCCTGGATCGCCCAGAACAGGCTGGTCGACAAGTCCAGGAACTAGGCCGCCCGGTCCAGCGCGCCCTCGAAGAGGGCGAGCCATTCGGCGCCGTCCGCGACGTAGTTGTAGCCCGCCACCAGCCGCGGCGTCCGTTCGCGGACGATCGCCAGCAGGCGCCGGCCCTTCCGGGCGATGCCCGCGCTGTCGCCGTAGGGGTTGAGCCGCATGGCTCCGTTCGGCGGAAAGGCGTAGTCGCAGGCGAACAGGATGTCGTCGTAGAGGTAGACCGTGAAGCCCTCGGTGTGGCCGCCGATGTGGAAAGCCTCGAGGCCGTGGCTGGTGAAGTCGCCCGCGAAGGCGTCGTCCACGGGAAACATGGCCGCCAGCGGACTTGCGGTCTCGGCCGCGTGGATGTGGACCTTGGCGTTCCATTGCGCGCGGTACTGGTTCGAGGCGCCCATGAAGTCCTTGTGGGTGAAGAAGATGTGGCCCACGGGATCGAGCGTGCGGTTGAAGGCGCTGGGACAATCGATCCACACGGGCCCCCCGGCGGTCTCGACGCGGTAGCAGGCGTGCTCCAGGCCCAGGCGCGGCCGCGACCGGAGCTGGGCGACGCCGTCGGCCACCGGCGTTTCCGCGACGCGGTAGGTCTCCTCGCCCACGTCCCAGCTCACGAACCTGTCGTGGCGGGCGCCGCAGAAGGGGCAGACCTCGGGCATCTCGCCGATCATGTTGTAGCCGCAGGGCACGCAGACCCATTGGCGCGGCGGGAAGTCGGCGCTGAGATCGATCATGGCGGCCTCCGTCCGGCGCCATGGTAGCACACCGCGGAAAAGGAGCGCCGCCGGTTCCTACGCCAGCTCGTAGTAGCGTCTGAGCTCCAGGTCGGTGACCCGTTCGCGGAAGACCCCGACCTCGTGCCGGGCGATCTCGAGCAGGTTGTCGACATAGCGCGCGGGAAGAATCTCCCGGATCGCGGGCGTCCCGTCGGCGAGGTCCGCCGCCGCCTCGAGGGTTTTCGGCACCTTGTCGAGACCTCGCGCATGGTAGGTGTTGCCCGCGACGGGGTCCGGCGGCGCGAGCTTCCGGTCGACCCCCCTGAGGCCCGCGCCCAGGCACATGGCGAACGCCGTGTAGGGGTTGCAATCGGCGCCGCCGATGCGGTGCTCCAGGCGGCACCTGGCGGCGTCCGTGTTGATCGCGCGCAGGCCCGCAGTGCGATTGTCGATGCTCCAGCAGCGGGTGACGCCGGCGAAGCTGTCGTCCTGGAAGCGCTTGTAGGAGTTCACGAAGGGCGCCACGAACATCGTCGCCTCGCAGAGGAGGTCGAGCTGGCCCGCGATGTAGTGGCGGAAGAAGTCGCTGAGCCGGTGGGGAGCGGCCTCGTCGTAGCACGCGCTCTCGCCCGTCCGGGCGTCCGAGAAGCTCTGGTGGATGTGGCCGGAGCTGCCGGAGTAGTCCTCGTGCCACTTCGCCATGAAGGTCGCCGACACGCCGGCCCGCGCGGCGATCTGGCGCGTGGCGGCCTTGAAGATCGCCACGTTGTCGGCCATCGAGACGGCGTCCGAGCGGTGCAGGTTGATCTCGAACTGGCCGTGGCCCCACTCCGGCGCGCAGCCCTCCACGATATCGTGGAAGCACTCGCGGACGCGGCTCACGACGGGTTCGTGATGGAAACCTTCGTTGACGGCGTAGCAGTGGATGTCCCGCGACGAAGGGCCGAGGCCCGCGTAGTCGCCCCTGCGGATCTCGGAGAGCGGCTTGGGCATCAGGTAGAACTCGAACTCGTGGGCGAAGAGCTCCTCGAGGCCCCTGTCGCGGAGCGCCGCCACCTGGCGCTTCAGTTCCGTCCGCGGGCAGAAGTCGCAAGGCCGTCCGTCGGTCCAGAACCAGTCCATCAGCACGATGGCGGCGTCCTCTTCCCAGGGCGCGAGCCGGAGCGTGGAGAGGTCGGGCAGGCCCTTGAGGTCCGGCACGCCGGTTTCCAGCATGTCGGGGAAGACGTCGTCGACCGTCGAGGTCTTCATGATGAACCAGGCGAAGTTGAGCCCGGACTCCATCGCCTTGAGAAAGTACGGCGTCGCGAGACGCTTGCCCCGGAGGATGCCGACCGGGTCCGTGCCCGCCGCGATCACCGTGCGGATGCCGTGTTCTTCCAGGAACGCCCCGGCGTCCTTCGCGTCCATCGTCGCCTCCCGACCGGAAAGGGCGGGGTCGCCCCCGCCCTCGCCGGACGATTCGTCGTCCCGGGCCTATTGTGCCGCGCCGGGCGCGTTCCAGTCGAGTTCGGGGTTCGGAATCCTGCCGCGGCGGTCGGCGCGGTACTCGTAGGCGTCGGCGATCATCGTCTCGGTCCACCAGCCGCAGCGGGTCGGCGGATACCGCGCGGGCCTGTCCTCGCTCACGAACCGGGGAAGCGGCTTGACGATGCAGTCGTGGTTGGCGCCGAAGAAGAACGGGAAGGAGACCCGCTCGCGTCCGGAATCGTTGATGACCCGGTGCGGCGTCGAGACGAACTCGTCGTTGGTCCAGCGCATCAGCATGTCGCCGATGTTGACGACGATGGAGCCGGGGATGGGCGGCGCCTTGATCCATTCGCCGGCCCGGTTGCCGACCTGGAGGCCGCCGACGTCGTCCTGCAGCAGCAGCGTGAAGCACTCGTAATCGGTATGCGCGCCGATGCCGATCCGGTCGGCCTCGATCCTGCCTTCCTGCGGCGGGTAGTAGATCAGCCGGAGCTGGCCCATGGGCTTGGTGATCTTGTCGTCGAACCAGCCGTCGGGCAGGCCCAGCGTCATCTCGAAGGCGCGGAACAGGGTGACGCCGAGCCGCAGGACATCCTCGTAGTAGCCGTACACGCCCTCGCGGAAACCGGGCAGGTTCCCGGGCCAGACATTGGGCCCCAGCATGATGTTGCCGGCCAGATAATCGGGGTCGTCGTCGGGCAGCTCGAGCGAGACCTCATAGCCTTCCTGCAGGTCCGGCTTCGCGTTGGGGTCGGCGGAGAGGTCGCCGGTGGGAATGTAGCCGCGGTGGCGTTGCACCTTCTTGGCGTCGAGCTTCATCTTCTCGTCCAGCGGCAGGTGGAAGAACCGCTTGGTCTGACGGATCAGCTCGTCGATCCGGCCCCGCGGGATGCCGTGGTTGACGAGGTAGAAGAAGCCGACATGACGGCAGGCGCGCCCGATCTCGTCCGCCACGCGCCCGCGGCCCGCCGTGTCGCCGCCGAGGAAGGGGCCGATGTCGATTCGCGGAATGCTGTCGAAATCGACCTCGCGCCCGTCGATCGTGTCGGTCTTCTGCAAGGCGGATACGGCGGCCATGAAACGTATCCTCCGGTCGGTTGGCCGCATTGTGAACAAGCGCGCCCCGGCGGGCAAGCCGGAGGTTTCGGAGGGGATCGCCCGCCCACGGTTTGTCCATGCGAACTCCCCCGCCGATGCGTCATGACGCATGGTTCGAGGCTGCGGAAGACGTTACGACACGCGGCGACCGTGCGATCGAGCCGGATTTCCACGATTCCGTCGGCGCGGCCCGTGGCCACGGCGGCGGCGACCCCTGTAGAGACAAGGACGGACCGGACATGACCCATGCCATTCCCGCCGCCATGCGCGCGATGGTGACCGCGGGCCACGGCGGCCTCGACAAGCTGGAGTTCCACCGCGACTGGCCCGCGCCCCGGCCCGGTCCCGGCGAGGTGCTCATCCGCGTCGGCGCCTGCGGCTGCAACAGCACGGACATCAACACGCGCGCCGCCTGGTACTCCGAAACCGTCGGGTCCGGCCTCACGGCCGACGGCGGCGCCGGCGGATTCGACGCGATCACGCCGGAGGCCGCCTCCTGGAACGGCGCGCCCGTCCGGTTCCCGCGCATCCAGGGCGCGGACGCGGTGGGCCGCATCGTGGCGGTCGGCGCGGGCGTCCGCCGGGCCCGCATCGGCGAGCGGGTCATGGTCGATGGCTGGCTGCGCGACCCCGGCGACCCGCTCGACATCGAGAAGGCGGGCTACTACGGCAGCGAGCGCGACGGCGGCTTCGCGGAATACGCCACCGCGCCCGACGCCAACGCCGTGACGGTCGAAAGCGGTCTCTCCGATGTCGAGCTCGCCACCTTCATGGTCGCTTTCTCCACGGCCGAGGGCATGATCCGCCACGTCGATCCCAAGCCCGGCGACTGGGTGCTGGTGACCGGCGCCTCCGGCGGCGTGGGAACCGCCGCGGTGCAGCTCGTCAAACGTCGGGGCGCCGGCGCGATCGCCCTGTGCGGCGCGTCGAAGGCGAAGGAAGTCCGCGCGCTGGGGGCCGACGCCACCGTTCCTCGCGAGACCGGCGACCTGGTGGGCGCGATCGGGGCCATCGCGCCCTCGGGCCGCGTCGAAGGCGTCGTGGACGTGGTGGGCGGCCCGCTCTTCGGCCAGATGATCGCGTCGCTGCGGCCGGGCGGGCGCTACGCCTCGTCGGGCGCGATCGGCGGCCCCCGGGTCGGCTTCGACCTGCGCCACCTGGTCCTGCGCGACCTCGCCATGTATGGCTCGACCGTGACCCCGCCCGACGTCTTCCGCGATGTCGTGCGCTACATCGAGGCGGGCGAGATCCGTCCCGTGCTGGCGGCGACCTATCCGCTGGAAAAGCTTGCCGAGGCCCAGCAGGCGTTCCTGGAAAAGGCGTTCGTCGGCAAGATCGTCATCGACATGGACGCGGCCTGAGCGCGATCGTTCCGGAAAACGCTCCGGGCCGTCCCTCGATACGGTCCCTTCGGGGCCCGCTCGGGACGAGGGGAGAATCGCGGGCCGTCGCGGTCCCGGTCATCGAGGGGGCGGTCCTTGCAAGCGCCATGGTTCGCGCTCCCGGCGCGCGGGCGCGATTCGCGCTCCGTCACCGGAGCGACCCGATCCTTCGTCGCCCTGTCACGGATTTTCGCGACCTTCGGCGGATCGTCCCCCGGCCGGCTTCGCGATCGAGATCCCTCCCATCAGATGCTCGCCCGCGTCGACCGCGAGCGTCTGGCCCGTGACGGCCGCGCCGCCGGTCAGGAACCACAGCACGGTCTCGGCGACATCGTCGGCGGAGACCATGCGCCCGAGGGGAAGCCGGTCGGTCAGCGCGGCCGCGAAGGCTTCGTAGCGGCTGTCTCCGAGGCCGCGCCGTCCCCAGCGCGTGTCGGTATAGCCGGGACAGACGGCGTTGACCCGGATCTCGGGCGCGAGCATCCGGGCGAGCGACAGCGTCAGCGTGTTGAGCGCGGCCTTCGAGGCCGCGTAGGCCGCGCTGCTGCCGGCGCCGGTGAAGGCGGCCAGCGACGACACGGCGACGATGGAGCCGCGGCCGGTTCGTTTCATCAACGGCGCGGCGGCGCGGGCGGCCTGCCAGCAGCCCACGAGGTTGACGCCGAGGATGCGCTCGAAGTCCTCCTTCGCGAGGCTCTCCAGGTCGCCCGGCGCGACGAACTTGGTGACGCCCGCGTTGCTCACGAGCCCGTCCAGCCGGCCCCAGCGGTCCTCGGCCGCCGCCGCCAGGGCGCGGCAGGCCGTATCCTCGGAGACATCGCCCCTGACGACGACGGGGTCGCCGCCGGCCTCCCGGCACAGCCTTTCGGTCTCGTCCATCTCGTCCGCGCTGCGCGTGTAGTTGAGCGCCACGCCCCAGCCCAGCCGCGCGAGGCGGAGGGCGACGGCGCGGCCGATCCCCGTGGCGGACCCGGTGACGATGGCGGACTTCCGGACGGCCGCGGCCATGACGGCTCCTCCTCGTCCCGATCTTGTCACGGCGCGCGGGGCGGGGAAAGCTGTCCGGCGGGCGGGGAGGAGACCGGCGTGCGTCGGATCGGAATCGATGTCGGCGGGACCAACACGGACGCCGTGCTGCTGGATGGCGGCCGGGTCGCCGCCAAGGCGAAGACCGCGACGACGCCGGACGTGCTGTCCGGTATCCGCGCCGCGCTCGCCTCCGTTCTGGAACGGTCCGGCGTCACGCCCGCCGCCATCGACGCCGTGATGATCGGCACGACCCATTTCACTAACGCCGTCGTCCAGCGGCGCGGTCTGGAGCCGGTGGCCGCGATCCGCATCGGGCTCCCGGCGAGCCGGTCGCTCGGCCCCTTCGCCGATTGGCCCGGCGACCTGCGCGAGGCGGTCGAGGGGCCGGTCTTCACGGTCCAGGGCGGCCACGAATACGACGGCAGGCCGCTGGTCGATCTGGACGAGCCGGCCATCGCCGCGGCCGGACGCGCCATCGCCGCGGCCGGTATCCGCCGCGCGGCGGTGGCCTCGATCTTCTCGCCGCTCACGGACGCCTGCGAGGAGCGCGCGGCGGAGATCCTCGCCCGAGAATGCCCGGACTGCCAAGTGACCCTGTCCCATGAGATCGGCCGGATCGGTCTCCTCGAGCGCGAGAACGCGGCGCTGCTCAACGCCTGCCTCGGCCCGCTGGCCCGCCGGACGACGCGGGCGTTCCGCGAGGCGCTGGAGGGCGGCGGCCTGGAGGCCGGGCTCTACCTCACGCAGAACGACGGCACCGTGCTCCTGGCCGAACGGGCCGAACGCTACCCGGTCTTCAGCTTCGCCTCGGGTCCGACCAACTCCATGCGCGGGGCGGCCTTCCTGTCCGGCCGCCCGGACGGCATGGTGGTCGACGTCGGCGGGACCACGACCGATATCGGGATGCTGCGGTCGGGCTTCCCGCGCGAGGCCAACAATGTCGTCGAGATCGGCGGCGTGAGGACCCTGTTCCGCATGCCCGATCTCGTCTCGATCGGCCTGGGCGGCGGCTCGCTGGTGGATCCGGAAGCGGGAACCGTCGGTCCGCGGAGCGTCGGATACGAGCTCGCGAGCCGCGCCCTGGCGTTCGGCGGCGGCGACCTGACGGTCACCGATCTCGCCGTCCGCGCCGGCGTCCTGGAGCTGGGCGACCGCCGCCGGCTCGAGTCGCTCGACGCCGGAGTCGCGCGGCGCTGTCTCGGGATCGCCCACGCCATGGCCGCCGACGCGGTCGACCGCATGAAGACGGAGGCGGGCGGCGTCGGCGTGCTGGCGGTGGGCGGCGGCGCGTTCCTGATCCCCGACGACCTGCCTGGCGCCTCGGAGGTGGTCCGGGTGGAGCACGGCGAGGTCGCCAACGCCGTGGGCGCCGCCATCGCCCAGGTCTCCGGCGAATGCGACCGGGTGTTCACGGGTCTCGAACGCGGCGAGCTTCTCGCGCGGGCCCGCGCCATCGCCGAGGAACGGGCCGTGGCGGGCGGCGCCGACCGCGCCACCATCGAGACCGTCGAGGTCGAGGACCTGCCGCTCGCCTACCTGCCGGGCAACGCCGTGCGCGCGAGGGTGAGGGTGGTGGGCGATGTCGCGGCGTAGAGTAGGACGCGACGTCTCACACGGCGCTTCGCGGGACCTCCACGCCATCGGCGGTCGCGCCGGCTTCGATGAAGGCGTCGATCTCGGCGTTCGAGTATCCGGCCTCGCCGAGGATGGCGCGCGTGTACTGGCCGTAGACCGTGGACGGCAGCTTCGGCCCGCCCGGCGTCTCCGAGAACTTGACCGGAAGCCCCAGGGTCCGCACCTCGCCGGCGACCGGATGCCGCTGCGTCACCACCATGTCGCGGGCCAGGGCCTGGGGGTCGCGATGCATCTCGGGGATGGTGTTGATCGGGCCGGACGGCATGCCCGCGGCCTCCAGTTCCGTCATCCACTCGGCCGTGGTCTTGACCGACATGCGTTCGTTCAGGACCGCCTCCAGCGCCTTCACGTTCTTCATGCGCTTCTCGTTGGTGTCGAAGCGCGGGTCGCGTTCGAGCGCCGGGTCGACCAGTTCGCAGAACTTCGGCCACATCCAGCCGCCGGCGCTGATCGTGATGTAGCCGTCCCTGGTCCTGACCGCTTGGTAGGGCGCCTGGAGCGGGTGGCCCGATCCCAGCGGGACGGGCGCCTCGCCGGTCGCGAACGCGAGGCAGGAATGCCAGTAGGTCTGCGCGATGCCCGCCTCGAAGAGCGAGGTGTCGACCATCTGGCCCCGGCCCGTGACCTCGCGGCGCCACAGGGCGGCGCATACGCCCATCGCCAGCAGGATGCCCGCCGTGATGTCGGTCATCGGCACGCCGGACTTCACCGGCGGCCGTCCCGGGCCTTCGCCCGTGACGCTCATGACGCCCGACATGCCTTGGGCCATCAGGTCGTATCCCGGTCGTCCGCCGTAGGGGCCCGTGCGCCCGAAGCCGCTCACCGCGGCGTAGACGATGCCGGGGTTGATCGTCTTGGCGTCCTCGTAGCCGACGCCCAGACGGTCGAGCACGCCCGGGCGGTAGTTCTCGACCACCACGTCGGCGGTCTCGAACAGGCGGTGGGCGATCGCCACGCCCTCGGGCGTCTTCACGTTCAGCGGCAGGCCGCGCTTGTTGCGGTTCACCACCATGTAGGAGGCCGAGACGCCGTTGATCCAGTAGGGGTCGTCGGCGTTGTGCGCGGGGTCCGCCTCGAAGGGCACGCGCTCGATCTTGACGACGTCGGCGCCCATGTCGGCCAGCATCAGGGTGCAGGTCGGGCCGGCCATGACGTGGGTGAAGTCGATCACCCGGACGCCGTCGAGCGGGCCGTAGCCGGTCTCCATCGTCAACGCCCCTTGAACCGGGGCGTCGTCCTGGCGGCGAAGGCGGCGCGGCCGATGCCGTAGTCCTCGGTGGCGAAGCAGAGGAAGGGTTCGGCGCGCTCCTCCTCGGTGAGCGGGGCCGGATCGAGCAGGCGCCTGGCGAACTTCTTGTGCCAGCGCGCCGAGAGCGGCGCGTTGGCGGCGATCCGCCGGGCGGCGGCGTAGACTTCCGTTTCGACCTCGTCGTCGGGCACGATCCGGCTGACGAGGCCGATCTCCAGCGCGCGGCCGGCCGGGAACCGGTCGGCCTCCAGCAGGATCTCCAGCGCGTGGGCATGGCTCACCAGCCGCTTCAGCCTGGCGATGTCGTCGTGGCCGTAAGCAATGCCCAGCCGGCCCGCGGGGATCGCGAAGGTCGCGGATTCCCCCGCGATCCGGATGTCGGTGTCGGGCAGGAGCCCCAGGCTGCCGCCGATGCAGTAGCCCTTGACGAGGGCGATCACGGGGTGGCGGCAGTCGGCGAGGCCGGACCCCCACGACGCCTCGTAGTCGCGCGCCCGGTCCGGGTCGTCGCGCCGGTCCCCGAACTCCGAGATATCGGCGCCCACGCCGAACGCCCGGTCGCCCGCGCCGCGCAGCACGACCGCGCGCACGCCGTCATCGGCCGAAAGCATGTCGAAGGCGTCCGACAGGCCGCGCGCCGTCCGGGTGTCGATGGCGTTGAGCTTCTCGGGCCGGTTGATCGTGACCGTGGCGATGGCGCCGTCGCGGTCGACGAGGATCGTGTCGGGGAGCGTCGTCATGGCGCGATCTTCCGTCCCCCGGCCGCCCGCCGCAAGGGCGCGGGGACTATCCGGCCGCCGCGCCCGAGGCCATGGCCGCGTCGAGGCCCGCCTCGACATCCCGCAGGATGTCCTCGACGGTCTCGAGTCCGACCGACAGGCGCACCAGGCCCTCGCCGATACCGTGCCGGGCGCGCTCCTCGAGCGTGTAGGCGGCGTGGGTCATGCTGGCCGGGTGCTGCACCAGGGTCTCGCAGTCGCCCAGGCTGACCGCGCGGGTGACGAGCTCCACGGCGTTCATGAACGCCATGCCCGCGGCCAGGCCGCCGTGGAGCTCGAAGGAGACCAGCCCGCCTCCCATCGTCATCTGGCGCCGCGCCGTCCCTCCCCGCGGGAAGCCCTCGAGCCAGGGATACTCGACCGAGGCGACGGCCGGATGCTCCGAGAGCAGCCGGGCGATCCGCAGCGCGCTTTCGCTGTGGCGCTCCATGCGCAGCTCCAGGGTCTTCAGGCCGCGCATCGCGAGGAAGGCGGTCATGGGCGAGATCGTCGCGCCGGTGAGGTAGCGCAGGCCGTGCTGGCGGATGCGGTGCACGATGTCGTGGGGGCCGGCGATCACGCCCGCCAGGAGGTCGCCGTGTCCGCCCAGGTACTTGGTCGCGGAATGGACGACGATGTCGGCGCCATGCTCCAGGGGGCGCTGCAGGGCCGGCGTGCAGAAGGTGTTGTCGACCGCGGTCAGCGCCCCCGCCGCGCGGGCCCGGTCGGCCACCGCGCGGATGTCGATCACACGGAGGTTGGGATTGGCGGGCGTCTCGAAGAACACGATCCGGGTCCTCTCTCCGAGCAGGCCGTCGAGGCCGGCGGGGTCGGTCAGGTCGGCCGGCGTCACCTTGACCCCGAACTTCGGCAGACCGCGCGTGAAGAGCGCGAAGGTGTTGCCGTAGAGCGTGTGGTCGATGACCGCCTCGTCGCCGGCCTCCAGCAGGGTCCAGCACAGCGCGCCGATCGCGGCCATGCCGCTGGCGAGCGCGAGCCCCGCCTCGGCGCCCTCGAGGTCGGCCACGCGCTCCTCCAGCAGCGCCTGGGTGGGGTTGCGGTTGCGACCGTAGATGTAGCCCTCGCGTTCGCCGCGGAAGAGCGCGCCGCCGGCTTCCGCCGACTCGAAGGCGTAGGTCGAGGTCATGTGGATCGGCGGCGTGAGCGCGCCGCTCTCCTCCATCGGGTCGTAGCCCAGATGGATCGCGCGGGTCGCGAAGCCCCGGTGCCGGTTGCTTCGATCCGATGTCGTCATGGCGGGCTCCCTGTCGCGCCGGGCCGTGTTCACGGCGCGGTCGGTACATCGACCGCGCCACGCTTGTCGAAGATGATGGGAACGTCTCCGTTCTTCCAGCTTGGCGCGACGGGGCCGGGCTGTGCGGGGCTCCGGCGCCGTGTCAGAGTGGAGCGGAAAGGGCCTTGGGGTCGGAACGGCTGTCCACGGAATGGCGCGGCCGGGTTGGAGGAACGATGGCGTTTGTCGGTTCCGGAAGAGTTCGCCAAGCGCCGGGACGACGGCCGCGCCCGTGATTGGCGCGCTCTCCGCCGAGGCCCGGAGGCTCAAGGGCCCGATCGACCGGGCCCGGCGGATCGTCGCGTTCACCGGGGCCGGCATCAGCACCGAATCGGGCATTCCCGACTTCCGCGGCCCCGGCGGGATCTGGACGAAGTTCAGGCCCATCGGGTTCGACGAGTTCGTGGCGTCCGGGGAGGCGCGCCGGGAGTACTGGCGCCGCCGTTTCGCCACGCTCGGTCCCATGGAGAGGGCCCGGCCCAACCGCGGCCACCGCGCCGTGGCCGGTTTGGCGGGGCGGGGCAAGCTGGAGGCCGTCGTGACGCAGAACATCGACGGGCTCCACCAGCGCGGCGGCGCGCCGCCCGGCCGGGTGATCGAGCTCCACGGCAACGCGACCTACGCCCGCTGCCTCGACTGCGGCGAGCGCCACGAGATCGCGCCGATCCGCGCCGCGTTCCTGGAGCGCGAGGAGCCGCCGCTGTGCCGGACCTGCGGCGGGATCGTCAAGTCGGCCACGATCTCGTTCGGTCAGGCCATGCCGCAAGACGCCATGGCGCGCGCCGAGGCGGCGACGCTCGCCTGCGACCTCTTCATGGCGATGGGCTCGTCGCTGACGGTCTATCCGGCCGCCGCCTTTCCGTTGCTCGCCAAGCGCAACGGCGCGACGCTGGCGATCCTCAACCGCGACGCGACCGGCCTCGACGGCTACGCCGACCTCGTCGTCCACGGCGAGATCGGCCCCCTGCTGGGCGCGGCGACCGGAGTCGACTGACGGACCGCGTTCGGAGTCCGCGCAAGGCGGCCGCCTCCGACCGGAACGGGCCTGGGTCCACGGGGGACGCGAAACCCGTTACTCCCCGGCCTTCCATTCCAACTCGATCTTCAGGCCGTTCAGGTGCGTCCAGGGAAGAAGCCCCCTGTGCTGGAGCATGCCGACGACGATACCGGGAGCGATGCCCTGCTCGTCCGCGAACGCGCGGACGGCGTTCCCGCCGCGTGGCGATGCGGCGACGAACCGTTCCCACGCCCGGTTGGGGATCAGGGCGTTGGACGCCCACTCGTTGGCCTCCGCCTCGATCCCGGTGTCGTCCACGCCGGACCCATCGACAAAAATGCTTTTCTTGCCGTGCAGCACGATGTGCGCCGCTTCATGGAAGAAGCTGAACCAGAGATGGTCGTCGGACTTGTGCCGGGCGGTCAACTGGATGACGGCTTTCCTCGGCGAAAGCCACCGGGCCGCGCCGCTGAGCGCCGTCTTCGGCAGCGGCGGCACCAGCGCCAGCGCGACCCCCGCCCCGTTGCACAGCCCCGCGGTCCGCCGCAAGGCCTCGTCGATGGGTTCGCGCGTCAGGACGCGGATATCCCGGATCGCGTGCTTGAACCGGCTCTCGCCGTACTCGGCGCAATCCTGGAGTTCGGCGTCAAGCTCACCGAGCCGCAGCCAGGTGGCCAGCGCGGCTTCGTCGCTCCTGAAGCTCGGCGAGTGCCGATAGGCCACGTTCGCGCGGCCGTAGCGCGCGGTCCAGGCATCGATCGAACCCACACGAAAGAACGCGAGCAGCTTCGATACGGCGTCGGCGTCCGATTCCGGGCGCTCGAAGCAGCCTCGCTTCACCAGTTCCCGGACGGGAAAGGCCCCGATCCAGGTCGCCGAAGCGGCGGCGTCCTCGGCCTCCCGGGCCCGGTGAAGCCGATAGTCGGACTCGATCCCGAGCCAGAGGCTCGCATCGACGCCAAGCACTTTCTCGAACTGGAGCGCCGTTTCCGGTTCGAGCGGCGCCTTGCCCGCGACGATCTCGCTGATGAGCTTGGGCGAGCGTCCGCATCGGCGCGCGAACTCCGCATGGGAGAGGCCCTCGACCTCCAGGCGCTCCTGAAGGACCCATCCCGGCGGAACCGCGTGGTCCGGCCTGTACTGGTTGGTTGCTGTCGCCATCTGTCCGTCCTCTGTCAGTGATAGTCGGCCACATCCAGAATCGTGATCGCCGTCACGCGTTCGGTGTCGATTCCTCCATCCTCTTTGCGTGGGGCCGGCTTGTGGTTGGGTTCGAAGACAAGTCGGTAAGGGTGGACGAGGTCGACGGCGAACTGCTCGTCCCGGTCGCCTCTGAGTTGATGCCGCCGGTCCGGCGGTGTCGTGGGTACCAGCATCAGGTTGCGGGCCGCCTTGAGAACCGCCATGCGCGTCATGACGACCTTCGCCATCCTCGCCCCATGGGCTTTCCGGAGGACAGCCGTCGCGTTGAAGGTCTTTTCGAGCTTGCTGGTCCTGAAGGCGATGTCCATGGCGCAGGTGATTTTCGTTACGTGAGAGGTAACGCATTTTCCCGTTCTGGCAAGGGGGTCGCGGCAGGGGCGAAAACCGGGGGCGCCTTCGCGGGGCGAGCGACCCGCGAAGGCGCCGTTACACTCGATCCGCCTCAATCAACCCCAGGCGAAGCGGTCCGGACGGAAGCCCTCCAGCAGCGGCGACGCCGTTCCACCGACGATTTCCTCGGCGAGCATCGCGCCGATGGCCGGCGCCAGCGTCACGCCGCTGTGGGTCGCCAGGACGTAGAGGCCGTCGACGCCCGGGACCGGGCCCACGATCGACCGGCCGTCATGCGGCATCGGGCGCACGCCGACGCGCCCGGACGCCGACCGGGTGGCGCGGTCCGCGTCGAAGCGCGGCGCGAACCGCCGCATGCGCTCCAGGACCTCCCGGATTCCGGCCGCCATCGTCGCGTCGTCGGGCCTTTCGCCGCACAGGCCGTCCACGTCGTCCGCCCCCATCAGCAGGCCGCCCGACGGCGTCGCGCGGACATGCCAGTTCCCTTCGTCTGGGCCGTAGACGATGTGGTCGATCCGCGCCGCGCCGGGGTCCGGTGGGAGTTCGACGAGGAGGCCCGGGACGCGGCCGACCGGGATGGCCGCCGCGACGCCGGCGACCGCCGGGCCCGAGCGCTCGATGGCCGCGGCCGGGCTGCGCTCGCGCACGACGCCGCCGGCCCTGGCGATCTCGCCGGCGAGCAGGCGGGCCAGTCGCGGGGCGTCGAGCCAGGCGTCGTCCGGCGCCAGGAAGCCTTCGGCCCCTTCGCCGAAGGCGATGTCCGGCTCGAGCGCCCGGAGTTCGGATCTGTCCAGCCAGCGGCAGGGGTAGCCGAAGGACGAGAGCGCCTCGAACGATGCGCGGAGCTCGCCCACGGCGATCGGCGTCGCCGGCTCGGCCCAGCTCAGGCAGCCCGGTCGGTGGAGGCCGACCGCGCGGTCGCCCCAGCGGTCGGCCCAGGCCCGGTGGCGGGCCATGCCCTCGGCGTTGAGCCGGTGATAGCCGGCCTCCGTCTTGCCGGTCGCGTTGAGCCAGGCGAAGGACGACCCGGTCGCGCCCGAAGCGACCGCGGCGGCCTCCAGGACGCAGACTTTTTGTCCGCGTTCCGCGAGTTCGAAGGCGGCGGCGAGGCCGACGAGCCCCGCGCCGATGACGATCGCGTCCCAGGTTTCAGACACCGAACCCGGCCTTGAGGCCCTCCAGCACCGCCTCCTCGCAGGTGCGCGGAGAGAGGCAGTCGCCCGCCAGCAACACCGGGCCGGGCCAGTCCTCGAGGCCGTCGGCCAGGTCCGTCACGGAGCGGTGGCCGAGCGCGGTCACGACCGTGTCGACCCCGTCGATGACGATGGGCTCGCCGCTCGCGACGTGCTGTAGATAGACGCTCGTGGCGTCGGCTCCGAACAGCCGGGCGTAGGGCACGATCTCGACCCCCAGTCGGTGCAGATCTCCCACCCAGCGGTCGCGGACATACATCTGGATCGTCTGGCCCGGCACGGTTCCGTTGACCGCCAGCGTCACCCGGCGCCCCTCGCGCGCCAGCTTCTCGGCGAGCCCCAGGCCGATCCAGTCGCAGCGCCAGTCGGCCACCACCACGCGGCCGCCGACGTCGGCCTCGCCGGCGATGACCCGCCAGGCGTCCACGATGTGGGCCTCGTCCTCGCCCGCGAGGGCGGGCCGCCAAGGTCTGGCGCCGGTCGCGACGATGACGGCGTCGACGTCCCCGGCCTCGACAAGGCCGCGGTCGACGGATGTTCCGAGCCGGACCTCGACGCCGTGGCGCTCCATCTCGCGCGCGAGGTTGGCGACGACGCCCCCGAACTCGGCCCGTCCGGGAAGCTCCTGGGCCAGCAGGGCCTGTCCGCCGAGCCGCGCCGTGGCCTCGCACAGGATCGCGCGGTGGCCCCGTTCGGCCGCCACGGCCGCGGCTTTCATGCCGGCCGGGCCGCCGCCCGCCACCAGGACGGTCCCGGGCCGGTCCGCGGGCGGTTTGACGCCGTAGTCGAGCTCCCGGCCGGTCTCGGGGTGCTGGATGCACGAGACGCCCAGGCCCATCTGCATGTGGCCGATGCAGGCCTGGTTGCAGCCGATGCAGGCGCGGATGTCGTCGATGCGTCCCTCGCGCGCCTTGTCGGCCATCTCGGGGTCGGCGATCATCGCGCGGGTCATGCCCACCATGTCGGCCTGTCCGCCGGCGACGATGCGCTCGGCCTGCTGGGGCTGGTTGATGCGCCCGGCCACGAAGACGGGGATGGGCGCCAGCTTCTTCACGGCGGCGGCGAGCGGCGCCAGGTAGCCCGCCTCGATGTTCATGGGCGGCACGACGTGGATCGAGCCCCGGAGGCCGATCATGGAGCCGGCGATGACGTTGAGATAGTCGATCCCGCCCTCGTTCCCGATCGACCGGCAGACTTCGAGCAGCTCGTCCGGGTCGTTGCCGTCCGCCTCGACCTCGTCGCCCGAGATGCGCACGCCGACCGCGATGTCCGCGCCGACGGCATCGCGCACGCTGGCGATCGTCTCGCGTAGGAACCGCATGCGGTTCTCCAGGCTTCCGCCGTAGGCGTCCGAGCGCCGGTTGAGCGCGGGATTCAGGAACTGCGCGGGAAGGAGGCCGTGGCTCGCCAGGATCTCGACGCCGTCCAGCCCGGCCTTCTTCATGCGGCCCGCCGCCTCGCCGTAGGCCTTCACATAGTCGCGGATCAGCGACGGCGGCAGGGCGCGCGAGACGGTGTGCGAGCGCGACGATGTCGCCTGGGACGGCGCGTAGGCGACGCCATGGCTGCCGTCCGGCGTCGCGGCGCCGTAGACGCCGGCGTGGCCGAGCTGGCCGAAGATCGCGCAGCCGTGCTTCTGGACCGCCTCGGCCGCGCGCCGGTAGCCCGGGATGCAGCCGTCGGAGGCGGCGTTCAGGTTGCGCCAGCCGCCGGTCTCGTGGATGCGCGCCGCCTCGGTGACGATGAGGCCCGCTCCGCCCCGGGCGCGCGCCTCGTGATAGGCGACGAACCGGTCGTTCGGCTCCAGGTCGCCGTCGAGCAGGCATGTCATGTGTCCGGTCGAGAAGATCCGGTTGCGGAACGTCCGCGGCCCGACCCGGAGTTCGGAGAAGAGATGGGGAAACGCCCCCATCAGTGTCCCGCGCCGCCGCCGCCGTCGAGCGACAGGATGGCGCCCGTGGTGAAGCTCGCCTCGTCGGAGGCGAGATGGAGGATGCCGGCGGCCATCTCCTCGGCGGTTCCGATCCGGCCCATGGGAACCCAGCGGTCGATGCCGTCGAAATAGGCTTTCTCGTCGCCCGAGGCCCGCGCGGGGATGCGGTGCATGTCGGTGTCGATGGGCCCCGGCGCGACCGCGTTGACGCGCACCTCGCCGGCCAGTTCCAGGGCCAGCGCGCGGGTCATGTTGTTGAGCCCTCCCTTGGACGCGCAATAGACCGAGACGCCGTCCGCGTGACCCATGAGGCCGGAGACCGAGGAGACCATCACCACGTTGCCGCTGGATTCGCGCAGGGCCGGAAGCGCGTATTTGGTGAGGAAGAAAGGCGCGCGCAGGTTCACGTCCACGGTCGCTTGCCAGAGCGCCTCGCCGGAGTCCTCGAAGGCGGCTCCGTCGCCGACCGCCGCGTTGTTGACCAGGATGTCGAGTCCGCCGAGCGCGGCCAGCGCCTCGTCGATCAGGCGGCGGCACGCCCCGAGGTCCGCGAGGTCGGCGGCGAGGCCGGTCCCGCCGCCGAGCGCGGCCAGGGCGCGGTCGACGGAGGTTTGCGTGCGGCCGTGGACCGCGACCTTCGCGCCGCGTCCGAGGAAGGCCCGGGCCGTGGCCAGACCGATGCCGCGCGTCGCGCCGGTGACGATGACCCGTTTGTCCGTGAAATCCATCGCGCATCCTTCCCTTTTTGCCGGCCGCATCCCGATCGGCGCGCCGGCTCCGTCATCCTTCTCCTCGCTCCGTCGTCACCGGACTCTCCTCATCACGACGATGCGGTTGCTGTTCGTACCCCGGACATTGTTCGAAACGCCCCAGCAGTTCGACGTCTTCGTGAAGTCCTGGTCGTTGACGAGCACGCCGAGAATGTCCAGCGACAGCCCCGCCGTCGCCTCGATGACGTTCTCCTCGAGTTTGACCCTGCCGTTCCTGACCTCTCCGACCTCGAACGCGATGTGCCCGCCGACCTTCGTGACCCGTTCGAGTTCCTTGAGTGTCGCCGCGACGAAATCCCGCCAGTCCCCGACGTCGCGGTGCTTCGAGAGGTTCACGGTCGCGGGATCGACGCCGATGAACCAGCAGCGGAGCCAGTTGTCGCTTTCGTAGGACACGATGTCGAGGAATGGCGGGGACGTCACCGTAAGGCTCACCTCGCCGGTTCCTATCGCGGGTGTGTCGTGGGACGGCCCCGTCGTGAAGCGGTGCGAATGGCAGGTCACGCCGCCATCGCCGAGAAGGGATTTCGACTTCTTCAGGACGATTCCCGGAACGTCCCTGAACGGCGGCGTCTGATTGCGCTTCTCGTTGATCCCGATCTGGCGCTCGACGGACGTCGCCTGGTTCGGCGGCAATGTGTAGACCGACAGGAATCCCGGGGAATGTCCGGTCAGGCGGTTGATCGCCACCATCCGGATCCAGGAATCCACGCTGTCCAGCGGTCCGCGGGCCTCCCTCTCCAGGAGCCACGCGCGCAGGCCCTCGATCTTCGAGAGCGTGACGGGGTGATAGAACGCGAGGAGATCGTCGCGGTCGTGGCCCGGGAATTCGTCCCAGGGGATGTCCGACAGCCGCCGCGCCACTTGCCCGAGCGTCGGCGTCTCGACCCGCGGCGGGACCATGGCGGCGCTCAACGGGTTGATGTCGTTGCCGTAGGGAACGCGCCCGAGGATCGCCGCTTCGATCGGCGTCGTTCCCCGGCCCATGAAGGGGTCGTGGACGACATCTCCGGGGCGGGTCAGGCGCTCGATGAAGAACGCCGGGAGTTGCGGCTTGAAGCAGGCGCGATAGCTGACTTCGTGGATCCTGTGGGCTTGGCGCTGGCGCGACGTCCAGAACTCGTTGGTGAAGTAGGGAACGCCGTCGACGGTTTCGACGACCGTCCGTCCGCCGAAGTCGCTGAACCTCGTCACGTCGTCGATGAAGTCGCGCGCGGGATTGGAGAACAGGTCGAACCGCCGTCTCTCCCGCGGCGCGCCAGGGAGGCCGTTCACGTCACGGTCCTCGTGCGGTCGGAGGCCGGCGCGAGGGAAGGGGCCGGGCGGTCACGCCATCGCCATCCGCTCAGGCCGCCTTCCTGCCCCGGGCGTTGAATGCGGCGATGACCTGGCCGCTGGCGCAGCGGGCGTCGCGCTGGAGGTATTCCATCGCGTTCAGCGACGCGGTGTGGGCCTCGATGCTGGATCCGCCGACACAGTCCTCGATGACCCGCGCATGGTAGTCGTGCTGGTGGGCGTCGACGAAGGTGTAGTGCACGCAGACATCCGTCAGGCCGCCGCACAACAGCAGGGTGCCGGCCTTCAGCCCCTTCAGGAGGATCTCGAGATCGGTGCCGAAGAAGGCCGAGTAGCGCCGCTTCGGAATGAGGTAGTCGACGCCGTGCTCGTAGGGCAGGCGGACGTGGATGCGGGTGCCGGGATGTCCCTCGACGCAATGGACGCCCTCGGAGCCGTCGAGCTCGCGGCCGAAATCCACACGATCGGGGCGATGGACCTCGATGACGTAGACGACTGGAACGCCATTGGCCTTGGCCGCCTCGATCATCGGGATCACGCGGCCGACCCGTTCCTCGCCGCCGCCCATGCTGGGGATGCCGCCGTCGTCGTCCTCGGGCCGGCCGGTCCCCATGATGTCGACCGCGACGAGAACCGGGTTGCCTTCGATCAGTTCGGGCATCGTTCCGCCCTCCCCCGACGATCCGCCGGCCGAACCTACCACGGCGCCGGGCGGGCGTCAGTCGGCCAGTTCCACCCGGTCGCCCACCCGGACCGCGCCGCCCCTGGCGACGCGGCAGGTCACGCCGCCACGCCAGTCGGGCGTGAGCGCCCGCCGCAGGCCGGTCCGCTGCTCTTCCATGCGGGCGCAGGGATCGGTCTCGCCGGCGATCGAAAGCTCCAGATCGCCGATGCGGATGGTCCCGCCGAGCCTGCCTTCCACGCGCAGGCCCTCGATCAGGATGTTCGCGCGGCGCGTCGTCCAGGGCAGGTCCTCGCCCAGTTCGGCGCAGGCCGCGTCCCAGCCTTCCCGGGTCAGCACGGTGACCTGACGGTCGCCGGGCCCGCCCCGGAGGTCGCCCTCGACGCCCGCCTCGACGCTGACCTCGGCGGCTTCGATCTCTTCCATCGGCGCGCGCGACGCGGACCGGCGGGCTATTGACAGCACTGTGCCCGACATGGCGATCGTCCCGTGGTTCTTGATTCCAGCGGCGCTATCCTGTCGACTTTGGCGTTCCGGGACAAGGGCGGCCGATGTTCAATCTCGCCACCAATCTGGAAAGCGCCGCGGCGCGGTATCCCGAACGCGAGGCCATCGTGTTCGGAGACCTGCGGCTGACCTACGGCGAGGTCGAGGCGGAGGCGAGCCGGGTCGCCAACGGGCTTGCCGCCGCCGGCATTCACGCGGGCGCCCACGTGGCGCTCGTCTGCCCCAACCGTCCCGAGTTCGTCGCCGCCTATTTCGGCATTCTCAAGCTGGGCGCCGTCGTCGTCTCCGTCAGCGCGCTCCTGCGCGCCCGCGAGATCGCCTACCAGCTCGAACACAGCGACGCCGTCGCCATGATCGCCTACGGCGGTGGCGACATGGAGATCGGCCGGGCGGCGCTCGAAGCCTTCGAGAAGACCGAGGGCTGCCGCCGGGCCTGGTTCATCGAACCCGACGCCGCGCTGGGACGGCGGGAGACCTACGCCGACCTGATCGCCGGGCGGAGCGGGACCCGCCTCGGCGCCATGACCGACTTCGACGACACCGCGGTCATCCTCTACACTTCGGGAACGACCGGAAGGCCGAAGGGGGCGGAACTGACCCACGGCAACATCATCCTCAATGTCGTCATCGTCACGCGCGTCCGGCCGGTCGATCCCGACGGCGGCAAGTGGCTCATCGCGCATCCGATGTTCCACATCATGGCGCAGACCTGTTCGATGCACCTGTGCATCTTCAACGCCATGACGATCGTCCTGATGCAGCGTTTCGACCCGGCCGAGGCGGTGCGCCTGATGCTGGAAGAACGAATCGAGAGCTTCACGGGCGTGCCGACGATGCACCGCGCCATCCTCGATTGCCCGGACGTCGCGCCCGGGGACATGGCGCGGCTCAAGGAGCTTCTCGTCTCGGCGTCGGCCGGCGGCGCGTCCCTGCCGCCCGGCCTGCGGCGCGAATTCTCGGACCGGTTCGACGTGCCGGTGACCGATGGCTACGGCGCGACCGAGACCTCGCCGGCCTCCTGTTTCCACCATTCGCCCGAGGGCGTCCCGCAGGGGTCCATCGGCACCGCCGGCTGGGGGATCGATCTCCGCATCGTCGACGAGAACGGCGAAGAGGCGCCGCGGGGCGAGGTGGGCGAGCTCGCCGTGCGTGGCCACGGCGTGATGAAGGGCTACTACAAGGACCCCGAGGCGACGGCCGCCGCGATCAGGAACGGCTGGTATCGCACCGGCGATCTCGCCCGCATGGACGACGATGGATTCGTCTTCATCGCCGGACGCAAGAAGGAGCTCATCATCCGCGGCGGTTTCAACGTCTACCCGGCCGAGGTCGAGGCGACGCTGATGGAGCATCCGGACATCGGCATGGCCGCCGTGGTCGGCGTGCCGCACCCGACCCACGGCGAGGAGGTCAAGGCGTTCGTCACGCCCGCGCCGGGCGCGGTCCCGACGCCCGAGAACATCGTCGCCTGGTCCCGCGAGCATCTCGCGGCCCACAAGTATCCGCGCCTCGTCGAGGTGCGCGCGAGCCTGCCTCTCGGCCAGACGGGCAAGGTTCTCAAGCGCGCGCTGCTGGGGCGGGACATCGCGGAAGAGGTTGTCCAATGACCGAGCGCCGCCGCCGCATCGTCCTCGCGCGCCGCCCCCGCGGGTTGCCGGTCGCCGACGACTTCGATCTCCTGGAGTCCGACGCGCCCGAACCGGCCGATGGCGAGGTGCTGACCCGCACCGTCTACCTCACGCTGGACCCCTACATGCGCGGCGCGATGGACGACGCCGAATCCTACGACGACCCGATCCCGCTGGGCGGGGTCATCGTCGGCGCGACGGTCGGGGAGGTGCTCGCCTCGCGGCACGACGGCGTGTCGGAGGGCGACATCGTCGAAGTCCATGGCGGCTGGCAGAGCCACGCCGTCGCGCCCGGCGGCGCGGTCCGCAAGATCGACGCCTCGCTCGCGCCGGTCTCCACGGCGCTGGGCGTGCTCGGCATGCCGGGTCTCACGGCCCATCACGGCCTGCTCAAGGTGGGTGAGCCCAGACCGGGCGAAACGGTCTTCGTCTCGGCGGCGTCCGGGGCGGTCGGCGCGACGGTGGGCCAGATCGCCAGGATCGTGGGGTGCCGTGTCGCGGGCTGCGCCGGTTCCGACGAGAAGGTCGCCTACTGCCTGGAGGACTGCGGCTTCGACGCCTGCTTCAACCACAGGACCTGCGACGACATCGCCGGGGCGCTGCGCGCGGCCTGTCCCGACGGCATCGACGTGAACTTCGAGAACGTCGGCGGCGAGATCGCGCGCGCCGCCACGATGCAATTGAACGAGCACGGACGCATGGCGGTGTGCGGCACGATCTCGAACTACAACGCCACGGATCCGGAGCTCGTTCCCGATCCGCTGTGGTGGCACATCGTGCGCCGCATCAGGGTCCAGGGCTTCCTGGTCACCGACTATGCCGACGACGACGAGAGCGCCCGGGCCGAGCTCGCGGGCTGGATCGCCGACGGCCGCATGACTTGGCGCGAGACGTTCGTGGACGGCCTCGAGAACGCGCCCGCCGCCTTCAACCGGCTGTTCGAGGGCGGCAACTTCGGCAAGCTCATCGTGCGCGTGGGCGACGACCCGACGGCGGGATAGGCCGTGTCCATCTACCGCGCCGTCCACGACCGTTTCCGCGATCTCGTCGTCGAGGACGCCGCCTTCGAGACGCTGGCCGAGGGGTTCCGGTTCACGGAAGGGCCGTCATGGCATCCGGCGGAGCGTCATGTGACGTTCACCGACATTCCGTCGAACCGCATTCACCGCTGGCATGCCGCGTCCGGCGAGACCGCGATCCTGCGCGAGCCCAGCGACATGACCAACGGCACCTGCTACGACGCCCGGGGCCGGCTGCTGATGTGCGAGCATGAGTCCAGCCGGGTGTCCCGGCTCGAGCCCGACGGCGCGGTGACCGTTCTGGCGGACGCCTGGCAAGGCCGCGAGCTCAACAGCCCCAACGACATCGTCGTCGACGGCCGGGGCGGCGTCTGGTTCACCGACCCCCTCTACGGCCGGCAGGGCGACACGGGCGTCGCGCGCGAGCCGGGCCTGCCGTTCCGCGGCGTCTTCCGGATCGATCCCTCGGGCGCCCTCCGCCTCGTCGACGACGGCTATGACGCTCCCAACGGCCTGTGCTTCTCGCCCGACGAGTCGCGCCTCTACGTCAACGACAGCGAGCGCCAGCACATCCGCGTCCACGATGTCGATGGCGCCGGCGCCGTCTCCGGCGGCCGGTTGTTCGCCGAGACGCGGAACGACGGCGGCGCGCTGGGGTACGGCTCGCCGGACGGCATGAAGGTCGACGCCATGGGCAACGTCTGGAGCGCCGGGCCGGGCGGGATCCATGTCTTCGACCCGGACGGCGCCCTGCTCGGCGTCGTCCTGACTCCGCGGTTTCCGGCCAACTTCTGCTTCGGCGGCGACGACATGCGCGATCTCTTCATCGCCGCGGGGACCGCCTTCCTGCGCCTGCGCGTCGCGCGGCCCGGACATCCGACGTTCCGCCCACGGGTTCAGAGGGCGAGCCGCGCGTAGCGCTCCAGGTGCCAGTCGATGTCGCCGAACAGGCGGTGGATCGCGCTCAGCCGCTTGAAGTAATGGCTCGCGATGTAGTCGTCGGTCATGGCGATGCCGCCGTGGAGCTGGATCGCCTCCTGGCCCACGGCGCGCCCCGCCTTGTCGCACTGCGCCTTCATCGCCGAGACGGCGAGCTGGCGTTCGGCGGCCTCCGCGGAGTCGACGTCGGCCATGTAGACGGCGGTCAGCGACCGCGACTCCTCGAGCGCCACGAACATGTCGACCATCCGGTGCTGCAACGCCTGGAACTTGCCGATCGGCTGGCCGAATTGCTCGCGCGTCTTCGCGTAGTCGACCGTCAGATCGTTCAGCGCGGCCATCAGGCCGAGCGATTCCGCACACACGGCCGCGGCGGCGCGGTCGACGACCTCGGCCACGACTCGAGCGCCGCCCGTGCTGTCGCCGCCCAGGAGCGCGTCGGCCGCGACGGCGACGTTCTCCAGGGACACCTCGGCCGCCCGTCCGCCGTCATTGGTCGGATAGCCCCGCGCGTGGACGCCATCGGCGCCGGCGTCCACGACGAACAGGGCGACGCCGTCCTCGTCGGCGACACCGCCCGCCGCGCGGGCCGAAACGACGAACCTGTCGGCGGTATCGCCGTTGAGCACGAGGCCCTTGCGGCCGTTCAACACCCAGGCGTCCCCCGCGGCTTCGGCGCGTGTCTCGACATGGGCGGGGTCGTAGCGCGATCGCGGTTCGGCGTAGGCCAGCGAAAGAAGGAGGTCGCCGGACACGACGCCGCCCAGGAGCTCCTCCTTCTGGGCGTCCGCGCCGGCGAGCGCCACGGCCTTCGCGGCCATCACGACGCAGGCCAGGTAGGGCTCCACGACCAGACCGCGGCCCAGGCTCTCCATCAGCACGGCGGTCTCGCGCGCGCCGCCGGATCCGCCGAAGTCTTCCGGCAGGCCGACGCCCAGCCAGCCCAGGCTAGCGAACCGCCTCCAGACCTCGCGGCGGAAGCCGTCCTCGCCGGCGACGGCCTCGCGCCGGCTCTCGAACGCATAGTCGCGCGCGACGAACCGGTCGGCGCTGTCCTTGAGGAGCCGCTGCTCCTCGCTCAACTCCAGATCGAGCATGGAGATTCCCTAGAGGCCGAGCACGTGCTTGGCGATGATGTTCTTCTGGATTTCGTTCGATCCGCCGTAGATCGTGACCTTGCGCGTGTTGAAGTAGGTCGGCGCCACGGGCGCGGCGTAGTCCGGCCCGACCGGCTCCTCGTTCCAGCCTTCCGCGCCGGCGTTCGGCGCGAAGGGCAGGGTGTAGGGACCCACGGCCTCCATGGCGAGTTCGGTCATGAGCTGGTCGATCTCCGTGCCGCGGATCTTGATGTAGGACGCCTCCGCTCCGGGGTCCTTGCCTGCGGTGGCCGCCGCCAGCAGGCGCAGCATGGTCGATTCGAGGGTCCGGATCTGGATGTCGGCGTCGGCCATCCTGTGGCGGAAGCGGGGATCGCCGGCGAGCCCCTGGTCGTCGGCGATCCGCCTCAGGCGCCGCATCTGGCGCTTGGCCGCCGGGACGCCCGCCATGTTGAAGCGCTCGTAGCCCAGCAGGAACTTGGCGTAGGTCCAGCCCTTGTTCTCCTCGCCGATCCGGTTGGCGACCGGCACGCGGACATCCTCGAAGATCGTCTGGTTGACCTCGTGGCCGCCTTCCATGGTGACGATCGGATGGAGCGCGATGCCGGGCGCGGTCATGTCGACCAGGAGGAAGGTGATGCCTTCCTGGCGCTTGCCCTCGCTGGACGTGCGCGCCAGCAGGAAGATCCAGTCGGCGAACTGCGCCCAGGTCGTCCAAGTCTTGCCGCCGTTGACGACATAGTGGTCGCCGTCCAGGACCGCCTTCGTCTTCAGGCTCGCGAGGTCCGATCCCGCGTTCGGCTCGGAGTAGCCCTGGGCCCACCAGACGTCGCCCGAGAGGATCGGCGGCAGGTGGCGGGCCTTCTGCTCGTCGTCGCCGAAGGTCCAGACCACCGGTGCCACCATTTCCGGCCCGAACGGCACCGGCGGCGGGCAGCCGGCGTCGCCGGTCTCTTCCTCGAAGATGTAGTGTTGCGCCGGCGTCCAGTCGCGGCCGCCGTGCTCGACCGGCCAGTGCGGACAGGACCAGCCTTTCGCGGCCAGCGCCTTGTGCCAGGCGACATAGTCCTCCTTCGCGAGTCCCAGGCCCTCGTTCACCCGCCGGCGCGCCGCCGGGTCGCACTCGGCCTCGATGAAATCGCGGACTTCGGCGCGGAAGGCCTCTTCCTCGGGCGTGAACGCGATCCGCATGCCGGTGTCCTCCCGGGGGCTGGCCGATGGGCGGCGCGGCGATGCTAGACTGCCGGGGAACGGGCGCGCAATGGCGCGCCGCCGATCCGGCGCCGCGGGAGACGTTTCATGGGTCTGTTCGATCTCGACGGCCAGGTCGCCGTCATCACCGGCGGGTCCAGGGGGATCGGCCGGGCCATCGCCGAGCGCATGGCCGAGGCCGGCGCGAGCGTCGTGGTCTCCAGCCGCAAGATCGGCGCCTGCGAGGAGGTCGCCGCCGGCATCGAGGCCAAGGGCGGGAAGGCCATGGCCGTGGCCTGCAACGTGACCCACATCGACCGTCTCCGGAACCTGGTCGACGAGACCGAGCGGGCCTGGGGCAAGGTCGATTGCCTCATCGGCAACGCCGCCGTCAACCCGCACTACGGTCCCATGACGACGATCGGGGAATCGGCCTTCGAGAAGATCGTCAACTGCAACATCCGGGCGAATCTCTGGCTCTCGAAGATGGTGCTGCCGGGGATGGCCGAGCGGAAGAGCGGCGCGATCGTCTTCCTGTCCTCGATCGCCGGGCTCAAGGGCACGGACGATATCGGCATGTACGGTGTCTCCAAGGCCGCCGGCATCGCGATGGCGCGGAACCTCGCCGTGCGCTGGGGCGAGCACAACATCCGCGTCAACACCATCGCGCCCGGCCTCGTCAGGACCGATTTCGCGCGGGCGCTGTGGGAGGACCCGGACCGGCTGGCGGAGGTCGAGGCGCGGTATCCCCTGCGGCGCATCGGCGAACCCGACGACATTGCCGGCGTGGCCGTCTTCCTCGCCTCGGAGGCCGGCCGCTTCATCACCGGCCAGACCATCGTCGTGGACGGCGGCTCCACCATCGTGGCCGGCGGCGTTTGACGGCGCCTCCGGCGCGGCGCAACATTCCCGCCGCCATCCCGGTTGTCGGGGAGCGGGGAGAAACATGGCCAGGGCCACCTTCGCCGCCGGGTGCTTCTGGGGCCCCGAGGAGATTTTCAGCAAGGTCGAGGGCGTCGCCGGCGCCGCCGTGGGCTACATCGGCGGCCATGTCGAGAACCCGACCTACGAACAGGTCTGCACCGGCCGGACCGGCCACGCCGAGGCCGTCCAGGTCGATTTCGACCCCGGGACGGTGAGCTACGAGGAATTGCTGGAGGTGTTCTGGGACATCCACGATCCCACGTCGCTCAACCGTCAGGGGCCGGACGCCGGGCCCCAGTACCGCTCCGCGATCTTCACCCACGACGCGGGCCAGCGCGCGGCGGCCGAGGCGTCGCGGGAGGCGCGGCGGGCCGCCCGCCGCGACGGGCGCGCGATCGTCACCGAGATCGTCGATGCGCCGACCTTCTGGCGCGCCGAGGACTACCACCAGCGTTTCATGGAGAAACGCCGCTCCCGCTTCTTCGGCTTCGGGGCGGCCTGACGGGCCGCCGCCGGGGGGCGTCAGGTCCGCGCGATCAGTTCCTCGCAGCACCGGATCAGGGCCTCGACGCGCCCGCCCAGCACGGCGAAGCGTTCGTCCCGCGTCTGGCCGCGCAGGTAGCGGATGTAGATCTGCTGCAGGATGACGGCCACCTTGAAGCGGCCGAACGCCTCGTACCAGGCGAAGCGCGAAACGTCGAAGCCGGTCCCGGCCGCGTAGCGCTCCACCAGCTCCGCGCGCGACGGGAAGCCGGGCTTGTCGGTCGGCATCCAGACCGCCTCGCGCCAGACGCCGTCGTCCGTTTCCTCGCTCCAGTAGATCGTGAGGTTGGCGAGGTCGAGCAGGGGGTCGCCCCGGGTGCACATGTCCCAGTCGAGCACGGCCACGGCGCGGGCCGGGTCGTCCGCGGCGACCATGACGTTGTCGAGCTTGTAGTCGTTGTGGACGAAGGTCGCCGCCTGGGCTTTCGGAATGTCGGCCCTGAACCAGTCGATCGCGGCCGAGGCGTCCGGCGCGGCGTCGTCGGACGCGGCCTCCCAGCGCTTCGACCAGCCCGCCACCTGCCGTTCGACGAAACCTTCCGGCCGGCCCAGGTCGCCGAGGCCGACGTCGTCCGGATCGACGCGGTGGAAGCCCGCCAGGACATCGGCCATCGTCTCGCCGATCCGGCGGCGGAGCTCCGGCCGGCCGTCGGTGACCTCGGGATTGGTCGCCCGCAGGACGATGCCGCGGCGGCGCTCCAGCACGTGGAAGTCCGCGCCGATGACGCCGGGGTCGGCGCAGAGGACATGGCTGCGCGGAGCCAGGTCCCACGCGCGCCACAGGCGCGAGAGGATGCGGTGCTCGCGCCGCATGTCGTGGGCCGAGGGCGCCACGGGGCCGAGCGGCGGCCGGCGCAGCACGAACTCCCGCTCGCCGAACGTCAGGAGGTAGGTGAGGTTGGCGTGTCCGCCGCCGAACTGGCGGATCGACAGCGCTCCCTCGGCGCCCTCCAGGTTCTCACGCAGCCACGGCTCCAGCCGGGAGACGTCGAGCGCCTCGTCGGGCCGGACGTCGATGGTTTCCGGGTCGGGCGCGGTCCGGTCCGGCCGCCGCGGCGGGGCCATGGCGTCAGCAGATCTCGAACAGTCCCGCCATGCCCTGGCCGCCGCCGATGCACATGGTCACGACGAGGGTCCTGGCGCCCCGGCGCTTGCCCTCGATCAGGCCGTGTCCGGTCATCCGGGCGCCCGACATGCCGTAGGGGTGGCCGATCGAGATCGAGCCGCCGTCCACGTTGAACCTGTCGTTGTCGATTCCCAGCTTGTCGCGGCAGTAGATCGCCTGCACGGCGAAGGCTTCGTTGAGCTCCCAGAGGTCGATGTCGCCGACCGCGAGCCCGTGGCGCTCCAGGAGCCTCGGCACGGCGAAGACCGGTCCGATCCCCATCTCGTCGGGCTCGCAGCCGGAGACCGCCATGCCGCGGTAGACCCCGAGCGGCTCCAGGCCCCGCCGTTCGGCCGCCGAACGCTCCATCAGCACGCAGGCCGAGGCGCCGTCCGAAAGCTGGCTGGCGTTGCCGGCGGTGACGGTTTGGCCGTCGCCGCGGACGGGTTGCAGGCCGGCGAGGCCCTCCATCGTCGTGGCCGGCCGGTTGCCCTCGTCCCTTTCGAGCGTCACGGCTTCCTCGCCGATCGCCCCGGTCTCCTTGTCCTGGACCAGCTTGACGGTCGCCAGGGGCGCGATCTCGTCGTCGAAGCGGCCGTCCCGCTGGCCCGCGGCGGTGCGCGTCTGGCTCTGGAGCGCATAGTCGTCCTGCCGCTCGCGGCCGATTCCGTAGCGTTCGGCCACGATGTCGGCGGTCTCGATCATCGGCATCCAGAGTTCGGGCTTGTGCTCCTCCAGCCAGTCCTCCCGGGCCCTGTGGCGGTTCATGTGCTCGTTCTGGACCAGGCTGATCTGCTCGACGCCGCCGGCGACCGCGCACTCGACCTTGTCGACGACGATGCGGTGGGCCGCCGAACTGATCGCCTGAAGGCCCGAGCTGCAGAAGCGGTTGATCGTGGCGGCGGCGGTCGTCACCGGCAGGCCCGCGCGGATGGCCGACAGCCGCGCCATGTTGTGGCCGGTCGCGCCTTCGGGCAGGCCGCAGCCGATGACGACGTCCTCGACCTCCGCGCCCTCGATCCCGGCCCGCTCCACGGCGCGCCCGATGACGTGGCCCGTCAGCGTCGCGCCGTGGGTGTTGTTGAAGGCGCCGCGGTAGGCCTTGCCGATCGGCGTGCGTGCGGTGGAAACGATGACGGCCTCGCGCATGGTTCCGGTTCCTTGTCCCAAGAGGCCGGGTTCAGCCGGCGTTCTCCCTGTCGAAATCCTCGAAGGTCCCGCCCTCCTCGGCGAGACGCTTCAGGAGCGGCGACGGCCTCCAGTGCCCGAAGCCCAGCGCGTCGCGGTAGCGGCGGACGGCGTCGTGGACCTTGTCGAGGCCGACGGCGCCGGCCCAGTGCATCGGCCCGCCGCGCCAGGCGGGATAGCCGTATCCGTTGATGTAGACGAGGTCGATGTCGCTGGCGCGCAGCGCGTGGCCCTCGGCCAGGATGTCGGCGCCGATGTTGACCAGCGGGTACATGCAGCGTTCGACGATCTCGTCGTCGCCGAACGCGCGCGGCTCCAGGCCCAGGTCCGCCGCGGCCTCGGCGGCGAGCCGGTCGACCTCCGGGTCCGGCGTCGGCCTGCGGCTTCCCTCCTCGTAGATGTAGTAGCCGCGTCCCGTCTTCTGGCCGAAGCGGCCCATCTCGCACAGCCTGGTCGAGACGTGGGACCCGCGCTCCGCCGGCGGGTTCCGGCCGCCCGCCGCGTCCTTGCGCTTGCGCCAGCCGACGTCGAGTCCGGCGAGGTCGGCGACGGCGAGCGGCCCCATGGCCATGCCGTAATCGACCATGACCGTGTCGATCCGGGCCGGCGTCGCGCCCTCCTCGACCATCAGCGCCGCCTCGCCGAAATAGCCCTCCAGCATGCGGTTGCCGATGAAGCCGTGGCAGACGCCCGCCACGATCGGCAGCTTGCGCATCCCGCGGCCGACCTCCATGGTCGTGACCAGGTCGACGTCGCTCACGGTCCGGGTGCGCACGACCTCGAGCAGCCGCATCACGTTCGCCGGGCTGAAGAAGTGGGTGCCCAGCACGTGGCCGCGGCGGTTGGGGATCGTGTCGGCGATCTCGTCGATGTCGAGGTAGGACGTGTTCGACGTGAGGATGGCGTCGGGCTTGGCGACCCGGTCGAGCGCCGCGAAGACCTCCTTCTTGACCGCCATCTCCTCGAACACCGCTTCGATAATCATGTCGGCGTCGGCGAGGTCGCCGTAGTCGGTCGAGGGCGCGATGAGCGCCATGCGGGCGTCCATGGCCTCCCGGCTCATGCGGCCCTTCGCCACGGTCGCGGCGTAGTTCCTCTCGATGGTCGCCATGCCGCGGTCGATCGCCTCCCGGTTCCGTTCGACCACGGTCACGGGAATGCCGGCGTTGGCGAAGTTCATGGCGATGCCGCCGCCCATGGTGCCCGCGCCCAGGACGCCGGCCTTCGCGATGGCGCGGGGCTCGACCTCCTTGCCGACGCCGGGGATCTTCCGGGCCGCGCGCTCCGCGAAGAAGACGTGGCGCAGGGCCTTCGATTCGCCGGACTCGACGCAGTCCTCGAAGATCGCGCGCTCCCGCTCGACGCCCGCGTCGAAATCCAGGTCGACCGCGGCCTCGACGCACTCGATGCAGGCGTAGGGCGCCCGCATGCCGCGGGACCGGCGGGCGATCTCCTTGCGTTTGGCGTCGAAGACGCCGCGGTCGTCGAGGGCGATCTCGATGTCGCGGACGCGCCGGTGCGGTCCGGCCTCGGCCCCCCTGGCGGCCGCGAAGGCGACCGCGCCCTCCAGGAGGTCGCCTTCGATCGTCGCGTCGACGATCCCCAGGTCCGCGGCCTCGCGCGCTTTCACGGGAGCGCCGGAGACGATCATGTCCAGCGCCGCGGCCACGCCGGCCAGCCGCGGCAGCCTCTGGGTCCCGCCCGCGCCCGGCGGGAATCCGAGCTTCACCTCCGGCTGGCCCACCCTGGCCGCCGGAGCGATGACGCGGTAGTGGCAGGCCATGGCGGTCTCGAGGCCGCCCCCCAGGGCGTGGCCGTGGATCGCCGCCACCACCGGCTTCGGGCTCGCCTCGAAGGCCGCGATGATGTCCTTGAAGGTCTCCTCGCCCTCGGGCCAGGGCCGCGAGAAATAGCGGATGTCCGCGCCCGCGATGAACCCGCGCCCGGCGCCGATCAGCACGACCGCGGCGACCCCGGCGTCGCCGTTGGCCCGTTCGACGCCCCGGACGACGCCCTTCGGCACGCCGGGGCTCATGGCGTTGACCGGGGGGTTGTTGACGGTCAGGACGGCCACCGTCCCGTGCTTCGCATACTCGACCGGGGACATTCTTACCTCCCGCATCCGCGCGTTCGATGGTGCGCCGCGCGACGCTATAGCGTTTTCGTCCTCGACGGAATCGTTTGTCCCGGTCGGCGGCGTCCCGGTTTGGAATCCCGGGGCCGCGCGCCGCGCCGGGCGCCCCTTCGATACGCCGCCTTCGGCGGCTACCCGGGGTGAGGGAGTTTTTGGGCGGGGTGAGAGGTGTTTGGGATGGGAACGAACACAACTCCCCTCAATACATTCCCTCAACAAATACCCCTCATCCCGAGTAGGTCCGAAGGACCGTATCGAGGAACGCCCTTCGATACGCCCTCCTGTGGAGGGCTACTCAGGGTGAGGGGGATATTTGGGCGGGAACAAGGCACCCCCCTCATCCCGAGGTGGCCCGAAGGGCCGTATCGAGAGCCTGCCCCGAGCCTGTCGAAGGGAACGCCGCTTGCGGGAAGCGCCGGACTTCGAGCCGGGACACGGCCTCCCGGTTCGGGGCGTATGGGGCGGGAGGGTTTCTTCGGCCGGGCGCGCCTCTCCACGACCCTCGCGCCGGTGGGCGTTCGCGTCGGACCGTTCCCGATCCGGGTGGGCGTCGGCGCCCGGTTACGCGACCCCCGCCTTCTCCGCCAGTTGCTCGCGCGCGCCCTTGCCGTCGATGTCCCGCTCGACGACGAGGAACAGGCCCCGGCCCCCGGACGCGCGCTCCCACAGTTCGCCGACGGCGCGCTTCCCGGCCGCGTCGGCGCCGTCGGCGAGGTGCGCGCCCTTGTATTCGACGACGAGCAGCCGCCCGTCGTCGAGTTCGGCCACGAAGTCGGGGTAGAACCGGCCCGAGGCCGTCGGCAGCCGGAACGACTCCGGGTGGCGGGCGACGTTGCGGATCCAGTGCTTCACGCCGGGAAGGTCGTCGAGCGCCTGGGCACAGCGGACTTCCTCGCCGTTGTCGGCGCCGTCGAAGGCGGGCACCGCGTCCGCCCCGAGGAAGTGCCGGCGCGGACGCCAGCGCCCGCGGTAGCGCCGCTCGTCCGCGTACATGCCGTCCCGGAACGCGAAGGTTCGGTCGAAGGAGACCCGCGGCCGGGCCTCCGGCGCGAACAGGTGGCGCTGGTAGACCGCCTCGCGCTCCTCGCGGCGGATGGCGGCGATCCGGTCGCGGACCTTGCGCGCGAGCTGGAACTTGGCGCGCGTGAGCGCGGCGATGGAGAGGCCGCGCGCGACGGTCAGGTGGTTCACGAGATCGGAGAGCCAGGCGATCAGGTCGCCCTGGTCGATGTCGATGGCGCGGACCTCGCGGTCGAGCCACAGCGCCAGGTTCCGCGGCGTCCAGCCCTCCACGTCGACGTCGAGCGCGAGTTGCGCCTCGGCGCCGGTCTCCGTGTAGAACACCCGGTCGCGGTCGATGTCGATCTCGAACCCGCGCGCCGTCCGGCGGATCGCGAACTCGCTCGCGTCGGGCCGGAACGGACGGTCGGAGAGCGACCAGTCGTGGTTCTCCATGAACAGGTCGGCGTCGGCGAGTTCCAGCTCCCCCTGCACCACCGCGGCCAGGGCCGGAACCTCGAACGTCGTTCCGCGCGCCGACGGCGGGAACCGGCGCCCTTCCTCGCGGCGGAACCGCGCGGCCGCTTCCGCGAAGCCCGCCCGCGCGTCCGGGGGCAGGGCGTCGCGGATCGCCGTCTCCCGCGCGCCGTCCACCCAACCGTCGACCGCGATCTCGACCGCGCCGTCGTCCGTCGCGCGCGCCGCCGCGCCTTCCGGCAACGCGCCCTCGAGGGCCGGCGCGGCTTCGGGCGGCAAGGCGACCGCGTGGCGGAACACGGGCCGCGGCCGTCCGGACGCGGCGAGCGGGCCGGCGTCCACGTCCAGCGACGCCTGCGCCGGCTCGATGGCGTCCTCCGCCTCGTCCTCCTCGAACCCCATGGCCACCAGCTTGTCCGCCAGCGCCTTCGCCGCGGCGCCGAACGTGGGTTCGCAGACGAAGGCGTAGGCCTTGTTCAGGGCGGCGTCCGCGCGCCGCTCGGCGTAGGGCATCCGCAGCACCCGGCCCAGGAGCTGCTCCACGTCGGCGGCGCTCCCGATCCGCGACACCGAGCAGAAGACGTAGGCGAAGGAGCAGTCCCAGCCCTCCTTCAGGGCCTGGACGGTGACGACGTGCTCGACCGGGCAGGCGGGGTCGAACAGGTCGACGCCGTCGAGCTCGCGCTGGTCGCCGGTGGCGACGGCGATGCGTTCCTCCGGCACGCGCTCGACCTCGATCAGGTGCCGCTTCAGCGCCTCCGCCGTCACCTCGCGGTTCCTCGGTTGCGCCTGGAACAGGGCCACCGGGCGGATAGGCCCGCGGTCGGCCTTCGCCGCCTCGGCCAGCGCCGCGCGCGCGGCGACGGCGGCGTTCGCCGCGCCTTGCCAGGTCTCGTGCTCGGCGAGCGCCACCGGCAGCTTGATCATCGCCTCGCGCTTCAGTTCCGACGCCCGGGCGTTGAACAGGACGTTGGAGGCGGCGCGCGGCGTGGCCGTGAACTCGATCGCCGCGCACGGGTTCACCCGCGCCTGCATCTCGCGCGTGAGCCCGGTGACGGCGTTGTGCGCCTCGTCGACGATCATCAGCGGGCGATGGAGATGCAGCAGGTTGGCGAAGGAGAACTTGACCCGGCCGTTCTCCAGCCGCTCCAGCCCCGGCGCGGCGGTCGCGGCGGCGGGCAGGGCGGCGAAGTGCGCCTCCATGTCCTCGTGGTGGGCGTAGACCTTGCGGCCTTCGGTGTTCCGGACCCGCAGCGTCTGGATGGTGCCGACGACGACGCAGCACCTGTCGCGCAGGTCGTGGGGGCGGAGTTGGGCGAAGTCGGCGATGTCGAGGACGCGCGTCCGGCCCGCGAACGCCGCGTCGAGGGCGCGGCGGCACGGGTGGCGCGGGTTCTTCAGCGCCTCCGCCGTCTGGCGGCGGATGACCGCGGTCGGCGCGAGCCACAGGACGAGGGGACGGTCCCGCTCGATCCAGGCGCGGCGGGCGACGGCGACGGCGTGGGCGGCGAGGAGCGTCTTGCCGCCGCCGGTCGGCAGGCGCAGGCAGACGTGCGGCGCGCCGGGCAGGCCGGCGAGCGGCCGGTAGGTCCCGGCGTAACGCCCGAGCCGCGCCGCCAGCTCCGGTTCGCGGACGATCCGTTCGTAGGCCGCCGCCGGCCCGGCGGTCCGCGCCTCCTCCAGGAAGCGGCGGAGCGTGTCGAGCGCCTCGGCCTGGTAGGGCTTGAGCTCCACCGGTCAGGCCCGCGCCGTCACGTCGTAGGGGGTCTGCCGGAAGGTCAGCCCCTCGGCCTTCAGCGTCGCGTCCCGGAACGCCGACCGCGCGGCGTAGACGACCATCGGCCCGTCGAAGCCGCCCGCGGCGGCGCGGACGGCCGCCAGCGCGCGGCGGGTCAGCACGTTGCCGCCGCCGGCGGAGCGGTCGCGCAACACGCCGTTGTAGAGCAGCGCGTAGCCCCGCCCCCCGTGCGCCCCGAGGAAGGGGGTGGGTTCGGCCGGCGCGGTCCACGGCCGGCCGGTCTCGGCGAACCAGACGTGGGCGGCGAGCACGGGGAAGGCCACGTCCGGCCGGATGCGCCCTTCGGCGTCGAACGCGGGCGGGCCCAGGCGATGGAAGCGGAAGCCGCCGCCGCCCTTCCAGCCGACGGCCCCGGAGATACCGCCTTGTTCGCCCTCGATGACCTTCTTCAGGCGCGGCGCGCAGTGGGTGACGGCGTGCTCGCCCATCTCGACGCCGATCCAGCGCCGGCCCATCTTGTGGGCGACGGCGGCCGTGGTGCCGGAGCCGAGGAAGGAGTCGAGCACGAGGTCGCCGGGGTCGGTGGCGATGTGCAGGATGCGCTGGATCAGGCGTTCGGGCTTGGGTGTAGGGAACGCGATGCCCAAGGCGCGAAGCTCACGAACGCCATCCTGATTGAAACCGTACTCGTCACCATCGGCCCAAAGCGTAGTGGGTAACACTCCTTGTTCCGCCTCCGACAAAAACATCTTGAGACGTGGTGTGCGATTCTTCTTCGGCCCCCACCAGAGTCGGCCATCCGCGTCGAACTCCTCAAAGACCGGCTTGGCCCGAGCCCAGCATCTGCCTGGCGGTGGGTTTATCGCCAAACCAGCCGGGGAGGTCACTTCGTAGAGGTTGGGTGATGTTCCGGTCCGTGCGTATTGCCGCCCCCGTGCGCCAGATAAGAGACTAATCGTAAAGGTGATGGATTGCCACGGGCCGCGAGGATCGTTGTCGGGGTTAGTAAAGCGGGAAGTCTGAATATCGGATCTTGGTAGCTTGTTCGGCATATGTCTGTTTCTATCCTTGCAATACCAGAATATATGCTCCGTTGAAGTCGACACAAATTCCGAATTGCTTCGGACCGCATATGATTTCTTCCAAGTAATGTCAGCGACGAAATTTCTTCGCCCCATCAATTCATCAAGGACAACACGGGCGTAGTGAGCTTCGTTATCGTCAAGCTGCACCCAGATCGAGCCGTCGTCCGCCAGCAGGTCGCGCAGGAGCTCCAGCCGCGGCCACATCGTGGCGAGCCACTGGGCGTGCTCCAGGTTGTCGTCGTAGTGCGCGAAGGCCGAGCGCGTGTTGTAGGGCGGGTCGATATAAATGCACTTCACCCGCCCGGCGTAGAACGGCAGCAGCGCCTTCAGCGCTTCCAGGTTGTCGCCGTGGATCAGCATGTTGTCCGCCGCCGCGTCCCCGGCGGAGAGCTCCGGCGCTTCCTCCAGCAGCCGGTAGGGCGCGCGCGCCGCCGCGCCGATGTCCTCGTCCCGCGTCAGCCAGTGGAGCGTCGGCATCGGTTATCCGTCCGCCTTCGGAACGCCGCGCATGGCTTCCCGGTATTCGGCGATCCACCGTTCGGCTTCTTCCTCCGTATAGGTTCCGACGATGGCGCCGCTGTCTTCCGGCGGCTCGTGGCTCGGCGGCCAGTAGATATGCGGTTCCAGTTCCTGCCGCAACTCTCCCGCTCCCTCGTCGGGCACGCCCTCGACGAGGGAGTCCACGTCTTCCCGGCGCAACCCGCCCGCGAACGTCGCCTTCGACAGATCGCTCTCCCGACCGGTCCCCTCGTGGATGCGCTCCTCGAACGTCAAACCACTGGAAAGCTGGCAGGTAGCCCCTTGCAGTTCCGCCCCTTGCAGTTCCGCCCCTTGCAGCTGCGCCCCGAGAAGGTTCGTTCCTTGCAGTTGCGCCTCGGAAAGGATCGCCCCTTGCAGTCGCACCCCGAGAAGGTGCGCCCCTTGCAGTTGCGCCTCGGAAAGGATCGCCCCTTGCAGTCGCGCCCTGGAAAGGATCGCCTCTTGCAGTTGCGCCCCGGGAAGGATCGCCCCTTGCAGTTGCGCCCCGGGAAGCCTCGCCCCTTGCAATTGCGCCCAGCGAAGGTCCGCCCCTTGCAATTGTGCCTCGGAAAGGTCAGCCCCTTGCAGTTGCGTCCAGAGAAGGTTTGCCCCTTGTAGTTGCGCCTCGGAAAGATCCGCCCCTTGCAGTCGCGCCCGCTCGAGCATGGCTCCGTTCAGCCAGCTTCCCCGCAAATCGATGCGGCGGCCCACGAAGACTTCATGCTCCTGTATGAACAACAGCGTCAACAGGCTCTGGACCTCCGTCGACGGTTTCGTCTTGTGCTTTTCCAGATACTCGCTTTCCCCCGTCGTCCGGCGGATGTGGGCGCAGAGGATGTCCATCGCCGTCTGGCGCAAGTCCCCGGTGTCCCGCGCCAGATGAAACAGCTCGTAGGCTCCGCCCAGGCGCACCGAGTCCGACTCGTGGCCCAGATGCTCGATGGCGTTCTTCAGCCGCTCCTGCCGCCGCCCGTCCTCCGCGCCCCGGTTGGCCGCCGCCTGTTGCGCCGCCGCTTCGGCCTGCGCCTCCGCCGCCTTCGCCTGCGCCGTCGCGGTCTCTTCCATCGCCGCGGCGCGGCGGTGGGCGATCGCGGCTCCGATGGCGAGCAGCACGCCGCCCATGCCGACGCCGACGAATTCCAGGATCCGGAACTTCCCCGTTCCCTCCGGCGCGCCGAAGAAGAAACCATGGACCCACGCCGGGTCGCAAACTCCGACGACCGTGAAAACCGCGAGCAAAACGACCAGCAGCGCGACGAGAACCGCGAGCACGGGTTGCCTCCGAACCCGTTCGAGGCTGGCGCGCGGCGCGCCCTCGCGCCCGATCGTCATGGGCCGCTCTCCCTTCCCCGGCGACCCGCGTCCCCGGCGGAGAGCTCCGGCGCTTCCTCCAGCAGCCGGTAGGGCGCGCGCGCCGCCGCGCCGATGTCCTCGTCCCGCGTCAGCCAGTGGAGCGTCGGCATCGGCTATCCGTCCGCCTTCGGAACGCCGCGCATGGCTTTCTCGTATTCGGCGATCCACCGCTCGGCTTCTTCCTCCGTATAGGGTCTGACGATGGCGTCGTTGTCTTTTGGCAGCTCGTGGCTCGGCGGTCGGTCGATATGCGGTTCCAGTGTCTCCCGCAATCTTCCCGCTCTCTCGTCGGGCACGCCCTCGACGAGGGAGTCCACGTCTTCCCGGCGCAACCCGCCCGCGAACGTCGCCTTCGACAGATCGCTCTCCCGACCGGTCCCCTCGCGGATACGCTCCTCGAACGATAAAAAATTGAGACCCTGGCAGGTAACCCCTTGCAGTTCCGCCTCGAGAAGATATGCCTCTTGCAGTTGTGCCCCGAGAAGCTCCGTCCCTTGCAGTTGCGCCTCGTAAAGGTCTGCTCCTTGCAGTCGCGCCCTGTAAAGGTTCGCCCCTTGCAGTTGCGCCCTGTAAAGGTTCGCCCCTTGCAGTTGCGTCCCGAAAAGGTCCGACCCTTGCAGTTGTGCCTCGTAAAGGTCTGCTCCTTGCAGTCGCGCCCCGGGAAGGCTCGCCCCTTGCAGTTGCGCCCTGTAAAGGTTCGCCCCTTGCAGTTGCGTCCCGAAAAGCTCCGCCCCTTGCAGTTGCGCCTCGGAAAGGTCCGCCCTTTGCAATTGCGTCCGGCCAAGGTCCGCCCCTTGCAGCCGCGCCCGCTTGAGCATGGCCCCGTTCAGCCAGCTTCCCCGCAAGTCGATGCGGCGGCCCGCGAAGACTTCATGCTCCTGTGTGAACAACAGCGTCAACAGGCTCTGAACCTCCGTCGAGGGTTTCGCCTCGTGCGTTTCCCGATACTCGCTTTCCCCCGTCGTCCGGCGGATGTGGGCGCAGAGGATGTCCATCGCCGTCTGGCGCAAGTCCCCGGTGTCCCGCGCCAGATGGAAGAGCTCATAGGCTCCGCCCAGGCGCACCGAGTCCGACTCGTGGCCCAGATGCTCGATGGCGTTCTTCAGCCGCTCCTGCCGCCGCCCGTCCTCCGCGCCCTCGTTGGCCGTCGCCTGCTGCTTCGCGGTCTCCTCCATCGCCGCGGCGCGGCGGTTGGCGATCGCGGCTCCGATGGCGAGCAGCACGCCGCCCATGCCGACGCCGACGAACTCCAGGATCCGGAACTTCCCCGTTCCCTCCCGCGCGCCCTCCGTGCCCTCCGGCGCGCCGAAGAAGAAATCATGGACACATGCCGGGTCGAAAAATCCGACGATCGCGAAAACCGCGAGCAAACCGGCCAGCACCGCGCCGAGAATCGCGAGCACGGGTTGCCTCCGAACCCGTTCGAGGCTGGCGCGAACCCGTTCGAGTCTGGCGCGCGGCGCGCCCTCGCGCCCGAGCGTCATGGGCCGCTCTCCCTTCCCCGCCGCCGCGCCGAGGGAAGCGGTTCGCGGCGCGCCGGTCAAGCCCGCGTCCGTCCGAACGAGGCCGGAACCGCTACGGACCGGAGGCCGGCGGGGGACCGGCGCCGGAGCGGTCCGGCCGGCCGTCCTCGTGTTTCCCCAGCTCCATCCTCGAGATGACGCCGCGGTGCACCTCGTCCGGGCCGTCGGCGAAGCGGACGGTGCGGGCGTACATCCAGGCCCGCGCCAGGATCGTGTCCTGGCTGACGCCCATCGCGCCGTGGGCCTGGATGGCGCGGTCGGCGACGCGCTGGCAGAGGTTGGGCGCGACCACCTTGATGGCGCTAATCTCGCTACGGGCCTCCCCGGCGCCGACCCTGTCCATCGTGTCGGCGGCCTTGAGCACGAGGAGCCGCGCCATGTCGATCTCGACGCGGCTGTCGGCGATGTCGGCGCGGATCGTGTCGCGCCGGCTCAACGGGCGGCCGAAGGCGACCCGGTCCCGGACGCGCCGGCACATGGTCTCGAGGCAGCGCTCGGAGAGGCCGATCAGGCGCATGCAGTGGTGGACGCGGCCGGGGCCCAGCCGGCCCTGGGCGATCTCGAAGCCCCGGCCCTCGCCCAGCAGCAGGTTGGACGCCGGCGCCTTCACGTTGTCGAAGACGATCTCCATGTGGCCGTGGGGCGCGTCGTCGTTGCCGAAGACATGCATCGGCCGGACCACCTCGACGCCGGGCGTGTCCATCGGCACGAGGATCATCGACTGCTGCCTGTGCCGGTCCGCCCCGGGATCGGTCTTGCCCATCACGATCAGGATCCTGCACCGGGGATCGCCGGCCCCGGAGATGTACCACTTGCGCCCGTTGATGACGTAGCCGTTGCCCGACCTCTCGATGCTGGTGCGGATGTTCGTCGCGTCCGACGACGCCACCTCCGGCTCGGTCATGGCGAAGGCCGAGCGGATCTCGCCGGCGAGCAGGGGCTTCAGCCATTCCTCCTTCTGCTCGTCGGTGCCGTAGCGCTCCAGCACCTCCATGTTGCCGGTGTCGGGCGCCGAGCAGTTGAAGGCCTCGGGCGCGATCGGGCTGCGGCCCATCAGTTCGCAGAGCGGGGCGTACTCCAGGTTGGACAGCCCGAAGCCGCGTTCGCTGTCGGGCAGGAACAGGTTCCACAGCCCCTCGGCCCGGGCCTTCTCCTTCAGGTCCTCGATGACGGCCGGCGCCCGGGTCCAGCCGAACCTCTCCACCTGCCCGTCGTACGCGCGCTCGTTGGGATAGACGTGGGCGTCCATGAAGGCCGCCACGCGCGCCATCAGGTCCTTCACCTTGTCGGAGTAATGGAAGTCCATGGTTCCGTCTCGCTCGGGAGGGTTCGGGCCGCCGGCGGGACACGGTTCCCGAAGCGCTCGCGCAGCCGCAGCTTGGAGACCTTGCCGGTGGCGGTGTGCGGCAGCTCGTCGACGAAGACGATGTCGTCGGGCATCCACCACCTGGCGACCCGGCCCTCGAGATGGCCGCGGATGTCGTCGGCCGTGGGGCTCGCGCCCTTGCGCGGCGCGACCACGAGCATCGGGCGCTCCTGCCACCTGGGATGCGGCATGGCGATCGCGGCGGCCTCCGCGACCTCGGGGTGGCTCATCGCCTCGTTCTCGAGGTCGATCGAGCTGATCCATTCGCCGCCGGACTTGATGAGGTCCTTGGTGCGGTCGGCGATCTGGAGCATCGCCTCGCCGTCGATCGACGCGACGTCGCCGGTCCGGAACCAGCCGTCGCCGGTCATCGCGTCGGCGGTGGCGGCCTCGTCGTCGTAGTAGCCGCCGACGACCCACGGCCCCCGGCACTGCAGCTCGCCCTGGCTCTCGCCGTCGAGGGGCGCGGGCTCGCCGTCGTCGCCGACCAGGCGGAACTCGACGCCGAAGAGGCGCCGCTGCTTCAGCTTGAGCGCGTAGCGCGCGTCGCCCCGGGCGGCGTCCATTCGCGGGCCGTCGGCGCCGCAGGCGCAGACCGGGCTCGTCTCGGTCATGCCCCAGCCCTGGCTGACGGCGACGCCGAACTCCTCCTCGTAGGCCCGGACCATCGAGACGGGGGCGGCGGACCCGCCGGACATCAGGTGCTTCAGCGTGGTGAGCGTCCCGCCGGTCTCGCGCAGGTGGGCGAGGAGGCCGAGCCAGACGGTCGGCACGCCCAGCGTCACCGTCACGCCCTCGGCTTCCATCAGCTCCCGGAGGCTCCCGCCGTCGAGCTTCCGGCCGGGCAGGACGATCTTCGCGCCCGCGATCGGCGCCGCGTAGGGCTGGCCCCAGGCCTGGACGTGGAACATCGGCACCGCCGGCATCACGACCGAACCCTGGCGGAGGGGAACGACGCCCGCCGCCAGGAGCCCCAGGGCGTGCAGGACGGTCGAGCGGTGATGATAGAGCGCCCCCTTCGGGTTGCCCGTCGTGCCGGACGTGTAGCACATGGCGGCCGCGGCCCGTTCGTCGAGCTCCGGCCAGTCGTAGGTCTCCGGCTTGTCCGCCAGGAGCTCCTCGTAGCAGAGCGCGCCGGGCAGCGTCGTCTCGGGCATGCGCTCCCGGTCGGTCATGACGACCCAGTGCTCCACGCAACCGAAACGGGCGGCCATCTTCTCGGCCAGCGGCACGAGGTCGGCGTCGACGAAGACCGCCCGGTCGCCGGCATGGTTGACGATGTACTCGAGCTGGTCCTCGAACAGCCGCGGATTGATCGTGTGGCAGACCGCGCCGACGCCGGAGACGCCGTAGTAGAGCTCGAAGTGCCGGTATGTGTTCCAGGCGACGGTGGCGACCCTGTCGCCTTCCTCGACGCCGAGCTGCTTCAGCGCATGGGCCAGTCGCGCGACGCGCCTGTAGGCGTCCGCGTAGCCGTAGCGGTGCACCGGCCCCTCGACCGTGCGCGAGACGACCTCGACGGCCGGGAAGGCGTCGGCGGCGTGCTTCAGGATGTCGATGATCAGCAGCGGCCGATCCATCATCCGGCCTTGCAGCATGGCGGTCCCCCGGAAAGAGCCTCTCGTCGGGCCGCGATCATAACGACTGGGATGGCGCGCGCCAGCGCCGGCCGTGGGCGCGGCGGATCCCGGCGGCCCTCCGACGCGGCCGCGTCGCGACAATGAACGGGACCGCGGTTACCCACCGGAAGCCGGAAAGCCGAAGCGCCAGGGAAAGAGGCCTCCCAGGGGATCGACCCGTGAGAGGCCTCCGCATACGGCGCCCGCCTACGGGCGTGGCGGATAATGCTTTCGAGTATAGTAACCGGACGCGGTTCCGTCGAGTGCGTCGCGCTGGCCGTGTCGTTGGCGTCGGTCGGGGAAGGGGAGGCGAGGCCATGGCCGACATCTTTGCCGAGGGCTACAAGGAGACGCCCTACTGGTGGGACCTCGCGCCGCGCGCGGAGCCGGACGACCGGACGCCGCCCGAAAAGGCGGACGCGGTCGTGATCGGCTCCGGCAACGCCGGGCTGTCCTGCGCCCTCACCCTGGCCCGCCGCGGACGCGATGTGGTCGTGCTGGACGCGGAGGCCGCCGGTCACGGCGCCAGCACGCGGAACGCCGGCTATCTGGGCCGGGGCCTCTGGTTCAAGTACGGCGACATGGCGAAGGCGGTCGGCCGCGAACGGGCCGGCGCCCTCGCCGGCGTGGCCGTGGAGGCGCACGACTACGCCGCGGGCCTCATCCGCGACGAACAGATCGCCTGCTTCCACCGCGACACCGGCCGGTTCATCGCCGCGCCCTCGAAGCGCGCCTACGACAAGCTCGAGAAGGATCTCGAGATGATGATCGCCGACGGCGTTCCGGTCGACGCCGAGATGATCGGCCCCGAACGCCAGCGCGGCGAGGTCGGAAGCGGCCTCTACCGCGGCGGGCAGATCCTGCGCGGCAACGGCGTCATCCACGCCGGCCTCTATCACCGGGGCCTGCTCGAGCGGGTGCGCGGCGAGGGCGCCGCGGTGGTCGGGTTCTGCCCGGTCACGGCGGTGGAGCGGGAGCGGAACGGATTCAGGGTCGCGACGCCCAGGGGCGCGGTCGCGGCGAAGGAGGCGTTCGTCGCCACGAACGGCTACACGCCCAGGGCCCTGCCCTGGCAGCGGCGCAGGGTGGTGCCGGTCTCGGCCTACATGGTCGCCACCGAGGCGCTCCCGCCCGGATTGATGGCGAAGGTGCTGCCCAGCGGCCGGCCGATGATCGAGAACCGCGACACGCCGCGCTGGATCCGGCCGAACGAGGACGGCGCGCGCATCCTGTTCGGCGGGACGACCGGCGAGGACCTCGCCTCGCTCCGCGACAAGGCCGGCCATCTCTACCGCGAGATGACCGCCGTGGCGCCCGATCTCGACGGCGTGAAGCTGACCCACTGCTGGACCGGCAAGGTCGCCTTCAGCTTCGACATGCTGCCGCACGCCGGCGTCCACGACGGCCTGCACTACGCCATGGGATGGTGCGCGTCGGGCGTTCCCATGGGCACCTACCTGGGCCACAAGACCGCGCTCCGGATCGTCGGCGACCCCGACGCCGCGACCCCGCTCGACAACCGGCGTTTCCCCACGTGGCCCTTCTACACGGGCGACCCCTGGTTCCTGCCGCTGGTCGTCGCCTGGCTCAAGTGGCGGGACCGGAGGACGATGCGCGGCTAGAGCGGTTCCGTCCCTCGATACGCGGCTTCGCCGCTACTCGGGACGGGGGATGTCGCTCGCTTCTCCCCTCGCCGCGGGTGGGCGTATCGAAGGGGGGCGCCCGCCGTCGGTCGATCGGGATGCGGATCGCGACGGCGCCCATCGCGTCGCCGACCCTGGCGCCGCCAACCCTTCGACGGTTTCGCCCGGCCGCGATCCGCTCTAGCGTGCGCCGGGCCTGACGATCCGCGGGACATGAACCGTTGAAACCGCCGGCGAACGCAGCCACCAACGGCTGGTACAACATCCTTCCCGCGCCGCCGCCCGCGCGGCGCGTTTCGGGCGCGGTGCGCGCGCCCTGGGCGGTGGTCGGTGCCGGCTTCACGGGGCTTTCGGCGGCTCGCCGGCTCGCCGGCCACCGGCCGGACGATCCTGTCGCGCTGATCGAGGCCGAACGGGTGGGCTTCGGCACGTCCGGCCGCAACTCCGGCTTCGTCCTGGACTCCCACTTCATGCCCCAGCAGCTCCCGTTTCCGGACCTGGATCTCGCCCGGGCGCGGACCCGGCTGTGCGCCGGAGGCCGGGACATCCTCGAAACGCTGGCGCGGGAGAACCGGATCGACTGCCACTGGCATGACTGGGGCAAGCTCTGGGTCGCCGCCGGACCCGGCGGGGAGCGGGGGCTGGTTCGCCAGCGCCAGGGCAACGACGCGCTCGGCATCCCCTGCGAGACCCTCGACCGCGACGGCGTCGAGGCGGTCGCCGGCACGCGCTTCTACAGCGGCGGCCTGAAGGTCGAGGGCGCCGCGCTCGTCAATCCCGCGGCCCTGTGCCGGGGCCTCGCGGACGCGCTGCCGGCCAACGTCGCCCTCTACGAGGAATCGCCCGTGCTGCGCCATCGCGGGGGACGCCCGCACAGGCTGGAGACGCCCGCCGGCGAGGTGGTCGCCGACAACGTCCTCCTGGCGACCAACGTCTTTTCGCCGTCCATCGGCGTGGCCCGGTCGGCGATGGCGCCGCTGGTCGTCTACGCCAGCCTGACCCGGCCGATGACGCCCGGCGAGCGGGACGCCGTCGGTGGCGACCGGCGCGGTTTCGGCCTTCTTCCAGCGGCCACGGGCGGCTCGACCATCCAGCGCGCGCCGGACGGCCGGCTGCTGATCCGCAACACGCTGGGATACGGACCCGGCGACACTTCCGACCGGGAGCGGCTCGCGGAGATGCGGCTGAATCACGCGGACTCGATCCGCAAGCGCTGGCCCGCGATCGCGGGCATCGACATCGAGCACACCTGGGGCGGGTGTGTCGCCATCACGCGGAACGAAGGCCACATCTTCGGCGCCATCGGCGACGGCCTGTGGGCTTCGATCGGCTGCAACGGCGCGGGAGTGTCGCGCGGCGCCATGGCGGGCACCTTGCTCGCCGATCTCATCGTCGGCCGGGACTCGGACCTGCTGGACGACCAGCGGCGGATTCCGGCGCCCCGCTGGATGCCGCCCGAACCGCTCCGCGGCCTGATCGGCCGGCGCCACATCCGGCGCCACATGGCCGACATCGCCGAGCGCTGAGCCGTCGCGGCCGGCCGGTCCGGAGCGACATGGGACGGGGGCGAGCGGCCATGACCGTCACGGAATCGGGCCTTCCGCCCTATCGCGCAGTCATCGACAAGCCGGAGATCGACCTCCAGGCGTTGCGGGCCTACCGGCTCGGGCGCATTCGCGGCCTCCTCCGGGAACGCGGCGTCGCGTTCTGCGTGCTCGTCAACCCCATCAGCCTGCGTTACGCGGTCGACTGCCGGGAGTATCAGGGCTTCCAGTCCCACATTCCCGCCATGTACCTCTTCGTGCCGGCGGAAGGTCCCGTCGTCCTGTTCGGGGCCTCGCGGCGGGACTACGACGGTGTCGACGACTATCGCCCGGCCGCGAAGCTCAACACCTTCGAGGGCGGCCTGGACCTTTCCGGCCATGCCCGGGCGCTCGCCGCCGCGGCGAGGGATTTCCTCGCCGAACTCGGTCTTCCGGGAGAGCGCGGGGTGGCGGTCGAGATGCTCAATCCCAGCGCCGCCCTGGCCATGCTGCGGGCCGGCCTGGAGCCTGTCGATGCGGAACCGGTGGTGGAGAGGGCGCGCTCGATCAAGTCCGGCGAGGAAATCCGCTGCATGCGCCACTCCATCGCGGTCGCGGAACTCGGCATGGCGCGCATGCGCGAGGCGATGGAGCCGGGGATCGGGGAGACCGAGCTGTGGTCGATCATGCATCAGGTCAACGCCGCCCACGACGGCGACTGGTTCGAGGGCCGCATGCTCTGCTCGGGACCGCGCACGAATCCATGGCTTCAGGAGGCGACCGGCCGGGCGATCGAGGCGGGCGACTTCGTGGCCTTCGACACCGACATGATCGGCCCGTTCGGCTACTGCGCCGACATCTCGCGCACGTGGCTCTGTGGTCCGGCCGAGCCGACCGCCGAGCAGCGCGACGTCTACCGCCGCGCCCATGACGAGGTGCGTCACAACATCGGTCTGGTGCGGCCCGGCGTGACCTTCTTCGAGTTCATGGAGAAGGCCTACCGGCAACCCGGACATCTCATCGCCCGGCGCTATCCGACGCCCTGTCACGGCATCGGCATGTCCGACGAGTATCCCAAGCTCCACCACCGCCAGGACCGCGACAACGGCGCCTACGACGGTCTGATCGAGGAGAACATGACGCTTTGCGTCGAGAGCTACTGCGGTTCGGACCGGGGCGGACCGGGCGCGAAGCTGGAGCAGATGGTGCTGGTCAAGGCGGACGGCTGCGAACTGCTGACGTCCTATCCCTTCGAGGAGGCGCTGCTCGCCTGAACGCTCCGCGGGCGCGGCTCGATGAACGGCAGTCCGGTCACGGCGCCCGCTCTCGCGCCCTCCGGCGTCTCGACCGTCACGGCGGTCCCGGGCTCCCAGCGGTCCCGCTCGATCATCGCGAGGCCGATGTTGACGCCGAGGTCGGGCGAGCGGGCGGCCGAGGTCAGGTATCCCGCGTGGGCGCCGCCCGCGGCGACGGGCCAGGCTTCGACGCAGGCGGGACAGGTTTCGCCCTCGAACGTCACGCCCCGGACGGCGCGTCCGGGCCCGCCCGCGTCGCGAATCGCCTCCAGCGCGGCGCGCCCGATGAAGTCCGTGTCCGCGTCCAGGTGGCAGTAGCGGTCGAGCGCGCATTCGAACGGATCGTTCCCGATCGTCATGTCGTTGCCGTAGGAGAGGAGCCCGCCTTCGATGCGCTCGATCAGGTTGGGGCATCCCGGCCGCACGTCGAGGTCGGCGCCGGCCGCGAAGAGCGCGTCGTAGAGGGCGAGGCCGTTGTCGGCGTCGTCGATGTAGATTTCGAAGCCGCCCTGCTTCGACCAGCCCGACCGCGCGACGACCAGCTCGCGTCCCTGGAACGGCAGGCGCGCGAAGCGGAAAAACCGGATGGCGCGCACATCCTCGCCGAAGACGCGGGCGGCGAGGTCGTCGGCCCTGGGGCCCTGGACGGCCAGCGGTCCGACCTCGGGTTCGAAGACGGACACGTCGAGCCCCATGCCGCGGGCGAGGCCCTTGGACCAGAGCACCACGTCGGAATCGGCGACCGACACCCAGAAACGGTCGTCGGCGAGCTTCAGCACGACCGGATCGTTGATCATGCCGCCGTTCTCGTCGACGAACGGGGCGTAGGCGCATTGTCCGACGGCGACCCCGCCCATGTCGCGGGGCGTCATGAACTGGACGAGGCGCCCGGCGTCCGGCCCGGCGATCTCGACCTGGCGCTCGCAGACGACATCCCAGACCTGCACATGGCGCTTGAGGTGGCGGTAGTCCTCCTCGAACGAACGGAAGGCGGTCGCCAGCAGCATGTGGTTGTAGACGGTGTAGCCCTTGACGCCGTGGGCCTCGACCCTCGGGGAGAGCGGCGTGCGGCGCGTGCGGCGCGAGACCGCGAGGATGGGCTGGCTCATGGGGCGGCCTCTGGATCCGTCGGGAAGGCGCCCCACGTGCCAGACCGGCCCCCGCCGCGTCAATCGGATTGCGGGCCGGACCGCTCCCTCACCCGGGGCCGGACGCCCGTTTCCCGGCCGTGTCCCCGGCGAGGCGGCCGAAGACCGACCCCGACATGAGGCCGGTCCCGCCCGGATAGTTGAAGTAGAAGAGGCCGCCGACGAGCTCTCCCGCGGCGTGGAGCCCCGGAATCGGTTCGAGGTCGCGGTCGAGCACCCGCGCCTGGGTGTCGATCCGCAGGCCTCCGAAGGTGAAGGTGATGCCGCAGGTCACGGCGTAGGCCTCGAAGGGCGGCGTGTCGATCGTGTTGGCCCAGTTCGACTTCGCGACCGCGAGCCCTTCCGTCCGGCGGCCGTCCTTGACGTTCGGGTCGAACGGGATGTCGGCGCGGACCGCCGCGTTGTAGGCCCCGACGGTCTCGAGCGCGCGTTCGGAGTCCATGTCCTCCAGCCCGGCGCAGAGGTCTTCCAGCGTGTCGGCGCGGACCTTCGTGACTTGCCTGATGCGGTATTCGGGTCTCAGGAGGTCCGCGACCTTGGCGTCGAACACCTGCCAGGCGAACTGGCCCGGCTGTTCGAGGATCAGTCGGCCGTATTTGGCGTAGGTGTAGTTGCGGAAGTCGGCGCCTTCGTCGACGAAGCGCTCGCCCCGGGCGTTCAGCATGACGCCCCAGGGGTAGCTGTGCTTCTGGAAGTGGTCGCCGACCGAAAGGTCGCCGAACTCCGGCGCGTTGCGCTCCCAGCCCACGGCGTGGCAACCGGACCAGTTGCCGTAAGGCGCCGCGCCGATATCGAGCGCCATGCGGATGCCCTCGCCGGTGTTGAACCGGCTGCCGCGCACCTTGGCGAGCTCCCAGCCGGGCCCCAGATAGCGCGCGCGCCATTCGGGATTGGCCTCGAAGCCGCCGCAGGCGAGGACGACGCCGCGCGCGCGGACGGGAACCGTGACGCCGCCGCGGCGCACCATCGCGCCGGCGACGCGGCCGTCGTCGACGATCAGGCTGTCGGCCCGGGCCCGGTAGACGACCTCGATACCCTCGCGGGCGGCGGCGTTCGTCCAGGCTTCGAGCAGGCCCGGCCCGCCGCCGTGGACTTCGACCGTGAGCCCGCCCCAGAACGTGAAACGTCCGCCGACCTTGAAGGCCTGGCGTCCGTAGATCGGCGCGAAGCGGACGCCTTTCGACCGCATCCACATCACGGTCTCGCGGCTCCGGGCGACCAGGAGCTCGCAGAGGTCGGGATCGGTGCGGTACTCGGTGACCCGGCCCATGTCGTCGAAGAACCGGTCTTCCGCGTAGGCGCCGAAGTCGGTGATCGCCAGCTCTTCCTCGGAGAGGTCGGGCATCAGGGCCGTCAGGTCGTCGACGCCGCGGTACGCGAAGCGCATGGCGCCCGCCGTGAAGCGGGTGTTGCCGCCCGCCTCCGCCTCCGCCGCGCGTTCCAGCACGGTGACGCGGCGGCCGTGCTCGCGCGCGGCGTGCGCCGCGGCGAAGGCGGCGTTGCCCGCGCCGATCACGAGCACGTCGGTTTGCCGCGGCAGGTCGGTCATGTTCGGAATTGTCCGCGTCCCGGCCGGTCGTGTAGGCATGCATACAGGCGGGCCCCGGGGTCGCTCAACCGGCCCGGCGTCGATTTCGCCGGGAAAGCTCCGCCGTGGCGGGAGCGTTCCGTCTCCGGGTTCCTCTCGCGGACATTCGTGGGGGTTGTGACATGGCGAGGTTCAAGGCCGCGGTATTCGATTGGGCGGGCACCATGATCGATTTCGGCTCCTTCGCGCCCGTGGCCGCGTTCGTGGAGACCTTCGCCGAATTCGGCGTCGAGGCGACGGTCGGGGAGGCGCGCGCGCCGATGGGCCTGCCCAAGCGGGACCACATCGAGGCCATGCTCCGGACGCCGCGCCTTTCGCGGCAATGGGCCGAGGCGCGCGGCGGCCGGCCGACACGGGACGACATCGACGCGGTCTACGAAGTCTTCGTCCCGAAGAGCGAGGAGGTTGTCGCCCGGCATGCGACCCTGGCGCCGGGCGCCGCCGGCGCGGTCCGCGAACTGCGCGCCCGCGGCATGAAGATCGGCTCCACCACGGGCTATTCCCGCTCGATCATGGAGCGAATCCTGCCCGCCGCCGCCGCTCAGGGCTATGCGCCCGACAACCTGGTCTGCGCCGACGACCTCGCCGAGGGCCGGCCCGGGCCGCTCGCCATGTACCGGTGCTTCGTCGATCTCGCCGTCCATCCGCCCGAGGCCGTGGTCAAGGTCGACGACACGGAGCCCGGGATCGCCGAAGGGGTCGCCGCGGGCTGCCTCGCCGTGGGCGTCGCGCTCTCCGGCAACCACGCCGCAAGGACGCCCGAGGACCTTGCCGCCATGACGGAGGAGGAGATCGCGCCCTTGCGCGACCGCGCCGCGTCGCGGCTCGGGGCGGCCGGCGCCCGGCACGTGATCGACACGGTCGCCGACCTGCCGGCCCTGATCGCCCGCCTCGAGGCCGCTTCCTGAAGCGGGTCCGTCTCCTTCGGCAAGCTCGGGGCTACTCGGGATGAGGGTTTCCCCGTTCCCCATCCAATCTCTCCCTCACCCCGGGTAGCCGCCGAAGGCGGCGTATCGGAGGGCGGCCCCGGGCCTGTCGAAGGGGGCGGCCGGAGCGTTTCCGTCGGGGACGGAAACGCTCAGACCTCCGCGGCGAGTTCGACCGTCTCCCGTTTCCAGGGGCAGCCGTCGCCGATGGCCTCGCCCAGTTCGCGGGCGTAGCGGTAGCCGCCGAACACGGCCGCGGCGATGGGGCCGGGGCCGTAGCAGTCGCCGATGCGCGAGACGCGGCGGATGCCGGCCTTCCGGTTGGCGTCCTCGTCGGCCATCAGGTCGCGGTAGAGGCCGTCGACCGGGTCCTGGGCCGTCACCATCACCACCGCGCCGGCCTCGATCCGCGCCGCGCGGCGCGAGTACATGTCCTCGATCTCCACCTCGCGTTCGTCGATCCGGGTCACCGCATGGGACAGGTGGAGGGTGACGCCGAGCTCCCGCATGCGGGTCTGGATGCGGTCGATCTCCAGGGTGAACTCGGTCCAGGAGGAGACCGCGCGCGCCGGCGTCACGAGGCTCACGGCATGGCCGTCGCGCGCCAGCTTCTCGGCGATCGCGCCGCCCATGTAGTAGTGGTCGTCGTCGTAGACCGCGACCGGCCCTTCCGGCTCCGCGCCCGCCATGATGTCGTCGGGCGTGAGGACGCGGCGGGCCTGGGCCGCCGCGCCGGGAAGCGGAAAATCGTGATAGCGGCCGCTGCCGTCGCGCCGCCAGACCGCGCCGGTCGCCAGCGCGACCATGCCGGCGCCGGTCTCGCGCACGGTGTCGGCGGTCATCTCCGACGCCATGAAGATCTCGACGTTGGGCAGCTTGCGGAGCTGGCCGACGCGCCAGTCGCGCACCCGGCCCCAGGCGGCGAGCCCCGGAAGACGGCTTTCGCGCGCGACCCGGCCACCGAGTTCCGCGCCCGCCTCGGCCAGCGTCACGTCGTAGCCGCGCTGGCCCAGCGCGCGCGCCGCCTCGAGGCCCGCGGGCCCGGCGCCGACCACGAGGATGCGGTCGTCGGTGTCGGCGGGCGGGATCGTCTCGGGGTGCCAGCCGCGCCGCCACTCCTCGCTCATGGTCGGGTTCTGGGTGCAGCGCATGTAGGTGTTCTGGTTCGCGGTGCCGACGCAGACGTTGCAGCCGATGCACTCCCGGATGTCGTCGATCCGGCCCTCCTCGATCTTCCGGGGCAGGAAGGGATCGGCGATCGAGGGCCGGGCCGCGCCGATCATGTCGAGCACGCCGTTCCTCACCAGCGAGACCATGCGGTCGGGGCTGGTGTAGCGGCCCACGCCGACGACGGGCTTGGTGGTGCGCGACTTGACGAAGGCGATGTGCTCTTCCTGATAGCCCTCCTCGGCGAAGCGGCTGGACTCGCTGTCGTTCTCCCACTCGCTGACGTTCACGTCCCACAGGTCCGGCAGCTCGCCCAGCATCTCGATCGCGGCGCGGCCTTCCTCGTCGGGCGTGATGCCCCGGGGGCCCAGGAGTTCGTTGACCGCCAGACGCACGGCGACGCCGCAGGCGTCGCCCACCGCCTCCTTCGTGTCCTCGATCACCTCGCGCAGGAGCCTGACGCGGTTCTCCACCCGTCCGCCGTATTCGTCCGCGCGGCGGTTGTGGCGCGGCGACAGGAAGTGCATCGGCAGCGACAGGCCGTGGCCGGCGTAGACATAGATGATGTCGAAGCCCGCCTTCTTGCCGCGGATGACGGCGTTGCGGTGCCAGCGCCGGTAGTCGGCGATGTCGGTCTTGTCCATCGCGCGGGCGTGGAAGGGCAGGATGCCGTGGGCCGGCCTGCCGGAGGGCGCCATGGGAATCTCGCGGCCGATGAAGTTGCCGGCGTGGTAGCCCATGTGGGTCGGCTCCAGCCCCGCCAGCGCGCCGCGCCCGTGCACCCGGTCGACCATGCGCGCGAGGGGAGGGATGTCGCGGTCGTCCCACAGCCTGATCTCGCGCTCGGTGTCGGAGGTGACGTGGATGTCGCACTGCTCGGTGCACACCACGGCCCAGCCGCCCTCCGCCTTGACGCCCCGCATCGCCGCCATGGCCGTGGGATGCTTGCGCCCCATGCCGTTGCAGTGGGGAACCTGGTAGAACCGGTTCCTCGCCGTCACCGGGCCGATTCGCACCGGCTCGAAGAGGATGTCGTAGCGCGGGTCTCGCGCCATGGCCGCCTCCCGCTTCCGCTCAAGGGGCGGAATCCTCTTGCGCCCGCCCCGGGATGTCGAGCGGAAACGACGGCGGGCGAGGCGCGATCCGGGCGCCGTCAAGGTAAGGACACGACCGAGACGGCCGGCGAACTCCAGGCGACCGCGTCCGAGGCGCTTGCCGGAGATCCCGGCGTCGGTCTCTTCGACGCGGCGCCCGCCCGGTCGAACCCGCGAGGAGCTCCATGAACGCGGCCGGCCGCCGATCGACGACAACCTTTTTCCGAACGCCGGCCATGCGTTGGAGCTTTCGTTTGCGGCGGTTCGCGCACCGCCACGGCGAGGGAATCCCGTCCGCGTCCGCGGGGGCGCCCGGCGTCCGCCGCCGTCCGGCGAGGCCCGGCTTGCCGGACGGCGGACCATCCCGGATGCTGGCCGCCGGGAGCGTTCCCGCCGCCCACTTCCGAACGGAGAGCCCGTCATGGCCCACAATGTCCTCATCGTCTGCTCCGACCAGCACTGGCGCGACGCGGCGGGCTGCTACGGCCATCCGCTGGTGAAGACGCCCAACATGGACCGGCTGGCGGCGCGCGGCGCGCTCTTCACGCGGGCCTATTGCGCCGATCCCTGCTGCGTCGCGACGCGCGCCAGCATGCAGACCGGGCGCTGGGTCCACCGGCACGGCTGCTGGTCGAGCGCGGAACCCTACGACGGCGCGATCCGCGGCTGGGGCCACCGGTTGCGGGACGAGGGCCGGGCCTCGGTCTCCATCGGCAAGCTCCACTTCCGCTCGACCGAGGACGACAACGGGTTCTCCGAGGAGATCGTTCCCGTCCATGTGCTGAACGGCGTCGGCTTCACCTCGAGCATGGTGCGGGATTCCGAGGAGCCCTATCCCAGCAACGCGGACTTCGCGACCGAGATCGGCCGGGGCGAATCCCGCTACACGCTCTACGACCGCAAGGTCTGCGAGCTGACCTGCGCCTGGCTGCGCGAGACGGCGCCCGGGCTCGGCCGGCCCTGGACGCTGTTCTCGTCCTTCGTCGCGCCCCACCACCCGATCGTCGCGCCGGGCGCGTTCCACGACCTCTACGACCGGGACGCGATCGACATGCCGCGCCTGCGGGACGCCGGCGAGCGGCCGAGGCACCCCGTGCTCGATGTCCGGAACAGGGTCTGGGACTACGACCGCCATTTCCGCGACGACGAGCACATCCGCGAGGCCAGGCTGAGCTACTACGCCTACGTCTCCTTCCTCGACCGTCACGTCGGCCTCGTGCTCGACGCGCTGGAGGCCTCGGGCCAGGCCCGCGACACGCTCGTGATCTACACCAGCGACCACGGCGAGATGCTGGGCAACCACGGCATGTGGGCCAAGATGAACATGTACGAGGAAGCCTCGGCCATCCCGCTGATCGCGGCGGGCCCCGGCATGCCCGAGGGCGTCGTGTGCGACGACCCCGCCTCCCATGTCGACCTTCATCAGACCGTGCTCGGGGCGCACGGCCTGGACGATCCCGCCGCCGCCGGACTGCCCGGCGTCGCCCTGCAGGAGCTGGCGCGGGGCGGCCACGGCGACAGGGCCGTCATCAGCGAGTATCACGAGATCGGCGCGATCGCCGGCATGTTCATGCTGCGCTGGAGGGACTGGAAGTACATCGCCTATCCCGGCTACCCGCCGCAGCTCTTCGACATGGCGGCGGACCCGGTCGAGGCCCGCGACCTCGCGGGCGATCCGGCCCACGCCGCCACGGTCGCGGCCTGCGACTCCAGGCTGCGCGGCGTCGTCGACTACGAGGAGGCCAACGCCCGCTGCTTCGCCGACCAGGCGCGCAGGATCGCCGCCCTGGGCGGGCGCGCCATCGCGCTGAGCGACGCGGCGGCCGGCGGCGGCCTCGCCTACACCCCGATGCCGGACGTGGCCTGACGCTCCGCCCGGTTTCCCGCCCCGGCCCTCGTCCCGGAAGCGGAGGTCCGGGTTACGAACCGGCCATCGCGGCGTCCACGAAGGGTCGCCACTTGTCCGGGTTGTTGTCGATCCGGAAGTTCTGGATGAAGCGCGAGCCGACCGGCCATCTTGTCCTCGGCGAGCGGTTTCGGAAAGCTCTCGCCCATGTTGTTGTCCCACGGTTCGGGCGAAGAGGCGATCTCGCCGTCGGCGATGGCCGGTGCGGCGGAAAAGACGGCGATCGCGACGAATTCGACATTCAGCGTGTCGACGGCGGCGTCCTCGAGCCGGTCCGCGGTCATGTCGGCGCGCGCCGCGAGCTCGTCGGCGTCCGCCCGGTCCGCGAGCGCGTCCGCCTCCGGAGCGTCCCGCCGCGCGTCGGACTCTACCGGGTCGGCGGGGCGAGCCGGACTGGCTTCCGGGAGAACGCTTCCTTGGCCGCTCTCGTCTCCGGCTCCGGATCCTCGGCCGCCTGCGCGCGGAGCGCTCGCCGGATCGCGTCCATCGCCCGCTCTTCCGAAAGCGTCAATTTGGCTTCCATCCTTCAGGCCCTCCAAGGCGCGCCGCCGGCCGGCGGCGACGATTCCGCCGATATCGGCCGTCTGGCCGAGTAGCCCATGTCCCGCGGGATCTGGCCGGCGATCGTGGCGCCGGTCCAGTTGTGCGTCGGGACCGCGGTCGGGCGATCGCTCTCCGGAATGTCCGCCGCGACGGCCGGACCGGTCGCGCCCGGCAGCATCTTGCCCAAACCGCTCATGGGAGTCCTCCTTGCTGAAACATTCCAAACGGCCGCCACGCCCGGCGGCCGTGTTCTTCCCGCGCCCGTCGCATGGTCGTCCGGCAAGGATGCCCCGCGCCGGGAGGTTTGGCGAGTCCCCTGGCGCGGCCGGCTTCGCGCGGACCGCCGCGCTCGACAGGCCGGGCGTTTGGGGTAGTCTCTTCCGGGACGGCGGTCCGCGACGGAGGCGGCGGCGATGGAGCACAAGCTTTGGGGCGGCGAACCCTACTACGGCCTGGGGTACGACTTCGATCCGCAATGGTATCTGACCGACGCGCAGAAGGACCTTCAGAAGCGCCTCATCGAGGCTTGCCACGACGTGATCCGGCCCGAGGCGATCCGCTGCGACGAAACGGGCGAGTATCCCTGGAAGAGCGTGGAGGCCCTGGCGGAACTGCGCCTGCTCGGCTGCATCGTGCCCGAACGGTGGGGCGGGAGCGGCGAGAACCATGTGGGCCTCGCGATGATCGGCGAGACCGTCACGCGCTACGGCTGCCCTTCGACCGGCGTGATCTTCATGATGCACATGGCCGGCCTGGCGGCGCTGCTCTTCCGCGCCGGCGGCAACGAGGAGATCCTGTCCCTGCTCCGGCGCCTCGATTCCGACGTGATGATCGGGTCCGCGTCGTTCACCGACCCGGAGACGGGCGGCCACTTCTGGTACCCCAAGATTTCCGCCGTCGAGAAGGTCGAGGGCGGCTGGCGCGTCCGCAAGAAGGCCTCGTTCACCACCTCCTGCGGCCACGCCAGGTGGGTGGTGACCCAGACGACCAGCCCCGGTTTCGACGGCGACTATTCCGACATCTCCGACTTTCTGGTCTACGCCGACGAACTGAAGGCCGACCCGGGCCGGTGGGATGTCATGGGCATGCGGGCCACGGTGTCCGGCCCCGTGGAGATCGACGCCGTGTTGCCGGAGAACCGCCTGATCGGCGCGCCGGGCGACGGGGCGGCGTCCAACGACGAGGCGGTCAACCTAGTCGGGATGATCCTCTACGGCGCGCTCTACAACGGCGTCGCCATGGGCGCCCTCGACCTCGCCCGGCGCTACACCACGCGACGGCGCCACGCCCAGTACGGCCAGAGCGTCGCGGACTATCCCACCACGCAGGCGGCCTACGGCAAGAGCGTGATCGACACGCAGGTCTCGCGGGGCTACCTCTACGCCTTGAGCCGGGAGCTCGACCGGGCCACCGGCGGCGGCGACTGGACGATCTACGAGGCGGACCCGGACGCGCGGCCGCGCACGCCCTACATCTGCTGGGGGCTGGTCGCGAAGGAAATGGCCGCCCGGGTCGCCGGCGAGGTCGCCGACGGCATGTTCAACCTTTACGGCGGCGCCGCCTACAGCCGCCGGCTCGAGATCGAGCGCGTGCTCCGGGATTCCAAGGCGGGCTGGATCATGGGTCCGACGAACGAGGTTACGCGCGGCATCGTGGGGCGATGGGCGCTCCACGGCCACGAGGCCGTCGACTGGTGGAACCAGCGGGTCAACCGGGGCCTGCTCGACAACGAGCTCGACAAGCTGGACGCCGCCGGCAAGCGAGCCATCATGGAGAGGCTGGGCGCCGAACTCGGCGGCTCGGACCGAGGGAGGGACTCATGAACGAGATCGACGCGCGTCTCGACGCGTTCAAGGACTTCATCGCCGCCGACCCGCCGGTCTACGGCTCGCTCGGCATGCGGCCCGAGCTGGTCGGCCTGCCGTCGGACGACGAGCGCCTGTGGGCGGAGATCGAGCCCAACGTCTTCTCGCGTCCGCTGATGTTCGACATGACGACGGGCTCGCACTGCGAGATCCTGAAGGTCCGCAAGGGCGGGATCCTCAGCAAGCACCGCCACCCGACGCCGGTCCACGGCTTCGTGCTGAAGGGCCAGTGGCATTATCTGGAGCATTCCTGGGTCGCCCGCGAGGGCGCCTACGTCTTCGAGCCGCCCGGCGAGGAGCACACGCTGACCTGCACCGACTGCGACGAGATGCAGACCTTCTTCTTCGTCAACGGCCCGGTGCTCTACGTCGACGACGACAACAACGTGACCTATGTCGAGGACAACCTCGGCCTCATCCGCGTCTTCCGGGAGCACTTCGAGAAGGTCGGCCTGGGCGCGGACTTCGTGGACCGGCTCATCCGCTGACGCGGGGAGGGGTTCCGGCGGAGAACGGACGGGCGGGCGGCGGCTCGACCGGGAGCGGGTCCGCCCCGGCCGCGAGACGCCCGGCCGATTCGCCGCCGAGGCCTCGACCCGCTCGTCGGGAAGACCCGGCTGTTCGAGCTCGCGCGCGAAGGGCGGTCCTCGCGGGACGGCCTCCCGGCGTGCGCCGCCGCGTGGGCTTCCGGGCCTTGCTCCCCGCGCCACGATCGGCCACGACGGCGATGGCGTCGGGGGACGGGCGCGGCACGGGATCGGCGGCGAGGCGCGGGCGATGGTGGTCGCCAACGGGGTCGAGCGCGCGATCCAGTATTTCCACGCCATCCGCGACTACCTGATCGAGCGCAAGAGTCGACACCGGGCCATCGTGGCCTTTTCCGGCGAGCACGAGTTCGGCGGCGCGAGGGTGAGCGAGGCGTCGTTGAACGGCTTTCCGTCGGGCCGGATCGCCGGGAAAATCCGGGAAGACCCCTACCGGTTCCTCGTCTGCGCCGACAAGTTCCAGACCGGCTACGACGAGCCCTTGCCGCACACGATGTACGTGGACAAGACGCTCTCCGGCGTCAAGGCGGTGCAGACGCTCTCGCGCCTCAACCGGGCGCATCCCAAGAAGCACGATGTCTTCGTGCTGGATTTCCTGAACGACGCCGAGACCATCCGCGACGCCTTCGCGGACTTCTACCGCGCGACGATCCTGTCCGACGAGACCGATCCCGACAAGCTGCACGACCTGCTGGCGGACCTCGATGGCGCCCGGGTCTACTCGGCCGGGCAGGTCGAGGACTTCGCGCGGCGCTATCTCGATGGCGCGGACCGGGATCGGCTCGACCCGATCCTCGACGCTTGCGTGGCGGTCTACCTGAACGACCTGGACGAGGACGGGCAGGTGGACTTCAAGGGCAAGGCCAAGAGCTTTGTGCGGACCTACGCCTTCCTCTCATGCGTTCTGCCCTACACCGACGAAGCCTGGGAGAAACGTTCGATCTTCCTCAACTTCCTGATCGCGAAGCTTCCGGCTCCACGGGAGGAGGATCTGTCGAGGGGCATTCTCGACGCTATCGACATGGACAGCTACCGGGTCGAGAAGCGGGCGACGCGGAAGATCGCGCCGCCCGACGAGGAGGCCGAGATCGAACCGACGCCGGCCGGCGCCGGCGGCCATCGGACCGAGCCGGAGCTGGATCGTCTTTCGAACATCGTCAGGGCCTTCAACGACCTGTTCGGCGATATCCAGTGGGACGACGCCGACCGTGTGCGGCGGCTCATAACCGAAACCATTCCCGCCCGAGTGGCCGCGGACACCGCCTTCAGGAACGCCCGGAGGAACTCGGACAGGGACAACGCCCGCATCGAGCACGACAAGGCCCTGAGGCGTGTGATGACCTCGATGGTGAAGGATGACAATGTGCTCTTCAAACAATTCGTGGACAACGAAGGCTTCAAGCGCTGGCTGACCGATACGGTGTTCGGACTCGCTTCCGGGCGGGTGGGAGCGCCGTGACCGACGGCGCGTCTCGCGCCGCCCGCGCGTTCCGTTGCGTCGCGGGGCGCGAATCGCTATAGGATGGAGCCCGGTCGAGGACACTTCGTTTCATCCGAGGAAACAATCCCATGTGCGGAATCGCGGGCATCCTGTTGAAGCGCGACGGCGTCGCGGTCGACACCGGCCGGGCGCTGATCGACATGCTGGACGGCTGCCAGCACCGGGGGCCGGACTCGACCGGCTTCGCGCTCTACGGCGGCGAGGAGAAGGGCCAGCTCAAGCTCCGCTTCTATGTCGGCTCCGACAACGAGGCGGGCGACGCGATCGGCCGGCTCAAGGGGGTCTTCCGGGAGCACGGCGCGGACATCGTCGCCGACGAGCGGGTGGGCGGCTGCTACCGGGCCGTGGTCCGCTTCGGCGGCGACCTCCAGCGGTTCTCCTACGCGGTCGAGCACGCCGCCAAGGTGCTCTCCATCGGCGAGAGCCTGGAGATCGTCAAGGATGTCGGCGGCGCCCACGACGTGGACGACGTCTACGACGTCCACGTCTTCAAGGGCAGCCACGGCCTGGGCCACGTCAGGCTCGCCACCGAGTCCGACGTGAAGCCCGAGGCCTCCCATCCGTTCTGGGCGACCGGGTTCTCGGACGTGGCCATCGTCCACAACGGCCAGATCACGAACTACTGGAAGATGCGCCGCCGCCTGGAGCGCCGGGGCTTCGCCTTCGCCACCGACAACGACAGCGAGCTGATCGCCGTCTACCTCGCCGACAAACTGAGCCAGGGCGTCGCGCTCAAGGACGCGCTGGCGAGCTCCATCGACGACATGGACGGCACCTTCTCCTTCCTGGTCTCCACCAAGGACGAGATCGGCTACGCCAAGGACCGGCTCGCCGCCAAGCCGATGATCATGTTCGAGAACGACGATTTGATCGCGATCGCCTCCGAGGAGGTGTCGCTCAACCGGCTGTTCCCCGGCCGCGCGCTCGACACCCGCGAACCCCCGCCGGGAAGCTACGACACATGGTCACGATCGATCTGAGCGGTCTGGAGATCCGCCGCGCCAACGAGCGGATCCGCGAGGCCGCCGCGGCCGGGGAGAGCGTCGAGGTCCTGAACCCCGACGCGCGCCACCACATCGGCGTCGGCGTCATCCATCCCGTCGACATCCACGTCCGCGGGTCCGCGGGCTACTTCTGCGCGGGCCTCACCGACACGCCGCGCTTCCACGTCGAAAGCAACGTGGGCTGGGGCCTCGCCGACAACATGTACCGCGGTTCGGTCGTGGTGGGCGGCAACGCGGGCGCGATCGCCGGCGTGGCGATCCGCGGCGCCGAGGTCGTCATCAAGGGCAACATGGGCTCCCGCGCGGGCCAAGTCATGAAGAAGGGCACGCTGCTGTGCTGCGGCAACGCCAACTTCATGGCGGGCTACATGATGTACGGCGGCCGCATGGTCATCCTGGGCCAGTCGGGCGAACGGCTGGGAGAGGACATGACGGGCGGCGAGATCTTCCTGGGCGGGGAGTTGCGGTCGCTGGGTTCCGACGCCGAACTGGTCGATACCGAATCCGCCGAGATCGACGAGGTCCTGGCGTTCCTCGACCGCTACGAGATCCCCTTCAAGGGCGCGTTCAGGAAGGTCGTGAACGCCGGCAAGAAGCTGCGCTACGGCGCCGCCGAGCGTCAGGTTCGCTCGATCCCCTACTTCGGTTTCTCGGGCGACAGCGACTACTGGAACCGCAAGATCCAGGAGGACGTCTACATCAAGTCGCAGATCGGCCGCTACCGCGTGCGCGGCTACGGCGGCGCCCGCGAGCTGCCCCATCTCTCCGATCTCGCCTTCAGGAAGGATATCGCCATGGCCGCGGTCGGGGACGACCCGGTGGGCGATGTCGAGATGCGCACGAAGATCGGCGGCAAGAACGGGGCCAACCCGCTCGACCTCACCATGCCGGTCCTGATCGCGCCCATGAGCTACGGCGCGCTCTCCCGTTCGGCCAAGCAGGCGGTCGCCATCGCCTCGGGCATGGCCGGCATCGCCGAGAACACGGGGGAGGGCGGCATGAGCGACGCCCAGCGCGACGCCGCGGGCCAGCTCATCTTCCAGATGCTGGGCGGGCGCCTGGGCTGGAACATCCACGACATGAACCGCGCCGACGGCCTGGAGATCTACATCTCGCAGGGCGCGAAACCGGGCTTCGGCGGCCAGCTCATGGCCAAGAAGGTCACGAAGGAGCTGGCGGAGATCCGGGGGATCCCGGCGGGCATCGACCTGCGCTCCCCCTCGCGTCATCCCGACATCCTCGGCGCCGACGACCTCGTCATCAAGGTCGAGGAGCTGCGCGAGGCCACGGGCTACCGCCTTCCCGTGAGCGTGAAGCTCGGCGCGGGCCGCATCCACGACGACATCAAGATCGCCGTGAAGGACGGCTTCGACTTCGTCGAGCTCGACGGCATGCAGGGCTCGACGGGCGCGGGCGGCGCCGAGGTCATGGAGTATGTCGGCATCCCGACCATCTCCGCGATCTGCGAGGCCGAGACGGCCCTCGCCTCGATCGGCCGGCGCGACGACATCGAGATCGTCCTCATGGGCGGCCTGCGCGACGGGGTCGACGCCGTGAAGGGCCTGTGCCTGGGCGCGGACGCCATCGCGCTCGGCACTGCGGCGATCATCGCCGGCGGCTGCATCGCCTGCATGCAGTGCCACGTCGGCCAGTGCGTCACCGGCATCGCCACGCAGGACCCCGAGCACGAGGCCCGCTACAAGTCGAAGGTGGAGGCCCGGCACATCTACACGTTCCTGGAGAGCGTCCGCTGGCAGATCGCCGCGATCGTCAAGGCGCTGGGCTACGCCGACGTGCGCCAGCTCCGGCGCGACGACCTCGTGGCGCTGACGCCCGAGGCGGCGGAGATCGCGGGCCTGCCCTACGAGCCCGGGCTGCGCGACGCCGGACCCTTCCGGGCCGCGGGCTAGGGCGGCGGACGATGGCCGCCCTCGACGACGCCGGCGCGAACCTGTTGCCGCCCGAACTCGCCGACGACACCGACGACAGGCACTACGTGCCCGCGCCCTGCCAGATCGCCTGCCCGGTCGGCACGGACGCGCCGTCCTACATCGGCTACATCTGGGAGGGGAAGTTCGAGGCGGCCTTCGAGGCGATCACCGCGACCAACCCGTTCAGCTCGATCTGCGGGCGGGTGTGCGACGCGCCCTGCGAGCCCGCGTGCCGGCGCACGGCGAGCGACGGACCCCTGCAGATCCGGAACCTCAAGCGTTTCGTGATGGACAAGCTCGGCGCCGCCTGGAAGCCGGAGCCCGCGCCCGTCACCCGCGAACAAAGCGTGGGCGTCGTCGGCGCGGGGCCGGCCGGCCTCGTCGCGGCGCACGACCTCGCGGTCGCCGGCTTCAAGGTGGACGTCTACGAGATGACCGACCGGCCCGGCGGCATGATGATCTGGGGCATCCCGGCCTTCCGCCTTCCGCCCGGCGTCATCGACGAGGACCTCGACCGTCTGGCCGCCCGCTGTCCGGGTCTCGCGATCCACACCAACATGGGCCTGGGGCGCGACATCGCGCTCGAGGAGCTCAAGGAGCGCCACGACGCGGTGTGCCTCACCATCGGCTCCTGGTGGGGCAAGAAGATGGGCGTTCCCGGCGAGGACGACCCGCGCGTGATCGACGGCGTCGAATTCCTGCGCCGCGTCAACGACGGCGACCGCCCCCAGATGCCGAAGGCCGTGGTGGTGATCGGCGGCGGCGATGTCGCCATGGACGCCTGCCGCGTGGCCCTGCGGCTGCCGGGCTGCGAGCACGTCAAGGTCGTGTACCGCCGCGGGCCCGACGAGATCCCCGCGCGCGGGATCGAGCTGGAGGGCGCGGTCGAGGAGGGAATCGAGTTCGTCTACAACACGCAGCAGGTCGAGATCGTCGCGGACGGCGACGATGGGCTCACCTTGCGTTGCGTCAGGACGGTCCCGGGCGATCCGGACGACGACGGACGCCGCCGGCCCGTGCCGGTCGCGGGCTCCGGGCACGATATCGCCTGCGGCATGGTGATCGCCGCGGTGGGCCAGTTCGGCGCCTGCGAGGACGCCGCCACCGGGGCGCTCATGGGCGCGGATCGCGTCGACACGGAATGGGAGACCATGCGGACCGCCGACCCCAAGGTCTTCGCGGCGGGCGACGGCGCTTTCGGCGGCTCGACCATCGTGATGGCCATGGGCCACGGCCAGCGCCTCGCCTACTACGTGAAGGCCTTCCTGGAAGGCAACGACAACCCCTTGCCCTACCGGACGCCCTGGCGGACGCGCCGGGTGCCGGTGGCCCAGGACCTCGACTGGGAGACGCTCGGGGTGCACCACCCGCCGTTCCACGGCGTCGGAGACAACCCGGTCGCGTTCCCGGAGATCGAATCGACCTACACCTGGGAGGCGGCGCGCAACGAGGCGGCGCGCTGCTACCGCTGCGACGCCGAGACGGGTTCGGCCGACTACTCCGTGCGGAACCGCGAGGACATCTTCCTGATGGCCCGCACCGCCAGGGCCGACGCGGCGCGTCAGGCCGGGATGCTCGCCAAGCGTCTGCGGCCGCGCGAGAACCCGTTTCCGGCGGAACGTCCGGCGACGGTCGACGACCTCGTGTTCCTGCCCGCGAACCTCTCGCGCCTCGTGATCGACCCTTACCGCGAGGCCTGCAAGGTGGCGACCGATCTGGGCTCCGGCCGCATGGAGATCGCCCAGCCCCTGTTCGTGGCCGGCTTCGACAACGCGCCGGTGGATGTGAGGGCCGGCGTCGCCAAGGGCGTCGAGGGCGGCGCGGCGGGCTACATCGGCGTCCGGCCGATCGGCGGCGGCGCCCCCTGGGTCCAGCTCGTGCTGCCCGGCCAGATCGCGCCCGACGCCGGGGCGGCGGGGCTCGTCCATGCCGTCGGCCCGCGGTTCCAGGCGCCGGCCGCCCTCGGGCGCCTGCGCGACGATCAGCTCCTCGGACTCGCCGTCTCGCACGCCGGCGCCCTGGAGGAGGCCATCGTCTTCGGCCTCGAGAACGGACTCGACGTGCTGCTGCTCAACGGCAACGCGGCCGTCGGCCGCGACTGGCCCGAGCTCGACGGCGCGCCGGACCTCTCGCTCATGCGCGACGCCATCCGCATCCTGCGCCGTCTCAACCGCGAGGAGGAGATCGACCTCCTGTGGTTCGGCGGTCTGCGTTCGGGCACCGACGCGGCCAAGCTGATCGCCATGGGCGCGAAATCCGTCGTTTTCGGCATGACCGTGGCCCTGGCGGCGGGCGGCGAGATCGTCGGCGACCGCGCGGTCGTCTTCGCGCCCGACCGCGGCGAGGACGAGCGGGCGCGCGCGGTCGCCAACATCCTGAAGTCGGCCTCGGGCGAGGCCTCGATGATGGCCCGTTGCACCGGCAAGACGAACCTTCACAACCTCGAGCCCGAGGACCTCCGCGCGCTGACGCTGGCCACGGCCGAAGCCACCGGCGTCACCCTGGCCGGCAAGCATTAGGGCGGTCCCTCCCCGGGGGGCGTCCCTCGATACGGTCCTTCGGACCTACTCGGGATGAGGGGAGTTGTGCGCTTCGTCCCCGCCCGAAATACCCCTCACCCCGGGTAGCGGCCGAAGGCCGCGTATCGAAGGGCGGCGGCCGGATCTCCGGTCTACTCGACCCCTTCGACGATGCGCAGGTCGCGCGCCACCGCGTCCGTCCCGAGCGCCGCGAGGGCGGCTTGGTATCCCTCGCCGTCGTGGGCGGCGACGGCGCTCTCGAAGTCGGGGAACTCGATCACCACGGTGCGTTCGGCGGCGCCCGCCTCATAGGCCCGAACCCGGCCGCCGCGGGCGAGGAACCGCCCGCCGGCCGCCTCGATGGCCGGGCCCGCGAGCCGGGCGTAGGCCGCGAGCGCCGCCGGGTCGGACACGGAACGATACGCCGCGATCCAGTATGCCTTCGCCATCGCCGGTCTCCGCTTGCCTCGGGGGGCGAGCATAGCATGGCGCGCCGCGACTCGAGCGGCCGCGAATGTTCCCCATGCGTTTCACGTGAAACGCTCGGCGTGGCCGCCGCGCCGGAGGATGGGGTTCAGGGCCGGATCGTGCTTCCGAACAGGTCGTAGAGCACGGCCGCGACCTCGCCTTCGAGCGGGAAGGAGAGCATGCCCAGCACCGAGTAGCCCAGGAGCCAAGGCACGGCGTAGAAGCGGACGAGGAAGAAGAACCAGGCGACGTAGAGCGGCGCCACCGGCTCGATCAGAAAGCCGGGGGTGATGGGAGAGAAGACCTTGAGGATCGGGTCCGTCAGCTTCACGAACGCCCTCATGAAGAAGAAGGGCGAGGTGACGGGCAGGAAGATGTTCATGGCCGACCGGCCGATCAGAGTCCACATCGCCGCGCCCAGGACGTAGTCGAGCGCGACGATCCACCAGGGAAGAACGGCGGCCAGGGATTCCATGGCGCGGACCCTCGGAGTTTGCGGTCTAAGGAACACGGGGGCGGGACACAGCCGCCCCGCCCCCGGTTCCCGGCGCGCCGACGGCGCGCTAGTGCGTGTCGGCCAGGATCGGCTTGCCCGTCGGGATACGGGTCTCGTCCACCATGGCCTGGGTTTCCGCGTCCGGCTCCGGCGTCATCAGCGAGACGACCACCATGGCCACCAGCGACACCGGCATGCCGATCATGCCGAAGCGCAGATGGTCGATGGACCAGAGCGGATCGCCGCCGCTGTAGACGTGCCAGAGGTAGATCGAGCCCGCCAGGAAGCCCGCGATCATACCGGCGATCGCGCCCTGCCGGTTGGCCCGCTTCCACCAGATGCCGAGCACCAAGGGGAAGAAGAGGCCGGAGCAGGCGAAGCAGAACGCCCACGCCACCGCGCCGAGGATCCCGGTGAGCTGCAGCGAGGCGATCGCCGCCGCCGCCGCTCCGATCACCAACAGCAGCACGCGCGCCACCAGAAGCCGGTGCTTGGTGTCGGCCTTGGGGTCGATGATCTTGTAGTAGAGATCGTGGCTGAGCGCGTTGGCGATCGCCAGCAGGAGCCCGTCGGCGGTCGACATGGCCGCGGCCATGCCGCCGGCCGCCACCAGTCCGGAGATCACATAGGGAAGCCCCGCGATCTCGGGGGTGGCCAGCACGACGATGTCGGGACGCAGGAAGAACTCGTTGAGCTGGACGATGCCGTCGCCGTTCTGGTCGGCGACCGCGAGCATGCCGACCTCCGTCCACCTCTGGATCCACTCCAGGTTCGCGACGTCCTCGACCGCCTTGCCGACGACCGCCGTCGCCAGGGTGGGATCGAGCAGCTGCAGCTTGGTCAGCGTGGCGAGCGCCGGCGCCGTGAAGTAGAGCAGGAAGATGAAGAACAGCGACCAGCCCACCGACTTGCGCGCGGAGCGCACCGTCGGCGTCGTGAAGTAGCGCATCAAGATGTGCGGCAGCGAGGCGGTGCCCGCCATCATGCACAGCGCCAGGGTGACGAACTTCCACGAGTCCAGACCGCCCTGCGGGTCGAAGTGCGGCGTGGTCAGCACTTTGAGCCCGGCGATCGCCTCGGCGGCGCCGCCAAGCCCGTAGATCCCCTCGAGTTCGGCGATGCGCTCGGCGGCCTCGCCGTAGCCGAAGTGCGGGATGACGCCGAAGCCCTGCGCGTTCGACATCCAGACCACCGGCACCAGGTAGGCGATGATGAGCACGATGTACTGCGCCACCTGAGTCCAGGTCACGCCCCTCATGCCGCCCAGCATGGAGCACAGCAGGATGCCCAGAAGGCCGAACCAGACGCCCAACTCGAACGGGATCCGGAGCGCGCGGGAGGCGATCGTGCCGGTGGCGTTGATCTGCGCCGTCACGTAGGTGAACGACGCCACCACGAGCACGATGACGGCGCACAGGCGCGCGCCGTTGCCGCCGTAGCGGGTGCCGATGAAGTCGGGCACCGTGTAGCAGCCGAACTTGCGCAGGTAGGGCGCCATCAGGGCGTTGACCAGCACGTAGCCGCCGGTCCAGCCGATGACGAAGCCCAGGTAGGGGTAGCCGCCGAAGAAGATGCCGCCGGCCAGCGCCACGAAGGACGCGCCGGACATCCAGTCCGCCGCCGTCGCCATGCCGTTGTAGAGGGACGGCACCTCGCGCCCGGCGACGTAGTAGAAGTTGACCTGCATCGTGCGCGACAGGTAGCCGATGGTGGCGTAGATCGCGATCGTGAACAGCAGGAACAGGAGGCCGATGGCGTTGGCGTCGGCGATGCCGAGCTGCTCGAGGATCGCCATCAGGGCGAAGAAACCGAGGAATCCCAGGGTGTAGATTCCGTAGACCTTGTGCAGCTTGTCGACGAAACGCGTCCCCTGTGCTTGTTCGCTCATCGCGCGCCTCCCTATTCGTCGCTCATGCCGCACTCCTCGTCGATCCGGTCCTGAAGCAGGTTGTGGACGACGATGAGGAGCACGAAGACGATGAGCGAGCCTTGGACGATGAAGTAGTAGCCGAGCGGGAAGCCGAGGAACGATCCTGCGTTGAGGTCCTTGGCGAACCACGGCACCACGAAACCGAACACGAACCAGATCGCCAGGATGACATAGGTCAGCTTCGACGATCTCTGCCAGTGCAGCCGGCGATTGTCAGAACTCACGTCCGACATAACGATCCTCCCTTGCCATGAGGCCGCAGCTCCCCCGCCCGCTCGCCGCGACGGCGGCGTTCGCCGGGAGGGGATGTTCCACGACGGCAGCGGGCTTATACTTGAAGACCAACCGGTTTCAACCCTCGATGTGGAAATTGCCGCGCGCCCTCGCTCCCCGGCTCTCCGGCGTTGTCGGGCGTCTCGCCATACGGTTCGACAACAGCGGGCTCCGGTCCGCCGACGCGCTCGCGGCGTTCGTCCGCACCAGGGCCTCCTATGTCGCGCAGACCGCGCTCTACGGCTATCTCAAGGCGCGCATGGGGACGAGCTACCGCCTCTACTTCGAGGACGACACGTTCTCCGCCTCGATCCGCGCCGCGGCGGTCAAGCTGTTCCTGTCGTGCCTCGCCGACCTCACCGTCTTCGCGGTGGCGACCGCGAACCGGGAGGGCGCGCTCGCCCCCGCCGAGGCCGCGGCGCTGGCCAAGCACTGCTTCCGCCGCGCCGCCCTCCACGGCCTCCCCGAGGAGGAAGGCGGCGCGCCCGCCGACGCGCTGGCGGCGTTCGACGCCCGCGCGGACGCGACCGTCTGGTCCGCGGCGGCGCGGGGACGGACGGCGTTCGGGGGGAGCGAGGCCGACCTCGTCCGGTTCGCCCCCGTCATCGACGCCTACAAGGACCTCGACCGCGAGATCGTCACCAACTCCATCCGCTTCCGCTGGCGCGACGTGCGCGAGCAGGCCCGCCGCCGGATCGACCCCGAAGCGCTCTGCCGCGACTGGACGCAACGCGCGGGCGGACGGGACGGATAGCGGGACGGCCGCCGGAACCATCCGCCGGCGTCCCTCGATACGCGCTCCCGCGGGGCGCTACCCGGGATGGGGGGTCCTGTTCGGGATTGTATCCACTGGCGACGATCGCACACCGCGATGATGACATAAGCGAATGCACACACAAGATGTTGTGCCGATGTTCTTTGTCGACATCATTCCGTTCTCGTTCCCCGCCCAACCTCTCCCTCGCCCCGGATGGCCGCCGAAGGCGGTGTATCGAAGGGGCGAACCGGGACGGGCCGTGGCCGTGGCGGGGCATCCGGGTTAGGTTGCGGCCGGGGAGGCGCGGCCGATGGCGGCGAGGAAGAGATCCCAACGCGAACCTGTCGAGGCTTTGCGCGGGAAGGGCGTGCGCACGGTCCACGTCGCCATTCCCGATCTCGACGCCAGCCTGCGCGAGCGACGCCTCGCGCTCGACGACGTCGAGACGGCCTTCGGTCCCGGCGGCGCTTTCGTGAACGTGCTCCACAAGTGGGATACGGGCGACGCCGTGACCGGCGAGCCGCCTTTCACCGGCGAGGCGGTGGCGCTCGACTGGGCGAGCGCGCGCGACTATCCCTTCGAGAAGGACGCCGCCCTGGTCTTCGCCGACTATGCGGGGCCCTCGGCCGCCTTGAGTCCGCGCGAAATCCTCAAGGCGGTGGTGGCGCGCGCCGCCGGGATGGGCTTTTCGGCGAAGGCGGCGCTGGAGTTCGAGTTCCACGTGCTCGACGAAGACGCGGAAGGGCTGCGCGCCCGGGGCTTCGACGGCTTCGCCATGTACGCGCCCGACAACCGCTGCTGGGGCAGCCAGTCGGCGGCGGTCTACAGCGACTACGTCGCCGACCTCGAGGCCGTGATGCGGACGGCGGGCGTCGGCCTTTTCGGTCTGGGCCTGGAACTGGGTCCGGGATGCTTCGAGGCCACCCTGCGCGCGACGGACCCGCTGCGCGCGGCCGACGACGCGGTCCTCTTCAAGACCTTCGCCAAGGCCTTCTCGCGCCGGTCGGGCCTGACCGCGAGCTTCATGGCGCAGCTCGGCGCCGGGTTTCCCGGGCTTTCGGGCCATGTCCACCTTTCGCTCAGCCACGCCGGGTCCGGCGAGCCGCTGTTCCATGACGGCGAGGATCCCGACGGCATGAGCGGGACCATGCGCCACGCGGTGGCCGGTCTCGTGGAGCTCGCGCCCGAAGCCCTCGCGCTCTGCGCCCACACGGTGAACGCCTATCGCCGCCTGACGCCGGGCAACTGGGCCCCGAGGACGGCCACCTGGGCGGTGCGGAACTACGCGGCCGCCGTGCGCGTCGTGCCGGCGCCCGCCGGGCTGGCGCGGATGGAGTTCCGGCTGCCGGCCGCCGACACGAACCCCTACCTCGCGATCGCGCTGACGCTCGCCGGCGCGCTCCACGGCGTCGAAACGGAGGCGGCGCTTCCCCCGCCGATCGTCCGGGGCGGTCCCGACGAGACGCCCGAGGGCGTTCCGGGCCTGCCGCACGACCTGCTGGAGGCCGCCGAACGGCTCGAGGCCTGCGGGCCGGCGCGCGCCCTGTTCGGCGAGCGCTTCATCGACCATTTCTGCGCCACGCGCCGCCATGAGGAGGCGGTCGTGCGCAAGCACGTCAGCGCCTTCGAGCGGGCGCGCTACATCGAGGCCGTCTGAACGGCCCGGCATCGAGGGAGAGGTTCCGTGGCCATGGATGTGGAGACCTACTGCGACGCCCCGGGGCGCGGCGAGTCGATCGAACGGGTCCGGGCGAAGATCGACGAGCTCGGGATCGACTTCATCTACTACCAGTACATCTCGATCACGGGCCGCGTCATGGGCAAGGCCGCGCCGGCGCCGCACTGGGAAACCATGGCGGCGAAGGGCGTCCAGACATGGTACGGCGGTCTCACGAACGTGCTGCCGGACCGCGCCGGCAACCTCCTGGGCTTTCCCCCGAACGCGCACGAGCTGGTCGCCATTCCCGACCCGGACACCTTCTGCCGGCTCCCCTGGAACAAGCGGGCGGCCCGCGTCTTCTGCACGGTGTTCCACGGCCGCGAGGAGGACGAGAACCCGGGCGGCTTCATGGAGGAGGATTGCCGCGGCAACCTGCGGCGCGTCCACGCGAGGTTCGGGGACGATCACGACGGGCTCCACATGCGTCACGGCTGCGAGCCGGAGATGGCCTGGCTCAACAAGGGTCCGGACGGCATGCCCGACGGCGGGCCGACCAAGCCGCTGGCCTACCATATCGACCAGTTCGAGGAGCTCTCCCGCGTCTACATGAAGGTGATCGACTACGGCCAGGCCATGGGCCTCGACATGATCCAGGGCGACCACGAGGACGCGCCGGGCCAGTTGGAGCTCAACTTCACCTTCGACGACGCGCTCAGGACCTGCGACCGGCTCACGACCTACCGCCAGATCTGCGCCCAGGTCGCGCGTGAGGAGGGGCTGATCGCGTGTTTCATGGCGAAGCCCTTCATGGGCGTGTCGGCGAACGGCTGCCATCACAACATGTCGCTGTGGCGCGGCGGCGGCGACGAGGCGGTCTGCCACGCCGGCGACCCTCGGCCGGGAGTCGACGGCGTTTTCGCCCACCGTCGGGGAGGCGAGAACCTGTTTCTCGGCGACCCCGGCGGCTGGACGCCCGGTCCGACCGGCCTCAAGGCTATCGGTGGCGTGATGGAGCACCTGCCGGCGTTGACCGCGGTCGGCTCGTCGACCGTCAACTCCTACCGCCGCATGCTCGATCTGGGCCTGTGGGCGCCGGTCTACGCCGACTGGGGCTACCAGAACCGCACGACGGCCTTGCGGGTCTCCGCGCCGGGCCGGCTGGAGTACCGCGCCGTCGACTCCATGGTGAACCCCTACCTGATGGCCGCGGCCCTCCTGAAGGCCATGGACGACGGCATCCGGCGCGGCCTCGATCCCGGCCGGCCGGAGCAGCGCAACATCTACGAGGCGATGGAGGCCGGCAAGGAGGTCAAGCGGCTGCCCAGGTACTTCGGCGAGGCGCTGGATGCGCTCGCGGCCGACGATGTCGTAAGATCGGCCATGCCCGGCCGCCTCTACGAGATCTACGACGAGTACAAGCGCGACGAGTGGGACCGCTTCAACGCCGAGGTCAGCAACTGGGACCTCGAACGGTACATCGACTGCCTGCCCTGAGGAGGATGTCCATGCTCGAGTTGACGCAGGACCGGATCGACGCCTTCCACGAGGACGGCTATGTCCTCGCCGGGCCGATCGTCGACGAGGCCGCGATCGACGCGCTCCGCGCGCGCTACGAACGCATGTTCCGCGGCGAGTTCGAGACCGGGGTCCTGCCGGACGAGGTGAACTGGCGGGAGGGCGGGAGCGACCCGTCGCTGACGCGCCAGATCTGTTGCGGCTGGAAGGGCGACCTCACGGTGGCGCGCACCGTGTTGCGCGAGGACATCGGCCGCGCCTGCGCCACGCTCGCGGGCTGGCCCGGCGCCCGCGTGTTCGTCGACAACGTGCTCTGGAAGCCCGCCGGCGCCCGTCCGCTGGGGATGCACCAGGACACGGCCTATCTGCCGTGGATGGACCCGCGGGAGATGGTCTCCTGCTGGATCGCGCTGGACGACACGGCCGCCGACGGCGGCACCATGGAGGTCGTGAAGGGATCCCACAGGTGGGCGGTCTCGAGGCCCGAGGGGGAGTTCCACGGTCCCGAGGACTATCGGCGATACATGCGCAAGGCCGCGGCGGCCGAGGGCGTCGACGAGCCCGAGGTCGCGCCGATCGTCGTGAAGAAGGGGTCCGGCTCGTTCCACCACGGCCGGACATGGCACGGGTCAGGACCCAATCTCGGCGGCAATCCGCGCCGCTCGCTCGTGGTCCACTGCATCTCGTCGGAAACCCGCTACGCGCCCGAACACATCGGCGTCGGCGTCGGCCCCATCTACGGCCGCTACATGCGCCGCGACGGCGACCGGGCGATGGACGAAGCTTACTTTCCGATCCTGTGGACGAGGGACGGCCGCCGCACCGGCTGGATCGAGGACTACCTGGCGGCGGCGTGACGGCGGGCCCGTCGAAGGGCCGTCCCTCGATACGGTCCTTCGGACCCGCTCGGGACGAGGGGAGTCGTGCTTCGCCCCCATCCAAAATCTCCCCGCCCCGAGAAGCTCTCCGGAGGAGGGCGGGACGAGGGGCTCGTTCGGCGCGGGAGAGAGGAGACCGGGCAACTGCGCCGTTTCATCGCGGCCTGTTCGGCGCTACAACGGATCGTTCCCGCCGCCGTGGAACGCGCCGCGCCCGCCGGCGAGGCGGTGGACACGACGGGGCAATGGAGGAGGAGCAAAGCCATGATACCGACCGGAACCAAGCTGAGCGCGGCGGTCGCCGCCGCGGCTCTCGCCGCCGCGGGGCTCGCCGCCCCGGCGCAAGCCGAGGGCGAGCTCAACGTTCTGACCTGGGAGGGCTACACGGATCCCAGCTTCGTCGAGCCGTTCACGGAAGCGACGGGCTGCGAGGTCACTCCGACCTATGTCGGCTCGAACGACGAGTTTCCGGCGAAGCTCGCCGGCGGCGGCGGGGTCTACGACCTCGTCTCGCCCTCGGTCGACACCACCACGATCCTCATGAAGGCCGGGCTGGTCGAGGAAATCGACACCGGCCGTCTCGCGCGCTGGGACGAGCTCTACGAGCAGTTCCGCGACCACGTGGGCGTGAACCACGACGGCGGCGTCTACGGCGTGCCGTTCACCTGGGGCTCGATCCCCTTCATGTACCGCGCCGACATGTTCGACACGGCGCCCACCGGCATCGCCGGCCTGTGGACCGACGAGGCGCTGGCCGGGAAGGTCAGCCTGTGGGACGACAAGACCAACATCTACATCGTCGCCCGCATGCTGTTCGGCGCGGACATCGACGTCTACGACCTCTCCGACGACCAGCTCGCCCAGGTCCGCGACAAGCTGATCGAGCTCAAGCCCAACATCCGCAAGTTCTGGTCCACCGCGGGCGAGCTGGTGAACCTCTACGCCAACGGCGAGGTCGCCATCTCCAACACCTGGGGCGGCTACCAGTCCGCGCTGCTGGCCGACGAGGGCATCGAGACGATCGAGTTCATCCCGGTCGAGAAGGCCGACGGGTGGGCCGACGCCTGGCAGATCGTGAAGGGCTCGCCCAACGAGGACTGCGCCTACGAGTGGCTCAACTACGCCATCGCCCCGGGCGGCCAGTGCGGCGTCGTCGGCGTGACCGGCTATTCGGGCTCGAACCCGGTCGTGCTGAGGGAGTGCCTGGACGAGGCGACCTTCGAGGCGCTGAACCAAGCCGACTTCAAGTACATCGACGGCCTCGTCCTGTGGGAGGAGCCGGCCAGGGTCGACGCCTACATCAACACCTGGAACGCGGTGAAGGCCGCGCAGTAGGCGGCGAGGACGACGGGACGGGCCATCGCGTGGGCCGGCCCGTCCCGCCTCTCCGGACGGGAAAGAAGGGCGCGGGGCGCGATGGCGCACATCCTTGAGCTCGGCGGCGTCACCAAGACCTTCCGGGGCGGCGTGGTCGCGGTCGACGACATCTCGCTCGGCATCAGCGAGGGCGAGTACCTGACGATGCTGGGCCCGTCGGGCTGCGGCAAGACCACGACCCTGCGCATGATCGGCGGCTTCGAGTATCCCGACCGCGGTTCGATCATGCTGGACGGCCGCGACATCACGGACGACCCGCCGTTCCGCCGGCCGGTCAACATGATGTTCCAGGATTTCGCGCTGTTTCCCCACATGACCGCCGCCGAGAACATCGGCTACGGCCTCAGGATCGCCGGCGTCGGTCGCGGCGAGACCGAGGAGCGGGTCCGCGCCATGCTCGACATGATCGAGTTGTCGGAGATGGGCGGGCGCATGCCGTCGCAGCTTTCGATCGGCCAGCGCCAGCGCGTCGCGCTGGCCCGCGCGCTCGTCAACAATCCGCGCATCCTCCTGCTCGACGAGCCGCTGTCAGCGCTCGACGCCAAGCTCAAGGAGACCATGCAGGTCGAGCTGCGCCACATCCACGACCGGGTGGGCGTCACCTTCGTCATGGTGACCCACGACCAGACCGAATCGATGATCATGTCCGACCGCATCATGGTGATGCGGGCGGGCCGCATCGAGCAGATCGGCCGGCCGACCGATCTCTACGACCGTCCCGAGACCGCCTATGTCGCGGAGTTCCTGGGCGCGTCGAACATGATCCCCGCGACGGTCGCGCGCGACGGCGCCGGCGCGGTGGCCAGGGCGGGCGACCTGTCGGTCCGCGTGCCCGACGCCGGGGACGCCGCGGACGGCAGCGTGCGGTCGCTCTTCATGCGGCCGGAGAAAATCCGCCTGCTGGCCGACGGCGCCGGTGCGGGCGCCGGCGCCAGCGCCTTTTGCGGCACCGTCAAGGAGCTCTTCTTCAGCGGCAACGCGGTCCGGATCGACCTGGAGGTCGGCGCCGACCGCCCCGTCACGGTCCATCATCCGCTCGATACGGGCCTCGCCGCCGCCGGTCTCCCGGGCGTCGGCGACAGGGTCGCCTGCGCGGTCGGGCACGACACGCTGAAGCTGTTCGATACGGCCGAGGTGGCCGCCGTCGAAGCGGAAGAGGCCGCGGCGTGAACCACCGGGCGCGGCGCACCCTCAACTTCTGGGCCCTGTTCTCGGGCCCGGCGATCTGGTGGGGCGCGGTCCTTCTGACGCCCTATCTCATCATGCTGGCGATCAGCTTCTATACGCGCCAGTTCCCCTTCCACGTGCCGGACTTCCAGTTCGGCAACTATGCGACGCTGGTCGAGGATTCGCAGTACTACACCGTGCTCTTCCGCAGCCTGTGGATCTCGCTCGCGGTGTCGGTCACGGCCTTCGCGCTGGGCTATCCTCTCGCGTACTTCCTGGCGTTCAAGGTGCGGTCCGACCGGTTGCGGCTCTTCCTCTACACGGCGACGATCGTGCCGCTGTGGGTGAGCTACCTGCTGAGGGCCTACACTTGGAAGACGATCCTGGGAAGCGAGGGTATCCTGAACTCGTTCCTGATGTGGATCGGGATCATCGACGAGCCGTCCACCATCTTCCTCTACAACCAGGGCGCGATGGTGGTGACCATGGCCTACATCTTCACGCCGTTCATGATCATGCCGATCTACGCCGCGCTCGAGAAGATCCCGCGCAGCCTGATCGAGGCGTCCAAGGACCTCGGCGCGCCGCGCCTCATGACCTTCCTGAAGATCACGCTGCCGCTCTCGATGCCCGGCGTCCTGGCCGGCTTCACCTTCACCTTCGGCCTTTCGATCGGCGACTTCATCTCGCCGATCCTCGTGGGCGGGCCCTACTCGAACATGATCGCCAACGTGGTCGCCACGCAATTCGGCATGGCCATGAACTGGCCGCTGGGATCGGCCCTGGGCGTCGTCCTGCTGTTCATCGTTCTCGGCGTCATCACCGCCTCCGACAAGCTCGAGCGCGTCGGCCGGCTCAACATGGGCTAGGAGAGGGCCATGGCCGTCGCCGCCGTCAACGGTGGAGGTCTCCGCAGGAAGCCGGTGGATGTCGGCGCCGCCGGCCTCGGCGTCGCGACCCTGTGCGTGCTGGCGTTCCTCTACACGCCCATCGCCACGCTGATCGTCTTCAGCTTCAACTCGAATTCCATCACGCGCCTGCCGCTCGAGGACTTCACCCTGGATTGGTACGCGAAGGCGCTGAGCAACCCGGACCTGATGACGGCGCTCTGGAACTCCGTGATCGTCGGGCTGGCCGCCGTGGCGATCTGCCTCGTCATCGGCATTCCGACGGCGCTGGCGCTGGACCGTTACGACTTCCCGGGCAAGACGGTGTTCCGGCGGCTGGTCATCCTGCCGATCACGCTGCCGGGCCTGATCACCGGCGTGTCGATGCTGACCTTCTTCCGGTCCGTCGGCGTGGACCTCAGCATCTGGACGGTCATCGTCGGCCACGGCACCGCGCTCACGGCCATCGTCGTCACCAACGTCTTCGCCCGGCTGCAGCGCTTCGACCGCAGGATCGAGGAAGCTTCCGCCGATCTCGGCGCGACGCCGTGGCAGACCTTCCGTTACGTCACGCTGCCCAATATCCGGTCGGCGATCGTCGGCTCGTCGCTGATCTCGTTCACGCTGTCGTTCGACGAAATCCCGGTGACGTTCTTCCTGACCGGTCGCGACAACACGCTGCCGATGTACATCTGGTCGGTGATCCGCCGCGGCATCACGCCGGAGATCAACGCCATCGGCGCCATCATCGTCGTCGTCTCCATCGTGCTGATCCTGATCTCCGTCTTCATGATGTACGGCGAAGACGGCAAGACGGGCCCGGTCCGCTAGATGCGATCTTTCGACAGGTTGTCCACCCGGCCGCCTCTCCCTCACCCCGGTTAGCCCGCCGCGGGTGGGCGTATCGAGAGGCGTCCCCCTCGACAGGCCCGGGGCAGGCTCTCGATGCGGCGCTCCGCGCCACTTCGGGATGAGGGGAGTTGGCGTTCATCCGCCCGTCCGGCCGGGCTTGGCCGCGGCGATCAGGAACTCGCGGTTGCCGCCGGCTCCGGCGACCGGACTCGGCGTGAGGCCGAGGACCCTCCATTCCATGGCGCCGTCGAGCCAGGCCGCGACCGAGCCGCAGACCTCGTCGTGGACGACGCTGTCCCGCACGACGCCGCCCTTGCCGACCCGCTCGGGCCCGGCCTCGAACTGGGGCTTGATCAGGGCGACGAGGACCGCGCCGGGAGCGGCCAGGGACAGCGCGGCGGGCAGGGCCGCCTTGAGCGAGATGAAGGAGAGGTCGGCCGCGACCGCCTCGGGCCCGTGAGGAATCAGCGCGCGGTCGAGGGCGCGGGCGTTGGTCCTCTCCAGCACGGTCACCCGGTCGTCCCGGCGCAGGGACCAGGCGAGCTGCCCTCGCCCGACATCGACGGCGTAGACGCGCGACGCGCCCCGGCTCAGCAGGACATCGGTGAAGCCGCCCGTCGATGCGCCCAGATCGAGCGCGACCTTGCCGCCGACATCGATGCCGAAGCGCCCGAGCGCGTGGTCGAGCTTCAACCCGCCGCGCGAGACCCAGGGGTGGTCGCGGCCGCGCACCTCGAGGGCGGTTTCGGGCGCGACCAGCAGGCCCGGCTTGTCGATCCGCGCTTCGCCCGAGAACACGACGCCCGCCATCACCAGCGCCTGGGCGCGCGTCCGGCTCTCGGCCAGGCCCCGCCGGACGAGAAGCCGGTCGATCCGCTCACGCCTGGACGCCGCCATGGCGTGGACGATGGACGGGGCGCGGGCCGGTCCGGGCGGGATCCGCCCTAGGCCCTGGCCAGCCTCTCCGAAAGGCCGCGGCCCAGGGCGGCGAGCGCCGTCTCGACGATGTGGGGCGCGTTGAGGCCCGCGGCGTCGTACATGTCCCGGGGCTTGGCCTGATCGATGAAGACCGGCGGCAACATCATCGGACGCACCTTCAGGCCGCCTTCGAGCAGGTCGCCGCGGGCAAGGTGATCGAGAACATGGGCCGAAAAGCCGCCGATCGAGCCTTCCTCGACCGTGACCAGGACCTCGTGCCCGCGCGCCAGACGGCCGACCAGATCGGTGTCGAGCGGCGTGCAGAAGCGGGCGTCGGCCACCGTCGTGGAATGCCCTCGGGCGGCCAGTTCGTCGGCCGCCGCCAGACACTCCTGGAGGCGCGCGCCGAACGACAGAAGCGCGACCGTGGCGCCTTCGCGCAGGATCCGCCCCCGTCCGATCTCGAGGGGCGTTCCGCGTTCGGGGAGCTCCGCCCCCACGCCTTCCCCGCGCGGATAGCGCACGGCCGAAGGCCGGTCGTCGATCCGCGCGGCCGTGGCGACCATGTGCATCAACTCCAGCTCGTCCGCCGCCGCCATGGTGACGAAATGGGGCAGGGCGCCGAGATAGGCGACGTCGAAGGCGCCGGCGTGGGTTGGGCCGTCGGCGCCGACCAGGCCCGCCCGGTCGATCGCGAAACGCACGGGCAGCTTCTGGACCGCCACGTCGTGGACGACCTGATCGTAGGCGCGCTGCAGGAACGTGGAATAGATGACAGCGAAGGGCCGGTAGCCCTCGGCGGCCAGCCCGGCGCAGAAGGTCACGCCGTGCTGTTCCGCGATCCCGACATCGAAGGCGCGGCCGGGGAACGCCTCGGCGAACTTGTCGACGCCGGTGCCCGACGGCATCGCCGCGGTGATCGCGCAGATCCGCTCGTCGGCCTCGGCCTCCGCGATCAGCGCCCTGGCGAAGACGCTCGTGTAGCTCGGCGCCTTGGGGGCCGCCTTGGCCTGGGCGCCGGTGACGACGTCGAACGTCGCGACGCCGTGGTACTTGTCGTCGGCCTGCTCCGCGGGCTCGTAGCCCTTGCCCTTCCGCGTGATGCAGTGGATCAGCACCGGCGCGTCCTCTTTCGTGTCGCGCAGGTTCCTGAGGATGGGCACCAGGTGGTCGAGGTCGTGCCCGTCGATCGGGCCGATGTAGTAGAAACCCAGATCCTCGAAGAGCGCGCCGCCCGTGACCATCCCCTTGGCGTAGCCCTCGAACCGCCGGGCCGTCGTCCCGACCGTCTTGGGGAAACGCGAGGCGATCTCCATGGCCACATGGCGCGCCGACCGGTAGGTTCGCGAGGACAGCACCCTGGCGAGATAGGCGCTCATCGCGCCCACCGGGCGCGCGATCGACATCTCGTTGTCGTTGAGGATCACGATCAGGCGCGAATCGCGGGCGCCGGCGTTGTTCATGGCCTCGTAGGCCATGCCGGCCGACATGGCGCCGTCGCCGATCACGCAGACCACCTCGCGCCGTTCGCCCCTGAGGTCGCGGGCGACGGCCATGCCGAGGCCCGCCGAGATCGAGGTGGAGCTGTGGGCCGCGCCGAAGGGGTCGTATTCGCTCTCGGCGCGTTTCGTGAAGCCGGAGAGCCCGTCCTTCTGGCGCAGCGTGCGGATCCGGTCGCGCCGCCCGGTGAGGATCTTGTGGGGATAGCACTGGTGGCCGACGTCCCAGATCAGCCGGTCGCGGGGCGTGTCGAAGACGTGATGGATCGCGACGGTGAGCTCGACGACCCCCAGTCCGGCCCCGAGGTGGCCGCCGGTGATCGAGACGGCGTCGATCGTCTCGCGCCGGAGCTCGGCGGCGAGCTGTTTGAGCTCCGCGATCGTGAGGTCGCGCATGTCGGCGGGGGCCTCGATCCTGTCGAGGAGCGGCGTGGTGTTGGAGAGGGTCATGTCGGGCGCGCTCCCGGGTTCAGGTCCGTCGGGTGACGACGAAGCGCGCCACGTCGCGCAGGGTTTCCGCGGCCGCGCCGAACCGGTCGAGAGACGCGATGGCGCGTTCGGCGAGCTCCTCGGCCCTGGCGCGCGCGCCGTCCCGGCCCAGGACGCCGACCAGCGTGGCCTTGCCGGCGGTCGCGTCCTTGCCCACGGCCTTGCCCATGGCTTCCTCGTCGCCCTCCTCGTCGAGCAGGTCGTCGACGATCTGGAACGAGCGGCCGAGGTCCCGGCCATAGGCGAGAACGGCTTCGTGGGCGTCGGGGCCGGCCTCGCCCAGGATCGCGCCGGCCTCGGCCGAGAACGCGATCAGGGCGCCGGTCTTGAGCGCCTGGAGCCGCTCCACCGTGGCGGCGTCGACGGCGCGGTGCTCGACGGCGAGGTCGATCATCTGGCCGGCCACCATGCCGTGGGCGCCGGCGGTCCCGGACAGGCCGCGCACCAGTTCGATCCGCACGTCCGCGTCGTCGTGGGTCGCGGGATCGGCGAGCACCTCGAAGGCCAGGGTCAACAGCGCGTCGCCGGCGAGGATGGCCGTGGCCTCGTCGAAGGCGATGTGACAGGTCGGCCGTCCGCGCCGGAGCTCGTCGTCGTCCATGGCCGGCAGGTCGTCATGGATCAGCGAGTAGCAGTGCAGCATCTCGACCGCGGCCGCGGCGCGCGCCGCCCGCTCCCCGTCGACGCCGAACAGCGCGGCCGTCGCCGTCACGAGATACGGGCGCAAGCGTTTGCCGCCGTCGAGACAGGCGTAGCGCATGGCCTCCAGCAGCGGCCGCTCCGGGCCCTCGCCATCGGGCAGGAGACGGTCGAGCAAGGCTTCGATCCGCTCGGCGTGGGCGTCCAGGACCCCGGCGATGTCGACGGGCGTTTCGGCGGTCGCCGGGACGTTCATCCGATCTCCGACGGTTCGGCGGTGACGCCGCCATCGGCGGACAGGCGGATCTTCTCGATCTTGTCCTGGGCCTCGCGCAGCTTGGATTCGCAATGCCGCTTCAGGGCAGCGCCGCGCTCGTAGGCGCCGATCGCGTCGTCGAGTTTCGCCTCGCCGCTCTCGAGGCGCTCGACGATGGCCTCGAGTTCGACCATGGCCTCCTCGAAGCTCATCTTCCCGATGTCGTCGCGCGCGGCCGGTCCGGTCATCGCTGCTCCACGTTTCCCGCCGCCATCAGGCGCGACACATGGGCCGCGACGCTGGCTGCGAGCGCGGTCAGGTCATACCCCCCTTCGAGGACGGAGACAACGCGTCCGCCCGCGTGGACGTCGGCCACCGACAGGAGCCGGTCGGTCGCCCAGGCGTAGTCCTCCTCGACCAGGTTGATCTGGGCGAGCGGGTCGCGCTCGTGGGCGTCGAACCCCGCCGAGACGAGAACGATCTCGGGGCGGAACCCGTCGAGCGCGGGAATCACGACGCGCTCGAAGGCCGCGCGGAAGCTCTCGCTCCCCGAACCGGGCGCCAGCGGCGCGTTGACGATGTTGCCGTACCGGCCGGTCTCGTCGGCCGCGCCGGTGCCGGGATAGTGGGGATACTGGTGCGTGGAGGCGTAGAAGAGACCTTCGTCGTCCCAGAACATGGCCTGGGTCCCGTTGCCGTGATGCACGTCGAAATCGACGACCGCGGCGCGCGCCAGGCCATGGCGTTCGCGGGCGTGCCCGGCGCCGACGGCGACGGAGTTGAAGAGGCAGAAGCCCATGGCGCGTCCCGGCTCGGCGTGATGGCCGGGCGGGCGCACCGCGCAGAAGGCGTTGTCCGCCTCGCCCCCGACGACCGCGTCGACGGCGGCCACCAGCGCGCCCGAGGCGCGCAGGGCCGCCTCGCCGGAGCCCGGCGACACGACGGTGTCCGGGTCGAGGCGTCGATGGCCTTCGTCCGGAACCGCGTCCAGCACGGCGTCGACATGGGCGGCCGGATGCGCCAGCGCCAGCCGGTCGCGCCCGGCTCTCGGCGCGGACATTCGCACGAGGCCGTCGAAGGCGTCGCCGGCAAGGATGTCGCGGACCGAACGCAGCCGGTCGGTCCGTTCGGGGTGATGGGGCCCGGTGTCGTGACCGAGGCATGCATCGTGCGTGTAGTAGTGGGTCGCCATGCGCGCAGTCCCGGAAAGTTCCGCGGCCGGACATGGGGCTCGGCCCGCCGCTTTGGCCGTCGTGACGGCCCGGACCCGATCCGGGCCTCGTTCGTGGTCGCCGAGTGTACACGCCGGCGCCGGCGAATCGAAGGGTTCCCGCCATTCCCGTTCCCGGACAGGCCCCTTCGATACGCGCCTCCGCGGGACGCGCCTCGGGGTGAGGGGAGAATTTGGGTTTCCCCCCCGTATCTCGTCGGAGGACTGGCGGTGCTATGGTTCCGTTGGCGGAACCCGGCGGAAGGTGTGGCGCGGCTTTCCGCGGGAAGGAGGGACCATCGTGTCGGAGCATGACGTCATCGTCGTGGGAGCGGGCGCCGTGGGCGCGTCCCTGGCCTACCGCCTCGCTCCCCACCGCAGCGTCGTGACGGTCGAGCGCGAGGAGCGGCCCGGCTACCACAGCACCGGACGCTCGGCGGCGCACTACACCGACGCGATCGGCGGTGTCGAAATCCAGGCGCTGTCGCGGGAAACCCGCCGTTTCATCGACAACCCGCCCGCGGGCTTCACGGATACGCCGCTCATCAACCCCCGGCCCGTCCTCCTGCTGATCGGCCGCGACACCGCGAACCCGCACTTCGACCGGGAGGCGCTGGCGCATCTGATCGGCACGGTCCTCCATCCCATCGACACGGCGGCCTGTCTGGCGCGCTGTCCCGTGCTGCGCGAGGACAGGATCGAGAGCGGCCTGTGGGAACCCGCCGCCGGCGACATCGACGTCCACGCCATCCACGGCGGCTACCTGCGCGGCGCGCGCCGGGCCGGCGCCGAACTGGTCTGCGACGCGGAGGTCCTGGGCCTCGACAGGCGGGACGGCGTCTGGCGGGTCGACACGAAGGCGGGCGCGTTCAGCGCGCCGGTCGTCGCCAACTGTTGCGGTGCCTGGGGCGACGCGCTGGGAGCGATGGCGGGCGCGACCCCCGTCGGCCTGCGGCCCATGCGCCGCACCGCCTTCCGTTTCGCCGGCCCCGAGGGGGTCGACTGCGGCGGATGGCCGCTCACGGCCGACGATGGCGAGAGCTTCTACTTCAAGCCCGACGCGGGACTCATCATGGGTTCGCTCGCCGACGAAACGCCGTCCGAACCCTGCGACGCGCGGCCCGAGGAGCTCGACCTCGCCACGGCCGCCCACAACATCATGGCGTGGACGACGCTGGAGATCGCCCGCATGGAGAGCCGCTGGGCCGGCTTGAGAAGTTTCGTTCCGGACCGTCTGCCCGTGACGGGCTTCGATCCGGCGCTGGAGGGGTTCTTCTGGAACGTCGGCCAGGGCGGCGCCGGCATCCAGACCTCGGCGGGGCTGTCGGCCTACGCGGCGGCGGCGATCCTGGACCGCGCGCCGCCCGAGGGACTCTCGTCGATGGGGATCGCGAAGGACACGTTCTCGCCCGGACGCCTCGTCCGGGGTTGACGGCGGCGAACGGGAGCCGCCGGACACTTCGCGGCTCCGGCGGCTCCGGAAGCGCCGCTTCCCGGCTTCATTCGGCGGCCAGGAGCCGTTCCCTGTTGACGTGATCCCAGGTGTCGTCGAGCGCGAGCTTGAAGCGGTCGAAGAGCCGGTGGACTTCATCCTCCTCGATGATGAGCGGCGGGCAGACGGCGACCGACGTGCCGGCGGTCGCGCGCAGGATGAGGCCGTGATCGAGGCAACGGTCGTTGCAATAACCCGCGACCGACGGGTCGAAGTTCTCGCGGGTCTCCTTGTTCCTGACCAGTTCGGCCGCGCCGATGAGGCCGGCGCCCCGGGTCTCGCCCACGATCGGATGGTCGGCGAGGGCGTGCAGGCGCTCCTGCATGACGGGGGCCACGCGCGCCACGTGGCTCGCGATGTCCATCTCGTCGTAGATATTGAGCGTCTCGATGGCGACCGCGGCCGGCACCGGATGGCCGGAATAGGTGAAGCCGGTCGCCAGCACGCCGTTCTCGTTCGAGAAATCGCGGATGGGTCCGTAGACCTTCTCGTTCAAGACGACCGCGCTGATCGGCAGGTAGGCCGACGAAAGCTGCTTGGCCACGACGACGATGTCGGGCCTGATGCCGTACGTGTCGCAGCCGAAGACGCCGCCCGTGCGGTGGAAGCCGCAGATGACCTCGTCGGCGATCATCAGGACGTCGTACTTCTCCAGGACAGCCTGGATCTTCTGGAAGTAGCCCTTCGGCGGCGTGATCGCGCCGCCCGCGCCCATGATCGGCTCGGCGATGAAGCCGGCCACCGTCTCGGGTCCCTCGGCCAGGATCGTCCGCTCCAGCTCGTCGGCCCGGCGGGCGGCGAAGTCCTCCTCCGATTCGCCCTCGGCGCCGTGGTGGTAGTAGTGCGGCGAGCCGGTGTGCAGGATATTCTGGATCGGCAGGTCGAAACCGGTGTGCATCGCCGCCATGCCGGTGAGGCTGCCCGAGGACACGCAGATGCCGTGGTAGCCGCCCTGGCGCGCGATGATCTTCTTCTTCTCGGGCTTGCCGCGGGCGTTGTTGTAGTACCAGACGAACTTGACCATGTGGTCGTTCGCCTCCGAGCCCGAGTTGGCGAACCACACCTTCGACATCGGCGCCGGCGCCATGGCGATCAGCCGCTCGGCGAGCTCGATCGAGGGCGTCGAGCCGCGGTGGAAGAAGGCGTGGTAGTAGGGCAGCTTGCGCATCTGGCGCGCCGCCGCCTCGACCAGGCGCTCGTTGTTGAAGCCCAGCGAGGTGCACCACAGACCCGCCAGACCTTCGATGTAGCGGTTGCCCTCGGTGTCCTCGACGTAGATGCCGTCGCCCTTCTCGATGATGAGCGGCCCCTGCTCCTCGTGCTTCACGAGGTTCGTGTAGGGGTGGATCACGGTCGCGATGTCGCGCGCGTGAGGCGAGTTCGGGAGCACGGTCATGGCTTTGCGTCCTTCGAGTGTCGCGAGGATCGGAACGGCCGCCAAGGGCGGCGCGGCAGGCTCCTGCCGTCGAGGGCAATCTAGCGCGCCGCTTCGGAGCTTGGCAACCGGGCCAGCGCAACGGCCGCGGCGCGGATCCCACCCGTCTAAAGCCGGTGGCCGATCCAGATCACCCGGCCCACGAGGTCCAGGTCGGCCAGCGGCACGGGGTCCGGCGCGGGGTAGGCCGGGTTGTCGCTGGAGATGGCGACGCGCTGGCGCGGCGGATCGACCGTGAGCCGCTTGACCAAGACGCCGTCGCCGTGGCGCAGGACGTAAAGGCCGTCGACACCCGGCGACCACTCGGTGAGGTCGACGAGAAGGGTGTCGCCCGCCGAGACGGTGGGCGCCATCGCGTCCCCGTCCATGGCGACCACGGCCAGCCGGTTCACCGGCGTCGGCGTCAGGGCGGCGAGCCAGGCGGCCCGGAAGGCCACCTCCGCGGTTCCACGGTCGTGGCGCGCGAGGGACTCGCGGCCCCGGTCGCGTTCGGGATCGTAGCGCGCCACGAGCAGGAAGGCGTCGGCGTCGTCGCCCGTGCGGGCCGCGGGGCCCGCGCGCTCGTCGATCAGGTCGGCCACCGCGCACTCCAGCGCGTCCGCCAGCTTCTCCAGCGTGTCGTGACGGGGGTGCCTCGAGCGTCCGGCGACGATGTCGCGCACGGCGGTCTCGTTGAGGCCGGCGGTCAACGCCAGCCGCTTCTGCGACAGCCGCGCCAATGCCATGCGCCGCTTCAGCTCGCGCACGAGATAGGTGTCGTTCATGCCGTCATGGTGCCACGGGGCGGCCCGCGGACCCAAGCCGCGCCTCAGATCGCCGTCAGAGCCCACTCCAGTTCCCGGATCAGGTCGTCGCCGTCCTCGACGCCGACGGACAGGCGCACGAGGCTGTCGGAGATGCCGATCGCCTCGCGGATCTCTCTCGGGACCGAAGCGTGGGTCATGATCGCGGGGTGCTCGATCAGGCTCTCGACCCCGCCGAGGCTTTCAGCGAGCGCGAAGAGCTCGCAGCGCTCGAGGAAGCGGCGCGCGCCCCCGAGGTCGGTGTCGAGGACCGCGGCCACCATGCCGCCGTAACCCGCCATCTGGCGGCGGGCGAGCTCGTGCTGGGGGTGGCTTTCGAGCCCCGGATAGTGGACCCGGGCGACCCTGGGATGGCCATCGAGATAGCGCGCGACGGCCAGCGCGTTCTCGCAATGGCGTTCCATGCGCAGGTGCAGCGTCTTGAGGCCGCGCATGGCGAGGAAGCTGTCGAAGGGCCCCGCGACGCCGCCGACGGCGTTCTGCAGGAAGGCCATGCGCCCGGCGAGATCGTCGTTCCCGCCGACGACCACGACGCCGCCCACCATGTCGGAGTGGCCGTTGAGGTACTTGGTGATCGAGTGGACCACCATGTCGAAACCCAGCTCCAGGGGGCGCTGCGCCCACGGCGTCGCGAAGGTGTTGTCGCAGACGCACAAGGCGCCGGCCTCGCGCGCCACCCGCGCGACCATGGCGAGGTCGATCACGGTCAGCAGCGGGTTGGTCGGCGTCTCGATCCAGACGAGCCCGGTGTCCGGCCCGACCGCCGCGCGCAGGGCGGCCTCGTCGTTCATCCCGGTGAAGGTGAACCGGAGCCCGGCGCTCGCCTCGCGCACGTCGGCGAAGAGCCTGTAGGTGCCGCCGTAGAGGTCGTCGCCGGCGACGACATGGCTGCCCGACGCGAGCAGATCCAGGACGGTCGACGAGGCCGCGAGGCCCGAGGCGAAGGCGAATCCCCTCGTGCCGCCCTCGAGGTCGGCGACGCAGGCCTCGAAGGCCATGCGCGTGGGGTTCTGGGAGCGGGAGTACTCGTAGCCCTTGTGGACGCCCGGACTCTCCTGGACATAGGTCGAGGTCGCGTAGATCGGCGTCATGATGGCGCCCGTGGCCGGGTCCGGCTCCTGGCCGGCATGGATCGCGCGGGTCGCGAAGCCGGGACGGTTGGGGCGCGTGGGCTCGGGCATGGAACCTCCCTCGGGGGCGACCTTCCATGGCCGCAGGGCCCGCCCGCGTCAAGTCGCGGAAGGACGATGGCCGCCGCCCCGTGCCTTGGAGCCTTGTCCTGTCGTCTCGAACCGGAAGCCGCGGCGGCCCCCGAGCCTGTCGAAGGGGACCGACCCCGGTCCCATCCGGTAGGATAACGCTCCGGACCCGGCCGGAACGGGAGAGCGCCATGACCGACGACGACCTGACATACATCTCCGCCCGCGAGGCGGCGCGGCGGTTCCGCGACCGGTCGATCTCGCCGGTCGAACTGCTGGACGCCCTGATCGCGAGGGCCGAGGCCATCGAGGACACCGTCCATCCCTTCGGCGACCGCTACTTCGACGAGGCGCGCGAGCGCGCGAAGCGGGCCGAGGCCGCGTTCGCGGGTTCGGGAGAGGATGCGGGTCCGCTGGCCGGAATCCCGCTGGCCGTGAAGGACGCGAGCCGGATCGCGGGCAAGCGCACCGCCACGGGGTCCATGGTCCACAGGGACCATGTCGACGACGAGAGCGACCCCGACATCGAGCGGTTGCTCGGGGCCGGCGCCAACCTCTTCGCGCGGACGACGACGCCGGAGTTCGGCTGGCTCTACACGACGCAATCGCGCATCTGGGGCGTGACCCACAATCCCTGGCGCCACGGCGTCTCGCCGGGCGGGTCCTCGGGCGGCTCCGCGGCGGCGCTCGCGGCGGGCGCCACGACGGTCGCGACCGGCGGGGACAGCACGGGCTCGATCCGCCAGCCCGCCAGCCAGTGCGGCGTGGTGGGCTATCAGGCGCCGTTCGGGCGCATCCCGATGCCGGGGCCGTCGAGCTTCGCCTACTACCTTCACCACGGTCCGTTGACGCGGACCGTGGCCGACGCGGCGCTCATGGCCAACATCATGTCGGGTCCCGATCCGCGCGACCACAACAGCCTGCTGGACCGCGTCGAGATCCCGGACCCGCCGGGGGGCATAGCGGGCATGCGGATCGCCGCGTCCGTCGATCTCGGCCACTACGAGGTCGTCGGCGACGTGGCGCGCGAGACCCGGGCCGCGCTCGACGCCCTGCGCGACGCCGGCGCCGTCGTCGAGGACGTGCCGGTCGATTGGGCGGGCGAGGCGATCCGCCTGGGCCACGGCGGGCAGGAGGTCCTGTTCGCCCAGGAGCTCAACGGGATCGTCGCCGAGCACGGCGACCTCGTCAGCGACTATGTGCCGCAGCTTGCCGAGACCGCCAACAGCTTCACGGCCGGGGACCTGGCCCGCTCCCTGAGGGTCGCGGGCGAGGTCTGGAACGACCATCTGGGCCCGCTGTTCGCGCGCTACGACGCGTTCGTCACGCCCACGGTGTCGTGCCCGGACATGCCGGCGACCGGCTGGCAGAAGGACACCTTCGAGGTCAACGGCAGGCGGCTCACCGATACGCAGACGGCCATGACCGTGCTGTGGAACATGTTCGGCCGCTGTCCCGTGCTGGCCGCGCCGTCGGGCATGACCGACGGCGGCCTGCCCACCGGGATCCAGATCGTCGGCCGCCCCTGCGACGACATCGCCGTCTTCCGCGTCGGCGCGGCGCTGGAGGCGCGCCGCCCCTGGCTCGATACGCCCGAACGGCGGCCCCGGCTCTAGGAGGTCTCCCGAAGGCCCCGGCGGAGGCGGTTCAGCAGGTCGATGCGGGTGACGACGCCGAGGAAGGCGTCGCCGTCGACCACGACCGCGGTCAGGTCGCGCCGGAAGATCGGGATCAGCGCCTCGACGCCCGCTGTCCGCTCGACGGTTTCCAGGTTCGCCGACATGGCCGAGGCCACCCCGCCCTGGAAGCTCTCGTGCTCGTGGTGGACCGCCCAGAGGATGTCGGACTCGTCGATGATGCCGACGGCGCGGTCCTCCCCGTCGAGCACGGGAAGCTGGCTCACGTCGTAGAGCTTCATGCGCGAGAGCGCGGTCGCCAGCGTGTCCTCGGGCCGCACGGTGACCGCCGCCCCGTCGGCGTGGGACCGCGCGATCAGGTCGCGCAGGTCGCCGTGGCGCTCGCGCTCCAGGAAGCCCTGATCGAGCATCCAGTAGTCGTTGTACATCTTGGAGAGATACTTGTTGCCGCTGTCGCAGACGAAGGTGGCGACGTTCTTCGGCCCGGTCTGGTCGCGGCAGTAGGCCAGGGCGCCCGCGATCAGCGTTCCCGAGGACGAGCCGGCCAGGATGCCCTCGTCCCGGAGGAGCCGGCGGGCCGTGAGGAACGCCTCCCTGTCCGGGACGGTGTAGGCCCTGGACACGAGCGAGAGATCGCTGACGTCGGGGATGAAATCCTCGCCGATGCCCTCCACGAGCCAGGAGCCCAGGGGGCCGATCTCGCCGGTGTTGACATAGTCGGCGAGCACCGATCCCTCCGGGTCGGCGAGCACCATCTCCAGGGCCGGATTGACCTTCCTGAAGAAACGGCCCAGCCCCGTGATCGTGCCGCCGGAACCCACGCCGCAGACCACGGCGTCGAGGTCGCGCCCGGTCTGGTCCCAGAGCTCAGGGCCGGTGCCGGTCTCGTGCGCCAAGGGGTTGGCCTCGTTGCCGAACTGGTTGACGAAAACGCTGTTTCCGGTTTCCGCCGCGATGCGCTGGGCCATGTCCTGGTAGTATTCCGGATGGCCCTTGCCGACGTCCGAACGGGTGAGCAGGACCTCGGCGCCCATGGCCTGGAGGTTGAAGATCTTCTCCTGGCTCATCTTGTCGGGGATCACCAGCAGGAGCCGGTAGCCCTTCTGGCGCGCGACGAGCGCGAGGCCGAGGCCCGTGTTGCCGGCCGTGGCCTCGACCAGCGTGCCTCCGGGCCCGATCGCGCCCGACTTCTCGGCCGCCTCGACCATCGTGAGGGCGGGCCTGTCCTTGATCGAGCCGCCGGGGTTCTGGTTCTCCAGCTTCAGGAACAGGCGGCAGGGCCCGGTGTCGAACGCGGTCGTCTCGACCACGGGCGTGTTGCCGATCATGTCGAGGACATTGCTGTGAACGGTCATGGAAACTCCGGCGGCGGAACGGGACGGAACAGGCTACCATAGGCCGCCGCGGAACGGCGAAGCCGCGGCGCGCCAAGGACCCGGAGCCGCCGTGAGGCATCCCCAGAACTACCGCGCCTACGGCGTGCTGCTGCGCGGAGGCCGCGTGCTGATCGCGGCGGAGTGGGTGGGTCCGGTTTTCGCCTGGAAGTATCCGGGCGGAGGCGTGGAGGCCGGCGAGACCGCCGAGGAGGCCGTCGCGCGCGAGTTCGGGGAAGAGGCGGGCATGGACGTGCGGGTGGCGGCGGAATTGCTCGATCCTGGAACCAGGATCAGCCCCTGGACCGGCGTCCCCTACACTCCGGTCTACTTTCTGGTCGAGAGTTCGGACGAACCGGTCGCGCCCGACGGCGAGGCGGTCGAGCTGGACTTCATGGACCCCGGCGCGGTGCTGGCGAGCCCGAGGGTGGCGGCGCCGGAGAAGCGGGCGCTGCGCGCCGCGCTCGGCCGGACTGGACGCTGAGGCCCCGGCGGCGGACGATTCCGAGGTAGTCCGCGAGTTCGGGGACGCCGGGATCGTCGAGCAGCGCCGCTGTCGGACCCGACGCGAGGATGCGGCCGTCGTGAACGAAGGTGGTCGCGCCGGCCGCCCGGCGCGCGTCCGCGGGATCGTGGCTGACCATGAGGACCGTCATGCCGGTGTCGCGGCGCAGCCGGTCGACGAGGTCGAGCATGTCGCGCCGCAGGGCGGGACCCAGGGCGGCGAAGGGTTCGTCGAGCAGCAGGAGGGACCGGCGCATGACCAGCGCGCGGGCGATGGCGACCCGCTGGCGCTCGCCGCCCGACAGCGCCCTCGGCAGACGGCGCTCCTTGCCCTCGAGACCCACGCGCGCGAGGGCCTCCATCACCTCGGCGCGCTGCTCCGCCGAGAGCCGGAGGCCCGGATCGACGCCCAGCGCGACATTGCGCCAGGCGTCCAGGTGCGCGAACAGGTTGTGCTCCTGGAACAGGGTCGTTATCGGCCGTTCGGCCGGCGCCAGGCCCGTCACGTCCCGGCCGTTCACGAGGACCGTCCCGGCCGCGGGCTCCTCGAAACCCGCCGTCAGCGCGAGCAGGGTGGTCTTGCCCGCGCCGCTGGCGCCGATCAGCGCCGCGAACGCGCCCCGCGCGACGGCGAGGTCGCAGGCGACGTCCCAATCCCCGCGGGCGAAGCGCAGGCCGCGCAGTTCAAGACCGGGCGCAAACACGGGACAGCCCCTCGATGACGACGAAGACCAGCAGGCAGACGGCGACGAGCAGGAGCGCCAGGACGGCGGCCTCGTCCATCCGGTAGCCGCCGAGCGCGCGGTAGACGAGAAGCGCGAGCGTGGCGTCGCGCTCGGTGCCGAAGAGCGCGATGGCGGTGAGGTCGCCGGTGGCGAGCGCGGCCGCGAGCGCCAGGGCGGTGGCCAGCGCGGCGCGGCTTTCCGGCCACTCCACGTACCTGAGCCTGTGCCGGCGCGAGAAGCCGAGGCTGGCGCAGAGCCTGTCGTGGTGCTCGGCCGTGCGGCGCAGAACGGGTCCGACGATGCGCAGGACATAGGGCATGGCGACCGCGCCGTTGACGACCGCGGCCAACGCCAGCGCCCAGTCGAACACCGGGACCAGCGGCGTCAGCAGGACGAAGAGGCCCGCGCCCAGCACGACCGGCGAGACGACGAGGGTCAGGCCGCCCGCCAGCTCGAGCCGGTCGGCCAGCCGCGTCCGACCCCGGCGCGCGGCGAGGTCGCGCGTCGTGGCCAGCAGCAGGACGCCCAGGACGACGGCCAGCAGTCCGGCGCCGAGCCCGACCGCGACGCTTCGCAGGGCGGCGGCCCACACCTCCGCGTCGCCGAGGACCGCGGCGAGCGGACCTGTCAGGCCCGCCAGCACGACCGCGGCGAGCGGCGCCGCGACCCAGCATCCCCCCGCCGCGATCCAGACCGCGTCGGCCACCTTGCCGGCGAGGCCGGCCCTGTCCGGACGGACGGCCGCGCGGCCCTCGGTCGGCTGGCTCGGCGGGTTCGGAGCGAACCGGATGAGCACGAGGGCGACGGCGGCGCATAGCGCGACTTGCAGCAGGCCGAGCGACACCGCCCGCGGCAGGTCGAACTCCAGCCTGAGAGCCTGGTAGATCGCCACCTCGAGAGTCGTGGCCCGCGGGCCGCCGCCGAGCGCCAGCACGACCGTGAAGCTGGTGAAGCACAGCAGGAAGACCACAACCGCGACGCCGGGCAGGGCCGCGGCCAGGCGCGGTCCTTCGATCAGGCGCAGGATGGATAGCGACCCCATGCCGAGCTGGCTCGCCAAGCGCCAGGTCTCGCCCGGGATGGCGTCCCAGACCGGGAGCAGCAGGCGCACCGCGAGCGGCATGTTGAAGAAGACATGGGCGATGAGGATGCCCGAAAGGCCGTAGAGCGGACTCATGGCGGGCAGCCCCAGCGCCTGCAGGCCGTGGCTCAGCGCCCCGTTCCGGCCCCACACGGCCGCGACGCCGAACACGGCCACGATGACCGGCAGAACCAGCGGCAGGCTCATCGACCGGATCAGCAGGGCGCGCCCCGGAAACGAACCGCGACGGGCGAGCGCCCGCGCCACGGGCACGGCGAAGGCGACCGACAGCAAGGTCGACAGCAAGGCCTGGAGCAGCGTGAAGCGCGCCACCCGCAGGGTGTAGCCGTCGAAGACCGCCGACAGGTCGAGCGCATGGGCGCGGGCCAGAAGCGCCGCCAGGGACGCGCCGGCCAGGCCGAGGGTGGCGCACAACGCCACAAGGCCCGGCCACAGCAGCGGCCGGTGGCCGACCATCACTCGGCGCCGACGGCCTCCAGCCATTCCCGGATCCAGGCCGAACGGTTGCGGCTCACCTCCTCGGGCGGCAGGAGGATCGAGGCGTCCGGGCGCGGCAGCGCGCGGAAGACCTCGGGCAGGGCGTCGCCCAGGTCGATCGCGGGGTACATCCAGTTGCCGGTCGGGATGGCCTCCTGGAACGCGGGCGAGGCGACGAAGGCGAGGAAGCGCCGCGCCAGATCGGGCCGGTCGGCGCCGGCGGCCATCGCCGCGACCTCGATCTGCATGTAGTGGCCCTCGGGAAAGATGACCGCCTTGTAGCGGTCCTCGCCCTCGACGAGCCGGTGATAGGCGGGCGAGGTGGTGTAGCTCAGGACCATGGGGGCCTCGCCCTCGAGGAACAGGCCGTAAGCCTCGCCCCAGCCCGACGTCACCGTCAGGATGCGCTTCGAGAGCCGCCGCCAGGCGTCGCCGGCGTCGTCGCCGTAGACCGCCTTGAGCCACAGCAGCAGGCCCAGCCCCGGGGTGCTCGTGCGCGGGTCCTGGACAATGAGCTTCGGCTCGGCCTCGCCGGAGGTCAGCGCGTCCAGGGAGGCGGGCGGCGAGGGCGCCGCCGCGCTGTCGTGGACGATGGCGAAATAGCCGTAGTCGAACGGCACGAAAACCGGATCGGACCAGTCGATCGGCAGGTCGAAATCCGCTGGGCCGAGTCCGTGCTCGCGCACCACGCCTTCCGCCCGGGCCTCGGCCATCAGGTTCGTGTCGAGGCCCAGCACGACATCGGCCCGGCTTGCCTCGCCCTCCAGGCGCAGGCGCGAGAGGAGGACCGCCGCGTCCTCCACGGCGACCCATTCGAGGTCGCAGCCGCACCGCGCCTCGAAGGCTTCCTCGATCGCGGGGCCCGGCCCCCATGCGCCGATGAAGGAATCGTAGGTGTAGACGGTGAGCGTATCGGCCCGGGCGGGCAGGACGCCCAGCGCGACGAGGGCCAGGGCGGCGGTCGGACGTGGCATAATCTCCTCCTTCGCCGGCGGCGGAGGAAGGAGAGGGCCGGTTTCCCTGGGAAGCCCGTCGCCTCAATCCCTACGCCGGCATGATCCGGATCAGGTTCGACGGGTCGGCGCGAAAGGCGCCTCTCAGCCCCGCGAGGGACTCCCCGTGAGTGACGGAGGAGACATAGGCGCTCGCGAAGGCGATGACAAGCCCGCGTCAGGCGCGCCGCAACTCGAAGGTGAAGACGCCCCCGGTCTCCGTGCTGGAGAGCAGGTCGTGGCCCGTGATCTCGGCGAAAGCCGCGAAGTCCTTGACGGCGCCGGGGTCGGTCGCGTGCACGACGAGGATGTCGCCGCTCTTCATGGTCTTCAGGCGCTTCTTGGCCTTCAGCACCGGCAGCGGGCAGGCCAGTCCCTTGACATCCACCACATCGTCCATGGCCGCCTCATAGCCGAAATCGCCGCCGCGCTCCAGCCGGTCGTTTCCGATCGGCCGCAGGCAAGGCGTGTGTCCGGTCGACCGCGTGAATTTCTGCGTTGACTGTCATGTTCGGCCTTGCTCGGCTGGATCGAAGACGCCGCCGCCAGTCGAACGTGCAGGCTTCCGATCTTGACCGTCGTGGGCCGGGAGACTGGCGCATCGGCGCCGTGGAAAATCGTGATCGAGGAGGACGTCATGAGCCATCGCTACATTGTCTGCGCCGCGGCGCAGATCCTGTTGCTCCTCGGCGGCTGCGAAACCCCCAGCGGTTCCGCCAACGATCCCATGGAGATGGAGCGCGCATGGAACGCGGCGCTCGTCCGTATCCCGACCCTTGTGGGGAAGTACGACATCGACTTCACGATGGAACAACAATTTCACAGGCACAACTACGGAGAGATCGAGGGCGAATGGCCGACCGTGATCTACATGCACGGCTGCGAGGGGTTCTGGAGCGGGACCTATCGCAGGATGCGTTTTCTGACGAAGGGCGGTTACGCCGTCATCGCTCCGAACAGCTTCGCGCGGCAATTCTACCCGAAGTCGTGCTCCGGAGATTCGTACACGGGTGGATTTTACAGACCCAGTCTCGGCATACGGCAAGCCGACGCCGGATACGCCATAGCCCGCGCCAAGACGCTGGGCTGGGTCGACGAGGACAACGTCTTTCTCATGGGGCACAGTCAAGGAGGGATAACTACGGCTACGTTTTCTTCGAGCGATCCCGGCAAATCGGTGAAGGCGAGAGTGATCGAGGGTTGGACATGCAATTCTCCTTGGTCCGAGCACAAAGGAATCAACGCCCCGGAAAGCGAGCCCGTCCTTTCTCTCGTTGGGGGAAACGATCCTTGGTTCAGGAACATTTACAACAAGGGGGATTGCGGCAGCTTCATGGACGGGTCCAACGGCAGCGAATCGATCGTCTACAGGACGGGCCGTATGAAAAACCGGCACGAGTTGCTTGAGAACTGGAACGCGCAACAGATCGTGCTGCGTTTCCTACGAGCCCATACGGACTGACATAGCCACGCTCTCTTGGAGTATCTGGCGCCGTCGCCGTCCGAGGATCGTCATGCGCGGCGTTTCATCGTGACTGGTATTGTGTCCGCTCGCCGGTCCGCGAACGGGTCACGGTGGCTGAACGGCGGCTTGCCTTCCTCGAGGCCGGGATCGCGCACATCGTCGCCAGACCCCACAGGGACCGTCGCCAAGCGACGTGGGGTGGGATGGTGCCGCCGCTCAGGATTGAACTGAGGACCTCACCCTTACCAAGGGTGCGCTCTACCACTGAGCTACGGCGGCTTTGAAACCGGCGCGGAACCTGCCACAGTGACCCCTGTCGGGGCAAGGGTCGACCGGGGGGCGGCGGTGGCCGGATCGAAAGGCGGCAAGACGGCCGCGAAGGCGGCCGGGGAGAAGGCCCGGCGGCTCGCCGAGGCGCTGCGCCGCAACCTCAAACGGCGGAAGCGGCAAGCCCGCGAACGGCGCGGCGAGGACCGGCGCGAAACGGACGCGAAGGAGTGACCGCGGGACCGCGGCCGGTTTGTCCACGTCCGGAGCGCGCCTTTCTTTCGCTCGAATCGCAGCCCAGTGTATGACGGGGCGCGCGATGGCCGGAGCATGACCGTTGGACAAGATAGCCATTGAAGGCGGGATTCCGCTGAAGGGCGAGATCGCCATCGCGGGCGCGAAGAACGCGGCGCTGAAGCTGATGGTGGCCTCGCTGCTCAGCGAAAGCCCGGTCACCCTCGAGAACATGCCCGCGGTGGCCGATGTCGAAGCCCTGCGCGGCGTGTTGGAGAATCTCGGCGTCGCCGTCGCGGACGAGGTCGAAAGCCGTCGCGTCATGACGCTCCACGCCGCGTCGATCGCCTCGACGACCGCGCCCTACGATCTCGTGCGCAAGATGCGGGCGTCCGTGCTGGTCCTGGGACCGCTGCTGGCCCGTTGCCGCGAGGCGACGGTGTCGCTGCCGGGCGGCTGCGCCATCGGCGCCCGGCCGGTCGACATCCATATCCTGGGCCTCGAGGCGTTGGGCGCCGAAATCGGACTCGAGGACGGCCACCTTCACGGCCGCGCGCCGGACGGTCTTTCGGGCGCCGACATCACGTTGCCGCGGATCTCCGTCGGTGCCACCGAGCACCTCATGATGGCCGCCGCGCTGGCCCGGGGCGCGACCACGTTGCGCAACGCCGCGCGGGAGCCGGAAATCGCCGACCTCGCCGCCTGCCTGAACGCGATGGGCGCGGAGATCGACGGCGCCGGCGCCGACACGATCCGCATCCGGGGCGTGGAGCGGCTCGACGGCGCGACGCACGGGGTGCTGCCCGACCGGATCGAGACGGGAACCTACGCCATGGCGGCGGCGGCCACCGACGGCGAGATCGAGATGACCGGCGCGTCCGCGGCCCATCTGGCCGAGACGCTTGAGGCGCTCGAGGCGGCCGGCGTCGAGATCTCCGACACGAACCGCGGCGTGACCGCGCGGCGGGCCAACGGCCGGCTGGCGGCCGTCGACATCGAGACGCGGCCCTATCCGGGGTTCGCGACCGATCTGCAGGCCCAGTTCATGGCGGTCATGGCGACCGCCGAGGGCCAATCCCACATCCAGGAGACCATCTTCGAGAACCGCTTCATGCACGTTCCGGAGCTCTTGCGCATGGGGGCCGATATCCGGGTCCATGGCGGATCCGCGATCGTGAACGGCGTCGAGCGCCTGCTGGGCGCGCCGGTCATGGCGACGGACCTGCGCGCCTCGGTGTGCCTCGTGCTGGCCGGGCTGGCGGCCCGGGGGGAGACCGTCGTGAACCGCGTGTATCACCTCGACCGCGGCTACGAACGACTCGTGGACAAGCTCGCCGCCTGCGGGGCGAGGATCGAAAGGCGGACGGCGTAGATGGACGAGCGGGGGCTCAAGCTCAAGGCCGCCGACGATGACGATCTCGAGGTGTTCGCGACCGTCCTGCAAGACGCGCCCATGCCCCTGTCCGAAGTGACCCATCTCCGGGACGAACGCCGCTTCGCGGCGCTGTTCCGCCGGTTCTGCTACGAGCGGGAGCACGATCGAATGACGGCGCGCGATCTCATGCAGGTCGATTGCGCCCTCGTGTTCGACCGTGTCTCGAACGCGGCGGCCTGGGATGTCGGGGGCCTGGGCGGGAACGGTCTCGCCGAGCTCCTGACGATCGTGAGCGAAAACCGCGCCGGGCGCGGCGTCTCGGTCACGCTCGTCTTTCACGGCGGCGGCCATATCCGGCTCGAAGCCGACAGGGTCGAAGGCCGTCTCGCGGACATCGGCGAGCCTCGCGCCGCCGACCGGAGACCGCGCCACGCGCCGAAGTCCGACATGTAGGTCGAAGGCGAGACCCGCCGCCGGCCGCCGGCGCGCCGGGTTCGACACCGGCGACCGCGAAAGGCATATCTAGGCGGCTCCGCGGGACGAGGGTGATGGCCGAAGACCGAGTCAGTCGCGCCAGGGTCGTCGACATCGAACTGGACGACCGTCTCGTGGTGCGGCGCGGCCCCGAGATCGAGCACGAGATGGCGGTCGCCATCTACGACCTGCTCGAAGACAACCGGTTCGAGCCGGCCGGCGCCGGGCCGGGCCCCTACAAGGTCGCGCTGTCGATCCGCGACGGCCGGTCCCTGGTGTTCGACATCCGCGACGAGGAGGGCGCCGGCATGGCCGAGGAGGTCGTGCCGCTCGCCCTGTTCCGCCGCATCGTCAAGGACTATTTCACCGTCTGCGAGAGCTACTTCGCAGCCATCAAGAACGCTCCGCCCTCCCGCATCGAGGCGCTGGACATGGGCCGCCGGAGCCTCCACGACGAGGGCGCGGAGCTCCTGCGCGACAATCTGGAAGGCCGCGTCCGCATCGACGGGGAAACCGCCCGCCGCCTCTTCACCCTGATCTGCGTCATGCACATCCGGGGCTGAAGGGATGGCGTCCCTGCCGAGCGCGATGCTGTTCGCGTGCAACTTCAACGCGGTGCGCTCGCCCATGGCCGAGGGCGTCATGAAGAGCCTCCACGGACGACGGGTCTTCATCGACTCGGTCGGCGTGCGCGAGGCCGACGGGCCCGATCCGTTCATGGTCGCCGCGATGGACGAGATCGGCGCCGACATGTCGCGGCACCGGCCCAAGACGTTCGACGATCTGGAGGAGGAGACGGAAAGCTACGATCTCGTGATCACACTGTCGCCGGAGGCCCACCACCGGGCCCTCGAGCTCACGCGCTGGGCCGCGCTGGAGGTGGAATACTGGCACACCTTCGACCCGACCTCGGTCGAGGGCAGCCGGGACGCGATCCTCGAAGCCTACCGGCAGGTGCGCGACCACCTGCGCCTGCGCATCCTCGAGACGTTCCCGGCGGCGGCCTCGCTTTCGGCCATCTGAGAGCGTCGGCCGCTCCGGCGGAACGGGGCCGGCTTTGACCTTTCGCCCTCCAATCGCTACATCCCGGCCTCGCCATCCAGCCGGAGACGTCCCGACCTTGAGCGACGGCATCGAAGCCTTCCGGTCCGTTCCGGATCCGCGCCCGCCCGGACGACGCGCGGCCTTCGACCGGACCGTCTGAGGTGGCGGCGGCTTCCCTCGTGCTCGCCTCGCGGTCGCCGCGAAGGCTGGAGCTTCTCGCGCAGATCGGCGTCGTTCCCGGCGAGGCGGTCCCGGCCGGTCTCGACGAGACGCCGCTGAAGAACGAACTGCCGCGCGATCTCGCGGCGCGACTGGCGCGGGCCAAGGCGGAGCGGGTCGCCCGGGCGAGGCCGGAGGCCGTGGTCCTCGGCGCGGACACGGTCGTGGCGTGCGGTCGCCGCATACTCCCCGAGCCCGCCGACGAAGCCGAGGCGCGCGCGTGTCTCGAGCTGCTGTCGGGCCGGCGTCACGTCGTCCACGGCGGGGTCTGCCTCGTGGCGGAAGGCGTGGGCCGGGTGCGCCGCGTCGCCACGCGCGTCGGTTTCAAACGCCTGTCGTCCGAGGAGATCGCCTGGTACCTGGCGAGCGGCGAGTGGAGGGGCAAGGCGGGGGGCTACGCCGCGCAGGGCAGGGCGGCCGTCTTCATCGACTTCCTGAACGGGTCCTACAGCAACGTGGTGGGCCTGCCGCTCCACGAGACGGCCATGCTGCTGCGCGGCGGCGGGGTTTGGCCGGCGTGAGCCGGGCCCCGTCGCAGGGCGGCCGATCCATGCCCGGGACCGTGACCGCCGCCGCGATCGACACCCTTCTCGTCGAGGCCACGCCGTGCGCGACGCGCATCGCGTCGATGGCGGGCGGGGACCTCGTGGAGTTGCATATCGACCGTCCGGGCGAGGGCCATCGCGCGGGCGACGTGTTCGCGGGCCGTGTCGTCCGCGTGGCGCCCGGGCTCGACGCGGCCTTCGTCGACATCGGCGAAGGCGTGACGGGCTTCCTGCGCGCCGGGGAGGCCGGTTCCGCCGGCGCCGGCGTCTCGCGACTCGTCCGCGAGGGCGAGCGCGTCGCGGTCGCCGTCAAGACCGACGCCCGCGACGAGAAGGGGCCGGTGCTCACGCGGCGTTTCGAGGATCGCGACGGCGCCATGGCCGCCGCGGCGGCGCGGGCCGGGCCGCCGAAGCTTCTGCGCCGCTCCGAACGGCTGCTGACGCGGCTCGCGCGGCGGCACGCCGAGGCCGCCGTCGTCGTCGACAGCCCGGCGGACGCGACGGCCCTGCGCCGGGCCGGGCGGACCGACGGCGTCAAGCTCCATCGCGGCGCCGGACCCCTGTTCGAGACGGCCGGCGCCGAAGAGCGGATCGAAGCGGCGCTCGCCGACGAGCTGCGCCTCCGGTCGGGGGCGGTTCTCCGCTTCGAACCCGTCCGGACCCTGACGGCCATCGACATCGACAGCGCCTCGGCGAGCGAAGGCGGAGCGACGCCGGCCGCGATCAACCTCGAAGCCGTGCCGGCGCTCGCCCGCCAGCTCCGCCTGCGCAACATCGGCGGTCTGGTCGTGGTGGATTTCCTCAACATGGAGGACAGGGCCGACCGGTCTCGTCTGGCGGCGCGCGTCGCGGACGCGCTGAAGGGCGATCCGGCCGAAACGGCGATCTGCGGCCCGTCGCGCCTCGGCCTCGTCGAGATCGCGCGCCAAAGGCTCGGTCCGACGCTCGCGGAGGCCGTCGGCTCGCCCGTCCGGGCCGCCGCGGAGGCCCTGGTGCGGCGTCTCCGGCGGGAAGCCGGGGCGAAGGCCGGGGCGGCCTTCGGGATCCGGGCGTCGCCCGCCGTGGTCGCGGCCCTTCGGGACGCCGGCCGCGGCGGCGACATCGCGCGCTGGGTCGGCCGCCGTCTGGAGTGGGCCGCGGAGCCGGACCGCCGCCACGACGACATCGACATCTCGCCGGAACCCTGAACGGCGGCCCGGCGAGGCGTCGCCGGTTCCACCCGACGGCGATCCGATCTAGGGTTGCCGCCGGAACATCGCGGGACCGACCGAGCCGATGACCGACGACCGCCCCGAGACCAAGCCCTGCCCGATCTGCGGCGAGGTCGCCGTCGCCGGTTTCGGGCCCTTCTGCTCCGACCGTTGCCGCATGCGCGACCTCGCCCACTGGGTGGGAGGCGACGAGCCCTACGTCATTCCCGGCGCGTCCGTGGCGTTCGCCGGCATGGATCCCGGCGAGGCGGACGAGGCGCTCCCGGAGGAGGCCGCGATCGAGGACGGGCCGGGCGCGTGCGCCGCGATCCGGGCCGATTTCCGCGCCCGCGGGTGTCCCACGGAGGGCGAGGCGCGACCCTCGGCGGGCGGCGCTGGACAACGGGGATCGAATTGCCTAGACAGGCGCGCTTCTCGGCGCCCAGGTAGCTCAGTCGGTAGAGCAGCGGACTGAAAATCCGCGTGTCGGTGGTTCGATTCCGCCCCTGGGCACCACTCCCGCCGTATCGCGACCCCGCGCGGCGCCTTGGCGGCGGCCGTATCCATGCCAAAGTTTCGTCCGCGCCCCGTTTCCGAGGCATCGCGATGGCGCAAGTCCACTCGACCGACGATTCCTACGAGGTCGCGCCGCCTGGCGCCGAGGACGGCCCCATGCCGCCGTCCTGGGATCTGGCGGAGGCGGCGGAGCTGCCCGAAGCCGCCGTCGGCAGGTTCGAGGCGGACGGCGCGATCTGCCTGCGCCATGCGATCGACGAGGCCGTCATCGGCCGGCTGCGGGACGAGGTCGACGAGGCGGTCGCCAACCCGAGCGGGAACGCGCGCTTCGTCCGCACCGCCGGCAATCCGGCCGTCTTCTACTACGAGTTCGATCTCTGGCGGCGCTGTCCGGCCCTCGAGGAGGTGCTGTTCGAGAGCCGGATCGCCGATCTCGCCATGGCGCTCATGCGCTCGAACGCCGTCGCGCTCCACTACACCAACACGTTCGTCAAGGACGCCGGCGCGACCGACAAGCCCACGCCCTGGCACGAGGACGCCTCCTATCACCGGATTATGGGCGGGAACGCCATCGCGCTCTTCCTGGCGTACGACCGCATGCCGGCGGAGACCACGCTGAAGTTCAAGCAGGCCTCGCACCTGAAGAGCGACCCGGTCTACATGGCGTCCACCTTCGTCCGCGGCGAGGAGTACGGCGCCTGGATGGAGGACCATGCGCCGATGCCTTCCCGCGAGGAGCTCGACCGGCGCTTCCGCACGATCTACTGGGAGGTCGGCCCGGGCGACGTGCTGGCCTTCACCCAGCGCACGCTTCACGCGGGTCCGGCCAACACCCTGCCGACCCGGCGCCGCGCGACATCGTTCAACATGATCGGGGACGGCGCGCGCTACGATGCGCGTCCGGGTCCCGTGGATGCGCCGGGCGGCCTCGATCCCGGCCTCGCGCACGGCGCCATTCCCACGGGCGACCGTTTTCCTCCGCTGCGCGGCGTCCTGAGCTGAGCCGTTCCTACCAGGCCAGCGGCGCGCGGTCGCGGAAGAAGCCGCCGGTCGGGCCGCCGTCGGGCAGGGTGGCCAGATAGACGGCCGTGTCGGCGCCCCGCGCGGCGGTCGTCTCCGGCAGGCCGCCGCTCGGGTCCCACGGCGCGCTGTCGAACCCCATTCTCGTCCGCACCCAGCCGGGGCACATGGCGTTGACCAGGACGGCGGGGCCCGCCTCGCGCGCGAGATGCACGGTGAGCGCGTTGAGCGCGGCCTTGGTGACGGCGTAGGCCGCCGCGCCTTCGAGACCCTCGGCGAAGGAGCCCCATGCGGAGGAGACGTTGACGACGCGGCCCCAGCCTCGCGCGATCATCGCCGGCATGAAGGCGCGGGCGGTCCCGAGCGGACCCATCAGGTTGACGGCCAGGGATTCCGGCATCGGATCCGGCCCCGAGAGCAACGGCCCGCCGACGAAGACGCCGGCGTTGTTGACGAGGATATCGACGGCGACCCCGTCGCCGGCGAGCGCCTCGGCGCAGCGGGCGATGGACGATCCGTCCGCCACGTCGAGCGCGACCGCCGTGACGTCGCGGCCCTCGTCGCGCAGGCGGTCCGCCGCCTTCTCGCCGAGGTCCCGCCGGCGCGCGGCCAGCACGACCTTGCGGTCGAGCGCGGCGAGGCGGCGGCAGATCTCGAAGCCGATGCCGCGGTTCCCGCCGGTCACGAGGACGGTGCGCGTCATCGCCGCGTCCCCGGGCCCGAAAGACGCGCCGCGCGACGGCCCCCGGATGGGAAGACCGGCGCGGCCCTTCCCTTCGGCGCTTCAGGCGGTATCATGCCGGCCGGCGGCGCGCCGCCGCCCCGCACGCCGGCTCGAGGGAGTTCGCCATGATCGCCATCACGAGGCTCGCCACGCGCGCCCTGTTTGCGCTGTCCCGCGACGACGCGGGCCTGATGAAGACCGAGCGGGCGCTTCTCGCGGGTGTGCTGGTCATGGCGTTGGCCACCGCGCTGCTGCTTCTGGGCGTCGACATCATGGCCTGGTTCGGCGTCGAACCGCCGGTCGAGGAAGAAGCGTCCTGACCGGCGGGCCGGAACGCGGCCGGCCGGCAAGTCAACCTCCCGGAAGGACTTCCACGCGGATCGGCGTCGGCTTGCCGTCGTTGCACGGGTTGTTCACCTGCGGGCAGTTCGAGACGACCGCGAGCGCGCGCATCTCGGCGCGCAGTTCGACATGGTCGCCGGGCCGCGTTCCGCCGCCCGGCACGGGCGCGAAGGTCCGCTCGGCGAGCTTGCCGCCGTCCGCGACCGGCACGTTGCAGAAGAAGTTGACGTTGGGAACGATGTCGCGGCGCCCGAGGCCGTGCCCGCCCAGCGCCTCGAGGAAGTTCTCGCGGCAGCCCGGACAGTCGGCGACGCCGTAGAGCATCTCGTTGCTGTGGGCGCCGCAACAGCCTCCGATCGTGTCGTTGTAGCCGCCGGCCGTGTCGGCCACCAGCGTGAAGATCGGCCGCGCCTCGTCCGAATACAGCCCGTGCCCGGCGGTCAGGCGCAGCGTGCCCGCGGCCTTGAGCGTGTTGGGCGCATGGTAGCGCTCGAGCGGGTTGTCGGCGTTGTAGCACAGGAAGTCGACGCCCTGGCGGCCTTCGAGGTCCGTGATCCGCAGATGCTGGCCCGTCTCGATCACGCCCGACCAGGGCTCGCCCGCGCCGACCGTTTCGTCGCGGAGGGCGGTCATCGGCCGACCTCGACCTCGATCTCCGTGACCCGGTCGCCGGCGTTGATCTCCCAGCCTTGCGCCTTCATGTCGAAGGGACAGGAGGACACGACGCAGATCAGGTCGATCAGCGCCTCCATGGTCACCTGGGCCCCCGGCGGCACGGTGTTCCTCGGTCCCGAAAGGCCGCCCCGCTCGTCGATGGGGATGTTGGTGAAGAAGTTGATCGGCTGCGGGATGACGGAGACCTCGTGGCCTTCCCGCCGCATGGCGGTCTGCAGGTTGTCCGAGCAGCTTGCGTGCGGCCCCTTGTGGCCGAAGAACTCGTAGCGGAACTGGTCGCAGGCGGCGAGCAGCATGTCGTGGACGCCGCCGGCGGTGTCCCCGGTCATCGTCAGCATCGGCCGGCGGAAGCGCGACAGGAAGGTGTCGCCGGGGCGCGGCTTGAGCGAGAAGGTGGCGACCCAGGTGTGCGGCGGCGACAGCCACTCGCCGACATTCCCGGCGTTGAAGGCGAAGAAGTCGGCCGCCTGGCCGCCCTTGGGCGTGCGCACGACGATCGACTGGCCCCTGGCCACGCGGACCGAACGGCCCTCGGACGCCGGAACGATGGTCGTGTCCATGATCCGTCCTCCACGGCTGACCGGACGATAGGCCCCCCGACGGGGGTTGAAAAGGGGCGCTACGCCCCGGCCCGGGGGCCGAGCGCGGCGAGCTCGGCGACCGCTTGGCCGCTCTCCACGACGCGGCAATAGCCGCCGTACATCGCGAGCGACCGGTCGTGCCGCTCCCGGCTCATCGTCGCGCAGGCGTCTTGCGGCACGGTGACGAGGTAGCCCAGGTCGCAGGCGTCGCGCACGGCCGACTCCACGCACTGGTCGGTCAGCAGGCCGCAGACGATGAGTTGCTCCACCTCGAGCGCTCGCAGGACGTAGTCGATGTTGGTGGACATGAAGACGCTCGACGAGGTCTTGGGGATGACGATCTCGTCGTCGAGCGGGGCGACCGCGTCGGGAATCGCGGCCCAGGGCGATCCCTTCGGCACGCCGATGCCGGAGATCCTGTAGTCGAGGCCCAGGTCGCGCATGTCGCGGGTCAGCGCCTCGACGACGGTGTAGAGCACCTCCGCGCCGGCGGCGCGGCAGGCCCGCTGCAGGCGGGCGATGGCCGGCAGCGTGACGGTCTCCAGCCGGTCGAAGTGGTAGGCCAGGTCCTCCGGGATGTTGGCGGGATCGACATGGGCCCATTCGCCGTCGCCGGGGACGCAGGTGTAGTTCTGGACGTCGACCACGAGCAGCGCCGCGTGGCGCGCGGCGCGGATCGGCACGTGGCGGCTCAGGCCGCCCTTTCCGTCGTCGGCGAAGCGGGCGCGGGACATGGGGCCTCCCCGGTTTCGGGTTCCGTAATGGCCGGTCGCGGCGTTGGACCCGACCGGACAGGGATCGTGCCCGATTCGCCAGGGCGGAGACGGATTTTACCGCTCCGGCTGTGTGTCGTTCCGACTCGACCTTGGCGAGAACGCGGTCGCGGCTTGCGGCCCCGCCTCCGCCCCGGCCGTCAGCCCGGCCAGGCTTCCGCGTCCTTGTAGGGGAACCACCAGAAGTCGGCCGGCTTGTTCTCGTGGTCGATCATCGACATCTTGGTGTGGCGGAACTGGTCGAGGCCCTCCGAGCCGAGCTGGCGGCCGGCGCCCGACATCTTGCGCCCGCCGAAGGGGCCGGCGTCGTTGTCGAGCAGCGCCGTGGCGTTGATCCAGGTCATGCCCGCCTCCAGCTCGTTGATCGCCCGCATGGTCTCGGCGAGGTCGTTGGTGAACACGAACGAGCCCAGGCCGTAGCGGGAATTGTTGGCGTGCTCCAGCGCCTCGTCGAAGCTCTTCACGCGGCAGATCGGCATGACCGGGCCGAAGCTCTCGTTGTTCATGATCTCCATGTCGGGCGTGCATCCGGTCAGGACCGTCGCGTCGCAGAAGTAGCCCCGGTTGAAGCCTTCCGGGCGCCCGCCGCCGACGACCGCCTCCGCGCCCTCGTCGATGGCGCGCGCCAGCATGCCTTCGTAGCGGTCCCGCTCGCGCTGGGCCGCGAGCGGCCCCATGTCGACCTTCCCCAGCCCGTTGCCGATGCGCAGTTGGCGGGTCAGCCGCGCGGCCTCCTCGACGAAGGCGTCGTGGACCTCGTCGTGGATGTAGAACCGCTCCGCCGCGGCGCAGACCTGGCCGCAGTTGAGGTAGGCGCCGAACACCGCGCCCCGCGTCGCCATCGCCATGTCGGCCGACGGCATGACCAGGAACGGATCGTTGCCGCTGGCCTCGACGAGGCAGCGCTTGAAGGTCCGCGCGCAGGCCCCCGCCACGGCCTGGCCGGCGCCGATCGAGCCGGTGAAGGCGACGCCGTCGACGCCGTCGTGGCCGACCAGCGCCTTGCCGGCCTCGGCCGCGCCGGTGACGCACTGCACGAGGCCCCTGGGCAGGTGGTCGAAGCAGTCCATCATGAGGAGCGAGGAGAAGCTGGTGAGCTCCGACGGCTTCAGGATCACGGCGTTGCCGGTGCCCAGGGCGGCGCCCGCCTCCCAGCCGAACAGCACGTAGGGGAAGTTGAAGGGCAGGATGACGCCGACCACGCCCAGCGGATGCTTGGTGACGACGTGGAAGTCGCCGTCCACGACCGGCCCGACGACGCGGCCCGCCTCGTGGCGCGACACCTCGGCGTAGTAGTCGAAGGCCGTGGCGGTCCATTCCACCTCGTCGGCGGACTCCTTGTGGGGCTTGCCCATCTCGCGGGTGAGCGCCTCGGCCAGCCGGGGCGACAGCTCGCGGAACCGGCGCGCGACCTCGTGCAGCTCCTCCGAGCGCTTCAGGCCGTTCATCCGGCTCCATTCCCTCTGGGCGCGCCTTGCGGCGGCCACGGCCTCGTCGACCTCCTCGGCCCCGGCGAAGGCCAGCTCGCCGTTGACCTCCTCGGTCGCCGGGTCGATCGCGTCGAACCCGTCGGTCGCCGCGCTCCTGCGCAGGCCCCCGTCCAGGTAGATTTGGCCCGAAAGCTCCTTGAACGTCTCCAGCATGCCCATGGTCGTCCCTCCCGAGGCGCGAACGGTCGCCGGTTCCGGTTTTAGAGCGGATCGCGGCCGGGCGGAAGGCCCGGCCCGGGCGTACCGGTCCGCTCCGGATCGCCGGCGGATGCAATCCGCCGGCGATCCGGTCTAACATCGGCCGGAGACGGGAGGAGGGGCGATGCCGGACGATCCGCGCGCCGCGGCGGAGGCGCTGTTTCGGGACCGTGTCATCTGGGACGACCACGCGGGTTTCGGCCCCGACCCGGGCGTCGATCTGAGCCGGCTGCGGACCTGGAAGGACGCGGGCGTCGACTACCTCAGCATCGACGTCGGCTACGACGTCATGGACTGGCGCGACGCCATCAAGTCGCTCGCCGCCTTCCGCCGATGGATCGTGGCGGCCGAGGGCTACCGGCTGGTCGCGTCCGTCGACGAGGTGCGCGAGGCCAAGAAGGCCGGCGACCTCGCCGTGACCTTCGACCTCGAGGGCATGAACGCGCTCGACGGCTCCCTCGACATGGTGGAGCTCTACCACGGCCTCGGCGTGCGCCAGATGCTGTTCGCCTACAACCGGAACAACCTGGCGGGCGGCGGCTGCCACGACGAGGACACCGGGCTGACCGCCTTCGGCCGCGAGGTCGTCGCCGAGATGAACCGGCTGGGCATGGTCGTCGACTGCTCGCACACGGGCCACAGGACCACCATGGAGGCCATGGAAGCCTCGGCCGCGCCCTGCGTCTTCTCCCATTCGAACGCCCGCGCGCTGAAGGACCACGAGCGCAACATCCGGGACGACCAGGCCCGGGCCTGCGCGGCGACCGGCGGCGTCGTCGGCGTCGTCGGCATCGGCATCTTCCTGGGCGACAACGACACGAGCACGGCGGCCATGGCCGACCACGTCGATTACTACGCCGACCTGATCGGACCGGAGCATGTCGGCGTCGGGCTCGACTGGGCCTTCGAGAACGACGACGGGGGCGGCGCCGACCTGAAGGACCTGAATCCGGACTACTGGCCCCGGCGCCAGTACGACGTTCCGCATGTCGGCTGCGCCCATCCGCGCCAGATCTTCGAACTGGCCGAGGAGCTCTTCCGCCGCCGGTACGGCGCGGCGGAGGTCGCCGGGATTATGGGCGGCAATTTCATGCGCGTGGCGGAGGCCGTGTGGCGATAGGCGACCGCCCGCTCAACGCCTATTCGGACAGGCTTTCCGTCAGGCCGGGCGAGACGATCCGGTTCCACGTGAGCTGCGACGGACCGGACGCCTACGAGGCCCGGCTGGTCCGCCTGATCTGCGCCGACGACGACCCGAGGGGCGCGCCGTTCCAGGCCGAGGCGGTGGCCTCGCCGCTCGACGGCCGCCATCCGGGCGCGGCGCGGGCCATCCACGCCGGTTCGCACGCCGTGGTTCCGGCGTCTCCCGCATGGCGCTTCGGCCGGGGCTTCACCCTGCAGGCGCTGGCGATGCCCACGACGCCCGGGAAGGGCCGCCAGGGGATCGTCGGCACATGGTCGGAGAGCGCGCACACCGGCGTCAGCCTGGTGGTGGGCGACGACGGCGCCGCCGGCCTGGTGGCGGGCGACGGCGCGGCCAGCGTCTGGATCACCGCGGGCGCGCCGATGGCGGCGCGGGCCTGGTACCGCCTCGCCGCCTGCGTCGATGCGGCGAACGGGACCGTGACGCTGATCCAGGAGCCGCTCGCGGGCGGCCGTCGCGTCGAGCGCACGGCCGACCTCCCGCTCGATCCCGCGGCCTGCGAGGGGCCGCTCCTGATGGCGGCCTGGCGCCGCGACGACGGCGGAGGGCGCCACGCCGGCTGCTTCAACGGCCGCCTCGAGGCGCCGCGCGTCGCGTCGCGCGCCCTGGACGCCGCGGAGGTCGCGCTGGCCGAGGCCGACCCCGGGGCGGACGCGGTGCGCGACACCATCGTCGCGGCCTGGGACTTCGCGCAAGACATCCCCGGAGACACCGTCACCGACGTCTCCGGCAACGGCCGCCACGGCGCGCTCGCGCACCTGCCGCAGCGCGGCGTGCGCGGCGCCCGCTGGTCCGGGCGCGAGATGTGCTGGCGCCACGCCCCCGGGGACTACGGCGCGATCCATTTCCACGACGACGACGTCTACGACGCCGGATGGGAGCCGAGCCACGCCTGGACCGCGCCGGAAGGGGCGCGGAGCGCGATCTACGCGCTCCATCTCACCGCCGGGGACGCCGAGGAGTTCGCGCCCTTCGCCGTCGTTCCGCCCCGGGGCGAACGGCGGGCCGGCCTCTGCTTCCTGATGCCGACGGCCACCTACATGGCCTACGCCAACTCCGGCCGCCACTTCCGCGACGACGCGGTCGAGATGAAACGGTTCCGCGCGACCGTCATGACGCCGTCCGATTGCTTCCTGCGGGCCCATCCGGAATACGGCCTCTCGACCTACGACCGGCATTCCGACGGCAGCGGCGTCAGCCTCTCCTCGCGCCTGCGTCCGATCCTGAACATGAGGCCGCGCGGCCGCGTCTGGGGCCTCGTCGCCGACACCCACATCACGGCGTGGCTGGAGCACGAGGGGTTCGCCTACGACGTTGTGACCGACGAGGAGCTCCACGCCGAGGGCGCGGCCGCGCTCGACGGCTACGCCGCGGTCGTCACCGGAACCCACCCGGAGTACCACACCGCCGGGATGCTCGACGCCCTCCGGTCCTATCTCGGCCGCGGCGGGCGCATGATCTACACGGGCGCCAACGGCTTCTACTGGCGCATCGCGTACCGCCCCGGTTCGCCGGGCGCGATCGAATGCCGCAAGACCGAGGGCGGCACGCGATCCTGGGTCTCCGAGGCCGGCGAGTCCTGGATGAGCTTCACGGGCGAATACGGGGGCCTGTGGCGGCGCTGCGGGCGCACGCCGCAGGCGCTCGCCGGGGTCGGCTTCACCGCCCAGGGCTTCGACCGTTCGAGCTTCTACCGGCGGACCGAGGCGAGCCGCGACCCGCGCGCCGCCTTCATCTTCGAGGGGATCGACGACGAGATCGTCGGCGATTTCGGACTCGTGGGCGGCGGCGCGGCTGGCCTCGAATTGGACCGGGCCGACGTCGCGCTCGGCACGCCGCGCCACGCCCTCGTCGTGGCCCGCTCCGAGGACCACGGCGCGGGCATGCTGGTCGCGCTCGAGGAGCTGACGTCGAACCAGCCCGTCGCGGACGGCGACCACCCGCTCGCGCGGGCCGACATGACGTTCTTCGAGATCGACGGCGGCGGGGCCGTGTTCTCGACGGGCTCGATCGCGTTCGCCGGCGCGCTGCCGGTCAACGGCTTCGACAACAACGTCGCGCGCCTGATGCGCAACGTCGTCCGCCGGTTTCTCGATCCCGAACCGTTCGAGGGATACGACGCCTCGCGTCCCCCGGCCCGGCCCGCCGCCTGATCCGCCGGCGCGCGCGGGCTTGACTATCGGCGCCGAAACACCCATAATGTTCCCTGTTTGGTCCGGGAAACCGCCGTGGACTTCTTTCGCATACGCTTCGAGCCCGTCGAACCCGTCCTGGTCAACCGTTCGGTCGCGTTCGACGGGCTGCTCGCGCATCGGACCTGGCTCCGCACCGGCGACGCCGGGACGGCGCATCTGTCCCTGCCGCTGGCGCATGTCGATGGCGTCTGGCAGGCGAGCGAACTGCTCTTCCTGGGGCCGGTCGCGACCCGCGAGGTCCACTATGTCATGAACCCGCGATGGGACCGGTTCGAGTACGGCGAGCTGGCGGGCGAGCGTGGCGGGCCCCGCGGGAAGACCCAGGCGCGGGATGCGCTGAAACCGACCTTCGACCGGTACGACGCCATATCGGCGCGGCGGGCCTTCGTCCTGGGTCGCGGCGACATGGACGGGATCGAAACCCTGATCGACGGGCTCGATTCCATCGGCAAGAAGTCGCGGGCGGGCGGGTTCGGCCGCGTGGACGCGAAGAAGACCCGGATCGACCGTCTCCGCGACGCGCCCGCGGGGCTCGGCTACACGGACTTCGCGGGCGGTCCGGCCCGGGTGGTGCCGAAGGATGTGTGGAACGGCCTGGGGCTGCCCGTCGAGGATGTGTCCTTCGGGCCGGCGCGGCCCCGGCTGCCGCGCTGGGCGACGGAGGACGAGCTTTGCGCCCTGCCCGCGTCCCATGTCGTCCAGCCGGGCCAGCGAAGCCGGATCGGGCCGTGAAGTCCTGTCTCCTCTGGGACCGGTTTCTTTCCCACTGGATGCCGCCGGACAAGGCGACCGGAGATGTGGAACGCGACATCGACGAGGCGCTCCGGGCGGAATACGAATTGCCGGACGGCAAGAAAGGAACGTTCGCGCAGAAGGGCGGGACGAGCACCATCGTCATCACCGGGAAGAGGACCGAGGTGGCCAGCAGGATTCCGCCATGCGTTGTTCCGCTTCCCTCCTGGCTGGTCGGGCGTCCCCCCGGGCCGGCCTTCCTGGGCGGCGCGATTCGCGATCTCCTCGCCGCGCCTCGGCCTCATGTCATCCTCAAGACGGGGAGGCGGCCCTTCACCCTGGACGGGATCGTGCCGGGAGACGGCACCGCCGTTGTCGTGAACGAGCCGGACGGGGTTTGGTCCGTCGACTCCGTCCGGGTCGGTCGCGCCCGGCGCGCCCTGAAGGCGCTCGGATCGGCCCGCCGGGCGGAGAAGGCCCGGAAACTGCTCGACGACCGGATCGAGGCGATGGGCGACACCGACGGGATCGACAAGCAGCTCCGAACGACGATCGGGAAGCTGAAGATCGACCGCGCGGCCTTCTTCGACGCCCTCGACCTGCTCGAAGGCGTGACCTCCCTGGAGTTGAAGATCGCGGGAGAGGGGCCGTGAGCCGCGCGGCGTCCGCGCGGCCCGCCGGGGCGGCGGAGCTCGTGTTCCCGCTGGAGCCCGGCGCGGACATCTATTCGATCCACCGCGCCCTCGACGCGAAGTTCGGCGCGCGGCGGGAGGCCGCCTACCTGTGGGCGTTGCGGCGCGGTCCGTCGGGGGATCTCTGCATCGTCCGCCCGCCCGGCGGCTTCGCCGCGCCGGCGCTGGCGGCGGGCGAACGCTGGCTGTTCAGCCTCCACGCCCGCGTCGGCCAGAAGGACAGGGGGACCGGACGCCGGCGGTCCTGGCGCCGGGCCGAAACGGACCGTCGCCTGAAATGGCTCGAGCGGCGCGGCGGCGAGCACGGCTTCGCCGTCGTCGCGGCGACGGTCGATGTCGTCCGCGAGCCCGTCCGCAAGCCGGGGGCCGGGTTCTGGCTGGACCGTTCGGAGTTCTCGGGCGTGGTGGAGATCGTGGATCCGGCGCGGGTCGCGTCGGCGATGACGACCGGCGTCGGCGGCGGCCGGACCTGGGGCCTCGGCATGTTGCGCCTGATCGGCAAGAAGGAGGATTGAACCATGTGGGACCTTGTTATGGACGGAACGATCACGGCGGACTCCGATATCTCGGTCAGCCCGCCGGGCCACAAGAAAAAGGAAGGAGGGGTGGATGCCCTGACCCTGCCTGAAAAGTTCTTCTGGGATCGCACGCACTTCGTGAAGACGGTCTACATTCCGGGGAGCACGGTGCGGGGCGCGCTCCGCAACGCCGCCGCCCGGGCGGTCGCGGCGGCGCGCGCCGCCGGCCAGCGGCCGATGACCCCCAAGGACTTCCTTCTGGTCGCCAAGGGCGGCGTCAAGGACAGGAAGAAGGCCGGCGAGGACGAACGGACCGTCGACCACGAGGCGATGGCCCGGCTGCGGCGCGAGGAGCCGATCGTGTCCCTGTTCGGCGCCATGGCGGAGAAGATCGCGGGCCGCTGGCAGATCGGCGACGCCGTTCCCGACGAACCCCTGACCGCGCCCAGTCACAAGGGGCGCGGCGCGCGCTCGCATCCCTTCCAGCGCGAGCCCGACCTCGCCGGCTTCATGGACGCGACGGCGTACAAGGACTTTCTCGAAAGCGACCGGAAGGTGGTCGAGGCCAATCTCGCCGAGGGCGAGGCCGAAGACCTCGGCGCAAAGATCCGCCGCGAGAAGCGGCGCCCGGCGCCGGACCCGGAGAAGATCGAGGGGTGGACGGAGGAGAAGGAGCGACTGGAGGACAAGACGAAGGCTCTGCGTGAAGAAGCGGGAGGCGCGGTCAACATCCAGCAACCGCTCGGCGGCTGGCAGGCGATCCCGGAGGGCGCCAGGATGCGGCACCGGATGCGGATCAGGAACGCCGACGCGGACGAGCTCGCCTGGGCGTTCTTCGCCCTGCGCCGCCTCGCGCGGGACGGACGCCTCGGCGCCCACGAATCGCGCGGCGAGGGCTACTTCAGCGCCGAATACGGACTCCGCCTGGCCGAGGACGATGGCGATTTCGAGGACGCCGGAACGTTGCGCATCGCGGATTTCGCCCTCCATGTCGAGAGCGGCGCCCCCGTAATCCGAACCGCGTTCGAGAGGTCGGCCGGAGTCCTCGACGGCGTGGCGGACGAGACCGCGTGAACGCCGTCGGACTGCTGCGGGAAGTCGCGCCGTCCCCGCGAGAGCCTCAGAACCGGATCGCCGAGGACATCGAGAAGTTCCTCGCCGGCGGGAAGCCGGTCATGTGCGTGAACGCCGAGACCGGGATCGGCAAGACCCTCGCCTATGGGGCGCCCGTGGCGCTCGCCGCGAGCGCCGGGCGGCGAGTCGTCGTCTCGACCCATACCACCCAGCAACTGGAGCAGGCGGCGGAGGCCCTGCGCCGCCTCGCCGGGGCGCTGCCCCGTCCGGTCGCGGTGGCGCGCCGTCTCGGACGGGCGAACTTCCTTTCGCCGGGCCGCGTCGCGCGGCTTCTGGCGAACCGGGACGACCTCGACGGGGAAGCCCGCGCGCTGCTGAGGGAAGCGATGGGGCATGGCGGCCTCATCGACGATTTCGAGGCCGGCCACGGCGCCCTGCCCGTCGCGCGCGCGGATATCTGTCTCACGTCGTCCTGCCGCCGCCAGGACGCCTACGACGCGCAGCGCGTGGAGACCGGCGCGGCCGGCATCGTCGTGCAGACCCACGCCATGTCGGTGCTCGACGCCGTCCGGGGCGAAGTCGCCGCCGACATCGCGGTCTACGACGAGGGCGACGCGCTGCCTTCCGCCGCCGCCGGCTTCGCCGAGGCGCGCGTGACGCCGCTCGACCTGGAGGCGGTGCGGGAGCGGCACGCGACGGCCGGCCTGGACGCCGCCGTGGCGGCGTTCGAGGCGTGGGCCGGACAGGCGGTGGGAGACGGCGAGGCGGTCTTCAAGCAACGGGACCCGGAGGCGGCGCGGCGCGCGGAGGCGATCCGGGCCGCGCTGGAGACCGCCGACTCCGAACATGCGGGCGATGTGCGCCGCGCCCTCTCCGCGTTCGTCAATCTCGATCCCGCCACGCCCCGGCGCGGCGCGGCGGTGGTCGCCGCGCACGGCGGCCATCGCTTCGAGGTGCTCGCGCTGGACCCCGGCCGCGTTCTGCGGCGCGCCTACGACGGCCGCAAGACCCTGTTCGTCAGCGCCACGCTCGCCGCCGGCCGCGACGGCGGCCGGGACGCCTTCGAGCCGTTCCTGCGGACGGTGGGCGCGGACGGTCTCGCGGCGGTCCCGCTGCGGGTCGAACCGGAACGCTTCGGCGCCATGGCGTTCAGGCTCGCCGACCGGAACGTTCCGCCGCCCTTCCGCGGCGGGGGAGAGCGGAACCCGGCCTTCGACGACTACGCCGCGGGCATGGTCCGCGCGGCGATGGACGAAGGCGGCCGGGTGCTGGCGCTCGCGCCGTCCTTCGCGGACGTGGACGAGGTGGCCCGGCGCGTCGGCGGGATCGTGGCGCACCGCCGGGGCGAGAGCCTCGCCGGCCGCCTCGACGAGTTCAGGTCGTCGCCGGACGCCGTCCTCGTCACGCCGGCGGCGTGGGCCGGGACGGACCTGCCGGGCCTCCTCGCCCATATCGTGATTCTCCGCGTCCCGTTCCCGCCGCCCAGCCCCGGACGGACGCGGCTTCTGGGCCGGTTCCTGGAGACGCGGGGTCGCGACGGAGAGGAGGCGAAGGGGATTCTCCTCGGCCTGAACCGCCGGGAGGCGGTTCGCCGGCTGGCGCAGGGGCTGGGCCGCGGCGTCCGCGGACCCCGCGACCGGGTGACGGTCTGGATCGCCGACCCGAGGTTCCCGTTGCCGGACACGCTCGCCCTGGACCCCCGGCGGCTGACGGGCCAGGGGGAGGCCGTTCGCCATCGAGACCTGGCGGGGGCGGTCCCCCGCCGTTTCGGGGACGCCTACGCCGCCGCCGAAATCCACGGGAACGGCGCGGGCGCGTCCTCCGCGCGATGACTTGCGCCGGGCCGGGGCCGGCGTCTTGCGCCACCCGGACAACGGGTTGTACGTCATCGGGATGGAGTCGCCCCACGAACGGGGGGCGGATGACAGGCTGGAGATCGTGAACGGCGACGGGCGCCGGGATGGAGTCGCCCCACGAACGGGGGGCGGATGACAGGGCCATGGCATAGCTAAGCTCGTCCATAAGGATGGAGTCGCCCCACGAACGGGGGGCGGATGACAGGCCGTCGGAAACGTCGTCATCGGGCGGCGAGATGGAGTCGCCCCACGAACGGGGGGCGGATGACAGGTCCCGCAGCGACGGCCACTCCAGGGCCAGGATGGAGTCGCCCCACGAACGGGGGGCGGATGACAGGGCGAGGCGCAGCTGGTCTGGTCCGGCGCCGATGGAGTCGCCCCACGAACGGGGGGCGGATGACAGGGTGCAGCGGAGCTGGACGAGGCCGTCGCGGATGGAGTCGCCCCACGAACGGGGGGCGGATGACAGGAAGGGGTGGGTCTCGCCGCCGGCCCAGCCGATGGAGTCGCCCCACGAACGGGGGGCGGATGACAGGCCGAACCGGTTGTATTCGGCGAATAGGAAGATGGAGTCGCCCCACGAACGGGGGGCGGATGACAGGGGGTGCCGGCCGGGCCGGCGCACGATCAGGATGGAGTCGCCCCACGAACGGGGGGCGGAAGCGGGCCGGATCGCGGCCAGGGACACGGAACGACATGGACCGCGGAACGGGCCCCGAGCGATGTTGCTGATCTCGAACGATCCCTCGGCGCCGCGTCAGCGTCTGGCGGACCCGTCGCGGACGCCCTCGGGACCGGCCCATGTGGCGGACCCGGCCCATCGCGTCGTCGCCCGGGCCCATGTCGCCGGGGCCGGCCCGGGCTGGATCGCGCTGACCGGCGTCGAGGAGGTCGAGCCTTTCTTCCTGTGGGCCGACGACGAGACCGTCCTGGCCTACAACCCCGACGGCCCGACGCGGGAGACGGCCGAGCGGCCGGAACAGCGGCGGTTCCGCGAACGCCTCATGCGCGCCTACGGCGGGAAGTGCGCGGTCACGGGCTGCGACGTTCCGCAACTGCTCGACGCGGCGCATCTGCGCCCGTGGCGGCTCGGCGGCGACGGCGTGCTCCTGCGGACCGACCTTCACCGTCTGCTCGACTCGGGACTGGCCCGCATCCTGGACGGGCGTTTCCGGCTTTCGCGGCCCGTGGAGGGCTACGAGCATTACGACGGCAAGAGGCTGGGAAAGCCCCGGCGACGGCCGGACCGTTAGAGCGCGACCCCGCCGGACCGACCCGCCGCCCGAGCCGGCCGCGCGCGCGGCCGTGGACGGCGCGGCGGCGGGGTGACACCATGGCGGCGTTCAACGGGAGGGCGCCATGGCGCGGATCGCCGTCGGCGGGTTCCAGCACGAGACCAACACGTTCGCGTCCACCAACGCGACGTTCGCCGATTTCGAGATGCACGACGCCTGGCCCGGCCTGACGCGCGGGCCGGAGACGGTCGACGCGGTCGCGGGCCTGAACCTGGGGCTCGAGGGCTTCATCCAGGCGGCCAAGGCCGACGGCCACGACCTCGTTCCGCTCCTCTGGGCCTCGGCGGAGCCTTCGTCCTACGTGACCGAGGACGCCTTCGAACGCATCGCGGGCATGATGGTGGAGGACCTCGCGCGCAAGGGGCCGTTCGAGGCGGTCTTCCTCGATCTCCACGGGGCCATGGTGGTCGAGCACCTCCAGGACGGGGAAGGGGAGATCCTGGAGCGGGTCCGCCGCGCGGTGGGCCACGGCGTTCCCGCGGTCAACACCCTGGACCTTCACGCCAACATCACCGAGCGCATGGTGGCGTTGTCGTCCGCGATGTCGATCTACCGCACCTATCCGCATGTCGACATGGGGATCGCCGGCGAGCGCTGCTACCGGCTCCTGACGCGGCTTCTGGCCGGCGAGACGCTCCACAAGGGTTTCGCGCGGTCGCCCTTCCTGGTCCCGCTGACCGCGCAATGGACCGACGCGCGGCCCAACCGCGGGTTCTACGACCTCGTGATGAGCCAGGAGCTCGACGGGATCGCGGGCAGCGACCTGGCGCTGGCGTTCCCGCCGGCCGACATCCGCGAATGCGGCCCCGCCGCGGTGGCCTACGATCCCGACCCGGAGCGCGCGCGCGAGGCCGCGCGGCGGATCGCGGAGGCGTTCGTCGCCGCCGAGGGGGAGTTCGAGAACGTCCTGCTGTCCCCCGACGACGCCGTGCGGCGGGCCATGGCGGAGCCGCGCGGGCCGGTCGTGCTGGCCGACGCCCAGGACAACCCCGGCGCGGGCGGGACGTCCGACACCACGGGCCTGCTGGAGGCCCTCGTGCGGAACCGCGCCCAGCGGGCGGCGCTCGCCCTGCTGTGGGACCCCGAGGTCGCCCGCGAGGCCCACGCGCGGGGCGCGGGCGCGGCGTTCGACGCGCCGCTGGGCGGCAAGTCCGGCCGGCCCGGACAGGCGCCGTTCCGCGGCCGGTTCCGCGTCGAGCGCCTGGGCGACGGCGCGTTCGATTGCACCGGCGAGATGTACCGCGGCGCGCGCACCGATCTGGGCCCCATGGCCGTTCTGCGCGTCGCCGACGCGGACTGCGACGTGAGGGTCGTCGTCTCGAGCCGCCGCTTCCAGAACCTGGACCAGGCCTGTTTCCGCCATATCGGGATCGAGCCGACCGAACAGCACATCCTGGCCGTCAAGAGCACCGTCCATTTCCGCGCGGACTACGATCCCATCGCGTCCCGCACGCTGGTGGTCGAGGCGCCGGGCGAGCACCCCTGCCGGCTGGAGGGGCTCGACTACCGGAACCTGCGCGAGGGCGTCCGGCTCGGACCCATGGGTCCCGAACACCGGCGCGGCTGAGGGAGGGAGCCATGGGCAAGACGGTCATCGTCACGGGCGCCAGCCGGGGGATCGGCGCGGCCATCGCCACGCGGTGCGGCGCCCGCGGCTGGAAGGTCTGCGTCAACTACAACAGTTCGCCCGGCAAGGCCGGCGAGGTCGTCGCGGCGGTCGAGGCGTCCGGCGGCGAAGCCTTCGCCTTCAAGGCGAGCCAGGGGGCCGAGAGCGAGCTGCTCGATCTCTACGCCGCGGTCGACGAGCGCTGGGGCGCGCCCGACGCGGTGGTCAACAACGCCGGCGTCGACCGAGAGGCCGAGTTCGCCGAGTCGACATGGGGCGACTATCTCGAGGTCTTCAACGTCAACGTCCTGGGCCTCATGGCGAGCTGCCGCGAGGCCGTCAGGCGCATGTCGACGGAACGCGGCGGAAGGGGCGGATCGATCGTCAACATCGGGTCGATCTCGGCGCGGACCGGCGGCCTGCCCCTGGACGTCATCTACACCGCGACCAAGGGGGCGGTGGATTCCTTCACCCTGGGCCTCGCCAAGGAGGTCGGGCCCCAGGGGATCCGGGTCAACTGCGTGCGCCCCGGCGTGATCGAGACCGACATTTTCTCCGGCAACGCCTACGGCCTCGAGCAGGTCAAGGAGCTGGCGCGGACCCTCGCGCCGCTGCGGCGCATCGGCCAGCCGGACGAGGTCGCCGCCATGGCCGCGTTCCTGGCGTCCGACGAGGCGTCCTATTGCACCGGCATGTGTTTCGACGTAAGCGGCGGGCGTTAGGTCGAATCGTCGAGAGAGTCGAACGATGCGTGACGTCGCGTTCGTCGCCCTGTCCATCCTGGCCCTGACCGGCTGCAAGACGACGGCCGACATCGCCGAACCCATGGGCAAGTTCTTCAACGGCGCCCTGTCCTCGCCCGGTATCGTTTCCATGACGGAGTTCGCCTCCCACGTTCCCGACCCCGCCGACGCCATCGTCATGGTGTACAACCACGGCACGGACTGGGGCGGACTGCATCAGGAATGCGAGCCCGACTCCATGCCGGGTTTCCTCAAGCGCTGGGCCAATCTCGGCGTCGCCGGCCGCGATGTCGTGGTTTTCTATCTCTGCACTCAGGAGTACGAGAACCACGCCGCCATGGGCAAGTCGCGTTCGATCGAGAACGAAGCGGTGCTCGAACGGCTCGCCGCCGCCGGCGTTCCGCGCCGGAACATCTTCCTCATCGGTCATTCGGGGGGCGCGAGCGCGGTGCTGATGACGGGGGCGCGCGCGCCCGGCGCGTTCAATTCGGTAATCGCGAGCGGGCCGGGTTACGGTTTCGCGTGGCTGGAGGCCCAGGGCGAGGACAGCCCCTACCTCGATGCGGAATACAGCAAATGGAAAACCGCGCTGACATCCCCCTCCGACCTCTCGGCCTATGTGCTGCTCTACGAGGGCGATATCTACTCACCACCCGGTGACGCGGCGTTCCTCGCCCAGTACGAGGGCGCCATCGTCGAGGTCGTGCGCGACGGCGACGGCGACGGACGGCTGTGCCGCAACGATCCCGAGCCGCACTTTTTCTGGTGGTCGCGCTGTTTCTCCCGCGACTACCGCGGCGATCTCGAAGGCTACGTCGTCGATCGCCTGGAAAATCGCGACTGGCCGGGCTGATCGCGGAGACAGGGAGTGACGGCCGTACCGCGGCGGCGCATCGGGCATCGCCTGTCGCCTCTCCTGACGCCGCGTTCGGTCGCGGTGGTGGGGGCGTCGGGCAGGGAAGGGAGCACCGGCCGGACCGTCATCGAGAAACTCGACGAGCTCGGGTTCGACGGTCCGGTCTACCCCGTCAACCCCCGCCACGGCGCGATCCTGGGCCGGGACTGCTATCCGTCCGTGGCCGACCTTCCCGAGACGGTCGATCTCGCGGTCATGGCCGTCGGCGACGGCAGGGTCGAGGAGGCCGCGACCGCGGCGGTCGAGGCCGGCGCGCGGGCGCTGTCGATCTTCGGGTCCTGCGCCGTTCCCGGCGACCGGGAGCCGGACCTCGCCGCCCGTCTCCGCGCCATCCTGCGGGAGGCCGGCGTGCCGTCGAACGGCGCGAACTGCATGGGCTTCTGCAACTTCGAGGCCGCGGTCCACGTCAACTCCTACCCCTTTCCCTGGATGGAGCCGGGGCGGACCACCGTTCTCGCGCAGTCGGGATCGGCCTTCGGCGCCCTGATGTGGAGCCGCCTGAAGCCCAACTTCGCGGCCTCGATCGGGAGCGAACTCTCGACCACCGTGGCCGATTACATGGATTACGCGCTCGAGCTCGGGACCGCCCGCGTGCTGACCCTGTTCCTGGAAACGATCCGCGATCCCGAGGGCTTCGAGGCGGCGCTCGTCAAGGCCGAGCGGAAGGGCGTTCCCGTCGTCGCGCTGAAGGCGGGACGCTCGGAGATGGGCGTCCGCATGGCGGTGAGCCACACGGGCGCGCTGGCGGGCGACGACCGGGCCGTCGACGCCGTGTTCCGCAAGCACGGCGTGCTGCGCGCGGACACGCTCGACGAGCTGGTCGCGTCGTCGCTGCTCATGGCGCGGGCCGCCGGGCTGGGCCCCGGCGCGCTCGCGACGATCCACGATTCCGGAGGCGAGCGCGAGATGGTCTGCGACCTCGCCGACGATCTCGGGGCGCCGTTCGCGGCGATCGGCGCGACCGCGAGGCGACGCCTCGCGGACCGCCTGGACTATGGGCTCGAGCCGGAGAACCCCTGCGACGCCTTCGGGACCGGCCGCGACCACGACGGCGTCATGCGCGACTGCTTCGCGGCCCTCATGGACGATCCGGCGACCGCGCTGGGCGTCTTCTTTCTCGACGTGAACCAGCGCAACGACTACAGCCGCGCCTGCGCCGCCGCCTGTCTGGCCGTGGCCGGCATGACGGAGAAGCCGGTGGCGCTCGCCACGAACCACAGCGGCACGGACCACCGCGAGCTCGCCTGGGACTTCACGCACAACCGCGGCGTGCCGGTGCTCGACGGCACCGTGCCGGCGCTCAAGGCCGTCGCGCACGCCTTCCGGTGGCGCGACTGGCGGGGCAGGCCCCGCGATCCCGCGCCGGAGCCCGACGGGGCCCGCCGCGCCCGCTGGGCCGCGCGGCTTGCGTCCCCCGAACCGCTCGACGAAGCCGAGGGCCTGAGGCTCCTGGCCGACTACGGCGTCGACACCCTCCCGCACGCCGTCGTGGAGAGCGAGGCGGAGGCGGTGTCGGCGGCGCGCGGTCTCGGATATCCGGTGGCGCTGAAGACCGCGAACCCCGGCGTCGCCCACAAGTCCGACGCCGGCGGCGTGAGGCTGGGCCTCGGCGACGCCGCGTCGGTCGGCGCCGCCTGGCGCGACCTCGCCGCGCGCCTGGGGCCGCGCGTCCTGGTCGCTCCGATGGCCGGCCCTGGCGTCGAAATGGTCGTGGGCGTCGCCCGCGACCCGCAGTTCGGCGCGCTCGTGGCGCTGGGCTCGGGAGGCGTCCTCGTCGAACTGCTCGACGACGCGATCGCGTTCCGCCCGCCCGTCACCGCGTGGGAGGTCCGCCGGGCGCTTCCGGGCCTCAAGGCCGACCGGCTTCTCGGCGGCGTCCGCGGCGGGCCGCCGGCGGACCGCGACGCGCTGGTCGACGCCGTCCTGAAGGTGTCGGCGCTCGCCCTTGAGCTCGAGGCGTCGCTCGGCGAGCTCGATATCAACCCGCTGCTCGTCCGTCCGTCCGGCGCCGTCGCGCTCGACGCCCTCGCGGTCGGCCGGGCCGGAGCCGGTCCGGGCTGACGCCCTCGCGGTCCGTTCCGGCCTACGCCGCCGCGTCGCCGCCGGCGGCGTCCTCGTCCAGGCGCAGGGCCGCGGAGTTCATGCAGTAGCGCAGGCCGGTCGGCCGGGGGCCGTCGGGAAACACGTGCCCCAGGTGCGCGCCGCAGCGGGCGCACAGCGCCTCGGTCCGCGGCATGAAGAAGAGGCCGCGGTCGGTCTCCGTCGCCACCGCGTCCTCGTCGATGGGTCGCCAGAAGCTCGGCCAGCCGGTGCCGGAGTCGAACTTCGTCCCGGACTCGAAGAGCGGGGCGTCGCAGCAGACGCAGCGGTAGACGCCGGCCGCCTCGGTGGCGTGATAGGCGCCGGTGAAGGCCCGTTCCGTGCCCTTCCTCCGGGTCACGCGATACTGCTCGGGCGTCAGCCGCGCGCGCCATTCCGCATCCGTCCTCACGACCTTGTCCATCGCCGGAACGCTCCGCTGGTTGTCTTTGGGGCCGCTTGCCGCGAGCGACAGGCAGGCTATAGCGTTTCCGTCCCCGACGGAAACGCCATGGGATATGGCTTGGCGGACCGCGCGCGGCAAGGCGGCGATGCGGCTCACGTCGTGGAATCGCTCGCGCGGGCGTTCACCCGCGATGCCGGTCCAGGAAGGCGAGGAGGTCGCGGAAGTAGGGGCCGGGGGTCTCGAAGCATGTCGAATGCGACGCATCCCTGTAGACCCCGAGGGCGCTGTCGGGCAGCGCCTCGTGCATCCGCATCGCGCAGGCCGGCGTCAACTCGTCGTGCTCGCCGACGACGATCAGGACCGGCCGCGCGATCCGGCGCATGTCCGCGATGCGGTTCCAATCCTTCAGGTTGCCGGTGTACACGAACTCGTTCGGCCCCTGCATCGTGTTGTAGATGTCGAACGCCATGCCGTCCATCGAGCGCCGGAGCGCCGCGGGCAGGGCCTCCAGGCGGTGGACGTGACGCCAGTTGAGGAGCTCGACCGCGGCCTTGTACTCGGGATGGCCGATGCTGCCCTCGGCCTCGCGTCTCAGCATCATCGTCACGGTTTCGGGACCCAGGGCCGCGCGCAGGCGGTCGAGCTCCCCGGCCAGATGCGGCAGGTCGCCCGCCGTGTTCGACAGGATCAGGGTCTTCACGCCTTCCGGGAACGTCAGCGCATACTCGATGGCGAGCCAGCCGCCCCAGGACTGGCCCAGCAGGTGGACCGCGCCGAGACCGAGGCCGGCGCGGACCCGCTCCAGCTCGCGGGCGTAGCGTTCGATCGTCCACAGCGCGCGGTCGGCCGGCCGGTCGGACCGGCCCGTCCCGAGCTGGTCCCAGGCGACGACCCTGTAGCCCTCGTCGGCCAGGTGGCTGTGGCTGTCCCGCATGTAGTCGCAGGGGAGGCCGGGGCCGCCGTTGGCGAGGAGGAGCGCGTCGTCGCCCGTCCCGAAGCTGTAGGTCATGACCTCGCCGCCCTCGACGGCGATCCGAACCATCGCGTCGGGCTGGCGTTCCAGGCCGGGGAGCTCCTCGGCCACGGTCAGACCAGCCGGTCGCGGACCAGGGGAGCGGTCGAGCAGTGGACGCCGCCGCCGCCGCGCCATACCGCCTCGTAGTCGATGCAGGTCGCGTCGATGCCGGCCTTGTCGAGCTTTTCCAGGGTGCGCCCGCTGGTCTCGCTCATGATGACGCGGCCCGGCGCGATGGCGAGGCAGTTGATGGTGAACGGCGTGTCCTCGGGGCTGAGCTCGATCGTGCGGATGCCGCGCGCCTTGAGCTCCTCCATGAACTCGAAGGGCAGCAGAACCGGGTTGATGAGCGCGGTGTCGACGTCCACCATCACCAGCATGCCGTCGATATGGAGCCGGAATCCGGGAACCTGCATGCGCAGGAGCTCCACGCCCTGGCGGCGCAGCACCTCCTCGATCTGGTCGGCGGCCTCGCGGTTGACCCGGCTGGAGATTCCGACCGCCGCCGTGTTCTCGTCGAGCCAGGCGAAGCCGCCGCCCTCCATGACGCCGGCGCCGTGAATCGTGCGCAGGATCGGCATGCCGATCCCGGCGAGCGTGCGGGTCGCGGGCCGCTCCTCGCCCCGGCGCACACGCGGACCCAGGCGGCAGACGATGGCGCCGCCGTCGACCGCTATGACGACGTCGCGGGTGTAGCAGCTCTTCATGCGGCCCGGCGCGCAGGCGTCGAGCATCACGACCTTCACCCGGTTCTCCTCCAGGACGGCCACCAGCCGGTCGTGCTGCGCCTGCATGGCGGGAAGGTCGGGCGGCGTCGCGCCGCGCCAGTACCAGCCGGACTCGGGATCGCCGTAGGCGCCGAGCCCTTCGATCTTCCTGGCGGGATCGACCGCCTTCAGTTCGTCGCCCGGCCTGTGCATCAGGACTGCGCGCAGGCGGCCCACGTCGTTGCGGCAGCCCCAGCGCCGGCCCCAGCCGGCCTCCTGCTCGCTCTCGCTCTCGAACGCGGGTTCGGGTTCGGACGCGAAGGTCTTGATGAGCTGGTTGTAGCGGGCGTCTTCCTCGGTCATGACCGGCATGGCGGCTCCTCCCCAAGCGGCGTCGGTCCCCCGTTGTAGCCCACCGGGCCGCGGTCTCAATCCCGCATCGCCCGTTCCCGTGGGCCCGTGGGATCGGGGGTTGACACGATCGTGCGCGATGCATGAGGATGCTCCCGCGGTTGGGAGGGCTGTGATCTTCACGGTTCGTTGGGGCCAGGTGCCCCACCCGGCCGCATTCTCCATTCTCGTTCTACCCGATACGCGCGCGGGCCACGCATGTATGTCCTGTATCTGGACGGCTCCGGGTCGGTGAGAAATCCGGAGGAGAGTTATTTCATCCTCGCCGGCGTCGCGATTTTCGAACGCCAGATTTATCACTTGATCGAGAAAGCCGACGTATTCGTTGCGTCCTTGGCTCTCGGGGACTCCGACGATATCGAACTGCATGGCAGCGCGATCGCCAATGGCAGGGAACGTCCATGGAAAGGGCTTCCCCGACGGGAACGGCTACGGGTCGTCGAAGAAAGCCTGCGTGTGCTTTCCGAAGCTCACTGGAGCGTGAAGGCGTTCGCGGTGGCCGTCCACAAGGAAGCGCGCTCTCCTTACGATCCCGTCGAATACGCGTTCGAAGAAATCTGCAACAGATTCAACCTGTTCTTGTCACGCTTGTTCAGGACGGGAGGGGAGAAGCACCGCGGTCTCGTCGTGATGGACCGTTCTCATTACGAAGAGACGTTGCAAGGACTGGCGCGCGATTTTCGCGTGCGGGGCACCAGATGGGGGAAGTTGCGCAATCTCGCGGAGGTGCCGCTGTTTGTGGACTCTCGCGCCTCGCGGCTGGTTCAGATCGCGGATTTGCTGGCTTGGGCCACGTGGCGGCGATACGAGCATGGCGATACCCGGTATTTCGACCGTATCGCCAGCCGTTTCGACAAGGAGGGAGGCGTGTTTCACGGCTTGGTGCACCACAGGCCACCGAACGAGGATTGCCATTGCCCCGCCTGTCTGTCGCGCGCCAGACGGGATGAACCCACGGCCCGGCCGCCCCTGGTGCCGGTCCGTTCATGAGAGTCGCCCGCTTTCCGTCGTGACGTTCCGGCGTTCGTCGCCGGCAGGCCGTTGTCGCAAGCCCCCGGCTTGAGGAGCGGCCGCCCGCTTGCGCCATCGGGGCGCGGCATTTCCGTCTCGATGGAGCGTTGCGGCGCGGTCCCGAAAAAAGAAGGGGCGCCGCGGCGCGGCGCCCCTCCGGACGAACCGGAACGGAGGCTCAGGCGGTCGGGTCGACAAACCACCAGCGCTCCATCAGGCGCGCGCCGTCCATGCCCCAGTTGCCGGCCACGTGCGGGCCGTGGGCCAGGGCGGTCGAGGCCGCGTCGACGTTGTTGGCGTAGGCCGCCACGAGCACGCCGCCCTCGGTGGCCACGATCTGTTGCATCTCGCGGTACATCTCGCGGCGCACCCCTTCGTCGAGCTCCGCGCGGGCCGCGATGAGCAGTTCGTTGAAGCGGTCGTGCTTCCAGAACGTGTCGTTCCAGGGCGCGTCGGCCGCATACGCGGTCGAGAACATCCAGTCCTCGGTCGGTCGCCCCCCCCAGTAGCAGGTGCACCAGGCCTTGTTCATCCAGACGTCCGCCCAGTAGCCGTCCGGCGTCTCGCGCACGACGTTGATGTCGATGCCGGCGGGCGCGGCGTGCTCCTTGTAGAGCACGGCGGCGTCGACGGCGCCGACGAACGCGGCCTCGGAGGTCGAGAGATCGACCGACAGGCTGTCGAGGCCCGACTGTTGCAGATACCATCTGGCCTTGTCGGGATCGTAGGTGGCGTGCTCGATGTCCGGCGCGAAGTAGCGGTTGGCCGGCGTGATCGGCGTGTCCTGACCCGCGACGCCGTAGCCGCGCAGGATCTTGTCGACGATGTCGTCGCGGTCGATGGCGTACTTCAGCGCCATGCGGACGTTGTTGTCGTCGAACGGCGCCATGTCGGTGCGCATCGGCATGGTGTAGTGAAGCGTGCCGGTCGCCTCGACCAGGTTCACCGCCGGATGCTGGGCGAGCAGATGGGCGGTCTTCGTGTCGACGCGGTCGATCACGTCGACCTGGCCCGACATGATCGCGTTCTGGCGCGCGGCCGGATCGGCGATCGTCGTCATCTCGACGGCGTCGAACCAGGCGTAGCCGTCCTTCCAGTAGTTCGGGTTGCGCTCGAGGCTCGCGCGCACGCCCGGCTCGTATTCGACCACCATGTAGCTGCCGGCGCCGACGCCCGACTTCGGATCAACGATCGCGCCGTCGGCCGAGGGCTGGATGCCGAGATGGTAGTCGCTCATGATGTACGGGAAGTCGGCGTTGCCCGCGTTCAGCGTGATGACGACCGTGTTGTCCTTGGCCTGGATGTCCTCGACCTGCTCGAACAGGCTCGAGACGGCCGAGATCGAGTCCTCGCCGCGGTGGTAGTTCAGGCTGGCGACGATGTCGTCGGGCGTGACGTCCTTGCCGTTGTGGAAGGTCACGCCGCCGCGGATCTTGAAGGTCCAGGTCATGGCGTCCGGGGTGGCTTCCCACTCCTCGGCCAGTTCCGGCGCGAGCTGGTTCTGCTCGTCGACGGCGGTGACGTAGTTGAACAGGCCGCCCATGCCCATGCCGGACGAGAAGCCGTTCTCGAAGGTCGCCGGGTCGAGCGAGTCGGTCGTCGAGCCGTGGCCGATGCCCATGCGCAGCGTGCCGCCGCGCGCGGGCTCGGAGGCCCTGGCTTCGGTACCGCCCAGGATGGTCGGGCCCATCGCGGCGGCGGCGCCGACGGCGGCCGCGCCGCCCAGGACGGTGCGGCGCGTGGCGTCGAGTTTGCGGATGTTGTCTGTCACGTCGGTGTCTCCCATGGAACGGGTTTCTTGGTTCGGAACCGCCGCCGCGTCCGGCTGACCGGCAGGCGAACGCGACGAGTCCAGTCAATCATGGCGGAATCCGCTGGCGGTTTCGACATGTTTGCGTCACGCATGTCCCTTTATGTTGCCGCATTTGGGCAAGTCTTGGTCCGGGAGGTCAAAAATGGGTGAATGTCGCGTCTCCTTGCCGCTCGCCGGCGGGTGCCAGTGCGGGGCGGTCCGCTACCGCGTTTCGAAGCGTCCCCTCACGCTCTACTGCTGTCACTGCGCCGAATGCCAGGCGCAGTCGTCGTCGGCCTTCGGGATGTCGATGCCGGTCGAGCGCGCGGCCTTGTCGGTCGACTGGGCGTCCATGAAGGTCTGGACCCGGCCCACGGACAGCGGCGCCCGGCTCGAATGCCACTTTTGTCCGACGTGCGGAAGCCGGCTGTTCCATGTCGGCGACCGCGACCCCGACATCGTTTCGGTCAAGGCGGGTTCGCTCGACAACGCCGACGTCCTCCGGCCGATCGGCCATCTCTGGACCGACAGCGCCCAGCCGTGGTTCGAGATTCCCCGGGGCGCGGTCGCGGCGGCGCGCCAGCCCGAGACCATGGATGCGTTCCTGGGCCGCTGGAGCGAGGCCACGGCCGGCTGGTTCGACGACGCGGATTGACCGGGGCCGCGGGCGCTGCGTCATGACGGTCAAGGCGCCGGGAAGGGTTCGGGATCGAGGAAGCGCGTGACGACGTTCTCCAGCAGGCGGCTCACGTTGTTGGCGTAACCGTTGTGCGCCAGCGATCCCGCGAAGGCGATGGAGCTGGTGGAGAAGACCGCGCCGCCGTTGGGCGTCTCGTAGAACACCATGTCGCAGCGGACGTGGGGGCAGTTCTCGCCGTTGACGGCCGAATGCGTGTGGTGGAACTCCTCGTTGACCCAGTGGAAATCGACGCCGAACTCGGTCGCCTCGGCGACCACGAGCGCATGGGGCGGGGTGCCCGCCTCGTGGTCCGTGCTGTCGATCTCGCTGCCCGCCGCGCCGCCGAAGACGGTTCCGAAGTCGCCGATCTTCTCGTCGCGGCCGACGCCCTCGAAGATCCAGGCCGCGCGCGGGTCCTCGCTGGCGTCGGTCCTCAGGTAGTGCGAGGCGAAGTTGAAGCCCTGGGCCGCGAATCCCGTGCCGCAGACGGTCTCGGGCGCCATGCCGTTGCGCCGCCACAGGCCGCCGAGCTCGCCGGTGAAGCTCATGTAGTATTCGCCGCCGTCCGCGATCCAGCTCCGCATGCCGTCCTCGGCGCGGCGCATCTCCATTATGCCCGGCAGCCTGGGATGCAGCGCGACGCGCCAGTAGAAGCCGTTGCCGCCCATGTAGATGAAGCGTCCGCCCTTCCGCTGGTGGTCGAGCAGGGCGTGCATCATGGCCGTCGTGTAGTACTCGGGATGCGTCGTCGTCATCACGCAGTCGTAGTGCTCCAGAAGGCTCGCGCCTTCGGCGTGCATGTCGTCGTCGGTGATGACGTCGAAGGCGACGCCTTTCTCCTCGAGCCAGTCGGTGATGTGGGTGTCGGCGTTGTACTGCCAGAGGTGGGCGCGCGGACCCATGTGCATGAAGGGCCTCAGCCGCGAGGCGTAGGCGACGCCCGAGCCGTCCGAGTGGTTGTCGTACATCGACAGGCCGTGCTCGGGGCGCATGTGGAGGTGGAGGTCCTCCATGTCCCAGATCGTGAAGGTGTTGCTGCTGTGCTCGCCCAGCGGCCCCCAGTCGAAGCCCATGTGGTTGTTGACATAGGCGTAGTAGCTGCAGGTCGCGATCAGCAGCGCGAGCCTGGCCGTCGGCCTGCCCGTGGGCGGACGGACGTAGAAGGGGATGTAGAACCACTGGTCGCCCTGGGTCAGATGGGCGCAATAGGCGCCGCTCCTCGTCCCCTCGGGCACGGTCCAGCGCGCGTCGGTGTCCCAGCCGCAGTCGTAGAGGTCGTCGTCGTGGAAGTGGATCGCGCCGTAGTGCTCCGGCTTGTGGGTCCAGACCATCTCGCTTCCGTCGTGGTTCCAGCCCTTCATGGCGCGGGTCGGCATGTTGACGATGGCGCCGTGGAGCCGGTTGGCGCTCACGTCATGGGCCACGACGCCGTCCATCTCCCGGCTGAAATCCCACAGCGCGACGACATCCGCGCCGAGGCCGCGCGGTATGCGGCGGTCCTTGAGCCGCTCCATCGCGGCCCGCGGGAGCGCGACGCCGGCGACGGCGGGCGTGTCGATCTTGCCGTTGCACAGGCCCGCGACGACCGGCCCGCCGTCGCGCCGGTCGTTGTGCCCGGCGATCACGAACCGTCCGCCGTCGCCCGGCCGCACGGCCATGACGCCCTCGGCGCAGCCCTTGTCGGCCTCGCCCGCGTAGCGCGCCAGCGGCTCCTGCACGACCGTCGCCCCGCCGGTCTCCGCGTCGAAGGTCGCGGCCACGAAGTACCACCGCCGTTCGTGCATGACGGCGCCCGAGGCCAGGGTCTCGATCCCGGCGCCGTCGCCGATCCTCAGCACGGCCTGGCCGCCGCGCAGGGCCAGCGCGTAGCCCGCCCCGTCGGCGGCGTTCCACGCGCCGAGGACCGTCTGGTCTTCCTTGTCGAGCAACGTCGGCCAGATCGTCGCCTGGAGGGTGAAGCTCCGGAGCGCGAACCTGTCGGGCCGGTCGACCGCCACGAAGGAGCCGACCTGGGTCCGCTGGCGCCGCGCCGGGTAGTCGCCGTTGACGTCGGCCTCGACCGTCGTCTGCTTCAGGCCCGGGCCTTCGGGCGAATCGTCGCCGCAGCGGATGCGGACGACCTCCAGACGGAACGCGCCCGCGTCCTCGCTGGACACCTTGAAGCCGATCGTCCGCCCCGGCTGGACGCTGATCTCGTCGGCGTATCCAAGAAGTCGTCGCATGGTCTCTCTCCTTGAGGGCGCGGGTTCGGCGAAGCGCCGCGGCGCTTCGCCGGCGGTGCGCGAGCCGGCGTGGAGCGCGACGGTTTCGCCGGGCCCACGGCCGGTCGGTGCAGGACAGGATGCGTTTCACGGCAGAGCCTCGTCGTCCGCGAAGCGGCGCAGCACGTTGCCGGCGATCCGCGCGACATCGTTGTCGTATCCGTTCCAGCCGAGGCTCGCGGCCCAGCTGATCGAGCCGGTGGCGAAGACGCCCGCGCCCGACGGCAAGGTGTAGTAGATCATGTCGGCGCGAACCCGGCGGTTGGCGTCGCCGGTGACGGCGGCGTGGTTGAAGACGATCTCGTCGGGGCTCTGCATGTAGTAGGCGGAATGGCCGTCGGAGCGGGCCAGCACGATGACGTCGGGCGGCGAGCCCAGGGCTTCGTCGACGCCGTCGAGCTCGATTCCCGCCGCGCCGCCGCCCAGCGCGCCGAAATCGCCGATGATGTCGCCCTCGACGCCCTCGAAGATCCAGGCGGCGCGGGGGTTCTCGTCGACGCCCGGTTCCTTGACGTACCAGCCGCAGCGGTCGAAGCCGGTGGCGAAGGTGCCGACGCCCACCAGCGACTGCGGCGGCCGACCGATGCGCTTCCACAGGCCGCCCAACTCGCCGGTGAAGCTGTGGTGGTACTCTCCCGGCCGCGAGGCCCAGAACCGCGCGCCCGATTCGGCGCGCCGGACCTCGATCGCCGTGCCGGGGCGTTCCGGGTGGTATGCGATCCGCCAGTAGAAGCCGTTGCCGCCGAGATACATCATGCGCCCGCCACGGTCGAAATAGGCGGCCAGCGCGTCCCACATCGCGGTCGTCCAGTATTCCGGGTGCGCGCCGGTGACGATGACGTTGTAATCCTGGAGGGCCGCGACGCCCTCCTCGTGGACATCCTCGTCGGTCACGACGTCGAAGTCGAAGCCTTCGTGTTCCAGCCAGCCGGTCACGTGGGTGTCGGCGTTGAAGCTCCAGACGGTCGACTTCGGGTTGAAGTTCAGCACGATGGGACGCAGGCGCGAGCTGTAGACCACGCCCGAGCCGTCCCGGTGCGTGTCGTAGGTCGAAAGCCCCAGGTCGCGCCGCTCGTTCAGGAACAGTTCGTCGGCGGTGTAGGCGATGATCCGCCCTCGCTTGACCTCGGCCTTCTCCTCGTCGATCTGCCAGTGGTTGTTGGCGTAGGCGAGGTAGGTCGCCGTCGATCCCAGGAAGGCGACCTTCGCCCTGGGCGCTCCCGGCGCGGGACGGACATAGAAGGGGATGTGGAACTCGTCGCCCCCCGCCCGGCAGCGCGCGGCGTAGACGCCGCTCTTGAGGGTCTCCGGCACGGTCATGGCGACGGTCGTGTCCCAGCCCGCGTCGTAGAGGTCGTCGTCGTGGAAGTGGACCGCGCCGTAGTGCTCGGGCCCGCGGGTCCAGTCGTGACAAGAGCCGTCCCAGAGATAGCCGGGAACCGCGCGCGTCGGCAGGTTGACCAGCCGGCCGTGCAGGTTGTTGCCCGAACGGTCCGGGAAGGCGTCGGTCGGGATATCGCGGCTGAAGTCCCAGGCGCCGACGAGCCGGTCGGCGCGGGCGGGATCGAGGCGGGCCAGCCTCGGCATGTCGCGGTGGGCGAGCGCCCCGGACGCCAGCCGCGGACTGTCGATGCGGCCGTTGAAATGCCCCGTCATGCGCGGCCGCCCATCCTCGTGCCGGCCCGTCTGCCAGGCCGCGATGTGGAGATCGTGTTCGGCGGCGAACACGACGCCCCTGGGCGCCTTGCCGACGACATGCGCGAAGCTGTCGGCCGAAACGTAGCGTTCGTCGGGCTCCTGCCGCAGCTCCACGTCGCCGGTTTCGGCATCGTAGCTCGCCGAGACGAAGGCCCACTTCCACGCCAGCATGGGCGCGCCGGTCGAGACGGTGACCGGCTTGCCGCCGTCGCTCACCATCAGCGCCAGGGCGCCGTCCTCGTCGAGGATCGCCGAGAAGCCCGGCCGTCCCGGGCCGGAGCCACGGCCGAACAGGGCCTGCCGGCCGTCGCCCGGCAAGGTCGGCATGACGAAGGCCTGGAAGGTGAAGCTCGACAGCCGGTCGAGAACGGGCGCCTTGGGCACGACGCCGTAGGAACCCGCGTCGATCCGCTGGACGCGGCCCGGGTGGCTGCCGTCCGCCGCCGTCTCGATCTCGACCTCCCTGTAGGGCGCGCCTTGCGGAGTCTCCACGCCGCACACCACACGCACGACCTTGAAGTCGAAGCGTTCGTGTCCCTCGAGGCCGATCTTGAAGGCGATGTCGTGGCCGGGCCGCACGCTGATCCGGTCGGCGTAGCCGAGAATGCGCCGCCGGTAATCGAAGGCCATGGCCGTGGGACCGATGCCGCGCTCAGCCGTCCAGTTCGACGCCCGTGTGCTTCTTCCAGCGCAGCTTGAAGATGTGCCACTCGGCCTCGCCGAGGTCGGTGAACGTCACGTCCTCGTGCAGCGTCACCGGCGCGCCGCGCTTGCCGGGAAGCTGGGCCAGGCGCCATTCCTTGTGGGGCACGGTGTTGACCAGCACGTGTTTGCCCTCGATCGGCTCCCAGCGCATGACGTTCAGCACTTTCTGGAGCTCCGCGCCATGCGGGCCGAACGGCTTGGCGCGGAACTCCTCGGCCAGATCCGTGCGGCTGGGGTCGATCTTGTACATGGCGCCCTCCCCGGTCTCGCGTGGAGTAGAGCGCCGGGCGCGGGAACGTTCAAGGGCTGCGGGCCGTTCCGGAACGCGAAGGGGGCCGCGGCGCATGCCGCGGCCCCCCCGAAGGTCGGTCAACGATCCCGAAGGGATCAGAAGTCCATGTCGTCCATGCCCGGAGCGGCCGGGGCGGAGGTTTCCTTCTTGGGCTTCTCGGCGACCATGGCCTCGGTGGTGATGAGCAGGCCGGCCACCGAGGCGGCGTCCTGGAGCGCGGCGCGCACCACCTTGGTGGGGTCCACGATGCCCGCCTTCACCAGGTTCTTGTACGTCTCCGACTGGGCGTCGAAGCCGTGATTGGTGTCTTTCTGCTCGAGCAGCCTGCCGACCACCACCGCGCCGTCGTGTCCGGCGTTCTCGGCGATCTGGCGCGCGGGCCACTGGATCGCCTTGCGCACGATGCCGACGCCGACCTGCTGGTCGGAGTCGTCGAGCTTCAGCTTGTCGAGCGCCCTGGTGGCGTAGAGCAGGGCCGCGCCGCCGCCGGCCACGATGCCCTCCTCGACCGCCGCCCGGGTGGCGTTCATGGCGTCCTCGACGAGGTCCTTGCGCTCCTTGACCTCGACCTCGGTCGATCCGCCGACCTTGATGACCGCGACGCCGCCGGCGAGCTTGGCCAGCCGCTCCTGCAGCTTCTCCCGGTCGTAGTCGGAACTGGTCTCCTCGATCTGCTGGCGGATCTGGTTGCAGCGGCCCTGGATCTGCTTCTTCGCGCCGCCGCCGCCGACGATCGTGGTGTCGTCCTTCTTGACGATGACCTTCGACGCCTTTCCGAGCATGTCGATGGTGACGTTCTCGAGCTTGATGCCGACATCCTCGCTGATGACCTGTCCGCCGGTGAGGATGGCGATGTCCTCCAGCATGGCCTTGCGCCGGTCGCCGAAGCCCGGGGCCTTGCAGGCCGCGACCTTGAGGCCGCCGCGCAGGCGGTTGACCACCAGCGTGGCCAGCGCCTCGCCCTCCACGTCCTCGGCGATGATCAGGAGGGGGCGGCTCGACTTGGCGACCTCCTCGAGGATCGGAAGCATGGCCTGCAGGCTCGAAAGCTTCTTCTCGTGGATCAGGACGGCGACATCGTCGTACTCCGCCTTCATCTTGTCGGGATCGGTGATGAAGTAGGGCGAAAGGTAGCCGCGGTCGAACTGCATGCCCTCCACGACCTCGAGCTCGGTGTCGCGGGTCTTGGCCTCCTCGACCGTGATGACGCCCTCGTTGCCGACGGTCTGCATGGCGCTGGCGATCATGTCGCCCACCTCGGGGTCGCCGTTGGCGGAGACCGTGCCCACCTGGGCGGTCTCGACCTCGGTGCCGATCTTGCGCGAGCGCTTGCCCAGGTCGGTCACGACCGCATCGACCGCCGCGTCGACGCCGCGCCTCAGGTCCATCGGGTTCATCCCCGCGGCCACCGCCTTGGCCCCCTCGCGCACGATGGCCTGGGCCAGGATCGTGGCCGTGGTGGTGCCGTCGCCGGCGATGTCGTTGGTCTTCGAGGCGACCTCGCGGACCATCTGGGCGCCCATGTTCTCGAACTTGTCCTCAAGCTCGATCTCCTTGGCGACGGCCACGCCGTCCTTGGTGATGCGCGGGGCGCCGAACGACTTGTCGAGGACCACGGTGCGGCCCTTCGGCCCCAGAGTGACCTTGACCGCATCGGCCAGGGTGTTGACGCCGCGCAGCAGGCGCGCGCGGGCGTCGGAAGAGAATCTGACTTCCTTGGCAGCCATCTTGCGTTTCTCCTGTTCTTGAGCCGGCCTAGCCGATGACGCCCATGATGTCGGACTCCTTCATGATGAGGAGGTCCTCGCCATCGAGCTTGACTTCGGTGCCGGACCATTTTCCGAAGAGCACCGTGTCGCCCTTCTTGACGTCGAGCGGCTGGACCTTTCCGGTCTCGTCGCGGGCGCCGGGGCCGGCGGCGACGATCTCGCCCTCCATCGGCTTCTCCTTGGCGGTGTCCGGGATGATGATGCCGCCCGCGGTCTTCTCGTCGCCGTCGGTGCGGCGGACGAGAACGCGGTCGTGCAGAGGACGGAAACCCATGCTTCAACCTCCTGAGATCGCTGGTTTTCAGAGTCGGGACGACCGTTGGCACTCGTTGAACTTGAGTGCTAGCAACGATGTAGTCGAAACTGCGGCGGGGTCAAGGGTCCCAAGCGCCGTCGCGCACGATTTTTTCAGCGTTCGCGGTCGGCTCGCCGTTTCGCGTCGCCCGGACGGCGGACCACCCTGAGGCGGCGCAGGTCCAGCTCGCGCTCGACCTCCGCGAGGGAGACGCCGGCCCGCGCCGCGGCGACGAGAGCGAAATAGATCGCGTCGGCCGCCTCCCTGGCGACCTCGGCGGGATCCCGGGCCTCGCCGAGCTCGTCGGCCTCTTCCCGCAGCTTCGCCTCCAGCAGGCCCGCTTCCTCGAACAGGCGCCGGGTGTAGGACGCCGCCGGCGCCTCCCGGCGGCGTTCGGCGATCAGGCGGGCGAGCGCCGGGAGGCCCCGGTCCTCGCCCCAGCAGGACCGGGTGCCGAGATGGCAGAATCCCTTGCCGGCCTGGCGCACGGTGAAGCGCAGAGCGTCGCGGTCGCAGTCGAGGCCGATCCCGAGCAACTCCTGGGTCGCGCCCGAGGTCTCGCCCTTGATCCAAAGGCCGCGCGAACGGGACCGGTAGGCGCCGACCCCGCGGTCGACGGCCGCCCGCAGGCTCTCCGCATCGGAGTAGACGAGGCCCAGGGCCCGGTCGTGCTCGTCGCAGACGACGGTGGGCCACAACCCATCGGGCCGGTCGCCGACGAGCGGCGCGGCGATGGCGTCGGCGAGATGGAGCGCGCCGGAATAGAGGGCCATGCCGACCTGGGCGTCGGCCCCGGCCCTGTCGGCGGCGGCGATGTCCCCGGCCGTGGCGAAGCCGCCCGCGACGGTCAGCGCCGCGTCGCCGGCGGCTTGCCGGAGGCGGCGTACGGCCTCGATGTCCGGGCCCCGCATGCGCCCCTCGCGCTCGACGAAGGTGACGAGGAATCCGCCCGCGAGACCGCGCAGTTCGGCCATGCGTTCCTCGACCGAGGCGCCGGTCTTCGTCGTCCAGCCATGGGTCACGACCTCGCCGTCGACCGCGTCGAGCGCGGCGATCACGCGGTCGCGGGGGAGGCGGGACAAGACGTCCGCACTTGCCGCCGTGCCCAGGATGACCTTGCGCGCGCCCGCGTCGAGCCAGCGGACGGCCGTTTCGACGTCGCGGACGCCGCCGCCCACCCGGCATGGCGCGATGGTCACGAGCTCCTCGATCAGGGCCCGGTTGTCGCCCCGGCCGAGCGCGGCGTCGAGATCGATCGCGGCGATCTCGCCCGCGACGCGGAAGCGCTCGGCGATCGGTCGGGGATCGCCGGCCTCGATCGCCGTCTCCCGGCCGCCGACGAGCTGGACCGCCTGGCCGCTCATCAGGTCGATCGAGGGAACGATCACTCCGCCGGCTCCGCCTGAATTCTCGGGAGGCCGAGCGATGAACCCAGCGCGATGACGGCCGAGACCGCGGCGAACACCGAAGCCAGCGCGAAGGACCAGGCGAGACCGGCCTCGCCGACCCAACCGCCCAGGAAAGCGCCCGCCGCGCCGACGCCGTCCATCAGCACGAAGGCCAACCCCAGGGTGGTTCCCTCGCGCTTGCCCGCGAAGTCGATGGCCAGGGCCAGAACCACCGAACGCACGCCGTAGAACGCGCCGATCATCGCGATCAGGAAGCCCAGGGCGAGCCAGGGCGCGCCGACGAAGGGCAGGAGCAGCCCGAGGGGCGTGGCGCAGAGCAAGGCGCCGGCGAACACCCCGCGGCGGCCCAGGGCGTCCGAAAGCTGGCCCATGACCGGCTGGAGCACGGCTCCCGCCAGGATCATGGCGGCGAAGGCGACGCCGGCCCAAAGCTCCGAGAAGCCGAGGTCGGTCACGATGTAGAGCGTGGCCATGGCCAGCACGGCCATGACCGCCATGTTGTAGACGCCGATCGTCGCGACAAGCGCGAGGCCGGCGCGGCTACCCCACCGCCGCGCCATGTCCCGCAGGTCGGCCATGCTCGCCTCGGTCGCGATGTTGACGGTCAGGCGCGCTCGGACGCGGAAGAAAACGAATCCCATCGCAAGAGCCGGGATGATGGCGAGCTGCAGACCCTCGCGCCAGTCGAGATGGACCAGAAGCGCTCCGGTCAGCACGGGCGCGAACACCTCGGCGAGCGTGCCGCCCATGGCGTGGACGCCCAGCACCCGCGCCCGCCGCCCCCGCGTCGTCTGGGTCAGCGTGCCCGTCGCCAGGGGATGCCAGGCCGAGGCGCCCATGCCGGCGGCCGCCAGCATCAGCGTCAGTGTCCAGAAGTCGGGCGCGAGGCTCGCGAGTCCGTAACCCGCCGCCACCCAGACGAACGTGGCGACGAAAAGGGGCCCGCGCCGGCTGACGTGGTCGCTGACGATGCCGGCGGGAACGAGGCTCGCCGTCGCGCCGACCGCCGTGAGCCCCACGAGCAGCCCCAGGTCCGAGGGCGTCAGGTCCATGGCCACGGCGATGGCCGGGAGCAGAATCCACAGCGCGCCGTGCGGCCAGTCGATCGCCAGGTGGCCGGCGCAGAACGCCAGGATGGGAAGGCGCGGCGCGTTGTCGTCGGTCGCTGCCATCGGGAGCCTCATGGGGGATCGAGGCGGGTCGGGACGCCGGCGCGGGCCATGGCCCGCTTGATGTCGCCCACCGTATAGTCGCCGTCGTGGAAGATCGAGGCCGCCAGCACGGCGTCGGCTCCGGCCTCGAGCGCCGCGATAAGGTGCTCGGGCGCGGCGGCGCCGCCCGAGGCGACGACCGGCGCGCGCACGGCCCGCGAGACCTCGGCGAGCAGGGCGGTGTCGTAGCCCGAGCGGGTGCCGTCCCGGTCCCAGCTCGTCAGCAGGATCTCGCCGGCGCCGCGCTCGACCGCCTCCCGCGCCCAGCCGATCGCGTCGATGCCGGTGCGATGTCCGCCGGAAAGCGTGACCACCTCCCAACCGCCGCCCCCGGCGCGGCCGGCGGCGTCGATGGCGACGACGGCGCACTGGCTGCCGAAGCGCTCGGCGATCTCCGTCAGCAGTCCGGGGCGCGCGACGGCCGCGGTGTTGGCCGCGACCTTGTCGGCGCCCGCTTCGAGCAGGCCGGCGGCGTCCTCCAGCCTGCGCACGCCGCCGCCCACGGTGAGGGGGATGCCGAGCTCCTCGCGCACGGCGGCGACCGTGTGGCGCGCGTTGCCCCGGCCCTCGGGCGTGGCGGAAACATCGAGCATGGCCAGCTCGTCCGCGCCCTGGGCCTCGTAGGACATGCAGAGCGCCACGGGATCGCCCGCGTCGCGCAGGCCCTGGAAGCGCACGCCCTTGACGACGCGCCCGCGGTCCACGTCCAGGCAGGGGATGACGCGCGCGGTCAGCACGGGCGCGCGATCCAGCGTTCGAGCAGCGAGCGGCCGTAGGCGCCCGAGAGCTCGGGATGGAACTGGCAGGCGACCACCGCGCCGCGCTCCATCGCCGCCACGAACGGCCCGCCGTGATCGGCGATGGCGGCCGACCACCCGGCGGGCGTCTCGGCGAGGCGATAGGAGTTGGCGAAGTATGCGTGGCCGCTCGTCAGCGCCGCGCAGCCCTCCGCCGCGTCGATCCGGTTCCAGCCGAACTGAGGCGCGCGCACGGAGTCCGGGAAACGGGTCACGGCCGCATCGACGAGTCCGAGACCCGCGACGCCGGGGGATTCCTCGCTGGTCCGGCACAGGAGCTGGAGGCCGACGCAGATCGAGAGCGTCGGCTTGCCCGCGGCCATGCGCTCGCGCAGAGGGGCGGCCATGCCGCTTGCGCGAAGATTCTCCATGGCCGCGCCGAAGGCGCCGACGCCGGGCAGCATGACGAGACTCGCCGCGCGCACCTCGTCGGGACGCTCCGCCATGCGGGGCGCGCCGCCGGCCCGCCGCAGGCCGGCGAGAACGGAGGCCAGATTCGCTGTTCCCGTGCGGCAGACGACGACCTCGCGGTCGCTCACAGCACGCCCTTGGCGCTGGGGATGTCGCCGTGGCCCGCGTCGGCGACCGCCATGCGCAACGCGAGGGCGAGCGCCTTGAAGGCGGCTTCGGCCCGGTGATGGTCGTTTTGTCCCCGGATCAGCTCGACATGGAGCGTCAACCGGGCGGCCATGGCGAAGGAGCTCAGCGCGTGGCCGATCATCTCGGCGGCGATGTCCCCCACCCTCTCACGCCGGAGCCCCAGGTCGACATGGGCGAAAGGCCGGCCCGAAAGATCGACCGCCGCGCGCGCGAGGGCCTCGTCGAGCGGGACGTGGGCCTCGCCGAAGCGCCGGACGCCGCGCTTGTCGCCGAGCGCCTTGTCGAAGGCCTCGCCCAGCGCCAGCGCGCAGTCCTCCGCGGTGTGGTGGTCGTCGATGTCGAGGTCGCCGGCGCAGGAGAGCGTGACGTCCATGCGGCCGTGACGGGCCAGCGCATCGAACATGTGGTCGAGGAAACGCAGGCCCGTGGCGATCTCGGCCTTGCCGGAGCCGTCCAGATTCACGGTCACGGCGATGTCGGTTTCGCGCGTCGTGCGCGTCACGGTGGCGATGCGGTCGGTCATGCCTGTCTCACACGACGATGTTTCCGATGGCGCTGACGACGATGTCGGTCCCGCCGCGGGCCTTGATCTCGGGGATCACGCGCGCCAGCAGGTCCCGCGGCACCGCGGCCTTGATGGCGTATCCGCCCTCGCCGTGGAGTGGCGAGACGGTCGGTTCGCGCATGGACGGCAGGACGGCGATCACCGCCTCCAGGCGCGCGTCGGTCACGTTGACCTCGACCATGACCCGGCGGCGGGCGTCGAGGACGGAGCCCAGCATCATCACGAAACTCTCGATTCCGCCGCGCTTGCCGGCGTCGTCCAGCGCGGCGGGATGGGCGAACAGCCGCGTCGACGACACCATCACATCGTCGACGATCTCGAGACCGTTGGACCGCAACGTGGAGCCCGTCGCCGAGTTGTCGACGATGCAGTCGGCGTCCTCCGGCGGAAACACCTCGGTCGCGCCGTAGGAGCGCACGAAGGTGGCGTCGAGCCCGGAGCGCCCGATCCAGTCGCGTGTGAGGCGTTCGTACTCGCTGGCGATCACGAGGCGCCGGTCGGGCAGCCCGCCGTCCACGAGCAGCTTCAGGGGCGCGGCGGCGACAAGGCGGACCGGATCGAGCCCGGTGTCGATCAGCTCGACCAGGTCCGCGTCCTTCTCGACCGCCCAGTCCCTGCCGGCGAAACCGATGTCGCGGCTGCCGACATGGAGCATCTCGACGATGTTCTGGGGTTTCAGGAGCTTGGCGTCGAAGCCGGGAAGCGAAAGCCTGGGACGGTAGTCACGGGCGCTGGCCGGCCCGCCCGACCGGATATGGATGCCGGCGTCTTCCAGCAACGCGAAGGCGGCGTCCTGCATTCTGCCCTTGGGCAGGCCCAAGCGTATGGTCGGTTCGGCGGACATGATGGTCGCGGTCCATGGCTAGATGCCGACGCTCCGGAAGACGGCGCGGAACTTCATGCATCGCGGGGAACAAGTCAACCGTCGCGGATCGGCGCGAATCGCATAGACTGCCGGCCTGTCGTTACGGGAGGATCGCGCCATGTCCGTTCACGGCGTCGACCACATCAACATCCGCACCGCGAACCTCGATCGCTGCCGCGCCTTCTATTGCGGCGCGCTGGGCTTCGAGGAAGGCTGGCGCCCGTCGTTCGACACGCCGGGCGCCTGGCTCTACGCCGGCGGCGAGCCGCTCGTCCATGTCAGCCTGACCGACACGCCGCGCGACGGCCGGAGCGCGGTCGATCACGTCGCCTTCGCGGTGAGGGGGTTCGAGGACATGAAGGCCCGGCTCGGCGAGCGAGGGATCGCCTTCGAGACGTATGACGTGCCGGGCGCGCCGACGCGGCAGATCTTCATCGAGGACCCCGACGGCGTCTCGGTCGAGCTCAACTTCCGCGACGGCGCCTGACCGGCCATGAAGGTCGACGGCGTTTCCTTCCGCACGATCCGGCCGGACGAGGCCGGCCGCGGCGTCCGCGTCATCGACCAGACCCTGTTGCCGCATGTCTTCGGGACCGTGCGCCTGGAGACGGCCGCCGAGGCGGCGCGCGCCATCGAGACGATGCAGGTGCGCGGAGCGCCGCTGATCGGGGCGACCGCGGCCTACGGCATGGCGTTCGCCATGCGCGCGGACCCGTCGGACGCCAACCTGGACGCCGCTCGCGCCGCGCTGCTCGCGACCCGGCCCACCGCCGTCAACCTGCGCTGGGCGCTCGACGCGATGGCGGCGTTGCTGCGGCCCTTGCCGGCGTCGGCGCGCGAGGACGCGGCCTATGCGAAGGCCGCCGCGATCTGCGACGAGGACGCGACGATCTGCGAAGCGATCGGCGAGAACGGTCTGCCGCTGATCCTCGGACTCCACGAAACCTCGGGCGGCGCCGTGAACGTCCTGACCCATTGCAACGCGGGCTGGCTCGCCACGGTCGATTGGGGAACGGCGCTCGCGCCGGTCTACAAGGCCCATGACGCCGGCGTCCCCGTGCACGTCTGGGTGGACGAAACCCGGCCGCGCAACCAGGGCGCGGCGCTGACCGCCTGGGAGCTGAACCGCCACGGCGTGCCGCATACGGTGATCGCGGACAACGCCGGCGGTCATCTGATGCGGCGCGGCATGGTCGACATGGCGATCGTCGGCAGCGACCGGACCGCGGCCAACGGCGACGTGTGCAACAAGATCGGGACCTATCTGAAGGCTCTCGCCGCCGGCGACAACGGCGTGCCGTTCTACGTCGCCCTGCCGTCGCCCACGATCGACTGGACGCTCGTGTCCGGCGCCGACGCGCCCATCGAAGAGCGCGACGGCGAGGAGGTCTCGACGATCGCGGGCCGCGACGAGAACGGCGCCGTCCGGCGGGTGCGGATCACGCCGGACGGCTCGCCCGTCGGCAATCCCGCCTTCGACGTGACGCCCGCGCGCCTTGTGACCGGGCTCGTCACCGAACGCGGTGTCTGCGACGCCTCGGCCGAAGGACTCGCGGGTCTCTTCCCGGACCATGCCCGCGCCGCGTGACCATGCGCGCCAGAGGGCGGCGCTGGTCGACGCCGCGCGCGCCCTGAACGGTCTCGGGATCAATCAGGGGTCGTCGGGCAACGTCAGCGTGCGGGCGGGCGAGGGCTTCCTCATCACGCCGACGGCTCTGCCCTACGACCGGACCCGGCCGGGCGACCTGGTCTGGATGGATCTCGACGGCGCGCCTCGGGGCGCGCGCAAGCCGTCCAGCGAGTGGCGCATTCATCGCGACATCTACGCCGCGCGGACCGGGGCCGGCGCGATCGTTCACGCCCACGCGCCCTTCGCCACCACGCTCGCCTGCCTGCGCATGGACATTCCCCGCTTCCACTACATGGTCGCCGCGGCCGGCGGCGAGGACATCCGCTGCGCGCCCTATGCGACCTACGGCACGCAACGGCTCAGCGGTCATGCGCTCGCGGCCCTGGAAGGCCGCAGGGCCTGTCTGCTCGCCAATCACGGCATGGTCGCCTTCGGCGCCGACCTCGATCGCGCGCTCGCCCTCGCCGTCGAGGTCGAGGCGCTGGCGCGTCAGTACTGGCAGGCCCTGCAACTGGGCCGGCCGAAGCTGCTGACAAGGAAGCAGATGGCCGAGGCGATCGGGAAGTTCGCGGACTACCGCCCGGACTGAATCCACCCCGAGATCGGCCCAAAACTTGCGAGCGGTCTCGACACGCCATGGTCTTCGGGAATGAGCGGGTTCGAACATGAGAGGCGGATACGCCTTGAGAACGAGGCCGCTCGGCGGCAGTATGGACGCGGATTGGAGCGTTGCGCCTGTTTGTCGTCAGCGATGAGGGCTACACGATCCCTCACGGAGCCGACCGGTCCTTCGAGGGCCGGACCGTGCTGGATTTCGAAGGCTTCCATGGCTTCGAGATCACCAAGGGGGCTTATTGGTCCCGCGACCGCGAGAGGGGGCTTCATCGAAGTATCATTGGGGCAATCCCGCGGTGGAGGGCGACGAAACGAGCGGATCGCCCAAGCTTGAGCTACGCCGAAGGCTTCAGGATGCCGTGCAGGGACCGGGTGTGGATCGTCGGCGCCGGCGTCTATCCGGAAACGAGATAGGTCGTTTCCGCGAGGCGGACCGGTCGGGCTGTCGAGATTCGCCCTTCGGGAACCGAACCGGAACTCGCGGACGCCTCCGGAACCGGCGGCGCCGTCGCTTTTCGGCGGTCGGTCGGGTCCCCCACTTCGGAAAGCGAAGAAAACTCGCGCATGGCCGCGGCCCGTGAATTTTCGCTAAAACTCTGAACGCGCCTTCCACACGCCAACCGGAGAGACCGCCATGAGCGAGATGTACGACAAGGGCCTCCAGAACCGCCGCGAGGTGCTGGGAGCCGAATACGTCGACAGGGCGATCGACGGCGCCGACAGCTTCAACGCGGAGTTCCAGCGCATCCTGACGGCCTATTGCTGGGGCGAGATCTGGAGCGGCGAGGGAATCGACCGCAAGCAGCGGAGCCTGAACAATCTCTGCATGACCGCCGCCACGGGCCGCGGCCACGAGTTCGAGTTGCACTTCAGGGGCGCGATCCGGAACGGGGTGAGCCTGGCGGCCCTGCGCGACACCCTGATGCAGATCGCGATCTACTGCGGCATGCCCGCGGGTGTGGAAAGCTTCAGGATCGCGCGCAAGGTGTTCGAGGACCTCGGCCTCGATCCCGACGCCGACGAGAGCCTCCGCTGATCCGCCGCATGCGTCCCCGCATCCTGCATCTCGCGGAGCTCGACGCCGGCGAGCGCGCGGCGCTTTGCGCGCGCGGCGCGGTCGACGTCGCCGGCTACATCGAGCGAGCCGCTCCCATCGTGGAGGCGGTGCGCGCGGAAGGCGACGCCGCGCTCCTGCGGTTCGCGGCCCTGTTCGATCGTGTCGACATGACGGCGGCGCGGATCCGCGTCGAACCGGACGCCTTCGACGTGGCCTACGAGGTCGCGCCGCCCGACGCCATCGAGGCGATCCGCGAGGCCGCGGTCAACATCCGCAAGGTCCACGAGCGGCAGAAGCCCGCGACGGTCGACATGATCGAGGTCCGGCCGGGTGTGATGGCGGGCGACCGCCACGTGCCGATCGAGGCCGTGGCCTGCTACGTGCCGCGCGGCAAGGGGGCGTTTCCCTCGGTGGCGCTGATGACGGCCGTTCCGGCCGTGGTGGCCGGCGTGCCGCGCGTCGTGGTCGTCACGCCGCCGGGTCCGGGCGGGACGTGCGATCCCGGGACCTTGGTCGCCGCGCGGGAGGCCGGCGTCGGGGAGGTCTATCTCGCCGGCGGCGCGCAGGGCGTGGCGGCGGTGGCCTACGGCACCGAGACGGCGCCCCGCTGCAAGAAGATCGTCGGACCCGGCTCGCCTTGGGTCGGGGCGGCGATGGCGTTGTGCTCGGAGGCGATCGCGTCCGGTCCGCCTGCGGGCCCGTCGGAAAGCATGGTGTTGGCCGACGAAACCGCCGATCCGGACCGGCTGGCGCTCGATCTCCTGGTCGAGGCCGAGCACGGCGACGATTCCACGACCTTCCTGGTCGTCTGGGAGTCCGCGATCGCGGAAGCCGTGGCGGACAGGATCGTCGGCTATCTGGACCGCCTGTCCGGGGAACGCCGCGCTTGGGCCTCGGCGGCGCTGGGCGAGAACGGTGGGCTCGTGGTCGCCGCCGACCGGGACGACGCGCTCGCCTTCGTCAACGAGTTCGCGGCCGAACACCTGCAGATCGCCAGCACGCGGGCGGGCGACCACCTCGATGACGTCGTCAACGCGGGCGAGATCCTGCTCGGCCAGAACGCGCCGTTCTCGATGGCGAACTTCATGATCGGCGTGAACGCGGTCCTGCCGACCGGCGGCCGGGCCGCGGCCCATTCGGCGCTCGGCGTGATGGACTTCGTCAAGCGCCAGTCGATCGCCGAGCTGACGGAAGAGGGATACCTGTCGCTCGCCGGGCAGACCGAGGCTTTCGCGCTCTACGAGGGGTTCGACGCCCACGCGCTCGCCATCGCCGGACGGCGGGAGCTGGAGGGATGACCGGTTTCCCTCGAACCGGATCTGGAGACCGCGCCTTTCACGACGGCCTGATCGTCATCGACGCGCTCCAGGCCAGCAACTGGGACCGGGAGCTCTTGGAAGAACTGCGTGAAGGCGGCGCGACCGCCGTGCATGTCACGCTGGCCTTCTGGGAGGACGCGCGCGCCGCGCTCGGCAACATCGGCCGTTGGCACCGTCTGTTCGAGGACCACGGGGATCTCGTCATGCCGGCGCGGACCGCCGACGATATCGAGGAAGCCAAGCGGGCCGGCAAGACCGGCATCATCTTCGGTTTCCAGAATGCGAGCCCCATCGAGGACGATCTGGCGCTGGTCCAGATCTTCCACGAGCTCGGCGTGCGCATCATGCAGCTCACCTACAACAACCAGAGCCTGATCGGCGCGGGCTGCTACGAGACGGCCGACGCCGGCGTCAGCCGCTTCGGCCGCGAGGCGATCCGCGAGATGAACCGGGTCGGCATGGCGATCGACATGAGCCATTCGGCCGAACTGACGACGCTCCAGGCGATCGAGATCTCCGAACGGCCCATCGCCATCACCCACGCCAATCCGTTGAGCTTCCACAAGGGATTGCGCAACAAGTCCGATCGTGTGCTCGGGGCGCTCGCCGACAGCGGCGGCATGCTGGGGTTTTCGACCTATCCCTTCCACATCGGCGGTTCCGGCATTTCCCTTGACGCCTTCTGCGGCATGATCGCCGACACCGCCGAGTTCATGGGCGTCGACCGCATCGGCCTCGGCACCGACATGTGCCGCAAGCTGTCGTCCGGCTACCTCGACTGGATGCGCAGCGGGCGCTGGTCGAAGCGGATCGACAGCGGCGAGGCCGGGACCGCCGGCGGCGGCTGGCCCGACTGGCCGGCCTGGTTCCGGTCGCCCGCCGACCTTCCCAACATCACCCGGGGCCTGCTCGACAAGGGTTTCGCCGAGGGCGATGTGGCGAAGATCATGGGCGGCAACTGGCTCGGCTTTTTCCGGGACGGGTTCGCGCCGCGGTGAGACCGCCCGGCCCGCCCGATGGGGCGGGGTGCTGGCCCTCAAGACTTGCTTGATGCCGTCACGTCATGCCGCTAAAAAACAATCGGGGTCCGTGGGCGGACGCCGGAGCTTCGGAGGGAAACGGATGAATCTTTGGACGAAGACTCTTGCGGCGGGCGCGGCGGCGATGGCGTTGTCGGCCTGCACCTCGATCGACTCCATCGACCGCGTCGCCGGGATGGAGACGGGGGGCGACGCTTTCACCAAGGGCCTGCACGCCGGGTATGTCGAGCTGGCCCACAAGGAGGCCGGCTACCACGATCGGATCGACGCGGGCTTCTTCCGCGACAAGGCCGCGGCCGCGGGCGCCGGCGAGGCGGTTCCGCCCGAGGATCCCAACGACTGGTCGATCCATGACGAGGCGCTGCTCGCCGAGCTGCTCGCCGAGCGTCCCCGTCTGATGGACGCGCTGGACGACGATGGCCGGAGCGGCAGACCCGATCCCGCCGCCCGCGCTCAGGCCATGTACGACTGCTGGGTCGAGGAGGCCGAGGAAGGTCCCGAAAGCGACGGCCCCGTGGCCGCCCACCAGGTGCGCGAGATGGCCGCGTGCCGCGACGGATACATGGCGGCCATGGAAGAGCTCCTCTACGTGGAGCCCGTGGCGGTCGTGGAAGAGCCCAGGCCGACCGAGTTCGTCGTCTACTTCGGTTGGGACCGTTCGGATCTCTCGCCGCTCGCGCAGGGCTTCCTGGACGACATCGCCGCCGAGGCGGCCATGCAGGCGCCGTCGTCGATCTCGATCTCGGGCTATGCCGACGCCTCCGGCTCGGCAGACTACAACGACCGTCTGTCGCGGGATCGCGCGAACGCCGTCGCCGACTATCTCGCGGCGCGCGGCGTCGGCCCCGACGCGATGGACGTCGTCTGGTTCGGCGAGAACGACCTCGCCGTTCCGACCGACGACGACATCCGCGAGCCGAACAACCGCCGTGTCGCGATCGTCTTCGAATGACGGTCTGACGCCATCCTGACGGCCGGACGTCCGGGCCGCGTCCAGATGGACGCGGCCCGGTCCGTTTGCGGAGCGCAAGAATGCGTGCCTTTCTCGATATCGCCGCCCTGGTTGTCGTTCTCGCGGCGCTGTTCGGTTTTCTGAACCACCGTTTCGTCAGGCTGCCGCACACGATCGGGCTGGTCCTGATCGCGCTCGCGGTATCCGTCGTCGTGCTCGCGGTCGACGCGGCCGCGCCGGCCTGGCGTCTGGGCGGCGAAGTGCGCGGCGTCATGGACGCGATCGATTTCTCCGACACGCTCATGGAGGGGATGCTCTCGTTTCTGTTGTTCGCGGGCGCGCTCCATGTCGACCTCTCCTCGCTCCTGAGCCGCTGCCGGGTCATCCTGCTGATGGCCACGATCGGCACCCTGCTCTCGACCTTCCTGATCGGCGGCGCGATCTGGCTCGCGGTCGGCGCGGTCGGCGTCGAGCTGTCTCCGGTCTACTGCCTCGTGTTCGGCGCCCTGATCGCGCCGACCGATCCCGTGGCCGTGCTCGGCATCCTCAAGCGGGTCCGTGTGCCGCCCACGCTGGAAGCCAAGATCGCGGGCGAGAGCCTCTTCAACGACGGCGTCGGCATCGTCGTCTTCTCGATCCTCGCGGGAATCGCGGTCGGCGGCGGGCAAGGGCATGACGTGAGCGCGGGCGGGATCGCGCTGCTGTTCGTCGTCGAGGCGATCGGCGGCGTCGCGCTGGGGCTGATCGCCGGCTTCGTCGCCTTCAGGCTGTTGAAGGCGGTCGACGACCACAACATCGAGGTCCTGATCACGCTCGCGCTCGTCATGGGGACCTTCGCGCTGGCTCACAAGCTCCACGTCTCCGGGCCCATCGCCATGGTCTGCGCCGGTCTCCTGATCGGCAACATCGGGACCCGTTTCGCCATGAGCGAGGCCACGCGCGACCGGGCGACCGGCTTCTGGTCCCTGATCGACGAGATCCTGAACTCGGCGCTCTTCCTGCTGATCGGCTTCGAGGTCGTGGTGATCGCCTTCTCGGGCGATGTGCTCGCGCTCGGGCTGATCGCGATCCCGGTCGTCCTTCTGGCGCGCTTCGTCTCCGTCGCCCTGCCGGTCATGGCTCTCAAGGCCTTCGGCGCCGGCTTCACCGCGGGCGCCGTCAAGGTCCTGACCTGGGGCGGCGTGCGCGGCGGCATCTCGGTCGCGCTGGCGCTCTCGCTTCCCGCGACCGCGGAACGCGAGGTGCTGCTGACGGTCTGTTATATCGTGGTCCTGTTCTCCATTGTCGTGCAGGGCCTGACGATGGAGACGGTTCTCAAACGCGCGGTGAAGACCGGAGCGGACTAACCTTCGTCGAACGCCACCACCTTTCCCGGGTTCAGCAGGTTGGCCGGGTCCAGCGCCCGCTTGAGCGCGGTCATGAGGTCCCGCTCCACCGGCGATTTGTAGGCGGCCATCTGGCGCAGGCGCAGGCGGCCGACGCCGTGCTCGGCGCTGAACGACCCGCCCATCGCCACCGCGAGAGATTCGACGGCGTCGGCGACCTCGCGCTCGCGCGCCATCAGCGCCGCGAGCCGGCCGGGGGCGGCCGGGCACTGGTTGAAGTGGAGATTGCCGTCTCCCAGATGGCCGAACGCGACGATCCGCGCGTCCGGGACGATCGCCGCGACGCGGGCGGTCGCCTCGTCGAGGAAGTCCGCGACGCGGCCGACGGGCACGGCCACGTCGTGCTTCAGGCCGCCGCCAGCCAGCACCTGCGCCTCGGGCATGTCCTCGCGGATGCGCCAGAGCGCCCCGGCCTGTCCCTCGGACCCGGCGATGACGGCGTCCTCGATCAGGCCCGCTGCCATGGCTTCGGCGAGCGCCGCTTCGACCGTCGTCCCGAGGCCGCTCCCGGCCTCGCCCGACGTCGCCTCCAGCAGCGCGCACCCGGCATGGCGGCGTTTCAGCGGAGACTTGTTCGACGGCAGGCGCGCGAACGTCAGGTCGAGAGCGTCGGCGGCCATGTACTCGAAACCCGAAACCTGTCCGCCGGTCGCGGCCTGGGCCCGGTTCAGCGCCTCGACGGCGGCGTGGGCGCCGGACAGGCCGAGCCAGGCCGTCACGGTCTGGCGCGGCCGGGGCCAGAGCTTCAGGACGGCGGCCGTGACGATCCCGAGCGTCCCTTCGCTCCCCAGAAACACCTGCTTGAGGTCGTAGCCGGTGTTGTCCTTGCGCAGGCCGCGCAGACCGTCCCAGACGCGGCCGTCGGCCAGCACCACCTCGAGGCCCAGCACATGCTCGCGCGCGTTGCCGTAGCGCAGCACGTTCGTGCCGCCCGCGTTGGTCGCGAGATTGCCGCCGATGCGGCAACTGCCCTCGGCGGCGAGGCTCAGGGGATAGAGCCGGCCCGCCTCCCTGGCCGTCCGCTGGATGTCGGCCAGGATGCAGCCGGCCTCCACCGTGATCGTGTTGTTGGCGACGTCGATCCCGCGGATAGCGGTCATCCGGTCGAGGCTGAGGACGATCTCGCCCCGGCCCGGCCGGGGGCCGCCGCCCCCCACGAGGCCGGTGTTGCCCGACTGCGGTACGACGGCGACGCCCGCTTCCGCGCAGATCGCCATGACGGCGGCGACCTCCCGCGTGGCGGCCGGCCGCACGACGAGCGGGGTGTCGCCGGGCCACGAGCGCCGCCAGTCGAGCACATAGGCTTCGGTGTTGTCCGCGCCGGCGAGCCAGCCTTTCGGGCCGACCGCCTTCTTCAGGCGTTCGAGGACGTCGTCCATGGCCGATCGTAGCGTCCGCGGCCCCCGCGCGGGAACCGGGAACTCAACCGTCGCGGCCCCAGGCGATGAAGGGCGGATTCTCGAATCCCGGCTTGCCGTAGTCGAGCTCGGAGCCGTCGGTCTTGCGCACGGCGCCGCCCGCGGCCCTGAGCACGCCGTGTCCGGCCGCGGTATCCCATTCCATGGTGCGGCCGAAGCGCGGATAGACGTCGGCCTCGCCCTCGGCGAGGAGGCAGAACTTGAGCGCGCTGCCGCGGGCACGCTCGTCCGCGACCGTCAGGCCGCCGAGAAATGCGTCGGTTTCCGCATCCCGGTGGGACCGGCTGACCGCGGCCGTGACGCCCCCGGCCGGTCGCCGCCGGGCGCGGATCGATTCCAGGCCGTCCCCGCCGCGGCGCCGGAAGGCGCGGGTTCCGTCCGAGGCGTAGAGCAGGTCCATCGCCGGAACGCCGACCACCGCCAGCGTCGGCTTGCCGCCGTCGACCAGCGCGATGTTGACGGTGAACTCGCCGTTTCCGCTCAGGAACTCCCTGGTGCCGTCCAGCGGGTCGACGAGCCAGAACCGGTCGCCCACCGCGCCGGGTCCCGCGCCCCTGGAAACCCGCTCCTCGGCGACGACGGGGAGGGCCGGCGCGAGTGCGTCCAGGCGCCGCAGGATGATCGCCTCGGCGCGCTCGTCGGCGGCCGTCACCGGCGAACGGTCGTCCTTCCACCGGACGCCGGCCTTTCCATAGAGAGTCATGACGGCCTCGCCCGCCTCGTCGGCCGCCGCGATCAGGGCGGGCAGGAACCCGGCGGGATCGTCCGTTTGCGCGGCTCCGCCCACCATCGTCAGAGCTCCGCGGACACCTTGAGACCTTCGAGCACGGCTTCCTCGGCCGTGCGCGGCGTCAGGCAGTCGCCCACGAGGCGCACCTCGCCCGGCCAGCCCTCCAGGTCGTCGGCGAGGCTCGTCACCGAACGGTGGCCCAGCGCCGTCACCAGCGTGTCGACGTCCTCGACGACGATCGGCTCGCCGCTGGTGACGTGCTGCAGATAGACGCTGTCGCCGTCGGCGCCGAAGACGCGCGCATAAGGGATCACCTTCACGCCGAGCCCGTGGAGCGTGGCGGCCCAGTGGTCGCGCACGTACATCTGGATCGTCTGGCCCGGCATGTAGCCGTCGACCGCCAGCGTGACGTTGCAGCCGTTGCGCGCCAGATGCTCGGCGAGCCCCATGCCGATCCAGTCGCAACGCCAGTCCGCGACCACCACGTTGCCGCCCACGTTGGCCTCGCCCTTCACGACCGACCAGGCTTCCACGACATGGGCCTCCTCGGCGCCCTCGATGTCGACCGGCGCGGGCGTGGCGCCGGTCGCCACGACGACGGCGTCGGGCGCGGCGCCCTCGACCGTCGCCCGGCCGACCGTCCGGTTCTTCACGACGCGCACGCCCGCGAGCTCCATCTCGCGCGCGAGGTTCGTGACGATGCCGCCGAACTCCGCGCGGCCGGGCAGCGCCTGGGCCAGCAGGGTCTGGCCGCCGAGTCGGCCGCTCGCCTCGTAGAGCGTGACCTCGTGGCCGCGTTCGGCGGCGACGGCCGCCGCCTTCATGCCGCCGGGCCCGCCGCCCGCGACCAGCACCCTCTTCTTCGCCGCGGCCGGCTTGCGCGCGCCATAGGCCCGTTCCCGGCCGGTCTCCGGATGCTGGATGCAGGAGATTCCGACGCCCATGTGCATGTGACCGATGCAGGCCTGGTTGCAGCCGATGCAGGCGCGGATGTCGTCGATGCGTCCTTCCCTGGCCTTGCCGGCCATGGCGGGATCGCAGATCTGCGCGCGGGTCATGCCGACCATGTCGGCCTGCCCCCGGGCCACGATCTCCTCGGCCTGCTGGGGCTGGTTGATGCGGCCCGCCACGAAGACCGGCGCCGACACCCTGGCCTTTACCGCCGCCGCGTAGGGCGCGACATAGCCGTTCTCGATGAACATCGACGGCACGATGTGGATCGAGCCGCCCAGGGACGACGACGAGCCCGCGATCACGTTGAAGTAGTCGAGCCCGCCGCCCCGGTCGAGCATCTCGATCGCCGCGGTCACGGTCTCGATGTCGGGCGCGTCGTGCGAGCGCTCGTCGCCGGAGATGCGCAGGCCGACGACGTAGTCGTCGCCGACCTTGGCGCGGATGTTGTCGACGGTCTCGCGCAGGAAGCGCACGCGGTTCTCCAGGCCGCCGCCGTACTCGTCCTCGCGCAGGTTGACGTTGGGATTCAGGAACTGGGCCGGCAGATAGCCGTGGCTCGCCACGAGCTCGACACCGTCGAGCCCGCCTTCCCGCAGGCGCGCCGCGGCGTCGCCGTAGCCGTCGATGACCTCGTGGATCAGGGCGCGCGACATGGGCCGGGGCATGACGTGGAACCGCTCGTTCGGCACGGCCGACGGCGCGTAGGCGACCGGCGCGCTGCCGTCGATCGATTCGAAGGTCTCGCGTCCGGGGTGGAAGAGCTGGCCGAAGACCCGGCAGTCGTGCCGGTGCACGGCCCCGGCGATCCTCCGGTAGCCGGGGATGCAGTCGTCGCTGTCGGCCATGATCGTGTGCGAGGTGTAGACCGCCGAGGAGTGGACCGAGGCCACCTCCACGATCACCAGCCCCGCGCCGCCCTTCGCGCGCGCCTCGTGATAGGCCGCGAGATCCTCGTTGGGCTTGTATCCCGTCACCAGGGTCGTCATGTGCCCGGTCGAGAAGATCCGGTTTCTGAACGTCACGTTCTTGATGGCGAACGGCGCAAAGAGGTTCGGGAACATCTCCGGCATGGCGGTCTTCGGTCCCTCCACGAGCATGCGACGCACTTAACCACACGCGCCGCGCGGCGGCCAAGGGAAGGTGGAGCCTTGGCGAGCCATGCGCTAGCTTCTCCGGCACGGGATGCCGGGGGGAACGACCATGGCGACCATCCGCAACGTCGCGCTTGAGGCCGACCTCAGGGAGGCGCTGGAGGACGCGGTCCGCGATTTCGTCGCGGCGAACCCGAAGAGCCGGGCCGAGGACGAGAAGGCCGCGGACGCCATGCCGGGCGGCAACACCCGCACGGTCCTCTTCCATCCGCCGTTTCCTCTCACCATCGAGCGCGGCGAGGGCCAGTACGTCTGGGACATCGACGGCCACAGGTACGCGAACTTCGTGGGCGAGTTCGGCGCCGGCCTGTTCGGCCATTCGGACCCCCGGATCGTGGAGGCGATCGGGCGCGCGATCGGCGACGGCACGGTGCTGGGCGGTCCCAACCGCTACGAGCGCATCCTGGCCGCCGAGATCGTCGGCCGCTTCCCCTCGCTCGACAAGGTGCGCTTCACGAACTCGGGCACCGAAGCCAACATGATGGCGATCTCGACCGCCCGCGCCGTGACGGGACGATCGAAGGTGATGGTGTTCGAGGGCGCCTACCACGGCGGGGTCTTCATGTTCGCCCACGGGGGGTCGCCCATCAACGCGCCCTTCGACTATGTGATGGCGCCCTACAACGACGCCGAGGCCACGGTGGCGCTCGTCGAACGTCACGCCGCCGATCTGGCCTGCGTCGCGATCGAGCCCATGCAGGGCGCCGGCGGCATGATCCCCGCCGACAGGGATTTCCTCCAGGCCCTGCGCGACGCCACCGCGAGGCACGGCGTCATCCTGATCTTCGACGAGGTGGTCACCAGCCGCCTTTCCGGCGGCGGCCTGCAGAAGATCCTCGGGATCGCGCCCGACATGACAACGCTCGGGAAGTACATCGGGGGAGGCGCCCCCTTCGGCGCCTTCGGCGGACGCGAGGACATCATGAGCCGCTACGATCCGCGTTCGCCGAACGCCATCGGACACGCCGGCACCTTCAACAACAACGTCATCACCCACGCCGCCGGATCGGTCGCCATGACCCGGATCTACACGCCCGAGCGGGCCGAGAGCTTCAACGCCTGGGGCCAGGCGTTCCGGGACCGGCTCGGCGAGACGATCCGCCGGCACGGTCTGCCCATGTCCGTCACGGGGCTGGGCTCGGTCATGCAGGTCCACTGCTGCGAGGGCCCGTTCCGGAACGAGCGCGACGCCGAGCGGGGCGACAAGCTCAAGGGCGAACTCCTGTTCTACGACCTGCTGGCCCGCGGCCAGCGCATGACATGGCGCAACTCCATGCTGCTGTGCCTGCCGATGACCGACGCCGACCTCGACGCCTACGTCTCGGCCTTCGACGACGTGCTCTCCGCGCGCAGCCACCTTCTGGCGGCGGAGTAGGGTCGAGGGCGCGTCCGATCGCTCGTTCTGGATCGTAGAAAATCCCTCATCCCGGGTAGGCGCGTCAGCGCCGTATCGAGGGCCGCCCCTTCGACAGGCTCGGGGTGAGGGGAAAAGTGAACGATATCCCTGCCGACGGCGCGCTTGGCGGTGGGCTCGTTGTCCATGGCGGCGATGCGGCCGTTCCCGAGGATCGGGTCCGCCGCGGCCGGGCTTACGCGGCCTTCAGGTAGTCGTAGGCCGAGAGCGCGTGGCTCTTCACGACGTGGAAGAAGTCGTCGAGGGGCACGTGCTCGTCGCGCTGGCCCATGCCGGTGGGGGAGGGGCCGTAGACGTAGCCGCCGATCCCCCGGTAGCGCCACAGGCGCGCGTCGGTGCCGCCCAGGCCGACGATCGGGACGGGCCGGAACCCCGCGAGCGCCTCCACGTTGTCCTGCAGGATCCCCACCATCTCGCCATAAGGGTCGCACCACGACGGCGCCATGTAGTTCTGCTCCTCCATCTCGATCTGGGGATAGCGCGCCAGCACGGCGTCGACCGCCTTGGCGACGGTCTCCTTGTCGCAGCCCACCGGCAGGCGGATATCGGCCTCGATCCGGGCGCTGCCGGGCGCGACGTTGACCTTCACGCCGGCCTCGATCACGCCGATGTTGCAGGTCGCCTTCTGGACGATCCCGTGGGCGCCGGGGCCCATGGCTCGGTCGACGGCGTCGCGGGCCTCCTCGAGCGCCCGGCCGATGTTGTGGGGCGGCGGAACCTCGATCACGTCGACCGCGGCCTCGAGGTCGCGGCAGAACCGCATGGCCGTCAGGCTCGCGCTCTCGCCGGCGTGGGTGTAGGCGCCGTGCGCGCCCTCCGTGGTCACGTGGAAGGTCACCCACCAAGGGCCTTTCTCGCCGAAGCGGATGGAGAACGGGCTCGACGGCTCGCCGTTCAGGCAGCAGTCGCCATGCACTTCCGGGTGGTGTTCCATCAGGTAGCGCGCGCCCCAGGGGCCGAAGGTCTCCTCGTCCGACACGCAGGTCAGCGTCAGCTTGCCGCCGAGATGTTCCCCGATGCGGCTCAGGTACATGAAGGCGAAGATCGAGGCCGACGTGCCGCACTTCATGTCGCTCGACCCGCGCCCCCAGACCGCGCCGTCGGCTACCCGGCCCGACCACGGCCCGCCATGGCTCCAGCCTTCGTCGCCGGCCGGGAAGACGTCGACGTGGCCGTTCAGCACCAGATGCCGACCGTCGCGCCCGCCGTCGAGGCTCGCCACCACGTTGGGGAACATCGGTTCGGGGTCGATCACCCGGTGGGCGAGGCCGTGTTCGTCGAGGAAGCGGCGGATATGGGCCACGGCGGCCCGCGTGTCGCCGGGCGGGTTGGGGGAAGGCGTGGCGACGAATTCCGAGAAGAAACCCTGGAGCTCGCCCCGGTCCTCCTCGATCCAGTCGAGAAGCCGCTTCTTCATGTCCGCCATGGCGTTTCCCCGCTCGTCGCCGGCCGCAGCATGGCCGATCCGCGGGCCGCTCGCCATGCCTGGCCGGGGCCTCCGGCCTTCCACGCCGGCGGCCGCGTGGAAATCTCTCCCCGGTTCGTCCGCCCGTGCTACAATCGGCTCCGCGCCCATCCGGCGCGCCGAACGACAGGGAGCAGGACCCATGGCCGCCGTCGCCCAGCTTCGCCCCGCCGAGATGAGCACCCGGGAATGGGAGATCCGCTGCGATCTGGCCGCGCTCTACCGCGCCTTCGTGCGCTACGGCTGGACGGACCTGATCTACACCCACATCTCGGCGCGCCTGCCCGACGAGCCGGACCGCTATCTCATCAACCCCTTCGGCCTCCTGTTCGAGGAGATCACGGCCTCCAGCCTGATCGTGGTCGATTACGACGGCGCCGTGGTGCGCGGCGGCTGGCCGGTGAACAGGGCGGGCCACGCCATCCACCACGCCGTCCTCAAGGCGCGGCCGGATGTCGATTGGGTGCTGCACACCCACAGCCGGGCCGGCATGGCGGTCGCCTGCATGAAATGCGGCCTGCTGCCGATCTCGCAGCACGCCATGCTCTACCATGGCCGGATCGCCTACCATCCTTGGGACTTGCAGACCTCCGGCCAGGAGGAATGCGACCGGCTCGTGGCTGACCTCGGCCCACACAATATCGCCATCCTCGAGAATCACGGCCTGCTGACCTGCGGCGCGGCGCCGGGCGACGCCTTCCTGACGCTCTACAACATCGAGCTCGCCTGCAAGGTCCAGGTCGACGTCATGGCCTCGGGCCGGGAGATCGTCATGCCGACGGACGGGGCGCTCGCCCGCACCGCCGCGGTGATCGACGACCCCGAGTTCGCCATGGCCGACGAAAACTGGGCCGCCATCCGCCGCGTCCTCGACCGGGCGGACCCGAGCTACAAGACCTGACCGCGCCCCGCGCCGCGCAGGTCGATCCGGCGGGCGCGGCGACTGTCAGTTCAGCCAGTCCGCTTCCTCGTGGACCTCGATGAGGGTCGGGCCGCCGGCCCGGAACGCTTCCTCGACGGCGCCGGTCAGCTCCGCCGGCGACTTGGGCTTCCGCGCCCGCGCGCCGAACGCCCCGGCGAGCGCGGCGAAGTCGGGATTGCGGCCGGGCTCGACGCCGGTGGGCGCGATGCCGCGCTCGATCATGCCGTCGCGGATCTGGCCCAGCCCGTCGTTGTTCCAGACGACGATGGGGAGGCCGATCGCTTCGTCCACCGCGGTCGCGAGCTCCGTGGCGGTGAACAGGAAACCGGCGTCGCCCGTCAGCACCACGCCGTCGCGCTCCGGCGCGCCCAGCCTGGCGCCGATGCCCGACGGCATGGACGAGCCCAGCGTGCAGAACCCGTTGGGATGGGTGTAGCTGCGCGGGTGCGAGGTCGGCCAGTACTCGTTGGCGAAATAGGCGATCTGCGTGGCGTCGGTGATTATCCAGCCGTCATGCGGGACCGCCGTCCTGAGCGCGTCCAGGACCCTGGCGAACTTCGCCGAGCGCCTTTGCCCCATCAGCAGGTCGCGGGCCTTCCGGCGCACGTCCGCCACGGTTCCCGATCCCGTGAAACCAGGCGTCCGGCCACCGTCGGGCAGGGCGTCCGCCAGCATCCGCATGGCCAGCCCGCCATCGCCCAGGATCGCCGCGTCGGGGACGTAGTCGCGCGCGAGGTTCGCGGGATCGACATCGATCCGGATCAGTTTGCCCTTCAGGTCCAGGAAGTCGCTGTCGGCCCAGACATCGGATTCGGCGAGTTCCGTGCCGACGGCGATCACCACGTCGGCGCTCTCGACGAACCGGTGGGCCACCGGCGAGACGAGGATGGCGCCGCAGTTGAGCGGATGGTCGTCCGGGATCGCGCCCTTGGCCGCGTAGGTCGGGATGATCGCCGCCCCCAGCTTCTCGGCGAGCGCCAGCAGCGCGGGACCGTGGTCCAGCACGCCGCCGCCGGCGACGATGACCGGCGTCCTCGCGCGGCCAGCGACCGCCGCCGCCGCCTCGACCGAGGCTTCGTCGGGCCCGAGCGGCCCCGCGACCGGCGAGGTCTTCACCGCGAAATCGGCGGCCTCCGCGATCTTGTCGATCGGCAGTTCGATGTAGCAGGGGCGCGGTCGGCCCGCCGCGAAGATGTCGAAGGCCCGGTTCAGCGCGCCGGGGATCTGGCGGCCGTCGACGATCGTCTGGGCGAACGCCGTGAGCGGCCCGATCGTCGCGAGCTGGTTGGAAATCTCGTGCAGCCGGCCGCGGCCGGCGCCCAGGTCGCCCGTGCCGTTGGTGCTGGCGATCACCAGCATGGGCTGGCTGTCGGCATAGGCGTTGCCGACCGCGGTCGCGATGTTGGTCACGCCCGGCCCGGTGATGACGCAGCAGACGGCGGGCTTGCCGGAGATGCGGGCGTAGCCGTCGGCCATGAAGCCGCCGCCCTGCTCGTGGCGGAACAGCACATGGCGCAACCCCGCGTCCGCGATGCCCCGGTAATACTCCAGCGTATGGATGCCCGGCATGCCGAAGACGGTGTCGACGCCATAGGCCTTCACGAGCTGCATCAGCGCCTGTCCGCGGGTGAGATTGCTGCTGGCCATGGCCGGCCTCCCAAGGCGGTCGCGGTCGGCTTGTGGATGGACCGCTTGGTGGCACGGATCGCGTGGAAGGGGAAGTGGCTGGAGCGGTTCCGGTTTTGCTGGCGCCGCTCCATGGCGATTCCGTCTCCGACGGAATCGCTGTAGCTTGCCCGCGAGGGGAGGCGAGCGCGACCGCTCCTCCCGCCGCCCGATCGAGGAGGAGACCGTCCCAATGGCCGCCAACCCGCTACGCTGCCGCGATCCCGAAGGCTCGACGCCGGTCCTGACCGAATGGGGCTGCAACTCCGAATACGGCGCGCTGACCGATGTGCTGCTGGGTCCGGCCGACAACTACTCGTGGCTCGCCACCAGCTCGATCTCCAAGGCCACGCTCAAGCGCGGCGACGTGTTCGACCGCCAGCTCGCCATGCAACAGCACCGCGAGATGGTGGACGCCTACGAGGAGGCCGGCGTCGCCGTGCACTGGCTGGAGCCCGACGAGGGCCTGCCCTATCAGGTCTACGCCCGCGATTCGTCCTTCATGACGCCCTACGGCGCGGTCGTCGCCCAGATGGCGCAGTGGTGGCGGCGTGGCGAATACGGCCCCGCGATCCGCTTCTACATGGAGAACGGCATCCCGATCTACGACATGGTCACCGCCGGCTCCTTCGAGGGCGGCGACTTCGACATCATCGAGCCCGGTTGCGTGCTCATCGGCTGGTGCGGCGAGCGCACCCAGGAGCAGTCGGCCCACCAGGTCCGCCGCTGGTTCGAGAAGGAGGGCTGGGAGGTCCGCGTCGCGCCGATCGCCGAGCATTATGTCCACATCGACCTCATGGTCTGCATGCTGGCCGAGAAGCTCTGCGCGGTCTGCCTCGACACCACGGAGCCCGGCGTCGTCGAGTGGCTGAAATCCAAGAACATCGAGATCGTGCCCGTGGACTACCGGGACACGATGGCGCTGGCCTGCAACGTCATGTCGCTGGGCGACGACAGGATTCTCGCGCCGGCGCACGCCACGGACCTCGTCTCCAGGCTCAAGGCGCTCGGCTTCACCGTCTACGACCCCGATGTCGATGTCTTCACCCGGGGCGGCGGCGGCGTCCACTGCATGGCCCAGTCGCTGCGCCGCGAGCCGGTCTGACGAAGGGGAGGGACGCCATGGCCGATGCGCCCGTCATGATCGTCACCGGCGGCAGCCGCGGCATCGGCGCCGCCATCGCGCGGCTCGCCGGCCGGCGGGGCCACGATGTCTGCGTCAACTACACTGCCGCCGCCGACCGAGCCGAGCAGGTCGCCGAGGACATTCGCGGCCGCGGCCGGCGGGCCGTCGCGGTCCGGGCCGACGTGTCCAGGGCCGAGGACGTCGAACGTCTGTTCGCGGAGACCGACAGCCGGCTCGGACCCGTCGACGTGCTCGTCAACAACGCCGGCGTCTCGGTCGAGGCGCCGGTCGCCGACCACGAGGTCGCGACGATCCGGCGCATCCTCGACACCGATCTCCTGGGTCCGATGCTGACCTGCCGCCAGGCGATCCGCCGCATGTCGACCGGGCGCGGCGGCAAGGGCGGAGTCATCGTCAACATCTCCTCGATCTCGGCGGTCTACGGCGGCCTGCCGGGCGACACGGTCTACGCCGGCGCCAAGGGCGGTCTCGACAGCTTCACCCTGGGCCTCGCCAAGGAGGTCGCGCCTGAAGGCGTCCGCGTGTGCTGCATCCGGCCGGGCCTCGTCAGGACGGAGATCTGGGACGAGGGCATCGGCCAGGACGCGGTGGTCGCCATGGGCCGGCGCGGCGTTCCCTGGGGCCGCGTCGGCGAGGTCGACGAGATCGCCGCCGCCGCGCTCTGGATGGCGAGCGAGGAGGCGGGCTACATCACCGGCGCCATCCTCAACGTCTCCGGCGGCCGCGAGACCTTCGTCAGGGGCGCGGGCTGACGGCCGGGGTGGAAGCGCCGTTGAACGCCGCCAGCGCCGGACGTAAGGTCGGCGGCATGTCCAAGCACGAGGAAACGACAGCGCCGCCGCCCAGCATACCGGGTTTCCCGGAAGATTGGCGCGACCAGATCGAGGCGGACCTCGCGGCCCAGGTCGAGGCCGGCGGGACGCTCTACGGCGTCCGGTCGGACGGCGCCTACATCGCGCGGACCAGGGACGGCGACCGGGTGTTGAGGCGGCCCGACCGGCGGCTCGCCTGATCCGACAGGCCGGCACCCATGCCGACCCTTTATGTCGTTGCCGGCCCGAACGGGTGTGGCAAGTCCACCCTGACGCGCATGAGCGGATTCAGCGGGTTTAACGTAATCGACCCCGATGCGATCATGCGCGGCATGGCGTCGGGCACGCTCGGACAAGCAGCCCGTGAAGCGTTGCGCCGCCGCTGGGCGGCGCTCCGCGCGGGCGGGACGCACTTGGTCGAGACCACCCTCGCCGGTTCCGGCGTTCTTCGCCACATGAAGACCGCGCGGGCGGAAGGCTACCGGATCGTCCTTCACTATGTATCCGTCAATTCGCCCGAGCAGGCGCTCGACCGCATCCGCAACCGTGTCGCGCTCGGCGGTCACGATGTCCCGGAACCGGATGTGCGGCGGCGGTTTGTCCGATCGCAGGCCAACCTGCCGGCCGCGGTCGCGCAGGCCGACGAAGTCCTTCTCTACGACAACTCCAGCCCCGACCGGCCTCACCGCGAGGTTGCGATCCTCGGAGCGGGAACACGATGGATCGGAGAACGTCCTCCAGACTGGGTGGCCGCGGTTCTCGCATGTATGACTCGGATGCCAGCAACACAGGAGCGGGATATGGGAATTGTGTATGTGTTGACCAATCGGGCCATGCCAGGATTTGTGAAGATCGGGCATACCACGCAGATGATCGAGGATAGAATGAAGTCCCTGAACAGCACCGGCGTGCCCTATCCATTCGACTGCGAGGCGGCGTGGGAGTTCGGAGACGCCCGAGAGGTCGAGAAGATCCTCCACAAAGCGTTCGCGGATCGTCGCGTAGAGAAGCGAGAGTTTTTCGAGATGGATGCCTCCCAAGTAGTGGTCATCCTTGAGGGGTTCGGAAACCGGGACGTTACTCCATCGCCCCGATCATCCGGTGGCGAAGCGCCCAGACCCGTCGAGAGAAGGTCGAGGAGGAGTAATTTCAAGTTCTCCATGATCGGGGTCGAACCCGACGCGGTTCTGATATCGGTGTTGGACGACAGCGTATCGTGCAGGGTCGTGGACGACCGGCGAGTCGAGTTCGAGGGCGCGACAATGAGCCTGTCAGCTGCCGCGAAACGGGTCGTTCGCGGCAGGGGCATGGATTGGAAGACTGCGCCGGGCCCCGATTACTGGATGTACGGGGATCCACCACGAACCCTCGCGAAGCTACGGGACGAGATGAATTCGTGAAGGTCGCGCCGACGGCGATCTGGGGGCTCCTATACTTATCGGCTTTGCGAGGGTGAGTTCGGCGAGATTGAGGTCGGGTTGTTCAAAGCTCCTGTGAACCTCAATAAGATTCAATCAGGTGGAACCGCGTTTTACCGTCCCTTGAACACGGGCTTGCGTTTTTCCGCGAAGGCGCGTGGACCTTCCCTGGCGTCCTCGCTGGCGAGCATGCGGGCGTAGACCGGCAGGTCGCCGCCCCTCAGCGCGCGGAAGCAGTCGGGGATCGACATGTGCATCGTGTGGCGCACGGCCTCCTTGGTGGCCTGGAGCGCCAGGGGACCGCCCTCGGCCAGATGGTCGGCGGTCTCGCGGGCGCGGTCCATCAGCCTGTCGGGCTCGACGATCTCGTTGACGAGGCCCCACCGGAGCGCCTCCTCGGCGCCCATGCGCCGGCCCGTCAGCAGGATGTCCATGGCGACCGAGTGGGGCAGGCGGCGGGGCAGGATCTGGATCGCGCCCGCGTCCGCGATGAAGCCCATGTGGACATCGGGAACGAAGAAGGTGGCGTGCGGCACGGCGTACTGGATGTCGCTCGCCAGCGCGATCTCCCAGCCGCCGCCCACGGCGTAGCCGTTGATCGCGGCGATGACGGGCTTGTAGAGGTCCCACATCTCGGTGAGGCCGGCGAAACCGCCGTCCACCGGGGCGTCGCGCTCCTCGTCCGACAGTTCTCCCGCCTCGCCCGCGTCGAACTCGGCCGCGCCTTCCTTCAGGTCCCAGCCCGGAGAGAAGAACTTCCCGCCCGCGCCGGTCACGATGCCGACCAGCAGGTCCGGGTCGTCGCGCAGGGCGGCGAAGGCCCTCGACAGTTCCTTCGTCACCCGGCGGCCGATGGCGTTGGCGGGCGGGTTGTCGATGGTGATCTCGATCACCTTGCGCCGGCGTTCGGCGCGGACGAGGTCGCTCATGGCGTTCTCCCTCGGGGGTTGGGCGGAGTAGGCGCCGACCGCGGCCACGGCGCAAGGGGCCGGCCCCCAGCCCCGGACCGATACGCCGCCGCTTTCGGCGGTCGGGAGGCGCCGAGGCTCAAACGCGCGACCCGCCCTTGCGATCGCGTTCCGCGAGGAGGCGCTTCGCCAGCGCCCGCGCCTCGTCCCGACCGGCGACGAAACGGTCTTTCGGCAGGCGCCGGAAGACGTCGAAGGAGGCGAGCGCGCGTTCCACGGGGCCGGAGAGATCCTTGACGATGCACTCGGTGTCCTTCGCCTTGGCGGCGTCGACCAGCTTCTCCATGACCCGCGCGGCGCTGTCGTCCATGTAGACGGTATTGGAAAAGTCCAGGATGACCACCTCGTGGTCCTGGATGTCCGCGCTGACCGCCCACAGCAGTTCGTTGGCCGACGCCATGGAGAAGTAACCGCGCAGATCCACGAAGCCGACGCGGGCCGAGAACGGATCGGCGCCGGCGTCGCCCTCTTCGTCGAGGAAAAACGCCCGGTCCAGCAATGGCACGGAGACCACGTTGTCGAGTTCCACCCGCCCCACCTCGCTCGCCCGCGTCAGCACGGAGACGACCAGACCCACGGCCACGGCCGTCACCAGGTCGATGAACACGGCGAGTGCCAGGGTGACCAGTATCACCATGACATAATCGCGAGAGATATGCGGGATGCGGCTGAGGAAATGCCAATCGACGATATCCCAACCGGCCTTCATCATGATGGCGGCGAGGGCGGCGATCGGAATGGCCTCGGTAATCCCTCCGCCCCCCAGAACCAGAGCGAGCAGCACGATCGAACGCAGCGCGCCGGACACCGGGGTGCGGGCGCCGGCCCGGATATTGGCGACGGTGGTTACCAGCGACGCCGAGCCGGGCAGCGTTCCCAGCAGGCCGGCGACGACATTGCCGAGTCCCTGGCCCACCAGCTCCCGACCGGGTTTGTGGCGGGTGAGGGTGAGGGAGTCGTGTATCTGCGACGATAGCAGGCTGCTGACGGAACCGATGAACGCGAGGATCAAGGCCGGTTGTACGGCGCCAGCGAGAAAGTCCGGGGACAGCGTCGGCGCCTGGAGCGTGGGCAAGCCGGTCGGGAGCGCCCCGATCGTCGGCGCGTCGCCCGGCAGGACGAACGCCACCGCCGTGCCGACGACCAGGGCAACCAGGTACGCGGGCAGGAACCTGCCGATCCGAGGCGGCCACCAGATGCATACGACAAGCGTGACCGCGCCGACGACGGCGGCGTTCGCGTCGAGGGCGGCGAACGCGCCGGGCCAGGCGAGGACGGTCTCGACCAACCCTCCCCCCATCGTGGCGTTCGCGCCGAGCAGCGGCGAAACCTGGCCGATCATCAGGACGATGCCGATGCCGGCCATGATTCCGGCGATCACGGAATACGGCGTGTGGGAAACGAAGCGGCCGACGCTCAGGGCGCCCAGTGCGACCTGTATCAGGCCGGCCAGCATGACGATGGTGAAGGCTTGGGCCAGATCGTCGGCGTACTGCGTCAGGACCACGGTCATCGCGACCAGCATCGGCGCGCTGGTATCGGAGATCTGGGCGCGTGTGCCGCCGAACACCGCCGCGAAGAAACCGATGGCGATGGCGCCGTAAAGCCCCGCCAGCGGCCCCAACCCGGAGGCGACGCCGGCGGCCAGCGCCCACGGCAGCACGATCACCGTCGACGCGACCGCGCCGGCAATGTCCCCGGTGAGCGTTTTGAGGTCATAGGACAGGCGCACGCGCCACGGACCCTCCTTGCCACGCGAAAGCGGATATCAGTGTAGCCCACAGCAGCGGCCACCCGCCACATGCGCCGCCCGCGCCATCGCCCGTGGCGTCCGGTGGGTCGCCTCGCGCGGCGGCGGGCTCCGGGTCGGTCGCGCGACCCCGTCCACCCGCTCGGGCGCAAGCGGCGCTCTTCCGGGCCGGCGCGTCTCGTCCCGCGCAAGGCCCTCGACGCCTTCTTCCATGAACCGTCTCCGCCGACGCCGGGCACAGGTCCCAGGCTTGCCGAAGGGGACGGAACCGTTCTAACGCCGGGCGGGGCCGGCGATGTCACGGTCCATCCGGTCACGCAGCGCGGCGCGCGCCATGACGCCCGATGTGCGCGGCATCCGGACGAAATCGCGCTGCCGGTCGCCGGGGACCGCCGCGCGCCTCGTCATCCGGTAGATGGCGAAGCACGCAAGGAGCAGCATCGCGCCCGCCGGGAACCAGAAGAACCCCGACGGGCCGAGCAGCTCCATCGCGCCGCCCGCCATGACGGGTCCGGCCATTCCGCCCAGCCCGCCCGCGAGGAGCAGGCCGCTCGACGCGGCCACCATCTGCCGGGGCTGGAGGTGGTCGTTCGTGTGGGCCACGGACAGCGAATAGAGCGGCATGGAGAAACCGCCGACCGCCGCCGCCGCCACGATCTGGACCGCCGCCGCCGGCATGGCGAAGAGCGCGGCCGACAGGGCCAGGAGGCCGCCCGTCAGCGCGACGCCCGTCAGCACCAGCCTCCGGTCGAACCGGTCGCTCAGACGGCCCGCGGGCCAGACCAGGACCGCTCCGCCGATGATCGCCGCCGAACTCAGATAGGAGATCTCGGCGATGTCCAGGCCGAGCGCCTTGCCGTAGACCGCCGAGAGGGAGATCAGGGCGCCCGCCGTCGCCCCGTTGACGAGGCAGCCGGCGACGCCCAGGGGCGATGCCTCGACGAGTTGGCGGATGGTGAAGCGGTCCTGCTCCTCGAAGCGCGGCGCGGCGTAGGCCGTCAGGGCCACCGGGACCACGGCGAGCGACACCATGACGGACGCGGCGATGAAGAGGTCGAAACCGGTCGGCGGGCCGAGGTTCAACAACAACGGGCCGGCCGCCATCGCGCCCGTCATCGCCATCATGTAGAGGGAGAGGAGCCGTCCGCGGGTCTCGTTGGTCGAGCGGTCGTTGAGCCAGCTCTCGGCGACGATGAAAAGGCCGATGTAGCAGAATCCGGTTACGATCCTCAGCACGCTCCACACGGCGGGGTCGACGAAGAGCGCATGGAGCAGGGCGGTGACCGAGGCGAGCGAGGCCAGGGCGCCGAAGACGCGGATGTGGCCGACCCGCCGGATCAGGCGCGGCGTGGCGAGGGACCCGACGAGGAAGCCGCCGTAGTAGCTCGACATCACGAGGCCGGTCGCGAGGACGGAAAAGCCCTCCGCCGAGGCCCGGACTCCCAGTAGCGCGCCCTGAAGGCCGCTTCCGGCCATCAGGAACGCGATACCGACGAGCAGCGCCCAGACGGAGAGGATGGCGGCGATCATGGTCTTTGTCCGGTCGGATGGGGGCGGGCGCATATGCAGGAATCGGAGCGTCGAATCCACCGCAATCCGACACGGCGGCGACTGTTTCGCGCGGGGGCGTATCGAACCGGTCGAAAAGACGACCGACGCCGCGAATCTCGGTCCGCGGCGCGACCGGCCGCCCGGCTCAGCGCAGGAAGTAGCGCCGGTTCAGGGCCACGGTCCCGACCGGTTCCGTCGTCGCCAGCTCGCCGTCGGCGAAGACCTCGAAGGTCTGCGGATCGACGACGATCTCCGGCAGGGCGTCGTTGCGCACCATGTCCGCCTTGGAGAGCGTCCGCGTGCCGGACAGGGGGATCATCGGCTTCGAGACGTTCCACCGGCCCGCGAGATCGTTGTCGAGTGCGCTCGGGTGCACGAAGAGCGCCGAGAGCGTGTCGGGCGCCCCGCCCACGGCGGGCCAGCTCGGCCGGTACATGGTGGGTTCGGCGGCGCCGATCGACGCGGCGGGATCGCCCATGGGGCTCCACACCTGCGCGCCGCCGACCAGCACCTGGCTCGCCTTGACGCCGAAGAAGGCGGGCCGCCACAGCACGATGTCGGCCCTCTTGCCAATCTCCAGGCTGCCCACGTGGTCGGCGACGCCGAACGCGATCGCCGGGTTGATCGTGATCTTGGCGAGATAGCGCAGGATACGGGCGTTGTCCGCGTCGTCGAACGGCTCGTCCGGCAGGGGGCCCTTCGCGTCCTTCATCTTGGAGGCCAGCCGCCACATCGCGCCGGCCACGTCCATGACCCGGCCCATGCCTTCGGCGTCCGATCCCGCCATGGAGATCGCGCCCATGTCGTGAAGCACATCCTCGGCCGCCATGGTCTGCGGCCGCAGACGGCTTTCGGCGAAGGCCACGTCCTCGGGGATGTCGCCGCGCAGGGTGTGGCACAGCATCATCATGTCGAGGTGCTCGTCGAACGCGTTGAGCGTGAACGGGTTGGTCGGGGTCGTGGAGGACGGCAGGCAGTTCGCTTCGCCGTTGCAGCGGATGATGTCCGGCGCGTGGCCGCCGCCGGCGCCCTCGGTGTGGTACATGTGGATCGTGCGTCCGGCGATCGCCTCCACGGTCGATTCGAAGAAGCCGGATTCGTTCATGCCGTCGGTGTGCAACTGGACCTGGAAGTCGAGATCGTCGGCGACCGACAGGCACGTGTCGATCGCCGCCGGCGTGGCGCCCAGATCCTCGTGGATCTTCACGCCGATGACGCCCGAGGAAATCTGCTCGGCGATCGCCTCGGGCCGGTTCGCGCCGCCGCGGCTGAAGAACCCGAAGTTCATCGGATAGAGCTCGGCGCCCCTGAGCATCTTGGCGTTCGCCCATTCCCCGCCGCTGTCGACCGCCCAGCAGCCGGGAAAGCCGCCGCCGATCATGGTCGTCAGTCCGGCCGACAGCGCGTGCCACACCTCCTCGGGCTGGATGAAATGGGCGTGGACGTCGATCCCGCCCGGCGTCGCGATCAGGCCCTGGCCGTTGACGTGCTTGGTCAGCGGGCCGATCGTCATGCCCGGAGAGACCCCGGCCATGACCGACGGGTTGCCGGCCTTGCCGATCCCCGCGATGCGTCCGTCCCGGATGCCGATGTCGCCCTTCAGGACGCCCTGCGCGGGGCACACGATCACGACGTTGCAGATCGCGGTCTCGAGCGCGCCGTCGCCGATCAGCGCGCGGCCCTCGACGCCGGCGCCGTCGCGCAGCGTCTTGCCGAGACCCGTGACGCCCTCTTCGCCGTGGGTCCCGAGGTCGCGCTCGATCCGCGCCAGCAGGCTGGTGTCGCCCAGCCTGATCCGGTCGCCGGCGGTCGGCCCGTAGAGCGCCGCGTAGCGCGCCCGCGTCATCGTGGCCACGGCTCAGGCCCCCCTGAAGCCGCGCCGTCGCGCCCGCTCCAGGGCGACGGCCTTCACCGCGGGATCGTGGACCGATCCCTCCGTCAGGCGGTTGAGGCCGGCGAGGTCGCCCGTTCCGGCGATCGCCGTGAGCCGCGCCTCCCTGGATTCCCCCGGGTCGAACCGGGCCGTGGCGCCCGCGGGCAGGTCGAGCCGGAAGCCGAAGGCCGCCGCGCGGTCGAACTCGAGCGCCCGGTTGGCCTCGAAGAAGTGGTAGTGGCTCGCGACGTGGACGGGCCGGTCGCCGGTGTTGAGCACGGTGACGGATGTCTTGGCGCCCGCGGCGTTGAGCTCGATCTCGCCGTCGCCGGCGAGGATCTCCCCGGCGACGACACGGTCCGCCACGGCCTTCTCGCCGGGCCGGATCGGCTGCCAGACGGCGATCGTCTTCGCGCCGTCCTCGAACAGCCCCTCCACGCAGATCAGGCCGGCCATCTCGGCCACCCCCGGCAGCACGTCGTCGGTCGTCAGGATCGCGGAACCCAGGCTGACGCAGTCGGCCAGGGTCCGGCCGTCCCGCGCGGCCTCCAGAAGTTCGTCGGAGATCAGCGCCACGGCCTCGGGATGGTTCAGCTTCAGTCCTCGCGTCCGCCGCTTGCGCGCCAACTCCGCGGCCGTGTGGATCGTCAGCCGGTCCCTCTCCGTCGGCGTCAGCATCATGGCGTTGCCCTCCCCATCGACGCCACTCTAGCCCGGATTTCCCGCCGGTCCCGTTCCGGGAACGCCGCATGTTTCCGGGGCCGGCCGGGGCGGCCGGACCGCCGCGCCCCGCCTCATCGTCATCTCGTCCGAGTGGGCGCCCTTCAAGCGCGGCGTGACGTCAGGCGAGAGGATTCGCCCAGCGCAGACCGGGAAATCGCGCCATGTCGGCGTCGGTCGAGTGGAGCTCGGCTTGGTGCTCGATCGCCAAGGCGGCGAGGTGCGCGTCCGTCGTCAGATTGCCGGCGGAACCCACGGTCTCCAGAAGACCGAACAGGATGTCGGCGTGACGGTCTCCGGGGTGGATGGACACCGTCTGCGGTCTGGCGAACCAGGACCGGACGCGCGCGCAGGCTCCGGCCGCGTCCAAGGGATTGTCCAGTATCTTCGGATTCGTCGCGATGCGAATGAATCCGAGGACAGCCACCCAGGGAAGGCCGACGCCGCCGGTCCCGTTCATCAGCGTTTCCCACCACCGCCGCGCCACTTCGTGCCGGCGCGACCGCGAATCGTGCGCAAGCAGCAGCAGGTTGACATCCGGAACGATCACCGGGCGAGCCGTCGGGCGGATTCATCGGCCTCCATCTCATCGACGAGCTGATTGAGCCGGTCGATATCGACGCCCGGTTTGAAACCGAACGCATGCGGCTCCACCTTGAAGCGAGGCGGCCTGGTCGGTTTGCCCCGCATTCCCAGACCGATGCGCAACGCCTCGTTCACGACGGCCTTCAGGCTTCTGTCCGTGCGCCGGATTTCACGCTGGAGGAGTTGCTCGACATCCGGGTCGATGGTCAGCGTGGTTCGCATGTTCGGCATCGTGATGCGTCATATGGTTGATGTCAAGATGTCGTATCTTCGCCCGGTCCCCGCGCTCGCGGGCGTTCGAGCCGTTCCGTTGGCGCGGGCGTCAATCGAACCGCGAGAAGTCCGGCTCGCGCTTCTCGAGGAAGGCGTTGAAGGCTTCCTGGGCTTCCGGCGAGCGCATCATCTCCGCGAAGGCCGGCGATTCGTCCCGGATGGCCTGGGCGATGTCGGGGTAGCTCCGGCGCGCGAACGCCTTGGTCGCGCGCAGGGCGGCGGCGGGCTTCCCGGCCAGGCGGCGGGCGACCGCGAGGCTCCCGGCTTCGAGCTCGCCGTCCGCGAAGATCCGGTTCACCATGCCGGCCTCCCGCGCCGCGGCGGCGTCGAACCGGTCGGCCAGCAGGAACATCTCCATCGCCCTCCGATGGCCCGCGACGCGCGGTAGGAGGATGGTCGAGCCGGCCTCCGGGAAGACGCCGAGGTCGGTGAAGGGAAAGCGGAAGGCCGCGCTTTCGGCGGCGTGCACGAGGTCGCAGTGGAGCAGCATGGTCGCGCCCACGCCGATGGCCATGCCGTTGACCGCCGCGACCATCGGAGTCTTCACGGTCGCGAGCGCCAGGAGGAATCGGTCGGCGTCGAGACCGCCGTCGCGCTCGGTCGGGGCATCGACGAAGGAGGCGACGTCGTTGCCGCTGGTGAAGGCGTCGCCGCTTCCGGTGATCCAGATCGCGCGCGCGCGGCGGTCGCCGTCGGCGCCGAGGATGGCCTCGGCCAGCGCGCCGTACATCGCCGGCGTCAGCGCGTTCTTCTTCTCCGGCCGGTTCAGGCGGATCTCCAGGACGCCCCGGTCGAGGTCGGTCAGAACGTGGTCCGTCATGGGTCGACTCCCGGCATGTCCGTCCGCGCCGCCGGACCCGTGTAGGCGCGCGCCGCCGTGTTGTCCATCGCGCGGCCTCCTCCGCCACGGGATTCGCGGACGCCACCCGGACCGGATGCGCCCGCTGGCCCCGGCGCGCGAGATCGCGGTAGGGTCGCGGGCCCGGAGGAGCGAGGACTCATGGCCGAACCCATCGTCGGAACCCGGATCGCCTGGCCGGACGGCGCGCGGTGCGCGGTCATGCTGAGCTTCGATTTCGACGCCGAGACGCTCTGGATCGGCCGCGACCGGGCGAACTGGAAGCGGCCCGGCGTGCTCTCCCACGGCCGCTACGGCGCCAACCTGGGCGTCCCGAAGATCCTGGAGACGCTGGAGGACGCGGGCGCGCCCGCCACCTTCTTCGTTCCCGGCTGGACCGCCGAGAACCACACCGCCCGTGTCGAGGAGATCGTCGCGCGCGGCCACGAGATCGGCCACCACAGCTATCTCCACGAATGGATCGACCCCGAGGATCCCGAGGCCGAGGAGGCGGAGCTCGACAAGGGGCTCGAGGCGTTGCGGAAGACCGTCGGCGTGACGCCCGCGGGCTATCGCTCGCCCGCGGGCGAGACCAGCGACAACATGGTCCGGCTGCTGACCGAACGGGGCTTCGTCTACGACAGCTCCATGATGGACCACATCAACCCCTACCGGCATCCCACGGGCCTGATCGAGCTGCCCTGGCACTGGAGCCTCGACGATGCGGTCTACGCGCTCTTCTCCGTCCGCGATCCGCGCCCGATCTTCCCCAACAGCCACATCGGGGAGATCTGGCGGGAGGAGTTCCGGGAAATCCACGCTTGGGGCGGTCTGTTCGATCTCGTCATGCACCCCCAGATCACGGGCCGGCCCTCGCGCATCCGGCTCCTGCGCGAGTCGATCGCCTGGATGCGGACCTTTCCCGGCGTCTGGTTCGCCACGGGACGGCAGATCGCCGACGCCTGGGCCGCGCAGGAAGGCAAGGTCCCTTGAGCGGCGACCGGGACCGGGCGGCCCGACGACGCCCGCCACGCCAACGACCGCGCGATACCGGCCCGGGGATGACCGAGGCGGTCGAGACCCGCCCGCTTCCCGGCGCGACCTTCGGCGGCCTGATCGAGGTCGCGGACGGCCGCGCCTTCGTCGAGGCGGCCGAGGCGCGTCCGCGCGCCCTGCCGGAGGCCCTGAACGGCCGGGGAGGGCTGCTGCTCGTCAAGGGGCTCGCGGCCGTCTCCGACGACCCCGGGCTGCTCGTGCGCCTGTCGCGCCCGTTCGGAGCCGAGGTCGAGGACTACGCGCGCACCACCAACCGCCTCAACCTGCTCCATCCCGACGATTCCCGGATCGTCCGCATCTCCAACCTGCCGCCGGTGAACTTCGCCCCGCCCGAGCCGCCCGATCCTCCCACGCGGCCCGACGGCGGCCCGCCGATCCGGTTCCCCCACAGGCGCGGCTGGCACACCGACCAGAGCTTCCGCCGCCCGCCGCCGGACATCTCGCTGTTCTACGCCCACCGACCCGCGCCCAGGGGGCAGGGCCAGACGCTCTATGCCGACGGCGCCGGCGCCTACGACGCCCTGCCGCCGGACCTCAAGGCCGTGGCCGACGATCTGCACGGCCTCCATGTCGCGCCGTTCACGGGCCACGGCGAGGACGACGTCGTCCAGGGCAGGCCGAGGAAGCCGCTCAACGAGAAGGACGGCCCCGTCGCCCAGCCAGTCGTGCGCCTCCATCCCGAGACCGGCCGCAAGGCGCTCTATCTCTGCGAGCGCGAGCAGATGGACTGGGTCCGCGGCCCGTTCGTCGGCATGGAGCCCGGCCCCGGCGGCGAGGGCGCGAGGCTGCTCTATCGCCTGATGGAGCACTTCACCCGGGACCGCTTCACCTACGCCCACGAGTGGGACCGGGGCGACCTCATCGTCTACGACAACCGCTGCCTGATCCATTCGGCGACCTGGTTCGACGCCCAGGCCGTGAGCCGCGACATGTGGCGCACCACGGTGTGGGGCAATCCGGGCCCGTCCTACCGGGGCGAGGCGAGGAGCTGGGAGACGGCGTGACCGGTGGCCGCGACGCGGTCGCCGAGACGGTCCGCCGGATCGGCTTCCGCCCCGGCCCCGGAAACCCGCGGCGTCGTCCGGGGGCCTCCCCTTCGGCAAGCTCGGGGCAGGCTCTCGATACCCCTTCGACAAGCTCGGGGCTACTCGGGATGAGGGGATTTGTGCCTTCGCCCTACCCGAAATTTTCCCCCGCCCCGGGTAGCGGCCGAAGGCCGCGTATCGAAGAGCGGCGGGCGGATTCGTATCGGCGCGTTCGGTTCGTTCGGACGCCGCTCACAAGTCCTTCACACGCTGGGAAAAGACACGATGCAGATCGTTCAGATGTCGCGCAAGCCACTCGTGCTGCCGGGGCCAGTCCGCCTTGTCTTCCAAATTTACGTCGTGGAGATAGCGTGCGATCCGACTATCGTTGCCGCTCGGCAATTCCTCCCATTCGAGCGAATAGCCGAGTTCTCGTTCGATTTCTTCCTGCTGCCGTTCAAGAAGACCGAAGCGCTCTTTTGCGTCGTCGCCGGAGATGTGGCATTCTACCCGGACCCAGCCCTTGAAACGGTTCGTGACGGCCCAGAGTTTAAAGCCGCCTTGTCCTATGCCGTATTCCATCCACGACTGCGGTTGCGGTTTGAGATCGCCGGCAATTGGTCCGCTTAGGGCATCGAGCTTTTTGTGAAATTCGGTCCAGTACTGTTTCTGTTCGAGTTGCGTCTCCGAAGGTTCAGTCGCTTGAGTGCTTCGCCTCACGGATCGCGACCCGTCGTTCGGTTTCGAAACAATGTTGAACTTCGGCGCGGCGGGAGAATCTCCGATTTTCCATAACTCGATCTCCAGCCCGAAGAAACGGAAGTCCTCGGCGGTGATTTCATTCAGCCAGTCGAGCGCTGCACGATGCTCATCTCTGAAGGGCGGTTTGGCCAGCCAGACGATGGTGACGGCTTTCAGGCCAGCGGCATAGGTCAGCAGTTGACCCAGATGCGTATGGTCGGTTCGCGCCAACTGATTCTCTATCAGCACCAGAGTATCCTTGTCCTTGCAAAGGATATCGGCGCGGAACCGGCCGACCCGCTTTTCCTGCTTCTGCAGCTCGAGGTCGAGACCCAAAGTGTCGCCAAGGACCTCAAGGTTCTCCGGAAGCGCGAGCCATGAGGTGAACCCGGTCTCCTCGCTTTTCCAGACAGTTCTGAGCTCGACCTTCTTCAAACGTCCGAGCGTCCGATCGCCCATAACGTCGGTTCTCCGTTCGCCGGTCTCACACCGTCACGATGGTCCGCGGCAGCTTCGAGAGGACCTCCAGCCCGTCCTCCGTCACCAGGAAGCTTTCGATCCAGGCGGCGCCGGAGCCGCCGGGCCAGTCCTCCCAGACGTCGAACTGGTTCTCCAGGTTGAACACCTGGCCGGGAGCGAGCGTGCGGTCGCCCAGGTCGTGGCGCGGGCTCAGCCAGTGGCCGCCGCACCAGTCGGGCGGCACGGCGACGCCGAGGGAATAGCCGCCGATGAACCAGACGTAGGGTCTCAGCCCCGCCCGGTCGATGTAGGCGTCGGCGACCTCCTGCACCTTCGAGAGCGGCTCGCCCGGCTTGCAGGCCTCCACGACGGCGTCCGCGCAGCCCGACGACGTCTCCATCATATCGGTCCAGCGCGGGTCGGGCTCGCCGAGCGAGAAGGTGCGGTTGATGTTGACGTGGTAGCGGTGCAGGCAGCCGCAGAAATCCATGAAGACCAGATCGCCCCGGCGGACGCGGCGGTGCTGGGGCGGGCTGTGGTGGGTGCCGGCGCGCGGGCCCGAACCCACCATGGAACGGATGCCGGGATAGCCGCCGCCCGCCTTCATCATCGTCGCCACGGCGACCCCCTCCAAATCGGTCTCCATGACGCCCTCGGCGATGGCGTCGCGCGCCGCCGCCATGGCCTCGTCGGCGATGGCGGCGGCCCGGCGCATCACGGCGACCTCGGCCGGCGACTTCACGAAGCGCAGTTCCTCGACCAGGAAGGAATGGTCCTCCACCGTCGCGCCGCCGGCCTCCAGGACGCCCCGGAGCGTGTCGTAGACCCGGCCGTGTGGCGCGTACCCCCAAGGCTGGACGCCCACCCTGCCCGAGGCCAGGCCATGGCCCTTCAGCGCGTCGGCGATCCGGCCGCATTCGATCTCGACCGAGTCGTGGCCGAGCCAGCGGACCTCCCGGATCTCCGGCGTGGTCGAGACGATCGTGGTGTGGGCCTTGCCGTCGAAGAAGAGCGTGCCGTCGCTTCCGGCCCTGACCAGAAGGCCCGTCAGGTTCTCCAAGTGGTACCAGATCATGTCGTATCCGGTGAGCCAGGTCAGGTCCGCCGGATTGGTAACGTAGAGCGCGTCGAGCCCGGCCGCGGCCATGGCCTCGCGCGTGCGGCGCCGGCGGTCGGCGTATTCCCCGGCCGTGAACGGCTGCTCCCAGTCGATGCGATCGCGCAGGTAGGTCTGGATCATGGTCTCCCCCAAGGGCTCCCGGCTCGTACGGGCCGATCCTAGAGCGGTTTCGCCGCCGGGCAAACGGCGTCGGGGGAGATGGCTGGGGGACCTGGATTCGAACCAGGACTATTCGGGTCAGAGCCGAAGGTTCTACCGTTAAACTATCCCCCAGCGCGAAGGCGCGCGTTATGCCGGGGAGGACGGGACCCTGTCAACAGAGGCGGCCTTGCGCCGGCGCCGCCCGGCCCTAAGGTCGGCGTCGACGTGGCCGATCTTTCCCTCTCTCTTTCCGGACCCGGATCCGGCGCGCCGCCGGCGGCCGGCAAGCACGCGGCGCTGCGCGACACGTTCGGCTTCGACGCCTTCCGCCCCGGCCAGGAGGAGGTGGTCGACCGCCTGATCGCGGGACGCCACGCTCTCGTCGTCATGCCCACGGGCGCGGGCAAATCGCTCTGTTTCCAGGTGCCGGCGCTGGTCCGCGGCGGACTGACCGTCGTCGTCTCGCCGCTGGTGGCCCTGATGCAGAACCAGGTGGCGGCGCTCCGGCTCGCGGGCGTGGCGGCCGGCACGATCAACTCCTCGCTGAGCCGGGAGGACAACGTGGCCACATGGCGCGCCGCCGCCGCGGGCAGGCTCGCGCTGCTCTACATGTCGCCCGAACGGTTGATGACCGGGCGCATGCTGGCCGCGCTCGCCAGGCTGCCGCTGTCGATGATCGTGATCGACGAGGCCCATTGCATCTCGCAGTGGGGCCACAGCTTCCGCCCCGAGTACGAGGCGCTCACGGGTCTCGCCGGCGTTTTTCCCGGCGTCCCGCTCGCCGCCTTCACCGCCACGGCCGACACGGTGACCCGCGAGGATATCGCGGGCCGCCTGTTCCCGGGCCGGGTGGACCCCATCGTCGCCGGCTTCGACCGGCCCAACATCCGTCTCGCCGTCTCGCCGAAGGCCGACGTGAAGAAGCAGCTCCTGGATTTCGTCCGCGAGCGGGCGGGTCGGTGCGGCGTCGTCTACTGCCTCTCCCGGCGAAGGGCCGAGGAGATGGCCGCCGTTCTCGCCGGGGCCGGCCACAAGGCGCTGGCCTACCATGCCGGTCTCGATGCCGGCGCCCGGAGGGTGTTGCTCGATCGCTTCCTCACCGAGCCCGGGATCGTGATGACCGCGACCATCGCCTTCGGCATGGGGATCGACAAGCCGGACGTGCGCTATGTCGTCCACGTCGACCTGCCCGCCACGGTCGAGGCCTACTATCAGGAACTCGGCCGGGCCGGGCGCGACGGCGCGCCCGCCGACGCCGCGCTGTTCTACGGTCTCGACGACATCCGCATGCGGCGGCGCTTCATCGAGGACAGCGGAGCCGGCGAGGACCGCAAGCGCGTGGACCGCCGCAGGCTCGATGCGCTGCTGGCCTATTGCGAGGCCGTGGAGTGCCGGCGCGGGGCGCTCCTGAGCTACTTCGGTGAGCGCGCGGACGCTTGCGGCAACTGCGATGTCTGCCTCGACCCGCCGACCGTGACCGACGGCACGGAGGCGGCGCGCCAGGCGGTCGAAGCGGTCGTCGGGACCGGCGAGCGGTTCGGCGCCGCCCACATCGTCGACGTGCTGACCGGCAGGGCGACCGACAAGATCGCGCGGTTTCGTCACGATGTCCTCGCGGTCCATGGCGCGGGCTCCGGCCGCAAGCCCGAGGTCTGGCGTTCGATCCTGCGTCAGCTCGTCGCGTCCCACGTGCTTGAGGTCGACGTCGGCGGCCATGGCGGCCTGCGGACGACGGCGCGGGGCCGGGATATTCTCGCCGGGCGTCAGGGGATCCGGATCCGGGAGGAGACGCCGCGGCGCGCGGCCGGGAGAAAGACGGTGCGACCGGACGCGACGGGAGACGCGGCGCGGGCCGATCCGGCCCTGCTCCGGGACCTGAAGGAGCTTCGGCTGGCGCTCGCTCGCGAACGCGGCGTGCCGCCCTATGTGGTTTTCCACGACGCCACGCTGATCGAGCTGGCGGTCGTCAGGCCGGCGGACCGCGATGCGTTCGCGGAGGTGCGCGGCGTCGGCGCCGCGAAGCTCGCCCGGTTCGGCGACGCCTTCCTCGCCGTCATCGCCCGATACCGTTGACGGGCGTTACGCGCGCCCGCCCTCCCGGCCGCGGTTTCCCTTCCATCCGGTTTCGGGGTAGATGGGGAAGGCGACGCTGTGGCGGTGGGGGCGGTTCCGTGGTCGTGGGGTTGTATGGCGACGGGCGCGGGCGGCGCGAGGGCGCGCTTCCGGGCGTGATGGCCCGGGGCCGGACCGGTGGCGGCGCGGCGCCGCCCGCGCCTCGACAGGCCCCGCGGTCGGCCGCCGGCGCGGCGCGGTGAGCGGGATGGCCGGACGCGGCGGCTCCGACGGGCCGCCCGGCCGCGGCCTCAAGCAGCGGGTCCGAACGGCCGGGCGCCGCAAGCCCTCCTCGACCCGGTGGCTCGCCCGCCAACTCAACGACCCTTACGTCGCCGGCGCGCGCGCCGAGGGATACCGTTCCCGCGCCGCCTACAAGCTGATCCAGCTCGACCGGCGGTTCGGGTTGCTCGGGAAGGGAGGCCGCGTCGTCGACCTCGGCGCCGCGCCGGGCGGCTGGTCCCAGGTGGCGGCCGCCGCGGCCGGCGGCGCGCCGGTCGTCGCCGTCGATCTCCTCGACATGGACCCGATCGACGGCGTCGAGATCGTCAGGGGCGACGCCGCCGAGGCCGGGACGCAACGGGCCGTCCGCCGGGCGCTGGCCGGAAAGGCCGCCCTCGTCATGTCGGACATGGCCGCGCCGGCCACCGGCCACCGCGCCGTCGACCACCTGCGGACCATGGCGCTGGCCGAGGAGGCCTACGCCGTCGCCGCGCCCCTGCTGGAGCCCGGCGGGGCCTTCGTCGCCAAGGTGCTGCGCGGCGGCGCCGACGACGGCCTCCTGAACGCGCTCAAGGCCGCCTTCGCCAGGGTCGTCCACGCCAAGCCCGACGCCAGCCGCCGGGACTCGCGCGAGATCTACGTCGTCGCCACCGGCTTCCGGGGTGGTGGAAGGGCCGCCGCATCCGGCCGAGGCCCAACCCCTCCCTTGCCCTGAGCAGCGGCCCGCGGGGGCGCGTATCGAAGGGTGGTTCTCGATGCGCCGCCTCCGCGCGACGGCATTGTCAGGCCGGCCGCTTGGGCTATAGTCCCGGCGGAGACGGGCGTTCCGCGCCCGAACGGATCCAGCACCGGAGGACAACTCATGGAATCCAAACGCGATGTCGAACGGTTCGTCGACCACTGGAAGATGGGCCGGCTGTCGAAGCGCGAGTTTCACGCGGGTCTGGCGTCGGTCGGCCTCGGCGTGACCGTGGCGCCGCTCGCCGCGCCGGGGGCGCGCGCCCAGGACGGGGGGGGCCATCCCGTATGCTACACGTGGGGCGGCTACGAAGTCCCCGAGATGCATCGGGCCTACATCGAGAAGTACGGCGAATCGCCGAACTTCACGCTCTACGGCGACGAGGAGGAGGCCGAGGCCAAGATGATCGCGGGCTTCCAGCCCGACGTGGCCATGCCGTGCTCCTACAAGGTCCAGAAGTGGTCGGATCTGGGTTTCCTCCAGCCGATCGACACCGACCGCCTGTCGAACTGGCCGGACGTCATGCCCATCCTGCAGACCGTTCCCGACACGCTGATCGACGGCAAGCAGATGATGGTCTGCGCGTGGTGGGGCACGACGTCGGTGACGTTCCGCACGGACCTCGCGCCGGAATACGTCGATCCCGAGACCCACACCTGGGGCATCCTGTGGGATCCGAAATACGCCGGCCGCCTGTCGATGATCGACAGTCTGATCGACGGCGTCATGGTCGCCGCGATCTATTCGGGCGCGGCCGACCCCTTCGACATGACGCCCGAGGAGGTCGAGGTCACCAAGCGGCTCATGGTCGAGCAGCGTCCGCTGCTGCGCTACTACACCAACGACGTCACGAGCTGGGAGCAGGCGCTGGCCTCGGGCGAACTGATCGCCGCCGCGTCGTGGAACTCGACCCCGCTCAACCTGCTGCAGCAGGGCCTCCCGGTCGCCTTCATGAACCCGAAGGAAGGCCCGATGACGTACACCTGCGGCATCACCCTGATGTCGTTCGCCGACCCGGCCAAGATCGACCGCGCCTACGACCTGATCGACGCCTTCCTGGCGCCCAGCACCGGCCAGTTCTGGGTCGAGAGCTTCGGCATGGGCCATTCCAACATCGAGACTTACAAGGGCTTCTCGGCCGAGGAGTTGGAGATGCGCGGCCTGCCGCCCGACGATGTCGAGGGCTATATCAGCCGCGGCGTCTTCCAGGCCACCATCCGCAACGAGCCGGAGCTCCAGGGGATGTACGAGGAGGTCAAGGCGGGCTTCTGACCTCCGGGTTCGTCCGCGTCACCGTTCAAGGGGCGGCCCGCGGGCCGCCCCGTCGTCCGTTCCGGCCGGCCGCCGGTTCCGCGCGGCGGTTTTGCACAGCCGTTCCGCCGCGGCGCTTGGACGGCCCCAGCCTTCGTGATAGGGGACCGCGCTACTTCAAGGAAACCGAGGTGGCGCCGATGATCCGGGAAGCCCTGACATTCGACGATGTTTCCCTGGTCCCCGCCTACTCGCAGGTTCTCCCCGCCGCCGTCAGCACGCGGACTAGGCTCACCGGAGCGATCGAACTCGGCATCCCGCTTCTCTCGGCCGCCATGGACACCGTGACCGAGGGGCCCATGGCGATCGCCATGGCGCAGAACGGCGGGCTGGGCGTGATCCACAAGAACATGTCCATCGACCGGCAGGCCGATGAGGTCCGCCGGGTCAAGAAGTTCGAATCGGGCATGGTCGTGAACCCGCTCACGATCGGGCCCGAGGAGCCGCTCCAGGCCGCGCTCGACCTGATGGCGGCCCACGACATCTCGGGCGTGCCCGTGGTCGAGCCGGGATCGGAGAAGCTGGCCGGAATCCTCACCAACCGCGACGTCAGGTTCGCCACCGACCGCCGCCAGCCGGTGCGCGAGCTGATGACCGCCGAAAACCTCGTCACGGTGAAGGAGGGGGTCGGGCGCGACGAAGCCAAGAAGCTGCTGCACCGGCGCCGCATCGAGAAGGTGCTGGTGGTGGACGATGACGACCGCTGCATCGGGCTCATCACCGTCAAGGACATCGAGAAGGCCGAGGCCCATCCCGACGCCTGCAAGGACGAGCGAGGCCGCCTGCGCTGCGGCGCCGCGACCGGCGTGGGCGACGACGGCCTCGTCCGCGCCGAGGCGGCGATCGACGCCGGCGTCGACGTGGTCGTGGTCGACACGGCCCATGGGCACAGCCAAGGCGTGATCGACGCGGTCGCGGCGATCAAGAAGCGGTCGAACTACACCCAGGTGATCGCCGGCAACGTGGCGACGGCCGAGGGCGCGCGCGTCCTGATCGACCGGGGCGCGGACGCCGTCAAGGTCGGCATCGGTCCCGGCTCGATCTGCACCACGCGCGTCGTCGCGGGCGTCGGCGTGCCCCAGCTCACCGCGATCATGGATGTCGCCGAGGAGGCGGCCAGGACCGGCACGCCGGTCGTGGCCGACGGCGGCGTCAAGTATTCGGGCGACTTCGCCAAGGCGATCGCCGGCGGCGCCGGCGCCGCCATGATCGGCTCGCTCCTGGCCGGCACCGACGAAAGCCCCGGCGAGGTCTTCCTGGTCGGCGGACGCTCCTACAAGCAATATCGCGGCATGGGATCGCTGGGCGCGATGGCCCGCGGTTCGGCCGACCGCTACTTCCAGCAGGACATCGCCGACGTCGTGAAAATGGTGCCCGAGGGCGTCGAGGGCCGCGTCGCCTACAGGGGCCCGGTGCGCCACATCGTCCACCAGCTCGTCGGCGGCCTGCGGTCGTCCATGGGCTACACCGGGAACGCCGACCTCGCGTCGATGCGCGCGAACTGCAGCTTCGTGCGGATCACGAACGCGGGCCTGCGCGAGAGCCATGTCCACGACGTTCCCGTGACGCGCGACGCCCCCAACTACCAGACGGACCGGTAGGCCCGGTGCGGCCCGCGCCCCACACCGACAAGGTCCTGGTTCTCGACTTCGGCTCCCAGGTCACCCAGCTCATCGCGCGGCGGGTCAGGGAGGCCGGGGTCTATTGCGGGATCCTGCCCTGCACCGCGCCGGACGGGAGAATCCGGGAGTTCGGGCCCGGGGCCATCGTCCTTTCGGGCGGACCCGCCTCGACCACGTGGAAGACCGCGCCCGGCGCCCCGCCCGCCGTCTTCGACCTGGGCGTGCCGATCCTCGGCGTCTGCTACGGCCAGCAGACGATCTGCGCCCAGATGGGCGGCGCGGTCGAGACGTCCGACCGCCGCGAGTTCGGCCGCGCCTTCATCGAGGTCGAGGCCGGCTGCGCGCTGTTCGAGGGGCTCTGGGCGCCGGGGGAGCGCCACCAGGTCTGGATGAGCCACGGCGACAGGGTCGCGCGGCTTCCCGAGGGATTCAGGGCGGTCGCCACCTCGGAAGGCTCGCCCTTCGCCGCCATCGCCGACGACGAGCGCCGCATCTACGGCGTCCAGTTCCATCCCGAGGTCGTCCACACGCCCGATGGCGCCCGGCTGCTCGCCAACTTCGTGCGCCGCGTCGCGGGCTTGCCGGGCGGCTGGTCCATGGCCGCGTTCCGCGGGCAGGCCGTCGCCGCGATCCGCGAGCGGGTCGGCTCCGGCCGGGTCGTCCTCGGCCTTTCGGGCGGCGTCGACAGCTCCGTCGCGGCGCTCCTGCTGCACGAGGCGGTCGGCGACCGGCTCGCCTGCGTCTTCGTCGACCACGGCCTGCTGCGCCTCGGCGAGGCCCGGCAGGTCGAGCGGCTTTTCCGCGGCCGTTACGACATCCCGCTCACGGTCCGCGACGCCTCCGGGTTCTTCCTCGACAAACTCCGCGGCGTCGCCGATCCCGAACGCAAGCGCAGGATCGTCGGCGCGGCCTTCATCGACGTCTTCGAGGCCGAGGCGCGGAAGATCGGCGGCGCCGAGTTCCTCGGCCAGGGCACGCTCTATCCCGACGTGATCGAATCGGTCTCCTTCCACGGCGGGCCGTCGGCCACCATCAAGTCGCACCACAACGTGGGCGGCCTTCCCGAACGCATGAACATGAAGCTCGTCGAACCCCTGCGCGAGCTGTTCAAGGACGAGGTGCGCGAGCTGGGCCGCGAGCTCGGCCTGCCCGAGGCCATGGTGGGCCGCCACCCGTTCCCCGGACCCGGCCTCGCCATCCGCATCCCCGGCGAGATCGCCGCCGGGAAGCTCCGCATCCTCCGCAAGGCCGACGCCATCTACATCGAGGAATTGCGCGCCGCCGGACTCTACGACGCCATCTGGCAGGCCTTCGCCGTGCTGCTCCCCGTCAGGACCGTGGGCGTCATGGGCGACGAGCGCACCTACGAGCACGTCTGCGCCCTGCGCGCGGTCACCGCCACCGACGGCATGACCGCCGACTACTACCCCTTCGACCACGCCTTCCTCGGCCGCGTCGCCAGCCGCATCGTGAACGAGGTCCGGGGGATCAACCGGGTGGTCTACGACATCACGAGCAAGCCGCCGGGCACGATCGAGTGGGAGTAGGGCGCCCGGGGAGCCGCTTGCCGGAAGCGAGGGTCCATCCGCCATCATCCGCGGTATCTGAAGGGCGTCCTGCTCGTGGTGCTCGGCGGCGTGTTCATCAGCCAGTCGGGCGTCATCATCGGGTCGATGGAAAGCGCGGGCCTGTGGCACGTCCAGTTCTACCGCTCGATGGCGGCCATCTGCGTCCTGGGGAGCCTGGTCGCGTTCCGCCACCGCGGGCGGGTCGCGCGCGCCTTCGCCACGGGCCGGCGCGCCATGCTGGCGACCGGACTGTTCCTGTCGATCAGCAACATCCTCTACATCTCGTCGTTCTTCCACACGAAGGCCGCGAGCGTTTTCTTCATCGTCAGCTCCCAGCCCTTCTTCACCGCCCTCCTCGCCTGGATCGCGCTCGGGGAGCCGGTCCGGCGCGCCACATGGTTCGCCATGACAGCCGCCATGGCGGGCGTCGGCGTCATGATATGGGAGGGGATCGGCGACGGCCGTCTGTTCGGCAACCTGCTCGCGCTGGGCGCGTCGGCGACCTTCGCGGCCTTCGGCGTCTCGCTTCGCGGCGGCAGGGACGGCGACATGGTGCCCGGCGTGATGATGGCCTCGGTCGTCATCGGCGCGCTGGCCGCCTTCATGCTCGACGACTTCGCGATCGGCCGCCGCGACCTCCTGCTCTGCGTCTACATGGGCGTCTTCCAGGTCTCGTTCGCCCTGGTGCTCTTCGCGGCGGGCGCGAGGTACGTGCCCGCCGCGGAGCTCATGGTGCTCGCGCTCACCGAGGTCGTCCTCGGACCCCTGTGGGTCTGGCTCATCCTCGACGACGCCCCGACCCCGCTCGGGTTCGCCGGCGGCGCGATCGTGATCGGGGCCGTCCTCGTCAACGCGCTCACGGGAATGCGGCGGACGTGAAAACGGCCTCGCCGCCATGATAGGGCCACGCTTCCCGACAAACCGCCGCGCCGCGCATGGCGTGTTGAACTTGGGGGTTTTTCGCGATTTCCTCCGCGCGGCGGAAACGTTTCAGTGGCGCGCATCCAAGGTGTTGCGCTGGAGCTTCTGGCGAAGCTCTTGGCGAAGGCGGTCCAGGGAGAGATCCGACCGTCCGGAAAGCTCGTGGATCAGCATGTTCAGAGGCCAGTGGATCGACTCGTTCTGACGCGGGAAGAGAATGCCGACACCATCGATACCGTATTCGTTGTCGTAATCCAGCAGGACGTAGCCGAGAAGCTGATAAAACCACCATCCGTCAGCTTTCCGCCTGATCGTGGTCTTGATATCCCACAGGCATCGATCGACGATGAAATCCCCATCGGCGCCGCCCACATCCTTGGCACCAGAGAACACAGGATTCAGCACGGCAACTGTCCCATGCCAGTCGGCGCGATGTTCCGCGAACATGCTGGCCAGGACGGCGACATCCTCAACCCATGACTCAGGTATCGCGTCGAGAAAATCGGTCGCGGTCTGCGGCGTTGTCCCTTCGTTGAGGAACGGTGGAGGCCATCCGTACCCACTGCGCGCCACGCTCTCGAACACAGACAGAACAAGACAGAAACGGGCGAGTTTTCGTTCTTCTTCCAAGGTTGGACGTCGACCGTGCGGTGCGATCCTTTCGACGGTTCGATCCAGAAGATCGAATATCTCCAGCCTGCAGTCCATCGACAAACGGTCATCGAATGGGGTTCCCATATACCAGCCGATTGACGGTTTGGGGTTTTCCTTCTTCCATAAATATACATGATTCCCATCGTCCTCATCGATGATAGAACAAGAATGCCAATCTGGCATACATTCCGGAGAAACATCAACTTCCGTGACTGTGTAATCTGGAAACCTTTCAGGGTTTGTTTGTAAAATACGGATGAAATCTCTGTACGATGTGACTGCCCACGCCCCCCGGTTCGCCATCTTCAGTTGGTCGGCGGGTGTGTGCGAAAAATGATACCGAATACGGTAGTCGATCGCCATCCCAACGAGAGAGTGTCCCTCCCTTTCGAGATGGCAAACCGGCTCCCGGACATCCAGCTTTTCGTGGACATCGTCCAGCAGCCGGCGATTCAGTTTAGGCGGGAAAACTTCCCGCAAAAACCCGCCCACAGGCGAGTCTGGCTTTTGAACTTGTCGTTTGAGTGGCATAGGGGCAGGGAATGTACCGGCGGTGGCCGCTATGTCAACAGGATCGATCGGTCCCCCCAGGACAGGGCGATCGCATTTGGCCGGTGGCGTCCCTGTTCTGCGGATGGGCGCTTTGTCGGGTCGGCGGACGTGAAAACGGCCTCGCCACCGGCGGCCTTCCCTCGTCCCGCCCCTTTGACGGGCTCGGGGCAGGTCCTTCGGCACGCGCTTCGCCGCGTGTCAGGGCGAGGGACCGTGGCGGCCAAGACCCGGGAAGGACCCGGCGCGCTCCAGCCTGAAGGCGTAGAGCCCGCCGGCGACCACGATGGCGACGCCGGCGACGGTCCAGGCGTCGGGGACGTCGCCGAACAGCAGGAACCCCATCGCGGCGGCCCACACGACCATGGCGTAGCCGAAGGGCTGCAGGACCGAAGCCGGGGCGAGCTGCAACGCGCGGAACAGCACGAGATGGCCGAGGCTGCCGAGCGCGCCCACGGTCAGCATGAGCGTCCAGCCCTCGCCGTCCGCGGGCCGCCACATGAAGGGCGCCGCGCAGGCCAGCACGGCCACGGCGACGGCCGCGGTGTAGAGCGAGGTCGTCTCCACGCTGTCCTCCAGCCCCACCTTGCGGACCAGCACCTGGAAGAGGGCCCACAGGAAGGCGGCCGCGACAGCGATTGACGCGGCCCAGCCCATCGCGCCGGAACCGGGCCGGACGATGACGAGGACGCCCACGAGACCGACGCCGACGGCGATCCAGCGCCGCCAGCCGACCCGTTCGCCCAGCAGCGCCGCCGCGAGCGCCATGGCGATCAGGGGGGAGACCGCCGCGATCCCGTGGACGTCGGCCAGGGGCAGCAGGCTGAAGGCCCAGATGAACGCATAGATCTCGGCGAGCATCACGAGGCAGCGAAGGACCTGCAGGCCGGGCCGGGCGGACCGGGCCGTCCGCCGCAGCCCCCTGCGCCACGCGAGCGCCATGGCGACCGCGAGGAACATGGAAAAGCGGACGAGCAGGATCTGGGCGATGCTGTGGTCTTCCACGAGCCACTTTGCGGTCGCGTCCATCGAGGCCATCAGGCACATCGCCAGCACCATCAACGCGATGCCGGGGCCGGCGCGCGCGGGCGGACCGGAGGCGTCGGCGGGCGCGGCGGTCAAGCGTTCAGGCCGGATCGGCCAGACGGGGGCCGTCGCCGTGGCGGGCGACCTCGCCATCCATGCGGCCCAGGAGCATCAGGCCGAACATGTGGAAGTCGCCGACGAGGCTCCATACCGGATGCGCGAACGTGGCGGGCCTGTTGCGTTCGACGAAGACGTGGCCCAGCCAGGCGAAGCCGTAGCCGCAGACCGGCAGCCCCGGGAGAAGCCAGGGGTTTCCGGTCGCGGCGGTCAGCGCCACGATCGCGATCGCGCCGGCGGTGCCCGCGAAATGGAGCCGCCGCGTCGCTCTCCGCATGTGCTCGCGCACGTAGAAGGGCCAGAACTCGGCATAAGTCCGCGGTCGCCTCATGCGGCCAACATAGGCCGCGGACGCCTTCGCGCAAGGACGGGATCGCCGATGATCCGCGCGTTGCCGCGGCGCATCCCGAAGCGGGCGGCGCCCGCGTCCGCCGGGCGAGCCGAGGCGTCCGGCGGGCGTAACCGGCGCGGCGGCTAGGCGCGGCGGCCGAACTCGATCCTCGCCAGGAAGACGAGCAACAGCAGCGCGCCCAGGGCGAACACGGTATCGCCCGGCACCCGCAGCCAGACCAGCGTCTCCATCAGCGGCGAATGCAGGAGCTCGGGCGCCCGCGCATGCCAGTAGCCGTGCTCGAAGGAGACCAGCGCCTGGACGATGCCTTGGGGCAGCAGCGAGCCGAAGACCATCAGCGCCAACCCGCCGTTGAACAGCCAGAACACCCAGGCGAGCGTCCGGTCGGACCATGCGCCGGCCACCTGCGGCAGGTCGCGGCGGCAGAGCAGCAGAAGGCCGATGCCGAGCATCCCGTAGACGCCGAACAGCGCCGCATGGCCGTGCGACGGCGTGGTCAGCAGCCCTTGCAGGTAGTAGAGCGACAAGGGCGGGTTGATCAGGAAGCCCAGCACGCCGGCGCCGACGAGGTTCCAGAAGGCGACGGCGAGGAAGAACAGCAACGGCATATGGTAGCGCCGCGTCCACGGCGCCTGCCGTTCGGCGCGCCAGTGGTCGTGCGCCTCGAAGGCGATCAGCGCCAGCGGCACCACTTCGAGGGCCGAGAACACCGCGCCCAGCGCCAGCACCGGCTCCGGCATCCCGGCGAAATAGAGATGGTGGAAAGTGCCCAGCACGCCGGCGCCGAGAAAGATCATCGCCGAGAACATGACGTAGACCGCCGCGGCCCGTGGCCGCAGCAGCCGCATGTGCACGAAGGCCCAGGCGACCCAGGCGGTCGCGAACACCTCGAACACGCCCTCGACCCAGAGATGCACCACCCACCAGCGCCAGTATTCGGCGATCGTGAGGTGCGTGTCGCGCTCGTACAGGAAACCGGCGCCGAACAGCAGGCCGATGCCGGCCGAGGACAGCAGCAGCAGGATCAGCAGATGCCGGTCGTCGCCGCCCCTGCGGATGGCGGGGACGAGGCAACGCATCATCAACGCCAGCCAGATCAGCAGCCCGGCGAAGATCAGCAGCTGCCAGAAGCGCCCCATGTCGAGGAACTCGTAACCCTGATGTCCGAACCAGTAGACCAGCGCCGGATCGGTGAGGCGCCCGGTCAGGGTGAGCCATTCGCCGGCCAGGGACCCGACGACGGCGATCACCAGCGCTACCCACAGCACGTCCACCCCGAGCCGCTGCAAGGGCGGCTCGAAGCCGGCGATCCGGGGGGCGAGATAGAGGCCCGCGCCGAGCCAGGCGGTGGCGATCCACAGCACCGCGAGCTGCACGTGCCACGTGCGGGTGAGCGCATAGGGCGCGATCTCGGACAGGGGGATGCCATAGAAGTCGTGACCCTCGACGGCGAAATGCGCGGTCACGGCGCCGAGCAGGATCTGGAGGCCGAGCAGCAGCGCGACAATCCAGATGTATTTGACCACCCCCCGCATTGAGGCGGTGGGCGCCATCGCGGCGATCGGATTGGCCTCGGGGTAGCCCGCCTGGGGCTCGGTGTCCTTGCGCCACTCGTCGCGCTCGCGCAGGAAGAACCAGCACAGCGCGCCCACGGCGGCGATCAGAAGCACCACCGACACGAAGGTCCAGATGAAGGTCTGCGCGCTCGGACGGTTGCCGACCAGCGGCTCGTGCGGCCAGTTGTTGGTATAGGTCACGGTGTCGTCGGGGCGCAGCGTCGTCGCCGCCCAGGCGGTCCACCACCACCAGGCGACGAGCTGGCGGATATCCGCGTCGGGGTCGGGGCCCAGAGGACGGTCGGGGATGGCGTATTGCTCGCGCAGCACCGCCGCCTCGGGGCCGTCGCCGGCGCCGCCCAGCAGCGCCGTGTAGTGGGCGATCACCGCTTCAATGGCGCGAGCGCGCTCCGGCGAGACGACGATCCGCCCGGTCGCGGGATCGAAGGTGTTGACGCGGATGCGCTGGGCGAGGGCGGCGATCCGCGCCGCCCGCTCGGGCACGGCGAGGCCGGCGAAGTCGCCCTCCGCCTCCAGCATCGCCAGCGCTTCCCGGTGCAGCACGTCGGCGGTCCAGTCGGGCGCCAGATAGCTGCCATGGCCCCATACCGATCCGAGCTGCATCCCGCCCAGCCGCCGCCAGACGTCGCGCCCGCGGTCGATGTCGAGGCGCTCGAACAGCACCGAGACGCGGTCGCCGTCTATCGCCACCACTTGCTCGGGCGTCGGCGGGGCCTGCTGGAACGCGCGGCCGCCGACCAGCAGCAACACACCGAACATGACTGCCAGCAAGGCGGCGAACATGAGCCAGAGCCGCCGGAAAGTGAAGACCTCGCGATAGTTCATGACGCGCCTCCCCGGGCCCGCTCCGAATCACGGGGCGCGGGGACGGCTGCCGCCTTGACCGAGGTCAAACGCGGGCGGAGGAAACCGACGGGCCGGTCAACCCGAGTCGTCTTCGACGCCTGCGCCGGCGACGTAGCGGCGCAGCGCGTCCATGTCGGAGACGGCGACCCGGCGGTCGCGGGTGGACACGCCGACCGTTCCGAGTTTCGCCAGAGCGCGCGACAACGTTTCCGGGCGCATTCCGAGCCGCGCCGCGACCAGTCCCTTATCGCCGGGCAGGTCGACCGCTGTCGCGCCCTGCCCGCGCGGGCATTGCTTCAGCAGGAAGGCGCCGAGTCGTTGCGGCGCGGATTTGACGGCGCGTTGTTCGATCTCCCGCACCAGCCCGCGCAGGTGGCGCGACATGCTGGCCAGCATGTTGACCGCGAGCGCTGGGTTGCGCCGCAGCTGGGCGGTGAAGGAGCGGACGGGAACGACCAGCAGCCGCGCCTCCTCGGCGACCTGCGCCCCGACCGGATAGACCCCCTCGGCGAAGCTCGCCGCCTCGGCGAAGGATTCGCCGCGCCCGCAGGTGGCGACCACCGTCTCTTGGCCGTCGGCGGCGGTGCGGAACAGTTTCACCCACCCTTTCAGCACCACGTAGAAATGGCGGGCGGGCTCGCCTTGCAGAAACAGGACGGCGTGACGCGGGTAGCGGCGCGCCGAAGCGCTGGCGAGCAGCATCCGCAGGGACGCGAGTTCGACGCCGGCGAACAAGCAGCAGCCGGCGAGCGCCGTTTCGTCTTCCGCGTCGAGGCCGGCATGCGGCGCGAACGCGGTCCCGGCCCGCGCATCCGTTCCGGCTCCTTCCCCCCTCGACCGGGCGGTCGCATGCATCGCGTTTCTCCGAGGCAGCCACAGCGTTCGATTTCGCGCGATTGCACACCATGCGTTCCGACGCTGGAAGTGGAATCGCCAAGAGGGATTCTTCTTCCGGCCCGGTTCCCGCCGGCGCGGTGTTCGCGCGGGGCGCGGTCCCCGATGCCGTCGAGCCGGCCATCGGCGCGTTGGTCATCGAACGAGGACATGCGTTGCCGCGGCGCGGCGCGCTCGGTAAGTTACCGCCCGATTCGTCCGTGGCGGAGTGGCGATCGTGGCCGATACCGGCGACCAGTTGTTGCGCGAGATCGAAGAGGACGCGCGGCGGGAGCAGTGGCTCCGGCTCTGGCGGGCCTACGGCCGCTACGCCGTCGGCGTCGTCGCGGCCGTGATCGTCACGATCGCGGGCTACACGGGCTACGGCGCCCTGCGCGAGGCCGAACTGTCCGACAACGGGCACGCCTTCTGGCTGGCCGACCGCGCCGCGTCGCTGGGCGACGACGACGAGGCCTTGGCCCATTTCGACTCCCTGGTCCGGGACGGCGGCGCCGGCTACCCCTATCTGGCCGGCCTGCGCGAGGCGCGGATCCTGGCGCGCCGCGGCGACCGCGAGGCGGCGGTGGCGCTCTACGACCGGCTGGCCGGCATGGACGAAGTCGAGTCGCGCTACCGGCGGCTCGCGGAGTTCTACGCCGTCATGCTGACGGTCGACGACGGCGAGCGGGGCGCCGTCATGGCCCGGATCGAACCGCTGCTCCGGGGCGTCTGGCGCCACTCCGCCATGGAGATGAAGGGCCTCCTGGAGTTGCGCGACGGCGAGATGTCCGCCGCGGCCGAGACCTTCCGGGCCCTCGTGGGCGATCCGGATACGCCGGCGGCGCTGCGCGGCCGGGCCGCGGAGCTCCTGTCGATCGCGGGCGGCGGCGCATGACCGTTCGCTGCCTCGTCCTCGCCGCCTGCGCGTGCGCGCTCGCGGCCTGCGGCTCCGACGCTTTCGAATGGCTGGGCGAGCCGCCTCCGCCGCCGCTGGAGGGCGACCGCATCGCGGTGCTGGAACTCGCGACCGAGCTGCGCGGCGACGCAGACGTCGAGGACGTCCCCGTCGTCCTGCCGCCGCCCGCCGCGACGCCGGACTGGCCGCAGCAGGGAGGCCGAGCCGACAAGGCGATGCATCATGTCGCGGCGCCGGGTCCGCTCGACACGTTGTGGTCGCGCGGCATCGGCGAAGGCGCGGGGGCCTACCGCAAGCTGATCGCGACGCCGGTGGTGGCGCGCGGCCGGGTCTTCACGTTCGACGCCGACACCGGAGTGAGAGCTTTCGACGCGGCGACGGGCGAGGGCCTCTGGGACTTCGACGTCACGCCCGGGAACGAGGACGACGGCGGCTGGGGCGGCGGCCTCGCCTTCGACCGTGGCCGAGTCTACGTCACGACCGGATACGGCGAGGTCATCGCGCTCGACCACGAGACCGGGCGGGAGCACTGGCGCGTCGGGATCGGTCCGCCGCTGCGCGCCCCGCCCGCCGTGGACCGGGACCGGCTCTATCTTGTCACATCCGACAACGAGCTCTTCGCGCTCGACGCCGACGCCGGAGACATTCTCTGGAGTCACCGCGGCCTGGAGGAGACCGCCGGCCTTCTCGGCGGCGGAAGCCCGGCCGTCTCGGGCTCGCTGGTGGTGGTGGCCTATTCGTCCGGCGAGGTCTACGCCCTGCGCGCGGAAAACGGCCGCGTCGTCTGGGCGGACACGCTCGCCCGCACGGCGCTCCGCGGCTCGCTCGCCGCGCTCAACGACATCAACGGCAGTCCGGTGATCGACCGCGGCCTCGTCTTCGCCGTGAGTCACAGCGGTCGTCTCGTCGCCATCGACCTCGCAAGCGGCGCGCGAGTCTGGGAACGCGCCATCGGCGGCGTCCATACGCCCTGGGTCGCGGGCGATTTCCTCTATGTCGTCACGATCGAGGGCCATGTCGTATGCCTGTTCCGTGACGACGGGCGGATTCGCTGGGTCGCGGCCTTGCCCCGGTTCGAGGACCCCGAGGACCGGGAGGATCCGATCCAGTGGGCGGGGCCCGTGCTGGCGGGCGGCCGGCTGCTGCTGGCGGGCTCCGACGGCGCGGTCGCGGTCGTGTCGCCGCACACGGGCGACATCCTGTCCACGATCGACATGGGGAACGGGTTGCCGCTCCCGCCCGTGGCCGCCGACGAGACGGTTTTCCTCATCGGGGAGGCGGGCGAGATCATCGCCCTTCGCTGACGCCGTGGCGTTCACGGTCGCCATCGTCGGCCGTCCCAACGTCGGCAAGTCCACGCTGTTCAACCGGCTCACGGGGAAGCGTTCGGCCCTTGTCGACTCCACGCCGGGCGTGACCCGGGACCGGCGCGAGGGCGAGGGCCGGATCGGTCCGATGACCATGCATGTGATCGACACCGCCGGCCTCGAGGACGCCGCGCCGGGCGCCGTCGGCCACCGCGTGCGCCGGCAGACCGACCGCGCGCTGGAAGACGCCGACCTCCTGCTCTTCGTGATCGACGCGCGTGTGGGCGTCACGCCGGACGACGAGCATGTCGCGCGCGTCCTGCGCCGGGCCGGGACGCCCGTGATCCTGCTCGCCAACAAGGCCGAGGCGCGCGCCGCCGAGGCCGGCTTCTACGACGCTTTCTCCCTGGGCCTGGGCGATCCGGTGCCCGTGTCGGCCGAGCACGGCGATGGTTGGGGCGGTCTCTACGAGGCGATGGCTCCACATGCCGAGGCCGCCGAAACCGGGCTTGAGGACGAGCGGGACGGTCCACTGCGTCTGGCGGTCGTCGGGCGGCCGAACGTGGGCAAGTCGACGCTGGTCAACCGCCTGCTCGGCGAGGAGCGGGTGATCACGGGGCCCGAGCCCGGCCTCACGCGCGACGCCATCGCGGCGCGGTGGGACTTCGAGGGCCGGCGGATCGAGCTCATCGACACCGCCGGCCTGCGCCGCCGCGCCCGCGCGGTCGAGCGGATCGAGAAACTCTCGGTCGCGGACGGCCTCGCCGCCATACGGTTCGCCCATGTCGTCATGGTCGTGCTCGACGCGGGCCGGGCCTTCGACCGCCAGGACCTCGCCATCGCCGACCTCGTCGAGAGGGAAGGGCGCGCCGTCGTCGTGGCGATCAACAAGTGGGACCTCGTCGACGATCCGCGGGCGATGCGCCGGGAGTATGGGCTGAAGCTGGAGGAACTCCTGCCGCAGGTGCGCGGCGCGGCGCTCGTCGCCCTGTCGGCGCTCACGGGACGGGGCGCGGAGCGCCTGATGCCGGCGGTGGTCGAGAGCTACGAACGGTGGAATCGGCGCATCGGCACGGCCGACCTCAACCGCTGGCTCGCCGATGCGGTCTCGACCCATCCGCCGCCGGTCGTGCGCGGCGGGCGGGTGAAGCTGCGCTACGCGACCCAGGCGAAAACGCGCCCGCCGACCTTCGCCCTGTTCGGCGCCCGCGTCGCGGGCCTGCCGGACGCCTACAAACGCTACCTCGCGAACCGGCTGCGGGAGGATTTCGACCTTCCCGGCGTTCCCCTGCGCCTGCGTTTCAGATCGCCAAGGAATCCTTACGCCGAAAGGTAGACGGCCTTCAGCGGAGCGACGAGGCCAGAACCTTCTCGCCGTTCCGGTCCCATGACGGCAGCGCCATGCGAATGAAGGCTTCGGCGATGCTGTCGGGCCCGGCCAGCGTGTCGGGGTCTTCGCCGGGAAAGGCTTGGGCGCGCATGGCGGTTCGCACGACGCCGGGATCGAGCAGGTTCGCCTTCACGGCCGTCTTGCCGAGCTCTCCGGCCCAGCACCGCACCAGCGCCTCCAGCGCGGCCTTCGTCGCGGCGTAGGCCGCCCAGTAGGGCGGGTTCGTCGCGGCCGCGCCGGATGTGACGAAAATCGCGCGTCCGGCGTCCGAACGCCGCAGCAGCGGGTCCATGCCGCGGATCAGGCGCCAGTTGGCCGTGACGTTGATATCGAGGGCCTGTCGCCAGACCTCCGGGTCGATGTGGCCGGTCGGGGTCAGCGCGCCTAGGACGGCGGCGTTGCCCACGAGGATGTCGAGCCTCGCGAAGCGCTTGTGGAGCGCCGCGCCCAAGCGGTCGATGCCGTCGAAATCGGCGAGGTCCAAAGGCGCCAGGACCGGCGTCTTGCCGCCGGCTTGGCGGATCGCGTCGTCGGTCTCCTCGAGGCCGCCCACCGTGCGCGCGACGAGCACGAGTTGCGCGCCCTCCCGGCCGTAGGCCCTGGCCACGGCCGCGCCGATGCCGCGCGACGCGCCCGCGATGAGCGCGATGCGCCCGTCGAGCCTTCTCGCGGCCTCCGTCATGGGGTTGCTAGTTCGGGTCGTCGAGCAACGAGAGCTGCCGGGCCTCGAACCCGCCGTCCCGGTCGACCAGGGGCACCGGGTATTCGCCGGTCAGGCAGGCGTCGCAATACTGCGGCTGTCCGGCGCGGCGGCCTTCCGGCTTGCCCGCGGCCCTGTAGAGGCCGTCGACGGTGAGGTAGGCCAGACTGTCGACGCCGATGAAGCCCGCCATCTCGTCGAGGTCCATGTGCGAGGCCAGAAGCTCCTCGCGCGAGGGCGTGTCGACCCCGTAGAAGCAGGAATGGGTGTTGGGCGGGCTCGCGATCCTCATGTGGACCTCGGCGGCGCCCGCGTCGCGCACCATGGCGACGATCTTGGTCGAGGTCGTGCCGCGCATGATGGAATCGTCGAGAAGGACGACCCTTTTGCCTTCCAGCTCCGCGCGGTTGGCGTTGTGCTTCAGCTTGACGCCCAGATGCCGGATGTTCTGGGCGGGCTCGATGAACGTGCGCCCCACATAGTGGTTGCGGACGATGCCCAGCGCGAAGGGAAGGCCCGCTTCCCCGGCGTAGCCGAGCGCGGCGGGCACGCCGGAATCGGGCACCGGAACCACGACGTCGGCCGGCACGCCGCTCTCGCGGGCGAGCTCGGCGCCCATCCGCTTCCTGACCTCATAGGCGTTGCGCCCTTCGACCCGGCTGTCGGGCCGGGCGAAGTAGATGTACTCGAAGATGCAGAACCGGCTGCGCCGGGCCGGGAAGGGCTTGAACGAGCGCGGGCCGTCCCGGTCGATGACGACCACTTCGCCCGGCTCGATATCGCGCACGAAACGCGCTCCCATGATGTCGAGCGCGCAGGTCTCCGAGGCCAGCACATGGGCGCCGTCGAGCTTGCCGAGGACCAGCGGACGCACGCCCAGGGTGTCGCGCACCCCGATGATCGCGGTGTCGGTGAGCGCGACGAGCGAATAGGCGCCCACCACCTGTCCGAGGGCGTCGATCAGGCGGCCGGCCATGTCGTCCATGCCGGACAGCGCCACGAGGTGAACGATGATCTCCGTGTCGGATGTCGACTGGAAGATCGCGCCGCGTTCGACCAACTCCCGGCGCACCGAATGGGCGTTGGTCAGGTTGCCGTTATGCGCCAGCGCCAGGCCGCCCATGCCGGTCTCGACGAAGATCGGCTGCACGTTGCGCAGCACGGTCGCGCCGGTGGTGGCGTAGCGGTTGTGGCCGATCGCCGCGTGGCCCTTCAGGCGCTCCATGACCGTGTCGCTGGCGAATACGTCCGAGACGAGCCCGAGGTCGCGATGGACGTGGAACTGCGCGCCGTCGAAGGCCACGATCCCGGCGGATTCCTGGCCGCGGTGCTGCAGGGCGTGGAGGCCCAGCGCCGTATGGGCCGCGGCGTCCTGCGTTCCGAAGATGCCGAACACGCCGCATTCCTCGCGCGGCCGGCCGTCGTCGAAGGGATGACGGAGCGGGAAGCGCGTCACGCCGGGCGGCCTCGTTTCACTGTTCGGCTCCGATCATGTCGTCGAGCGCGGAACGGTCGCGTTCGTTATACCCCTGTTCGGTCGAATTGCCAGTTTCGGGCGCTTCCGGTGGAGGATCGACGAGGTCCTCGTAGTCGACGCCGAGGTCTTCCAGCGTCGAGGACGTGTCCTTGAGCTGCTGGACCACGCGCTCGCCTTGCAGGCCCCATTCCTCCGGCGCCAGCGCCAGCATCGTCTCCGCTCCCTCGGCCACGGCCGGCGTGAGCTTGGCGTCCCGCAACCACCGGGGGTGTTCCTCGACCGGCGCCAGGAGCGTGTAGAGCAGGTAGATCAGGCAGACCACGAGAACGCCCCGGATCAGCCCGAAGACGAACCCTAGCGAGCGGTCCAGCACGTTGAGCCCGGACGCCTCGGTCCGCTTCACCACCACCGTCGAGATCAGCGTCATGACCGTCAGCGCCACGACGAAGAGGCCGGCGGCGTTGGTCGCCGCCGCGATCAGGGGATCGCCGCCCACCCAGCCCGACACCAGGGGAAATGTCGCGCCGTAGAGGTAGGCCGCCGCCGCGAGCGCGCCGCCCCAGGTCGCGAGGAAGAAGAACTCGCGCACCGCGCCGCGGAAATAGGCCAGGAACCCCGAAAGGAAAACGATCCCCAGGGCGAGGAAGTCGGCGATGGTGAGCGGCAGGTCGTTCATCGTCGTCCGTCGTCGCCGTAGATCAGGTCCGCCAGCGCCCCCAGTTTCCCTATGGCGCGGATGTCCATGCCGCTCCCGGCGGGGGCCTTGCCCTTGCGCGCGGGCACGACGGCCCTGCCGAAGCCGAGCTTGGCCGCTTCGCCCAGCCGCGCCTCGGTCCGGCTCACGGACCTGACCTCGCCGGCGAGGCCGACTTCGCCGAAGACGACGCCGTCATGGGGCAGGGGGCGGGCCGCCATGGAGGAGATCAGCGCGGCGGCGACCGCGAGGTCCGCCGCGGGTTCGCGGATGCTGAGGCCGCCGGCGACGTTGAGATGGACGTCGTGGCCGCCCATGGCGAGGCCACAGCGCGTGTCGAGCACCGCCATCACCATGGCGAGCCTGCCGGAATCCCAGCCGACGACGGCGCGCCGGGGCGTTCCCAGCGCCGACGGCGAGACCAGCGCCTGGATTTCCATCAGCATGGGCCGGCTGCCCTCGACGCCCGCGAAGACGACCGTTCCGGCGACGTCCTCGTCGCGCCTGTCGAGGAACAGGGACGACGGGTTGGGCACCTCGTCGAGGCCGTGATCGGTCATCTCGAAGACGCCGATCTCGTCGGTCGGGCCGAAGCGGTTCTTCACGGCGCGGAGGATCCGGAACTGATGGCCGCGCTCGCCCTCGAAATAGAGGACGGTGTCGACCATGTGCTCCAGGACCTTCGGCCCCGCGATCTGTCCTTCCTTCGTCACATGGCCGATCAGCAGCAGGACCGCGCCGCTGTCCTTGGCGTGTCGGATGAGCTCCTGGCCCGCGCCGCGCACCTGCCCCACGGCGCCGGGCGCCGAATCGAGGCTGTCGAGGTACATGGTCTGGATCGAGTCGACGATCACGAGGTCGGCGCGCTCCTCGGCCAGGCTCGTCACGATGTCGCGCACGTTCGTGGCGGCGGCCAGGCCCAGCGGGGCGCTTTCCAGGCCCAGGCGCCGCGCTCTCAGGCGGACCTGGTCGACCGCCTCCTCGCCCGAGAGATAGGCGCAGCGCAGGCCCGCGCGCGCGAGGTTCGCGGCGGCCTGGAGCGCGATGGTGGATTTGCCGATCCCCGGATCGCCGCCCAGGAGCAGCGCGGAGCCCGGAACCAGGCCGCCGCCGAATACGCGGTCCAGCTCGGCGATGCCGCTGGCGAGGCGCTGCGGCGGCTCCGACGCGCCCGCCAGATTCTCGAAGGCGAGAAGCCGTCCCTTCCGTTTGCCCTTGAGGCCTCCGGGCGCGGTCGCGCCGATGGCTTCCTCGATCACCGCGTTCCACACGCCGCAGCCTTCGCACCGGCCGGCCCACTTGCGGTGCTCGGCGCCGCAGGACTGGCAGACGAAGCGCGACGAGGCCGCGGTCATCGGGCGGGCCGGGCGCGCGTCACGGTCGGCGCACGTCCATGGCGATGGGGCCGTCGGCGTGGCCGTTGATGAACTGGTCGACAAAGGGATTGCCGCTCGCGTCGATCTCGCCGGCCGATCCGGTCCAGACCAGTCTCCCGCCGTGCAGCATCGCGACGCGGTCGGCGATCTTGCGCACGCTCGCCATGTCGTGGGTGATCGAGACCGTCGAGACGCCGAGCTTCTCGCGCACCGACACGATGAGGTCGTTGATCACGTCGGCGGTGATGGGGTCGAGGCCGGTCGTCGGCTCGTCGAAAAAAACGATGTCCGGCCGGGCCGCGATGGCGCGCGCCAGCGCCACGCGCTTCATCATGCCGCCCGAGAGCTCGGCGGGGTGGAGGTCGGCCACATCCTCGCCCAGCCCCACCATGCCGAGGTTGTCGATGGCCGCCTCGCGCGCCTCTCGCCTGGACGCGCCGCGCGGCCGGATCAGCCGGAAGGCGACATTCTCCCACACCGTCAGGCTGTCGAACAGCGCGCCGCCTTGGAACAGCATGCCGAACTTGGCCATCAGGGCGTCGCGGTCGCCGCCGCCGAGCCCCGTGGCGTTGTCGCCGTCGATCTCGATCGTGCCCTCGTCGGGTTCGATCAGGCCCAGGATGCACTTGATCGTCACCGACTTCCCGGTGCCCGAACCGCCGATAATCACCAGCGATTCGCCCGGAGCGACGTCGAAATCCACGCCGTCCAGCACGGTCTTGCGCCCGAAGCTCTTCTTCAGGCCGCGCACGCTGATCTTGGCGGTTCCGTCCGTCATTCCGGGAAGAAGATCTCGGTGACGATGTAGTTGAACGTCAGAATCAGGATCGAGCCGGAGACCACGGCGTAGGTCGTGGCCTGGCCCACGCCCTGGGCGCCGAGGCGCGAATGATAGCCGTGGTAGCAGCCCATCAGCGCGACCAGGAAGCCGAACACGGTGGCCTTCACGAGGCCGGAGACGACATCCATGGTCTTGAGGATGTCGAAGGTGCTGGCGAGGTAGACCGTGGGGCTGAAACCCAGTTTGTGGATCGAGACCGCGTAGCCGCCCATCACGCCGATGACGTCGGCGACCAACACCAGGACGGGCAGGGTCAGGGTGGCGGCGATCATGCGCGGGGCCACGAGGTACCTGAAGGGGTTGGTGGACAGCGTCGTCAGCGCGTCGATCTGCTCGGTCACGCGCATGGTGCCGATTTCGGCCGCGATCGCCGCCCCGACCCGGCCCGCGACCATCAGACCGGCCAGCACCGGCCCCAGTTCGCGCGTGATCGAAAGGGCCACGATGCCCGCGACCGCGCTCTCGGCCTGGAAACGCGAGAACCCGGTGTAGCTCTGGAGCGCCAGCACCATGCCCGTGAAGACCGCCGTGAGGCCGACCACGGGCAGCGAGTAGTAGCCGATGTCCAGCACCTGCCGGACGATCAGGCGCGGATACCAGGGCGGCGTCGCGCAATGGAACAGGGCCAGCGCGGCGAAGGTCACGGTGCGGCCGGTCGCCGACAGGAAGGCCAGGAACGTCCGTCCGATGGCGGCGAGCGGATTCACGCGGCGGCCTCTCCGGCATAGACACGGGGGTAGCGGGCGCCCAAAGCGGTCAGAAGCTCGTAGCCGATCGTGCCAGCCCGCATCGCCAGATCGTCCAGGATCTCGCGCCCCCAGATCAGGTCGACCCAAGTTCCCACATGGGCTTTTGCCTCGGGCAGGGCGCCGATGTCCAGCGTTACGAGGTCCATGGACACGCGGCCGACGACGGGGACCTCGACATCGCCGACGCGCGCCGCGGCTCTGGAGCTCAGCGCGCGCGGGTAGCCGTCGGCGTAGCCCAGCGGAACGGTCGCGATGCGGGTGGGCGCCTCGACCGCGTGGGTCGCGCCATAGCCCACGGTTTCGCCCGGCGCGGCCGCGCGGACCTGGACGATCTGGGCCGAGAGCCCGACCACGGGCTCCATCGGGTTCGGCCGGCGCGGCGTCGGGTTGCCTCCGTAGACGGCGTAGCCGGGACGCACGAGGTCGAAATGGTAATCGGGGCCCAGGAAAACGCCCGAGGAGTTGGCGAGGCTGGCGGGCAGGGCGGGCAGCCTCCGCCGGCAGGCGTCGAAGGCTCCGAGCTGCCCGGCGTTCATCGCGTCCGCGCCGTCCTCCGCGTTCGCCAGGTGCGACATCAGGTAGCGCACGTCGAGCGCGTCCAGCAGTCCGTGCCGTTCGGCCAGCCGGTCGATCTCGCGGGCGGGCAGCCCCAGCCTGTTCATCCCGGTATCGGCGTGGATCGCGGCCGGGAGTCTCCGCTCCAGCCGCGACGCAAGGCCCGACCAGCGCTCGATCTGGCCCAGATCGTTCAACACGGGGATCAGGCCCTGCGCGACGTAATCCCCGGGCTCGCCGAACAGGCCGTTGAGGACGTGCACGTCCGCTTCCGGCAGCAGCGCCTTCACGGCGAGGGCGCCATCGGGATTGGCCGTGAAGAAGCGCCGGCAGCCGGCCCGCCAGAGGGCCGGCGCCACCCTCGCCGCGCCCAGGCCGTAGGCGTCGGCCTTCACGACGCCCGCGCAATCGGCGCCCGAGGCCCGAGCCTTCAGGCCGCGCCAGTTCGAGACAAGCGCGTCCAGGTCGATCGTCAGCCGGGTCGCGGCGCGCTCAACCGGGGCCGTCGTCGGGAGAATAACGCGCCTCCAGATCCGTGTATTTGGTGGTGGCCGCGTCGAAATAGACATCGACATCGCCGGTCGCGCCGTGGCGCTGCTTGGCGACGATCACCTCGGTGATCCCCTTCTTGTTTTCCATGCGCCGCTGCCAGTTTTCGAGGCGCTCGCGGAACTTCGCGTCGTCATCGGCTTCTCCGGCCTTGGGCTGGGGTTCCTGGCGCTGCAGGTAGTAGTCCTCGCGGTAGAGGAACATGACGACGTCGGCGTCCTGCTCGATCGAGCCGGATTCCCGCAGGTCCGAGAGCAGGGGCCGCTTGTCCTCGCGCTGCTCGACCGCACGGCTGAGCTGGCTGAGCGCCAGGACCGGCACGTCGAGATCCTTGGCCAGCGCCTTCAGGCCCTGGGTCACCTCGGAGACCTCCTGGACCCGGTTGTCGGCGTTCGTCCGCGCGGTCGGGCGCACGAGCTGGAGATAGTCGACCACGACCAGCGAAAGGCCGTGCTGGCGCTTGAGGCGGCGCGCGCGCGTGCGCAGCGCGCCGATCGTGAGCGCCGGCGTATCGTCGATGTAGAGCGGGATGCGGGCGAGCTCCTGGCTGGCCCGCACGACAGAGTCGAAATCGCGCGCGTTGATGTTGCCGCGTCGCAGCATCTCGGAAGGGATGCCGGACTCCTCGGCGAGGATGCGCCCGACGAGCTGTTCGGCCGACATCTCCAGCGAGAAGAAGCCGACGACGGCGCCGTCCTCGATGCGCGCGTTCCCGGCGTCGTCGACGCCGGCCCTGTAGCGCTTGGCCGCGTGGAACGACACGTTCGTCGCGAAGGCCGTCTTGCCCATGGCCGGGCGCGACGCGAGGACGACGAGGTCGCTGCGGTGAAGGCCGCCCAGAAGTTCGTCGAGGTCGCGCAGGCCCGTGGCCACGCCGGTCATGCCGGATTCCTGGCGGTAGGCGGCCTCCATGACCTTGAGCGTCTCCGCCATGATGTCGCGGAAGCTGCGGAAATCGCTGTCGTTGCGGCCGGCCTCGGCGAGGTCGAAGAGGAATTTCTCCGACCGCTCGATCTGGCTTTCCGCGCTGTCGTCCACGGAAGGCTCGAAGGCGTCGTTGACCATGTCCTCGCCGATCTCGATCAGACGGCGGCGGATGTGGTGCTCGTGGATCTGGCGCGCGTACTCCCGGGCGTTGATGATCGTCGCCGCGCTCGACGCCAGCCTGGCGAGATAGGTCGCGCCGCCGACCGCGCCGAGCGACTCGTCGTTCTCGAAATAGGTCTTCAGCGTGATCGGGTTGGCGATCTGCGCCTTCTCCGCGATGCGCTGGATCGCCTCGTAGATGCGGCCGTGGACGGGGATGAAGAAGTGCTCGGGGCCGAGGAAGTCCTCGACGCGGTTGAGGACCTCGTTGTTGACGAGCATGGCCCCCAGAAGCGCCTGTTCCGCGTCCTCGTTGTGCGGCATCTCCCGGTATCCGGGAGCGTCGGCGGCGGGATCGGCGATGTCGGCGTGGACCATGGCGGAGCGGGGCTCGGCTCTCGGGCGATCCGCCGTGTGTAGTCGAACCGCCCCGCGCATCCCACCGGAGAATTCCGGTGAATGCGGGGGTAACCGAGCAGGCCTGCTCCCCGTTCGACCCGGCGACCCGATTCCGCCTCGCGGGCGTCAGGCCGCCAGCGTCGCGATCGTGTCGTCGCTCCGGCCCAGGGCCCCGAACGCGCCGCCGGCCGCGCGGATGAGGTCGAGCGCCGCGTCGTGGCGGCGGGCGCTGGCGGCGGCCACGCAGTCCTCGATCACCATGCAGTCGAGGCCGCGGTCGAGCGCCTCGCGCAGGGTCGAGGTGACGCAGCAGTCGGCGGTGAGACCGGTCAGGATCGCCGCGCCGACGCCGCGTTCGGCGAGGTCGTCGCCCAGCGTCGTCGTCGCGAAGGCGCCGTAGCCGGCCTTGTCGTAGACCGGCTCGCCGGGCGCGGGCGCGAGCTCGTCGATGAAGTCCCAGCCGCGCTCGCCCCGCACCAGGGCCCGGCCCAGCGGCCCCTCGCCGCCGATGGCTTCGTGGACGGGACCCGCCGCCTTCCAGGGCTGGAGGTCCGAAAGGTCCGGCGCGTAGCCTTCGCGCGTATGGGCCACGAACAGCCCGGCGCGGCGGGCCGCGTCCACAAGGCGCCGTATCGGGCCGATGGGCGCGCGCAGGCGCTCCAGGTCGCGGCCCAGGCGGTGCATGTAGCCGCCGGCGGCGCAGAAATCGCGCTGCATGTCGATCACCAGGAGCGCCGTCCGCGCCGGGTCCAGCCCGCCCCTCTGGGGGAAAGGCAGCGGGTCGCCCGGAATCTTCCGCGCCGTCATGCGCGGGCGCGTTCCCAGTCGACCATGTAGTCGCGGGTCTCGGGCGTCGCGTGGCGCTCTCTGGCGAGCTGGAGCTGGAAAACCATCTGGTCGTCGTGGCGGAAGGCCGCCTCGCAGCCCAGCAGGTAGAACTCCCACATGCGGCAGAAGCGCTCGTCGTAGAGCTCGCGCACGCGCTCGCGGTTGTCGTTGAAGCGGCGGTGCCAGTGCTTGAGCGTCTCGGCGTAGTGGGTCTTCAGGATCTCCATATCGGTCGAGATCAGCCCGGCGCGCTCCAGGGCGGCGAACACTTCCGAGAGCGCGGGCGTGTAGCCGCCGGGGAAAATGTACTTCCTGAGCCAGGCGTTGGTGTTGCCCGGCTCCGAGAACCGGCCGATGGAATGGAGCAGCATCACGCCGCCGTCGCCGAGAAGCCCGCGGACCTTTCGGAAGAACTCCAGGTAGTGCCGCGCTCCGACGTGCTCGAACATGCCGACGGAGACGATCCGGTCGAAGCGCCGGTCGAGGTCGCGGTAGTCCTTCAGCTCGAACCGCACCCGGTTGTCCAGGCCCGCCCGCCTGGCCCGCTCGTTGGAGACCCCGTGTTGCTCCTTCGACAGCGTCACGCCGGTCACGTCGACGTCGGCGGCTTGCGCCAGGTAGAGGCCCATGCCTCCCCAGCCCGAGCCGATGTCGAGCACCGTCATGCCCGGTTCCAGAAGCAGTTTGGAGGCGATGTGGCGTTTCTTGTCGGCCTGGGCCCGGTCGAGCGTGCTGTTGGGCGTCGCGAAGTAGGCGCAGGAATACTGGCGGTCCCCGTCGAGGAAGAGGTCGAAAAGGTCGTCGGAGAGGTCGTAGTGGTGGGCTACGTTCTTCCGGGCCCGCCCGACCGGGTTGTTCTGCTGCAACGGGCGCGCGACGTTGCGCCGCAGCCAGGCCGCGACCCGGCCGATCGTGTCGTCGCGCTGGAGATTCTTCAGGTTGCGCCCGATCACCTCGAAGAAATCGACGATGGTGCCGTCCTCGATGGTGAGCGCGCCGTCCATGTAGGCCTCGCCCACGGCGAGGCGCGGCGCCAGCGCGATCTTCCAGTGCAGCGCCGGATCGTGCAGACGGATCGTGACGGAGGGTTCGGCTCCAGGGGTCCCGAAGTCGCGCCGCCCGCCGTGCGCGTCGATCAGCCGCAAGCCGCCGACCGTCACGAACCGATCGAACATGCCGGCCAGAAGCATGACCCATCTCCCGCGCGAGGACGTCTTGTCGCGGCCATGTTAGCGCCGTCGCGAACGGTCCTCAACGGCTGCGCGGGCCGCGAACGACAAGCTAGCCGGGCGATTCCGTCCCTCGATGCGGCGCTTCGCGCCACCTCGGGACGAGGGAAGGGGATCGCGCACGCCTCGCCCCGGATAGCGGCCGAAGGCCGCGTATCGAAGGGCGGGACGAGGGGAAGGCGAGCCGTCAGATCTCCGATGCGGTGGCCCCGGCGGGAGGATTCAGGCTTTCCGGTCCCCGCCGCCGCCGTCCCGCGGAGTCTCGTCTCCGGGGGCTTCCCCCTCGAAGGCGAGGTCCTCGGCGGTCCGATCGGCCGCCTCGGCCCCGACGAGTTCCTCAAGCGCGGGCGCTTCGGCGTCCGCCTCGTCGTCCTCGTCTCCCTCGCGGCCGACGGCCTTTCCGGTCTCCTGCTGGAGCCGCGCCTCGTCCGGGGTGCGCGCCACGTTGGCGATCACGGTCGTCGAGACCTCCGGATGCAGCATGGCGGTCACCGTATGGAGGCCCAGCGTCTTGATGGGCCCGGAGAGCACGACATTGCGCCGGTCGATGTCGAAGCCCTGCTCGACCAGACCGTCGGCGATATCGCGCGCCTTGACCGAGCCGTAGAGCTGCAGGTTGTCGGAGGCCTGCCGGATCAGCGTGACGTGCGCGCCTTCGATCCTCGAGGCGAGGTCCTCGGCGCCGCCGCGCCGTTCGGCGTTGCCGGCCTCGCGCTCGGCGCGCTCGGCCTCGAAGCGCGCCACGTTCTCCTCGCTCGCTCGCAGCGCCTTGCCCCGCGGGATCAGGAAGTTGCGGGCGTGGCCGGGACGCACGGACACCACGTCGCCCATCCGGCCCAGCTTGTCGATCCGTTCCAGAAGGACGACGTCCATCTACCTCTCCGTCGCGGCGTCGTCTCCGACGCCGAACCGTTCGCGAAAGTTGGCCCAGCATTCGGCGAACCCGACAGCGGCGAAGACCATGGCGCCGAACGGCTGGAAGACGAGCACCGCCATGTAGGAGCCCGCCAGGATAAAGGGCTGCGCGCCCATGCCGCGCGTCAGCGCGTGCAGGACGGCGAGGCCCTGTAGCAGAAAACCCACGCACAACACCAGAAGGAATCCCGTCAGGACGTGGATCAGGAATCCGGCGGTTCCCACCCGGTCGCCCTCCAGCGCGTCGAGTCCGAGGACGGTCGCCGCCAGCAGGAGGGCCGCGACGGAAGGCCATGCCGGCAGCCGGAGCCGGCCGAACGCGGGAGACGGCCGCAGGGGCGTCGCGCCGCCGCTCACCAGGCCCTGGGCCAGGGCGCCCATGGCCGCGTGGGCCGCCAGCACGACCGCCAGGATGCAGCCCAGCACGAGCGAGTCCCAGAAGTCCACGAGGTCGACGACATCGGTCACGGCGTCCGGACCGTGGCTCGAGCGCGCGCCATAGAGGGATTCGGCGAGCAGGCTCAGATTGCTGCGCACGGTCCCCGGCAGGCCCGCCTCGGTCATCGAGATCGCCAGGGCCGCGACCGCGACCTCCAGGAGCCCGACCGCCATGAGGGCCAGCGTCAGCCGGGTCGCCCCGGGCCAGACCGGATCGTCCCCGTCGCCTCCCACCGGCCGGATCGCGAGATGGGTCAGGAAGAAGGCCGGCATCATGAACGCCACGCTGAACACGCTGGCGAGCAGGAGGTCGCCGGCGACGACCGCGGCCATGACCGCGAAGACGCCCGCCGCGCCGGCCGCGAGGGAGCCCCATTTCAGGCCCGCGATGTAGATCGGAAGGGGCGAGATCAGGACGAGGAACACGCCCCAGACGGAGCCGCCGAGCCCGACGACGTAGAGCGCCGCGCTTGAGAAGCCGGCCACGAGCGCGACCAGCGGTATGTAGAGACCGGGCACGGGACCGGCCGGTTCGGACCGGTTCGCCGGAGCTAGTTCGCGACGTAGGGCAGCAACGCGAGATACCGGGCGCGCTTGATGGCGCGCGCGAGCTCGCGCTGCTTCTTGGCCGACACGGCGGTGATGCGCGACGGCACGATCTTGCCGCGCTCGGAGATGTAGCGCTGCAGGAGCTTGACGTCCTTGTAGTCGATCTTCGGCGCGTTGGGACCGGAGAACGGGCAGGTCTTGCGGCGGCGCCAGAAGGGGCGGCGAGGGGCCATCGACATCACTCTTTTCCGTCTTTCTGTTCTTCGCCGTGGCGTCGGATCGACCGGTCGTCCCGGTTCGACTTGTTGCGTATCATGGGCGATGCCTCGGGATCGAGCGCATCGACCTTGACCGACATGTAGCGCAGGATGTCCTCGTTGAAGCGCAGGCCGCGCTCCAGCTCGCCCAGCGTTTCGGCCGAGGCTTCCACGTTCATGAAGACGTAGTGGCCCTTGCGGCTCTTCTTGATCCGGTAGGCCAGCGACTTGAGGCCCCAGATCTCGGTCTTGGGCGCCTGGCCGCCGCGCTCGCGGATCATGTCCTCCACCTCGCCGGCCAGCGTCTCGACCTGCTGGGGCGAGGCGTCGGGGCGGACGATGAACGTGCTCTCGTAGAAAGGCATCGAACCTTCCTCTTGTCGTGATTCACCGGATTGTCCCGGACGCCGGAACGGCGCGCGGCCGATCGGGACCGCCGCGGCCGCGAAGGGCGCACACTATAGTCGAAAACGCTTCCCGCGCAAGCGCGCGTCCTCGTCCGGGTCCACGGTTCAGCTTCGCCGGCGCGGATAGAGGCCGAGCGAGGCGACGAGGAACGAGAATATCGGCGTCGGCGTGGCGATGGCGTCGATCTCGGGTTTCACCCCGCGCCGCGGCATGCCGTGGATGAAGACCGGCGGCGCGGTCGAATCGACGCCGGCGGTGAAGTGGGCGATCGCCGGGCCGTCCATGGAGACGATGAACGCGGGCGGCGCCCCGCCGACCGCGCCCGGAGCGATGCGCCGCGGCGCGCCGCGGCGGAAGGTCGCCCATTCGCCGGCGCCGACGTCGGCGGACGCTTCCTCCAGCGTGTTGTCCATGCCGGCGAGCCGCGCGCCAGACCCGACCGGATCGACGACATCCTCCGCCCGCACGCAGACCGAGTCGTCGGGCGCAACAACACCGTGTGCTACGGTCGGCGCGACTCGCGGATACCCACGGGCCGACACAGACCCCGCTACGTCAAGGCCAAGGTCCGTGTCCACGAGCATCCCGACGGAACCCTCGCCGTCTTCCACGGACCCGGATGTCTCGCCCGCCACCGGGCCGACGGCTCTCCCCTCCGGCCCCCAACCCGGACGGCCGCGCGACCGGCTTCCCCCCGGACCGACAACCCCAACAGAAGCGGTCAATCCATGGGCTACCGAAAACGGACAAATCTACTCGCTAGCGATAGATGAAGCCCCGGGGCGCCGGTTGACATGGCGCGCGGGCCGTCCATTGTCTCGCGCTCCGCCGGGCGTCCGCTCCGTTCCGGCGCGCCGATCTGGGGAAACCGCGGTCATGTCCCGAGTGTTCGTCTTTCCGGGCCAGGGCAGCCAGCGTCCGGGCATGGGCGCCGAGTTGGCCGAAGCCTTCGGCGCCGCCCGCGAGGTCTTCGAGGAGGTCGACGAGGCGCTGGGCCAGCGCCTCTTCCGGCTGATGCGCGAAGGCCCCGAGGACGAGCTGACCCTGACGCGGAACGCCCAGCCCGCCCTCATGGCCTCGTCGATCGCCGTGTTGCGCGTGCTGGAACGGGAGGGCGCGACGGCGACGGACCGGATGTGCGCCATGGTCGCGGGCCATTCGCTGGGCGAGTTTTCGGCGCTCGTCGCCGCCGGGGCGCTGCCGCTCGACGTCACCGCGCGGCTCCTGCGCGTGCGCGGCGAGGCCATGCAGGACGCCGTGCCGGTCGGCGAGGGAGCCATGGCGGCGATCCTGGGCCTCGGGATCGACGATGTCGGCGCCATCGCCGGGGAAGCCTCGGCCGCCGGCGTCTGCGCGGTCGCCAACGACAACGCGCCCGGCCAGGTGGTGGTGAGCGGCGCCGCGGCCGCTGTCGAGAAGGCCGCGGAGATCGCGAAAGACAAGGGCGCGAAGCGCGCCGTGACGCTTCCGGTGAGCGCGCCGTTCCATTGTCCGCTCATGCGACCCGCCGCCGAAGCGGTGGCCGAGGCGCTGGCGGCGGCGACGATTGCCCCGCCCGCCGCTCCCGTGATCGCCAACGTCACGGCCCGGCCGGAAACGGAGCCGGAAACGCTGCGCGCCCTGCTCGTCGCCCAGGTCACCGCCACCGTGCGCTGGCGCGAGAGCATGACGGGGCTGGGCGAGCGCGGCGTCCGCGCGGTCGTCGAGCTCGGCGCCGGCAGGACCCTGTCCGGCCTCGTCCGGCGCATCGACCGCGACCTTCGGACGTCGTCCGTCGAGACGCCGGCCGAGGTCGAGACATTCCTGAACTCACTCTGACGCGGCGACGGGGCCGGGGAGACCGCCATGTTCGATCTGACGGGACGCAAGGCGCTGGTGACCGGCGCCTCGGGCGGCATCGGCGGCGCGGTCGCGCGCGTTCTCCACGGACGGGGCGCCGAGGTCGCGCTGGCGGGCCGCAGGCGCGCGGCGCTCGACGCGCTGTCCTCGGATTTGGGCGCGAACGCCCATGTCCTCGCCGCCGATCTCGGCGCGGCCGAGGCCGCCGAAGGTCTGGCGAAGGCCGCCGAGGACGCCATGGGCGGGGTCGACATCCTGGTCAACAACGCCGGCGTCACCGCCGACGCGCTGGTCTTGCGCATGAAGGACGAGGACTGGCGGAAAGTCATCGACCTCAACCTCACGTCTGGCTTCCGCATCGTCCGCGCGCTCCTGCGCGGCATGCTCAGGCGCCGCCACGGCCGCATCGTCGGGATCGCCTCGGTGGTGGGGGTCATGGGCAATCCCGGTCAGGCCAACTACGCCGCGGCCAAGGCGGGCATGATCGGCATGTCGAAGGCGCTCGCCCAGGAGGTCGCCGAACGCGGCGTCACCGTGAACTGCGTCGCCCCGGGCTTCATCGAGACGGCGATGACCGACGGCCTGTCCGACCGGGTCAAGGAGGGCCTGCTCGCCCGGATCCCCGTCGGACGGCTCGGATCGACGGACGACGTCGCCGCCGCCGTCGCCTATCTCGCGAGCGACGAAGCGGCCTACGTGACCGGCCAGACCGTCCACGTGAACGGCGGCATGGCCATGGTCTGAGACGCCTTTCGCCCGCGTCCCTCGATACTGTCCCTGCGGGACCTACTCGAGATGAGGGGAGAATCGGCAACTACTTCACCAACGGTTTCCGCGTTGCCCGGACGCTCGCCCCGTGAGTCTTTCCCTCCTGACCTCGTGGAGGGCCGGCGTGCTGCGGCCCCCCGGCCGATTCTTCCGGTCGGGGCGCGGCCCTGCTCCCGACGCCGGCGCGGGAGACGGTGGCCGCGCCGCCGGGCCGGGCGTTTCGCGGTCCACGGTGTCCATGCGCGGTGTCCATGATATCCTGGGCGGGTGTCTCGTTGGCGCGGCGGTCGCCCGGCGTCCGGCGCTTGGGGAGTATGGGGAGGGACGGAGGGATGATCCGGTTCGGAGGAGCGTTTCGGGTTTGCGCGGCGGGGGTCGTCGCCGGCGTCGCGGCGTTGTCGGCGCCGCAGGGGGCCCCGGCGCGGGAAGCCGATCTCGGCGACGCCCTCGATGAGGTGGCGGAGCGGGTCGTCGGGTTCCTGAACGAGGAGGCGGACACATCGGGAAAGCGTCTCGACGTGGTCTTCCGTCCGGCCCTCGCCAAGCTGCCGATGCTGGAGGAGAAGGTCTACTGCGAGGCGCTGTCGCGGGGTCTCGGGGACGCGCTTATGGCCGAGGTGCTGGATAAGCAAAACTTCGCGCGCACCAACCATTTCGCGGCGCGGATCGGCAGTCCTGTGCAGGTTATCCCGCCGGAAGTGACGATGACGTGGGAGTATGGGGGCGGCGAGGCGCTGACGTTGAACGTGACCGTCGTCCTGCCGGGGGACCGGCTGGAACATGTCAAGGGGTCGGTCGGCGTCGAGACCCTGAGCCGGGAGAGACAGAGGTGCCTGTATGCGTTCGAGGAGGCGCCGGAGACTATCACGACCACGGAGGAGGGCATTTTCTACGGCAAGCCGTCCCTCGCCATGGGCGAGAACGTCCTAGGGTCCTACGAGGCGGGGAAGAAGCTGAAGGTATTGGGGCGTATCCGGGCGCCGGGGGTGCGGGAAGCGCCCTGGTCGGTGGTCGCGGTGAAGCTGGACGGGCAATGGACGAACGCCTTCGTGTACGGCTTGGCGGAGCGCGAGGCGCGGGAGAAGGCGGAACGCGAGGCGCGGGAGCAGGCGGAGGATTTCGCCGCGCGTCTCGGCCGCCCTTTGCGGGTGGACTGGAAGGACGTGAGGACCGGCTGGACCGACCTGCACTTCGCGGCGCTGCTGAACCTGCCCGCGGTTGTCGAGGCGCTGATCGAGACGGGGGCGGCGCCGGACGCCCGGCTGAAGGGGGGCGAAGTGCCCTTCGGCGACGGGCTGAAGCGAAGGCTGGCCGGGCTTCACCCCGGGGTAGACTGGTCGGACTGGTGGGCGTACGGTCAAACGCCGCTGATGATCGCGGCCTTGGCGGACTCTCGCGCGGCTGCGGCCGCGCTGGTCGCCCGCGGCGCCGACGTCCATGCGAAGAACGACGCCGGCAAAACGCCGCTGCACTATGCCGCGCAGGGGAACGCGCGCGAAACGGCGGAATGGCTGGTCGCCCGCAGCGCCGACATCCATGCGAAGAGTAACAGCGGCTGGACGCCGCTGCACTCTGCCGCGGCGGGGAACGCGCGCGAAACGGCGGAATGGCTGGTGGGTCTAGGCGCCGACGTCCATGCGAAGAGTAACAACGGCTCCACGCCACTGCACTCTGCCGCGGAGGGGAACGCGCGCGAAACGGCGGAATGGCTGGTGGGTCTAGGCGCCGACATCCATGCGAGGAATGACTACGGCTCCACGCCGCTGCATGCTGCCGCGGCGGGGAACGCGCGCGAAACGGCGGAATGGCTGGTGGGTCTAGGCGCCGACATCCATGCGAGGAATGACTACGGCTCCACGCCGCTGCACTATGCCGCGTGGGAGAACGCGCGCGAAACGGCGGAATGGCTGGTGGGTCTAGGCGCCGACGTCCATGCGAAGTCTAACAGCGGCTGGACGCCGCTGCACTCTGCCGCGCGGGGGAACGCGCGCGAAACGGCGGAATGGCTGGTGGGTCTAGGCGCCGACGTCCATGCGCAGTCTAACGGCGGCGCCACGCCGCTGGACATAGCGATCCGGTCGGAGAGCAAAGCGGTTCAGGCGGTGCTGCGCCGCCACGGCGGTCGATGCAATACGGAATGCTGATCCCCTGCGCGCCGGTCGGCGGCGGAGGCTCCGCGCCATGCCCGTGGCGTCGGGGTGTCGTCATACGCACTCGCGCAGGTGGAGAGCATTCCCGACGCCGTGGAGCGAATCGACGCGAAAGTGCAGGAGATGGAACGGCGGGGAATCGGAGAGCGCGGTCCCGCAGGGCCCCAAGGGGGAGAGGGGCCCCAAGGGGGAGCCCGGCGATGCCGCGCAGGTGAACGGCCTCAGGGAGCTGAATTTTTTCGAAAGCCGCTTGTTAATACGCATAGGTAACGCTTTTGACTTTCGACAGCAATTTGTCAATAGGAAGAAACCCCTATGGCGGATACCTTGACCTCTCTGATGGAGAACTGAACACCCGATTCAATATGGGTTTAGTCTCTACTAATAGAAAAGAATTTTATGCTAACATATACAACAATTTAGATGAGAAAATCATATTCATTGGTCAGTCGAGAGACGGTGACGGAGGAGGGTTGATTTTTTATGAAAACGGAAGGAACGACGAGGGTAACCTATGCAGAGCGGTTTCAATAGGCGCAATTGATGGTGAGGGTTCTATCCGTGTCGACGGCCGCAAAGTACACGATTACGCCGAGGTCTTCGAACTGGCGACCCGGGACGGCGTCAGTCCGGGTTCGGTGGTCGCGTGGGATCCGGCTTCCGGCGGCGTTTTGCCGGCGTCCACGTCGAACGCCCGGCTTGTTGTGGGCGTCATCAGCGGCGCCGGGGCGTTCAGGCCGGGCATGGTGATCGGCTCACGCGCCGATGGGACCGGCGACCTTCCGGTTTCGATGAGCGGCATGGTTTACGCCCGGGTTTCGGGCGAGTCCGGCCCGGTCGGGCCGGGCGACCTTCTGGTCCCGTCGAGCGTCGCGGGGGTCGGCATGCGCGCCGTCGATTCCGAAGCGGCCGCCGGAACGATCTACGGCAAAGCGCTCGATCCTTGGTCCGGGCCCGGCGAAGGTCTCGTCCGAATGCTGGTCATGAGCCGATAGACGGAGTCACGCCCGCTTCCGGTTCGCCTCACGGTCCTGGCAGCCTGCCGGACCGATACCGCTCCAAATTCGATAGTCATGCATGTTGCGGTTTGGCGACCCATTTCCGTCGCACGATGGAGGCGATATTATCGGGGGGACGCCTCGAACCAGTCCCAGGCTTTGCGGCAGGCGTGGACGATGTCGGCCTCGTCGGCGTAACACGCGGTTCGAGAGGCGGTTGTCCTTGAGAAACTGGAATACGGTCTCCATCGGGTTCGACTCCGGGCCGTAGGGAGGCGGCGGCGGCAAGGTCGGATTGTCGGGAACCGAGAGGTCCTCGGCTCTCGCGCCGCCCCGCCCGGTCCAACACCACGACGCCATGGCTGCCCTCGGTCGCCGCCGCGGCGATGGCCGCGAGATGCGCGTTCATGGCGGCGGTGTCGGCGCGCTCGGCGACAAGCCCGACGGCTGTGCCGAGCGCCCCGCGCGCGGCCCCGAACAGGTAGCGGTAACGATGGTCGCGCGCGATGCGGGAGCGGTCGCCCTTGCGCGCCCGGATGCGCGACAGCGCGCCTTTCTGCCCGACCCGAGCCTCGTCCTGAAACCGGACCTCCAACGGCGCCGCCCGCGCCCCAACCGTGTCCCTCACGAGAGAAGCAAATCCTCTCCCTCACCCCGGGTAGCCGCCGAAGGGGCCGGCCACGCTCGCGGGCGCATGGGGCGCGGCCGGCTTTTCCGGGTATCGCACGGTTCGGAAAGTGTGTTACATGGGCCGCGCCCGAGGGACGGGCCGGCGCTGGCGGCGGAGCGGTTCGGGTGGGGTCCAACGTGCTGATCTGTCTTGGGGATTCGGAGGTGGCTAGGCCATGAGCGACGTAGCTGAGCGCGTGAAAAGGATCGTGATCGATCACCTCGGCGTCGACGAGGACAAGGTGACGAAAGGCGCGAGCTTCATCGACGATCTGGGTGCCGACAGCCTGGACACCGTCGAGCTCGTGATGGCCTTCGAGGAGGAGTTCGGCGTCGAGATTCCGGACGACGCGGCCGAGAAGATCGTGAACGTCAAGGACGCCATCGACTACATCGAACAGAACGCGGACTGAGGTCCCCGCCGCGGCGTCCGCGCCGCGGCCGGCCCGACGGCACATGGCGCATTCCGACGAACGCAGGGTGGCGGTCACCGGCCTCGGTCTGGTGACTCCGCTGGGCGACGGCGTCGCGCGCAACTGGTCCGCGCTCGTGGCCGGCCGGTCCGGCCTGCGCAGGATCGAGGACTTTCCGGTCGACGACCTGCCCGCGAAGATCGCGGGCCAGCCGCCCAGGGGCGACGGCGAAGGCGCGTTCGACGCGGGCCGCTATCTCGCGCCCAAGGAACAGCGCAAGATGGACGATTTCATCGTCTATGCGGTGGCCGCGGCGCAGCAGGCGGTCCTCGACGCGGGCTGGACTCCCGACGACGACGAGGCGCGCGAGCGCACCGGAGTCATGATCGGTTCGGGCATCGGCGGCCTCAAGACCATCGAGGAGGCGTCGATCCTCCTGCGCGACCGGGGCCCCCGGAAGGTCAGCCCCTTCTTCATCCCGTCGGCGCTGATCAACCTGGCCTCGGGCCACGTCTCCATCCGCCATGGCTTCAAGGGGCCCAACCACTCCGTCGTCACCGCGTGCTCGACCGGCGCGCACGCCATCGGCGATGCGTCGCGCCTCATCAAGACCGGCGACGCGGACGTCATGGTGGCCGGCGGGGCCGAGGCGGCGGTGTCTCGTCTGGGCATCGCCGGCTTCGCGGCCTCGCGCGCCCTCTCGACGGGCTTCAACGACGAGCCCGAGCGCGCCTCGCGGCCGTGGGACAAGGGCCGCGACGGCTTCGTCATGGGCGAGGGCGCGGGCGTCGTCGTGCTCGAGGAGATGGAGCACGCCAGGAAGCGCGGCGCCAGGATCCACGCCGAGGTCGTGGGCTACGGCCTGTCGGGCGACGCGCACCACATCACGGCTCCGGCGGAGGACGGCGACGGCGGCTTCCGCTCGATGCGCGCGGCCATGAACGACGCCGGCCTGACGCCCGGCGACATCGATTACGTCAACGCCCACGGGACCTCGACGCCGCTGGGCGACGAGGTCGAGTTCGGCGCGGTCAAGCGCCTGTTCGGCGACGCGGCCGGCGGGATCAGCATGTCGTCGACCAAGTCGTCGGTCGGCCATCTCCTGGGCGCCGCGGGCAGCGTCGAGGCGATCTATTCGATCCTCGCGGTCGCCAACGACCTGGTCCCGCCGACCCTCAACCTGGACGATCCCTCGGAAGGATGCGACGGCATCGACCTGGTTCCGCACGAGGCCAGGGAACGGCCGGTGCGCGCGGCGCTCAGCAACTCCTTCGGGTTCGGCGGCACCAACGCCTCGCTGATCGTCGCCAAGTCCGGCTGAGGCCCCCGTGGGGCGTCTCGCCGGCGGGCTCTTCAGTCTTCTCGCCGTGGCCGCCGCGGCGGCGGTCGCCGGCGTCCTCTGGTTCGAGCGCGAGGCGACGCGGCCCGGGCCGCTCGGGGAGCCGTCGACCGTCGTCATCCCGTCCGGCGTCGGCGTCGCGGGCGTCGCCGAAGCGCTCGCGCGCCACGGCGTCGTCGAGGACCCGGCCCGCCTCGTCTGGCGGGCCCGCTGGCGCGGTCAGGCCCATCGCCTCAAGGCCGGCGAGTATGTCTTCGGGCCCGGCGCGTCCCTCGACGAGGCGCTCGACCTGCTGGTCGCCGGCGCCACCGTCGTCCACGCCGTCACGGTGCCCGAGGGGCTGACGAGCCTGGAGGCGGTGGCCATCCTGAACGCCAGCGAGGTGCTGGTGGGCGAGATCGCCGAGACGCCGCCCCAGGGCGCGCTCCTGCCGGAGACCTACCACGTCGCGCGCGGCGAAACGCGCCAGGCGGTGCTCGACCGCATGGTCGCGGCCATGGATTCGACGCTGGCCGAGCTCTGGGCCGGACGCGCCGAGGGCCTTCCGTTCGCCTCGCCGGAGGAGGCCCTCGTCCTCGCCTCGATCGTCGAGAAGGAAACCGGGCTGGCCGGGGAGCGCCCCCGCGTCGCGGGGGTCTTCGTCAACCGGCTCGACCGCGGCATGCGGCTGCAGTCCGACCCCACGGTGATCTTCGCGCTCACCCGGGGCCGGGCCCCGCTGGGCCGCGAGCTGTTGCGTTCGGACTGGACCTACGACGATCCCTACAACACTTATGTCCACGCCGGCCTGCCGCCCGGTCCCATCGCCAATCCGGGCCGCGGCGCGATCGCCGCCGTGCTCGATCCGCTGGAGACCGGCGAGCTCTACTTCGTCGCCGACGGCGCCGGCGGCCACGCCTTCGCGGAGACCCTCGCCGAGCACAACCGCAACGTCCGGGCCTACAAGGCGCGCCGGGCCGCGGACTGAGGCGTTCCGCCGGACGGCGGCGGACGGGGCGTCACAGGTCCGCCGAAGGCTTGTTCGGCAGCCGCCGCAGGAGGGCGTCGCTCCAGGCGGCCGGCAGGGCGGCGAGGATCCGGACGGTCCAGTAGGTCTGCCAGGGAAAGGCGATGCGGGCCCTGTCGCGGGCCAGCCCGCGCTTGACGATCTCCGCAGCGCGGCCGGCCTCCATGAGGAACGGCATGGGGTAGGGGTTGCCGTCGCTCATCGGCGTGCGGACAAAGCCGGGACAGATCACGGAGAGTCCGACGCCCCTGTCGCGGAGCCAGGCGCGCTGGCCTTCGCCCCAGACGCGGAGCGCGGCCTTGCTCGCGCAGTAGGCCGGCGCGCCCGGGAACCCCCGGAAGCCCGCCAGCGACGACATGAGCGCGATCTGGCCCCGGCCGCGCGCGATCATCGCGGGCAGGACGGGAAGCACGGTGTTGAGGGCGCCGTCGAAATTGACCGCGAAGATGCGCCGCGCCTGCTCCTCGCCCTCCCCGACGGACCCCGCGCCGGCCGACACCCCCGCGTTGGCGATGACGAGATCGAGCGGGGTCCGGCCGTCGCAGGCGTGGACCCAGGCGGCCGTGTCCCCGGCGTCGGTCGCGTCGTGGATGCGCTCGCGGCAGGCCGCGCCGTTCTCCCGGCACGCCGCGGCGACGGCGGCCAGCCTTCCGGCGTCGCGTCCGCCCAGGAACAGCGTCGCGCCCGGCGCCGCGTAGGCCCTGGCGAGGGCGGCGCCGATACCGCTGCTCGCGCCGGTGACGAGGATGGAGCGAGGCTCCCGGTCCATGCCGCCGGGTTATACAGGCTTCGCCGGCTCCCGGAACGGCGGCCCTTCGATACGCGCCGCGCGGCGCGTATCGAGAGCCTGCCCCGAACCTGGCGAAAGCCTGTCCCGGGCCTGTCGAAGGGGAGGCTCCTTCGGCGATATTTCGCGGTTTTCGGTGTTGACCGGCCGAAGTGCGACGACTATAAGTCCCGTGCTCCCGGATCGCGGGCGGTTCGATCGCCGCCCGGTCCGGCGAAGAAAGGAACAGTCGCGATCCGTTCGATCTGGGGCTTTCCCGCCCGGAAAGCCTGCGGTTCGGGCTGTTCGTGTTTTTGCGATGTCAGGCGAGGTCCGTTGGATGCCGACCGTCAACCAGCTCATCCGCAAGGAGCGGAAGCCGCGCCGCGCGCGCAGCAAGGTTCCCGCCTTGGAGGCATGCCCCCAGAAGCGCGGCGTGTGCACGCGTGTCTACACGATCACGCCGAAGAAGCCGAACTCGGCGCTTCGCAAGGTGGCCCGCGTCCGGTTGACCAACGGCTTCGAGGTGACGAGCTACATCCCGGGCGAAGGCCACAACCTGCAGGAGCATTCCGTGGTCATGATCCGGGGCGGCCGCGTGAAGGACCTGCCGGGCGTGCGCTATCACATCATCCGCGGATCCCTGGACACCCAAGGCGTCTCCAGCCGCCGTCAGGGCCGCTCGAAATACGGCGCCAAGCGGCCGAAGTGAGGGACGGGAACGATGTCGCGCCGCCATGCCGCCGAGAAACGCGAGGTCCTGCCCGACGCCCTGCACGGCGACACGGTGCTGACCAAGTTCATCAACAGCCTCATGTACGACGGCAAGAAGGCCGTCGCTGAGGGCATCGTCTACAACGCGCTCGACCGCATCCGCGACAAGACCGGCCAGGATCCGGTCGGGCTCTTCCACCAGGCCCTGGGCAACGTGAGGCCCGCGGTCGAGGTCCGGTCCCGCCGCGTCGGCGGCGCGACGTACCAGGTACCGGTGGAGGTCCGCACGGACCGGCAGCAGGCGCTGGGGATCCGCTGGCTGATCTCGGCGGCGCGGTCGCGGTCGGAGTCCACCATGGTGGACCGCCTTTCGGGCGAACTCATGGATGCGGCGCACCAGCGCGGGGCCGCGGTGAAGAAACGCGAGGACACCCACCGGATGGCGGACGCGAACAAGGCTTTCGCCCACTACCGCTGGTAAGTTTCCCGCGCTGGTAACCCGGGGTCCCGCGAGGCCCCAAGGACAAGCGGATCATGGCACGCACGCACCCCATCGAGCGCTACCGCAACATCGGCATCATGGCCCATATCGATGCCGGCAAGACGACCACGACGGAGCGCATCCTCTACTACACCGGCCGGTCCCACAAGATCGGGGAGGTCCATGAGGGCACGGCCACCATGGACTGGATGGAGCAGGAGCAGGAGCGCGGCATCACGATCACGTCGGCCGCGACCACGACGAACTGGCGCGGCCATCGCGTGAACATCATCGACACGCCGGGCCACGTCGACTTCACCATCGAGGTGGAGCGCAGCCTCCGCGTGCTCGACGGCGCCGTGGCCGTGTTCGACTCCGTGTCGGGTGTCGAGCCGCAGTCCGAGACCGTGTGGCGCCAAGCCGACAAGTACGGCGTGCCGCGCATATGCTTCGTCAACAAGATGGACCGCGTCGGCGCCGATTTCTTCCGGTGCGTGGACATGATCGAGGAGCGTTTCGGCGTGACGGCCGCGGTCCTGCAGCTTCCCGTCGGCGTCGAGGCCGGCTTCAGGGGCGTCGTCGACCTGGTCGGGATGAAGGCCATCGTCTGGCGCGACGACAGCCTGGGCGCGAAGTTCGACGAGGTCGACATCCCCGCCGAACTGCGGGACCGGGCCGGCGAGTGCCGCATGAAGCTCGTCGAGATGGCCGTCGAGCGGAACGACGAGGCCATGGAGGCCTACCTCGAGGGCCGCGAGCCCGACGAGGACACGCTGCGCGCCTGCATCCGCGCGGGCGCCCTGGACCGCGCCTTCGTGCCGGTGCTGCTGGGTTCGGCCTTCAAGAACAAGGGCGTGCAGCCGCTGCTGGACGGCGTCGTGCATTATCTGCCGTCGCCGGTCGATGTGCCCGCGATCCGCGGCGTCGACGCGAAGACCGGAAAGGAAGAGGTGCGAAGGAGCGGCGACGGCGAACCCTTCTCCGCGCTCGCGTTCAAGGTCATGGCCGACAAATATGTCGGGACGCTGACCTTCACGCGCATCTATTCGGGCGTGCTGAAGTCCGGCGACCAGCTCCTCAACACGGTCAGGGGGTCGCGCCATCGCGTCGGCCGCATGCTCCTGATGCACGCCAACAGCCGGGAGGACATCCAGGAGGCCTACGCCGGCGACATCGTGGCGCTGTGCGGCCTGAAGGCCACCGCCACGGGCGACACGGTCTGCGATCCGCGCAGGCCCATCGTACTGGAGCGCATGGACTTTCCGGACCCGGTGATCGAGGTCGCCGTCGAGCCCCGGACGAAGGCCGACCACGACAAGATGTCAGTCGCCCTGGGCCGGCTCGCCGGGGAGGACCCCTCGTTCCGCGTCGCGTCGGACCGTGAATCCGGCCAGACCGTCATCAAGGGCATGGGCGAGCTCCACCTCGACATCATCGTCGATCGCATGAAGCGCGAGTTCAACGTGGAGGCCAATGTCGGCGCCCCCCAGGTGGCCTATCGCGAGACGATCACCGGGACCTGCGACATCGACCATACCCACAAGAAGCAGACCGGCGGCTCGGGCCAGTTCGCCCGCGTGAAGATCCTGTTCGAGCCGGGCGAGCCGGGCTCGGGTTTCGCGTTCGAGAGCACGGTGACTGGCGGCAACGTGCCGAAGGAGTACATCCCGGCGGTCGAGGCCGGCATCAGGAGCGCCAGCGAGACCGGCGTGATCGCGGGTTTTCCGCTGATCGACTTCAAGGCGACGCTCCACGACGGCGCCTTCCACGACGTGGACTCGAGCGCGATGGCTTTCGACATCGCCGCGCGCGCGGCTTTCCGCGAGGGCGTGTCGAAAGCGGGACCGCAGCTCCTGGAGCCGGTCATGAAGGTCGAGGTGGTGACGCCGGAAGAGTACATGGGCGACGTGATCGGCGATCTGAACGGCCGACGCGGGCAGATCCAGGGCCTGGAGCCGCGCGGCAACGCGCAGGTGGTCAACGCCAAGGTTCCGCTCGGCTCGATGTTCGGCTACGTCAACGACCTGCGCTCCATGAGCCAGGGGCGCGCCACCTATTCCATGCATTTCGACTGCTACGAGCCCGTGCCGCGGATGATCTCGGAAGAGCTCAGGGCGAGCCTCGGCTAGGCGGCCGGAGAAACCGGACAGGACAACCAGGAGACCGACGGGTAGAGAAGATGCCGAAGGAGAGGTTTGAGCGTACGAAGCCGCACGCGAACATTGGGACGATCGGTCATGTCGATCACGGCAAGACGACGTTGACGGCGGCGATCACGCGGGTTTTGTCTCGCGGTGGCGGCGCGACGTTCACGGGCTACGACGAGATCGACAAGGCTCCGGAGGAGAAGGAGCGGGGCATCACGATCAACACGGCTCATGTGGAGTATGAGACGTCGTCTCGCCACTACGCCCATGTGGACTGTCCGGGCCATGCGGACTACGTGAAGAACATGATCACGGGCGCGGCCCAGATGGACGGGGCGATACTCGTGGTGTCGGCGGCGGACGGTCCGATGCCCCAGACGCGGGAGCACATTCTTCTGGCTCGTCAGGTGGGCGTTCCCGCGATCGTTGTGTATCTGAACAAGGTGGACCAGGTTGACGACGAGGAGCTTCTGGAGCTTGTGGAGTTGGAGGTTCGCGAGCTTCTGTCGTTGTATGACTTTCCGGGCGACGACGTTCCGGTGATCCGGGGTTCGGCTCTCGCGGCGATGGAGGACGGGGAGGCGTCCGTGGGTTCGGAGACGGTTCTGGAGTTGATGCGTTCGGTGGACGCCTACATCCCGACGCCGGAGCGTGCGGTGGACCGTCCGTTCCTGATGCCGATCGAGGACGTGTTCTCGATCTCGGGCCGGGGGACGGTTGTGACGGGTCGGGTGGAGCGGGGCGTTGTGAAGGTCGGCGACGAGATCGAGATCGTGGGCTTGCGCGAGACGTCGAAGACGGTGTGCACGGGGGTGGAGATGTTCCGCAAGCTCTTGGACACGGGCGAGGCGGGGGACAACATCGGGGTCCTGCTTCGGGGGACGAAGCGTGACGGTGTGGAGCGGGGTCAGGTTCTGGCGCGTCCGGGGACGATCACGCCGCACACGCGGTTCAAGGCGGAGACCTACGTTCTGACGAAGGACGAGGGGGGCCGCCACACGCCGTTCTTCACGAACTACCGCCCGCAGTTCTATTTCCGCACGACGGACGTGACGGGCCATGTGCTTCTCCCGGAAGGGATCGAGATGGTGATGCCGGGGGACAACGTGACGATGGACGTGGAACTGATCGCGCCGATCGCAATGGACGAGGGCCTGCGCTTCGCCATCCGAGAGGGCGGACGAACCGTCGGAGCCGGCGTCGTCGCACAAATCGTCGAGTAGAACCGCGGACGGGCGGGGGACAGGAGAAGCGCCATGGCGGGCCAGAACATCCGCATTCGGCTGAAAGCCTTCGACCACCGGCTGCTCGACCAGTCGACGAGCGAGATCGTCGGCACGGCCAAGCGGACCGGAGCCCAGGTGCGGGGGCCGATCCCGTTGCCGACGCATATCGGGAAGTTCACCGTTCTGCGCGGTCCCCATATCGACAAGGAGTCGCGCGAACAGTTCGAGATCCGCACCCACAAGCGTTTGATCGACATCGTCGAGCCGACGCCGCAGACCGTCGATGCGCTCATGAAGCTCGACCTCGCGGCCGGCGTCGACGTCGAGATCAAGCTCTGAGGAGCAGGCGATGCGCACCGGCATGATCGCCAGGAAGGTCGGCATGAGTCGAATCTTCACCGACGACGGCGGCCACATCCCGGTGACCGTCCTGCGGGCGCGGGACAACCGCGTGGTGGGCCAGCGCACGACGGAGCGCGACGGCTACGTCGCCCTGCAGATCGGCGCGCGGCCGGCCAAGGTGAAGCACCTGAACCGCGCCGACCGCGGCCGGTTCGCCAAGGCCGGCGTGGAGCCCGTGCGCAAGGTCGCGGAGTTCCGCGTCAGCGACGACGCCGTGCTGCCCGTGGGCGTCCGGATCTCGGTGGAGCACTTCGTGGCCGGCCAGAAGGTCGACGTGACCGGGACGTCCAAGGGCCGCGGGTTCGCGGGCTCCATGAAGCGGCACAACTTCAGCGGCATGCGCGCCAGCCACGGCGTCTCGGTGTCGCACCGCGCTCACGGTTCGACCGGCAACAGTCAGGACCCGGGCCGCGTGTGGAAGGGCAAGAAGATGGCCGGCCACATGGGCGACAGGCGCGTGACCGTCCAGAATCTGGAGGTTGTCGCGACCGACGCCGAAAACGGCCTGATCCTGGTTCGCGGCGGCATTCCCGGCGCGAAGGAAGGCTGGGTCCTGGTTTCCGACGCGGTGAAGGCGGACGTCCCGGACGGCCTGCCGTTTCCCGCGGCGCTGGTCGAGGAGAACAGGCCGTCCGAAAGCTCCGCCGTCGAGGCGCCTTCGGAACGCGGCGAGGACGGGCGGGACGCGACGCCATGAAGACCGACGTTCTCACGCTCGACAACGAGAAGGCCGGTTCCGTCGACCTCAGCAACGATGTGTTCGGCGTGGAGCCGCGGCCCGACATCCTGGCGCGCGTCGTCAACTGGCAGCTCGCCAAGCGGCGCGCCGGCACGCATACGACGAAATCGACGGGCGAGGTCGTCGGCAGCACGGCCAAGATCGGCCGCCAGAAGGGCGGCGGCCGGGCCCGCCACGGCAGCCGCAAGACCAACATCTTTCGCGGCGGCGCGGTCGCGCACGGACCGGTCCAGCGCAGCCACGCCTTCAAGCTGCCGAAACGCGTCCGCGCCCTGGGCCTGAAATCGGCGCTCTCGGCCAAGCGGGCCGACGGCAAGCTGGTGGTCCTGGAGAACGCCGAACTGAAGGAGCCGAAGACAAGACATCTGGTCGCGCGGCTTTCGGCCATGGGTATCGCCAACGCGCTGGTCGTCGACGGCGCGGCCGTGAACGAGAACTTCGCGCGCGCGGCTTCGAACATCCCGGACATCGACGTGCTGCCCAGCATCGGCGCCAATGTCTACGACATCGTCCGCCGCGACAAACTGGTGCTCACGAGGGACGCCATCGCGGCGCTCGAGGAGAGGCTCAAATGAGTCTGGCAAGAAGCTACGACCTCATCCGCAGCCCCGTGATCACCGAGAAGTCGACCCAGGGCAGCATATACAACCAGGTGACCTTCCGCGTCGATCGCCGGGCCACGAAGCCCCAGATCAAACAGGCCGTCGAGGAGCTCTTCAAGGTCGAGGTCACGGCGGTGAACACGCTGAACCAGCAGGGCAAGATCAAGCGGTTCCGGGGCCGGACCGGTCGCCGCAACGCGGTCAAGAAGGCGATCGTGACCCTGGCCGAAGGTCATGCGATCGATGTCGCGACGGGAGTGTGACCATGGCGCTCAAGCCCCATAAGCCGGTCACGCCGGGCCAGCGCGGCCTGGTCCGGGTCGACCGTTCGCACCTTCACAAGGGCAAGCCGGCCAAGGAGCTGACCGAGGGCCTGAAGAAGAACGGCGGGCGCAACGTCCACGGCCGCATCACCATGCGCCATCGTGGCGGCGGTCATAAGCGCCGCTACCGTCTGGTCGATTTCAAGCGCCGGAAGTTCGACGTCGAGGGAACCGTCGAGCGGTTGGAGTACGACCCGAACCGTTCGGCCTATATCGCGCTGATCCTCTATGAGGACGGCGAGCGGGCCTACATCCTGGCGCCGCAGCGTCTGCAGCCGGGCGACAAGGTGGTCGCGGGCGAGCGTGTCGATATCCGCCCCGGAAACGCCATGCCGCTGCGCGGCGTCCCGGTCGGCGCCATCGTCCACAACATCGAGATGAAGGCGCGCGCCGGCGGCAAGATCGCACGCTCGGCCGGCAACTACGCCCAGCTCGTCGGCAAGGACCAGGGTTATGCCCAGCTTCGCCTGAGTTCGGGCGAGATGCGCATGGTCCGCGGCGAGTGCATGGCCACGATCGGCGCGGTGTCGAACCCCGACCACCAGAACCGCAAGCTCGGCAAGGCCGGCCGCAAGCGCTGGATGGGCAAGCGTCCCTCGGTGCGCGGCGTGGTCATGAACCCGATCGATCATCCCCATGGCGGCGGCGAGGGTCGCACCAGCGGCGGCCGTCATCCGGTCACACCGTGGGGCAAGCCGACCAAGGGCGCGCGCACCCGCGGCAAGAAGGCGAGCGACAGGCTCATCATCGCGCGCCGCCACCGCAAGAAGCGCTAGGAGGGCACCGGGGTGTCTCGTTCCGTCTGGAAGGGTCCGTTCGTGGATGGCTATCTGCTGAAGAAGGCCGAGGCCGTGCGCGAGTCCGGACGCAAGGAGGTCATCAAGACCTGGTCGCGCCGTTCGACCATCATGCCGCAGTTCGTCGGCCTGACCTTCGGCGTCCACAACGGCAAGAAGCATCTGCCGGTGCTCGTGACCGAGAACATGGTGGGCCACAAGTTCGGCGAATTCTCGCCGACACGGACCTACTACGGCCACGCCGCCGACAAGAAGTCGAGGAGGGGCTAGGGCGATGGGCAAGCGCGGCCCGGATCGCCGGCTTCCCGACAACGAGGCGCGCGCCATGGCGCGTTCGCTGCGCACGAGCGCGCGCAAGCTGAACCTCGTGGCCGAGCAGATACGCGGCAAGCCGGTTTCCAAGGCGCTCACCGAGCTCGTTTTCTCGAAGCGCCGCATCGCGGTCGACGTCAGGAAGGCGTTGCAGTCGGCTATCGCGAACGCGGAGAACAACCACGGGCTCGACGTCGACAACCTGGTGGTGGCCCGCGCGTCGGTCGGCCAGAGCCTGAAGATGCGCCGTTTCCGCCCGGCGGGCCGCGGCCGCGTCCATCCCTACCGCAAGGACTTCAGCAACATCGAGATCGTCGTGCGCGAGGTCGCGGGGAGCGAGGACTGATGGGACACAAGGTCAACCCGATCGGGCTCCGGCTCGGCATCAACCGCACCTGGAACTCGCGCTGGTACGCGGACGGCGCGGAATACGCCAGCATCCTGCACGAGGATCTCGCGATCCGCGGATATGTGCGCAAGCGGCTCGCCCAGGCCGGCGTCAGCAGGGTCGTGGTCGAGCGTCAGGCGGCCAAGGTCCGCGTCTCGATCCACACGGCGCGGCCGGGCGTGGTGATCGGCAAGCGGGGCGCGGACATCGAGAGGCTGAAGAAGAACCTTCAGAAGATGACCGAATCCGAGGTGACGGTGAACATCGTCGAGATACGCAAGCCGGAAATCGACGCTTATCTCGTCGCCGAGAATGTCGCCCAGCAGCTCGAGCGGCGTATCTCCTTCCGCCGCGCCATGAAGCGCGCCGTCCAGTCGGCCATGCGCTTGGGCGCGGAGGGCATCCGAATCAACGTCGGCGGCCGTCTCGGCGGCGCCGAGATCGCCCGTGTCGAGTGGTACCGCGAAGGCCGTGTGCCGCTTCACACGTTGCGCGCCGACATCGATTTCGGACGGGTCACGGCGAACACGGCCTACGGTTCGCTGGGCATCAAGGCGTGGGTGTTCAAGGGCGAGATCTTCGCGCACGACCCGCTGGCGCACGAGAAACGCGAGACCGAGGCCCAGGGCGGTCAGGCGCGCGCCTGACCGGAGGAATCGAGAGATGCTGAGTCCGAAACGCACGAAGTTCCGCAAGGCGCAAAAGGGCCGCATCCACGGCGCCGCCAAGGGCCATACGACCCTGAACTTCGGCTCCTACGGCATGAAGGCGCAGGCCGCGGGCCGTATCACCGCGCGCCAGATCGAAGCCGCCCGGCGGGCCATCACGCGCTACATGAAGCGCGCCGGCCGGGTGTGGGTCACGGTCTTTCCGGACGTTCCGGTGTCGACCAAGCCCGCCGAGGTGCGCATGGGCAAGGGCAAGGGCTCGCCCGAGTACTGGATGTGCCGCGTGAAACCGGGCCGCGTCATGTTCGAGCTCGACGGCGTCGACGAGACCGTCGCGCGCGAGGCCATCCGCCTGGGCGCGGCCAAGCTGCCGCTTCCGGTCAAGTTCATTCAGCGGCTGCACTAGGGGGAGGCGGCGATGAAGGCGGCCGACGTACGCGCCATGAGCCCCGACCAGATGAAGGACGAGCTGCTGACGCTGAAGAAGGAGCTGTTCAACCTGCGTTTCCGGCAGGCGAGCGGCCAGTTGGAGAACACCGCGCGCATGCGGCAGGTCCGCCGCGACATCGCGCGCATCGAGACCATTCGGGGCCGAAACGCCCCGGGTGGATCGTAAGGGAACGGAGCCATGCCGCGTCGCGTGATGCAGGGAGTGGTCACCAGCAAGTCCGGCGACAAGACCGTCGTGGTCAACGTCGAACGGCTGATGAAGCACCCGCTCTACAAGAAGACCATCCGCCGGTCGAAGCGCTACCACGCCCATGACGAGGGCAACGCGGTCAGCGTCGGAGACAAGGTCCGGATCATCGAGTGCGCGCCCGTGTCCAGGCTGAAGCGCTGGGCCGTGGTGCGGGACGAAGCCTGACGCGGTTTGCGGGGACGCGGGAGATGATTCAGCAGGAAACCAACCTGGATGTCGCCGACAACTCCGGCGCCAAGCGCGTCCAGTGCATCAAGGTCCTGGGCGGATCGAAACGCAAGACGGCGAGCGTGGGCGACATCATCGTGGTCTCGGTCAAGGAGGCGCAGCCCGGCCAGCGCGTCAAGAAGGGCGATGTGGCGCGCGCCGTGATCGTGCGCACAGCCAAGGAGATCCGCCGGCCCGACGGCAGCGCGCTGCGCTTCGACCGCAACGCGGCCGTCATCGTCAACCGCCAGAACGAGCCGATCGGCACCCGTATCTTCGGTCCGGTCACGCGCGAGCTGCGCGGCCGGAAGTTCATGAAGATCATCTCGCTGGCTCCGGAGGTGCTCTGAGATGGCCGCCAGGATCAGGAAGGGCGACCGGGTGGTCGTGCTGTCGGGCCGAGACCGGGGCCGCGAGGGCGACGTGCTGAAGGTCCTGCCCAGGGAAAACAGGGCGATCGTGAACGGCGTCAACATGGCGCGCCGCCACCAGAAGCCCACCCAGACGGCGCCGGGCGGCATCGAGGACAAGGAGCTTTCGATCCACCTGTCGAACCTCGCGCTCGCCGACCCGAAGGATGGCAAGCCGACGCGCGTCGGCTTCCGGACGCTGGACGATGGCCGCAAAGTGCGCGTGGCGCGCCGCTCCGGCGAAATGATCGACACCTGAACGGAACGCTCGATATGGCCACCGCGAGGCTCAGGGAACACTACACGCAGACGGTCCGCCCGACGCTGATGGAGAAGTTCCGCTACACGAACATCCACGCCGCGCCCAGGCTCGACAAGATCGTGCTGAACATGGGCGTGGGCGAGGGCGTCGCCGATTCCAAGCAGATCGAGAGCGCGACGGAGGAGCTCACGCTGATCGCCGGCCAGAAGGCGGTCACCACCCGGGCCAAGAAGTCGATCGCGAACTTCAAACTGCGCGAGGGCATGGCCGTGGGCGCGAAGGTCACGCTGCGCGGCGCTCGCATGTACGAGTTCCTCGATCGTCTCGTGAACATCGCGCTGCCCCGCGTGCGCGACTTCCGCGGCGTCAGCGGCAGGAGCTTCGATGGCCGGGGCAACTACGCCATGGGGCTCAAGGAACAGATCGTCTTTCCGGAGATCGACTACGACCGGGTGGGTCGAATCCGGGGGCTCGACATCGTCATCTGCACGACGGCGAAGACCGACGACGAGGCCCACGCGCTTCTCGACGGTTTCCGGATGCCGTTCGTCAAGAACTGACCCAAGCGGTTCGAAGGGAAACGATATGGCCAAGAAAAGCGCCATCGAGAAGAACAACAGGCGCAAGCGTCTGGTGGCGAAGTACGCCGCCAGACGCACGGCGCTTCTCGAGACCGCGAACAACCGCGACCTGCCGATCGAGGAGCGTTTCCAGGCGCGGCTGGAGCTCGCCAGACTGCCGCGCAACTCCGCCGGGGTTCGCGTGCGCAACCGCTGCGGCGTGACCGGCCGGCCGCGCGGCTATCACCGCAAGTTCGCCATGTCCCGCGTCTCGCTTCGCGAACTGGCCTCCGACGGGATGATTCCCGGCGTGGTCAAGTCGAGCTGGTAAGGAGGGCGTTCATGACGATGACGGATCCCCTCGGCGACATGCTCGCCCGCATCAGGAACGGACACATGCGCCGCAAGGCGCGGGTGAACTGCCCGGCCTCGAAGCTGAAGGAGAACGTGCTTTCCGTGCTCAAGCGCGAGGGCTACATTCGCGACTACCGCCGTGACGGCGTCGACACGCCGAAACCGGAGCTGGTGATCGAGCTCAAGTACTACGAAGGCGAGCCGGTCATCCGCGAGATCGGACGCATCAGCAAGCCGGGCCGCCGGGTCTATTCCAACGTGCGCGAGATGCCGCGCGTCTATGGCGGACTCGGCGTCACCATCGTTTCGACGCCCAAGGGCGTCATGACCGACCACGAGGCCCGCGCCGCGAATGTCGGCGGCGAAGTCCTGTGCAAGGTGTTCTGAGGAACGCCGCGAGGCTGGGGAAGGAAACATGTCACGCGTAGGCAAGAACGCCGTCGAAATCCCCTCCGGGGTCGAGGTCTCGATCGCGGACGGTCGCGTCGAGGTGAAGGGCAGGAACGGCGCTTTGCGTCGGCGCATCCTGCCCGATGTCGCCGTCGCGGTGGAGGACCGGCGGATCGTGGTGACGCCGAACGGCGATTCGACACGGGCCCGGGCGCTGTGGGGCACGACACGCGCGAACATCCAGGCCATGGTCACCGGCGTGACCGAGGGCTTCGAGCGCAGACTCGAAATCCAGGGGGTCGGCTACCGCGCGCAGATGCAGGGCGCGACGTTGAAGCTGCAGCTCGGCTACAGCCACGATATCGAGATCCCGGCGCCGGAAGGCATCGGCATCGCGTGCCCGAGCCAGACCGAGATCGTGGTTTCGGGCATGGACAAGCAGCGCGTGGGCCAGGTCGCGTCGGACATCCGCGGCTGGAGGCCGCCCGAGCCTTACAAGGGCAAGGGCATCCGCTACAAGGGCGAATACGTACTGCGCAAGGAAGGCAAGAAAAAGTAGGCCGCCATGAAGACCGCGAGAGACATGCACGCGCGGCGCACCCGCCGCATCCGGGGCAAGGTCCGCGCCGCCGCGAACGGCAGGCCGCGGCTTTCGGTGTTCCGCTCCGGCAAGCACATCTACGCCCAGGTCATCGACGACGCGGCCGGCCACACCCTGGCCTCGGCCTCGAGCCTGGAGACGGACATGCGCGGCGACGCGGCGACGGGCGCCAATGTCGAGGCGGCGGCCAGGGTCGGGAAAGCGATCGCCGAACGGGCCACGGCCGCGGGCGTTGCCGAGGTCGTCTTCGACCGCGGCGGATTCCGCTATCACGGCCGGTTGAAGGCCTTGGCCGAAGCCGCCCGCGAAGGCGGACTGAAGTTCTGAGCCGGCGCGGCAAGAGAAAAGGAACGGATACGATGGCGGTGACGGGACGCAAGCAGCGCGGGGGCGGTCGCGGCGGACGCCGTGGCGGCAACGAGGGCGACAACCAGGAAGGCAGCGAGTTTCTCGAGAAGCTCGTGAGCATCAACCGCGTGGCCAAGGTGGTGAAGGGTGGCCGTCGCTTCGGTTTCGCGGCGCTCGTCGTCGTCGGCGATCGGAAGGGCCGGGTCGGCCACGGCGCGGGCAAGGCCCGCGAGGTGCCCGAGGCCATCCGCAAGGCGACCGAGCAGGCCAAGCGCGGCATGATCCGCGTGCCGCTGCGCGAGGGCCGCACGCTGCACCACGACGTCAAGGGCCGCTATGGCGCCGGCCATGTCGTGCTGCGTACGGCGCCTCCGGGCACGGGCGTCATCGCGGGCGGACCGATGCGGGCGGTGTTCGAAGCGCTGGGCGCCCAGGACGTGGTGTGCAAATCCACGGGCAGCGCCAACCCGCACAACATGGTCAAGGCGACGTTCGACGCGCTGACCCGGACCGTGTCGCCGCGCGCCGTGGCCGCCAAACGCAACAAGAAGGTCGCCGAGGTCCTGGGGCGGCCCTCCGAGCGCGCGGCGGAGGGTTGACCGCCATGGCGGAGAAGCAAGCGGCGGGCAAGCGTCTGCGCGTGACGCAGACCGGGAGCCCCATCGGCCGGCCGGCCGACCAGCGCGAGACGCTGATCGGTCTGGGCCTCGGCAGGATGCGCCGCACACGCGAACTGGAAGACACGCCCGCGGTGCGCGGCATGATCGGCAAGGTGCGCCACCTGGTGCGCTGGGAAGAAGTCTGACCATGAAACTCAACGACATTCGCGACAACAAGAGCGCCGCCCGCGCCAGGAAGCGCCGCGGACGCGGCATCGGCTCGGGCCTGGGCAAGACCGGCGGGCGCGGCCACAAGGGCCAGACATCGCGCTCGGGCGTGGCCGTCGCCAACTTCGAGGGCGGCCAGATGCCGATCTACCGTCGCCTGCCGATGCGCGGCTTCACGAATCCGAGCAGGCGAAACTATGTCGGCGTCAACGTCGACCGCATTCAACAAGCCATCGACGCCGGCAAGCTCGACGCGGCCGTCCCGATCGACGGCGCCGCGCTCAAGACCGCCGGGGTCGTCAGGCGCGAACGCGACGGCGTGCGCCTGCTCGGGCGCGGCGGGATCAGGGCCAGGATCGAGATCACGGTCGCCGGCGCGACGAAGTCCGCCGTGGCCGCGGTCGAAAAGGCTGGTGGAACGGTGACCGTGACCGTCGCCGCCAGGGACGGCGCGGCCGAAGCCGCCGCCGGGACCGAAGAGTAGGGACGGCCTCCCGCTCCATGGCGTCCCAGGCCGAACAGTTCGCCCGCCAGCTCAATCTCGGAGCATTCGGCAAGGCGACCGAACTCAAGAAGCGACTGTGGTTCACCCTGGGCGCCTTGATCGTCTATCGGCTCGGCACCTACATCCCGGTTCCGGGCGTCGACCCGCGGATACTGAGCGACATCTTCGACCAGCAGGCCGGCGGCATCCTGGACATGTTCAACATGTTCGCCGGCGGCGCGCTGGAGCGCATGACGATCTTCGCGCTCAACGTCATGCCCTATATCTCCGCCTCCATCATCATGCAGTTGATGACGGCGGTCTCGCCCAAGCTCGACCAGCTCAAGAAGGAGGGCGAATCGGGCCGCAAGAAGATGAACCAGTACACGCGCTACCTCACGGTGCTGCTGTGCGTGGTTCAGGGCTACGGGATCGCGGTCGGGCTGGAATCGATGACGGGCAGCATGGGTTCGGCGGTGATCGATCCCGGGCTCTTCTTCCGTTTCACGACCGTCGTGACGCTCGTGGGCGGCACCATGTTCCTCTTGTGGCTGGGCGAGCAGATCACCCAGCGCGGCGTGGGCAACGGCGTCTCGCTCATCATCTTCGCCGGCATCGTGGCGAGTTTCCCGACCTCGCTCGCCCAGCTCCTGGAGCAGGGCCGCGTCGGCGGGCTGTCGGCCTTCGCGATCATGGCGATCCTGATCGGCGGGGCGCTGCTGATCTACTGGATCGTCTGGATGGAGCGGGCCCAGCGCCGCATCGTCGTGCAGTACCCGAAGCGCCAAGTGGGCAGCCGCATGTTCGGCGGCGAAAGCTCGCACCTGCCGCTCAAGCTGAACACCGCCGGCGTCATCCCGCCGATCTTCGCAAGCTCGATCCTGCTGATGCCCGCGACCTTCGCCAGTTTCTCGGCCGCCGGCAGCGGATCGGACTGGCTGACGGAGATCACGCGTCTTCTGGGGCGCGGCGAACTGCTCTATCTCTCGATCTTCGGCGCGGCCATCGTGTTCTTCTGCTTCTTCTACACCGCGGTGGTCTTCAACCCGTCCGACACGGCCGACAACCTGCGCAAGAACGGCGGATTCGTGCCCGGAATTCGGCCCGGCAAGAACACGGCCGAATACCTCGATTACGTGCTGACCAGGCTCACGACCGTGGGCGCGGTCTATCTGACGATCGTCTGCCTGATCCCCGAGTACCTGATCGGCTCGCACAACCTGCCGATTCTCCTGGGCGGCACGTCGCTGCTGATCTGCGTCACGGTGACGATGGACACGGTGGCGCAAATCCAGTCCCACCTGCTGGCCCACCAGTACGAGGGCCTGATCAGGAAGGCCAGGCTCAAGGGGCGCGGCGGCAGGCGATGAACCTCATCCTTCTCGGCCCTCCCGGCGCGGGCAAGGGCACCCAGGCCCGCCGTCTGATGGAAGCCCACGGCATTCCCCAGCTTTCCACGGGCGACATGCTGCGCGCCGCCGTCGCTGCGGGCACGGAGCTCGGCAAGATGGCCAAGGAGGTCATGGACCGCGGCGACCTGGTTTCCGACGAGATCATCGTCGGCATGATCGCCGAACGGATCGGCGAACCCGACTGCGCCAACGGCTTCATCCTGGACGGCTTTCCGCGTTCGGAGGCCCAGGCCGCCGCGCTCGACGCCATGCTGGCCGAAAGCGGGCTGGCGCTCGACCATGTGATCGAGATGAAGGCGGTGGCCGCCGCGCTCGTCGAGCGCATCGCCGGCCGCTACACCTGCGCGGATTGCGGCGCGGGCTATCACGACAGGTTCCAGACGCCGCGGGTCGAAGGGGTGTGCGACGACTGCGGCGGCGCGACGTTCGAACGCCGCGCCGACGACAGCGAGGCGACGGTGCGCTCGCGGCTGGCGGTGTACCACGACCAAACCTCGCCCCTGCTTCCCTATTACCGCGCAAAGGGCGTGCTCCGCGAGATCGACGGCATGGCTGGAATCGATGACGTCACGGCGCAGCTCGACGCCGTTCTCGCCGGCGAAAACCAGGCGGGGCGGAATGATTGACTCGCGGGTCGCCAACCCTATAATCCGCCGCCCATCCCGGAAACCCGAGCGGTTTTGCCGGCTCGCTGTCATCGGTTGAGGAGCGAAGGCCTTGGCGCGCATCGCTGGTGTGAACATTCCGACCTCCAAGAGGGTCGAGGTCGCGCTGACCTACATCCACGGAATCGGGCGCGCGAAAGCCGGGGAGATCTGCGCGACCGCCCGGATTCCTCAGGCGCGCCGCGTGAACGAGCTGACCGATACCGAGGTCGCGCAGATCCGTGAGATCATCGACACGGGCTACACGGTCGAGGGCGATCTCAGGCGCGACGTGGCGATGAACGTCAAGCGGTTGATGGACATCGGCTGCCACCGCGGCATCCGTCACCGCAAGGGCCTGCCCGTGCGCGGCCAGAACACCCACAACAACGCCAGGACCCGCAAAGGCAAGGCGCGGCCGATCGCCGGCAAGAAGAAGTAAGGCGCACCAGGATGGCACGTGAAACGACCCGCGTCAGGCGGCGCGAGAGGAAGAACATCACGTCGGGCGTGGCCCACGTGCATGCGTCCTTCAACAACACCATGATCACGATCTCGGACGCCCAGGGCAACGCGATCTCGTGGTCCTCGGCCGGATCCATGGGTTTCAAGGGTTCGCGCAAGTCGACTCCCTACGCCGCGCAGATGGCGGCCGAGAACGCCGGCCGCAAGGCGCAGGAGCATGGCATGCAGGTGCTCGAGGTCTTCGTGAAGGGGCCGGGATCGGGCCGCGAGTCCGCGCTGCGCGCGCTCTCCGCGATCGGTTTCCAGATCACGGCGATCCAGGACGTGACTCCCATTCCGCACAACGGCTGCCGGCCGCGCAAGCGCCGCCGCATATGAGACGCGGCCCGGGCGGGCGGCGCCGTTCCGGGATGCATCGCGGCGCGAGGCGCCGCTCCGGGGCCGCGCACGCGCCGCGACACGGCAGCCCCCGAACCGCGAGGTCGATGGCGACATGAACAGAAACTGGCAAGCGCTGATCAAACCCAACAAGCTGCAGATCGAACCGGGCCTCGACGCCGCGCGAGAAGCCACCATCGTGGCCGAGCCTCTGGAGCGTGGGTTCGGCCTGACGCTCGGCAACGCCCTGCGCCGCGTGCTGCTGTCCTCGCTACAGGGCGCGGCGGTGACGTCGGTCCGCATCAACAACGTGCTTCACGAGTTCTCCTCGATCTCGGGCGTCCACGAGGATGTGACCGACATCGTGCTGAACGTGAAGGCGCTGGCGCTGAAATCCCACGGCGAGGGCCAGAAGCGCATGTCGCTGAAGGCCAAGGGTCCGGGCGCGGTGACCGCCGCCATGATCGAGGCCGGCTCCAGCATCGAGATCGTGGATCCGGACCACGTCATCTGCACGCTGGATTCGGACGCCGACCTCAACATGGAGTTCACGGTCGACGTGGGCGCCGGCTATGTGCCCGCCGCCCAGAACCGGTCCGAGGACGCGCCGATCGGCCTCATCCCGGTCGATGCGATCTACAGCCCGGTGCGCAAGGTGGCCTACAAGGTCGAGAACAGCCGCGTCGGCCAGGTCACCGACTACGACAAGCTGTCGATCACGGTGGAGACGAACGGCGCCGTGACGCCCGAGGACGCCATCGCGTTCGCCGCGCGCATCCTGCAGGACCAGCTCCAGCTCTTCGTCAACTTCGAGGAGCTGGAGAGCCGCGTCGAGCCGGCCGAGACCGTCGAACCCGAGTTCAACCCGCACCTGTTGCGCAAGGTCGACGAGCTCGAGCTTTCGGTGCGCTCGGCCAACTGCCTCAAGAACGACAACATCGTCTACATCGGCGACCTCGTGCAGAAGACCGAGAGCGAGATGCTGCGCACGCCGAACTTCGGCCGCAAGTCGCTCAACGAGATCAAGGACGTGCTGGCCCACATGGGGCTCCAGCTGGGCATGAACATCCTGGACTGGCCACCCGAGAACATCGAGGATCTGGCGCGCCGTCTCGAGGACCCGTTCCGCTGAGGACGCCCGCGCGCCAAGCGATGGCGCGGCCGTGAAGGAAGGGAGACCGCCATGCGACACCGCCACTCGGGACGAAAGCTCGGCAGGACGAGCGCGCACCGAAAGGCCATGCTGAAGAACATGGCCCAGGCGCTGATCAAGCACGAGCAGATCAGGACCACGCTGGCCAAGGCCAAGGAGCTCTCGCCCTATGTCGAGAAGCTGGTGACGCTCGGCAAGCGCGGCGGTCTGCACGCCCGCCGCCAGGCCTTCGCGCATCTGCGCGACGACGCCATGGTCGAGAAGCTGTTCGGCGTTCTGGCCGAGCGTTACGGCGACCGGGCCGGCGGCTACACCCGCGTGATGAAGGCGGGCCATCGCTACGGCGACGCCGCCGACATGGCGATCATCGAGTTCGTGGACCGGGACGAGGACGCGAAGGGCCGGGACTCGGGCCCCGTCCCCGACGACGGGGACGACGAGGTCGAGGATCGGGCGGCGTAGCGTTCCCCCGCGGGACCGCTCGCCCGGTTCCGCGGGAGGGGGTCCGCCCATCCGCCGCGTCGTTCCCGGACAGGGCGCCGATCCGGAACCCGCGTCCGAGCACGGTCCCCACGCTTCCGGCTCGCCATGCTATAGACATGACGCGGCGTGGCGGATGACGGGATTGTCGCTTGCCAACAATCGGCGCGTTCCCGGCCGGCGACGTCCGGGCCGCGATCCCGACTCGTCGCGCCCGAGGGCCCCGACGGGGGTGACGGCCTGATGGCGACGCTTTTCGAATCCCAGGCGCCCCGGCCGCTGGCGGACAGGCTGCGGCCCGCGAGGCTGGAAGAGGTGGTCGGGCAGGACCACCTGCTCGGACCCGAGGGTCCCATCGGGCGCATGGTGGCCCAGGGGCGTCTGGCCTCGATGATCCTGTGGGGGCCGCCCGGTTCGGGCAAGACGACCATCGCGCGGCTGCTGGCCGACCGCACCGATCTGGCGTTCGAGCCGGTTTCGGCGGTCTTCGCCGGCGTGGCCGACCTCAGAAAGGCCTTCGAACGCGCCCGGGCGCGACGCAAGGACGGCTTGGGCACGTTGCTCTTCGTCGACGAGATCCACCGCTTCAACAAGGCCCAGCAGGACGCGCTGCTGCCCTTCGTGGAGGACGGAACGGTGGTCCTGGTGGGCGCGACCACGGAGAACCCGTCCTTCGAGGTCAATTCGGCGCTCGCGTCCCGCTGCCAGGTGATGGTGCTCAACCGTCTCGCGGACGCGGCGCTCGACGAACTGCTCGGCCGCGCGGAGGCCCTGCAGGGCCGCGCCCTCCCGCTCGACGGGGACGCGCGCGGCGCGCTGGCCGGGATGGCCGATGGCGACGGCCGTTTCCTGCTCAACATCGCCGAGGAGCTGCTGGCCCTGGAGGCGGAGGAGCCGCTCGACCGGGAACGTCTCGCGGACGTCGTGCAGAAGCGGGTGCCGGTCTACGACAAGGCGGAGGACGGCCACTACAACCTCATCAGCGCGCTCCACAAGTCGGTTCGGGGCTCGGACCCCGACGCGGCGCTCTATTGGCTCGCGCGCATGCTCGACGCCGGCGAGGACCCGCTCTATGTCGCCCGCCGCGTGGTGCGGATGGCGATCGAGGATATCGGCATGGCCGATCCGGCCGCGTTGACGCAGGCGGTGGCCGCCAAGGACACATACGACTTTCTCGGCTCGCCCGAAGGCGAACTGGCGATCGCCCAGGCGGTGGTCTACTGCGCCACCGCGCCCAAGTCGAACGCCTCCTACAAGGCCTTCGGCGCGGCCATGCGGAGCGCCAGGGAAAGCGGCAGCCTGACGCCGCCCAAGACCATCCTGAACGCGCCCACCCGCATGATGAAGGAGATGGGCTACGGCGCGGGCTACGACTACGATCACGACGCGCCCGCCGCCTTTTCCGGCCAGAACTACTTTCCCGAAGGCATGGCGCGCGAACGCTACTACCGTCCCGTCGAACGCGGCTTCGAGCGGGAGGTCGCCAAACGGCTGGACTACTGGGCCAGGCTGCGCGGAAAGCGGCGCGACGACACGGACCGGCCGTGCTGAAAACGCTGTTCTTCGTCGCCGCGGGAGGCGCCATCGGCGCGGCGGGCCGCTACCTGACCGTGATCGGCGTGGCCGCGCTCATGGGCCACGGCTTTCCCTACGGGACGCTGGTCGTGAACGTGGCGGGCTCGTTCGTGCTGGGCGCGCTGACCGAAACCATGGCGCTCGCGTGGTCGGCCTCCCAGGAGACGCGGGCGTTCCTCGCGGTGGGCGTGCTGGGCGCCTTCACGACGTTTTCGGCTTTCTCGCTCGACGTCATCGTCCAGCTCGAGCGCGGCAACCTCACGCCGGCGGCGCTCTATGTCCTGTCCTCGGTCGCGCTGTCGGTCCTCGGGCTGTTCGCCGGATTGCGCATGATGCGGATGGTGTTGACGTGACCGGCGTCCGGCGCGTGACGGTGAATCCCGGCGACGCCGACATGCGGCTCGACCGGTGGTTCCGCCGGGAGTTTCCCCATGTCGGTCACGGCCGGCTCTCGAAGCTCCTGCGCACGGGCCAGATCCGGCTCGACGGCAAGCGCTGCAGGGCGGGCGACCGTCTCGGCGCGGGCCAGACGCTGCGTGTGCCGCCGCTTGCCGATGCGGCGGCGGACGACCGGACGCCGCGGGCGGGATGGACGCCCGACGAGCAGGCCCTCGAGTCGATCGCGGAACGCGTGATTCACAGGGACCGCGCCGTTCTCGCCATCGACAAGCCGGCGGGGCTGGCCGTGCAGGGCGGGACGTCGACCGACAGGCATCTCGACGCGATGCTCGACGGGCTGCGTTTCGACGCCGGGGAACGGCCGCGCCTGGTTCACCGGCTCGACCGCGACACCGGCGGCGTGCTTCTCCTCGCGCGCACGGCGCGGTCGGCGAGGGCGCTTCAGGGAAGCTTCAAGGGGCGCGAGGCGGAGAAGGTCTACTGGGCTCTGGCCGCCGGCGCGCCGGCGCCGCGCGAGGGCCGCATCCTGCTTCCTCTGCTCAAGAAGGGCCGGGCCGGCGGCGAACGGGTCCAGGTGGACCGCGAGGAGGGCCGGCGGGCCGAAACCCACATGCGGGTGCGCGACAGCGCGGGCCGGGCGGTTTCCTGGCTGGAGCTCCGGCCGGTCACCGGCCGCACGCACCAGTTGCGCGCCCACTGCGCGGCCATCGGCCATCCGATCCTCGGCGACGGCAAGTACGGTGGGCGACAGGCCTTTCTCGACCGCGAGGCCATCGCCCGCCGTCTGCATCTCCACGCCCGCTCGATCCGGCTTCCCCACCCCGACGGAGGACTCCTCGAAGTCCGGGCGGAACTGCCGACGGACTTGCGAGAAAGCTGGGAGTTCTTCGGATTCACGCCGGAAGCCAGCGAATGACCGGCGTTGGCCTTGGGGCGCGGAACCGGACCGTGAAGCGCTTCTACCGGGACTGCGGCGTCGCGCCGGGGGAGCGCGGCGTTCTCGTCACGCTCGACGGGCGCGCCATGACGACGCCGAAGCGGGCCGCGCTCGATCTTCCCACGCGCGCCCTGGCCCGAGCCATCGCGGCGGAATGGGCGGCGCAGGGCGAGGAGGTCGATCCGGCTTCCATGCCCCTGACGAGGCTCGCCGCCACGGCCATCGACCGCGTCGCGGCCGAACGGCCGGCGGCGGTCGCCGACCTCGCGGCCTACGGCGGTTCGGACTTGGTCTGCTACCGGGCCGAGGCCCCCCGCGCGCTCGTCGAACGCCAGCACGAGGTCTGGCAACCGCTGGTCCGCTGGTCCGCGACGCGCCACGGCGCCATGCTCGCCGTGACCCGTGGAATCGTTCCCATCGGCCAGCCCGAGCCGGCCGTCGCCGCGCTCCGCCGCGTCCTCGACGCGATGGACGACTTCGAGACGGCGGCGGTCTTCGCGGTGGCGGTCTCGACCGGCTCCCTGATCGTCGCGCTCGCCCTGCTGGACGGCCGCCTGACCGGCCGCGAAGCTTTCGAGGCGGGCTGCCTCGACGACCTGTACGCCCTCGAGACTTGGGGCGAGGACCGCGAGGCCAGGGACCGGCTGGACCGCCTCCGGGACGACATCCTCGCGGTCGAACGCTTCCTCGGCCTGTTGCGCGCGGAGGCTTGAGGCCCCGCCGGTGGGCCATAGCGATTCCGTCGAAGACGGAATCGCTATAGAACCGGTCGCGGACCGGGTTTCACGGGAGGGGCGGGAGCCCATGCAGAACGTCATCGGCGAGCTTGAAGAACGCCGCGCGCGGGCGCGGTTGGGCGGTGGCGAACGGCGCATCGAGAACCAGCACGCCAAGGGCAAGCTCACCGCGCGCGAGCGCCTCGATCTGCTGCTCGACGACGGCACGTTCGAGGAATGGGACATGTTCGTCGAGCACCGATGCTCGGAGTTCGGCATGGAAGACCGGAAGGTGCCCGGCGACGGCGTGGTGACCGGATGGGGCGCGGTGAACGGTCGGCCGGTCTTCGTCTTCAGCCAGGATTTCACGGTGTTCGGCGGTTCGCTGTCCGACAGCCACGCGCGCAAGATCTGCAAGATCATGGACCGGGCCATGCAGGTCGGCGCGCCCGTGATCGGGATCAACGACAGCGGCGGCGCGCGCATACAGGAGGGCGTGGATTCGCTGGCGGGCTACGCCGAGGTCTTCCTGCGCAACGTGCTGGCTTCGGGCGTCGTGCCGCAGATCTCGGTCGTCATGGGTCCGTGCGCCGGAGGAGCGGTCTATTCGCCCGCGATGACGGACTTCATCTTCATGGTGAAGGACACTTCCTACATGTTCGTCACCGGCCCCGACGTCGTGAAGACGGTGACCCACGAGGCGGTGAGCCACGAGGAGCTCGGCGGCGCGGTGACCCACACATCGAGATCCGGCGTGGCCGACCTCGCCTTCGAGCACGATGTCGAAGCGCTCGCCGAGGTCCGGCGCTTCATCGGCCTCCTGCCGGCCTCGAACCGGGAGAACCCGCCCTTCCTCGAGACCGAGGATCCGGCCGACCGGCCCGAGGCCTCGCTCGACAACCTGATCCCGTCGAACCCCAACAAGCCCTACGACATGAAGGAGCTGATCGGGAAGGTGGTGGACGAGGGCGATTTCTTCGAGCTCCAGCCGTCGTACGCCGGCAACATCGTCATCGGTTTCGGGCGCATGGAGGGCCGCACCGCCGGCTTCGTGGCGAACCAGCCCATGGTGCTGGCGGGCTGCCTCGACATCGACGCCTCGAAGAAGGCCGCCCGCTTCGTGCGCTTCTGCGACTGCTTCAACATCCCGATCGTCACCTTCGTCGACGTGCCGGGCTTCCTGCCGGGCACGGCCCAGGAGCATGGCGGGATCATCAAGCACGGCGCCAAGCTGCTCTACGCCTACGCCGAGGCGACCGTTCCCAAGGTCACCTGCATCACGCGCAAGGCCTATGGCGGGGCATATGACGTCATGGCCTCCAAGCACCTGCGCGGCGACGTGAACTACGCCTGGCCCAGCGCCGAGATCGCCGTGATGGGCTCCAAGGGCGCGGTGGAGATCATCTTCCGCGCCGACATCGGCGACGCCGAGAAGATCGAGGCCCGCACCCAGGAGTACCGGGAGCGCTTCGCCAACCCCTTCGTCGCCGCCCAGCGCGGTTTCATCGACGATGTCATCATGCCCCGGAACACGCGCCGCCGCATCTGCGGCGCCCTGCGCATGCTGCGCGGCAAGGTGCTCGAGAATCCGTGGAAGAAGCACGATAATATCCCGCTTTGAGAGAGAGTTGAAACAGTATGTTCAACAAAATTCTCATAGCGAACCGCGGTGAGATCGCATGCCGGATCATCCGGACCTGCAAGCGCATGGGGATCGCCACGGTGGCGGTCCATTCGCGGGCCGACGAGGGCGCGCTCCATGTCCGGATGGCCGACGAGGCGGTGCTTCTGGGTCCGCCGCCGCCGGGGCGGAGTTATCTCCGGATCGATGCGGTCGTCCGGGCCGTCGCGGACACCGGCGCCGAGGCGGTCCATCCGGGCTTCGGGTTCCTGTCGGAGAACGCCCGGTTCGCGCGGGCGGTGGAGGACGCGGGGGCCGTCTTCATCGGGCCGCCGGCCGACGCCATCGCGGCCATGGGCGACAAGATCGAATCGAAGAGGATCGCCCAGGAGGCGGGCGTCCGCGTCATCCCCGGCGCGACGGCGGAGACCGGAGACCCCGACGAGGCCGTCGGGACCGCCCGGCAGATCGGTTATCCGGTGATGATCAAGGCGGCGGCGGGCGGCGGCGGCAAGGGCATGCGGGTCGCGGGTTCCGACGAGGAGGCGCGCGAGGGCTTCCGCGCCGCGCGGTCGGAAGCGGAGAGTTCGTTCGGCGACGGCCGCGTGTTCCTGGAGAAGTTCATCGAGAGTCCGCGCCACATCGAGATCCAGCTTCTGGCCGACAGCCACGGCAACGCGGTCTGGCTCAACGAGCGCGAATGCTCGATCCAGCGCCGCCACCAGAAGGTCGTCGAGGAGGCGCCGAGCCCGGTCCTCGACGCCGGAACCCGGCGCGCCATGGGCGAGCAGGCCCGCGCCCTGGCGCGAGCCGTGAGCTACCGCTCGGCCGGCACGGTGGAGTTCGTGTGCGATCGGAACAAGACTTTCTATTTCCTTGAAATGAATACGAGATTGCAAGTCGAGCATCCGGTGACGGAAGCGATCGTGGGGCTCGATCTGGTCGAGCAGATGATCCGCGTCGCGGCAGGCGAGCCGCTCGCCATCGCACAGGACGACGTGGCCATCGACGGCTGGGCCATGGAGGCGCGCATCTATGCCGAGGATCCCTATCGCGGCTTCCTGCCGTCGGTCGGCCGGTTGAGCCGCTACCGGCCGCCCGCGGAGTCGGCCGCGGTCAGGATCGACAGCGGGGTCGAGGAAGGTTCCGAGGTCACCGTGTTCTACGATCCCATGATCGCCAAGCTGATCGTCCACGGCGAGGACCGGCCCGCCGCGATGGCCGCCATGCGGAGCGCGCTCGACCGGTTCCAGGTGCGCGGCGTGCGCCACAACATCGACTTCCTGGCGGCCGTCATGCGCGACGAGCGCTTCGCCGCCGGCGCCGTCACGACCGCGTTCGTCGACGAGACTTGGCCCGACGCCTTCGCCGGGGCTCCCTTTACCGAACGGGAGGCGCGGGTGATGGGGGGCGTCGGGCTTCTGGCCCATCTCACCGTCCTGGCGCGCGACCGGGGTATCTCCGGCGCGCAGGACGGTCCGGCCGCCGCGCCCCGGCGCTGGACGGTCTGGTTCGGCGCCCGCCGCTTCGAGGCCGAGGCGCGCCTCGTCGAAGGCGGCCTCGACATGACCGTGGACGCCCGGCCGGTGGCCGTGCGCGGGCCTTGGCGTCCCGGTCAAACGCTGTTCGAGGGCGCGGTCGACGGCGAGGCGGCGATCGTCCAGATCGACCGGCGCGGAACCCGTTGGCGCATCGCCCACGCCGGCGTCACCGACGAGGTGGCGATCCTTTCGGAGAAGGCCGAGACGCTGCTCGCGCGGATGCCCGGGAAGGAGCCGGCCGACACGGCGGCGACGGTGCTGTCGCCGATGCCGGGCATGATCGTGGACATGCTCGTGGGCGAGGGCGACGAGGTCGAGCCCGGACAGGCGCTCGCCATCGTCGACGCCATGAAGATGGAGAACGTGCTGCGCGCCGAGCGCGCGGGCGCCGTCGCCAGGGTCCTCGTCGGGAAAGGCGACCTGGTGGCGGTCGATCAGCCGCTGGTCGAGTTCTCCGGCTGACGGCCATGGCGTTTCCGTCTTCGACGGAAACGCCATGGCTTGCTTGTCGCTCGCGGCAAGCGGCCCCGGAGCGGTTCCGGCAAAACCGGAACCGTTCCATCGCGGGCGACGGAGGGCGCCGGGAGGAACAGGGGGGATGCCTCACGAGCGTATCGTCCGGGCGAGGATCGCCGGCCGGGTCCAGGGGGTCTGGTACCGGGCCTGGACCCGCGAGGAAGCCAGGGACCTGGGTCTCGACGGCTGGGTCAGGAACCGGCGCGACGGCTCGGTCGAAGCGGTCTTCGCGGGCGCCGCGAGGGATGTCGAGGCGATGCTCGATCTATGCCGCTCCGGTCCGCCCCTGGCCCGGGTCGCCGATGTGGCGGTCGAGGACATCGACGCGCGGGTCGAAAGGGGATTCGAGCAACGCCCGACGGCCTGACGGTCGCGGAGGAGGGCTCAGCCCATGGCCTCGTCGAAGGTGGAGCGCATCGCCTCGTCGAGCTCCGTCGCGGAAATGTCGACTCCCTGCGCGGCCAGCGATGTGACGCCGTGCTCGCGGATGCCGCAGGGCACGATGCCGCGAAAGCGCGCGAGGTCCGGGTCCCGGTTGATGCCGAGGCCGTGGAACGTGACCCAGCGGCGCACCCTGACGCCGATCGCCGCGATCTTCTCCTCGCGGCCGTCGGCCGAGACGACCCAGACGCCGACCCGCCCGTCGCGCCGTTCGCCGCGGACGCCGAAACGCGCGAGCGTCGCGACGATCCAGGTCTCCAGTCCCTCGACGAAGCGGTGGATGTCGCGCCCGCGCCCCGTGAGGTCGAGCATCACATAGGCGATCCGCTGGCCGGGGCCGTGATAGGTGTAGCGTCCGCCCCGTCCGGTCTCGAAGACGGGCGTGTTTCCCGCATCGACCAGCTCGTCCGGATCGGCGCTGGATCCCGCCGTGTAGACGTGCGGATGCTCGAGCAGCCAGACCGTTTCGGGGCTTTGTCCCGAGCGGATCCCGGCGACTGCGCGCTCCATTCGTCCGACCGCGTCCGGATAGGGCACGAGCGTGTCCGACACCTGCCAGCGGACTGGGGTTGGGGCGTGGCGCATGGCTCTCCGGCGCGCTTGCGGGGACCGGCGATCTTAGCTATACGGTCGCTCCTTGCCACCCGGGGCGGTCGTGGCGGAACCGGTAGACGCGCAGCGTTGAGGGCGCTGTGGGCGAAAGCCCGTGGAAGTTCGAGTCTTCTCGACCGCACCACTTCCATCCCGACATTCCCTCGGCCCGGCCCTGTTCCGTTCTCGCGGCCTCGGCGGGAACGTGGCAAGCGCCATGCCCGCGACGGGCGTGCGCTCGTCGGCCTTCGGACGTCTGAATCGGGATGCGCGCCATGACAGAAACCGCGCCCGTCCGTGATGACGCGGCCCGGGAAGCGCACGACCTCTACGGCCTGACGCCGGACCTGTTGCGCGCGATCCTGGAGGCGCTGGACCGGGAGGACGCGATCCGGCTCGAGGCGCTGGTCGTGCCTCTCCACGCCGCCGATATCGCCGATCTTCTGGAGCAGATCGCGGGACCGCAGCGCGGCCTGGTGATCGAGGCCCTGCGGCCGGACATCGACCCCGACGTCCTGGCCCATCTCGACGAGCCCCTGCTGAGCGACGTCCGCGAACGGCTGGGCATGGGCGAGTTCTCCAGGCTGGTGGGCGCGCTGGACGCCGACGACGCGGTCGAGGTGATCGGCGGGCTCGACGACGGCCTGCGGGAGGAGGTCCTGGCCGCGGTGCCCGCCGCGGACCGGCGCGCCGTCCAGGAAGGTCTCGGCTTCCCCGACGACAGCGCGGGCCGCCTGATGCGCCGCGACGTGGTGGCGGCGCCGATGTTCTGGAACGTCGGCCAGACCATCGACCACCTTCGGAGCGCCACGGACCTGCCCGACGAGTTCTACGCGGTGTTCGCGGTCGATCCCGGACACAAGCCGCTCGGCATGATCGGCCTCGGCGCGATCCTGCGCAGCGGGCGCGAGGTCGGGCTCGGGACGCTCGTCGATGGCGAGCCGGTCACGGTGCGGGCCGACACGGACCAGGAGGAGGTCTCCTACCTGTTCCAGCAGTACGGCCCGTCGGAGGTCGCGGTGGTGGACGGCGCCGGCCGGCTTCTTGGCGCGATCGCCTTCGACGACATGGTCGATGTCATGAGCGAGGAGTCGGAGGAGGACGTGCTGAGGCTCGGCGGCGTCGCCGGGACGGACCTGCACGACACCATCGCCCGCACGACGCGGAAGCGGTTCCTCTGGCTGCTCGTCAACCTCGCTACCGCCGTGCTGGCCTCCGTCGTGATCGGGGCGTTCGAGGGCGCGATCCAGCAGATCGTCGCGCTCGCCGTGCTCATGCCCATCGTGGCGTCGATGGGCGGCAACGCGGGAACCCAAGCCATGACGGTGGCCGTACGGGCGCTCGCGACCAAGGACCTCACGCGCGCCAACGCGGCCCGCGTGATCGTCAAGGAGATCGTGGTGGGCCTGCTGAACGGCCTGCTCCTCGCCGTCGTCATGGGGGTCGCGGCGTGGCTGTGGTTCCGGGATCCGGCGCTGGGCGGCGTCATCGCGCTCGCCATGGTCGCCAACCTGCTGGTGGCGGGCATGTCGGGCGCCTTGATCCCGCTGGCGCTGGACCGCTTCAAGGTCGATCCCGCGGTGGCCGCCGGCGTGGTGCTCACCACCGTGACCGACGTGGTGGGCTTCTTCGCGTTCCTGGCGCTGGGCGCCGCCCTGCTGCTGTAGGGGGCTCCGTCCCTCGATACGGTCCCTTCGGGATCTGCTCGGGACGAGGGAAGGGTGGGCGCGTGTCCAACTTCTCCCTCACCCCGGGTAGCGGTCGGAGGCGGCGTATCGAAGGAGGCCTGTCCCAAGCCCGCCGAGGGGGCCTTTCCATCGCCCGCCGGTCGCGCCCGAAACCCCTTCGGCGCCCGTCTCGCGGCAGGCCGTCACGCGCCTCCGCGGTCCGGCATGCGCAATTCGATCTCCTCTTCGAGACGGATCGGGGAGCCATCGCGAGTCTCGATCTGACGGCAAAGACGGTCGAGCATCGCTCTCCGCCTCTCCGTGCTCATGTGGACCCCGACCCAGTAGCGCACGGTCGGTGAGTCTATGGGACGATAGTCTTTTGGACGCGACGTATCCGGTAGCGAGTCGAGAAAGTATGGGAATCCTTTGATCGTTCGCGCCGAGCGATAGAAGCCGTCGGGGCCACGACGGTCGAGTGACGCGAGATACTGTATGACCGCGATCTGAAGCACGACGCCGTTCTTTACGGGACGCCAGTCTTCTCCCCGGACGCGCCATGCGAACCTGTCGGCCGCCCGGGGGCTGTCCGGCGTTCCGACGCCGCCATCGGAACCGTCGCGTTCGTCGGTCGCCGCCGGTTCCCTCTCGGCGCGACGTCCGGCGTCCTCCAGAACCCGGTCGATTTCGCCTTTGACGTAGCCGTCCAGCGCGAACCGGGCGTCCGTCCTCATGGTTTCGAGGTTCGACTTGAGAACTTTTCCAAGCTCCGCTTCCTTGGCCAGAAACTTTACAAAGGCGTCGCTTGGGGCAAGACGCATCTTTTCGATCCAGTCCATGATGGACTGTCGGACGAACGCCGATTGCGCCTGTCGTTCGGCTTGACCGGGGTCCTGCTGATATCTTGAGACGCTCCACAGCCACTCGACGACGGGATCGTTCGGCTGGGAAATCTCGTGGGTCTCATGGGTTATGAAAGGCTTTTTCTCCATGTTCGCCGAGGGGGCCGAGCGACGGTACCAGCACCACCGGACGCCATTGGTGAGCGCGGCGAACCGAACCTTCGATTCGGATAGAAAGTATCGGGCCAACTGGTGGCCGAACCGCGCGTCTCTTATGTCTTTTTCGGCGGATTTTACCTCGATGAAGATATAGGGATCGCCTCCACGAAAAATCGCATAGTCGACTTTCTCTCCCGCCTTTCCTATGTCGGCGGTGTACTCCATCTTGACGGCGTCGGGATCGCGTGAGTCATAGCCGAGGAGTTCGAGAAACGGGTTTACTAGGGAGACACGCGTCTGAAACTCGTTGTTGCGGCACAACCTCTCACGGGCGCGGGCCGTCTCGGAGAAGCGGATCATCGCCTCATACATTGTCTTCTTGTCTGTCATCCGTTGGCGATCTCCCCATGCCGAGGCAGCCTTAGCCGATGCCATATGTGAGGGCAAGGCGGCGGGCGGCCGTCAGTTCCCCGCCAGGATCCGGGCGTAGAGCGCGCGGTCGATGTTTCCGCCCGACAGCACGAGGGCGACCTTGCGTCCGGCCATCGTCCCGCGCTCCTGCAGGAGCGCGGCCAGGGGCGCGGCGCCGGCTCCTTCTGCGATGTTGTGGGTGTCGCTGAAGTAGACGCGCATCGCGTCCGCGATCTCGTCTTCCGTCACGGTCACGACCCGCTCGGCGCCCGCGAGCATCTCGCGCACCGCGTCCCCGTGGGGAACGCGGCAGGCCATGCCGTCGGCGATCGTGTCGGCGCCGGCGGTCGAGACCGGCCGGCCCGCCGAGAACGAGAGGGCGTAGGCCGGGGCGTTCCCGGCCGCCACGCCGACGATCTCCGTCTTCAACCCCAGCGCGTCGCGCGCCCGCATCGCGCCGCAGAGGCCCGACCCCAGGCCGATCGGGACATAGACGGCGTCGAGGTCCGGCCGCTCGTCGAACATCTCCAGCCCGCAGCTCGCCACGCCATCGACGAGGTCGTCGTGGAACGAGGGGATCATGTGAAGTCCGCGTTCGGCGGCGAGGCCCTCGGCGTGCTCCAGGGCCGCCTGGAAGTCGTGGCCGCGCTCGACGAGCTCCGCGCCGAGCGCCCTCATGGCGGCGTTCTTTTCCGCCGAGTTCCCGCGAGGGACCGCGATGACGGCCCGCAGGCCCGCCTTCCGGGCCGCCAGCGCCACGCTCTGCCCGTGGTTGCCCCGCGTCGCCGCGATCGCGCCCGTCGCGCCGGGTTCGCGCGCGAGCAGGCGGTCGATGTAGACGAGGCCGCCGCGCAGCTTGAAGGCGCCGATGGCGGTGTGGTTCTCGTGCTTGACGAAGACCTCGCAGCCGCAGCGCCGGCCGAGCCGGGGCCAGCGGTGCAGCGCCGTCGGCGGCATCGTCCGCCGGACGAGCATCTGGGCCTCGCGGAGGCGGTCGAGACCCGTCATGGCTTGGCGGGACCCGATCGATTGCCCGGAACGCGCCGGAACCTCGTCTCGAACGACATGGCGGTAGTGTTCCCCTTGCCGGAGGCGAGTCAACGATGCGATCGCGCCGGAGGGCGCGCGTCTCCGGGCCGGTGGGGGCTGGGAAGCCGGCCTCCGGCGGCCTACGGTTGTCCGCCGCCCACGGAGGGGACGATCGCCATGCCGTTTGTCTTCGACCGGCCCCGGCCCGCCGTCTCCGCGGTCCGGTCGGCCCTGCGGAGGGCCTACAGGGCCGACGAGACGCGGGCGGTCGAGGCGCTTCTGGACGAGGCGCGGCTCGACCCGAGGGACGCCCGGAGGGTGGAGCGCATCGCCCGCGACCTGGTGGCCCATGTGCGCGCGCGCCGGCGCGAGGCCGGCGGCCTCGACGCCTTCATGCACGAATACGACCTCTCGAGCGGCGAGGGCGTGGCGCTGATGTGCCTCGCCGAGGCGCTGCTGCGCGTGCCGGACGCCGAGACCGCCGACCGCCTGATCCGGGACAAGATCGCCGGCGCCGATTGGGCCGGCCACATGGGCGACAGCGAGTCCCTCTTCGTGAACGCGTCGACCTGGGGCCTGATGCTGACGGGCAGGGCGGTCCGGCTCGACCCCGAATGGAGGAACGACGCGCCCGGCCTCCTGGGGCGGCTCGTCGGCCGGATCGGCGAGCCGATCGTGCGCGAGGCGATGAGGCACGCCATGCGCATCGTCGGCCGGCAGTTCGTGATGGGGCGGAGCATCGACGAGGCGCTGGACCGCGCCCGCGACGACGAGAAGCTGGGCTACCGCCACTCCTTCGACATGCTGGGCGAGGCCGCCCGCGCCATGCCCGACGCCGACCGCTACACCGCGGCCTACGAACATGCGATCGACCGCGTCGGCGCCCGCGCGGGCGACGCCGACCCGTTCGCCGGGCCCGGCGTCTCGGTCAAGCTCTCCGCGCTTCATCCGCGCTACGAGCCGGCGCGGCGCGGGCGCGCGATGGACGAGCTCGCGCCGCGCCTGACGGCCCTGGCGGAGCGGGCCCGGGCCCGCGGGATCGCGCTCACGGTGGACGCGGAGGAAGCCGACCGGCTCGACCTCTCGCTCGACGTGTTCGAGGCCGCGGCGCGATCCGGGACGCTGGCTGGCTGGGACGGCCTGGGCCTCGCCGTCCAAGCCTACCAGAAGCGCGCCGTCCATGTGCTGGCCTGCCTCGAGGAGATCGCCGAACGGACGCGGCGGCGCATCCCGGTCCGGCTCGTCAAGGGCGCCTACTGGGACACCGAGATCAAGCGGACCCAGGAACAGGGCCTCGACGGCTATCCGGTCTTCACGAGAAAGGCGGCGACCGATGTGTCCTATATCGCCTGCGCGAAGCGCCTGCTCGCCAACCCCCGCGCCTTCTACCCCCAGTTCGCCACCCACAACGCGCAGACCCTGGCGACGGTCCTCGTGCTGGCCGGCGAGGGGCGTCGCGACTTCGAGTTCCAGCGGCTGCACGGCATGGGCCGGGCGCTCTACCGACGGCTCGTGGAGGAGTCCGGACGCGGCGTCGCCTGCCGGATCTACGCTCCCGTCGGCAGCCACGAGGACCTCCTGGCCTATCTCGTGCGCCGCCTCCTGGAGAACGGCGCCAACACGTCGTTCGTGAACCGTATCGTCGATGACGCCATGCCGATCGAACGGCTGGTCGAGAATCCCGCCGCGAGCGTCGCGGCGGCCGAGCCCAAACCCCATCCGGCGATCGTCCCGCCGCGGGACCTGTTCGGCGCCGGCCGGCGCAACTCCCGCGGGCTCGACCTGAGCGACCCCGACGCCCTGGAGGCCCTCGCCGGGGACATGGCCGACGCGGCGCGGACGCCCTGGGAGGCCGCGCCCCTCGTCGGCGGCGAAACCGTCGCCGGCGAGGCCCGTCCGGTGACGAGCCCCGCCGACCGCGACGCGGTCGTCGGCCATGTCACGGACGCGGACGCCCGGTCCGTCGAACGCGCGCTCGCACTCGCGCGGGAAGCCGCCCCCGGATGGTCGGACACGCCGGCCGACGGGCGCGCAGCCTGCCTGGACCGGGCCGCCGACCTGCTGGAGGACCGCGCCGCGGAGGCGATGGCGATCGCCGCGCTGGAGGCGGGCAAGACCCTGGCGGACGGGATCGCCGAGGTCCGGGAGGCGGTCGACTTCTGCCGCTATTACGCCGAACGCGCGCGCGTGGACTTCCGTTCGCCCTCGGACCTGCCCGGACCCACGGGCGAGACCAACAGGATCGCCCTCCACGGCCGGGGCGTCTTCGCCTGTATCTCGCCCTGGAACTTCCCGCTGGCCATCTTCTGCGGGCAGGCGGCGGCCGCCTTGGCGGCCGGAAACGCGGCGATCGCGAAGCCGGCGGAACAGACGCCGCTGATGGCCGGCTTCGCGGTCCGCCTCTTCCACGAGGCCGGCGTCCCGCCCGATGTGCTCCAGCTTCTGCCGGGCGACGGCGCGGCGGTCGGCGGCCGGTTGGCGGCCGACCCCCGCATCGACGGCGTGGCCTTCACCGGCTCGACCGAGACGGCCCGGTCGATCAACCGCGTCCTCGCCGGGCGGGACGGGCCGATCGTTCCCCTGATCGCGGAGACGGGCGGCCAGAACGCCATGATCGTCGATTCGACCGCGCTGCCGGAGCAAGTGACCGGCGACGTCATCCGGTCGGCCGTCAACAGCGCGGGCCAGAGGTGTTCGGCGCTGCGCGTGCTCTGCCTCCAGGACGAGATCGCCGACAAGACCGTCGCCATGCTGACCGGCGCCATGGCGGAGCTGAAAGTGGGCGATCCGGCCCTGCTCGCGACCGATGTCGGCCCGGCGATCGACGAGGAGGCGCGGTCGATGCTGGAAGCCCATGTCGCGCGCATGGAGCGCGACGCCAGGGTGCTCTACCGCGCGCCGCTGGGCGGCGACACGGCCCGGGGCGCGTTCGTCGCGCCGACGGTCGTGGAGATCGGCGCGCTCTCGCTGCTGGAGCGCGAGACGTTCGGGCCGGTGCTCCATGTCCTGCGCTTCCGCCGGGACCGTCTGGACGACCTGATCGAGGCCATCAACGGGACGGGCTACGGACTCACGCTGGGTGTCCACACCCGGATCGATTCGGTCGCCGACCGCATCGCGGCCCGCGCGCGGGTCGGCAACATCTACGTCAACCGCGACATGATCGGCGCCGTCGTCGGCAGCCAGCCGTTCGGCGGAGAGGGCCTTTCGGGCACGGGGCCGAAGGCCGGCGGGCCGCGCACCCTCTATCGTTACGCCACGGAACGGGTCGTTTCCACCGACACGACCGCGGCCGGCGGCAATGCCGCCCTGATGACCCTGGAGGACGGCTAGGGCGTCCCCGACGGTCCCTCGATACGGCGCTCCGCGCCGCCTCGGGATGAGGGGATTTGTGCTTTGTCCCCACCCAAGATCCCCTCATCCCGGGTAGCGCCCCGCGGGGGGCGCCGCCGGCCGTTCAGCCGAGCCGACCTTCGAGCGCGTTGGCGAAGAGGAGGGCGAGGTTGTCGGCGTCGAGGGGCCGCGGATTGGTGGCGGCCGTGGGGTCGTCCACCGCTTGGGCGACCACCGCATCGGTCCGGCTCGCGTCGACGCCGATCCCGGCGAGCGTGTGCTCGATACCGATCGTCTCGCGAAGGTCGAGGATCCATGCCATCACGGCGTCAAAACCGCCGCCGGCCAAGCCGAGATAGCGCGCGAGCGCCGCGTAGCGCCCGGCCACGGCGTCGCGGTTGAACGCCATGACGTAGGGCGTCACCACGGCGTTCGTGCGGCCGTGGTGGGCGCCGAAGAGCGCGCCGATGGGGTGCGAGAGTGCGTGGATGGCGCCCAGCCCCTTCTGGAAGGCGGCCGCGCCCATGGTGGCGGCGATCTGCATATGGCCGCGCGCCTCGAGGTCGCGGCCGTCGGCCACCGCCGCCGGCAGCCAGTCCTTCACCAGCCGCATGCCTTCCAGGGCGATGCCGTCGGCCATCGGGTGGCAGCCCGGCGCGCTGTAGGCCTCCAGGCAGTGGGCCAGGGCGTCCATGCCCGTCCAGGCCGTGACGCTCGGCGGCAGGCCCACCGTGAGCTCGGGGTCCTCGATCGCGATGCCGGGCAGCATCCCCGGGTGGAAGAGGATCTTCTTGACGCGCTCGCCCTCGTCGATGATGGCCGCGGCCCGGCCGACCTCGGAGCCCGTGCCCGATGTGGTCGGCGCCGCGACGATGGGGAGGATCGCGTCGGCGTCCGCGCGGGTCCAATGGTCGGCGCGATCCTCGAAGTCGAACATCGACCGGCTCTGGCCGGCCATGAAGGCGATGGTCTTGCCCGCGTCCATGGCGCTGCCGCCGCCGAACGCGATGACGCCGTCGTGGCCGCCGGACCGGACCGCCTCGACGCCGCGCTCGATATCGGAACCCACCGGGTTGGGGCGGATATCGGAGAAGACGTCGGTCGGCAGTCCCGCCGCGGCGTTGGCTTCGACGGCGGCCTGGATCATCGGCAGGCCGGCGAGGCCGGGGTCGGTGACGAGCAGGGCCTTGCCGATGCCCAGGCTCCCGCACGCCTCGGCGAGCTCGGCGATGCGCCCGGCGCCGAACCGGATCGCGGTCGGGTAGCTCCAGTTCGCGTCGGGGAGGGTCATGGAGGGCCTCGCGCTCCGGAAGGAGGAAGGGCCCACCGTTTGCCCCGCCGGGGGCGCGGATGCAAGATATGGAACCCTCTTCCGACGATCGTGGCGTCGCCGTGACCGCCTTGCCCGTCATCTTCGATTGCGACCCCGGCAAGGACGACGCCTTCGCCCTGTTCCTCGCGCTGGCGCTTCCCGACATGCTCGATGTCCGCGCCGTGACGACCGTGGCGGGAAACGCGCCGGTCGATCGGACGGCCGGGAACGCGCGCAGGATCGTCGAGGCCGCCGGCCGGCCGGACATCCCGGTCTTCGCCGGGTGCGCCCGTCCCATGCTGAGGGCGCTCGACACCGCCGAGCATGTCCACGGCCTCGACGGTCTCGGCGGCTCCGGACTGCCCGGGCCGCGGCGGGGACCGCTCGAGGGCCATGCGGTGACCGCCCTGATCCGGTTGCTCGACGAGAGCCCCGCGCCGCTGACGGTCGCCGCGGTCGGGCCGCTCACGAACATCGCCATGACGCTCATCGCGCGGCCGGACCTGGCGTCGAAGATCGCGCGTCTGGCGGCGATGGGCGGAGCGGTGGGCCGCGGCAACGCGACCGACGCCGCGGAATTCAACATCCACGTCGATCCCCACGCCGCCCATGTGGCGCTGGCGGTGGAGGCGCCCGTCACGCTCGTTACGCTCGACGTGACGCGCCCCCTGCGGCCGCCGCTCGCATGGTTCGAGGACATGGAGGACTGCGGCCCGCCGGGACGCGCGCTGGCCGCCATGTGGCGCGAGTCGCCGGTTTCCCTGCACGACGTGGCCGTGGCCGCCCTGCTGGCCTGGCCCGACCTGTTCGACCTGGAGGCCTGCGCCATCCGCGTCGAGACCGGCGACGGCGCCCAGCTCGGCCGGACCCTGATCTCGCGTGGCTCGGGGCCGGCCCGGATCGTGACGGCGGTCGACGAGACGGCGCTGAAACATCGAATTCGGAAGACGATGAATTTCTATAAATCAATGAGTTGAAGCTGTTTTCTGAGAAACGGGATTATAACTGTCAGGCGACCCGGTCCGGCGGTTCCCGCCCTTGGAAGAAGGCGTCGAGGTTGTCGAGGGCGCGGAAGCCCATGGCGTCCCGGGTGGCCACGGTCGCGCTGCCCAGGTGGGGCAGCAGGAAGGCGTTGGCGAGCGTGCGGTAGTCCGGGTGGATGTGGGGCTCGCCGTCGTAGACGTCGAGACCGGCCGCGAACAGCTTGCCGGACCTGAGCGCGGCGATCAGCGCGTCGTCGTCGACCGCATCGCCGCGCGCGGTGTTCACGACGACGGCGCCGTCGGGGAGTCTTGCGATCCGCTCCGCGTTCAACAGCTTCGCGGTGTCGGGCGTCGATGGGCAGTGGATCGACAGGATGTCGCTGACCGCGAGGAGGCCGTCGAGCCCGGAGTGGAACGTCGCGCCGGACTCCAGCCCGGACGGGAGCCTGGAGCGGTTGTGGTAGTGGATATCCATGCCGAAACCGGTCGCCCGCCGGGCGACGGCCCGCCCGATCCGTCCCATGCCCAGGATGCCGAGGCGGGCGCCCGTGACGTGGACGCCGCGCATGCCGGTCGGCGCCCAAGCCCCCCACGTCGCCTCGCGCACCATGCGTCCGCCCTCATGGGCGCGCCGGGCCGCGCCGAGGATCAGCAGCATGGCGATATCGGCGGTGGCGTCGGTCAGCACGTCCGGGGTGTTGGTGACGACGATGCCGCGGTCCTTGGCCGCCGCTATGTCGATGTGCTCGAAGCCGGCCGAGAAGGTCGCGATCGTCTTCACGCTGTCGTCCAGCCGCGCGATGACGTCGGCCGAGATCCTGTCGGTCGGGCAGGGCAGCAGCGCGTCGGCGTCCCGGCTTCCCTCCACGACCTCTTCGGCGGTCGGCGGGCGGTCGTCGCCGTTTAGGCGGGGCTTGTAGTCGCGCCGCAGCCTGTCCTCGACCGCCTCGGGCAGTCTGCGCGTGACAAAGACCACCGGATTGTCCGTCATTTCGAAAGCCCCGGAAGCGATGCAAGGATTGATTCTGGAAGGCGGCGCGTCCATTAGAGCGGATCGCGACCGGATGAAACCCTGCGTCCGGCCGGCTCTCACGGACGCCATGCCCGCGCGCAAAGCCTCCTTCGCCCCGGTCCTTCTCGCCGCCTTCTCGTGCGCTGCGGCGCACGCCGGGGCGGCCGACCTGCTCGCCCATCGCGCCGTCTACGAGATGACGCTGGGCGAGGATGACAGCCGCGCCGGCGTCGTGGACGTCCGAGGGGGCCTGCTTGTGGAGGTCGAGGACCGCTGTGAGACTTGGGCGGTCCGCCAGCGTCTGGCGCTTCGGGTCACCCGGGACGCCGTCGCGGTCGCGACGGCGTCGACCTTCGGCGCGTTCGAGGCCAAGGACGGTTCCTGGTACCGGTTCGACGACGAAACCGTCACGCGGCCGGGTGGATTGGAGCGGTCTTCCGGCGAGGCGAGCCTGGCCGACGAGGGCCGTCCGGGCCAGATCTTGATCGACGAGCCGGAACCCTCGCGCCACGACATGCCCGACGAGACGCTCTTTCCGATGGCGCACCTGTCGGACCTGATCGACCGTGCATTCGCTGGCGAACGGTTCATGAGCCATGTGGTCTACGACGGCGCCGACGGGGCGACCGTCTACGACATCACGACCGTCGTCGGTCTCGGAGAGCGGAACGACGGGCTGACCTCATGGCCCATGCGCCTCGCGTTCCATGAGCACGGAACGAGCGCCGAGGAGCCGCGGGTCGAGATCGCCGTCACGCTGCGGCAGGACGGGGTCGCCGAGGACCTCGTCTACGACTACGGCGACTTCTCGATCGACGCGACGCTCGTCGAACTCACCGGGTTGACGACCGGCGGCTGCTGACCGGCCCTCCGTCCCCGGCCGGCGCGCGACGACCGGGGACGGAGGGCCGGTCTCACCGGGACGCATGGCGGTCGAGATGGGCCTCGACGAACCGGCGTATGTCGGGCCAGTCGCGCGCCCGGAAGTGGCACGCCTCGGCGGGTCCCAGCAGCGCCGCCAGACGCGGATGGCCGATGAAGTGAATGCGTATCACGCGGTCCGCGGCCCGCGCGACCTCTTCGTGATGGCTTGGCGAATCGTCGATGAAGAACACCGGATGGCGCGTCCGGCCGGCGAGGTCGCGCACGGCCTCGGCCTTGGAGCCTTCGTTGGAGACGATCGGGAACGGCATGCCGTTGGCCTCGAGGGCCGCCGCGCGCGCCTCCCTCTGCGGATGCGGCACGTTGCTCAGGACAACGACCTGAAGACGGTCGCTCAGTTCGCGGAGGACCTCCGGGGCGCGGTCGACGACCGGCATCGTTCCGGTGTGCCGGGCGAAGAAGGACCCCAGGAGCGACCGGACCTCGCCCGCGTCGAGCGGCTCGCCGGTGTCGCGGGCGACGATGTTGCCGTTCAGCCGGAACGAGGCCCAGTTGAAGCAGGCGCCGTTGTCCTCGAGATGCCGCTCGAAGCCCGCCATGAACGCGAACAGGACCTCGTCGGCGTCGGTAATCAACAGGGGCCGGCGGGCCTCGATCTCGAGACCGTCGAGCTGGACCCTGAGCGCGTGGCCGGGGTCCTTCGCGGGGAGCGGAGACGTCATGGATCGGCGCGAAGCGTCGCGTGGCTATCGCCCGACGCGACGGAGCGCCGGGCGATCCGGCGGAACCGCGAGGGCGGGCGTCGTCGCGGTCTCACGCCCGGCCGACCTATTTGAGCTTGGTCTCCTTGAAGACGACATGCCTGCGGGCCACCGGGTCGTACTTGCGGAACGACAGCTTCCCGGTCTGGGTGCGCGGGTTCTTCTTGGTGACGTAGTAGTAGCCCGTGTCCGCGGTGCTCTGGAGCTTGACCAGAATGGTGGTCGGCTTCGCCATGGTTCGCCCGTCCGAAGGAGGGAGCGGACGATAGCGGCCCGGCGCATCCTGTCAAGCCTCGGACTCCCGACCCGCGGGCGATCCGGCGGCCTCGCGGCAGGCGGCGAAGACGCCGTAGGCGAGCACCGTGGCGAGCATCGACCGGATGAAGCCTTCGGGTCCCATCTCGGTCATCGACATCCCGGCGATCATCGGGCCGACCATGCCGCCGACGCCGAACAGCCAGACGCGGTCGAGCTTGTCGGCCAGCCATCCGGCCGGATTCTGGAAGAAGATCGCGCCGATCGATCCCACCCAGATGACCGCGTAGCCGGTCTGGCGGAACCCCTGTCCCAGGATGTCCATCGTATAGAGATGGGCGAACGACTGCATGCCGCCCTCGAGCACGCCGAACATGGCCGACGACAGCAACGCCGTGGGCGCGGCGAGAAAGACGAGCCCGAGCTTGTCCAGACCCGCGCCGCGGCGCTCGTCCTCGCCGAAGCCGGCCTCGGTCCCGCGGGCCGGAACGAGCAGGAGCGCCGCCAGGACCACGGCGACGACGCCGCAGAGGAACGGCCGGAACGTCTCCGGGTCGAAGCGCGAACCGACGATCGGACCGATGGCCCAGCCCGCCATGCCCACGGCGCCGTAGACGCCGAGCCAGCGGCCGCGGACCCGGTCGTCGAGGATCTGGTCGATCTAGGTGTCGCCGGCGGTGAACGGCGACGAAATGCCGATTCCGAGCAGGAAGCGGATCGGGAACCAGGCGTGGCGGTCGCGCACGAGCGGCAACAGCAGGAGCGCGCCGCCGACGAGGCCCGGACCGAGAGCGATGGCGCGCGGGAACCCGACGCGGGGGACGACCTTCGCCGCCATCAGCGCCACGATCACGATTCCCGCGAACCGCGCGGCGGCGTTCAGGCCGATCGCCGAGTCGCCGAACCCCCGGTTGCGCGGCGATTCCGCGAGGATCGGCCATGTCAGCGAGCTGCTCATCGAAACGACCGCCGGGGCGCCGATCGGCGCGATGAGACAGCGGAACCTGTCACGGGGCGACAGGACGGCGTCAGACACGGTCGATCCGCTGGCGATTCCGGACATAGTGGAGGAACGGCACGGATCTCTGCCCCCGGCCCCGCCGCCGTTCGGTCCAGCGGCGGCGCGCCTGGCTCAGCACGAACTCGGTCACATCGACGATGGGCAGGCGGTGCGCCGTGTCGAGCGGCAGCCAGTGCAGGTCCTCCAGCTCGCCGTCGGCGATCAATTCGCCCGCCGCGTCGTCGGCGTCGGCCAGGAAGAACCGCGTGTTGAAACGTCTGTGCGACACGGTCGGGGTCAGGGCGCGCGCGATATAGTCCATGCGCGCCAGGTCGGGCATGAGACCGGCCGCCTTCATCGCGTTCCAGAACGGCGTGTCGGGCGCCTCCGCCAGTTCCCGCTTCCCGGCCTCGCGGCCGACGAGGTAGCCCGTCTCCTCGTGGGTCTCGCGCAGGCCGGCCAGGGTCAGCGCCAGCGTCGAGGCCCCGGCCGTGTGCCGCCGAAGCAGCCTGTCGGTCTCGCGGCGGGGGGCGACGCCCCGGGGCGCCAGCCGGTCCACGGCGTCCACCCGGCCGCCGGGAAAGACGTAGATGTTGGGCAGGAAGCTGGCGCGCTTGCGCCGGCGCCCCATCAGGACCTCGGTCCTGTCGCCCTCGCCGCGAATCAGCACCACGCTGGCGGCGTCGCGCGGGCGAACCGGCTTGCGCGCCTCGTCGGACATGGAGACATCCGGGATCGAACCGGCGGCGATGCTCGCCGGTCGGGCCGGGAAAGTCAAAGACGCCCGGAGGGCGTCGCGACCGCGCGGAGCCGCCCTAACGCAACGCCTCGCGGCCGGCGTCTGTCAGGCGGCAGACCAGCCAGTCGGGCTTGACCGGGTTGGCGACCCAGGGTTCGGCCCAGCCCTGGCGGATGCAGCTCCTGATCGTGCGGGGGTCGATCTCGCGGCCGTCCTCGTCGAACAGGGGAAGCTTGCCGCCGGGCTGGCCGAGTCCACGGATCAGCCATCGTTTCTGCACCGGGGTCGGTCGCGCCCGTTCGCGGCGTGGCGCGGTCCGCGCCGCCGTCGATACCGCCATGATGCCCCCTCCGGTCGCGGCCCTGGAGGCCGCTTGAGCGGACTCTAGCACACTTGTCCGGCGGGCCAACGTCGAAGCCGGCGGATGGCGGAGCCATCGCGTGGGGGACTTGGCGGCCCATCTCCTCCCTCATCCCGAGCGGGCCCGAAGGACCGTATCGAGGGACGCACCCTCCGAGGCGCCTCGGGACGAGGGAGGGATCGGACCCCGGCCCAACGCGATAGTTTCGGGACGGACGGGAGCTGACTTCCGACCCGCGAGGTCAATCCGTTTCGCCGAGCAGGTTCGGGCGATTGTCGGGGCTGGCGAGCGCCTCGGCGACCGACCGGTCCCAGGCGGCGAGACGTTCCGGGCCGTTGGGGTGGGTGTCGAACAGCGTGGTCGCGGTGTTTCCGCTGGCCTTGGTGAGGGCGATCCACGCCGCGCGGGTCCTGTCGAGATCGTAGCCGGCGGCGTCGAGAAGGTCGGCCGCGAGATAGTCGGTCTCGCGCTCATGCTCCTTGCTGTAGGAAAGCGCGCCGATGTCGCCCCCCAAGTCCGCCGCGTTCCGCAGGTCGCGCGAAAAGGCGTTCGGATCGTAGTCGTAGCCGGAGGCGCCGGCGTAGACGCCCAATGCGCCGTACAGGATGACGGCGATCGTCGCCCCGACCTCCCGGTTCTCGATGGTCTTGTCGATGCGGTCGGCCAGATGATGTCCCATCTCGTGGGCCAGCACGGCGGCCACCTCGTCCTCGGTGTGAAGGTAGCGGACCAGACCGTGGTTCACCGCGATCCGGTTGGGCGGGCTCGCATAGGCGTTGATATCGTCGTCTTCGGAATAGGCGATATCGAAGCGGCGGACGTCGCCGCCGACATGGCGGCGGATCGGCGCCACGACACGTCGCAGCCTCGGTCCCGCACGCCGGACCGGCTTCGCATTCTCCACGTGCGACCGGTCATTGGCCGCGAGCTCCGGCGCGCGCACGATTTCGGAAGCCGCGCGGTTCAGCGGCGTCGTGTCCGGCCCTTCGAGGGCGTCTTGCGCCCGCGGGCGCCGGGCGGGACCGTCCGCCGTGTCTCGCGCTCGATCCCGCCCTCGACCAGGGAGAATCCGAGGGCGCCCGCGACCGGATCGGCTTCCGCCAGCTCGACGGTCACCCGGCCGCCCAAACGGAAGACGACGCCGTCGCCCTCGAGCTCCCGCCGTCCGTCGATGACGCGGAACGGGCCGCCGGGCAGGCGGCGCGCCGGGATCAGGCCGTCGGCCTGGACCTCGTCGAGACGGACGAACAGGCCGAACCTGCCGACCCCGACGATCCGGCCCGCCATGGTCGCGCCGACCCGATCGGCCATGCTGTCGGCCACGTACCGGTCCATGGCGTCGCGCTCGGCCTTCATGGCGCGGCGTTCGGTCGCCGTCAGGTGGACGCCCGTCTTGTCGAACGCGCGTCCGCCGCCCTCCGGAAGGCCGCCGTCGCCGAGCCGGAGGGCGCGGATCAGGGCGCGGTGAACCAGGATGTCCGCGTAGCGCCGGATCGGCGAGGTGAAGTGGCAGTAGCTCGTCAGCCCCAGGCCGAAGTGGCCGATGTTGTCGGGGCCGTACTCGGCTTGGGACTGGCTGCGCAACACCGCCTCGTTGACCGCGTCCCCGTGTTCGCCGCCGGCGACGCGGGCGAGGAGGCCCGCGAAATCCGAAGGTTTGAGCTGGGCGCTCTTTCGCAGGGAGAGTCCGAGACTTTCCAGGTACTCCCGCAGGGCCTCGACCCTTTCCGGCGGCGGCCCGTCGTGGACGCGGTACATTATCGGCGTCCGCTTGTCCCGCAACTGCCGGGCGGCCGCGACATTCGCCGCGATCATCATCTCCTCGACCAGCCGGTGGCTGTCGTGGCGGGTGCGGGAAGAGATGTCGCTGACGCGGCCGTCGCCGCCGAGCGTGACCTGGCGCTCGGGCCGGTCGATATCGAGTGCCCCACGCCTGTCGCGGTCCCCGCGGAGGACTTGGTAGACGCCGTAGAGGTTGTCGATCAGACCGTCGGGCAGGCCGGCCGTGGCGTCCGAAGAGCGGCCGTTGCGATGCGCCTCGACCTCGTCGTAGGTCAGCCGGGCCGCCGAGCGCATGAGACCGCGGACGAATCGCCAGCGCCGCGGCGCGCCGTCGTCGCCGATCCAGAGGCGGACCGCCAGACAAGGCCGGTCCTCGCCCGGCCGCAGCGAGCAGAGATCGTCGGAAAGCCTCTCGGGCAGCATCGGCACGACGCGGTCGGGAAAGTAGACCGAATTGCCGCGCCGGTACGCTGCGCGGTCGAGCTCGCTTCCGGGCCGGACATAGTGGGCCACGTCGGCGATGGCGACGATGGCGCGCCAGGCCGCGTCGTGCTCGCCCGTCCGCTCGGCGAACACGGCGTCGTCGTGATCGCGGGCGTCGGCGCCGTCGATGGTGACGAACGGGATGGCGCGCAGATCCTCGCGCGCGCCGGGCTCGGTCACCGGCCGCGCGCGGGCGGCCTCCGCCGACGCGCCCTCGGGCATGTGCGTGGGGATGCCGTGGGTGGCGAGCGCGACCAGGCTGATCGCGCCGGCGTCGGCCCAGGCGCCCAAACGGCGCACGACACGGGCCGGCACGGGCCCGAAACGGCGCGCCGACCTCGGCTCGGCGAGAACCAGATCGCCGTCCGCGACCTCGACGCCGGGCGAGAGCTCGGCGCGGTAGTCGTGCGCGCGGCGGCGGTCGGCGGGCCTGATTCGATCGCCGGCGGGGGTGCGCCGGAAGACGCCGACCACCTGCCGCGCCTCGGGGTCGATGAGACGCCGCACGCGGCCTTCGCGGCGGCCCTCCGTTCCGTGGCGCAACTGGACGACGGCTCGCTGGCCGATCCCCGGCGCCGGATGCGGCCCGAGCCCGGTCTGGGGACGCAGCAGGATCTTCGGCGGCGGGCCTTCGGCCTGCCACATCAGCGGCTCGGCGATCGCGACGCCTTCGTCGTCGAGCTCCACCACCTCGACGAACAGCTCGGACGGCAGCTCGCCGCCGGACGCCGGCTTGCGTCCGGCGGCGCGGCCGATCCGGCCCTCGGCCTTGAGCTCGCGAAGGAGGCGGTTCAGCTCGTCGCGCCCATGGCTGTCGCCGATGCCGAAGGCGCGCGCGATGTCGCGCCTGCCCACGCGGCCGGGACTGTCGGAGATGAAGGCGAGCAACTCGTCGGGGGAGGGGAGCCCCCCGCGGTCAGGCCTTCGCGCGGCCATCGGCCGTGGCCGTCGCGGCGCGCTTTCCCGCCGTCGCCGGCTTCTTCCCGGAGGCCGTCTTCTTCGCCGCGGCCTTCTTCCCGGACGCTTTCTTCCTGGCCAGCAACCCGAGGGCCGTTTCCATCGTCACGCCTTCGGGCTCCATCCCCTTGGGCAGCGAGGCGAAGGTCCTCTTGTGGGCCACATACGGACCGTAGCGGCCCTTCCTGACCTCGATGGGCGCTCCATCGCCGGGATGGGCTCCGAGTTCCTTGAGCGCCGTCGCGGCATGGCCGCCGCGGCGCGTGGCCTTCTCGGCGATCAGGGTGACGGCCCGGTTGAGACCGATGGCGAGCACATCGTCGTCCCCGGGGATCGAGGTGTAGGCCCCGCCGTGCTTGAGGTAGGGTCCGAACCGTCCGATGCCGGCCATGACCGGCTCGCCGTCGTCCGGGTGCTTTCCGACCTCGCGGGGAAGGGCGAGAAGTCCGAGCGCGATTTCCAGCGAGACCCCGTCGGCCGTCACGCCTTTCGGGACGGCGACGCGCGGCGGCTTGGTCTTGCCCTCGGCCTCGCCCTTCTGGACGTAGGGGCCGTAGGGGCCGCGCCGCAGGGTCACCGGAAGCTCCGTCTCCGGATCGTCGCCGAGATGTCTGGGGCCGTCGTCGGCCTTTTCTTTCTCTTCGCCGGCGATGAGCTGTCGGGTGAAGCGGCAGTCGGGATAGTTGGAGCAGCCCAGGAACGCTCCGAACCTGCCGAGTTTCAGGCTCAGCCGGCCGGCCTCGCAGGACGGGCAGGCCCGGGGATCGGCCCCGTCGTTCCCTCGGAAAATGCGGTCCTCGAGGATCCCCTCGATCGCGGCGAGCACGCGCTGGCGCTCCAGGCCGCCGGCTTCGTCGACGGCCATGTGGAATGCGTCCCAGAAGTCGCGCAGCACCTGTTTCCAGTGGATGTCGCCGTTGGAGATCCGGTCGAGCTCCTGTTCGAGGTCGGCCGTGAACCCGTATTCGACATAGGTCGGGAAAAAGGCCTCCAGGAAGGCCGTGACGAGGCGGCCGCGGTCTCGCGGCACGAAGCGCTTCTTCTCCAGCACGGCATACGAGCGGTCCTGAAGCACGCCGATGATCGAGGCGTAGGTCGAAGGCCGGCCGATGCCGAGTTCCTCGAGCCGCTTGACGAGGCTCGCCTCCGTATAGCGCGGCGGGGGCTCGGTGAAGTGCTGTTCGGGCCGGACGTCGCCGACCCGCAGCGCCTCGCCTTCGCGGACGTCGGGCAGGCGGCGCTCCTTGTCGGCGTCCTCGTCGGAAGAATCGTCTCGGCCCTCTCGGTAGAGGCGCGTGAAGCCGTCGAACGCGACGACCGATCCGGTGGCGCGCAGGACGATGTCCCCGCTTGCGCCGGAGATGTCGACGCCGACCTGATCGAGCAGGGCCTGGGCCATCTGGCTCGCGAGCGCGCGTCTCCAGATCAGCCCGTAGAGTCCGGCCTCGCCGCTGTCGAGATAGGGCGCCATCTCCTTCGGCGACCGTTCGAAGTCCGTGGGGCGGATCGCCTCGTGCGCCTCCTGGGCGTTGCGGGCCGACGAACGGAAGATACGCGGTTTGCCGGGAACGTACCGTTCGCCGAACGCGCCGCGGATGAGCCGTCGCGCGCCGTCGAGCGCGGTTTGCGACAACGCCACGCTGTCGGTCCGCATGTAGGTGATGAGGCCCACGGTCTCGCCGCCCAGATCGATTCCCTCGTAGAGCTTCTGGGCGACCCGCATCGTGTGTCGCGCGCCGAAGCCGAGCTTCCGCGACGCTTCCTGCTGCAGGGTCGAGGTGATGAACGGAGGCGGGGGATTGCGCTTGACCTGTTTGCGTTCGACCGAAGCAACGGTGAAATCGCCTTCGCGGACGCGCCGCGCCGCCGCTTCGCCCCGGTTCCGGTCGGCCAGGGCGAACTTGTCGAGCTTGGCGCCGTCGAGCTGGGTCAGGCGGGCGGTGAGGCCCGCGCCGCCGTCCTTTCGGAAGTCGGCGTCGACGGTCCAGTACTCGCGCGGCTCGAAGGTCTCGATCTCGGCCTCGCGCGCGCAGATCAGGCGCAGCGCGACCGATTGCACGCGGCCCGCGGAGCGGCTGCCGGGGAGCTTGCGCCAGAGCACCGGCGAAAGGTTGAAGCCGACCAGATAGTCGAGCGCGCGGCGGGCTTGCTGGGCGTTGACGAGATCCATGTCGATCCGGCGCGGCCGCGCCATCGCGTCTCTCACCGCATGGCGCGTGATCTCGTGAAACACCACGCGCTCGACCGAGCGGCCGTCGATCGCGCCCCTGTCCTTCAGCCAGTTCAACACATGCCAGGAGATCGCCTCGCCCTCGCGGTCGGGGTCGGTGGCGAGAACGAGGCCGTCGGCCCCGCGCAACGCTTCGGCGATCGCCTTCAGGGGCTTCCGCGCGCGATCGCCGGTCTCGTAGATCATCTCGAAGTCCTTCTCCGGGATGACCGAGCCGTCCTTGGGCGGCAGGTCGCTCACGTGGCCGTAGCTCGCAAGCACGACGAAGTCGCCGCCGAGATACTTCTCGATCGTCCTGGCCTTGGCGGGCGACTCGACGACGACGACGTGCATGGGACGCCTCTGGGATGGCCGAACGACCGTTTCGGGGCCGGTTTTCAGGGCGACGCCAAGGCGATCCTGTTGCCCGGCAGCCGTTCGATCCGGCCCGCAAGCTCCAGTTCCAGCAGCAGAATCTGGGCTTCGGCGGCGGTTACTTGGCACCGGCGCACCAGTTCGTCAACCTCGACCGGTTGCGCTCCGAGCGCCTCGACGAACTTCTCGCGGCTGTCGCCGGCGGGTTCGTCGAAGGGTTCGGGATCGCTTTCGACGGCCTCCGGGAGATCCGGGAGAAACGCGGACCGGGGCGCTCGTCGTCCGGGCGTGGAGAGGCCGTCGATGATGTCGTCGGCATGTTCGACGAGAGCGGCGCCGTCCTTGATGAGCCGGTTGGGACCGCGCGCGCGGGGGTCGAGCGGCGATCCCGGGACGGCGAAGACGTCGCGTCCGTTGTCGGCGGCGATCCGGGCCGTGATGAGCGCGCCGGATTTGTCGCCCGCTTCGACGACGACGGCGCCAAGCGTCAGGCCGGCCACGATGCGGTTGCGTCTGGGGAAGTGTCCGGCGCGCGGCGCGAGGCCCAGGGGCTGATCGCTGACAAGCAGGCCGCGTTCGGCGATTTGGCGGTGCAGCGCCTCGTTCTCGGGCGGATAGACGACATCGACGCCGCCCGCGACGACCGCCACGGTGCCGCCGTCGAGCGCTCCGGTGTGCGCGGCGGCGTCGATCCCGCGCGCCAGTCCGGAGACGACGACATAGCCCGCGTCGGCCAGGCCGCGGGCCAGCGTTTCGGCGAAACGCCGGCCGCTGGCGGATGCGTTGCGGGCCCCGACCATGGCGACCGACGGGCGGGTCAACAGCTCCGGCTCGCCGAGGATCGTCAGGACCGGCGGCGGGTCGTAGATCTGTTCGAGCAACGGCGGGTAGGACGGATCGTCGAGTGCGAGGAACCGGGCGCCGATCCGTCTCAGATCTTCGATCTCGCGCTCGATGGCGGTGGGATCGGGAAGGGCGACGCCCTTGAGCCGTCCGCCCCGTTCGGCGAGACGCGGAAGGGCGTCCAGCGCGGCCCCGGGCGAGCCGAAGCGGCGCACGAGGGCGCGATAGGCGCGCGGGCCGACATTCTCGGCGCGGGCCAGGCGAAGCCGGGCGACGAGGCCGTCGCTCATGCCTTCCCGCCGATCCGCGGCTCCTCTCCGCGCAACAGGCGGCGGATGTTGGCGCGATGCCTCGCGACGACGAGGACGGCGATGAGAGCGGACGTCTGGACGTACTGCATGTCGCCCGTGACGTACCAGAGAGCGGCGGGAGCGGCCAGCGCGGACGCCATGCCGCCGACGGACGACATGCGGACGGCGGCGGCTGCGGCGAGCCAGACGGCGCCCGCGACGAGGCCCGCGGGCCAGGAGAGGCCCAGCGTGACGCCCAGACATGTCGCGACGCCCTTTCCGCCCCGGAAGCGGAGCCAGACCGGGAACATGTGGCCGAGGACGGCGCCGAGGGCCGCGATGACCGCGAAGTCATGGCCGCCGACTCCGAAACCGGCGACGACGGCCGCCGCCCCCTTGCCGCCGTCGAGCAGCACGACGGCCGCCGCCAGCGGCTTGTTGCCCGTGCGCAGGACGTTGGTGGCGCCGATGTTGCCCGACCCGATCTTGCGGATGTCGCCGAGACCGGCCATGCGGGTGAGAACGAGACTGAAGGGGACGGACCCCAGGAGGTAGGCCGCGAGCGCGCACACCGCATGGGGCCACAGGAACGGAAGGGCATCGACGGAGAGAATCCGGTCGTCGAACACGGCGCGGCGACTCCGCGGTGACGTCGACGGTTATGGTGTCACGCCGGTCGGATCTTGGCGAGGACCGATCGGGCCTCGCCGCCGAGCCGGTAGACGGTGCGGCCGCTGACGACGGTCCTGACGGCGCGTCCCCGGACGGGCCGGTCCTCGAAGGGCGAGTTTTTCGACTTGCTCTGGAAGGCCTTGTTGTCGATGCGCCAGGGCGTCTCGGTGTCGATCAGCACGAGATCGGCGGGCCATCCCGGCTGGAGACGGCCGGCCTTCAGCTTCAGCAGATCCGCGGGCCGGAAAGTCACCGTCGCGAGAGCGTCCGAGAGCGAGAGATGGCCGTTGTGGACCAACTCCAGCACCAACGGGAGCATGGTCTCCAGGCCGACGACGCCGAAGGCGGCCTGCGCGAACGGTTGCCGCTTGCTGTCCTGGTCGTGGGGCGCATGGTCCGAGACGACCGTATCGATCGCGCCGTCCCTCAGCGCGGCGACCGCGGCCTGGCGGTCGTCTTCCGCGCGCAACGGCGGGCGCACCTTGGCGAAGGTGCGGTAGTCGCCGACGGCGTTCTCGTTGAGCGTCAGATAGTGCGGCGCCGTGTCGGCCGTCACCTCGAGGCCGCGCGCCTTGGCGCGGCGCACGAGATCGATGCTCTCGGCCGTCGTGAGGTGCGCCAGATGGAGACGCCCTCCGGTCATCTCCGCGAGCCGGATATCGCGGGCGACTATGACGATCTCGCTCTCGGCCGGTATGCCGGGCAGGCCCAGGCGGGTCGAGACCTCGCCGCTGTTCATGGCGCCGGAGCCCGAGAGGTTCGTGTCCTCGGCGTGGTGGACGATCAGCGCGTCGAAGATCGTGCCGTAGGCCAGGGCGCGGCGCAGCACGTTGGCGTTCATGATGGTGTGGAGCCCGTCCGAGAACGCGACCGCGCCGGCTTCCGCGAGGAGCCCGATCTCCGTGAGCTGCTCGCCTCCGCGCGCCTTGGTGACCGCGGCGATCGGATGGACCTTGACGAGCGACGTCTCGCGGGCGCGGCGCTCGATGAAGTGCACCAGCGACACGTTGTCGATCGGCGGGTCGGTGCCGGGCATGCAGGCCACGGTGGTCACGCCGCCGACGGCCGCCGAGCGGCTCGCGCTATGGATGGTCTCCTGGTGCTCGAAGCCGGGCTCGCGCAGATGGGCGCGCATATCGACGAGTCCCGGGGCCAGCACATGGCCCTCCGCGTCGACCGTCTCGATGTCGTCGGCGATTCCGTCGCGGGCGATGTGGGGACCGAGATCGGCGATGGTCTCGCCATCGGCCACGAGCCCGCCCATCTCGTCGCGGCCGCTCGCGGGATCGACCAGGCGGGCGTTCAGATAGGCGACGCGGCCGGCCTTCCGCTTCTTGACGGCGAGATCGGCGATCCAGGCGCTCACCGGTTGTGCTCCGGATCGTCCAGGTTGCGCGCCAGCGCCTCCAGGCAGGCCTGACGCACGGCGACGCCCATCTCGACCTGATCGAGAATGACGCTGCGGTTGATGTCGTCGGCGACCTCGCTGTCGATCTCGGTGCCCCGGTTCATGGGCCCGGGATGCATGATCAGCGCGTCGGGCTTGGCGACCGCCAGCTTGTCGTAGTCGAGTCCGTAGAACTGGAAGTACTCGCGCTCGGACGGGACGAAGCTGCCCTGCATGCGTTCGGTCTGCAGCCGCAGCATCATGACGATGTCGACATCCTTCAGGCCGGCGCGCATGTCGTGGTGGATCTCGACGCCGTAGCGGTCGGCGGCCGTCGGCACCAAGGTGGGCGGGGCGACCAGCCGCACGCGCGCGCCCATGATGTTGAAGAGCAGGATGTTGGAACGGGCGACGCGGCTGTGGGCGATGTCGCCGCAGATCGCGACCGTGAGACCCGAGAGCCTGCCCAGCCGACGGCGGATCGTGAGGGCGTCGAGCAGGGCTTGGGTCGGATGTTCGTGGCTGCCGTCGCCGGCGTTGACGACCGCCGCGTTGACCGCGTTCGCGAGCAGCTTCACCGCGCCGCTGTCGGGATGGCGCACGACCAGCACGTCGGGACGCATGGCGTTCAGCGTCGCGGCGGTGTCGATCAGGGTTTCGCCTTTCTTGATGGCGCTCGTGGCGGGCGACATGTTGATGACGTCGGCGCCCAGCCGCTTGCCGGCGAGCTCGAACGAGGTGCGCGTGCGCGTCGAGCTCTCGAAGAACATGTTGATCTGGGTGCGGCCCCTCAGCTTTTCCTGTTTCTTCTCGGCGCGGCGGTTGAGCGCCACGTAGCCGTCCGCGAGGTCGAGAAGATCGCCGATGTCCCGTGGGGAAAGCTCCCCGACGCCCAGCAGGTGGCGATGGGGAAAGCGCGGGGCGGGTCCGGCGGTCATGCTGAAGCCGGTCTCATAAACGAGACGGCGGGCGGCGTCATCCCAAAAGCGCGACAATCACGGGTATGACGGCGACGCCGCGGCCGGCCTCCGGGCCCGGCGAAGGCGCTCGAAGGCGTTCAGCGCGTCCCGCAGGATGACGCAGGCCGCGACCGCGTCGATCCGCCGGGCGCGCTCGTTCCTGTCGATCCCCTCCGCCCGCATCCTGTCCTCGGCCTCGAAGGAGCTCAGCCGTTCGTCCCAGAGCAGCACCGGCAGGCCCAGGCCCCACGCGAGGTTCCGTCCCATCCGGGCGGCCGACTGGGCGCGCGGCCCTTCGGTCCCGTCCATGTTGAGGGGGAGGCCCAGAACGATCCCGGTGGCCGCGCGCTCCTCCGTCAAGGCGCGAAGGCGCTGGAGGTCGTCGCGCCACCTCGAACGCCGGACGGTCTCGAGCGGCGCGACCGCGAGGCGCGTCGGGTCGCAGCCGGCCACCCCGATCCTGCGACGCCCGGGATCGAGACCGAGCAGACCGCCGGCCGGGCACGCGCGCAGGAACGGCGCCGCGTCCCGGACAGGCTTGTCGGGGGTGGGGGCCGGTGTTAGGTTCGCGCGCCCAGGGTCGGTTTCGGCCACGATTTTCCAAGCCGTTTCACAAGTTTGCGGGAGAGACATTGTCATATGTCGCTCGACGAGGCCACCGTTGCGCGCATCGCGCGACTGGCGCGTATCGCCACCACGGACGAAGAGCGGGAGCGTCTGGCGGGCGAACTGTCCGGCATTCTCGATTGGGTCGAGCAGCTTGGCGACGTCGACACCGAAAGCGTCGAGCCGATGACCGGCGCGATCGAGATGCCGCTGAAATCGCGGGAGGACACGGTGACCGACGGCGGCGTCGCCGAGGATATCGCGAGGAACGCGCCAAGGTACGCCCAGGGCTTCCTCGTGGTGCCGAAGACGGTCGAATGAGCGAACCGACCGATCTGACGATCGCCGAGGCGCGCGATCTTCTCGCGGCGGGCGAGCTCTCCTCGCGGGAGCTGACCGAGGCGCAGATCGGCGCCATGGAAGCCGGACGCGGCCTCAACGCCTATATCACCGAGACGCCGGAGATCGCGCTGGACATGGCCGAGGCGTCGGACAGGCGACGGTCCGGCGGCGAGGCCGGCAAGCTGGAAGGCATTCCGGTCGCGATCAAGGACCTGTTCTGCACCAGGGGCGTGCCGACGACCGCCGGCTCGCGCATCCTCGACGGTTTCGTGCCGTTCTACGAGTCGACCGTGACCGCCAACATGTTCGCCGAAGGCGCGGTGATGCTGGGCAAGACGAACCTCGACGAGTTCGCCATGGGCTCGGCCAACCTCACCAGCTACTACGGCGCCGCGATCAACCCCTGGCGGGCCCGGGGCGACGACCGCGAGCGGGTGCCGGGCGGCTCCTCGGGCGGATCGGCCTCGGCCGTCGCGGGCCGTATGGCTCTGGGCGCGACCGGCACCGATACGGGCGGCTCGATCCGCCAGCCCGCCGCGTTCTGCGGCGTCGTCGGGCTCAAGCCGACCTATGGCCGTTGCTCCCGCTGGGGCGTCGTGGCCTTCGCCTCATCGCTCGACCAGGCCGGCCCCATGGCGCGCTCCGTGCGCGACGCGGCGATCATGCTGGGCGCCATGGCGGGCCACGACCCCAGGGATTCGACCTCGGCGGACATGCCCGTGCCCGATTTCGAGGAGGACATCGATGCGGGCGTGAAGGGCATGAGGATCGGCATTCCGCGGGAGTACCGGGTCGACGGCGTGCCCGGCGAGATCGAGGCGCTCTGGCGGCGGGGCGTCCGCTGGCTCGAGGAGCAGGGCGCCGCGGCGGTCGAGATCGGCCTGCCGCACACGAAGTACGCCCTGCCGGCCTATTACGTGGTGGCGCCCGCCGAGGCCTCGTCCAACCTCGCGCGTTACGACGGCGTGAAGTACGGCTTGCGGGTGGAGTCCGACGACCTTACCGCCATGTACGAGCAGACCCGCGCCCAGGGCTTCGGCGCGGAGGTGAAGCGGCGCGTGCTGATCGGCGCCTACGTCCTGTCGGCGGGCTATTACGACGCGTACTACCTGAAGGCCCAGAAAGTCCGGGCCAGGATCGCGGACGACTTCCGCGAGGCCTGGCGGACGGTCGATGCGATCCTGACGCCGGCGACGCCGTCGGCCGCCTTCAGGGCCGACGACCCGCCGGCCGACCCGGTCGCGATGTATCTCAACGACATCTTCACCGTGCCCGTGAACCTCGCGGGCCTGCCCGGACTTTCCGTGCCCGCGGGACTCACGCACGACGGCTTGCCGCTGGGCCTGCAAGTGGTCGGCAAGGCGTTCGACGAGGCGACGGTTCTGCGCGTCGGCCGCGCGATCGAGGCGGCGGCGGGGTTCGACGCGCGGCCGGCGGGCCGCTGACCGTGGCGGCGACGATCGAGGGCGCCACGGGCGTCTGGGAATACGCGATCGGGCTGGAGGTCCATGCCCAGATCGTCTCGAACGCGAAGCTCTTCTCGGGCGCCTCGACCGCGTTCGGCGCCGAACCCAACGCCAACGTCTCGCCCATCGACGCCGGTATGCCGGGCATGCTCCCGGTGATCAACATGGCCTGCATCGAGCAGGCGGTGAAGACGGGGCTCGCCATCGACGGCGCGGTCAACGCCCATTCGGTGTTCGACCGGAAGAACTACTTCTATCCGGACCTGCCGCAGGGCTACCAGATCTCGCAGTACAAGCAGCCCGTCGTCTCCGGGGGCCACCTGGAGATCGAACTGGAGGACGGCGGGACAAGGCGCATCGGCGTCGAGCGCCTCCATGTCGAGCAGGACGCGGGCAAGAGCCTGCACGACCGAGACCCCTCGAGCTCCCATGTCGACCTGAACCGTTCGGGCGTCGGCCTGATGGAGATCGTCTCGCACCCGGACCTGCGCTCGCCCGAGGAGGCGGCGACCTATGTGCGCAAGCTGCGCACGATCCTGCGCTACGCCGGGACCTGCGACGGCAACATGCAGGAAGGCTCGTTGCGCGTGGATGTCAACGTCTCCGTGCGCCGGCCCGGCGGCGCGCTCGGCGTCCGCTGCGAGATCAAGAACCTGAACTCGATCCGCTTCCTGCGGCGCGCGATCGAGGTCGAGGCTTCGCGCCAGGTCGGCGTCCTGGAGGCGGGCGGCGAGATCGAGCAGGAAACGCGCCTGTTCGACGTCGGGCGGAACGTCACGCGGCCGATGCGCGGTAAGGAGGAGGCGCACGACTACCGCTACTTCCCCGATCCCGACCTGCCGCCGCTGCGTCTGGACCGGGCCTGGATCGACCGCATCGCCGCCTCGATGCCGGAGCTCCCGGACGCCAGGCGGGCGCGCTTCATGCGGGACTACGGCCTGTCCGCCTATGACGCCGGCGTGCTCGTGGCCGAGAAGGAGAACGCGGACTTCTACGAGGCGGCGGCCGAGGGCCGCGACAAGAAGCTCGCCGCGAACTGGGTGATCTCCGAACTTTTCGGCCAGCTCAACAAGGCGGGCCGGACGGTGGACGAGAGCCCCGTCGGCGCGGCGGCCCTGGGCGAGCTGATCGACCTCGTCGCCGACGGCGCGATATCGGGGCGCATCGCCAAGGATGTCTTCGCCTGGATGTTCGAGACCGGGAAGGGCGCCGCGGCCATCGTCGAGGAGAAGGGCCTCAGGCAGGTCACCGACGCCGGCGCCATCGGGGCGGAGATCGACGGGGTGATGGAACGGGAGGCCGCCAAGGTCGCGGAGTACCGCGCCGGCAAGCACAAGCTCTTCGGTTTCTTCGTCGGCCAGGTGATGAGGGCTTCGGGCGGCAAGGCCAACCCGAAAGCCGTGAACGACATCCTGCGCGCGAAGCTCGGCGGCTGACGCCGCCGGCCGGCGCCGCGCGGTCTTCGGACGCGCGTTGACGCGCCCCCGCCGTGTCACTAGAACCGGCGGCGGAGAGGTGGCCGAGCGGTCGAAGGCGCTCCCCTGCTAAGGGAGTATGGGCCAAAAGCCCATCGAGGGTTCGAATCCCTTCCTCTCCGCCACGACAACGGCCCGGAAAGCGCGGTCGCCCCGCGCGGCGGGCGCGCGTCACCCCATGCGGGTCAGGTAGGCTTCGCCCAGCTCCGCGGAGACGCGGCCGAAGTCGGCGGCGCGCGCCCGGGCCTCCGGGACGTCGATATGCGAGCCGATCCAGGCGAGCAGCGCCATGCGCCGCAGCATGACGAAGCTGTCGATCTCGCGTTCCTCCTCGTCGGGCAGGGAGCGGACCTTCCGGTAGCCCGTCGTCCACGCATGGCGCAGCGCCGGAACGTCGGGGCTGTCCTCGAGGAAGCTGACGCCGGTGGCGAAGTCGTAGAGGAACCAGCCGAACCCGCAGTCGTCGAAATCGATCAGCCGCGGCGCGCCGCCGTCGATCAGGAGGTTGGCGAGGCGCATGTCCGCGTGGATCAGTCCGTAGCGCCGCGCCGGAGTTCCGAACGCCTCGAGGCGCTTCGTCACCGCGGCCTCGGCCCGCTCCAGCACCGCCTTCGCCGGAGCGTCGATGTTCGGCCCGTCCCGCCAGTCGCCCCATGTCGCCGACGGACCGAAGACGGCGTCCAGATCCCAGGCCGGGCGCTCGAACGGCCGGGGCTTCGTCCAGGCGATCGCGTGGTCGTGGGCCCTGGCCGCCATCTCGCCCAGGTCCTCGAAGGGCGCCGCGAGGTCGCGGCTTTCGTCGGGGTGTTCGCCCTCGACGAACTCGAACATGACCATGAAGCGCCGGTTGACTGGGCCGGACGGGCCGGCGCTCTGCACGGCCCCGCCGTCGCGCCCCGGGATCGCCCGCGGGGCGGCGACGCAACGGTCCGCGTTCAGCGCTTCCATCCACAGCAGCTCGCACTCGATGGCGCGCTCGGTGTGGTAGCCCTCCCGGTGGACGCGCAGGACGGAGCGGTATCCCGTGTCGTTCTCGACGACGTAGGTCGCGTTCTCCGAGACGTTGATCGGCCGGGCCGAGGCGTCCGGCGGGACCGGCCACAGGCCGAGCGACCGGTTGGCCAGCGCGGTCAGTCCGTCCGGCAGGGCGTCGTGCGACAGGTCGGCCCGCGCCATGTCGTTCTCCGGGATGGTGTAACACTCCGGTCTGGATCGTCCCCGATCGCTTCCGGCGACTCCCGAACGGCCCGGTTGCCGTCGCCGAAGGTTCGTCGGTCGGCATTGCGGGCGCCTCGTCGAAGCCGAACGACCGGGGCGATATGGCCGATGCCTCCTACCACTTCAAGAGTGTCGCCCAAAGCGCTCAAGCGGCTTTGGCGAGCCGCGCCCGGCGCGGCGGCGCGCGGTCAGTCGTGGCCGTGATAGGCGCGGAACCAGTCCACGAAGCGGGGCAGGCCCTCGTCGATCGCGGTGGCGGGCTCGAAGCCGAGGTCGCGGCGCGACGCCTCGATGTCGGCGACCGTGTCCTTGACGTCGCCGGGTTGCATCGGCGCGAACTCCTTGACCGCCTCGCGCCCGGCCGCGTTCTCCAGCACTTCGATGAACCGCATGAGCGGTTCGCTCCTGTGGTTGCCGAGATTGTAGACGGCGTGGGGCGGCGACGTTTCCGGCGGCCGGTCGAGCGCGGCGAGCACGCCCGCCACGATGTCGTCGATGTAGGTGAAGCCGCGCCGCATGTCGCCGTTGTTGAAGACGCGGATCGGCCGGCCCTCGAAGAGGGCCTTGGTGAAGATGTAGGCCGACATGTCGGGCCGCCCCCACGGGCCGTAGACCGTGAAGAAGCGCAGGCCGGTCGAGGGGACGCCGTGGAGGTGGCTGTAGCAGTACGCCATCAGTTCGCCGGCGCGCTTGGTGGCGGCGTAGAGCGAGACGGGCCTGTCGACGCGGTCGCCGGCGGCGAAGGGCGCCTTGTCGTTGCCGCCGTAGACGGAGGACGAACTGGCGTAGGCGAGGTGGCGGAGGCCGGGCAGCGCGCGGGCGAGCTCGAGGACGTTGAGCTGGCCTTCGACGTTGGCGGCCGTATAGGCGTGCGGATGGGTCAGCGAGTGGCGCACGCCGGCCTGCGCGGCGAGATGCGCGATGCGGTCGATGCCGGGCTCCGACCGCGCGAGGCCGGTCACGGCGGCGCGGTCCTCGAGGTCGGCCTTCAGGAAGCGGAACCCGCCGCGCGGGCCGAGCCGGCGCAGGCGCGCCTCCTTCAGGCCGACGTCGTAGTAGTCGTTGACGTTATCGAGGCCCAGCACGTCCTCGCCGCGGTCGAGCAGCGCATGCGCGACGTGGGAGCCGATGAAGCCCGCGGCGCCGGTGACCAGGACCGTCATGGATCGTCCCGCCGAGGATGGCGCTGTCTAGAGATGGCGGTCGGCGAACGCAACCTCGCCGGGGCCGCGACGGTAGACGCCGCCGCGGCTGTTGTGGACCGGTGAGAATCCGAGTCCGCGCAGGACCAGGCGGGTGTGCGCCGCGGAGCGCGCGACCGCGGCGTGTTCGAGCGCGAACAGGGTGGCGGGGTCCGCCCCGCGCAGGCCCTCGCCGTCGACGAGCACGGTGGCCGGGTCGTAGGGCGGTTCGGCGATCTCGAAGGTCGCGCCCGCCGTGTCGTCGAGCCGCCCGGCGCGGCGCGCGATCCTCGAGCGGTAGCCATGGCAGCATTCGATGCAGACCCGCTCGAGTCCGGCCTCGTCGATCAGGAAGCCGAGGATCGCCGGAATGTCGATCCGGCCGGCGCCGTTGGGCACGCCCGCGACCGTCGGGCTTCCGTCGGCGTCGCGCACCACCCTGTGGTCCTTCAGGTGCACCGACCTGACATGGGGCGCCATGGCGCGCGCCGCGTCCATGGGCTCCTCGCCGACGTTCATCGAATTGCCGAAGTCGTAGAGGGCGGCGACGGCGGGGTGGCCGACCTCTTCCAGAATGCCGGCGACCTCGGCGCCCGTGAGGTCCTCGTGGTTCTCGAGCAGCAGGAGGACGCCCTCGTCCGCGACGCGGGGCGCGGCGGCCTTGAGGTCGCGCGCGGTCGCCCCGACGACCTCCGCGGGCTCCCCCTTGTGGCGCGTGTAGGTGCGCAGCCGGTCCGCGCCGATCTGGCGGGCGGCGCGGGCGAGCGCCGCGAGATGGCCGGGATCGGTGCCCGACGTGTCGCACTCCACGAAGAAGCCGCGGTCGGCGGCGTCCGCCCCGATCGCCCGCAGCCGCTCCGGGCCGGTCCCGCCGGCGCAACGGAAGCCGAAACCGTTGAGGCTGATGTGGACGCCCGCCATGCCGAGGTCCGTGGCGCGCGCCAGGAAGGCGTGGACGTCGAACCCCGGCCCGTGCCGGAAATGCCGTTCGTAGCTGAACGTATGGAGCGCCAGACCGACGGTGCGCGGCCCGCTCACGAGGCCCCCGCGAGGAGCTCGGCGTAGAGCGCGGCGTCCACGTTCCCGCCCGAGACCACGGCGACGACCGTGCGGCCCGCGACCGGGACCTCGCCGGCGAGCGCGGACGCCAGGGCCACGGCGCCGCCCGGCTCCGCGACGAGCTTGAAGAAGCGGTGGGCGGCCGCCATCGCGTCGATCGCCTGCCGTTCGGTGACGACCGCGCCGGAGGTCATGAGCTCCCGGTTGATGGCGAAGGTCCGCGCGCCGGGCGTGGGCGCCAGCAGCGCGTCGCAGATCGACGGCCGGGCGTCGTCGATGCGCACCCGTTCGCCGGTTTCCAGCGACCGCGCCGTGTCGTCCCAGCCTTCGGGCTCGGCGGTGTGGAGGTCGCAATCCGGGAAGGCGGCGCGCAGCGCGATGGCCGACCCGGAGCTCAGGCCCCCGCCGCCGCAGCAGATCGCGACGGCGTCGGGCGTCACGCCGCGGTCCCCGCACTCGGCGGCGATTTCCAGGCCGACGGTCCCCTGGCCCGCGATGATGTCGTCGTCGTCGTAGGGCGGCACCGGGGAAAGCCCGCGCTCCGCCGCAATTTCGGCCGCGATCGTCTCGCGGTCGGCGCCGCGGCGCGGGTAGGTCACGACCTCCGCGCCCCAGGACCGGGTGTTCTCGATCTTGATGCGCGGCGCGTCCTCCGGCATCACGACGACCGCCGGCGCGCCGGTCATGCGCGCCGCCGCGGCCACGCCCTGGGCGTGGTTGCCGGAGGAGTAGGCGACGACCCCGCGGGCCCGCTGCCCGTCGCTCAACCGGCGGATCTTGTTGAAGGCCCCGCGGAACTTGAACGAACCCGTCAGCTGCAGGCATTCCGGCTTGACCAGGAGGCGGCCTCCCAGGGTCTCGTTCAGCAGCGGGGATTCGAGCAGCGGCGTCACGACCGCGTGGCCCGCGAGCCGGCCCGCGGCGGCTTCGATGTCGTCGATCGTGGGCTTCGACGCGGCCATGACGCCTTCCATCCGAACGGCGGGCGGACCCTATCGCGACTCGGCGGCGCGCGCGAGGATTGCTTGCTCTCGGACCGCGCCGCGCCCTATGTTGCGCGGTCTCCCGCCAACGAGGGAAACGGAGCCATGACAGCCGAAAGGTTGAGGGGGTCGTTCGTCGCGCTCATCACGTTGTTCCGCGATGGAAAGATCGACGAGAAGGGCTACCAGGACTTCGTCAACTGGCAGATCGAGCAGGGGACCCACGGCCTCGTGCCGATGGGCACCACCGGCGAGTCGCCGACCCTGTCCCATGACGAGGACATGCGCGTCGTGCGGCTTTGCATCGAGGCGGCGGACGGGCGCGCGCCGGTCGTGGCGGGCACCGGCTCGAACTCGACCGACGAGTGCGTCATGCTCACGAGGAACGCCAGGGAAGCGGGCGCGGACGCCGTCCTGATCGTGACGGGCTACTACAACAAGCCGACGCAGGAGGGCCTTTTCCAGCACTTCAAGGCCGTCAACGACGCCGTCGACGTGCCGATCCTCGTCTACAACATTCCCGGCCGCACCGGCGTCGACATCGCGCCGCGAACGATGCGGCGCATCGCCGCGCTGCCGAACGTCGTGGGCTGCAAGGAATCGACGGCCGCCGCCGACCGGGTCTCCAAGCAACGCTACTACTGCGGCGAGGATTTCGTCCAACTCTCGGGCGAGGACGCGGCCGTCCTCGGTCTTCTCGGCATGGGCGGTCACGGTTGCATCTCCGTCACCGGGAACCTCGCGCCGGCGCTTTGCTCGCGGATGCATGAGTCCTGGCGGAACGGCAAGTTCGAGAGGGCGCGCGACATTCAGAACCGGTTGATGCCGCTGCACGAGGCGCTGTTCAGCGAGACCAGCCCCGGACCGGTCAAGTACGGCGCGGGTCTCCTGGGCTGGGGCGACGGCACGGTCCGTCTGCCGCTGGCGTCTCCGGCTCCGGAGACCCGCGCCCGCGTCGAGGAGGCGATGAGGGGCGTGGGCCTCCTCGACTGACGGAGCCGTGGCCAGGAACGACGCGTCGGCGGGGGGCAACATCGCCCGTAACCGCAAGGCGCTGCGCGACTACTTCATCGAGGACCGCTTCGAGGCCGGAATCGTTCTGACCGGCGCCGAGGTGAAGTCGCTGCGCGGCGGACGCGCCAGCATCGCCGACGCCTTCGCGCGCGAGCGGGACGGCGAGGTCTGGCTCGAGGGTTGCCACATCCCGCGGTACGACCCCGCCGGCCGCGACAACCACGAGCCGACCCGGCCGCGCAAGCTGCTGCTTCACCGGCGCGAGATCTCGCGCCTGATCGGCGCCGCCAACCGGGCAGGCTACACGCTGGTCCCGTTGAGCCTCTACTTCAACAAGCGCGGCGCGGCGAAGGTCGAGCTCGGTCTCGGCAAGGGCAAGCACACCCACGACAAGCGCGCCGCCGTGCGCGACCGCGACTGGAAACGCCAGAAGGAGCGCCTGATGCGCGACCGCGGCTGAACTTGCCAAGCGGTTCCGCGCGCGCCACGTTGCGGTCATGACCCTGCTGCTTGCCGTCGTCGGCGCCGTTCTCCTGATCTGGGCGCTGGCGTGGATCGGGATCAATGCGCCGGCCTCCAGCGTCGTGCGCTGGGCCAAGTGGATCGTCGTCACGCTCATCGTCTGCGGCATTGTCGCGCTCCTCGCCACGGGCCAGTTCCGCCACGCCGTCATACCGGGATTCCTGCTGATCCCGATCCTGTTTCCCTGGCGCGGGACGCGCTGGCGCCGGACCATGGGTAGAGGCGGGGGCGGTCCGGGGCCGACCGGGTCGGGCTCGCCCATGACCTTCAAGGAAGCCGCCGAGATTCTGGGCGTGGCGCCCGACGCCAGCGACGAGGAGATCAAGGCGGCCCACCGCGACCTGATGGCCAGGAATCACCCCGACAAGGGCGGATCGCCCTGGTTCGCCCGCCAGCTCAACGAAGCCCGCGACGTCCTGCTCGGCGGGAAGGGCTAGACGGGGGGCGAGTCTATCGAAGGGCCGTCCCTTTCGACGATACGCGGCTTCGCCGCGCCTCGGGGTGAGTGTGGGCGAGGGCGCGAACTCTCGGCCATCGCCGGGCGCCGCGTCTTGACGTCGGCTTCGGCAAGGGAGACGTTGGGCATGGCTCTTCTCCCGGTTTCGCTGGTGGCCGGAAAACGAGGAGTCGCGAAATCGGTTTCCCTGCGGTCCGATGCGGGAGAGAAATCGACCCCGCGTCGGAAGACCGGCGCCGGAAAGCGCGCCGGTGGCGTCTCCGCCCCCGCATCGGTTCCACCCGCCGCTCTGGGGACAGCGTTGCCGACATGACCTATCCGCGTGTGCGCAAGGCGGTGTTTCCCGTGGCCGGTCTCGGCACCCGGTTTCTGCCGGCGACCAAGGCCATGGCCAAGGAGATGCTGACCGTTCTCGACCGTCCGCTGATCCAGCATGCCGTCGACGAGGCCGCCAGGGCCGGGATCGAACAGTTCATTTTCGTCAACGGCCGCGGCAAGCACGCGATCGACGATCATTTCGATCTCGCCTTCGAGCTCGATCGCACCCTGGAGCTTCGCGGCAAGACCGTGGAACTGGGCCGCTCGCGCGACATGGTGCCGGCGCCCGGAAACGTCATTTCCGTGCGCCAGCAGCAGCCGCTCGGCCTCGGCCACGCGGTCTGGTGCGCAAGGCGCGCCGTGGGCGGCGAACCCTTCGCCGTGTTTCTGCCCGACGATCTGGTGCTCGGCGACGATCCCTGCATCGGCCAACTCATTCGGCTGCACGAGAGGACCGGCGGCAATGTCGTCGCCGTGCAGGACGTTCCGCGCGAGCACGCCGGCCGCTATGGCGTGATCGACGCCGGCGAGGACGACGGCCGCGCGGTCGAGGTCCGGGGCTTGGTCGAGAAGCCCGAACCCGCGGTCTCGCCGTCGACGCTGGCGATCATCGGGCGCTACGTCCTGTTGCCGGAGATCTTCGAGCGCCTGGAGGAGCGGCGGCCCACGGCGGCCGGCGAGATCCAGTTGACCGACGCCATGGCGCGGATGATCGACCATGCGCCGTTTCACGGTCTGCGTTTCACCGGAACGCGGTTCGACTGCGGCACGAAGCTCGGCTTTCTGCAGGCCAATCTGGCCTACGGCTTGCGAGATCCGGACGTCGGCGCCGACCTTGCCGTCTTCGCCGGGAACGAACTCCGCGACAGGGATTGAACGGCCATGCGTATCGCGATGATCGGCGCGGGCTATGTCGGGCTCGTCTCGGGCGCCTGCTTTTCCGAGTTCGGCGTCGAGGTGACGTGCGTCGACACGGACGCCGACAAGGTCGAGCGGTTGAACGGCGGCGATCTCCCGATCTACGAGCCCGGGCTCGATGCGCTGGTCGCCCGCAATGTCGAGGCCGGACGCCTGCGCTTCTCGATCGACCTGGGCGCGGCGGTGCGCGGCGCCTGCGCGGTCTTCATCGCGGTCGGCACGCCCAGCCGGCGCGGCGATGGCCACGCCGACCTGCGTTACGTCTTTGCCGCGGCCGAGGAGATCGCCCGCGAGATGGACGGCTACACCGTGGTGGTCACGAAATCGACCGTGCCCGTGGGCGCCGGCCGGCAGGTCGCCCGGATCGTCCGGGAAACGAATCCGGACGCGGATTTCGATGTGGCCTCCAACCCCGAGTTCCTGCGGGAAGGCTCCGCCATCGAGGATTTCATGCGGCCCGACCGCGTGGTGGTCGGCTGCGGCGGCGACCGGGCCGTCGCCGTGCTGGACGAGCTCTACCGCCCGCTGTCGCTCAACCGGACGCCGATCGTGCACACGACGCTCGAGACCTCCGAGCTCATCAAGTACGCGACCAACGGCTTCCTGGCGACCAAGGTCGCCTTCATCAACCAGATCGCCGACTTGTGCGAGAAGACGGGCGCCAACGTCCAGGATGTCGCGCGCGGCATCGGCCTCGACGGAAGGATCGGGGCGAAATTCCTGCATCCGGGGCCGGGCTACGGCGGAAGCTGTTTCCCCAAGGACACGCTGGCGCTCGTGCGGACCGCGCGGGAGTGCGAGGCGCCGCTCTCCATCGTCGAAACGGTCATCGCCGCCAACGACAGGCGCAAGCGGGTCATGGCCGACCGGATCGCGGAGAAGGTCGGCGACCTCGCGGGCAAGACGGTCGCCGTGCTTGGCCTGACGTTCAAGCCCAACACGGACGACATGCGCGAATCGCCGAGTCTCGCGATCGTCCCGGAGTTGATGGAGCGGGGCGCGACGGTTCGCGCCTACGACCCCCAAGGCATGGAGGAGGCCTCGAGGCTGATGGAGGGCATGGCGATCTGCAAGGACGCCTACGACGCCCTCGAAGGCGCCGACGCCCTGGTGATCCTGACCGAGTGGAACGAGTTCCGTTCGCTCGATCTGCGGCGCGCCAAGGCGGCGATGAAACGCCCTCTGGCGGTCGATCTCCGCAACATCTACAACGCCGCGGACCTCGCCGGGGCCGGGTTCGAGTACCACGGCGTCGGCTTGGGCCATCTCTCCGTCGAGGCCGGGCGCTGACATGATCGATCCGTCGATCTTCCGCGCCTATGACATCCGCGGCGTCGTCGGCGAGACCCTGACCGTCGAGGCCGTGCGCGCCATCGGCGCGGCCTTCGCGTCGATGGTCCGGGAGCGGGCCGGCAAGGAGCATCCCGGGATCGCCGTCGGATACGACGGCCGGCTGACGTCGCCGGAGATCGAGGCCTCGCTGGTGGCGGGGATCAACGAAGCCGGCGCCCATGCCGAGAGGATCGGCTTGGGTCCGACGCCGATGCTCTATTTCGCGGTCCATCACCTGCCCGCGGACGCCGGCGTCATGGTGACGGGCTCCCACAATCCGCCGGACCACAACGGCCTCAAGATGATGCTGGGGCATGGCCCGGTTCACGGGGACCGGATCCGGGAGATCGCGCGCCGCGCCGCCGCCCCGACGGAAGCGCGAGGCGCGCCGGGCCGGTCGCGCGCCGCCGATGTCGCCGGCGCGTATGTGGCGCGGCTCCGTCGCGACGCCGCGCCGGGCAGGGAGCTCGACGTGGTCTGGGACGCCGGCAACGGCGCGGCGGGCCGGGTTCTGGAGGCTCTCGTGGCGGGGCTGCCGGGCCGGCACACGGTGCTTTTCGGCGATGTCGACGGCGCGTTTCCAAACCATCACCCCGACCCGGCCGTGCCGGAGAACCTCGAGGACCTCGCCGCCGCCGTGACGGCGAGGGGCGCCGATCTCGGGATCGCGTTCGACGGCGACGGCGACCGCATCGGCGCGGTCGATGGCGACGGACGGGTTCTTTGGCCCGACCAGCTCATGGCGCTCTGGTCGGCCGATGTGCTCGGGGAGCGGCCCGGCTCCACCATCATCGCGGACGTCAAGGCAAGCCGGGTCCTGTTCGACGAGATCGCCCGGCTGGGCGGCAAGCCGTTGATGTGGCGGACCGGCCATTCGCCGATCAAGGAGAAGATGAGGGAGACGGGCTGCCCGCTGGCGGGCGAAACGAGCGGTCACGTCTTTTTCGCCGATCGGTACTACGGCTACGACGACGCGCTCTACGCGGCGATCCGGCTGCTCAACATCCTGGGCGCGCGGGAAGACGGCCTGGCGTCGTTCCGGCGGAGCCTCCCCAAGGTCGTCAACACGCCCGAACTGCGCTTCGCCTGCGACGATGCGCGCAAGTTCGCCGTGGTGGAGGAGGTTCGCGCCCGGCTGTCGGATCGCGGGTCCGATGTGGTGGATATCGATGGAGTCAGGGTTTCCGTGGCGGACGGCTGGTGGCTGCTGCGCGCCTCGAACACGCAGCCGGCGCTGGTCGCGCGCTGCGAGGCCCCCGACGAGGAGCGGCTCCGACGGGTGAAGCGGGATCTCGCGGCGGCGGTCGCGCCGAGCGGGGTCACGCCGCCAGGCCTGTGAGCGGCGGCAGGACCGCGCCGACCTCGTCCATCACCTCCATGCCGCCGCGCCAGACCATGTCGCACGCGACATAGAGGATCACGACGAGGCCCAGATAGGCGATCCAGTGGTGCTTCTGCAGCAGGTTGGCGATGTAGTTGGCGGCGAACGCCATCAACGCGATCGAAAGGACAAGGCCGAAGACGAGGAGGACGCGGTCGCCTTGCGCCGCGCCGCCCACGGCGAGCACGTTGTCGAGCGACATCGAGACGTCGGCCACGACGATCAGCATGAGGGCCTGACGCAGCGACGTGACGGGCGGTCCGTCGGCGGTCCGCTCCAGTTTCTCGGCGATTTCCTCCTTGAGCGCCTGGGTGTCGATCTCGCGGATCTCGCGCCACATACGCCAGCAGACCCATAGCAGGAGGAGCCCGCCGGCCAACAGGAGACCGACGATATCGAGCAGTTCCACCACCACGAGCGCGAAGCAGATGCGCAGGACCGTCGCGGCGGCGATGCCGATCGCGATGGCCTTCCTGCGCAGCGGCGGCGGCAGGCCGGCCACCGCCAGGCCGATCACGATGGCGTTGTCGCCGGACATCACGATGTCGATGAGGATGATGGAACCCAAGGCCGTGAGCTGGCCCAGGTCGAACGATTCCAGCACGTAGGAAACAACTCCGGTGGCGCGAGAGGGTAACATGTGGCACGTCGCGTTGGCTTGCCAAGGGAGATCGCCGATGACGGTGCGCGAAACGGGCGCGCCCGCGCCCGAGGAAGCCGTCGGGCGGAGGATGGAGACGGCCGATGTCCTCGGGCCCGCGCCCGCGCGCCGCCTCGCCGCCACCTTCGACCGCGATCCCGACGCCTTGGCCGACGGCGCCCGCCTGCCGCACGGCTGGCACTGGCTCTACTTCCTCGACGCGCCGCGCGGCGCGGCGGTCGGGGCGGACGGGCGTACCGTGTCCAACGGTTTCCTGCCGGAGACGGGACTGCCGCGGCGCATGTGGGCCGGCGGATCGTTCCGGTTCGACCGCGATCTCGTCCTCGGCCGCGCCGCGCGCGCGGAGGTCGCCATCTCCGACGTGGCCCGGAAGGAAGGCCGGTCCGGCAAGCTCGCGTTCGTCACCACCGAGCACCGTCTTGAGCAGGATGGCGCCATGGCGCTTGTCGAAACGCGCGACCTCGTCTTCCGCGAGGCGCCCAGGCCGGGCGAGACCGCGCGGCGGGCCGATCCGCCGGCGGCGCCCGCATGGCGCCGGACGGTCGAGCCCGACCCCGTGCTCCTGTTCAGGTTCTCGGCCCTGACCTTCAACGCCCATCGCATCCACTACGACATCGACTACTGCCGTGACGTGGAGGGCTATCCCGGCCTCGTCGTTCACGGGCCGATGTTGGCGCTCCTCCTGCTCGATCTCGCCGAACGGGAGCTGGGAGCGAGGACGTTCAGGCGGTTCCGCTATCGCGCGGTCGCGCCGCTCTTCGCGCCGGACCGCTTCCATGTCTGCGGGGCGCCGGAGGGCGCCGGGCGCGCGTTGTTCTGGATCGAGAGCGCCGACGGCGCCCTGGCGATGAGCGCGGAGCTCGACCTCGCGTGAACGGCCGGCAGGACCTGACCCGCCTCGGCGCGCTCGACCTGGTCGAAGGCTACCGCGACCGGACGTTCTCGCCGGTCGAGGCGGCCGAGGCCGTCCTGCGGCGGCTCGAAGCGGTCGACGGCAACCTCAACGCCTTCTGCCACCGCGACGACGACACGGTGCGCGCGATGGCGGCGGATTCGGACGCGCGCTGGAAGAGGGGGGAGCCCCTGGGACCGGTCGATGGCGTGCCGACCAGCGTGAAGGACGTGCTCCGAGTCAAGGGCTGGCCGACGCGGCTGGGCTCGAAGACGGTCGAGGCCGCGCGGGACTGGGACCGCGACGCCCCGTCGGTTCAGCGTATGCGCGAGGCGGGCGCGGTGTTCATCGGGATGACCGCGACGCCGGAGATGGGCTGGAAGGGGGTTACCGACAGTCCGCTCTACGGCGCCACGCGCAACCCGTGGAACCTGCGCATGACGCCCGGCGGATCGAGCGGCGGCGCCGCGGCCGCCGTGGCCTGCGGCGTCGGGCCGCTCGCGTTCGGCACCGACGGCGGCGGGTCCGTGCGCATCCCCGCGGCGTTCTGCGGCATCGTGGCGCTGAAACCGTCGTTCGGCCGGGTCGCGGCCTGGCCTCCGGGGCTGTTCGGCACGCTCTCCCATGTCGGTCCCATGGCGCGGACGGTGCGCGACGCCGCCCTCATGCTCAACGTCATCGGCAAGCCGGACAGCCGGGATCCCTGGTCGCTGGCCGACGACGGGACCGACTGGCTCGCCGCGTGCGAGGGCGGCGTCGACGGTCTGAAGATCGCCTACAGCCCGGACTTGGGCTATGTCCGCGTCGATCCCGGGATCGCGGCGCTGGTCGACAGGGCCGTCGATGGGCTCGAGGGCCTCGGCGCGGCCGTGGAGCGGATCGAGCTCGACATCCCCAAGCCCGAGGAGGCGTTCCGGGTGCTGTGGTACAGCGCGGCGGCCGCCGCGCTGCGCGCCGAGAGCAAGACCCGGCGGCGTTTCGTCGATTTCGGGCTGTCGACCGTCGCCGCGGAGGGCGCGCGTTACTCGGCGGTCGATCTGGTCGAGGCCGAACGCGCGCGCGGCCGTTACGCCGGACGGATCGCGGCCCTCTTCGACTCGTTCGACCTCCTCGTGACGCCGACGCTGCCGATCCCGGCCTTCGAGGTCGGCCTCGAGGTCCCGCGGGGCTGGCCCTACGAGCGGTGGTACACATGGACGCCGTTCACCTATCCGTTCAACATGACCCGCCAGCCGGCGCTGACCGTGCCGTGCGGGTTCAACGAAGACGGGTTGCCCGCGGGATTGCAGATCGTCGGCCCGATGCAGGCCGATGGCCGCGTCCTGCGGGCCGGGGCGGCCTATCAGGATGCGTTCTCGACACTGGATCGGTGGCCCCAGGCGGGCCGTTCCGGCGCGGCGGAACCGGCCGGAACGGACGGCTAGAAACGATTCTTCTTTTGGATTCAATGAGATTCTTCAATTTCCTCATATTTTGTGTAGACAGGAATCCGTGGCCTCGGATACGATCCTCTCGGCAGGGAACGTAAAGCGGACTTCGGGAATGACTCGCGGCGGAGAGAGTTTTTCGTTCAATTTCAAAGGGTTGAGGCTTTTCGGATGCGCCGTCGCCTTGGCCTTCGCGGCGGCCGTGACGGCGGCGCCGCGGGCCGCCGGGGCGGCCGACGACTACACGGCCATCGCGATCGACGCGACCAACGGCAACATCCTCTACCAACGCCACCCGGACAAGCCGATGTATCCGGCTTCGCTCACGAAGATGATGACTCTCTACATGATCTTTGAGGCGCTGGAGGCCGGCGAGATCGCCCTCGACACGAAGTTCCGCGTGTCCGCCCGCGCCCAGGCCCGGAGGCCCTCCAAGCTCGGCCTCGCCGAAGGGCAGTCGATCTCGGTCGAGGACTCGATCATGGCGTTGATGACCAAGTCGGCGAACGATGTCGCCACGGTCGTCGCCGAGGGCCTGGGCGGCGGTGCCGAATGGCGCTTCGCCACCATGATGACCGACAGGGCCCGGAAACTGGGCATGAGGAACACCACGTTCACGAACGCCTCGGGCTGGCATGACGGCGACATGATCTCGACGGCGCGCGACATGGCGATCCTGTCCCTGCGCCTGCAGAGCGACTTTCCCCAGCGCTATCGTCTCTTCGCCACGACGAGGTGGTCCTACAAGGGCCACACCTACAAGAACCACAACAAGCTTCTGGGCAAGGTCGCCGGCGTGGACGGCCTGAAGACGGGTTACACCCGGCCAGCGGGATGGAACCTCGCCGCCTCGGCGCTGGTCGACGGGCGGCGCATCGTGGCCGTCGTGATGGGCGGCAAGACCCGGGTCTGGCGCGACCGGCGGATGAAGAAGCTGATCGCCGGGAGTTTCGCGACCGCCGCCAAGCTCGACCGCGCCGTGCCGGTCCCCGGGGAGCACCCCCTGCGCGGCGAGAACGCGATCCGGCTCGCGGGCGTCGAGGCCGCCGCGCCCGATCCGGCCGCCGATGCGCCGGGCGAGACCGTCGCCGCCTTCGGGGATCTGGCCGCCGCGGCGCTCGATTCCGGCAAGGAAGCTCTCGCGACGGAGCAGGGCAGCGCGGCGGGTCTGCCCTGGGCCGTGCAGGTCGGCGCGTTCACGCATTTCGAGAACGCCTATCGCGCCCTCGACAGCGCCGGAGCCCATCTCGGCGCGATCGTCGGCGGTCACGCCTCGACGGTCGTGACGACCACGGAGAACGACGGCTCCATGTTCTATCGCGCGCGCATCGTCAATCTCACCGAAATGCAGGCGCGGGAAGGCTGCAAGACGCTTCATCGGCACGACCTGCCGTGCGCGGTGGTGCGTCACGCCAGCGGCGGCTAGAACCGTTCCGTCTCCTTCGGCGATCTCGGGACAGGCTCTCGATACGGTCCCTTCGCGCCACTTCGGAATGAGGGTTGAAAGACCCGAGGCGCGGCGAAACCGCTCCGGCTTCTTCTCCGGTCCTCAGGCGGCCGCGAGCATCCGCGTCACGGCGGCCTCCAGACGTTCGGGCGTGTAGTCGAAGCTGTCGGCGGCGAGGATCGGCTTGTTCCTCGGCTCGTAGCAGAGTTGCGCGATCGAACGGGCGTCGTCGGTCGAAAGCCCGTGGTCGTCGAGGGCGATGCGCAGGCCGATCTCGCGCAGCCAGGCGTCGAACGCCGGCGCGGCCAGCGAGGCCGCCTCGGCCGCCGGCAATCCCCCGACCTCGGCGCCCAGGGCGTCGGCGACTCCGGCGTAGGCGTCGGGCGCGGCGGTGGCGGTGTCCGGCATGGTGGCGTTGAGCGCCAGGCCGACCGCGCGGCCGTGGTGGACGCCGGCGCGTTCGCCGATCGCATGGCCGATCGCGTGGGCCGCGCCGACGCCGGTCACGTCGAAGGCGACGCCGGCCAGACAGGCGGCGATCTGGACATGGCCGCGCGCGTCGAGGTTGCCGGGCTCGCCGACGGCGACGCCGAGCCAACGGCGCAGCTCGCGCACGGCGCCCAGCGCGATAGCCGTCGAGACGGGATTCCGCGACCGGTTGGTGATGGATTCGATGGCGTGGACGGCCGCGTCGATGCCGGTCGCCGCCGTCAGGTGCTGCGGCATGTCGACGGTGAGCGTCGGATCGAGGACCGCCAGATCGAACACGAGCTCCTTGCCCCAGGCCCACAGCTTCCGGCGTTCGGTGCTGAAGACCGCGGTGCGCGTAACCTCCGAGCCGGTGCCCGAGGTGGTCGGGACCGCGATCCTGGGCAATCCCTTCGCCGGCAGGCGCCGGGCGCCGAGGGCGTAGGCTTCGGCGCCGTCGCCCTCGACCGCCAGGGCGGCGGCGAGCTTGGCCGCGTCCATGGTCGAGCCGCCGCCCATGGCGACGACGCAGGCCGCGTTCCTCGAGCGCGCCAGGGCGACGATGGCGTCGACCGACGAGGCGAGCGGGTCGCTGCGGATCACGTCGAACAGGTGGACGTCGTAGCCCGCCTCGCCGAGCGGCCGTTCGGCGCGCCCGGCCAGACCGCTCCCGACGAGGAACGGATCGGCGACGAGAACGACGGGGCGGGGGCCGCCGGTCAGCCGCCCGACGGAGTCGGAAAGCCCGGCGATCCGGTTCTCGCCATAGGCGAGGGGCACGGGAGCCTGGAAGCGGAACGGCGCGATCATGGCCGGCATCCCCGCGTGGCGCGTCGTGGGAGCCGGGCTTATCGGCGGACGGCCGCCGGCCTGTCAATCGCTCCTTGTCCGGCGAAACGGCGATCCTGTCCTTCGTACGGCTTGGAGAACCGCCGGCGGGCCGGACGGCGCCACGGGTCCGGTCCGGAATTGCTGCGCCGCACATTTTTGTGCGCCGCACAATTTTCCCTTGAAACCGTGCGTTTCACGACTCACATGCATGGCGATGTTGCAGTGCAACATAACCTCTCAACGGGAGCACGCTCACATGGCCAGCGCCAAGTCCGAGACCGTCAAGACCGCCGTTCCGCGGGTCGACGAAGCCATCGACGCCGGCATCGCGGTTGCCGAGACCGTCGTGAAGTCCAACACCGAAGCCGCCCGGAAGGGCCTCGAGACCGTCGCGTCCATGGGCCGCGAAGCCATCGGCGCCGCCTGCGAGGCGGGGGCCGGGGTCAAGGGCTTCGAGAAGGCCGCCGACCTGCCGAGGGCCAACTTCGAGGCCGCGGTCGAGGCCGGATCGGCCTTCGCCAGGGGCGTCGAGGCCATCAACGGCCGCCTCTTCGAGATCGCCCGCGCGCGGGCCGCCGAGGGCGCCGAGGCCCGGAAGGCCGTCTTCGGCGCCGGGACCGTCCAGGAGGCCATCGACATCCAGTGGGACATCGCGGCCAAGTCGTTCGACCGCGCCGTGCGCGACGGCATCGAGATGTCGGGCGCCTGGATGACACTCGCGGCCGAGACCGGCGCGCCGATCGGCCGCCGCGTGTCCGACGCGATCGCCGAGGTCGGCCGCAAGGCCGCGTGACGAGCCGGACTCCGAGTCCCTCCGGAACGGCCCGGGGCGCGCGGCCCCGGGCCGTTCCGTTTGCGGGCGGACGCTCCTCGGCGGGCTCCGGGCGGGCCCCTTCGATACGCCCACCCGCGGTCGGCTACCCGGGGTGAGGGCGAGGCCGGACGGCGGTCCGGCCCTGTTCAATCCCGCGGCGACTTCCCGTATCATCCGTTTCCGACGAGCCCCGGCCCCGCGATCGGCGTTGACCCATGCTTCCTGTCCGGTCCATGAGCGGCGACAAGCGACGCGACGACGGCCGCCCGGAAACGGGCGTGATGACGCGTACGCGTCCGAAGACCCAAAAGCCGTCGATGTACAAGGTTCTGCTTCTGAACGACGATTACACGCCGATGGAGTTCGTCGTGCATGTCCTTCAGAAGTTCTTCCACAAGACGACCGACGACGCCACCCGGATCATGCTGCATGTCCACCAGAACGGCGTCGGGATTTGCGGCGTCTATCCGTTCGACGTCGCGGAGACGAAAGTCGCGCTGGTCATAGACTATGCGCGCCGGAACGAGCATCCTCTGCAGGCGGCCCTGGAGAAGGACTGAGATTTCATGCTCTCGGCCAACCTGGAAAGCACGCTCCGCAACGCGCTCGCGCTCGCCAACGAGCGCAAGCACGAGTACGCGACCCTGGAGCATCTCCTCCTCGCGCTGACCGGGGACGACGACGCGGTCGCCGTGATGCGCGCCTGCGACGTGGAGGTCGACCGTATCCGCGACGAGGTCGAGGACTTCGTCGACCGCGAGCTCGCGGGTCTGGAGGTCGATGGATTCGTCGAGGCGAAGCCGACCGCGGGCTTCCAGCGCGCCCTGCACCGCGCGGCGATGCACGTCCAGTCGTCGGGCCGGAGCGAGGTGACGGGCGCGAATGTCCTGGTCGCCCTGTTCTCGGAGCGCGAGAGCCACGCCGTCTACTTTCTGCAAAGGCAGGACATGACCCGGCTCGACGCCGTGAGCTACATCAGCCACGGCGTCGCCAAGGCGCCGGGCGAAAGCGAGCCGAGGACCGTGCGCGGCGCCGAGGAGGACGAGGAGGCGGCCAAGCAGGGCGCCGAGGCGCTCGAGGCCTATTGCGTCAACCTCAACAAGAAGGCGGAGGCCGGCAAGATCGATCCGCTGGTGGGGCGGGAGCTCGAGGTCGAGCGCACGATCCAGGTGTTGTGCCGCCGCACCAAGAACAACCCGCTCTATGTCGGCGACCCCGGCGTCGGCAAGACCGCGATCGCCGAGGGGCTGGCCAAGCGCATCGTCGAGGGCGACGTGCCCGAGGTTCTGCGGGACTGCTCCATCCATGCGCTCGACATGGGCGCCCTGCTCGCGGGCACCCGCTACCGCGGCGATTTCGAGGAGCGGCTGAAAGCGGTGGTGTCCGAACTCGAGTCCGACCCCAAGGCGATCATGTTCATCGACGAGATCCACACCGTGATCGGCGCGGGCGCCACCTCGGGCGGTTCGATGGACGCCTCGAACATGCTCAAGCCGGCGTTGCAGTCGGGCGCGCTCCGCTGCATGGGCTCGACCACCTACAAGGAGTTCCGCAGCCACTTCGAGAAGGACCGGGCGCTCGCCCGCCGCTTCCAGAAGATCGACGTGGCCGAGCCCTCGGCGCCCGACGCCGTGAAGATCCTCAAGGGGCTGAAGCCCTATTACGAGGATTTCCACCGGATCCGCTACACGAACGACGCCCTCAAGGCTGCGGTGGAGCTCTCCGACAAGCACCTCCACGACCGCAAGCTGCCCGACAAGGCCATCGACGTGATGGACGAGGTCGGCGCGGCCCAGATGCTCGTGCCCGCGAACAGGCGCAAGAAGACGGTCGGGGTGCGCGACGTCGAATCGACGGTCGCGCGCATGGCCCGCATCCCGCCGAAGAGGGTCTCGCGGCAGGACAAGGCGTCGCTCGCGGCGTTGGCCGACCGGCTCAAGGCGGTCGTCTTCGGCCAGGAGCGGGCCATCGACACGCTGGTCGACGCCATCAAGCTCGCCCGGGCGGGTCTGCGCGAACCGGAAAAGCCCGTCGGCAACTATCTCTTCGCCGGACCGACGGGCGTCGGCAAGACCGAGGTGGCCCGCCAGCTCGCGACCGTCATGGGCGTGGATCTGGTGCGCTTCGACATGTCCGAATACATGGAGCGCCATACGGTCTCCCGCCTGGTCGGCGCGCCGCCGGGCTATGTCGGCTTCGACCAGGGCGGCCTGCTCACCGACGCGGTCGACCAGAACCCCCATGTCGTGCTGCTGCTCGACGAGATCGAAAAAGCCCATCCGGACCTCTTCAACCTGCTCCTGCAGATCATGGACTACGGCAAGCTCACCGATCACAACGGCAAGAAGATCGATTTCCGGAACGTCGTCCTCATCATGACGACGAACGCGGGCGCGGCCGACCTCGCCAGGCCGCCCATGGGGTTCGGCCGTTCCAGGCGGGAAGGCGAGGACGCCGAGGCGATCGAAAAGCTGTTCACGCCGGAGTTCCGCAACCGCATGGACGCCATCGTGAGCTTCTCCCCGCTGTCGCGCGAGACGATCGGCCATGTCGTCGACAAGTTCATCGGGGAGCTCGAGGCGCAGCTCGCCGACCGCGGCGTCACGATCGAGCTTTCGGATGGCGCGCGCGACTGGCTGGGCCGCCACGGCTACGACGAGAACTTCGGCGCCCGGCCCCTGGCCCGCGTGATCCAGGAGAAGGTCAAGAAGCCGCTGGCCGACGAATTGCTGTTCGGCGCCCTGGTCGGCGGCGGGCGCGTGCGCGCGATCGTCGACGGGAACGACCGGCTCGACTTCGAGTTCGTGACGCGCGACTTCCTGAAGGGCGGCGCCAGGACGCACCGCAAGAAGCCGGCGCGGAAGGTCCGCGGGTAGAACGCCCCGTCCCTCGACAGGGTCCCTTCGGGCCTGCCGGGGATGAGGGTCGAGAGGGTTCGCGCGCTCATCCAGACCGTCGCCCGTTTCCGGTTTCCGGCCGGCCCGCGCCATTTTGGCTTGTCACCCCCCCCCCCCCCCCCCCCCCCCCGTGTTAGCCGCTCCGCGCTGGCCCCACCGACGGTTCCAGAAGCGGCCGTCGCGGGGGCTTTGCCGTTTGGCGACGATCTCAACAATGGGAGCCTCGATATGATTCCGCTCAAGCCCGCGGCGCTGATGTGCGCCGCCGCGCTGATCGTTACGGCGTGCTCGTCGAGCACGACGAGGTATGTGAACCAGGGCGGCGGCGATCGCCAGCCGCCGGCCCAGGAGCCTCCGATCTGGAGCGTGTCCTTGGGCGAGGAGGTCGCGCCCGAGCGGTCCGCCAGAAGGTTCTGGCCCGCGCGTTCGACCGGGGGCGTGACCTGGACGGCGCGCACGGACGCCACCGGCGCGGCCGTCGACAGCGCCATCAAGGACGAGGCCGTCCTTTACGAGACCGGCAAGACGCTGATCTCGGCGGACGGCAACGGGGATGACGAATTCAAGCTGCGGGGCCTCACCGTGCGCGGGCAGCTGCACGCGGGACCGGACGAGACCGGGGACCTGGAGTTCCACGGCGGCGTCGAGGGCGGCAGCACGGGCGGCGTCGACAACGCCGACCTCGGCGTCACCAAGGACGACGGCGTGGGCACCGCCGCGGGCAACGAGCTCACTTGGCAGCGCACCGACGCGAGGGTGCTGAGCTCCATCCAGCTCCGGAGGGACGGCGGCGGCTTCACGATGAAGATGGGCGGCCCCGGCGTCATCTTCTACGACATGGAGAGGCGCACCGCGCTCGGGCCTCAGAGTGGTTACTCCAACGCGTTCGGAAACGGCGCCTGCGCCAACGAGGACGACGCGAAGTGCGACGACCACACCACGTCGGACGTCACGGCCGTCTTCGACACCCCGGCGATAGATCCGGACGGCGAGGCCTCCTACCACTTCAGCATGATCGTCAAGACGCGCACTGACGTCACCCCGATCGTGGAAACGCGCGCGGTCAACGAACACTCCAGCAGCGGCGTCTCCCCCGACGCCGCCAAGGCTCCCTGGTGGGTGGCCTTCTCGGACGACCAGAACCGGCGGGCTTACAGGGTGAACCCCGATTACGCCGGAGTCGTGGACCTCGGCGCCGACGGCGCCCTCGGCGGCGGCGACGACACGACCGGCTACGCGAACCTCGCCGGCGAGGAATACACGGACCCCGCCGACGGCTCCAAATACAAGGTCTTGTGGTTGTCCCGCGCTATCGCGGCGCCGACCGGCGCGATGCTCCTGGAGTACAGAAGAGCGAACAGGATCGCCAACGGCCTGCCCGCCGACGAGCTCGGCGTCTATACCGTCAAGCTCTCGAACTACGCCGGCGTGGACGACAAGGGCACGGACGACGAGAGCGACGACGAGCACCGCTACCTCAAATACGCCGCCTACGGCCTGTTCAACTTCCTGGATTACTCGGGGTCGCCGTGGTTCTCCCGAATGCAGGCGTTCCACTTCGGCTACGACGCCTTCAGCGACGCGGACGACAACAGGCCGATGGATTTCTCCACCGACGCGGTCACGGCCACGTTCAACGGCAAGACCACGGCCTGGATCCTGCAGAACCCCACCGGCAACGCCGGGAACATCTCGCAGCTCGTCCGCCTGCGGGGCGACGTCACGCTGGAAGCCACCCTGGGCGGCGGCTCCAGCAACGGCGCCATCGAAGGCTCCATGGAGAACTTCGAGTTCCTGCAAAGCGGCGTGTGGAGCAAGCTCCCTCATAGTATTTTCGGTCACAGCAACGCCGCGACGACGGACGGGGTGACCCTGGAGTCCGCCGACATCGGAGCGGACGGCGCGTATGCGGGCGTGGCGAGGACGACGGAGACGGCGAACGCACGCTTCGAGGAGGGCCGGTACGGGGGCGCCTTCTACGGCCCCCGGACCCTCGGCGAACTCGAGACCGCCGGCTACTGGATGCTGCCGAGACATATCGGCGATCCTAGCTCGTTGGAGAGCTGCCCCAGCGGCAGGACCGGACCCGCGTGCGTCACGTTCGGCACCATCATCGGCAGCTTCGGCGCCGTGAGCGAGGCGCCGGCGCCGTAGTCCCCGACGCGCCCCGCGCGCCCGGCGACGGACCCGGACGCCCTCTCCTCCCGACGGGGGAGAGGGCGTTCCTCCGTCCGGGAAACCGGAACGCGCCGCCGTGGGCGCTACCCGGGGTGGGGAAGGGGGCGCGCCGCGGCGCGGGTCACGGCGCCCGGTCCCCGCGGAAGGGCGAGTATGCCCGCCCGATCGCCTCGGCCTCCCAGTCGACATGCCGGGTTTCCTGGCGCAGGAAGCGGGCGACCGCGTCGCGCAGGCCGCCGTGCTCGATCCAGTGGGCTGAGTAGGTGTGCATCGGCATGTAGCCGCGCTGGACCTTGTGGCCGCCCTGGGCGCCGGCCTCGACGCGCGAAAGCCCATGCTCGATGGCGTACTCGATCGCCTGGTAGTAGCAACACTCGAAGTGCAGCATCCGTCGGTCCTCGATGCAGCCCCAGTAGCGCCCGAACAGCGTGTCGGCGCCGACGAGATGCAGGGCGCCCGCGATCCACCGGCCGTCGCGGCGGCCCATCGCCAGCATGACGTCCTCGCCCATGCGTTCGCCCAGCAGGCCGAAGAACGCGCGCGTGAGATAGGGCGCGCCCCACTTGCGGTGTCCGGTGTCGCGGTAGAAGGCGTAGAACGCGTCCCACACCTCGCCGTCCCCGAGTGCGTCTCCCGCGAGCCGGACGATCTCGACGCCGTCGCCGACCGCCTCGCGGCGCTCCTTGCGGATCGCCTTGCGCTTGCGCGAGGAGAGGCTCGCGAGGAAGTCGTCGAAGGTTTCGTAGCCCTGGTTCCGCCAGTGGAACTGGAGGCCGGTGCGCTTGAGGAAGCCGAGCTCGCCCATCAGCTCCCATTCGGCCCGGGTCGGGAAGTTGACGTGGGCCGACGACACGCCGGCCTCCTCGGCCACGCGCGCGACGGCGGCGGCGAGCGTCTTGCGCGGCGTGTCGGCCTCCCCGCCGTCGTCCGGCGCGAGGAGGCGGGGACCCGTCGCGGGCGTGAAGGGGACCGCGACGACGAACTTCGGATAGTACCGCCCGCCCGCCCGCTCGAAGGCGTCGGCCCAGCCGTGGTCGAAGACGTATTCGCCCTGGGAATGGCTCTTGAAGTAGGCCGGCGCGCAGCCGGACAGCGCGCCGTCCGGCGTCTCCAGAAGCACATGGGCGGGCGCCCAGCCGGTTTCGGGACGCGCCGAGCCGCTGTCTTCCAGACAGGCCAGGAAGGCGTGCTTCAGGAAGGGATTGCGCCCTCCGGCGCAGGCGTCCCAAGCCGCGGGGGCGACGTCGTGGATGCCGGCGACGGTGCGCGCCCGAAGCGTCGGGCCGTCCGTCGGATCCGCGCGATGGTCGTTCTGCATCCGGCGCCCCGTTCCAGGATCCGAGTATCGCAGGACCGCGCCGGCGAATGAACCGCCGGCGCGGGAATCGACAGGGCCGTCGCGTTCGGCCGCGATCCAACCCTTCCCCCGCCTCCGGAGGGCGGGCCGGGCCCCGCGCCGGGATCAGTCCTCCAGGGGGCCGTCCGACGAAATGTCGCGGATGTCGGTGACGAGATGGATGAGGCCCGGACCGTCATGGGCCAGCGCTTCGTCGAACGCGGGGCCGAACTGCCCGGTCGTGCGGACCGTCCACGACCGCGCGCCGTAGGCGGCGCCCAGGGCGGCGAAATCCGGGCTGTCGAGCGCGACTCCGGCGTAGTTTCCCGCGCCGGCGTAGCGGTGCTGGTGCATCAGGATGGCGCCGTGGTGGCCGTTGTCGCATACGATCGCCGTGACCTTGAGGCCGTTCCGCGCGGCGGTCGACAGCTCCTGGCCGGTCATCATGAAGCCGCCGTCGCCGACGAAGGCGACGACGCGCGCGCCTTCCCGCGCGAGCGCGGCCCCCACGGCGGCGGGCACGGCGTAGCCCATCGCGCCCGACATCGGGCCGGCCTGGCTGTCGGGCAGGCGGTAGCGGAAATGGCGGTGGAGCCAGGTGGAGAAGTTGCCGGCGTCGTTGGCGACGACGTGGTCGATCCCGGCGAGCCGGCTGTCGGCGTGGCGGACGACGGCGGTCATGTCGACCGCGCCCACGGCCTCCGGGGGCCGGGCCTGCCAGATCTCGAAGCCGGCGCGCAGGGCCGCCTGCCAGGCGGCGCGTTCCGCGCTCGGGGGTTCGATCGCGGTGGCCAGGGCGCGCAGCGTCGGGCCGACCGCCGCGGCGATCCCGAGGTCCGGACGCACCCGCGCGATGGCGCCGGCGTCGGGATGCAGCATGATCGTCGTCTTGCCGTCGTCGCGCAGGGCGAAATCCCCGGACGTGATGGCGTCGAACCGGCTTCCCGCGAGGATGACGAGGTCGGCGTCCCGCCAGGCCTTCCTCAGGTAGGGCGGGTGGCCGAGACCGAGGAGTCCGGCGTAGGCGGGATGGTCGTTGTTGAGCGCGTCCTGGCACCGGAAGGCCGAGACCACGGCCGCGGCCGCGGATTCGGCGAAGCCGCCGAGCCGCATGGTCGCGGCTTCGGACTTGACCAGTTCCCCGGCGACGATCAGCACGCGCTCGGCGCGGTCGATCATGGCCGCCGCCCCGCGGATCCGGTCGTTGGAGGCTCCCCCGACGCCGGTCGCGGCCGGCGCCGGGATCGCGACATCGCCGGCCTCCGCCTCGGTGACGTCCTCGGGCAGGACGACGACCGCGGGGCCGGGCCGGCCCGCTTGCGCGATGGCGAAGGCCTCGGCCGCCGCGCGCGCCACGTCGGCGGGACCGGCGGGCTCCAGCACCGCCTTGGCGATCGTCCCGAAGAACGCCTGGTAATCGATCTCCTGGAAGGCCTCGCGCCCGAGGTCCCCGCGCGGAACCTGGCCGATGAAGAGCACGAGCGGGATCGAGTCCTGGTCGGCGGTGTGGACGCCGATCGACGCATTGGCCGCGCCCGGACCGCGGCTGACGAAGGCCACGCCTGGGCGACGGGAGATCTTGGCGAAGCCGTTCGCGGCGAAGGTCGCTCCCGCTTCGTGGCGGTTGGCCACCAGCCGGATGCGGTCGGCGTGCCGGCGCAGGCTGTCGAGCACGGCGAGGTAGCTTTCGCCGGGGACGCAAAAGACCGTGTTCACTCCATGGGAGGCCAGAGTCCGGACCAGGGCCTCGCCGCCGTTCATCGCGTCAGGCGATCTCGACGATGGCGTCGACCTCGACCGCGACATTCAACGGAAGCGCGGAGCAGCCGACGGCGGCGCGGGCGTGCCTGCCCCTGTCGCCGAACACCTCGACCATCAGGTCGCTCGCGCCATTGACGACCTTGGGGTGGTCGTGGAAATCGCCAGCCGCGTTCACGAACCCGCCCAGGCGCACGACGCGCCGCACGCGGTCGAGGTCGCCGCCGCAGGCCGCCTTGACCTGCGCGACGATGTTGAGCCCGCACAGGCGCGCGGCCCGGTAGCCGTCCTCGACCGAAAGGTCCCGGCCCACCTTGCCCCGGTACTTCAGTTCGCCGTTCAGGAGCGTGATCTGGCCGGCGACGAAGACGTGGCCGCCGCTCGCGACATAGGGTACATAATTTGCCGCCGGCGCCGCCGCTTCGGGCAGTTCGACGCCGAGTTCGGCGAGACGCGCCTCGATCTCTCCGGCCATCCTTTTCGTCTCCGCGCCAAGGGCTCGCATGGGCGTTCGGCATACGGAGTTCGGGAGGCGGCGTCAACGAAAGCGGAGGACGCGATGAGCGAACCGGCGGCGGCCGAATCCGGGCGCGTCCGGCTGGGCGTGGCCTCGGTCGCGCTGGGCGCGGTCGGCTTCGGCCTGCTGCCGGTCTTCCTCGAGTATCTGCGCGCGGACGGCGTGGATTCGGGTTCGTCTCTGGTGGCCCGGTTCGTCGGCGCGGCGATCCCCTTGGCGCTCTGGGTCTTCATACGCAGGCCCGCATGGCGCGGGGTCGGGCTGGCGCTCGTCGCCGGCGTCGGGATCGGCGGCGGAACCATCTTCCTGTTCGAAGGCTATGCGCGTCTGCCGGCCTCGATCGCGATCCTGGTGTTCTACACCTATCCCGTCTTCACCCTGGCGCTCGCGCGCGCCGTCTTCGGAACGCCCATCGAACGGCGCATGCTCGCCGCGATCGCCATGGTCGTTCTGGCCGCGGGCCTGATCCTGTCTCCGGGATCGATCGAGCCGGGCCTTCTTCCGGTCGTGCTGGCCACCTTCGGCGCGCCGCTGGGCTATGGCGTCTACCTCGCCTGTCTGGGCCGGATCCCCGCCGCCGTCGATCCGGCGCTGAGGGCCCTGGTTCTCACGATGTCGGCCGGTGTCGTCGCCGGTCTTTACGCGCTCGCGGTCGAGGGGGGACTCACATGGCCGGTCAGCGCCATGGGGTGGGCGTCGCTGGGCTACATGACGTTCGTGACCGGCGTCGCCGGGATCGTGCTGATCGCGATCGGCGCGGCGCTCGCCGGCAGCGGGCGCGCGGCGGTGGCGGGTTCCAGCGAACTCGTCACGGTGCTGATCGTCGGCTGGTGGGTGTTCGGCGAAGCCGTCCGCGTCCAGGCGGTCGCCGGCGCGGCGCTCATGTTCGCGGCCATCGCGGTGAGCCTGCCTCCCGGGGCGCCCGGGCCGCGCGGAAGCTCTCCCGGACCGTCCTGAAGACACCCTCGAACATGGCGGGCGTCAGGCGGCCGGTGTTCGTGTTGAGCCGGGAACAGTGATAGCTGTCGACCAGCCGGAGCCCGTTCTCCAGCCGGTGGCTCGAGGCATGGCCGAACCTGGCCCCCCCGCGCCGGACGCCGAGAGCGTCGAGCACCGCGTTGTGGGCGACCGTTCCGAGCGCCAGGACGACCTCGAGCCTTGTCAGGCCCGCGATTTCCCCGGCGAGGAACATGTTGCAGGCCCCGATCTCCGCGCCGGTGGGCTTGTTCTCCGGCGGCGCGCAGCGCACCGCGTTGGCGATGCGGCAGTCCGTCAGCTCGAGGCCGTCGTCGGGCCGCGCCTCGAACCGGCCCCGCGCGAACCCCGCGGCCAGGAGCGTCGGATAGAGCAGATCGCCCGCGCCGTCGCCGGTGAAGGGACGGCCCGTCCGGTTCGCTCCGCGCAGGCCAGGCGCGAGACCGACGACGAGCAGACGGGCGTCCAGCGGCCCGAAACTCGGCACCGGAGCGTTGAACCACGCGGGTTCGCGGCCACGCCATGCGTCGCGGAAACGGACGAGCCTCGGGCACAGGCCGCAATCGCGGCCCGGTTCGGCGACGGTCACCGTCGGGTGACCACCGCGTCGTCCGCCTCGTCCTCGTAGTCGTCGTCATAGTCGTCGCGGCGCGGCGGGCGGTCCTCGTAGCGGCGGGCGATGTCGTCGGCCAAGTCGTTGAGGTCGATGAAATTGTCGGCCTGACGGCGCAACTCGTCGGCGACCATGGGCGGCTGGGAGTGCATCGTGCTGACCACGGTGACCCGCACCCCCCGGCGCTGGACCGCCTCGACCAGGGACCGGAAGTCGCCGTCGCCCGAGAACAACACGACATGGTCGAGGAACTTGGACATCTCCAGGACATCGATCGTCAGTTCGACGTCCATGTTGCCCTTCACCTTGCGCCGGCCCATGGAATCGGTGAATTCCTTGGCGGGCTTGGTGACCATGGTGAAGCCGTTGTAGTCGAGCCAGTCGACGAGCGGCCGGATCGACGAATACTCCTGCTCGTCGAGCAGCGCCGTGTAGTACAAGGCGCGTATGAGGTGGCCGCGTTCGGAAAAAATCGCCTTCAGGCGCTTGTAGTCGATGTCGAAGCCGAGGGATTTGACGGAAGAGTAAAGATTGGGGCCGTCGATGAAGAGCGCGATCCGCTCTTCCTTGTAGAAACCCTGCATGACTGGATTGTTTCTCCTTGAATTGCGACGAAACTCCCGCGATGTCCGGATCCGGACATCATCGACCCGGCCCTTCTAAGGGACAACGGGACATGACGGCAAGCGTTTCGCCCACAGGCGGCGTCTACATCGGGCTCGGCGCCAACCTGCCGTCCGGGATCGGGCCGCCGAGGGAAACTCTCGAGGAAACCGTTCGCCGGATCGCGGGATCCGGGATCGAGGTCGTCCGGGTGTCGCCCTGGTACGAGAGCGAGCCCGTGCCGCCGTCCGACCAGCCCTGGTTCGTCAACGGAGTCGCGGAGCTGCGGACCGCCCTGCGGCCGGCCGCGCTGCTCGCCGTGCTCCACGGCCTCGAACGCGACCTCGGGAGGATCCGGCGGGTCAGGTGGGAAGCGCGCGTCGTCGATCTCGACCTGCTCGACTATCGCGGGATCGTCGACCGGTCGGGGCCGCCGAGGCTGCCGCATCCACGGGTCGCGGAACGGCCGTTCGTCCTCCTGCCCTTGCGCGACATCGCGCCGCGCTGGCGGCATCCCGAAACCGGCGAGGGGATCGACGCCTCGGTCGCGGCCCTGCCGGCCGGCGGCGGGATCGTCAGGCGCGCGCCCGAATCCGGCGGAATGGACTGAAAGCCTTGCGTTTCGGTCCTGTTTCAGGCAATCAACGCAGCCGAACCCACCCGTTCCCGGACTTCGGAGAGGCTTTGGAATGGCCCGTCTTACCGTTGAAGACTGCGTCGAGCGCGTACCGAACCGTTTCGAGCTGGTCCTGCTCGCCGCCCAGCGGGCGCGCGACTTGGGCAACGGCGCGGTCATGACCGTCGACCGCGACAACGACAAGAATCCCGTGATCGCGCTGCGCGAAATCGCCGACGACACGGTCGAACTCGATGGAATCCGCCGCAAGCTGGTCTACGGCGGCGAGCCGCGGGACGATGACGACGAGGCGGAGGGCGAGGGAGCCTTCGCCGACGAGGTCGGCCTCTCGGGCGATGCGATCGCCGCCGCCGCGGCGGCCCTGGCGTCGATCGACGACGAGCACAACGAAGCGGCTTTCGGCGACGGCGCGGACTCCAACCCGACGCCCTGATCGCCCGGCCCAGGGGCCTCGCGCCCGGATGACCCCTCATGCTGCGCCAGTTCGAGCTTGTCGAGCGGGTCAAGAGCTACGACACCGCCGCCGACGAGGACGCCCTGAACAGGGCCTATGTCTTCGCCATGATGGCGCACGGCGCGCAGACGCGCGCCTCGGGCGACCCGTACTACTCCCACCCCGTCGAGGTCGCCGGCATCCTCGCCGACATGAAGCTCGACGGCTCGTCGATCGTCACGGGCCTGCTGCACGACACCGTCGAGGACACCGACACCACGCTCGATGACATCTCCGGCCAGTTCGGCGGCCGGATCGCCCAGCTTGTCGACGGCGTCACCAAGCTTTCGCGCATCGAGTTGCAGTCCGAGAACACGAAGCAGGCCGAGAACTTCCGCAAGCTCTTTCTGGCGATGTCGGAGGACATCCGCGTCCTGCTCGTGAAGCTGGCCGACCGGCTCCACAACATGCGGACGCTGCGTCACGTCCGCCAGGCCGGGAAGCGCCGGCGCGTCGCCCACGAGACGATGGAGATCTACGCTCCGCTGGCGGAGCGCATCGGCATGCAGTCGCTCAAGGACGAGCTCGAGGACCTCGCTTTCCGCGAGATCAATCCCGGCGCGCGCGACTCGGTCGTCGAGCGGCTGAAGTACCTGCGCGAGGAGGGAGACGACCTCATTCCCCGGATCGTCGAACGGCTGCGGAACACGATCGGGAAGGCGGGCATGACGGTCGACGTCTCCGGCCGCGAGAAGCGCCCATACTCGATCTGGCGCAAGATGCAGCGCAAGAACATCGCGTTCGAGCAGCTCTCCGACATCGTGGCCTTCCGGGTCGTCGTCGAGACGAAGGAGGACTGCTACGCCGCGCTCGGCGTGATCCACGACGCCTGGCCGATGGTGCCGGGCCGTTTCAAGGACTACATCTCGACGCCGAAACCCAACGGCTACCGCTCGATCCACACGACCGTCTACGGACCCGAGCACCATCGTCTCGAGATCCAGATCCGCACCCGCGAGATGGACGACGTCGCCCAACTCGGCGTGGCGGCGCACTGGAGCTATCGCGCCGGCGAGGAACGCGCTTCGCCCAGCGACGGGCGGCAGTACCGCTGGGTCCGCGAGCTGCTCGAGATTCTCGATCACGTGTCGGACCCCGAGGAGTTCCTGGAGCACACGAAGCTCGAGATGTTCCAGGATCAGGTGTTCTGTTTCACTCCGAAGGGCGGTCTCATCGCCCTGCCGAGCGGAGCGACGCCCGTGGACTTCGCCTACGCGGTCCACACCGATGTGGGAGACACATGCGTAGGTGCGAAAATAAACGGTAAAATCAATCAATTGAGAACTATTCTTCACAATGGAGATCAGGTCGAGATCGTGCGGTCAAGCGCGGGTTCGCCGAGTCCGACATGGGAGCGGTTCGCGGTCACGGGCAAGGCGCGCTCGCGCATCCGCCGGTTCGTGCGCATGAAGGAGCGCGACGAGTATCTGAGGCTCGGCCGGGCCATTCTGGAGCGCGCCTTCGCGCAGGCGGGACGCGACATGACGAGGAAGGCGCAGAAACAGGCCGCGAAGGCGCTCGGGCAGAAGTCCGTCGAGGACCTCGTCGCGGCGGTCGGGCGCGGCGTGGTCACCAGCCTGCAAGTCGTCGGCGCGGCCTACCCCGAGGCCGCCGCGCCCGGCGCGGCGAACCCCAGGCCGAAGCCGCGCGACGGCTCCGCGGGCGACCGCGCCGTTCCCATTCGCGGACTGATCCCGGGAATGGCGGTCCACTTCTCGAACTGCTGCCATCCGCTTCCCGGCGACCGCATCGTCGGCATCGTGACCTCCGGCAAGGGCGTCGCCATCCACACGATCGACTGCGACACGCTGCAGCAGTTCGAGGAGACCCCGGAACGCTGGCTCGACGTCTCGTGGTCGGTCGATGGCGACGCTCCGGAGTTCCATGTCGGCCGGATCGATCTGGTCGTTGTCAACGAACCCGGCGCGCTGGGGGCGGTCACGACCCTGATCGGGCGCAACAACGGCAACATCTCGAACCTCAAGTTCACCGACCGCGCCGTCGATTTCTACGAGATGCGGATCGACATGGAGGTGAGGGACGTGCGTCACCTCGCCAACATCATCGCGGCCCTGCGCGCCAACGCGGCCGTGACCTCGGTCGAACGGGCCAGGATCCAAGGCTGACGTGACAGACGATCCATTGGCCTCTTTCTGCGGCGGAGATCATTGGCTATACCGTCGCCGCAGCAGCGGACGGACGCCGTCCGCGTGTCCGGGAGATCCGACATGACCAGACACAGACTCCGCCTGGGCGTCAACATCGACCACGTGGCGACGATCCGGAACGCGCGGGGCGGGGCCCATCCCGATCCCGTGCGCGCGGCCCGTCTCGCCGCCGCCGCCGGCGCCGACGGCGTCACCGCCCATCTGCGCGAGGATCGCCGCCACATCTCCGACGACGACATCCGGCGTCTGATGAACGAGATCGACCTGCCGCTCAACCTGGAGATGGCCGCCACCGACGAGATGCTGGAGGTCGCGCTGCGCCATCGTCCCCATGCGGCCTGTATCGTTCCGGAACGTCGCGAGGAGCGTACCACCGAGAACGGCCTCGACGTCGCGGGCGCCAATCTCGATCTTGCGTCCTATGCCGACCGGCTCGCGCGGGCGGGCGTTCGCGTGTCGCTCTTCATCAATCCCGACGAGCGCCAGGTCGAGGCGGCCCACGAGACCGGGGCGCCGGTCGTGGAGCTCCACGCCGGCACATATTGCGAGGCCGCGGCGGGATGGGCGCGCGACGCCGAACTGGAGAGGATCGAGCGCGCCGCGGCGCGGGCCAGCGAGCTGGGCGTCGAGTGCCATGCCGGCCACGGCCTCTCGTTCGGCACGACCGGCCCGATCGCCGCCATCCCCGACATCGTGGAGCTCAACATCGGTCACTTCCTGGTTGGCGAAGCCATCTTCGGAGGGCTCGAAAGCGCGATCACCCGCATGCGCGCGCTGATGGACAACGCGCGCGCGTCGGCGACCGGCGCCCGCTCGGCCTGACGGTCCGTCCTGTCATGATCCTGGGACTGGGACTCGACACTCTCGACATCCGGCGTATCGAAAAGACCCTCGAACGGTTCGGCGACCGCTTCACCCGGCGCATCTTCACCGAGGCCGAACGGAAGAAGGCCGATCGCAGGGTCCTGAGGGCGGCGACCTACGCCAAGCGTTTCGCCGCCAAGGAAGCCTGCTCCAAGGCCTTGGGCACGGGCTTTCGGCGCGGCGTGTTCTGGCGCGACCTCCAGGTCGTCAACCTGCCGTCCGGAAAGCCGACCCTGCGTCTTGCCGGCGGGGCCGCGACGCGCCTCGCGGAGATGGTGCCCGGCGGCATGAAGGCGCGGATCGATCTCACGATGACCGACGAACCGCCGCTCGCCCAGGCGATCGTCGTCATTTCGGCGGTTCCGTCGGATTCGGAAGACGGTCCCGCATGAGCGAGCCGGACACGAAACCCGGCGGCGGAGGCGCCAGGACGATGCCGCTCTGGCTGATGCTGGTCATGGCGCCTTTCACGTTGATCGGGATTCTGCTGAAGCCCTTGGAGATTCTGCTCCAGATCGTCTTCGCGCCGCTCGAAATGCTGCTGCCCAAATCGTGGCGCGGCGACGAAGGCCTGTTCGGCACGGTCAAGACCATCGTCTACGCGGTCGCGATCGCCCTGGCGATCCGCACGGTCGCCTATGAGCCGTTCAACATTCCCTCGGGCTCGATGAAACCCACCCTGCTGGTGGGCGACTATCTCTTCGTTTCGAAGTTCTCCTACGGCTACAGCAACTACGCCCTGGGCTTCGGCACCGATCTCGACCTGTTCGAGGGCCGCTTGTTCGGCCGCGAACCCCGGCGCGGCGACGTCGCCGTCTTCCGCAAGCCGACCGACACGTCGACCGACTTCATCAAGCGCATCGTCGGCCTGCCCGGCGACAGGGTGCAGATGATCGGCGGCGTTCTCCACATCAACGGAACGCCGGCGGAGCTCCGGGAGACCCCGCCCTTCCTCGACGAGGGCTGCGGCGACGCCGTCCCGACGCCCAGGCTCGTCGAGACCCTTCCCAACGGCGTCTCCCATCCGGTCCTCGACACGTCGGACGCCCATCGTTACGACGACACGCCGCCCGTCGAGGTTCCCGAAGGCCATTACTTCTTGATGGGGGACAACCGCGACCGGTCGAACGACAGTCGCGCGCCGAGCGTGGGATTCGTGCCCTACGAGAACCTGATCGGACGCGCGGAGTTCCTGTTCTTCTCGGTCGACCGGTGCGGCGGTCTCTTCGAGCCCTGGACATGGCCGGCCTCGATTCGCTGGGATCGCATCTTCCAGCCGGTGGAATGAGCGCCGGGTTCGCTCCCGCGACCCGGCGCTCGCTCGAGACGATCCTCGGGCATCGCTTCGCCGACGCGGCGCTCCTGCGCCAGGCGGTGGCCCATTGCAGCGTCCTGCGCGACGGGCGGGGGCATGGATACGAGCGCCTCGAGTTCCTGGGCGACCGCGTCCTCGGCATGGCCGTGGCCGCGGCCGTCTACCGCCAATATCCCGACGAGGCGGAGGGCGCGCTCTCGATGCGTCACGCCGAGCTGGTGCGCAAGGAGACGCTGGCCGAGATCGCGGCGGCGCTGGGGATCGACGGCCTGATCGCAATGTCGGCGGGCGAGGAGCGGAGCGGCGCCCGCCGGAGCCCCGCCGTGCTCGCGGACGTGATGGAGGCCCTGATCGGCGCCCTGTTCCTCGATGGCGGCCCCGAGGCGGCCTTCGCCTTCGTCGACCGGCACTGGGCGGAGCGCATGCTGTCCCATCGCAGTCCGCCGCGCGACGCCAAGACACGCCTGCAGGAATGGGCCCTGGCCCGCGGCCGGAGCTTGCCGAGCTACGCCATGCTCGACCGGACGGGACCGGCGCACGCGCCGACCATCACCGTCAGCGTCGCGGTCGACGGCCTGGGCGCGCTGACCGCCGAGGGCCGCTCGCGGCGCGTCGCCGAACAGGAGGCCGCCCGCCGGATGCTCGATATGGCGGCCCGCGTCGAGGCCGGCCCGTGACGGCGGTTTCGGCGACCCGTTGCGGCTTCGTGGCGGTCGTCGGACCGCCCAACGCCGGCAAGTCGACCCTGGTGAACGCCGTCGTCGGCGCCAAGGTCTCGATCGTCACGCACAAGGTGCAGACCACGCGCGGCCGTGTCATGGGCATCCACGCCATCGGGAACGACCAGATCGTCTTTGTCGACACGCCCGGCATCCTCAAGCCGAAACGGCGTCTGGAGCGCGCGCTCATCGAAGCGGCCTGGGCCGGCGCCGACGCCGCCGATACGGCGTTGCTGCTGGTCGACGGAGTCAGGGGCGCGACCCCGGACCTCGAGGCGATCCTGAACCGACTCGGGGAAAGGAAGAAGCCCGCGCTGGCCGCCGTGAACAAGGTCGACGCCGTCGCCAAGGAGCGTCTGCTGCCGACCGGCGCGGCGCTCGGCGCGTCCGGCGCGATCGAGGAGATCTTCTATATCTCCGCCTTGACCGGGGAGGGCGTCGGCGATCTGGTCGCCGCCTTGCGCGCGCGTCTGCCCGAAGGCCCCTGGATGTTCCCCGACGATCAAATCTCCGATCTGCCGCCGCGGCGCATGGCCGCCGAGATCACCCGGGAGAAGCTCTTTCTGCGGGTCCACCAGGAACTGCCCTACGAACTCTCCGTGGAGACCGAGCTTTGGACCGAGGTTCCCGGGGAGGATGCGGTGCGCATCGACCAGGTGATCTACGTCGCCCGCGATGGGCACAAACCCATCCTCCTGGGCAAGGGCGGGCGGACGATCAGGGAGGTGGGGACCGCGGCGCGCACGGAGATTGAGAGGGTTCTGGAACGGCGCGTGCATCTGTTCCTCCATGTGAAGGTTCGCGCCAACTGGCTCGACGATCCGGCGCGATACCGGGAAATGGGCCTCGGGTTCCCGGCCTAGAACGGTTCCGTCCGTCCCTCGATACGGTCCTTCGGGCCTGCTCGGGATGAGGGGCACATTGTTCGCGCCCCCACCCGAAATCCCCCCTCACCCCGAGGTGCGCCCGGCAGGGCGCGTATCGAAAGGCGGGCGACGGCCGGCCGGAACCGGACCGTGCAAGGACCGCGAACCGCGTCTACCCTCGGCTCCATGGAATGGAGCGACCGCGGCATCGTCCTTTCGGCTCGGCGGCACGGCGAATCGGCGGCCGTCGTCAACATGCTGACGCGCGAACACGGCCGCCACGCCGGCCTGGCGCGCGGGGGTGCGGGACGGCGCCTGAAGGGCGTGCTGCAGGCGGGCAACCTTGTCGCCGCACGGTGGCGGGGGCGGCTTTCCGAACATCTCGGCGGCTACACGATGGAGCTCGAGCGCGCGGTTCCGGCCGCGTTCCTGCATGACGCCAACCGTCTGGCCTGTCTCGCCTGCGCCTGCGCCGTGGCCGAACGGTCCCTTCCGGAACGCCACCCTTATCCGCTGCTGTTCGATGGATTCCTCGCCCTGCTCGACGGCCTCGAGGGCGGCTCCGACCACTGGGACGCCGTCTATGTCCGGTGGGAGGTCGGGCTGCTCGACGTGCTGGGCTTCGGTCTGGATCTCGGCGCCTGCGCGGTCACCGGCCGGAACGACGATCTGATCTATGTCTCGCCCCGGACGGGCCGCGCGGTCTCGGCCTCGGCGGGCGAACCCTATCGCGACAGGCTGCTCGCGCTGCCCGGTTTTCTCATCGGCAAGGATATCGGTGGAGCGTCCGACATTCTCGCTGGATTGCGCCTGACCGGCCATTTCCTGGAGCGGCACCTGTTCGCCGGCGAGCGCGCGGGTCCGCCACCCGCGCGGGAACGATTTGTAGCGCGTCTCGGTCGCTAATCCACAAGATGCGGTAGTATAACCGCGCCATGTCCGATGTTCTCGACAGCCCCGGCGTCGAACCCGTCGCCCTCGCCGACGCGCTCGCCGAGCGTTATCTGGCGTACGCCATGTCGACCATCACCGCGCGCTCGCTGCCGGACGCGCGCGACGGCCTGAAGCCGGTCCACCGGCGCCTGCTCTACGCCATGCGTCAACTCAGGCTCGATCCGCGCGAGGGCTTCAAGAAATCCGCGCGCGTCGTGGGCGACGTCATCGGCAAATACCATCCCCATGGCGATCAGGCGATCTACGACGCGCTGGTCCGCCTGGCCCAGGAGTTCGCGGCGCGCTATCCGCTCGTCGACGGCCAGGGCAACTTCGGCAACGTCGACGGCGACAACGCGGCGGCCATGCGTTACACCGAAGCGCGCATGACCGAGGTCGCGACGGCCCTGCTGGAAGGGATCGACGACGACGCGGTCGACTTCCGCGAGACCTACGACGGCTCCGAGGTGGAGCCGGTGGTGCTGCCGGCCCGTTTCCCGAACCTCTTGGCGAACGGGGCGAACGGCATCGCCGTCGGCATGGCGACGAGCATCCCGCCCCACAATGTCGACGAGCTGTGCCAGGCGCTGACGCATCTGGTCGACAAGCCGCGCGCGACCTTCGAGACGCTGGTCGGCATGGTCCGGGGACCCGACTTCCCGACGGGCGGCGAGCTGGTCGAGGCGCGCGAGGCCGTCATGGAGGCCTACGCCACGGGCCGCGGGTCGTTCCGGCTCCGGGCCCGATGGGAGACGGAAGACCTGGGACGGGGGACCTACCGGATCGTCGTGACCGAGATCCCCTACCAGATCCAGAAGTCGAAACTGGTGGAGCGCGTCGCCGAGCTGGTCGAGGCCCGGAAGCTGCCGTTGCTCGAAGGCGCGGTCGACGAGTCGGCCGAGGACATCCGTCTCGTCCTGACGCCGAAGAGCCGGACGGTCGATCCGGCGGTGCTCATGGAGTCCCTGTTCCGGTCGACCGACCTGGAAACCCGCTTCCCGCTCAACATGAACCTGCTCGACGCCCGGGGCGCGCCGCGCGTGATGAACCTGCGCGAGGCGCTTCAGGCCTTCATCGACCACAGGCGCGATGTCCTGTTGCGCCGCTCGCGCCACAGGCTCGAAAGGATCGCGCGCAGGCTGGAGGTGCTGGAAGGCTACCTCGTCGTCTATCTCAACCTGGACGAGGTGATCCGCATCGTCCGCGAGGAGGACGAGCCCGGGCCCGCCCTGATGAGGCGCTTCACGCTCTCGAAGGTCCAGGCCGATGCGATCCTCGACATGCGTCTGCGCGCGCTGCGCAGGCTGGAGGAGATGGAGATCGCCCGCGAGAAGGCCGGGTTGACCGGGGAACGGGAGGAGCTCGAGGCGCTGGTGACGAGCGAGGCCAGGCAGAAAGCGGCGCTCAAGGCCGAATTCAAGGACATCCGCGTCAGGTTCGGCGCGGAGACCGGGCCGGGCCGGCGCCGCACCGCGGTCGGCGCCGCGCCCGCGGCCGTCGATGTCCCGATCGACGCCACGATCGAACGCGAGGCCGTGACTGTCGTGCTCTCGGCGAAGGGCTGGATACGCGCCGCCAGGGGCCACGGCGATCAGGTCGGCGCCCCGCGCTTCAAGGAAGGCGACCGCGAGCGGTTCCGCGTGGAGGCCTGGACGACGGACAAGTTGTTGCTGTTCGCCACGAACGGCCGGTTCTATACCCTGGGCTGCGACAAGCTGCCCGGCGGGCGCGGCTACGGCGATCCGGTGCGCCTGATGCTCGACTTGGGCAACGACGCCGACATCGTGGCCATGACGGTGCACCGGGGCGGTCGCCGGCTCCTCGTGGCGTCGAGCGAGGGACGGGGCTTCATCGCGCCCGAGGACGCGGTCATGGCCCAGACCCGCGGCGGAAAGCAGGTGCTCATCCTTCCGGGCGGAGCCGAGGCGGCGGTGGCGCGCGCGGTCGAAGGCGACCACGTCGCGGCGGTCGGCGAGAACCGCAAGCTGATCGTCTTTCCGCTGGAGGAGCTGCCGGAGATGACCCGCGGCCGGGGCGTGATCCTGCAGCGTTACAAGTCGGGCGGGTTGTCGGACGCCAGGACGTTCGCGTTGGCCGGCGGCCTGAGCTGGCGGTCCGGCAGCCGCACGCGCACCGAGACGAACATCGCCGACTGGATCGGCAAACGCGGCCAGGCCGGCCGTCTCGCGCCTGCGGGCTTCGCGAGCAGCAACCGCTTCGACTGAGGCGGTTTGATCCGGCTGGCGGCGGCGGTAGTCTTCACGCGCATGCGGGAGGATCTCATGGTGTCGCACGGGCGCGAACGGCCGGAATCGGACATGGCGCTGCGCGTCAGGGCGATCGAGGAGCTCCTGACCGAGAAGGGCGTCGTCGATCCGACCGGCATCGACAGGTTGGTGGAGCTCTACGAGACCCGCGTCGGTCCGCGCAACGGCGCGAAGGTTGTCGCGAGGGCCTGGAGCGACCCCGGATACAAGGCGCGCCTGCTGGAGAACGGAACGGTCGCCATCGCCGAACTCGGCGTCTCCGGCGTGCAGGGCGAGAACATGGTCGTCGTGGAGAACACCGGGGCGGTCCACAATGTCGTCGTCTGCACGTTGTGCTCCTGCTATCCGTGGCCGGTGCTGGGCCTGCCGCCCGTCTGGTACAAGAGCCCGCCCTACCGTTCCCGCGTCGTCCGCGAGCCGCGCGCGGTGCTCGAGGAGATGGGCTGTCCCGTGTCCGATGACATGGAGGTGCGGGTCTGGGATTCGAGCGCGGAGATCCGCTACATGGTCCTGCCCAGAAGACCGGAAGGCGCGGACGGCGCGTCGGAGGACGAACTGGCCGGCATGGTGACGCGCGACGGCATGATCGGCGTGGCGGCGGTCTGAGGACGGGATGGTGGACGGCATCCACGACATGGGCGGCATGCACGGCTTCGGCGGGATCGTGCGCGAGGAGAACGAGCCGGTCTTCCATGCCGAGTGGGAGAAGCGCGCCTTCGGCGTCGCGCTTCAGGCGGCCGACGGCGTGGGCTTCGGCGACGACCACCTGCGCGCGAGCATCGAGCGCATTCCCGCCGATGTCTACCTGCGGTCCGGCTACTACGAGCTCTGGATCCATTCGATCCAGGAAGTCATGGAGCGGCGCGGCGTGTTGACGAAGGCCGAGATCGAAACGCGCATGGCGGCGCTCGCGGAACCGGGACGGGCGGCGGGCGGCGGCGGCGTCACGCTCGACGAGGTCGACGCCGCGATGGCCGCGGGCGCCTCGACGAAGCGGCCCGAGGCGAAGGCGGAGCCGCGCTTCGCCGTGGGCGACCCCGTTCTGGTCGGCAACGACCATCCCGCGCACCACACCCGCTCCCCCCGCTACTGCCGCGGCCGGCGCGGGAAGGTCATCGCCGACCACGGCGTGTTCGTCTTTCCGGACACGAACTCCCGCGACCTCGGCGAAACCCGGAGCACTGCTACACGGTGCGGTTCGCGGCCGAGGACGTCTGGGGCGCGTCGGCGCGGGCCGGCGACACGCTCTGCGTCGACCTGTGGGAGTCCTACCTGGAGCCGGCTTAGGCTCCGTTCGCCGGGCGTCCCGGAAACTTGCATTCGCCCCGCTCTTCCTTTCTTATCCCGTCATGAGGCGGACAAGGCCCCCCCCGAAGGGCCGACCGCCCGGTTTCACGCAACGGGAGGACCGATTTCATGGATCGCCGCAAGTTTCTGAGCGGGACGGGCGTCGCCGCAGCGGGCGTCGCGGGCGCGGCGTCGTCGACGTTTCCCACCCCGGCCATCTCGCAGGGGCGCAAGCAGCTCACGATGGTGACGTCGTGGGGCCGCGGCCTCGCCGGTGTGCATGACGCCGCGCAGCGTTGCGCCGACAACATCGTCTCGCTGTCCGACGGCCTGATCGACGTCGACTTCAAGGCCGCCGGCGAGCTGGTCGGGGCCTTCGAGTGCTTCGACGCGGTCTCGTCGGGCCAAGCCGACATCTACCATGCGGCCGACTACTACTTCGTCGGCCAGCACCCGGCGTTCGCCTTCTACACCTCGATGCCGTTCGGCATGACGGCGCAGGAGCTGAACAACTGGTACTACCACATGGGCGGGCGAGAGCTTCAGGACGAGCTGACCGAGATCTTCAACCTCAAGACCTTCGCGGCCGGCAACACCGGCTCGCAGGCCGGCGGCTGGTTCCACAAGCAGATCGACGGGCCCGAGGACTTCGACGGCCTGCGCTTCCGCATGCCGGGCCTGGGCGGCAAGGCGCTCGGCCACCTCGGCGCGTCGGTGCAGAACATTCCGGGCGCGGAAGTCTACAACGCGCTCGCCAAGGACGAACTCGACGGCACCGAGTGGATCGGCCCGTGGGCCGACGAGAAGGCCGGCTTCTTCGAGATCACGAAGATCTACTACACCTCCGGCTTCCACGAGCCCGGCCCGGGCCTCTCGCTGGCGGTCAACCGCGAGGTCCATGACGGTCTGACCTCCAGCGAGCGGAAGATCATCGAATGCGCCGCGGCCGAGGCCAACGTGTGGGGCCTCGCCCAGTTCCTGGCGAACAACGGCGCGGCGTTGCAGCGCCTGATCGCCGCTGGCGTGCAGACCTTCACCTTCCCCGACAGCGTCTGGGACGCCTTCGGCGAAGCCTCCCAGAAAGTCTACGACGAGAACATGAGCGATCCCCTGTTCAAGAAGACCTTCGATTCCTATCGCGACTCGCTGATCAAGTCGGCGGGCTGGATCGAGCTTTCGGGCAACACCTACGCCCAGCAGCGCAACCGCGTTCTGGGCTTCTGACCGGGGCGGGAGTCCGCGCCACGCGATGACGTGGCGCGGACGCGCCCCGTTTCCGATCCATCATGCTGGACGCCGTTCTCTGGCTCTTGCGCCATCTCTGGGGCGGGGTCGCCGACGTGGCCGGGCTGCTGGCGAGCCCGGCGTCATGGCCCGATCCCGGCCGGCCCGAGGGTCTGGTGCGGGTCGTGCACTATGGCGCCTCGGTCGATTTCCTCTTCGTCGTGATCGACGTCGCCCTGATCGTCATGGCGGTCGGGCTGTGGCGACACGGCTTCCTCTGGGGCGTCGTGCGCGGCATCGAGGGGATCTCGAACGCCGTCGGGCGCGCGGCCGCATGGGCCGCGCTCATCATGATCGTCCAGCAGATCGTGGTTATCGCGCTGCAGCGCATCTTCCTGGTCTCCGAGATCACGATCGGGCCGTTCGGCCTGGTCTTCACCCGCGACCTGAGCTGGTTCAGCGAGGAGCTCAAGCTCTACAACGCCACGATCGTGGCGCTCTGCGCCGCCTACACCTTCGTGCAGGGCGGCCATGTGCGGGTCGATCTGGTCTATTCGGCCCTCGGCTTCCGGCGCAGGCGCCTGCTCGACATGTTCGGCGCCGTGTTCTTCGTCCTGCCGTTCACCGGCGTGGTCTGGCTTTTCGGCTGGTACTTCCTGTGGCGTCACCTGATCACGCCGAAGGTCGCGGCGACGGACACGCTCGAGGCGCTCGAGCGCAAGGCTCCTCTCGTCAAATGGAACGTCGAGACCATCGGTTTCTCGCCCAACGGCTTCGACGCCTATTTCCTGTTCAAGATCCTGCTCGTGGCGTTCGCCGGCCTGATGTTCCTGCAGGGGCTGGGCCACTTCTATCGAAGCCTCCTCGAGTTCAGGGAAGGCGAGGCGTCGGCCGACAAGTTCAAGGACTATGACCAACGGCCCGGCGACGCCGCGGCGCCGGCCGACGCCGCCGAAGGGGAAGGGGAAGAGGGGGCTCGCGCCCGATGATGGGCCTGGACGGCGTCGAGCTCGGGCTGATCGTCACGTTCGCCTGCCTCTTCGCCGGCATCCTTTCGGGCTATCCCGTGGCCTTCGCGATCGGCGGGTCGGCCCTGCTGGCCTTTTCGATCCTGGCGCTCTTCAGCGAGGCCGGCTGGCTCACGAAGGAGATCATCGACAACCGCAGCGACGCCTACTTCGCCCTGCTCGACCGGGGCGTCGGAGAGCACGCCATCACGCTCTTCCGCTATCCCGATCTGCCGACCCACACGGTCCCGCTGTTCGAGAAAGGCGCCGAGAGCGCGTTCTTCCGCACGCTCACATTCATCGTGAACCGGATGAACGAGCGGGTCCTGGCGGGTCCGTCGATCGAATTGCTGCTGGCGGTGGCGATGTTCATCCTGATGGGCGTCTCGCTGGAACGGTCCCGCATCGCCCAGGACCTGCTGACCTCGATGGCGCGGGTCTTCGGCGGCCTGCCCGGCGGCCTGGCGGTGTCGGTCGTCGTGGTGGGGGCGTTCCTGGCGGCGTCCACGGGCATCGTCGGAGCGACCGTGGTGACGATGGGCCTGCTGTCGCTGCCCACCATGCTGCGCAACGGATATTCGCCGGAGCTCGCGACCGGCGTCATCTCGGCGTCGGGCACGCTGGGCCAGATCATCCCGCCGTCGATCGTGATCGTGCTTCTCGGCACCCTGGCGGGCGACCTTTACGCGACCGCCCAGGAGGACCGCGCCATCGCCGCCGGCTGCCGCGACGCGCTGACCTATCTCGGCGAGGCGGCGGTCGTGTCGGTCGGCACGCTCTTCAAGGCCGCGATCGCGCCGGGCCTGATGCTGGCGTTCCTCTATGCGGCCTATGTCTTCGTCTTCGCGCTGATGCGCCCGGAAAAGGCCCCGCCGGTCCGCGCGAAAACGGTCGGACCGGCCGGCCCGACGGCGACCGTGGGACACCGCCTCCTGTGGTTCGTCGCCGCGCCGGCCATGGGGATCGTGGCGGCGGGGCTGCTGTTCTCGTCGGGTTGGGCCGGCCCGCAGGCCGTCGATCGTTTCTCGCTGGTCGAGCGGCCCATCGCGCCGGAACTGCGCACCCACGTGTCCGACGAATGCGGGGCCTCCATGATCGAGCTCCACGGCCGGGACAAGTGGGACCGCTCGGTCGCCGCGCAGGCCGAGGCCGACGCCATCGCGTTCGCGCCGCCGACCGACGAGCACCTCGACGCCCTCGAAGCCGAGGCCAGGCTCCATCTGCCGCCGCTTTCCGAGGGGCTCGTCACCGGCCTCGTGCTCCTGGGGATCGTGTTGACCGCCGCGCGCGGCGTCGCGCCGTCGGCGCCCGTCTTCCCGCTCGTCGCCGGCGGCGCCGGCATTGTCCTCGCGCTGCTGGCCGACGCCTTCCTGGTGAGCCCCGACGCGAGTCCGGGAACGGCCTGGCTCATCCTCGCCGCGCCCGTCGCGGCCGTTCTCTACGGCGTGGGCCACGCCTTGCGGCGGCTTGCCCGGGTCGATCTGCTGCGGGTGGTCTTTCCGCCGCTCGTGCTGATCGTCGCGGTGCTCGGCTCGATCCTCGGCGGCATCACGAGCCCGACGGCCGCGGCCGGCCTCGGCGCCGCCGGAGCCCTGATGCTGTCGGCCTACCGGCGGCTGACCGAGACCGGGGGCGGGAAGGGCGCCCGCTTCATCCTGATGGCGACCTTCGCCGTCGTCGTGTTCCTGCTGGTCGGCTCGAACTTCGATCTCAGGACGTCGATCGAGCATGTCGGGTTCGAGAACTGGGTCGCGTTCGTCGTGGCCGCGGCGGCCTATCACATCGGGTTCTGCGGCCTCGTCTTCGCCTGCTGGGTCCTGTGGCGGGGGAACATCCTGCGCTCGGTCGTGCGCGACACGGCCAAGGTGACCTCGATGGTGTTCGCGATCCTGATCGGCTCGCAGATGCTCAACCTCGTGGTGATTTCCTTCGGCGGCGAGGAATACATCCAGGAGTTCCTGCGTTCCTTCGACGACGAATGGGTCGTGTTCCTCGTCGTCATGCTGGTGCTCTTCATCCTGGGCTTCGTGCTCGACTTCCTGGAGATCATCTACATCGTGATCCCGATCGTCGGCCCCGTGATCTACGGCGGCACCCTCGATCCCAAGTGGGTCACGATCATGATCGCGGTGAACCTGCAAACGTCGTTCCTGACGCCGCCTTTCGGCTTCGCGCTGTTCTATCTGCGCGGAGTCGCGCCGCCCCGGATCACGACCGGCCAGATCTACCGCGGCGTCGCGCCGTTCGTGGTCATCCAGGTCGTCGGGCTGACCCTGATGTGGCTCGTTCCGGAGATCGCGACGTTCCTGCCCGAATGGCTGCCGGGGAACTGAACGTCAGACTTGCAGGTCGCGCCAGCCATCGCCGGACAGCGCCTCGAGCGGTCCGAACCTCGTCTTGTAGGACATCTTCGGGCAGGCGCGGATCCAGTAGCCGAGATAGACGTGAGGCAGGGCGAGGCGCCTCGCGTGCTCGACATGCCAGAGGATCAGGAAGGTCCCCAGGCCGCGGGACGCCAAGTCGGGCTCGAAGAACTTGTAGAGTCCCGACAGGCCGTCGGCGAGCCAGTCGGTCAGCGAGACGGCGAGAAGGTCGCCCGACGTGTCGCGGGCCTCGACGAGGCGGGTGTCGACCGGCGACTCCTCGACCATGGCCCGGAAATCCGCGAACGACATGGCCGACATGTCGCCGCCCCGGTGGCGAGCCTGCTGGTACCGGTCGAAGAGCGCATAGTGCTCGAGCGTCGCCCGGCGGGGCGCGACGGCGACCCGCAGGTCGCTGTTCCTGCGCATGGCGCGCCGCCGCGAACGTGTCGGCGCGAAACGCGCCACCGGAATGCGCACGGGCACGCAGGCGTCGCAGCCCGCGCAGGTGGGGCGGTAGACCAGGTTGTGGCTGCGGCGGAAACCCGCGAGCGTCAGTTCGTCGTGAAGCTCCTGGGCGTGAGGGCCGGAAAGGTCGGTGACGACCTTGTTCTCGATGCGGCCGGGCAGGTAAGGGCAGGGCTGCTCGCGCGTGCCGAAGAAGAAGGCCAGCGGGCGGGCGCGGCGGCCCGAGCCGGAAACGGCGTCGGCGGGCGCGATCCGCGTATCGGCGGCGCGGGTCATGGCATGGGTCCGGCCAAGGCTTCAGAGGCCGTAGTAGACAGGCGAGAAGAGCGAGAAGGCAAGCCACACGACGAAGACGAGCGGCAGTCCGGCCCGGATGAAATCGCCGAACCGGTAGTGGCCCGGGGCCATGACCATGAGGTTGGTCTGATAGCCGATGGGCGTCGCGAACGAACAGCTTGCGGCGATCACCACCGCGACGGCGAACGGCGTCGGGTCGACGCCCAGCCCATGGGCCAGGTTGACCGCGATCGGCGTGAACAGCACGGCCGCGGCGTTGTTGCTGAGCACGTTCGTGACCAGGGCCACGATCAGGAAGAAGACCGACAACAGGATGGCCGGATCGTCATGGCCGGCGATCGAGACGGCGAGGTCCGCGAGGAACGAGGCGCCGCCGGTCGCTTCCAGGGCGTGTCCCATGGCCAGCGCGGCGGCCACGAGCATCACGAGTTTCCGGTCGATCGCGCGGCCGGCCTGGTCGACGTTGAGGCAGCTCGCGGCCAGCATCGCGGCCGCGCCCGCCATCGCGGCGATGACGACGGGAACGAGGTCGAACGAGATGGCCGCGATGACGAGGCCGGCGATGACGAGAGCCCGGCGCGCGAGGTGAAGGTTCGGAAGCTCCGCCGCCGACCACTCCATCACCAGCATGTCGGGGTTGGCGCGCAGCGCGCGCAGGTCGTCGCGCCGTCCGCGCACCAGCAGGACGTCGCCGGCCTCCAGGCGAATCTGGGTGACGCGCTGCCGGATCATGCGAGAGCGGCGTTGCAGACCCAGCACGATCGCCCCGAAGCGCCGCCGGAACCCGATCTGCTCCAGATTCTGGCCGACCATGCGGCTGGCCGGCGCGATCATGATCTCGACGAGGACCTGTTCGTCGCCGGGCCGGGCCGGCGTGACCGGCGCCTCGCCCTCGGGGCTGTCCCGGTCGGCGTCGCCGATGAGACCCTTGTCCCGGGACAGCAGATCGACGAGCGCCTTGCGGGTGCCCGCGACGACGAGCGTGTCGCCCGGGCCGAGCGTCACGCCTTCGAAAGGCGCCAGTTCGGCGTGCTCCCCGCGTTGGACCATCTGGACCGTCACGTCGGTGAGGCCGGGGAACATGCCGGCCCGCGCGGCGTGCCCGACCAGGGCCGAGGAGCCGCCGACCGTGATCTGCGCGAGGTACTGGCGTCCCGACGAGCCGACGAGGGCGCCCGCCATCGAGGCTCGCGCCGGCAGCAGGCGCGGCGCGACGAAGCCGACATAGACGAGGCCGACCAGCGCGACGACGAGGCCCGGCACGGTGAACGAGAACATGCCGAAGGGCTCCTCGCCGAGGTCCTCAAGGGAGCCGGAGACGAGGAGGTTGGTGCTGGAGCCGATCAGGGTCGTCATGCCGCCCAGGATCGCGGCGTAGGAGAGCGGGATCATGACCGTGCTCGAGGACCGCCGGCCCTGCTCGGCCAGAGCCTGCATCACGGGAATGAGGACCAGGACGATCGGCGTGTTGTTGCTGACTCCGCTCAACACCATGGTGAGCAGCAGCGTGATGGCGATGGCGAGCTGGCCGCTGCCCCGCGCCAGACGGAGAATGTCGCGCGCGATCCGGCGCAGCGCGCCCGTCCGCGCCAGTCCCTGGCCGATCACGAGCATGCAGAGCACCGTGATGAGCGCGGGGTCGGCGAAGCCCGAAAGCAGGCGGACCGCGTCGAGCCGGTTCGCGCCCGCCGCGTCGGCCACCGGGAACAGGTGGAAGAGGACCAGGAGGACCGCGATCGCCCCGGCCGACGTGAACTCGAGGGTGAAGCGCTCCCACGCATAGAGCGCGATCGCGGCGACGATGACCGCGAACGTCAGCCACATCAGCACGTCGGTTCCGGGCGCGGTCACGGTCCGGCGCCGGGACGCCTCCGGCGCAGATCGCGACCGGGAACGGGCGTCATGCGGTCCATGGCGGTCAGTCTACAACAGCAACGAGGCGCGCGGACGGGGGCGTTTGGGGTCCACGCGAAGCGGGAGAGCCTTTCCGGCAACCCCGCTCCGCCTTTCAGGCCGCCGGGTCCCGGAACGACCGCGCGCCGTTTCAGGCGCTCCAGCCCCTCGTTCCCCAAAGCCGGGGCCAGCACGGCGACGAGACCGTCGTACTGGCCGTAGTCGTTCCGGGTCAGCGCCCCCGAAGGTTCGGTCCGCCAGCTTGCGCGGGTCGGCCCCGGCGGCGCGAAAGGCGTCGCCCACCTCTCCGCCGCTGTCGTCGCGGCGGTCGAAAACGGAGTCCGCCAGCGCCATGAAGCGCCACATCGGGTCGAGCGCCTCGTCGGCGTCCGCCTGGGCGACATGCTCGACGATGGCCGGCGCCGAATCTCGAGATCGCCCGCGAGAGCTCCCGCTCGCCGCCAGTCGACGAACGAGCGCGAACGCCCGATCGTCATCGGCCGCTTCCGCGCTTCCCCGGCGGCCCCGGAAGGATCCAGCGCGCCGGCGAGTTCGATCCGGAGCCGGCGTTTGACCGCGGCGCCGCCGGAAGCGGTCTCGATCGGCGGGGCGGCGAGCCGCTTGGCGTCGAGGGCCTCCAGGTTCTCGCCGTCGGGCGTTTTCTTCGACGCCACCGGCTGGCTCCGGGGCGGCGCGGCCGGACGGTTCGATGGGGGAGCGCCACGTCGCCGGGCGCGGGAAGGGCCGCAAGGGACGCGATGGAGCGGGCGCGTCAAGCCTCGCGGCGCCCGACGGGCGTGGCCGCGCCGGACTTCGCGGGCGCGGGCGGCGCCCATCGACGAGGCGCCGTGCCGTTCCATGTGCGCCTCCGACGGCGTTCGGCTATCATGCGGGGGCCGCCGCGCACCGTTCCGGACGCGATACGGGGAGCGCCATGAGCCGCAAGCGAAACTTCACGAAACGCCAGCTCCGCGACGCCCTGGGCATGTTCGCGACCGGAGTCACGATCGTCACGTCGCGCACGCGCGAGGGCGAGCTTCTCGGGATCACGGCGAACTCGTTCAACGCGGTCTCGCTCGACCCGCCCATGGTGCTGTTCAGCCTGTCGCGCGAGGCGCACAGCCTCAACAAGTTCGAAAGCTGCGATTTCTTCGCGGTCAACATCCTGAGCGACGACCAGCGCGAGCTCTCCAACCGGTTCGCCCGCACGTCGCTCGACAAGTGGAAAGGCGTTTCCTACGAAACGGGCGTCACGCAATGCCCGCTGTTCCCCGGCTCTCTCGCCATGTTCGAATGCTACACGCGGTTCCATTACGACGGCGGCGACCATGTCATCTTCGTGGGCGAGGCCTTCAACATGGAGGTCGGCACGCCCGCCGCGCCCCTGCTCTACTACCAGGGGGGCTACCGCCTGTTGATGCCCGACGCCACGGACGCCGAGTGGGCCTGACCGGGCTTCGCGTGGTGTGAGGGATCGTATCGGAGGGGTGTTGCCATGGCCTGAACGGCTGTTATAAGCTGGCGGCATTCCTTCGCGGGGCCCCTTCGCGGGGCCCCTTCGCGATTAAGCAACGTGGGGGCCTGTTTTCCGATGACGATCACGAAGTTCATGGCGCTGCTGGCGTGCGGCGCGGTTCTGGCGCTGGGCGCCTGTAGCGACACCAAGCGGCTGCCCGGGGCCGGCGGAGACCAGGGGGATCTCGAGGCCGAGCTCGAGGCCGAGAAGGAACGGGCCGACACCTACGACCCGCGCGTCACCCTGGGCGACAGGCTCACGCCGCTGCGGGGAACGAGAATCGGCCTCCCCGCGAGCATGGCGGCCCCGGGTAGGGTCACGCGGACGCCCCGGACCATGGCCGGCTCCGCCGACGCCAATCCCGACAAGCTCGAGATCGAGGACGAGGCCGTCCCTTACGCGACCGGTAACAGGCTGTTCCCGGGGACCGGGGGCGGGGAGGTCGCGACGGACGAGTTCCAGATGCGCGGGATCGCCGTGCGCGGCGATCAGCTGGGACAGCAGCCGGACGGCTCCAATGACGGCACCATCAACCCGGCGGTCATGGGCAGCGGCGCCGGCGAGGGCACCTGGAAGAACTACGACGCGACGTACGAGAGCTCGATCCGGATGCAGGCGGACGGCGGCGGCGTCACCCTCAAGATGGGCGGCGCCGGCGCCATCTTCTACGACATGGAGAGGGTCATCGCGCTCGGGCCCAGCAACACCATCTCGAACCAGCCCGGCAACGGCCCCTGCGTCAACGTGGACAACGCGAAGTGCGACGACCCGACGACAAGCGACGTGACGGCCACCTTCGGGACTCCGGTGGCGGACCCGGACGGCGAAGCCGCCTGGCACCTCAAACTGCGGGTTTCGGCGAACCCCGAGACCCCGCACGTGGAGACGCGCGACTTCGACGCGCTTCCGGGCTGGGCCAAGTTCACGGACGACGCGGGCAACACGCTGTTCCGGGTACCCGACGAGGACGGCCCCTACGAGGACAAGGACGGCAGATACAGGGTCGAAAGAACGCCCATTGTCACCGACCTCGCCACCACGCTTGCCGCCGACCCGGGGAGAGCCGACTGGAAGCCCCTGGAGTTCCGGCGCGCGTTGCGCATCCAGCGCGGACGGCCCGTCGACGAGCAGGGCGTCTACAACCTCTGGCTCTCGAACTACGCCGGCGTGGACGACAAGGGCACGGCGGACGAGAGCGACGACGAGCACCGCTACCTCCAATACGCCGCCTACGGCCTGTTCAACTTCCTGGACTACTCGGCCACGCAGGTCCGCTACGGCCGCCTGCAGGCGTTCCACTTCGGCTACGACGCCTTCGGCGACGCGGACGGCAACAGGCCGGCGGACTGGGGCACGGCCGCCGCCCCGATCGTGGCCACGTTCAACGGCAAGACCACGGGCTGGCTCCTCCAGTCTCCCCACGGTGGCGCGATCTCGCGGATCGTCCGGCTGCGGGGCGATGTCGAGCTGACCGCCACCTTCAACGCGAGCGGCGGCGGACACGGCACCGTTTCCGGGGCCATGCGCGACTTCGAGTTCCTGCACAACGGCGTATGGGGGAACGACGTCTACGACCGCATTCTCCTGAATGCCGATGCGGGGGCGGACTACCCGGTCGCCGGCGACCCACGCCCCGGAAACGCGGTGATTCTCGAAGCGGGCAACATCGGGGCCGACGGCTCCTTCAGCGGCGTCGCCTACGCGGCGGCCAACTCCGCGCACGATCCTGACGGCCCCGGCGGCCCGATGGGCCCGGGCGCACGCGTCCACAACTTCGCCGACGGCGCCTATGGGGGCGCCTTCTACGGCCCCTGGACCCTCGGCGAGCTCGAGGCCGCCGGCTACTGGCGTCTGCCGGTGGCGACGGGGATGCTCCCGGCGCAGAGCGCGGGCACCCTCCTCGGCAGCTTCGGCGCCGTGAGCGAGGAGCCGCCACCCAGTCCCTGACGCGCCCCGCGCGCCCGGCGACGGACCCGGACGCCCTCTCCTCCCGACGGGGGAGAGGGCGTCCCTCCGTCCGGGAAGCCGGAACGCGCCCGAAACCCGGCCGTAAAGAGGCTAGGCCGCCTCGAACCCGTCGAGAACGGCCCCGACGATCCGCTCGATGGCCGCCGAAACCCGGGCCGCGGGTTCCGGCAGGAAGCGGAAGGGCGGAGCCTCCTCCATGTAGGTCGCCTGCGAAAGTTCGAGCTGGAGGGCGTGGACGCCACGGACGGGCTTCCCGAAGCGGCGGACGATGCAGCCGCCCTTGAAGCGGCTGTTGTAGGCCGCGGTATAGGCGTCCTCGGCCTCGGCGGCCTCGACCGCGCGGCGCGCGAGTCCGGCGTCGGCGGTGGCGCCGTCGGCGTCGCCGAGATTGAAGTCGGGCAGGCGGCCGTCGAAGAAACGCGCCACCCTGGAGCGGATCGAATGGCCGTCCCACAGCAGGACATGCCCGTGCCGGCCGCGAAGACGGTCGATCTCGGCGGCGAGCGTGTCGTGGTAGGGCCGCCAGAAGGTCTCGATCCGCCGGGCGGTCTCGTCCCGGTCCGGTTCTTGGCCGGGCAGGTAGATGGGTTCGAGGTCGAAGGTCGTGAGCGGACAGAGTCCGGTGTTGTCGGCGTCGGGATAGAGCGGGACGTCGTCCGCCGGGCGGTTGAGGTCGATGACGTAGCGCGAATGGGTCGCCGCGACCGCGGTCGCGCCGAGGCCGGCCGCGAACCCGTAGAGCCGGTCGACATGCCAGTCCGTATCGGGGACACGCCGGGCGGCCGGCGTCATCGCGTCGGCGATGTCAGCCGGAATGTGCGTTCCGACATGGGGCATGCTGACGATCAGCGGCGCGCCGCCGCGATGCAAACGGACAACCTCCACCCGAAGCTCCCCCAGGAATGCGTCAGGGACCGCCGGCCGAAAGGAGCAGACGGCGCCTCACGTCGATGCGGTCCCGGTCGAAGGGAATGGCGATCGGATCGTTGGCCAGCCAACGATCCACCATGTTGTCGTAGTACGGCGAGAACGGGTTGGCGGACTGGCCCGGCAGGACCACGAAGTAGCCCGTCACCGGCTCCGCCATATCGACGACGGCGCGCAGCGCCGGGCCATGGACCGTCTCGAACGCCCGTTCGTCCGAATCGAAGACGTAGCCGGCCGTCGCGACGGTGTAACGTCCGCCGCCCAGGGGTGCGTCGACGCCGGTGAGCCCGCCGAGCACGGGCGCCGGGCCGAACAGGCGATGGCGGAGGCGCAGGGCGTGGACGTCGCCCCAGGCCCAGGCCGCGGCGTCTCGGCCGAACCGCTCGGCCAGGAACGCCGCCGCGCGGTCGAACGCCATGCCGGCGAGGTCCCGGCACGTCGTGTCCTCGCCGGTTCCGGCGTTGGCGCACCAGCCGTGCGGGTCGGTTTCCACCAGCGCCAGCACGAAGGTGGGCCGGAACCACCAGGCGTCGCGGAAGAGCTCGCCCAGGTCGTCCTCGTAGATCAGGCGCGTGAACTCGCGATACCAGGCATGGAAGACGGTCGGCGCGACGAGTTCGGCCGCCATGTCGCCGTCCCACCCCCGAAGCCGGCCCTGGAGCCCGCGGCCGTCGTCCGTCCGAGGCTCGGCGTCCAGCGCCGTCGGCAGGAGCGCAGCGGCGAAGGCCGACCGGGTGTCGCGTTGCAGCGCGGCGAAGCTCTCGAGGTCGTGCCCGCCGCCGCCGCGAAGGACCTCGCGGATCCGGCCCGAGCGGTAGCCCGGCTGCCACCGGTGGCCGAGGAGATAGGGATAGTCGTCGCCGACCGGTCGGTCGTTGGCCGTGGCGATAATCCCCGTCCCGGGGTTCAGCAGGCGGGGAAGGTCGTCATAGGGAATGTGGCCGATCCAGTCGGCCTCGCCGGTCCAGCCCTCGGCCGGGAGAAGGCCCTCGCCGCTCTTCCGGATCGGTACGAGGGCGGGCGAGAGAAGGCCGATGTTCCCGCGCCGGTCGGCGTAGACGATGTTCTGCATCGGCCCGGCGTAGGCGCGGCCCGACGCCACGAAGTCGTTCCAGTCCCGGGCGACATGGAGCGCGAGCCCCGCCTCCACCGAACGGTCGTCGTCCCGGAGCATGGTCCAGGCGAGCGCCACGGCCTCGCCGCGCGAGGACGGGAAACCGGCTTCCTCGCGGATTCCGGTCAGCACGGGCCCATGGCGCGTCTCGAGCATGACGACGCGCTCGTCGTCGGCGAGGCGGACGCCGATGGTCTCCTCGCGCACGGCGAAGGGTTCCGTTCCTTCGGGCGTCAGGTAGCGTCCCGGATCGTCGGGCGCGAGCCGCTCGATGAAGAGGTCCTGCGTGTCCGGCCCCGCGTTCGTGACGCCCCAGGCCAGCCGTTCGTTGGCGCCGACGATCACCAGAGGCAGGCCGGGCAGGGTGGCGCCCGCCACCCTGAGGCCCGGCGCCTCCAGATGGGCCAGATACCAGGCCGCCGGGATCGAAAGGCCGAGATGCGGATCGTTGGCGAGCAGCGGGCGGCCGGACGCCGTATGCCGGCCATCGACGACCCAGTTGTTCGATCCGTTGCCGCTGGGCGGAAGCAACTCCCGAAGCAGGCCGGCCAGCGCGAGCAGGTCGCCGCCGCGCGTCTCGTCGATGATGACCGGCGCGTCGGCGGGCGTGCCCGGGAAGAAGCTCGCGGCCATCTCGGGGCCCAGACGCGCCGTCATCGCCGCGCGCAGGGCTTCCTCGCGCCAGTTGCCGGAGAGGTGGAGCGCCATGACCTTGAGCCAGGCGACCGTGTCGGCGGCGGACCAGGGATCGGGATCGACCCGGAGCAGCGCCAGTTCCGGCGCCAGCGCGCCCTCGTGCGTCGCCATGTAGGCGTTCACGCCCGAGGCGTAGGCGTCGAGCGCTTCCCTCGCGGCCGGATCGAGCGCCGCGACGCTGGCCCGGGCGGCGCGGTGAAGGCCGAGAAGCCTGAGAAACTTGTCGTGCCCGACCGTCACCGGACCCAGAACCTCGGACAGCCGTCCCCGGCTCAGGCGGCGCTGCTGCTCCATCTGGAACAGCCGGTCCTGGGCGTGGACGAAGCCGAGGCCGAAGTAGGCGTCGTTGGGCGTTCCGGCATAGATGTGGGGGATGCCCCACGGATCCCTCAGAATCTCCACGTCGCCGGTCGGGCCCGAAACCGGAAGCGTGCCGTCGAGCTGGGGCTGGGATTGGTGGAGCCACACGACGAGACCCGCCGCGACCGCGACGAGGAGCGCCGCGAGAGACAGGACAGTCCGCACGATCCAGCGGAGAAGAGACGCCTTTTTCTTTCTTTTTATCAAGAGATTACTTATATTTCTTGAATTCTTGAATGAGGGCCTCGCGGTGTTCGTCGAGACGCGGGACCGGCCCCCGGACGGCCGGATCGCCGAAACCCGAAAGCTTGATCGGGTTACCCGAGAAGCGGAGCGTTCCGGCCTCGGGATCGTCGTTCGTGACGACCATGTTGCGGGCCAGGACCTGGGGGTCGGCCATGACCTGCGAGACATCGTTGATCGCGCCGCACGGCACGCCGGCGTCCTGGATGACGCCGAGCCAGTGGTCCGTGGGCCGGGTCTTCAGGATGTCCCCGATCTCGGTCTCGAGCCGCTCGACATGTTCGGCGCGTCTGGCGTTGGTCCGGTAACGCGGGTCCTCCGCCATGCCGGGACGTCCCAGGGCCGTGGCGAGACGGGCGAACAGGCCGTCGTTGCCGGCGACGACCACGATGTGGCCGTCCGACGTCTCGAAGGCGGCGAAGGGCACGATCGACGGGTGGCGCGCGCCGAGCGGACCCGGTATCTCGCCCGTCGCCGAATAGCGCGCGATGGCGTTCTCCAGAATCGCGACCTGACAATCGAGCATCCCGACGTCGATCATCCGGCCCTCGCCCGTCCGGGCCCGGTGATAGAGCGCCGAACAGACGCCGATGGCGGTGAACAGCGCGGCGGCGATGTCGCCCACGGACGTTCCGACCCGGACCGGCTCGCCGCCGGGATGTCCCGTGAGGCTCATGACGCCGCCCATCGCCTGTACGACCATGTCGTAGGCCGGCCGGCGGCGATAGGGGCCGGTCTGGCCGAAGCCCGACACCGCCGCATAGATGAGCGAGGGGTGCTCCGCGTGGAGCGCGTCCCATCCGAAGCCGAGCTTGTCCATCACGCCCGGCCGGTAATTCTCGACCAGCACGTCGGCTCCGGCCACGAGGGTCCGGAACACCGCGCGATCCGCATCGTCCTTGAGATCGAGCGCGATGCTCTCCTTGCCGCGGTTGATCGAGGCGAAATAGCCGGAAACCGGCCCGAGGAACGGGCCCGTCCCGCGCGCCTCGTCGCCGCCGGGCTGCTCGACCTTGACGATCCTCGCGCCCAGATCCGAGAGGACCATCGTGCAGTAGGGACCAGCCAGGACCCGGGTCATATCAAGGACCGTGACGCCGCTGAGCGGACCTTCGGCCATGCGCGCGTTCCCCATCGGAAGGCTCCGGTCTTCTATCGGCGGGCCGGCGGACACGCAACGCGGACGCGAGGCGGGACCCCGCCGAGGAGCCGCGGCGGCCTTACCCCGGGCCCGGTTGTCCCCGGAGTCGCCTGGCGATCTCCACCGCGGCGTAGGTGAGTATGCCGTCGCAGCCGGCGCGCTTGAAGCACATGAGCGTCTCGGGCCAGACCTTCCCGCGATCGAGCCAGCCGTTGCGGCAGGCGCCTTCGATCATCGCGTACTCGCCCGAGACCTGATAGGCGAAGGTCGGGACGCCGAAGGCGTCCTTCACCCGGCGGACGACGTCGAGATAGGGCATGCCGGGCTTCACCATCACCATGTCGGCGCCCTCGTCGAGATCGAAGGCGACCTCGCGCAGCGCCTCGTCGGCGTTGGCGGGGTCCATCTGGTAGGTCCGCTTGTCGCCGATCAGGTTGCCCGACGAGCCGATGGCGTCGCGGAACGGGCCGTAGAAGCCGGAGGCGTACTTGGCCGAGTAGGCCACGATCGAGACGTCGCGGAAGCCGTCGTCGTCGAGCGCCTCGCGGATCGCGCCGATCCTGCCGTCCATCATGTCGCTCGGCGCGACGATGTCGCAGCCGGCCCGGGCCTGGGTCAGGGCCTGCTCCACGAGGATCGCGACCGTCTCGTCGTTGAGGATCTCATCGCCCTCCATCACGCCGTCATGGCCGTGGGTGGTGAAGGGATCGAGCGCCACGTCGACCATCACCCCGAGCCCCTCGACCTCGGCCTTCAGCGCGCGGATGCCGCGGCAGACGAGATTGTCGGGGTCGGTCGCCTCGCGGCCGTCCGGCGTCTTGCGTTCCCGCGGCGTGTTGGGGAAGAGCGCGATCGCCGGAACGCCGAGGTCGCGGGCCTCCTTCGCGGCTTCGACGAGCCGGTCCACGCTCATGCGGTCGACGCCCGGCATGGAGCCGACGGGCTCGCTCACCCCTTCGCCCTCGCGCAGGAAGACGGGCCAGATCAGGTCGCTGGCGGTCAGGACGTTCTCGCCGACCAGGGCGCGCGACCACGGGCCGCGCCGGTTGCGGCGCAGCCTCGTCGTCGGATAGCGGCCGGGGAAGCTGGTGGGTCCTTGGCTCAAGGGGTCATGCCGCGTCCGGTGTCCGCCCGAGACCGGCAAGGATGCCGCCGGAGCGCCCGACATAGCCCTCCGCCGCCCCCGCCGCAAGCCGGCCCTCCGGCGTTGGCGCGTCGGCGTTCCGGTCGATAGGGTTCCAGGCGCGAGAAGGGGACGGGATCTCGCGATCCCGTCCCCCGCCGCCACCCCGACAGGGCTTCTCCGCCGCCGCTATGGATGCCTCTGCCGGGGTGAACCGGAACGGACGCAACGACTTTCCGCGCCGCGGCCCTCGAAGCCGCGGCGTTCTTTTCGATCTCTTGAAGGGAGGCTTGGCGCATGGCGATCTCCGGTCCTCATCCTTGGGCCCACGGAGATCGCTCCGTGGCGCTTTAGCGGTTGGTGACGCGGACGCAAGCTGCCCATCAAATCCCGCGGGTCCGTACGGTGGACCAAGCCCGACAAAACCACTCCGACTCTCGCGCCGCGCGGCCCTCGGACCCCTGGCGCTTCGGCCGGTACTCGTAGAGCGCCCGCGAGCTGTCCCTCGAACCGGCGCTGGAGAACGATATCCGCATCGACGGAGGGTTTGTCAAGAAAGTTTCGCGCGGCGGCGGGCCTGGACGGTCCGGGAGCGAATCCCGGTTGGTTCGAATCGCCTGGCGGTTCAAACTGGTCGCGCAAGTCCGCTTCGGGACGCGGGTGACAGGGAAGGGAGGTCGCCATGAACCGCACGACCGGATTTCTGATGCATGAGCTCTATCTGTGGCACGACACGGGCAGCGCCGCCTTGTGGTATCCGTCGGGGCTCAAGGCGCAGCCGGGCGAGCATGCGGAGAACGCCGAGACCAAACGCCGGTTCCGCAACCTGCTCGAGGTGGCCGGGCTCCATGAAAAGCTGATCCACATCAAACCGCGTCCGGCGACCAGGGAGGAGATCCTCAGGGTCCACACGCCCGACTACGTCGACGGCATCGCCGCCATGAGCGCCGGGCGCGGCGGCGACGCCGGCGAGGCGACGCCTTTCGGCCATGGCGGCTACGAGATCGCGTTGCTCGCCGCCGGCGGCGTCATCGCCATGGTCGACGCGGTCGTCGAGGGTACGGTCGACAACGGCTATGCCCTGGTCCGGCCGCCCGGCCATCACGCGGAACCCGATATCGGCCGTGGCTTCTGCATCTTCGGCAACATCGGCGTCGCCATTCACCATGCGCGCCATGTCCATGGCGTCGAGCGGGCGGCGGTGGTCGACTGGGATGTGCACCACGGCAACGGGACCGAGCGGATCTTCTACGAAGACCCCAACGTGCTCTCGATCTCCATACACCAGGACAACTGGTACCCCGCCGATTCCGGTCATCTGCACCGGACCGGAGAGGGCGCGGGCAAGGGCTACAACATCAACGTGCCGCTGCCTCCGGGATCGGGGCGCGACGCCTATGTCCAGACCTTCGAGCGCGTCGTGGCTCCGGCGCTGCGCCGCTTCAAGCCGCAGCTCATCGTCGTCGCGTCGGGTTTCGACGCATCCATCTACGATCCCCTGGGCCGCATGATGGTGACGAGTTCGACCTACCGCGAGCTGACCCGGATCATGCTCGATCTGGCCGACGAACTGACCGCGGGCAAGCTGGTCCTGAGCCACGAAGGCGGCTACTCCGCCGCCTATGTGCCCTATTGCGGGCTGGCGGTGATGGAGGAGCTGTCGGGCCTGACGACCGATGTCGACGACATGTTCGCCCCGTTCATCGACGTTTGCGGCGGTCACGGGCTCTATGCCCACCAGGACGACGCGATCGGGCGATCGGCCGCCCTGGCCGAGGCGATCCCCCAGGCTTGACGCGGACCGGCGTTACTCCCCGGGCGCGCCGCCGCCGCGGCGCGCCAGGCGGCGGGCGAGGTTGTCGATGCCGCCGGCGAGTCCCTGGGGCAGCAGGACCACCACGGCGGCGAGAATGAGGCCGAGGCCGATGTTGCGGTAGCCGGCGAAGGCCTCCTCCTTCAGGGTTTCGTCGACCAGCATGAGGAGGGCCGCCCCGATGAGAGGCCCCCACGGCCGGCCGACGCCGCCGACGACCATCATCGACAACAGGAAGAGCAGAAGACCGAGCTGCAGGACATTGGGGCCGATGACGCTGAAGACGCCGGCGTAGACGCTGCCGGCTAGGCCCGTGAAGAAGGCGGAGAGGGCGAAGACCAGGAGCTGGTACTTGAAGCGGCTGACGCCGCGCGACACCGCGTAGCCGGGATTGTCCCTGAGCGCGCGGAAGGCGAGACCCATGGGGCTGCGGACGATCGCGAAGGAGAAGAGCGTCGCCAGGGTCAGGACGGCCAGGGCCAGACCGTAGTTGCCGAGATGGAAGTCGCGCCCGAACAGGTCGCGGAAACCGTAGTCGCCATAGCGGCCGAGTCCCTTCCAGCCTTCCGTCAGGCTGCGGCACACCGTGCCCTCGTAGTAGACGCAGTCGGTGTCGGTCACGATCAACAGGAAGAGGATATAGGCGATGGCGAGTGTCAGGAGCGCGACATAGGCGCCGGTCAGGCGCAGGCAGGCGAGGCCGACGACGGCGCCGAAGACGACGGCGAGCAGGCCCGAAACGGGGAGCGCCAGCCACAGGCTCCATTCGAGGTAAAGCCCCATCATGGCGGTGGTGTAGCCGCCGATGGCGAAGATCGCCATTTGGGCGAGCGAGAAGATGCCGGCCACGCCGAAGACCAGGTTCCATTGCGAGACCACGGTCGCCCAGATGAAGAAGACGGTCACGGTGGTGATCCAGAAACGCGGCAGGCCGAACGCCGGCGCGGCGATCAGCGCGGCCAGAACGACCAGGCCGATCGGAAGGTCGCGTTTCCAGCCGCTCATAGCCGCGTCACCTGTTTCTTGCCGAAGACGCCGTAGGGTCGCCAGATCAGGGCGGCGATGACGATCAACAGCATGAGCGGCAGCGCGAATCGGACGCCCAGGAAGAACTGTATGGCGGCCTCGAACAATCCCATGGCGAAGGCCGCGTAGAGCGCGCCGATAACGTTGCCGAGACCGGCGATGACGCAGATGATGAAGGCCTTCAGCATGGGGTCGAAGCCGACTTGGGGCGACAGGGTCGTGATCGACGACAGGAGCACGCCCGAGAGCGCGGCGAGCGATCCGGCGATGGCGAGAACCTGGGCGAAGACGGCGCCGATCGGCACGCCCATCAAAAGCGCGGCGTCGCGGTTCTGCGCCGTCGCGCGGATGGCGCGGCCCATGCGCGTCTTCGCCAGGAACTGGGCCATGACGACCATGACGGCGACCGAGACGACGACGATCAGGACGTTCTGCCAGGGAACGTAAACGCCGCCGATGCGAAAGCCGCCGTCGAGCGAGAACGGCTGGGCGAGGGGATAGCCGCCGAAGACCTTCAGGATGCCGTTCTCCAACGCGATCGCCAGGCCGAAGGTCACGATGAAGATGTTGTTCTCGAAGGCTTCGTTGCGAAACATGAAACGCGCGGCGCAGAAATAGATGAGAGCTCCCATGGCCGCGCCGGCCAGCATGGCGACGAGGAGGGCGACCGGCATCGGCAGGCCCCAGCCGTCGATCGCCTGGTAGGAGAAATAGCCGCCGATGGCGATCAGCACGCCGTGGGCCATGTTGAGCATGCGCAACGCGCCCCAGACGAGCGACAGGCCGATCGTGCCGACCGCGTACATGGCGCCGAGCGTGAGGCCGCTCACCACGATTTGAACGGCGGTGTCCATGGTCCGCTAACCGCCCAGGTAGGTTTCCAGGATTTCCGGGCGCTTGAGCAGGTCCGCCGGCATCCCGGACCAGATCATGCGCCCGTCATCGAGCAGATGGACCCGATCGGCGATCTCGGTGGCGCGCGCGGCGCTCTCCTCGACCAGGAGGATGGTTCGCCCGTTGGCCTTCAGGTCCGTCAAGATGCCGTAGATCTGCTCGATCACGATGGGAGCGAGGCCGAGCGAGGGTTCGTCGACGAGCAGGATGCGCCCACCGGCCATCAAGCCGCGTCCGATCGCCAGCATGCGCCGCTCTCCGCCCGACAGCGTGCTTGCCGTCTGGCCGCGCCGTTCGGCGAGCCGGGGCAGGAGATCGAAGACTTCCTCGATGTTCCGTCGGATATCGGCCCTGGCGCGCGTCAGGTAGGCGCCCATCATGAGGTTGTCGATGACCGACATGTCCTGGAAGGGCAGGTCGCTCTGGGGGATGTGGATGACGCCGTCCGAGACGATGCGGTCGGCGCGCTTGCCGTCGATGCGGGTTCCGGCGAGGCGGATGCCGCCCGATGACAGGCTCACAAGGCCCGAGACGCAGCGCAGAAGCGTCGTCTTGCCATGCCCGTTGGGCCCGATGACCATGACCACCGAGCCTTCGGCGACATCGAGCGAGACGCCTTTCAGGACCGGCTGGTTATGGTAGCCCGCGACGATGTTCTCGAGCTCGAGCAGCGCCTCAGCCACCGCCATCGCCTCCGGCCATGGCGTCACGCAGGCGCTTGGCCATGCCCTCGCCCAGATAGACCTCGATCACGCGCGCGTCGCGGGTCAGGCCCCGGGGCGAGCCCTCATAGATGCTCTCGCCGTGGTGCATGATCAAAACGCGGTCGGAAAGCTGGACCAGGAACCGCATGACATGTTCGATCAGGATGATCGTGACGCCTTGCTCGCGCAGGCCGAGCACGATCTCCATCATGCGGTCGATCTCGCCGGGGTTGAGGCCGCCGACCGGCTCGTCCATCAACAGCAGGCGCGGCTCCGTCGCCATGGCGCTCGCCATCATCAGCAGTTTCCGGTGGAAGACCGGCAAGTCCCTGACCATGTGACCGGCCCGTTCGGTCATGCCGACCAGCTCGAGAGCCCTGTCGGCAAGCTCGCCGGTGGCGCGGTCATGCGCGAGGCCCGGCCACGCGCGATTGCGCCGGCCGAAATGGGCGGACACCAGGACATTCTCGCGCACGCTCAACGTGTCGAAACCGGCGTTGAACTGGAATGTCCGTGCGATGCCCCTGTGACAGACGGTCGCCGGCGCGACGCGCTCGATGGCCGCGCCCTCCAGCTCGATCGATCCTTCGTCGGCGGGGTTGAGGCCGGATATCACCTCGAAGAGGGTTGTTTTGCCGGCGCCGTTCGGGCCGCCGATGCCGAGCGCTTCCCCCGCGGCGACATCGAAGCTCAAGGACTTCACCGCCGCGAGCGCGCCGAAATACTTGGAAACGCCGCGGCAACGCAGAAGCGGAACCGGGTCGGCGTTCATATCGTCCGGCCTGGAGTCGCGGGAAACCCTGTCCCGGAGGTCCGGCGCCTCCGGGACAGGCGTGTTGGCCGGGCGACGCTCAACTTATCCAGGGCGGCGTTTCGAAGTCCGCGACGGCGTAGGGTTGCGGACCCACCATCACCGGCGTCCGCATGAAGTCCTGCACCTGCAGGAACTGGTGCGGCATGCCGAGCGAAGGATCGTTGGTCTGGGCCGGGTAAGTCATCGCGCCGTTCTCGACGAAGTGGTACGCGCCGCAAATGCCGCGATGGACGATGCGCCGCATTTGGTCGGCGACTCGACGGTTCTGGTCGTCGCCGTCGTAAGGATTGCCGGCGCCGCCGGCGACGGCCGCGGCGATGGCCCACAGATGGCAGGCGTCGTAGGTCTGCACGCCCGACGCCGGGCTCGACGACTCGCCGAACTTCGCCTTGTAGCGGGCAACGAAGTCGTTGCCCCTCTCGTCCTGCAGATTGGCGATGACGGTGGCGTAGAGCACGCCGTTGACCGCTTCGCCGCCGATCTCGCGGAACTGGGCGAGCGACGGGCCGTATTGCATGTAGACCAGGCTGGGCGTCGGGTTGGGCGCGAACTGCAGCATGAAGTTGGCGAGATCGGCCGGCGCGTAGTGGGTGATGCAAATGACGCCGGGCGGGTCCTCGCGCACCTTGGCGAGCGTCGGCCCCCATTCGGAAATCGGGATCTGCACGGTGTCGTAGAAGCTGATCTCGAAACCGTATCTTTGGGCGTTGTCGCGCACGGAGTTGCCGATCACGATCGAGTAGTTCTGGGCGCCCGCCACGATGGCGATCTTGTTGTTGGCCGGCGTCCACTGGCCGGTGTCCCGCAAGCCCGCCAGATAGTTCAGCAGGCCCTCGCCATACCAGTATTCCGACGGGTCTGTCTGAAAACATCCGAAGAAGCGATCGGGATCGCCGTTGTAGCGCTCATGGTGGATCAGCGACGTGTTGGTATGGGTGTAGACGATGCCGGCGTCGGCGATGACGTCGTACTCCGCCTCCAGCGTCGCCAGGTTGTAGCCGCAGATGATGGCGCTGGCGTTCTCGCGATCGATCAAGCGCTGGAAGGCCTGTATGACCGTGTCCGGACCGCCCTCCCTGGTGTCGACGAAATGGGGTTCGATCGGACGGCCCAGAATGCCGCCCATGGCGTTGATCTCCTCGGCCGCCATCTCGAGGCCGTTCTTGAACTCCAGACCGTCGGCCGCGCCCCAGCCGGACATCATGGTGCCTTGGCCGACCGGGATCGGTTCTCCTTCGGCGGCGCGGCCTTGATTGACGCTGGCCAGAACGCCGGTCGACGCCGCGGCGACGCCCAGGCCGGCTCCGGTGGTCCCCTTCAGGAACGATCGACGCGACGATGGATTGTTGCTGTGACCGGTCATTGTCTTGTCCTCCCCACGACAGGCCTGGGCGCCCGCGATCCTGCGGCAAGGCTCAGGCTGGCGATATGAATGCAGCGATGGCAAGGGCTGTCAAGGGTGGCGGCGTCCGGAAGTCCGTTCCATCGATCCGGCCGCGCGCTATGCTGGGTCCGGATCGGGGGCGGGCCATGCGGTTTCTCGTCTTTCAGCACATCGACATCGAGCATCCGGGAATCTTCCGCGACCTGATGCGGGAGCGGGGTGTCGCATGGGATCCCGTGGAGCTCGACGCGGGCGAGCCGATTCCACCGCTCGACGGCTACGACGCCCTGATGGTGATGGGCGGTCCGATGGATGTGTTCGACGAAGACGAACTGCCCTGGCTGGTTCCGGAAAAGGCGGCGATCCGGGAGGCTGTGCGTGGGCGCGGGATGCCCTACTTCGGGTTCTGCCTGGGTCATCAGCTTCTGGCCGACGCCCTGGGAGGGGCGTGCGAGCGGATGCCGGCGCCGGAGGTCGGCGTCCTCGATGTCCACCTGACGGAGGAGGGCCGGGCCGACCCGTTGATGGCGGGAATCGACGAGACCTTCCCGGCGCTGCAGTGGCATGGCGTGGCCGTCACCGCGATGCCGGACGGAGCGGTCGCGCTGGCGAGCTCGCCCGCCTGCGCGGTCCAGGCCCAGCGGGTGGGCCGGCGCGCCTGGGGCCTCCAGTACCATGTCGAGATGACGGCGACGACGGTGCGCGACTGGGCGGCCGTGCCGGCCTATGCGCGGGCGCTCGATTCCATCATGGGCGAAGGCGCGCTCGAACGCCTCGACGCCGACTGCCGGGCGAACATGGCCGTCTTCAACGCCGCGTCGCACACCCTGTTCGCGAACTTCCTGAACGCGAGCGGCCTGTCGTAGGTCCCGAGGCTCCGCTCCGGGGCGCCTGTCAGCCCGTGAAGGCCTGAAGGCCGGTCTGGGCGCGGCCGAGGATGAGCGCGTGGATGTCGTGGGTGCCCTCGTAGGTGTTGACCGCCTCCAGGTTCATGACGTGGCGGATCACCCCGTACTCGTCATGGACGCCGTTGCCGCCGTGCATGTCGCGCGACATGCGGGCGATCTCCAGCGCCTTGCCGCAGGAGTTGCGCTTGACGATCGAGATCGCCTCGGGCGCCGCGCGGCCCTCGTCCTTCAACCGGCCGACGCGCAGGCAGGCCTGCAGGCCGATGGCGATCTCGGTCTGCATGTCGGCGAGCTTCTTCTGGATGAGCTGGTTGGCGGCGAGCGGACGGCCGAACTGCGTGCGCTCCATGGTGTAGCTGCGGGCCGCGCGCCAGCAGAACGAGGCCGCGCCCAGGGCCCCCCAGGCGATGCCGTAGCGCGCGTTGTTGAGGCAGCCGAACGGGCCCTTCAGGCCGCGGATCTCCGGGAAGGCGTTCTCCTCGGGACAGAACACGTCGGCCATGACGATCTCGCCCGTGGGTCCGGCGCGCAGGCTGAACTTGCCTTCGATCTTCGGCGTCGTCAGGCCTTCCATGCCGCGCTCCAGGATGAAGCCGCGGATCTGCCCGTCGTCGTCCTTGGCCCAGACGACGAAGACGTCGGCGATCGGCGAATTGGAGATCCACATCTTGGCCCCGTTCAGGACGAAGCCGCCACCGGCCTTCGTCGCCCGGGTCTTCATGCCGCCGGGGTCGGAACCGTGGTCCGGCTCGGTCAAGCCGAACGCGCCGACGAGGTCGCCGGCGGCGAGCCCGGGCAGGTATCTTTCGCGCTGTTCCTCCGTGCCGTAGGCGTGGATCGGATGCATCACGAGGCTCGACTGGACCGAGGCCGCCGAACGGTAGGCGCTGTCGATGTATTCGATCTCGTGCGCGATCAGGCCGTAGGCGACGTCGCTCACGCCGGCGCAGCCGTAGCCGTCGATGGTCGGGCCGAGCAGGCCCATCCCGCCCATGCGCGCGATCACCTCGCGATCCGACGCCTCCTCGCGGAAGTCCTTCTGCACGCGGCCCGCCAGGTACCCGCGGCAGAACTGGCGCGCCGAGTCCCGGATCATGCGTTCGTCTTCGGTCAGCTGGTCGTCCAGCAGGAACGGATCCTCCCACTGGAAAGGGGTCCGGCTGCTCTTGGGCGCGTTCATCGCCCGGACGGCCTCGGCCATGGCGTCGTCTCCGGATGGTCCATGCCGCGGCGCACGATAGAACGGTTCCGGCAAAACCGGAACCGTTCTCGCCGCTCGCGGACGCCGTCCCCCTTCGGCAAGCTCGCGCCCTTCGATACGCGGCATCGCCGCATGGATCTCTCCATGCTGCTCCACCGGCGCCGGAACGACCCGCCCGACCGGAAGGACCGTCGTCGCAACGACGAGATCGAGGCGTCGCGGGGAACGCGCAATCCCTTCGTGGACTGGCCCGGACTCGCCGAACGCCTCGACCGGGAGCGAAGGGTCCAAGGGCGCCCATACCGCCGGGAAGGCGGACCGTCGCGGAGCGTGGCCCATGGCGCATTGCGTGCTATCGTCATCCGCGATGCGGCGGGGAGGGCGCGATGGCTCCGGCGACGATCGAAACGGTCGATCCCGATGTCTCACCGGATGCGGTGGACCGGATCCTCAAACGCGATGGATGCCTCGTCGTGCGGGACGCCATCGGCCACGACGCGATCGACGCGCTGCTGGACGATCTCGATCCCTATCTGCGGCGCAAGGCCGGCGGCAACGGCGATTTCGTGGGCTACCGCACGAAACGCCTGCATGCGCTCCTGAGCAAGTCCGGGCGCACGCCGGACTTCATCCTTCACGACAAGGTGCTCGAGATCATGGATCTGACGCTGGCGCCTTGGTGCGACGCCTATCAGCTCAACTCGAACTCGATCACGGCTATCGGACCCGGCGAAACGCCGCAGCCGCTCCACCGCGACGACCTGCTCTATCCGCTGGCCCACCCGTCCGAGCGGAACGCCTGCTGCACCGTGTTCTGGGCGCTGACCGACTTCACCGAGGACAATGGCGCCACGCGCCTGATTCCCGGAAGCCACCTGTGGGACGACGAGCGCGTCCCGCGCGACGACGAGACCGTGGGCGCCGCGATGCCGAAAGGGTCGTTCTGCGTCTTCGTCGGCGGGACCTATCACGGCGGCGGCCGCAACACGACGGCGGACGAATGGCGCGTCGCCATGTTCACGGGATTCGCCCTCGGCTGGCTGCGTCAGGAGCAGAACTGGTATCTCTCGGTCACGGCCGAGGAGGTCCGGCGGATGCCCGAGAGGCTGGCGAGATTGCTGGGCTTCAACCTGCACAAGCCCTTCCTCGGCTGGGTTCAGGACTTCCAGGACCCCTATGACGTCATCAACGGCTACGAGGAACTGTCCTCGGGCGGCGGCGATCTCTATGCCGACGGTGCCGACCGTCCGGTCGCGGGGGCGCGCGTGAAGGTGGTTTGAACGCCGGTCGGCGGACATGCGCGCCGTGGAAGGCGTCGGGGAACGCGCCCGTGTTGTCGATCTCGTACAAATCGTTGTCGTCGAAACGGGCGGCGACCGCGTCGACAATCGCCCGCCGTTCCGCGGTGAGTCCGCCGGTCAGCGCCCGAGCTTGACGCCGGCGGCTTCTCGGTCCCAGGTCGTCGGCGTGACGCCCCTGTCGCGCAGGTCGAACTTCTGGATCTTGCCCGTCGGGGTCTTGGGCAGCGCCTCGACCGCGTCGATGTAGCGCGGGACCATGAAGTAGGCCATGCGCGGCTCCAGGAACCGGATCAGGTCCACGGGATCGAGCGCGCGGCCGGGTTTCGGCACGACCGCGGCCATCACCTCGTCCTCGGTATGCTCGCTGGGCGCCGGGAAGACGGCGCATTCGACGACGTCGGGATGCCGGTTGATCTCGTTCTCGACCTCCATCGACGAGATGTTCTCGCCCCGCCGCCGGATCGAATCCTTCACGCGGTCGGCGAAGTAGTAGTAGCCCTCGTCGTCGCGCCACATGGCGTCGCCCGAGTGCAGCCACAGGTTCGACCAGGCCTTCTCGGTCCAGTCCGGATGGCGCCAGTAGCCCGCCATGAGCACCCAGGGCTCCCTGCCGCGGATAACGAATTCGCCCACGGTTCCGTTCGGCACCTCTTCGTCGTTCTCGTCGACGATGCGCGCCTCGAAGAGCTCGTCCTCCAGCTTGCCGCAGGTCTTCCAGTTGGGGTCGTCCCACTCCATGCGGTGCGGCGCGCAGGTTTCGGTCGAGCCGTAGGTCGTCTTGACGCGCATGCCGAAACGGCGGCCGAAGTCGTGGACGTCGGGGAACATCGGCACGACCAGCGCCTTGTCGATCGTGACCGTCGCGTCGTCCGGGCTCTCGGGTTGGCGCGCCAGGAAGTTCGCCATCGCGCCGAGGAAGAAGGTGACGTTGGCGCCGATGCGCCGCGCGTCGGGCCAGAAGCGCTCGACGCTGAAATGCTCGGCGATTGCCGCGGAGGCCCCGCCGATCATGGCGGCGTAGCAGACCGCCCACTGGCCCGCGATGTGAAACAGCGGAAGCGGGGCGTAGAACCGGTCGCCGGACTCCACCTCCATCAATTCGAAGTTGCCGTGGGCGTAGGTGTAGGCGTGCGCATGGGTCACCATCACGCCCTTGGACGGGCCCGTCGTGCCGGATGTGTACATGACGGCCTTGATGTCGCGGTGCGCCGGGAAGCTCTCGCGCGGCGTCTCGGGCGCTTGGAGCAGCACGCCGAAATCGAGGCGCTCCATGGAGGCGAGGGGGCCGGGAAGGGCCGGGGCTCCGCCATCGCGGTCGAAGACGACGAGCCGCGCCACATGCATGAGTTCGTCCGCCACGTCGGCCAGCCGGTCGAGGAACCGGCGCTCGACGATCATGGTCGTGGCCGCCGAATCGTTCACCACATGGACCAGCAGGCCGCCGCGGTAGGCGGTGTTGACGGGGACCTGGATCGCGCCCCGCTTGCCCAGACCCAGCCAGAGCAGGATGAACTCCACCACGTTGGGCATCATGACGAGCACGGTCTCGCCCGCGCCGATCCCCAGGCGCTCGACCGCGTTGGCGACCCGGTTCGATTCCCGGTCGGCCTCGCGGTAGCTCAGCGTGCGATCGTCGGCGACGATGAAGGGAGCGTCGGGCGCGGCCCTGGCGCGTTTGCCCAGGATCGTGCCGACGCTCCGGTCCGTGCTCGGGTCGGTCTGCGGCATCGCGGTTCCTTGCGGCGGGAAGGATAGCGCAGGATTGTCGCGGATCGAATCGGTCCCGAGAACGCTGGCGACACGCGGCGAAAACACGGTCGGGCGCATCCTCAAGCGCCTTGTGGAGCGCGGCGCGGTCACGCCCGGCGGCGCCCCGGGCCGGCTCACCCTCGACACGCTCCACGCCCAGCATGCCCTTGGCGGACAAACGCCCCAGCAGGATCTTGAACGCCAAGCGGCCAACGCCTCCTCTCAGAAGTCCTGAACGAGGACACGATCTTCCGCCCGGCCGCGATACGCTTTAGGTTGCCGCGCGCCGGAACGGAAGCTTGGGGCCGGCGCGACGCCCGACTGCCGATCGCGAGGAGCCATGGGTTGGACCGGAAAGATTCTGCGCGTCGACTTGACCGGGGACCGCTGTGGCGGCGAGCCGCTCGACAAGACGTGGGCCGAGCAGTTCCTGGGCCAGCGGGGCCTCGCCTCCAAGTACCTGATGGAATCCATGGACCCCGCGGTCGACGCGCTCGATCCCGGCAACGTGCTGATCTTCGCGACCGGTCCGCTGACCGCCACCATGGCGCCCACGGCCGGCCGCTATTCGGTCGTGACCAAGGGCGCGCTGACGGGAGCGATCGCCTGCTCGAATTCGGGCGGCAAGGTCGGCGCCGAGATCAAGCTGGCCGGGTGGGACATGGTGATCTTCGAGGGCCGGTCCCCGAAGCCGGTCTATCTCTGGATCGACGACGACCGGGTCGAACTCCGCGACGCCGGTCATCTCTGGGGCCGGTCGGTGTGGGATGTCGAACCCGCGATCAAGGCCGAGCTGGGCGATCCGGCGATCAAGGTCGCCTCGATCGGGCGCGCGGGCGAGAAACTCGTCCGTTTCGCCTGTGTCGTGAACGATCTCCACCGCGCCGCGGGACGCTCCGGCGTCGGTGCCGTGATGGGATCGAAAAATCTCAAGGCCGTCGCGGCGCGCGGTTCCAGCGGCGTGTCGGTGCACGACCCGGGGAAGTTCATGGCCGCGGTCGCGAACGCCAAGGGCGCCCTGCAACCCCATCCCGTCCGTCAGCGTTTCATCAAGCTCGGCACCCACGCCATGCTCGACGTCACCCACAACTACGGCAGCCTGCCGACGCGCAACGGGCGCGATGTGCGGTTCGAGGGCGTCGACAAGCTCAACGCCTCGGCGTCGCAACGGTCGCACGGTCCCAACGGCACGGTGAACCTGATTACCAACAAGGCGTGCTTTGCCTGCACGATCGCCTGCGGACGTATCGCCCGCATCGATCCCGACCATTTCTCGATCGAGGACAAGCCGCGCTACCGCACCGCCTCCGGCGGCCTCGAATACGAGAACGTCTTCGCGCTGGGCGCGATGGTCGGCGTGGACGACATCGACGCCGTGACCTTCGCCAACTTCGTCTGCAACGAGGACGGCATGGACACCATCTCGTTCGGCGGCGCCCTGGCCGCGGCCATGGAGCTCTACGAGGAAGGAGGCGTCACCCGGGAGCAGACCGGCGTCGATTTGTCGTTCGGCTCGGCCGAGGGCCTGGTGAAGACGGTCGAGGAATGCGCCAGGGGCGAAGGCTTCGGAGCGGAGGTGGGACTGGGCGCCAAGCGTCTGACCGCGAAGTACGGCCGGCCCGAATTCTCGATGACCGTGAAGGGCCAGGAGTTCCCCGGCTACGACCCGCGCGCCATGCAGGGCATGGCGCTGGCCTACGCCACCTCGAACCGCGGCGCCTGCCATCTGCGGGCCAGTCCGTTCGCGTCCGACTTCCAGACGACGGAGTTGGACGGCAAGGCCGAGATCGTGAAGACGACCCAGGACGAGCGCGCGGCCATGTTCGATTCCGCCGGAATCTGCGCATTCGTGGCCGCCGCCATCGATATCGACCGGATCGCCGCCATGCTGGACGGCGCGCTCGAGAGCGAGTGGACCGCGGACCGGATCCGGGAGACGGGCGAGCGTATCTGGAATCTGGAGCGGCTGTTCAACAACGCCGCCGGCATGAGCCGGGCGGACGACACCCTGCCGCGCCGGATGCTCCGCGAGCCCGCTCCGTCCGGTACGGCCAAGGGCCTTGTCGCCCAGCTCGACCGGATGCTGCCCGAGTACTACGAGATGCGCGGCTGGGACGAGGCCGGCCGGCCGCGCGGCCAGACGCTCGGCCGTCTCGGGCTCGCGTGAGGATTCGGATCAAGCTGGTGTCCCACGCGGGCGCGCCCGTGCCGGGGCTGGACCCGAAGGGCGAGGGCGAGTGGGATGTCGCCGACGGCGCCACGGTGGCCGACGTGATGGCGCGCCTCGACGTCGCCAGGGGGACGCTGACCATGACGCTTGTCAACGACGAGGTCGTCCGTCCGGCGTTGCAGGCGAGCCGCGCTCTGGCCGAGGGCGACCTGTTGACGGTGTTTCCGCCCATAGAAGGAGGCTGACGCCGGATGGCGGCCCGAAGGAAACGGCCTTGATGCGGAGCGGGAATCGGCCTGTGATATCCGCCATCCCGGAGGCCATCGATGACCGAGACCGGACTGACCTGCTGCATGACCTTCGATTTCGACGCCATGAGCGTGTGGATCGGATCGTACAAGTCCGCCAATCCCAGCGAGATCTCGCGCGGAGAGTTCGGCGCGGTCGCCATTCCCCGCATTCTCGACCTGCTCGATCGCCATGGCGTCCCCGGCACCTTCTGCGTCCCCGGCCACACGGCCTGCGCCTATCCCGATCTCGTCAGGCGCATCCATGACGCGGGCCACGAGATCGCCCATCACGGTTGGGTCCACGAGAACCCCGCGGATTTCGACGCCGCGGGCGAGCGGGCAAATATGGAAAAGGGCTTCGAGGCGTTGGAAAGGGCCTGCGGCGTCAGGCCGGTCGGCTACCGCTCGCCGGCCTGGGACTTCAGCGACAACACGACCGGGATCCTCCAGGAATTCGGCTTTCTCTACGACTCGAGCCTGATGGGCGACGACTACACGCCCTATTACATGCGCTCGGGCGACGAGGCGCCGGGCGACGCGCCCTATGTCTTCGGCAGGCCCATCGGCATCGTCGAACTGCCGGTGACATGGACGCTCGACGACTTTCCCTATTTCGAGCTCGACGACACCGGCGGCGGGTTGAAGTCGGCCTCGCACGTCGAGGAAATCTGGCGCGACGAGTTCGCCTTCGCCTATGGCAACGTTCCCGGCGGGATCTACAACCTCACCATGCATCCGCAGGTCATCGGCCGCGGCCACCGGCTCATGATGCTCGACCGCCTGATCGCCCACTTCGCGGGACACCCGGACGTCGCTTTCGACACGCTGGGCGGTTACGCGAAACGCTGGGCCGAGGCCAACCCGCTGGAAGCCTGGCTCTCGTCGGGTTCGGTCCACGTCCGCGCGGCCTGACCTCTCCGTGAAGGGCGGGGCCTTCGACCACATCGTCGTCGGCGGGGGTTCGGCCGGCTGCGTCCTGGCCTCGCGCCTGAGCGAGGACCCCGACTGCCGCGTCCTGTTGCTGGAAGCCGGCGGTTCGGGCGTCACGCCGTTCCACCGGGCGCCCGCGGCCAACGGCTTCCTGTTCAACCGCCCCGCCTATGACTGGGGATTTTACAGCACGCCGCAACCGGAACTGGGCGGACGCCGCATCTGCTACCCGCGCGGCAAGGCGCTCGGCGGGAGCTCCGGCCTCAACGGCATGATCTACATTCGCGGCAACGCGATGGACTACGACCTGTGGCGCCAGGGCGGTCTCGAAGGCTGGGGATACGCCGATGTCCTGCCCTACTTCCGCCGTTCGGAGGGGAGCCACCGAGGCGACGGCCTCTATCACGGCGGCGACGGTCCCGTGCGGACCTCGCGGTCGGCGAACTTCGGCCCGATGGAAGAGGCCTTCGTGGCGGCCGCCCGGGAGTCCGGCATCCCGCGCAACGACGATTTCAACGGGCCGGTCCAGCACGGCGCCGGAATCATCGATGTGACGGTCGCCGGCGGGCGACGGATGAGCGCCGTCGACTCCTATGTGACGCCGGCGCGCCGGCGCGGGAACCTCACGATCCTCACGGGCGCCCACGTTCTCGGCCTCGTGATCGAGGGCCTCCGCGCGCGGGGCGTCCGCTACCGGCGGAACGGCGTCGTGGAGAGCGCGCGCGCCGACGGCGAGGTGTTGCTGGCGCTCGGGGCGTTCGGATCGCCCCAGGCGCTCATGCTGTCCGGCGTCGGGCCCGCGGACCGTCTCCGGAGCCTCGGGATCGGGGTCGTCGCGGACCTGCCGGGCGTCGGCGGGAACCTGCGGGACCATCCGGATGTCTGCGTGCAGTGCCAGAGCCTGAAGCCGGAGTTGAGCCTGGCGCGCTACCAGCGTCTCGGTCCCGCGCTGTCGCTCGGTCTGGACTACGTCCTCCGGCGCAAGGGGCCGGGCGCCTCGCCGTTCTGGGGCGCGATCGCGTTCGCGCCGGGCCCGTCGTCCGACGAGCGTCCGGATTACCAGGTTTTTCTGACCCCGATGGTGCTGATCGAAAACCCGGGGGACGCGGTCGACCGGACGCCACGCGAACCCTGGTACGACACCGGCCGGATCGGCCGCGCGCTCTTCATGCGCGGCAAGCACGCCATGGCGGGCCTCCAGCTCGACGTGAACCTGATGCGCCCGGAGAGCCGCGGGGCCGTGCGTCTGGCTTCCGCCGATCCGATGGCCCCGCCGCTGATCGATCCGAACTATCTTGGAGAGGCCGCGGATCGAACCGCCCTTGTCGCCGCGGTCGGGCTGGCGCGCGACATCCTCGGACAGCCGGCTTTCGCCGACATGAAGGGCGCGGAGCTCGCGCCGGGGCCGGATGTGCGCGGCGACGAAAGCTTGCTCGACTATGTCCGCGCGACCGCCACGACCGGCCATCACCCGGTGGGGACCTGCGGGATGGGCGCCGACCGCGACGCCGGGGCCGTGGTGGGACCCGATCTGAAGGTGAGGGGGATCGAGGGCCTGCGGGTGGTCGACGCCTCCGCGATGCCCGCCATTACCAGCGGCAACACCAACGCGCCGGTCATGATGATCGCGGAGAAGGCCGCCGACATGGTCCGCGGACTGCCGCCGCTCCCGCGCGCCGAACTGCCGTCGGAAGCCGCCTGAGCGCCGGTTCCGGCGACCCCGGTCGCGGTCGTCTTGCGGCCGCGGGGATTTGGGAGGACCATGAAGGACGCTGGCGGCGGGGGAGGCGGCCATGGTCGAGGTGGCGCACCGGATCATCGAGGACAGCGGGGATATCCCCAACAACCCGAGGCTCCCCCTGATCCTCTACAGGAACGCGCTGACGCTCGCGACGGACGATCCCGACGACGACGTCCAGCGCGCCTTCCGCGCCAACGGCTGGAGCGACGGATGGCGCGGTCAGGTCATCTTCCCTTATCACCACTACCACGCCGGGGCCCACGAGGCGGTGGGGATCGCCAGGGGCCGCGCGACCCTTCAGTTCGGCGGACCCGGCGGTCCCGTGTTCGAGGTCGAGGCGGGCGACGCGGCGCTCATTCCGGCCGGCGTCGGCCATTGCCGGCTCGACGACGAACCGGGGCTTTCGGCGGTCGGCGCCTACCCGCCGGGCCAGAGGCCCGATCTCAAGCGCGAGGGCGAGACGGCGCGGGAAGCCATCCGCGAAGCCGTGCGCAAGACGCCGCTGCCCGCGACGGACCCCGTGACCGGCGCCGGGGGGCCGGTGTTCGAGCTCTGGCGCCGGGGGCGCGCGACCGCGTGACTCCGCTTCGGCCCGGAACCGGGGGACGGCCTTGAGCATCTGGGGAAAGATCGTCGGCGGCGCGGTCGGCTTCGCCCTCGGCGGGCCGCTGGGCGCGCTTCTGGGCGTCGGCGCGGGCCATCTGCTCGACCAGACCGCGAAACCGGGCGCGGCCGGATCGAATCGCGGGGGCAGGGCTTCACGCCTGGGCCGCGAAGACCTCCAGGCCGCCTTCACCGTCGCCGTCATCGCGTTGGCCGCCAAGCTCGCCAAGGCCGACGGGCGGGTCACGCGGGACGAGGTGGCGACGCTCAGGCGCGTCTTCCATGTCCCCGACGAGGCGTCGGGACACATCGGGCGCATCTTCGACGAGGCCAAGAGGAGCCCGGAGGGCTTCGAACCCTACGCGCGGCAGATCGCGAAGCTGCTGCGCGGCAACCCGGCGGTGCTGGAAGACCTCCTGGGCGCGCTCCTGATGATCGCCCACACCGACGGGATCTACCATCCTTCCGAGCGGGCCGCCATCGCCGAGGTCGGCCGCATCTTCGGCTTCGGCCCGGCCGACATCCACCGGATCGAGAGCACCTTCGTCGCCGGAGGCGCCGCGAGCGGGACCGATCCCTACGAGGTGCTCGGCCTCTCCAGGTCCGCCGCGGACGCCGAGGTCAAGCGCGCCTTCCGCAAGCTCCTGCGGGAGAACCACCCCGACAAGGCGGTCGCCCAGGGCCTTCCCGAGGAGTTCGTCGACGTGGCCAACAAGAAGATGGCCGAGATCAACGCCGCCTACGACCGCATCAAGGCCGAACGCGGCCTGTCCTGAACGAGGACAGCCGTTGTCCCGGTTCGGACAGATGTGAGACGGGTTCCTTGAAGTGGGGACGGGGGCTCCGAGGCGGTGAGTGGGGACGAACGGCCGGAGAAGCTCCCCATGCAAGCCCGAACCTGCCCCGCCATTCGGTACGGAGGCGGCGTCGGGGATGGGACGCCCGGTCAGGCCAACGTATCGATCGGCCCCGCGTCGATGATTCGGCGATCCTGCGTAAGCAGCGTCATGCCGAACACGCGGGCGGTCGCCACGAGAATCCGGTCTGCGGGATCGCGGTGGAAAGAACCGGGCAAGGACGCCAGCTCCGCCGCGACCGCCGGGGAGATTCCCTGTCGTCTCGCCAGCGGCGGCGCCACGGCCTTGTCCAGCCATTCTCGCAGGGAGATCGTCAGGCGGATGCGTTCCAGACCGTGCAAGGTCGCCACTTCCCAGAGCGAGATGTCGGACACCGCCAAGGGAGATTCGGCGCTGGTCGAGGCGACCGCCTCTTGCTGGGCGCGAGAGAGTCGATCACGGTCGTCAAGCCACCAGATAAGGATGTGCGTATCGAGCAACACGCTCATCTCTTGAGACTGTCCCAAGACTCCTCCAGCGCCACGGGACCCGTGATGTCGCCGATGACCGTAACGGCGCCCTTCAACTCGAATTGGGGATAATCGCCCTTGGCGCGGCTTGGGGGCGACAGTTCCGCGACGGGCCGGCCACGCTTGAGAACGACCACTCGTTCGCCGGTCGCCCGCACGCGATCCAGGATGGCCAGACACCGGGCCTTGAAGTCGGATGCGTCGATCATCTCCATGGGACCGGTGTCGGTAACCAGTCATTTCGTGTCAAGCCGGGATGAGTCACAGAGCCCGCCCCGGGCTTGCAGAAGGGGACGGGATGGCTCCCGGCCCTTGTCCGCCGCGCGGACTGCGTCATACTGGCCGCGACCGGACGCGAGGTCACGCCATGGCTGCCGCCGCCGAACCGCCCGTCATCAAGAATCCCGTCGCGCTTCCGGGGTTCGAGGCGACCGGCGCCACGGTGCCCGAGGAGGCGATCCGGGCCTATGAGCGGGACGGCGTCGTCTGGCTCCGCAACGTCTATTCCAGGGAGTGGATCGACCTGCTGGCCGAGGGCATGGACATCTCGGTCGCGAACGCCGGCGAGAACGCGCTCTCGGTCGGCATCGCCGCGCCGGGCGAACCCGGTTTCTTCTACTACGATACCTTCATGTGGCGGCGCATCGAGCAGTTCCGGAAGTTCTGCTTCGAGTCGCACGCGCCCGATATCGCCATGCAGGTCATGCGCTCGAAGACGCTGATCTTCTATTTCGACTTCATGCTGCTGAAGGAGCCGGGCGCCAGCCGCGAGACGCCCTGGCACTACGACGAGGCCTATTGGCCGGTCGCCGGGGAGCAGATCTGCAACCAGTGGATCGCGGTCGACAGGATCCCGGTCGAGACCGCGTTGCGGTTCGTCCGCGGCTCCCACGGGATGCGCGACCGGCGCTACCGCTCGGTCCACTTCGATCCGGACGACGCCTACGCCCGGCCCGAGGACCTTCCCGCGCCGCCCGACTGGGACCGCGTCGAGGGCGACCACGAGATCGTCTACGCGCCCATGGACCCCGGCGACTGTCTCGTTTTCCACAGCAGGACGCACCACGGGGCGCCCGGCAACCTCCAGACCGCGAACCGCCGCCGGGCGCTCGCGACCCACTGGATCGGCGACGACATCGCCTACAACGACAAGCCCATCGAGACCGACCCGCCCCACCGGGGCGAGGGTCTCGTCCATGGCGGTTCCATGGAGTGCGCCCTCTTTCCGCGGGTGCGCTGACGCCGCGCGGCCCGCGCCGCGCCGGACGCGGTCTTCCTATCGTTGGGCCGTCCGCCAGTTCTCGGCGCGGTGGAACGGCGTGTACTCCGGCTCCAGGGGTTCCTTGCCCGCGATCAGGTCGGCGGCCTTCTCGCCGAGCATGATGCAGGTGGCGTTGAGATTGGCCGTGACCACGTTGGGCATGATCGAGGCGTCCACCACGCGCAGGTTCTCGACGCCGTGGACACGGGTCTCGCGGTCGACCACGGCCATGTCGTCGTAGCCCATCTTGCAGGTGCAGGCGGGGTGGTGCTCGGTCTCGCCGGTGGCGCGGGCGAAGGCGTCGACGTCGCTGTCGGAGGAGACGTGACGGCCGGGCGAGAGTTCCGGTCCCCGGTAGGGCGAGAGCGCCTCTTGGTCGATGATCTCGCGGGTGAGCTTCAGCCCTTCCCGGAACTCCTGGCGGTCGTTCTCGGTCTGCAAGTGGTTGAACCGGATGGCGGGCGGCTCGAACGGGTCGATCGAACGCAGGCGCACGTGGCCCCGGCTCGTGGGCCGCATCTGGCTGATATGGGCCTGAAAGCCGTGTGTCTTCTTGGGCATGGCGCCGTCGTAGTTCATGGCGATCGCGACGAAATGGTGCTGGATGTTCGGGAACTCGATCCCCGGCCGGCTGCGGAAATAGCCGCCCGCCTCGAACAGGTTCGAGGCCGCGACGCCGGTTTTCGACGTGAACCACTGGAGCCCGACCTTGAGCTGGCCCCACGGCGTGGTCGCTCCGTAGAGCGAGACCGGTTTGACGCACTCGTACTGGATCGGCCAGTCGAGATGGTCCTGCAGGTTCTCGCCCACGCCCGGCAGGTCGTGCGTCACGGCGATGCCGAGCGCCCCGAGGCGGTCCGCGTGGCCGACCCCGGAGCGCAGCAGGACCTGCGGCGAATTGAAGACGCCGCAGGAGAGGATCACCTCCCGTTCGGCGCGGATCGTCCGGGGCCGGCCGTTCCGGATGACCTCCACGCCGACGGCGCGGGCGCCCTCGAAGATCACCTTGTTGGCGAGGCTGTCGGTTTCGGCGGTCAGGTTGGGACGCGCGAGCGCCGGGTGAAGGTAGGCGCGCGCGGCGCTGTTGCGCACGCCGCCCAGCACGGTGCGTTCCATGAAGAAGACGCCTTCCTGCTGGAACCCGTTGACATCCTCGGTGAACGGGTAGCCCGCTTGCTGGGCGGCCTCGACATAGGCGGCGTAAAGCGGGCTCGAATCGCCGCCAAGCGTGATCTCCATCGGACCCGACCGGCCGCGGAAGGCGTCGTCGCCCCGGTCGGTCTTCTCCATCCGTTTGAAGTAGGGGAGGCAGTGGGCGTAGGACCAGTTGTCGAGCCGGTTCGTCGCCCAGCTGTCGTAGTCGAGCGGGTTGCCGCGCAGGTAGACCATCCCGTTGATCGAGGACGAGCCGCCCAGCACCTTGCCGCGCGGATAGAGGAGGCGCCGGCCGTCCATGTGAGGCTCGGGTTCGGAGTGGTAGCGCCAGTTGTACTTGCGCCCGTCGATGATCTGCCAGGCGGCCGCCGGCATGCGGAGGAGGTAGAGGCTCCGGTCGGCGGGCCCGGCCTCGACCACCTTCACGACGGCGTCCGGGTCCTCGCTGAGCCGGTTCGCCAGCACGCAGCCCGACGAGCCCGCCCCGACGATGAGATAGTCGACCGTCTCGACCATGACGCGCGTCTCCCCTTTCGGTGGAAACGACTATAGCAGGCAATCCGGTTCCCATGGCCCGAGTCTCCCGCCGCCCGCCCCGCCCTCCGGGGACAGGCCATGACGCGGGCCCGCAAGGTTGCCGGGCGCGCGCTGGACCTATGGGAGCCCCTTTGTCCGATGCATCGCGGGCGGCGCGACAACGCGAGCGCCGCTACGGCGGCGGCTTCAACAAGCCGAAAGCGATGGCCGCGTTGCCGGTCGTGCTTCCGGGCGCGACCTTGTAGAGGTCCGCCCCGGTGGCGAGTTCGGAACCGCCGAGGTTGCGAATCTCGTGGTCCAGCGCTTCGGCTTGCTCGCGCGTGAAACCCGCTTCCTAGAGCGCGTTCGCGGCGGACGGGGTGTCGAAAGCGGCCATGGCGGGAGCATGGGGACCGAGGCGCGGGCCGTCGAGCGGTTCGAACTTTGGAACGATCCTGGGCGTTTCGGGAAAATCGAACGATATGAGCGGGTCAGGGCGTGGATGTGGCGGACGGGGAGGGATTCGAACCCCCGAGGGACTTGCGCCCCCAACGGTTTTCAAGACCGCCGCCTTCGACCGCTCGGCCACCCGTCCGGCGGCGTGTGATACGCCCTCGCGGGACAGGGAGCAATCCGTCGCCGGCCTCGGACAAGCCCTCCGGCGCGCTGGAGGCCGGCCGCCGCGAGCGACAAGGGAACCATGGCGCTTCCGTCAGGGGCGGACGCGCCATAGATTGCCGCCGGCAAGCCGGGCGGAGGCGGATTTGGCGACGCAGTACAGCGACCGCGTGATCGAAGGCATGCAGGCGCTCTATGGCGAGGGGTTCCTGTCGCCGGGCGGACCCGACGAGATGGCGGTGTTCCTCGACGGGGTCGATCTCGCGGGCCGCCATGTGCTCGACATGGGCTGCGGCCTCGGCGGGGCCTCGCTCATGCTGGCGGACGAGTTCGGCGCCGCCCGCGTCACCGGCGTCGACATCGCGGCGGACCTCGTCGAGCGGGCCCGCGCCGCCGCCGAGGCCAGGGGGCTTTCCGGCCGGATCGCCTTCCGGGCGGTCGGGCCCGGGCCGTTCCCGTTCGGCGACGCGGCTTTCGACGCGGTTTTCATCAAGGATGTCGTCTGCCACATCGAGGACAAGCACGCGGTCTTCGCCGAGGCGGCGCGGGTCCTGAAGCGGGGCGGCCGTCTGCTCTGCGCCGACTTCGTCGCAGGCGGGACCGGCGACGGGCGCGCCAGGCTCTACGACGACTGGATCGCCGCGATGAAGTCCTACGGGCTGAGCTTCCACTTCGGGACGCTGGGGGCCTACACTTCCGCCTACGAGGCGGCGGGGCTGATCGACGCGACCGTCCGCGACCACACGAGCCTCTCGGCCGCCGCCGCCGAACGCGAGGTCGCGTTCGTGACCGGCCCGGACGCGGGGCCGCTGCGCGAAGCCCTGGGCGAGGACAAGTTCCAGGCCCGGATCGAGGCGAGCGCCATGCGCTTCAAGGCGCTCGCGAACGGAGCGCTCCGGCATGTCCACATGTTCGCGACCAGGGCCTGACGGCCGCTCTCGCGCCGCCTCGCGGACTGGACCGGCCTTCTTCGTATCGAATGGGACGCCGCCGCCATGATCCTGTTCCGCCAACTGTTCGATCCGCCTTCGTCGACCTACACCTACGTGCTCGCGTGCGGCGCGACGCGCGAGGCGGTCGTCATCGACCCGGTGTTCGAACAGTCGCGCCGCGATTCGGCGCTGATCGACGAGCTCGACCTGACGCTCGTCGCCACGCTCGAAACCCACATCCACGCCGATCACGTCACCGGCGCCTGGCTCCTGAAGGAGAGGTTCGGCGGCGGGATCGCGGTGTCGGAGGCCGGCGGCGCGGACGGCGCGGACCGGCTGCTGGGCCACGGCGACCGTGTCCGCTTCGGCGCCGGCCATGTCGTCGCGCGGGCCACGCCCGGCCACACGGCTGGCTGCCTGACGTTCGTGCTGCACGACCGTTCCATGGCGTTCACCGGGGACTGCCTGCTGATCCGCGGCTGCGGCCGGACCGACTTCCAGGGAGGCAGCGCCGAGCGGCTCTACCGCTCCGTGCGCGAACAGATCTTCTCGCTGCCGGACGACTGCCTGCTCTATCCCGGCCACGATTACAGGGGATTGACGGTCAGCAGCGTCGGCGAGGAGCGTCGTCACAACCCGCGGCTGGGGGGCGAGCTCTCGTGCCGCGATTTCCGCGGCTTCATGGACAATCTGGGCCTGCCGCACCCCAAGCGGATGGACATCGCCGTCCCGGCGAACCTGCGCTGCGGCCGGCCCGACGCTTGCGACATCCCCGACGAGAGTCCGGATTGGGGTCCTCTCAACCTGACCTTCGCGGGCGTCTGGGAAATTCCGCCCGAATGGGTCGAGGAGCATCTGGGCGACGTGCAGATTCTCGATGTGCGCGAGGAAAACGAGTTCCACGGACCGCTGGGCCGCATCCCCGGCGCGCTCCTCGTCCCGCTGGGCGAACTGGTCGATCGCGCGGACGAGCTCGACAGGCGCAAGCCAGTCGTCGCGGTCTGCCGGGCGGGCGGACGGTCGGCCCAGGCGACGACCCTGTTGCGCGAGGCGGGGTTCCCGAAGCTGGCCAACCTTCCGGGCGGCATGTTGCGTTGGCGCGCGATGAATCTCGCGACCGAGACGTCCGGGAGCCGCGACGGAACGGGATCGGCGCCGGCCGCACATTGAGCTTTCCGGCCGCGGCCCCACGCCCTAACGTTTCCGGACCGTGGAGGAAGACGAGCGATGCCGGCCGCGTTGGGCGAGGATCGGGTGGCCGCCTACTGGCGGGACGGCTTCCTGTTTCCTCTCGATGTTCTCCGTCCGGACGAGGCCGAGGCGCTGCGCCTTGCCGTCGGAAAGGCCCAGGCCCGCGCCGGGCATGTCGGCGGCACGGTCCGGTACATGTTCAGCGCTCCGCACCTGCCGATCCGCGAGGTCGACGAGCTGGTCGCCGACCCGCGCGTGCTGGACCCCGTCGAATCCGTGCTGGGCCCCGACATCATGCTCTGGGCCGCCGGCTTCTTCATCAAGGAGCCCCGCACGGCCGACTTCGTGAGCTGGCATCAGGATCTGCGCTACTGGGGGCTGGACGACGAAGCGCATGAACTGACGGCTTGGGTCGCGATCGGCGACGCCACGCCCGAGAACGGCGCGATGCGCTTCATCCCCGGCTCCCACACGTCCGGCCTGAAGGCGCATCGCGACACCTGGAAGGACGACAACCAGCTCTCGCGCGGACAGGTCCTCGATGTCGAGGTCGACGAGTCGAAGGCCGTCACGGCGGCGCTGCGGGCCGGGCAGATCTCCCTGCATCACGGCGGCCTGTTTCACGCCTCGAGCGCGAACCGGACCGACAACCGCCGGATCGGCCTCGCGCTGCGCTACATCAGGCCGAACATGAAGCAGGTGACCGGCCCGGTCGACTACGCGCGTCTGGTCCGGGGCGAGGACCGGTTCGGCCATTTCCGCCCCGAACCGGAGCCGGCCTTCGACTTCGATCCCGGCCGGCTCGCGGCCATCGACGCCATGCCGCGCGACACGGACGCCTTCTTCTACGCCGGGGTCGAGGAGAGGGCGCCGAGCCACGACGCGCCAGTCGGCTGAAGCCGGCGATGGACTCCGGGGTCCTCGTCCTCGTTCAGGCGTTCGTGATGGCCTTGCCGGCGGCCTGGCTCTCGCTGGGAGCCCTCGACAACATCTTCCATCCGTCGATCAACCGCGACGAGGTCGCCCGCGTCCTCGCGCTCGAAGCCCTCGAGGACTGGCCCGAGGTGAGGGCGGAGGTCGGCCATCGCGCGGTCACCGACGCGGGGGCCGTCCGTATCGTCTTCGCTCTGGCGGTGTTCGCCGAATGCGTGGCGTCGCTGTTGCTCTGGGCCGGCGCGGCGTGCCTGACGCTGGCCTTCTTCGGCGCGGTCGATCGCGAAACGGCGCGGGACGTGGCCCTGGTCGGCGCGGTGGCGTTCACGGGAGTCTGGGCCTCGTTCCTGATCGGCGGCCAGTGGTTCTGCTACTGGTACGGCGCCTTCGGCCATCCGACCCACATGAAGGCCCTCGTCTGGGGCCTGGCCACCTTGATCGCGGTCGCGGCGTAGAGTGTGTCCGGCCCGCCTTATCCCCGGCGCACGTCGGCAAGCCGCGCGCCGCCATCGACCGCGATGTAGCTTCCGGTGATCCAGTCGCCGGCGGGCGACAGGAGATAGGCCGCGAGCCAGCCGATGTCCTCGGGCGTTCCCCAACGCGGCACCGGCAGGAGAGGGATGCGCGCTTCGCCGCTGTCTCCCTCGTCGTACTGCTCCATCCCTTCCGTCCGGACCGGGCCGGGTCCGATGGCGTTGACCAGGATTCCATGTCCGCTCCATTCCAGCGCAAGCGTCCGCGTCAGATTGACGACCGCGGCCCGCGCGGCGGCCGCGTGGGCGAAGCGTTCCATGGCGTCGGTATGGGAGAAGACCATGTTGAGGATCCGGCCGCCGACGCCGGCTTTCCGGTGGGCCCGCGCGAAGGCGCTGCTCATCTGCCACGTGCCTTGCACATTGAGGTCGATCACGGCGCGGAACCCGTTCGCGGAGATGTCGTCGGCCCCGGCCGCGAACTGCCCGCCGGCGTTGTTGACCAGGTGGTCGGGCAAGCCGCGCTCGGCGAGCGTCCGTTCCGTCACGGCCTCGACCGCCTCGTTATCGCGGATGTCGAGGGCGTACCAAGCCGCGTCAATGCCCTCCGCCCCGAGGCGTTCGGCGGCGCGCCCGAGCACGGTTTCGCGCCGCGCGGCGAGGGTCACGCGCGCGCCCAGCAGACCGAGTTCCCGCGCGCAGCCGAAGCCGATCCCGGTGCCGCCGCCCGTGATGAACGCGTGCGCGCCCTCGAGCAGTCCCGGCCTGAAGATTTTCGAGGCGGTCACGCCGAAGGTTCCGCGATCCGCAGCAGCGCGTCCACGGCGACCGCGCCCTTGCCGGCGGGCCGGACGACGACCGGGTTCAGATCGAGCTCGACGAGGCTTTCGGCATGGTCCTCGGCGAAGCGGGCGACCGCCATGACCGTCTCGGTCAGGGCCGCCACGTCGCCCGCCGGACGGCCCCGGTAGCCCGTCAGCAACGGGTAGCCGCGGAGCCCGGCCACGGCGTCCTCGACGGCTTCGCGGCGCGTGGGCAGGAGCAGGGTCGCGCGGTCGCGCAGGAGCTCCGCGAGAACGCCGCCCATGCCGACGACGAGTCCCAGCCCCAGGGTGGGGTCGCGCGTGACGCCGACGATCGTCTCGGCCACGCCGTCGGTCACCATCTCCTCGACCAGCAGCGCGTCGGCGCCCGGCGCCCGGCCGACCGCGTCGGCGGCCCGCCGCACCGCCGCGGCGTCGCCGAGGTTGACCGCGACGGCGCCGAGTTCCGACTTGTGCGCCAGGCCGGCGCCGCGCCCCTTCAGGACCACCGGATACCCCAGGCGCTCCGCCGCCGCGACCGCCTCGCCGGGACCGCCGCAGAGCTCCGAGGACGGAACGGCGACGCCGCGGGACCGGAGGCGCGCCTTGCTCTCCGCTTCGTCGAGCAGCGTCGCGGCGCCCGGCGCGCGGCCGTTCAGGAGCCGGACGTCCGGCCCGCCCGCGGCCCGCAGCCTTTCGCGCTCGGCGGCGTAGCGCGCGGCCCTGCCGATGCAGGACATCGCGTCCTCCATGCCTTGCAGGGGTATGACGCCGTGCGCGAACAGCAGCTTGCGGACCCGTTCCGGCGCGCCTTCCGGGAGATTCGTGATGACGTAGCAGGGAAGGTCCGTGGCGGCCTTCACGTCCAGCATGGCCTCGATCGCCGGGTCGAAGCTGGAGGTCTCGCCGCGCAGGGGCAGGTTGATGACCAGCGCCGCCGCGTCGCTCGGCTGCCGCAGCAGGGCGATGAGCGATGTCGCCTGGGCCTCCCGGTCGCCCCACTGCTCCATGGTGACGTCGAGGGGATTGGCGGGCGTGGCGATGGCCGGAATGACTCGTTCGACGGCCTCGCGCGCTTCGCCGTCGAGCTTCGGCAGGACCACGCCATGGCGTTCGGCGAGGTCGGCGCAATAGCCCGAATCCGTGCCCGAGCAGGTCTCCACCATCAGGCGGTTGCCCCTGGGCGCGCCATCGAAGGCGAAGAGCTTGCTCATCTCCAGCAGCTCGGGAAACGTCTCGACCTTGACGATGCCGAGGCGATCGAACAGGGCGTCGTAGAGTTCCGGCGGCCCGGCGAGGGAGCCCGTGTGGGACATGGCGACGTCCCGCCCCGTCTCGGAAGCGCCGGCCTTCATCGCGACGATCGTCTTGCCCCGGTCGAACGCGCGCGCGGCCGCCCTGGCGAACGCTCCGGCGTCGCGCAGTCCTTCGACGTAAAGCAGGATGGCGTCGACGCGCGCGTCGTCGGCCAGGACGTCGATCGCGTCGGCGATCTCCGTGACCGCCTGGTTTCCCATGCTGAACAGGTGGCTGACCGGAAGCGAGCGTCCGCTGTTGACCATGTTCCCGATCATCGTGCCGCTCTGGGCGACGAGCGCGACGCCGTGTTCGGGTCGTTCGGTCCCCAGATCCGGGGTGAGGGCGACCGGCACGCCGTCGAGATAGTTCACGACTCCCATGCAGTTGGGTCCGACGACGGCCATGTCGCCGGCCGCCTCGACGAGCCGCCGCTCCAGCGCGCCGTCGCCGGTCTCCGAGAAGCCCGCCGTGTAGACCGCGGCCGAGGGCGAACCCATCGCGTTGAGCCTGGCGATGGCGTCGATGGCGCGTTCGGCGGAGACCGCCACCCAGCTCGCGTCGGGAACGCCGGGCAGGTCGTCGACCGACGGCGCGCAGGGCACGCCCTCGAGCGCCGTCCGGTTCGGATTGACGGCCCAGATGTCGCCGGAGAAGCCGACCGCCCGGCAATAGGCGATCCCGCCCGCGGCCATGTCGCCGCCGATGAACGCGATGGAGCGGGCGTTGACGAGACGCTTGAGGTTCCGGCGCCGCCGCGCCCTCGACGCCGGGTCAGGCGAGGCGTTCACGGTTCGCGCCCTTCCCGATCCTCGCTCTCGTCCCTTCGTAGTTGTCGTCGAAGAACCGCCGGTCCCGCTGCGCCTGGGCTTCGTCGAGCCGCAGGTTGCGGAAGACCGGCTCCGGGAAGCCGCTGTCCCGGATGGCCTTCAGACGGGCGTTGAGCCCCTGCTTCTTCACGGCTTGGTGGGGCTGCACGTCGTACATCAGTTCGATCCCGTGCTCCTCGACGGCGAGGACGCCTTCGTCGATGGCCTCCCGCATCAGCGCGTCGCCCCGGGGCGTGCGGCTGATGAACGTGCTGTAGCCGCCCCATTCCTCTTCCGTCGGCCCGCCGCCGGGCCAGGCGTCGGCCACCGAGACGTCGGTCGCCTCGCCGGTGGGGTCCGCGCAGATCTTGCAGCGGAACTGGTGCGTCCAGCCGTGGGGGCCGTACCAGAAGTCGAGATAGGTCTCGTCGTAGACGTTGCCGTCCTTGTCGACGGCGCGGGTCGGGCCCGGGCAGCCGTATCCGCGGTAGCGGAACAGCGAGAGGTTGTCCTCGCCGTTCTCCCCTCCCGGGAATCCGGTCCGCTCCAGCATCCGGCGCGAGCACTGGAGGTCCGCGAACGTGCCGCAGGAGAAGGCCAGCGTGTAGCGCACGAGTTCGTCGACGCGCGGATCGAGTTTGCGCAGGTTGTGGACGCCGGAGATGTCGCACGGCTTGCCGATCGCCGCGAAGGGCCTGCCCTTGTCGAGCTGCTCGTGGAGGCGGTCGAGCGGGGCGACGGGGCCGTAGCGCGAGCCCGCGCCCTCCAGCACCTCCGCGCGGTTCGTCGAGACATGGCTGCGCGACCGCATGGGCCGGTTCTCGTCGGCTTTCACGTGGTAGATGAAATCGACCTTGGCGCTTTCGACCAGGTAGACGCCGAGCGCCGAGAGCGCGCCGCCCGAGGACGCCATATGGTGAATTTCGGGATCGCTCGCATGGCCCTTCCAGACCCCGATCCAGGGGCCGAACGACGGATCTTCGCGGGCGTCGGGCCCGTTGCGCTCGCGGTCGAGCGGCTCGTCGAGCAACGCGCCGGGGCAGCTTGCGAGGATGGCCTCCTCGGTGGCGTCGTCGAGCGGCTCGCGGATGCGGGGACGCAGCCGCCCCGGCGGATCGACCCAGTCCATCCGGACGCGGTCCTCGCCGGCGAGGGACTGGCACAGGCCGCAACCCAGGCACAGCCCGTTCTCGACGATCTCCCGCAGGTTTCGGGGATGGTCCATGTCCGCCATCGGCCCGCGCCGTGTCCGGCGCTCAGTCCCAGCCGGTGTACATGTCGAGGCCGCGCTTCTTGATCTGGCCGCCGATCACCACCTTCTGGATTTCGGACGTGCCTTCCCAGATGCGCTCCAGGCGCACGTCCCGGGTCAGGCGCTCGACCGGGTTCTCGCACATGACGCCGCGTCCCCCGAAGATCTGGACGGCCTTGTCCACCACCCGGAACCCGGCCTCCGAACAGAAATACTTGGCGGCGCTCGCCTTGGCGTGCGCGGTCTTGCGGTCGAGGCCGGAATCGATCTCCTGGGCCGTGCGGTACAGCATGGACTTCCCGGCCATGATGTCGGCCGCCATCTCGGCCAGCATGAACTCGACGGCCTGGAAGCCGATGATGGCCCGGCCGAACTGCTCGCGCTCCCGCGACCACCCCAGCGCCAGCTCGCTCGCGCGCACGGCCATGCCGATGCTGCGCGCGGCGATCCCCAGGCGCGCCTCGACGAACCAGTCCTTGGTGAGCTCGAAGCCCTGCCCGATCTCGCCCAGCATCTGGGTGGCCGGAACGCGCATATCGACGATGTCGAGTTCGGGATGGCCGTGTCCGGAGCGCTGCGCGAAGCGGGGGAGGCGCCGGACATTGAAGCCTTCCGTTCCCTTGTCGACCAGGAAGAGCGTGGGTTTCGCGGGGTCGCCGTCCACGACGGTCGTGAGGAGGTTGACGTCGGCGTATTCCGCGGAGCTGGCGAAGCACTTCTCGCCGTCGATGACGTAGCGGTTGCCGTCGAGCCGCGCGGAGGTCTTCACGCCGCCGGCGTCGGAGCCGGCCGCCGGCTCCGAGGTGCAGAACGACACGGAGATCTCGCCCCGGCAGGCGGGCGCCAGATACGTCTCGATCTGCTCGGGCGTGCCGTCCCTGAGGCAGATCGGCGGCTGCCAGACCCGGCTCCAGAGCGCGTTGGTGGCGTTGCCGACCTCCTCGTTGACGAGGCACTGCTGCACGACCGTCATCTGCTGGCCGCCGACCTCGCGGGCGTGGTTGATGGCGTTGAGGCCGTGATCGAGCACGCCTTGGCGGATGGCCGCCTCGGTCGCGTCGGGCAGGCCGTTGTTCTCGTCGAGCTCCTCCTCGTGGGGATGGAGGAACCCGCGCGCGAACGCGCGGGCGCGCTCCCGGACATCGCGGTCGTCCGCCGTCAGGGCCATGTCCATCGCGCCGTCTCCCGTGGCTGCCGGCTTGCGCTATCCAAGAGGATTTCCGCCCGGCGGCGCAAGGGTCGTCCGGGGAAATTTCAGATACGCGCCCCCGCGGGGCGCTACTCGGGGCGAGGAGGTGTTTTGGGTGGGGGCAAAGCACGAAATCCCCTCATCCCGAGGTGGCCCGAAGGACCGTATCGAGAGCCTGCCCCGAGCCCGCCGAAGGGGACGGACCCGCTTTACGCCCCGCATCCGAAGTGCGCCCGCCGGTCGAAGTCGAGCGCGTCGTCGATGAGCTGGGCGAGCACGCCCGCGAAGTGGTCGAGCAGGGCCTCGCCCAGGTCCGCCGTCGCGGCGGCGGCGTTTCCGACGACGCCCCGGGGGTTCAGGTCCTCGGCCCGCCAGGCGAACCCCAGCCGGCCGCCATGGCCGAACCGGCGGCGCCGGGCGGCGAGGGACCGGGCGCGGGAGGGGAAATCGGCGGCCTCGTCCATGCGCACGAGCTCGGGGCGGAGCGCCAGCATCATCGAAGTCTCGCACAGCCCGCCGTGATGGCCGTGGGCGCGCTCGTCGTCGTCGACGAGGCCCGGGGGCGGAGGCCAGGTCATGTAGTTGGCGCGCACGACCAGCATGGCGTGGCGCGTCCGCAGGCGCTTGGCGACGAGGTCCACGATCTGCGGCTGGCCGCCGTGGGCGTTGACGATGACGAGCTTGAAGACGCCGCAGCGGGCGAGGGAGGCGCCGATCTCGCTCCAGGCGGCCAGCAGCGTCTCGGCCTCGTGGCTCAGCGTGCCGGGGAAGGAGCCGTGCTCGGCGCTCTCGCCGATCTGCTGCGTCGGCAGCACGAGCGCCGCGCCGTCGCCGGCGAGACGGCCGAGGGCGCGGGCCGCGAGGCCCTCGGCGATCATCGCGTCGGCGCCGAGGGGCAGGTGCGGGCCGTGCTGCTCGACGGCGCCGACGGGAAGGATGGCGACGGACGCCTCTCCCGCCAGACCGGCGAGGTCCGGCGAGGTCAGCGCCGCCCATGTGCGAACGCGGGCCATGGGCGCTGCTTAGAACGATTCTCCGCGGAGGGGAAACTTCGCGGTCCATCGGCGTCGACGACTTGACATCGACTTGCGGACATGGGAGCGGGTCATCGTCCGCGACCGCCGGGAGCGGCCGCGTTTCCGGCGCGGGCGATCGTCCGCTCTCGAATGCTACGGAGGATACGGTGAAGATATGTTTTTTTTCCATTTGCGCGAAGAATTACATTCCGTACGCTCGGACGCTTTTTCAATCGCTGCGCGAGCACCATGACGATATCGATTTCCGCTTGATCCTGGGCGACCGTATCGACGGCGCCTTCGATCCGGAAAAAGAAGAATTTCCTGTTGTCGAAGCAGAATCCATCGGGATGGAGTATCTCGATGAACTGGCTTTTCGCTATGACGTAGCCGAATTCAACGCCGCGATAAAACCGGCGTGTTTCGATTTCCTGTTTCGGGAAAACCGATGCGACGCTGCGGTTTATATCGATCCGGATATCTACTTCCTGGATCGGATGAAGGAGGTCGAGGCTCTGCTCTGCGGCGGCGCGGAGGCCATTCTCACGCCCCATATCTGTTCCCCGGACGGGCAAGACGGCCAGCGGTTGGATGACCTGTCGATCTTGCGCTATGGAACGTACAATCTGGGGTTTCTGGCGCTGGCCGACTCGTCCGATGGGCGTCGCTTGCTGGAATGGTGGAAGCGGAAGACGAGGTTCGATTGCCGGGAGGATCTGGGCAACGGTCTGTTCATGGAACAGAAGTGGATGGATCTCGTTCCCTCTTTCGTCGAGCGTACGGATATCCTGAGACATCCGGGATACAACGTAGCGTACTGGAACCTGATGAGCCGAACCGTTCGCAAGACGCCGGACGGTTGGCGCGCCAATGAAGCGCCATTGATTTTTGTCCATTTCAGCGGGATCAGAGCGGACAAGACCGATAAAGACACTTTTTCGATACATCGGAAGCAGTTCCGCGCCGACAACATGGGAGACATGGCGGAGATTTTGCGTCGATACCGCGGCGCTCTGGACGGAAATGGACTGGCCGATTTTTCCCGTCTGTCCTACGCCTACGACACGAGCCGTCGCGGACATGCGATCTCCCCCATCGTCCGCCGGCTCTACCGGGAGGACGTGGAAGCGGTCGAGGGAGCGCAAGAGGATGCGTGGGACAGCGCGGTCAGACACTGCGCTTCGCCGGCGCCGGAAATCGTTCAGGATGGGCGATCCCCGATAAGCCGGCTCATGTACAGGGTGTGGTCCGACCGTTCCGACCTGCGGTCCGCCTTCGATTTGAGCTCGGCCGATTCCCGCGAGGCTTTCTTCGAGTGGTATGCGCTTCGGGGGTATCGCGAACTGGGACTCGACCCCATTTTCGCCGAGCGGGAGGCGACGCTCGTCCATGCGCGGAAGCGCGAAGCCGGGTTGGAGGCGGATCTCGCCGCCGCGCGGAAACGCGAGGCCGACCTGAGGGCGATGCTCGACGCCCCCGTGCGCGACCGCGAAGCCAGACTGGAGGAGGCGAGCGACCGCCAAGCCAGACTGGAGGAGGCGCTCGCCGCCGCGCGAGAGCGCGAGGTCGAGCAGGAGCGGAGGCTGGCGGACATGGCTTCCAGCCGTTCGTGGAAGATCACGCTTCCCCTGAGGGAGGCGCGGCGGTGGGCGACTCGCCCCGGATGGCAGGCGAGGCGCTATGCGACGAAAGCCGTCCCGTACGCCAGGAGGCTCTACCGCCGGCTGCCGTTGAGCCGGAAAACGAGGCGTGCGAACAGGGTCTTTCTGGCGAGGCATGCGCCTTGGGTGTTGCGGGCGGGCGGCGTCTCCCATGTCTCCGCTTCTCCGCCGGCCTTGCCGGCCACCGCGCCGAGCCCCTCCGGCATCCGGCTTTCCGTCGCCTCGCGGCCCGTCGTGTCCGTCGTCATTCCGGTCCATGGCCATATCGATTATACGCTTCGGTGCCTGGCCTCGATCGCGGCCCATTCGCCTTCCGTCCCGTTCGAAACGATCATGATCGACGATTGCTCGCCCGACAATTCGGTGGAAGTCCTTCGATCGATCGAAGGCGTCCGGTTGATCGCCAACCCGGAAAACCAAGGCTTCATCCGCGCCTGCAACAGGGCCGCGAAGGCGGCGCGGGGAGACTATCTTTGCTTCCTCAACAACGATACGGTCGTGCGGGCCGGTTGGCTCGACGAGCTCGTCGGGACGTTCCACGAGCTCCCCGGTACCGGACTGGTGGGGTCGAAGCTGCTGTATCCCGACAACACCTTGCAGGAAGCCGGGGGAATCGTCTGGCGGGACGGAAGCGCGTGGGCCTTCGGCCATGGCCAGGACCCGAGCCTGCCGGAATACAACTATGCGCGCGAGGTCGACTATTGCTGCGGCGCCTCGATCATGGTTCCGACGCGGTTGTTCGAGGAGTTGGGCGGCTTCGACGAGTTGTATTGTCCGGCATACTGCGAAGACTCCGACATGGCTCTCAAGATCCGGGACCGCGGGCGCCGCGTCATCTACCAGCCGCTCTCGGTCGTGGTGCATTACGAAGGAGTCACCTCGGGCCGGGACGTAGACCGGAAAGATACGGTAAAGCACTATCAAATCCCGAACACCGAAAAGCTGCGCGAGCGGTGGAAGGACCGTCTCGCACACCATCGGAAGGTCGGCGAGGATGTCGACGGCGCCAAGGACCGCGCGGCGAAACACCGCGTCCTGGTTCTCGACACATGCACGCCGACGCCCGACCGGGACGCCGGTTCGGTGACGACTCTGAACACGCTGTTTCTCCTGCGCGAGATGGGTTTTCAAGTCACGTTCATTCCCGTCGGCAACTATCTGTTCATGCCCGACTACACGGTTCCTCTCCAAAGAGCCGGCATCGAGATGCTGTACCATCCCTACTGCATATCGGTGGAGCGGCATTTGCAAAAAGCCGGTGGGCGCTACGATCTCGTGCTCCTGTTTCGCGCCGATTCGGTCGAGCACCTCGATGCGGTGCGGAAGCATTGCCCCCAGGCCAGGACAATCTTCCACCCCGTGGATTTGCAGTACCTGCGACTGTCCCGCGAGGCGGACATCCTGGAGGATGGAAAGAGCGGGAACGCCGTTTGCGAGATGAAGGAAATCGAAATGACGGGCGTCCGGGCGACGGACGCGACGCTCGTTCACAGCACCGTCGAAGCCGACCTGCTCCATCGGGAGGCGCCCGACGCGCGGGTCCGCCTTTCCTCCCTGGTCCTCGATGTTCCGGGTTCGGACGCGGCGTTCGAAGGCCGGCGCGACCTCGTCTTCATGGGCAACTTTCATCACGTGCCGAATGTCGATGGCGTGCGTTACTTCGCGGGCGACGTCATGCCCGGCTTGCGCCGGCGCCTGCCCGGCGTGCGCATCCACATCGTGGGGGGGGCCTTTCCCGAGAACGAACCGCCGGCCGACGTCCGGAACTTGGCCAGCGATGACGTCATCGTCGCGGGCTATGTGGAGGACCTCGAACCCGTGCTCGACCGGGCGCGCGTGTTCGTGGCGCCCTTGCGGTACGGCGCGGGCGTCAAGGGAAAGGTCGGGACGGCCATGAGCCACGGATTGCCGGTCGTCGCGACCTCCATGGCGGTCGAGGGCATGGAGCTCACGGATGGCGAGAACGTTCTGGTGGCCGACGGCGCGGACGCATTCGCGGACGCGGTCGCGCGACTCTACAATGACGGGGAGCTGTGGACGCGCCTGTCGCGCAACGGGGTGGAGTTCGCCAGACGGAGTTGGGGCGCCGACGCCATGTGGGCGACGCTCGCCGGCGTCTTGAACGATATCGGCTTCTCCCTGGGCGCGGAAAGGAGAGACGACCGTCCGTTGACTCTCTACGCTCCACGCACGGGTCGATATGCCAAACAAGACGGCGGCGAGGGGGGCTCTCTCCAGGATACGTATGCGCGCGAACCCGGGGCGGGCCAGAAGATGGCGCCCGCCACCGCGCCGCGTGGTGTCGATGGGACGTCGCTGCATGGCGAAGCTGTCGCATTCATGGCGCACCTCAACCGGATCAAGTTGCGGATTGACAAGAACTTTCCTTGGTATCCGCACGACACGCTTGCCAACTTCGTGTATTTGGAAAAATTCTTTACACGATATCCTTTGGAACGTCTTGTCAAAGACAAGCACGTCGCCGACATCGGGGCCGCAGATGGCGATTTGAGCTTCTTTCTTCAATCTCTCGGTTACAAATGCGATATTATCGATCACGCGACATCGAATATGAACAATTTGGAGGGTGCGCGGAAACTTCTCGATTGGTTCGAAGCGCATGATCGTGTCAGGATTTTCGACATCGATCTCGATTCCCAGTTTGGTCTTCCCGAAGAAAAATACGACCTCGTTTTCTTTTTGGGAATTTTGTATCACTTGAAGAATCCTTTCTATGTTCTTGAAAAACTTTCTTCGCATTGCAACTATCTTGTGCTGAGCACTCGAGTCGCTCAATATACTCCCGACGGAACGAAAATAGAAGGAAATGCGCTGGCGTATTTGTTGAACGAGTTTGAAAGCAACAACGATCCCACAAATTTTTGGATCTTTACGAATCCAGGATTGAAACGATTGTTCGAGCGGACCGGCTGGGATATTGTTTATCAAGACAACGTTGGCGACACGACATGTTCGAATCCGTCGGATAACGATAGAGACGAACGTTCTTTCGTTCTTCTGAAAAATCGCAACGAGCTGCCCACCGAACACTTTGCTCTTCCTCAGGCACCGGCTTCCGTTGCTGCCGATCTACAGAAGGGAGATTATCGGGAACGTCTCTCGCAGGAGCTTCGCAATTTTGAGAACGTCGATCACGAGGAACTCTATGACCTTCCACCCATCATGGTTTACTGGAGCAATAAATATCTTCTCCCACGATACGAGGAATTCGGGTTTTCCACTTCGATTGATTTGTATATTCAGCATCTCAGGAGTCAGTGCCGCGATTCCGGCGGCAGGCCCTGCCGGTTCATCAGTCTGGGCTCCGGCAATTGCGGCGTGGAAATCGATCTTGCCGTCGGACTTCTGGAGGCGGATATCGACGCATTCCGGATCGACTGTCTGGAGATCAACCCCGCCATGCTGGAACGAGGCCGGGAGAGCGCGAAGGAGCGCGGCGTGGAGGACAAGCTGTCTTTCGTCGAGGCCGACTTCAACGCATGGGCGCCCGACGGAAAGTACGACGCCGTCATCGCGAATCAGGTCTTGCATCATGTGATGAATCTCGAAGGGCTGTTCTCGGCCATCGGCGGAGCCTTGCGGGACGACGGGGTGTTCCTGACCAACGATATGATCGGTCGTAACGGGCACAAGAGATGGCCGGAGACCCTGGACCACGTCAACCGGTACTGGGACCGTCTTCCCGACTCGTACAAATACGACCACACTCTCCAACGTACATACGACGCATATCCGGACTTCGACTTGTCTCCCGGCTACTTGCCCGGTATCGATCCCAATTTCGAAGGCGTCCGATCCCAGGATGTGCTTCCGCTCCTGGTCGACCGGTTCGACTTCGAGCTCTTCCTCGCTCACGGCGGGATCCTGGACCTCTTCATCGACCACTCCTGGGGGCCCAACTTCGATGTAGACCGCCCCGAGGACTTGGCCTTTGTCGACGAGGTGACGGAGTTGCAGGACCGCTTGTTGCAGTCGGGCGAGATCAAGCCCACGCAGATGGTCGCGGTGATGAGGAAGCGGTGGCCGCACCCGCCCAAGGTCTGGGGCCGCCTCACGCCGAAATACTCGGTTCGCGACCCCAGATGGAATGTAGATTACCTAAAACGAATCGCGCAAGAGTTTCGCATGTTCGAGAACGTCGAGGAGGTCCATAAGCTTCCGCCTATTTTCATTTATTGGAATGACAAATATCTGCTTCCACGATACAAGGAATTCGGGTTTTCCACTTCGACCGATTTGTATGTTCAGCATCTCAGGAGTCAGTGCCGCGATTCCGGCGGCAGGCCCTGCCGGTTCGTCAGTCTGGGCTCCGGCAATTGCGATGTGGAGATCGGCCTCGCCGTCGAACTGTCGAGGGCGGATATCGACGCATTCCGGATCGACTGTCTGGAGATCAACCCCGCCATGCTGGAACGGGGCAGGACGCTCGCGAAGGAGCGCGGCGTGGAGGACAAGCTGTCTTTTGTCGAGGCCGACTTCAACGCATGGACGCCCGACGGAGAATACGACGCCGTCATCGCGAATCAGGTCTTGCATCATGTGGTGAATCTCGAAGGGCTGTTCTCGGCCATCGGCGGAGCCTTGCGGGACGACGGGGTGTTCCTGACCAACGATATGATCGGTCGTAACGGGCACAAGAGATGGCCGGAGACCCTGGACCACGTCAACCGGTATTGGGACCGTCTTCCTGACTCGTACAAATACGATCACGCTCTCCAACGTACATACGACGCATATCCGGACTTCGACTTGTCTTCCGGCTACTTGCCCGGTATCGAGCCCAGTTTCGAAGGCGTCCGATCCCAGGATGTGCTTCCGCTCCTGGTCGACCGGTTCGACTTCGAGCTCTTCCTCGCGCACGGCGGGATCCTGGACCTCTTCATCGACCGCTCCTGGGGCCCCAACTTCGATGTAGACCGTCCCGAGGACTTGGCCTTTGTCGACGAGGTGGCGGAGTTGCAGGACCGCTTGTTGCAGTCGGGCGAGATCAAGCCCACGCAGATGGTCGCGGTGATGAGGAAGCGGTGGCCGCATCCGCCCAAGGTCTGGGGCCGCCTCACGCCGAAATACTCGGTTCGCGATCCCGACCGGGAAGCGGATTACCAGGAACGGCTCGCGGGAGAGCTCCGCATGTTCGAGAACGACGAGGAGGTCCATAACTTCCCACCCATAATGAATTATTGGAATGACAAATATCTGCTCCCACGATACAAGGAATTTGGGTTTTCCACTTCGACCGATTTGTATGTTCAGCATCTCAGGAGTCAGTGCCGCGATTCCGGCGGCAGGCCCTGCCGGTTCGTCAGTCTGGGCTCCGGCAATTGCGATGTGGAGATCGGCCTCGCCGTCGAACTGTCGAGGGCGGATATCGACGCATTCCGGATCGACTGTCTGGAGATCAACCCCGCCATGCTGGAACGGGGCAGGACGCTCGCGAAGAAACGTGGCGTGGAGGACAAGCTGTCTTTCGTCGAGGCCGACTTCAACGCATGGACGCCCGACGGAAAGTACGACGCCGTCATCGCGAATTACATATTGCATCATGTGGTGAATCTCGAAGGGCTGTTCTCGGCCATCGGCGGAGCCTTGCGGGACGACGGGGTGTTCCTGAGCACCGATGTCATCGGCCGTAACGGAATCAGGCGGTGGCCGGAGACCTTGGCCCACGTCAACCGGTATTGGGACCGTCTTCCCGACTCGTACAAATACGACCACGTTTTCCAACGTACGTTCCACACGTATCCGGACTTCGACTATTCCTCCAGTTTCTTGCCCGGTGTCACGCCCAGTTTCGAATGCATCCGATCCCAGGATATCCTTCCGCTCCTGGTCGACCGGTTCGACTTCGAACTTTTCCTCGCGCACGGCGGGATCCTGGACCTCTTCATCGACCGCTGCTGGGGCCCCAACTTCAGCGCGGACCGCCCCGAGGACGTGGCTTTTGTCGACGAGGTGACGGAAGTACAGGACCGGTTGTTGCAGTCGGGCGAGATCAAGCCCACGCAGATGGTCGCGGTGATGAGGAAGACATGGCCGCACCCGCCCAGGGTCTGGGGCAATCTGACGCCGGAATTCTCGGTTCGCGACCCCGACCGGTCGGATTGACTCGGCCCGTGCATCGTATGTATCGGCGTGGCGTCGTCCGTCTTGGCGTCGCCGGGCGCGTCCCGCGGGAGATCGGCATGAAGCGAAGCGAGTCGAAGACCGCCGCCCCGGATGGTCCGTATCCTTCGGCGTGGACAGGTGTCCAACATCGCGTCGGCGGGGTCCGCGTCGCGTTCGGGGACATCGCGGTTGGAGGCGGCGCTTTCGTTCCGCCGGGGTCGCGATGATTCTGGTGGCGGGAGCGACAGGTTATCTGGGCCAACCCCTCCACGCCTCGGCGTCGGCGCGCGGCGCCGCGAAGGGGACGTCGAGAACGGACAAGGGGTTCCTTCCGTTGCGGCTCGAGGCGCCCGGCGACTTCGATTACGGCGCGGTCGCGGCCGACGACACGGTGTTCATGACCGCCGGCATCTCCGCGCCGGATGTCTGCGCCCGCGAGCGCCGGCGCGCGAGGGCGATCAACGTGGCGGGAACGTCCGCGGCCGTATCCGGTTTTCTTTCGCGAGGCGCAAGGGTCGTTTTCTTTTCGAGCGACACGGTCTACGGCGAAAAGACGGAGGAGTTCGACGAGTCGTCGCCGTGCGATCCCGTCGGCGACTATGCGGCCATGAAGTACGAGGTGGAAACCCGCTTCATGGCGGATCCCGCCTTCAAGACGATTCGGTTGTCCCTCGTCTTCTCGCGCGACGACAGGTTCACCATGTACCTTCGCGGTTGCGCGGAGCGCCGCGAGGAGGCGGGACTGTTCCACCCGTTCCGCCGTTCCGTCGTGCACCGGGACGACGTCGTGGAAGGCGCGCTCGCGCTCGCCCGGCGCTGGGACGAGTTCCCTCACGGGGCCATCAATTTCGGCGGGCCGGACGTCGTCGACCGCCCCGAATTCGCGGAGATCCTGAGGGAGGGGGGCTTGCCGGGTCTGCGGTTCCGTCGGGCCGAGCCCGCGTCCGGCTTTTTCCGCGACCGACCGAGAACCATCGAGATGGTGTCGCCGGTTCTGGCCTCGTTGCTCGGGCGCGCCCCGAACTCCCTGCGCGAGGCTGTCGCTCTCGAGTTCGGCCGGGGGAGGGAAACGCTTGCCTGAACGCGCCTTCATCACGGGGGTCACGGGCATGGTCGGCTCCCACCTCGCCGACTATCTGCTCGAGCACACGGACTGGGACATTTACGGTCTGGCGCGATGGCGCAGTCCTCTCGACAACATTTCCCATCTGGTTCCGAGGATCAATTCCGCCGACCGCCTCCATCTTCTTTACGGGGACCTGCGCGATTATCTGTCGATTCAGGAGGCGGTGGAGAGCGCCAACCCGGATTACGTCTTCCACCTGGCCGCCCAAAGCTACCCGAGGACGAGTTTCGACTCTCCCCTGGATACGCTCGAGACCAACGTCCAGGGCACGGCGCATGTGCTCGAAGCGTTGCGAAGGCATGGCGGCAAGGCCGTCATCCACGTGTGCTCGTCGTCGGAAGTTTTCGGCCGCGTTCCGAAGGAAAAGCTGCCGATCGACGAGGAGTGCACATTCCATCCGGCGTCGCCCTATGCGATCTCCAAGGTCGGCGCGGACCTGATCGGGCGGTTCTACGCGGAGGCGTACGGGATGGCGACGATGACCACCCGCATGTTCACGCATACCGGCCCGCGCCGGGGCGACGTGTTCGCCGAATCGACCTTCGCCAAGCAGATCGCGATGATCGAGGCGGAGCTCGTTCCACCGGTCGTCAAGGTGGGAAACCTCGACTCGCTCCGCACATTCGCCGATGTGCGGGACGCGGTCCGGGCGTATCACATGCTCGTGACGGTGAACCCCATTCCGGGGGCGTACTACAACATCGGCGGCGCATACAGCTGCACGGTCGGCGAGATGCTGGAGACCCTGCTCTCCATGTCCGCGGTGAAGAACATCGGGATCGAGGTCGATCCCGACCGGCTGCGTCCCATCGACGCGGATCTCCAGATCCCGACAACGGAGAAATTCGGCCGCGTGACCGGCTGGAAACCGCGAATCCCCTTCGAACGGACGATGTCCGATCTTTTGCAGTACTGGCGCGACCGGGTTCGGGCCGGCGGGCAGTTCCCGACGAGGTAGGGACGCATGGCCGCCTCATGGACCGGCCGCCGGCCGTCTCCCGGCCCGGTCGTCGTTCGCGCCCGCGCGCCCCTGCGCCTCGGCCTCGCGGGCGGCGGCACCGATATTCCGTCCTACTACGAGACCTATGGCGGCTGCGTTCTCAACGCCACCATCGACCGCTACGCATACGCCACGATCGAGGCGTGGGACGAACCCAGCGTCCGGTTCTCGGCCGCCGATCTGCGGGTGGAAACGACGACGGGCGTTTCCGGTCCGCTGGAAATCGATGGAAACCTCGACCTGCACAAGTCGGTCTATCGCGAGATGATGGCCGAATACAACGACGGAGCGCCGTTCCCGCTCAATCTGACCACGTATTGCGACGCTCCCGTCGGTTCGGGCCTCGGGTCGTCGTCGACGCTGGTCGTGGCCATGATCCGGGCGTTCGCCGAGCTCCTGCGGCTGCCGCTGGACGACTATGCGATCGCCGACATGGCGTTCAGGATAGAGCGCGTCGATTGCGGTTTGGCGGGGGGGAAGCAGGACCAGTTTTCCGCTTCGTTCGGCGGATTCAACTTTATCGACTTCCGCTCCGATGGACGGACAATCGTGAATTCCCTGCGCATCAAGAACTGGATCGTCTGCGAACTCGAGGCGTCCCTGATACTGTTCCATACGGGAACCTCCCGCGAATCCAGCAGGATCATCTCCAGCCAGAGCAGCGGCGTGGCCGGTGGCGAAACCGCGGTCCTGGAGGCGATGCATGCGATCAAGAGCGAGGCGTCGACGATGAAGGACGCCCTCATCAGGGGCGACTTTTCCGCAATCGTGGACTCTCTCCGGAAGGGGTGGGACAACAAGAAGCGCTCGGCCGCCGCGGTCTCCAATCCCCGCATCGACGAGATCTACGACGCGGCGCTCGGCTCGGGCGCGTTGGCCGGCAAGCTCTCGGGCGCCGGCGGCGGCGGCTTCATGCTGTTCTTCGTCCGGCCCGACAGGCGCATGGACGTGATCCGGACGCTGAACCGTTTCGGCGGCCGGGTCGGCAACTGCCACTTCACCAAACACGGCTCCCAGGCGTGGATCGTGTAGGAAGCGCGGGGCGGGAGGATCGCGGCTTGGATTCGATGGGCGGAAAGGCCGCGGGACCCTTCCGGCGCGACCGCCGGCCGGCCCGGCCGGAGAGGTCCGGTGGGTGATGGAGGCCGTCATCCTGGCCGGAGGACGGGGCGAGCGCCTGAGACGGGCCGTGCCGGATCTGCCGAAAGCGATGGCCCCGGTCGCGGGGAGGCCGTTTCTCGAGATCGTGCTGGCGAGCCTGGGCGGAAAGGGTTTTCGTCGCGCGATTCTGTCGCTCGGTTACATGGCCGACAAGGTGGTCGGACATTTCGGACGCCGGTTCGCCGGCATGGAGCTGGTCCACGAAATCGAACGAGCGCCCCTCGGCACGGGCGGCGGCGCCCGGCTGGCCCTGGCGAGGTGCCGGGACGATCACGCGCTCGTGCTCAACGGCGACACCTTCCTCGACTTCGACGCCGCGGGCGTGGAAGCGCTGTGGCGACGAGAACGGACGCCGGTCGTCGTGGCGCGCGAGATGTCCGACACCGCGCGCTACGGGCGGATCGAGACGAGGGACGGGCATGTTTCCGGCTTGACGGAAAAGGGCGCGCCGGGTCCGGGGTTGATCAGCGCCGGACACTACCTGCTTCCGACCGGCATCCTCGACGGGTTCCCGCCCGGCCTGCCGTTTTCCCTCGAGACAGATTTTCTCGCCGAAGCGGTGAGCCGCCGCCCGTTTCGCGTGTTCGTGTCGGAGGGCCGTTTCATCGATATCGGCGTCCCGGAAGATTACGCCCGCGCCGGGAGGGAGATAGCGGGAGTCGAACGGTGAAGTCCCGGCCGGAGCCGACGGCGCGCCGGGGATTGAACGCGGGCGGCAAATCGGAGACTGTCGCCGGAGCGGGCGCCAAGACCGACGGCAAGTACGTCGGCTCGTTCTTGGGAGTCCGCCGTCGGTCTTCTACGTTTTTGAGACTTGTACGCCCGACTGAGCGCACTCGCCTTGTACCGTGGCGGCGACGCCGGAGGGGTCCGGTCGGTGGACCCGATGCGAGTTTGACGAGATGAAGCCGACAGGGCGCCCGATGGCGGTCTTCTCCCGTCCGGGCGGCCGTTCCCGATTGCCGCGCCCTTCATGTCCGAACGCGCCGGACGCGGCGCCTTGCCGCGATCCGGGGCCGGGTCCATAAGGCGCGGGCGGGCCGGAGACGCGGCCGGCCCCGGGAGGAGGCGCCGATGGACCACGTCGGAGAAACGCACGAACGGCCGAGACGCAGCCTCTGGGCGCGTCTCAGGAACTACTTCATCACCGGCATCATCGTCGTGGCGCCCATCGCCCTGACGGTCTATCTCGTCACCTTCGTCGTCGGCTTCATCGACGAGAATGTCCTGCCGCTGCTCGGCGAGCGCTACAATCCGGAAACCTACCTGCCGTTCGCGGTGCCCGGCATAGGCGTCCTGATCTTCGTCGTCGCGATCGCCCTCATCGGCTGGATCGCGACGGGACTGGTCGGCCGCACCGTGGTGCGGATCGGCGAGAACCTCCTCGACCGCATGCCGGTCGTCCGGTCCGTCTACTCGGCGCTCAAGCAGATCTTCGAGACCGTGTTCTCCCAGAGCTCCAGGGCCTTCCGCGACGTCGTCCTCATCCCCTATCCGCGCCAGGGCTGCTGGGCCCTGGGCTTCGCGACGGGCACGACCAGGGGAGAGGTGCAGGACGCCATCCAGAACGAAGTGGTCAACGTCTTCCTGCCGACGACGCCCAACCCGACCTCGGGATATCTTCTCTTCCTGCCGAGGAAGGACGTCATTTTCCTGAAGATGACGGTCGAACAGGGCATCAAGCTGGTGATCTCCGGCGGCATCGTCACCCCGGAGGTTTCCGATGGCCGGGTCGGGGGCGGCGTGAAGCTCGCCCCGGGCGGACGCGCCGGGACCCCGGGGACGGACCCGCGCTAGGGGTTTGCCGGGTATCCTTGCCCACGGGGGAACCCCAATTCTCGACAAACTCTAGCTCGGCTTGTAGCTCGCGGGCTTGAACCGGAGCCAGAATCTGGCGATGGGGCCGACATCGCGGCCCTCGTGGTCGTGGCGGTCCTTGCGCGCGATGGCCGCCTTGACGAACTGCCCGCCGATCCAGCGGAGCGGTTCGGGCGGGAACGAGCGGTCGAGCGGGCGGACCAGGGGGCTCCGGGTCCATGCGTCGTCGAGGTCCTGGACCAGCGAGGCCAGGATGTGGCTTCCCACGCGCGAGGGCGCGACGCCGGCGCCCGAATAGCCGTAGCCGAAGACGATGTCGCGGCAGGTCGGCAAGCGCCCGAAGATCGGCAGGCCGTTCATCGTCCGGTCGATCGGGCCGCACCACGCGCCCTCGATGGCGACGTCGCGGAGACTTGGATGATAGGCGGCCATGACGTCGCGCAGCTCGTCCTCGGAGCGGAAGGTGCGGCGGTAGCAGGCGTCCAGCCGGTCGCCATAGGGCAGCCAGCCGCCCGACTTGGTCCACATCACGCGGCCGTCGGCGGTCGGTCGGCAGGACTCGACGAAGGTGCGCGAATCGGTGAGCCCCGGCGCGTTTCGGAACCCGATCTCCTCGAGTTTCCCGGGGATCGGCTTCGTCATGGCCGCGTCGGTGAACATCACCATGGCGCTCGACCGGAGCTCGGGGATCGAGAGCGACCAGCCGTAGAGCGCCAGGACGACCTTGCGCGCCGTCACCCTGCCCCGCGGCGTCGTCACGGTGGGCGGCGACGTTCTGCCGAGCGCGGTCATGGCCGTGTTCTCATGGACCCGCACGCCCTTCGAGAGCGCGACGCGACGCAGCCCGCGCACCAGATGGCCGGGGTGGATCATCGCGCTGGCGGTGTCGATCACGCCGGCGACCGGCGCGTCGCTGCCGGTCGCCTCCCGGATCTGGTCGCGGTCCAGCAGCTTGTAGCTGTGGACCTGGAAGGCTTCCATCAGCGTCATCATCCTGTCCCAGTGGCCGGACTGCCTCTCGCAGGTCGCGCCCCACAGCGTGTTCGCCGCGCTGAACTGGGCGTCGATGCCGTGCTCGGCGCTCACGGTCCTGATGTCGTCGATGGCCTGGATCGAGGCGCGGCCGATGTGGAGCGCCCGCGCCGTGTCGCTCATCCGCTCGAGGGTCGGGAGCTGCAGCCACATCGGCAGCGCGAAGCCGGCGTTCGCGCCGCTGCCGCCGGCGCCGCAGACATCGCGCTCGATGACGGCGACGTCGAGCGAGGGATCGCGCGACTTGAGCTCGATCGCCGTCCAGAGGCCGGTGTAGCCGCCGCCGACGATGGCGACATCCACCTTGAGGTCGCCGTCGAGCGGCGTGGCCGCCGCCCCGCGGTCGGCCTTCAGCGCTTCGGTGAGCCAGACGCTGCGCATCGTTCCCGCCTCCCGTTCGGACATTCCCATGCGCCGCCGCGGCCGTCCATGCGGAGCGCCGCCGCCGCATCTGGCCGGGGCCCGATGCTTCCCTCGTTCCGAGGCGCCTCCGAAGGGGGCGTCCCCTTCGACAGGTTCGGGGCAGGCTCTCGATACGGCGCCTTCGGGACCCAATCGGGGTGAGGGTTTCCCGTTTCCGCCAAACCCCAATTGCGAGGGCCCTGGGATACGGACGCCGCCGGGCCGGAGGTTCATTCCCGTCTTGCGGCGGGGTCGACGGCGATGGGGCCGGGCGCCGCGGCGGTCGGATGGGGCGGATGACGCGCCAGATGCTCCTTGCGCGAGGAGAGGGCCGCCCGGTCGGTCAGGCCCTTGGCGGTCGTCAGGCGTTCGGCGGCGCTCAACCAGCGTTCGTAGTAGTCGCCGCCGTCCTCGGAGCCGTTGGCCTCGATCTCGTCGATCAGCAACGCCTTGAAGTCGTCCCAGGAGCAATGGCCGTCCATGTGCATCCGGCAGACCAGCGCGAAGATCCTGGCTTGCCACGGCTCCTCGAAGACGGGATCGGAGCCGTCGTCGGGCGACGTCTCCAGGATGGGTCGCGGCGGTGTCGCGGCGGTCTCTTTCATGGCGCTTGCAGATAGCTCTCCCAGAGATCCAGGATCGCCGCGTCGCGCCCATGGCCGTCGCGGCCCCAGAGCTCGGCCGCCTCGAACCGCACGGAATAGCAGTGCCGCGGACACTCGCCCGCGTCGCGCGCGCTGGCGTCGGGGAACTTGAAGACGCCGCGGTTCTTCACGACGGTTCCCACGCGCCCCATGGCGTAGCGCGGCAGGCGGGTGTGGCCGGGCGGGTGGTCGTTGTTCGTGCGGACCCTGTCGCCTTCCCGGAAACGGGCGGGCGTTCCATCGCCGTCGCGCCGGCTGGACTTGCCGGACCGGACCGCCCGTTCGGCGTCCGGCTCGCCCATCGGCGGTCTCCGAGGCCGCGATCCGGCCATGCGCGCCTCGATCTCGCCGGCCGCCAGGGTTCCGGTCTCCTCGAGCAGCATCTGAAGCGCCAGCATCCATCTCTCGTAGTAGCCGGCGGAGAGATAGACGTCGGCCGGCAACCGTTCGATGGCGTGGCGGAACCGGTCGCCGTTGACGCCGATGCGCGAGCCGGCGAAGAACGCGATTCCGAACGCCCGGCGCTCCCATTCGGCGTGAAAGACCGGTTCGTCCTCCTCGCGCGCGATCCCGCCGAAGCCGTGCATGCCGCCCATGTCGTGGACGCCGTCCATCGCCCCGTCCTCAGACCGCCGCCGTGTCCGATTCCGGCCGGTCGTGGCGAGGGGCCGCCACGGTCAGCCCGCCTTCACGGCCGCGAGATGGTCGCCGAACGAGGGACCGTTCATCAGCGCCCCGCAGCGTTCGAACCGGTTCACCGCATAGGCCCAGAAATCCTCGACCGGATTGCCGTTCTCGTGCTGGATGAGACCCCAGAGCGTCCAGAGCAGGTCGCACATCGCCTGGTAGAGCACCATGCGGCCGTGCTCGAAGGCCGTGGGACGCCTGCCGAAGTAGGCCTCGAGCATTTCGAGATCGTGGGCCTCGCCGAAGCCGGCCTCGACGGAGAAATCCCCGAGATCCCACATGGGATCGTTCATGCCGGAATACTCCCAGTCGATGATCCACATCCTCTCGCCGGTATCGAGCATGTTCTCGCACATCGGATCGCAATGGCAGGCGGCGAGCGGGAGATCGTGGCCCGCGAGCGCGTCGCGCACCGCGCCGGCTTCCTCGACGAGATCGTGGTAGCCCTCGGGAAACCGGGACGCGCCCAACTCGTCGAGGTGCCCGAGGTAGCCGTCGATCATCGAGAAGAGCTCGAAGCGGAAGTCGAAACGCTCGCCGGCGTTATGGAGCCTGGCGAAGGCCTCGCCGGCGCGGGTCGGCGCGCCGGGCGAGGTTTGCAGCAGCTCGGGCGACATGGTGGTCGCGCCCTCCAGATAGGGCGTCACCATGATGGCGTCGTCGCCGTAATGCAGCACCTCGGGGCTCACGCCCGCGCGCGCCGCCGCGAACGCGTTGGTCCTTTCGACCTTGCGGTCGATGAAGCCTTCGGTGCCGTCGCCGGGAACGCGCAGGCAGAAGGCGCCGTCGGGCGCGCCGATCCGGTAGACCTTGTTGGTGAGGCCGTAGAGCCGCTCGATGGCGCAGGCGTCCGCGTCGCGATGCGCGAGAAACGGCACCTTGGCCATGGCCTCGCGCGCGACGACGAGATCCTCCGCGGTGGTTTCCATGGTTCAGCCTTTCCGCTTGCGGCCGACGACGGCGCCCCAGCCGAGGTGACCCGTTCTGCAGCCGGCGCACCAGTTGTCATAGCGCCCGATCGTATCCTCGACCTCCGCCATGCCGGCGATCCCGGCGAGCTTGTGCTTCTTGGCGACGATGTCGTCCCTGATCCGGTCGAAGGACCGGAGAACGTGGCCGCTCCAGTCCTCGGTCGCGGTCGCCTCGAAGCCCGAGGCCGCCAGCGCCTTGGCGTAGCCGTCGAGCGACCACAGGCCCGCCTTCGAAATGCCGTCCACGATCTTCGCGGTTTCGCCCCGCGGCGCGCCCACGACGGTGAGGTCCGAGAGCGCGATGACGCCGCCTGGCTTGAGCACCCGATGCGCCTCGGCGATCGCCTTGTCCCGTTCGGTCGAGTAGAGCAGCGCGTCCTGGCACCAGTAGACGTCGAACGCGGCGTCGCCGTAGGGCAGGTCCTCGAAGTTCGCGAACTCGTAGGCGATGAGGTTCGCGCCGGGCTTGCCCTCGGTCCACGCCGCGGCCGTCTCGAGCTGGCCGCGCGAGATGTTCGTCGCGGTCACCGCGCAGCCGAAGGTCGACGCCAGATAACGCGCCGTTCCGCCGACCCCGCACGCGGTCTCGATGACCGTCGATCCGCGCCGGACGCCCGCCAGCTCCGCGAGCCTGGCGGTCGCGCGCATCGAGGCGTCGTAGAGCGTCTCGACGCCGTCCTCGAAGAGCCCGGGGTGGATCTGGTCGCCCCAGACCTCCAGCATGGCCCTGTACATCGGCGCGTCGTAGCGCGCGGCGATCGCGTTCTGGAACTCCTTGTCGGCCACGCCGCCCCCCGAGAGCAACCGGTGTCGAGCGGCGGCATTCTGCAAAGAGTCCGGCGCGTTGGGAAGGCCGGACGGCTGGGGCCGAATCCGCCCGCCGTCATGGCGGCGGAAGGCGCGAGCCGTCAAGCGTCGATCCGAGGGGCCTCGAGGAGGGACACGTTTTCGCGTCGTTCCTGAAATCCCCTTGAAAACCAACGACTTGACGGCCCGGATTGGCTCCGCGAGTAGGACTCGAACCTACGACCCGCTGGTTAACAGCCAGCTGCTCTACCAACTGAGCTATCGCGGACCGGTGGTGACGTCCGGCTTATACGAACGCCCCCCGCGATCGTCAATGGGTTCCCCCCGCCCGTCCAGCGCCGCGTATGGCGGGAACGCCGCTTCCGCGATAGCCTGGGCCGGGCGCGCGAACGGCCGGTTCGTTCGCCCGGACGCCCGTGGTGGGCGGGTACGCTACGATGGAAACGCCCTCCGGCAAGTCTGCGGCGGATGAGAATTTTCCCGTCGGCTCCCGGCTTCTGCCCGCGCGCCTGCGGCCCCATGTCGCGGCGTTCTACGCCTATGCCCGCGCCATCGACGACATCGCCGACAATCCCGATTTGCGGCCGGACGACAAGATCGCGCGCCTCGACGGGTTCGCAAGGGCCGTCGAGGGCCTCGAGACGGTCGATCCGGCGTTCCGCAAGGCGCACGACCTTCGTCGCAGCCTGGCCGAGACGAGGGTGACGCACCGGCACTGCATGGATCTGATCCATGCGTTCAAGCAGGACGCGACGAAGCCGCGCTACGACGATTGGGACGACCTGATCGGTTACTGCGATCGCTCCGCCGCGCCCGTGGGCCGCTACCTCATCGACCTGCATGGGGAGCCGGTCGCGGCCTATCCCGCCGCCGACGCTCTTTGCAACGCGCTGCAGGTGCTCAACCACCTGCAGGATTGCCGCGACGACTACGAGACGCTGAACCGGGTCTACCTGCCGCAAAGCTGGATGGCCGAGGCCGGCGTCGGTGTCGAGGCGCTCGCCGGCGACCGGTCGACGCCGGCGCTGAGGCGGGTGCTGGACCTGTGCCTCGATGCGACCGACGGTCTGCTGGTGTCGGCCGACCGTTTGCCGGATCGGCTTCGCACCATGCGCTTCGCCATGGAAGCGGCGGCTATCGTCGCGATCGCCCGGAAGCTCGGCGCCGAGTTGCGCCGGCGGGATCCCCTGGCGGAGCGGGTGGCGCTGACGAGGGCGCAGTTCGCGGCATGCTGCGCGCGCGGAGCCGGTCGGGTCCTGCTCCAAAGGTCCTTGCGCGGAGGCCGTTCGGCCGCCGCCCGCCTCACGCCCGCCGGCCGCCGCTCCGGGCGGACGAAGACATGACCGTCGAGACCGGCGGGCCGTCGCCCACGATGGCGCGCGCGGCCATGCGGCCGGACCGGACGGCGCCTTCTATCGTCGCGGGCAGGCCCGTATCGATCCAGTCCCCCGCCAGAAACAGGTTGGCGCACCCGCTCCGGGTTCCCGGGCGCCGCCGCGCTCCCTCGGGCGTCTGCGCGAAGGTGGCGTTCCTTTCCTTGATGACGCGATAGTCCGGCAGTGCGGTCCGGCCGAGGCCGAGCGCCGCGACGACATCGTTCCAGGTCTTCCGGGCGATCGCCTCGGCCGGCTCCCGCGCGAGAAGGTCGGCCGCGCTGACCGTGACCGACGCGATGTCGCCGCGTGTGAAGAGCCATTGCGCCGTTCCCCCGATCAATCCGAGAAACGGCAGGTCCGCCGGCAGACCGGCGGGTCCGGGCAAGCGGAAGTGGGCGTTGACGATGGCGTGGCTCCGGTCCGGCGCGGTCAGCGCGGGCACGAGACCGGCCGCGGCCGACGGCGGCAAGGCCAGAACCGCATGGTCGCCGTCCCGCAATTCGACCGTGTCCGCGCCGAAGCGCAGGCGGCTCGCGAGGCCGTCCGAACAATCGATCTTTTGCAGCCGGTATCCGAACCGGATGACGGCGCCGCGCCGGCGCAGAAACTCCAGGGCCGGATCCACGAACGCATCGGAAAGCCCGTTCCTGGCGATCCGCGGCCGGCAGGCGGCCTCTCCCCGGGCGAACGTGTCGCGCAACACGGACCGCAGCAGGCGCGCCGCGCCGTCCCGCGCCGGTGTGTTGAGCGCGGCGACGGCGAGGGGTTCCCAGAATCTCTCGAACAGGACGCCGCCGTCGCCGACGCAATCGGTCACCGTCCGGTCCGGTCCGGCCGTGGCGAGACGCAACGCCGACAGACAATCCCGGACCCTGGCTCCGGGCGGGCGCCGGCCGGCGTCGAGGAGCCACCAGGGCAGCCTTCCGGCGTTGGGACGCAGGCGCCAGCGCCGGCCGGTTCGCACGTCGATGAACGGAAAGCAGGCCGGGGAGGGACCGACCAGGGCGTCGGCGGCTCCGATGTCCGCCAGATAGCGCATCGCGGCCCGGTTGCCGCTGACCAGCAGATGGTTGCCGTTGTCGATCGCGCAACCGAGCCTGGCGTCGATGTAGGAGCGGCAACGCCCGCCGGCCTGGCCGCTCGCTTCGTAGAGCGTGACGGCGCGCCCCTCCCGCGCCAGCGAGACCGCGGTGGCGAGGCCCGCCACGCCTGCGCCGAGGATGTGGGTTCGCGGCACGGACGGAGACCGTCAGAGGAACCCGGACCGCAGGGCCAGCCACATCTTCCGCGCGCGCGTCAGCCGGATCGGATCGTGGGCGCCCTGCCAGCCCCGATCCTCCAAACGGTCGAGGATGTCCCGGTAGACCGCCATCATGATGACGGCGGGCCGAATCTTCCGCGGGCCGAGTTCCGCGATCAGGCGGTCCGCTTCGGCGTAGTACCCGCGCGCAAGCCCGGCCAGGTCCGCGCAGGCGTCGCCGAAGCCCGGATGGCCGAGAACGGCGTTCGACGGTTCCTCGACGACGCCGCGCCTTCCGAGCATCTCCAAGGGCACGTAGAGGCGCTCCAGCGCCGCGTCTTCCTTCACGTCGCGCAGGATATTGGTGAGTTGCAGCGCGTTCCCGAGCGTCTCGGCGATCCGGGGCCCGGGATGCCGGGGCACGCCGAACGCATGGACCGACAACACGCCGACCGCGCCGGCGACCTTGCGGCAATAGCCCAGCAGGTCGTCCAGCGTCCGCATTCGCACCGTCGGCGCCGCGTCGGTTTCCATGCCGTCGATCACGGCGAGGAACTCACGCCGCGGCAGGCCGAAGCGCCGCACCGGTCGCAGCAACGCCCGTGTCGTCGGCCATTCCGGCCGCCCGGCGTAGAGGCGGTCGATTTCCTCCCGCCAGGCGGCCAGCGCCCGCTTCTTGGCGGCGGCCTCGCCCGGCCCGTCGGCGATGTTGTCGACCTCGCGGCAGAGCGCGTAGATCGCATACATCGCGCGCCGGCGCTCCGCCGGAAGCATCCGCATGGCCCAAAGGAACGACGTGCCCGATCGCGCGGCGATCCGTTTGACATGGGCCCGCGGGTCGGTCCGTCCACGAACCGGTATGTCCGGAGCGGCGGGGGAACGATGCGCCGGACTCGGCAATTGTCGAAACTCCACGCCTCCGGCCACCCTGCCGGCCGATCGGGTCCGTGTCAATTCGACCGGCCGGGGAGCCGTGGGCGCGAAGCCCGCCTCCGCGCAATTCGCTTGTCACGGGCGCGCAACGCTTTCAGGTTGCGCGCCGAACGCATGACCCGGCGAGGGGCACCTCCATGAATGGCGCAGACGTCATCGCCCGCATCCTCAAGAAGGAAGGCGTGGAGATCCTTCCGGCCTTTCCGCACAGCGACCTGATCGAGTCCGCGGCGAAGGTCGGCATCCGGCCGATCGTCGTCCGCCAGGAGCGCCAGGCGCTCCATATAGCGGACGGCTACGCGCGGATGAGCGGCGGGCGCAAGCTGGCTTGCTCGACCGTGCAGAACGGGCCGGGATCGGAAAACGCGTTCGGCGGCGTGGCGCAGTGCTATGCCGACAACGTGCCGGTCCTGCACGTGCCCGGCGGCTACCCGCGCGCCGTGCAGGGGATCGACGCGCATTTCGTCGCGGGCCGCGGCCTGAAGCCGGTCAGCAAGTGGTGCGAGACCGTGCCCAGCGGCGAGCGCATTCCGCAGATGATGCAGAATGCGTTCGCCTTGCTGCGCAACGGCCGACCGGGTCCCGTGACGCTCGAGATCCCGACCGATGTCTTCAGGGGCGAGGCCGATCCGGGGCTCGCGGACCGCTACCGGACGCAACGGCGCTCGGTCCCGGTCGCCGACGCCGCCGAAACGCGCGAGCTCGTCGATCTGCTGCTCAAGGCCAAGGCGCCGGTGATCGTCGCCGGCCAGGGCATTCTCTACGCCGAGGCCTGGGACGAGCTGCTCGCGCTCGCCGAACTCACCCAGACGCCGGTGATGACCACGTTGAACGGCAAGAGCGCGTTTCCCGAGAACCACGCCCTGGCGCTCGGCTGCGCGGGCGGTTCGCGCCGCGGCGAGGCGATCCATTTCCTCGACAGGGCGGACCTGATCCTCGGCCTGGGGACCAGCTTCACCCGCTCCGAATACATCACGCCGTTCCCGACCGAGGGGCGGATATTCGCCCAACTCACCAACTGGGAAGGCGATGTCTCGAAGGACTATCCGGTCGATCTGGGCGTGATCGGCGACGCCAAACCCTCGCTCGCCGCCATGGCGGCCGACGTCGTCTCACGGCTCGGCGAGGACGGCCGCGGGGGCGCGACGGCGGTCCGGGACGAGGTCGCGGCCGCGCGCCGGACCTTCATGGACCGGTGGGGGCCGCTGGCGGCGTCCGGCGAGACGCCCGTCAACCCCTATCGCGTGATCGCGGAGATCGTGAGAGCCGTCGACCGGCGCAAGACGGTCGTCACCCACGACGCGGGCTCGCCGCGCGACCAGACCACGGCGTTCTACGAAGCCGTCGCGCCTCACGGCTACATGGGCTGGGGCAAGACCACGCAACTCGGTCTGGGTCTCGGCCTGATGCAGGGCGCCAAGCTGGCGCGCCCGGACTGGGACTGCGTCAACATCATGGGCGACGCGGCGATCGGCATGGTCGGCATGGATATCGAGACCGGCGTGCGCAACCGGATCGGCACGACCACGGTCGTGCTCAAGAACGCGGTCATGGGCGGCTACGTCAACTATCACCCGGTCGCGGCGGAGAAGCACGCGATCCACGAGCTCGGCGGCGACTACGCCGACGTCGCAAGGGCGCTGGGCGCCCACGGCGAGCGCGTGACCGATCCCGACGAGGTCGCGCCAGCGCTCGGGCGGGCGCTCGGGCGCAACGCCGAGGGCGCGCCGGCCGTGATCGAGGTGATCAGTTCCGACGAAACGCGCATTCCACGAGACCTGCCGGATGGCCTCTGACGCCCGCGCGCCATGGCCGAGACCCAGTTCGACTACGTGATCGTCGGCGGAGGCACCGCCGGCTGCGTGCTCGCCGCGCGGCTGACCGAGGACCCGGACATCCGCGTCCTGGTTCTCGAAGCCGGTCCCGACCGTCGTGGCCCGATGAACCGGGCGCCCGCCGGCGTCGTCGGCCTCTACCGGGCCGGCAGGCTCCACTGGGACTACATGTCGGAACCGGAGGCGCATGCCGGCGGGCGGGCCCTGCCCTACAAGATGGGCAAGACCCTGGGAGGTTCGTCGTCCATCAACGCCCTGCTCTGGGTGCGCGGCGCCCCCGCGGTCTACGACGGCTGGGCGGAGCGGGGCTGCGCCGGCTGGTCCTACGAGGACGTCGAGCCGATCTTCCGGCGGATCGAGCGGTTCTCGGATCCGTCGGACCCCCACATGGGCCGCGGCGGCCCGATCGGGATCGCCAAGGGGAACCCCGGCGCCTCGCCGCTCAACGCGGCCTTCATGAAGGCCATGGCCGAGGCGGGCCATCCGGCGACCGACAACTACAACGGTCCCGACCAGGACGGCGCCTGCATCCTCCACCGCAACACCGATCGCGGGGAGCGCAGCGACGTCTACCGCGAGTATCTGACGCCGGCCCGCAAGCGTCCGAACATCGAGATCCGGTGCCGCGTCCATGTTGAGCGTCTCGCGATCGAGGGCCGAAGGGTGGTCGGGGTCGAATACGCCCTGGGCGGCCGCGTCGTCCGGGTCCTGCCGAGGCGGGAGACCCTGCTCTGCGCCGGCTCGATTGCTTCGCCGCAGCTCCTTCTGCTCTCGGGTATCGGCGATCCCGACGCGCTGGAGCCGCACGGCATTCCGCCGTGTCACGAGCTCCGCGGCGTCGGCCGCAACATGCACACCCATCCGGCGATCCGGGTGAGCTACGCCTGTACGCAGCCCGTCTCCTTGCTTGCGTGGACACGGCCGCCGAAGAAATGGCTCGCGGGACTCGAATGGCTCATCCGCCGGACCGGCATGGCGGCCACGAATCACATGGACGCCGGTTTCTTCGTCAGAACCCGCCCGGGGCTCGCCTTCGCCGACGCCATGATCACGTTCACGCCCTTGGCGCTGGCCGGCAACTACGACGACAGCGGCGTCGAGGGTTTCGAGACCTACATGGAGCTGGTGGGTGTGAAGAGCAGGGGACGGCTGACGTTGCGGTCGGCCGATCCGCGCGCACGGCCGGTCTTCCGCTTCAACTTCCTGGAGGACCGGCGCGACCTCGTCGCTTTCCGCAAGGGCGCGCGGCTGATGCGCGAGATCGTCGCGCAGCCCGCGTTCGATCCGTATCGGGGCGAGGAGCTGTCGCCGGGCGCGCATGTCGCCACCGACGGCGCGCTCGACCGGTGGATCCGGGAGACGTGCAACATCAGCCACCACATCGCGGGAACCTGCCGGATGGGCGCGGCCGACGATCCCGACGCCGTGGTCGGCCCCGATCTGCGCCTGCGCGGCCTCGACGGACTGCGCGTCGCGGACAACTCGGTCATGCCCTTCGTTTCCAACGGCAACACCCACGCGCCCGCGGTCATGATCGGCGAGAAGGCCTCGGACCTGATCCGGGGCGAACGCGGCGCATGAGCGGTCTCGACCGGCGCCTGCCGTTCGTCGCGGCGATGGAGGCGGCGGCGTCGCGACGTATGCCCCGGTTCGCCTTCGATTGTCTCCAGGGCGGAATCGGGCGCGAACCCTGTCCGAGGGCCAACCGGCGCGCGATCGACGCCGTGGAGCTCACGCCGGACGCTTCGAGATTGTCCGCGACCTCGGGGGTCGAAGGCTTGGGACATGACGCGATCCTGCCGCGCGCCGGACCTCGACCGGCAATCCCGGAATTGCGTTCCGGCCAAGCGTGGGCGGCGGTCCCTCGCCGGTGGGCGGGACCGGCGAGAAACCGGAACGCATACGCGGGCGACTTTGGGCTTTGGGTGCTACGGGCCGGGAATGAGCTTGACGGCCGCGACGATGACGCCGGCCAGAAGCACGAGACGCCACGTCATGCGGGCTTCCAACGCCGACAGGTCGGCCTTGGTCGCCGCTCCCAATTGCTCCAGGTCGGCCTTGGTCGCCGTTTCCAACTTATCGAGATCGGCCTTGGTCGCCGTCCTCAACTCCGCCAGATCGGTCTTGGTCGCCGTCCTCAATTGCTCTAGATCGGCCTTGGTCGCCGTTTCCAACTTATCGAGATCGGCCTTGGTCGCCGCCCTCAATTGTTCCAGGTCGGCCTTGGTCGCCGCTCCCAATTGCTCCAGATCGGCCTTGGTCGCCGTCCTCAATTGCTCTAGGTCGACCTTGGTCGCCGCTCCCAATTGCTCCAGGTCGGCCTTGGTCGCCAGATCGTCGCGCCCGGCGGCGCCGGCGGACGCGACGGCGTGGGCGACGGCTTCCGCCTGCTTGCTCTCCATGCCGGCGGCTTCGAGGTCGCGCAAGGCGGACAGAGTATCGAAAGCGGCCATGGCGGGAGCAATGGGGACAGGGGCGTGGCCGGTCAAGCGCCGATCGCCGTCGCGGCGACCCCATGGCGGCTTCGGTCCGCGCCGTTCCCGCCAAGCGCTTGAGACCGTTGGAGGCCAGGACCGGAATCGAACCGGTGTACGCGGATTTGCAGTCCGCTGCATCGCCACTCTGCCACCTGGCCTGGGCGGCGGAGTTCCTAGCGGGTTCGCCCGAGGCCCGCAACGGCTTTGTCGCCCGCCGGGATAAGGCGTCGGCGGGAGGCGTGCGGCGGTTCGTTCGGCGCGACAGGTTGTGCGTGCGGCGCGCAAGCGCCTATAACGTCCCGATCGTGGAGGCGTTTCATGGTCGATTTCGCGAGAGCCCGCCAGGCGATGGTGGAAAGCCAGATCCGGACCGTGAAGGTGGTCGACGAACGGGTCATCGCCGCGTTGCGCGAGACGCCGCGCGAGGCGTTCGCGCCCGACCGTCTGAGGCCGGTCGCCTACGTCGACGAAGACCTGCGCATCGGGGGCGACCGCTACCTGACCGAGCCCATGGTGCTGGCCCGGCTGTTGCAGGCCGCCGAGATCGGTCCGTCGGACGCCGTGCTCGTCGTGGGGTGCACGACGGGCTATGCCGTGGCCCTGATCTCAAGATTGGCCGAGACGGTGGTGGGTCTGGAGGAGGAGCCCGGGTTCGTCGCCCACGCCGACCGCGCGCTTTCGGCGCTCGAAATCGACAATGGCGTCGTGGTCCGGGGCGCGCTGGAGACGGGCTATCCCAGGCAGGCGCCCTACGACGTGATCGTGATCGAGGGGCGCTGCGGCAAGGTGCCCGACGGGTTGACCGCCCAACTCGCCGAAGGCGGTCGTCTGCTGACCGTGATCGACGACCGCGGCGTCGGCAAGGCGGTGCTGATGCGCCGGGGCGTCGGCGGCGCGGTCGGAAGGCGCACGCTCTTCGACGCCAACATTCCACCGTTGCGGAGTTTCGTTCGTGAAGCCGAATTCCAGCTTTAGCCGGTGGTTGGCGGCGTTCGGCGTCGCGGCGTGCCTCGTCGTCCCGGCGCGGGCCCAGACTCTGGAAGAGGCCATGATCCTGGCCTACGCCTACAATCCCACGCTGCTCGCGGCCAGGGCGGAGCTGCGCTCCGTCGACGAGCAGGCCGCCCAGGCCCGGTCGATCTGGCGGCCCACGGTCACGGCGACCGGCGCTCTGGCCTACGAGCGGGCCGACACCAACCTCACCCCGTCCGAAACGTCCAATCCCAACAAGTACGGCCTGGACCTGACCCAGCCGCTCTACCGCGGCGGCCGCACCGACGCCCTGGTCTCCCAGGCCGACAACACCATCATGGCCCAGCGCGCCGGCCTGATCGCCACCGAGCAACGGGTGCTGCTCGATACCGTCTCGAGCTACATGAACGTCGTGCTGGCCCGCCAGGTGGTCGACCTCGCGATCAGCAACGAACAGCGCCTGATGCGCCAACTGGAGGCGACCGAAGACCGCTTCCGCGTCGGCGAGGTGACGCGGACCGACGTCTCGCAGGCCCGCGCGCGGCACGCCAACGCCGTCGCGGACCGCATCCAGGCCGAGGGCGACCTGATCTCGCGGGCCGCGCGCTTCGAGGAGGTCATCGGCGTCAAGCCGACCGAACTGTCGCGCCCCGGTCCGCTGATCGGGCTGCCGCGGGCGCTGGATGACGCGCTGGAGATCGCGGGCGAGGGCAACCCGGCGGTCGGTCGGGCGGTCGCCGCCGAGCGCGCGGCCAGGGACGGGATCGACGTCGAGCTCACCGGCCTCTTTCCGGACGTGGACCTCGTCGCGAGCTTTGCGCGGAACGAGGATGTGAGCATGGCGATCGCGCGGCGGGACGAGTTCAGCGTCCAGGCGCGGTTGACCATCCCGCTCTATCGGGCGGGTTTCGAATCGTCCCAGGTCCGCGCGGCCCGGCAGACCGCGTCGCAGCGGAGCATGCAGGTTGACGTTGCCCGGCGCCAGGTCGAAGCCGATGTCGTCAGGGCATGGCAAGCCTTCGCCACCGCGCTCGCCGGGGTCGCGGCCTTCACCGAGGAGGTCGAGGCGAACCGGGTGGCCCTGGAGGGCACGGAACGGGAGGCCCAGGTGGGCGAGCGGACGGTTCTCGATGTTCTCGACGCCGAGCAGGAGCTGTTCCAGAGCCGGATCAGCCTCGCGACCGCGGAACGCGACGCCGTTGTCGCCAGCTATGACCTCCAGGCCACCCTGGGTCGGCTGACGGCCGGCTACCTGCGCCTTCCGGTCGAGATCTACGACATCGAGGCCTATTACAACAAGGCGCGCGGAGCCTGGTGGGGTCACGGCGACCTGACGGACGACTAGCCGAACGTCGGTGGCCGGCGTTCCGGACCCGGCCGGAGCGACCGACACGCCGCCCCGGAGCGGAGCGACCATGGCAGAACCGACGAATCGTCAGGATCCCTCGATGGACGACATCCTCGCGTCGATCAGGAAGATCATCGACGAGGACGACAAGAAGAGCGTCGGACCGCGGGACGCCGCCGAACCGGCCCTCGAGTCGGACGACGGCGTGGAGGAAACCGACGGGGACGAGCCGCTCGAACTGGACGAGGCGGTCGAGGACGAAGCTCCGCCGTCAATCGGCGCGCCCGCGTCCGAAGATGTGCGGGGACGCGACGTTTCGGAGAGCGGTCCGGCGTCCGCCGCGGAGGACGCGGCGGGCGGCGACGGCCTGATGTCGGACTCCGCGCGGAGTTCGGCGGCCGCGGCGCTGGGTTCGCTGGCGCGCGTCTCGGACCGCGGCCCGCTGGACGGCGTGCCGCGGGGACGCCCGGTCGAGCAACTCGTCATGGAGCAGCTCAGGCCCATGCTGAGCCAGTGGCTCGACGAACACCTCCCCGGCGTCGTCGAACGCATCGTGGAAAGGGAAGTGCGCTACCTCTCGCGGCGGCTCGAAGGCGACGACAGGACCTGACAAACCGGATGGATCGTTCATGGCGTCCGTCTTCGACGGAAACGCCATGGCTTGTTTGCCGCGTCTCCATGGCGGTTCCAGCAAAGCCGGAACCGCTCTATAACCCGGCGCCGCCGCGCGCCGGAACACCGCCATGCTGGACAAGACCTACGACGCCGGAAGCGTCGAGCAGAGACTCTACGACGACTGGGAGAAGGCCGGATCGTTCGCGATCGGCGGCCGGGACGACGCCCGGCCCTACACCATCGTTATTCCGCCGCCCAACGTGACCGGCAGCCTGCACATGGGCCATGCGCTCAACAACACCCTGCAGGACATCCTGATCCGCCACGAACGCATGAAGGGGCGCGACGCGCTGTGGCAGCCCGGCACGGACCATGCCGGCATCGCGACCCAGATGGTCGTGGAGCGTCAGCTTGCCGAACGGGGGACCGACCGGCGCGAGATCGGCCGCGAGGCGTTTGTCGACAGGGTCTGGGCATGGAAGGCGGAATCCGGTGGCCTGATCGGCCGTCAACTGCGCCGGCTCGGCGCCTCCGCCGACTGGTCGCGCGAACGTTTCACCATGGACGACGGCCTCTCCAGGGCGGTGCGCAGGGTCTTTGTCGACCTCTACGAGGAGGGCCTGATCTACAGGGACAAGCGCCTCGTCAACTGGGACCCCAGGCTGGCGACGGCGATCTCGGACCTCGAGGTTCAGCAGCGGGAAGTGGACGGCCATCTGTGGCACGTCAACTACCCCATCGAGGGCGAGGAGGGCCGTTTCGTCACGGTCGCGACCACCCGGCCCGAAACCATGTTGGGCGACACCGCGGTCGCGGTTCATCCCGACGACGGGCGTTACCGGGACCTCGTCGGCAAGCGCGCGGTCCTGCCGCTGGTCGGCCGCCGCATCGCGATCGTCGCCGACGGATACGCCGATCCCGAACAGGGCAGCGGCGCGGTGAAGATCACGCCGGCCCACGATTTCAACGACTTCGAGGTCGGGCGCCGCCACGGTCTGGAGATGATCGGCATCTTCGACGAGGAGGCGCGCGTCAACGACAACGCGCCCGCGCCCTACCGCGGCCTCGACCGGTTCGAGGCGCGCGAGCGGGTGGTCGCCGACCTCGAGGCGCTGGGCCTGCTTGTCCGGACGGAGGACCACAGGCACACGGTGCCGTTCGGCGACCGCGGCGGAGTCCCCATCGAACCCTTCCTGACCGAGCAGTGGTATGCCGACGCCAGGACGCTCGCCGGACCCGCTATCCGGGCGGTCGAGGAGGGGCGGACCCGGTTCGTGCCGGAGAACTGGGCCGCGACCTATTTCGACTGGATGCGGAACATCCAGCCCTGGTGCATCTCGCGCCAGCTCTGGTGGGGCCACCGGATTCCCGCTTGGTACGGACCCGACGGCGAGATCTTCGTGGCCCGCGACGAGGAGGCCGCGCGGGCCAAGGCGCGGGCGCGCTATGGCGAGGATGTCCCGCTGGAGAGGGATCCCGACGTCCTGGACACCTGGTTTTCGTCGGCCCTGTGGCCGTTCTCGACCCTCGGCTGGCCCGAGGACACGCCGGAACTCGCCCGCTACTACCCGACCGATGTCCTTGTGACCGGATTCGACATCATCTTCTTCTGGGTCGCGCGAATGATGATGATGGGTCTGCACTTCATGAAGGACGCGCCCTTCCACACCGTCTACATCCACGCCCTGGTGCGCGACGAGAAGGGCGCGAAGATGTCGAAGTCGAAGGGGAACATCATCGATCCCCTCGAACTGATCGACGAGTACGGGGCCGACGCCCTGCGCTTCACGCTCTGCGCCATGGCGGCGCCCGGCCGCGACATCAAGCTTTCGAAACAGAGGGTGGAAGGCTACCGCAACTTCGCCACCAAGCTCTGGAACGCGGCGCGGTACTGCGAGATGAACGGTTGCCCGCCGGATCCCGATTTCGACCCCTCGGCCTGCAAGGAGACGGTCAACCGCTGGATCGTCGGCGAGGTGGCGCGCCTGCGTGTCCGTGTCGACGAAGCCATGGAGGCGTACCGCTTCAACGACGCCGCGCAAGCGGTCTATCAGGCGGCGTGGAACGTCTTCTGCGACTGGTATCTGGAGTTCACCAAGCCGATCCTGAACGGCTCCGGCGAAGCCGCCGCGGCCGAAACGCGGGCCTGCGCCGCCTGGGCGCTCGACCAGCTCCTGATCGTGCTCCACCCGATCATGCCGTTCGTGACCGAGGAACTCTGGCGGCGGCTCGACGCGCGGCGGGAATGCCGGCTGATCCGCGCCCGCTGGCCCGAGTACGGCGAAGAGGCGGTCGATCCCGGCGCTTCGTCCGAGATGGACTGGGTCGTCCGGCTGATCTCCCTGATCCGCGCCATCCGCGCCGAGTTGAACGTGCCGGCCGGCGCCAGGATCGCGGCGCGCCTCAAGGGCGGGGGCGAGGTCGCCGCGGCGCGTCTGGACCGGCACCGCGAGTCGATCCTGCGCCTCGCGCTGCTCGAATCCGTCGCGCCGGCCGAATCGGTCCCCGCGGGATCGGCCCAGGCGGTGATCGACGGCGCCACGCTCGCTCTTCCGCTCGAGGGCGTGATCGACATCGGCGCCGAGACCGGGCGGCTTCGCAGGGAAATCGGCAAGGCGGAAGGCGAGGTCGCGGGTTTCGACCGGAAGCTCTCGAACGAGAAGTTCCTGGCCCATGCGCCCGAGGAGGTCGTCGAGGGGACCCGGGACCGCCGCACCGCCGCGCTCGAATCGAGAAACAGGCTGGCCGAGGCGCTGGCCCGCCTGGAAACGGCCTGAGCGGGGACCGCGCCTCCGCCGGCCGGGACCGTGGGATTGCTCCGCGAAGCGATGTCGGAGAACTCCCGCCGATGGATCGGAAATTCGGCGCTGGTTTCCCGTGACGGTTCGCCGTAGGACGGGCGCGCGGGTATCCTCCCGTCTCCTTCTCCGGGGTGGCCGCCATGGCGTCGCGCATTCTCTACATCGTTCACAATCCCGCCTGGACGGACTGCCGGGTCGCCGACGAGGCCCGCGCGCGCGGATTCGCGGTCGACTGTGTCTGTCCCGCGTTCGGCGACGGTCTGCCCGCGATCGAAGGTCATGCCGCCCTGATCGTCGGAGGCAGCGCCGAGGGGCACGCGGACCGGCCCGACGAACACCGGTGGGTCGCGGACGAGATGGCCTACATTCGCGCGGCCGTCGACCGCGGCGTGCCGACGCTCGGGATCTGCATGGGAAGCCAGCTCCTGGCGGCCGCCTTCGGCGGCAAGGTCTGGGCCCGTCCCGACGGCCTCTGCGAACTGGGCTTCTTCCGCGTCGACCCGATCGGGGAGGGGCGGGAGCTGTTCGCCGGCGCCAGCCATTTCTACGAGGCCCACTTCGAAGGCGTCTTCAGGCTCCCCGACGAGGCCGTGCTGTTGGCCCGGAGCGACCGCTACCCGGTTCAGGCCTTCCGCATCGGCGAGCGGGCCTATGGCCTCCAGTTCCATCCCGACACGAAGCTCTCTGCTCTGACGAGGGAGTTTCTGGAGAACGACTCCTATCGAGACATGTTCGGCGCCCAGAGCGTCGATGAGCAGCTCCGGCTGGCGCCGGTCTACGAGGCTTCGATCCAGGCCTGGACCGAACGGTTCGTGGACCGGTGGATCGGACGCGCCGGGATCGCCGCCGAGGCGGCCTAACGGCCGCGCGTCCGCGGATCGAGCGCGTCGCGCAGGCCGTCGCCCATGTAGTTGACCGAAAGGACGGTGAGCGAGATCGCCAGGCCGGGCCACAGCACGCGGCTCGGATAGCGCTGCAGATAGTCCGTGGCGTCGAACAGCAGGCGTCCCCATGTCGCGAAATCCGATGGGAATCCCAGCCCGAGAAAGGACAGCGCCGATTCGGTGATGATGGCGTTGGCGATGCCGAGGGTCGCCGAAACCACGATCGGCGAGAGGACATTCGGCAGGATGTGGCGCCGGACGATCCGGTGGGCCGGCGCGCCGATCGACCTCGCCGCGAGCACGAACTCCCGTTCCTTGACGGTGAGGACTTCTCCGCGGACGACCCGGGCTGTCTGCATCCAGCTGGTCGCGCCGATAACGCCGACGACCAGGACGAAGACGCCCGTTTCCGGTCCGACGGCCGTCCGGAGCGTGTCCCGAAACAGCAGGATGACGACGAGAAGCAGCGGCAGGAGCGGCAGGGCCAGGAACAGATCCGTCAGACGCATCAGCGGGCCGTCGATCCACCGGAAGAAGCCGGCCAGGACCCCGATCAGGCTTCCGATCAGAAGCGAAAGCAGCATCGCGGCGACGCCGACCGCGACCGAGGCCCGGCCGCCCGCCATCAGGCGGGCGAGCATGTCCCGCCCGAGCTGGTCGGCGCCCAGCGGATGGGCGGCGCTCATGCCCGAATTCCGCGCCTGGATGTCGATGAATTGGGGATCGACCGTCCAGAGCGCCGGACCGACCGCGACGAAGCACAGGACGAAGACGAAGAAACCGCCGCCGAGAAGCGCCCCCTTGTGGCGTCTGAAACGCAGCCACACGTCGCGTCCGCGGGAGCTTCCGGGCGGAGCCGCCTCAATCATAGCGGATCCTCGGATCGAGAACTCCGTACAGGAGGTCCGCGATCAGATTGAACAGGACGATCAGGACGGCGAAGATGAACGTCAGGGTCTGCACCGTGGGAATGTCGCTGGCCTGGATCGAGACGATCAGGAGCTGGCCCAGCCCGTTGACCTTGAAGACCTGCTCGGTGATGATCGCGCCGGCGAAGACGCCCGGAACCCCAAGCGCGATCACGGTGACCGCCGGACCCGCCGAATTCCGCAGGACATGGGCGAGAACGACCGTCCGCTCGGGCAGGCCCTTGGCCCAGGCGGTGCGGACGTAGTCGAGCTTCAGGTTGTCCAGCATGGACGCCCGCATGAAGCGGCTGATTTGCGCCGCGTTGTAGAGCGCGAGGACCGTGACCGGCATCGCCATCTGCCGGACCTGGACAAGGAAGCCGTTCCAGTCGGTGACCTTGTGGGTCGTGTCGTAGATGGACGGAAACCAGCCGAGCTCGACGGAGAAGACGACGATCAGCAACACCCCGCTGAAGAAGGTCGGAACGGAAAAGCCGACCATGGACGCGAACGTTCCCAGCTGGTCGAACCAGCTGTACTGGCGGCAGGCCGAGACGATCCCGACCGGCACGGCGATCAGAATGCCGATGACGTAGGACAGCCCCACGACCCACAGGGTCTGGGGGAGTCTCTCGACGACGATGTCGACGACCGGCGAGCGCGTCTGCCAGGAGATCACGCGCGCGCGGTCGCCGGCGAGGTCGAGGCCCGTCAGCCCGGAGAGCAGATGGAGCGGTTCGTTGACGAAGAACTGCTGGAGCCAGAGCAGGTAGCGGACATGGATCGGTTCGCCGAGCCCGAGCGATTGGCGGATCCGCTCCTTCACGTCCGGCGGGATGGTCAGCGGGAGCTGCGCCGTCGGATCGCCGGGTGCGAGGTCGAGCAGCAGGAAAAGGATCAGGCTGATGAGAAGCAGCGTCGGGACGGCGACCAGGATTCTCCGGACGGTGTAGACGGGCATCTCGCCGGCGTCTCAGGCCCCGCGCCCGGTCGTCCGCCGTTCGTCCGGATGCGCCGGCGGCGGATCCGCTCTCCGGCGCGACGTCATCGAATCCGGCGCCAGTCGGCGATGTTCCAGATTTCGCTGTCCCAGGTGTTCAGCAGGACGCCGCCGAGCGACCGCGCATGGGCGGACACGCGCCCGCGGTGGACCAGCGGGATCAACGCATGGTCCCGGACCAGCATGTCGTTCATCGCCCTGGCGAGGGCGGCCCTTTCGCCGAGATCGCCGGTCTTCGCCATCCGCCCGAGCAGCCGGTCGTAGTCCTCGTCGCAGTAGCGCGGCACGTTCTCGCCCTGCCACTGCGAGGCCGGCCGCGGCTCGTTGCCGCATCGCCAGCCGCCGAGATAGGGCTCGGGGTCGGCGCCCTCGAAGTTGTTCGCGTACATCTGGATATCGGCGAAGAACTTCTGGTAGGTGTCCGGGCTGCCCGGATCGCCGCCGAAGAACACCGATGCGTCGATGTTGCGCAGTTCGGTTTCGACCCCGATCTCGGACCACCACTGCTTGACGAGGGCCTGGAAATCCTGCCGGACCGCGTTGGCCGAGGTCTGGTAGAGGATGGAAAGCCGTATGCCGTCCTTCTGGCGTATCCCGTCCGGCCCCGGCCGCCAGCCGGCCTCGTCGAGCAGACGCTTCGCGCCGTCGATGTCCCGCGCCAGGCAATCTTCGTTCGCGTCCGACGCGTAGATCGCCGGCGCGGGCACGACATTGCAGGTCGGGCGTCCGGCCCGGCCGTAGCCGATCTCGACGAGAAGGTTGCGGTCGATGGCCATCGACAGCGCCTTGCGGACGGCGGGATCCGACAGGAACGGGTGCGGATGGGCGCGGGTGGAGCGGGCGTCGCCCAGATCGGGAGACGGATCCGTCAGGTTGACCACGAGGCGCTCGACGAGGGTTCCGAAACTCGAGACCACCGCGCCCTTTCCCGCCGCCTGCATGTCCTCCAGCACGTCGGGAGCGAGCTGCAGGTTCCAGGCGTAGTCGAACTCGCCGGTCTCCAGAACCGCGCGCGCCGCCGCCGCCGCGTCGCCGCCGCCCTTGAAGGTGACCGTCGCGAAGGCCGGCTTCGCCGGGTCGCGGTAGCGGGGGTTGGCTTCCAGGGAGATCACGTCGTTGGGCCGGAACTCGGTCACGCGGAACGGCCCGGTGCCGACCGGCTTGAAATTGGCCTCGGTGCATTCCGGGGCCTTGGCGCCGACGCAGTCCGCGAACTGCGCCTTCTGCAGGATCGGCGACGTGGCGCCGACGAAGGGGCCGTAGGGATAGGGCTTGGGGATACCGAACGTGACCTCCACGGTCAGGTCGTCGGTCGCCTCGACCGCGGTCACGTCGTCGAACTTCGCCAGTTGCGAGCAGCCGCCGGCGGGATCCAGGCAGTATTCGGCGGTGAACACGACATCGGCGGCCGTCACCGGGCTTCCGTCGGACCAGAGCAGGCCCTCCCGCAACGTCCAGGTTACGGTCTTCAGATCGGCGGACACCCCGCCGTTGGCCACCGTCGGCGTCGAAGCCGCCAGCCAGGGAACCAGGTTTCCCGCTTCGTCGAACCGGGCGAGCGGCTCCAGCACCATCGACGCGGCCTCGATGTCCTTGGTCCCTCCCGAGAGATACGGATTCAGGATCGACGGGGCCTGCCAGTAGATCACGCCCAGATGACCGTCGCGCCCCCGCTCCGCCGTCGCCGCGCCGGAAACGAGCAGGGCGCCCGCCATCGCGATCGTCAAGCATGGCTGCTTCATGCCGGCTTCTCCCGTTGTGTCTCGTTCCAGAGCCTTGCGCGCCGAAGATCGACCGGACCCCGCCTGCCGCATCGGCCGTGCGCGTTCCCCGAACTCCGCGCCGGTACACTACAGATGTCGGCCGTCGCCGGGCAACGGCTTCAAGACCGGGCCGAGCGTTTCACGTGAAACGCATGGAGAACATACACGGCCGCTCGCGGCGCGGCGCGCTATGCCCGCCCGCCGGACGGCCGATTGACGAGCACCTCCGTCAGCGCCGCCCCGATGACGAGCGCCGAGCCGGCCGCCTCCCTCCAGCCGAACGGCTCCAGGGTCAGGATCGCGGCGCTGGCGACGCCGACGATGGCTTCCGCCTGGAACAGGATGCCGACGCGGCCGGGATCGACGAGCTGGGTCCCGTAGAGCTGCATGAACATGACCGGGACCAGGAAGGCCAGCGCGAACAGCAGGAGCCAGGGCGCGAACCGGACGGCCTCGGCGCCGCTTGGCGGCGCGCCGAGCGCCTCGACCGGCAGCATCGCGAGCGCCAGGGCGACGATGGCGCCGAAGCCGAAGAACGAGAACACGTTCTCGAAGAGGCCCGCCTCGGAGGCCAGGCGGACGCGCGTGGAGCCGTAGGCCCAGAACATGCCGGAGGCGAGCGCCATCCAGTCGCCGGCGTTGCGCGGCAGGGGCGGGAAGCCGTCGCCGCCCAGGATGACGCACAGGCCGGCCAGGCCCAGGACGATGGCGGCGATCCTGGCGGGCGTGAGGCGGCGCTTCATGAGCCAGACCTCGAACGCCGTGCTCCAGGCCGGCGTGAGGTAGAACAGGATCAGCGCGCGGGCGACCTCGGTCAGGAGCAGGCTGTCGGCGTAGAGGGCGAAGGCGCCGCCGGTGAAGAACGCCGTCTTCCACCTCCCGACGCCGGTGGCGCGGCCTTGCAGGGCGAAGACCAGCGCGACCGGCGCCAGGACCAGCGTGGGCGCCAGGAACTGTCCGACCGAGGCCCAGCCGGCCCCGAGGCCCGCCGCCTCGAACTCACGCAGCGGAATCCAGAAGAGCCCCCAACTCGCCGCGGCGATGACGAGCATGATCGAAGGCCAAAGCCGGTCCTCGCGTCGGCGTTCGTTCATCGGGGCTCGGAGGCGTTCTTGCGGCCGGACGCCACGATCTCGATCGCGCCGGCGGCGACGATCAGGCCGCAGCCCAGCGCCTCGCGCCAGCCGAACCGTTCGTCGGCCAGAAGCGCCGCGCTGACGGCTCCGGTGACGATCTCCGAGAGCATCAGAATGCTGAAGACGCCCGCGCCGATCTTCGCGGGGGACCAGATGAGGAGCGCGTTCGTCGGGATCAGGAGGAAGACGACGAGCAGAAACAGGAACGGCAGCATCGCCACGAGGTCGCCGGCGGCGGGAACCGGACCGAGTTCCGCTCTCAGAAGCCAGCAGACGACCGCCGCGAAAGCGGTACCGTAGACGTAGAACGAGAACAGGATCGGCCAGGGACTGTCCGGCTGCACCGCGTTCACGCGCGCCGCCCCCGCCGCGATCATGGCGCCGCCCGCGAGCGCGAGCCAGTCGCCGGCGTTGCGCGGGAGGGGCGGGTCGCCGTCCTGGCCGAAGACGATCCACAGTCCGCCGAGCGCCAGGGCGAGCGTGAGATAGCGGCTGCGGGCGACCGCCCGGCGCATCGCGAACCGCTCCAGCAGCGTCGCCCAGACCGGCGCCATGTAGAACAGCATCAGGGCCCGGACGACCTCGGTGAGCAGGAAACTGTTGGCGTAGCAGACGATGCCGCCGCCGGTCAGCGTCCCGATCAGGCACCATGTCGCTCCTGTCGGCCGGCCCTTCGAGGCGCGCCAGGCCATGACCGGCGCCACGAGGACCAAGGGGATGACATACTGCGCCAGCGTGCCCCAACCGCCGGTCAGGCCCGCCGCCTCGAGCTCGCGCTGGGGGATCCAGTAGAGCCCCCAGAGCCCCGTCGCGAGGGCCACGGCGCAACAGATCGTGACATGGTGGGGGTGACGCATGGGGAGCGGGACCGGACCGGACGGCGGGCTGCTTACCACGCTTGCGGCGTCGGGCGCACGGCGGTTGGCGGGTGACACGCCGCCGGGCCGGGCCTAGTCTCCGCGCCCAACGAACGGGACGGTCGGGGAGAGGGACGCCATGACCCGCTGGGACAAGTCGAGGTTGCCGAGCCGGCATGTGTCGGTCGGCCCGAAGAGCGCGCCGCACAGGGCGTTCTACTACGCCATGGGGCTCACCGACGAGGATGTCGCCCAGCCGTTCGTCGGCGTGGCGACCACGTGGAACGAGGCCGCGCCCTGCAACATCACGTTGATGCGCCAGGCCCAGGCGGTGAAGAAGGGCGTGAAGGCCGCCGGCGGCACGCCGCGCGAGTTCACGACCATCACCGTGACCGACGGCATCGCCATGGGCCACCACGGCATGAAGTCGTCGCTGGTGAGCCGCGAGGTGATCGCCGATTCCGTGGAACTCACCATGCGCGGCCACTGCTACGACGGCATGGTGGGGCTCGCGGGCTGCGACAAGTCGCTGCCCGGCATGATGATGGCCATGGTCCGGCTCAACGTGCCGTCGGTCTTCATCTACGGCGGCTCGATCCTGCCCGGCCGGTTCCGCGGCGAGGACGTCACCATCATCGACGTCTTCGAGGGCGTCGGCGCCCACGCGGCGGGCGCCATGAGCGACGACGATCTCGGCGTTCTCGAGCACGCCGCCTGCCCGTCGGGCGGGTCTTGCGGCGGCCAGTTCACCGCCAACACGATGGCGACCGTCTCGGAAGCCATCGGCCTCGCGCTGCCCTATTCCGCCTCGACGCCCGCGCCCTACGAGAGCCGCGACGCGTTCTGCGAGCGCGCCGGCCACGCGGCGATGGCGCTGATCGAACGCAACCTGCGCCCGCGCGACATCGTCACGCGCGAAGCCCTCGAGAACGCCGCCGTTGTCGTGGCGGCCTCGGGCGGCTCGACCAACGCGGGCCTGCATCTGCCGGCGATCGCCCACGAGGCCGGCATCGAGTTCACGCTGGAGGATGTCTGCGGGATCTTCCGCGGGACGCCCTACATCGCCGACCTCAAGCCCGGCGGCCGCTATGTCGCCAAGGACCTCTACGAGGCCGGCGGCGTCCCCATCCTCATCAAGGCGTTGCTCGACGGCGGCTACCTCCACGGCGACGCCATGACCGTGACCGGCAAGACCCTCGCCGAGAACCATGCCGGCGTCGAGTTTCCCGAGGACCAGGACGTCGTCCGGCCGACCGGCGATCCCCTGTCGGCCACGGGCGGCGTCGTCGGGCTCAAGGGCAATCTCGCGCCCGACGGCGCCATCGTGAAGATCGCCGGCATGGAGCGCCTTCGGTTCCGCGGACCGGCGCGTTGCTTCGACACGGAAGAGGAATGCCTCGACGCGGTGCTGGCCCGGCGGTTCGACGAGGGCGACGTGCTGGTCGTGCGCTACGAGGGACCGAAGGGGGGGCCGGGCATGCGCGAGATGCTGTCCACCACCAGCGCCCTCTACGGCCAGGGCATGGGCGAGGCGGTGGCGCTCATCACGGACGGACGGTTCTCGGGCGGCACGCGCGGCTTCTGCATCGGCCATGTCGGGCCCGAGGCGGCCGAGGGCGGTCCGATCGGGCTGCTGAGGGACGGCGACACGATCGTCATCGACGCCGGGAAGGGGACGCTCGACGTCGAACTGAGCGACGCGGAGCTCGCCCGCCGGCGGGCGGCGTGGCGGCCGAGAGCGACCGACTACAACGCCGGCACGATCTGGAAGTACGCCCAGACCGTCGGCCCGGCCCGCGCCGGCGCGGTGACCCACCCCGGCGCGAAGGGCGAAACCCACGTGTTCGCGGATTTGTAGCTTCGCCACACGGTTGCGGAGAAGAGGCGGGCTACGATGCGTCACGAAATGGGAATCGATCGCCCAACGCTGTATTCGAGGACGATGCGATGCTGATTACCGAAGAAAACATACTTCGGCGCTTCTCCGAGAACCTTGAGTGGGCGACCGGAATCGATCTCGCGACGGCTTGGGCGGGTGAACACAAGGGCCTCGGCATGTTGAAGGAGCATGCAACGCGCCTTAGAATCCGCGCGGTTGTCGGTCTTTGGGGCAACCTCACCGACCCGAGCGCGTTGAGGCGATTGAACCGAATGGGCAAGGTACGCCTTGTTGGAGAAGGTAGGCTCTTTCACCCCAAAGTCTATATGTTCCGAGGAGAATGCAAGTCTGTCGCCTGGATCGGAAGCGCGAATTTCACGTTTGGCGGTTTCGGCGCAAACGAAGAGGTCATGTTCGAGACCTCGGACACGGAAGCCATGAGGGAGTGGTTCGATCTATTGTGGGAACGGTGCGGTCCACTCGGCGAATGCGCTATCGATGACTATGCCAAAGCATGGAATAAAAATCCTCCTCGACCCATGTCGCGGCCCCCGACAGCGGACAATGCGAAGCCCTTGCAGCTACTGAAAAACGTTCATGATTGGAAGAGCTATGTCGCTGCCTTGAAGCAGTGCGACCGATGGTGGAGCGAGCGTTATCCATGGTCAGTTTTAGGAGAACCGGGTAGTTGGATGGAAACCATTCGAGTTTTGAACAACATTATAGTGCGGGACTTAGATCAACTCGATGTACATGACCAGAACCGTTTGCTTGGTCTGACGGGAAAAGCAAGTTGGGCATTGCTCGGCCCAACGCGATGGGTTGCCCGGAAGGTTGTATTCGGCGATAAGCTTGGAGATATCCAAGATATCGTTCGGCGTGTGGCTAGAGCTGGCGATGACGAACTCTCGGACTTGGCGACCGAAGCCTATGAGAAGATCACGAAAACCCCTCGTATCGGTAAAGGTACCGCGACCCGACTTCTCGCGCTCGCAAGGCCGGATCGTTTCGTATCGGTGAATGACCAATCCATAGAAAATTTAGCAACGCATTTTGGTGTTGCATGGCGGAAGAGTTCGAGTAAAAAGTCGGGGAAAGACAAACACAAGGAACTTCTGAAAAAAATCTACAATCAAGCTTGGTTTCGTGAACCGGAGCCAGAGGATGCGTATGAAAAAACGATCTGGGGGATGCGGGTCGCCTTGTTGGACTGCTTCGTTTACGATCCCGATTCCGGTCTCTGAACAGGAACGGCCCGGCGGGCCGTTCCGCCTCACTCGCGCTTGCCCGTACCGAACCCGTCGAGCCGCGGCAGGTCGTCGGACATGCGGAACCAGGCGATGTTGTCGGCCATCATGCTGTGCATGGCGGGCGGGAAAGGCTCCGGGTCGTCCAGGGTCGCGGTGAGGATGTGGACCTCGCCGGGCCAGGCGTCGCCCTCGTAGGTGAGCGAGGCGCCGCACGCCGCGCAGAAGCCGCGCCTCACGCCCGGCGACGATTCGTAGATCGCGCGCCGGCCCTCGACCTCCTCGAACCGCGCGGCGTCGAGCCCGACGAAGGCCGTGACCGGCGCGCCCGTCGCGCGCTGGCAGCTCCGGCAGTGGCACAGGCTGGTGAATCTGGCGGGACCGGTCATGCGGTAACGCACCCGGCCGCACAGGCATCCGCCGGTATGTTCGGTCATCGTCAATGCTCCCTGAAAAGGCGGCCCAAGCCGTCGAGGCGGTCGTCGACGCCGGCCAGGCGCAGGCAGTCCCACAGCATGGCCTGGTTCGATGTCACCACCGGCTTGCCGGTGCGCGCTTCCAGCGCCTCGACGATCTCCATCGAGCGCAGGGCGCCGCAACTGATGAAGACGGCCTCGGCCTCGGGCCTGTCGACCTCGGCCCCGAACTCGAGAAGGTAGTCGGGCGCGACGCGGGCCATGTCGGCGTCGTCGGCGATGTTGAGCCCCTGGATGTCGAGGATCTCGAACCCCCGCCGGGTCAGGTAGTCGGCCTCGATCCGGTTGACCTCGTCGAGATAGGGCGTGGCGACCGCGATCCGGGCGGCGCCGAGCGCCCGCAGCGCCCGCATGACGCCGGTGACGAGCGAGGTCGCCTTGGCGCCGGGCGCGCCGCGGCGGAGCTCGGCGAAGACGTTCTCCTCGCCGATCACGACGCCGCCGGAGGTGCAGGCGTAGCAGACCGCGTCGAGCCGCTTGTCGGGCAGGATGCGGCCGGCCGCCTCGCCGATGCCCGCCTTCATGGCCGCCAGGGTTTCGACGGCCACGCGGTTCGCCATCGGGGCGCGCGCGAAGTGCACGCCGACGCCGTCGGGCGCGTGGCGCGCCATCTCGCTCTCGACGGTCTGCTCCATGGCGAGCAGGACGAAGCCGATCGAGGCGCGGTGGTGACGCCCCCCGTCGAACCGGGGCGCGCGCGGCCGGGAGGCCGGCCAGCCTCGAACGCCGCGGGCGTCGTCGGGCGCCACGCTCAGTGCTCCCGGTAGAGCCGGCCCAGGCCGTCGAGGCGGTCGTCGACGCCGGCCAGGCGCATCATGCGCCAGATGAGAGCGTGGTTGCTGCCGACGACCGGCTTGCCGGTCCTGCGTTCGATCTCCTCGGCCACCTCGACCGTGCGCAAGCCGCTGCAGGAGATGAAGACGCCGTCCGCCTGGGGCCGGTCGACCTCCAGCGCCAGCGCCACGATGTCCTCGGGTTCGACCAGGCACATCTCGCGCCCGGTCGCCAGGTTGAGGCCCCGCGCCTCGAGCACCTCGAAGCCGCGGTCCACCAGGAAGTCGGCTTCGAGGCGGTTGACCTCGTCGAGGTAGGGCGTGCCGAGGACGATCTTCCTCATGCCCAGCGCCCGCATCGCATCGACCGCGCAGGTCGCCAGGGCGACCGTCCTGGCCCGGGGCTGGGCCCGCGCGAGGGCGCGGGCCACCGCGTCCTCGCCGAGGACGATGCCGCCGGCGGTGCAGACATAGGCGATGGCGTCCATGTCCGGCGGCAGGAGCGCGGCGGCGCTGGTCAGGTCCTTGCCCACGGCCGCGAACGTCTCGATCGTGACGGGATCGGCCAGATGCACGCGCGTGTAGAACACGCCGACGTCGTCGGGGACGATCCGCCGGATGTCGTCGTCGGCCGTCTCCTCGCTGCTCAGGAGCACGAAACCGAGGCGTCCGCGGGTGTGGCGGCCTTGTCCCAGCCGGATATCCCGGGGTGGGGGCCAGCGGCGCGGGGTTTCGGGGACGGCGGCCATGGTCAGTCCTCCAGTTCGCACCAGACGGGGGTGTGGTCCGACGCCTTGTTCCCGCCGCGCGGCCCGCGGTCGATCTCGCAGGCAACCAGGCGGTCGGCGGCATGGGGCGAGAGCAGCAGGTGGTCGATGCGGACGCCGCGATCATGCCGCCAGGCGCCGCCCTGGTAGTCCCAGAACGTCCAGGCGCGCGGCGTGTCGGGATGGAGCGCGCGGTAGGCTTCGGTGTAGCCGAGCCACAGGAGCTCGCGGAAGCGCGCGCGGGATTCGGGCCGGCACAGGGCGTCGCCGGCCCAGCCTTCGGGATCGTGGACATCCGCGTCGGTCGGGCAGACGTTGTAGTCGCCGCCCAGGACCACCGCCTCCTCGAATCTCAGCAGTTCGCGGGCGCGATCGACCAGCCGGCCCATCCAGGCGATCTTGTAGTCGAACTTGCCGCCCGGCGCCGGGTTGCCGTTGGGAAGGTAGATCGCGGCGACCCGGACGCCGCCCGTCACCGCCTCCAGGTAGCGCGCCTGATCGTCGCCGTCGTCGCCGGGCAGCGCCTTCGTCTCGATCTCGATCGGCGACTTCGAGAGCACGGCGACGCCGTTGTAGGTCTTCTGGCCGGCGACGGCGCAGTTGTAGCCGAGATCCTCGATGTCCGGGAACGGAAAGCCGTCCTCGACCGTCTTGAGCTCCTGCAGGAGCGCCACGTCGGGCGCGGCCTCCTCGAGCCAGGCCAGCACGTTCGGCAGCCGCGCCCTGATCGAGTTGACGTTCCAGGTGGCGATCCTCATGGCCGGACGATAGCCGTCCGGCCGAAAGGCGGCCAGCGGAGAGCGCGATCCTTCACGGACGGAAGCGGTCTTCGCGTCAGACCGCGAAGGACGTGCCGCAACCGCAGGACGAGGTGGCGTTGGGGTTGTCCAGCGCGAAGTAGCTGCCTTCGAGGTTCTGGACGAACCGCAGCGTGGAGCCCGTGAGGAACTGGAGCGAGATGTCGTCGATCACGACCTTCGCGCCGCCGGTCTTGTACTCGACGTCGCCCTCCTCGGGGCCTTCGTCGACCTTGAAGTGATACTGGAAGCCCGAGCATCCGCCTCCGGTGACGACGATGCGCAGGCGTCCCGCCTCGGGATCGCCATGTTCGGCCGCCATGATCTCACCGATGCGTCTGGCGGCGTCGGGGCTCACGTTGATGCCGTCCCGGGCTGCAGCGTCGCTCATGGCCGTTCCTCCTCGGTGCTCTTCAATGTAGGTGTGCGTCCCCGTGTGTCAATTCGCCCGATTGCCCTTGCCGGGCGGGGCCAGTAGGTTCCGCGCCATGACGGCCGGTCCCCTCGCGCCCTACGCCTGCGATCCCGCGCAAAGCCGGGGACGGCGCTTCCCCGAGCCGGAGAGCCGCGGCCGGACGGTCTTCCAGCGCGACCGCGACAGGATCCTGCACTGCCGGGCGTTCCGCCGGTTGATGCACAAGACCCAGGTGTTCATCGGCGCCGAGGGCGACCACTTCCGCACCCGGCTGACCCACAGCCTCGAGGTCGCGCAGATCGCGCGCTCGGTGGCGCGCTCCCTGGGGCTCGACGAGGATCTCGCCGAAGCGGTGGCGCTCGCCCACGATCTGGGCCACACGCCCTTCGGCCACGCCGGCGAGGATGTGCTCGACGAGGCCATGGAGCCCTGGGGCGGCTTCGACCACAACGTCCAGACCCTGCGCATCCTGACCGAGCTCGAAACGATGTATGCCGACTTCGACGGTCTGAACCTGACGTGGGAGACGCTCGAGGGCGTCGTCAAGCACAACGGCCCGATCGCCGGCGAGGTCCCCCGCGCCGTGCGGGACTACTGCGCGGTTCACGATCTCGAGGTCGACGTCTTCCCGGGCGCCGAGGCGCAGACGGCCGCGATCGCCGACGATATCGCCTATCACAGCCACGATGTCGACGATGGCCTGCGCGCGGGCCTGTTCACCCTGGAGGACCTGCTGGAGGCCCCGCTGGCGGGCGACGCGGCGGACGAGGCGATCGCGCGCTATCCCGACGCCGCGCGCGGCCGGCTGGTCCAGGAGACGGTGCGGCGCATCATCGACCGGCTGGTCGGCGACCTCACCGAGGAATCGGGCCTGCGTCTGGCTGGGAGCGCGGTCGGATCGGCGGACGACGTGCGCTGGCACGATGCGCCGCTGATCGCCTTCAGCCGGCCCGTGGCCGAGGCCAACACGGCCTTGAAGGCCTGGCTCTTCGCCAACATGTACCGCCACGTCAGCGTCCGGACGGAGCGCCGCGAGGCCGTGGAACTGATGCGCGGGCTGTTCGATTGCTTCAGGGCCGATCCCGAACGTCTGCCCGATGAATGGCGCGGACGCCTCGACGGGCGCGACGAGACCGGCCGCATGCGCGTGATCGCCGACTACATCGCCGGCATGACCGACCGGTTCGCCCGAGACGAGCATCGACGCTTGATGGCCGGAAAAAATGAACGTTTACCGTGAGTTCACGTCGAGAACTCAGAAAGCAGTCGAGGACATGCAGGCCGGGGGCGCGCTTCCCCCGGGCGGCCCCCTGGGCCGCATCCTCGCCGAACCCCCCCGCGACGCCTCCCATGGCGACGTGGCGACCAATGCCGCGTTGGTCATGGCGAAGAGCGCGGGCCTCCAGCCCCGGACCCTGGCCCGGCTCATCGCCGAACGGCTGGACGGCGATGTCGACGTGGCCGGCGTCGAGGTCGCCGGGCCCGGCTTCGTGAACGTCCGGCTGTCGGATGCGTTCTGGCGCGGGCGTCTGGCCGATCTGGCGCGCCGTGGCGCGGCGGCGCAGTTGTCCGACCTCGGCGGCGGCAGGACGGCCAACGTGGAATACGTCTCGGCCAACCCCACGGGACCGCTCCATGTCGGACACGCCCGCGGCGCGGTCTACGGAGACGCGCTCGCCTCGTTGCTGTCGGCCGTCGGCTACGACGTCACGCGCGAGTACTACATCAACGACGCCGGAACCCAGGTCGACGCGCTCGCACGGTCGGCCTACCTGCGCTACTTGCAGGCGCTGGGCGAGACCGTGCCCGAGGAGGCGTTCGAGGGCCTCTATCCCGGCGCATACCTCGCGGCCGTCGGCGAGGCTCTGGCGGAGGAGCACGGCGCCGCGCTCAGGGACGCCGTCGGCGCGGTGGAGCGGGGCGAGAGCCCGCCGCCGGAGCCGCTGGCGGCGGTGCGCCGGTTCGCGGTCGAGGCGATGATGACGACGATCCGCGACGATCTCGCGCTGCTGGGCGTCCGTCAGGACGAGTTCCGCTCCGAGCGCGCCATGGTCGATTCGGGCGGCATCGAAGCCTGCCTCGCCAAGCTCGAGCGGAAGGGCCTCGTCTACACCGGCGTGCTCGAACCGCCGAAGGGCAGGAAGCCGGACGACTGGGAGCCCGTTCCCCAGACGCTCTTCCGCTCGACCGATTTCGGCGACGATCTCGACAGGCCGCTCAGGAAATCGGATGGAAGCTGGGCCTACTTCGCCCCCGACATCGCCTACCACAACGACAAGGTCGAACGGGGCTTCGATCTGATGATCGACGTGTTCGGCGCCGACCACGCGGGCTATGTCAGGCGCCTGAAGGCCTCGGTCGCCGCGCTGTCGGACGGCAAGGCCGATTTCGACATCCTTGTCACCCAGCTCGTGACCCTCTACGAGAACGGCGAGCCTTTCCGGATGTCCAAACGCGCCGGACGCTTCGTCACCCTGCGCGACGTGGTGGAGGCCGTCGGCAAGGACGTGGTGCGCTTCATCATGCTGACCCGCCGGAGCGACGCGCCGCTCGACTTCGACCTCGCGAAGGTCCGGGAGCAATCCAGGGACAACCCGGTCTTCTACGTGCACTATGCCCATGCGCGCATCCGTTCGGTCATGCGCCGCGCGGAGGACGCCGGCATCGACACGGCGAACCTCGCGGATGCCGACCTTCTCTTGCTGGACGACGAGTCCGAGATCGGGCTCATCAAGTCCGCGTCTGGCTGGCCCCGTGTCGTCGAAGGCGCCGCGGAAGCGCACGAACCCCACCGCATAGCGACCTATCTCCACGAGCTGGCCGGAGAGTTTCACGCCCTGTGGAACAAAGGACGCGACGATCCTTCCCTGCGTTTTCTCGTAGAGGATAATGAGTCGCTGACACGCGCCCGGCTCGCGCTGATCGATGGCGTCGGGCGGGTGATCGCCGAGGGCCTGCATCTCTTCGGCGTCGAACCCAGGGAGGAAATGCGCTGAGCACGCGCAGGGAGCCCACGCTTTTCGTCGGGGAGGGCGGCGACCAGGCGTCCGAGACTCGAGGAGGTCCGCGCCTCGAGGCGGAGCCGCTGCGGCCGGGCCCCGTCGAGCCTCCGGCGGCGCACCCCGCGGCGCCGGAACCCGGTGGGTCCGGGCGCCGCCGGCGCTTCCCCTTCCTCTGGCCGGCCGGGGTGGCGTTGCTCTGCGCCGCCGTCTACGGAGTGTGGGTGGCGTTCCAGCCGCCGCCCGCCTCGACCGACCTGCCGCTCTTCACGGCCGATCCGTCGGCCTACAAGCTGGTGCCCGACGATCCGGGGGGCGAGAGCATCCCCAACACCGGCGTCATCGTGCTCGAGGACACGATCTCGGGCGAATCCAGCACCGGGTTCGAACAGCTCATGCCGGAACCGGAAGAACCGCTGGCCCTCGATCCCGAGGCGGATACGGCGCCGGCCGAAGTCGTCGTGGATGTCGAGGCGTCGGACGTGGCCGAAGTCGTCGTGGATGTCGAGGCGTCGGACGTGGCCGAGGTCGTCGTGGATGTCGATTCCGATCCCATCTTCAGCGCCGAAGAGGTCTCCGCCTACATGGACGAGATGATGAGCGAGGCGGTCGACGGGGCGCCTTCGGGGACGCCGCTGCCCACGGCCAAGCCGGACCCGCCGCCGGCGCCGGCCGAAATGGCGGGCCGCGTGGCGGCCGGCGCCGGCGCCGCTCCGGAACCCGCGGATGGCGGCGCGGGGCTGTCTTTCGACGATGTCGCCGCGGCCATCTCGGACGGAAGCTCCGGGGCGGGGGACGGGCCGCCGGACGCGGACGGCGAACCGTCGGTCGAGGTCGCGCCGTCGGGCGACGGTGTCGTGCGGGTCCAGATCGCGGCCTATTCCACCCGCGGCGCCGCCACCGCGGCATGGGACCGTCTCCACGTCAACCACAACGACCTTCTCGGCAATGTGGACGCGCCGCTGATCCTGGAGACGATCCTGGGCGAGGCGACCTTCTATCGGTTGCAGGTGGGCGCCTATCGGAACAGGGCCGACGCGGAGGCGTTGTGCTCCGGCCTCAAGCGGAAGGGCGTCGACTGTCTCGTGATCGGACCCTGAGCGGATGCCGCGCGCGCTGATCACCGATCTTTCCGGCACGGCGCCGACCGAGGACGAACGGCTCTTCCTGAGCGAGCTCGATCCCCTGGGCGTCGTTCTGTTCGGTAGAAACATCGGTAATCCTCGGCAACTCTCCGATCTGGTTTCGGAATTCCGTTCCTGTGTCGGCCGGGACGACGCGCCCGTCCTGATCGATCAGGAAGGCGGCCGGGTGGCCCGGCTGCGCGCGCCGCACTGGTGGGGCGGCGTACCGGCCGCGAGTCTCGGAACGGCCGGCCCCGAGGCCGCGAGACTCGCGGCGCGATTGCTCGCCCGCGACATGAGCGCGGTGGGCATCGACGTGGTCTGCGCGCCCTGCCTCGACCTCCGGATCGACGGCATGCACGCGGCGATCGGCGACAGGTCGTTCGGCGCCGACGCCCGGACCGTCTCGGCGTGCGGCGCGGCCTTTTGCGAAGGCCTCCTGGAAGGCGGCGTGCAACCCATGATCAAGCACATGCCCGGCCATGGCCGGGCCGGCGTCGACCCGCACGACGCGTTGCCCTCGACCTCCGCGGATCTCCAGACCCTGCGGGAGTATGACTTCCGGCCCTTTCGCGCCTTGAACGACGCGCCCTGGGGGATGACGGCGCACGTCGTCTACGAGGCGATCGATCCCGACCGGCCGGCGACGCAATCGCCCGGCGTCATCGGCGGCGTCATCCGCGGCGACATCGGCTTCGACGGCGTGTTGACGAGCGACGCCATCGACATGAAGGCCCTCTCGGGCAGCCACGAGGAGCGGGCGCTGCTGTCCCTGGAAGCGGGCTGCGACGTGGCGATGCACTGCAACCAGCCGCTCGCGGTCCGGCGCGCCGTCGCCGAGGCGGCGCCGATGCTCTCCGGCGACGCCCTGCGGCGCGTGGAAACGGCGGCGGCGAGACGGCCCCGGCCGTCGTCCGGCGCGTTCGACCGGGAGGCCGCGCTCGCGCGCCTCGGCGCCTTGCTGGGGGCGGGCTGATGGGGATCGACCTGGACGATCTGCTCTACCGGATCTCGGTCTGGCTCCTGCCGGTCGTCACGGCCATAACGCTGCACGAGGCGGCGCACGGCTGGGTCGCGTGGAAACTGGGCGACGACACGGCCAGACGGGCCGGCCGCGTCACGTTCAATCCGCTCGCGCACATCGACCGGTTCGGAACGATCCTCCTGCCCGGGCTGCTGCTGCTCGTGAAGGCCCCGTTCCTTTTCGGCTACGCCAAGCCGGTTCCGGTCGACTTCCGGCGTTTGCGGCGGCCCAGGCGGGACATGGTCTGGGTCGCCGCCGCGGGTCCGGGCGTCAATCTCGCCATGGCGTTCGCGGCGGCGCTCCTGATGCATCTCGCGCCCGTCCTTCCCGACGCCGCGGCCCTCTGGGTGTCCCACAACCTCGGCAACGCGCTGGTCATCAATGTCGTTCTGGCCGTCTTCAACATGCTGCCGCTGCCGCCCCTGGACGGAGGCAGGGTCGTGACCGGCCTGCTGCCCGCCGGCCTCGCGCGGCCCTATTCGCGGATCGAGCGCTACGGCCTGCCGATCGTCATCGCGCTCATCGCGCTTCCTCCCCTGATCGGCGCGGAGATCGGCCGGGACCTGAGCGTGCTGCGCTGGATTCTCCTGCCGCCGGTGGAGTATGCGATCGATGCGATCCTGGCGCTGGCGGGGCAGGGGGGCTAGCGGGCGGCCATGCGGGGAGCGGTCGACGCCTTCGAGGACCCCCGGCCGAAGGCCGCGAAGTCCGCGTTCATCGTCGATGTGAGCGGGTTCGAGGGGCCGCTCGACATCCTGTTGACGCTCGCCCGCCAGCAGAAGGTGGACCTCGCGCGGATCTCCATCCTGGAGCTGGCCGACCAGTATCTCGAGTTCGTCGCCGAGGCGCGGGACATCCGCCTCGACCTCGCGGCGGACTATCTGGTGATGGCCGCCTGGCTGGCCTACCTGAAATCGCGTCTGCTGCTGCCGGGCGACGAGGAGGAGGACCCGAGCCCCGAACTGATGGCCGAGGCCCTGCAGTTCCACCTCCAGCGGCTGGAGGCCATGCGCGAGGCCGCCGGGCGGCTGATGCAACGGCCCCAACTCGGGATCGACCACTTCCGGTGCGGCAACGCCGAGGGCTTGCCGGTCGAGATCGAGCTGACCTGGGACGCCTCGCTCTACGATCTGCTGGACGCCTATGCCGGCCACGCCCGCCGCACGGAGGCGCGCGGTTGGCGGCCGGGGCCGGTCGCCGTGTTCACGATGGAACAGGCCATGCGGCGCCTGAGCGCGTTCGTCGGCGACCTGCCGGACTGGAAGGACATGCTGGCCATGCTGCCCGAGGATGTGAAGGGGGGGCTGATCTATCGTTCGGCGGTGAGTTCGACCTTGGCGGCGTCTCTCGAACTGACGCGGCTGGGGCGCATCGAGCTGCGCCAGACCGGAGCCTTCGGGCCGATCGAGATGCGCTCCCGGCATGACGGCGGCGACGCATGAGCGGACCGTCCGAGGACCTCCGGATCGTCGAGGCGTTGCTCTTCGCGTCGCCCGAGCCGGTCGCCGAGGAGGATATCGCGAGCCGGCTGCCCGAGGGCCGGGACGTTGCCTCGCTCCTGGCCGACCTCCGGGCCGACTACCGCGGCCGCGGCGTGGAGCTTGTGAAGGTCGCGGGCAGGTGGTCGTTCCGCACCGCCGGGGATCTGGGCGCCCGCCTCGGGATCCGCGTCAAGCGGTCGCGCCGCATGTCGCGCGCGGCGCTCGAGACGCTCGCCATCGTCGCCTACCACCAGCCCGTCACCCGCGCGGAGATCGAGGAGATCAGGGGCGTGGGGCTGTCGAAGGGCACGCTCGACCGCTTGCTCGAGACCGGCTGGATCAGGCCTTCGGGGCGCCGCCGGGTTCCCGGCCGTCCGCTGCAGTGGCGCACCGGCCAGCACTTCCTCGAGCACTTCGGCCTCGACTCGCTCGACGACCTGCCGGGACGGGACGAGATGACGGCCGCGGGCCTGCTCGATTCGCGTCCCGACCTTCCGCCCGTCGGCAGGCTTCGGGACAGGACGGACGACGGCGCTGCGGCGGACGAGGGGCCCTGAGAGCAAGTCTTGTCATTGAGAATGAGTTGCGGTTAGGGTGGCGTCGTCTGGCGAAGGAATGACGATGGCCGGCCTTTCCTTCCGTGGGGTGAGCCATGCCTATGGCGGCGTCACGGCGCTGCGCGACGTCGACCTCGACATCGGCGAGGCCGAGATCGTGTGCCTCGTCGGCCCCTCGGGTTGCGGCAAGACGACGGCGCTTCGCCTGGCGGCCGGACTGGAGGAGCTGCGGGACGGCCGGATCGGCATCGGCGGCGTGACGGTCGCCGGCGATGGCGCGAGGGTCCCGCCCGAGGCGCGGGACATCGGCCTCGTGTTCCAGGATTTCGCGCTCTTTCCCCATATGACCGTGGCCGAGAACATCGGCTTCGGGCTGAGGGACGGGACCGCCGCCGACCGCGGGCGCCGGATCGAGACGCTGCTCGACCGGGTGGGCCTGAAGGGCTACGGCGCCAAGTTTCCGCACATGCTCTCGGGCGGCGAGCAGCAGCGTGTCGCGCTCGTCCGGTCGCTCGCTCCGCGGCCCCGCGTGCTGCTTCTCGACGAGCCTTTCTCGGGCCTCGACGTGCGTCTGCGCGAGGAGGTGCGCGACCGGACGTTGCGCATTCTGCGCGACGCCGGCGCGACCGCCCTGGTCGTGACCCACGACGCCGAGGAGGCCATGTACATGGGCGACCGCATCGCCGTGCTGCAACGCGGACGCCTGGTCCAGGCGGGAACGCCCGCCGAGGTCTACCGTCGCCCGGCCTCCGCCTTCGTCGCCAAGTTCCTCGGCGAGGTGAACTGGCTTCACGGGATCGTGCGCGAGGGCAGGGCGGCCTCGCCCATCGGCGACGTCGCGGCCGGGGGGCTCGGAGAAGGCGAACGGGTCGATGTCCTGGTGCGGCCGGAGGGCCTTCATCTCTGCGACGATCCGGGCGCCGCCGGGCGCGGCGCGCGGGTGGTCGGCCGCCATGTCCTGGGTCACAGCAGTCTCGTGACCCTGAGGCTCGACGACGGGAACATGCTGCGCGCCCGGATCGCCGGACAACGGACGCCGCCGCCCGGCGCCGACGTGCGCATCCGCTTCGACGCCGCCGCCGTCTTCGTGTTCCCGTGCCATCGGGACGCGCCCGGCGCCCCGAACGCCTGACGGAAAGCGCCGCGACACCGTCGGATTCCGGCGCGACGGAACGGTCCCCGGCCGCGGAAGCGCGCGGAGATTTGCTCTGGCCGGGGCCACGCAAGACCATTATATGTTTCCCCTTGAGGGGAGGGCCGGTTCCGGCCGGCCCGTGGAGCCGAGACAACAAGAGGTTCACAGATGGGTACCTTCAGTATCTGGCACTGGCTGATCGTGCTGGTGATCGTCCTTCTTCTGTTCGGCCGCGACCGGATTCCGAAGCTCGCAGGCGACCTCGCCAAGGGCATCAAGGAGTTCAAGTCCGGCATGAAGGAGGAACAGACCGCCAAGGCCAAGACGGTCGACGAGCCGCCCCAGACCATCGAGGGAAGCGCGACGCCGGCCGACGGAGAGGCCGCCAAGGACCAGACCGTCAACCGGGTCTGATCTCCCGGGCATGAAGGCGTCTCGCCATGTTCGATCTCGGCTGGTTCGAATTGGCGATCGTCGGCGGTCTTCTGTTGATCGTCGTCGGGCCGAAGGATCTTCCCAGGGTCCTGCGAACCGTCGGGGTATGGGTTGGCAAGGCGCGCAAGATGGCGCGCGAGTTCCAGAAGGCGCTCGACGAGTACGCCAAGGACGCCGAACTCGATGGCGTGAAGAAGGCCGTTGAAGCGCCGATGAAGGCCAGGAAGGCCGTGACCGGCGCGCTCGACCCGACCGGGACGCTCAAGAAGCAGCTCACCGAGACCGACAAGGAGTTGCGCGACAACCTCAAGGACGTCGATGACGCGGTGAAGGACAAGCCGGCGGCCGACGCCGGCGACGCCGTTTCGGCCCGGCCCGGGCGCACGTCCTCGGACGAGCTTGCGAAGACGGCTTCGCGCGACGCGGAACCCGAGAGAAAGGTCTCGGCGGCCGGCGGCGCTTCGTGATCAAGGATATCGACAACACCAAGTTGCCGCTGCTCGAGCATCTGATCGAGCTGCGCCGCCGGCTCGTGCGCGGCGCGGCGGTCGTCCTGGTCGCCTTCCTGCCGTGCTTCTACTTCGCTCCGGGGATTTTCAACTTCCTCGCCCTGCCGCTCTACGACGCCTACGGCCTGGCGCCGGTCGAGACTCCGGAGGACGGGGGAGAGGACTGGCTGGAGCGTACGCTTCGCGATGCGTGGCTGCTGTTCTCCGACGCGCCGGTGGAGGACGGGGACGCGGCGATGGAGGACGGGCCGGCCGTGGACGGCGCCACGGTCGCCGAGGGCCAGACGCTCGACCGCGGCGAGGACTCGGAGTATCCGCCCCGCTTCATCTTCACGAGCCCGCAGGAAGCCTTCCTGACCTATGTGAAGGTCGGCTTCTTCGTCTCGCTCTGCGTCTCGCTGCCATTCCTGGCCTACCAGATCTGGGCCTTCACCGCGCCGGGCCTCTACCGGAAGGAGAAGAAGGTCGTCCTGCCCTTCATGCTCGTTTTCCCGTTGCTGTTCTCGCTCGGGGCGGCGATGGTCTACTACGCCTTCTTCCCCGTGGCGCTGAAGTTCTTTCTCGGCTTCCAGCAGACCGGCGACTTCGGGCAATTGCCCATCGTGATGGAGGTCCGGGTCAGCGAGTATTTCTCGCTCCTGCTCAAGCTCCTGTTCGCCTTCGGGATCAGCTTCCAGCTTCCGCTCGTCATGACGCTTCTGGCGCGGACCGGGATGGTCACCGCCGCGGGTCTGCGCGACAAGCGCAAGTACGCCATCGTCGCGGTCTTCGTGCTGGCGGCCGTCATCACGCCGCCCGACCCGTTCAGCCAGCTCGGTCTCGCCCTGCCGCTGATCCTGCTCTACGAGATCTCCATCTGGTGCGCGCGCGTCTCCGAGGCGCGCAGGGCCCAGGCTCCCGAGGAAGAAGCCGGGGAGGTCGCCGAGTCCGCCGGAGAGCCCGCCGATCCCGGCGGCTTCGAGGAAACCGACTTCAATCCCACCCGATAGCCGCCGCGATGTGTGGACCGCTCCGGGACCGGGGCCTATACAGGCCGCCCGGAAGGAGGGCCGGATGCACGACATCGCCTGGATACGCGAGAATCCCGACGCCTTCGACGCGGCCTGCGCCAAGCGCGGGCTGGAGGCCGTCTCGTCGCGCATCCTGGAGCTGGACCGGTCCGTGCGCGAGGCCAGGACGGCGATTCAGGACCTGAGGCGGCGGCGCAACGAGGTCTCCAAGGGGATCGGCCAGGCCATGGCCAGGAGCGAGGACGCCAGCGACGCCATGGCCGAGGTCGGCCGGATCAAGGATGAGGTCGCCGTCCTCGAGGAGGCCGAACGGGCCGACGCCGAGGCGCTCGAAGGCGTGCTGGAGGAGATTCCCAATCTGGTCGACGCCGAGACGCCCGAGGGCGAGGACAAGGCCGCCAACGTCGAGATCCGGCGCTGGGGCGAGCCTCCCGGCTTCGATTTCGACGCGCGGGACCATGCCGATCTGGGCGCCGGCCTGGGGATGATGGACTTCGAGCTCGCGTCCGATCTTTCGGGCGCCCGCTTCGTGCTGCTGACCGGCGCGCTGGCGCGCCTCGAGAGGGCCCTGGCGCTCTACATGCTCGATGTCCACACCCGCGAGTTCGGTTACACCGAGGTGTCGGCCCCGCTGCTCGTCCGTCCCGAAGTCGCCTATGGCACGGGCCAGCTTCCGAAGTTCGGCGGCGACCTCTTCGTCACCACGGATGGCCGTTATCTGATCCCGACATCCGAGGTGACGCTCGCCAACATGGCGCGCGAGCGGATCACCGAGGAGGAGCGCCTCCCGATGCGCCTGACGGCGTTCACGCCCTGCTTCCGTTCGGAAGCGGGCGCCGCCGGGCGCGACACCAGGGGCATGATCCGCCAGCATCAGTTCTGGAAGGTGGAGCTGGTCTCGATCACGACGCCGGAGCAATCCGAGGCGGAGCACCAGCGCATGACCCGATGCGCCGAGACCGTCCTGCAACGGCTGGGCCTGGCCTATCGCGCGGTGGCGCTCTCGACCGGCGACATCGGATTCGCGGCGCGCCGGACCTACGATCTGGAGGTCTGGCTGCCGGGCCAGGGCATGTACCGCGAGATTTCGAGTTGCTCGAACTGCGGCGATTTCCAGGCGCGGCGCATGCGGGCGCGCTGCCGGCCCAGGAACGGGAAAAAGACCCGGTTCGTCCATACGCTCAACGGCTCGGGCGTCGCCGTGGGCCGGGCGCTTGTCGCGCTCCTCGAGAACTACCAGAACGCGGACGGCTCGGTGACGGTGCCGGAGGCGCTCCGGCCCTACATGCACGGTCTCGAACGCATCGAAGCGGCGCCCTAGCGCCATGCGCGTTCTCGTCACGAACGACGACGGCATCGACGCCCGCGGACTCGCCTGCCTGGAAACCATCGCGGGCGAACTGTTCGGCGACGTCGTCGTGGTCGCGCCCGCGTCCGAGCAGAGCGGCAAGGGGCATTCGATCTCCCTGCGCAACCCGCTGCGGCTGCGAAGCCTGGGGAACGACCGCTACAGCGTGGACGGCACGCCGGCCGACTGCGTGATGATGGGCGTGCGCCATGTCATGGCCGGCGAAGGCGTCGATCTCGTGCTTTCGGGCGTCAACCGGGGCGGCAATCTGGCCGACGACGTGACCTATTCGGGGACCGTCGCCGCGGCCATGGAAGGCACGCTGCTCGGCGTGCCCTCGATGGCGCTGAGTCTCGAGTACAGGCGGGACGAGCCGGCGCGCTGGGATACCGCCCGCTCGTTCGGGCCCGACGTCATCCAGAGGCTGCTGACCGCTGGCTGGCCCGAGGGCGTCCTGATCAACGTCAACTTTCCGCCGGTCGCTCCCGGCGACGTGTCGGGCGTCGGCGCATGCCGCCAGGGCCGGCACAACTTCACCAGTCTGAACCCGGAACGGCGGACGGATCCCTTCGGGCGGGACTATTTCTGGACCGGCGGCTGGGGCATGGACGACGGACAGGCGGCCGAGGGCACCGACATCGACCTGATCCTCAAGAACCGGATCGCGATCACGCCGATCGCGCTCGACATGACCGACGACGCCACGCTGGAAAGGCTCGCCGGCGTCTTTGCATGATCGCGGATTCGCGCACGATCCGGCTCCTCATGGAGCTTCGTGGGCAGGGCGTCGGCGACACGGCGGTCCTGAAGGCTCTGGAGACGACGCCCCGCGACCTTTTCGTGCCCGAGTTGCTGAACGACCAAGCCTGGGAGAACACGGCGCTTCCCATAAGCTGCGGCCAGACCATCAGCCAGCCCGTCGTGGTCGCGCTCATGACCCAGCGCCTGGCTCTGGGCGCGCGCATGCGCGTGCTCGAGATCGGCACGGGGTCGGGCTACCAAGCCGCGATTCTCGCTCGTCTGGCGCGCCGCGTCTACTCGATCGAGCGCCACTCCGAACTGCTGAGGCAGGCGCGGGAGCGGTTCGACCGCTTGCGGCTTCACAACATCACGACGATGCTGGGCGACGGTTCGAGGGGCTGGGCGGAGCAGGCGCCGTTCGACAGGATCGTCGTGACGGCCGCCGCGAGCACGATGCCCGAAGCCCTGATCGAGCAGCTCGTTCCGGGCGGCGTCATGGTCGCGCCCGTCGGCGAGGGCGCATGGAACCAGAAGCTCTACTGCGTGCGGCGGTTGGATGACACTTACGAGAGCGAAGCTTTCCTGGATGTCAGGTTCGTGCCGCTGGTTCCGGACGACGAGGGGTCCTGACCGGCTGTTGGGCCTTGTCCTCGCCCTGGGGCTCGCGGCATGCGGCCAACCGCCCGCGCCCGTGACGTTCGGCGACGGGGGCGGCAAGGTCCCGCCGCCGCCACCCGATCCTCCCGCGGCCAAGCTCGCGGGTTCGCCGCCCAGACCCGGCGTCAAGCCCGCGCCGCCCGGCGATGGGCCGGTCCTCGTCGTCGACGAACCGGATCTCGTCATCGACGAACCGATCCTCGTCGTCGTCGAGCCGGAGGAAACGGACGACCTCATCGCGCGGATCGAGCAGTTCCTGCTGGCCGAGGAGACCGCTCCGGAACCGCCGCCGCTCACGCCCGAGACGATCGCCACGGAGACGGGGACCGTCGATGTCATCACCGTGAGCGCGGGCGACACGCTCTATGGCCTCGCCCGCCGGATGGGCGTCACGCCCCGCGCGCTGATCGAGCTCAACGGGCTCGAGGCGCCCTATGACATCTTCATCGGCCAGCGACTGGAGGTGCCGGGCAGCGAAGCGACGGTCGCGGCGGCGGCCACGGCGGAGCCCGAACCCGGAGCGGCGGACGCGGCCGTTCCCGAACCCGTGACCACGGCGCTCCTCGAACCGGAGGCGCGGGGCGAGTTGCGGTTCGCGTGGCCCGTCGACGGCACGGTGATCTCAGGCTTCGGTCCGAAGGCCGCCGGCCTCCACAACGACGGCGTCAACATCGCCGCGCCGGCCGGAGCGCCCGTCCGCGCGGCCGAGGACGGCGTTGTCGCCTACGCCGGGGACGAGCTGCACGGTTACGGCAACCTCGTGCTGCTGCGCCATCCCCGCGGCTGGGTGACGGCCTACGCCCACAACGCCCGGAACCTCGTCTCCCGCGGCCAGACCGTTCTGCGCGGCGACATCATCGCCAGCGTCGGCGCCTCGGGCGGCGTGAGCCGGCCCCAGAGCCATTTCGAACTGCGCAAGGGCGCCGAGGCGGTCGATCCCCTGCCGTACCTGAACGGACCCTGAACCCCGGGACCGTTCACAACGGGTTCCGGCGGGCTACTCGGGGTGAGGGAGAGGTTGGGCGGAGAGCAGGAAACCCTCCATCCCGAGCAGGTCCGAAGGACCGTATCGAGAGACGCCCCGAGCTTGCCGAAGGGGACGGAAGCGCTCTATTCCAGACGTTGGCCCAGCCGTCCGGCGAGATCCTGGATGAACTGCCAGGCCACCCGGCCGGAGCGGGCGCCGCGGGCTGTCTGCCACTCGATCGCCTGGGCGCGCAGGTCGTCCGGACCGATCGTCAGCCCGAAGTGGGCGACATAGGCCTCGACCATGGCGAGATAGGTCGGCTGGTCGCATCCGTGGAAGCCGAGCCACAGGCCGAAACGGTCCGAGAGCGAGACCTTTTCCTCGACCGCCTCGGCCGGGGCGATGGCGGTCGAGCGCTCGTTCTCCATCATGTCGCGCGGCATCAGGTGGCGCCGGTTCGACGTGGCGTAGAAGATCACGTTGTCGGGCCGGCCCTCGATCCCGCCCTCGAGGACGGCCTTGAGCGACTTGAACGCCGCGTCGCCGGCCTCGAACGAAAGATCGTCGCAGAGCAGGATGCAGCGTCGGTCCGACCGTCCGAGACGACCGAGGAGACGGGGCAGGGTGGCGATATCCTCGCGGTGGATCTCGATCAGCGCGAGCGCGCCCGGCGTCTGTGCGCCGACGGCCGCGTGAACGGCCTTCACCAGGCTCGACTTGCCCATGCCGCGCGCGCCCCAGAGCAGGGCGTTGTTGGCCGGCAGCCCCGCGGCGAAACGCCGCGTGTTGCTCTCCAGGATGGCCTTGACCGGATCGACGCCCTTCAGGAGGTCGAGCGGCACGTGTCGCACCGCGGCCACCGCCCGCAGCGCGCCGGTTTCCGCGTGCCAGACGAAAGCGTCGGCTCCGGCCAGCGGATCGTCCGCCGCCTCGGGCGGCGCCAGCCGCTCCAGCGCCGCGGCGATGCGCTCCAGAAGCGCCTCATGGGTCCGTCCGCTCATGGCGGCGGACCCTAGAGCGGTTCCGGCTCTTCTGGAACCGCTCTAGGGACGCGAACGCGATCCCGCCGGCTTGCCGGCGCCAGTCGCCGCGGGAGGGAATCCGCCGTTCCCGCGGGCCTTGCATCGGGGCTTTGGGCGGCTATAGTCCGCCACCCTCCGCAAAGGGCTGGAGACAACCATGCTGATTCCCGAGGCCTACGCGCAGGAATCCGGCGCGTCCACGGGGTTCGACCCCATTTTCCTCGTCATGATGGTCGCGATGTTCGCGGTCTTCTGGTTCCTCGTGATCCGGCCGCAGTCCAAGCGCGCCAAGGAGCATCAGGCCATGCTCAAGGCGATCAAGCGCGGCGACCACGTGGTCACCAACGGCGGCATCATGGGTCGCGTCGCCCGGATCGAGGGCGACGGCGTGCTGACGATCGAGATCGCGCCCAACGTGAGGGTGAAATGCCGTCACTCCATGGTCTCCGAACTGGTCACCAAGCCCGAACCGCGCGCCGCCGACAACGACGAGGACGCCGACAACGGCAAGAAGGGCGGCTGATCCCGTTCCATGCTGCGGTTTCCTTCCTGGAAGATCTGGACGGTCGTCGCCGCTTGTGTCCTGGGCGCGGTCTTCGCCCTGCCCAACGTCCTGGGGCGCGAAACCGCCGGGAGCCTGCCGACTTGGCTTCCTCACAAGCAGATCAGCCTGGGCCTCGACCTCTCGGGCGGGGCCCATCTCCTGGTCGAGGTCGAGACCGGGCAGTTCGTCGTCGACCGGCTGAACGCGGTCGAGATCGACATTCGCCAGGCCCTGCGCGACGAGCGCATCGGCGCGCGCCGGACCGGGATGGAGGACCGGGCCATCGCCTTCTCCCTGCGCAGGACCGGCGACGCCCCGGCCGCGCGGGAGGCGCTCCAAGACCTCTTCGAGGATGTCGAGGTTTCGGTGGCCGACGACGGCGCGATCGTCGCGACGATGACCGAGCAGGGCCTGATCGACGGCCTCGACGACGCCATCGAGCGCACGCTGGAAGTGCTGCGCGACCGGATCGATCCCGACGGCGTGCTGGAGCCGATCATCACCCGGCAGGGCCGGGACCGCATCCTCATCCAGGTGCCCGGCATCGAGGACACCCAGGAGCTGCGCCGCCGCCTCGGCCGGACCGCCAAGCTCACCTTCCATCTGGTCGACAGCGAGGCGAGCACGGCCGCGGCTCTGGAGGGCGCCGCCCCCGTGGGGTCGATGATCCTGCCGACGCCCGAGGGCGACACGCCCGGATTCCATGTGGTGCGCCAGGAGTGGCTCGTGAGCGGCGAGAGCCTCACCGACGCGGCGGCGACCTTTCAGGACGGCCGGCCGGTCGTGGCCTTCAGCTTCGACGGCGTCGGCGCGGCGCGGTTCTGCGATGTGACGACCGACAACGTCGGCCGCCTGCTCGCCATCGTCCTCGACGGCCATGTCATCAGCGCGCCGCGCATCAACAGCCCGATCTGCGGCGGCAACGGCATCATCACGGGCAGTTTCTCGGTCGCCGGGACCCAGGAGCTCGCCCTCCTGCTGCGCGCAGGCGCCCTGCCCGTGCCGCTCGAAGTGGTCGAGGAACGCACGGTGGGTCCGACGCTGGGCGCGGACTCGATCGAGGCCGGCAAGATCGCCGCGACCATCGGATTCGCCGCCGTGATCGTCTTCATGGTCGCCTGCTACGGCCGTTTCGGCGTCTTCGCCAACGTCGCGCTCTTCACCAACCTCGTGCTGATCGTGGGCGCGCTGTCGCTGCTCCAGGCCACGCTCACCCTGCCGGGCATCGCGGGCATCGTGCTCACCGTCGGCATGGCGGTCGACGCCAACGTGCTGATCTTCGAGCGTATCCGCGAGGAGCTGGGCCATGGACGCACGCCGCTCAACGCGGTCGAGGCCGGCTTCAAGCGCGCGATGACGACCATTCTGGACGCCAACATCACCACGGCCGCGGCCGCCACGCTGCTCTTCTTCCTGGGCTCCGGCCCGGTGAAGGGGTTCGGAGCGACGCTCGCCATCGGCATCGTCACCTCCATGTTCACGGCCATCATGCTGACGCGCATGCTCGCCTACCTGTGGCTGCGCCGCGCGCGCCCGCGGGCGTTGCCGATCTGAGGCCGGAACGATGAAGCCCCTGCGTCTCGTTCCGGCCGGCCTGCGCGTGCCCTTCATGCGCTATCACAAGGCGGCCGCGGCGCTGTCCGCCGTGCTGTTCCTGGCTTCGGGCGTTCTGCTGGCGACGACGGGCCTCAACTTCGGCATCGACTTCCGCGGCGGCACGCTGATCGAGATCGAGACCCCGACCGCGCCGGACCTCGGCCGGCTCCGCTCCGAGCTCAACGGCCTGGGCGTCGGCGACATCTCGCTCCAGGAGTTCGGCGCCTCGAACGATATCCTGATCCGCGTGCCGTTGCTGGAGGGAGACGAGGCCGTCCAGCAGGCCGCCGTCCACACCGTGCAGGACGCGCTGTCGGCGCTGTTCCCGGAGATCGACTACCGCAGGATCGAGTTCGTCGGCCCGCAAGTCTCGGGCGAGCTGATCTCGAAGGGCGCCCAGGCGGTGCTCGTCGCGATCCTCCTGATGATGATCTACATATGGTTCCGCTTCGAATGGCAGTTCGGAATCGGAGCGGTGCTGGCCCTGGTGCACGACGTGGGCCTCACCATCGGTATGTTCTGCCTGTTCCAGATCGATTTCGACCTTCCCGTCGTCGCCGCGCTGCTGACCATCGTGGGCTACTCGATGAACGACACGGTCGTGGTCTACGACCGCATCCGCGAGAATCTGCGCAAGTTCAAGCAGGAGTCGATGCTTCAGATCGTCGACCGGTCGCTCTCGGACACGCTGTCGCGCACCGTCGTGACCAGCGCGACGACGCTCCTGGCGCTGGCCGCGCTCCATGTCTTCGGCGGCGAGGTGATCGCGCCCTTCGTGACGGCGATGATCTGGGGCGTGCTCGTCGGCACCTACTCGTCGCTCTTCGTCGCCGCGCCGCTCCTGCTCTACGTCAAGCCCGTGCGCGGCTTCGGCGACGAGGCGTGAGCGAGGGCCTCTCGCCGGGCCGCAAGGCCATCGCCTCCTATGGAGACGGCGGTTTCCGCATCGCCGACGAGCGTCATGACGGCTCGGTTCTCGTCTTCCCGGATCGGGTGATGGCGTGGCCGGTCTCGCGCAAGGCCGACCTCGCGCCCGAGAGCTTCCGCGAGGTGACCGCCGCCGCCGGCGCCGTCGACATCCTGCTTCTGGGCTGCGGCAGCGAGATCCCGACCGTTCCCCGGGCCGTACGCGATATCCTGAAGGCCCACCGGATTGTCGTCGACGCCATGGACACCGGCGCGGCCTGCCGCACCTACAACGTGTTGCTGGGCGAGGGCAGGGCCGTCGCGGCGGCGCTGATCGCGGTCTGAACCGGGAAGGGCGGAGGCGATCCTCCGCCCTTCCGGCGACATCCCGCGATGCGCGTCAGAAGTACCAGGCGTTCTGCGCCGAGACCATGCAGAAGAGCATGGGGAGCGACAGCATCGTATTCGTCCTGGAGAACAGCATCGCGGTGCGGGCCGACGCCTTCTTGGCGTCGGCGTCCGCCTCGACGATGCCGAGCGCGCGCTTCTGGTTCGGCCAGATCACGAACCAGACGTTGAACCACATGATGGCCCCCAGCCACATGCCGATCCCGATCGCGGTGCTCACGCCGCCGTCGGTGGCGCCGACCAGAATGGCGGGGACGAGGTAGCCGTTCAGCCCGGCCAGGATCAGCCCGGTCGCGATGGTGGCCATCGCGCCCCAGCGGAACCAGAAGAGCGCGGCCGGCGCGATCACCTTGCCGATCGCGGGTTTCTGCTCGTCCGGTATCTTCGGCATGTTCGGGATCTGCACGAAGTTGAAGTACCACAGCAGGCCGATCCACATGACTCCCGACAGGACGTGCATCCAGCGGAACAGGAAAGAGAGTTCGTCCATGATGTTCCCTCCTTGCGGCCGCGTCAGAGCGAAAGCAGAATGATGGCGACGACGACCGTCAGGACGATGCCCGCGATAACCGTGCCTTGGAGCGATTCGAGAATTTTGGCCATTGCCTCCCCACCACCGGTGAATCCGAATACCGCTTCGCTCTCCGGCTCGAACGACGCTTCTCGCCGGAAACCGAAACGGGACGAGCGCGAGGACCCGCGACGCGCCCATCCCTCAAGACGCGCATTCTTGTGCGAAAGATTTTCGGATGTCCAGTTCGGGCGGGGTTCGCCCGTCCTTTCCCGCGTGGACAACCTACCGTGACGTGAACCGTGGCCCGGCGCGGCGAAGAGCTCTCGGCCTGCGGCCGCATCGTTCGCGAGAACGATCCCGACCGCTTTTTCTGCACGTTGTTCGCGCCGTCGGCGAAACGCGAACCGCTCTTCGCGCTCTACGCCTTCAACCACGAGCTCGCGCGGGCGCGCGAGGCGGTGTCCGAACCGGCGCTGGGCGGGATCCGCTTGCGGTGGTGGCGCGAGGCGCTCGATGGCGTCGAGACCGGAGCGCCGCGCCGGCACGATGTGGTCGAGGCGCTGGCCGGGACTTGGCCCCTGTTCGACCGGTCCCTGCTCGACGCGATGATCGACGCGCGCGCGGCCGACATGGCTCCCGAGCCGCCCGCCACACTGGACGATCTGGCGGACCGCGGCGCCCGCGCGGTGGGCAGCCTGATGCGTCAGGCCGCGCGGCTCATGGGAGGGGAAGGCGACCGGATCGAGACCGTGTGCGGAGACGCCGGCCGCGCCGCCGCGCTCGGCGGTATGCTGCGGTCGACCGACGCCTGGGCCGCGCGGGGCCGCACGGCGTTGCCGGCGGAGCTGCTCGAGCCTCTGCGGCTCCGGCCGCGGGATATCCTGAGACGGGAGCACAACGACAGGATCTCGAAGGCGGTGCGCAAGGTCGTCGAGCGCGCGGACCTGCACCTGAAACGGGCGCGCGCTGCGCGGCGCGGCGTGCCGAAGCAGGTTCTGCCGGCCATGCTTCCGCTCGCCTTCGCGGCGCGCGACCTCGCGACCCTGCGGCACAATGGCTACAACCCCTTCGACGCGGCTTATCTGAGCGGCGGCGGCGGACGCCAGCTCGCCGTGCTCTGGCGCATGCTTCTGGGGCGGTACTGACGCGGGACGGACGCCGTCGGGGCCTATGCCGCCTCCCGGCTTCTTGCGAGCCAGGTTCCGAGGTCGGCCCTGGCGCGGGAGACCCAAAGGCTCCGCCGTTCCGCCTTGCCGGGCCGCTTGCCGGTTGTCGCGCCGCCGGGCGGCGGGAAGAGACCGAAGTTGCAGTTCATCGGCTGGAAGGTCTCGGTGTCCGCGCCGACGGTCACGTGGTTCAGGAGCGCCCCCAGGGCCGTCGTCGCGGGCGGCGGCACGATGGCGCGTCCCCCGTGCTCCAGCACGGCGAAACGGCCCGCCAGAAGGCCGATGGCGGTGCTTTCGACATAACCCTCGACGCCGGCGATCTGACCGGCGAAGCGGATGTGCGGCCGGCTTCGCAGCCTGAGGGCGCCGTCGAGCAGGGCCGGGCTGTTGATGAAGGTGTTGCGGTGAACGCCGCCGAGCCGGGCGAACTCGGCCTTCTCGAGTCCGGGAATCATGCGGAAGACGCGCGCCTGCTCGCCGTGCTTCAGCTTGGTCTGGAAGCCCACCATGTTGAACAGGGTGCCGAGCGCGTTGTCCTGGCGGAGCTGCACGACCGCGAAGGGTTTCTCGTCGGAATGGGGATTCGCGAGACCCACGGGCTTCATGGGCCCGTGCCGCGGGGTGTTGCGTCCGCGTTCGCACATCACCTCGATGGGCAGACAGCCTTCGAAGTAGGGCGTGTCCTTCTCCCAGTCCCTGAACGGCGCCGTCTCCGCCGCGGTCAGGGCGTCGATGAAGACGTCGTACTCGGCCATCGACAGCGGGCAGTTGATGTAGGCGGCCCCGTCGCCGGACGGTCCCGGCTTGTCGTAGCGGGACTGCCACCAGACCTTGTCGAAATCGATGCTGTCGCGATGGACGATGGGGGCGATGGCGTCGAAGAAGGCCAGCGCGTCCGCGCCGGTCGCGCCATGGATCGCCTCGGCGAGGGCGGCCGATGTCAGGGGGCCGGTCGCGACGATCGCGAGACCGTCGTCCGGCGTGGGCAGGCCGGTCGCCTCGCCGCGTTCGACGGCGACCAGCGCCTCGTTCCCGATCGCGGACTGCACCGCCTCGGCGAAACCGTCGCGGTCGACCGCGAGCGCGCCGCCGGCGGGGACCCGGTGCGCGTCGGCCGCGGCCACGATCAGCGAGCCGCTCCGCCGCAATTCCTCGTGCAGAAGGCCCACGGCGTTGGTTTCGGCGTCGTCGGAGCGGAACGAGTTGGAGCAGACGAGCTCGGCCAGCGTGTCCGTCCTGTGCGCCTCGGTGCGGCGGTGGGGCCGCATCTCGTGGAGGATCGCCGGCAGTCCGGCCCGCGCGATCTGCCAAGCCGCCTCGCAGCCCGCGAGCCCGCCGCCGATGACGTGGATGGGCCGGGTCATGGAGTTGAGGTAGGATCGCTCCCCGGATGCGTCAACCGCGATCGGGCGGCGCCGGGGTTGTGCACAAGTCCTCGACCGGGATGCTTCGGCCGGACCGGCGACCTGCTAGGGTCCGGTTCGGCGAGCGGGCGGAACGATGGCACAGGCTTCGGCGCGGTTCATTCCGGGATTGGTCGAGGAATCCCGCGGCGGCGCGGCTTTCACCACGGGGGTTCTGCCCTCGCAGCGCATCCGCGCGCTGATCGGCAACGAGATCGTGCCCGACACCCCCTTGGAGGCCGATCAGATCCAGCCCTCCAGCATCGACCTGCGCCTGGGCGACGAGGCTTGGCGCGTGCGTTCGTCGTTTCTGCCGGGTCCGAAGGCCACGGTCGAGGACAAGCTGCGGGAGATCGGCATGCACCGCGTCGATCTTTCCGAGGGCTCCGTACTGGAGCGCGGCTGCGTCTACATCGCGCCGCTGCAGGAGGCCTTGCGGCTGGGCGGCGGGGCGGTCGGCATCGCCAACCCCCGGAGCTCGACCGGGCGGCTCGACATCTTCACCCGCGTCATCGCCGACTACGCCACCGAATTCGACCGCGTGCCCAAGGGATACAAGGGCAGGCTCTACGCCGAGGTTTCGCCGCGCACGTTCAGCGTGGTGGTCAGGAAGGGATCGAAGCTGTGCCAACTGCGTCTGAGGCGGGGATCGCCCGTGTTCGGCGAGGCGACCCTCAAGCGGCTTCACGAGCGGCACCGGCTGACGGACGCGCTGGAGGGAGTCGAGCCGTTCCGCGAGAACTCGATGGCGTTCACGCTGGACCTCCATGGCGAGGGGGAGGGATCGCTGGTCGGCTACCGCGCCAAGCAGCATACGGGCGTGATCGACGTGGACCGGAAAGGTGCGCTCGACCCCGAGGACTTCTGGGACCCGATCTTCGCGCGGCGCGGCGCGGGCCTCATCCTCGACCCCAACGATTTCCACATCCTGGCGACGCGGGAGCGGGTCAGGGTGCCGCCGGACCACGCCGCGGAGATGGTCGCCTACGACACGCTCGTGGGCGAGTTCCGGGTCCACTACGCCGGTTTCTTCGATCCCGGTTTCGGCTGGAGCCCCAACGACGACGCGGGGTCCAGGGGCGTGCTGGAGGTGCGCAGCCATGAGGTGCCGTTCCTCCTGGAGCACGGCCAGATCATGGGACGCCTGTGCTACGAGCGGCTGACCGACACGCCCGACGCGCTCTACGGTTCCGATCTCGGCAGCCACTATCAGGGGCAGGGCCTGGCGCTCTCGAAGCACTTCCGGCGCTGAACGGCCGCCGTTCGAAAGCGGCGCCGCGCAAGGGCGGTTTCCGCCCGGCCGGGCCGGGGCGAAGCGTCCCTTACTTTCCGTGCCGCTGCCCCGCGATCCAGCTCTCCGACGACGACCTCGCCGAGTGGGGCTACGCGCCCGCGCGCCGGGCCACGTCGCGGCCTCCGACCTGCCGGGCCGCGCCGCCGGCTACTACGGCGACGCCTACGCCGACATCGACGTCGCGTTGCGCGAGGGGCGCCCGCCACCCTCGGCGGCGACCCGCGCCATCGCCGGCGACATGACCGAGGCGATGAAGCCGCTCGCCGGGGACATGACGCTCTGGCGCGGCGTGGACCGGGCCGGCGACTGGACGGTCGGCGAGAGCTTCCGCGCAAGGGAGTTCACGTCGACGTCCGCCTCGTGGCGCACCGCCCAGCGCTTCTCCGGCGAGGGCGGCTCGCTGGTGAAGATCCGCGCCCGCAAGGGCGCGGGCGCCGTGGTCGAGAACGAGCTGGAGCAGGAGGTGACGTTCGGGCCGTTGCAGCGCTTCCGCGTCGTCGAGATCGTCGACGGCGCCCATGCGGGCTATGCCGGGCCCGGCCGGATCTATATCATGGAAGCCATCGAGGACGGCGACTGAAGGAGGGCGCGATGGCCGCGAAGAAAGGCGCCATCGGAGAGCGCATGGCCGGCGCCGGCTTCATCGTGTTCGACGAGGAAGGCTGGCCGGTCGCCTCGGACGAAGGCCCCCCGCCCGACGACGAGACCCTCGAGCGTCTTCGCCTCTAGGGCGAATACTATCGCGGCCTCATGCCGCCGCGCGGTCCGGACGACCCTCCGCCCCCCCCCGCGGGCCGCCCCCTGCACTGGAAGAACCGGCCCACGTAGCGCCCCGCCGCCGCCGGCCCAGTCGTTGAAATCGTCGGCGTGGCCGCGCACGAAGGCCATGCCGTCGATGCTGCTCGATCCGCCCAGCACCTTGCCGCGCGGGCAGAACGCCGGCTCTCCGCCGAGGCCTGGCTCCGGCTCGGTCCGGTACATCCAGTTGTGGCGGGTGCTCGTGTCCCGCGGACCCGCCTCCAGCAGCAGGACGCGGACGTCCGGATCCTCGCTCAGCCGGCGCGCCAGAACGCAGCCCGCGGATCCGGCGCCGACGATGATGTGGTCGAAAACACGGCCCATGGCCTTCGCCCCGCCCGCCCGTTGGAGATTGAGACGGACTCGAGGCCAGTCTAGCATGGCGCATGGGAGACCGGCTTCGCCGTGAGCCCCACGGGGAGGCAACATGGAAGTCAACCAATTCAAGGACCTTCTCTTCGAAGGCAAGCTGAGCCGCCGCCAGGCCAAGAAGCTGATGGGGGCGTTCGGCGTCGGCACGGTGGCCATGCCCGCCGTGCGGGCCGGCGCCCAGGCCATCGACGACGACCACCCGGTCTTCTTCACCTGGGTCGGGTACGACAGTCCCGAGTTCATGACGCACTACGTCGAGAAGCACGGACGCGAGCCGAACTACACGTTCTTCGACGACGAGGACAGCGCGTTCAACAAGATGCGGGGCGGCTACGAGCCCGACATGCATTTCCCGTGCTCGGCGGTCGTGCCCATCTGGTACGACGCCGGGTTCACCACGGCGATCGACACCGGCCTCTTGAGCAACTGGGACGACCTCATCCCGCAGTTCAAGACGATGACCGGCGTCGAGATCGACGGCGAGACCCACTTCGTGCCCGAGGATTGGGGCCAGACCTCCATCATGGTCCGCGGCGATCTGGCGCCGGAGTACGCCAATCCGGAGAACCACACCTGGAGCGCGGTGTGGGACGAGAAATACGCCGGCCGGGTGTCGATGATCGACTATTCCACGGACGCCACGATCGTCGCCGCGATCGTCCTCGGCTACGACCCCTGGCGTCTGAGCGACGAGCAGCTCGTCGAAGTCCACGCCAAGCTGGCCGAACAGCTTCCGCTCAACCGGACCCTCGGCAGCTCGATGACGGAGGTCGCGCAGATGATGGCCTCCGGCGAGGTCGTCATGGCGGTCGCCTGGAACTCGCTGATCTGGAACGCCCAGGAGGCCGACCCGGACGCCGATTGGATCTGGATGACGCCGAGGGAAGGCGCGATGACCTGGGTGTGCGGCCTGTGCATCCATCCCGCGGCGCGCGAACACGGGATGTACGAGAAGGCGCACGACGCGATCGACTCGTTCATCTCGCCGGAGGCGGGCGTCTTCGAGATCGAGAACTGGCACTACGGCCACGCCAACATCAAGGCCTACGAGCCGTTCGACGACGAATTCCTGCGCTCGATCGGCCTGGCCAAGGATGTCGAGAGCTATCTCTCCAACACGATCTTCATGGAGAAGATGGACAACCTGGAGAAGGTCGCCACGCTCTGGGAAGAGGTGAAGGCGGGCATGTGATCCCGGAAGACTCGGGCGTTCCGAACGGCCGCCCTTCGATGCGCGCCTCGGGGTGAGGGGCGTTCGCGATTCTCCCCACGTCCCGAGGTGGCGCGAAGCGCCGTATCGAGGGCCTGTCCCGAGCCTGCCGAAAGGGACCGGCTCCGATCCCATCCGGCAGGATGACGCTCTACTCCGCCGCTTCGGCGGCCCGCGGCCCGATGCGCAGAAGGTTCGCGAGGTATTGCCCCGTGTAGCTTTCGGGCGCGGCGGCGACGGCCTCGGGGGCGCCCTCGGCGACGATGCGGCCGCCGTCGTCGCCCCCTTCCGGGCCGAGGTCGATGATCCAGTCGGCGGTCTTGACGACCTCCAGGTTGTGCTCGATCACCAGCACCGTGTTGCCCGTCTCGACCAGGGCGTGCAGCACCTCGAGCAGCTTCCGCACATCCTCGAAGTGGAGGCCCGTGGTGGGTTCGTCGAGGATGTAGAGGGTCTTTCCGGTGGCGCGTCTGGAAAGCTCCTTGGCGAGCTTCACGCGCTGGGCCTCGCCGCCCGAGAGCGTGGTCGCCGGCTGGCCGACCTTGATGTAGCCGAGGCCGACGCGGAAGAGCATCTCGAACTTCGCGCGGATCGACGGGACAGCCTTGAAGAAGTCGAGCGCTTCTTCGACTGTCATGTCAAGAACATCCGCTATCGATCTGTTTCTAAACGTGACTTCTAGCGTTTCCCGATTGTAGCGCTTGCCCTTGCAGACATCGCACTGGACGTAGACATCCGGCAGGAAGTGCATCTCGATCTTGATCAGACCGTCGCCCTGGCAGGCTTCGCAGCGGCCGCCCTTCACGTTGAAGCTGAAGCGGCCGGGCCTGTAGCCGCGGGCCTTGGCCTCGGGCAGCCCGGCGAACCAGTCGCGGATCGGCGTGAACGTCCCGGTGTAGGTCGCCGGATTGGAGCGCGGCGTCCGGCCGATGGGCGACTGGTCGATGTCGACCACCTTGTCGAGCAGCCGGACGCCGTCGATCCGGTCGTGCGCGCCCGGATGGGTGCGGGCGCCGCCGAGCCGTTTCGCCAGAGCCCGGTAAAGCGTCTCGACGATCAGGGTCGACTTGCCGCCGCCCGAGACCCCGGTCACGCAGGTGAACGCGCCGAGCGGAATGCGGGCGGTGACGTTCTTCAGGTTGTTGGCGCTGGCTCCGACGATCGTGAGGCATTGCGTCTCCCGGCCCTCGCGCCGCGTTTTCGGCACGTCGATCCGGCGCACGCCGGTCAGATACCGGCCCGTCAGGCTGGCGGGGTTGGCCATCACGTCGCCGGGCCCGCCTTCGGCCACGACATGGCCGCCGTGCTCGCCGGCCCCGGGACCCATGTCGATCACATGGTCGGCCGAGCGGATCGCCTCTTCGTCGTGCTCCACGACGATCACGGTGTTGCCGAGGTCGCGCAGGTTCATCAGCGTGTCCAGCAGGCGCTGGTTGTCGCGCTGGTGGAGCCCGATGGAGGGTTCGTCGAGGACATAGAGCATGCCGGTCAACCCGGAGCCGATCTGGGAGGCGAGCCGGATGCGCTGGCTCTCGCCGCCCGACAGCGTCCCGGAATTGCGCGACAGCGTGAGATACTCGAGACCGACCTTGTTGAGGAAGCCGAGCCGTTCGCGGATCTCCTTGAGAATCCGGGAGGCGATCTCCTTCTGCTTTTCGCTCAGCTCGTCCCCGATCCGGCCGAACCAGCGCCCGGCGCCGCCGATCGACATCTCGGAGACCTCGCCGATATGGAGTCCGCCGATCTTCACGGCGAGCGCTTCCGGCTTGAGGCGGAAGCCGCCGCAAGCCTCGCACGGCGCGGTGTTGTGATACTTCGCGAGCTCCTCGCGGACCCATTCGCTGTCGGTCTCGCGCCAGCGCCGGTCCATGTTCGGGATCACGCCCTCGAACGGCTTGTGGGTCTGGTAGGTCCGCAGGCCGTCGTCGAAGGTCATCGTGACCGGCTTGCCTCCCGAACCGTAGAGCACCGTGTCGCGCATCTCTCGGGAGAGGTCGCCCCAGGGCGTCGTCATCGTCTGCCCGAAGTGGCGGGCGAGCGATTCGAGCGTCTGCACGTAGTATTTCGAGGTCGAGTTCGCCCAGGGCGCGATGGCGCCGTTGCGCGGGCTGACGTTCTCGTCCGGCACGACCATCTCGGGGTCGAAGTAGAGCCGGCTGCCCAACCCGTCGCAGGCCGGGCAGGCGCCGAAGGGGTTGTTGAACGAGAACAGGCGCGGCTCGATCTCCTCGATGGTGAAACCGGAGACCGGGCAGGCGAACCTGGAGGAGAAGATCGTCTGTTCGCCACGGTCGACGTCCTCGGCGATCACCAGTCCTTCGGTCAGGCCGAGCGCGGTCTCGACGGAATCCGCCAGACGCTGCTCGAGGCCCTCGCGCAGCGCGACGCGGTCGACCACGACCTCGATGGTGTGCTTGAGCTTCTTGTTGAGCGCGGGAGCGTCCTCGATGGCGTGGACCTCGCCGTCGATCTTCACGCGCTGGAAGCCGCGCCGCAGCAGTTCGGCGAGTTCCTTGCGGTATTCGCCCTTGCGGCCGCGCACGATGGGCGCCAGCAGCATGAGCCGGGTCCTCTCCGGCATCGCCATGACGCGGTCGACCATCTGGCTCACGGTCTGGCTTTCGATCGGCAGCCCCGTGGCCGGCGAGTAGGGCACGCCGACGCGCGCCCAGAGAAGGCGCATGTAGTCGTGGATCTCGGTGACCGTGCCGACCGTGGAGCGCGGGTTCTTCGACGTCGTCTTCTGCTCGATGGAAATGGCCGGCGACAGGCCCTCGATGTGCTCGACATCGGGCTTTTCCATCAGTTCCAGGAACTGGCGGGCGTAGGCGCTGAGGCTTTCGACGTAGCGCCGCTGGCCCTCGGCGTAGATCGTGTCGAAGGCGAGGGAGGACTTGCCCGAGCCGCTCAGCCCGGTGATCACGACAAGCTTGTCGCGCGGGATCTCCACGTCGACATTCTTCAGGTTGTGCTCGCGCGCCCCGCGGATGCGGATGGTCTTCTGCATCGCCCGCCCTGCTTAGGACCCCGGACCATGGCTGGCAAGGGTCCTGTGGATAGCGCTCCGCCCGCGCGTTTCGCGGGCTTTCGGACGCCTGTAAGGTCCGCCGGAACGCTCCCTTCCGCGACTCGTGACAACACGGCCATGACCGGCTAGGGTGCGGCGGACATTCGAGAACGGAGAATGAACATGGCCGGAAGCGTCAACAAGGTCATCCTGGTCGGCAACCTGGGGCGCGATCCGGAGATCCGGCGCATGCAGAGCGGCGACCCCGTCGCCAACCTCTCGCTCGCGACCTCGGAATCCTGGAACGACAGGCAGACGGGCGAACGCCGTGAAAAGACCGAATGGCACCGGGTCATCATCTTCGGTAAGCTCGCGGAGGTCGCCGAAAAGTACCTGCGCAAGGGCAGCAAGGTCTATTTCGAAGGCCAGCTCCAGACGCGCAAGTGGCAGGACCAGTCAGGCCAGGACCGCTACAGCACGGAGGTGGTGCTGCGCGGCTTCAACGCCACCATGGTGATGCTCGACAGCCGGGGCGGCGGCGGGGAGAGGGCCACCGGCGGCTGGGCCGGCGGCAGCGACGGCTACGGCGGAGGCGGCTACGACGAGCCGGGCGGAAGCGGCGGCGGCGCCGATATCGACGACGAGATCCCGTTCTAGACGTGGCCCGCCGCGTGTTTGTCCTCCGATAGCCCCGGTCGGGTCGGTTCGAGCGTTTCGGGACCGCTCTTCGATCCCGGTGGAGGCGCGCGGCCCGATGATGTTTGGCCCGTTTGTTCGCGGGTGCGGGAAGTGCTAGCCTCGACAGGCTGGTGACAGCGTATCTGGCGGTCGAAAAGCCGCCGAGCCTCAATATCTTGTAACAATCCGGCAGGCCGCGTGACCGACACCGCCAAGCCCGATTCGTCCGGCATCGCTCCCGTCGCGATCGAGGAGGAGATGCGGAAGAGCTACCTCGATTACGCCATGAGCGTGATCGTGGCGCGCGCCCTGCCGGATGTGCGCGACGGGCTCAAGCCGGTGCAGCGGCGCATCCTCCACGCCATGGGGGAAGAGGGGTACGCCTCCGACAAGCCCTACCGGAAATCGGCTCGCATCATCGGCGACGTGATGGGCAAGTACCATCCCCACGGCGATACGGCGATCTACGACGCCATGGTGCGCATGGCGCAGGACTTCTCGATGCGGGCGCCGCTGATCGACGGGCAGGGCAACTTCGGTTCGATGGACAACGATCCGCCGGCCGCCATGCGCTACACCGAGGCGCGGCTCGCCAGGATCGCCGAGAAAGGCCTGCTCGACGACATCGACAACGACACCGTCGATTTCCGCGACAACTACGATGGCAGCGAGCGGGAACCGGCCGTCCTGCCGGCCCGCTTCCCGAACCTGCTGGTCAACGGCGGCGGCGGCATCGCCGTCGGCATGGCGACCAACATCCCGCCCCACAACCTGGGCGAGGTGATCGACGCCTGTTGCGCCTTCATCGGGAACCCGGGCGTCTCGTCGGAAGATCTGATGCGTCATGTCCAGGGTCCCGATTTCCCGACCGGCGGCCTGATCATGGGCAGGGACGGCATCCGGCGGGCCTGCACGGAAGGCCGCGGCTCGATCGTCCTGCGCGCCAGGGTCCACCCCGAACCGAAGGAGGATCCGAAGGCCATCGTCGTGACCGAGGTCCCCTTCCAGGTGAACAAGGCCAGGCTGCTCGAGCGGATCGCCGAACTGGTGCGCGACAAGCGCATCGAGGGCATCCGCGAGATGCGCGACGAGAGCGACCGGCACGGGGTCCGCGTGGTGATCGAGCTCAAGCGCGACGCCATGTACGGCGTCGTGCTCAATCAGCTCTACCGCTTCGCGCAGCTGCAGACGTCCTTCGCCGTCAACATGCTCGCGCTCGACGACGCGGGCCGTCCGCGGCTCATGACCCTGCGCGACGTCATCGCCCATTTTATCGGGTTCCGCGAGCGGGTCGTCACGCGCCGCACCCGCCACCTTCTGGGCAAGACGCGCGGCCGGGCGCATCTTCTGCTCGGCCTCGCCGTGGCCGTCGCCCATGTCGACGAGGTCGTCGCGTTGATCCGCAACGCTCCGGACCCGCGGGCGGCGCGCGAGGCGCTCATGGCCCGGGAGTGGCCGCCGGGCGAGAGTCTCCCGCTGGTCGGCTTGGTCGAGGGCGAGGAGGCCGCGGCCAGGATCGAAAGCGCGGGCCACTACCGGCTCACCGAGGAGCAGGTCCGCGCCATTCTGGACCTCAGGCTCCACCGCCTGACCGGGCTGGAGCGTGACAGGGTCGTCGAGGAGCTCCGGGAACTGGTCGGCAGGATCGCCGATTATCTCGACATCCTGCGCTCGCGCGACCGCCTGATGGGCGTGATCCGCGATGAGCTGCTGGAGGTGCGCGAGAAGTTCGCCGACGAGCGGCGCACCGAAGTGAGCGACGCCGCGGTCGACCAGGACGACGAGGACCTGATCCAGCCCGAGGACATGGTGGTGACCGTCAGCCACAAGGGTTACGTCAAGCGCGTGCCGCTCGCCGCCTACCGGGCGCAGAAGCGCGGCGGCAAGGGGCGCAGCGGCATGGCGACCCGGGAGGAGGACTTCGTCAGCCGCGTGTTCGTGGTGAACACCCATGCCTGGGTGCTGTTCTTCTCGACATCGGGCCTCGTCTACCGATTGAAGACCTACAGGCTGCCGATGGCGACGCCTCAGTCGCGCGGCAAGGCGTTCGTCAACCTGCTTCCCCTGCGGGAAGGCGAGACCGTTTCGGCCGTCCTGCCCATGCCGATCGACGAGGAGAGTTGGGACGACCTCCACATCATGTTCGCGACGGCCCACGGCTCCGTGCGGCGCAACAGGCTCTCCGACTTCGCCAACATCCGCGCCAACGGTCTGATCGCCATGAAGCTGGAAGAGGGCGAACGGCTGATCGGCGTGGAGACCTGTCGCGAGAACAGGGACGTCCTGCTCTTCACGCGCCAGGGTCGTTGCATCCGGTTCCGCGTCGACGACGTGCGCCTGTTCGCCGGCCGCGCATCGTCGGGGGTGCGGGGCATCCGGCTGGACGAGGGCGACGAGGTTCTCGGCATGACGATCCTCGATCGCATCGAGGTCGATAGCGCCTCCCGCAAGGCGTTCTTCAAGCGCGTCAGCCTCGAGCGGCGCGCCGACGACATGGATACGGACGATGACGCGGTCGAGGAGGGCGCGCTCGAGGATTCGGTCTACAAGGATCTGCGGGCGCGCGAACAGTTCCTTCTGGCCGTCGCCAACGACGGGTTCGGCAAGCGCAGTTCGGCCTACGACTACCGCGTCACCGGACGCGGCGGAAAGGGCGTCGAGAACATGAACCTCGACCGCGGCGAGAGGAAGCCGCGCGCGGAGGTCGTCGCGGCCTTCCCCGTGGAGGAGAGCGATCAGGTCGTGATGGTGTCCGACGGCGGACAGCTCATCCGGAGCGGTGTCGACCAGATTCGGGTCACCGGACGCCGGTCGCGCGGGGTGATCGTCTTTCGCGTCGCCGAGGACGAGCAGGTCGTGTCGGTCGCGCGAATCGACGAAGAAGACGGCGTGGAGGGCGCGGGATGACGGTCCAGAGGACGGGGATCTATCCGGGCTCCTTCGATCCGGTCACGACTGGCCATATCGACATCATCACGCGGTCACGCCGCCTGATGGACCGTTTGGTGGTGGGCGTGGCCGTCAACACCGGCAAAAGCCCGCTGTTCGGCTTCGACGAGCGCGTGGACATGCTGTGCGCGGAGATCGCCGACCTGCCGTCGGGGGCCGGCATGGCCGAGATCGAGGTCAGGCCGATCGAGGGCCTTCTGGTGCGGTTCGCGCGGAACTGCGGCGCCAGCATGATCGTGCGTGGCCTGCGGGCGGTCAGCGATTTCGACTACGAGTTCCAGATGGCGGGCATGAACGCGCGGATGGAGCGCGATATCGAGACCGTGTTCCTGATGGCCTCCGAGCGCCACACGTTCATCGCCTCCCGGCTCGTCAAGGAAGTCGCTCTTCTGGGCGGGGACTACAGCAGCTTCGTGCCGGAACGGGTGGGCCGCCGTCTGGCCGAAGAGGTCGAGCGCCATCGCGAGCGCAAGGCGAGCGCGGATTGATCCCAGACGCCGCCGCGTGAGGCCCCATGCGGGTCGACGCCTTCGATTTCCAGCTTCCGGACGGCCTGATCGCGGCCCGTCCGGCCGAGCCGCGCGACGCCGCCAGGCTGCTGGTCGTCGGCGCGTCGGGCCGGACCGAGCACCGGGTCTTCCGCGACCTCCCCGACCTGCTGCGTCCGGGCGATCTCCTCGTGGTCAACGACACGAAGGTCGTTCCGGCCCGCCTGACCGGCAGGAAGGGCGGGAGCGGGGTCGAGGTGACGCTCGTCGCGCCCGCCGGGGAGGGCCGCTGGAGAGCTCTGGCGCGGCCGGCCCGGAAGCTCACGGAAGGCGCCGAGATCGCGTTCGCCGACGATTTTTCGGCCCGGGTGGTCGAAACGCGCGGCCGGGACGGCGTCGTGCTCGACATCGACACTGGCGGGGCCCGCCTCCTCGATCTGCTGGAACGCGACGGGCGCATGCCGCTTCCCCCCTACATCAAGCGTCCCGGAGGGCCCGCCGCCGCCGACCGCCGGGACTACCAGACCGTCTATGCCGCCGAGACCGGCGCCGTGGCCGCGCCGACGGCGGGCCTGCATTTCACCGAAGAGCTCCTCGATAGCCTGGACGGCGCCGGGATCGGACGGGTCCATGTCACGCTCCATGTCGGGTTGGGAACCTTCCAGCCGGTCCGCGTGGACGATACGGACGACCATGTCATGCATGCGGAGTGGGGCCGGGTGACGGCCGACGCCGCCCGGCGCATCAACCGGGCGCGGGCCGGGGGAGGCCGCGTCGTCGCCGTCGGAACGACAAGCGTGCGTCTCCTTGAGAGCGCGGCCGATGCGTCCGGCCGGCTCCGCGCGTTCGAGGGGGACACCGATCTCTTCGTCACCCCGGGCCACCGCTTCCACGCGGTCGACCTGATGGTCACCAACTTCCATTTGCCGAAGTCGACGCTGTTCATGCTGGTCTGCGCGTTCGCCGGCACGGCGGCCATGAAACGCGCCTATCGGGACGCGGTCCTGGAGCGCTACCGCTTCTACAGCTATGGCGACGCCTGTCTTTTGACGGCGCGGCGCCTCAGCGGAGGTTGAGGTCGGCCAGATCCGGCGCCGGCCCGGTCCAGCGCGGATCCCGGTACCAGCTTTCCCACGACGCGCCGATCACGCTGTCGCGGTGACGCCCGTCGTCGAGAACGAAGCTGATCCAGAATTCCATCATCTCTTCGTCGGAACCCCAGCCCCACGTCACGGTCTTCGGCGGCAGCGTCGGGTTGTAGGGATTGCCGGAGGTGTTGTCGAAGCGTATCCAGCCGTCGATCGCGCTGCCGGCGGGCAGCCGGACCGGCTCGCGGAAGAAGTAGATGTTCTGCCACCGCAGATCCCAGTCCTCGACGTGGATCAGGGGTATCTGCGTTCCGTCCGGCAGGGTCGCGATCGCCTTGGCCTCGGCGCCCAGATAGTGCATGTGCGGCATGATGTCGGTGAGGGTCATCGGCGCCGGGACCTCCATCCGGACGTGCCGCCAGTACGTGTCCGATTCCGGAGGGATCGCGAGCTCTTGCGTCCCGATCACCAGCCCGTCGACCCAGCGGTCGACGGGTCCGTCGGCGAACTTGAGGCCGATCCGGCTCCGGTCCTCCGTCGCCTTGCCGTTGAGGTGGTAGTGGATCTCGAACACGAGGTCGCCCGGCCCGGCCGGCATCCACATGGCGTGGTTTTCGGGAAGGACATAGGGATCGACGCCGGGGGTCCAGCCGCCGATGCCCCAGGTCTCCTGCGCGCCGCTGTAGTCGAAGAAGTTTCCCGTCCCGAAGACGGAAAAGCCCGGTGCGTCGTCCTTGGCGTCCTCGCGCCGCGCCTTGCCCGAGTAGTCGACGAAGAGGTTGGCGTGGTGAACGACGCTCTCGTCGCCGGGCTGGAACTCGATGGCCGCGACCGCGCGCTCGCCGGACAGCTCGAACGGGATGACGAAGTAGCGGTAGATGTCGGGACCGGCGGCGGGAATCGCGAAAGGCTCCTCCATTTCGACGACGAGGTCCGGTTCGCCGATGCGCCACTCGGGGTCCGGCCAGACCGTCTCGGGCAGGGCGTCCGCCTCGTCTCCCAGCGGCGCGCCGGCGCCGGCCCATGCCGCGAGCAGGGCGATCTGGCGATCCGTGAGATGCCGTTCGTCGCGGAACGCGCCGAACCCTTCCGCGGCGCGCCAGGGCGGCATGATCCGTTCCCGCGTCACGAACGCCAGCATGTGCGCCCGGCGCCCGGCGTCGACATAGGTGTCGAGCGGGAAGGGGGCGACGCTGCCGTCCCTGTGGCATTCGGTGCAGTTGGCCGCGAGCAGAGGGGCGATGTCGCGGTTGTAGGTCACGGACTCCGGCAGGCGGTCCTCGTCCCAGCCCTCGAACACGCAGCCGACGGGCACGGTGCGCCAAGGATCCAGGTCGCGGCCCGCCCCCGCCATGACGAGCGCATCCCTGAGATCGTGGCTCGCGATGCGGTTCCGCAGCACGCCGATGGCTTCGAAGCGGTCGTCGATGCGCCCGCGGTAGACGACGTTGTCGCCGGTGTCGATGACGAAGGCCTCCGGGGTGATGACGGGATCGAGACGCAAGGCGAGGTCGCCCGAGGGGTCGAAGAGGACGGGGAAGCCGATGCCGTAATCCGCGACGAAGGCCCGGGCCTCCTTCGCCGTCAGGTAGGGGTCCGACATGACGCCGTAGAAGGCGACGCCATGGTCGTCGGCAAGGGCGGCGAGACGGTCGAGCTCGGGGGCGTAGCGGTTGGAGACCGGACAGGAGGCGTTCATGAAGACGAGCGCCACCGGCTTGACGCCCGCGTCGGTTCCGATGCGATGAACGCCGCCGTCGAGATCGACCGCGCGCGCGCCGTAGACATGCGCCGTCTGGCCGGTCCAGTCCTCGACGAAGCCGGTGTCGATGACCGCGCCCGTGTCTTCGCGGTCGGATGCGCCCACGGCCGCGCCGAAGGAGCCGGCCGGGATGACAAGGAACGACAGGCAAACGAGAATGGCGGCGTGGCGGCGGAGGAAGGATGGCATCGCATGAAGCCCGCGTTGTTGATTATCCTATGTGACAATTTTGGCGGGCGAGGGTAAATTGTCAAGGAAGAAAATCAACAAACCGGCATGAGACGCAAAATGCGGGGCGGAAGCGATGGCGCGGCCTGATCTCAGCCTGGAACGTTCGGAGCAGATCCTTCACGCCTTCTCGCGGTGCGTCGCGCGTCGGGGGATCGACGCCACGTCCCTGGAAGACGTGGCCGGGGAGGCGGGCGTCAAGCGCGCCATCATCCGGCACTACATCGGCAACCGCGACGATCTGGTCGAGGCCTTCCTCGATCGCCTGGAAACCCGGCTGCGGAGGGACAACGACGAGATGCGCGCGTGGTTCGCCGCCAACCCGGGCGTCGGGAACCTCCCGGCCTATCTGCTCTGGGACGGCGACGATTCGGAGGACGACCTACCCGTGCTGGAATCGGTCTTCGCCGCCGCCCGCCGCGACCCGGCGATCGCCAAGCGCCTGACGGGCTGGCTCGAGGACTTCGCCGACGCGGTCGGGGACGTGCTTCGCGCTTCGTTTCCCGACGCGGAGGAGAACGAGGTCCGCGACGTCGCCTACGGCGTCGTCGCCATCTACAACAACCACCGGTCGATGGCGACCCTGGGGGCGCCGTCTCGATACCGCGCCATGGCGCTCGAGGCGGCCGGAGCGCTGATCGCGTCCCTGGGGGCGCCCGCGACGTCATGACCCCGTCCGATCCGACCGGCGGCGCGGCGGGCTTCGGCCTCGCGGTCCGCGGCGTCGACGGCAAGGCGCGGCTCGGCGGGATCGAGACGGCCCATGGCCCGGTCCGCACGCCCGCCTTCATGCCGGTCGGCACGGCGGGGACCGTCAAGGGGCTGCTGCCGGAACAGGTGCGCGGGGCGGGCGCCGACATCGTTCTGGGCAACACCTATCACCTGATGCTGCGTCCCGGTTCGGAGAGAATCGCCCGGTTGGGCGGATTGCGCCGTTTCATGAACTGGCCCGGCCCGGTCCTGACCGACAGCGGCGGGTTTCAGGTCTTCTCGCTCAAGGAGCTGAGCGAGATCACCGAGCGGGGCGCGACCTTCCGGAGCCATATCGACGGCGGCAGGCATGAGCTCACGCCCGAACGCGCCATGACGATCCAGAACGATCTGGACGCCACGATCGCCATGGCGTTCGACGAATGCACCGAGCATCCGGCGTCCCGTGAGCGCGCGAAGGCGTCGATGGAGCGCTCGATGCGCTGGGCGGCGCGCTGCAAGGACTCCTTCGCGCCGCGCGACGGCCATGCGCTGTTCGGCATCGTGCAGGGTGGGACCCACGACGACCTGCGCCGGGCTTCGGCCGAAACGCTGGTCGGGATCGGCTTCGACGGCTACGCCGTCGGGGGGCTCGCCGTGGGCGAGGGCCAGGACGAGATGTTCCGCGTGCTCGAGACCACGGTTCCCCATCTGCCGGAGGACAGGCCCCGATACCTCATGGGCGTCGGGCGGCCCGACGACATCATCGGCGCCGTCGCGCGCGGCGTCGACATGTTCGATTGCGTCCTGCCCACGCGCTCGGGCCGAACGGGCCAGGCATTTACCCGCCGGGGCGCCGTCAACATCCGCAACGCCCGGCACCGGGACGATGCGCGCCCGCTCGACGAGACCTGCGCCTGTGTCGCCTGCGGGAACCACGGCAGGGCCTATCTGCACCATCTCTTCCGCTGCAACGAGATGCTGGGGCCCATGCTCCTCACGCTTCACAACGTGACCTTCTATCAGGATCTGATGGCCGGCATCCGCGCGGCCATCGCCGGATCGCGTTTCGGGACCTGGAGCGCGGCCTTTCTTGAGGGCTACCGCTCGGCGGATGCGCCCTTGCCCTGACCGTCGGCGGCGACGGATGGCGTGACGAGGCCGCCGGAATGTTCAGGCGCGCAGGTAGCCGGGGCGCGCGAACATGGCTTCGTCGTCGTCGGTCGCGCCGTAGCTGGAGAATAGGCGGAAACCGAGAAGCTCGCGCATCTCGTCGCTCAGGCCGGCGAAGGCGTCCGGCCTGAGCGCGAGCGCGTGGTTCTGGAGTTGCCGGAACTGGACGCCGCAATAGGTCGCGCTGATCCCGACCCGCGCGGCGTCGCTCGTGTTGCGCCCCGAGGCGTGCCATGCGCGCGCGTCCCAGATGACGGCGCCGCCCGCCGGGACCTCGGCGTCGACCGCGTCCCACGCCACGGCCGGGTCCGGCTCGGCGCCGGACAGATGGCTTCCGGGCACCACGCGCGTGCAGCCGTTCCCGGCGGTAAAGTCCGTCAGGGCCCACATCACGTTGATGACGACGGCCGGATTGATCGGACGCCGGGACGGTTCCGGTCGCCCGAAGCACCGCACGGACCGAGTGATGTCGCCGGGGCGGAACGGATCGTCGCCGGGCGTCGTCGGCTTGGGCAGCCACCACTGGTCGGTATGGAGATCCATCGCCGTGTTGCCGGGATGGACGGCGTGCGCGGTGAAGCCGGAGAGAAGAACGCGCCGGCCCAGGAGATGACGGGCCAGATCGAGCGCCAGCGGATGGGTGACGAGGGCGTCGAGGCCGCACTCGCCCGCGATCAGCAGAACCCACCGGTCGCCCTCGCGGATCGCCCACGCGTCGACGTCCGCGTCCGGTCGAGCCGCGGGGCGGGACGCCCGGGATCGTCCGTCCACGATCTCGCGTGCGCGCGCCCGCAGTCCAGCGTCGAGCGCGCCTTCGGCGATGCAGTAGCCGTCGCGGTCGAGGTCGGCCTTGAGGACGGCGGGGTCGCGGGTCGGTGAGGGAAGTTCCGTCATGGCGTCGCCGGCTCCGGGTGAGCGGTCTCCGCCCCGTCAGGAGCGTCGACGAACCTCGGCCCGTCTGACGGTGTAGACACCCGCCGCGCCGATGACGAGAGCGCCGAGCCAAGTCGTCGCGGCAGGATACTCGTCGAAGAACGCCATGCCGAGGGCGCCCGCGAAGATCAGCCGGACATAGGTGATCGGCGCGAGGAAACTCGCCTCGCCACGGCGATAGGCGCGGAGGACGAGCGCCTGCGCCACAAGTCCGACAAGCGAGGTCGCCAGGATGAGGCCGGCCTGCGTCAAGTCCGGCCATGTCCAGGATCCGATCGCCGGAACGGCCGAGATCAGGCCCGACGACACGAACGTGAAGAACATCATGGAAAGCTGGCTCTCGCGCACCGGAAAGCGTTTGACGACGGTGACCGAAAAAGCGATGCACGCCGCCTGGACGAGGACGATCAGCACGACCGGATCGAACGCCGCCGTGCCGGGCCGGACCATCGCCACGACGCCGACGAACCCGACCGTGGTCGCCGACCAGCGCCGCCACCCGACTCCTTCCTTCAGGATCGCCGCCGCGAGGATCGTGACGAACAGCGGCATGGTGAAATGGATGGCGGTGGCGGTCGCCAGCGGGATCACGGTGAACGCGTAGAAGCCGATGGTCACCGCCGCGCCGCCCGTCACGGCCCGGGTCAGGTGAAGTTTCAGGTGGTCGCTCCTCCAGGGGACGACCCGCGCGCGCCGGAGAAGAGGGGCGAGAACGAGCAGGCCGATCAGAGCCCTGAGAAACAGGAGCTGGAAAACGTCGACGTCGTGCAAGGCCGTCGCCTTGACGAGCGCGGCCGTGGTCGCGAAGAAGGCGCCGGCGGCGATCAGGACGACGGCGGCCTCGATGTTGGAGGCGCGCGTCTCCGAACCGGAGTTCAGCGGTTCGGGCGCGGGGGCGCAGGCCAAATCGGGATGTCCTTTCGCGCCAAGCATAGGGGAGCCAATTCGCCGCCGCGAGGTTGACCGCCGGCGGGCCGGTCCATATGGTCCGCGCGGCAGCCGGTCGGTGAGAGCCCGTAGCTCAGCCGGTAGAGCAACTGACTTTTAATCAGCAGGTCCCCGGTTCGAATCCGGGCGGGCTCACCAACAAAATCAATGACTTGGCGAGGATCAGGCTAGGCCCGAATCGGCCGTGTCGGCACTATGTCGGCAAATCAATGCGCTTGACTCCCACGTGTTCCCGCTCATGCTTCCCCTCGCCCGCGCCGCAACACATGGGCGCCGGGCAGGGAGCGTCGGCGGGACATGGAAACATCGGACTGGATCGTCCTCGCTGGCGTCGTCGTCATTCTGGCCTTCCCGTGGAAGCTGCAACCGGACATTCGCGGGCTTGACCGTGTCATGCGCGGCTTGTCGGATCGCGTCGCAAGGCTCGAAGGGTTGCGTGACAACATCGCCGGACGCGCCAGGCAGGGCGCGCCGCGATGACGGCGTTCGACACCTTGTCCGCCGCGCACGACCTCGAAGCCGCGGGCTTCGAGCGGGCCAAGGCGGAAGCCGTCGCCCACGCCGTCGCATCCGCCGGCGCCGCCGGGTGTGACGATCTGGCGACCAAGGCCGACTTGGAGCAATTGAGGACGGCGACCAAGGCCGACTTGGAGCAATTGGGGACGGCGACCAAGACCGACCTGGAGCAATTGGGGACGGCGACCAAGACCGACCTGGAGCATTTGAGGACGGCGACCAAGGTCGATCTGGCGGAGTTGAGAACGGACCTCTACAAGGTCGCGCTCGGAATCGTCGTCGCGATGGGCGCCGTCATGTTCGGCCTGTTGAAGCTGCTGCTTCCGTAGACGCCTCGAATTCGTCCGTGTGGGCGTTTTCGGCCTCGGGCCGCCGTCCTTGCATGAGGAGAGAAGCTCATGGTCGACTTCAGGAACGCCGCCGCGCTCACGGTGCTTGTCGCCGGGTTCGGGTTCGGCCTTGGCGCGAACGCCGAAGGAGAAAGCGGCGCGTTCCGCGCGCTTCACAGCTTCGGCAGGGACCATACCGTGCTCGACCACGCCGGGGCGGCTTATGTCGTCGGCTCGATGGTGGGGACCCACACCGTGATCGAGAGCACGGGCGGACCCTTCGCCGAACGGTCGAGCGGCGTCATGGAATGCTTGGTCCACGGCAAAATCTCCGATGAGGACGGCCTCGATCTCAAGGCGCCCTGCTCCATGACGGACGGCGACGGCGACAACCTGTTCCTGAGCGCGTCCCGGTGGGCCGGAGACGTGAAACAGGGCAGCGGCGGCGATGGCGCCGCGATCATTCTGGGCGGCGACGGCAAGTATGCGGGAATGGACGGCGTGTGCTCCTACAGCACGGATTACCTGTCGGACACACAGCTCGTCGCGGACGTGTATTGCGACTGGAAGCGCGTTTCCGAATAGGGAAAACACGGTGGCGACGCGCCCGCGGGTGGCCCCGACTGTCGAGAAAAGAAAGAGGCCGGAGCGAACCCCGGCCTCTTCCGAAACCCACGCATCCGGGGTCACACGTCGAAGAGGAACTCGTTCCACTTCTCGTTGATCCAGTCGCCCTTCTCGACATAGACCGCGTACTTCGGAACGATCGGCTCGATCGTGCTCGACGCGCGATTGAACGACTCGTCCGAGAGATCCGGCAGCATGTCGCGCGGCAGGACCGGCGCGGTCCAGAGGTTGTCGGTGATCGTGGTCTGGGCCTCGGGCGAAACGCACCAGTTGATGAACTCCTGACAGGTGTCCACCTTGCCGGTTCCCTGGACCATGCACCACGACCCGAAGTCGATCACGCCGCCTTCCTTGGGGAAGGTCGAGACCATGGGGAAGCCGTCCCCGATCATGACCTGGGTCACGTCGTGGTAGTACTGGCCGCCCGTGAGCTCGCCCGACTGGAGCATGGCCTGGAACTGGCCTTCGTCGCGGAACCAGAGGCGGACGTTCTCCTTGAGCTCGGCCATCTTCTCCATGCAGGTCATCAGGCCGTCGTCCGAGTCCATGATCTCGTTGCCGCCGAAGAAGGTCTGGGCGGTGATGTCGATCAGGTAGCTGGAATCCGCGTTGCGGCCCCAGCCCAGCTCGCCGGCGAACTTCGGGTCCCAGGCGTCGGCCCAGGAGGTCGGCGGGTCGGGCCACACTTCGGTGTTGGTCACGAAGGTCGCGTACCACGCGAGCACCGGGCTGCCGAGCGGCGTTCCGGCGTCGTTGCGCAGGATCAGGTACTCCGGCACGTTCGCGAGGTTGGGAACGGCGTCTTCCGCCAAGGGAATGAAAATGTCCGGCGCGCGGCGCATGGACCCCTGCGCGGCCATCGTGACGTCGACCGCCGGGGTGCCCGCCTCGATGCTGCTCTTGAGGTTCACGAGCCACTCGAAACCGCCGGGCTGCGAGACCGTCTCGACCTCGATGCCGGTCGCCTTCGTGAAGGCCGGATAAGCGAATTCGGACAGCATGTCCTCGAAGTAGCCGCCGTAGGACGACACCTTGATCGGTTCGGCGGCCCAGGCGCGGCGCAGAACCGCCGGGGCGGCGAGGGCGCCGCCGGCGGCGACCGTTCCCTTCAGAACCGCGCGGCGTGTCGCAAAGACGTTGTGGGTCATGGTCGTGTCTCCCGATGCCTCCCAAGTCGAACGGCAACAGTAAGGCCTGGGCGGGACGGGTCAACCGCGCCGTTCCGTACGCCGCGGTTCATGTTCTAGGCTCAGGGGGAGAGGGGCCGGCCGCCCCGAGGAGCTTCAAGGATGGTAATGGCGGCTCTGCGCAAGCGGTTGGACGATGGCGAGGTTCTTCTGCTCGACGGCGCGACGGGAACGGAACTCGAGCGCCGCGGCGCTCGGATGAGCGGCGGCGCATGGTGTGCCCTCGCGACGGAAACCGATCCCGACCTCCTCTTGGAAATTCACGAAGACTACATCCGCGCCGGGTCCGACGTGATCACGGCCAACACCTTCTCGAATGCGCGCCACATGCTGGAACAGGCCGGGGTCCCGGAGAAGTCCCCCACCCTCACGCGGCGGGCGGTGGAGATAGCCCGGAAGGCGCGCGACAACGCGGCGGGCGGCAGGGATGTCGCCGTCGCCGTTTCACTCTCCCACCAGATGCCGATGGTCCCCGGCGCCGCGCGCGACGATCCCGAGCTCCGGCCGACGCCGGGGCAGACGCTCGACAACTTCCGCGAAGTCGTCTCTGCGGGCGTCGAGGCCGGCGCGGACATGGTGATGCTCGAAATGATGTCGCGCCCGGTCCACATCGCGCCCGCGATCCAGGCCGCGGAGGAGAGCGGCTTGCCGTACTGGTGCGGCATGAGCGCCCGGCTCGAGGACGATACGGTCGTCAGCTACGTCTGGGAGAGCTTTCCGTTCGCGGAGTCGGTGCGGGCGGCCCTTCTGGGGCACGCCGATGTCGTGGGCGTCATGCACACCAATATCGGCGCCGTCGGACCCGCCCTCGACATCCTGAGGCGGGAATGGACGGGCCTCACGATGGCCTATCCCGATTCCGGCTTCTTCGAGATGCCGCGCTGGCGGTTCGCCGGCGTCATCGAGCCGGACGGCCTCGAGGCCGAAGCCCGGGCGTGGCGCGACAAGGGCGCGCGGGTGTTCGGGGGTTGCTGCGGGCTCGGTCCCGAGCATATCGGGGCGCTTGCGGCCTTGAGAGGCTAGATTATCTTTGCGAGTCTGGCTTTCGCGTGACACAACGCCGCATGATCGTCCGCGTCACGACGACCGGGAACATCCGCGCGACGCGCATGCAGCACGGACGCGCGGCCAACGAGGGGAGGGACAACGTGAAGTGCAATCCGAAGACCGCGCCCGCGGCCTTGATCGGCGCCTTGGGCCTGATGGTCGGAGCCATGTCCGCCGGGATCGCCGAGGACATCAAGATCGGCGTCGTCCTGGGCTACACGGGGCCCATCGAATCGCTGACCCCCGACATGGCGGAATCGGCGGAACACGCGCTCCAGGAAGCGTCGGACTCCGGTATCCTGCTGGGCGGCGCGATGCTGGAGTCGGTCCGCGGCGATTCGACCTGCATCGATTCCGCGGCGGCCACCGCGGCGGCCGAGCGCCTGATCACCTCCGACAACGTCGCCGCCATCATGGGCGCGGACTGCTCCGGCGTGACGACCGCCATCGCCAACAACACGGCGGTGCCGAACGGCGTCGTGATGGTGTCGCCCTCGGCGACCTCGCCCGCGCTGTCCACCATCGAGGACAACGGCTACTTCTTCCGCACCGCGCCGTCGGACGCGCGCCAGGGCGAGGTGCTCGCCTCGATCCTCGTCGACCGTGGCATCATGGATGTGGCCGTGACCTACACCAACAACGATTACGGCAAGGGTCTCGCCGACAGTTTCGAGAGCGCCTTCACGGGCATGGGCGGCGCCGTCTCGGCCGTCGCGCCCCATGAGGACGGCAAGGCCGACTACTCGGCCGAGGTCGCCGCGCTGTCGGCTTCGGGCTCCGGCCACCTCGCGGTCTTCGGTTACGTCGACCAGGGCGGCAAGGGCATCATCCAGACCTCGGTCGACACGGGCGCCTTCGAGAACTTCATCCTCGCCGACGGCATGATCGGCCAGACGCTGATCGACAGCGTCGGATCGGATCTCGACGGCCACGCGATCGGCACGCTGCCGGGCTCCGACAGCCAGGGAGCCGCCGATTTCGTGGCGCTGGCGCGGGAGAACGGCTTGACCGGCGATTGTCCGTTCTGCGGCGAGTCCTATGACGCCGCTGCGCTCATCGTCCTCGCCATGCAGGCCGCCGGCTCCGCGGATCGCGCCGCCATCCAGGGCAAGATCATGGATGTCGCCAACGGTCCGGGCGAACCCATCGGTCCCGGCGAGCTGGCGAAGGGTCTCCAGATCCTGGCCGACGGCGGCGAGGTCGACTATGTCGGCGCGACCAATGTCGAGCTGACCGAGGTTGGCGAGACCTACGGATCCTACAAGGAGCTCGAAATCCAGAACGGCGAGTTCGTCACGATCCAGATCCGCTAGCTCCGCGGATTCCCGAGGACCCGGCGCCGGAGCGGCGTCGGGCCCCTCTCTTTCCGCTGTTCCCCGACGCCCATGATCCGGGTTTGCGAGCTGCACAAGCATTTCGGCGGCCTGCGCGCCGTCGACGGCGTGACGCTGGATATCGCCAAGGGGGCGATCACGGGCCTGATCGGACCGAACGGCGCCGGCAAGACCACGCTCTTCAACATCATCGCCGGTCTCTTCCCGCCTTCCGCCGGCAAGGTGTTCCTCGACGGCGAGGACGTCACCGGCCTCAAGCCCCACGACCTCTTCCACCGCGGACTGCTTCGGACCTTCCAGATCGCCCACGAGTTCACGCATCTGACCGTGCGCGAGAACCTGATGACGGTGCCGGGCGGCCAGTCGGGCGAGAACCTGCCGAATGTCTGGTTCCGGGCCGATGCGGTGCGCCGCGAGGAAGAGGCGATCCGCGAGCGCGCCGACGAGGTCATCGAGTTCCTCGACCTAGCCACGGTGGCCGACGAGCTCGCGGGGAATCTCTCCGGCGGCCAGAAGAAGCTGCTCGAGCTGGGCCGAACCATGATGGTCGACGCCAAGATCGTCTTTCTCGACGAGGTCGGGGCAGGGGTGAACCGCACGCTGCTGCGCGCGGTCGGCGATGCGATCGTCCGTCTCAACAGGGAGCGCGGCTACACGTTCTGCATGATCGAACACGACATGGACTTCATCTCCCGCCTCTGCGATCCCGTCGTCGTCATGGCGGAAGGCAGGCTTCTCACGCAGGGCACGGCCGACGAAGTGAAGAACGACGAGCGCGTGATCGAGGCCTATCTGGGGCGCGGCCTCGGGAACCGTCCGGACGCGCGGCCGTGAGCCTGCTGCGCGGCGAAGGCATGACGGGCGGGTACGGCGGCGCCGACATCCTCCGGAAATGCACGATCGCGGTGGAGGCGGGCGAGATCGCCGTGATCGTCGGGCCGAACGGCGCGGGCAAATCGACCGCCATGAAGGCGATCTTCGGCATGGTCGGCCTGCGCGAGGGCAGGGTGGTCCTCGACGGCAAGGACATCACGGGCCTTTCGCCGCAGGACCGGGTGCGCGAGGGCATGGCCTTCGTGCCCCAGACCGGCAACGTCTTCGCCGGCATGACCGTCGAGGAAAATCTCGAGATGGGGGCCTATCTCAGAACCGACGATTTTTCGGGAACCATGGAGCAGGTCTTCGAGCTCTTCCCCATCCTCAAGGACAAGCGGCGACAGGCGGCGGGCGAGCTCTCGGGCGGCCAGCGCCAGCAGGTGGCCGTGGGCCGCGCCCTGATGACCCGGCCGCGCGCTCTGATGCTCGACGAACCGACCGCGGGCGTCTCGCCCATCGTGATGGACGATCTGTTCGACCGCATCGTCGAGATCGGCCGCGCGGGCGTGGCGGTGCTCATGGTCGAGCAGAACGCGGCGCAGGCGCTTTCGATCGCCGATCGCGGCTACGTCCTGGTGACCGGCGAGAACCGCTACAGCGACACCGGGGAAGCGTTGCTGGCCAATGCGGAAGTCCGCCGTTCGTTTCTCGGGGGCTGACGATGGAAGACATCCTCAACGCCGTCGTGCTGCTCTCGAACTTCGTCGTCGTGCCGGCCCTGGCCTACGGCTCGCAACTCGCGCTCGGCGCGCTCGGCGTCACCCTGATTTACGGCATCCTGCGGTTCGCCAATTTCGCCCATGGCGACCTCATGGCCTTCGGCACCATGTTCGTCGTCATGGCGACTTGGTGGATGCAGGGCGCTGGCCTGTCGATCGATCCGCTGCCGACCGCGCTTCTGGCCCTGCCGTTCGGCATCGCGGCCGCCGTCGCGGTCAGCCTGCTCACCGACCGCGCCGTCTACCGCTTCTACCGGCGCAACAAGAGCCCGGCGATGATCTTCGTCATCGTCTCGATCGGCGTCATGTTCCTGATGAACGGCGTCGTGCGCATGGTCATCGGGCCCGACGACCGGTCCTTCGGCGATGGCGCGCGGTTCCTGATCAAGGTCAAGGAGTTCAGGGAGGCGACGGGCCTTTCCGAGGGGCTGGCGCTGAAGCTCTCCCAGGGGCTCACGATCGCCGTCACGGTCGCGGTCGTGGTCGCGCTGTTCCGGTTCCTTCAGAAATCGCGTACCGGGAAGGCGATGCGGGCCTATTCGGACAACGAGGATCTGGCGCTCCTGTCCGGCGTCAGTCCCGACCGCGTGGTTCTGTTCGCCTGGGCGATCGCCGGAACGCTCGCGACGATAGCGGGCACGCTCTACGGCCTCGACAAGAGCTTCAAGCCCTTCACCTACTTCCAGCTTCTGCTGCCGATCTTCGCGGCGGCCATCGTGGGCGGTATCGGCCATCCGGTGGGCGCGGTCGTGGGCGGCTACATCGTCGCCTTTTCGGAGGTCACGGTTACGTACGCCTATCGGAAGTTCCTGATCTATGTGGCGCCGGAATCGTGGCGGCCGGAGGGCCTCGTCCAGCTCCTGTCGACCGAGTACAAGTTCGCGGTCAGTTTCGTGATCCTGGTTGTCGTTCTACTCGTCCGGCCGACCGGGATCTTCAGGGGCAAGGTGATATGAGGGAAGTCCCGCGCGCCCCGCTCTGCTTCGCCGTCATGGCCGGGCTGCTGATGCTGGTCGGATTCGGGCAGTCCTGGTCGCTCGCGCTCTCGATCTTCAATCTCTGCCTCATTTCGGCGGTCATGGCGCTCGGCCTCAACATGCAGTGGGGCTATGCGGGACTGTTCAACGTCGGCGTGATGGGGTTCGCGGCCTTGGGCGGCGTCGCGGCCGTATTGGTCTCGGCGCCGCCGGTGGCCGAGGCGTGGCGCGTGGCCTGGAGCGATCTTCTGGCCGCCGCCCTGGCGCTGCTCGCCTCGGTCGCCGCCATCGTCGCGGCGCGCCGCGGAATCCCGCCCGGCGGCCTCCGCATGGCCGTCACAGCCTTTCTCCTCCTTGTCGGCTACGGCGCGGTCCGCGTTTTTTTCGATCCCGCCGTCGAAGCCATCGAGGCCGTCGATCCGGCCAAGACCGGGTTTCTCGGCGGGCTCGGTCTTCCCGTCATCCTGGCCTGGCCCATCGGCGGCGCCGTCGCGGCGGGGGCCGCCTGGCTGATCGCGAAGGTGGCCCTGGGACTGCGCGCCGACTATCTCGCGATCGCCACGCTCGGTATCGCCGAGATCGTCCTGGCCATCCTCAAGAACGAAGACTGGCTGACCCGCGGCGTGAAAAACGTGACCGGTCTCGACCGGCCGACGCCCTATGAGGTCGATCTACGGGATTCGGCCGGCTTCCAGGATTTCGCCGCCGGCTTCGGCCTCGACGCCGGCGAGGCCTCCACCATCGTCGTGAAGCTCTGCTACACAGGCCTCTTTCTGGCCGTTCTGGTCCTGATCCTGGTGCTGGCCCAGAAGGCGCTCCACTCGCCGTGGGGGCGCATGATGCGGGCGGTTCGCGACAACGAAGTCGCCGCCGAGGCCATGGGCAAGGACGTCACCCGGCGCCATCTGGAAATTTTTGTGATCGGCGCGGCGGTCATCGGCATGGCCGGCGCCATGCTGACGACTCTCGATGGCCAGTTCACGCCTGGAAGCTACCAGCCCCTGCGCTTCACGTTCCTGGTCTGGGTGATGGTGATCGTCGGCGGCTCGGGCAACAACTGGGGCGCCGTGCTGGGCGGATTCTTCGTCTGGTTCGTGTGGATCGAGGCCGAACCGGTGGGCGCATGGGCGATGGATGTCGCCACCGCGATGCTGGGCGAGGGGAGTTCCCTGCGCGAGCATCTGCTCGCCGGCGCGCCCTACATGCGCGTCTGTGTCATGGGCCTGATCCTGCTGCTCGTCCTGCGCTTCTCGCCGCGGGGCCTGATCCCCGACGCGGTCCACCGCCGGGCCGGACATTAGAGCGCGCCCGTCTTTGACGGTCCCTCGATACGGTCCCTTCTGAGCCTACTCGGGATGAGGGTGAGAGGGTTCGCACACTCACCATATCCCTCACCCAGAGACGCGCCCCCGCGGGGGCGCGTCTCGAAGGGGCCTGTCCCGAGTTTGCCGAAGGAAAGTGGCCGCCGCGAGCGACAAGGAAGCCATGGCGCGTCCGTCGAAGACGGGCGCGCGGTCAATTCGCCGCCTCTCCGCGGCCGATCAGGACGCCCTCGCAGTCGATGGCGCCGTCGTCGCGAAGCCAGGAGACGATGTCGCCGCGCCGCGCGACCCGCCAGCAACCGGCGGCGGAAGGGTCGCCGAAGTCGACGCAGATCCGGTCGTCCTCGACGCGCCATGTCCCGGCATGGTTGCCGTCCGGTCCGCTGAGCGTCATGCGGCCGTCCGCGGCGAAATGCTCGATGTAGACATCGCCGCCGAGCACCATCGCCTCGACGATCGCATCGGAGAAGACGCGCTCGATCTCGGCGCCCGACAGCGTCGCGGGATCGTCGGCCGCGAACGCGGCGACCGGAAGGGCCATGGACAAGAGGAAAGCGAGCGTCTTCAAGGCGGGATCGCCGTCTAGGACTTCGTCTTGCGCCCCAGTCCGATGTTTCTGGCGAAATCGGACCGGGCCTTCGAGTAGTTGGGAGCGACCATGGGATAGCTTGCCGGAAGCCCCCACTTCGCCCTGTATTCGGCCGGCGACATGCCGTGGCGGGCGCGGAGATAGCGCTTCAGCACCTTGAGTTTCCTGCCGTCCTCGAGACAGACGATGTAGTCGGGATGCACCGACTCCTCGATCGGCACCGCGGGCGCGGGCGCTTCGGGGCCGGGCGCCGCCGAGCCATTCCCGGAAATTCGCGCGAGGGTCGCGTGAACCTGTTGGATCAATCCGGCAAGCGCCGATGCGTCGGTCGCATTGTTGCCGACGTAGGCCGAGACGATCTCCGTGGTCATCTCCAGAAGTTCCGCGCGTGTCAGCACATCGATTGCATCGTCGCCGTTCATGCCCGTCACCGTTGGAGAAGATCGAGCGCTACTTAGCAATGCGGACGGGGCCGTTCAACGAGAAACGGACCTGGAAGCCGGACGCCCGGCCGATACCGCGAAGAGGGAGGGCCGTATTCCGGGTTGGCCCGTATTGCCCCGATGTGGTAGGAGCGAAGGGCTTCGACACGGCATTTTGGGAGATCGCGTGGCCGCCCCGAAGGTTGCATTGGCGTCCGATCACGCCGGTTTCGTTTTGAAGAAGGGCCTGCTGGTCGCTCTCGAATCCTGGGGTCGCACGGCCATCGACCTCGGAACGGACGGCCCGGATCCCGTCGACTACCCCGATCTCGCCGATACGCTCGCGAAGGGCCTGGCCGACGGCGAAGTGGATATCGGCGTCCTGGTCTGCGGTACGGGGACCGGGATCGCCATGGCCGCCAACCGACACCCGCATGTCCGGGCCGCGGCCTGCCACGACGTGACCTCGGCGCGTCTGGCGCGCCAGCACAACGATGCGAATGTCCTGGCCTTGGGCGAACGGTTGATCGGCGCGGAGACGGCGAAGGATTGTCTCAAGGCGTTTATCGAGACGCCGTTTGAAGGCGGACGCCATCGCCGCCGGGTCGGCAAGCTGTCGCGCCGTCCCGTCCTTTGCTAGAAGGCGCGACCGGCCCCTCGATCTCCTTGGAGAACCTCGCCATGTCCCTCGCGGCAGAGCATCACACCACCGGCGATGCGCTCACCCGCCATCTGGCCGACAGCGACCCCGACGTGCTGGACGCCATCAAGGGAGAGTTGCGCCGCCAGCAGGACCAGATCGAGCTGATCGCATCCGAGAACATCGTCTCGACGGCTGTTTTGGAGGCCCAGGGAACGGTCCTGACGAACAAGTACGCGGAAGGCTATCCGGGCCGTCGCTACTACGGCGGCTGCGAACATGTCGACGTGGTCGAGCGGATCGCGATCGACCGCGCGAAAACGCTCTTCGACTGCGCTTTCGCCAATGTCCAGCCACACTCAGGCGCACAGGCCAACGGCGCGGTCTTTCTCGCCCTGCTCCGGCCGGGGGACACGATCCTCGGCATGTCGCTCGCCCACGGCGGCCACCTGACCCACGGCGCGGGGCCCAACATCTCGGGCAAGTGGTTCAACGCGGTCGGTTACGGCGTCCGCGAGGACACCCACCGGATCGACTACGACGCGCTGGAGCGGCTCGCCGGCGAGCACATGCCGAAGCTGATCGTGGCGGGCGGTTCGGCCTATCCGCGCGTCATCGACTTCGCGCGCATGCGCGCGATCGCCGATGGGGTCGGCGCCTACCTGATGGTCGACATGGCGCATTTCGCGGGTCTTGTCGCGGCCGGGGTGCATCCGAGCCCGCTGCCGCACGCCCATGTCTGCACGACCACGACGCACAAGACCCTGCGCGGCCCCCGGGGCGGCATGATCCTCTGCAACGACGAGGACCTCGGCAAGAGATTGAACTCCGCCGTTTTCCCCGGCCTGCAGGGGGGACCTCTGATGCACGTCATCGCCGCGAAGGCCGTGATGCTGGGCGAGGCTCTCCAGCCGGAGTTCAAGACCTATTCGCAGGCGGTGGTCGACAACGCCAAGGCGCTCGCGGCGTCGCTCGCCGCCGGCGGTCTGGCGATCACCTCGGGCGGCACGGACACCCATGTCATGCTGGTCGATCTCCGCCCGAAGGGACTCACCGGCAATGTCGCCGAGAAGAGCCTCGATCGCGCGCGCATCACCTGCAACAAGAACGCCATTCCCTTCGATCCCGAAAAGCCTATGGTGACCTCGGGCCTCCGTCTGGGAACGCCGGCCGGGACCACGCGCGGATTCGGCGTGGCGGAATTCCGCCAGATCGGGGGCGGGATCGTCGAGGTGCTCGACGGTCTGGCCGCCGATCCGGACGACAACGGCGGGACCGAGCGGGCGGTGGCCGACAGGGTCCTGGACCTGTGCCGCAGGTTCCCGGTCTATGAGGATTTGAACCTGGGCTAGACGAGGTCGGAGATGCGCTGCCCCTTCTGCGGTCACGAAGAGACACAGGTCAAGGACTCGCGCCCGACCGAGGACGGCGCCGCCATCCGCAGACGGCGGCAGTGCCTGAACTGCAGCGGCAGGTTCACGACCTTCGAGCGCATCCAGTTGCGCGAGTTGACGATCCTCAAGAAGTCGGGCGGTCGTGCGCCCTTCGATCGCGACAAGCTCGCCCGATCGGTGGAGATCGCCATCCGCAAGCGCCCGGTCGATCCCGAGAGGGTCGAGCGGCTGGTGTCGGGAATCCAGCGGCGCCTGGAAAGCATGGGCGAGGCCGAAATCCCTTCCAGCGTGATCGGCGAGATGGTGATGGACGGCCTCGCCAACCTCGATCCCGTAGCCTACGTGCGTTTCGCCTCGGTCTATCGGAACTTCCGCGAGGCGAAGGACTTCGAGCAGTTCGTCGAACAGCTCGACAGGGGGGCTTCCGTTGGCGGACGGCCATACCAGGACGATTGAGGCCGACCGCCGCCACATGGCGGCCGCCCTTGCGCTTTCGGAACGCAATCTCGGACGGACCTGGCCCAATCCCTCGGTCGGATGCGTGCTCGTGCGCGACGGCCGCACCGTGGGGCGCGGCGTCACTGCCTGGGGCGGACGCCCCCACGCCGAGACCGGGGCGCTGGAACATGCCGGCGCGGCGGCGCGCGGAGCGACCGCCTACGTCACGCTCGAGCCGTGCGCGCATCGGGGCGAGACGCCGCCCTGCTGCGACGCGCTGATCGAGGCGGGCGTCGCCCGGGTGGTGGCGCCCATGCCCGATCCCGACCCCCGCGCCTCCGGTTCGGGTTTCCGCCGGCTGGCGGAAGCCGGCGTCGAGGTGGACACGGGATTGCTCGCGAGCGAGGCGGAGCGCGTCCACGCCGGCTTCCTTTCGCGCGTGCTGCGAGGACGCCCCCTGGTGACGATCAAGGTGGCCGCGAGCCTGGACGGCCGCGTGGCGACCGCGGGCGGACAGAGCAAGTGGATTACCGGCGTCGACGCGAGACGGATGGGGCACGCGCTCCGGGCGAGCCACGACGCCGTCATGGTCGGCGGCAACACGCTCGCCGTCGACGATCCTTCGCTGACCTGCAGACTGCCGGGGATGGAGAAGCGGTCGCCGCTCAGGGTCGTCGTCGACAGCGCCCTGAGATTGTCGCGCGACGCCATCGCGGTCCGGACCTCCCGCGGGGTCCCGACCTGGGTCGTCTGCGGCGAAGGCGCCGACCGGGAACGCATCCGCGGACTCGAAAGCTTGGGGGTCGAGGTCCTCGCGGCGAGGAGCACCGAGCGGGGCGCCGTCGATCCGGAATCGATGCTCGACATGCTCGGTGGGCGCGGACTGACCCGGATTCTGGTCGAGGGCGGGCCGCGGCTTGTCACTTCGTTGCTAAAGGAACGGCTCGTCGATCGCGTGTCCTGGTTCTCGGCGCCGCGACTGCTCGGCGGCGATGGCCTCGCGGCGGTCGGAGACCTGACGCTCGCTTCCGTCGACGATGCGAGCCGGTGGAGCGTTGTCGGCGGCGCGGGCGTCGGCCCGGATCGGCTTGCGCTCCTGCAAGCCGCCGGGCGCGGATAGCGGAGCCCGGAAGACATGTTCACCGGCATCGTGACGGATCTCGGCCGTGTCCGCCGCGCCGAAGACCGGCGTGACCGACGTTTCATCATCGAGACCTCCCACGATCTCGGCGAGATCGCGGTCGGCGCGTCGATCTCCTGTTCGGGTGTTTGCCTGACCGTGGTGGAGAAGGTGAACGGCGCGTTCGCCGTCGACGTGTCGGCCGAAACTCTCTCGCGGTCGACCCTGGGAAGCTGGAACGCGGGCGCGCCGGTGAACCTCGAGCGTTCCCTCCGGCTGGGCGACGAGCTGGGCGGCCATATCGTCTCCGGCCATGTCGACGCCGTCGGACATGTCGTCTCGTGCGAGCCGGATGGCGACTCCATGCGCTTCGCTTTTCATGCGCCGGCCGCCGTGGCGCCGTTCATCGCGGAGAAGGGCTCCATCGCCGTCGATGGCGTGTCGCTCACCGTCAACGCGGTCGACGACGATGAAGCGGGGTGCTCGTTCGCGGTCAACATCATCCCGCACACACGGGCCGTGACGACCTTCGGAACCCTGTCGGACGGCGATCGGGTCAATCTGGAAATCGACATGCTCGCGCGCCACATGGGACGCATCATGCGATCCCGGCACGCCGGAAGAGGCTGATGGACACCGCCCGCATGGCGGCGTCCCACGCGGGGTCCCCGGCCTTGCCGAGGTCGCGGACGACGACGCGGGGTGGCGGGCGGCCCGCATTTGTGTGATGGGAAGGATCCCGAAGGCGACGCTCCCCAGCCCTCCAACGGGCGCCGGCCGGGGAAGGAGGCCGAGATGGCGACCAAGCCGCACATTCTGATCCTCGAGGCGCGCTACTACGAAGACATCGCCGACGATCTGGCGCGCGGCGCGGCCGCGGAGCTGGACGCTTGGGGCGCGACCTACGAGCGCGTCGAACTGGCCGGCGCCTACGAGATTCCCGGCGGCATGCGCATGGCGATCGCGACCGGCAAATACGACGGCTATCTGGCGCTGGGATGCGTCATTCGGGGCGAGACGACGCACTACGATCACATCTGCGCCGAAGTCGTCCGCGGCGTGAACGATCTCGCCATGAAGCACATGGCGCCCGTCGGGTTCGGCGTTCTCACGTGCGAGACCATGGAGCAGGCCAGGGCGCGCGCCGATCCGAAGCGGAAGGACAAGGGGCGCGAGGCGGCCATCGCCTGCATGAGGATGGTCGAACTGGCCGCGACCCTCCGCGTCACGGGATGAGCGGCCCGGCCGGCCGGGCCGCATCGCGCATCGCCTCGGCCTCGCGGCTCGCGGCGGTCCAGGCGCTCTACCAGATCGACCGCGACAGCTCGTCGGCCGAGTCCGCCTTGTCGTCGGCCCTGGCTCGCGGGGCCGTGCTGGACGACCGGGGGGCGACGGCCGAGATCGACCCGGATATCCTCTCCGGAATCGTCCGGAACGTCGCGGGCGACCGGGACGGACGCCTCGACGGCATGATCGACGACGCGCTGAGCGACGGCTGGTCGGTGACCCGCCTCGAATCGTTGATGAGAGCGATCCTCCGCGCCGGCGTCCATGAGTTGCTCGACAATCCTGGCGTTCCCGCCAAGGTGGCGATCAGCAGCTACGTCGATATCGCGCACGCCTTCTACGACCGCGGCGAACCGGGCATGGTGAACGCCGTTCTGGATCGTCTGGCGCGTCTGCTTCGTCCCCGCGAATTCGCATCGGAGACCGCCGCCGGTGGATGAATTCGACCTGATCGACCGGCTGATCTCGCCTCTCGCCGCGGCGCCGGGCGCCGATGGATTGACCGATGACGGCGCCTCGATTGTCGTGTCGCCAGACACGGCGCTCGCCGTCACCAAGGATATGCTCGCCGAGAACGTCCACTTTCTCCCGGGCGATCCGCCGGATCTGGTCGCGCGCAAACTGATCCGCGCGAACCTCTCGGATCTCGCCGCCATGGGCGCGAAGCCCCTAGGCTACCTTCTCGGGCTTTCGAGCGACGGCAAGCGCGACGAGGCGTGGTACCGGTCGTTCTTCGACGGCCTCCGGTCCGACCAGGAGCATTTCGGCGTCTCGATCCTCGGCGGCGACACGATCGCATCCCGCCATGGCGTGCTGACGCTTTCCCTTACGGCTTTCGGCGAGGTCCCCGAGGGGCTCTCGTTGGCCCGGTCGCGCGGGCGACCCGGCGATCTGGTGGCCGTGTCGGGCACGATCGGGGACGCGGCGCTGGGCCTTCTGGCGTGCCGGGACCGGCTTCCCGGAGTGACGGAACGCGGCCTCGCGCACTTGCGAAGCCGCTATCGGCTTCCCCGACCGCGTGTCGCCCTGGGACGGGAAATCCTGGGTGTCGCCCATGCGGCGCTCGACGTGTCGGACGGGCTCATGGCGGACGCCGGCCACCTCGGGCGTCGGTCGGGCGTCGGCGTCGAACTCCGGCTGGACGCGATTCCTCTTTCCGCCGCCGCGAGACAGGCGATCGAGGGGGACCCGGGCTGCTTGGCGACCATCCTGAACGGCGGCGACGACTATGAGCTCCTGTTCTCGTTCGCGCCGTCCCGGCACGACCGGATTCTCGCCGCCGCGAAACGGTCCGGAACGCCTGTCGCCGTCATCGGGCGTTGCCACGAGGGGGAGGGCGTCGGGATCGTCGACCGCGAGGGCGCGGTTCTGAACGTGGCGGCGGGCGGTTGGCGTCACTGGCCCTGAATGCGTCGGCGTTCGCGTTCTTGTGCAATGCGGCAATTGAAACGGCGGCTTCCTTTTGGCATGGTCGCGCGCCTTTTGACGACCGGGTTCTGGGGAACGCGCGCTCAGCCGCCCGCGGCGCCCGTCGGCCAAACAATCCCCGGGGAGTATCTGGAACAATGGATGCACTGTACTTCGCCATTGCGTGCGGCGCGGTGGCCGTCGCCTATGGCGTCTACGCCACCAGGTCGGTCCTGGCCGCCGACGCGGGCAACGAGCGCATGCGGCAGATCGCGGGCGCCGTGCAGGAAGGCGCGCAGGCCTACCTGAATCGCCAGTACATGACGATCGGCGTCGCCGGCGCGGCGATCTTCGTTCTGCTCGCCGTCTTGCTGGGCTTCAGCCAGGCCATCGGCTTCGCCATCGGCGCGGTGCTCTCCGGCGCGGCCGGTTATATCGGCATGCTGGTCTCCGTGCGCGCGAACGTGCGCACCGCCGAGGCGGCCCGCACCAGCCTCGAGAAGGCGCTCGGCGTGGCGGTCAACGCCGGCGCCGTGACCGGGCTCCTCGTCGTCGGCCTCGGCCTTCTGGGCGTCTCCATCTACTACATCGTCCTGCTGGGGATCGGCGTCGACCGGCGTGAGATCGTGGAGGCTCTGGTGGCGCTCGGCTTCGGCGGTTCGCTGATCTCGATCTTCGCGCGTCTCGGCGGCGGCATCTTCACCAAGGGCGCGGACGTGGGCGCCGATCTCGTCGGCAAGGTCGAGGCCGGCATTCCCGAGGACGATCCCCGCAACCCGGCGGTGATCGCCGACAACGTGGGCGACAACGTCGGCGACTGCGCCGGCATGGCCGCCGACCTCTTCGAGACCTACGCGGTGACCTTCGTGGCCACCATGCTCCTGGGTTCGATCTTCTTTTCCGGCGAGACGCAGAGCCAGATGATGGCCTTCCCGCTGGTCCTGGGCGGCGTCTGCATCCTGGGCACCGTGATCGGCAACTTCTTCATGAAGCTGGGCTCGAGCCGGAACATCATGTGGGCGCTCTACAAGGGCTTCATCGCGACCGCCGCGATCTCCGCGATCCTCTTCATTCCGGTCACGGAGTGGATCGTCGGCCTGAACGCCAGCCACACCGTCGGCGACACGGTCTTCAACGGCTGGGACATGTTCTGGTGCGGCATCCTGGGGCTCGTCATCACCGGCGCCCTGATCGTCATCACCGAGTACTACACCTCGACCGAATACCGTCCCGTGCGCGTCATCGCCAAGGCCTCGACCACCGGCCACGGCACCAACATCATCCAGGGTCTCGCGCTCTCGATGGAGGCGACCGCGCTTCCGGTGATCGTGATCGCGGCGGGCATCGTCGTCGGCTATCTGCTGGCGGGCCTGTTCGGCATCGCCATCACGGCCACGACCATGCTCGCGCTCGCCGGCGTCGTGGTGACGCTGGACGCCTACGGTCCGGTCACGGACAACGCCGGCGGCATCGCGGAGATGGCGGACCTGCCCGAGGACGTACGCAAGACCACCGACGCGCTCGACGCCGTCGGCAACACGACCAAGGCCGTGACCAAGGGATACGCCATCGGTTCGGCCGGTCTCGCGGCGCTGGTGCTGTTCGCGGCCTATGTCGAGGATCTGGCCCACTACTTCCCGGACCTCTCGGTGACCTTCCATCTGAGCGATCCCTACGTGGTGGTGGGCCTCTTCATCGGCGGCCTTCTGCCCTATCTCTTCGGTTCGCTCGCCATGCAGGCGGTCGGCCGCGCCGCGGGTTCGGTCGTCGAGGAGGTCCGCCGGCAGTTTCGGGAGATCGCGGGCATCATGGAGGGCACGGGCAAGCCGGACTACAGCCGCGCCGTCGACCTTCTGACCAAGGCGGCGATCAAGGAAATGATCGTCCCGTCGCTCCTGCCCGTTCTGGCTCCGATCGCGCTCTACCTGATCATCCGGGTCATCGCGGGCGAGGTCGCGGCCTTCACGGCCCTGGGCGCCATGCTGTTGGGCGCGATCGTCACCGGCCTTTTCGTGGCGCTTTCGATGACGTCGGGCGGCGGAGCCTGGGACAACGCCAAGAAGTACATCGAGGACGGCAATCACGGGGGCAAGGGATCGGAAGCCCATCGCGCCGCCGTGACGGGCGACACCGTTGGCGACCCCTACAAGGACACGGCCGGTCCCGCCGTCAATCCGATGATCAAGATCATCAACATCGTGGCCTTGTTGCTGCTGGCCACGCTGGGGGGCTGGACCTGACTCGGCGTCCCATCGGCGAAGGAAAACGTCCGGCTCTATAAATCTGGACGTTTTCTTTTTCAAAACAATGGGTTATGTTCTTTTTCCGATCCATGACATGAGGGCGCGCCGGGCGGTCGCCCCGACACCTTACTGGCCTTCGGTGTTGAAGCGGCCGATGTTGCCGAAAAGCTGCTCCAAGAGACCGAGTTGCTTGCCGTGGGTCGGCGTGATGCGCGAGACCGGATCGACGACGATCCCATCCTCGATCGAGAAACTCGCAATCTCCCGCACGACGCCCCTGTCGTCGAAGGCGATGGCGACGACGCTCCGGTCGACGATCTCGGGGGAGAAGAAGGCATGTTCCTCGCGACGCTCGGTGATGTAGAGCCAGGTGTCCTGGCCGAACAGCGCCGTCGACGACGGCGTGCCGAGGACCTCCGCGACCTCGATCCGGCCATGCACGTCAAGCTCGATCCGGGCCAGTCGCTCCGGGTCCGGGACGTAACCGTGATTGGAGACACGCGGTTCGCAGGCCGCCAGCGCGAGGGCCGCTCCGACCGCAAGCAGGACTCTTCGGCCCGTTGGCGGCGCATCTTCGAGGTGGCGTCGGAGGATCATGTCGGAGATCGTTGACCCGGCGGTTTCCGGCACTCTATCAAGGAGCGGACGATGCCGGTACCGGGACCGTTGTGTCAAACCCGCGGCATGGACGATCCGAATTCCAGGCGCCCCCGGTCATGCTAAGCAAGCTGCTGTCCCGGTCGCGCTTCGACGAGCGGACCCACAGGATGTACGACGCCGTCGTGGCGCAGTCCCGCCGTCCCGCGCTCTATACGCGGCTGGGCGTGCCCGACAGCATCGACGGCCGTTTCGAGATGGTCGTTCTTCACGCCCTCCTGGTCATGCGCCGACTGCGCGCCTTCGGCGTCCGCGGCGAGGCGGCGGCCCAGGGCCTGTTCGATCTGATGTTCGCCGATTTCGACCGCGCGCTGCGGGAGCTCGGTGTCGGAGACCTCGGCGTCGGCCGGCGCATCAAGAGGATGGCGCGGGCGTTCTACGGTCGCGCCGCCCGTCTCGACGAGGCGCTCGGGGAGGACGACGCCGAGGTCCTTGCCGCCTTCCTTGAGCGGAACGCCTTCGGGACCGTCGATCCCGAGACATACGAGGTCGCCGCCCTTGCGGATTACGTTCGGGCGCAGGCGCGCTGTCTCGACCGACAGGATGCCGAGAAACTGACGTCCGGCGAGATCGAGTTCACGGCGGACGGTGGCCGCGGCCGGGATTGAGTCGTCACACGCGTGGCCGAGAACGGACTGGAGCCCCTCATGACCGAACCCGAGTTTTCCAGGCCTGTCGATGTGTCGGACCTCGAGGACGGCGACAGCGAGGCCCACACGCTGCTGGCGGAGGAGGCCGAGCGCGCCGCGCTCGCCGGACGCTTTCGGATCGCATCCCTCGACCATCTGAAGGCGGAGGCCGTGCTGGTCGGGCGCGGTCGTCAGACGATTGTCCGCGCGCGCATGACCGCGCATGCGACGCAGACTTGCGTGGTGTCGCTCGAACCCATCGAGGTTTCATTCGACGAGGACCTTGAGGTCGTGTTCGACCCGGACGTCAGGGCGACCGGAGAGTTCGACGACATCGTCGACCCGCGCGCCGGATCGGACGAACCGCCCGAGCCGCTGGTCGATGGCGCGATCGACTTGGGAGAGATGGTCGCGGAGCGCTTCGGCCTCCTTCTGGACCCCTATCCACGCAAGGCCGGCGCCGAGGTCGACCCGCGCTACATATCCGATCCCGGCGGCGCGCCGAGAAACCCGTTCAAGATGTTGAAAGGCCTCAAGCCCGATGGCTGAGGCCGCTTGTCGGCCCGCGGAAAGCCTGATATCAGGCCGTGCAATCTCCATTCAGGGACGCGGACGATGGCGGTTCCGAAAAAGAAGGTGACCCGCTCGCGGCGGGACAATCGTCGTTCCCATCACGCGCTGGTCGCGGCGTCGGTGAACGAATGTCCCAATTGCGGCGAAATCAAGCTGCCCCATCATGTCTGTCCGGCCTGCGGCTACTATCGCGACCGCGAGGTCACGGAGCCCAGGGGCGGCATCTGACGTTTCGTCCCCGCCGATACCGTAACGAGATACGCCATGAGCTCCGCCCACGTGATCGCCCTCGACGCGATGGGTGGGGATCGTGCGCCCGACATCGTGGTCGCGGGCGCGAACGCTGCGCGGATCCGACACCCCGGCACCCGATTCAGGCTGTTCGGCAGTCCCGAAAGGCTCAAGAAGCTCCTGCGCCGGTTCCCGAGGCTCGCGGCCGTGACCGAGGTCGTCGCGAGCGATACGGTCATCGAACCCGACATGAAACCCTCCCAGGCCTTGCGCAGGGGCCGCCGGTCCAGCATGAGGATGGCGATCGACGACGTGAAGGCTGGCAACGCCTCGGGCGTCGTCTCGGCGGGGAACACGGGCGCGCTGATGGCGATGGCCAAGCTCGCGCTCAGGACGCTTCCGGGCATACACCGGCCGGCGATCGCCTCGACCTTTCCCACGCAGCGCGGGGAGTCGGTGATGCTCGATCTGGGCGCCAACATCGATTGCGGCGCCGAGAACCTGGTCCAGTTCGCCGTCATGGGGGCGGCGTTCGCCCGCAGCGTCCAGGGCATCCGCCGGCCCACGGTCGGGCTGCTCAACGTGGGCAGCGAGGAGAGCAAGGGCCATGACGAAATCCGGCGCGCCGCCGACGTGCTGCGCGACACCGACCTCCCACTCGAGTTTTACGGTTTCATCGAGGGCAACGACATCACGGAGGGCACGGTGGACGTTGTCGTGGCCGACGGCTTCAGCGGCAACATCGCGCTGAAGACGGCCGAAGGCACGGCCAGTATGTACACCGGCTTCCTGCGCGCGACTTTCCGCCGTTCGGTATTCTCCAAGCTCGGCTACTGGCTCGCCAAGCCGGCGCTGATCGCGCTGAGGAACCGTGTCGATCCGCGCCGGTACAACGGCGGCATGTTCCTCGGCGTCAACGGCGTCGCCGTGAAGAGTCACGGCGGCACCGACGCCATGGGTTACGCCAACGCGATCGGTTTCGCCGTCGACATGCTGACCCAGGGCTTCAACGAGAGGGTCATCCGCGATGTCGAGTTTCTGGAGCGAGTCTCCGGCATTCCGGCCGGAGCGGTCGCCCGGTGAGTGTGACGCGCTCGAGGATCGTCGGCTGCGGCGCCTATTTGCCCGAACGTCGCGTGACCAACCACGAGCTTGCCGGACGTCTCGACACCTCGGACGAGTGGATTCGAACCCGAACGGGGATCGGCCAGCGCCACATCGCGGCCGAAGGCGAAAAGACATCCGATCTTGCCACCGCGGCGTCCCGCGACGCCCTGACGAACGCGGGAATGTCGCCGGACGACATCGACCTGATCGTCCTGGCCACGGCCACGCCCGACCTGACCTTCCCGGCAAGCGCCACTCAGGTTCAGGCCAACCTCGGCATCGCGCACGGCTGCGCCTTCGATGTCCATGCGGTGTGCACCGGCTTTATCTATGCGCTCGCCGTCGCCGACAATTTCGTGCGCGTCGGACAATCGCGGGGCGCCCTGGTCGTCGGCGCCGAAACCTTCTCGCGCATTCTCGACTGGAACGACCGGGGGACCTGCGTGCTGTTCGGCGATGGAGGGGGGGCCGTTGTTCTCACGCCGGGGGAAGGCGAGGGCGATTCAGGCGACCGGGGCATCCTCTCGACCCATCTTCACGCCGACGGACGGCAAAGGGACATGCTCTATGTCGATGGAGGACCGTCCACGACGCAACTGGCCGGCCATCTCCGCATGGAGGGCCGCGACGTCTTCAGACACGCCGTCGTCAACCTCGCCGAAGCCGTCGACGAGGCCCTGGGGGCCAACGGTCTGGAAGGCCGGAACGTGGACTGGCTGGTCCCGCATCAGGCCAACCGCCGGATCATCGACGCGATCGCGCGCAAGCTGGAGCTGCCGCCCGAGAAGGTCGTGATGACGATCGACCGCCACGCCAACACGTCCGCGGCCTCGATACCGCTGGCGTTGTCGGAGGCCGTCCATGACGGGAAGATCCGGCGGAACCAACTGGTCCTTCTGGAGGCCATGGGCGGCGGCTTCACCTGGGGCTCGGCCATGGTGCGCTGGTAGTTGAATCCCGACCTCAACAAACAAGCTCAACCGGATTTAGCGTTTCCTGAGATTTTGGACGCAACCGATTGATATTGACTGATTTTCCCGTCACGGTTAGCTTTCCGCATCAAGGCGATGGGGGCGTCGTCGATGGCGGACAGGACCATGACGAGAGCGGACCTCACGGAGGCCGTCTATCACGAGGTCGGACTTTCGCGCAGCGAGTCTGCCTCGCTCGTCGAATCGGTGCTGGAAGAGATATCCGAGACTCTGGCGACCGGCGAGGCCGTCAAGATTTCCTCCTTCGGCAGCTTTTCCGTCAGGGAGAAGGCGCCGCGGGTCGGGCGCAACCTGAAGACCGGAGAGGAAGTCACGATTTCGCCCCGCCGCGTGCTCGTGTTCCGGGCTTCCCATGTGCTCAAGGACCGCATCAACGGCAACTCCGCCAGCGGACGCGGTTTCTAGCCCATGGCCATGTCCTCGAACGCCCTCGCCGCGGCGGGAGCCCCCCGCCGCGGCGGAAAGTCCAGGGAGGCTTTCCGGACCATCAGCGAGGTGGCCGAGGAGCTCGACGTCGCCCAGCACGTCCTGCGTTTCTGGGAAACCAAATTCCATCAGATCCGCCCGCTGAAGCGTGGCGGCGGGCGGCGCTACTATCGTCCGGAAGACATCCGGTTCCTGCGCCGGATCAAGGGGCTGCTCTACACCGAAGGCTATACGATCAAGGGCGTGCAGAGGCTGATCCGCCAGGGCGGGACCGGAGCGTTGCAAGGCGGCGCCGTCGCCGGGCCCGAGGCGGCCGCGGAGCCGGAGCCGGCCACGAGGGTCCTGGCGGCTCCCGATCGTTCGGCGATCGAACGCGCGGTCGGCGAACTGGAGGCCTGCCGCCGGTTGCTGGCCGGGCGCGGTTGAGCTATGTCGCCGGTGGCGGGGCCGGGATGATCGGCCGGATGCCGGAACGGAGCGTGGCGCAGCCCGGTAGCGCAACGGTCTGGGGGACCGTAGGTCGCAGGTTCGAATCCTGCCGCTCCGACCATCCGGTCGGTCGAGGGCGAAGGCTCCTGCCCGACGGCCCGGTCATCGTCCGGCCGGGGCGCGCCCGCGCCTCGCCGGCCATTCTCCTCACGGGGCCGACGGATGACGCGGGATGATCGAGCACATCGGGCTTTCTGACGACATCGAGGTCATGGACCGTCTCGTCGACGTCGCGGGTTGCCGGGTCGTCGATGCCGGCTGCGGCTGCGGCGCGCTGGCCCGCCTGCTGGTCGAACGCGGCGCGCGGGTCGTGGCGGTCGAGCCGGAACCCGGACAGGCCGCCGCCAACAGGCGGGAGTTGGCGAGCGACGCGATCGAGTTTCACGAGACCGGCGCCGAAGCGCTTCCCTGCGCGGACGGGAGCGTCGACGGGGTGTTCTTTTCCAAGTCTCTCCATCACGTGCCACCGGGCCTGATGGAACACGCGCTCCGCGAGGCGACGCGCGTTCTCAGGCCCGGACGGGACTTCCTGTACATCCTGGAGCCCGAGGCCGGCGGCGCGCACACGGAGTTGATGGCGCCGTTTCACGACGAGAACGCGGAACGCGAAGCCGCCAGGAAGGCCATCGCCGACATCGCGGCGCCCGCGTTCGCGCGGGCCCGGGAAGTCCGGTTCCACAACCGGCGCCGCTATGCCGACTATGCGGCCTTTCTCGACCAGGTGAGCGGGCTCGCCTACAACGGCTACACACGGGCCGATGTGGACGTCCCGACCGTCAGGGAACGGTTCGAGGCGGGCAGGGCCGACGACGGGTATCTCTTCGACCAGCCCATGAGGGTCCATCTCTTCAGGGGCAAGCGTCGCGCGTCCTGACGGATCATGAGCGCGCCATCGTCATCGCACGCCGTTCTGACCTGCGCCCAGATGCGCGAGGCGGACCGGCGAACCGTGGAATCCGGAACGAGCGGCGCGGACCTCATGGAACGGGCCGGCGAGGCGGTGGCGAACGCGATCCGCCGGCGCTGGCCGGCCGGTCGCGCGGCGGTCCTGTGCGGGCCGGGGAACAACGGCGGCGACGGCTTCGTCGTGGCGCGTCATCTCGACGCCGCCGGGTGGCGGGTCTCGGTCGCGCTGCTGGGCGAGCGAGGCCGTCTGGCCGGCGCCGCCGCCGGGATGGCGTCGCGGTGGCGCGGTCCTGTATCGTCCCTCGGCGCCGCCGACCTGGAGAGGTGCGAGGTCATCGTCGATGCGCTCTTCGGCGCCGGCCTGTCCCGGGACTTCGACGCGGACATGGCCTCGAGGGTCGGCGCGGCGGGCGCCGCCGTCGTGGCCGTCGACATCCCCAGCGGCGTCGACGGCGACAGCGGCCGGGTGCGCGGGTCCGCCGTCCGCGCCGACCTCACGGTCACGTTCTGTCGCCGAAAGCCCGGCCACATGCTCTATCCGGGCCGGGGTCTTTGCGGCGAGGTCGTCGTCGCCGATATCGGCATCGACGACGCGACCGTCGCCGCGGCGGGGCCGTCGCTCGTGCGCAACGCGCCCGGCGCCTGGCGGAGCGCCTGGCCATGGCCGGAAGAGGAGGCGCACAAGTACGCGCGCGGTCATCTGGTCGTGGCGGGCGGCGGGGTCGCGATGAGCGGGGCCGCCCGCCTCGCGGCGCGCGCGGGTCTGCGCGCGGGCGCGGGACTGGTGACCTGCGCCGTGCCTGAATCGGCGTTGCTCGTCTATGCCGCCCACCTGACCGCGGCGATGGTCGCGCCGGTCCCCAGCGGATCGGCGCTGCGATCGCTGATGACGGACCGGCGGGCGAGCGCGCTGCTGGCCGGTCCGGGTCAGGGCGTCGGCGAGACAACCGGAGACCTTGTGCTTGCCGGCCTCTCGACGCAAACGCCCACGGTGCTGGACGCGGACGCCCTGACGACGTTCCGCGACGCCTCCGACACGCTGTTCGCCCGCCTGCACGGGGCCTGCGTCCTGACGCCCCACGAAGGCGAGTTCGCCCGTCTTTTTCCGCGGACCGGAGACCGCCTGCGCGATGTCGCCGAGGCGGCCCGGAGGGCGGGTTGCGTGATCGTGCTGAAGGGGCCGGACACCGTGGTCGCGAGTCCCGGCGGCCCCATCGCCATCAGCGACAACGCGCCGCCGGAACTGGCGACCGCGGGATCGGGCGACGTTCTGGCCGGATTCATCGCCGGCCTGCTCGCCCAGGGAAGGAACGCTTTCGACGCCGCCTGCATGGGTGTCTGGCTGCACGGCGAGACCGGCGGGCAGGCGGGCCCAGGACTGATCGCCGAGGACCTGCCGGACGCGGCGCCCCATGTCCTGAGGCGCCTGCGTTGGGGAAGGGCATGACCGACCGCGGCGCGGGGTTCTGGGACCGGGCCCTCGATCAATTGTCCGCCGCCTGGAAGGACATCGCGGAAGCCGCTCTCGACCGGAGACCGGGCGCGGTCCGGGCGGGCCTGCCCGACGACGACAGGGAGCGTCTGCGCGGGCGGGTCGCCGCCTGCATCGAGGCGCGCGGCGGCGAGGCGCTCGCGCGCGCCAGGGCCGCCGGCGTCGGGCATGCCTACCTCGATCTCGACACCGCCGGCCGCCGGCGGTTCCTCCTGATGCTCGCCGAGGATTTCGACGTCGACCTCGACGAGATCGAGCGCGAGGCCCGGGCGCTGCTGCGGGCCGACGACACCGGGGCGAAGCGTTCGCTCGCCGGGTCGTTGCGCGACGCCGCCGAGGCCCCACGCATGCGTCTCTTCACGCAGTTCAACGGCCTGCCGGAGGGCCTGAAGTTCCTTGTCGACATGCGCGCCGACGCTCTTGCCGGACAGCGTGAGGAACCCCTTCTGCTCCGGATCGCCGAAGACCTCAGGCGCCTGCTTTCGGCCTGGTTCGATGTCGGTTTCCTCGATCTGCGGCGCCTCACCTGGGACACGCCCGCGTCGTTGCTCGAAAAGCTGATCGTCCACGAGGCGGTCCACCGCATCGCGGGCTGGGACGATCTGAAGAACCGGCTCGAGGCGGACCGGAGGCTGTTCGCCTTCTTCCACCCGAACATGCCGGACGAGCCGCTGATCTTCGTCGAGGTGGCCCTGGTCGACGCCATGGCCGCCAACGTGCAGCGTCTGCTGGATCCCGAGGCGCCGCTCGTGGCGTCGGACGAGGCCGAGGCCGCGGTCTTCTATTCGATCTCCAACACTCAGGCCGGCCTTGCCGGGGTCCGTCTCGGCGACTTCCTGATCAAACGGGTGGTCGACGAGCTGCGCCGGGAGCTTCCCGGTCTCAGGACCTTCGCGACCCTGTCTCCCTTGCCGGGCTTCCGCCGCTGGCTGCGCGATCGCCTCGACGACGCCGGCATGCTGGTCCATGCGCCGGACGGCGTCGCGCCCGAAGAGGCGCCGGGCGCCCTTGCGGAAGCTCTCGACCGGTCGACGCAAGCGGCGCTCGGGCCGTGGCGCCACCAGCTCACCGTGCTGGCCGCCCGCTATCTCCTGGACGAGAAGCGCGGCGACCGTCCGGTCGATCCGGTCGCGCGGTTCCATCTGGCGAACGGCGCGAGGATCGAGCGGATCAACTGGATGGGCGATCTGTCGGAAAAGGGCTTGCGCGAATCGGCCGGGCTGATGGTGAACTACCTCTACCGGCACGGCGACATCGCCGGGAACCACGAAGCCTTCGTGACCGAGGGACGGGTCGCCGCGTCGGGCGACGTGCGCGCCTTGGCGAAGGCGGCGCGCCGCGACGGCCGCTGAGCCGCTCGCCGGCTTGCTTCAGGATCGGATCGCGGTGCTGGGAGAGCGGCCCACGACCGCGGACACGATCGAGCAGGAGGGGTCGCTCCGCCTGCTGCGACATCTCGCGTCCTCGATCCGCCACCAGCAGTTCCACGACGCGGACATGGCGACGGTCCGGGTGGACGCTCCGCCTTCCGCGCCGCGCGCGATGGCGGACGGCTAAGCCTCGAAGAAGGGCGACCCCTGCAGGGTGTGGATTTCCCGGCTGAGAATGTTTCCGGCCTCGCGGCCGGCCTTCAGATACTCCCGCCATTCGGGGTCCGCCGCCCGCGCCTCCCGGCGGCGCTCCCGTCGACACACGATCCCTTGCGTCGCCGCCGCCGATCCTGGCGGTTGCGGGGCGCTCCGTTCGAGACTATATGGACCGCCCCAGACCGCTGGCTTGGTCTTGGCCCGGGCGACGCGGGCGTGGTGGAATCGGTAGACACGCCAGACTTAGGCTCTGGTGACGAAAGTCGTGGGGGTTCAAGTCCCTCCGCCCGCACCATGTTCCCAGCACACCGTTCGCCGGCCGGGCGTCGAGCCTCGGTTCCGACAAAACCCCGACTTGTGGCAAATCCATGCAGGTGACCGAGACCGCCTCCAACGGCCTGAAACGCGAGTACAAGGTGGTAGTCGCCGCCGAGGACATGGCGACCCGCATCGGCGACCGGCTCGCCGAACTGCAACGGACCGTCCAACTCAAGGGCTTCCGTCCGGGCAAGGCGCCGGTCGATCTGCTCAAGCGCCGGTTCGGCGAGGCCGTGGTCAGCGAGGTGGTCCAGAAGACCCTCCAGGACACGTCGGGCGAGGTGATCGACCGGCAGGGCGTGCGCCCGGCCGTGCAGCCGAGCATCGAGGACATGTCGTTCGACGAGGGCAAGGACCTCGAATACGTCATGGCCGTCGAGGTGATGCCGGAGATCGAGGCCGGCGACTTCTCGTCCTACGAACTCGAGAACCTGACGATCGCGGTGGACGACGGCAAGGTTGGCGAGGCGCTCGAACGTCTGCGCGAGCGGAACAAGACCTTCGAGGAAGCCGCCGAGGGCCACGCCGCCCGGACGGGCGACGCCGTGCGCATCGACTTCACCGGCACGATCGACGGCGAGACGTTCGCGGGCGGTTCGGCCGAGGACCATCTCGCCGAAATCGGATCGGGCCGGATGTTCCCGGAGTTCGAGGCGAGTCTGGAAGGGAAGAAGGCCGGAGACAGCTATACGGTCGAGGCGCCCTTCCCGGACGACTATGGCGCGGAGCATCTGGCCGGCAAGACGGCGCGCTTCGAGGTCGCCGTCAAGGAGGTGCGCACCGCCAGCACGCCCGATCTGGACGACGCGTTCGCAAAGAGCCAGGGCGCCGAGGACCTCGACGGGCTGCGCGACCGGATGAGCGAGCGGCTCACCGCGGAATATCGGCATGTCGGTCGTCAGCGTCTGAAGCGCCTGCTGCTCGACAAGCTCTCCGGGGCCTACTCGTTCGATGTCCCGCCGAGCCTGGTCGACAACGAGTTCGATTCGATCTGGCGGCAGGTCGAGCGCGAGCCGGACCATCGGCATGGCGAAGGCGGTGACGACGGCCACGACCGCGGCGAGCCGGCGCGCGATGAAAAGCGCGAGGAGATGCGGACCGAGTATCGCGCCATCGCCGAACGCCGCGTGCGTCTCGGACTGCTGCTGAGCGAGATCGGGCGGGCTCACGACATCCAGGTGACGCCCGAGGACATGCAGCAGGCGGTCATCGAGCGCGCCCGCCAGTTCCCCGGTCAGGAAGCGAAAGTCGTCCAGTACTATCAGGAGAACCCGCAGGCGATGCAGGCGTTGACCGCGCCCATCCTGGAAGATCGCGTGGTCGACCGGATCCTGACCCAGGTAACGCTGAAGGAACGCGGCGTCACGCCGTCGGAGTTTTTCGAGATCGACAGCCAGGCGGAGGAGAGCGGGAAGGACGAGGGGAAGACCGCCGGAAAGACGTCCGCGACCGGAGACCCGGCCGACGACGGCTCCCGACCCGGTCCGTCCCGAGACGAGGAGCGGAACACGCGCCAATGAGCGATCCGGTCGAGATCTACGGCAACACGCTGGTTCCCATGGTCGTCGAGCAGACGGCCCGGGGCGAGCGCGCCTACGACATCTATTCGAGACTCCTCAAGGAACGGATCATCTTCCTTACGGGCGGCGTGAACGACCATGTCGCAAGCTTGATCTGTGCGCAGTTCCTGTTTCTCGAGGCCGAAAACCCGGCCAAGGATATCGCGCTCTATGTGAACTCACCCGGCGGCGCCGTCACCGCGGGCCTGGCGATGTACGACACCATGCAGTACATCCGACCCAACATTCAGACGCTGTGCATCGGACAGGCGGCCTCGATGGGAGCCCTGCTGCTCTGCGCCGGCGCCAAGGGACACCGCTTCGCGCTGCCGCAGTCGCGCATCATGATCCACCAGCCGTCGGGCGGCGCGCGCGGTCAGGCATCCGACATCGAAATCCACGCCCGCGAAATCCTTTTCGTGCGCGAGCGCCTCAACCGGATTTTCTCCGATCACACGGGCCAGCCGCTGGACGTGATCGAGGAGAACATGGAGCGCGACACCTTCATGACCCCGGTCCAGGCCAGGGAATTCGGCCTGATCGACGAGGTCGTCGCGTCGCGGGCCGATGTCGACCCGGACGCCGGGAAAGCGGCTTCGTGACCGGGGGCGCGGCGCTTTCGGCGCGGCCGGGAACGCAGGGACCGCCACCGGCATGCGCAGGTTGTGCTGCCGAAGACGTTCCGACTAACATGGCGTTGTGACAGGCCCTCGAGGAACCGGCCGGATGGGCAAGAGCGGCGATTCGAAGAACACCCTGTATTGCTCCTTCTGCGGAAAGAGCCAGCACGAGGTCCGCAAGCTGATCGCGGGACCGACGGTGTTCATCTGCGACGAATGCGTCGAGCTCTGCATGGACATCATCCGCGAGGAGAGCAAGAGCTCGGTCGTGAAGTCGCGCGACGGCGTGCCCACCCCGCGCGAGATCAATCAGGTCCTGATGGATTACGTGATCGGTCAGGACCATGCCAAGCGCATCCTCTCGGTCGCGGTCCACAACCACTACAAGCGGCTCAACAACGGCAGTCGCAGCGATGCGGTCGAACTCGCGAAATCCAACATTCTGCTCATCGGCCCGACCGGCTGCGGCAAGACGCTGCTCGCCCAGACGCTCGCGCGCATCCTGGACGTGCCGTTCACGATGGCCGACGCGACGACGCTGACCGAGGCCGGCTATGTCGGCGAGGATGTCGAGAACATCATCCTCAAGCTGGTCCAGGCGGCCGACTACAACGTCGAGCGCGCCCAGCGCGGGATCGTCTTCATCGACGAGGTCGACAAGATCGCGCGAAAGTCCGACAACCCGTCGATCACCCGCGACGTGTCGGGCGAGGGCGTGCAACAGGCGCTGCTCAAGATCATGGAAGGCACGATCGCCTCGGTGCCTCCCCAGGGCGGCCGCAAGCATCCGCAGCAGGAATTCCTGCAGGTCGACACCACCAACATCCTTTTCATCTGCGGCGGCGCCTTCGCCGGCCTCGAGAAGATCATCTCCGAGCGCGGCAAGCCGACCTCGATAGGTTTCCGCGCCGATGTGCGCTCGCCCGAGGAACGCAAGATGGGCGAGATTCTCCGGGAGGTGGAACCGGAGGACCTCCTGAAGTTCGGGTTGATCCCCGAGTTCGTCGGCCGGCTGCCGGTGATCGCCACGCTCGACGATCTCGACGAGGACGCCCTGGTCGAAATCCTCGCCGAACCGAAGAACGCCCTGGTCAAGCAATACCAGAAGCTCTTCGAGATGGAGGACATCAAGCTCGCCTTCACGGAAGACGCGCTTCGGGCCGTGGCGCGCAAGGCCATCGCGCGCAAGACCGGCGCGCGAGGCTTGCGCTCGATCCTGGAGACCATCCTGCTCGACACCATGTTCGAGCTTCCGACCCTCGATGGCGTCGAGGAGGTCGTCGTGAACCGGGAGGTCGCCGAGCACGGCAGCCAGCCGCTGATGATCTATTCCGACCGCGAGGGCGAAATCGCGCCCGCCTCGTGACCGGCGCGCCGGACGGGCGCGCTGTCGAATGACGGGAACCGCCCCTGCCGGCGTTGTCCAGCCCGAATCGCGCGTGGCGGGCGTCGCGGCCTTGATGTTTGGCCATGGGGACGCCACGTTCGTGGAGACGTAAGGAGCCTCGCATGGCGCCGGGATGGCGTCGGAGGCCCATTATCCTTGGGACGATGGAGGCGAAAACCGTGAGTTTGGCACGTGGCGCTTTGTACGCGGTGCTTCCATTGCGCGACATCGTCGTGTTTCCGCACATGATCGTCCCGCTCTTCGTCGGCCGTGAGAAGTCGGTCCGGGCCCTCGAGGACGTGATGAAGGACGACAAGCAGATCCTTCTCGTCGCCCAGAAGGACGGCTCCCAGGACGATCCCGGGCCCGATGACATCTACCAGATCGGCACGGTCTCGACCGTCCTTCAGCTTCTCAAGCTTCCGGACGGCACGGTGAAGGTCCTGGTCGAAGGCGGGCAGCGGGCCAGGATCGCCGACTTCGCGCCGAACCGGGAGTTCGTGCAGGCCTATGCCGAAGTCCTCGACGGCAAGCCCGAGGAGGAGCGCGAGCTCCAGGCTCTGGCGCGCGCCGTCGTCAGCCAGTTCGAAGAGTATGTGAAGCTCAACAAGAAGATCCCTCCCGAGGTCCTGGTTTCGCTCAACCAGATCGAGAACCACGGCAAGCTGGTCGACACCGTGGCGTCGCATCTGACGATCAAGGTCGCCGACAAGCAGGCTCTGCTCGAGGTCGATTCCGTGCTCGAGCGCCTGGAGCGCGTCTACGCGCTGATCGAGGGCGAGATCGGCGTCATGCAGGTCGAGAAGCGCATCCGCGGCCGCGTGAAGCGCCAAATGGAGAAGACCCAGCGCGAGTACTATCTGAACGAGCAGATGAAGGCCATTCAGAAGGAACTCGGCGAGGGCGGCGAAGGCCGCGACGAGGCCGGCGAATACGAGGAAAAGATCAAGAACACGAAGCTGACCAAGGAAGCGCGCGAGAAGGCGCTCGCCGAGGTCAAGAAGCTGCGCTCGATGAGCCCGATGTCCGCCGAGTCCACGGTCGTGCGCAACTACCTCGACTGGATTCTGGGCATCCCCTGGAAGAAGCGCACCAGGCTCAAGCGCGACATCAAGCGCGCGCAGGATATCCTCGACGCCGACCACTTCGGCCTCAAGAAGGTCAAGGAGCGCATCGTCGAGTATCTGGCGGTGCAGGCGCGCAGCAGGAAGCTGAAGGGGCCGATCCTCTGTCTGGTGGGGCCTCCAGGCGTCGGCAAGACCTCGCTCGGCAAGTCGGTCGCCAGGGCGACGGGGCGCAACTTCGTCCGCATGTCGCTCGGCGGCGTGCGCGACGAGGCCGAGATCAGGGGGCACCGCCGGACCTACATCGGGTCCATGCCCGGCAAGATCATCCAGGGCATGAAGAAGGCGAAGTCGTCCAATCCGCTCTTCCTGCTCGACGAGGTCGACAAGCTGGGCGCGGACTGGCGCGGCGATCCGAGTTCGGCCCTGCTGGAGGTTCTCGATCCCGAGCAGAATTCGGTCTTCAACGATCACTATCTCGAAGTCGACTACGATCTCTCGGACGTCATGTTCGTGACCACCGCGAACACGACCCGAATCCCGCAGCCGCTGCTGGATCGCATGGAGCTGATCCGGATATCCGGCTACACCGAGGACGAAAAGGTCGGCATCGCCTTCGACCATCTCATCCCCAAGCAGTTCGAGGCCCACGGCCTGAAGGAGGGCGAGTGGGGCATCTCCGAGGGCGGCCTCCGCAATCTCATCCGCTACCACACGCGCGAGGCCGGCGTCCGGAACCTCGAGCGCGAGATCGCCAACCTGCAACGCAAGGCGGTCAAGGAGATCGTGGCCGGCGAGGCGGAGAGTATCCGCGTGACGGCCCGCAACCTCGACAAGTATGCCGGCGTCCGCCAGTTCCGCTACGGCGAGGCCGAGCACGACGATCTGGTCGGCGTGACGACGGGGCTCGCCTACACGGAAGTCGGCGGCGAGCTGCTTTCGATCGAAGCGGTGGTCCTGCCCGGCAAGGGCAAGATGACGATCACCGGCAAACTCGGCGACGTCATGCAGGAGTCGATCCAGGCGGCCAAGAGCTACCTCAGGGCGCGGGCGCCCGAACTGGGGCTCAAGCCGTCGATCTTCGACAAGCGCGACATGCACGTCCATGTTCCCGAAGGCGCGACGCCCAAGGACGGGCCGTCGGCCGGCATCGCCATGTTCACGTCGATGCTGTCGGCGCTGACCGGGATCCCGGTGAAGTGTTCGGTCGCCATGACCGGCGAGATCACGCTGCGCGGCCGGGTGCTTCCCATCGGCGGGCTCAAGGAGAAACTCCTCGCGGCCCATCGCGGCGGGATCAAGACGGTCACGATCCCCAAGGACAACGAGAAGGACCTTCCCGACATCCCCGACAATGTGAAGCGCGGCCTGGAGATCGTTCCGGTGTCGTCCGTCGACGAGGCGATCGGGGTCGCCCTGACCGAGGAACCGACGCCGATCGAGTGGTCCGACGAGGACGCCGCCGCGTTCGACAAGGTGCCCGACGGCAGGGAAGCCGACCCCGGCGACGTGGTGACTCACTGACGTCCGCCGCGGACGGCCGGCGCCGGCAAGTATCCACATGACCGCGGGGTTCCACGATTCCGCCGCGCTGCCGCGTTGACGCGTTCGCGTCGGCGCCCCTACAATCCCCCCCCACTCCGGGGATACCCGTCCGAAGTTTCGACTTCAATTTCCAATGGCCGATCGTGGGAGGGGCTTTTACTGTGAACAAGAATGATCTCATCGCTGTCGTTGCTGATTCCGCTGGCCTCAGCAAGGCAGATGCCGCTCGCGCCGTAGACGCCGCGCTCGATTCCATCTCGGGCGCGCTGTCGAACGGCGACGAGGTACGGCTTGTCGGTTTCGGCACCTTTTCGGTCGCGCACCGCGCCGCCGGCAAGGGCCGCAACCCGCGCACCGGGGAAACCATCGACATCCCGGCATCGAAGCAACCGAGGTTCAAGGCGGGCAAGGCGCTGAAGGATGCGATCAACTAGGACCGCCCACGCAGGTCTTGGGAACCGCCGGCGCGCTGGACCGCCGGCGGTTTTCGTTTCAGGGACGGCGCACGGGCGGTTAGCTCAGCAGGGAGAGCGACTGGTTTACACCCAGTAGGTCGGCGGTTCGATCCCGTCACCGCCCACCGGCCGCCGGTCGAAGGGGAAAGGGCGCGACGGCGCGTTGGGCCCATACCGCGCCCGCGCCAATCCGCTTGACAGCATCGGCGCCGGCGCCCTAGACGGTGCGCCCTCGCCGGGGGTGTAGCTCAGTCGGTTAGAGTGCTGGCCTGTCACGCCAGAGGTCGCGGGTTCGAGTCCCGTCACTCCCGCCACTTTCCAGCGGATTCGCCCTCGGATGGAACGGTGCGGACGCACCGTCCGGGTGGCGCTTGCCCTACCCCGGTCCCGCCTTGGCCAGGGCCTTCACAGCAGGGGCCGCGGGCCATATAAGGGGCGCTCACGGGGCCGCGCATGAACGAACTCCTTCTCGAGTATCTGCCCATTCTGATCTTCCTCGGGCTCGCCACGGCCATGGCCTGCGTCATGATCGGCGCCTCCTGGCTCGTGGGACCCCAGCGTCCCGACCCGGAGAAGCTTTCCGCCTACGAATGCGGCTTCGACGCCTTCGAGGACGCGCGCGGCCGGTTCGACGTCCGCTTCTACCTCGTCTCGATCCTTTTCATCATCTTCGACCTCGAGGTGGCGTTCCTGTTTCCCTGGGCCGTGTCGCTTTCGGAAATCGGTCAGTTCGGATTCTGGTCCATGGTCGTGTTCCTGGGCGTGTTGACCGTCGGGTTCATCTACGAGTGGCGCAAGGGAGCCCTGGAATGGGAATAGAGCCGGTCCTCCGGGACATCCCGCCCGGCTCGGATCAGGACGCCCTGATCCTGCGCGTGCGTCAGGACATCGAGGACAAGGGCTTCGTGCTCTCGAATGTCGACAAGCTGGTCAACTGGGCGCGGACGGGCAGCCTGTGGCCGATGACGTTCGGGCTGGCCTGTTGCGGCGTGGAGATGATCCACGCCTACATGAGCCGCTACGACCTCGACCGCTTCGGCGTCATCCCGCGCGCCAGCCCCCGCCAGTCGGACGTGATGATCGTCGCCGGCACGCTCTGCAACAAGATGGCGCCGGCTCTGCGCAAGCTCTATGACCAGATGGCCGAACCCCGATGGGTGATCTCCATGGGGTCGTGCGCCAACGGCGGCGGCTACTACCATTACTCCTACTCGGTGGTGCGCGGTTGCGACCGCATCGTTCCGGTCGACATCTATATTCCCGGCTGTCCGCCGACCGCGGAGGCCTTGGTTTACGGCATTCTGCAACTGCAGAAGAAGATCCGCCGTACAGGAAGCATCCGGCGCTAGGACCGGCGCGGGAGCACGTCATGTCCGAGGCTCTGAGAGAGATCGGCGGAATTGCGCAAGCGCGCTTTCCCGGCTGCGCCGGCGAGCTTGTCTTCGACCGCGGCCAGGCGACATTGCAGGCCGGGCGCGACAGCCTGCTCGAACTCCTCGCCTGGCTGCGCGACGACAGCGATTGCCTGTTCAAGCAGCTTGTCGACGTCACCGCGGTGGACCGGCCCGAACGCGAGCTGCGTTTCGACGTGATCTACAATCTCCTCAGCCTGCGTCACAACCACCGCCTGCGGGTCAAGGTGGCGGTCGGCGAGGAGATGCCGCTGGCTTCCTGCTTCCCGGTCTTCAGCGCGGCGTTCTGGCTGGAGCGGGAGGTCTGGGACATGTACGGGATCTACTTTTCGGGCCACCCCGACCTGCGGAGGATCCTGACCGACTACGGTTTCGAGGGGCATCCGCAGCGCAAGGATTTCCCGCTCACCGGCCATGTCGAGATGCGCTACGACGAAGACGAGAAGCGCGTCGTCTATGAGCCGGTCAAGCTTTCCCAAGCGTTCCGCAGCTTCGATTACCTCTCGCCATGGGAAGGATCGCTCGACGTGTTGCCGGGTGACGAGAAGGCGGCGGCCGGCGACGCGGATGCCGACAATGGCTGAAGTCGACATCAAGACGACCACGATCAACTTCGGCCCGCAGCACCCCGCCGCTCACGGCGTGTTGCGGCTGGTGCTGGAGATGGACGGCGAGGTGGTCGAACGCGCGGACCCCCATATCGGGCTCCTGCACCGCGGCACCGAGAAGCTGATCGAGTACAAGACCTATCTCCAAGCCGTACCCTATTTCGACCGGCTGGACTATGTCTCGCCGATGTGCCTCGAACACGCCTACGCCCTGGCGGTCGAGGCGCTGCTCGGGATCGAGGTTCCGCCCAGGGGCCAGTACGTCCGCGTCCTGTTCTCCGAGATCACCCGCATTCTCAACCACCTGCTCAACGTCACGACCTTCGCGCTCGATGTCGGCGCCGTGACGCCCGCGCTCTGGGCCTTCGAGGAGCGCGAGAAGCTGATGGAGTTCTACGAGGGCGTGTCGGGCGCGCGCATGCACGCCGCCTATTTCCGGCCGGGCGGCGTCGCCCGGGATCTGCCGGCGGGCATGGAGAAGGCGATCGACGACTATGTCGACACGCTCCCGAAACTGATCGGCGACATCGAGCGCCTGCTGAACGAGAACCGCATCTTCAAGCAGCGCACGGTCGACATCGGGATGGTCTCGGCCGAAGACGCGATCGACTGGGGCTTCAGCGGACCCATGCTGCGCTCGGCCGGCGTTCCGTGGGACCTGCGCAAGGCTCAACCCTACGACGCCTACGGCGCCATGGATTTCGACGTCCCGGTCGGAACCACGGGCGACTGCTTCGAACGCTACATGGTGCGCCTTGCGGAGATGCGTGAATCCATACGCATCGTCAAGCAATGCGTCGCCGACATGCCGTCCGGTTCGGTCAAGACGACCGATCCCAAGGTCGCGCCGCCCTCGCGCGCCGATCTGAAAACCTCGATGGAGGCGCTGATCCACCACTTCAAGCTCTACACCGAGGGCTATCGCGTGCCCGAGGGCGAGGTATACGCCGCGGTCGAGGCGCCCAAGGGCGAGTTCGGCGTGTTCATCGTCTCGGACGGGACCAACAGGCCCTACCGTTGTCGGATCCGCGCGCCCGGCTTCCTGCATCTCGCGTCCACGGATTTTCTGTGCAAGGGCCACATGCTGGCCGATGCGGCGGCGATCGTGGGCAGCATGGACATCGTGTTCGGAGAGATCGACCGGTGAGTCTCGCACACGGCCGTCCCAGCATCCCCGACCGTCAGCCGGTGGGTTTCGCGTTCTCCGACGAGAACCGGGCGAAGGCGGAGGCCGCCATCGCGAAGTATCCGGAAGGCAGGCGGCAGAGCGCGGTCATGCCGTTGCTCGACCTCGCGCAGCGCCAGGAGGGTTGGGTGTCGGTCGCCGCCATGGATGTCATCGCCGACATCCTCGAGGTCCCGGCGATCCGGGTCTACGAGGTCGCGACCTTCTACACCATGTTCAATCTGGAGCCGGTCGGCGAGTTCCTCGTCCAGATCTGCACGACGACTCCATGCATGCTGCGCGACAGCGACGCGATCGTGGACGCATGCCGAAGCCATCTCGGGATCGATTTCGGGGAGACCACAACCGACGGCAAGTTCACGCTGAAGGAAGTCGAGTGCCTCGGGGCCTGCGTGAACGCGCCCATGGTCCAGATCAACGACGATTACTACGAGGATCTCGACGCCGCGAAGGCGGTCGGCGTCCTGGAAACGCTGGCCCGGGGCGAGACGCCGGTCGCCGGCCCGCAGAACGGGCGGCGTTCGTCCGAGCCGGTCTCCGGCGCCAGGACCTTGCGCGGCGGAGACTGACCGGTGCTCCAGGACAAGGATCGCGTCTTCACCAACCTCTACGGTTTCGAGAGCCCGGACCTCGACGCCGCGAGGGCGCGTGGCGACTGGGACGGCACCAAGAATCTGCTCGCCAAGGGGCCGGACTGGATTGTCGAGGAGATCAAGAAGTCCGAATTGCGCGGGCGGGGCGGGGCCGGCTTTCCGTCGGGCCTGAAGTGGTCGTTCATGCCCAGGGAACGCCCGGAGGGCCAGCCGGCCTATCTGGTCGTCAACGCCGACGAGAGCGAGCCCGGCACCTGCAAGGACCGGGACATCATGCGCCACGATCCGCACAAACTGGTCGAGGGCTGCCTGCTGGCCGGCCACGCCATGCGGGCGACGGCCGCCTACGTCTATATCCGCGGCGAGTTCCACAAGGAGGCCGTCGCGCTCCAGAAAGCGATCGACGAGGCCTATGACGCCGGTCTCGTCGGCGGGGACGCCTGCGGTTCCGGCTACGACTTCGATATCTTTCTGCACCGCGGCGCGGGCGCCTACATCTGCGGCGAGGAGACCGCGCTGCTCGAAAGTCTCGAGGGCAAGAAGGGCTTGCCTCGCCTGAAGCCGCCGTTCCCGGCCCAGGCCGGCCTCTACGGTTGCCCCTCGACCGTGACCAATGTCGAGACCGTCGCGGTCTCTCCCACCATCCTGCGCCGCGGAGCGGACTGGTTCGCAAGTCTCGGCAGGCCGAGAAACACCGGCACCAAGCTCTTCTGCGTCTCCGGCCACGTCAACGAGCCGTGCAATGTCGAGGAGGAGATGGGCATCCCGCTGAGAGAGCTCATCGACAGGCATGCCGGCGGCGTGCGCGGCGGCTGGGACAACCTGCTGGCCGTCATCCCGGGCGGGTCGTCGGTGCCGTGTATTCCGAAGCCGGCCTGCGACGAGCTCCCGCTGGATTTCGACAGCCTCGTCGAGGTGAAATCCGGTCTGGGCACGGCGGCGGTCATCGTCATGGACAAATCGACCGACATCGTGCGGGCCATCTGGCGGCTCTCGAAGTTCTACAAGCACGAGAGCTGCGGCCAGTGCACGCCGTGCCGCGAGGGAACCGGCTGGATGATGCGCGTGCTGGGCCGGATGATCGAAGGCCGCGCCAGTCATGACGAGATCGACCTGCTCGAAGAGGTGACGACCCAGGTCGAGGGCCACACGATCTGCGCGCTCGGCGACGCCGCCGCATGGCCGATCCAGGGACTGATTCGTCACTTCCGGCCGGAGCTGGAGCGCCGCATCGACGAATGCCGCCGGTCGTCCGCGATGGCCGCGGAGTAGGGACGGGGGGCATGGGCGGCACGGTCAAGGTCAGCATCGACGGCGTCGAGATCGAGGTCGACAAGCGGCTCACGCTGCTCCAGGCCTGCGAGCTCGCGGGCGCCGAGGTGCCGCGTTTCTGCTTCCACGACCGTCTGTCGATCGCCGGCAACTGCCGCATGTGCCTGGTCGAGGTCGAGCGCGCGCCGAAGCCCGTGGCCTCGTGCGCCCAGCCGCTGATGGACGGCATGGTCGTGCGCACGCGCGGGCCCGTGGCCGGCAAGGCCCAGAAGGGCGCCATGGAGTTCCTGCTCATCAACCATCCGCTCGACTGTCCGATCTGCGACCAGGGCGGCGAATGCGACCTGCAGGACCAGGCCATGGGTTACGGCAAGGGCGTCAGCCGCTTCGAGGAGCAGAAGCGGTCGGTCCAGGAAAAGGACTTCGGCCCGCTCGTGAAGACCTTCATGACCCGCTGCATCCACTGCACCCGTTGCGTGCGGTTCATGGAGGAGGTCGCGGGCGTTCCCGTCCTCGGCGCCACGGGCCGCGGCGAGGACACCGAGATCACGACCTACATCGAGAGCGGCATCGCAAGCGAGCTGTCGGGCAACATCGTCGATCTCTGTCCCGTCGGCGCGCTGACCTCGAAGCCCTACGCCTTCGTCGCGCGGCCCTGGGAACTGAGCAAGACCGAATCCATCGACGTCATGGACGCGGTCGGCAGCAACATCCGGGTCGACGCCCGCGGCCGCGAGGTCCTGCGCGTGCTCCCGCGCCTGCACGAGGACGTGAACGAGGAGTGGATCTCCGACAAGACGCGCTTCGCCATCGACGGTCTGACCCGGCGCCGTCTCGACCGCCCCTATGTCCGGCGCGACGGCAGGCTCCGGGAAGCGTCGTGGAAGGGCGCCCTCGATGTCGTCGCCGGACGGCTCGCCGGGCGGGACGGCGCCAGGATCGCGGCCATCGCGGGGGACCAGGTCGACTGCGAGACGATGTACGCCATGAAGACGCTTCTGGAGGCGCTGGATTCGCCCAACATGGACTGCCGCCAGGACGGAATGGCCGTCGACCCGTCCGCCCGGGCGTCCTATCTCTTCAACAGCACGATCGCGGGGATCGAGGACGCCGACGCCTGCCTCCTGATCGGCTGCAACCCGAGGCGCGAAGCCGCGCTGGTCAACGCGAGACTCCGCAAGCGCTGGCTGCGCGGCGGCTTCAAGGTCGCCGGCATCGGTCCGGATCCCGATCCGACCCTTCCCGTCGCGAATCTCGGCGCGGGACCGGAGAGCCTGCGACGCCTCGCGGCGGGCGAAGGCGAGTTCGCCCCGGTTCTCGCGGCCGCCGAACGGCCGCTGATCGTCGTCGGCGCGGGAGCGCTCGCGCGGCCCGACGGCGCGGCCGTGCTCGGCGCGGCCCGCGCGCTCGCCGAGAACTGCGGCGCCGTCGCCGGCGGTTGGAACGGCTTTTCGATCCTGCACACATCGGCGTCGCGTGTCGGCGGCCTGGACCTGGGGTTCGCGCCGCGGGCCGGCGGCAGGGACACCGCCGGCATTCTCGATGCGGCGGGAACGGGGGACATCGACACCGTCTTCCTGCTCGCCGCCGACGAGATCGACACCGGCGGCATGGGCGGTGCGTTCGTCGTCTACATCGGCCACCATGGCGAAACCGGCGCCCGCGGGGCCGACGCGATCCTGCCGGGCGCGGCCTACACCGAAAAGGATGCGACCTACGTCAACATGGAGGGCCGTCCCCAGAGGGCGGCGCGGGCCGTGTTTCCTCCGGGCGAGGCCCGGGAAGACTGGCGCATTCTCCGCGCCTTGTCCGACGCCGTGGGCGCGACGCTCCCGTTCGACAGCCTCGGGGCCTTGCGCGACAGGATGATCGCGGACACGCCGCATCTCGGCGCGATCGACGAGATCGTTCCGGCCGAATGGGCCGCGTTCGGCGTGGACGGCGCGATGGATGACGCCCCGTTCGTGTCGCCGGTCCCGGACTTCTACCGGACATGCGCGATCAGCCGCGCGTCGGCCACCATGGCGCGGTGCGCCGAAGCCTTCCCGACGCCGCCGGCGTCGGGCGCGGGAGATTGACCGTGGCGTTCGTGGAGACATGGATCTGGCCGGCCGTCCTCATCGTGCTCTCGATCCTGGCGATCCTGGTTCCGGTCCTGATCTCCGTCGCCTATCTCACCTATGCCGAGCGCAAGGTCATGGCGGCGATGCAGCTCCGCATGGGCCCCAATGTCGTGGGCCCCTTCGGCCTCCTGCAGCCCATCGCCGATGGGGCCAAGCTTTTCCTCAAGGAAACCATCGTCCCGACCGGGGCGAACAAGGTCGTCTTCATCCTCGCGCCGATGGTCGCCTTTGTCCTCGCCATGGTGGGCTGGGCGGTGATCCCGTTCGACGAGAACTCCTGGGGCACCTGGGTTCTGGCCGATCTCAACGTCGGCATCCTGTATCTCTTCGCGGTCTCCTCGCTCGGCGTCTACGGCATCATCATGGCCGGCTGGGCCTCGAACTCGAAGTACGCCTTCCTCGGCGCCCTGCGCTCGGCCGCCCAGATGGTCTCCTACGAAGTCTCGATCGGCTTCGTTCTGGTCGCCGTGCTGGTCTGCGTCGGCTCGCTCAACCTGGCCGACGTGGTGCGCGCGCAGGCCGGTTCCGGCTTCTGGAACTGGTATGTCCTGCCGCTCTTCCCGCTGGCCGTGATCTTCTTCGTCTCGTCGCTGGCCGAGACCAACCGGGCGCCCTTCGACCTCCCGGAAGCGGAATCGGAGCTCGTCTCCGGCTACAACGTCGAATACTCGTCGATGGCGTTCGCGCTCTTCTTCCTGGGCGAATACGCCAACATGATTCTGCTGTCGGCGCTGGGCGTCACGCTCTTCCTGGGCGGCTGGCTGCCGCCCTTCGACACCGCGCCGTTCACCTGGGTTCCGGGCGTTGTCTGGTTCGTCGGCAAGACCTGCTTCCTGCTGTTCCTGTTCCTGTGGGTCCGCGCCACGTTTCCGCGTTACCGCTACGACCAGTTGATGCGGCTCGGCTGGAAGGTCTTTCTGCCGCTGTCGCTCGCCGCGGTCGTGGTCGTCGCCGGCGCGCTCCACGCCTTCGATTGGTTGCCGCGGTGAGGAGCGCCATGGTAAGCCCCGCCGGCATCCGGAAAGGGAACCGCTGATGGCGTTTCTGGACCGTGCCGCCCGCACGCTTCTGCTGGCCGAACTGGCGTCCGGCATGGGCAAGACCTTCAGCTACATGTTCAAGCGCCGGGCCACGGTGAACTATCCCTACGAAAAGGGGCCGCTGTCGCCGCGCTTCCGGGGCGAGCACGCCCTGCGCCGCTACCCGAACGGAGAGGAACGCTGCATCGCCTGCAAGCTGTGCGAGGCGATCTGTCCGGCCCAGGCGATCACGATCGAGGCCGAGCCGCGGGAAGACGGCAGCCGCCGGACGACGCGCTACGACATCGACATGACCAAGTGCATCTATTGCGGCTTTTGCGAGGAGGCCTGCCCGGTGGACGCCATCGTCGAGGGACCGAATTTCGAGTTCGCGACCGAGACCCGCGCCGAGCTCTTCTACGACAAGCAGAAGCTGCTCGACAACGGCGAGCGGTGGGAAAAGGAAATCGCCGCTCGGCTCGCGGCCGATGCGCCGTACCGGTGAGCCGGCGGACCGGGACCGATGATCCTTCAGACGCTCGCCTTCTACCTGTTCGCCGCCGTGTTGCTGGCTTCGGCCGTCATGGTGATCTCGGCCCGCAACCCGGTGCATTCCGTGCTCTTTCTGATCCTTTCGTTCTTCAACGCGGCGGCGCTGTTCGTTCTGATAGGGGCGGAGTTCCTGGCGATGATCCTGGTCGTCGTCTACGTCGGCGCGGTCGCGGTCCTGTTCCTGTTCGTGGTCATGATGCTCGACATCAACCTGACCGAGCTGCGCCAGGGCTTCCTCCAGTACCTGCCCATCGGCGCCTTGGTCGGCCTCGTCCTGCTGCTGGAGCTGCTCGTCGTCGCCGGCGGCTGGAGTTTCGGGCCCGAACTGTCCGCGGCGGTCCAGTCGCCCATTCCCGCCATCGCCGAACGCAGCAACACGGCGGCGCTGGGCGATGTGCTCTACACGCGCTATGCGTTCCTCTTCCAGGGGGCGGGGATCATTCTTCTGATCGCCATGATCGGCGCGATCGTCCTCACCCTGCGCCACCGCGACATCAGGCGGCAGCGCATCGGCGACCAGATCGCCCGCCGGCCCGAGGACGCGATCGAGATCCGCAAGGTCCGTTCGGGCGAAGGCGTCTGACGTGGAGATCGGCCTCGCGCACTACCTGACCGTCGCCGCGATCCTGTTCACGCTCGGGATTCTCGGCATCTTCCTCAACCGGAAGAACGTCATCATCATCCTGATGTCCGTCGAACTCATGCTGCTCGCGGTCAACATCAATCTGGTCGCGTTCTCCGTCGAGCTCGGAGACATGGCGGGACAGGTCTTCGCCATGCTCGTGCTGACCGTGGCCGCCGCCGAGGCCGCGATCGGGCTCGCCATCCTGGTCGTCTACTTCCGCAACCGCGGTTCCATCGCGGTCGAGGACATCAACATGATGAAGGGCTGACGGGACGTGACGTACGCCGCCGCCATCGTTTTCCTGCCCCTGGTCGGCGCGGTCGCCGCGGGCCTGTTCGGCCGCTGGCTCGGCGACAAGGCCGCGCCGGTGCTGACCTGCGTGCTGCTCGTGGCCGCGGCTATCCTGGCCTGGATCGTCTTCTTCCAGATCGTCGCCGACGGGCGCGCGGTCACGGTCTACCTCTTCACCTGGATCGATTCCGGCGCCTTCGAGGTCGACTGGGCGCTCTACTTCGACCAGGTCACGGCGGTCATGCTGATCGTGGTGACGACCGTCTCGGCCGTCGTTCACGTCTACTCGCTGGGGTACATGGCGCACGATCCGCACAGACCGCGCTTCTTCGCCTATCTCTCGCTCTTCACCTTCGCCATGCTGATGCTGGTGACGGCGGACAACTTCCTGCAAATGTTCTTCGGCTGGGAAGGCGTCGGCCTCTGCAGCTACCTGCTGATCGGCTTCTGGTACAAGCGGCCCAGCGCCAACGCCGCCGCCATCAAGGCGTTTCTGGTCAACCGGGTCGGCGACTTCGGCTTCGCGCTCGGCATCATGGGCGTGTTCCTGGTGTTCAACACCGTGTCGTTCGAATCCGTGTTCGCCGCCGTGCCCGACCGCGCCGGCGGCTCGGTGCGCTTCCTGTCCTGGGATGTCGACGTCATCACGCTGCTCTGCGTGCTGCTTTTCGTGGGCGCCATGGGCAAATCGGCGCAGGTCCCGCTCCACACCTGGCTTCCGGACGCCATGGAAGGCCCCACGCCGGTCTCCGCGCTGATCCATGCGGCGACCATGGTGACGGCCGGCGTGTTCATGGTCGTGCGCCTGTCGCCGATGTTCGAGTATTCGCCCGATGCGCTCGCCATGGTGGCGGTCGTCGGCGCGACGACGGCGATCTTCGCCGCGACGGTCGGCATCGCGCAGAACGACATCAAGCGCGTCATCGCCTATTCGACCTGCAGCCAGCTCGGCTACATGTTCTTCGCCTGCGGCGTCGGCGCCTATCCGGTGGCGCTCTTCCACCTCTTCACCCACGCCTTCTTCAAGGCGCTCCTGTTTCTCGGGTCGGGCGCCGTGATCCACGCCATGGGCGACGAGCAGGACATGCGGCGCATGGGCGGCCTGTGGCGCAAGCTTCCGATCACCTACGCCTACATGTGGATCGGCAGCCTGGCGCTCGCCGGCATCCCGATTTTCGCCGGTTACTGGTCGAAGGACCTGATTATCGAGAGCGCCTTCGTCAGCGGCGCGTCCGCGGGCCGGTACGCCTTCTGGATCGGCGTCGGCGCGGCCTTCCTGACCGCGCTCTACTCATGGCGCCTCATCATCATGACCTTTCACGGCCGCCCGCGCATGGCGAAGGACAGGTTCGACCGCGCCCACGAGGCGCCGGGGACGATGTGGATTCCGCTTCTGGTCCTGGCGGCCGGCGCCATCGTCGGCGGCCTGCCGTTTCTCGGCGGCCAGATGGTCCATCACGGCGGGCGCGAGTTCTTCGGCCACTCGATCTTCATCATGGGCGACAACGCGATCGAGCTCGCCCACGAGCATACGCCCCTCTGGGTGAAGGCGATGATTCTCGCGGTCGCCCTGTCCGGCGTCGCCGCCGCCTACCTCGGCTACATGCGCCTCACCCACATCCCCGGCATGCTCGCGGGCCGGTTCCGACCGGTCTACAGGTTCCTGCTCAACAAGTGGTACTTCGACGAGTTGTTCGACTGGATGTTCGTGCGGCCCGCCAAGCGGCTCGGTTACGGTTTCTGGAAGTCGGGCGACGAGGATGTCATCGACGGGCTCGGACCCGACGGCGTGGCCGCGGCGACGCTCGACGTCGCGCGCCGCGTCAAGGCTCTGCAGTCGGGTTACGTCTACCATTACGCTTTCGCCATGCTGATCGGCCTCGTGGCGGTCGTGAGTTGGCTCCTGTTCCGGTTCTGGGGCTAGGCGGAGCGCCGCGATGTCCGACTGGCCGCTCCTTTCGCTCGCGGTTTTTCTGCCGCTGATCGGCGCGCTGTTCGTGCTGCTGATCCGCGGCGACGAGGAGACCACGGCGCGCAACGCCAAGTATGTGGCGCTCTGGACCTCGATCATCGTGCTGGCGGTTTCGGTCGCGCTCTGGGCGCTGTTCGATCCCTCGACCTCCGAGTTCCAGTTCGTCGAGCAGGCCGACTGGATTCCCGCCTACGGCATCCGGTACGCCCTCGGCATCGACGGAATCTCGCTGTTCCTGATCGTGCTCTCGGCCTTCCTCACGCCGGTGTGCATCCTGTGCTCATGGGAAGCCGTCACGGTCCGCGTCAAGGAGTACATGGTCGCCTTCCTGGCGATGGAAGCGCTGATGATCGGCGTCTTCTGCGCCCTCGACTTCGTGCTCTTCTACCTCTTCTTCGAGGCCATGCTGATCCCGATGTTCCTGATCATCGGCGTCTGGGGCGGGCCGCGGCGGATCTACTCGGCCTTCAAGTTCTTCCTCTACACGCTCGTCGGCTCGGTCCTGCTGCTGGTGGCCATGCTCACCATGTATCTCGAGGCCGGGACCACGAGCATTCCCGAACTCATGAACGCCGGCTTCGACGAAGACATGCAGCGCTGGCTGTGGCTCGCCATGTTCGCCTCGTTCGCCGTGAAGGTGCCGATGTGGCCGGTCCACACCTGGCTGCCGGACGCTCATGTCGAGGCGCCCACGGCCGGCTCGGTGATCCTGGCCGGCGTGCTGTTGAAGATGGGCGGCTACGGCTTCGTGCGTTTCTCGCTGCCGATGCTGCCCGAAGCCTCCGAGTTCTTCACGCCCCTGATCTTCACGCTCTCGCTCGTCGCGATCGTCTACACCTCGCTCGTCGCGCTGATGCAGGAGGACATGAAGAAGCTCATCGCCTACTCGTCGGTCGCGCACATGGGCTTCGTCACCATCGGCATCTTCTCGATGAACCAGCAGGGCATCGAGGGCGGGATCTACCAGATGCTCTCCCATGGCGTGGTTTCGGCCGCGCTGTTCCTGTGCGTCGGCGTCGTCTACGACCGCATCCACAGCCGCGAGATCGCGCGCTATGGCGGACTCGTGCATCGAATGCCGCGTTACGCCTTCATCTTCATGGTCTTCGTGCTGGCGTCCGTCGGCCTGCCCGGCACCTCGGGATTCGTCGGCGAGTTCCTGGTGCTTGTCGGCGCGTTCCAGGCCAACACCTGGGTCGCGCTGCTGGCGACCTCGGGCATCGTCCTCGGCGCGGCCTACATGCTCTGGCTCTACCGGCGCGTCGTGTTCGGCGAACTCGTGCACGAGGACCTCAAGACCATCCTCGACTGCAACCGCCGCGAGCTGCTCTATTTCGTCCCGCTGATCGCGGCCGTGCTGGTCATGGGTTTCTGGCCCGATCCCTTCCTCGAGGTCATGCATGTCTCGGTCGAGAACCTCGTCGACCGGACCGCGGGGGCGAGCGTGCTGGCCCAGGCCGCGGAGTAGGAGAGGGGACCGTGCACGAACTCCTTGTGTCCGATCTTTTCGCGATCCTTCCGGAAATCTGGTTCGCGGTCGCGGGCATGGCTCTTCTCATGGTCGGCGTGTTCACCCGCGGCGACAACACCCGCCTTGTCCTCTGGCTCGCCATCGGGGTCTTCGTCGTCTGCGGCCTGTTGATGCGCCTTCTGGGCGAGCACGGCGCGCCGTTCGCCGGCCTCGTCGTCAACGACTCCTTCGGCGACTTCATGAAGACCCTCGTCCTGGTCGGCGCCGGACTGGCGCTCGTCATGTCGCTCGGTTTCATCCGGCGCGAGGGCATGGAGCGGTTCGAGTATCCGGTCCTCATCGTTTTCGCGACGCTCGGCATGTTCGTCATGGTTTCGGCCAACGACCTGCTGTCGCTCTATGTCGGTCTCGAGATGCAGAGCCTCGCCCTCTATGTCTGCGCGGCCTTCCAGCGCGACAACCTGCGCTCGAGCGAGGCCGGCCTGAAGTATTTCGTCCTCGGCGCCGTCGCCTCGGGCATGCTGCTTTACGGCTGTTCGATGGTGTACGGCTTTTCCGGCGCGACCTCGTTCGACACGCTGGCTTCGGTTCTCGGGGATGGCCGTGACGTCGGCGTCGGCGTGTCGGTCGGCCTCGCGTTCATCGCCGCGGGCCTGGCGTTCAAGGTTTCCGCCGTGCCGTTCCACATGTGGACTCCCGACGTCTACGAAGGCGCGCCCACGCCGGTCACGGCCTTTTTCTCCATCGCGCCGAAGGTCGCGGCCATGGCGCTCCTGATCCGTGTCATGATGGGTCCGTTCGCGGGGCTCTTCGAGCAGTGGCAGCAGATCGTCTTCCTTCTCGCGGTCGCTTCGATGGTCCTCGGGGCCGTGGGCGCGATCGGACAGATCAACATCAAGCGTCTGATGGCCTACAGTTCGATCGGCCATGTCGGTTTCGCCCTGGTGGGGCTGGCCGCCGGGACGGCGGAAGGAATCAACGGGGTCGCGATCTACCTCGCGATCTACCTCGTGATGGGGCTGGGCGCCTGGGGATGCATCCTGACCATGCGCCGACAGGGAGCCATGGTCGAGGAGATCGCCGGCCTGGCCGGGTTGTCCCGGACCAATCCGCCGCTGGCCCTGTGCTTCGCCATCTTCATGTTCTCGATGGCCGGCATCCCGCCGCTGGCCGGGTTCTTCGGCAAGTTCTACGTGTTCATGGCCGCCGTGAACGCCGGCCTCTACACGCTGGCCGTGGTCGGCGTGCTCGCCAGCGCGGTCGGCGCCTTCTATTACATACGGATCGTGAAGATCATGTATTTCGACGAACCGGCCGACGGTTTCGACACGCCCCTGGGCCGCGAGCTCTGGCCCGTGATCGCCCTGGCCGCCGCGGTGACGCTCCTGTTCTTCATCTACACCGGCCCGCTTCTCGACAGCGCCCAGGCGGCCTCGCTCGCTCTCGCGCCGGGCGGGCTCGACGGCGCTCGAGCCGTGCTCGTTCCGTGACGTCGGACGCCGCGGCGACACTCCGTCTCATCGACCTCGGGACCGTTCCCAGCACCAACGACGAGGCGCTGCGACGCGCCGCGAACGGCGCGCCCGCCTGGACCGTCGTCCGCGCGGTGAGCCAAAGCGCTGGACGCGGCCGGCGCGGTCGCGCCTTCGCGTCTCCGCCCGGCAACTCCTACACCTCCTTCATCGTCCGGCCCGACTGTCCGGCCGACACGCTGCCGCAGATCGCCCTGGTGGCGGGTCTTGCCGTCGCCGAGGCCCTCGAACGGGTCGCTCCCGGGCTCGCGCGACCGTTGTGCAAGTGGCCCAACGACATTCTCGTCGCCGGCCGCAAGGTCTGCGGCATCCTCGTCGAAGCGGCCGCGCCGGGGCGCGGTGTCGTGATCGGGGTCGGCGTCAATCTGGTCAGCCATCCCGACATTCCCGGCGAGGCCATCGGCGACATCGTGGGGCTCGGGGGGCCGAGGCTCGACCGCGACGAATGGCTCGACGCGCTCGCGGGCCGCTTGCGGGCCAGGCTCTCCGAATGGCGACAGGGCGGATTCGCCGCGGTCCGCGGCGCGCTGCTGGACCGCATGGCGGGACTTGGCGGCGAGATCTCCGTCGACGGCCCGCCGCCTCTTTCGGGCCGGCTCGCCGGGATCGACGAAGACGGGGCGCTCCTGGTCGCCGACCGCTCCGGCGTCGCCCGTCGTTGCGTTTCGGGCTCCCTTGTGCTGGAGGGGCGGCCATGAGCGGGACGCTCCTTCTGGCCATCGACCAGGGCAACACCAACACCGTTTTCGCGGTCTTCCGCGAAAACGGCCTGATCGGCCAGTGGCGCATCGCGACCGAGACCGGCCGGACCGCGGACGAGTATGCGGTCTGGCTCCGCCAGCTTCTGGATGGCGACGGCATCGACGTCGGCGAGCTCGGCGACGCCATCATCGCCAGCGTGACGCCCCAGGCCCTGTTCGACCTGAAGACGCTTTGCCGGGAGCATTGCGGCCGCGAGCCGGTTGTCGTCGGCGAAACCGCCACCCTCGGCATTCCCCTTCGGATCGACGATCCCCGCGAGGCGGGCGCCGACCGTCTCGTGAACGCCGTCGGCGCCTTCGTGCGGTTCGGAGGCCCGCTGGTGGTGATCGACTTCGGAACGGCGACGACCTTCGACGTGATCGACGAGGACGGCGGGTTCGCCGGCGGCGTGTTCGCGCCGGGCGTCAATCTGGCGCTCGACGCCATGCACCGGATCTCCGCGCGCCTTCCGCGCATCGGGATCGAGAAGCCCGGCGGCGTCATCGGAACCGACACGGTGTCCTGCATGCAGTCGGGCGTCTATTGGGGTTACGTGAGCCTGATCGAAGGCGTCGTCCGCCGCATCCGCGGCGAATACGGCAAGCCGATGCGGACGATCGCCACCGGCGGTCTGGCTCCCCTGTTCGACGCGGCGACCGACGCCATCGACGGTTTCGATCCGGACATCACCGTGCGCGGCCTGCTCGAGGTCTGGCGCCGCAGCAGGGAAGGGGTGGGCCGACCGTGACGAAAACCGGGCCTCTCCACTTCCTGCCGCTCGGCGGCGCCGGCGAGATCGGCATGAACCTCAACCTCTACGAGTGCGGCGGCGCATGGCTGATGTGCGACCTGGGCGTGACGTTCGCGGGCGGGGACCTGCCCGGAATCGATCTCGTCATGCCCGATCTTTCGTTCATCGCCAAGCGGAGGGACGCCCTGCTCGGGCTCGTCCTGACCCACGCTCACGAGGACCATCTGGGCGCGGTGCCCTATCTCTGGCCGCGGTTGCGCTGTCCGGTCTACGCCACGCCCTTCACCGCGGCCCTCTTGCGGCGGAAACTCGCCGAGGGGGCGGAAGGAATCGAGGACCTGACGATCACGGAGACGCCGCTTGGGGGGTCCATCGACCTCGCGCCCTTCCGCGTCGAGCTCGTGAGCCTCACGCACTCGATCCCCGAGCCGAACGCGCTGGTGGTGCATACGCCCCACGGGGCCGTGATGCACACGGGCGACTGGAAGCTGGACCCCGATCCCCTGATCTCGGAGCCGGCCGACGAAGAGGCGCTGCGGCGCCTGGGCGACGGGGGAGTCCTGGCGATGGTGTGCGATTCCACCAACGTGTTCCGCCCCGGCTCGTCGGGGTCCGAGGCGGACGTGCGCAAAAGCCTCACGGATCTGATCGGCGGTTTTTCCCGGCGGGTCGCCGTCACGACCTTCGCGAGCAACCTCGCGCGCCTGCTCACGATCCACGAGGCCGCGGAAGCCGGCGGGCGGACCTGCGTGGCCGTCGGGCGCTCGATGTGGCGCATTCTGGACTGCGCGCGCGAGACCGGCCACCTGCCCCGGAACGTCAGGTTCGTCGGCGACCGCGCCGCCCGGGACCTGCCCGACGACAAGGTTCTCTACATGATGACCGGCTGCCAGGGGGAACCCAACGCCGCGCTGTCGCGCGTGGCCGACGGCAATCACCCCTCCATCGAGCTGGGAAGCGGCGATGCGGTGGTCTTCTCTTCGAAGATCATTCCCGGTAACGAAAAGCCGATCTACGACCTGATCAACCGGCTCACGCGGCTCGATGTCGAGGTCGTCACGGAGAAGGACCGTTTCGTCCATGTCTCCGGCCATCCGAACCGCGACGAACTGGCGCGGATGTACCGGCTCGTCCGGCCGAGGATCGCGATTCCCGTGCATGGCGAGTTGCGCCACATACGGGAGCATGCGGCTCTGGCCCGCTCGTTCCGGGTGCCCGAGGCGCTGACCGTCGAAAACGGCGCCTTGGTGCGTCTGGCGCCCGGACGCCCGGAGGTGGTCGACCGCGTCGAGCATGGCCGCCTCGCCTGGAACGGTCGCGGCGCCGTTCCGGTCGACGGCGCCGCGATCAGGGAGCGCCGGCGTCTGATGTTCAACGGCGCGGCGTTCGTCACGCTCGTGGTCGACGAGGAGGGCGAACTGCTGTCCGACCCCGTCGTCGGCGCCCACGGACTGCTCGAGAACGGCGCCGACCGGGATCTGATCGACGACCTCGTCGACGACGCCATCGACGCCGTCGAGGACCTTCCCGGCCCCGGCCGCCGGGACGACGGCAGGGTTCGCGAGGCCGTCCGGAAGGCCGTCGGACGCACGCTCCGGACGGAGTTCAAGCGGCGTCCGGTCGTCGATGTCCAGTTGGTCCGCGTCCGGGGCGCGGCGTCCGCTCATTCCGGGTAGCGGCGAAGCCGTGTATCGAGGGGCGGCGCGATTGTCCGTCGCGCTCTTGACACCGGGGCCTCGATACGCAATGGATTCGCCCGCTTTCGCCGCGCCGGCGTCTCGACGCGGCTTGTTTGTTGGAATGAGGCAAGGAGATCTCGCCATGACCGCCGCCCGCGTCGCTTTCGCCCCCCCCCCCCCCCCGCCCCCGGAGCGGCGTCGTGAGGGCCGTCCCGGTCGGGGCGCTGCTGGTAGCGTCCCTCGCGGCGCTCCCGCTTCTGTCCGGGGGTGAAGCGCGGGCGCAGGCTTCTTCGTGCACGGCGGCGGCGACGGTGAGCGACGCGGCGGACTCGGCCGGCGTCTACACCACCACGCTCGTCTGCGTGGACACCGAGGCCGCCGATGACGAGGCGGACTACACGCATTTGCCCTATTACTCGCAGGGAAGGATTGGGAGTGGGCTCCCCAATTACCGTCACAGGGACGACGGGATAGACAACAACGACCGGGGCAACCATCTGCGCATGACGATCGGGAACGGCGTGGTGTTCTCCGGGACGAACGCCGGTCCGGGCGCGTCGGACCAGAGAACCATCGTGCTCGAGAGCGAGGGCGACCTCACGTTCACCGTCGAAGAGGGCGGCGTGATCCGGGCCAACCAGGCGTTGCCGAACAGCCGGTGGAACGTCGGCGCGGGCCTCTATCTCGTGACGGACACCGGCGACCTCACGGTCAAGCACGCGGGCGTGATCGAGCTCGACCACAGCTTCCCTTCGCTCGCCGTCGTCAGCTCTTCGAGCGATCCCCCCAGACCTTCCGACATCCCGCCGTATCCGGGCCTGACCTGGAACAATTACGGCAGCGACGGCAACGGGATCTCGGTGGTGGCGGCGGATCGTCATTTTTACGGCGACGCCGTGACGACCTACGACGCCAACGACGGCAACGGAGTGAACGGCGGAGACATCCTGATCGAGCTGGCCTCCACCGGCGTCATCGAGAACAAGGCGGGCTCCGCCGGCGGCAACGGCATCGACGCCAGGCAGCGCACCGAGCTGGGCGATATCCGAATCGACCTGGCCGCCGGCTCGACGATCGACGTGTCCGCCGCGGGCGGCAGGGGAGTCCTCGGACAGATTTTCAAACATGCGAGCAGCGACGACCCCCAGTCGGGCGACATCATCATCGACGCCCGCGGAACCATCAAGGCCGCCGTGAAACGCAAGTCGGGCAGCCGTTACCAGGGCGCCGGCATCGTCGCGAAATCGTCCTCGAGCGGCGCGATCCGGATCGCGTCCTCGGGCACGATCGAGACCGTGCAGGCGCCCGCCATCATCGCCTGGTCGTACGGCGCGGGCAACCCGCTCGACGATCCCGTCACCCCCGCCATCGAGGGGAATCTCATCGATGTCGCGGGCGGGCGAATCGAGACCCGCGGCAGCAGCGCCATCGTCGCCACCGGCAACGACGTGACGATCCGGGTGGCCGAGGGCGCCACGGTGCGCGCGGAGGGCATGGCGGGACCGGGAGCGATCACGAAGGCGCAGTACGAGAGCTGTATCGTGGAGAAGAGGCTGGGCTGCCGCTACGCCGAGGGCGCCAAAAATGGAATGCCTTGGTGGATCCGATCCGATACGGACAACAACGACAAATTCGACACCATCCTCCCCTTCGTCAACGGCATTACCGTGGTGACTGGGGACTCGGTCAGCCGGGTGCTGATCGACGGCGTGGTGGAGGTCGTCGAAGGCTCTCCCGTCACCGCGGACGAGAGCGACGAGGAGCTCGGCTACGCCGACGGGCACGGCGTTTATTTCTCGTACGGCGGAACGGTCGTGGTCGGCGGGACCGGGCGGATCTCCGTGAGCACGGCCTCGGGCGCGGCGATCCGCAGCGCGACCGGCGATCTGGCCGTGGCCGTGATGGGCACGGTGGACGGCGACATCCAGGGTCTGGGTTCGGGCGAGCATACGGTGACGGTGTCGGAAGGCGGCGTTGTGACCGGGACGATCCACAGCGCGACCGGGGATCTGGCCGTGGCCGTGATGGGCACGGTGGACGGCGACATCCGGGGTCTGGGTTTGGGCGAGCATACGGTGTCGGTGTCGGAAGGCGGCGTGGTGACCGGGACGATCCATCTGGCGGCGAGCGCGGTGACGGTCGGCGGCTCGGTCGGGCATGTGCTGTTCGACAGGGGCGGAACGGTGACGGTCCTCGCGAGCGGCCGGATCGGGGACGTGGACGGCGTCTCGATCCTGAGCGAAACGGGCGAGCTCGTCGTGGTGATCGTCGGTGGCGACGGGCGGACGGACGGCGCCGCGCCCCGGCTCACGGGGCGGATCGTGGAGAGGGGCGGCGCGCCGGAGATGCTGTTCCAGGCGGCGGGCGAGACCCAGGCGCGCCCGCTGGGGGGGCTGGGTACGGACAAGTCGGCTCCGTCCGGGGCCTTCGACGTGGGTGTCGTGGCGGACGCGGACGGCGTCGTACGGCTGACGAGCGATTACGCGCCGCGTTCGCGGGTCTACGAGGCGCTGCCGTCGGTGCTGCTGGGTCTGAACGGCCTGCCGGCCTACCGCGACCGGCTGACGGCGGCGCGCTCGCCGAACGGCGCGTGGGCCCGCGTCTGGGCGGCCGGCGGCGAGCGCGAGGCCGAGCGCTCGACCTCGACGGCGCGTCTGGCCTACGACCACGACCGCTCCGGCGCGCGGCTGGGCGTGGACATCCCGCTGGGCGAGGACGCCGTTGGCGGGGTGTCGGCGCACCGCGTGCGCGGCAAGGCGGACCTGTCGGGCGGCCACGGCAAGATCGAGGCGACCGGGACGGGTCTGGGCGTGTCGGGCGCGTGGCGATTCGACGAGGGCGTCTATGTCGACGCCCAGGCGTCGGCGACATGGTACGAAGCGGACCTGGCCTCCGGCCTGCGGGGTTCCCTGAAGTCGGGGACCCGGGGGTTCGGCTACGCCCTGGGTCTCGAGACGGGTCGGCGGCTCGGGCTGGGCCCGGGGCCGCTGGGCGACCTGACGGCGACGCCGCGGGCGCGTCTGGTGTGGTCGGAGGTGGACATGGACGACTTCACGGACTCGGTCGGCTCGCGGGTGTCCCTGGAGAGGGGCCGGAGCGTGACGGGCCGGGCGGGCGTGGACCTGGAGACGTCGATCGAGGGCGGCGGTCTTCTGTTCGGCTCCGTGGAGCTGGAGCGGGAGTTCGCCGGCAAGACGCGGATCGACGTGTCGGGCTCTTCCCTTGTGTCGGAGACCGGCGCGATGCGGGCGCGGATCGAGTTGGGCGGCGCCTATGCGTGGGACGGGGGCGCTTATGCGCTGAGGGGCTCGACGCATGTCGTCCAGGGCCGCCGCGACAACCGCGACTGGGGCGGCGGACTCAGCCTCGCGGTGCGGTTCTGAACCGGAGGCGGACGGCGCGACCCGCCGCGGCGGTGCTGGCGGCGGCATTGCTGACCGCCGGCTCCCTCGCCGCCCAGACCGTCGAGCCCAGCGCCTTCACGGCGACCTACGGCGACTGGACCGTGCGCTGCGCGGCCGACGGCGGCGAAGGCGTCCCGCGTTGCGCGATGGAGCAGCGCTTCCTGTGGCGGGAAGGGGAGACGGGGGCGAGCCACGACCTGCTGACCGTGACCCTGACCGCGCCCGAGGGCGCCGACGGCGGCATGGAGGCCGTGGTGCTGGCGCCATTCGGTCTATCGTTCGAGCGCGGGCTGCGGCTGCGCGCGGACGCCGGACGGGAGACGCTGCTGTCCTTCCGCACCTGCCTGCCCGCCGGCTGCATCGCGCGGGGGGCGCTGGATCGCGAGACGGTGTGGGCGTTGCGGGCCGGCGCGGTGCTGCATGTGGAAGCCGATCCGGCGGCCGGCGGCGATCCGTTCCGCGTCGAGGGCTCGCTTCTGGGCTTCGACGCCGCCCGCTCGAGGCTCCTGGACGAAACCCGCTAGCGCTGACGACGCGCCGGAAGGCGGACCGCGAGCCCTTCCGATATGACGCTTCGCCGCCATCCGGAGCGAGGGGAGGGCCGCGGGATCCCCTCATCCCGGGATGCGCCCCGCGGGAGCGCGTGGCGAAGGAACGAAGAGCCGTTCCCGCGCCTTTCACGCACATGTCCTTGGGGCCGTCATCGCCGAAAACCGGCTCCGATCGCCAAATACGATCGCGCCGGTTCCGCTGGAGCCCGGCCCCCATGTTCGCTAAGGAGGACTGTCCGCGGCGCCGGAAAGGGTCCCGGTTTCCCGAGGACGCATGGCGGAAGGAAGACATGATCGGACGCCTGAACCATGTCGCGATCGTCGTGCCCGACCTCGCGGCGGCGAGCGCGCTCTACCGAAAGACGCTGGGCGCGACGGTCACCGACACGGTCGACCGGCCCGAACACGGCGTGACCACCGTCTTCGTCGAACTGCCCAACACCAGGATCGAGCTCCTGCATCCTCTGGGAGACCGTTCGCCCATCGCATCCTTCCTGGACAAACACCCGTCGGGGGGGCTGCACCACGTCTGCTACGAGGTCGATGACATCGCGGCCGCCAGAGACCGTATCGTCGGGGAAGGCGGCCGGGTGATCGGCGACGGCGAACCGAAGACCGGCGCGCACGGCAAACCGGTCCTGTTCCTGCATCCGAAGGATTTCTGCGGCACGCTGATCGAGATCGAGCAGGCCTGACGCCGTGTCGGTCTTCGGGCTTCTCGTCGTGTTCGCCGTTGTCTGGTGGGTTGTGTTTTTCGCCGTGCTGCCGTTCGGAGTCCGGCGCCAGGCCAGGGTCGAGCCCGGCCACGACCCCGGCGCGCCGGCCGATCCGATGTTGTGGCGCAAGGCGGCCGTGACCACGGGAATCGCCCTGATCCTCGTCGGGAGCGGCTGGCTCGCGAACGACGCCGGCCTGATCGAGGTCCGGGAGGTCCTGTTGGGCGAAGCTCCCGCGGTTGGAGACCGGCCATGAGCAGGAGTTACTGCCGGTCGGCGCCCGGCGACGCGGTCCATGACTTCTACCACGGCAACGAGTACGGCTTCCCGGTCGGCGACGAAACCTCGCTGTTCGAACGCCTGGTCCTCGAAATCAATCAGGCCGGCCTCTCCTGGGCGGGCGTCCTGAGGAAGCGGGAGAACTTCCGCGCCGCCTACGCCGGTTTCGATGTCGACGCGGTGGCGGCGTTCGGGGCGATGGACGAAGCGCGTCTCCTGTCGGATCCGGGCATCGTCCGGAACCGCAAGAAGGTGGCGGCCGCGCTCGAGAACGCGCGCCGGATCGTCGGACTGCGCCAGTCCCACGGGGGTTTCCACGGTTGGCTCCAACGGCACCATCCGCGCCCCCACGCGGACTGGACCGGACTGTTCAGGCGGACGTTCGTCTTCACGGGCCCCCTCATCGTGGAGGAGTTTCTGCTGTCGACCGGATACCTTCCCGGCGCGCACACGGCGCGATGTCCGGTGTTCGCCAGGATCGTGGGCGCCGGCCCGCCGTGGCTGGAAGCCGGCCTGGATCACGTGGAGAGGCCCTGACCGCCCCGGCCCCGCCGCGATCCCGCCATGGAAAGCGGGGAAGGGTTCCCCTAGATTGCGCCCGCGTCAGCATCCGCGGTCCGGACCCCCATGCGCCTGTCCCGATACTTCCTGCCCACCCTCAGGGAAACGCCCGCCGAGGCGCGGATCGTCTCGCACCGGCTGATGCTGCGCTCCGGCATGATCCGCCGGGCCAGCGCCGGCATCTATTCCTGGCTGCCCCTCGGGTTCCGCGTCCTCAAGAAAATCGAGACCGTCATCCACGAGGAGATGACCGCCGCGGGCGCCCAGGCGGTCCTGATGCCGACGCTTCAGCTCGCGGACCTGTGGCGCGAAAGCGGCCGCTACGACGTGTACGGCCCCGAGATGCTGCGCATCGCCGACCGGCACGACCGGGACATGCTCTACGGGCCCACCAACGAGGAACAGATCACCCAGATCGTCCGCGACGACATCCGCAGCTTCCGCGACCTGCCCAGGAACCTCTACCACATCCAGTGGAAGTTCCGGGACGAGATCCGGCCGCGCTTCGGCGTGATGCGAGGCCGCGAGTTCCTGATGAAGGACGGTTATTCCTTCGATCTCGACTTCGAGGGGGCCAAGCGGTCCTACAACATCATGTTCGTGGCCTACCTCAGGACCTACGCCCGCATGGGTCTCAAGGCGATCCCGATGCGGGCCGAGTCCGGGCCTATCGGCGGCGACCTGTCTCACGAATTCATCGTTCTGGCGGACACCGGCGAATCGGCGATCCATGCCGACAAACGCCTGTTCGCCATGGACCCCCGCGCCGACGGCGTCGACCTCGAAGGCGATCTCGAGCCGGTCGTCAAGCGATGGACGTCGCTCTACGCGGCGACCGACGACAAGCACGATCCCGCGACCTGTCCCTTGCCGGCCGGGGACCTCGTCGAGGCGCGCGGCATCGAGGTCGGCCACATCTTCTATTTCGGCACGAAGTATTCCGAGCCGCTGGGTTGCGCCGTCACGATGCCGGATGGCGAGAGGCGGGTCCTTCACGGCGGCTCCTACGGCATCGGCGTGTCCCGGCTGGCCGCCGCCATCATCGAGGCGAGCCACGACGACGCGGGCGTCGTCTGGCCCGACGCGGTCGCCCCCTTCGATGTCGGCCTCGTCAACCTGAAGTCCGGCGACGCCGACTGCGACGCGGCGGCCGACGACCTCTACGGCAAGCTCCGCGGCGCGGGCGTCGAGGTTCTCCTCGACGACCGCGAGGAGAGGGCGGGCGTGAAGTTCGCCGACATGGACCTCATCGGCCTGCCGTGGCAGCTCGCCGTGGGCCCGCGCGGCGCAAGGGCCGGCACGGTCGAACTGAAGCGCCGCGCCGGCGGCGAAAAGCACGAGCTCGCGGCCGACGCGGCGCTCCAGCGCATCCTCGACAAGAGCGCGTGACTTCCGGCTTCGAGCGCACCGTCGCCTTCCGCTACCTGCGCTCGCGGCGCGAGGAAGGCTTCATTTCGGTCACGGCGGGCTTTTCGCTGCTCGGCATCTGCCTTGGCGTGGCGGCGCTGATCATCGTCATGTCGGTGATGAACGGCTTCCGCCACGAGCTCATCACCCGCATCCTGGGGTTCAACGGCCACATCACCATCGTCGGCCCCGCGGACGGCATCGCCGACTACGAGAGTTTCGCGCTCGAGTTCGACGCCGTTCCGGACGCGGTGTCGGTCGTCCCGCTGATCGAGGGGCAGGCTCTCGCGACATCGCCTCGTAGCCAGGCGGGCGTGATCGTTCGCGGCATCCGTCCCGACGATCTGAACCGTCAGACGCTTATCGCCGAAAGCATCGAGACCGGGGACCTCGCCGACTTCGGAGCCGGACCCGGCGCGATCGTCGGTTCCCGGCTCATGGGCCGGCTCGGCCTCGGCCTCGGCGACCGGATCGCGCTGCTCTCGCCCCAGGGCGTTCCGACCGTCTTCGGGACCATGCCGCGCTCGGCCGCCTATCCGATCGTCGGGGTCTTCGAGGTCGGCATGTACGAGTTCGATTCGAGCGTCGTCTACATGCCCCTCGACCAGGCCCAAATCTATTTCCGCCGACCCGGAACGGTCACCCAGATCGAGATCTCGGTCGCCGCGCCGGAAAACCTGGAAAACGCGCGCGACGCGGCGTTCCGGATCGCGCTCGACCGTGGCGCCCAGGGTTTGCGTATCGCCGACTGGCAGCAGACCAACCGCCATCTCTACGGAGCCCTTCAGGTCGAACGGAACGTGATGTTCCTCATCCTGACGCTGATCGTCCTGGTCGCCGCCTTCAACATCGTCTCCAGCCTCGTCATGCTGGTGAAGGACAAGAACGGCGACATCGCGATCCTCCGCACGATGGGCGCCTCGCGCGGCAGCGTGATGCGGATTTTCCTCCTGACGGGCGCTTGCATCGGCGTGGCCGGGACGGCGGTCGGTTTCGTTCTCGGCGTCCTGTTTTGCATCTACATCGAGGAGATTCGTCAGTTCGTGCAGTTCCTGACGAACACGCAGCTCTTCCCCGCGGAGATCTACTTCCTCTCCCGGCTTCCGGCGAAGCTCGATTGGGGCGAAGTCGCCGCGATCGTCGCGCTGGCGCTGGCGCTGACATTCCTGGCGGCGCTCTATCCCGCCTGGCGCGCCGCCCGCATCGAGCCGGCCGAGGCGCTCCGCCATGAGTGAGGCCGCTCTCGAACTGCGTGGAGTGCGCCGCACCTTCGTCCAGGGCGACCGTCGGATCGAGGTCCTGAAAGGCGCGTCGATGACGCTGAACCGGGGCGAGATCGTGGCCCTGGTCGGCCCCTCCGGCGCGGGCAAGTCGACCCTGCTCTACATCGCCGGCCTCCTCGAGGCGGCCGACGATGGCGACATCGCGGTTGCCGGCGAGGTCTGCGAAACGCGCAACGACGGCGCGCGGACCGCGCTCCGACGCCGTTTTCTCGGTTTCGTCTATCAGTTCCATCATCTGCTGCCCGAGTTTTCCGCTCTCGAGAACGTGGTTCTTCCGCAGCTTGTGGCGGGCGCGGGCCGGGACGCCGCGCGGCGCCGGGCCGAGGACCTGTTGGAGGGGCTGGGCTTGGCGCACCGTCTGCGGCACCGGCCGGCCCGCTTGTCGGGAGGCGAGCAGCAGCGCGTCGCCATCGCGCGGGCGTTGGCCAACGGACCGGCCGTCCTTCTGGCCGACGAGCCCACGGGCAATCTCGATTCCGGAACCGCCGAGAACGTCATGGCGCGGCTTGCCGCCGAGGTGCGGGGCAGGAAGCTCGCGGCGCTTGTAGCGACCCACAACATGGCGCTTGTCCGGCGCATGGACCGTGTCGTCAGGTTGGAGGAGGGCCGCCTGATCGAGGGCTGACAGGCCGACACCCTTATCCACGACATTCGCCGGCAACCTCGCCTCGGCGGATGAGCGCCGCGCGGTCTTGTGGAATGCTGTCGCCCATGAACTTCGTTCATCTCAGGGTCCACACGCCTTTTTCGCTTCTGGAAGGGGCGGTGAAGATCCCCCGACTCGTGGAGTTGTGCGCCGGGCACGCCATGCCGGCGATGGCGATCGCCGACACCGGCAACATGTTCGGCGTGCTGGAGTTCTCGACCGCCTGCGCCAAGAGGGGCGTGCAGCCCATCGTCGGCACGCTTCTGGCCCTGCGCGACGAAGGCCGCGCGCCTCGCGGGCCGGAGGAGGCCGAACGGGTCGTTCTCCTGGCCCAGGACACGACCGGCTACGCCAATCTCCTGCGCCTCGTCAGCAGATCCTTTCTCGCATCGGAGCCCGGAGGCGTTTCGAACGTCGCCTACGAGGACCTCGATGGATGGACGGATGGGCTGATATGCCTGACCGGCGGCGCCCCGGGACCGGTCGGCCGCCGGCTGATCGAGGGCCGCGCGGCGGAAGCCGAGCGCCTCGCGGAGCGTCTGGCGGGGCTCTTCCCGGATCGCCTCTATGTCGAGCTCCAGCGTCACGACCTGCCGGAAGAGCATCGGACCGAGGCCGGCTTGATCGATCTTGCGTTCTCGCTCGGCCTGCCGCTTGTCGCGACGAACGACGTCATGTTCGCCGGCGCCGCCATGCACGAGGCTCACGACGCGCTGCTGTGTATCGCCGACGGCGCGACGGTCAACCGCGGGGACCGCCGGCGCGTGTCGCCGCAGCACTACTTCAAGAGCGGCGAAGAGATGGCCTATCTGTTCGCCGATCTACCCGAAGCGGTCGCCAACACCCTTGTCGTCGCCCGGCGGTGCGCCGTGATGTCGCCCGAGCGCGAGCCGATCCTGCCGCCCTATCCGTCCGAACGGGGCGTGAGCGAGGAAGAGGAGTTGCGCCGGCAGGCGGCCGAAGGTCTGGAAGGGCGCCTCGAGCGCCACGTCTTCGCCCCGGAGATGGACGAGGGAGAGCGCGAGCGCATCGGGTCGGCCTACCGCGAGCGGCTCGCCCTGGAACTCGACATCATCGCCGGGATGCGGTTTCCCGGCTACTTCCTGATCGTCGCGGACTTCATCCAGTGGGCCAAGCGGCGGGGCATTCCCGTCGGACCGGGCCGCGGCTCCGGCGCGGGGTCCGTGGTGGCGTGGGCGCTGACCGTCACCGATCTCGACCCGATACGTTTCGGCTTGCTGTTCGAGCGTTTTCTCAACCCCGAGCGCGTCTCGATGCCGGACTTCGACATCGATTTCTGCCAGGACCGGCGCGACGAAGTCATCGCCTACGTGCGGCGGCGCTACGGCCACGACCGCGTCGCCCAGATCATCACGTTCGGAACGCTCCAGCCCCGCGCGGTCGTGCGCGATGTCGGCCGGGTGCTGGAGATGCCCTACGGCCAGGTCGACCGGCTCGCCAAGCTGGTCCCGGTCAATCCCGCCAATCCGGTCTCGCTACGGCAGGCGATCGACGGCGAGGAAGGGCTGCGTCAGGCGTGCAACGAGCCGGAGGTCGCCCATCTGGTCGACATCGCGCTCAAGCTCGAGGGCCTTTACCGCCACGCGAGCACCCATGCCGCCGGGGTTGTGATCGGGGACCGCCCGCTCCAGGAATTGATTCCGCTCTACCGCGATCCCCGCTCGGAGATGCCGGTTTCGCAGTTCCATATGAAGGACGTCGAAAAGGCGGGGCTCGTGAAGTTCGACTTCCTGGGCCTCAAGACCCTGACGGTCCTCCAGCGCGCGGTCGCGCTTCTGGCCGGGAAGGGTATCGACGTTCAACTCGACCGGCTTCCGCTCGACGACCGGGCGACGTACGAGATGCTGGGAAGGGCCGAGACGGTCGGGATCTTCCAGTTGGAAGGTCAGGGCATGCGGGATGCGCTGCGCCAGCTTCTGCCCGACTCGATCGAGGACATCACCGCGCTCGTCTCGCTCTATCGTCCGGGACCGATGGAGAACATTCCGCTTTTTTGCAACCGCAAGCACGGCCGCGAGTCCGTCGATTATCTCCACCCGAAACTGGAACCCGTCCTGAAGGAGACCTACGGCGTCATCATCTACCAGGAGCAGGTGATGCGGATCGCCCAGATCCTGGCGGGTTACAGCCTGGGCGAGGCCGACCTGCTGCGCCGGGCCATGGGCAAGAAGATCAAGGCCGAGATGGCCGCGCAGCGCGATCGTTTCGTTTCGGGCGCGGTCGGGCGCGGCGTCGACGAGCGGAAGGCGGTTCACATCTTCGAGCTGGTCGACAAGTTCGCGGGCTACGGATTCAACAAGAGCCACGCCGCCGCCTACGCCATCGTCGCCTACCGGACGGCCTGGCTGAAGGCGAACCATCCGGTCGAGTTCCTGGCCGCCTCCATGACGCTCGACATGGGCAACACCGACAAACTCAACGTCTTCAAACAGGAACTCGACCGCCAGCGGATTCCGCTCTTGCCGCCCGACGTGAATCGCTCCGACGCCGCATTCGCGGTCGAACGGACCGACGACGATCGTCTGGCGGTGCGCTATGCTCTCGCCGCGATCAAGAACGTCGGCGCGCAGGCCATGGCCGACCTCGTCTCCGAACGTCGGATGAATGGCGCCTTCGCGAGCCTTTTCGATTTCGCGGCAAGGCTCGACCACCGGGTGATGAACAAGCGTCAGGTCGAAAACCTCGCGCGCGCGGGCGCGTTCGACGGCCTCGAACCCGACAGGGCCAGGATTGTCGCCAATGTCGATCTCCTGGTCCGTTACAACGCCGTCGCCGCCGAAGAGCGGGAAAGCCGGCAGGAGAGCCTGTTCACGGGCGGCCCTCAAGCCGACATCCCGCTTCCCGTGCTGGCCGACGCCGAGCCCTGGATCGGCGCGGACGCCCTCAAGGAGGAGTTCGAGGCGATCGGCTTTCATCTGACGGCCCACCCGCTGGAGCCCTATCGCGAGCTTCTCGATCGGATGGGCGTCGTCAGCTTCGCCGAGGCCGAAGTCGAAGCGGTCGGCCGCGGCGAAACCTCCTTCAAGCTGGCGGGCGTCCCGGTCAGCCGCCGGGAGCGGTCGGCCGCCAGAGGCAGCCGCTTCGCCTTCGCGGTGATGTCCGATCTGTCCGGAAGCCATGAGATCGTTTTGTTCTCCGAGGTCCTGGCCAGTGCGCGGGAGCTCCTGGACGAACAACGGCCGCTGCTGATCGAGGCCGATGTCAGGATCGATGGCGATGCGGCCAAGTTCTCGGCCCGCCGCATTCGGGGGCTCGACGAGACGGTGTCCAGCGCCTGCGCCGGATGCCGCGTCTGCGCGAACGGGGAGTTTCCCGCCGAACGACTCAAGCGTGTCCTGGAACAGGCCGCTTCGGGAAAGGGCCGGATCACGCTGGCCTACGCCGCCTCTTCCGGAGAAATCGTGGACATCGTTCTCGGCGGAGGCTTCGCGCTGTCTCCGGGCCTTCGCGCCCAGATCGAAGCGCTGCCCGGCGTCGCGGCGGTGATCGACGGAGGCGATGGCCCGGCCGACGGTGGGCGGCCCCCCGACACCCGCCCGACCGTGCTTGAAACCGCTATCGGCGCACGCTAGAAGGTCCGTTCGCAAACTCAAATCCACACGCGGACAGCAGGCTCCGGGGCGCGGGCCCTTGCCATCCGGTGCCGGTTTCGACCGGTTCTCGTCCGCGGAGGTTCAACCGGAGAGGGAGACGACATCGATGGCGATGCCGCAGTTCACAATGCGCCAGCTGCTTGAGGCAGGCGTTCATTTCGGTCATCAGACCCGGCGCTGGAACCCGAAGATGCGGCCCTACATCTTCGGCGAGCGCAACGACGTCCATATCATCGATCTCCAGCAAACCGTGCCGCTCCTGCGTCACGCGCTGCGGCAGATACGCGACATCGTCGCCGCCGGCGGCCGCGTGCTGTTCGTGGGCACGAAACGGCAGGCCCGGGAGCCCGTGGCCGCAGCGGCGCGCCGCTGCGGCCAGTATCACGTCAATCACCGCTGGCTCGGCGGCATGCTGACCAACTGGAAGACCGTCTCCAACTCGATCCGCCGCTTGCGCGACCTCGACGGGCGCCTGGGCGAGGACGCGGCCGGTCTGACCAAGAACGAAGTCCTCCGCATGACCCGCGAACGCGACAAGCTGGAGCGCGCACTGGGCGGCATCAAGGATATGGCGGGGCTTCCCGACATGCTCTTCGTCATCGACACGAACAAGGAAGACATCGCGATCGCGGAGGCCAAGAAGCTCGGCATCCCGATCGTCGCCGTGGTCGATTCCAACAGCGACCCCGACGGCATCGATCTCGCGATCCCGGGCAACGACGACGCCATCCGGGCCGTGTCCCTGTATTGCGATCTCGTTTCGAGCGCCGTGCTCGACGGCATCCAGGCCGAACTGGCCGCCTCCGGGGAAGATCCGGGCGCCCGGGAGGCGGTCGAGGAGACCGTCATCGACGCCGAACCGGGCCGGGGCGGGGAAGCCGCGGGGGACATTCCCGACGCCGTCGTGGAAACGGAAGCGCCGGCCGAAGAGGCGAAGCCCGTTCCGGACGCCCCGGTCACGGCCGACACGGAGGCGGGCAAACAGGCGGAAGCCTGACCGTCGCGGTCGGGCGCCGGCGGGAAGAACACCGACAACTCCAGGAGCGGGGGCGAGGAAGCATGGCCGAGATTACGGCGGCGCTGGTCAAGCAGCTGCGCGAGACATCCGGCGCCGGCATGATGGATTGCAAGAGGGCGCTGGTCGAGAGCGACGGCGACATGGAGGCCGCGGCCGACTGGCTGCGGACGAAGGGGCTCGCGGCCGCCCAGAGGAAGGCCGGCCGTATCGCCGCCGACGGCCTGGTCGGTATGGCCATCTCCGGCGACGGCAGAACCGGCGCGCTGATCGAGGTGAATTCCGAGACCGACTTCGTCGCCCGCAACGAGACGTTCCAAGAGTTCGTGAGCTGTTGCGCCGAGCTTTGTCTGGGCGCTGGCGGCGACCTCGAAGCGCTGGCGTCCGCGCCCTGTCCGGGCCCGGGCGGCGACAGCGTTCGGGACGAGCTGACCCATCTCGTTTCGACGATCGGCGAGAATCTGCGGCTTAGACGGACTTCCGCGCTGTCCGTCGAGCGCGGCGCGATCTCCGGCTATGTCCATTCCGCCGTTGCGCCCGGGCTCGGCAAGATAGGCGTGGTCGTCGCCCTCGAGTCCGAGGGGGACGCGGGCAGGCTTGCGGCGCTCGGCAAGCAGATCGCAATGCACGTGGCGGCGACCAAGCCCGAGGCCGTTTCGGTCGAGGACCTCGATCCGGCCCTGGTCGAACGCGAGCGTTCCGTCCTCGCCGAACAGGCCCGGGAATCCGGAAAACCCGACGACATCGTTCAGAAGATGGTCGAGGGCCGGATCCGCAAGTATCACCAGGAGGTGGTGTTGACCGAACAGACCTTCGTCATCGACGGCGAGACGCGCGTGAGCGAGGTGCTGGAACGGGCCGGCAAGGACCTCGATGCTCCGGTCACGGTCGCCGGTTTCGTCCGCTACGGTCTCGGCGAAGGCATCGACAAGAAGGACGGCAACTTCGCCGCCGAGGTCGCGGCGGCGGTGAGCGGCTCCTGACCGGACGGCGTCACCGGCGGCCCGCCTTCCGCTAGGCGGGTCGTTGTCGTTTCGGTAGGATGGTCTCAAGGAGCGGGAAGGGCGGACAGGGCAAAGCCCATGGGAACGTCGCCGCGCTACGGGCGGGTGCTGATCAAGGTCTCGGGCGAGGCGCTTCTGGGCGACCGGGCTCATGGTGTGGACCCGGGACAGGTCGACCGCATCGCGGTCGACATCGCGGCGGCTTCGGGGCTGGGGGTCGAGCTTTGCCTCGTGGTTGGCGGCGGGAACATTTTTCGCGGCGTCGCGGGCGCCGCCCAAGGCATGGAGCGCGCCACGGCCGACTACATGGGCATGCTGGCGACGGTCATCAACGCCCTTGCCCTGGAGAACGCCTTGAAGCGCGCCCGTCTCGACGCCCGGGTGCAGTCGGCCATTCCCATGCCGACGGTCTGCGAACCCTATGCCCGGCCGCGCGCCGTCGCACACTTGGAAAAAGGTCGTGTCGTGATCTTCGCGGCGGGCACCGGCAATCCATTCTTCACCACCGACACCGCCGCGGCGCTGCGCGCCGTCGAGATGGACTGCGACGCTTTTCTGAAGGCGACGCAGGTCGATGGCGTCTATTCCGCCGACCCGAAGACCGACCCTTCGGCCGAGCGCTACGAAAGCCTGACATACACCGACATTCTCGCGCGCAATCTGAAGGTGTTGGACGCCGCGGCGATTTCTCTTGCGAGGGACAACAAACTGCCCGTTCTGGTGTTTTCCCTGCACGAGAAGGGCGGCCTTGCCGCCGCGCTGTCCGGCGAAGGCCGCTTTACCCTGATTACCGAAGGAGACGGCCATGGCTGATGCAACCGTGAAGGACCTGAAGCGCCGCATGGAGGGCGCCGTGGAGGTTCTCAAGAAGGAGTTCGCCGGCCTTCGAACCGGACGGGCCTCGGTCAGCTTGCTCGACCCGGTCATGGTGGAGGCCTACGGCGGCCAGATGCCGGTCAATCAGGTCGGCGGCGTCGGCGCGCCGGACGCTCGCCTTCTGACGGTCCAGGTCTGGGACAAGGGCATGGTCAAGGCTGTCGAGAAAGCCATTCGCGATGCCGGACTGGGCCTGAACCCCCAGTCCGACGGCCAGACCGTCAGGGTGCCGATCCCCCAACTCGACGAGGAGCGCCGGAGAGAGCTGTCGCGTGTGGCCGGCAAGTACGCGGAACAGGCGAAGATCGCCATTCGCAACGTCCGGCGCGATGGCATGGATACGCTCAAGAGAATGGAAAGGGACGGCGAGATTTCGCAGGACGAGCATCATCGCAGGTCCGACGAAATCCAGAACCTGACCGATGAGGAAATCGCGAAGGTGAACGAGGTCCTGGAGGTCAAGCAGGCCGAGATCATGCAGGTATGAACACGCCCGTCGCCGCTGTCGAACATCGCCGACCCGAGGAGCGGGCGCTTCGCCACGTCGCCATCATCATGGACGGCAACGGCCGGTGGGCGAGGCTTCGGGGCCTGCCGCGCGCGGCCGGTCACCAAGCCGGCGCGGAAGCCGCGCGCCGCACCTTGCGGGCATGCATCGAGCACCGTATCGAGCATCTGACGCTTTTCGCCTTCTCGTCGGAAAACTGGCGCCGGCCCGAGGAGGAGATCGAGGACCTGATGAACCTGTTGCGCTTCTATCTGAAGAAGGAAGTCTCGCACCTGAAGGAACGCGGCGTCCGTCTCGACTTCATCGGCGACCGGAGCGGTCTTGCGCCCGATATCCTCGACATCATGGCTCGCGCGGAGCGGGAGACCGCCGAGGGGGAGGCGCTCAAGGTCCATGTCGCGCTCAACTACGGCGGCCGGGACGAGATCGCGAGAGCCGCCCGGGCGCTCGCGAAGGAATGCGTGGAGGGCGTCCTGACGCCGGAGGCTGTCGATGAGACCATGCTGGCTGCGCGTCTCGACACCCATGGCGCGCCCGACCCCGACCTCGTGATTCGTACGAGCGGCGAACAGCGTCTCAGCAACTTCCTGGTCTGGCAGGCCGCCTATGCCGAACTGGTGTTCATTCCGGTTCTGTGGCCCGATTTCAGCCGGGCCGATCTCGACGCGGCGATCGAGGCGTTCCACAAGCGCGAGAGGCGCTACGGTGCTGTCGCGGCTCCTTGACAAGGCCGGGTCGGAACTCGGCGTCAGGCTGCTCTCCGCGACTGTCTTGGCGACCGTCAGCATCGCTACGGCGATGCTGGGCGGCTGGTGGTTCGCGGGATGGGTCCTGGCGCTGGCGCTGGCGGTTGCATACGAGTGGTTCGCGTTGACCGGCAGCGCCGGACGCTGGGCGGCCATGGCCGCGGTCGTGGCCGCATGGTTCGCCATGGTCGGGCAGGGCATTGCTGCGGGTTTGTTCGGTGGTTCAACCGGCGGCGCATGGTTCGCCATGGTCGGGCAGGGCAGCATGATCTTGGCCCTCTACGTGACCGCGATGGGCGCGGCGGGCACCGCCACGGTCACCGTGATGCGAAAAGGAAACGACGGTGGCCTGTGGGGTGCGGCCGGCGTCGTCTACGCGACGGTTCCGCTCGTCGTCCTGTTGTGGATGCAGGACGCCGAAGGCGGCGGCTACGCCATTCTCTGGTTGTTTTTCGTGGTCTGGGCGACCGACACCGGCGCCTTTGTCCTCGGCCGGACGGTCGGGGGCGCCAGGCTTGCGCCCCGTCTCAGCGGCGAAAAGACTTGGGCCGGCGCCGCGGGCGGGTTCGCGGCGGGAACGCTGGCCGGCGTCGTGTTCCATACGTTCATTCAGGCCGATGCGCCCCGGGCCGCCGCGCTCGCGGCGATCGTATCGCTCGCCGCCCAGTTCGGGGATTTGCTGCAGTCCGCGGTGAAAAGAAAGTTCGGCGCCAAAGACACCGGAACCCTCGTCCCGGGTCACGGCGGTGTTATGGACAGACTCGATTCGCTGGTTGTCGCGACGCCGGTCCTGGCCCTTGCGGTGTCGCTCGTCGCTCTCGTATCGGGGGGCGTCAATGGTTGACGCCGCCGTTGCGCGCACGGTCTCCATACTCGGAGCGACCGGTTCCGTCGGCGCGAGCACGCTCGATCTCGTCAAGCGGGCCAATGGGGCCTATCGGGTCGAAGCGGTCACCGCTCACACCAATGTCGCCGGACTCGCCAAGGCGGCGCGCGACGTGGGAGCCCGCTTCGCCGCGATCGGCGATCCCTCGCGCTACGACGACCTCAAACAGGCGCTCGACGGCGCCGGCATCGTCTGCGGCGCCGGCAGGGAGGCCCTGGACGAGGCGGCCCAGCGTCCATCCGACTGGATCATGGCCGCCATCGTGGGAACGGCCGGCCTTTCTCCCACGCTGGCCGCCGTGCGCCGCGGCGCGATCGTCGCCCTGGCCAACAAGGAGGCTCTCGTGTGCGCGGGCGCTCTCTTCATGCAGGAGGCCCGACGCTCGGGAAGCACGATCCTGCCGGTCGATTCCGAGCACAACGCCATTCACCAGGTGTTCGACTACGCGCGTATCGATGCGGTGGAGCGGTTGATTCTCACGGCGTCCGGCGGCCCCTTCCGGCAAGCGTCCCTGGCCGAAATGCGGGACGCCACCCCCGAACAGGCGGTGGCCCATCCCAACTGGAGCATGGGCGCCAAGATCTCCGTCGATTCGGCGACCATGATGAACAAGGGCCTGGAAGTGATCGAGGCTTGTCACCTGTTTCCGGTCGGACAGGAACGGATCGAGATCGTCGTTCATCCCGAATCGATCGTGCACGGCATGGTCGAGTACGTCGACGGTTCGGTTCTCGCACAGTTGGGCGCGCCCGACATGCGGACGCCGATCGCTTACACGCTTGCCTGGCCCGACCGCGCGGCCGGACCGTCTCCCCGTCTCGACCTCGCCGAAATCGGAAGCATTTCCTTCTGCTCTCCCGATTTCGGCCGATTTCCGGCCCTTGGACTCGCACGATCCGCTCTTGTGGCCGGCGGCCGGTCGCCCGTGGTGCTGAACGCCGCCAACGAGATCGCCGTGCGGGGTTTTCTGGACGGCGCCATCGGCTTCCTCGATATTGTCGACGCGGTCGAGGAAACCCTTGAGCGCATGGGACCGGGCAGGGCCGAAAGCCTGGAGGATATCGCGGCGATCGACCTCGAGGCTCGTCGCTGTTCCAGAGCGATCGTGTCCCGGCCCGCGCGTTGACGATCCGGATTGCCGCCGAGGTGCTCTTGAGCGACTTTCTCCAGTCCACATGGTTGTTGTTCACCGACAGCTTCATCGGACCCTTTCTGCTGGTCCTGACGCCGATCGTGTTCTTTCACGAGCTCGGCCACTTCTGGGTCGCCCGACGCTTCGGCGTGTTCGTGGAGAAGTTCTCGATCGGCTTCGGACGCGAGGTCTTCGGCTGGAACGACAGCCACGGCACGCGCTGGAGCGTGTCGCTGCTGCCGCTGGGCGGGTATGTGAAGATGTTCGGCCAGAACGACACCGGTCCGGACGGCGTGAACGTCGAGGCCCTGACCGAAGAGAAGCGCGGGGGCGCCTTTCCCGAAAAGACCGTCGCGCAGCGGTTCGCCATCGTCGTTGCGGGACCCTTGGCCAACTTCCTGCTTTCGATCGTGCTCTTCGCGGGCGTCTTTGCCTTTGTCGGTCAGAGCCAGACCCTGCCCGAGGCGACCGTCGTCCATGAGGGCAGCGCCGCCGAACGGGGCGGCATCCTGCCCGGCGACGTGATCGTCGCCATCGACGGCAGCCCGATCGGCGCCTTCGACGAACTCAGATTCGCCGTCAGCACGAGCCCCGGCGTGTCCATGGAGTTCGAGATCGATCGCCGGAGCGAACGCCTTTTTCTCGAGATCGTTCCCGATACGGTGCTTCAGGACGACGGTTTCGGGAATGAACGCGAGGTTGGCAGGCTGGGCGTCCAGACCGACAAGGTCGTCTTCGAGCGTGTCGCGGTCGGCGAGGCGATCGTCGCGGGCATCGATGAGACCTACATGTGGTGCGTCCGGATCTTCGATTTCCTGGGCAAGATCCTGAGCGGCGTCCAGAGCAGCCGGGACTTGGCGGGGCCGCTCGGCATCCTGCAGATGTCGGGCAGCGTCGCCGAGCACGGGATCGCCAATCTGGTGATGTTCATGGCGATTCTCTCCGTCAACCTGGGCCTCATCAATCTCTTTCCGGTACCGATGCTCGACGGCGGCCACCTTGTGTTCTATATCATCGAGGCGCTCCGTGGGCGACCGCTCAGCGACCGGGCCCAGGAGTATGGCTTCTTTGTCGGCTTGGGGCTCGTCGGTGCGCTCTTCCTCTTCGTCACGTTCAACGATCTCGCGCGCTTCGGCGTGGTCGAGTTCCTGACCGGTCTGGTATCCTGATGACCGTGGCGCGCTGGAACAAAATCAACGCTCTTGTCCGCTCGGTAGCCCTCGCGTGCCTGCTGTCGGTCGTGTCGGGCGGCGGCGCCTCGGCCCAGACGACGATCGAGCAGTTGGTCGTCACCGGAAACCAGCGCATCGAGCCCGAGACCATCGCGAGCTACATGACGCTCCGCGTCGGCGACCCGTTCGACGTTCACGAAGTCGACAACTCCCTGAAGAGCCTGTTCGCCACGGGCCTGTTCGCCGATGTTGCGATCCGCCGAGAAGGTGCGGCGTTGGTGGTGGAAGTCGTCGAGAATCCGATCGTCAACCGCATTGCGTTCGAAGGAAACCGTTCGATCGACACGGAGCAACTCGAAGCCGAAGTCCAGCTCCGTCCCCGAATTGTCTATACCCGGACCAAGGTGCAGGGCGATGTCGCGCGGATCCTGGAGCTCTACCGGCGCAGTGGACGCTTCAACGCCACCGTCGAACCCAAGGCGATCCTGAAGGAACAGAATCGTATCGATCTCGTCTTCGAGATCGACGAAGGCGAAGCCACGGTCGTTCGCGAGATCAACTTCATCGGCAATGACGAATTCTCCGACGGCACCCTGCGCGAGACGATCGTGAGCAAGGAAACGGCTTGGTACCGTTTTCTGTCGTCCAACGACACCTACGATCCAGACCGGCTCGCATTCGATCAGGAGCTTCTGCGCCAGTTCTACCTTTCGGAGGGTTTCGCCAACTTCCGGATCCTTTCGGTCGTGGCCGACCTGACGCCGGACCGGCGCGAGTTCTTCATAACCTTCACGATCGAGGAAGGGCCGCGCTACGAGGTCGGCGAGGTCGGCGTGACCAGCGACCTGCGCGGCGTTTCGCCCGAAGACGTCGCCGACATGGTCACGATCGAGACCGGAGAATGGTATGACGCCGGCGAGGTGGAAGAGGTTGCCGAGAGCATCGCCCTGGAACTCGGAGACCGTGGCGAGGCGTTCGTCAGTGTCAGGCCACGGACCGATCAGGACCGCGACAATCGGCGGATCGATCTCACGTACCATATCGCACGCGCCGATCCGCTCTATGTCGAACGGATCGAGATTTTTGGCAATCTGCGCACGGCCGACGAAGTCATTCGGCGCGAATTCAGGCTGTCCGAGGGAGACGCCTTCAATCCGTCGGCGCTGCGACGGTTCGAAAGGCGGGTACGGGCGCTCGACTTCTTCGGGAGCGTCGCCATAAGCCGTTCTCCCGGCAGTCAGCCCGACACGACCGTCATTGCTGTCGAGGTGGAGGAAAAATCGACGGGCGAACTCTCGATCGGCGCGGGCTTCTCGACGTTCGACAATCTTCTGTTCAACATCTCGGTCACGGAACGCAATCTTCTCGGCAAGGGTCAAAGGCTATCGCTCGACTTGGCTCTTTCCAGCAAGCGGCAAACGATCAATCTGAGCTTTACCGAGCCTTACTTTCTCGACCGTGAGCTCTCGGCCGGTTTCGACCTGTTCCGTCGCCGCCTCGATCTACAGGACGAATCGTCATACGAGCGGGAAGATACCGGCGGCTCGCTGCGCATGGCCTATCCTCTCACCGAGCACTTGCGCCATACGATGCGTTACACCCTGCAAGCCGTTTCGATCGAGGACATCGGACCGAGGGCGTCGGTATTCGTGCGCCAACAGGAGGGCACATCGGTCACCTCGGCGATCGGCACACAACTCGACTACGATCGCCGAGATGACGTCATCAGGCCGAGCAGCGGCTACCTGCTGCAGCAAGCCACGGATATCGCGGGCTTTGGCGGCACGGAACGCTACATCCGAAACAAGGTCGGCGCGTCTTACTTCTATCCTTTCGATATCGATTGGACCGGCAATATCAGAGCCGAGGCCGGGATCATCCAGGGTTTCCTGGGCGAGGATGTCGGTATCTCGGACCGTTTCTTCATTGGCGGCACCAGCCTGCGCGGATTCGAGCCTGCCGGCATCGGTCCGCGCGACCTGATCACTGGTGACGCCTTGGGCGGCAATGTCTTCTGGACAGGTACGGCCGAACTCTTGTTGCCGCTGGGTCTTCCGCGCGAACTGGGCGTCTCCGGGCGCGTCTTCACGGACTGGGGCAGTCTCTTCGAGCTCGACAGTTCCGGAGCGGCCATCGCCGACGAAGCGACGCCGCGCGGCTCCGTCGGTGTCGGTCTGTCCTACAGTTCGCCGATCGGCCCTCTCCGGATGGACTTTGCACAGGATGTCGTCCGTGAGGATTTCGACCGAACCGAGCTCTTCCGCTTCAGTTTCGGGACAGCCTTCTGATGCCAAGGGTGAACGACGTGATTGTGCTGTCGGCTACCGTCCTCGCCGTGGCGCTTGCCTTGTCCCCGCTCGCGGTGAAGGCGCAGGAGGGTACGGCCATCGCTATCGTCGATGTCCAACGCCTCTTGCAGGAGTCCTTGGCCGGGCAGTCGATCGAAAGCCAGATTCAGCAGTTCAGAAAGGCGTTCGGAGAAGAGATCGCTCAAAAGGAAGCGGCGCTGCGCGAGCGGGAGCGTCAGCTCATCGATCGGGCCGCCATTCTCGCGCCCGAAGTGCTGGCCGAGGAAAGACGCAACTTCGAGGACGAGGTGATCGCCCTTCAGCGTGAAGTACGCGAGCGCCAGCAAGGCGTCGAGCAGGCCTATGCCGACGCCGTGGCGACAGTCAGGGAGAACGTGCTGTCGATTCTCCAAGGTATCGTGGAACAGCGCGGAATCGACGTGGTGCTCGCGCGCTCGGGTTATCTTGTCGCCAATCTCGAGCTCGATCTCACCGACGATGTCCTGAACGAACTCAACCGGGCGCTGCCTTCGGTTGCCCTGTCGTTCGGGGGCTAGCCCGGATGGCCGACCCGCGTTTCTTCAGCCGGTCCGGTCCCTTCGATCTGGCCACCGTTCTGGAGCGCACCGGCGCGAAGGCTCCGGAGGGTGCGGACACGGGCCGGAAGTTCGTCGATGTCGCGCCGCTCGAGGCGGCGAAATCCGACGAAATCGGCTTTCTCGACAACAAGAAATACATCGGCGCTTTCGAGAATAGTGGGGCCGGGGCCTGTTTCGTGACCGGGAAACTCGCGGAACGGGCGCCCAGCGGCATGATCGCCCTCATCACCGGGCAGCCCTATCTCGCGTTCGCGCGGGCCGCGCGACTCTACTATCCGCCGTCGCCGCCGGAGCCGGGTGTGGCTTCGGGCGCGCTGATCGACGAGACGGCCACGGTCGGCGAAGGAAGCAGAATCGACCCCGGCGCCATCGTTGGCGCCGGGGTCGAGGTCGGCGCCCGGTGCCACGTCTCGTCCGGCGCCGTTCTGTGTGATCGCGTGAAGATCGGAGACGACTGCCATGTCGGTCCGGGGGCGACGCTGATGTGCTGCTTGCTCGGCGACAGGGTCTGGATCGACGCCGGGGCCAGAATCGGCACGCAGGGTTTCGGTTTCGCCATCGGGCCCACGGGCGCGGTGAGAATCCCGCACACGGGCCGTGTCGTCATCGGCAGCGATGTCGAGATCGGCGCCAACTCGACCGTCGACCGCGGCACGACCGGCGACACCGAGATCGGCGACGGTGCGATGATTGATAATCAGGTTCAGGTCGCCCATAACGCCAAGGTCGGTCGCGGGGTTGTTCTGGCGGGCCAGGTCGGGTTGGCCGGCAGCGCCCGAGTCGGCGATTTTGCAATGATCGGCGGCAAGTCGGGTGTCTCCAACCATGTCAAGGTAGGGACCGGCGCGAAGATCGGCGCGCTCTCGGGCGTTGCCAGCGATGTCGAGGCGGATGGGACGTATCTCGGTCAGCCGGCCGTGGCGATCGGGGATTTCTGGCGCCAGCAGGCCGTCATTCGCCGCTTGGCGAAGCGGAGCAAGGGGGAATGAACGACGAATCGGGAACATCGGTCCGCGAGGGCATGGGCCATACCGTCGATGCGATCGAGATCGAACGGGTCATGCGGATGATTCCGCACCGCTATCCGTTCCTCATGATCGACCGCGTGGTTGACGTGGTGCGCGACGAGAGCGCGGTGGGCGTCAAGAACGTCTCGATCAACGAACCCCAGTTCCAAGGGCATTTCCCGCGCCATCCGGTCATGCCGGGCGTTCTCATCATCGAGGCCATGGCTCAATCCGCCGCGGTTCTGGTCGTCGAGACTCTCGGAAAGGAGTTCGAGGGCAAGCTGGTCTACTTCATGGGCGTCGACAAGGCGCGTTTCCGCAAGCCGGTCACCCCCGGCGATGTGATGAAGGTCCACGTCGACAAGGAGCACCGGCGCGGTTCGGTCTGGAAGTTCCGGGCGGTTGTGAAGGTCGATGGCGACATCGTGGCCGAAGCCAACTATTCCGCGATGATCCTGGATAGCTGAACGCCGTTCATGGCCGACATTCATTCCACCGCCATCGTCGATCCCGCCGCCACGCTGGCCGATGGCGTCGTGATCGGCCCCTACTGCGTCGTGGGACCCAGGGTCCGGCTGGGGCCGGACGTGCGCCTCATGTCCCATGTCGTCGTCGATGGAGACACCGAGCTCGGTGGGGGCTGCACCGTCTATCCTTTCGCCTCGCTCGGATTGATCCCGCAAGACCTCAAGTATCGCGGAGAGGCGTCGCGTCTGGTAGTCGGCGGCAACAACACGATCCGTGAATACGTCACCATGAACATCGGCACCCGGGGCGGGGGCATGGCGACGAAGGTGGGCGACAACTGCCTTTTCATGGTCGGCGCGCATGTCGCCCACGACTGCCGGATCGGCAACCACGTCATCATGGCCAACAGCGCCACGCTGGCGGGCCATGTGGTGGTCGAGGACCGCGCGATCCTCGGCGGTCTTTCGGCCGTCCACCAGTTCGTGAGGATCGGACGCCACGCCATGGTGGGCGGCATGTCGGGCGTCGAGCAGGATGTCATTCCGTTCGGATCGGTCAGCGGCGACCGCGCCCACCTGATGGGCCTCAACCTCGTCGGGCTCAAGCGCCATGGCTTCGCGCGCGACGACATCCACACGCTGCGCAACGCCTACAGGCTTCTGTTCGCGGACGAGGGCACGCTCAACGAGCGGATGAGCGATGTCGACGAGGTGTTCGGCTCATGCCCTCCCGTGGATGCGATCCTCTCGTTCATGCGCAGCGACAGCTCCCGGGGCCTGTGCCAACCCAAAGACGGACATGCCGCCTAGGCTCGGAATCGTGGCCGGCGGCGGTATGCTGCCGGGTCATGTCGCCCGCGGCGCCCTCGACCGGGGGCGAGAAGTGTTCGTCGTGGCGCTCGAACATCACGCCGACCCCGCCGTTGTTGGCGGCTTCCCGCATGTCTGGGTCCGGATCGGCGCGGCGGGCAAGGCGATCGGGGCGTTCCGCGAGGCCGGCGTCGGAGAGATCGTTTTGGCCGGCGCCGTCCGCCGGCCCTCGCTGGCCGAGGTCAGGCCCGACCGTCGGGCCGCGCGGTTCCTGGCGAAAGGCGTTCTGAGGCGCGGCGACGACGGCCTTCTCGGCGCCGTCGTGAAAGCGCTCGAGACCGAGGAGGGATTTCGTGTCCTGGCGGTTCAGGACATCGTCGGCGGCCTGCTGGCCGGCGAGGGAGTCCTCACCGCCCGCGGTCCCGACGAGCGCGAAGCCGCCGACATCGACCGGGGCGTTGACGTCCTCCGGGCCCTGGGCGCCGCCGATGTCGGGCAGGCCGTGGTGGTCCAGAACGGGGTGGTCCTCGGGATCGAGGCGGTCGAGGGAACCGACTCCCTGATCGCCCGGACCGCGGCCTTCCGTCGCGACGGGACGCCGCCCGTTCTCGTGAAGATGGCCAAGCCGGGACAGGAGCATCGCGTCGACCTTCCCACCATAGGGCCGGCCACGATCGAAGCCTGCGTCGCGGCGCGCTTCGCCGGGGTCGCGGTCGCGTCGGACATGTGCCTCATCGTCGATCGCGAAGAGGTTGTCCGGCGCGCGGACGAGGCCGGCGCGTTCCTCGTGGGTCGGCCACCGCCGGCCGCGTGAGCGGCGATGGCGGCGCCTCTCGTCTTCCTCGTCGTCGGCGAGCCGTCCGGAGACGCCCTCGGCGCCGGCCTGATGCGGTCGTTGCGACGGCTCGAACCCGGGGTCGGGTTCGCCGGTGTCGGCGGGCCGGAGATGGAGGCGGAAGGCCTCCACTCTCTGTTCCCCATGTCGGACCTCGCGGTGATGGGCGTCATGGAAGTTCTGCCCCGCATCGTCACGATCGCAAGACGGCTGCGCCAGACCGTCGCCGCGGTGCGCGAACTCCGCCCCGATGCGGTCGTCACGGTCGACGCCCAGGGCTTCTCCTATCGCGTCGCCCGGCGGCTTCACCCCGCGCCATGCCCCGTGATCCACTATGTCGCTCCGACGGTCTGGGCTTGGAAACCCTGGCGGGCCGCCCGCGTCGCGGCTGTCGTGGACCGCCTGCTGCTGCTCTTTCCGTTCGAGACGCCCCACTGGGACGCGGTGGGCCAGGACACGGTTTATGTCGGCCACACGATCGCCGACCAGACCATCGATCCGGACGCAAGACGGCGTTGGCGGCGGTGGGCCCTCGGTGATCGGCCCGGACCGCTTCTGTGCCTGTTGCCGGGCAGCCGGACGTCCGAGATCGGGCGGCATCTGGCGTTGTTCGGCGAAGTCGCGCATCGTCTCGCTACAGGCCGCCCGGGTCTCTCGGTCGCGATCCCGACCTTGGAGCACACGGCGGACATGGTATCGGGGGCGACCGCGGGCTGGACTCTGCCGGTCCGCGTCGCCGAGGGCGGTTCCGGTTCTCGGCGCGCGGCCATGGCGGCGTCAGACGCCGCCATGGCGGTTTCGGGCACGGTCGCGCTCGACCTCGCGTCCGTCGGCACGCCTCACGTCATCGCCTACCGCGCCAATCCCGTGACGGCCGCGATCGTGCGCCGGATGATAACCGTCCGGTACGCCTCGCTCGTGAATTTGATCGCCGGCCGCGAGGTCAATCCGGAGTTCATCCAACAGGATTGCGTGGCCGAGAAGCTCCAGGCGGCCATGGTTCCGCTGCTCGACGATCCCCGGGCGGCGGACACTCAGCGCGCGATCATGAAGACCGCGCTGTCGGCGTTGCGCGTGGGACCGGACGGCTCCTCCATGCTGGCCGCCCGCTCGATCCTGGAGTGCGTCGAGCGGCGGAGGCCCCGCGCGGTCGGGGAATGACGATCGCGTTCTCGACGTTTCCGAATGAGAAGGGTCCGTCGGCGGTTCGTCAGTAGAGCCTCAGGTATTCCTGCACTTCCCAGTCGGTGACGGCCTGATGGTAGCGCTCCCACTCGTCGACCTTGTAGGCCAGGAAGGAGGCGTGCATCTGCTCGCCCATCGCGTTCTTGACGAAGGCGTCGTCGCGCAGGGTCTCGGTGGCCTCCAGCAGGTTGCGCGGCAGGCGCTGGGCGCTCGAGGCGGCGATCTCCTCGGCGGAGAGCTCGTAGAGGTCCCGGTTGAGCGGCCGGCCGGGGTCGCGCGCGTTGACCACGCCATCGGTCACGCAGGCCGCGGTGACGCCGAGCCCGAGGTAGGGGTTCATGCACATGTCGGCGGCGCGGTTTTCGATGCAGAAGCGGTTCTGCGGCAGGCGCAGCATGGCCGAGCGGTTGTTGTGGCCGTAGGTCATGTGGGTCGGCGCCCAGGTCACCGTGCCGCCCTCGAAGCCGCCGACCCGCGGCACCAGGCCGTTGTAGGAATTCACCGTGGAGCAGGCCACGGCGGTGAGCGCGCCGCCGTGGCGCAACAGGCCGCCCACGGCGTGGAAGACATGGGGCGACCACCCGCCGTCGGCGCCCTCGAACAGGTTGTCGTCCGGCGCATCGACGCGGCGCATGGACGTGTTTATGTGGGCGCCCGAGCGCCAGTCGCCGATGGTCGGCTTCGGCATGAAGGTCACGAACATGCCGTGTCTCTTGGCGATCTCCTTGAGCAGGATGCGCAGGAAAACCAGCCGGTCGGCCATCGCCAGGATGTCGGTATAGCCGAAGTCGAGCTCGAACTGGCTGTAGGCGCCCTCGGCCACGACATCGTGCAGGTCCCAGCCCAGCTCGCCGTCGAGGATGTCGATCAGTTCGCCCAGAAAACCCATAGAGTCGATGGAGAACTCGGCGTCGTAGCCGAAGGCCTGACGGCGGGGGCGCACGCCTTCGCCGGCCAAGGGGTCGTTGTCCATCGCCTTCACCGGCTGGCCGTCCTTCCAGCGCATGACGATGAATTCCGGCTCGACGCCGGCGTAGACCCGGTATCCCTGGGCCTCGCACTCGCGCACGATCCGCTTCATCGCGCTCCGGGGGCACAGGTTGTAGGGCTTGTCGGACCACCACAGGTCGGCGAAGACCCAGGCGCAGGTCCGGTCCCACGGACAGATCCGCAGCGTGTCGAGGTCGGGCGCCATGATCTGGTCGGGGTCGGCCGGCCCCAGCTCCGGCACGAACGAGACCGAATGCACGGCGAACTGCGGGCCCTTGCCGACGCACAGCCGCTCCCAATCGCTCAGCGGCACCGGCTTGGTCTTGGGTTGACCCAACAGGTCGATCCAGCAGCACAGGACGTACTTCACACCCTGCTCGGCGAGCCATGCTCCGGTCTCGCGAATGCGCTCCGTCGGAGCAACAGCCTCCTCAAGGGACTGAGGATCGGGCAACGGCATCATCAACCTCCCTCGGTGTCACGGTCATCGGGCGTTCGGCTTCCTCGGTCACGAACAGGATGGATGAAGAATCCAACATGCGAATCCAGCCAAACCAAAACTTCGTGATTTTCGATTGACCGTCTCTAACGATTCAGCATAATTTAGCCTGGATGCTAAGGATTAGGCAAGCACGATCGACCTTCACTCACCGTGGCGCAGGAAACCGAACGTATGCCTCGATCCACGATGCACCTGCTTCAGGCCATGACCGCCGACGGCGGCGATGTTCCACCGCTATCGTCCCCTCACGACGATCTGAACCGGCGGATCGTGCGCTTGCTCCAGGATGACGGGCGCGCCACCTATGACGTCATCGGGCAAGAGCTCGGCGTATCGGCCGGAACGGTCCGGAACCGGGTCGCCCGGATGCGCGAAGCCGGCATGCTCCGCATCGTGGCCGTGGTCGATCCGGTGGCCGTGGATTACGAGTCGGACGCGATGCTCGGCGTCAAGACAGCGCCGGGAACCGCTCCGGCCGCGGTCGCCCGGAGGCTCGATCCCCATCCCGCCGTCGTCTACATCATGTGGGTCAGCGGCCGGTTCGACCTGCTGGTCGAGGTGGTGTGCGACGAGGAAACCGAGCTCACGGGCTTCCTCGACGACCACATTCACAATCAGCCCGATATCGCCCACGTCGAGGTCATGACCCGGCTCGGCATGTTCAAGAACCAGTTCCTGCTGAAACGCAACGTGGCCTGACCCGGCAGGGGCGGACAGGAGAGCGCCATGAGCAGCCCATCGCTGCAATCGATCCTGGGGACCGAGGCGCTGGCCGCGTTCGAGAACCGGGGGCCGGTGGCGCGCGGACTGCCGGCGGCGGCCTACACGAGCGAGGCGTTTTTCGCGCTCGAGAACGAGCGGATCTTCGCCGACACATGGGTCTTCGCCGGCCTTGCGCACGAGCTGGGCCGGCCCGGCGACGTGGCGCCGGTCACCGTGGCCGGCCGGCCGGTGCTGCTGGTGCGCGACGCGGCCCGGAAGGTGAGGGCGTTCTACAACGTGTGTCGCCACCGGTGCCTCAAGCTTGTCGAGGAGCCCGGCAATGTGGGGCCGTCGATCTGTTGTCCCTACCACTCCTGGACCTACAAGCTCGACGGCGCGCTCCACCTCGCTCCCTACTTCGGCGGGCGCGAGCCGCGCGCGGCGCCGGACGGCTTCGACCGCGGGCGGCACGGGTTGGTCCCGGTGAAGGTGGCGACGTGGCACGACTGGATCTTCGTCAACCCGAGCGGCGCGGCGCCGCCGTTCGAGGATTTCATCGCTCCGCTCCAGGGCCGGCTCCAGGGCGTCGACCTCTCGCGGCTGCGCCACGTCGCCACCATCGACCTGGGAGAGATCGCCGCGAACTGGAAGCTCCTGATTGAGAACTTCATCGAACCCTATCACGTGCAGTTCGTGCACTCGACGACCACCGAGCAACCGCTCACGGACCACTACACGGTGAACGATCCGGGCTGCCTCGGATGCGCCGTCGATGTCTCCGGCGGAGCGAAGAGGACGGACACGCTCGCGCAGGACTCCCGCTACCTCACGCTCTTCCCCAACTTCATGTTCGGGCTCTACCTCCCCGATCAGATAGGCGTTCATCTCGACGTGCCTCTGGCGCCGGACCGCACGCATCAGCGTCGCGCGATCTACAGCCTCCTTCCCGAGCCGGTGTCGGCCGAACGCGCCGAGCAACTCGCCACGCTCTGGCGCAACGTGCACGTGGAGGATCAGGTCATCTGCGAGCGGCTCCAGCAGGGCCGCGTCTCCGACGTCGCCGCCGGTTGCGGGGTGCTTTCCCCCGTGTGGGAGGATTCCGTTCGCAGCTTCCAGGAACTCGTGGCGGGCCGCCTGCGGTGAAGACCGAAACGCGATTTCCGGTTCGATGAGGCGGCCTGCCCGAACGCCGTCTTGCACGCCAACCGAAGGGAATGCGGCAACGGGCAAACCACGCGCCGATCCGCCCGTCTCGCCGCGTCATCATCCAGGGAGAATGACCATGCAACTTCTGCACACGATGCTCCGAGTGGGCGACCTCCAGCGCTCCATCGATTTCTACACCGAGACGATCGGCATGGACCTGCTGCGCACCACCGAGCGCGCCGATCAAGGATACACCCTCGCTTTCGTCGCCTTCGGCGGCGGCAACAAGAATGGCGAGGCCGAACTGGAGCTGACCTACAACCACGGCGTATCGGAATACGACCTCGGCACCGCGTACGGGCACATCGCGCTGGGCGTGAACAATGTCGCCGAGACGTGCGAGCGGATCCGGTCGGCGGGCGGCTACATCGCGCGGGAGGCCGGACCGGTCAAGGGCGGAACGACCGTGATCGCGTTCGTGGAGGACCCGGACGGCTACAAGGTGGAGCTGATCGAGACCGGCACGCGCGAGCTCTGAACCCGGTCCGTCGTCCCGCGCGATGTAGCCGCCCGCCGACCCGGCCGCGCGGCTCTACCCTCGCCGGTCGACCGGTACGTAGTCCCGCTGGGTTTCGCCGGAATAGATCTGGCGCGGGCGGCCGATCTTCTGCGACGGGTCGGTGTGCATTTCGCTCCATTGGGCGATCCACCCGATCGTGCGGGCGACCGCGAAAACCGCCGTGAAGAGGCGGCGCGGGATACCCATGGCGCGCAGGATGATGCCCGAATAGAAGTCCACGTTCGGATAGAGATTGCGCTTCACGAAGTAGGGGTCGTCGAGCGCGATCTTCTCGAGTTCCATGGCGATCTTCAGGTGCGGGTCATTGTGGGCGCCCAGCTCGTCGAGCACCCGGTGACAGGTTTCCCGCAGGATCTTCGCGCGCGGGTCGTAGTTCTTGTAGACCCGGTGGCCGAACCCCATGAGACGGGAGGGATCGTCCCGGTCCTTGACCCGCTCGAGGAACTCCGGAATTCGGTCGTAGGTGTCGATTTCCTCCAGCATCTCGAGGACCGCCTCGTTCGCGCCGCCGTGCGCCGGTCCCCAAAGGCAGGCGATCCCTGCGGAAATGCAGGCAAACGGGTTGGCGCCCGACGAGCCCGCGAGCCTCACCGTCGACGTCGAGGCGTTCTGCTCGTGGTCGGCGTGCAGGATCAGGATCAGGTCCATGGCGCGGGCCAGAACCGGATTGACCCGATAAGGCTCGCAGGGCACGGCGAACATCATGTGCAGGAAGTTCTCGGCGTATCCCAGATCGTTGCGCGGATAGATGAAGGGCTGGCCGATCGACCACTTGTAGGCTATCGCGGCGATCGTCGGCATCTTGGCGATCAGCCGGTAGGACGCGATCGCGCGCTGCTCGGGATCGTCGACGTCGGAACTGTCCGAATAGAACGCGGACAAGGCGCCGACGACACCCACCATCAACGCCATCGGATGGGCGTCGCGGCGGAAGCCGCGGAACAGGAAGTTGATCTGCTCGTGCAGCATCGTGTGATAGGTGATGGCCTTTTCGAAAGCGGCCTTTTCGCTTCCGGTCGGCAGATCGCCGTAAAGCAGCAAATGGCAAACCTCGAGGAAGTCCGACTGTTCGGCCAGTTGTTCGATGGGGACGCCGCGATAGCGCAGTTCGCCCTCGTCGCCGTCGATGTAGGTGATCTTGGATTCGCAACTGGCGGTCGCCGTGTAGCCCGGGTCGTAGGTGAACAGCCCCGTCTGGCCATGGAGCGTGCGGACGTCGATCACATCGGCGCCGACGGTCCCCGTCAGGATCGGGAGCAGGGCGAGCTCCTGGCCGTTTTCGTTGTCGACCAACCGGACCATCCCGGCTTTCTTGGGGCCGTCCGGCGTGGGCACGGGGCGTGCGAGCGTCATCTGTCGCTCCTCCATGAAGGTTGTCTGTCGCCGGTGGGTCGCCGGCCGCGCGTGGCGGCGCCGTGTCGACCGTCTTCTGGCCCGTAATCTATCCGGAAGCGCCGAACGCCCGCAAATCGGGCGCGCCCGGCAAGCGTCGAATCTCCGTGTCAGGAGAAAGCCGCGACCGCTTCGTCAAGCCTCGCAAGGCTCTCGTCCCGCCCGAAGACGGCGAGCACATCGAAAATCGGCGGCGAGACCGCGCCTCCGGTGACGGCCGCGCGAAGAGGCTGGGCGATCTTGCCGAGGCCGAGCTCCCGCTCTTCCGCGAAGGCGCGAACCAGCGTTTCCAGGGATGTCGCCGTCCAGTCGTCTTCGGCGGCGAGACGTCCCCTCAGTTTCTCGAGGACGGCGACCGCTTCGGGCCCGAGCAGCTTTTCGGCCCTGGCGTCGAAGGAGAGCGGCCGCTTCTCGAAGTAGAACCGCGCGTTCTCCGCGAGCTCCACCAGCGTCTTCGCCCGTTCCTTCATCGACGGCATGGCCCGTTCGAGCAGGGCGAGGCCGTCGTCGTCCAAAGTCCTCCCCAGCGTGTCCTCGAGGAACCCGGCGACCCGTTCGGCCAGCCGCCTGTCGTCGGCCGCCTTGAGATAGTGTAGATTGAGCGCCGTCAGCTTGCCGGCGTCGAACCGGGCAGGGGACTTGCCGACGCCGCCGAGGTCGAACCAGGCGACCGCCTTGTCGAGGGGAATGATCTCGTCGTCGCCGTGGGCCCAGCCGAGCCGCAGCAGGTAGTTCCGCATCGCCTCGGGCAGGAACCCGAGGTCGCGGTAGGTTTCCAGACCCACGGCGCCATGGCGCTTCGACAGCCTGGCTCCGTCGGGACCGTGGATCAGCGGAACATGGGCGAACGCCGGGAGATCCCAGCCCATGGCCTCGAAAAGCCGGATCTGGCGGGCCGCGTTGATCAGATGGTCGTCGCCCCGGATCACGTGGGTCACGCCCATGTCGCGGTCGTCCACCACCACGGCCAGCATGTATGTCGGGGTGCGGTCCGAACGCAGCAGAATCATGTCGTCGAGTTGCGCGTTGGCGACGGTGACGTCGCCCTGGACCCGATCCCGGATCACGGTGTCGCCGTCGCGCGGAGCCTTGAGCCGGATGGCGGGCCGGACCCCCTCGGGCGCTTCCGAAGGGTCGCGGTCGCGCCAGGTCCCATCATAGCGGACGGGCCGTCCCTCGGCGCGCGCCTTCTCGCGCATGACCGCCAGCTCCTCGGGCGAGCAGTAGCAGGGATAGGCTTTCCCGGCCGCAAGCAATGCTTGCGCAACGTCGATATGCCTGTCCGCCCGCGCGAACTGGAACGTGGGGTCCTCGTCCCAGTCGAGGCCCAGCCATCGGAGGCTCTCGAAGATCGCCTCGATGGCCTCCACGGTCGAACGTTGGCGGTCGGTGTCCTCGATGCGCAGCAGGAACCTGCCGCCGTTGCGGCGGGCGTAAAGCCAGTTGAACAGCGCCGTCCTTGCGCCGCCGATATGGAGGAAACCGGTGGGCGAGGGGGCAAACCGCGTCACGACCGTCATGAGATGCCCCGCAACTTTCCCGGAAGTCCCGCCGCATGGGCCCAGCACGCTCTTTAGCAGATCGGCCCCACGCCACAAGCGGCAAGCACGAGGATCGTGCCCGCCCGGCGCGCCGCGGCATAGAATGGGCCATGGCCGTCGCCGCGGACACCAGCGATCTCGACACGCTTCTGGGCGAAGAGCGCGAGCGGTGGATCCTCTGGATTCCGGTTGCGCTGCTGTTGGGGATAAGCCTCTATTTCTGGCTTCCCGACGAACCCTGGCCGTGGTCGGGGCCGGTCCTCGCCGCCCTCCTGGCCGTTCCCGCCCTGCTGCCGCACCGTCACGCGCCGGTCAGGGTGTTCTGGGCGGCGGGCGCCCTGATGTTCGCGGGAGTCTCCCTGGCGCAGTTCGAAACGTGGCGGGCCGACGGACCCTTGCTTGAGGGCGAGACCGGGCCCAGGCCGGTCGAAGGAACGATCGCGGCCGTCGATGTTCGCGACAGGGGCGTCAGGATCGTTCTCGACGATCCGGCCATCCCGAGGCTGGGCGGGGACGAGACGCCCAAGCGCGTCCGCATCTCGGTCAGGACCCACGGCGGGATCGATCCCGTGCCGGGGGATCGCGTCCGGATCCTCGCCATACTCGGGCCGCCCCCGCCACCCACCTATCCCGGCGGCTTCGATTTTGCGCGCGAGGCCTTCTTCGACGGTATCGGTGCGACCGGCTATGCGGTCGGACCTCTCGAATCCGTCCGGACCGGCGGGAACGCCATGACCCTGACGGACCGGATTTTCGTTTCGATCGAAGCTCTGCGCGCCGAGGCGACCGAACGCATCCTCGGCGCATTGCCCGACCCCGCCAACGGCGTCGCCGCGGCCTTGCTGACGGGGCAAAGGGGCGCCGTGGACGCGAACGTGCTGGAGACGATCCGGGCGGCCGGCCTTGCGCACCTTCTGGCCATATCCGGCCTCCATCTCGGACTGGTGGCCGCCATCCTGTTCTTCACCGCCCGCGCCGCGCTCGCCGCGATCGAACCGGTCGCCCTGCGCGCGCCGATCAAGACCTGGGCCGCCGGTTTCGCTCTCGCCGGCGCCGGGTTCTACCTTTTGATCAGCGGCATGACCGTTCCGACCCAGCGGGCCTTCCTGATGACGGCGATCGTGCTTCTCGCCGTTTCCGTCGGCCGTCAGGCCATCTCGCTCAGGCTGGTCGCGCTGGCCGCGGTGGTGGTGATGGCGCTGTCGCCCCATGCGGTCGTCGGCGCCAGCTTCCAGCTCTCGTTCGCGGCGGTCGTGGCGCTGGTCGCCGTCTATGAGGCGCTGCGCGACCGATGGCCGCGGTGGCGGGTCTCCCAAGGCCCGTTCGGGCGTCTCGTCCTCTACTTCGGCGGCGTCGGGATCACCACCCTTGTCGCCAGCCTCGCCACGACGCCGCTCGTCCTCATCCACTTCGGGCGGGTCGCGACCTATGGCCTGCTCGCGAACCTGCTCGCGGTTCCGATCACCGCCTTCTGGGTCATGCCATGGGGCCTGCTCGCCCTCGTCCTGATACCGTTCGGGCTCGAATCGCTCGCGCTGGCGCCGATGGGCTGGGGAATCGACGCGGTCCTCGCGGTCGCCGGAACGACGACGGCGCTACCGGGCAGCCGCCTCGCCGTTCCGGCCGCGCCCGCGTGGTTGGCCCTGCCGTTCGGGCTGGGCCTCGCATGGCTGTGCATCTGGCGAAGGCGCTGGCGCCTTCTCGGCCTGCTGCCTGTCGCGGCCTGCCTGGCCGCCATCGCGACCGTGCGGCCGCCCGACATCCTCATCACGGAGGACGCCGGTCTCGTCGCCGTGCGGCTCGACGACCGGCGGACCGCGTTCTCGAGCCTGCGCCGCGGGCGTTTCGTGCGGGAGACCTGGCTTGCCGTGCTGGGCCGGCCGGCCGCCGTGGCGTGGCCCGTGTCCGGCGAGACGCTGGCGGACGACCGGCTGGGCTGCGACAGCCTGGGCTGTCTCTACCGCCCGGATGGCATGGGTGGGCCCGTGATCGCGATAGAGAACGGGGTCGCGGCGCTGGACGACGATTGCGGCGTCGCCGACCTCGTAATCAGCGCCGTCCCGATCCGCCGGACATGTCCCGCCGCGTGGGGCGTGATCGACCGGTTCGACCTGTGGCGCGGGGGAACCCACGCCATCTGGATCGAAGACGACGGCGTGACCGTCTCCACCGTGACTTCGGCGCGCGGCGGGCGTCCGTGGACGCCCGCCGCGAAGGATCAGTAGTCGCGGAGGAGACCGACCAGCCGCCCCTGGATCCTGACCCTGTCGGGGCCGAAGATCCGCGTCTCGTAGGCCGCGTTGGCGGGTTCCAGCGCCACCGAGTCGCCTTTGCGCCGCAGCCGCTTGAGCGTGGCTTCCTGGTCGTCGATCAGGGCGACCACGATCGAGCCGCTTTCGGCGGTGTCGCTGCGTTCGACGATGACCTTGTCGCCGTCGAGGATGCCCGCCTCGATCATCGAATCGCCTTCGATCTCGAGCGCATAGCAGTCGCGCCGGCCGATCATCGCCGCCGGAACGTCGATACTTTGCGTCGGATCGCTCAGGGCCTCGATCGGGGTGCCCGCGGCGATCCTGCCATGGAGCGCCAGCGCGACCGCGTTGTCGTTGACTTCGGCCGGAGCGCCCGCCGCCAGGGCCCGGCGACCGCGCGTTCCCTCGATCACACTCAGGGCCGCGACGGCGCCCTCGGCGCCGGGAGGCAGCTTGAGGACCTCCAGGGCCCGGGCGCGATGGGGCAGCCGGCGGATGAACCCCCGCTCCTCGAGCGCCGTGATCAGGCGATGGATGCCGGATTTGGACTTCAGGCCCACGGCGTCCTTCATTTCGTCGAACGACGGCGACACGCCATCGTCCGCGAGCCTGCCGTTGATGTAGAGCAGGAGTTCCTGCTGTTTCCGAGTCAACATCGTCTTGATCCCCCACCAGATATGGAACGAACCACCAACTTCGCCACAGGTTCTAGTTAGGTTCGTGCCCCGTGTCAAGTTTGTTGCTGGATTGTGCCGACCCGGTCGGCCATGTTCCGCGTAAGGCGTCAGAACCGGACGATCTCGACCGTATCTCCCGCCGCCGCCGGCGGCGCGTGGGGGGGTCTCACGATGAGACAGGCGGCGTTCGCCAGGGCGGCCAGCATGGAGCTGTCCTGCCGGGGGAAGGGGCGCGCGACCGCGGCGCCGTTGGCGCCGCGGTCCAGGATGGCGCGCAGATAGTCCTGCCGTTCGTCGTTGCCGACCAGATCGGCGCCGAGAATGGCGGTGTCGCGGCCGTCGTCCGGTATCGTCTCCCCCAGCATCGCCGCGATGGCCGGCCTGAGGAACAGGAGGCCGCAGACCAGGGCGGACACCGGGTTGCCGGGAAAGCCGAGCATCGGCGTCGGGCCGAGCGAACCGAAAGCGAGAGGCTTGCCCGGACGCATGGCGATCTTCCAGAAGTCGAGTTCGAGACCCTCCCTGGCGAGAACGGCGCGAACGAGGTCGCGTTCGCCGACCGACATGCCGCCGGTGATGACGAGAAGGTCCGCCCGCGCCGCGCCGCGCACGATGTCGCGGATCGCCGTTTCGTCATCCCGCGCGATCCCCAGGCTGGTCGCATCGCCGCCCGCCTCCTTCACGATCGCGGCCAACGCCAGGGAGTTCGAGCTCGCGATCCGGTTGGGGCCGAGGGGTTCGCCGGGCATGACGATCTCGTCGCCGGTCCCGACGATGGCGACCCGCGGACGCCGCGTCACCTTGATCCACGGCACGTTCATCGCCGCGATCAGACCGATCTCCCGCGGACCCAGCCGCCGTCCCGCGCACGGTCCGGGATCGCCTTCCGAGAAATCGAGACCCTTGCGCCGCACGTATCGGCCTTCGTCCACCGCGACGTTGACCGTGACCCTGTCGCCGTCGCGCACGGTGTTTTCCTGGATGACGATGCTGTCGGCGCCCGGGGGCAGGGGGCCCCCCGTGAAGATGCGCACGGTCTGGCCGGGCAGGAGCCCGGCGTCATGAGCGCCGCCGGCCGGAGCCTCGCCGACAATATCGAGATCGGTCGGCGTCGCCGCCACGTCCGCCGCGCGAACCGCATATCCGTCCATGGCGGAGACCGCCCGTGGAGGCTTCGTCACGCGCGACACGACATTCTCGGCGAGGACGCGCCCCGCGGCCTCGGAGATGGCGATCTGCTCGGCCGGCAATCGCGCGAAATGACGGAGAATGCGCGAACGCGCTTCGTCGACCGAGATCATGGCGCCCGATCGAAGGCGGCTGTCCCGCCGCCCGACTTGTGGACGAGGCGGATGTCTCCAAGCGTCATCTCGCGATCGACGGCCTTGCACATGTCGTAGACCGTCAGCGCGGCGGCGGAGACCGCCGTCAGCGCCTCCATTTCGACGCCGGTGCGGCCCTTGAGCTTGCAGGTCGCCCGGATCGAGACGCTGGAGGTCTCGGCCTCCGGCTCGAGCTCGACCGCGACCGACGAGAGGCTCAGGGGGTGGCAGAGCGGGATCAGGTCCGGCGTCCGTTTCGCGGCCATGACGCCCGCGACCCGGGCGACGGCCAGCACGTCGCCCTTGGGAACCCGCCCGTCGGCGATCAGCGCGAGCGTTTCCGGCCGCATCGAGACCCGGCCCTCGGCTACCGCGATCCGGTCGGTCTCGTCCTTGTCGGAGACGTCGACCATCCGGGCCCTGCCCTCGTCGTCGAGATGGGAGAGGCGCGCGCTCACGACGCCGCCCTTTCCTCGGCGCCGTGGAGCAGCGCGCGCGTCGCGGCCGCGATGTCCGGCTGCCGCATGAGGTGTTCGCCGACGAGAAACCTGCGCACGCCGCACGCCGCCATGCGACGGAGGTCGTCGTGGGACTTCAGCCCGCTTTCGCAGACCGCATCGCGGTCGGCCGGAACATGCGGCGCCAGCATCTCCGTCGTCGCGAGATCGACCGAAAGCGTCTTGAGATCGCGGTTGTTGACGCCGATCAACGGCGCGTCGAGCGCGAGCGCCCGGTCGAGCTCGGCCCGGTCGTGGACTTCGACGAGAACATCGAGGTCGAGGGCGGCGGCGGTCGCGCACAGTTCCGCCGCCAGCACGTCATCGACCGCGGCCATGATGACGAGGATACAGTCGGCTCCGATCGCCCGAGCTTCAACCACCTGATAAGGATCGATTGTGAAGTCCTTGCGAAGGCAGGGTAAACCGGCCTCTCTCTTGGCCTCGACGACATGACTGTCGTCGCCCTGGAAATAGGGCCGGTCGGTCAAGACCGAGAGACAGGCCGCGCCGGCGTCGCGATACGCTCTCGCGATCGCCGGAGGGCTGAAATCGGCGCGAATCTCGCCCGCGCTGGGCGAGGCTCTCTTGATCTCGGCGATCAGGCCGAAGCCCTCGTCCGCGGCCCGCGACAGCGACCGGGCGAACCCGAACGGCCGCGGCATGGACCGCGCCGCCACCTCGATCTCGGCCAGAGGCCGGAGGGCCTTGCGGTCGGAGACATGTCGGCGCTTGTCGCCGCAGATCCTGGCGAGAATGTCGCTCACGGCGCCCCGGCCGCGCCGGACATTGCGGCGGCAAGGCGGACGAGCGCGTCCTTGGCCGCGCCGTTGTCGATGGCCCGGGCGGCAAGACGCGCTCCCTCGGCCAGACCGCCCGCCCGTTCCGCGACGACCAGCGCCGCCGCCGCGTTCAGCAGAACGGTCTCGCGGTAAGCGCCGGGCGCGCCGTCGAGCAGGTCCGTCAGCGCCTTCGCGTTCTCGTCGGGCGTTCCGCCCAGGATCCCGGCGAGCTCGCGGCGTTCGAGTCCCGCGTCGCCGGCGCCGACCGTGCGCATGGACACCGCGCCGTTGTCGAGCACCGCGACGGTGTTGTCCGCGGACAGCGTGAGCTCGTCGCAGCCGTCGCCGCTGTGAACGACCCAGGCCCGCTCCGCGCCGAGCTGGCCCAGCACGCGCGCGACCGGCTCGACCCACCGTTCCGCGAAGACGCCGAGCAGATAGCGCGTCACCCCGGCTGGGTTCGACAGCGGGCCCAGGAGGTTGAAGACGGTCCGGGTTCCCAGCTCCACGCGGGCCGGCATCACGTGGCGCATGGCGCCGTGGTAGCGCGGCGCCAGCATGAACCCGATTCCGGCCTCGTCGATCGCGTGCTGCACTTGGGCGAAGTCCGCATCCACGTCGACTCCCAGGAGCGAGAGCACGTCGGCCGTGCCGGACTTCGACGAGGCGGCGCGGTTGCCATGCTTGGCGACCGTCACGCCGCAACCGGCGACCGCGAGCGCCGTGGCCGTCGAGATGTTGAGCGTACCCTTGCCGTCGCCGCCGGTGCCGACGATGTCCATGGCGTCCGCGGGCGCGGACATCCGGCGCATCCTGGCCCGCATCGCCCGGGCTCCGCCCGCGATCTCGTCGACCGTTTCGCCGCGCACGGCGAGCGCCATCAGGAAACCGCCGATCTGGGAGGACGTCGCCGCGCCGGACATGATGATGTCGAAGGCCCGGCCGGCTTCGTCGAGCGTGAGCGCCCGTCCCGCGGCGGCGCGCGCGATGAAGGGCTTGAGGCTCTGGGGCGTGTCGTTCATGCCGCTTCCCCGACCCCGGCTTCGCGCAGGAAGTTCCGCAGCACGGCGTGACCGTGCTCCGATTCGATGCTTTCGGGATGAAACTGCACGCCGTGGACCGGGAGGTCCCTGTGCCGCACGCCCATGATCGCGCCGTCATCGGTCGTGGCGTTGATCTCCAGGCATTCGGGAACGGCGTCCGGCGCGATCGTCAAGGAGTGGTACCGCGTCGCCCTGAACGGGGAGGGGATCCGTTCGAGCACCCCGGTTCCCGAGTGCTTGACCTCGGAGAGCTTGCCGTGCATCGGCTTGGGCGAGCGCTCGATCCGTCCGCCGAAGGCCTGGCCGATGCACTGGTGCCCCAAGCATACCCCGAAGACGGGCATTGTCCTTTCGGCGCAGCGCTCCACCAGATCGAGACAGATTCCGGCCCGGTCGGGATCGCACGGTCCCGGCGAGATCACGACGGCCTCGGGCTCCATCAGGAAGACCTCATCGACCGTGACGGCGTCGTTGCGGAACACGCGGGCGTCCGCGCCCAATTCGCCCAGATAGTGCCAAAGGTTGTAGGTAAAGCTGTCGTAGTTGTCGATCAGCACGAGCATGAAACGGTCCTCGGAACGGCCGCCTCCGGCGGGCGGTCGCGCAGGATAGCGACTGCGCGCCGGCCGAACAACGCGGCGACGGCGGCCCCGCGGCGCCTCGATGCGGACGAGGGCTCCGTCAACGGTTGAGCCCGTCGCGCGAGGCGAAGCGGACAGCTTCTTCGGCGGCCCGGAGCAGGGCCCGGGCCTTGCTGCGGCATTCCTGATGCTCGGACTCGGGATCGCTGTCGGCCACCACGCCGGCTCCGGCCTGAACGTGCAGCACGCCGTCCTTGATGATCGCCGTCCGCAACGCGATGCATGTGTCCATCGCGCCGCCGGCCGAGAAATAGCCGATCGCTCCGGCGTAAACTCCGCGTCGTTCGGTCTCCAACTCGTCGATGATCTCCATGGCGCGCACCTTCGGCGCGCCGCTCACCGTGCCGGCCGGAAAGCCCGCCACCAGGGCGTCGATGGCGTCGACATCGTCGCGCGGTTCGCCTTCGACGTTCGAGCTGATGTGCATGACATGGCTGTAGTATTCGATCTGGAAGCTCTCGGTGACCTCGACGGTCCCGACCTTGGCCACGCGCCCCACGTCGTTGCGCCCCAGATCCAGCAGCATCAGGTGCTCGGCCCGCTCCTTGGGGTCGGCCAGGAGGTCGTCGCGCAGGGCCGCGTCCTCGGCCTTGTCGACGCCGCGTCCGCGGGTTCCGGCCAGCGGGCGGATGGTGACCCGGTTGTCGCGCACGCGGACCAGGATCTCGGGACTCGATCCGACGACCGAGAACGTCCCGAAGTCGAGATAGAACAGGAAGGGCGACGGGTTCACGCGGCGCAGCGCGCGGTAGTAGGCCAGAGGCGGGAGCGCGAAGGGCAGGTCGAACCGCTGCGAGAGCACGATCTGAAAGGCGTCGCCCGCGTTGATGTAGTCCTTCGCCGACCGGACGATGTCCAGAAACCGCTCGTGGGGCGTGTTGGACACGGCCTCGTCGAGACCCCGATCGGGCACGGTTTCACCGGCTTGGGGAAGGCCGCGGTCGAAATCGGCGATGGCGTCCGCGAGACGTTCGCACGCTCGGGCGTAAGCGGCGCGGGCGCCGACGCCGTCGGCGGGCCGGACCGGCGTCACGAGGGTGACCTCGTCGGCCACGTTGTCGAAGATCGCCATGACGGTCGGCCGCACCAGCAGTCCGTCCGGCACGTCGACCGCCCGTTCGCGCCCGGTGGGCAGCCGCTCCATCAACCGCACCATCTCGTAACCGACATATCCGACGAGGGCCGCCGCCATCGGAGGCAGTTCCTCGGGCAGGTCGATGCGGCATTCCCGGATCAAGCGCTTCAGGGACTCGATCGCGCCGAGCTCCTCCGGCGCGAAGGCGTGCGGATCGTAGCGGGCCCGCCGGTTGATCTCGGCCCGATCGTCGACGCAGCGCCAGATGAGGTCGGGTCGCAGCCCGATCATCGAGTAACGGCCCCGAACGGCGCCGCCTTCGACCGATTCGAGCAGGAACGCGTTGGGCTGCGATCCCGCCAGCTTGAGCATCGCCGAGACCGGCGTCTCGAGATCGGCCACCATCCTGGTCCAGACGACCTGGGGCCGTCCGTCGTCGTGGATCGCCTCGAACGCCGCGAAATCGGGACGATACTCCGGCATCTCAGAAGTATTGCTCGATCATGGTCTCGTCGATGCCGACCGCCGAGCCGTCATGGATCGCCGCGGTGTCCTGATCGATGATGTCGGCGATCAGTCCGCTCTCCAGCGACGCCTCGACGCCCGCGAAGTCTTCCGCGTCGGCGAGGGGGTCGCCATCGACGATGTCGAGGAGACGCGCCACCACCTGGGCGCGGCCGTCGATCGACGGAACGACCGCGGTTTCGCCCGGCCGGGCCTCGAACAGCGCGGAGACGACATCCAGGCCGACGTTGGGGACGCCCGGCGTCTGGGTCCGGCGCACCGGCGCGACCGGATCGAAGGTCGCGCCGGTGCCGGAAAATGCCGCGGCAAGGTCGCCGACGGCGCCGGCGGCGTCGACAATGGCGCGGGCGGCCTCGTGGGCCAGACGGGCCCGCTCGTCCCCTCGCCAGTCCTCGAGCACGTCATCCCGGACTTCTGCGAAATCGCGCAGACGCGCCTCGACGACCTCCTTGACCTCGACGACCAGCAGCCCGCCATCCCGCGTCTCGATCACGGGCGAGGGGACGTCGACCTCGCCGCGGAAGACTTCCTCCAGGAACTCCCGCGCGGTCGGGAAATCCCCCGGCGACAGGGAGTCCTCGAACATTCCGTTTTCGGCGACGCGCTCGACCGCCGCATGGTCCAGATCCAGAGCCTCCGCGGTTTCCGCGATCGTGGCGCCGCCCGCGACGAGATCGTCCATATCGAACGCGAGGTCGTAGATCGCGTCGCGCGCGAGCCGGAGCTTCAATTCGCTTTCGATCGCCGGGCGGGCTTCCTCGAACGACACGAACCGCCCCGGCTCGGTCTCCGCGATCCGGAAGATCAGCCAGCCGCCGATGGGCGAGGCGAGCGGAGGCAGCGCGACGCCGGGCTCGCCGGCGAAGATGGGTTCGGCCAGCTCGGGGAAGAGGTCCGCCGCCGCGACCCAGCCGAAATCGAGAGTCCCGGCGTCGATCCCGGCCTCCTCGAAAGCGACCCGCGCGAAATCCGCTCCTCCTGCGATCCGGGCGAAGGCCCGGTCCGCAGACTCCTTCGTATCGAAGGAGATCTGCTGAAGATAGCGCCGCTCCGGGTCGGTCCATGCGTCCGGCGAGGCCTCATAGGTCGCGCGGACCTCCTCTTCGTTCACCGGCAGGTCTTCCGTCAGGTCTTGCGGATAGACTAGGAGATAGTGTGCGGAGCGGTACTCTGGAGCGCCGTAGTCGAAGAGACGGTCCTCGAAATAGCTCTCAAGCTCGCCGGCTCCGGGCTGGGGCTCTGGCGCGAGGGCCTCGTTCGGGATGACGGCGAGGGTGGCGGCGCGGCGCTCGTGGCGGTGCCGGAAGACATTGACGACCAGCGTCGACGGCGGCGGCGGCGCGGCCCCGATGCTGTTCACGAACTGGCCTTCGCGAATGTCGGCGCCGAGGATCGCCAGATAGCGCTCCTCGGTGAGACCGTTCGTCGCGAGAACCCCCGCGAACCGCGACGCGCTGAAGGAGCCCGACGCGTCGGCGAACAGGGTGTTGTTCCGGATGTCCTGGGCGAGCGTCTCCTTGCCGACCGTGACTCCCATGCTGGCGGCGGCGTTGGTCCGAAGGGTGTCCAGAATGAGCCGGTTGAGCGCCGCCCGCGCCAGGGAATGGGCAAGGTCGGAACCCGGTTCGACCTGGACGCCCGAGTCCTGGAACTGGCGGATCTGGTTCCGGTAGGCGATCTGGAGGTCGCGAACGTCGATCTCCGTCGCATCGACCTCGGCGACGACCGTATCGCCGCGGTCCACGAAAATGTCGCCGACTCCCCAGCCCACGAAGCTCAACGCGATGACGCCGAGGAAGATCTTCGCCGGCCAGGACGAGGCCCCCTGACGCATTCTCGTGAGCATGACGGCACCGTCGCAAGGGTGGGTTGGAAAGGGCGCGCATCTTAGGTGCGGCGTCCGGCCGCGGCAACCGCGCGGAGGAGTCGCCGCGGCTCACTTGCGCGTGTTGCCGGCCCTTGAGTAAAGTCCGTTTTGTCTTCGTTCCCATGATCGAGGAAGGCGCGCGTCATGTTCGAACCCTTCGACGTCCGCCGCTCCTCTTGCGGGCTCGCGTCGTGCCCCCGATCCCGCCACCCTTCCGACCGCCGTACTGGCCGTCGGCGTCGGCATGGCCGGTCCGGCGATCGGCCTCTTCGCTTGGCCGCGCTCGGACATTCGCCGCTCCGAGGAGCGTCGGAGCGGACGCATGGACCGGGTGGGAGACCGTTTGGGCGCGCGTCTGGATCGGGTCGGGGATCGCCTGGGCGGCGTGGAGCGGGAGTTGGCGGAGGTGAAGGGCAAGCCGACCTTCGTGGGGCGCTATATCCTGGGCCGCGACGAGGCGTCTCCGGAACCGGCGGAAGAGGGCCGGATCGCAGCGGTTTCGGCCGGGACGCTTGGCGGCCGGCCATTGAAAAAGATGTTGATTTTCAAGAAATTGAGCATGATTGAAACACAACTTTCCCCTCTTATCTTCGAATGCGCCCGGGCATCGCGGCGGCGGCGCGCGATCGACCGCGTCCTCGGGCTACCTGAAGCACAAGGGCCGTTTTGCTGACGATACCCGCTCGCTGCCGTGGCTTCGCGGGCTTACAAGGGTTCGCGCGGACGTGGTAGGCAGTCTTCGGACACCGCCGAAGGCGCCGGGACCATGCGCTCCCTGATTGCCGGAAACTGGAAGATGAACAGCCTGCTGGCCGATGGCCGCGAGCGCGCCGGCGTCATCGCCGCGCGGGCCGGCGGCGCGGATGTCTGCGATATCCTCCTCTGTCCTCCGGCGACCCTGTTGGGCGAGCTGGCCGCCCGGCTTCGTGGAAGTCCTGTCATGCTGGGCGCGCAGGACTGTCACGCCGAAGCCGAGGGCGCCTTCACCGGCGACATCGCGGCGCCGATGCTCGCGGATCTCGGCTGTTCCCACGTCATCGTGGGGCATTCCGAGCGCCGGCGCGACCACGGCGAGACCGATGCGTCGGTCGCCGCCAAGGCAAGCGCCGTCCACGACGCCGGTCTCGCCGCCATCGTATGCCTGGGCGAAAGCGCGGAGCAGCGCGACGCCGGCGGGGCGAGGGACGTCGTGCGCGGGCAGCTGCGCGCTTCCGTTCCGCGATCCGCCGACAGCACGAACACGATCGTCGCGTACGAACCCGTCTGGGCCATCGGGACAGGCGACACGGCGACGCCCGACAATGTCGCGGCCCTGCACCGGAACCTGCGCGAGGACCTGCTGGACATCCTCGGCGACGATGGAGCGGGGATCCGGCTGCTCTACGGGGGGTCCGTCAACGCCGGTAACGCGGCGGAACTGCTTGCGGTTCCGGACGTCGATGGGGCGCTGGTCGGCGGCGCCAGCCTGAACGTCGACGAGTTCTGGACGATTGTCGAAAGCGGGCGCACGGCTTGACCGGATGCGCGGTCACGCCACGTCTGGCGCCGGCGAATGCGCCATGCTAAACGCTCGCGCGCCCGTTCGGGGTTTCGCTCTTTTCGCCCGCCTCCAGCAACCCGAAGGCTTCCATGCAGACAATCCTCGTCATCCTGCATGTCCTGTTCGCCCTTTCGATCGTCGGCCTCGTGCTGCTGCAGCGCAGCGAGGGCGGCGGCTTGGGTCTTGGCGGTGGCGGAGGCGGCGCCGGCGGCATGTCGGGCCTGATGTCGGCCCGTGGGACGGCCAGTCTTCTGACCCGCGCCACCGCGGTCGTTGCGACCCTGTTCTTCATTTCCAGCCTTGGCCTGAGCATGTTGGTCTCGAACGACGTCGAACGCCGCTCGATCGTCGAGGACATCTCCGTCCAGGACGTCCCGGCCGAAGCGGGTGAGAACAACGCGCCCAGCGTTCCGGTCACCGAATGAGCGGACGCCTGGCGAAACCCGGTTCCTCCACAGACTTCGTATCCCCGCCACCGACGCCGGCGTCCGGCGCGCCCGTGCTTGTGGTAGGGTGATCGCCCATGGCCCGGTACATCTTCGTCACCGGCGGCGTGGTTTCCTCGCTCGGCAAGGGTCTCACGACGGCCGCGCTCGGCGCGTTGCTCCAGGCGCGCGGATACAAGGTGCGCCTCAGGAAGTTCGATCCCTATCTCAACATCGATCCGGGCACGATGAGCCCTTACCAGCACGGCGAGGTCTACGTCACCGACGATGGCGCGGAGACCGATCTCGACCTCGGCCACTATGAGCGGTTCACGGGCGTTCCGGCGCGGCGCAGCGACACGGTGACCAGCGGCCGGGTCTATTCCGACGTGCTGCAGCGCGAGCGGCGCGGCGACTACCTGGGCGGCACGGTGCAGGTGATCCCGCATGTGACCGACGTCATCAAGGAATACATCCAGGCCGATACCGGAGACGCCGATATCGTGCTTTGCGAGGTCGGCGGCACAGTGGGCGACATCGAGGGTCTGCCGTTCTTCGAGGCCATGCGTCAGATGGCGCAGGAGTTGCCGCATCGGCGCGCTATCCTCGTTCACCACACCCTGGTGCCGTATCTGAAGGCGGCCGGCGAACTGAAAACCAAACCGACGCAGCATTCGGTGAAGGAATTGCGCTCGATCGGCCTGCAGCCCGACATCCTGGTGTGCCGTTCGGAGCATCCGATCCCCGAAGGCGAACGCCGCAAGATCGCGCGGTTCTGCAACGTGCGCGAATCGGCCGTGATCCCGGCCCTCGATGTCGACACCATCTACCAGGTGCCGATCTCCTACCACGACGCCGGGCTCGACCGGGAGGTCCTGGCGGCTTTCGGCCTCGCCGACCGGCGCGGCCCGGATCTCGACGTGTGGCGCCGCATCGTCGATGGCGTCCGCAATCCCGAAGGCGAGGTGACGATCGCGGTGGTCGGCAAGTACACGGGTCTGGCGGACGCCTACAAATCGCTCGCCGAGGCGCTCACCCACGGCGGCATCGCGAACCGCGCGCGGGTCGATCTCGACTGGATCGATTCGGAGATCTTCGAACGCGAGGATGCGGTGGCCCATCTCGGATCGGTCCACGGCATCCTCGTTCCCGGCGGTTTCGGGGAGCGCGGGGCCGAAGGCAAGATTCTGGCGGTCACATTCGCCCGCCAGCACCGCATCCCCTACTTCGGGATATGCTTTGGCATGCAAATGGCCGTCATCGAGGCGACGCGCAATCTTGCCGGGATCGAGAACGCTTCATCGACCGAGTTCGGGCCCTGCGAGAACCCGGTGGTTGGCCCGATGACCGAATGGACTCGCGAAAACCGGATCGAGACGCGCGCCGCCGGCGGCGACCTGGGCGGCACCATGCGGCTCGGCGCCTACGACTGCGATCTCGTCCCCGACAGCCGCGTTCGCGCGATCTACGGTTCGGACCGGATCAGCGAGCGGCATCGGCATCGCTATGAGGTCAACATCAACTACAGGACCGTTCTCGAGGGTTGCGGCATGACGATCGCCGGCCTGTCGCCCGACGGCGAATTGCCCGAAATCGTCGAGCTCGCCGGCCACCCATGGTTCGTCGGCGTGCAATTCCACCCGGAGCTCAAATCCAAGCCGTTCTCTCCCCATCCCCTGTTCGCCTCGTTCATCGAAGCGGCCATCGCGCAGTCGCGTCTGGTCTGACCGTGGGCGCGATGACCCGACAGCACCGCATTCCTCTCGGCGCGGTCACGATCGGCAACGATCTGCCGCTCACGTTGATCGCGGGGCCGTGCGCCATCGAAAGCCGGGACCACGCCTTGAGAACCGCCGAACGGCTGACCGAAATCTGCGCCGGACTGGGGCTCGGCCTGATCTACAAGAGCTCCTACGACAAGGCGAACCGCACCAGCCTCCGAGGCGAACGCGGCGTCGGCATGGACGAAGGTCTCGCCGTCCTGGCGGCCGTGCGCGAAACCTACGGATGCCCGGTCCTGACCGACGTTCACGAGCGTGGACAATGTTCCGCCGTCGCGGACGCCGTCGACGTGCTCCAGATTCCGGCCTTCCTGTGCCGGCAGACGGATCTTCTCGTCGCGGCCGCGCGGACCGGAAAGGCCGTCAACGTGAAGAAGGGGCAGTTCATGGCCCCATGGGACATGAGCCATGTCGTCGCGAAGGTGACGCGATCCGGCAACCCCGATGTCATGGTCACCGAGCGCGGCGCGAGCTTCGGCTACAACACCCTGGTCTCGGACATGCGCTCCCTGCCGATCATGGCGGCCGATGGCGCGCCCGTGGTGTTCGATGCGACGCACTCGGTGCAGCAGCCCGGCGGCCGAGGCGGATCGAGCGGGGGACAGCGCGAGTTCGTTCCGGTCTTGGCGCGAGCCGCCGTCGCCGTGGGGGTCGCCGCCGTCTTCATGGAGACCCATGAGGATCCCGACAACGCGCCCTCCGACGGCCCCAACATGGTCCCGCTGGACGAGTTGCCGTCCGTGTTGAACCGGCTCGTGGCCATCGACGCGCTGACCAAGGACTGCACCAACCGGACCTGATATCCGTCCCGAGGGGCACGCGCCAACGACACGGGAAAAGGCACACGTCCATGTCCGCCATTATTGACATTCGCGCACGCGAGATCCTCGACAGCCGGGGAAACCCCACGGTCGAGGTCGATATCATCCTGGAATCGGGCGCCGTCGGCCGCGCGGCCGCGCCCTCGGGCGCATCCACCGGGGCGCACGAGGCCGTCGAACTCCGCGACGGCGAGCCGGACCGCTTCCACGGCAAGGGCGTGCGAAAGGCGGTCGGGGCGGTCAATGGCGAGATTTTCGATGCGTTGGGCGGCATGGACGCCGATGACCAGCACGGCGTCGACAGCGCGCTGATCGGCCTCGACGGGACCGCGAACAAGTCCCGTCTCGGAGCCAACGCCATCCTCGGCGTGAGCCTCGCCGCCGCGCGGGCCGCCGCGGAGGACAATCTGGCCCCGCTCTACCGCCATATCGGCGGGCTGGCGGCGAGGCGCCTTCCGGTCCCAATGATGAACGTGCTGAATGGCGGAGCCCATGCCGATAACGGGCTCGACCTGCAGGAGTTCATGATCGTGCCCGTGGGCGCCGCCACCTTCGCCGAGGCGCTGAGGACCGGATCGGAGGTGTTCCATGCGCTCGGAGCGATCCTTTCGGATCGCGGCTTGTCGACGAATGTCGGAGACGAGGGCGGTTTCGCGCCCGACATCGACGATGCGCGCCAGGCGATCGAACTCTTGATGGCGTCCATCGAGGCGACGGGACGCAAACCGGGCGACGACGTGGCCCTCGCGCTCGACCCGGCGGCGACCGAGTTTTTCAAGGACGGCCGCTACGCCATGGAAGGGACGGGGAAAGGGCTCGACGCTTCCGGCATGATCGATTTCTACGACGGGCTTGTGACGTCCTATCCGATCGTCTCCATCGAGGACGGTCTTGCCGAGGACGACTGGGCGGGCTGGACCGCCATGACCGAAGCGCTGGGCGACCGGGTGCAGCTCGTCGGCGACGACCTCTTCGCCACGAACGCCGACCGCGTCGCCGAAGGGCTGGCGACGGCCGCCGCCAACGCGGTCCTAGTCAAGGTCAACCAGATCGGCACGCTCACCGAAACCATGCAGACCGTGGACATGGCGCACCGCGGCGGATTTGCGACCGTCATGTCTCACCGTTCGGGCGAGACCGAGGACACCACGATCGCCGATCTTGCCGTGGCGCTCGGCGGCGGTCAGATCAAGACCGGTTCGCTGTCGCGTTCGGATCGCACCGCCAAGTACAATCGGCTCCTGAGGATCGAGGAGGAACTGGGCGCCGCCGCGCTCTATCCCGGCCACGCGGCGTTCCAGCGTCCATGAAGTTACGCCGGATATCTTCTCGAAGGACTCAGGTAAAGACGACAACTGCATGAAACCGGTGTGTTTTTCTTGACGAGGGCCATGGCTTTGTGGTTCAGTGCGCGCCATGCGATGGCCTCGGGACCTCTTCCGCTCGTCACGACGCTCCATGCCGGTTCTGGTCGGCATGTGCGCCGTGGTCTACTTCGGCTATCACGCGATCCAGGGCGAGAACGGCGTAATGGCTTTTCTTTCGCTCGAGCGGCGCGTCGTCCAGGCCGAGGTCGAGCTTGCCGCCGCGAAGGCCGAGGAAGAACGCTTGGCCCGCCGCGTCGAACTGCTCCGGCCCCGGAGTCTCGACCGCGACATGCTGGACGAACAGGCGCGTCTTTTGCTCAATCTCGCTCATCCCGACGACATTGTCGTCATGCGCGACGATCCGCGGCAGTCATCTCGATAGGGCAATTTCCCATTCCGGGGAAACTTCCCCATCCATTCATCGTCCTGTCGTGCTCCTCCGCTTGCATCCGCGCCGCCGCCTTTCTACGTTGACCCGAGCCGACATCGCCCCGGAGGCGACGAAGGGGGACCTCCCATGGCCCGGACAGCCGCGAAGACGAAAGCGCCGCGCAAGGCCGCCGAACGCGGCGAAAACGACGCTCCGCCCGTCGCCGACGATCTCCTGCTCGACTTCTACGGCGGAATGCTGCTGGTCCGGCGCTTCGAGGAAAAGGTCGGCCAGATGTACGGCATGGGCCTGATCGGCGGTTTCTGCCATCTCTATATCGGGCAGGAAGCGGTCGTGGTCGGCATGGAGGCCGCGATCGGCCCCGACGACGCGGTCATCGCGAGCTACCGCTGCCACGGCCACGCTCTCGTCCGCGGCGTCGAGCCCAAGGCGGTGATGGCGGAACTGACCGGCCGGGCGGACGGCGTTTCCAAGGGCAAGGGCGGATCGATGCACATCTTCGATCCGGAGCGGGGATTCTATGGCGGCCACGGCATCGTCGGCGCCCAGGTCCCGCTCGGCGCGGGCATCGCGTTCGCGCAGAAATACAGGAAGGAGAACAACATCACGCTGACCTTCTTCGGCGAGGGCGCGGCCAACCAGGGCCAAGTCTACGAAACCTTCAACATGGCGAGTCTCTGGAAACTGCCGGTCGTCTTCGTCGTCGAGAACAACCGTTACGCCATGGGAACGGCGGTCGCGCGCGCCAAGGCCGGCACGGAGCTCTGCCACCGGGGCGAGGCCTTCGGCATCCCGGGCGTGCGGGTCGACGGCATGGATGTGGAGAAGGTTTACGCCGCGACCCTGGAGGCCGCCGCCCATGCCCGTTCGGGCGAGGGGCCGATTCTGGTGGAGATGCAGACCTACCGTTACCGCGGCCACTCGATGTCGGACCCCGCCAAGTACCGCACCAGGGACGAGGTCCAGAAGATTCGGACCGAGCGCGATCCGATCGACCACCTGCGCGAAACGATCGCAAGGCGCGGCGCCGCCGATGACGACCGGCTCAGACAGATCGACAGGGACGTCAAGAGCCGCGTCGCCGAAGCCGCCGAGTTCGCCCAGATCAGTCCCGAACCCGACCTTTCGGAACTGTTGACCGACATCACCGTCGAAACGGCGGCCTGAGGGAGGACGCGATGGCCGGGATCACCGTCCGCGAGGCCCTGCGGGACGCCATGGCCGAGGAGATGCGCCGGGACGGGGATGTCCTTCTGATCGGCGAGGAGGTCGCGCAGTACCAGGGCGCCTACAAGGTCAGCCAGGGCCTGTTGGATGAGTTCGGCGAATGGCGCGTCATCGACACGCCGATCACCGAACACGGTTTCGCCGGCCTGTCCATCGGCCTCGCGATGGCTGGCCTCAAGCCCATTACCGAGTTCATGACCTTCAACTTCGCGATGCAGGCCATCGACCAGATCGTCAACTCGGCGGGCAAGACGCTCTACATGTCGGGAGGCAAGGTCCGGTGCCCCATCGTGTTCCGCGGTCCCAACGGCGCCGCCGCCCGCGTGGCCGCCCAGCACAGCCAGGACTATGCGAGCTGGTACGGCCACGTGCCGGGGCTGAAGGTCATCGCGCCGTTTTCGGCCGAGGACGCCAAGGGTCTCCTGAAGGCGGCGATCCGCGACCCGAATCCGGTGATCTTTCTCGAAAACGAGATCCTCTACGGCCAGACGTTCGATCTCCCCGACGATGACGACCTCGTGTTGCCGATCGGCAAGGCGAAGATCGAGCGCGAGGGCCGCGACGTCACGATCGTGGCCTATTCGATCATGGTCGCGAAGGCGCTCCAGGCCGCCGAGACGCTCGCGGACGAGGGAATCGACGCCGAGGTCGTCAACCTGCGCACGATCCGCCCCATGGACACGGCGACGGTGATCGAATCGCTGGGCAGAACCGGCAGACTGGTCTGCGTCGAGGAAGGTTGGGCTTTCTCCGGGATCGGCGCGGAACTGGCCGCCGTCGCGATGGAGGAAGGGTTCGACCTGCTCGACGCGCCTGTCCGCCGCGTGACGGCGGTCGATGCGCCCTTGCCCTATGCCGCGAATCTCGAGGATGCGGCCTTGCCGCGCGCGGAACGGATCGCGGCGGCGGCCCGCGATGTCTGTTACGTCAAGACCTGACGTCCCGGCTGGAGAGTCCACCGATGCCGATCGAGATCATCATGCCCCAGCTCTCGCCGACGATGGAAGCCGGCACGCTCGCCCGCTGGCTCGTCAAGGAGGGCGACGACGTGGCTTCGGGCGACATTCTCGCCGAGATCGAGACCGACAAGGCCACGATGGAAGTCGAGGCCGTGGACGAGGGCAGGGTCGGCAGGATTCTCGTGGCCGAGGGGACCGACAACGTGCCGGTCAATCGGGCGATCGCCCTGTTGCTGGAGGACGGCGAAGACGCCTCCGCGCTCGAAGGGATCGGGGACGAAACCCCGGCGCCTGCCGCCGGATCCCCGGCGGCGGAACCGTCTCCGGGCGCGAAACGCGCGGCGCCGGAGGACGGCGCCGACGACAGCCGGGTCAGGGCGAGCCCGCTCGCGCGCAGCATGGCGCGCCAGACCGGCCTGGAGCTCGTCACACTCACGGGCAGCGGCCCCCGCGGCCGGATCGTCAAGCGCGACATCGAGGCGGCCCTGGCCTCCGGCGCGGCCCCGGCGACCGCGCACGCGCCGCATCCCGTCGCCGCGACGCCGGAGCCTCGTCCTCCGGTCGCGGGCTTCGTGGAGGTCAGGGTCTCCAACATGCGCCGCGTCATCGCCGAGCGTCTCCAGGAAGCCAAGCGGACCATCCCGCACTTCTACCTGACCGTCGATTGCGAGCTCGACCGCCTGCTCGCCATGCGTAAGGATCTGAACGACCGCGGCGAGGACTACAAGCTATCGGTCAACGACTTCGTCATCCGGGCTCTCGCGCTCGCGCTCGGGAAGACGCCGGACGCCAACGCGCAATGGGCCGGAGACACGATCCGTCGCTTCGCGACGGTCGACATCTCGGTCGCCGTCGCGGTCGAAGGCGGGCTCGTCACGCCCATCGTGCGCCACGCGGACGCCAAGGGGCTTGCCACGATTTCCAGGGAAATGAAGGACCTCGCCGCTCGCGCCCGCGAGGGCAAGCTGGCGCCCGAGGAATACCGGGGAGGCGGGTTCAGTCTCTCCAATCTCGGCATGTACGGCGTCAGACAGTTCGACGCCGTGATCAATCCGCCGCAGGCCGGAATCCTGGCCGTGGGCGCGGGTGAACAGCGTCCCGTGGTGAAGGACGGCGCTCTTCACGTCGCCACCGTGATGAGCTGCACGCTCTCCTGCGATCACCGGGTGATCGACGGAGCCATCGGGGCGAGGCTTCTGACGGCCTTCAAGGGTTACATCGAAGACCCGCTCGCCATGCTGCTCTGACGGAGGCGCCGGTGGCCGGGAAGAGCTTCGACGTGGTGGTGGTCGGCGGCGGACCCGGCGGCTACGTCGCCGCGATTCGAGCCGCGCAACTCGGCTTGGAGACCGCGGTCGTCGAGCGCGAACGTCTCGGCGGCGTCTGTCTCAACTGGGGCTGCATCCCGACCAAGACGCTGCTGCGCTCGGCCGAGGTGCTGCATCTCATGAAGCACGCCGCCGACTTCGGGCTGAAAGCCGACAACGTCGGTTTCGACGCCGGGAAGGTCGTCGAACGCAGCCGCGAGGTGGCGGACCGGTTGTCGAAGGGCGTCGGCCATCTCATGAAGAAGAACAAGGTCGCGGTCTTCGATGGCGAGGGCCGTCTGGCCGGCAAGGGCAAGCTTGTCGTGGCCAGGGACGGAGAAGACGTCGGAGAGTTGTCGGCCCGGCACATCGTTCTCGCGACCGGCGCCCGGCCCCGGGAACTGCCGGAGATCGCGCCCGACGGCGAAATCGTCTGGACCTACAGGGAGGCCATGACGCCGGACGCTATTCCCGGCTCCATCCTCGTGGTCGGCGCCGGCGCCATCGGCATCGAGTTCGCGAGCTTCTACCGCGAGATGGGATCGGACGTGACGGTCGTCGAGGTCGTCGAACGCATCCTGCCCGCCGAGGACAAGGAGATCGCCGATCTCGCCCGCAAGGCGTTCGAGAAACGGGGCATCCGGATCATGACAGGCGCACGGGTGAAGGCCATGCGCGTTTCAAGGTCGAATGCGAAGGTCGACGTGGGAGATTCGGAAGACCGGATTCGGACCGTCGAGGTCGACAAGGTCATCCTCGCCGCCGGCATCACGGGCAATGTCGAGAGCCTCGGCCTCGAGAATACCGGGGTCGAGACGGACCGGGGTCATGTGGCGGTCGACGAGTGGCTCGAAACCGGCGAACCCGGCGTCCACGCCATCGGCGACCTCGTCGGACCGCCCTGGCTCGCGCACAAGGCCAGCCATGAGGGCGTCATCTGTGTCGAGAAGATCGCCGGGCTCCGCCATGTCGAGCCGCTCGAGACGCTCAACATCCCCGGCTGCACATACTGCAACCCGCAGGTCGCGAGCGTGGGCTTGAGCGAGGACGCGGCCAGAGAGGCGGGACGCGACATCAAGGTCGGGCGTTTTCCGTTCATCGGCAACGGCAAGGCGATCGCCATGGGCGACGACCGGGGACTGATCAAGACCGTGTTCGACGCCGGGACCGGCGAGCTCCTGGGCGCGCACATGGTCGGGGCGGAGGTGACCGAGCTCATCCAGGGCTTCACGATCGCCAAGGAGCTCGAGACGACCGAAGCGGAATTGATCCGCGCGATCTTCCCGCATCCGACGCTCTCGGAAACGATGCACGAGGCCGTGCTTGATGCCTACGGCCGGGCGCTCCACATATAGCGCCGGAGCCCGCAAGGAGCCTGTCATCACCAAGGTTTCCCTCATCGAGACGGCTCGGGCGGCGGCGCCCAGACCGAGGCATCCGGAAAAGGCTTGGAGGCCCGGCAGCGCGCCGGCGCGCAAGCCGCCCTGGATCCGGGCCAAGGCGCCCGGTTCGCCCGCCTTTCACGAAACGCGCAAACTGATCCGCGAGGCCGGCCTCTCGACGGTATGCGAGGAGGCCGCCTGTCCGAACATCGGCGAATGCTGGGCCGACCGGCATGTCACGGTGATGATCCTGGGCGATATCTGCACGCGCGGCTGCGCCTTCTGCAACGTCGCCACCGGCAAACCGGGCCCCGTCGACCGGGACGAGCCCGCGCGGCTGGCCCGCATGGTCGGCGGCCTCGGCCTCAACCATGCGGTCGTCACCTCGGTCGACCGAGACGATCTCGAGGACGGCGGCGCGGGACATTTCGTCGCCTGCATCGACGAGCTCCGCGCCACGGCGCCCGGCGCGACGATCGAGGTCCTCACTCCCGATTTCCTGCGCAAGAAGGGCGCCGTGGAGCGGGTCGCCCGCGCGAAGCCCGACGTCTTCAACCACAACCTCGAAACGGTCCCGCGCCTCTATCGCGAGGTCCGGCCCGGTTCCCGCTATTTCGCGTCTCTCAACCTGCTGTGGCTCGTGAAGCGGATCGACCCCGCGATCTTCACGAAGTCGGGGCTGATGGTGGGCCTGGGCGAGAGCAAGACCGAAGTCCTGCAGGTGATGGACGACCTGCGCGAGGCCGGCGTCGATTTCCTCACGCTCGGCCAGTATCTTCAGCCCACGCCGCGCCACCGCACGATCGACCGGTTCTGGACTCCGGGGGAATTCGAAGAACTGGAACGGCTCGCCTACGCCAAGGGCTTTCTGTTGGTGAGCGCGAGCCCCCTGACCCGTTCGTCGCACCACGCCGACAAGGATTTCGCCACCCTGAAACAGCGGCGCGAGGCCGGCGCCGTCTGATGCCGGCCCATCGCGAGCGGAAACGGCTGCCCTGGAGCGCCGAGCAGCTTTATGCGCTCGTGGCCGATGTCGCGAGCTATCCGGAGTTCATCCCCTGGTGCGTGTCCGCGCGCATCCGCGAGCGCGAGGGGGACGTGTTCTGGGCGGATCTCGTCATCGGCTTCAAGGTGTTCCGCGAACGCTTCACATCCAGGGTGACGCTGACGCCGGCCGAACGCATCGACGTCGCCTACACCGACGGTCCATTCAAGCGCATGCGGAACCGATGGCTTTTCGTTCCGCAAGAGGACGGCTGCTGCGTCGTCGACTTCGACATCGACTTCGAATTCCGCTCCAGGGTGTTCCAGAAGGCTGTCGGAATGTTGTTTCACGAGGCGTTCCGGCGCACCGTGGGCGCCTTCGAGGCGCGCGCCCTCGATCTCTACGGACCGTGCCGGGCCGGGGAGAGGGACGCGACCGACTGAGGGGAGGGGGAACGCCATGGCGGAAGCCGTCGCGACGGTCGAGATCCCCGGGTACGGCAACGGCTTCGTCTCGGCCGGGAAGGGCCAGACGATCCGGTTGACGGATATCGCCGGCCATCAGGTCGCCGATCTCTGGGCCTTCAACGCGGAGGATAGCGACGAATACCTCGGCGCCGCGATCACGCGCATGCTGACGGGCCGCATGTTCCCGGAGCTGGGCGGCGCGTTCATGTCCACTCGGGACCGGCCGATCCTGACCTGGACGAAGGACACGTCGCCGGGCCATCACGACATGCTCTTCGCCTCGTGCTGCGACAGGCTCTACGCCCGCCGGGGCCACGCGGGCCATCCCAATTGCCGCGACAACTACTTCGCCGCCGCCGTCCGCGCCGGCATCGGGCGCGCGCACATCCCCGATCCCGTCAACATCTTCCAGAACACGCCGCCGCGGCCCGACGGCTCGTTCTTCTACGGCGTCGCGATGTCGGACGCCGGAGATCATGTGGAGTTCCGGGCGGAAATCGACTGCATCGTCATCGTGACGGCCTGTTCGTCCGAGTCGATCAATGCGGGCCGCTCCACGCCGCTGCGCCTCGAAACCTTCGGGGCGAGGGGCGGGCGCCGGGCCGGTCAGCCCTCCAGCAGCTTCAGGACGAGACCGAGAGCGTCCCGGACGGCGGCCAGGCGGACCCCACAACGGCCGATGTCGCCGTAGCGGCGTTCCATGTGCAGCGTTCTTCGCCCCAGGCCCGCGCCGAAATGCACGAGGCCGGCGGGCTTGGCCTGGCTGTCGCCGCCGGGCCCGGCGACGCCCGTGACGGCCACGGCGACCCGGCCGGGGTGCGCGGCCAGAACGCCGGCGGCCATGGCGCGGGCGACCTGTTCGCTGACCGCGCCGTGCGCCAGGATCGGAGCCCGCTCCACGCCCAGCATCTTGGTCTTGGCGTCGTAGGAATAGGCGACGTAGCCACAGTCCACGACGTCGGACGATCCCGGGACCGCCGTCAACGCCCCGGCGACCAGGCCGCCCGTACAGGATTCTGCCGTCACCAGCATCAGCGAACGTTCGCGGCAGGCGTTCAGCACGGCGGCGGCGGCCTCGACGGTCTCCTCGTCAAACATCGCCCAGCCCCGCAAGACCGAGGAGAACCACCGCGGCGGCGGCCATCAGTCCCGCGGCGACATCGTCGAGCATGACCCCGAGCGCGCCGGGCACCGCGCGGTCGAGCAGCCGGACCGGCCACGGCTTCCAGATATCGAAGAGGCGGAACAGCACGAACGCGGCGATCCAGAGCATTGGCGACAGCATGGCGGGGATCAGCGCGATGAGTTGCCCCGCGACCTCGTCGACGACGATCGCGCCATGGTCGCGGTCGGCGTCGTCGGGAAAGGACGCCAGAAACCTCCGAACCTCCAGCATACCCAGGCCATAGACGGCCAGAACGGCGACGGCGAGGCCCCAGGGCCCGGCGGCGTAAAGTATGACGACGCCGAGAGGAAGCGCGGCAAGCGAACCCCAGGTCCCCGGCGCGGGCCGGACCAGACCGATGCCGAACCACGTGGCGACCAAGGCGCCGGGAGCGCGCAGGGTAACGGTCACGACACGGTCGCCGGCATCGCGAGGGTCACCGCGGCCTGGCCCGCGACGCCTTCGCCGCGGCCGGCGAACCCCAGGCCGTCGGTCGAGGTGGCCTTGATGTTGACGCGCGCGGGATCGACGCCGAGGAGCGCGGCCACCCTGGCCTTCATGGCCGGCCGATGGGGCGCCAGCCGGGGCCGTTGGCAGATCAGCGTGATGTCGGCGTTTACCAGCCGGGCGCGGCGCGCTTTCATGAGACCGACGGCCACGGCCACGAGGTCGCTCGAGGGCCGGCCCTTCCATGCCGGATCGCCCACGGGGAAATGCGCGCCGAGGTCGCCTTCGCCCATCGCGCCCAGCATGGCGTCGACCAGGGCGTGGAGGCCGACGTCGGCGTCGGTGTCGCCGGCCAGGGTCCTGCCGTGGGGAATCCGGACGCCGCACAGCGTCACACGGTCGCCCTTCGCGAAGGCATGGGCGTCGAATCCCGTCCCGACCCGGATTTCGCGCGCTTCGAGCCGGCGTTCCGCCTCGACGAGATCGTCGGCCGTGGTCACCTTCATGTTTCCGGCATCGCCCGCGACCGTCGCGACCGTCATGCCGGCGGCCTCCGCCACCGCCGCATCGTCCGTGAACTCCCGACCGGCGCAGGCGCGGTGCGCCAAAAGCAGATTGGCGTAACGGAAGGCCTGCGGGGTCTGCGCCAGCGCGAGTCCACGCCTGTCGAGAGTTTCGGCGATGACCTTGTCGCGACAGCGCTTGACCGTGTCGGTCACCGGCAGAACGGGTATGACGCCCTCGGCCCCGCCGTCCAGCGCGACGCGAAGGCGGCCGACGAGATCCGGCGCGACGAAGGGCCGGGCGGCGTCGTGAACCATGACATAGTCGGGCTCGTGGGCGGCCAGCGCCTCGAGACCCCGCAGGACCGAAGCTTGGCGCGTGGCGCCGCCGGCGACGGGCGGGAGCGGATCGAACCCCTCCACCGAAGCGCTGTAGCGGTCGTGGTGGACGGGGTCGCAGACGACCTGAACGGGTCCGACGCCGTCGAGCGCCCCGAGGCCGTGCAAGGTCCAACTCAACAGAGGGCGGCCGGCGACCGGACGATACTGCTTCGGTACGCCACCCCCGGTTCGTTCGCCCCGGCCCGCGGCCGCGACCACCGCGGCAATCTGAAGCATGGCCCCGAGTCCCGTCACGAACGGCGCACCGTAGACCATGCATGGGGAACCGGTCGACGTCCCCCGCGCGGTTACGCGCCACGCGGAAATGATCTACATACGCGCATGACCATGGGACTCGCGCCCCATCTCGCCGCCGCCGCCTGTCTTCTGCCGGCCGCCGTGGTGGCCGTCCGAGACGGACGGGGCGTCGCCCTTTGGGCCTCGTTCGGTTTCGCGGGGCTGGTCGCGGCGGCCTGGACAACGGCGCAGTTCGGACCGTCCTGGTCGCCCGGCTTCGGAAGCGCGCTCTGGCTCACCGTGGCGGCGACCCTGGCGACGTATCTGGCGCTCTGCCTCGTTACGACGAGAATCCGACGGATCGCATGCCTGCTCGCGCCCTATCTCGCCCTTCTGGGCCTGATCGCGGCCGTCTGGAGCCAAGCGCCGGCGCGCGCCACGACCGACAACGTGCCGGTGGCATGGTTCGGCGTCCACACCGCCCTGTCGGTAGCGACCTACGCGTTCGTGACCCTTGCGGCGGTCGCCGGCGTCGGCGTGGTTTTGCAGGAACGGGCGCTCAAGCGTCGCGAGCCGGGCCGCTTCGCCAAGCTCCTGCCGTCGCTGAACGACTGCGAGCACCTCGAGTACCGGCTGCTCGGCGTGGGGGAAGCGGTCCTCGCCGCCGGCATCGTCACCGGCATGGGCGCGCAATACGTATCGGACGGCGCTCCGATCGTCATCAATCACAAGACGATCCTGACGGTCGCCGCCTTCGTGGTGATCGGCGCGCTGCTGCTGGCGCGCCAGCGATGGGGCACACGGGGCCGGCGGGCGGCGCGTTACGTTCTGGTCGGCTATCTCCTGATGACGCTGGCGTATCCCGGCGTGAAGTTCGTGACGGACATTTTGATCGGTTGAGCGTTGCGCCGGGCGCGGACACCGCGTAAGAGATGCACAAATTTTGTGCAGATTTCGATTCCGCCAAAAGAATGGGCATTCGAAATGAGCGCGGTCCCGATCCCGACCGAACCGGTCGCACGGCTTCTGCCCGATCCCTGGACCCTGCTCGACCGGCTTCCCGATGCGGTTCTGGTCGTGGAACGCGACGGGCCCGTGTTGTGGATCAATACGGCGGGCGAGGAACTCTTCGGTCTGGGCCGGTCGACAATCGTGGGCCGGCCGCTGTCCGAACTGCTCGGGCGCGGTTCGGCGCTCGAGGCGCTGTGCCGCGCCACGGGGCCCGGGGCCCAATCCGTGCGCGAACGCGAGCTGCGCCTGGAAGGCCGTCCTCCGATGCGGCGCGGCGTCTACGACGCCCGGGTCTCGCGCGACGGTCCCGGCGGCTCTGTCCTGACCTTGAGCCTCAGGGCGCGGGGGATCGGCCGGTGGAAGGACAACCCGCCGCACAACCGTGGCGCGTCTCGGTCGCTGTCCGGTTTCGCCGCCGCGGTCGCCCATGAAATCAGGAACCCGCTTTCCGGCATCCGTGGCGCGGCCCAGTTGTTGGAGACGGCGGTCGGCGACGACGACCGGGACCTCGCCCGGCTGATCGCCGATGAGGTCGACCGCATCTGCGCGTTGCTCGAGCGGATGGAAGCATTTTCGGAGCGCCATCCCATGGCGCGCGAAGCGCTGAACATCCATGAGGTCCTCGATCGCGTCGCCCGCCTCGGCCGCGCCGGCGGCGCCGCCGGGCTCGTGCTCAACGAGGTCTACGACCCGTCGCTGCCCGCGGTCGACGGCAATCGCGACGCCCTGATCCAGGTTTTCCTCAACCTCGTCAGGAACGCGGCCGAAGCATGCGGTCCGGGCGGCGTCATCACGCTCGGGACGGCCTACGACGGCAACATACGGCGGGACAGCACGGGGCATCGCCCGCTGGTCGTGACGGTCGCCGACGACGGCCCCGGCGTTCCGCCCGATCTGATCGACACCCTGTTCGAGCCTTTCGTCAGCGGCAGCGAGACCCGATCGGGCTTGGGCCTCTCGCTGGTCTCCAGGATCGTCGACGACCACGGCGGTGTCGTGACGGTCGACAGCGTACCGGGCCGCACGGAGTTCAAGGTCGCGTTCCCCTTCGCAGGCCGCGAGGCGGAGCCATGAGCGCGGGCCGCATCCTCATCGCCGACGACGACCGCGCCGTCCGGACCGTCATGGAGCGCGCCCTGCGGCGCGACGGCCACGAGACCAAGGCGACCGGCAACGCCGCCACGTTGTGGTCGTGGGTGGCGGAAGGCGAGGGCGACCTCGTCATCACCGATGTCGCGATGCCCGACGGCGACGGTCTCGACCTTCTCCCGCGCATCGGCGCGCGCCGGCCGGACCTGCCGGTCATCGTGGTCAGCGCGCGCGGCACCCTGATGACCGCCGTCAAGGCGGCCCAGGGCGGCGCCTACGACTATCTCGCCAAACCGTTCGATATCGACGCCCTGTGCGAAACCGCGATGCGCGCTCTCGCGGGTCCGGCCGCCCCGGCCGAACGACACGACGACAGCGACGACGCGCCGTCGATCGTCGGCCGCTCCCCGGCCATGCAGACCGTTTTCCGCGCCATCGGCCGGCTCGCATCGACCGACCTGACCGTCATGATCGAAGGCGAATCGGGCAGCGGCAAGGAACTGGTCGCTCGCGCCCTGCACGACCACGGACACAGGCGGAACGCCCCGTTCGTCGCGGTCAACATGGCGGCCATCCCGCGCGAACTGATAGAAAGCGAGCTGTTCGGCCATGAGAAGGGCGCCTTCACCGGCGCCGACCGGAGCCGCGACGGCCGTTTCGCCCAGGCTCAAGGGGGTACGCTGTTCCTCGACGAGATCGGCGACATGCCGCCCGAGGCGCAGACACGCCTGTTGCGTGTCCTGCAGGACGGCGTGTTCGCGCCCGTCGGATCGCGTCGTACGGTGCGCGCCGACACCCGCATCGTCGCCGCGACCCACCGGGACCTTGCGGAGGCCATCCGCCGGGGCGCGTTCCGCGAAGATCTGTTCTATCGCCTGAACGTCGTGCCGGTCCAGGTGCCGCCTTTGCGCGACCGCAGGGAGGACATCGGTCTGCTCGTCCAGCATTTCCTGCGCCGGGCCGCGAACGGCGGCCTGCCTGCCAAATCCGTGAATTCCGGGGCCATCGAGGCTTTGGAGGAACACAATTGGCCCGGCAATGTCCGCGAACTCGAGAACCTCGTTCACCGTCTTGCCGCGCTCTGTCCCAACGAGACGATCGACCGGGCCGATGTCCTGCCGGAAGTCGCCCGCGGCCGGGTCGCTTCCCGACGCCAGTCCGGGAGCCTTGCCGAAAGCATCGAGATCCACCTCGAAGCCTACTTCGACAACCACGGGGGCGTGCTTCCTCCTCCCGGCCTCTACGAACGGACGCTTCGCGAACTCGAGCGCCCGTTGCTCACCCTGACGCTCGACGCGACGGAAGGCAACCAGCTTCGCGCGGCCGAGATCCTCGGGATCAACCGCAACACGCTACGCAAGAAGCTGCGCGAACTCGACATCGCGGCCATCCGCGGACAGGGAGTGAGCCGGTGACCGCCGCGCGGGATGTTTCGGAAGGGCACCGGCTCCTGCCGTGGTCGCGTAGGCAAGGGATCACCCGCAAGCTGATGCTGTTGCTGGCGTTTGCCGCGACTCTCTCGGGTTTGGCCACCTACGGCGTGCTGACCCGTTCGGGACCTTATGGACCCGACACCGAGACCGTCCTCATCCTGCTCAACATCGATCTCGTCCTGCTGCTGATCCTCGGCGCCATCGTCGCGCGTCGTCTGTTGATGCTGTGGTCGCATCGCCGCCGCGGTCTGACCGGATCGCGCCTTCAGACGCGCCTGGTCGCCGCTTTCTCGCTGACCGCCATCGTGCCCGCCATTCTCGTCGGCGTTTCGTCGGTACTGTTCTTCAACCTTGGCGTCGAGGCTTGGTTCAGCGAACGGGTCAGGACGGCGCTCGACCAGTCGGCCGAGGTCGCCGACGCCTATCTGGCCGAGCACGCCGGCAATCTCCGGTCCCACGTCCTGGCCATGGCGCGCGATCTCGACCGAACAGGCCCGGCGCTGTTCGCGAATGAACACAATCTCAACCGAACGCTCGAAACCCAGGCCGCGTTGAGAGAACTGTCGGAGGCCGTCGTCTTCCGCGGCGACGGCCGCATCCTGGGGCAAACGTCGCTCAGCTTCTCGCTGGCGCTCGCGCTTCAACCCCTTCCGGAAGATCTGGTCCCGCGCGTCGATCCCCAGACCGTCCTCATGCTGAAGACCGAGGCCGGCGACCGGGTCCGCGCGCTGATCGGGCTTGGGAGCGCTCCCGACACCTATCTCTTCGTGGGGCGTCTGGTCGATCCTCTCGTCATCGGCCACACCGAACGAGTGGCGGAGGCGGTCGACGAATTCCAGGATCTCGAAGGCCGTCGGTCCGACCTCCAGATCGTCTTCGCGCTCGTCTATATGGTGGCGGCCCTGCTTCTCCTCTTCGTCGCCATGTGGTTCGCGCTGCAGTTCGCGCTGCGGCTGGTCCAGCCGATCGCCGCGTTGGCCGGCGCGGCCGAGCAGGTGAGGGCGGGCGACCTCGAGGCCCGGGTCGAGGACGAGACGGGAAGCGACGAACTGGCCTCGCTGAGCCGCGCGTTCAACCGCATGACCGGCCAGCTCGCGGCCCAGCGGCACGAGCTGGTCGAGGCCAACCGGCAACTCGACGCAAGGCGGCGCTTCACCGAATCCGTGCTGTCCGGCGTCAGCGCCGGCGTGATCGGCCTCGACGAGGCGGGGATCGTGGAGTTGCCGAACCGTCGCGCCCTGGCCTTGCTCGGGGTGCTCCATCGGGACCTCGTGGGCGCCCGCCTCGAACAGGCCGCGCCGGAACTCGCCCCTCTGCTGGAAACCGCCATGACGAGCGACGATCGCCGCTCTTCGGGCAATGTGGAGATCGTCCGGGACGGACTCGTCACCAATCTCATGGTGCGCATCAGCCTGGAGCGCGGCTCGAACGGGTCCCGCTCCGACGAGGATGAGACGCGAGCGCACAGCGGCTACGTCGTGACCTTCGACGACGTCACGCCGCTCGCCGCGGCTCAGCGCAAGGCGGCGTGGGGCGACGTCGCGCGGCGCATCGCCCACGAGATCAAGAACCCGCTGACGCCGATCCAGCTCTCCGCCGAACGCCTGAAACGAAAGTACCTGTCCCAGATCGAGGATTCACCGGACGTCTTCGAAGCCTGCACCGACACCATCGTGCGCCAGGTCGGCGATCTGCGTCACATCGTCGACGAGTTCTCGAACTTCGCGCGCCTCCCGTCGCCCGTGTTCGCCACGGAGGAGGCTGTCGAGCTGGTCGAACACGCGCTGACCCTGCAGGAGATCGCCGGATCGGGCGTGACGTTCGAGCGGACCTATCCGGAAGGACCCTGCCCGATCGGCTGCGACCGGAGGCAGATGGGGCAGGTGCTCAACAACCTCATCAAGAACGCGATCGAGGCGATCGGCCCTTGCGGTGACGGGGCGGACGGACGGATCGCCGTGACGGTTGCCGAAGGAGGCGGCCATTGTATCATCCGGATCGAGGACAACGGACGAGGTTTGCCCCCGGTCCCGCGCGAGAAGCTGTTCGAGCCGTACGTAACGCACAGGGACAAGGGCACGGGTTTGGGGTTGGCGATCGCCCAACGAATCGTCGAAGAGCACGGCGGTCGCCTCGACCTTCGGAACAACCCGGACAGCGGAGCGTGCGCAACGGCGATGCTGCCGCTGGACGAGACACGCCGGACCGATGGCGGCGCGGGGAGTTGACGCCATGGCCCATGACATCCTGATCGTCGATGACGAGGCCGACAATCGCGCCTCACTCTCCGGTATCCTCGAAGACGAGGGATTCACGGTGCGCACGGCGCCGGACTCGACGTCGGCCGAGGCGGCCGTGCGGTCGCGCGCGCCATCGCTGATGATCCTCGACATCTGGCTGCGGGGAAGCGCGCGCGACGGTCTTGAGCTGCTCGAGCAGTTCGTCGCCGAACATCCGGCCACGCCGGCGATCATGATCAGCGGGCACGGCAACATCGAAACGGCCGTCAACGCCATCAAGATCGGCGCCTACGACTTCATCGAAAAACCGTTCCAGGCGGCGCGCCTTCTGGTGATCGTGCGACGCGCTATCGAGGCTGCCCGGCTCCGGCGCGAAAACGAGGAGCTCAGGCAAAAAAGCCCGGTGGAGGACGAACTCATAGGTGCGTCTCACGCCATCAACCAGTTGCGCGCCGCGATCAAGCGCGTGGCTCCGACCGGAAGCCGCGTGCTGATCACCGGTCCCGCCGGGACAGGCAAGGAGATCGTGGCGCGTCGGATTCACCGGCTGTCGCAACGGGCGTCGGGGCCCTTCGTCGTGCTCAATGCGGCGACCATGGCGCCCGAGCGAGTCGAGACCGAGCTGTTCGGCACCGAGCGCGGCGCACAGGGTCCCGAAACGCGCGGCGCCGTGGGCACATTCGAGCGCGCCCACAACGGCACCCTGCTCCTCGACAACGTCACGGACATGCCGCTCGAGACTCAGGGGAAGATCCTGCGCGCCTTGCAAGAGCAGACATTCTACCGGGTGGGCGGAAACACGCCCGTCCAGGTCGATGTACGCGTGATCGCCACGGCAAACCGCGGGCTCGACGCCGAAATCGCCGCGGGCCATTTCCGGGAGGATCTGTTCTATCGCCTCAATGTCGTCCCGATCCGCGTGCCTTCGCTGGCCGAGCGCCGCGAGGACGTGACCCTGCTCTGTCGGCATTTCGTCGAGCGCGCCGCCGAGTCCCAGGGGCTTCCCATGCGGCGCATCTCCGACGACGCGATGGCGACCCTCCAGGCGGCCGAGTGGCCCGGCAACGTCCGGCAGCTCCGCAACGCGATCGACTGGCTTCTGATCATGGCGCCCAACGAGGGCGACGGGAGCATCGCCGCCGACATGCTGCCGCCCGAGATCGTGTCCCGCGGCGCCATCCCCATGCGCGCCAACGATGGCATGGAGATGATGGCGATGTCGTTGCGCGAAGCCCGCGAAGCGTTCGAACGCCAGTACCTGACGTCGCAACTCCTGCGCTTCGGCGGCAACATCTCGCGGACCGCGACCTTCGTCGGGATGGAACGCTCGGCGCTCCACCGCAAGCTGAAGACGCTCGGAATCGGCGACGGAGAACGGACGGCCGGACTGGCCGGCGGGATCTGACGGCGGCGCATCATGCAGGTCATCGTCTGCGGCGCCGGTCAGGTCGGTTTCAACATCGCGCGACAACTCGCCAACGAGGCCAACGACGTCACGGTGATCGACCGGGACGCCGGACGTGTCCGGCGAGTGGCCGAGGCCATCGACGTGAAGGGGCTCGTGGGCTTCGCCGCCCATCCGCCGGTCCTCCGGCAGGCGGGCGCCGAGGACGCCGACATGCTGATCGCCGTGACCTACGCAGACGAGGTCAACATGATCGCCTGCCAAGTGGCCCATTCGATTTTCAACGTGCCCACCAAGATCGCGCGCGTGCGCCACCAGTCCTATCTGGAGCCGGCGTGGCGGAACCTCTTCAGCCGCGACCACCTGCCGATCGACGTGATCATCTCGCCCGAGGTCGAGGTCGCTCGGGCCATTCTTCGCAGGCTCGAGGTGCCCGGCGCGCTCGATGTCATCCCGATGGCCGACGACCGCGTCCGCGCCATCGCCGTGCGCTGCATGCCGGACTGCCCGGTGCTCGACACGCCGCTGGGCGAGCTGACGGAACTGTTCCCCGACCTCAAGATCTTCGTGGTGGGCATCATCCGCGACGACGCCCTGATCGTGCCCAACCGCAAGACCGAAATGCAGGCCGGCGACGAGGTCTATTTCATCGCCGATACCGACCATGTGCGCCGGTCCATGTCGGCGTTCGGCCACGAGGAAACCGAGGCGCGGCGCATTATCATCATCGGCGGCGGCAACATCGGGCTCTACATCGCCCGCGAACTGGAGGAAGAACACCCCGACGTCCGTTGCAAGCTGGTCGAGGTCGGCGAGGCGCGCGCCCGCGTGGCGGCCGACCAGCTTTCGCGCACCACGGTGCTCCTCGGCGACGCGCTGGAGCGCGAGATCCTGGAGGAGGCCAACGTCGCGCAGACCGAGACGGTCGTGGCCGTCTCCAACGACGACGAGGTCAACATCCTGTCCTCCCTGCTGGCCAAGCGGCTCGGAGCGGACTGGGCGATCACGCTCGTGAACTCCAACAGTTACGGGCCGCTCGTGGGCCAGCTCGGCGTCGATGCCGTCGTCAACCCGCGCGGCTCGACGGTGTCCACGATCCTGCAGCATGTCCGCCGGGGCCGGATCCGCGGCGTCCACAGCGTGCGCGAGGGAGCCGGCGAGTTCATCGAGGCCGAGGCGCTGGACACCTCCAGCATCACCGGCAAGAGCATTCGCGACGTGCGCCTGCCCAAGGGCATCCTGGTCGGCTCCGTCATCCGGGACGGCGAGGTCATCGTGCCCCGGGGCGACACCGAGATTCTCGCTCACGACCGCGTCGTGCTGTTCACCAACGCCGACCTCATCAAGAAGGTGGAAAAGCTGTTCTCGGTCGGCCTCGAGTTTTTCTAGTTTTTCGTCCCATGCGCCAACGCACGCGCTCCGCGGCGCGTCCGGCTCCCGCGCCGCCGACCGGGGGGGCCGATCCGCTGAAGCTACTCCGTGGCAAGCGCGTCGCGCCATGCCGTGGGCGTCTTGCCCGTCACACGCAGGAACTCGCGGTTGAAGTTGCTCTTGGTGTTGAAGCCGGACGCCAGCATCGCTTCGGTCACGCTCGCTCCTCCTTCCAGGATACGGCAAGCCTCGCGAATCCTGTAGCCATTGACATACCGGGAGACATTGACGCCGGCGCCGCGGTTGATCGCGGCGGAAAGACGCTTGATCGGAACCCGCAGGGCGCGCGCAAGGCGGGTGAGCGTCAGATCGGGATCGAGATACAGCTTCCGGGTCTCGAGGAGTGTGTCGAGCCGCACCACCAGATCTTTGTCCGCCTCTAGGTCGTGAAGGATCGGGAGAGCCTTCGAGGTTGGATCCCGTTCGTCCGGTCCGGGGCTTCGGACGAGGACCAGACCACCGACCGTCAGGAGCCCGAGAGAGGACGACAGGGTGATGATCCACGGTTTCCAGCCCTGCCAGCCTCCGATCAACGCGACCGCGATCAGCGCGTCGGCGATAGCCGACATCATGAGCGACAGCGCAATGATCTTCCAGACGCGCCCAGGTGTGTCGCCTGTCTCGAAAGGCAGGCGCGGCAGGTCGTCGGGTCCGCGCCATGCGGCCCGGAGAATTGTCGCGCCGTAGCCTAGGAAGAGTGCTGGAAGCAGACCGTCGAGCAGCGCCGGCAGGAACAGGGACGCCATCAGCGCCAGGACAGGTCCTGCGAGATGGACCAGATCGTGCGGCAGGCGGGGTTGTCGCACGGCGCTGAATTGAAGCGCCGCCCAGGCGAGCGGGGGGATCGTCGAGGCCGTGATGGGCTGCAGGGACCTGAAGACGGCCATCTCGTAGTGGTGTGCGAGCGAGATCACCACCGCCTGAATGGCGCAAGCGCCCACGAGCGCGGCGAAGAAACCGGGCCGGTCGCGACGCAGCAGCAGACCCGCCAGCAGAAAGCCCAGCACGAGGGCGGACATCAGGGGCAGGGGCAGGCTGAGAAGCATGGTATCCCTGTCGTGACCCAAAACCGGATTGCGAACGACCTCAAACCGGTTCGAGGACGATGTTTGTTCGTTCGAGCCCTATCCCGGTGCGACCAGCATCGGGAGAAAGACGATGAAACACTTGTTGGCCGTCGCGTTCCTCCTTCCGGTCGTCCAGACCGCCGCCGCGGAGCCCGCGGGATATCGGGCTCTCATCATCCCCGCGGAGCATCACGGACGTGAGATGTCCGGCGCCCTCTGGTACCCGTCCGCGGGCGGCGGCCGGACGGTGCTCCACGGTGAAAACCCCGTCTTTCACGGCACCGAGGTTCTGGACGGCGCCCGGATAGCGGACGGGCCCTTTCCGGTGATCGTGGCCAGTCATGGTCTCGGCGGCAACATCGACACGCTCGGTTGGCTGACCGCCGGTTTGGCCGAGGCGGGCGCCTTGGTCGTTTCGGTCAACCATGCCGGCAGCTCGGCGGGGGATTTCGACCTTCGGGAGGGTCTGAAGCACTGGACGCGCGTGTGGGATCTTCAGGTAGCTCTCGACTATCTCGCCGGCCGGCCGGACCTTGCCGCCCACGCCGACCTTTCCCGGATCTACGCTGTTGGATTTTCCTACGGCGGCTGGACGGCGCTAGCCATGGGCGGTCTGCGCGCCGATCTCGGGGGCTATGCAACCCATTGCGAAACCGCGCCCGCGTCGCCGTATCATTGCGCCGACCTGACCCGACGAGGGGTCGATTTCCGGGAGTACTCGGCAGAGGACTGGAATGCCGGCCGCAAGGACGATCGTATCCGAGCCGTGGCCGCGATCGACCCGGCGCTGACCTACGGCCTCGGAGCAGCGCACGCGCGCGATCTTGTCGACAAGGTGCTGTTGATTGGCCTCGGCGTCGGCGAGACCCGGCTTCCGGCGACCGATTTCAATAAAACGGGAAGCGGGTTCGTGGCGCATCTTCCCAAGGCCGACGTGGAGATCGTGGCCCCGGCGGCCCACTTCTCGGCGCTTTCGCCCTGCAAGCCGCGAGGGGCGGCGATTCTGGCCGAAGAGGGCGACGATCCGCTTTGCGACGATCCACCGGACGTGGACCGGGTGTCGCCGCACCGACGGATCGTGACACGGATCGCACATTTTCTCGGCTTGCGGGCCGTGGACGGCCGGATATCGCCGTGAATTCGGAAGTGACCGGATACGACCGGGCTGGGCCGGATTCGGTCGGACGATGGGCGGCGGCTTGACGCGGGGCCTGGCAAGGGTGAGTTTGGACACGGTTCCTCCGACGGTTCGGGTTGCGGCCGGACGCTGGCCATCGCGGAAGCCGTCCCCTGACATCGCAAGAAAGAAAAACGATACTATATCAAACAACTACACTGTTTTATGCGTGTTCCAGTTTAGCGTCGAATCGGAAGAAGCGCGAGCGAAAGGAAGGGCCGCATGTCCCGCGTCGCATACGTCAACGGCCGTTACCTGCCCCACGGCCGCGCCAGGGTGCATATCGACGACCGGGCGCACAATTTCGCCGACGGGGTTTATGAAGTGATCCTCGCGGTCGATGGCCGCATGGTCGATGAAGAGGGTCACATGGTCCGTCTGGCGCGTTCCCTGCGCGAGCTCGACATGCCCGCGCCGATGAGCGACCGCGCGCTGCGTCACATCATGCATCAGACCATCGCGCGCAACCGCGTGAAGGACGGCATGGTCTATCTGCAGGTCAACCGCGGGACGGCGCCGCGCAACCACGTCTACGACGACGGGCTGACGCCGACCGTGGTCTGCACCGCCAGGTCCGTGGCGTTGCCCCGGGACGCCGACGCGGCGCCCGGCGTCAAGGTCGTCACCCGGCCCGACAACCGCTGGGAGCGGGTCGACATCAAGACCGTCTCGCTGCTGCCCAACGCGCTCGCCAAGACGGCGGCCGCGAGGGAAGGGGCCTATGAGGCGTGGCTGGTCGACGATGGCGGTTTCGTCACCGAATGCAGTTCCTCGAACGCATGGATCGTGGACCGGGACGGCCGCGTCGTCACCCGCCCGCTGGGTGTCGACATCCTGCCGGGCGTCACCCGCGACCGCGTGATCGCGCTTGCAAGAAAGAACGGCATCGCCGTCGTCGAACGCCCGTTCTCGGTCGGGGAAGCGTTGAACGCGCGCGAGGCGTTCCTCACGAGCACCACCTCCTTCGTGAAGCCTGTCACCCAGATCGACGACACGACGATCGGCAACGGCCATCCCGGCGCCACGACCCGCGCGCTGCTCTCGGCCTACCTCGATTTCACGCGGCGGGCCTCCGTGGCGGACGCGGCGTAGAGAGTCATTGCATCGGTCGACACATGGGACCAGAAAAGGCACGAGCTACTGGTGGCGTCATTCCAGAGCGACCCCGGACATCAACCGACCGAAGATCTGTGGACGAAGGCTTACCATTGGCGTGCATTGCATGTCCGGGCGGAGGAAACCAGCTTCATCGGCTACGGGGACGGCTGGCAAATCACCCATTACATCGAAGCAATCCACCGAAGGGCGGCAGGATGCCACTGGGGCGTCCGGGTCAGGGACCGTCGGACAGGAGAAGTCGGACCGATCCGGAGTGCTCCGAACACCTGTGGGTCGTACTCGACCAGGCAAGAGGAAGAGGACACCGGGATGTACCTTGAGGTCACCCCATAAGGAGAGCGAGCTGACATGAAATCGAGAAACTGCTGGAGTCTTGCAGGAGCCATCCTCTTGGCGAGCACCACATTGGACGTGGCAAAGGCGACCGAAACCGGCAACACCACTGTGGAGGCACTGGAAAGCCTCTACGAGGAGCTGCACGAGTTCAAGGACGACCGGAAGTTCAAGCAGGTGGCCTACGGACGATGCTGCAAGTACTACACCTGGAAACGCCGTGTGGAGGCGTTGAGCGGAAAAGCCTCGATCCAGGAATTCATGGGAGGGTTCGGGATACTGCCGGGAGAGCTTGTCCAGCTCGGTCTCATGTACGCCAAGGGGGACATGGAGGGTGCCCAACACTGGGAACGCGAGATCGCGGCAGCGCGATCACCGGTATCCAGCTGGGAGACGGTCGCCGACACCGGCGGGGATGAAGTCACCGGAGAATGGGAGGCGAAACCCTCCGTGTACTGGTTCGGCTCACACCACAAGATATGGCGTCAAAATGGACTTCTCATGATGACGACGACGTATCCCGACGGGTCTTCAGGAACCGGAACGCTGGAAGCTATCGCACCAGGCGACGGAGAGCTGAGCCGGTTCCGGATCAAGGATTCTCCGCACAAGGATTCTCCGCACCAGGAGTATTACGCCGTACTGGCGGACGGAGCACTCGGGTCGTACGACCTGCACGGACTCATCTACAGAGCGGAGCGCCTGGAGGAATAGTCCAGAACGCGAGACCGAGGGAACGCGATGAGCGCAGCAGAAAGACGGATCGGAGGAACGCTGTCGCTGAAAGGCAAGACAGGGCACGAAGAACACGGACCACCGGTTGCGGGAACCGGCAAATGCGCCAGCAACCCCGGCGAGGAACCACGCCCACGCCCAGCACCACCGAAGAGACCCAGCCGGAGGGCACACCATGCGGCGGCGATCGATGCTGCACTCGGTGGAGAAGCACCGGCGGTCCTCGCCTGGCTGAAGGACGGGCGCCTGCCAGCACTGCCCATGGCTCTCGGCACCTTCGCGGTCCTGCTGCGCGCCTACCCCAAGGCAGACGCGAAGAGACTGCGGCGGGAACTCGGGCGAATGACCAGCCTCCAGACTTACCAGAAGGCGATCGCGGCCGAAGGCGCCCAGCGGCACGACGTTGACGGAACTCCGGTCGAGCCGGTTACGGAGGAACACAGGTTGTACGCTGAACGCATGATCGCAAACGGCAAAAAGCGAATGAGCACGAGTGTGGATCGCGACCGGGTGGGGACGCCCGCTCCGGGGTGCTCGCGATCCATCTCTGGCGGCATGCGCGCGCGGAACCGCTTGAATACGCCGTCGAAGCCCGCCGGGGCCATCCGCGCAGGACCGCTGACGGGGCGGGGAACGGGTCCGGCTCGTCGTCGAGGCCGCTGTCTCGGCCCCTCGACTCCGGCGCGGCGCATCTTCGCCAGCATCGATTCGAAATGTAGAGGAAACGGGCCGTCCATGACAAGAACAAAATACAAACATTCATCGCCCATGAAGTCCGTGGCTTTCGCTTGTGCCGCGGCCCGTCCTGCGACTAGGCTTTCGTCGCGCATATGCGTCAACGGATGGCGGGATCGGTGGGCCGGCCGGCGGGACCATCCGGGAAACACGGAACCGGGGAGGCAGCGTCATGCCGCAGGACAAGCCGCGCAACCTGCAGGACACGTTCCTCAACAATGTCCGCAAATCGAAGATGCCGGTCACCATCTTCCTGGTAAACGGCGTGAAGCTTCAGGGCGTCATCACCTGGTTCGACAACTTCTGCGTCCTGCTGCGCCGCGATGGCCATTCGCAACTGGTCTACAAGCACGCGATCTCGACGGTGATGCCCGCTTCGCCGATCCGGCTCTTCGAACACGATGACGCCGGGAGCGCCGAGGAGACGGTCGACGTCTGATCCGATTCCAACCCGGGCCGCGGCGACGCGCACCCTGGTTCTCTACCCCTCGATGCGCGGCAAGTGGCGCCGTCCACGCGACGATGGGCGCGCGCTCGAAGAGGCCATGGCGCTGGCGCGCGCGATCGACCTCGATATCGTGGACGGCGAGATCGTCGCCGTGCGCCAACCGCGTCCGGGATCCTTCATGGGTTCCGGCCAGGTCGAGGAGCTCAAGGGCTATATCGCCGAGAAGGAGATCGGGCTGGTCTTTCTCGACACCGCGCTCACGCCCGTGCAACAGCGCACTCTCGAGAGGGCCTGGAACGCGAAGGTCATCGACCGCACCGGCCTGATCCTGGACATCTTCGGCGCCCGGGCGGCGACCCGCGAGGGCGTGCTCCAGGTCGAGATGGCGGCTCTGACCTATCAGCGAAGCCGTCTGGTGCGGAGTTGGACCCATCTCGAGCGCCAGCGCGGCAGCCTGGGCTTCGTGGGCGGCCCCGGCGAATCGCAGCTCGAGATCGACCGGCGCCTGATCGACGGGCGGCTCGCCAAGCTGCGCGGGGAACTCGATGACGTGGCGCGCACGCGCGGGCAACACAGGAACGCCCGGCGCAGGGCGCCGTATCCCACGGTCGCGCTCGTGGGCTACACCAACGCGGGCAAGTCGACGCTGTTCAACCGGCTCACCGGCACGGCCGTCTACGCCGACGACAAGGTCTTCGCCACGCTCGATCCCACCATGCGCGGGCTCGGCCTGCCCTCGGGCCGGCGCGCGATCCTGTCCGACGCCGTGGGGTTCATCTCGAACCTGCCGACCGCGCTCGTCGCGGCGTTCCGCGCGACGCTGGAGGAAACGGTCGAGGCCGATGTCATCCTCCATGTCCGCGACATGAGCGACCCAGACGCCGAGGCCCAGGCCGCCGATGTCCTCTCGATCCTCGACGAGCTCGGTATCGGCGAGGCCGACCGCTCGGACCGCATGGTCGAGGTCTTCAACAAGATCGACCGGCTCGACGGCGAGGCGCGCGAACGCATCGACGGCACGGCCGGCCGACGCCACGACGCGGTCGCCATTTCGGCTGTCACGGGCGAGGGCGTCGAGGCGCTGCTCGATCTCGTCGACCGCCGCGCGTGGAATGGCCGTCGGGTCGTCGACCTCAAGGTCCCGGTCACCGACGGCAAGGCCATCGGCTTCCTCTACCGCCATGGCGAAGTGCTCGACCGCGCCGACGGCGAGACCGAGATCGCGCTGAAGGTCGGCATCGAACACAGGGACTTGGAGCGGTTCCGGAAAATGGCGCGGGCGGGCTGAAACGGGTCGCGGGCGCGTCACGACGGGGTGGCGGACTTGGCCTCGTCCCACAGCGCGTCCATCTCGTCCAGCGTCGCGCTCTCCGTCGAGCGCCCGTCCGCCGCAAGCCGCTCCTCGACATAGCGGAAGCGCCGCTCGAACTTGGCGTTCGTTCCGCGAAGCGCGCTCTCCGGATCGACGCCGAGATGCCGGGCGAGGTTGACGACGGTGAAGAGGAGGTCGCCCGTCTCGTCTCCGAGGCGGTCGCGGTCGCCGCCCTCTACGATCTCCCGCCGCAATTCGTCGAATTCCTCGAGCACATCGGACAGGACGCGGTCCGCGTCGGGCCAGTCGAAGCCGACGCGGGCCACGCGCTTCTGGAGCTTGACGGCCCGGGTCAGCGAAGGCAAGCCCGTCGCGACCCCGTCGAGCACCGAGGATCCGCGGCCGTCCCTCTCCGCGGCGGCTTGGCGCTCCGCCGCCTTGCGCGCCTCCCAGTCGGCCGTCTGGTCGTCCGCCGTATCGGGACCGGGCCGGCCACCGAAAACATGGGGATGACGGCGGACCATCTTGTCCGCGATCGTCCGGGCCACGTCATCGAAGGCGAAGCGGCCGTCCTCTTCGGCCATCCGGGCGTGGAACACGACCTGGAAGAGAAGGTCGCCCAGTTCGTCCTTGAGCGCCGCCCAGTCCTCCTTCTCGATCGCGTCCGCCACCTCGTAGGCCTCCTCGATCGTGTAGGGCGCGATCGTGCGGAAGGTCTGCTCCGTGTCCCACGGGCAACCGCCGTCGCGGTCGCGCAGCTTCGCCACGATCGCGAGCAGGCGGTGCAGAGGGGCCGTGGAGGAGGGGGCGACGCTCATCGGGGGCGAACCTCGGGCGGGGAAGGGGATCGAGCCGGAGATCGTGCGCGTCGCCATGCCGCCGGCGCGAAGCGTCCGCGCGCGTCCGCCGCCGCCGCCGGAGATCGTGTATGCGACGTTCCCGCCGAAAGGCTCCGCGGAGAAGCAGTCGCAGGAAACGAGCCGGAGCGTGGCCATGACGCGACCGTGGCCAATGGACGCGGCCGCCGCAACCGCGACGGTTCGGGTGGAGGGATCACCGCCGCCTGTACTGCTCCGCGCCGAAGGACACGGCCCAGCTTTCGGGCGTGAAGCCGGTGACGACATCGGCCGAGGCCTCGATGTCGCGGGCGACGGCGGGACGTCGCGCCATGGCCTCGTACCAGCGCTTGACGTTCGGAAAATCGTCGAGGTCCTGCCGCTGGCGCTCGTGGAGCCGGCACCAGGGAAAGATCGCCATGTCGGCGATCGAGTACATGCCGCCGGCCACATGCTCCTCGCCGTCGAGCTTCCTGTCGAGCACGCCGTAGAGACGGGCCGCCTCGTTGCGGTAGCGGTCCTGGGCATAGGGCAGAACCTGCGGTCCGTTGGGATTCATCGGCGCATAGGCGAGGAAGTGATGGGCCTGGCCCAGCATCGGGCCGAAGCCGCCCATTTGCCAGAAGAGCCATTGGGTCACGTCCCAGCGCTTCGCCGGATCGGCGGGTACGAACCTGCCGGTCTTCTCGGCGAGATACTGCAGGATCGCGCCGGATTCGAACATCGAGAGCGGCTGGCCGCCGGGTCCCTCGCGGTCGACGATCGCCGGCACCTTGTTGTTCGGGCTGATCTCGAGGAACTCCGGCGCGAACTGTTCGCCCTTGTCGATGTTCACGACGACGAGGTTGTAGGGCAAGCCGCACTCCTCGAGCATGATGTGGACCTTCTGGCCGTTCGGCGTGTGGTCGAAGTAAAGGTCGATCATGGCGAGGCTCCCGTGTCGCGACGCTCTCACGCTCGCGCGAACGCCGGGCCGGGGCAAGAAGAGTCCCCGGCGCCGCCGTCGTCGCCAGCTTCGATAGCTTCAACAAAAGACGCATAATATATATTATGGAAACTTTTTGATTTGTGTGGTCCGGCCGCCGGATATGGGGTATCCCGCCCGTCGCGCCGGACACAGTCCTCGAAGCTCTTGCGAACGATGGAGAAGACGCCGTGACCGATGCCGCCGCGAGCGGCCGGGAGGACCTCTCGGTCTCGCTCGGGGTCGAGGAAGAGCTCTTTCTCGTCGATCCCGAGTCGCGCGACCTGCTTGTCGACCCGGACCCCGCCATCTTCGAGGCTTGCGAGAAAACGCGCGGACCGCACCGGGTCGTGCACGAGCTCCTCCGCTCCCAGATCGAAACCAACACCCGTGTCTGCGGTTCCGTGGCGGAGCTGCGCCAGGCCCTGCGCGAGACGCGACGGACCGTCATCGAGGCGGCCGAGCGGCACGGAGCGGCGGCGATGGCCGCCTCCACCCATCCCTTCGCATCGTGGCGGGCCCAGGCGATCACGCCGAAAGAGCGCTATGCGCGGTTCACGGCCACGTTCCAGGACAACGTGCGCCGGTTCCTCATCGGCGGCATGCACATTCACGCCGGCTTCGGCGACGCCGACGACCGCGTCCGGATCATGACCGCGATCCGGCGCTACCTGCCCCTGCTTCATGCGCTGTCCACATCGTCGCCCTTCAGCGCCGGACGCGAGACGGGGTTCAAGTCCTGGCGGTTGACCCTCGTCGGCGGCCTTCCCCGCACCGGCATTCCGGGGCCTCTGCGGTCGCGCGCGGACTACGACCGCCTTGTCGACGAGTACCGCCGCATGAGGTTCATCGACGACGGCAGCGAGCTGTGGTGGGACATCCGCCCGTCTTCGACCTACCCGACGGTGGAGATGCGGATCTGCGACGTGTGCACGCGCCTTGAGGACGCGGTGTGCATCGCGGCGCTGTATGCGTCCCTCATCCGGCTGCTGCTGCGCCGGGACCGGGAGGGCGCCCTGCCCCCGGAGCCGCCCACCGAAATCATCGCGGAAAACCGCTGGGTCGCCCAGCGCTACGGCGTGCTCGCCTTCTTCGGCGACGCGGCGCGCGAGGACGGCCGGGTGGATATCGACGACTTCGCGGCCGACCTGGTCGAGGAGCTCGCCTCCGACGCCCGCGCGCTCGGCTGCGAGGCCGAAACGCGCCGCGCGCTCGCCATCGTCCGCGAGGGAACCGGCGCCGACCGGCAGGTCGATCTGTTTCGCCTGCGCCGCCTGGAGGGAGACACGGAGGAGGAGGCGCTTCGGCATATCGTCGACCAGACGCTCGCCGAGACCCGGGAAGGGATCGGGGACGCCTCCGGTTGAGCCGGCCGACAAGTCGCGACCGGGAGAAAACGCTCTTGTTTTTCAGTGAGATGGCCGATCCGCCTTGGTGAACAGATTGAAGAAGTTGTTCGTCGTCGCGGCGGCGATCTCGTCTTCGGAAACTCCTTTAAGTCGCGCCACCAGGGCAGCGGTATGGCTCACGAAACCCGGCTCGTTTCTCTTGCCGCGTTCGGGAACCGGCGCGAGATAGGGCGCGTCGGTTTCCACAAGCAGCCGGTCGAGCGGAAGATCGGAAATCGTGTCGCGCAGATCCCACGCGCTCTTGAACGTGGCGATGCCGGAGATCGAGATCGAAAACCCGATCGCGAGGCTGCGTCCGGCGAGTTCGCGGGATGCGCTGAAGCAGTGGATCAGACCGGGAAAGGCCCCCTTCCCCATCTCGTCCTCGAGGATCGCCATCGTGTCGTCGTCGGCGTCGCGGGTGTGGACGATGAGCGGCAACCCGGTCTCGCGCGCCGCCGCGATGTGCTCGCGGAAGCTCGCGCGCTGCGCCGCGCGCGGGCTGCGGTCGTAGTGGAAATCGAGCCCGGTTTCGCCAACGCCGATCACCTTGGGATCGTTCGTCCGGGCCACGATGTCGGCCGCCGGCGCGACGCCTTCGCCCTCGACATTGTGCGGATGGACGCCGACGGAGCAGTACATGTTCTCGAAACGGTCCGCGAGGGCCTTGACCTCGTCGAATCCGGTCATGCGCGTGCAGATGGTCTGGATGACGCCGACGCCAGCCTTCCGGGCCCGGGCGACGACGTCGTCCAGCTCGCCGGCGAAATCCGGAAAGTCGAGATGGCAATGGCTGTCGACCAGCATCAGGCCGCTCCCTGCTCCTCGTCCCGGTAGCGCGGGAACACGCCCGTGGGCTCGGGCAGGTCCGCGCCCGGCCGCAGGGCGTGATCGGCGTTCAGCCGGTCGAACTGTCGCTCGCTCTCCGGAACGGCGAGTTGATCGAGCAGACGCGACGACGACTCCGGCATCACCGGCTGCGTCAGGAGCGCCAGCACGCGGAGGGTTTCCGCCAGCACGTAAAGCACCGTTTCCATCCTCGCCGGATCGGTCTTCCGGAGCGCCCAGGGCGCCTGCTCGTCGACATAGCGATTGGCGTCGCCCACCACGCCCCAGATCGCCTGGAGCATGAGGTGGAAGGCCTGGACGGCGATGTGTTCGCGCGTCGCGGGCAAGAGCCCATAGGCCCCGTCCAGGAGTTCGCGGTCGCCGTCGTTCAGATCGCCCGGCCGCGGCGCCCTTCCCCCGCAGTTCCTGGCGATCATCGAGAGCACGCGCTGGGCCAGGTTGCCGTAGTCGTTGGCGAGATCGTGGTTGCAGCGCCGCACCGTGCCGCGATGGGAGAAATCGCCGTCGTTGCCGAAGTTCACCTCGCGCATCAGCGTGTAGCGCACCTGGTCGAGGCCGTAGCGCGCCACGATCTCCGACGGCACGATGACGTTGCCGAGCGACTTCGAGATCTTCCGGCCCTCGCTGGTCCACCAGCCGTGGGCGAACACGCGCCTGGGAACCTCGATCCCCGCGGCCATGAGGAACGCGGGCCAGTAGACCGCGTGAAAACGCAGGATGTCCTTGCCGACCATGTGGAGCGCGGGCCACCGGCGCCGGAAGTCTCCGCCGTCCTCGTCCGGATAGCCGGCCGCGGTGATGTAGTTCGTCAGCGCGTCGATCCAGACGTACATGACGTGGCCGGGGTCGCCGGGGACCGGAACGCCCCACGAGAAGCTGGTGCGCGAGATCGAGAGGTCGCGCAGCCCGCCGGCGACGAAGCTCCTGACCTCGTTGCGTCGCGTCTCGGGCATGATGAAGCCGGGCCGGCTGTCGTAGAGGTCGAGCAGACGATCCCGCCAGGCCGAAAGCCGGAAGAAGTAGCTCGGCTCCTTCACCCATTCGACCGGCGCCCCCGACGGCGCGAGTTTCCGGCCGTCGGGGCCTTCGCCGAGCTCGTCCTCGGCATAGAAGGCCTCGTCGCGGACGGCGTACCAGCCCTCGTAGTGGTCGAGATAGATCTCGCCCGCCTCCTCGAGCCTTCGCCACAGGGCCTGGACGGAGCGGACATGGCGCGGCTCCGTCGTGCGGATGAAGTCGTCGTTTGAAAAGTTCCATTCTTTCGCGAGGATACGGAAGTTTTTTGAGACCTTGTCGCAAAACGCTCGTGGATCGAGCCCGGCTTCTCTCGCGGCTTTCTCGACCTTCTGGCCGTGTTCGTCGGTGCCGGTCAGGAACATCACGTCGTGCCCGTCGAGTCGCATGAAACGCGCCATCACGTCGCAGGCCAGCGTGGTGTACGCATGGCCGATATGCGGGTTGTCGTTGACGTAGTAGATCGGCGTCGTGATGTAGAAGGCGGGCTTCCCGGACATGCCAGGGCTCCTTGGGCGCGGCGCAGGTTGCGTTTGGGGCCTCAGGTCCGGGCGGCGGCCTCGAGGGCGCCGAACGCGGCGAGCACGACTTGCTTGCGGTCCAGATTCAGGCTGTCAGCCCTGTTCCGTAGGCCCGCGACCTTTTCCCATACGTCCACCCAGCGTTCAAGGTCGCCGGCCTGGGCGAGCCGCTCCATGAGCCGGCGCTCGCCGCCGACGATGTCGCGCCATCCCGAACCGCCGTCCGCGGCGCCCCGCGCGAGCCGCGCGATCCAGTCGCCGAGAAAGCCCATGGCGGTTCGGCAGGCCCTCTCGTTGCCGCGGCGGCCGAGCCGGTCCGCGAGGTCGTGGAGGGCCTTGGGGTCGATCCGGGGCGCCTCGGCGATCCTGGCCAGAAGCTCGCGGTAGAGCGCCAGGCCGCCCAGGGAGTCGAACGCCAGTGCGCGGCCGACGCTGCCCCCGGCCAGACGGGCCAGCGGCCGACGTTCCTCGTCCGTCAGCTTCGGGAGGTATTGCTCCAGAAGAACCGCGGCCTGCTCGGGCTTCGGGGCCCGAAGGTGGAGCATGCGGCAGCGCGAACGGATCGTCGGCGCCAGGCGCGCGGGCGCATGGCTGACAAGCAGGACGACCGAACGGACGGGCGGTTCCTCGACCAGCTTCAACGCCGCGTTGGCGGCGCTGTCGTTCATCAGCTCGGCCCCGTCGATGATGGCCACGCGCCAGCCGCCCTCCCCCGCCGACCGATGGAAGAACGGCCCGAGCCTGCGGACATCATCGACGATAATTTCCGTCCTCGGCCTGCCCTTGTCGTTCGGGCCCAGCTCGACGGCGAGAAGGTTCGCGTGCGCGCCGCCGGCGACGCGCGCGAACGCCGGCTCGCCCGGATCGACCGCGAGCGTCTCTCCCGCGTCGCCGAAGAGGTCGTTGCCGCCGCCCGCCAGCAGGTGGCGCGCGAGGCGGTACGCCAGCGTGGCCTTGCCGATTCCCGGGGGACCGCCGATCAGCCAGGCGCCCGCGAGCGTTCCGTCGGCGGCGGCCCGCGCGAGGCGCCGTTCCGCGTCCGCGTGGCCCACGAGGCTCGGGTTGGCGCGCGGCGCGGGCGCATCGCTGGCGGGGTGGTCCGGATGCGCGCGCGGATCGACCGGATCGTCGGCTAAGGCCATCGACCCGCCACCTCGGCGCGGATTCGCCGGCAGACCTCGCCTTCGCTCCCGCCCGCGTCGATCGCCGCGCAACGTTCGGGGTCGCCGCGCGCGATGGCGAGAAACGCCTCGCGCAGACGTTCGTGGAAGGCCGCGCCCATGCGCTCGTAGCGGTCGCCTCCTCCGCGCATGGACGCCCGCCGCAGGCCCTCGTCGACGGGAAGGTCGAGAATCAGCGTGAGATCGGGCCGCAGGTCGTCGAGGGCCAACGCATGGAGCGCCGCGGTGAAATCCTCGCCGGCTCCCTGGACGATCCCCTGATAGGCCCGTGTCGAATCGGCGAACCGGTCGCAGACGACCCAAGTCCCCGCGTCCAGGGCCGGCCCGATCGTCGTGAGAACGTGGTCGCGCCGGGCGGCGACGTGGAGGAGAGCCTCGGTGCGCGCGTCCCACCTGTCCGTGGCGCCGCCGACGAGCAGGTTCCGGAGCGTTTCCGCGCCGGGCGCGCCGCCCGGCTCGCGCGTCGTCAGGACATCGAGGCCCCGTTCCTCGGCCAACCACGAGGCGAGGCGCCGGACCTGGGTCGACTTTCCGGTTCCCTCGCCGCCTTCGAACGTGATGAACCGCGCGGCCGTCAAGGCTCGGCCGGCGGCCCGAAGACCAGATAGGCGGCGGCCGAGCCCAGCTTGCCCAGGAAGGACAGTTCCCCCACATCAGACCCGGCAAGCAACGCGCGCTCGACAGGCGCCATGTCCGGGATCTCGATCACCAGATCGGCTATCGGGGCGCCGGCCCGGATCGGAGCGGGGACCGGACCGTCGTAGACGACCTTGACCGTCATGTCGCGCCGTGACGCGCGGGGCAGCGTGACCGCGATATCCTCGTCGAGCACGAGAGGGACGAAGTCGTCGTCGCCGAGCCAGACCTCGGCCTCGGCGACGGTCTCGCCGGCTTCGAAGAGCTCCACGGCGTCGAACTCGCGAAAGCCCCATTCCAGCATGCGCCGCGCTTCGTCGGCGCGCTCCCGCGAGCCGCCGAAGCCGTTGACCACGAGAATGAGGCGCCGGTCGCCCCGGACGACCGAGGCCGCGAGGCCGTAACCCGCGGCCTCGGTGTAGCCGGTCTTGAGGCCGTCGGCGCCGGTCCCCGTGTAGAGCAGAGGGTTGCGGTTCGATTGCTGGATGTCGCTGAAGGTGAAGTCGGTCTCCGAGTAGTAATGGTAGTACTGCGGAAAATCCTGGATCGTCCGGCGCACGAGGATGGCGAGGTCGCCGACCGTGGTGACGTGTTCGGGGTCGGGCCAGCCGGACGCATTGCGGAACGTGGTCGACGCCATGCCGAATTCCCGCGCCTTGTCGGTCATCTCGCGCGCGAAGGCGTCCTCCGACCCGGCGAGCCCCTCGGCCACCACGACCGTGGCGTCGTTGCCCGACTGCACCACGATGCCGCGGATCAGGTCCTCCACGGTCACGCGGTCGCCGACTTCGACGAACATCTTGGAACCGCCCATCCGCCAGGCCTTCTCGCTGACCGGCAGGGTGTCGGTCAGGCCGAGCGAACCCTCGGCCAGCCGTTCGAAGAGCAGATAGATCGTCATGATCTTGGTCATGGACGACGGGGCCGTGGGCGCCTGGACGTTCTTCCCCAGGATCGTGGCGCCGGTGCTCTCGTCGATCAGGACGGCTTCCCGCGCGGCGGTCTCGAACGCTCCGGCCGCGACCGGAGCGAGCGCCATGAGCGCGACCACGGGAAGGATCGGAAGGCGTCGTTTCATCGCGGTGGGACCGTCCCTGGAGCGAACGCGGACATAACGGACCTTTGCGGCGGAATTCTGGCCCGCCGTCCGGCCGATGGCCAGATCTCAGGGCTCGACGACGACGATGGCCTCGGGGTAGCCGCGCAGCGCCACGGCGCGCCGCACGCTCTCGGCCTCGGCGTCGGTCGCGAAGGGGCCCAGGCGAACGCGATACAAGACCTGGTCGCCCCTTGCGATCCGGTGCAGTTGAACCTCGCCGACCGCGTTCAGGGTGCTGCTGGCGGTCGCCACGTTGCGGGCGTCGCGGTAGGCCCCGACCTGAACGAACCGCTCGCCGCCGCTCCCGCGCTCCGCGGCCCGTTCGGTCCCGGCGACCGGGATCCCGCCGGTCGAGACCGGCCCCGGCTGGCCCAACTCGGCATAGGTCCGTTCGGTGTCCCCGTCGACAACCTGGACCCTCACCTGGGCGGTGCCTTCGAGATGGAAATCGAGGAGCTGGGCCGCCCGGCGCGAGACATCGATGATCCGCCCCGCCACGAACGGCCCGCGGTCGTTGACCCGCAGAACCAGCGAACGCCCGTTCTCCAGGTTCGTCACGCGGACATGGACGGGCATCGGCAGCGTCTTGTGCGCCGCCGTCAGCTCGTTCATGTCGTAGATCTCGCCGTTGGCGGTCGCGCGGCCGTGAAACGCCTCGCCGTACCAAGAGGCGATTCCCACTTCGTCATAGTGGGGTTCTTCCTTCGGATAGTACCAGACGCCGCCGATCCGGTAGGGATCGCCGACCTTGTACGCGCCGGTCGGCGGAGGCCCCGCGACCTCCTTGATGACGGTCGCCGCGATGTCGGTTTCCGCGCACCCCGAAAGCCCGGCCGCCACGACCGCGGCGAGGCTCAACCGGCGCCGTGTCCCGCGAAACAGAGAGGCTGAAAACATCCCGGACACCAGATGTTGTATGCCGAGGGAGACTACCGCCCGGCGATCGCGTCCGCAAGCGTGACCACCGACATGGCGAAATAGTCGGACCGGTTCCATTTCAGGATCGCGCGGTAGTTGTCGAAGACGAGCCAGACCCCTCCCCGCTCGCCGCCCGGAGTCACGAGCGACGCCTGCTCGTCGAGCGCGACGGCCGGTCCCTCGCCGATCCACGTCACGCCGAGCTCCAGCCAGTCGGCCAGCGGCCTCGTCCCGCCGTGGCCCTCGAGGCCGGCGTCGAAGCCCTCCGGCAGGCTGACCGGCCCGCCCCACGGCAAACCCTCGCGCCAACCGGAACGGGAGAGATAGTTGGCGGCCGACGCGAACACGTCGCCCTTGTTCGTCCAGATGTCGCGACGGCCGTCGAGGTCCCAGTCGTAGGCGTATGTCGAGAAACTCGACGGCATGAACTGGCTCTGGCCCATCGCGCCCGCCCAGGAGCCCACCATGTCGCCGCGCGCGATGTGGCCCTCGTCGAGGATGCGGAGCGCGTGCATCAATTCGCGGCGAAAGAAGTCGCCGCGCCGTTCGTCCCATGCCAGCGTCGCGACCGAGGCCACGACATCGAAGCCGCCGGTGTAGCTCCCGAACCGGGTTTCGAGGCCCCACAACGCGACGATGAACTCGGGGTCCAGCCCGAAGTGGTCGGCGATGGCGACCAGCAGGGGCTCGTGCCGGGCATGGCGCTGGCGCGCGGTCGCGACGAGTTCGGCCGGAACGCGGCGCTCCATGTATTCCTGGAAGCTCACCGTGCCTTCGGGCTGGCTCCTGTCGAGCTCGATCACGCGGGGGAGCGGCCGCAGGCCGTCCAGCGCGAGGGCGAGCGCGGTCTCGCCGACGCCCGCGGCGCGGGCCTCGTCGCGGACGCCGTCGAGGAAGTCGTCCCATGTCTGCTGCTGGGCCGTCGCGGGCGCGATCGCGGCCAGCGCGAGGGCCAGGCAGAGGATCGCGAGACGTCGCGTCATGGATCGAGTCCGTATCGGTTTTGTTCCCCATTGCTTATGGCACACCGGCCCGACGAACGCAACCGCGGCGAAACGGCGGTCGCGGGAATCAGTCGTCGTCGCGGCGTGGCGGTCCGGACGCGGCCCGGTCGAAGCCGCGGGCGTCGCTGAGATGCGCGAGCCGCATCAGCGCGATCGTCAACCCCGGCACGAAGACGAGGCAAAGGAACACCGCGAGCGCGCCGTGGACTCCCAGATCGACGCCGTCCGCGGCGAACAGCGTGTCGATCAGCCATGTCGCGAGCGCCGCGCAGAGCACCACGGCCGCGCCGCCCATCGCCCAGGCTTTCATCGCCGGCGTCCCCGCATCGGGCGGCGCCGGTGTCCGGAAGCGACCCCTCGCCGAGCAGAGCGGGATCGGCCTTCACCCGGCCGCCGGGCCTCGCGTCTCATTCCGTGCGCTCGCGGACGAAGGCGCCGATGCGCCCGATCGCGGCGCCGGCCTCGTCCGCCAGCGGCACGAAATGATGCCAGACATGCGGCGCGCCCGTCTCGATCTCGAGCGTGACGTCGACTCCGGCGTTCCGCGCCTTTTCCGCGAACAGCGTGGAATCGGTCAGCAGGATTTCCGCCGTCCCGACCTGGATCAGCAGGGGCGGCAGGCCGTCCGGTTCGGCGAACATGGGCGACGCCAGGGCCGTCCGCGCATCCTGGCCCGCCATGTAGTCGCGCGCCATGCGGCGCAGCATGTCGGCCGTGAGCACGGGGTCCACCGCGTCGTCCGCTGTGGCCCATCCGGTCGCGCCGGTGAGGTCCGTCCACGGCGAGATGGGAATCGCGCAGGCGGGCAAGGCGTCGCCGGCGTCGCGCAACGCCAGCAGACACGCCAGGGCCAGCCCGCCGCCGGCCGAATCGCCCGATACCGCGATCCGGTCCGGCGCGAGCCCCCGGCCCACGAGGGCGCGGTAGCCGGCGACGGCGTCGTCGACGGCGGCGGGAAACACGTGCTCCGGCGCCAGCCGGTAGTCCAGCGCGTAGACCGGACAGCCCGCCGCGAGGGCGATGCGCGAGGTGATGGCGCGGTGCGTGAGAATCCCGCCGAGCACATAGCCGCCGCCATGGAGGAAGTACACCGCGCGGCTCTCGTCGGCGCCCTCCCCCGCGAAGCGGACGGCCGGCACGCCGCCGAGCTCGGTCCGCTCGCCCGGCGCCGCCGGATCGGCCGGAAAGTCCCTGCCGAGGTCCTCGTAATCCCGGCGCATCCGTTCCCAAGTCGGTTCCGGGAGCCCGGCCGCCTCGGCCTTTTCTTCCTCGAGCCGGGCAAGCACCCGACGCATTCCCGTACTGACCATGGCGAAACCTCCTCGGAAAGCGACCGACGGGTCGCCGGATGAAGGCCGCCGCCGAGGCGGAGCGGCTCACCAGGCGAAGTTGCCCGCGTCGTCGAGCGGCGAGAACGGATTCCAGGCGACCTCCCAGAGATGCCCGTCGGGGTCGCTGAAATAGCCGGAGTGGCCGCCCCAGAAGACGTCCCGCGCGGGCTTCACGATCGCGCCACCTGCCCGGTCCGCCTCGGCCAGAACGACCGCGACCTCCTCCCTCGAGCGGACGTTGTGGGCCAGCGTGACGGCGCCCGTGGCGGTTCCGCCGGAACCGGCGACGCCGATGTCCTCGTCGAGCCTGTCCCGGGGATAGAGCGAGAAGCCGACGCCGTTCAGCGTGAAACAGACGATCCGGTCGGCGTTCTCCCCGGTCGCGACCCGCCAGCCCAGCGCCTCGTAGAAGGCCCGGGAACGGGCCAGGTCGGCCACGCCGAGCGTGACGATGCTGAGCCGCTGTTCCATGGTCCGTCCTCCTTCGCCGGAGTCCGGAACGAAGCACATGATCGCCGGTCGCCGTCAAGCTCCCTCAAGCGCCGGCTCGAAGATCCCGGCCGGTTCGGGAAATCCGGGTCAAAGCCTGTTGAGCGCGGCGGCGGCGAACAGCCAGAAGCTCTCCATGCGCGTCTGCCGGTGCACGCCCGACTTCCACAGACCCCACAACCTGAACGGCAGACGCCTTTCGCGCGCCCTTTCGTAAATGTCGAGGATGCGCCTGTTCTCCGCCGTCAGAAGCCCCCCGGCTTCGCGCAGCGCGCGGATGTTCGCGGCCGTGACCCGCGAGAACCGACGGCCGGCAAGGTTCCGGATTCGCCGCAACGTGCGCGACCGCCAGCCCATCGCCGCGCCCACATCGTTGCGGTCGTGCAGGCGATAACGCACATTGGGACGGGGATCGTAGACAACCCGGCCGCCCGCGCCGGTGACGAGCAGGTAGGTCCACCAGTCGTGGGACGCCGCTTCCCTCACGCCCGAGGCGCGCAGGAGTTCGCGCGCCGCCCGGTTGAAGACCGCGCCGTGGCCGCTGGCGATGTTCTGCGCCAGCGCGTTGCGGAAGCACGGCGGCCGTCGGCCGTGAAAGGGCGCGAGGCCCAGCGGGCGGCCGTTCTCGTCGATCAGGCTCGAGCGCGAGCAATAGAGGGCCGGCGCGCCGGCGGGGACGCGCTCCAGCGCCGCGACGGCGCGGGAGAGCTTGTCCGGCTCCCAGACGTCGTCCTGGTCCGCGTAGGCGAAGTAGTCGGCCCGGATCGCCTCGTCGAACGCCAGCGAGAGGAAATTCGCGGCAGCTCCCCGCCGCGGCCCGGCGCGCAGGTGGAAGCGCCCCGCGCGAAACGTCCGCCGATGCTCTTCGAGGACGCGCCCCACATCCTCCTCGTCGCAATCGCGCGAGACCCACAGGTCGAGGTCGGCGTGGCTTTGGGCGCGGATGGACGAGATCTGCGCCGACAGGAACCGGGCGTCCCGAAAGACCGCCATCAGCACCGCGACCTTCGGCCGCGGTCCGCCTCCGGCGGTCAAACGTCCCTCTCCTCGTATCGTCGCAGCACGTCCCCGATGGGGCCGGAAGCCTTCACCCGCCCGGCGTCGAGCAGCACGCCCGTGGCGCAGACGCGCTCCAGCAACGCGGGATTGTGCGAGGCCAGCACCAGGAGGCCGGCGCTGTCCACGAACTCCTCCATCCGGCGTCCGGCCTTCTCGATGAAGGCGGCGTCGCCAACGCCGATCCATTCGTCCATCAGCAGGATCTCGGGCGCGATACAGGTGCAGACCGCGAAAGCCAGCCGCAGCGCCATGCCGGTCGAGTAGGTATGCACCGGCATCGCCAGATAGTCGCCGAGCCCGGTGAAGGCCGCGATCTCGTCCATGCGCTCCCGCACCCGCGCGGGCGGATGCCCCAAGAGCACGCCGCGTATCACGATGTTCTCGTAGCCCGTCGCGTCCGGCTCCATGCCGAGCGACACGTCGAACAGGGAAGCCACCCGTCCCCGGCGCCGCACTCGCCCGCCCGTCGGCTCGTAGACTCCCGCGAGCACCCGCAGCAGGGTCGTCTTGCCCGCGCCGTTGGCGCCGACCAGCCCGACCCGGGCGCCGCGCTCGAACGCGAGGGTTACATCCTCGAGCGCCCGCACCGACAGGCGGTTGTCGGTCCCGCGCCCGATCAGACCGCCCGTGCCCTTGCGCAGCAGGTTGTTCTTCAGGGAACGGGCGTCCGCGCCGTAGACCGGGAAGTCGACCGTCACGGCGTCGAGCCGCAGGCTCAGGTCCGCGCTCATACCCAGTAGGCGATCCGCCCGCGGTAGCGGCGGTACATGACGAGCGTCGCCAGCCAGCCGCCCCCGGCGACGCCCAGGACCGCGTACCAGGAGAGGAGCGCCGGCGCCTGCCCCAGCAACGGCGCCCGCACCACTTCCACGAGATGGAAGAACGGGTTGACGTCCAGCACCAACGACGGGTCGACGCCCAGCACCGACGAGCGGCCGGACAGCAGCTCGGGCGTCCAGATGATCGGCGTGAGGAAGAAACTGACCTGCACGATGCTGACGACGATCTGCGATATGTCGCGGAAGCGGGCCGACACGAGGCCGAGCAGCAGCCCCACCCAGACGCCGTTCAGGCAGAGCAGCGCGAGGCCCGGCAAGGCGAGCAGCCCGGCCCACCCCGGCCAGATGGCGAAGAGGACGGCCACGACGACGTAGATGATGGCATTGTGGGCGAAGACGATAAGGTTGCGCCAGACCGCGCGGTAGACGTGGACCGACAGCGGCAGGTTCACCTGCTTGACGATGCCCTCGGCGCCGATGAACGTTTCGCATCCGTCCGCGATCAGGCCGGAGATCAGGCCCCAGACGATGAAGCCGACGGCGACGAACGGCAGATAATTCGCGATCTCGAGGTTGAACAGACTAGCGTACAGCACCCCGAGCGTGCCCACCAGAACGCCCATGCTGATGGTGAGCCAGAACGGCCCGAGCTTGGAGCGCCGGTAGCGCCGGCGTATGTCCTGCCAGCCGAGCAGCCCCCACAGGTGGAAGGCGCGCGCGCCCTCGGCGACGTCGTCGAGAGCGAGCGCGGTCCGCGAAACGCCCGGCGGCGGCGCGGACGGGGGAGCGGCTCCCGGCGAACCGCCGGGGCGGATATCCGCGTCGGCGCGCGCTGTCTGCAATGGGGCTTCCTTTCCGTCTCCTGGATATGACGCACCCGACCGGCCGCCCGCGCCGGAAACGCGGATCGCGCCCACGATCCGAGATCGTCCCTTCATGTCTAATCGCGGCGCCGCGGGGCGGTCAAGCCGCGTCGTGGGGGCGGGCGATTCCCATGCAACGCGCCGCGGACTCCGGGAATCGCGCCTCATCGGCTTCATCGGCCAGCCCCAGCAGGTAGGCGCCGTAGGCGCTCGCGCGCTGGCCGCGGCCGAGCGCGGCCAGCTCTTCGCGGCCGATCCAGCCGTTCCGGAAGGCGACTTCCTCGGGAACGCCGATACGCTGGTTCTGGCGCGTCTCGACGACGCGCACGAAGTTCCCGGCCTCCAGGAGGCCGTCGTGCGTCCCGGCGTCAAACCAGGCGAAGCCGCGGCCCAGAAGTTCCACGCGCAGGTCGCCGCGCTCGAGGTAGCGCCGGTTGACGTCGGTGATCTCCAGCTCGCCCCGCGCGCTCGGCCGCACTTCGGACGCGATGCGCGCCACGTCGTTGTCGTAGAAGTAGAGGCCCGTCACCGCCCATTCGGAGCGCGGGCGGGCGGGCTTCTCGTCGATCGAGACGACGCGGCCGGCCGCGTCGAACGCGGCCACGCCGTAGCTCTCCGGATCCGGGACCCGGTGGGCGAAAACCGTCGCTCCCTCCCGCCGGGACGCGGCGCGGCGCAGCAACCCGGTCAGCCCGCTGCCGTGAAAAATGTTGTCGCCCAGGATCAGGGCGCAGGAATCGCCGTCGATGAACGACTCGCCGATGAGGAAGGCCTGGGCCAGACCGTCCGGGCGCGGCTGCGCGGCGTGCCGGAGCGTCAGGCCCCACTGGCTTCCATCGCCGAGCAGCCGCCGATAACCGTCGCCGTCGCGCGGAGTGGCGATCACCAGGATGTCCCGGACACCCGCCAGCATCAGGACGCTCAACGGGTAGTAGACCATCGGCTTGTCGTAGACCGGCAGGAGCTGCTTGCTCACCGCCGTCGTCACGGGACGGAGCCGCGTGCCCTCGCCGCCGGCGAGCAGAATGCCTTTCATGCCGCTGCCCCACCCGCGTGTCCCTTGGCGCGGAGGTAACGATCGAGCGCATCTTGCCAAGGCGGCGGCGGGCCGAAAGCGGCCGAGACCTTGGCGTTGTCAAGGGGGGTATATCTGGGCCGCATGATGCGGGAGGGATAGTCGGCGCTGGAGCAGGGAGTCACCGTGGCGTCGACTCCAACGCGGCGGACGATCTCGCACGCGAATGCGAACCTCGTCGTTATGCCCGAATTGACCGCGTGGTAGATCCCGGGTTCGCACCCCTCCCGCAGCACCCGCGAGAGGATGCGCGCCACGTCGGCGGTGGAGGTCGGCGATATGGTCTGGTCGTCGACGACTTGGAGCGCGCCTTTCTCGCGGGCGACGCGGATCGCGGTCTCGACGAAGTTGCCGCCGCTATTGCTCCTGGAGCCGGCCACGCCGAACAGCGCCGCGACGCGAAGGACGATGGCGTCCTCGCAGACTAGGCGGACAAGGGTTTCGCCCATGGCCTTGGACGCGCCGTAGACGTTGACAGGCGCGGTCGGGTCGTCCTCGCGGAACGGCCGGGCGCGCGCGGTGTCGCCGCCGAACACGTAGTCGGTGCTGAGATGGACGAACCGCGCTCCCTTGGCGGCGCAGACCCGCGCCATCGCCTTCACCGCGTGCGTGTTGATGGAGAAGGCCAAGGTGGCGTTGTCTTCCATATCCTCCGCGTTGGTGCCGATGCAGTTGAGGACGGCGTCGAAGCTCGTCTCGCCGAGAACCCGCTCGACCGCCCCCGCCACCGAGACATCGAGCCGGTCGCGCGCCAGCGGGACCAGCTCGAACGGTTCCCCGGCTTCCGCGCACGCGCGTTGGACGTCGTGGCCGAGCTGGCCGTTCGGCCCCAGCAGGACGACCCTCATATCTCGACAATGCCCCCGTACATCTCGACCTCGCGGACGACGCGGCGCCAGCGCGCGAGCTCCTTGCGCCGGGCGCGATCCCGCGGGTCTCCTCCAGCGCGGACGACGCGGCTCCAGCGTTCGAGCTCCCTGTACCATTCGAGGGTGACGGTGCGGGCCGTCTTGTCGACGGCCCCCGCCTCCAGCGCCGCGCAGATCTCCGCCACGCCGTCGGCGGCGGTCTTTTCGGCCCGCCAGCCGAGCGCCTCGATCCGGTCGAACGCCACCCGGTAGCTCCGCCGGTCCGGGTCGCCGTACCATTCGATCTCCACATCCCTCGGAACGCATGCGGCGACGAGCTCGCCCAGGGGACCGATCCGGTGCACGTCGCCGGCGGAGCCGACGTTGAAGACCCGCCCGTTCACCCGGGCCGGATCGGCCTCGAGCATGAACATCTGCGCCCGCGCCGCGTCGCGCACGTGCACCATGGGACGCCACTGCGAACCGTCGCGCATCAACGGCAGCCGGCCGGTCTTCCAGGCGCCGAAGGTCATGCCGTTGACGGCGAGATCGAAGCGCATGCGCGGCGAGAGGCCGTAGACGGTGGCCTGGCGCAGCACGACGACGCAGAAACTCTCGTCGGCGAGCGGCAGCGCGCCCCGCTCCGCCATCTCGTTGGCGCGCGCGTAGGTGGTGAGCGGGTTGGCCGGGCTGCCTTCGTCGGCGACGACGCCGTCCTCCTGGAAGCCGTAGATGCTGCACGAGGACGGCAGGACGTAACGCCGCGCGCCGGCCTCCCTGGCCATGCGGGCGGCGCGCACCCGCGAATCGCGGTTAATCTGGAACGTCGCCTCCTGGAACAGCTCGCCCGACGGATCGTTGGAGATGGCGGCGAGGTCGATCACGGCGTCCACGCCCTCGAAATGGGCGGGAGCGAGCTTCCGGCAGTCCTCGACCACCACCTCCAGCCGGTCGTGCGCGGCGAGCAGGTCGCGGCCGAAGAAGAACCGGTCCAGCGCCCTGACGGCGTAACCCGCGTCGAGCAGCATGGGGGTCAGCACGGCGCCGATGTAGCCGCCCGCGCCGGTGACGAGCACACGTGTCATAAGTTCTTCCTCGCCAGCGTTACGCGAACGGCGTTTCCATGTCAGCGAGAAGCGGCTGCTTCCGGTCCTTGTCCGAGAGGACCGCTTCGGCCTCCGGCAGCGGCCACGCGATGCGGAGCGCCGGGTCGTTCCACAGGATCCCCCTGTCGTGGTCCGGCGCGTAGCGGCGGCTGACCTTGTAGACCACCTCCGTGTCCGGTTCCAGCGTCATGAACCCGTGGGCGAACCCGACGGGCGCCAGGATCTGGTTCCACGCCTCGGCCGACAGGATCGCGCTCACGTGCCGGCCGTAGCTGGGCGAACCCCGGCGCAGGTCGACGGCGACGTCGAACACCGCGCCGCGCACGACACGCACCAGCTTGTCCTGGGCGAAGGGCGGCGCCTGGAAGTGTAGCCCGCGGACGGTCCCCTTCTCCGCCGAAAGGGAGTGGTTGTCCTGCGCGAACTCGATGTCGATCCCCGCCTCCGCCAGCGCTTCACGGTTGTACGTCTCGGAGAAGAACCCGCGGCGGTCGCCGTGTTTCGCCGGCGTCAGCACCTTCACCGCCGGAATGTTCAGCGTTTCGATTTGCATGGGTCCCACCCGCGCCGCCCATCGGGCGCTGCTTAACTCGCTCGCGGACGCGGTTCAAGAGACAGGGGGCGAGGTTCCCCGCGGGGGGATTCGGCGCCGGTCGTCCGTCCGGTAAAAGCGATCACGCTCATGTACTTGCCTGCTTGTCCATGAGACTCAACCCGCGATGAGGGTTCCGTAGGGATCGCGCGCCATCCGCTCGGCGGCCTGGAACAATGAGACTCAACCCGCGATGAGGGTTCCGTAGGGATGGGTTGGGCGCGGACGGCGTCGTTCAGGAGGCGCGGGATCGCGGTCCGGAGTTGGTAACGCCGGTCGCGGCGCCGGGAGAAGCTGGCGAGGCGGCGGTCGGCGCGGTCGGGTCCGCGCCCGCGGTAGGTTCCGGCGATGGCGCTCTCGATGGCGCCGAGGGCGGTGTCGACCCGGTCCTCTCGCACCCGGCCGCGAGCATGGCGCTGGGGCTTCTCGAACGCGAGAGGCGGCAACGGCCATTGATTTCTCCAGTCCGTCCTACCGGCGGATTTACCGGGACTCGCCCCGCGTCCCGTCCGTCAGACCGGAATGTCGGGCACCCAGAGATAGGCCTCGGTGTCGAGAATGAAGGCTTCGCGCGTACCGTGGCCCTTCGAGGTCGCGCGCTCCAGAACCCGGAACCCCAGCCTGTCGGCGGCCGCGCAGGCCTCGTCCGGGTCGCGGCCGTGGAGGCGCAATTCCGCGCCGACGCCGCGGTCCGCGCCGGCGTTCAGAACGCGATGGAGAGGGTGGCGGTCGTAGGTGTGGTCGGCGTGCAGCATCCAGACGCAGCCGTCGAAGCCGAAGGACGCGAAATCGACGCAGGCGTACTCCAGGTCGGCGCCCAGCACTTCGGTGTGGAAGGGCACGGCCGCCATCACGTCCCTGTAGAGGAGGTTGACGGTCAGCCCCTTGAGCCGCCGGGCGTAGTCTCCCGTGGACATCCACCATTCGTCGGGGTTGCTCTTGACGGTCACGGCGCCTCTTCATTCGCCATGGACGGCCCGGTCGCCCGCGCGAGGCGTCGGGGCGCCGACAGCCGTTCCCGCTCGCCCCTCCGGACATGATCGCGGCCGAGGAGCCAGACGTCAAACCCGCCGGGGAACAGGCCGCGGATGGCGTCCTCGTGGACATCGAGGCCGCCCGCGTAGGCTCCGAAGGCCGGCGCGATCCACCGGGTTGTCTCGTCGCGGACGGGCGCACCGCTCCGGCCGGCATGGCGCGGCCGGTTCTGGCATGCCGATGGCAAGGGGTATAGAATGGTCTGGATGAACACGGCGCCAGCACAGCCATGCGGCGAGACAGGGGTATATCACTCATGAACTCCAGCTTCGACACACCAAACGCGGCGTCTCTCGGCCGCGGCGGCGCGCGGGCGATAGCGCCATGCGCCGAACGGAAATCGAATTCTCGAACCTTGTCTTTCCTCATGTTGATCCTCGTATGTTCAATTCAAATTGGCGCTTGTAGCGGCATTGACCATCTCGATTCTATTTTATACGAGAACGTTTTGGATAACGTGCACGATGACGACTCCGATTTGAAAGACGGTTATGGAATTCTCCTTATGGAGACAATGTCCAATGTCGATGGAGAGTTGCTCTTTCAACCGACATTTGGACTAAAACGCTCGATTCCGGTAAAGAAGGAAGGCAACGGCTTCATTGTCGCCCATCTGGCCGAAGGCAGATATTGGTATTGGATATTTGTGGTGTCGGGGAAAGAGGCCAGCCTTCCTCTGGAGATGAATATTGAAGAAAACAAAATCAACTATGTGGGAAAGATTGTTATCGATATCGATGAAACCGTTCGTCCGAAAGTTTTTGATTTCGGGCAATGGAAGTACAGCGTGTTTGAAGAAGCTTTACAATATGAAATCGTTGACGATCAAACGAATGCCGAAGAGCGCTTCAGGAACGATTATCCCAATTTTTACAAGAAGTATGAGTTCAAGAAAAACATCATCGATAATCGGAAAGGGATCGGGTTGTTTTGAAGCGACCAGACCGCCGCCCTTCGATACGCCGTTTTCGGCGACGCCTCGGGGTGGGATAGGGTTTGGGCGTACGAATACTCACTCCATCATCTTGAGCGGATACGAAAAACCGTATCGAAGGACTTTCCCTGGTGGACGCCGAGCGTTCGAGTCGGCTCGGCCGGTCGTTTCTCGGACAAACGCCGAAACCGGCCGGCTATTCGAACTCGAATTCGACGATAAGGACGGAACCGAACGCGGCCGGGGCCTTCTCAAACATCTCCAGGATCGCCGGCGACGCACTGTCGCGGTCCTGGACATCGGCCCCAATGCGCAACGATCGGCGCCCATTCCCCGCCTATCACGTCACTTTCAAAATCCCCGGTGACGCGCCTGTGTTTCTTCCGGGTGCTCCCGCTCCAAGAGATGAGCCCCTCCAAGCTTGGTATCGCAACCAACTCGGAATACCGCATGGCGGAACCACTCAACACTTATGGATCGGGCTCTGGGACCGTCGACCGGTTTCAATCCCTTCAGTTGAAGGTCTCGTAGCCCGAATACGTCATGCCGTTTTCTTTCTTATCTCGTCACGATCAACGTGTAGGATCGCGTCGTTCCGTCCTCGGCGGTAACCACGATTTCTATGGTGTTCTCACCGGTTGAGAGACCCGATACCGTGGCGTTCAGAAACGAACCGACAGACACATTGTCTCTGTAGATGTCCTCGAAGGAGAAAATGTTGCCGACGGACAATTCCGCCCCCGCGGGCGAACGGCCCGATACAGCCACGTCCGATGTGCCGGCCACGCGCGAACGGATGGTAAGCTCGGCTTCACCCACGGCAACCGCGTAGAAAGCCACTCCCGGGTCGAACGCGGGCGACGGCGCCACGCCGCCTTCCGGCGACTCGCCGTTTGTCGCAAAAAACACATCCATTGTCGCAGAAAACACATCGAAGAGGCCGGAGCCCGTCGAAGGTGGACCTTCCGACAGCTGGAGGTCGTGCAGCGTGGCGTCATCGTCGGGGACCGGACGCGTCACCGCCACGGTGTAGGCGGATGTCGTCGTTCCGTCTTCGGCGGTCACCGCGATCTCCAGCGTGTTCGAACCCGGGACGAGGCCCGATACGCGCGAGCCCTCCAGCGCCAGCGGCTGTCCATCCGCCGCCACGCCATGCACCTCCACCACGCTCCCGGCATGCTCCGTCGCCGTGTTCACGACGAGATCGTCCGCGCTGGCGGGAATGTCGGCCGCGTACCGCGTCGTGGCGGCTCCGAACTCGGGCGTGAGCGTATACGCGCCCGAGTCTTCCCCCGCGGGCGCCAGCTCGAGCCGGGTGAGACTTGCGCTGCTGGACGCCGTGGCGGCGCGGCTCGCGACGACCGAATAGATCGTGCGACCCCAGGGACTTTCTACCGCGATACGAATGGTGGTGTCGCCATCCGGCAGACCATCGAACGAGATAATGTGGCCCTTCCGCCCGAAAGGCTTCGAGTAGTCCCAGGCCCGGAATTCCAGCTCGGCGCCGTCGGCGGCCTTGCCTTCGACCCCGACAACCTCATGACCGTATCCGACTACTTCGACCGCCAGCGAGATTCCGTCCGCCGAGTATGGCAGGTTCGCCGTGTAGGATGTCGTCTCATCGTCGTAGGCGGGACTCAGAGCGACCACCGGCAATTGCAGCGGCAGGTCTTCAGGCGTTTCGCTCAGCGAGCCTGCGTATACCTGCAAGGACTCCAGTTCCTGGGCCGCCGCGGCCGGAGCCATCGAGCACAACATCCCGAAGAGCAACGGCAACGACAATCCACGCATCACTGTCTCCTTTCGCGTCCGACGCGCCCGCGCGGTCGCCCGGGAACTCGTGCTGGAGGTCGCTTTCGAGGGCCTGCGACGTTCCAGATGTCACAAGTCCGGCGTCGCCATGCGTTTCCCGCGCGTCTCCCGTATCCGCTGGGACAAACCGGCCGCCGAGGCGGACACCCTCGAGACCCTGGCGGCGATGCCTCAGCCATCGCCGGCGGCGAGGATCCGGTCGAAGTCCGATCGGCTCAGCGCGCCGGCATAAAGCGTTCCGTTCACGATGAAGGCGGGCGTGCCGTTGACGCCCAAGGCGAGAGCGAGGGCGTGGGTGCGGTCGAGATAGGCCCGGATCGCCGGATCGGCCATGTCGCGCTCGAGACGCGCGGTGTCCAGTCCGACCGCCGCGGCGACAGCCATGATCTCGTCCCTGCCGAAACCGATGTCGACGGTCATCAACGCCTCGTGGAAGGGCTCGTAGAGCCCTTGGTTGCGCGCCGCGAGGGCGGCCCTCGCGGCCATGTCGGAGGCGTCGCCGAGAATGGGGAACTCCTTGTAGATCACCTTCACGCCGTCGGTCTCGTCCCTGAGCGCGAAGAGGTCGGGCGCGCCGCGACGGCAATAGCCGCAACGGTAGTCGAAGAACTCCACGATCACGATGTCGCCGTCGGGGTCGCCGCCGACGGGCGTTTCGGGGTCCCGGAAGATCTCGTCCGCGCGTTCGGCCATGACACGTTCGGCCTCGGCGGCCTCCCGCTCGGCCACGCGGCGCTCGTACTCGCGCAAGGCCTCGACCACCACGTCCGGGTTCTCGGCCAGATACTCACGCACGATGGCCTCGACCTCCCCGCGCGTCAGACTTGTCGGCGGATCGTCCGCCCGCGCGGCCACGGCGACCAGAACCAGGGCGGCGGCAAGGAACCGGCGCGGCGGCGATCCCATCGGCAAGCTCCACATCGTCCCTCTCCCGATACCAGCCCGGAAAAACGCGGTCAAACGGCGGTCCGGCCGACGGACCTACTCGGCGCCGCGTTGAGAGGCGATCAGGCCGAGAAGGCCGCCGGTGTCGATGGCGCCGACGAACAGCAAGTCGCCGACCACGAAGGCCGGCGCGCCCTCGATCCCGAGCGCGGCGGCGATCCCGCGGTTGGCGGCCAGCGCCGCGCCGACCGTTTCGCCGTGGGCGTCGGCCCGGAGCCGATCCGCGTCGAGGCCGAGGCCGTTCCCGAGGAGCGTCAGGCTTTCGTCGGTGTAGGCGATGGCCGAGAACATGAGCGCCCGGTGGTAGGGTCCGTAGCCGCCCTGGAGCTCCGCCGCCAGGGCGTAGCGGGCGGCCAGCTCCGATTCCGGGCCCAGGACGGGGTATTCGACCATCACGACGCGGAGGTCCCCGTCGGACGCCACCGCCTCGCCGATCACGAACGCCATGCGCCGGCAATGGGCGCAGGCGTAGTCGGAGAACTCGATCAGGCGGACGCCGCCGGCCTGTCCGGCGTGGCCGATCTCGGGCAGGAGCGGCGCCTCGGCCAGCAACCGGTCGATCCGGCCGGGATCGATTTCGACAAGCGGAACGCCGCCGCGGCGCTCGCCGAACAACCCCGCTTCCGACAACAGGAAGACGACCGCCACGACGCCCGCGATCCACAGGAGGTTCCGCCTGGACGAGCGGCTCCGGCGCGTCAGGTCGAACGCGTCGTCGACAGCCTTGCCGACCTTCTCGCGGTTGTCGTCGTCACCAGGCAAGGGCCATGCACTCCCGTCTTGGGTCGGCGCCCGCGATGCGGTCGCCACTCTCCCCGTCGATCGCGATGGCGCACACACCGCCGGCGCGCCAGCCCAGGTCCGGCCAGGGCGCGATCGTGTGTCCCTTGGCTTCCAGTCCCCCGGCATGCCGCATGTAGCCCGGTTCCAGTCTCAGGACCCCCGGTTTGTGGGTATGGGGCCAGAAGGAGCCCGGGAAGCTCTCGCTCGCGAACCGGGGAGCCTCGATCGCGGCCTGCGGGTCCATGCCGCGGACGGCGTGGTTCAGGAAGACCTGCAGCATGGCTTGAACCTGCACGTCGCCGCCGGGCGTGCCGAACAGGAAGGCCAGCTTGCCGTCCTTCTTCGCGAGCGCGGGATTGGGCGTCAGCCGGGGCCGCTTCCAGGGTTCGATGACGCTGGGGTGGCGGCTGTCGATCCAGCTCTGGTCGCCGCGCGTGCTGACCGCGAAGCCGAGGCCGGGAACGATCCCGGCCGTGCCGTAGCCATCGGACGGCGTGGCCGAGAAACCGTTGCCCGCCGCATCGACCACGCACAGGTAGGTGGTGTCCCGATGCGCGCGGTTTCGTCGCGCGCCTTCGACCGCCTCCCGGACCCAGGGCATGTCCGGCCGCCCCAGGCGCGTTTCGCCGGCCCGCGGCAGGTCCGGGCAGGCCCTCGCCCTGTCGACCGCCTTGACGCGCTCGGCGGCGAAGGCGTCGGAAAGAAGGTCGTCGAGGGGCACGTCGACGAACTCGGGATCGCCGAAATAGGCTTCGCGGTCGGCAAACCCCAACTTCAACAATTCTGTCAACCGATGAACGTAATCCTCGGAAAATTCTTGAATTTCATCGAACCCATGATGCGAAACCAGGTTAGCTATCTCCAACAGCAGCGGCCCTTGGCACCAAGGTCCGCAACTGTAGATCTCCCATGGGCCGAAGCGCGCCCGCTCTGGCTCCTCGTGGCCCGCGCGGAAGCCCGCCAGATCCTCGGCCGTCATCAGACCGCCCTCGGCCTCGAAGTGCGCGACGATCTCGGACGCGATGGCGCCCCGGTGGAACTCGTCGCGCACCGCCTCGAGGCCCGCCTCGCGGCCGCCGCCCGACCGCGCCTCGGCCTCCATCAGCCGGACGAACGTGCGGCCGAGGTCGGCCTGGACGAACGGGTCGCCCACGCGCGGCGGCTTGCCGCGCGCCAGAAACACCGACCGCGAACTCTCCCAGGAGGCGTAGAGCTCCTCGTCTTCCGCGATGGTCTCGGCGAGCAGACGATGGGTCGCGAAACCGCCGGAGGCCAGCTCCAGCGCGGCCTCGGCCACATCGCCGAAGCCGAGGGTTCCATAACGCCGAAGCGCCTGGCACCAGGCGTCGATGGCCGCGGGCGTCACGCAGCGCAAGACGCCGAGCGGCAGGTCGCCGCCGTGACGGTCGACGAAGTATCGCGCCGAGGCGGCCCTGGGCCACCGGCCGAGACCGGAGATCGTCGCCACCTCGTCGGTTTCGGCGAGATAGACGATCATCGGCGCGACGCCGGCCGAGCCCACGATGTCGGGCTGTAGCACGCCCAGGGCCAGACCGGCCGCGACACCCGCGTCGATCGCGTTTCCGCCCCGGTCGAGGATGCGCGAGGCCGCCAGCGAGGCCAGCCAGTGGTTCGTGGAGACCGCCCAGTGACGGCCGCGAACGGACGGGCGATGGGACTTCGTCATCGGCTCAGGCCGCCCGCAGCCCGCACCAGTCGGCGATGAAGAGCGCGATGGTCTTCGTCACCCGACGACAGGATTCGAGGTTCACCCGCTCGTCGAAGCCGTGGATGTTCTCGGCGACAGGGCCATAGACCAGGGCCGGCATACCGGCATAGAGACCGAAGAAACGGGCGTCGGTGGCGCCGGTGAGCGCGCGTTCGGCCAACTCCTCGCCGAACACGGCCTCATGGCTCCGAGCCAGAAGCGTCTCGGCCTCGGTTCCGCGTTCCAGCACGTAGCCTTCGGCCTGGAAGCCGTCCCAGACGATCTCGGGCGGATTGTTGGCGAGGAAGCTGTCGTCGCGCGCGGCTTCCGCGATGCGGTCTTCGATCTCCCGGCGGGCCGACGCGAGGTCCCGCCCCGGGAACAGTCCCACGCGCATCTCGAAGCGGCACCAGGCCGGCACGCTGGACGCCCAGTCGCCGCCCTCGATTCTGCCGACATTGAAGTTCAGGGGGTGGTCCAGATGGGCGTAGTTCTCATGGCCTCGCGCATTCCATTCCTCCTCGAGGCCATGGAGGTCGGCGATCAGACGGTAGGCCGCCTCGATCGCGTTGGCGCCCGAACCGGCATGGGCGACGTGAACGGGATGGCCGCGCACCATGCAGCGGAACCACATCACGCCGACCTGGCTGCGCATGACGGCGTGGCCCATGGGCTCGGGAATGAGCGCCGCATCGGCCTTGTAGCCCCTCTGCAAGCAGGCGAGCGCGCCATTGCCGGTCGACTCCTCCTCGATCACGGCCTCGACGACGACATCGGCGGCGGGCCGGTAGCCCGCCCGTTTCAGGGCCTCGAGGGCGAACAGCCCGCAGACCCAGCCCGATTTCATGTCGCCCGCTCCGCGACCGTGCATCCAGCCGTCCCTGATGACGGGATCGAACGGCGGCGTGGACCACATGTCGTGGGGACCTTCGGGCACCACATCGATGTGCCCGTTGACGATCAGGGACCGGCCTTCCGGCGCGGCGCAACGCAGGGAGCCGACGGTGATCCAAGCGTCCCGGTAGCCATCCGGCTTGGGCGAATAGCCGGGCATCGCCTCGATGTCGGCCACGTCGATCCGCCAGCGGTCGACAGCGAAACCGCGCCGGGTCAGTTCGCGGGCGAGAAGGTCCTGGGCGGTCGCTTCCCGGCCCCTGAGCGACGGCCGGCGCACCAGCTCCCGCGTGAACGCCACCTGTTCGTCGAAACCGGCATCGACGGCCGCGGCGATGGCGTCGGCAGGCGTCCGATCGACCATGACGGCTCCCCCTTCCCGTCTCCAGCCTAAAGCGGGTCGCGACCCGACGGAACCGTTGAAGGGAAACGCCCGATCGCGGACTGTCGCCCGGAATCGAAGAACTGAAGCAGGAGTCGCGGCTCGTGTCGCGAGTTTGGTTGCGATATTGTGACACACATGCGCCCAAGCCCGATAGGGCGCGACACAACAGGTAGTTAGTGGCATTCTCACCGCGCTGTCGCGCACTCCGAGATCGCCAAGCGGACCGTCGATGCCCTGAAGGCCCATGAGCGCGAGCGCGTCGTCTGGGACGACGACCTCAAGGGCTTCGGCGTGCGCGTCCATCCCACCGGGCGCAAGGTCCATATCGTCAAGACCCGGTATCGGGGACGGCCGGTGAAGGCGACCATCGGCCCGCATGGCGCGGTCACGCCGGCGGACGCGCGGACCGGGGCCGCCGAGATCGTGTCCGGCGCGCGCGCCGGGAAGGACCCGGCGGCGCGGAACCGGCCGGACGCCAAGGCGCCGACCGTGCGCGAGCTCGGCCGGCGGTTCCTCGGGCGGGGCGTTCTCGAACGCCACGATGGACAAGCCGCCGCGCGAACGCGGGATCGCCGCGGCGCCAGCGCGGCTTCCGCTTCTCCCCGGCCGCGACGACAACCACTCGGCGAACGCCCGCTCGCCGATCTCGCCGCCGATGAATCCGCGGAGCGCGGTGAGCTTGCGGAGCTGCCCTTTCGTCGGGGTACTCTCGTCGATCCGGTTGGACGGCGTCCGCGCCATGGCTTGACCCGTCGTCGGATTCATCGGGACTCCCGTCCGACCGTGGCGGCTTGGGGGTCCGGGAACGGCAGGGAGCATCGGTGTTCGCGGGCGATGCGCGCGGGCCGGCGGCGATGAGGAATGGGGCGCGGCCGGCCTTGCGCCGAAGGCGGGAGGCGCACGGAAGCGCGCGTCGGGATCGGCGCCCGAGTCTTGACGCCGCCGGTTCGGAAAATACACTCCGTGCGTCGTGGATGCGGCCCGCCTTCGGCCGAACGAACCAGTGAGTCGACGATCCAGGAGGTTCCGATGCGCATTCTCTCCGCTCGAGTCGTCGCGGTTCTCGCCTTCGCCTCGAGCGTCGCTTGCGCGGCCCCGCTGGCCGCCGGTGAAAGCGGCGAATTCGCGTTTCTCGAAAGCGTCGTCCACGATTACACCGTGCTGGAACATGCGGGACAGACGATCACCGGCGGCCCGCTGGAGGGGACGGGCGTCGTCGTCGAGAGCAGCGGCGCCCCGTTCGCGGAAGGCGCGAACTACCGCGCGACGTGCCTGGTCCATGCGAAGAAGTCCGACGCCGGCATCGATCTCGAAGCAGCCTGTACGTTCACCGACGCCGACGGCGATTCGTGGTACGCGATGGCGGGGAGGCGCGCGGGCGACGTCGAGGCCGGCGGCGGCGGCCAAGGCAATCAGAGGATCGTGGGCGGCACCGGCAAATATGCCGGCGTGGCCGGGAACTGCCCCTACACCACCGGCTACCTGCCGGATAACTGGCTCGTTTCGACCTCCGCCTGCGAATGGCGGAAGCCGTGACCCGACGCGCGTCGGCACCTTGGGAGAAGAGAATGGAAATCCGTTCCGGAAAAATCGCAATCGCCGCGGCATTCACCGCCGCCGCGAGCGTCGCCTGTGCGGCGCCGCTCGCCGCCGGAGAGAGTGGCGGCTTCGAGGTTCTCACCAGCTACGTCCACGGCTACGCGTCGGTGGACTATGCGGGACAGACGATCAAGGGCGGTCCGCTCGACGGGACGGGCACCGTCATCGAGACCAGCGGCGGCCCGTTCGCGGAAGGCGCGAACTACCGCGTGAGATGCGTGGTTTACTCGAAGAAGTCGGAGGCCGGCCTCGATCTCGAAGCACCGTGCGCGTTCACCGATACCGGGGGCGATACGTGGTATGCGATGTCGAAGCGGCGCGCGGGCGACGTCGAGGTCGGCGGCGGCGGCGGCGGTAGCCAGGAGATCGAGGGCGGCACCGGCAAGTATGCCGGCGTAACCGGGACCTGCCGCTACACCACCAGCTACCTGCCGGACGGCTGGGTCGTCTCACGGAGAAACTGCGAGTGGCGGAAGCCGTAACGCGGCGTATGTCCGGCGCGGGCCCCGCCCTCCGAGCCGCGCCCGGCCGGTCGAAGGCCGGTTGGAGACTCCACGGCGGGCCGTCCCGGAACGAAGCCTTTACCGGGCCGACCGCCCTTCGAAGGCGTCGCGCGAATGGCGCAAGAATTGAACGGATGGCGAGCCGGGCGTCCTGGAATTGAAGTCAAATCGATACCGGGATGGCCATGGGAGTTGACCGGAAGGGGTTTTCCGATGGCGCGTGGCAGGGGGTCGGCCGGTTGCGGCGCCGGTTCCGGGCGCGGAAGAGCGGTCTTTTCTGGAAAGTCAGGTCCGCCGCCACCGGATCGCCCGGTCGATGTCGGATCGCTGCCGCATGATCTTGCGTCGCGCCGAAGGTTTGCCGAACCAGGCGGTGGCGGCGGAACCGGACGTGCATGAGCACACGGTCGGCACATGGCGTCGCCGCTTCCCGAGGGGCGCCTGGACGGGCTGTCGGACGATCCTCGGTCTGGGCGGCCACGGACCATCGAGGACGATCGGGTGGCTCGGGTCATCGAGCGGACGCCCGACGCCGGGTTCGATCCGAACGACCGCAAGTTCGCGGCCTTGGCCAAACGCGAGCGAATCCTGGCGGTCAACGCGATGGACCGGGACTGGCTCGATAAGCGGACGGTGCTGGCGGCGAACGGCATCCGCGTGGAGTTTCTGTGCGGTTGCGATGCGGCGCGCCGGTTCGCGGTCTGACGGGTTCTCCGCCCATATGCGGTTCGGACGGCGGCGCGCCGTGCTCGCCAAACGCGAACGGCGCACACCGCCGGGCGGCGTCAACGACAACGCGCCGGTCGGGAGGACCGACGAGCGATAGGAGGCCCCGCGCCCTACGCCCGATATTCGTCCGACCTGCAACGCGAGGCATCCATCGAAGACCGGTTCCGGGTCTGCCGGTCGTATGCGGAACGAGAGGGTTGGACGGTCGCCGGCGCCTACCGTGACGCCGCCGTCTCGGGCGCCAGCACGGTCCTGCGTCCGGGTGTACAGGCGCTGTTGGAGGACGCCCGCGCGGGTTCGTTCGACGTGGTGCTGTCGGAGGCGCTGGACCGGGACCAGACGGACGTGGCGATGCCGTTCAAGCATCCGCGCTTCGCCGGGGTGACGATTCGTCACCCCGGCGGAAGGCGAGATCGCGGAGCTTCACGTCGGCCTGAAGGGGACGATGAACGCGCTGTTCCTGAAAGACCTCGCGGCCAAGACCTGGCGCAGCCTTCGGGGTCGGGCGGAGCGGGGCAAGTCCGGGGACCGATCGAACGCATCGTGCTCACCCCCGGCGCGAAACGGGAGCGGATGGACGCGACGCTTCATGGCGACCTCGGCGCCGTCCTCGAATGGACGGCGAGGGACGCCAAGGGGAACGGGCGCCGGCGCGCCGGCGCCCGGAATGCCGGTCTCGGTGGTCGTGGGGGCGCGCATTGGCCGAGATCGATATTCGCTCGTGGCCGAGATGAGTGGTTACCATGTAGTCTTGAATTGAGGCGAGGGTTGGGGCGCGGTGCGGGAACGAAACGGTCCAGCGGGAGGAGTCGACCATGGAACTCGCCTTGCGCGAGGCGAAGGCGCGCCTCTCCGAACTCGTCGCCGCCGCTCGCAACGGCGAGCGCGTCGTCAATCACAAAGCACGGCCGACCGGCCGCCGAACTGGTACGCTGCGACCGGCGTGGCGGCATCGACTTCGACAAGCTGGAAGCGGCGCGCCGACGTCTCGGGATCGAGGGCGACGGAGAAGGATGGCCGGAAGGATTCAACGATCCCGCCCTCGGCCGCCGCGTGCTCGGTCTCGACGGCGAATAGCCGGCTCGGCAATGCGCATTCTTCTCGACACGTCCTACCTGTACGACTTCATGGACAGGCCGGGAAAGTTCCTGGAAGCCGAGCGCCGGTTCCTGACGGCGCGCGAGGCTCGGTTCTATGCGAGCGCGGTGTCGGTCTGGGAGATGCGGCTCAAGCACGACGCCCGCCACGCGTCGGGCGCGCGCAAGCGCCGCTTTTCTCCGGAAGACATCATCGCCGCTCTCGAAGATCAGGAGGCGACGTTTTTGCCGATGACCGTGCTTCATGCCGCGCGGTCGCTTGAAACACCGCTCGACCACAAGGACCCGTTCGACGAGCTCCTGCTCGTTCAGGCCCAGGAAGAAGGTCTCAGGCTTCTCACCGCCGACCGGCGGCTTCTCGGTCATCCATTGGCGATCGCGCCGCACGGGCGCGCTGGAGTATGATATAACCGATTGATATGATTACGATAAATGGTTGCGGGAGCGGAGCGGCGAGCCTCACGGTCCGTCCCGGCGCTCGCAGAGATGGAAGACGCTGCGGCAGGGATGGGTGAAGGCCCGCCTCACGATGCGCCATCCGGCGTCCTCGACGAGGCGCTCCCAGCGCCGGACGGGATGGCCGCGGTAGCCCAGTTCCCACTTGTGGCCCCGGGGGTCGTCGTGGGCCTTGAAGACCTTTCGGCTCCTGAACTTCTTAAGCGCGAAGGCGTGACGCCACGTGAAGGGATTCAGGTAGACCGACCAGGCGAGCTGGAAGCCCTCGTAGGGCACCGACAGCACGAGGTGCCGCGCGCCGCTCTCATGGAACTTCGCCAAGGTCGACAGCGCATCGTCCCAGGGCAGATGCTCCAGCGTCTCGCAGCACAGGATGGCGTCGAATCCGGCGATCCGGCCGGTCTCGAAGGTCGTGAGATCCGCCTCGATGTGAGGCCGCCGGGGCCGCTCGAAAGGCGGAGGGAAGAGGTCGAGCGTCGTGACGTCATAGCCCGCGTTGTCGAGCATCGCGGTGACCAGCCCGAGATACGGCCCCACCTCCAGCACGGTGCGGACTTCGAGACCCTCAAGCAGCCTCGCCTGCATCCACTGGTGGCCGATGCGCTTCTCCGAATAGTAGGCGTACCACTCCCGGCGGCGTCTGGCCGCGTCGTCCACGGCTGAACGGGTCGGCGGCGCGATGACGTCGCGATCCATGCCCGAAACCTAGGCGCGCCGTCTCGGCCGGACGGCAGGCGGACGCCCGATGCCCGGCGCGGACGCCTCATAGGCCCTGGCCGCCCTCAGAACCAGGGCGTCGTTGTGACGGGCGCCGACGACGTGAAGACCGATCGGCAGACCGTCGGCGCTCAGGCCGCACGGCGCGCTCAAGCCCGGCTGGCGCGTGAAGTTCGTGGTGTAGAGCGCGCCGCTCCAAGGCAGATCCGCGCGGTCGCCGCCATCGGGGTCGGTCCGGCCGACATCGAAGGGGAGCACGCCGGCGGTGGCCGTCAGCACGATGTCGAAGTCGGAAAAGAACCCGGCCATCCGCGCGCCGACCCGGCGCTGCTCCAGCTCGGCGTATTTCACGTCCATCGCGCCGTGGCGGTCGGCGTCGGCGGCGTCCTTGCGCAACCGCTCGTCGAGCAGCGGGCGTTTCCGGCCCGGAATCGAGTCGACGATGGCGCGCGCGGCAAGCCGCGCCAGCACGTAATAGGACTCGATCGGGTTGGCGATATCCGGCGTCGCCTCGACGACCTCGGCGCCCAGGCCGCGAAACACGTCGGCCGCGGCCCTCACGGCCCGCTCGACCTCGGGCGCGACCTCCACGAAACCCAGGCCCGGACTGAGCGCCACGCGCAGCCCCGCCACGCCGCCTTCGAGATCCGCCGCGTAATCCGCGCCGTCGTCGGGCAGGCTTTCCCAATCGCGCGGGTCGGGCCGGCCGATGACGTTGAGCGAGAGCGCGAGGTCGACGACCGAGCGGGCCATGGGACCGACATGGCTCCAGGTGCCGCAGTGGGCGGGCTGATGGAGCGGGACCCGGCCCCAGGTCGGCTTGAAGCCGGCGATCCCGCAGAAGCTCGCGGGGATGCGGATGGATCCGCCCTCGTCGCCGCCCAGCGCCAGCGCCACCATGCCGGTGGCGACCGCGACACCGCTCCCCCCGCTGGAGCCGCCCGGCGTCTTCTCCGGATTCCAGGGATTGCGCGTCAGGCCCGTCTGCCTGTTCTCGCACACGCCGTTCCAGCCGTGTTCGGCCGTGCATGTCTTGCCGACGATGACGGCCCCACCCTCGCGCAGATGGGAGACCGACGGCGCGTCTTCCTCGACCGGCGCGGCGTCGGAAGCGAGCGAGCCGTAGCGCAACGGCATGCCGGCGACGGGGATCAGGTCCTTCACGCCGACCGGCACGCCGTCGAGCGGCCCCAGCGGCGCGCCGGCGCGCCAACGCAGGGCCGAGGCGCGGGCCGCTTCGCGCGCGCCCCCGGCGTCGACGTGGGCGAACGCATTGAGCAGGCTGTCGTGCTCCTCGATCCGCGCGAGGCAGGTTTCCAGCGCATCGACCGGCGTGACGGCTCCGGATCGGAACCCGGTGTTGAGTTCGCCGATCGAAGCGAAACAGAGGTTGTCGCCCATGACCTTCCCTTGCCCGCGGAGGCGATCCAACGCCCCTCCCGGACCCTTATCCCGGATTCCGGTTCACACGGGAACACCGGCCCGGACGTCGCCGACATCCGTCGCCCTCGCCTCGGCGATCAGGCGCGCCAGATTGGCCGCGACCGCCTCGATCATGGCGCGCCCCTTCTCGGCCGAGGCCGGCGTGGGATCGCCGGCCGATCCGTCGGGCGCCGTCCGCCTCCGATGCTCGTCCGGCGTCGCGAAGCGGGACGCCGCGTTTCCGCCGAGCGCGGGGTCGAGCTCCACCGGAAAGGCGAAGGACGACGACGCCGGACCGCCTTCGTTCGGGGCGGCGCCCCGGCGCGCCTCGCCCATCGCGACGTGCGGGCCGGCCCAATGAAGGGCGAAGGCGCTTTCGGCCTCGCCGGCGTGATCGAGTCCGCCGCCGCCGAGGGCGCACAGCGCCTTGACCTCCTCGCGGGCGATCAGACCCGCGTCGGCGACGGCGACATAGGCGCCCGTCCGGTTCGTCAACCGGACCGCCGCGATCTCCAGGGGCTGCAGGTTCGCGATGCGGTTGCCGTTGACGACGATCAGGCGCCGGAAGCCGTGGTGGATCAGGGAACGCCCGATGTCCTCGATGACGGCCTGCAACGTCGCGGCGCCCAGCGTGACCGTGCCGGGGTAGCCCATGTGATGCGGCGACCAGCCGTAGGGCACGACCGGCGCGACGACCGCGTTTTCGCGCTTGGCCGCCAGCTCCGAGGCCGCCTCGGCCCATCCGGTGTCGACCAGGAGCGGGAGATGCCGGCCGTGCTGCTCGGTCGCGCCGACCGGGACGAGCGCGACATCGTCGTCTTCGAGATGGGCCTCGACCTCGGGCCAGCGCAGTTCGTGAAGCCGGACGGTGCGCAACGGCATCGCTAGAACTCCAGAATCCCGGCGAGCTGTTCGACGATGGCGGGCGCGCCGAGAAGGACGTCGTGGCCGCGGCCGCGGCCGGTTTCGCGAACCAGGCACAAGCCGCCGGCTTCCTCGACAATGACCTTGCTGGACGCGAGGTCCCACAGCGAGAGGTCGGGGTCGAACACCGCGTCGATGGCGCCGCGCGCCGCGGCCATGTGCGGAAAGGCGTCGCCGAAGGCGCGCAGGTCCTTGGTGGCGTCGAACAGGCGCCGGTAGAGGTGCTCCAGTCCGCTGCGGCGGAACTGGTAGGGCGTTCCCATCGAGATCATCGAATCCTCAAGGTCCGTCCGGTTCGACACGCGGATCGGCCGGCCGTCGCGAAAGGCGCCGCCGCCGCGCGCGGCCCAGAACGTCTCCTTGAGGCCCGGAAGGTGGGCCGCGCCGACCATCACCTCGCCGGTCGTCCTGTTCTCCAGCGCCACGAGCGTGCTGTAGACGGGGATGTCCCGCGAGAACGGATGGGTGCCGTCGATCGGGTCGATGATCCAGCGCCAGGGCGCGTCGCCCCCCTCTTCGCCCTCCTCCTCGCCGATGGTCGCCGCGCCCTTGGGATACCCGGCCTCGCGCAACACGCCGCGCACGACCCGTTCGGCCTCGGCGTCGGTCTCGGTCAGATGGCTGCCGTCGTCCTTGACCGCGACGGCGAAGGACCGCTCGCGCGCCGCCGCGGCGATCATCCCGGAGGGCGCCTCGGCGGCGCGCCGCGCGATCGCGACGGCGCGCGCCATGTCGATCCCGCTCACGTCCAGTCGCCGCTTTCGTGGCGGGCCAGGACTCCCGCGATCGCGGGACGCGCCAGGACGCGGTCGCGGAACGACGCCATCGAGGCGGCGTCCCCGATTCCGTCCATGCCCGCGAACCAGCGGGCGAACATCGCGAGATAGAGATCCGCCGCGGCGATGCGCTCGCCCACGATGTACCCGCGCCCCGCCATGGCGTCGCGCACGACCGACCGGTTGTGGCTCGGCACGCGGCGCGCCCGCGCCACGACGCCGTCGCGGTGGGACGGCTCGTCGGTGTAGTTCTCGGGATGGACGATCTGCATCGAAGCCGGACAGAGCGCCGCCGCCATGTAGGACATCCAGCGCAGGCGGGCGATCCGTTCCGGCGCGTTCGCGGCCGGCGACCGGGTTCCGTCGCCATGCGTCTCGGCCAGCCACATCGGGATGGCCACCGATTCGGTCATCGCCGAACCGTCGTCCAGCACGAGCGCCGGGACCTGGCGCAACGGATCGATCTCCGCGAACCCGGGCGGCCGGATCCGGTCGCGGTAGCCGGTGACGAGCTTCCGTTCGTAGGGCGCGCCCACTTCCTCGAGCAGGAATTCGACGGTGAGCGACCCGGACCGGGGCCGGCCGTAGAGCGTATAGGTCACGGTGGGCTCCCCCCGGCTTCCTTCAGCATGTCGCGCGCGATCACGAGTTGCTGGATCTGCGACGTGCCTTCGTAGAGCCTGTAGATTCTGACATCCCGGTAAAGTCTGGCCACCGCATAATCGTCGATGTAGCCCGAGCCTCCGTGAATCTGCACTGCGCGGTCGGCGACGCGGCCCACCATCTCGCTGGCGTAGTATTTCGCCTCGGCGCCGAGCCGGGCGATCGGCTCGCCCTCCCCGGCGCGGCGAGCCGCGTCGCGCACCAGCGCCCAGGCGACGTCGTGCTCGGTCCGGCTGTCGGCCAGCATGGCCTGGACGAGCTGGAACTCGGCGACCGGCCTGCCGAACTGCTCTCGCCCGAGCGCGAAATCGACCGATTCCCGGATCAGGCGGTCGGCGAGGCCGCAGCAGGTCGCCGCGAGGTGGAGGCGGCCCCGGTCGAGCGCCTTCATGGCGGTCTTGAAGCCCCGGCCCTCGACGCCGCCGATGAGCGCGTCGCCGGGGACGCGGCAGTCCTCGAAGATCACGTCGCAGATGGGCGCGCCCTTCTGGCCCATCTTGTTCTCGGGCCCGCCCAGCCGGACGCCGGGCGCGCCGGCCTCGACGATGAAGGCCGAAATCCCGCGGGCGCCCCTCTCCTCCCGGTTCGTCCGCGCCATGACCGTGAAGACGCCGGCGACGGGCGCGTTCGTGATGAACCGCTTGACGCCGTTGAGGACGTAGCCGTTGCCGTCGCGGTCCGCCCGCGTCGTCAACGAGGCCGCGTCGGAGCCGGCGCCCGGTTCGGTCAGCGCGAACGACGCGACGATCTCGCCGGAGGCCATCTTCGGCAGATACCTCCGCTTCTGCTCCTCGGTGCCGTCGATCGCGATCCCCTGGGAGCCGATCGTCACGTTCGTGCCGAAGGCCGAACGGAACGCCGGCGCGGCATGGGACACCGCCCAGGCCACTTCCATCTCCTCGGGCGGCGCGAGGCCCAGCCCGCCGTAGTCCTCCGGGACGGTCAGCCCGAAGAGGCCCAGGCGCTTCATCTCCTCGACGAGGCCGTCGGGAATCCTGTCCGTCGCATCGACCTCCGCCTCGGCGGGAATCAGGCGCTCGGCGACAAAACTGTCGACGGTCTCGAGAAACCGGTCGAGCGTGGCGCGGTCAAGCGGCATGGAGCCTCCACGACAAATGGGGACGGATCGAGACTATCCGCCGCGGGACGGCAATCCCATCACTACTCCGCCCACGGGTCGCACGCTCCGGCGACGCAGGCCCCGAGGACAAGGGCGTCGAGGCGTGGCGGCGAGACCGCGCCGGGGAACGACTGGCAAGAGGCGGGCCGATGGGCTATCAGCCTCCGTCCGTTCACCGGGAGGGGCGATCATGCCGGACGGGGGCAACCGCGCCTGTCGCGCGGGGAACGCCGGCGCGGCGATGGCCGGCGCCCCCAAGGACGGGACGGTCCCGTGAGCGCGCCGGACGCGGTCCCGGAAGGTTTCGTTCCGGTCGGGACGGACGATCCCCACGAGCGCCACAACGGGCTCGATTACCGCAACGACATGGGCGACGGCCGGGTCGAGGTCGGCCTGCTCGCGGACGGCCGGCATATCAACGAATACGACTGGGTCCATGGCGGCGTCATGATGACGATGGCCGACGCCGCGATGTGCATGAACTCCCGCTGGCGCGACCCCGCCGAAGGCGCGATCACCGTGAGCGCCACGAACAATTTCGTGAAGGGCGCCCGGACGGGCGAGTTCCTGCGAACCCGCACCCGCGTCGTGCGCCGCACCCGCCAGTTCAGCTTCGTCAACTGCGAGGTCCTCGTCGGCGACCGCGTGTGCATGACCGCGAGCGCCGTCATCAAGCGCCTGTTGCCGAAAGGCGACCGCTAGCCAATCGACCGCCTCGCCGCCGCCGTCGACATGGATGGAGCCGGTGACGTAGTTCGCGGGACCGGAACCGGATAGCGCGCGCACCGCCGGTCGCCGGGACGACCGCGCCGGCGAAGTCGGGGCGGGCGCCCGTTACGCCGTCTCGCCGCCGTCGATGGCGACGATGGAGCCGGTCGCGAAGCTGGCCGCGTCCGACGCCAGGAACAGCACGGGCCCCGCCAGTTCGGCGGCGTCCGCGATCCGGCGCTGCGGGCAGTCCCCGGCCAGCATGGCGTAGCCGTCCGGCACGTTCCCGGCCATGCGGACGGCGAGGTTTTGCAGCATGTCGGTGTCGACGCCGCCGGGACAGACGGCGTTGACCCGCACACCGGGCGCGAGCTCCCTGGCGAGGCACTTGGTCATGTTGATGACGCCGGCCTTGGACGGCCCGTAGGCGGTGCTTCCCGTCACGCCCGTCATGCCGTTGACCGAGGCGATGTTGACGATGTTGCCCCCGCTCTCGCGCAAGTAGGGAACCGCCGCCTTGATCGTGAAGAAGACGCCCTTGAGGTTGGTGTCGACGATGCGGTCCCAGAGTTCCTCGGTGAAGTCGTCGATCGCCGCGCCGCCGCCCCGGCCGGCGTTGTTCACCAGCACGTCGAGGCCGCCCAGCCCCTCGACGGCCGCGGCCACGACCGCCTCGCAGCCGGCGACCTCGGCGACCGACCCCGGCGCCGCGACGACGCGCCCGCCCGCGCCGAGCTCGCCGACGGCCTTCGCCGCGGTCGCCTCCGCGCCGCCGTTGAGCGCCACCCGGGCGCCGGCCTCGAGGAACGCCTCGACGATGGCGCGGCCGATCCCCCGCGTGCCGCCGGTCACGAGAACGCGCCGTCCCGCATGGTCGATCTTCATGGGTTACTCCCTTCGTTATGCCCTCTCGGGCTTCCCTCGCGCAGCCCCGCCAAGGGCCGTCAGACGGCGCGGCCCGCCTTCATGCCCTCCAGCACCGCCTCCTCGGCCGTGCGGGGCGTGAGGCAGTCGCCGGCCATGCGGAGGTCGACGCCGAGGTCGGCGAGCTCCGCCCCGAGGCCGTCGACGGACTCGTGGCCGAGCGCCGTCACCAGCGTGTCGACGCCTTCGCAGACGATGGGCTTGCGGGCCATGGCGTGCTCCAGGAAGACGGCGTCGCCGTCGACGCCGTAGAGCCGGGCGTAGGCGTGGAGCGTGACGCCCAGGTCGAACATGCGGGCCGCGGCGTGGTCGCGCATGTACTGCATGAGGCTCTCGCCGAGCTGGGCGCCGTTGAAGGCGAGCTGCACCCGGCAGCCGTCGAGCGCCAGCTTCTCCGCCAGCCCGACGCCAATCCAGTCGCAGCGGGAATCGGCGACGAGGACGCTCCGGCCGACGTTGGCCTCGCCCCTCAGCACCTGCCACGCATCGACCACATGGCCCTCGCCGGCGCCCTCGATCTCCGGCTTCGAGGGCCGGGCGCCGGTCGCGACGATCACGGCGTCGGGCTTCTCGGCCTCCACCAGGGCGCGGTCGACGCGGGTGTCGAGGCGCACGGCCGCGCCCGCCAGCTCCAGCTCGCGGGCGAGGTTCGTGACGATGCCGCCGAACTCCATCCGGCCGGGCAGGAGCTGCGCCAGAAGCGCCTGGCCGCCGAGCCTCGGGCCCGCCTCGCAGAGCGTGACGCGATGGCCGCGCGAGGCCGCGACGGCGGCGGCCTTCATGCCGGCGGGCCCGCCGCCCGCGACCAGGACGGCGCGCGGAGCGGCGGCGGGCGCCGGATCGCCGAACTCCCGCTCGCGCCCGGTCTCGGGATGCTGGATGCAGGAGATGGCCGCGCCCATGAAGAAGTGGCCGATGCAAGCCTGGTTGCAGGCGATGCAGGCGCGGATGTCGTCGACGCGGCCCTCGCGGGCCTTGTTCGGCATCTCGGGATCGGCGATGAGCGCGCGGGTCATGCCGCAGGCGTCGGCGTCGCCCTCGGCGACGATCCGCTCGGCGATCTGCGGCTGGTTGATGCGGCCGGTCACGATCACCGGCACATCGACGACCGCCCTGGCCGCGCGTCCCAGCGGGGCCGTGTAGCCCGTCTCCTGGGCCATGGGCGGCACGATATGGAACGAGCCCGGCCGGGTGGCCGAGCTTCCCGCCACGACGCTGAGGTAGTCGACCAGGCCGTCCCTGGCGAGCGCCTCGCAGGCGTGGAGCGATTCATCCGGCTCGAGGCCCGCGCCGTCCCGGTCGTCGCCCGAGATGCGCGCGCCGACCGCCGTCTCCGGCCCGACGCGCCCGCGCACGGCCGCCAGCACCTCGCGCAGGAAGCGCAGACGGTTGTCGAGACCGCCGCCGTAGCCGTCCGCGCGGCGATTGGTCCTGGCCGAGAGGAACTGGGCCGGCAGGTAGCCGTGGCTGGCGACGACCTCGACGCCCTGAACGCCGCCTTCCTTCAGGCGTCCGGCCGCGTCGGCGTAATCGGACACCGTGCGGCGGATGATGTCGGCGGTCATGGCGCGCGGCTGCACGTGGTAGCGCTCGTTGGGAACGGCCGAGGCCGACCAAGAAACCCCCAGCGTCCCGTCGGCGCTGCCCAGCATCTCGCGTCCGGGGTGGAAGATCTGGCCGAACACCGCGGCGCCGTGACGGCGGACCGCTTCGGCCATCCGCGCATAGCCGGGGATGCAGTCGTCGTTCATCGCCTGGAGGATGTGGGACGTGTAGAACGCCTGCTCGCTGATGGCCGCGACCTGCAGGACGATCAGGCCCGCCCCGCCCCTCGCCCTCGCCTCCTGGTAGGCGACAAGACGGTCGCCGATCAGCCCGCCGGGGCCCGACATGCCGGTGTCGTGGCCGGTCGAGACGATGCGGTTGCGCAGGGTGACAGGCCCGATCCCGAGCGGCGACATCAGATGCGGAAACCGCGCCATGTCCGCCTCCCCCTTGAAGTCCGTCGAAGCCTAGCCGAATCTCGCGGCTCGGCAATCCGGCGCGCGGGAGGCGAGGCATGGGTCGCTACGATACTTCGATCGCGCGCTACGAGGAGGCCAAGAAGGTCCTGGCGGGCGGCGTGTCCAGCAACTTCCGCTACCACGCCATGCCCGCGCCGCTGGCGATCGAGCGCGGCGAGGGCGCCTATCTCTGGGACGCCGACGGCAACCGCTACATCGACTTCGTCCTGGGCAACGGCCCGGCGTTCCTGGGCCACAGCCCGCGGCCCGTCCTGGACGCGGTGCGCGCGTCCCTCGATCGCGGCCAGGCCTTCACCACGGTCCACAAGGCCGAGATCGACCTGGCGCGGCGGCTTTGCGAGATCGTTCCCTGCGCGGAACGGGTGCGCTTCGACGTCTCGGGCACCCAGGTCGGCCAGGTCGCCATCCGGCTGGCCCGCGCCCATACCGGTCGCGCGAAGGTCGTGAAGTTCGAGGGCCACTACCATGGCTGGGCCGACAACATCTTCGCGAGCGTCGCGCCGGGACTGAACGAGGCCGGCCCGCGCGACAACCCGCGGGTGCTGGCGCAGAGCCTCGGCCAACCCGGCAACATCCGCGACGACCTGATCGTCCAGCCCTACAACGATCTCGCCGTCCTGACCGACACGGTGAACGCGCGGGCCGACGAGATCGCCGCCATCGTGCTGGAGCCCGTGGCGTGCAACTGCGGCGTCATCCCGCCGGAGCCGGGCTATCTCGAAGGCATGCGCGGGCTCTGCGACGACCACGGGATCGTGCTGGTCTTCGACGAGGTCATCACCGGCTTCCGCGTGGCGCTGGGCGGCGCGCAGGCGCGCTACGGCGTCACGCCCGATCTCGCCGTCTTCGCCAAGGCGGCCGCGGCCGGCTTTCCGCTCGCGGTCGTCGCGGGCAGGGCCGGGGCGATGGAAGGGGTGACGAGGGGCGTCGCGCACGGCGGGACCTACAACGGCGTCACCTCCAGCATCGCGGCCTGCGGCGCGTCGGTGGAGATGCTCGCCGCCAACGGTGGCGCGATCTACGGCAAGGTCGAACGGGACGGCCAGGCCCTGATGGAGGGCCTGAGGGAGATCGCCCGGCGCCGGCGGCTGCCGCTCCACGCCCAGGGACTGGGCCAGATTTTCTCGACGACGTTCGCCGGGGACCCGCCGCTCCTGAACTATCGCGACTACAAGGCGACGGACGAACCGATGCGCGCGCGGTTCGTCCAGGGCCTGCAGGACCGCGGCGTCCGCGTCACCGCGCGCGGAACATGGTTCATGCCCGCCGTGCTGACGGACGAGGACATCGCCTTCGTCCTCGACGCCGCCGACGCGACCGCCGCGGCGATTTAGACAGATCGTGGACCGGCGACACGCGCCGACCCGACAGTCGACCTCCACGGTCGACACCGAATAGTATCCGAATGGCGCTACGGTCGCGCGGGGCGTTGGCATCATGAGCGGACTCGAACTCAGGGACATCTCCAAGCGTTTCGGCCCGGTGACGGCCGTCGCCGACATCAACCTCCACATCCCGGAGGGCCGGTTCGTCTCGTTTCTCGGTCCCTCTGGCTGCGGCAAGACGACGCTCCTGCGCCTGATCGCGGGCCTCGAGACCGCGACGGCCGGCCACATCGTGCTCGACGGCGAGGACCTGACGGACAGGCCCACCCACCGGCGCAACATCGGCATGGTGTTCCAGTCGCTCGCTCTCTTCCCGCACCTTTCGGTCGGCGAGAACATCACCTACTCGCAGAAGATCCGGGGCGCCGGCCGGGCCGAGCGGCGCAAGCGGGCCGACGAGCTCCTCGAGCTGGTGCGCCTGCCCGGCGTGGCGGACCGCAACATCGCCCAGCTTTCGGGCGGCCAGCGCCAGCGCGTCGCGATCGCCCGGGCGCTGGCGCTCGAGCCCAAGCTCTTCCTGCTCGACGAGCCGCTCTCGGCGCTCGACGCCAAGCTGCGCGAGGAGATGCAGGTCGAGCTGCGCATGCTCCAGGAACGGCTCGGCATCACGACCATCATCGTGACCCACGACCAGCGCGAGGCGATGACCATGTCGGACGAGGTCGTGGTGATGTCGACGGCGCGGGTCCAGCAGATGGGCGCCCCTCTGGAGATCTACCGCAATCCGGCGTCGGCCTTCGTCGCCGAGTTCATCGGCACCAGCAACCTCATCGAGGCGCGGCAGGCGGACGGCGATTCCGTCCGCATCGGCGGCCAGACGTTCCGGACCGGGGGCAAGCCCGACGGCGTCGCGGCCGGCGGGGACGTCGTGGTGTCGGTGCGGCCCGAGGACGTCCATGTCTTCCCGGCCAGCGGGGAGGGCCCCAACCGTCTCGACGGCACGGTCACCTTCGTGCGCGACGTGGGGGCCAGCGTGGAGACCTTCGTCGCTTGCGGCGACCTCCAGATCGTCGCCATGGCGACGCCCAAGGACCGGCCCGATGTCCACAAGGGAGACGATGTCAAGGTCGAGCTTCCGGCCGAATGCTGCGTGGTGCTGAAGGCATGAGCGACCGGGCCTTCCGGCGGCCTCCCGCGGCGGGGCGCGGGCCTGTCGGCCGCGTCCTGACGGATGGCCTCGTCGCGCCGCTGAGGCGGTTCCCCTTCGGTCTTTACCCGACGCTGATGATCGGGGTCTTCTTCATGATCCCGTTCGCGATCATGTTCGCGATCAGCTTCGCCCACCGGACGGAATCGACCTACGAGGCCGGCTTCGAGATCACCCACTACGCCCGCTTCTTCTCGCCGCTCTTCACCACGCACCTTTGGGTCACGGTGCAGTTCGCGGCGCTCGCGAGCGCGCTGTCGCTGGTGGTGGCCGTTCCGTTCACGTTCTTCGTCAGCCGCTTGCGGCGCCGGCCGCAGGTCGTCGCCCTGGTCTTCATCCTGTGCGTGCTGACGCTGTCGGAGGTGATTATCGCCTATTCGCTGTCGGTGGTGATGAGCCGCAGCGGCGGCCTGCCGAACGTTTTCGAATGGCTCGGTTTCGTCGATCGGGCGAAGTCCTGGTACCCGAGCTACTTCGCGAACCTGTTCGGACTCACCTTCTTCAACATCCCGTTCGCCGTGCTGGTTCTCTACCCGGCCTGCACCCGGCTCGACCGTGAGTTGACGGAGGCCGCGCAAACCATGGGGGCCTCGCCGGCGAAGGCGTTCTTCACCGTCGTCCTGCCGCTGCTCGACCGCACCATTCTCGCCGCCTTCGTCCTGCTCTTCGTCTTCACCATGGGCGCCTTCGTCACGCCGACCTGGCTCGCGAGGCCCGAGGACACCATGATGGCCCAGCTCATCGCCGAGCAGGCGCTGGGGCGCGGCAACATCCCGTTCGCCGCGGCCCTCTCGGTGTTCTTCATGGCGGTCACACTGGTCCTGAGCCTCCTTGCCGTCCGGCTGAGGCGCGGCGACCGGACAAGCGGAGCCTGACCGTGACGCGCTGGGGCAAGACCGTCTTCCTGACGCTGGTCTTCGGCATGACGGCCGCGCCGCTGCTGATCGTGGCGGGCGTCTCGCTCAACGCCAAGAAGCGCATGTTCTTCCCGCCCGACGGCGTGTCCCTGCGCTGGTTCCCCGAAATCTTCGAGACGGCGAAGTGGCTGGAGGCGCTGACCAACAGCGTCGTCATCGCCGTCAGCGCGGCGTTCATCGCGGTCTCCATCGCGCTGCCGATCGCCTACTTCCTGTGGCGCCACAAGGTGTTCTACGCCAAGGCGCTCTTCGTCGCCGGCCTCGTGCCCTTCGCCCTTCCGCCCGTCATCACCGCGCTCGGCATGCTGGTGTTCTGGGGCGAGATCGGCTTCGTCGGCAAGATGTGGAACATCATGATCGGCCATGGCGTCTTCCTCGTGACGCTGCCGCTGGTGATGATCTCCCTGGGGCTCGAATCGATCGACGACGAGATCGTCGAAGCCGCGCGGACCATGGGCGCGGACGGCCGGCGCATGTTCGCGACGGTGATCTTCCCGATGGTGCTGCCCTACATGGTGGCGGGCTACGCCTTCGTGCTGGTGCTCTCGATGAACGAGTACATCATCTCGTTCTTCCTCGGCCAGCACGCGACCATCACGCTCCCCGTCCAGGTCCTGGCCAGCCTGCGGTCCGGCTACACGCCGGTGATCGCCGCGGTGGCCGTCATGTTCATTCTGTTCGCCGTGGTCGTCTTCAGCGCCGTGGCGCGTTTCGGCGACCTGCCGAAGCTGCTCGGCGCCTGGACGCCCAAGGAGTAGGCCGGCGCGGCATGCCGCCCGCGGGGAACGGGAACATCGGGGTGGGTGCGTGAGATGTATATCCTCTACGGCGGCAACGCGACCCGCGCGCTGGGGCCGCAGATGGTCCTGGAGGAAGGCGGCCTGCCCTACGAGCTGCGCGATGTGGACATCCGGGCGGGCGAGCACCGCCGCCAAGCGTTCCTCGAGGTGAACCCGGCGGGTTATGTCCCGGCCCTCGCGACCCCGCAAGGCGACGTGCTGCACGAGGCCGCCGCCATCATGCTCTACCTCGCCGATCGCCACGGCCTGACCGACTTGGCGCCCGCCATCGACGACCCGCGGCGCGGCGTTTTCCTCGGCAAGCTCTTCTACTTCACCAACGACGTCCAGCCGTCGCTCAAGCGCGCCTACTACCCGCGCCGCTACGCCCTGCGCGACGCCGACGTCGACGCCGTCGGCGCGCAATCCGAAGCGATGGCGCTGGAACGCTGGCGGGTGCTCGAGGACTGGCTGGCCGGCAACGGCCCCTATCACCTGGGCGAGCGGTTCAGCCTGCTCGACCTCCACATGTCCATGTGGGCCGCCTACGGCTTCCGCCAACCCGGCGACCTGCTCGACGACCTGCCCGCCAGCCGGCGCCTGTTCGATCTCGTCCGCGCGCGTCCGGTGTCGGGGCCGATGCTCCAGACGCTGATGGAAACGATCGGGACCTGGCGAGCGCGGCGTTCCTGAGATCCGGCCCGGTCCACTCGATGGCGGCCTGGGGCGTCACGCCGCGGGCCCGGAACTCGGGAACCTCGCCCTCTCTCACGGGCGCGGGGTCGCCGCGGCCGGGCCGCGCGAGTCGCCGACGCCGCTCATGGCGCCCAGATCGCGCGGAAGGCGCGAAGAAAATTGCCGCCGAGGAGCTTCAGGATGTCGCCGTCGGCCCACCGGCGCCGCTGCAGGCGCTCGGTGACGCGGACGAGCTCCTTGTGGCTCGCGCAGTCGCTGAGGTAGCGGTCGCGGATGTCGTTGCCGAAGGCTTCGGCATACGCCGCGATCGCCGCCGGGAAGGCGTCGAGCGTGAACTTGGTGATGTGCGCCACGGTCCCGGGATCGGCGACGGCCGGCATGTCGGTGCCGAGTCCGACGTGGTCGACGCCGACGAGATCGACCACGAAGTCGAGATGGCGCTCGAAGTCGTCGAGCGAGGGGCGGCGCGACGGATCGCCGTCCCAGCACATGGGCCCATAGTTGCTGACGCCGATGACGCCTCCGGTCGCCGCGATGGCCGCGATCGCGTCGTCGGACTTGTTGCGCGGGGCCGGCGTCACCGAACGCGCGTTGGCGTGGGTCGCGAGGACGGGCCGGGAGCTGGCCTCGGCGGCTTCGACCGACGTGCGTTGCCCCACATGGGACAGGTCGATGGCGATCCCGAGATCGTTCATCAGGCGCACGGCGTCGCGCCCCATGCCGGAGAGGCCGCCGTCCTCCGGCTCTAGGCAGCCGTCGCCCAGGAAGTTGCGCCGGTTGTAGGTGAGCTGGGCGACGCGCAAGCCGAGGCCGTGGAGCATGACCAGCCGATCCAGCTTGTCGCCGATGGGCCTGAGATTCTGCCAGCCCATGATGAGGCCCGGCCGGCCGTCGCCGTGGCTGGCCTCGATGTCGGCGGCCCTTTCGACCTTGCGCCACCCCCTGCCCTCGTCCCCCAGCACGGCCAGCCAGCGGGCCATGCCGTCCATCGCCTCCTCGAAGTCCGCCTCGAAGTGGCTCACGGTCAGGTTCACGGCTGAAACGCCGGCGTCCCCGAGGACGGCGGGATCGCCGTCGCCGTGGAAGTTCAGCCCGTCGACGATGAGCGCCTTCTCGTGCAGCGCGTTCATGCCGCCTCCGCCCGTGGGTAGTGCGGCATGACATCCCGCGCGAAACGCTCCATCGAGCCCAGGACATCGTCATGGCTCGCGCCGAAGCTCATGTTGAGCAGAAGGTCCCGCACGTTCAGGTCCTCATAGGCGCCCAGCTTGTCGACCACCTCCGACGCGGTGCCGATCGGCAGGGCGTCGCGCACGTCCTCGACGGTTTCCTCCACGTCGATCGGCGCGACGACGCCGTCCCTGACCGTGCCGGGCGTATCGAACACGTTGCGGAAACGGCGGTGGTTCTCGAAAGCCATCGCGACCTTGTCGTCGGCGTCGGCCTTGTCCCTGGCGACGTAGAGCATCCGAAGCATCGAGAACTTCACGTCGTCGCGCCCGCCCCCCGCGTCCCGCACCGCGTCGTTGAAGGCGCCGGCCTGCATGCGCACGGTGTCCATGCCGCCGCGCAGGGGCGTGGTCTGGACGTGGTAGCCGCGCTTCACCGAATGGTAGATCGCGGGATAGGTGATGGCGGCGATCCAGATCGGGATGGGCCGCCGCGCCGGATGCGGCGTGATGGCGATGGGTTCGAAGTCGTACCAACGGCTCTTCCACCCCACCTCCTTGCCGGTCAGCAGCTCTTCCAGGAGCGCCAGGGCGTCGTCGAAGCGCTCCCGGCTTTCCGCCCGCGGCACGCCGAAGCGGTCGAACTCGTAGGCGAACGCGCCCCGCCCGACGCCGAGTTCCAGGCGTCCGTCCATCAGGCAGTCGGCCTGGCATATCTCGCCCGCGAGGCGGCGCATGTCGTAGAACGGCAGCACGAGGACGGAGGTGACGATCCGGATCGAGCGCGTCGCGGCGGCGACCTTCACGGCCGTCAGCAAGGGCTGCGGATGGGTCAGGTAGTTGATGAAATGGTGCTCGGGGATGCACAGCGTGTCGAAGCCGAGGTTCTCGGCCAGACGGCTCTGCTCGACCGCATCCCGATACATGCGCCACGCCGGATAGCTCAGGTCGGGCCAGTAGCAAGGCAGATAGAAACTGAAGCGCATGACTCCCACTCGAATGGCGCGCGAGTGTCGCGTCAACCCGGGACTTGGGCAAGACGGCCGAAATTTGGTAAGGTTGGCCGACAGGCGGTCGTTCCGAACCGTCCAGCCTCGGGAGGAAAAGGCTCATGGGCAAGATCATGGATATTCAGGAGTTCCGCTCACGCCTCGCGAACCGCGACATCACGCGGCGCGACGCGCACAAGGCGCTGGCCTCGCTCGGGGTCGCGACGATCGCGGTCCCGGTGGTTCGCGCCCAGGCCCAGAATGTCGAAACCGACCCCGACCTGATGGTGTTCACATGGGCGGGCTACGATATCCCGGAGTTCGCGGGCAGCTACATCGAGAAGCACGGCATGATGCCTTCGTTCTCGCTGTGGGGCGAAGAGGAAGAGGGCTTCCAGAAGATGCGCGCCGGCTTCCAGCCCGACGTCGCCGCGCCCTGCACCTACAGCCTGCGGCGCTGGTACGACGCCGGCCTGCTGGAGCCCCTCGACACCTCGAGGCTCGAGCACTGGGACGACATCTTCCCCAGCCTCAAGACCGTGGAAGGCGCGGTGCTGGACGGCCAGCAGGTCTTCCTGCCGATCGACTGGGGCAACAGTTCCGTGCTCTTCCGTCCCGATCTGGCGCCCGAATACGCGGGGCCGGAGAACCATTCGTGGACGATCCTGTTCGACGAAAAGTACGCCGGCCGGCTGGGCATCTACGACTCGGTCGACGGCGTCTTCGGCGTGGTCGGCGCGGTGATCGGCGCCGAGAACCCCTTCGACATGACCGACGAGGAGCTTGAGCGGGCCACGGAGATGATGCGCGAGCAGCGCGATGTCCTGCGCTGGTACTGGACCGACATCACGGCCGTCGAGCAGGGCCTTGCCAGCGGCGAGCTCGTGGCGTCCTACGCCTGGAACAGCTCCGTGCTGGAACTCAAGAAGCAGGGCGTCCCGGTCGAGTACATGAACCCGAAGGAAGGCATCTACACCTGGGTCTGCGGCGTTGTGCACATCGCCACGGGCGAGGCCCCCGACGAGAAGGTCTACGACTACCTCAACGCCATCTCGTCGCCGGAGACGGGCGTTTTCGAGATCACCGAGTTCGGCTACGGCCACTCGAACATGAAAGCCTTCGAGCAGGTCGATCCGGAGACCCTCGACAACCTCGGCATCTCCGATCCGGTCGCCTTCATGGAGAGCAGCCGCTACTTCTCGGAGATTCCGCCCGCGACCCGCGAGAAGTACATCGCGCTCTTCGACGAGATCAAGGCCGGCTTCTGAGCCGCGGTCCCACCGGTGTTGAAACGGGACGAGCCCGCGCGCGGACGCCGGCTTCGTCCCGCTTCGTTCCCCCGCCGCGCGGCCTTGGCGTAGGAGGCCGATCCGGTCTAGTCTGTCTGTCCGTGGACCCGGACGGTCCCGACCACAGGGAGGAGGATTTCACATGACCAAGACAATGAAAGTCGAGGAGTTCCGCGAACGGCTCGCGAACGTGGAGATCACCCGCCGCGAGGCTTCCGCGGTCTTGGCGTCGGCCGGCGTCGGCATGGCGACGATGACCTTCGGGCCCGGCATGGCGCGCGCACAGTCGGAGTACCCCATCGACGACTCGCTCTACGTCTTCGACTGGGGCGGCTACGAGCTGCCCGAGTTCTACACGACCTATGTCGACAAGTACAAGATGCAGCCCTCCTACACCCTCTTCGGCGAGGAGGAGGAGGCGCTCCAGAAGCTGCGCGCCGGCTTCACCGCGGATGTGGGGCATCCCTGCACCTACAGCACGCGGCGCTGGCGCGACGCCGGCGTGCTCGCTCCGATCGACACGTCGCGGCTCTCCAACTGGGGCGGTGTCTTCCCGAGCCTGAAGACCCTGCCGGGCAGTCAGGACGAGTCCGGGCAGGACTGGTTCGTCCCCGCGGACTGGGGCAATTCGTCGGTGCTGTTCCGTCCCGACCTCGCGCCGGAATACGTCGACACCGAGACCGAGAAGAACGAGTCCTGGGCGATCCTGTTCGACGAGAAGTACGCCAACCGGCTGGGCATCTTCGATTCCGTCGACGGCGTGATGGCCGTGGTCGGATCCGTCATCGGCGCGGAGAACGTCTTCGACATGACCGACGCGGAACTCGAGGAAGCCGCCGAACTGCTGCGCAAGCAGCGCGAGGTCCTGCGCTTCTACTGGACCGACCAGAGCAGCGTCGAGCAGGCCCTGGCCTCCGGCGAGCTCGTCGCCTCCTACGCCTGGAACAGCGCGGTCGTCGAGCTCAAGAACCAGGGTGTCGATGTCGTCTACATGAACCCGAAGGAGGGCATCTGGACGTGGGTGTGCGGCCTCGTGCTGCTCAACGACGGTCCCGGCGACCGGGACAAGGCCTACGAGTTCATCGATGCGTGGCTCGCGCCGGAGTCCGGCAAGAACCTGATCGAGATGTACGGCTACGGCCACGCGAACGCCAAGTCGTTCGAGCTGGTCGATCCCGCCACCCTGAGCGACCTGGGCATCTCCGATCCCGCCACGATGATGGCGAGCAGCCGCTTCTTCGGCGAGATCGAGCCCGACGTTCGCGAGAAGTACATCAACCTCTTCGACGAGATCAAAGCCGGATTCTGAGCCGGTTCCCGTCGGAGTTCCCAAAGGACGGGCCGGCGCTGGCGCGCCGGCCCGTCCCGCCTCGCGGTCCTGCCGCTTGGCTGGCCGGGTGACGTCCTCGCCAACGGAGTCGACACCTTCCAGACCCCATCGCGCCCTTGGCCGCATGACACCCAAACGGCATCTCGACCGACAATCGGCCCGGAGGCCCCCGCGTCTCACGGGTCCCGAACCGAGACAGGCCGCATCCGGCCCGGCGCCTGACATCGGACGGCCGGTCGACTAAGGTCGGCGCGGCGTTCATTCCGGGGAGAGTCGCGATGGGCGGACGGCTCGAGAACAAGCGCTGCGTCGTGACGGGCGGATCGAAGGGCATCGGCCGCGCCATCGTGGAGCGTTTCGCGGCCGAAGGCGCCCGGGTAGTGGCGACCGCGCGGTCGGCGCCGTCCGAGGCGTTCGCCGACGACGGCCCGGTCGTCTTCATTCCGGGCGACATCGCCTCGGCGGACCACGCCAACCGGCTGATCGAGGCGGCGGGCGCGCTGTTCGGCGGTCTCGACGTTCTCGTCAACAACGCCGCGATCCAGATCGAGAAGACGGTGGTCGAGACGACCGACGAGGAATGGGACCGCATCTTCGCGGTCAACGTGCGCGGGGTTTTCCTGACCTGCCGCGCGGCGATCCCCTCGATGGCCGAGGCCGGAGGCGGCTCGATCGTCAACATCGGAAGCTACGACGGCTTCGTGGCCGATCCGGGCCTCGCGGCCTACTGCGCCACGAAAGGCGCCGTGCACGCGCTGTCCCGCGCGATCGCGGTCGACCACGGCGGCCGGAACATCCGCTGCAACGCGATCTGTCCGGGCTGGATCGAGACCGACATGATGGACGCCTATCTGGCGAGCGTCGCCGACCCCGCCGAAGCGGCCAAGGCGCTGGACGCCAACCAGCCCATCGGGCGGATCGGACGGCCCGGCGACATCGCGGGCCTGGCCCTGTGGCTGGCGAGCGACGAATCGGCCTTCACGACCGGCCAGCTCATGGTTTGCGACGGCGGGCTCACGGCCAGGGCCCCGCAGCCCTGATCGGGGCCCGGTCCCTTCCGGCCCGGTTCGCCGCAAGCTGGAGTGCGCCATGATCCTCGACGTCTTCTCCGATCCCGTCTGCCCCTGGTGCTACATCGGCAAGCGGCGGCTCGAGAAATCGCTCGGGACGGCGCCGGAGGCCAGACGGCCCCAGATCCGGTGGCGCGCCTTCATGCTGAATCCGGACATGCCGGTCGGCGGCATGGAGCGAAACGCCTATCTCGCGCTCAAGTTCGGCGGTTCGCGTCGCGCGACGGCGTTCTACCGCACGATTTCCCAAGCCGGCCTGGAGGAAGGCATTGCGTTCGCCTTCGGCGATATCCACCGCACGCCTTCGACCGTGGCGGCCCACCGGCTGATCGGCTGGGCGGGCGAACGCGGCGTTCAGGACAGGCTGGTCGAGGAGATGTTCGCGGCCTACTTCATCAGGGGCGTCGACATCGGACATCCCGGCCTCCTCGCCGACCTGGCCGAGGCGTCCGGTCTCGCCCGCGACGACGCCGAAGCCTTCCTGGACAGCGGCGACGGCGCCGACACCGTGCTGGCCGAGCACAATCTGGCCCAGCGCATCGGGATCGACGGCGTGCCCTGCTTCATCCTCGACGGCCGCTACGCCGTGTCCGGCGCGCAGTCGCCCGAAGTGCTGCAGCGCATGATCGACACGGCCCATCGGACCTCGGCCGCCTGAGCCGTCCTACGCGGCCGCGTCCCGCGCCTCGGCGATGCCGGCGAAGATTTCGGCGAGATCCCGGGCGCCGGCGAGACGGGCGTCCACCTTGTCCCAGTTCCGCATGACGACGACCCGGTGGTCGGGCCGCAGCTTCGCCGCGCCGGTCTGGCCCGCGATCCAGTCGACCAGGCCGGCCGGATTGGCGAAGGCGTCGTCGCGAAACGACACGATGGCGCCGCGCGGGCCGGCGTCGAGCTTGGCGATCCCCGCCTTGCGGCACGAAGCCTTGATCGCGACGATCTCGAGCAGGTTGTCGACCGCCACGGGCGGCTCGCCGAAACGGTCGTCGAGCTCCATCCTGAGGTCGTCGATCTCCTCCCTGTCCTCCAGGGCGGCGATGCGGCGGTAGAGACCGAGCCTGACGTCGAGGTCGCGGACATAGTCGTCGGGAATGAGGACCGCCGAACCCACGGCGATCTCCGGTGTCCATGCGCCGCGCCGGGGCTCGATCCCTTCCCGTTCGGCGCGCAGGGCCTCCACCGCCTCCTCCAGCATCTGCTGGTAGAGCTCGACGCCGACCTCCTTGATGTGGCCGGACTGCTCCGTTCCCAGAAGGTTGCCCGCGCCGCGGATGTCGAGATCGTGGCTCGCCAGGCTGAAACCCGCGCCCAGCGTGTCGAGGCGGGAAAGGACCTCGAGCCTGCGCAGGGCCGCGGGCGTTATCTTCTTGCCTTGCGGCAGCGTCAGGTAGGCGTAGGCGCGGGCCTTCGACCGGCCGATCCGGCCGCGGAGCTGGTAGAGCTGGGCCAGGCCGAACATGTCGGCGCGGTAGACGATCATGGTGTTGACGTTGGGGATGTCGAGGCCGGATTCCACGATCGCGGTCGAGATCAGCACGTCCACGTCGCCGTCGTAGAACGCCTCCATGACCTTCTCCAGCGCGGCGCCCGGCATCCGCCCGTGGGCGACCGCGAACCGGGCTTCGGGAATCAGCTGTTCGAGCTGCTTGTGGATCCGTCCGAGATCGGCGATGCGCGGGCAGACGAAGTAGGTCTGGCCGCCGCGGAACCGTTCGCGGCGGATCGCCTCGCGCGCCGTGACGGAATCGAACGGGCCGACGAAGGTGCGCACCGCCAGCCGGTCGACCGGCGCGGTGGCGATGAGGCTGAGGTCCTTCACGCCGGCCAGAGACATCTGGAGCGTGCGCGGAATCGGCGTCGCGGTCAGCGTGAGGACGTGGACGTTCGCCTTGAGCTGCTTCAGGCGCTCCTTGTGGACCACGCCGAAGTGCTGCTCCTCGTCGACGATCAACAGCCCCATGTTCCCGAACGAGACATCCCTGGCGAGCAGCGCGTGCGTGCCGATCGCGATATCGACCTTGCCGCTCTCGATCTCCGCCTTCGTCCGCCGCGCCTCCTTCGGGGCGACGAGCCGGGAGAGTTGGCGGAGCTCGACCGGCGAGCCCCGGAACCGCTCGGCGAAGGTCGCGTGGTGCTGGCGCGCAAGCAGGGTCGTCGGCGCCACGACGGCCACCTGGAAGCCCTCCACGACCGCCGCGAACGCCGCGCGCAGGGCGACCTCCGTCTTGCCGAAACCGACGTCGCCGCACACCAGACGGTCCATGGCGCGGCCCGACCCAAGATCGTCCAGCACGTCTCCGATGGCCTTCTCCTGGTCGTCGGTTTCCTGGAACGGGAACCGGGCGCAGAACTCCTGGTAGAGGCCCTCCGCCACCCGTATCCGCGGGCCGGGCCGGGTTCTGCGTTCGGCCGCGACCTTGAGCAGCTCGCCCGCCATCTCGGCGATGCGCTCCTTGAGCCGGGCCCTGCGCGACTGCCAGCTCGCGCTGCCCAGCCTGTCGAGCTGCACGACCGCGTCGTGGGAGCCGTAGCGCGACAGCACCTCGACGTTCTCGACCGGAACGAAGAGCCTGTCGTCGCCGTCGTAGACCAGTCTCAGGCAGTCGTGGGGCGCATCGCCCAGCGTGAGGGTCTGCAGGCCGTCGAAGCGTCCGATGCCGTGCTCCACGTGAACGACGATGTCGCCTTCGGAGAGCTGGGACGCCTCCTCCAGGAAACGTTCGGTGTCGCGCCGCGCGCGGCGGCGCGTCGACCGTGCGATACGGTCGCCCAGGATGTCCTGCTCGGTGACGAGCGCCAGATCGTCGGTGACGAACCCGCGCTCCAGCCCCAGAACCGCCGCGGCGACCGTATCGGCGGCGAGTCCCCGCGGCCCTTCGCCGTTGACGACCGGTTCGATGCGGTCGACGCCATGTTCGTTCAGCAGGCGAACCAAGCGGTTGCGGCTGCCGACGGACAGACCGGCGACGATCACGCGACGGTTCCCGGCGCGATGACCGGCCAGGTGATCCGCGACGGCGTCGAACAGGTTGATGTCGCTCCGCCGTCGTTCGGCGTTGAACGCGTGACCCTGCCGGCCTCCGGCCTCCAGCACCCGAACGTCGCCGGACGGCGGCTCCGAAAACGGCGAAAGCTCGACGACGGTCTTGCCGGCCAACATGTCGTCCCAGGCGGGTACGGTCATGTAGAGGCGCCCGGGCTCCACGGCGCGGTAGGGCGGCGCGCCGTCGGAAAGGCCCCCGTCGCCCTCGTCCCGCCGGTGGGCGTAGTGATCGCGGACGGTTTCGAGCCGGGCGTCGCGGGCCTCGACGATGCGATGGTCGAACACGACGACGGGGTCTTCGAGATAGCTCGCGAAAGGCTCGAGCCGGTCATGGAACAGTCCGAGCCAGTGTTCCATGCCCGGATGGCGCGCGCCCGACGCCACGGCCTCGTAGACCGGGTCCTCCCGCGCGGAGACGCCGAACAGCTCGCGCCAGCCGTTGCGGAACCGTTCGATCGAGGCCTCGTCGAGCAGGGCCTCGCTGGCCGGATCGAGGACGACGCTTTCGCGTCTCCCGGACGACCGCTGACTCAAGGGATCGAAGGCGCGGATCCGTTCGATCTCGTCGCCGAAGAACTCGATTCGCGCGGGCTCTCCGGCGCCGGGCGGAAAGACATCCACGATGTCGCCGCGCAGCGCCAGGTCGCCCGGCTCCATCACCGTGCCGACCCGGTGGTAGCCCATCGCCGTGAGGTCGCGCAGTAGCGCATGGGTGTCGACCTCGTCGCCCTCCGCCAGGCGGCGCCGCAGCGGCGCCAGGACATCGGGCGGCGGAACGCGCTGGATCAAGGCGCCCGCGGTGGTCAGAACCATCGCGCCGCCGCGCGCCGCGCGTTCGCAGAGGTCGCCCATGACGGCCAGCCGCTGGCCCGCCACGGTGGGATGAGGCGACACGCGGTCGTAGGGCAGGCAATCCCAGCCGGGGAACGAGACGACCGCCGCGTCGGGCGCGAAGAAACCCAGGGCGTCCGACAGGCGCCGGGCGCGCTCGGCGTCCCGCAACACCACGAGAGCGTCGCGTCCGCCGAGCTCGCGGGCGAGCGTGGCGAGCACCATGGCGTCGACGCCTTCCGGAGCGCCGCAGATGACGTTGCGCCCGGTTCTGACGAGACTTTCCTGTATGTTTTTCATAAAGTTATTCATCTTTGTTGAACTCGATCAACAGATCGAGAACATCGCTTCGTTGCACCGATGGAGGATGTCTCCGGCCGAGGATCCAGTCGTGGATGTCCGGGTCCGGCCGGTCGAGAAGCCGTTCGAACCGGAGAAGCTGCCCGTCGTCCATCGACTCCAGGGTCTCGTCCGCGAAGCGGCCCACGAGCAGGTCGAGTTCCCGTGTGCCGCGGTGCCAGGAACGGTAGCGAAGGCGCTTGACGATCTGCTCGCGCGTGAACGGCATGAGGGTGCGGGACGCTTGTGGAAGGCGCTCCGTGTAACGCGCCCCCCGCGGGATGTCACCCGCCCGCGGCGGCCTTATGCTGGAGGCCATGAGGCCGGAGATCCTCTTCCCCCTGTTCGCGCCCGTCACCGGGATCGACGGTATCGGCCCCCGCCTCGCCAAGCTCGTCGACAAGGTCGCGGGTCCGCGGATCGTCGACCTCCTCTGGCATCTGCCCACGGGAGTCATCGACCGCACCATGGCGCCCGACCTGGCGAGCGCCGCGCCGGGCGGCGTCGTGACCGCGACGGTCGCGATCGACGAACACCGCAAACCGCACAACAAGCGCCAGCCCTACCGGATCGCATGCCACGACCGCGGCGCCCTCCTGACCCTGGTCTACTTCCATGCCAACGAGGACTATCTGGCGCGCCTGCTTCCCGCGGGCGAAACCCGTGTCGTCAGCGGCAGGCTCGAGCGTTACGGCGACGACCTGCAAATGGTTCATCCCGACCACGTGGTCGCGCCGGCCGACCGGGACAGCCTGCCGCGGATCGAGCCCGTCTATCCCTTGACGGACGGCCTGACGCCCAAGGTCTTGCGCAAGGCCGTCGCCGGCGCGCTCGAACGGCTCGGGCCGCTGCCCGAATGGCTCGACCCGGCCCATCTGGCCCAGCGGGGCTGGCCGGCCTGGCGCGACGCGGTCAAGGCGGTCCATTCCCCGGAGAACCGGCGGGATCTGGAGCGGGACGCCCCGCCCCGCGAGCGCCTCGCCTTCGACGAACTGCTCGCCAACCAGCTCGCCCTGGCCCTCGTCCGCGCTTCCCAGAAGAGGACCAAAGGCCGCGCGGTGGCGGGCGGCGGGGCCTTGCGCCGGGCCGTCGAGAGGTCCCTGCCGTTCTCCCTGACACCCTCGCAGCGAACCGCCATCGGCGAGATTCTCGGCGACATGGCCGGCGAAGACCGGATGCTGCGGCTCCTGCAGGGCGATGTCGGCAGCGGCAAGACCCTGGTGGCGCTCATGGCCATGCTCAACGCCGTCGAGGCGGGCAGGCAGGCCGCCCTGCTCGCGCCCACCGAACTCCTGGCGCGTCAACACCACGCGACGCTGAACCGGGCGGCCGCCGAGGCCGGCGTCGAAATCGCGCTGTTGACGGGACGGGACAAGGGGAAGGCGCGCGAGGCGAAACTCGACGCCCTCGCCGGAGGCGCCGCGCGGCTCGTCGTCGGCACCCATGCGCTGATCCAGGAGGATGTGGCGTTCCGCGACCTGGCGTTCGTGGCGATCGACGAACAGCACCGCTTCGGCGTCCACCAGCGCCTCGCCCTGACCGCCAAGGGCCGGGGCGTCCATGTCCTGGTCATGACGGCGACGCCGATTCCCCGCACGCTGCAAATGACCGCCTTCGGCGACCTCGATGTCTCGCAGCTCACCGAAAAGCCCGCGGGCCGGAAACCGGTGGCGACGCGGGCCATGCCGCTCGACCGTCTGGACGAGGTGGCGCGGGCCGTCGGGCGGGCCACCGCCAAGGGCGACCGGGTCTACTGGATCTGCCCACTGGTCGAGGACAGCGAGGACAGCGACCTCGCCGCCGCAGAGGAACGGCACAAGGCGCTCTCGCTCGTCTTCGGCGACCGCGTCGGGCTGATCCACGGACGCATGAAGGGGCCGGACCGCGATGATGTCATGGAGCGTTTCGTCACGGGCGGGCTCGATATCCTGGTCGCCACCACGGTGATCGAGGTGGGCGTCGACGTGCCGGACGCGACGATCGTGGTGGTCGAGCACGCCGAACGCTTCGGCCTCGCGCAGCTCCACCAGCTTCGCGGCCGCGTCGGACGCGGCGACCGGCCGTCCAGTTGCCTGCTGCTCTACGCCCGGCCGCTGGGCGAGACCGCGCGGTCGCGCATCGACATTCTGCGCCGGAGCGAGGACGGGTTCGTCATCGCCGAGGAAGATCTGAAGCTGCGCGGCGCGGGCGAGCTCCTGGGCGCCCGGCAGAGCGGGTTGCCCCAGTTCCGCGTCGCCGACGTCGTCGAACGGCCCGACCTGCTCGCCGCCGCGCGCGACGACGCGCGTCTCATCCTCTCCCGCGACCCCGCGCTCGCCGGCGAGCGCGGCAAGGCGCTGCGAATCCTGCTCTATCTCTTCGAACGCGACGCGGCGGTGCGCCTGTTGCGGTCCGGGTAGGTCGTGGCCAAGGAAACCCCATCGCGGATAACGGGGCCACGCCAACCCCTCGCCGCCGCGAGCCACCCCAGGCCGGCGGCCGTTTCTCCCTTTGGAGTGTATTCCGCGCCGACCCAGCCGTCGTAGCCGCTCCGGTCGATCAGCTCGAAGAGGTAGGGCCAAGCGATCTCGCCGGAGCCGGGCTCGTGGCGGCCGGGGTTGTCGGAAATCTGGACGTGGCCGATCAACGGGAGTTGCTCGGCGAAGCGGCGCGCGAGATCGCCCTCCATGACCTGGCAGTGGTAGAAATCGAACTGGACGCGCACGTTGTCCGCGCCGACGGCCTCGACGATGCGCCGCGCCTGGCGCTGGCGGCTCACGATGTAGCCCGGCGCGTCGCGCGTGTTGATGGGTTCGACCAGAAGCGTCGCGCCCTGGGCCGCGGCCCGCTTCGCGGCCGTCCTCAGGTTGGAGACCATGACCTCCTCGCAGTCGCCGACGCCGGCGCCGGCGGGAAGGACGCCCGACATGACGTGGAGCCTGGGGCAGCCGGCGACCGCCGCCCAGGCGAGCGCGGTGTCCACGGTCTCGGCGAACTCCCGCTCGCGGCCCGGCAGCGCGGCGAGACCGCCGTGGCCCGCGGCCGCGCCGCCGGAGGGCGCGTTGGCCAGCACCAGCTCCAGGCCCGCGTCGTCCAGCGCCGCCCTCACCTCCCCGGCGGGCGTGTCGTAGGCGTCCTGCACCTCGACGGCCGCGAACCCGGCGTCCTTCGCGGCGGCGAAGCGGTCCAGGAAGGGCGACTCGCCGAACAGGGTGGAGAGGTTGGCGGCGAAGCGGGGCATCGGACGCGGCTCCGGACAACGGCGGGAGGGGACCCGCGCCCGCGGGCGGGCGGCGGGCAATGGCGAACGGTCGTTCCCCGCCCGGCCGTTCGCCATTATACATGTCGCGCGGCCCTTTCGAGCGGAGACCCGCGTGGCCAGACCGAAGATCGCGTTCGTGGCGTCCGACGCCCGGAAGGCCCGTCGCGCCAAGGCGCGGCTGGAGGAGCGTTACGGCGTCCGGGACACGGCCGGAGCCGACGTGATCGTGGCTCTGGGCGGCGACGGATTCATGCTGGAGACGTTGCGCCGGCGCCTGGGCGAGGAGGTCGCGGTCTACGGCATGAACCGGGGCTCGGTAGGGTTCCTGATGAACGCCTACGAGGAGGACGGCCTCGTCGAGCGCATCGAGGCGGCCGAGACGACCGCGCTCAACCCGCTGCGCGTGACCACGACCGACATCCACGGCGCGGTCGGGGAGGCCCTGGCGATCAACGAGGTCGCGCTCTTTCGCGAGACACGGCAGACCGCGAAGATCCGCGTCACGGTCGACGGCGTCGTGCGCATGAAGGAGCTGATGTGCGACGGCGTGCTGGTGTCCACCGCCGCCGGCAGCACGGCCTACAACCTCTCGGCCCACGGCCCCATCCTTCCGATCGGCTCGCGCAGCCTCGCATTGACGCCGATCAGCGCCTTCCGGCCGCGCCGCTGGCGCGGCGCCATCCTGCCCGAGCGCACCAGGGTCGGCTTCGAGGTCCTGGAGCACGGGAAGCGTCCGGTGAGCGCGTCGGCCGACTCCACCGAGGTGCGCGACGCGGTCCGTGTCGCGGTCGAAACCGACGAGACCCGCGCGGCGCGCCTGCTGTTCGACGCCGAGCACGACCTCGAGGAACGCATCCTGATGGAGCAGTTCCAGACCTGACCCGCCGCCGGAGCCCCCCATGACCGAAAGCGCCGCGGCGCCCCATGGCGTCCACCTGACGCCCTGCGACATCGCGCCCTACAGGGCGGGCAACACGGGCGTCGACTACGTCACGACCTTCGACAGCGGAGAGCCCGGCGCGCACCTCATGATCAACGCCCTGACCCATGGCAACGAAGTCTGCGGCGCGCACGCCCTGCGCTTCCTCTTCGAGCGTGACGTGCGGCCGACGCGCGGGAAGCTCACGCTCGGCTTCGCCAACGTCGCGGCCTACGAGACCTTCGACGCCAGCCATCCCTATCTCTCCCGCTTCGTCGAGGAGGACTTCAACCGGCTGTGGGACGAGGAGACGCTCGACGTCGGGCGCGAGAGCGTCGAGCTCGCGCGCGCCCGGGAGATCAGGCCCGTCATCGACACGGTGGACCGCCTGCTCGACATCCACTCGGTCGACCTGCCGCAGGCGCCCATGCTGCTCGCCGGCGTCCGGGCCGAGGGCCGCGCCCTCGCCGCGGCGCTCGGCGCGCCCCGTCACGTGGTGATCGACGCCGGCCACGCCGCGGGCAAACGGCTCCGAGACTACGTCCGGTTCGACGATCCCTCGACCGGGCGGGCGTCCTGCCTCGTCGAGTGCGGCTACCACTTCCACGAAGCGGCGGCGCGGGTCGCGATCGAAACGAGCCTGCGCTTCCTGCGTTGCCACGACGCCGTCGACCCCGCCTTTCTCGCCGAGCACCTGGGCGAGACCGACGACGGGGAGCAGCTCTTCATCGAGGTGTCCGGTCCCGTCACCGTCGAGACCGACGACTTCGCCTTCGCCCGCGCCTTCGAGGGTTTCGAGGTCGTGCCGAGGGAAGGCGCGTTGATCGGCGCCGACGGCGGCAAGGATATCCGCACCCCCTACCCCGACTGCGTCATGGTCATGCCCGCGCGCGAGCCGGCGAAGGGCAAGACGGCCGTCCGGCTGGGACGTATCGTGTAGCCGCCAACGCGGACCTGTTGTGCGTTGCAAAGGGAAGCCGTGGAACTCTCCAGAGACATGCAGGTCATCTCTCTGCGGTACGCCGGCCGTTGCCGGTCGTGCGGAGCGGGGCTGGACGCGGGAACGCGGGCGCACTGGTCGCCATCGACGAAAGACGTCATATGCGATGCCTGCGCCGCGGATCGGAACTCTTCGGACCAAACGACGCCGGCGCCGCGGGATCCATGGCGGCAATTGTGCGAATACGTGCGACGGTGCATCGAAGCGGAGGCGACCCAATCTCTGGTTCTCCACAAAGAGGAGAACACCCTTTGGTTCTCCCATACCGGAGAAGAGAAACTGGTGGTCGGACACAGCGACTCGATACCCGTATCCGGCGAGCTCGCCGGAAGGTTGAACGCTCTCGCTCCATCACGGGACAGGCGATCAATCCTCTACGGCTGGCCAACCGTCGTCATGAAAGACCATGACCGCAAGATCAAGGTTGCTCCTCTCTTTGTTGTCCAGACCGAACCGGAGCAATCTCCCGCCAAGGTGTGGCGACTCCATGCGACCGGTGATCCCGAGTTCAACCTGGCTATCACAGCCGGCGGCATCTTCGATCCCTCGACCGCCGAAGAAATCGGCGATCTTCTCGGCAACGGTCCCTCGTTCGACGATGCCAAAGCGTTCGCAGATCTTGCCGGGGCAACCGCCGGACTACTCGGGTTGCCCGTGCTCTCGCCATTCGACGCGAGGGCGCTCGAACCTCGTGTTCGCTGCGGGGAAGGCGTTTATAACGCCGCCATATCGGTCTTAGCCGAGAAATCCGTGTTCAGCGCCAGCCTTCTTGCAGAACTGAGACAACTCCAGACCAGAAAGGATTGGGTGGATACGGCGGCGGTTCATCTCGTTTCCAGCGGATTCGCTCCGAAGCAAAACAAACGCTCTCCGTCCGGCCCGCTCGCCGCGCCACTTCCGTGCAGCCAGTCACAGGAGGAAACGCTCGAACACCTTCGTAGGAAACCGCTGACGATTGTGACCGGCCCGCCTGGCACCGGGAAGACGCAACTCGTTGTGAACGCAGTGACAAACGCATGGCTGGACGGCGACAAAGTCCTCGTGACTTCGACAAACAATGCCGCGGTCGACGTCGCTACCGAGCGAGCGCGACAAAACATATGCGCCGGACTGCTGATACGGACAGGAAATCGTGACGCCCGAGAGCAAGTTCCGGGACGCATCATTGTTGCTTTGAATCAGGCGAAAAAGCATGTCGGTAATCAGGCTCAAGAGCGTGCCAAAATGACACGAATTACCGACGAACGCGAACGGTTAATGAAGAAGCTGACGTCGCTAGACAAGTTGGAAGACAAGTTGTTGTTGCTCGCGGAGAATCTGGAGCCAATCAGGGAGAAGCTGAAAACGGCCGCGCGAGAGCTCTGGCCTGACGCGAACTCTCCCGCCCTTCTCCCCGATTCCGACCGGATCGAGCGGCGAGCCGACCGATTGTCTCGAACGTGGTTCTTCCCGCGTTTCCGGGCGCGGCGCTTGCGCCGGCGGCTCGGCTGCGTCGAGACCGTTTCCCTGAAACGGATCGCAGCCTGGGCCCAGCTCGACTGGCGCCAATCAGCGCTGATCCGCGAATTGGAAACCGGACGAAATGAGTATCGACAACTTGAGGGGGATGTGGGCGATCCCACGGTCAGCATCCCGGAGGAAGACCGGAAATGGACGGAAGCCAGCCTCGGGGCGATCCGGACGGACACGGCGGCGCGCATTCGCGCCGGCGAAGGCCGACTGGGCGTTTTCGGTGGAGCCCCCGCCGGTAAAGCGTTTCCGAACCTCGTCGGCAGCGTTCTTCATGACTTGCGCGGCTGGGCGTGCACGGCGTTGTCGGCGAACGGGAACTTCCCCCTTGAGGCTGGGCTGTTCGATCTCGTGATCGTCGATGAGGCCAGCCAGTGCACTCTGGCGGCCGTGCTGCCGCTGGCCTACCGCGCCAAGCGTCTGGCGGTGGTGGGAGACCCCTGCCAGCTGCAGCCGATCGTTCCCCTCGGCGACCGGCTCTTGCAAAGGATCGCCGAGGAGGCCGGGTTCGACGACGGAGACCTGCGCCGGCAAGGCATCCATCACAAGGCCGGTTCGGCCTATCTGGCGTGCGAGTTCGCAGCGAGGCCCGACATCCCGATCCTCCTCAACGAGCATTACCGCTGCCATCCGCACATCGCCCGCTGGTTCAATCGAACATTCTACAACGACGAACTGACGGTGCTGACGAATGTCAACGAGAAAGAACGCGCGATCGGGTGGTGGGACGTCGAAGGCGCGGCGGAACGACCTCGCTCCGGAAGAAGCTGGCGCAACCGCGCCGAAGCAGAGCGGGCGGTGGAACAGCTTGGCGTCCTGCTGAAATCCGGCTTGAGCGTCGGCGTCGTTACTCCGTTCGCCGCACAAGCGCAACTCGTCGGATCTCTGGCAGAAAGGCGGTTCGGCAAGCCTGTTCTGGATGAAGCCGACTTCGTATGCGGAACCGCGCACCGCCTCCAAGGAGACGAACGCGACGCGATCATCATTTCCGCCGTTCTGTCTCCCGAAATGTCGAAGAGCGGCGTTCGCTGGGTGGAAAGGGAAAAAACCTCCTGAACGTCGCGGTCAGCCGCGCCCGCCGGGCGTTGATCGTGTTCGGCCACCCGTCCGTCGGCGCATTGGGAAGCTCGACCCTAGCCTCTCTGCGCGCCTATCTGTGCGACGAGGTTGACCAGAACGAGGACGACGCACCGCCTCATGCCAACTACCATCTCGCCAGCGGATCGGAGCGACTGCTGCTCAACGCGATGCAGCTCGGGGGCCTTGCTCCCTATGCCAAGCTCAACGTGCAGGGATACGAGCTGGACTTCGCGCTGATGGACCGAGGGATCAAACTGAACATCGAGGTAGACGGCGACCAGCACCTCGACGTCCGGAGACGGCAACGGCGACAAGACGTCACCCGAGATCGCCTGCTTGACCGTCTCGGCTGGACCGTCCTGCGCATACCAGCTTGGCGGTGCTATGAAGATATCGCCCCGGTCATCGCCCAAATCGAGATGGTGCGGGACCGGTTGCTTGCCGAAGCAACCAACCGGACGCTTCGACGCTCCTGACTGCGCACAAACCCATCGTCAACGCTTTTAGCTATCCCCCGCCCCTTTGGTAGGCGCGGTCGAAACGGGCGGGGCAGGCCGCGCGTTCGTCCTCGCCGTGGCCCGTGAACGCCAGCGTCACCTCGCGGCGGTCGATGACGCCCCGCGCGATGCGGCGGGTTCGGCCGGCGCGATCCGAACGGGCTCCGCCCGCCCTAAACGCCGTCGCCGGGCGACAGGATCGCGAGAAGCCAGCCACGCAACTCCTCGCGGGCCGCGCCCTCGGCGACGCCGACCAGGAACGGCCGGTCGAGTCCGGGCGGCCACGCCTCCAGAGGCCGCGGCCGGTGGAACAGGTGCTGGACGCCGTCGACGCCGACGGGCCCTTCCCGGCCCTCGACCTTCAACAGGCCCTTGAGACGCAGGAGACGGTCGCCGTGGGATTCGACGAGGCCGGCGACGGCGCGTCGGACACGGTCCCAGTCCAGCGCCCTGTTTCCGAACGCCGAGACCGACACGATCCGGTCGTGGCGACGGCGGCCGTGACGATGCGGCTCGCCGCCATCGGTCTCCGGCGCCGCAAGGCGCGCGGCGCCGTTCAGAACGTCGGCGGGGTCGACCGCGCCGTGAACCGCTTCCCTCAAAACGGCGCGGGCGTTGAGCCGCGCGACCTCGGCGCGCGCCGCGGCGCCGTCGCCGAGATCGGTCTTCGTGACGATCGCCGTGTCGGCCAGCGCGACCTGACGCGCCGCCTCACGGTGGTTCGCGGCCGACCGTGCGCCGTTGACCGCATCCCAGCAGGTCACGAGGCCCTCGAACTCGAACCGGGACAGGCGCAGCGGGTCGGTACGGAAGGTCTGGAGCACGGGGACCGGATCGGCCAGCCCGGTGGTCTCGATCGCGACTCGCCCGAATGCCGGCGTCTCGCCCCGCTCGCGCCGCTCGAGGAGCGACATCAGGGTGTCCACGAGGTCGCCCCTCAGCCCGCAGCACAGGCAGCCGTTGTCGAGCAGGAGCGTGTCCTCGTCCGAAGTCTCGATGAGCGCGTGGTCGAGCCCGATCTCGCCGAACTCGTTCACGATCACGGCGGTCTCGCCCATGCCGGGATGGCCGAGAAGATGGCGCAGCAGCGTCGTCTTGCCGCTTCCCAGAAAACCGGTCAGCACGGTGACCGGAATCGGTTCGGCGTCGGTCGCGAGCCGGGTCACGGACCCAGCCTGTCGTCGCTCAGCCAGACGCCGTCCCAGAAGCTCTCCGGATTCCGGGTCATCGCGTCGAACCCGCCGCAACGGGGCGGCGAGAGCGCGCGTCCGCCGACGCGATCCGCCAGCTCGTCCTTGGCCGCCGCGATCCGGGACGGATCGCCGAGCAGGTCGACCGCCGCGAGCGCCATGGACTCCCCGGCGAAACATCCGCCCTTGAACTGGCTTTCGTGTCCCGACGCGGCGGTCAGCGCCCAGTTGTGGAAGAGCACGCCCAGCGGATTCGACCAGTTGACGCGCGCGAGCGGGATGCGCCAGCTCGCTTCGCCGTCATCCTGGCCAAAGGGGTCGCAGCCTTCGGTGTGGAAGCCGAGGCCCCGGTCCCACGCGAAGTCGCGCCCCGGGCCGCGGCTTTCGGCGAGCCGCCGCATGAAGGTCTCGTCCGCGTCGTCCCAGGCGGGAGGACCGACCGCTTCCATGTTGCGGAAAAGGACCCGATTGACGGCGTGGTTCGGGAGATAGCCGCGCGAGGCCGAGATCAGCATCTCCTTGACGCTCGTCGCCGTGTACTTCGCCGCGTCGTGGGCGATGGGCAGGATTCCGTTGTAGACCTCTTCGGCGCGCTCGAAGCACTCGTGCCGCACGGTCAGCCACAGGCGGGTCTCGTCGGGCGTGATCGACGGCATGTAGCCCGCGAAACGCAGGACGTGACCGATGACCGCGTCGTTGAACTGGTGGGCGCGCAGACGCTCCATCGACTGGACGAAGAGCTCCGCCGCATCGAGCGCGTTCCGGGACCGGCGCGAGCCGCCATGGCCGGACACGCCGGAGAACACGAACTCCGTGGAAATGCAGGAGAGGCAAGGCCGCGAGACCGCGCCGGTCTGGTAGTCGGCGTGGTTCGCGAACAGCACGTCGATGCCGTCGAAGGCGCCGGCCCGCAGCAGCGCGATCTTGCCCCAGAGGATCTCCTCCGCCGGGGCGCCGAGGCAGACGATCGTCCCTTCCAGGCCCAGCTCCTCCATGGTGTGGCGGGCCGCGATGGCGCCGCCGGCGGCGGCGCCGGCGATGATGTTGTGGCCGCAGGCGTGGCCGGCGCGCTTGCCGTCGGGCGCCCTGAGAGGCTCGAGCCGGTTGCCCTGGCCCGGCAGCGCGTCGTATTCGGCCATGAAGCCCAGCACGGGTCCCGCTTCGCCGCTCGACCGGACCGCCTTGAAGGCCGTGGGCAGGCCGCAGACGCCCCGCGTGACGGCGAAGCCGTGATCGGACAGCCAGGCCGAGAGCGCCGCCTCGGCCTCGTATTCCATCATGCCGAGTTCCGGCGTCTCCCAGATCCGCCGGAACATGGCCCGCGCCTCGGGCTCGACGGCGGCCCAGGCCGCCCGCGCGACCCCGGTCGAGCGGTCGTCCATCACGCCGTGTAGCCGCCGTCCACGACCATTTCGGCGCCGGTCACGAAGGTCGACTCGTCGCTCGCCAGGTAGACGACCATGTGGGCGACGTCGTCGGCGTCGCCCATCCGGCCCAGCGGATGGAGGGCCGTGAGCCTGCGGCGCTCCTCCTCGCCGGTCCCGTCGATGAAGGCGCGCACCATGTTCGTGTCCATGTAGCCCGGACAGATCGCGTTGCAGCGGATGTTCGTCCCCTCCCGCGCGCAATGCAGCGCGACCGATTTCGTCAGCAGCCGCACGGCCCCCTTGCTGGCGCAATAGGCCAGGGCGTCGGACGCTCCGCGCAGGGCCAGGACCGAGGCGAGGTTGACGATCGAGCCGCCCCCGGCCCCGCGCATCGGCGCGATCGCCGCGCGGCATCCCAGGAACGCGCCGTGCAGGTTGGCGTCCATGATCCCGTCCCACACCGCGTCGTCGCAGTCGGCGATGTTGTCGTTCGCGAGCCCGACGCCCGCGCAGTTGACGAGGACCTGGAGCTTGCCGAAACGGTCGACCGCGGTCCGGACCGCGCGGTCCCAGTCGGCTTCGCTGGAGACGTCGTGGCGAAGGAAGAAGCCGCGTCCGCCCAGCATGGCGGCCGTCTGTTCGCCGCGCTCCCCGTCGATATCGGTGACGCAGACCAGCGCGCCCTGCTCGACCATCCGGATGGCGCTCTGGCGCCCGAGGCCCGACGCGCCGCCGGTGACGAGCGCCGCCTTGTGTCGCAGCCGTCCCGTCATCCGGCCGTCGTCCCGCCGTCGATCGCCAGCTCGGCGCCGGTCACGAGGCGCGACTCGTCGCTCGCCAGATAGACGATCATCAGGCCCACGTCCTCGGCCCGGCCCCGGAAATCGACCGGCATGAAGCTGTCCCACAGCACGCGCTCGGCGGCGGGGTCGTCGCTCTCGGCAATGTAGGCGTGGACCATCGGCGTCTCGATGACGCCGGGATGGACGGAGTTGCAGCGGATGGCGCGACCGTTCTCGGCGCACCACAGCGCGACCGACTTGGTGAGCAGCCGGACGCCGCCCTTGCTGGCGTCGTAGGCGCAGAGATCCGCGTCGCCCACGATGCCGGAGACCGACGAGAGATTGACGATCGAACCGCCGCCGCGGTCCTTCATGTGGGCGACCGCGAGCCGGCAGCCGCGCCAGACGCCGGTGAGGTTGACGTCGATCACCTCGCGCCACTGGGCGACCGACGCGCTCTCGACCGTGCCGCGGCGCAGGACGCCCGCGCAGTTCACCAGCACGTTCCAGCCGCCGAACGCCTCGACCGTCGCCCCCGCCGCCGCGTCCCAGGACTCCCCGCTCGTCACGTCGAGCGCGACCGCCGCCGCCGCGTCGCCGATCTCCCGGGCGATCCCGGCCGCCGCGTCGGCCTCGATGTCGGCCAGCATGACCTTCGCGCCCTCGGCCGCCAGCAACCGCGCGGAAGCCGCCCCGATGCCGGAGCCGCCTCCAGTGACGAGCGCGACCTTGCCGTCGCATCGCGCCATGAGCGCCCCTCCCTTCCCCCGCCATTACAGGGCAACGGGCGGCAAACGCCAAGGGCCGCGTCAGACCGTCCGGTCGACCCGGTCGAGCGGCGCCGCATCGGACCGATGGCCGTCACGAACGGCAACATGCCGGCCGCGACGACGGCGGCCCGAACGGCCCGACCTCGGACGTTCCTTACCCTTTGTCGCCGAGAACGCGACAATCGTTCTGTATCGACATGTCAGGAGGCCGCTTCCGCGGCGAACAGGCATACGGTCACCGGTCGAAAGATGGGCGCTGCACGGATTCGATCGCGAAGTCGGGTTACGCCCCCTCCGTTGATCCGCGGCGGTCGGCGTGTACATTGACGCTGCGGGGTTGGGAGCGATCCGCGGAGGCAGGCCATCCAACCCGTCCCGGCGCCGCCGCGATTCCCGCCGCCGCCGCGGCCGCGCGGTCACCGCGGGAGGAACGGAAAGACGACGCTGAACGAGTCGGCGCCCATGCCCCCGTGGGACGGCCGTAACCGGCGACGGATCGCGATCCAACTCGTTTCCGCGCATTCGCGGGTCCGGTCGACGAGGTCGTTGGTCATGAACCTGATATCCGAACTCCGAGCCGACATGCTCTCGGCGAAAATGTTCCCGGCGCTGTCGGTCGGCCTGGTCATGGGCGCGACCGGCTTGGCATACCTGATTTCCATGGGCGCCCTCATTTTTTCAGGCCCATCGGCGCCATTTCTCTCCCAAGGCACGATCATGGTGGTGTTCGGCGGTTTCGTCGTCTGTCTGTGGATCGCCCTCACCAGCGGTTACCGTGGCGCGGTCGCGATGATAGCGGCGCCTTCCGGGGTGGTGTTGGTCGAGATCGGCTCCACGATCGGCGTGGAAGGCGATGCGCTCGAGCGTTTCATGACCGCGGTCACGGTCGTGATCGTCGGTTCGGTGGCGACGGGCGTTTGCTTTCTGGCGGTCGGACATTTCCGGCTCGCCAACCTGATCCGGTTCATCCCCTATTCCGTGGCGGGCGGGTTCATCGCCGGGGCGGGGGCGGTCCTGTGCATGGACGCCCTGTCACTGATGGGGATCGCGCGGGACTGGCGAACGCTTCCCTCGCTCCTGGAGCCCGACTTGCTGTGGAGATGGGGTCCGGGCGTGGCCTACGGTCTCGGCCTGTTCCTTGCCACGAAACGTTGGAATAGACATTTCATTCTGCCGGCGAGTTTCCTGCTCATCGCCATGCTCTATCATCTGGTCTTTGCCTTCCTCGGCGTCTCTGGAGACGAGGCTAGGGCGGCGGGCCTGCTATTCGCCGGCACGGCGGAAGGAGGCCTTTGGCCTCCCTTTCAACCCGGCGATCTGGCGCATGTGGATTGGGCCGCGGTAACCGCGCAGATTCCCAACATACTGGTCCTGATCGTGGTGACCCTGATCGCCGTGGCTGTGTATTTGAGCGCCCTTGAACTGGCTACGAACGTGGAGTTGGAGTGGAACAGGGAATTCAGGGCGGCGGGTGGGGCCGGTGTGATCGCCGGCCTGGGCGGCGGCCCAAGTGGCGTGATCATTCCATCCTCGATATTGAGCGACAGGTTCGGGGCGAGAACACGGCTGACCGGCGCCGTGACCGCTCTGGTGATAGTCTCCGTCGTTCCTTTGGGCGACTCGGTCCTGAAATTTGTCCCCATGCCGCTCATCGCCGGGTCGTTGTTCTTCATCGGCTTCAGTCTACTGTATGAATGGGTCGTGAATAGACGCGGGCGGTTGCCTTGGACGGAATACGCGATTCTCCTGCTGATCGCCGTCACCACCGTGTCCTTGGGCTTTCTCGAGGGGGTGGGCGTCGGAATAGCGATCGCCATGGTTTTCTTCGCCGTCCGCCTCAGCCGCGTGGACTCGATCGAGGCCAGCTTCACCGCCCGCGAGCGTCGCAGCAACAAGATCCGTCCCATTCCCGATCGAGCCCTCCTGCGGGCGGAGGGAGAGCGGATACAGGCTTGCCGGCTGCGCGGCTATATTTTCTTCGGCGGCGTCGGCCCCCTGCTCGATCGCCTCAAGCAGTTCCTGGACAACACCCCGCGGCCGGCCTGCATCCTGCTGGATTTCGGCGGCGTCTCCGGTTTCGATTTCTCGGCCGTCAACGCCCTGTGCAGGTTCATGCACGCCGCGCACGCCGTCGGAGCGCGGGTGGTTCTGAGCGCCGTTCCGGAGAAACTCGAGGACGGACTGGAGCGCAACCTTCCCCGTCCCGTTCATGACAACCTGCTGTTCGAGCCGGACGCGGACCGCGCCCTGGAGCGCTGCGAGGACATCGTCCTCGCGGCGTGGCGGTCGGACCCGGACGAAGACAGGGGCCTGGGCGACACGCTGCTGGAGCGCGTGGCCGGCGATATGGAGCGCCATCTCGACAGGCAGGCCCTTTTCGAGGACCTGGTCGATGAGCTCCGGGACTGGCTGGAGCTTCGCGAATACGACACCGGCGAGGCCCTCGTCTCGACAGGCGAGGCGCGGAAGGGTTTGCAACTGCTGATAAAGGGCCAGGCCTCCGCCTACGATTCCACGGGCGAGCGGCTGTTCCAGTGCGGCCCGGGCGACGCGGTCGAGCCGCGAGCCGCCTTCGGCGAGTATACGGCCGAGACCGCCACGATCGCGGACCGGCCCTGCCGAACGATGATGCTGACCCCCGCCGCCCGGCTGTGGCTGGAAGAGAATGAAAAGCAACTGGTCCTGAAACTCTACCGATATCTCCTCACCCTCGAATCCCGGGGAGACGGATACTCCCGAGGGCCCAATTCATGAGCCGCGGGCTCGGCCCGGGCACGCCGCCGCGCCGCCGCGCCCCGTTCGATCATCCCGGCGAGCCAGCTCGCCTTGCTCTTCCCCGCGTCCAGATGGGCGTGGAGGGACGCCTTGTCCGCGTTGGCCCGTTCCACGTTGGCGACGATCTCGTTCGCGGTCGATACGATCTCCTCTTCGCCGGTCCAGATGTCGGGATACCGTCTAAACTCGTCCGCCAGCCAGACGGCGGGCGGCTTCTCGTGCTTGCGCCGTTCCCAGGACGCCGCGAAGCGCGCGATCAGCCCCGCGGTGTCGCGGGCGTTGTCCTCGCCGCCGAAGACATCGTCCGCGGTCCGGTCGGCCAGCGCCTCGCCGGGTTCGTCCTTCGCGACCGGCGGGGTATCGGCGGCGGCGTCCGGGCCGTCCCGTGCTTCAATGTCTCGCACCATGGGCGCCTTCAACGTCTCATGCGATTGGGCGTCGTTTCGCGAGGATGGGCGCGACCGGGCCGGGGCGCAAGTCCGGCTCCATCTCGCGGACACCCCGGCCGCCCCTCCCGGCGCCGGGCCGCCGGGCGTTGACAGGAGGTCCGCGATTGGCGACGAAGGCGCCGTTGCCTGAAGGGACGCGACGCGTGGCCGAACCCGACACCGCCCCCAACCGGTTCGAGACCGGTCTCGACCGGACGCCCGCCAACCACGAACCGCTGACGCCGGTCGACTTCCTGGTCCGCTCGGCCGCGACCCACCCCGACAGGATCGCGTGGATCTACGGCGACCGGAGGGTCGCGTATCGCGAGATGCACGAGCGCTGCCGCCGCCTGGCGAGCGCCCTGCGCAAGCGCGGGGTGGCGCGGGGCGAGAGCGTCGCGGTCATGGCCCAGAACGGGCCCGCGATCCTGGAGGCCCATTTCGGCGTGCCCATGGCGGGCGCCGTGCTGAACGCGCTCAACTTCCGGCTCGACGCCTCCTCGATCGCGTTCATGCTGGGGCACGCCGGCACGCGCGTGCTGATCGCCGACCGCGAGTTCGCCGCGACGGTCGAGGCCGCCGTCGCCGAGCACGGCGAACCGGTCCACACGATCGCGATCGACGATCCCGACACCGACAACGACACGGGCTTCGGCGACATCGCCTACGAAGCCTTCCTGGCCAGCGGCGACCCGTCGGACGAGCCGGTCCCGCCCGCCGACGAATGGAACGCGATCTCGCTCAACTACACCTCGGGCACGACCGGCGACCCGAAGGGCGTCGTCTATCACCACCGCGGCGCCTTCCTGAACGCCCTGGGCAACGGCATGTCGCTGGGCTTCTCGGACGACACGGCGAACCTCTGGACCCTGCCCCTGTTCCACTGCAACGGCTGGTGCCACGCCTGGGGCGTCACCGCGTTCGCCGGAACCCATGTCCTGCTCCGCAAGGTCGACGCGAGGGATATCTTCCGGCTCATCGAGGAGCACGGCGTGACCCACATGGCGGGCGCGCCGATCGTGCTCAACATGATCCTCAACGCGCCCGACGAGCACAAACGGCGCGTCCCGCGGACGGTCACGGTCGCGACCGGGGGCGCCGCCCCGCCCAGCGCCGTGATCGCCGGCATGGAGGCCCTGGGCTTCAAGGTGGTCCACCTCTACGGACTGACGGAGACCTACGGCCCGGCGCTGATTTCCGAATACCAGGACGGCTGGACGGGCATGTCGGTGGACGAGCGCGCCCACGTCATGGCGCGCCAGGGCGTGCGCCATCCCATGGTGGCGGGCCACGCGGTGGCCGATCCCGAGACCCTGGAGCCCGCGCCGGCCGACGGCGAGACCATCGGCGAGATCGTGCTGCGCGGCAACACGGTGATGAAGGGCTACCTCTCCAATCCCGGCCGGACGGCCGAGGACCTGGCCGGCGGCTGGTTCCACACGGGCGACCTCGGGGTCATGCACCCGGACGGCTACATCGAGGTCAAGGACCGGTCCAAGGACATCATCATCTCCGGCGGCGAGAACATCGGCTCGATCGAGGTCGAGAACGCGCTCTTCAAGCATCCCGCCGTGATGGAGGCCGCCGTCGTGGCGCGCCGCGACGAGACATGGGGCGAGACGCCCTGCGCCTTCGTCACGCTCAAGCCCGGCCGGGAGGACACCGACCCGGCCGACCTCGTCGCCTTCTGCCGCGACGCCATGGCGCGCTTCAAGGCGCCCAGGACGATCGTCTACGGCCCCCTGCCCAAGACCGCGACCGGCAAGATCCAGAAGTTCGCCCTGCGCGACCGGGCCAACGCGCTCGGGCCCGGCGAGGCGGACTACGACGCCAACAGGACCCGACCGCCCCCAACCCGGGGACACGCGCCATGAACCGTCCCGCGCCACGGGATGTCCGCACGGTCGCCTGCGTCGGCGGCGGCGTCATCGGCGCCGGCTGGGCCGCGGGCTTCGCGGCCCGCGGCTACGACGTCGTCGTGCAGGATATCGCTCCCGACGCCGAAGGCCCGATGCGCCGCGTCGTCGAGGCCGCATGGCCGAGCCTGGAGGCCATGGGGCTCGCCGAGGGCGCCTCGACGGACCGGATACGGTTCACGACGGATCTGGCCGGGGCGGTGGCGGACGCCGGCTTCGTCCAGGAAAGCGGGCCCGAGCGCCTCGACATCAAGCGGGACATGTACGCCGCCATGGACGCGGCCATGCCCAACGACGCGGTGATCGCGTCCTCGACCTCGGGCCTGCTCGTGTCGGACATCCAGGCCGGAGCCGGAAACCCCTCGCGCATGGTGCTGGGCCATCCCTTCAACCCGCCCTATCTCATGCCGCTGGTGGAGGTCGTCGGCGGCGGGCGGACCGATCCCGCGGCCGTCGACTGGGCCTGCGCGTTCTACCGGGCCGCCGGCAAGCGCCCGCTCAGGATGGACCGCGAGACGCCGGGCCACATCGCCGACCGCCTGCAACAGGCCATGTGGAACGAGATCGTCCACATGGTCGACGCCGGCGAGGCGACGCCCGAGCAGATCGACGAATCGATCGTCCACGGCTTCGGCCCGCGTCTCGCCATCATGGGCTACTGCCTGCTCTTCCACCTCGCCGGAGGCAAGGGCGGCATGCGCCATTTCTTCGAACACTTCGACCCCGGCGTGTCGGACGCCTGGACGCGGCTGCCCTCGCCGCCGATCACCAGCGAGCTCGTCGAGAAGTTCGTCGCGGGGTGCGAGCGTCTCCAGGGCGGCCGCTCGATCCAGGACCTCAACAGGCTCCGCGACGAGGCGCTGGTCGGCTTCCTCCGGCACTTCGACAAGGTGACGGGCAAGGCCTGAAACGGCCCATGTCGGGAAGCGCCGCGATCCGCCGCGAGGGCGGGGGCCGCGTTCGCGTCCCCGGGGCGGTTCCAGAACAACCGGAACCGCTCTAAACAGGCGGCCGACACGGGGAGACCGCCATGACCGCCAACACCAACCGCGCGCTTGTCCTGAAGGCGTATCCGGCCGGCGCGCCCGGACCCGAGCACTTCGAGCTGGTCGAGAGTCCCGCGCCCGAGCCCGGACCCGGCGAGGCGCTGGTGCGGTCCATCTACCTCACGGTCGATCCCTACATGCGCGGACGCCTGCGGCCCGGCCCCTCCTATGCCGAACCGCAGAGGATCGGCGAGGTCATGGTCGGCGAGGTCGCCGGCGAGATTGTCGCCTCCAGGGCCGACGGCTTTGCCGTCGGCGACTTCGTCACGGCCGGGATCGGCTGGCAGACCCATGGCGTCGCCGCGGCCCGCGACCTGCGCGGGCTCGACCCCGCCGAGGCGCCCATCTCGACATCCCTGGGCGTGCTCGGCATGCCGGGACTCACGGCCTATTTCGGCGTCCTCGAAGTCCTCGCGCCGCGAGCCGGCGACACGCTGGTCGTCAACGCCGCCTCGGGCGCGGTGGGCGGCGTGGTGGGCCAGATCGGCAAGATCGCCGGCTGCCGGGTAGTCGGGATCGCCGGGTCGGACGAGAAATGCGCCTTCGTCGTCGAGGATCTCGGCTTCGATGCGGCGATCAACCGCCGCACGGCCGCCGACATGTCGGCGGCGCTGCGCGACGCCTGCCCCGACGGCGTCGATTGCTACTTCGACAACGTCGGCGGGCCGATCAGCGACGCCGCCTTCGAGAACATGGCGATGGGGGCGCGGGTCGCGATCTGCGGCCAGATCGCGCAATACAACGACACCGAACAGGCCATGGGCCCGCGCAACCTGCGTCATTTCCTGGTCAAGCGCGCCACCATGCGCGGCCTGCTCGTGTTCGACTGGCGGGCCCGCTACGGCGAGGGGCTCGCGCGGCTGACGCGCTGGGTGCGGGAGGGCCGCGTCAAGTACCGGGAGGACATCGTCGAGGGCCTGGAGAACGCGCCGGCGGCCTTCGCCGGCCTGATGGAAGGCCGGAACTTCGGCAAGCAGCTCGTGAAGCTCGGCGACGACCCGACGCGCTGAACCCCGCTTCCCGCCGGCGCCGGGACGGCGCGGACCTGGAGGGACGCCCATGAAGATCACCGCCGTCCGCGCCACGCCGGTCAACATTCCCTATACGGCGCCCTACGTCTTCAGCCATGGCTCGATCAAGTCGCTGACTAAGACCGTCGTCGAGGTGGACACCGACGAAGGCGCGACGGGCCTCGGCGAAGTCGCCGACGGCGACCGGGCCGCCGACGTCATGAGGATGGGCGAGGCCGCGATCGGGCTCGACGTGCGCGAGATCGGCATTGCCGAGCGGCGCTGCCTGCCCGGCTACCGTTACACGCCCTGGGGCGACATCCAGGCCATGACGCGCGCCTTCGGAGGCATCGAGATGGCGATGTGGGACGCCCGCGCCCGCATCGAGGAGGCGCCGCTCCATGTCCTGCTGGGCGGCGCCGTGCGGACCGAAATCGAGCTCTCCGAATACTTCGGATACCGGCTGCCCGGCCCCGTCGAGCGGGGCGAGCAGTCGCCCGAGGAGGTCGCCGCCTACTGCGCGCGGATGATCGACGAGCACGGCGCGACGAACTTCGAGGGCAAGGTCGGCGCCGTCGACACCGACGAGGAGGTCCGCATGGTGCGCCTGATCCGCGAGGCCATCGGGGACCGCCCGCTCAGGCTCGACGCCAACGGCGCCTGGACGGTGCCGACCGCGCGCCATGTCATCCAGCGCATGGACGAGTACCGCATCCACTACTACGAGGAGCCGTGCGAGACCTACGAGGAGATGGCGCAGCTCCGGCCCTACACGCGCGCCAGCTTCTCGACCCACGCGATGGACCTCGAGAAGGCCGTCCGGCTCCGCTGCCCCGAGACCATGGTCGCCAATCTGGTCGAGTTGGGCGGAATCCAGCGCACCGTCCATTTCATCCGCGCCTGCGAACGCTTCGACATCGGCTTCCGTTTCCACAGCGGCGAGACCGGCGTGGCGAGCGCCGCCTACCTCCAGGTCTCGGCCGCCATCGAGCACATCCGCGAACCGAGCCAGACCCTGTTCCGGTGGTACGCCGACGACGTCTGCAACGAAGGAACGCCGGTTCCCAGGAATGGCAAGGCGCCGGTGCCGACGGGCCCCGGCCTCGGCGTCACGCTCGACCCCGTCGCGGTGAAACGTTGCCACGAGCGCTATCTCGACGAAGGCGCGTTCCCCCGGAGCGACGCCGGGCCGCGCGCCTTCCGGACGCGCTTCAAGCGAATCTAGCCCAGGCCGCGGACCGGTCGGGATCGCTTGCCGTCCGGACGGGACCGGCTCCGGGTCCATTCCTCGGCGTCCTTCGCCGCCTCCGCCAGGATCCACGCGCGAAACGTGGCGATGGCGGGCTCGCCGGCGCGGTCGCGGCGGTAGACGAGGTGCATCTGGGCGCCGGTCGGCAGCGTGACGTCGAAGGGCTGGACCAAGGCGCCGGAGCGCAGGTCGGCGCTCACGAGCGATGGCGTCGCGAGGACCGCGCCCCCGTTGTCGAGGGCCGCCCGAATGGCGTGGCTGTGGGCGGTGAAACGCAGGCCGCGGGCGCCGTCGACCTTGCGCGCGCCGGCCTTGGCGAGCCATGCCGGCCAGTCGGGCCACTCCCCCTGCCCCGCCGGCCAGTCGAAGTGGATCAGCGGGTGGAAGCGCAGGTCGTCGGGCGCGCGCAGCGCGCGATCCCCCTCGAGAAGGCTCGGCGGGCAGACGGCAATCACCGATTCGTCGCCGAACAGTTGCTCGGCCTCGAGGCCGGGGTAGCGGCCCGCGCCCCAGCGCACGCCGACATCGATCGGATCGCGGTCGAAGTCGACGAGCCTGTCGGACGCGTCGATCAGCACGTCGAGGTCGGGAAAGAGCGCATGAAAGTTCGCCAGGCGCGGCACGAGCCAGCGACCGCCGAAGGTCGGCTCGGTCGTCACCCGCAGGATCGGGCCAGACCGGCTTTCGCGGATCCGCCGCACGCCCTCGGCCAGAAGATCGAACCCGCCGCGCAGCTCGGTCAGGCCCGCGCGCGCCTCGGCGGTCGGCGACAGACGCCGTTTCTCGCGCTCGAAAAGGCGCAGCCCGAAATCCTCCTCGAGCGCCTTGACCTGATGGCTGACGGCCGCGGGCGTCACGCGGAGCTCCTCCGCGGCGCGCGTGAGGCTCATGTGGCGCGCCGCGGCTTCGAAGGCGCGGAGCGCGACCAACGAGGGAAGACGGTCGGCCATGATTAGTTTTCCTAAAAGTGCGCTCGCAAACTTCTCGCTTGCGGATGTTGGCGCCCGCGACCAGATTTCAACCACGAGAGGGCCAGAGGGGCCTCCCACGGGATCCGAAGGGCGCACACAAGGAGTCGAACGATGTTTGACAGACTACGCAAATCGATCGCTCGGGGCAGAAGCCTGGAGCAGGTCGCCCGCCTCGACCGTCACCTGCGCGACGACATCGGCTTCGGCCATCTTGCCGGCGCGGACCGCCGCGAGCCGATCCTCGTGCTGACCCGCGGTCCGTTCGAACGCTAAGGCATCCGACATGGCGGTCGCGGAGCAGGCGGCGCCCCCGATCTGGCGGCGCATCGACAAGGTCTGGACGGCGAGCGGGCTGATCCTGCTCGCCGTCCTGGCCGTCGATGCGGACCAGTTCCGCGCTTCGGTCGTCTTTCTGGGCGAAAGCTGGCTCTGGACGCTCCCCCTCGTGGCGATCTCCAGCGTGCTGGCGGCCTCGATCGCCGCCACGGCGCTCGACCGCCCCCTCGGCGAGACCCTGCGCCGCCGCAGGCGCGAGGCCGTCCTTCTCGCCGGCGTGTTCGGCGCGCTCTCGCCGTTCTGTTCGGTCAGCGTCGTGCCGTTGGTCGCCGGCTTCCTCGGCGCCGGCGTGCCGCTGGCGCCGGTGATGGCCTTCTGGGTCGGCTCCCCGCTGATCGACCCGGAGATGTTCGTGCTGACGGCCGGCATCATCGACATGCCCTTCGCCGTGACGCGCGCCATGACGGCGATCCTTTCGGGCCTCCTGGCCGGCTTCGCGACGCTGGCCCTCGCCCGCGTCGCGTGGGTCCGCTCGCCGCTGCGCCCCGACATCCCCTTCGACCGGCTCGACACCGTCTACGGCACCGGCAGCGGGACCGAGGCCGCGCGCCCCGTCATGCTCGCCTTCTGGCGCGACCCCGCGCGGCGCGCCCGCTTCGCCGGCCAGACCCGCTCGATCGCCGCCTTCATGCTGAAGTGGCTGACGCTCGCTTTCGCGATCGAGAGCCTGCTGCTCGCCTGGATCCCCGCCGACCACGCCGCCGCCCTGCTGGGCGGCGGCGCGTGGTGGACCGTGCCGCTCGCGGCGTTCGTCGGGATTCCGACCTACCTCAACGGCTACGCGGCCGTGCCGGTGATCGACGGCCTGCTGCAGCTCGGCATGGAGCCGGGCGCGGCGATCGCCTTCCTGATCGGCGGCGAGGTCACGTCGATCCCGACGGCCATGGCCGTCTTCGTCGTCGTCCGCCGCAAGGTCTTCGCCCTCTATCTGGCGCTCGGTCTGGGCAGCGCCATCCTCATGGGGTGGCTGACCCAACTCCTCCACGGACTCGGCTAAAGCGGTTCGACCGCCACCGCCAGCCTCGGGACGGCGACCGGCTTCCGGTCGCCGGTGACGAGCGCCATCGACAGGGCTTCCGCCAGCGCGAGATAGATCGCGTCGTAAGCGGTGACGTTGGCGCGCAGCCGCCAGATCCGGTCGAGGAAGGGTTCGTGCGGATGTCGTTCGACATCGAAGTCCCGCCAGTAGCGAAGCGCCGTCATACCCGACCGTTCGTCGAGCGTCTTTCGCGGCGCGTAGCGGCGCAGCACTTGGGCGATCTCCACATCGATGGGATGCGGGACATGAACGACCTCGGCGTCGTCCTCCAGCCGCGCGGCGCGCCTCTTGCCCGCGGGGGCGTTCAACAGCGGCTCGACGGCGCCGGACGCATCCGGGACCATCGGCGCGGGACCGCCCCGCCCGGTCGTTCACACCAGCGGATTGAAGGTCAGGAGGCCGTCGCGCTCGATCTGCGCGGGGAGTTGCAGCTCCCACTCGATATAGCGGCGCTTGGCCGCCTCGGGATCGTCCGCCAGCTCGAACGGGACGTCGGCCACATCGTCCATGGCGCACAGCATACCGTCCCGTCCCGGCGCCAGGGCCAGCCCAGCCGCCTTCCATGCGGCAAGCCCGCCGTCGAGGAGCGCCGCCTCGATCCCGCGCGCCCCGAGCTCGGGCAGCGCGAGCGAGGACAGATGGCCGCCCTCGTCGTCCAGCAGCGCGACGGGGCGGCCGGGCGGAAGACCCGCCGCGACGTCGTCCAGCCGCGAACGCAGGCCCCAGAAAGCGCCCGCCGGGTGCGCCGCGAGAAAGGAGAGCGACGAGGACAGATCGAGGATCGGGCGACCGGCGGCCTCGGACGGCGCGATGGCGGGCGCATCCGGCCGCCGCCGTTCCGGAACGGCCTCGGCGCGGTCGCGCACATCGGCGTCCAGCACGGCCACGTTCGGATAGAGCAACTGCTTGAGCCAGTGGGCGGTCACGCGCGCCCTGACGCCCGTGTCATCGACCAGGACGATGCGAGCGTCGCGCACCGCGACCCAGTCGTCCGTCGCCTGCACGAGTTGCGTGCCCTGCGCCGACGACGCGCCGCGCAGGGTTCCGGACGCATGTTCCTCGGGGTCTCGGACGTCGAAGATGTAGAGCGTCGCGGCGTGGGCCTCGCGGCGCCACCGGGCCAGGGTGTCGAGCCCGATCGTTTCGACACCGGCCCGCCGCGCCAGCGCGTCGCACCGTTTCCATGACCACGCGCGCGCGGCGTCCGATACGGCGCCGTAGCGCCGCGTAGCACCGCGCTCCAGATCGAACCCCGCCCACTCCCAACCGATCGTGCCGTTGCGCAGCGCGAAGACCGGATTGGCCACGCCCGCGTTGCGCAGGGTCTGGGCCCCGACGATCGAACGGGTGCGGCCGGCGCAGTTGACCACGATGGTCGTCTCCGGATCGGGCGCGAGGTCGCGCACGCGATAGGCCAGCTCCGAGTTGGGACAGTCGATTCCGCCGGGAATATTGAACTCGCGGTATTCGTCCCATGGCCGGCCGTCGAGAACGACGAGGTCCTCGCCCGAGTCGATCCGCGCCTTGACCTCCGCGGCGTCGAGCGCGGGCGTGCGGCAGACCGCCTCGACCGCCTCGCCGAACGCCTTGGAAGGCGCGTTGACGCCTTCGAAGAGCTCGAATCCCGCCGCCGTCCACGCCGGCGCGCCGCCGTCGTGGACGGCCAGATCCGTGTAGCCCAGACCCGTCAGCGCCGGCGCCGCCCGGTCGGCATGGCCATCGCCGCCGTCGGTGAGGCAGATCGCGGTCGCCTTGCGCGGAACGAGAGGGCCGATGCGCAGTTCCAGCCGGGACAGGGGGACGTTGTTGGCCGTCAGGATGTGCCCGGCCGCGAACGGCCGGGATTCACGAACATCGAGGAGAGCGAATTCGCCGCCTTCGAGAAGGCGCTCCCTCAGCGCCGCCGACCCGAGACGCGGGGCGCTCATTCATCCGGCAGCGCGGAGTCGAAGCCGCGGTACGCGCCGCTATCCTCGTCGTACATCTTCCGGCCCTTGAGATGCGCGAAACCCAGACCGTAGAGATGGAGGTGCATGTTGAGTTCGCCGGGCTCCATGTGGATCGAGTGGTAGTCGTCGGGCATCAGGCAGACGCCCGCGCCTTTCTTCACCTCGACCTCGCGCGCGACCCTCGGCGGGGCCTCGCCCATCGGACCGCCGACGCCCTCGTAGATCCGGTTGAGCTCGAGTCCGCGGATCCCGGCCACCACGGCCCAGGTCGTGTGGTTGTGGGGCGGCGTGGTCACATGCTTGTTCGCGACCTCCATGTAGAGCTCGAAGCGGCCGTCGTCGTCGACCGACAACACGTCGAACCCCTCGCCGCCGGCGTCTTCGGGAACCGGGAAGTCCTCTTCGGGAAAGAGCTCCGTGCGGCTGGCCAAGCCGATCATGACCTCGCGGATGTCGTCGAGCGCCGCCCGGGTGACGCCCTGCTCGGCCTCGATGGCGCGGACCTTGTCGAGCGCCTCCCCGATCGCCTTGTTGCGTTCCACCGCGACGGACATCCCGTTCTCCCCCAGTACCGGTCACCAATGGCCGCGCGCGTCGATCGGCCAGATGTCGACCAGCGTATCGCCGCGCACCGCATGGTAGCAATCGTAGAGCGCGATGGTGGGGTCGCAGTGGGGCGTCACGCACTCCACCTGATCGCCCAGCGCCATGCCGTGTCCCTCTTCGGCGAAGGCGATCCGGCCGTGCTCGTCGCCCATGAAGGTATAGACCGCGCCCCGGGGCGCGCCGCCGGCGATGACCGGATCGCCCGCGCCCACGCTGAAGGCCTTGAGGCCGGCGTCGGTCGTGACATACCCCTCCTTGGCCGTGCTGACCACCGTCGTCCTGACGAACAGCGCCGTCCGGAACACGACCGCGCCGGCGCCGCGAAGGTCGCAGGCGTTGTAGATCGCATCCATGACGATGTAGGAGCCCGCTTGGATCTCCGTGAAGAGGCCGTCGATCCGGTCGATGTCGTGGGTGCCGGTGCCGCCGCCCGTGACCAGCGGCACGACGACGCCGCGCCGCCGCGTCTCCGCCATCGTCTGGCGCAACGGTTCCATATCGGTCGCGGCGGCCCGGCGGCGCGCGCCGAAGTCCGCGATCGCCTGCACGCCGCCGTCGTAGGCCTGGACGCCGCCAAAGCGCAGGTTGGGGCTTGCGGTAATCCGGTCAATCAGGTCGACCGCCGCCGCCGGCGTCGCCGCTCCCGTCCGCCCGCCGCCCACTTCGACATCGACCAGGATGCGCAGGAGGTTCCCGCCGTCGCCCGCCGCCGCGTCGAGGGCGTCGACGTTCGACGGATCGTCCACGACCGCCATCAGACCTTCCGCCCTGTCGTTGAGTTCGACCAGACGCCGGATGCTGGCACCGGTCACCACGGTGGACGTGATCAGGACGCCGGGGATGCCCGCATCGACGAGCACCTCGGCCTCGGCCAGCGTGGCGGCGCAGTTTCCCAAGGCGCCGGCCTCGACCTGCTTCCGGGCGATGATCGAGCTCTTGTGGGTCTTGGCGTGGGGGCGAAGGCCGAGGCCGTGCTCCCCGGCCCAGCCGGCCATGGCGCCCACGTTGGCCTCGAAGGCGTCGAGATCGAGCACGAGCGCCGGCGTGGCCAGCCGTTCGCGCGAGCCGGGCGCGCCGATGAGCGCATGGTTCGGGCGGCGGTCGAGCGGCGGCGCCATCGCGGACTCCTCAGGGCCAGTAGAGCTTCACGGTACGCAGTTCCGCATCGGCGACAAGATCGGCCGTGAGGTCGTGGACGAAATCGGCCCAGCGCACCGCGTCGCCGGGGGCGGCGACCAGATCCTGGCGGACCTCGAACTGAAGGTGCGGCAGGCCCCGGCGCATGGCGTGCTCCGGAATGGTGTAGTCCTCGCCGAGGTTGAGGGCATAGGGGTCGTTGTCGCCGACGACGATGTCGTCCCGGGCGCCGAGCCGGTCCAGGACCGGCCCGGCGAGACGGTCGTCCCGGTCCCAGCACACGACGAACTCCTGGGGCCGGGGGTCCTTTCCGCGCGGGCGACGGGTCATGGTGTGGCAGGCGATCACGACAGGCGCGATCCCTCTGTCCTCGAAGTCCTCCAGCCGGTCGTGGATGGCGTTGTGATACGGCCGATAGATGCTCGAGACCCGCCGCGCCCGTTCCGTGTCGGTCATCGTCGCGTTTCCGGGAACGGCGACGGCGTCGCTGACATGCGCGAAGGCCGCGGGGTCGTCGAGATAGCGGTTGCAGTCCACCACAAGGCGCGAATAGCCCGCCAGAACCGCCGGCGCGTCGAAACGTTCGGCGAGCCGGCGCGCCATGACGGAAGCGCCGATGTCCCAGGCGATGTGCTCGCGGCGGTGACCGGGCGCGACGCCGAGGTCGCTGAGCGATTCCGGGATGATGTGCGAGGCGTGGTCGCAGACGATCAGGCAGGGTCCCCGGCCTTCGGGGTTCGCCAACTCGAACGGCGGCGGATCCCTGGGCCCCAGCACGCGCCTACCATCCCGCGAAGCGGGCGACATCGTCGTCGCTCACGAGTCCGTTCTCCACGTCGGAGAGCGCCTGCCCTATCGCCGCCAGGGCCTCGTCCGCCTCGGACTCCGAAAGGGTCAGCGGCGGAGTCAGCTCCGGCACGTTGGAGAACATGCCGACATAGGTGAACGCGACGCCGAGCTGATAGCCGCGCAGGACCACCTTGGCCGCCTCGACCGTCGCCGGCTCCTTGGTCTCGCGGTCGCGCACCAGCTCGAAACCGACCGCGAGCCCCCTGCCCCTGACGTCGCCGATCAGACCGTGCCTGTCCTGAAGGGCGCGGAGCCCTTCCACGATCTGCCGGCCCCGCGCCGCCGCGTTGGCGATCAGGCCGTCGCGCTCCACGGTGTCCAGAACCGCCAGCGCGACCGAGGCGCAGACCGCGTTGCCGGTCGTCGTGATGAGCGCGAAGGCCTCCTGGAAATCCATGACGCCGCGCGGCGCCACGATGGCGGAGACCGGCACGCCGCCGCCCAGGCCCTTGCCGAAGGTCACGACATCCGGCGTGAAACCTTCCGCCTGGTAGCAGTGCCACTGTCCCGGCCGGCCGAGGCCCACCTTCACCTCGTCGCTGACGACGAGGATGCCGTGTTTGCGGCAACGTTCCGCCAGTTCCTTCAGGAATCCCTGCGGCGGCACCAACATGCCGCCGTCGGACTGCAGGGGCTCGATGAAGACCGCGCCGATGTCGTCGGGCGGACAGCCGCAGGCGAAGAGAAACTCGAGATAGTCGAACACGGCCTGGGCGGCGTCGCCTCCCGACACCGGCCTGTAGGGGTTGGCGTAGGGGATCTGCGCCAGTCCGGCGCGCGGCAGCGTGTGCCGCTGCGAGGGGTGGCTCGAGACCGACATCGAGCCGGACACGCCGCCGTGGTAGGCGCCGTAGAAGCTGAGGAAGCGGCGCCGGCCCGTCGCCGCGGCGATCGCGCGCATGGCCGTGTCGTTGGCGTCGGATCCGCTGTGGCCGAGCCAGACCTTGTGGTCCGTCGCCTCCGGCACGATCGAGAGCAGCCGTTCGGCGAGCGCCACGGCCGATTCCGAAGCGCCGAACATGTCCGACGCGCCGGCGCACTCGGTCAGTCCGCGGCGGGCCGCCTCGATGACGGCGGGATGGCCGTAGCCGAGCAAGGCGGCGCCGGCCGCGCCGGACATGTCGAGCACCTCGCGGCCGTCCTCCTCGATCAGGCGGTTGCCCCGGGCGTTCCGGATGGTGAGCGGATAGGTGCGTAACTTGCCGATCCCGGCCAGGACCCGCGCATCGCGTTCCAGCAACGAGTTCGCCATGCCTCCTCCTATCGAGCCGCTTCCCCGCGCCCCAGGAGACCTTCGGGGCGAACCAACAACAGGACGATCACGAGCGTCAGCGTGATCGATTCACGGAAGGGAAGAAAGGTCTCCGGCAGGAAGGCGCGCAGTCCGACCTCGATGAAGGCCAGCGCGAAACCGCCGGCCACCGCGCCCGAAAGGCTGCCCAATCCGCCCAGGACGACGGCGATGAAGGCCTTCAGCACCGGCAGAAAGCCCATCAGGGGATCGACCGAGCCGCGTTGGGCGAGCCACAGGACGCCCGCCACGCCGGCGAGCAGGCCCGAGAGGCCGAACGCCGTCGCGATCACGGCGTTGGCGTTGACGCCCATCAGGCGCGTGACGGGAAAGTCCAACGCCGCGGCGCGCATGGCGATTCCCAGGATCGAACGCTTGAGAAAGACCGTGAGACCGAAGAGCAGGAGCGCCGTCGCGGCGATCGAAAGCGCCTGGATCACGCCGATGCTCAATCCACCCAGGTCGAGCGCGCCGGCCATCCAGCCGGGTACGGGAATCGCCTTGGGCCGCGCCGAGATCAGGTTCTGGAAAAGCATGTGAAGGATCGTACTGACGGCGAAGCTGGTGAGCAGCATGGTCGCCGTGTTGGCGTCGCGCACGGGCCGGAACGCGACACGCTCCATCAGGAGCGCGGCGAGCGTCGCCGCGGCGACGCCGAGGACGACGGCGACGGGGAACGGAATGCCCCCGGCCATGGCGAAGAACATGGCGTAGCCCGTGATCGTCATCAGCTCGCCATGGGCGAAGTTGATGAGACCCAGAACGCTGAACACCATGGCGAGACCGAGGGCCAGGAGGGCATAGGTGCCGCCCAGCGCCAGCGCGTTGACGAACTGCTGAAAGAGAACCTCCACGCCGCGGTCTCAGTGCGCGCCCAGGTAGGCGCGCTCGACATTGCCCGAGGCGCGCAGGTCCGCGGCCGGGCCGGAGAGCGCGATGGCGCCCGTCGCCAGGACATAGCCGCGATCGGCGATCTCCAATGCGAGATCGACATTCTGCTCGACGAGAAGAACGGTCGCGCCGCGGTCGCGCAGGCGCACGACGAGTTCGAAGATCGTGTCGACGATCCGCGGCGCCAGACCGAGCGACGGCTCGTCCAGCAGCACGATCCTGGGGGACGACATCATGGCGCGCGCGATCGCGAGCATCTGCTGCTCGCCGCCCGACAGCGTGCCCGCCATCTGCCCGCCGCGCTCGGCAAGGATCGGAAACAGCCGGAACATGTCCGCCCGCGCGGCCTCCGCGCCGCCGGCGGCGCGACGCGCGGCGGCGCCGAGCGTCAGGTTCTCCGCCACGGTGAGGTTGGCGAAGACGCGCCGACCTTCGGGACAAAGCGTCATGCCGCGCCGGACAATGCGTTCCGGCGCGCGGCCCGCGACATCCTCGCCTTCCAGGACGACGCGCCCCGCGGCCACCGGAACGAGCCCCATGGCCGCGTTGAGGATCGAGCTCTTCCCGGCGCCGTTGGCACCGAGAAGAGTCACGATCTCGCCCTTGCGGACCTCGAGGCTCGCGCCCCGCACGGCGTCGATGGCACCATAGCGGACCGCGAGCCCCTCGATCGCCAGAAGGGCCGTTCCGTCCGTCACGGAGCCGGGATCGCCGAGGGATCGGGCGAGAAATCGCCGACATGGACCCGCTCGCCGCCCGACACCATGTTGAGCGCCACGACACGGACCGGAACGCGGCCCTGGCCCTTGTAGGTGATGACGCCCGTGGCGACCTGGACGCTCTCGAGACCGTCCCAGGCGTCGCGAATGGCGGAGCCGTCCGTCGAGCCGGCCGCCTCGACCGCCGCGGCGATCACCATCATCAGGTCGTAGCCCGTGGCGGTGAAGATGGTGTCGTTCGGCTCGCCGTACTTCTCCTCGTAGGCCATTTCATAGGCCGCGAGCGCGCTCCCCGGCGAGGCGAAGCCGGCGTTCGAGAACACCACGCCCTCGGCCACGTCGCCCAGACCGAAGGTGGTCGGGCTGTCGATGCCGTCGCTGCCCAGCACCGGCGTGTCGATGCCGGCGGCGCGAAGCTGCTTGATGAAGGCCGGAAAGTCGGGCTCGTAGGCCGAGGTCTGGATGATGTCGGGCCGCGGATCGAGACCCTTGATGTTGGTCACCTCGGCCGAGAAATCCTGCTGGCCCATGGTGTATTCGCCGACCGCGACGACATTGCCGCCCATTCCCTCGAAGGCTTCGCCGAAGTACTCCGGCAGCTTCTCGGTGTAGGGCGTGTCGCGCGACAGCAGGATGTAGGCGTTCTCGTGGCCCTGCTCCCGGGCGTACTGCGCGAGCACGGCGCCCTGAAGGTTGTCGGCCGTGTAGTTCGAGAACATGTAGGGGCCCACGGCCGCCGGAAGAGTCGGCGTCGAGGCGCAGGAACTCGCCGCCGGGATCTCGGCCGCCTGGGCGATCACGCCCGAGGCCACGGCCGGGTCCACGTCGCACGAGACGATCATGGCGGCCACGCCCTCGTCCACCAGCTCCTGCGCCACGGTGGCGGCCTGGGCCGTGTCCGAGCGCGTGTCCTTCACGACGAGCCGCACCTCCATGCCCATCACGCCACCGGCCGCGTTGAGCTGGTCGATGGCGAGCTGCACGCCCTTCAGCGACGGCTGGTCATAGGGCGCCAGATAGCCGGTGAAGCCGCCGGCATAGCCGATCTTCAGTTCGTGATGCTCCGCCTCGCCGGGGCCGGAGACGGCCACCGCGCCCGCCATCAGCGCGGCCGTGGCGGAAACGGTCAACAGTTTCGGATACCTCACGGTTCGTCCCTCCCTAGGGTTGATGGGCGGCGGCCTTCCTGGCCGCGCGACGTTGGCCCAGATAAGCCTCGATCACGTCGGGATCGGACTGCACCTCCCCCGGCGTTCCCTCGGCGATGACCCGCCCCTTGTTCAGCACGACCACGCGGTCGCACAGACGCATGATCAGGCGCAGGTCGTGATCCACGATCAGCAGGCCCAGGCCGCGGCTCTCGCGGAGCCCGGCCAGAATGCCCAGCAGTTCGTCGGATTCGGTTTCGTTCATGCCCGCGGCCGGCTCGTCGAGCAGGAGGTAGCGCGGCTCCAGCGCCAGCGCGCGGGCGATCTCGAGCCGGCGCTGCAGGCCGTAGGCCAAGGCGCCGGCGCGCCGCTCCGCGTAGTCCTCGACGCCCAGCTCGGCCATCAAGGCGCGGGCCTCCATGCCGTTCGCCGGCCGCCGCGCGCCGCTTGCGGCCAAGGCGGCCTTGACGTTGTCGAGACAGGTCAGGTTGGCGAACAGACGGATGTTCTGGAAGGTCCGTCCGACCCGGCTGCGAGCGATCATGTGGGCCGGCATGGCCGTGATATCGGCGCCGTCGAGGCCGACCCGTCCCGCCGTGACGTCGAGAGCGCCCGAAACGCAGCCCAAGAGCGTGGTCTTGCCCGACCCGTTCGGACCGATCAGACCGAGGATCTCGCCCGGCCGGAGCGCGAGGCTCGCGCCGTCGACGGCGCGCAGGCCGCCGAAGGACTTGACGACGCCGTCGATTTCGAGCGCTCCCTCTCCCGAGACGCGTTCCACGACCGCATCGGCCGCGGGCGGCCCCCGTTCGAACCCGGTCCACCGGCGCCATCCTCCGGCGAGCTCCTCGATCTCCCAGTAGCCGAACAGGCCGTTGCGGCGCCAGAACAGCACGCCGAGGATCGCGAGGCTCAGACCGATGTCGGTCAGGCCGAAAACCGTGGGTTCGTCGAAGAAAGCGGCGTTGACGCGTTCCTCCGCGCCGCGCAGAACCTCGATCAGCACCGTGACGAGGACCGCGCCGACGACGGCCCCCGACACGCTCGTCATGCCGCCCACGATCAGCATGGCGAGAATGGCGAACGTGATCTGGAAATAGAATTCCCGGGGCGAGTAGACCCCGAGGTAGTGGGCCAGCAGGACGCCGGCGACGGCCGCGATGGCCGCGCTGACCGTCCAAGCGAACAACCGGCGCCCCGGCGCGTTGACGCCGATGGCGCTGGCGGCCGGTTCGTCCTCCCGCGCGGCGCGCAGCTCGAGTCCGGAGAGCGAGTCCCGGAACAGGCGCGCGAGCAGGATCGCGACCGCGACGAAGACGAGCGCGGTGGGGATGTCGACGGTCTTCGGCACCCCGATGAGCGCCTGGCTGCCGCGCGTGAAATCCCGCGCGCCGACGATGACGCCATAGACGATGATGAGCAGCCCCAGGGTCGCGATGGCGGCCGACGCGCCGCCGAGACGCGAAATCGGAATCCCGACCAGGAAGCCGATCGACGTCACCAGAGCCACGGCGATCAGGCCCGCGACGAGGACGTGCATGTCGGTCCCGGCGAGCCAGGACGGAACATCGGGCAGGAAGACCCCCTTCTGGGCCGGCGGAATAGTGAGAAGGCCGCTGATGTGCGCCGCGAGTCCCATGAACGCCACATGGCCGAAGCTCAGGATGCCGGAATTGCCGGTGAAGGTGCTGAACGCCAGCACGGCGACGGTGAGGATCAGGTAGTGGGTGACGGTGCCCTGGGGCGCCGGCCCGACCGTCTGCCAGGCGACCAGCGAAACGGCCGCGATCGGGACGAACAGCAGCGCGCTTCCGGCCAGGGTGTCCGGCGTCAGGATCCGGCCGATCACGACCGGCCCCGCCATGTCGGGCGCGTCTCCGGCATGTCTTTCCCGCCTTCAGGACGATCCCGTATCCCGGGAACGCATCGGTGCGGGAGCTTAGAGCGGATCGCGGGCGATTCAATCCGGGAGGGTTCTTCTCCAGAAACGCGGGCGGCCCGGACGATCCGGAGACGATCGATTCGGCGACGCGCTTCCGCCCCCGGGTCCGGGCAGGTGCGAAAAGCACCGGCATGGCGACGCGAACGATGCCGGGAAGGTCCGCTGGGCCGGCGACGGGCGCGCGAGGCCGGCGTTGACGGAGACGGCCGATGCGCGACACGCTGGCGGCGCGACACAGCCTCGAATGTCCGCGCGAGGGGCGCGCCTGGGACGGCCGGGCCTTTCCGTTCGCAGAGGGAGCGATCGAACCATGACCGGCGGCGAACTGATCCTGCTCGTCTGGAACGACCTGGTCGGGCTCTCCCGCACCCGCGGCGTGCCTGTCTCGGAATACGACCGCCGCCGCTCCCACGGCCTGGGCTGGGCGCTCGCGGGCCAGTCGCTGACGCCCTTCGAGGACATCGCGCCCAATCCCTGGGGTCCCATGGACGAGGTGCGCCAGACGCCCGACGACAGCACCCGCCGCAGGATCGGGTTCACCGAGAACCTGCCGCCGCTTCACCTTGTCCTGTGCGACAGTCTCAACGCCGACGGCGCGCCCTGGGAATGCTGCACCCGCGGCTTCATGCGGCGGGCGCTGGCCGATCTCGAGGCCGAGACCGGTCTTCGGCTCCACATCGCCTACGAAAACGAGTTCCTCCTCACCGGCGAGGGAATGGAATGGGCCGCGCCGTTTTCCGTCGACTCGATTCGACGGGTGGCGCCCTTCGCCGATCTCTGCACCGCCGCGCTGCTCGACGCCGACGTGGGCCTCGAGACGTTCGAGCCGGAATACGGCGTCGGGCAGTACGAAGTGAGTTGCGGGCCGGCGACCGGCGTGTCCGGCGCGGACCGGGTCGTGATCACGCGCGAGACCGTGCGCGAGGCGGCGCGACAGTGCGGGCTGCGCGCGAGCTTCACGCCGAAGCCGGCGCCCGACGCCGTGGGCAACGGCTGCCACCTCCACCTCAGCCTGTGGGACGGGAAAGGCCAAGCGGCCGCCTTCGATCCCGACGGCCCCGGCCAGCTCAGTCCGGTGGCGGCGCAATTCGTGGCCGGCGTTCAGCGCCACCTTCCGGCGCTCGCCGCGCTGACCGCGCCGAGTCCGGTGTCTTACCTGCGCCTCGGTCCGCACCACTGGGCTTGCGGCTACGACGCGGTCGGCGTGCAGAACCGCGAGGCCGCGATCCGCATCTGTCCCTCGCCCGACCCCGCGCCCGCCACGCGGGCCGACGCCTTCAACATCGAAATCCGCGCGACCGACGCGACGGCCAGCCCCTACCTCGCGGTCGGCGCCGTCGCAAGGGCGGGGCTCGAAGGCATTCGCGCGAGCCTCCCGGCGCCGACGATGATCGACGAGGATCCCGACGAAATGGGCGCCGGCAAACGCGCCGAACTCGGCGTCAAGGAATTGCCTTCGTCGCTCGCCGCGGCTCTCGACGCGCTGACGGCCGACGAGACCGCCCGCGGCTGGTTCACGCCGACGATGCTCGAGGCTTACACCTCGCTCAAGCGTCTCGAAGCCGAGACCTACGCCGCGTCGACGCCCGGGCGCATGTGCGAAAGGTACGCCCGTGCCTACTGACGGACCCTCCGTCGGCGTTCCGCTCATCGACCACCACTGTCACGGCGTCGTTCCCCGGAATCTCGACCGGCGCGCCTTCGAGGCCCTGATGAGCGAAAGCTACCGGCCTGCGCCCGAAGGCGCGTCGCAGTTCGACAAGCCCCTCGGCCTCCTGGTGCGCCGCCATTGCGCGCCGCTGCTCGACCTCGCGCCGTTCCCGTCCGGCGCGGCCTATGTCGAGCGGCGCGGCGACCTGGGCGCCGAGGAGGTCAACCGGCGCTTTCTGGGCGCCTGCGGCCTCGACAGCCTCTTGATCGACACGGGCCACCGCGGCGACTCGATCGCGAACGTGCCCGAGATGGCCGCGCTCGGCGGACGGCCCGCGCACGAGGTCGTCCGCATCGAAGCCGTGGCCGAGCAGGTCGCGCGCGGCGGCGCGAGCGCCGCGGAGTTTCCCCAAGCCTTCGCCGACGAGCTCGCCAGACGCGCCCGGACCGCCGTGGCGCTCAAGACCATCGTGGCCTACCGCGCGACCTTCGCGATCGATCAGACGCCCCCGGACCGGCGCGAGGTCGCGAGAGGCGCGGACCGCTGGTACGGCGCGAACATGGCGGCCGGCAGGGTCCGGCTGGACGATGTCGACGTCGTGCGCCACGGCCTCTGGGCCGGCGCCGAGCTTTGCCGCGATCTCGGGCTGCCACTGCAGATCCATGTCGGCTTCGGCGATCCCGACATCTACATGCACGCCTGCGATCCGACCCATTTCACCGACTACCTTCGCGCGATGGAGGAGTGGCGGGTACCCTGCACGCTGCTCCACAACTACCCCTTCCAGCGCGAGGCGGCCTGGCTCGCCGAGGTTTTCCAGAACGTCTACTACGATGTCGGCGTCATCCTGAACTTCGCCGGGCCGCAGGCCGCCAGCATCATGGGCGAGGCGCTCGAGATGGGGCCGTTCTTCAAGCAGCTCTACAGCTCGGACGCCTTCGGCCTCTCGGAGCTCCATTATCTCGGCCAACTGCAGTTCCGCCGGACGCTCAAGCGGCATCTCGACCGCTGGATCGCCGACGGCGACTGCAACCTCGCCGAGGCCGACCGGATTGTCGCCATGATCGCGACGGGGAACAGCAACCGCATCTATACGCTTCGCTGACGGGGCGGACGCCATGACCGAAGTAGTTCGGATCGACCGGGGGACGGACGTCCTGCTGGTCATCGACATCCAGAACGACTTCTGCCCCGGCGGCGCTCTCGCCGTCGCCGATGGCGACGCCGTCGTTCCGGTCGCCAACGACCTGATCGGACGCTTCGCCAACGTCGTTCTCACGCAGGACTCGCATCCCGAGGGCCACAGCTCCTTCGCGTCAAGCCACGAGGGCACCGAGCCGTTCTCGACGATGGAGATGAGCTACGGTCCGCAGACTCTCAGGCCGGACCATTGCGTGCGGGACAGTTCCGGCGCCGCGTTTCACGCCGGACTCGAAACCGGGTCCGCGGACCTCATCATCCGCAAGGGGTCCGACCCTGCGGTCGATTCCTATTCCGCCTTCTACGAAAACGACCGGACGACCCCGACCGGGCTTGCGGGCTATCTCGGGACCCGCGGCTTCGGCCGCGTGGTGCTGGTCGGCCTGGCGACAGATTTCTGCGTCCACTTCACGGCGATGGATGCGCGGCGCGAGGGTTTCGGCGCGGTCGTGGTCGAGGACGGCTGCCGCGCGATCGACCTCGCCGGGTCGCTCGACCGGGCCATGACGGCGATGCGGGACGCCGGCGTGATCGTCTCCACCGGCGACGCCCTGCTGACCTGAGAGGTCAGGCGGTGGGCTCCCTCGGCGCGTAGGGCACGGTCCGGCGGATGCCGAAGCCGGTCGCGAGGGCGAGCGCGCCGCCCGCGAGGGTGTAGAGGCCGACGTTCTGCCACGACCGGCCTGCTTCGGTGACCTCGTCGTAGACTTCCCCGTAGGTCACCACCGCGCCCGCGCGATACGGATGATGCTCCACCAAGCCCCATATGTCGTAGGCGCCGTCCAGACCGGGCTCCGCGTCCGGGTCGATCAGGACGTCGACCTGTCGATAGATTCCGAGGCGGTCGCGCACCTCGACATACTTCGGGAGCCGGGAAAGATAGCGGTAGAGCCTGTCGTGATCGCGGAACTTCAGGTAGACGATGTGGGTCGCGTCGAGGTCGTACTCGAGCCGGATCGCGATCAGGAACCCCTCGAACCAGACGAGCTCGTCTTCGTCCGGAACATCGGGCGTGTTGGTCGCGTAGAGAACGACGCCGAGGACCGCCGCGACTCCCCCGAGGAAGCAAAGCCAGCCCGCGAACCAGCGCATCGCACGACCTCCCGCGTTCCGGCCGTCGCATCCCCGGCCATGCTAACCCCGCTCAGGGGTCGGACGGCGCAAAAAATAGTTCCAGATGGGCCACGCCCGGCGCCAGCGCTCGCCAGCCGGCCGAACCGAACGTCAGCGCCGCAAGAGCCGCCGTCGGATACTTCCGCTTGAGGCGGTCCATGGCGTCGCCATTGGCCGTCATGGCGAGCGCGATGGCGGTCTGCCGCAGCACGGGATCGTGCCCCACGACCATGATCCGCTCGATCCCCTCGTCGGCGTCTTTCAGCATCTCGATGATGCCGTCCGCCCCGGCCCCATAGATCCGCGGGACGTGGCGCACATCGGGACCGCCGAGCGCCGGGAGTACGACATCGAGCGTCTGGCGCGCCCGCAGCGCGGTCGAGCACAACACGAGGTCGCAGCCGATGTCGCGGTCCTCCATCCAGACCCTGAGCTCGCCTGCGCGCCGGCGCCCCCTGGCCTGGAGCGGACGGTCGTGGTCGTCGAGCGTGGCGTCGGCCCAACTCGACTTGGCGTGGCGAAGCAGGTAAAGCGTGTTCGGCACCTCTGCGCTTCCTTCGGATCGGGTGAGTTCGCCGGCCGGAGCCGCGACCGTCCAAATCCGGACCGATCGCTGCTATAATGGTTCCGCCGTTCAGCGCCGTAGCTCTAGCACAACCGCGCGACAACCGGGAGTTCCCATGGTCGAGGAAGACCTGCGCGCCGAGTCCGACGCCTGGCCCGCGAGCGAGGCGGCGGGCGGTTCCGCGCCTCCGGCGGCGGCCGAAGCGCCGGCGCGCGGCCGCTACATCAACCGGGAACTGAGCTGGCTGGCCTTCAACATGCGGGTCCTCGAGGAGGCGCGGAACCGGCGCCACCCACTTCTGGAGCGCCTGCGCTTCCTGTCGATTTCGGCCAACAACCACGACGAGTTCCAGATGGTGCGCGTCGCGGGCCTCAAGGCGCAGGTCGACGCGAACGTGACCACGCCCAGCATCGACGGACTGACGCCCGTTCAACAGCTCCGGGAGATCAAGGATCGCTCCAACCGGCTGATCGCCCGACAGTACGAAACCTGGCGCGATCTGCGCGAACAGCTCGACAACGAGGGCGTCGTCCTCGTCGGAGAGCGGGAGCTGACCGACGAGGAGCAGGTCTGGCTCGCCGGCTGGTTCGACATGGAGATCCTTCCGCTCCTGACGCCGGTGGCGATCGACCCGGCCCACCCCTTCCCCTTCATTCCGAACTTCGGGTTCGGCCTCGTCCTGAAGCTGCGCCGCGCCGGACAGGACGAGCCGGTCCACGCGATCATCCGCCTGCCGCAGCAGACCGACCGCTTCATCCGCCTGCCCGGAGACGCGCATCGCTTCCTTCCGCTCGAGCAAGCCGTGCGGGTGCATCTCAAGCGGCTGTTCCCGGGCTTCCGCCTGCTCGGACTGGGCTGTTTCCGGGTCGTGCGGGACAGCGAGATCGAGATCGACGAGGAATCCGAGGACCTTGTCCGCCACTTCGAATCGGCCCTGAAGCGGCGTCGCCGCGGCAGCGTGATCGATCTCGTCGTCGACGCCGGCATGCCCGCCGAGCTCCGGGGCCTTCTCATGGACCGGCTGCGGATCGACCCCGGCGACGTGACCGAGGTGAACGGCGAGCTGGGCCTGGCCGATCTCGACCAGCTCATCGTGGGCGGCCGGCCGGACCTGCTGTTCCCTCCCTACGCGGTCCGCTTTCCGGAGCGCATCCGGGATTTCGGCGGCAACTGCTTCGACGCCATCCGCGCCAAGGACATCATCGTCCACCACCCCTACGAGAGCTTCGACGTGGTGGTGCAGTTCCTCGAGCAGGCGGCGCTGGACCCGGCCGTCGTCGCCATCAAGCAGACGCTCTACCGGACGAGCGAGGGCTCGCCCATCGTGAAGGCTCTGATCGAGGCGGCCGAAGCCGGCAAGTCGGTCACCGCCGTGGTCGAGCTCAAGGCCCGCTTCGACGAGGAAGCCAACATCCGGTGGGCCAGGGACCTGGAACGCGCCGGAGCCCAGGTGGTCTACGGCTTCGTCGATTTGAAGACCCACGCGAAGGCGTCGCTCGTGGTGCGCCGCGAAGGCGGGCGTCTCGCCAGCTACGTGCACTACGGCACCGGCAACTATCATCCGATCACCGCGAAGATCTATACCGACCTCTCGCTCTTCACCGCCGATCCCGCGCTGTGCCGGGACGCCAACCGGCTCTTCAACTACCTCACGGGCTACATCCGGCCCCGCAACCTCGAGGCGGTCGCCATGGCGCCGCTCACGATGCGCGACACGCTCGCGCGCCTCATCCGCAAGGAGACCGAGAACGCGCGCGGCGGCAAGCCCGCGGCCATCTGGGCCAAGATGAACTCCATCGTCGATCCCGAGCTCATCGACCTGCTCTACGAGGCGTCCCGGACCGGCGTGCGGATCGATCTCGTCGTGCGCGGCATCTGCTGCCTGCGGCCCGGCGTCTCGGGGATGTCGGAGAACATCCGCGTCAAGAGCATCGTGGGCCGCTTTCTCGAGCACTCGCGCATCTTCTGTTTCGCCGACGGACAGGCCCTGCCCTCGCCGCGCGCCAAGGTCTATGTCTCCTCGGCCGACTGGATGCCGCGCAACATCGACCGGCGCGTCGAGACCATGGCGCCGATCGGCAACGCCACGGTGCATCGTCAGGTGCTCGACCAGATCATGGTCGCCAACCTGCGCGATGTCGAGCAGTCCTGGACGCTCGACGAGGACGGCGTCTACCGGCGGCCGGCCAGTTCCGAAAACGCCTTCAGCGCACACCGGTTCTTCATGACCAATCCCAGCCTTTCGGGCCGCGGAAGCGCGCTGGAGAAACAGATCCGCAAGGGCAACGTGACGGCCGGCGGCCGGGCGTGAGTTCGCGGTTCACGCCCGAGCTGGTCGGTGGCGCGAGCCATCGCCTCGGCGTGGTCGACATCGGCTCGAACTCCATCCGCCTCGTCGTCTACGACCGGCTGAGCCGCGCGCCGCTCCCCATCGTCAACCGCAAGGCGGTGGTCGGCCTGGGAACCGATGTCGAGCGGCTCGGCCGCTTCGGCGATTCATCGTTCTGGCGGGCGGTCGACGCCGTGGAAGCCCTCGTGCGCATCGCCCGCGACGTCCCGGTCGACGATCTGGCGCTTCTGGCGACGGCGGGCGTGCGCGGCGCGGAGAACGGCGTCGATTTCTGCCGTACGGTCGAGGCCAAGACCGGCCGCGGCGTTACGGTCCTGAGCGGAGACGAGGAAGCGCGCCTGTCGGCGATGGGGGTCGTCTCGGCCGTGCCGGATCTCACGGGCGTGGTGGGCGACCTCGGCGGCGGCAGCCTGGAACTCGTCGCCCTGCGCGATGGCGCGATCGCCGAACGGACCTCGCTCGACATCGGGCCGTTGCGCCTGATCGGCCGCACCGGTGGGGTCCTGAAGGACGCCGCACGAGTCATCGACAGGGCGCTCGGGGACGTGACGTGGCTCCGCGACTGGCGCGGCCTGTCGTTCTACGCCGTCGGCGGCGTCTGGCGCGCGATCGCGCGGTTGCACATGGCGCAGCACGATTACCCTCTGCGGGTCGTCCACGGTTATCGCATGGCCCGCCGCGAGGCGCGCGACTTCACCGGCATGCTGGAGCATCTGGGCCGGGAGACGATCGCGCGGATCCGCGCCGTGTCGCCCAAGCGCGCGGAAACCCTGCCCTGGGGCGCCGTCGCCCTGGACCGGATCATGGCGGCGCTCGGGCCCGGCGAGCTGATCTTCTCGGCCCACGGGCTTCGCGAAGGCCATCATTTCCGCATGCTCGACCGGCCGGCCCGGTCCGACGATCCCCTGCTCTCGGCGTGCAGCGAACTCGCCGGCCGGCGCCGCCGGTTCCCGGATATGTCGGGGACGCTCGAGGCGTGGCTCCGGCCCGTCGCCGAGCGCTTCGTCGAAGCGGACGCGCGCATGGTCCGGGCCGCCTGCATCCTGGCCGACACGGGCTGGGGCGAGCACCCCGAATACCGCGCGGAACAGTCGCTCGACCGGGTCCTTCGTATGCCGTGGTCCGTCCTCGACCACGCCCAGCGCGCCTTTCTCGCTCTCGCCGTGTTCGCGCGCTACGGCGGCTCCTCGAGTTCGGACGCGGCGTCGGTCTGCCGCCGCCTCCTGAACGAGGACGCCGCCGCCGAGGCCAAGACGCTCGGCAAGGCGCTTCGCCTTGCGTTCGAGCTCTGCGCGGGCCGGGAACTCGCGCTCGAAAAGACGCCGGTCGAGCGGTCCGGCGACGGCCTGCGGCTCGCCATCGGCCCGGACGCGGCGGTCGCCACGCTCGACAAGGTGGAGCGCTACGCCGCCTCCCTCGCGCGCGCTCTGAACGCGCCGGTCGAGATCGCGACGACAGGCGGCCTGACGACCGCGGACCGGAAGGCCACCGGTTAGATCCGGCCCGGACGGATGAATCCGGCCCGGCTCTTCGGACAACGGGAAACGGCGCCGGTCCCGGTCGCGCTGGTCAGGAGCGGTTGTCCTCCTCGTTCCAGAGCCTGGCGCGGTCGAGGAACACAGAGGGATTGTCCAGCCACGCGGCGTAGCCGATCCGCCGCCCGTCGGTCAGCCAGTCGATCTTTTCATCCAGGCAGGCGACGAGGTCGTCCCGCCCTTCCGCGACGGTGAAACCGCCGTGCTCGACCCGCGCGTCGAGCGCGGCGACCGCGAAGGCGCCGCCGGCCCGGTGAGCCGCCTCGCGGTTGCCGAGCTCGCCCCGGGCGACCGCGTCGATATCGCCGTCGCGCAGCGCATCGAGCAGTTCGGCCTCGCCCATCTCGCCGCCCAGATAGATCACTTGCGGCATGGTGTCAGCCGGCGGGCGCATGGCGAGCCGCTTCTCCAGGCCGGGCGACGCGCCGGCGGCCGCGATGACGAAATCCGCGCCGCCGTCGGCCACCGCCTCGCCTTCCGGCGTGACGATCCGCGCGCCGGCGGCGAGCACGCCGTCGCCGTCGGCGAGCCCGGTCAGTTGCAGAAGGCGGGCCTCGCCCGTCGTGCCGGCGAGCACGCCGACGCGCACGTCGCCGGTCAACGCATCGTAGCTCGCGAGCCTTTGCGCATCGGCGGCGCGGACCAGCAGCGACTGGCGGAACGCGATATGGCCGGCGGTGAACGCGACCCGGCGCTCGCCCGCGGCGTCGCCGGTCCTGGAGTCCAGAATGGTGATGCCGCCGCCGACGATATCGTAGTCCGGGCCCGCCGAGAGCAACCAGATGTCGTCCCAGGCGGCGATCGCCGCGCGCGAGAACGACAGGCCGGCGCCGTCCATCGCCTCCAGCGCGGTCAGAAGATCCGCCTCATAGCCACGATGGGCATGGAACCCGGCGGCCTCCGGATCCGGATCGGCGCTGTAGCTGACCGGCGCGAAGAAGGCGTAGAAACCGACCCGGAGCGTCCGGCCGTCCTCCGCGCAGGCCTGTCCGGCCGAGGCCGGAGCGGACAGGCCCGCGCACGCCCAGCAGACCAGCGCCGCGAGAGCGGCGCGGCGGAGCCGCGCCGCAGCAGCAGCCGGCCCCGGAGAGCGTTCCTCGCCCATGCCGCTCACTCCTTGCCGTCCCACGAGCCTTCGCGGATCATGTCGTCAGCGACCTCCCGGATCGCCTTCTCCATGATCCCGACCATGTCGTCGACCTGCCCCTCCGAGATGATGATCGGCGGCGAGAACACGCAGAGGTGCCACATCGGGCGCAGGATGAGCCCATACTCCTGACACTTCCTGTCGATCCTCTTGCCGACCGAAAGGCTCTCCTCGAACGGCTCCTTGCCGGTCTTGCTCTTCACGCATTCGACGCAGCCCATCAGGCCCACGCCGCGCACGTCCCCGACCATCGGCAGGTCCGCCAGCGAACGCAGGCGATCCTGGAAGTAGTCGCCGGTGGCGCGGGCGTGCTCCATGATGCGGTCGCGCTCCATGAGCTCGATGTTCTTGAGCGCCGCCGCCATCGCCACCGGATGGCCGGAATAGGTGAAGCCCATCGAGAATGTCGCGGAATCGCCGGATTTGTCGACGATGTCCCGGTGGAGCTTCTCGGAGATCGCCGTCAGCCCCGCCGGGATGTAGCCGGACGTGAAGCCCTTCGCCGCGGTGATGATGTCCGGAACGATGCCGAACACCGGTTCGGAGGCGAAGAAGTGGCCCATGCGGCCGAAGCCCGTCACCACTTCGTCGGAGATGTAGAGCACATCGTGCTTGCGGCAGACCTCGAGGCAGCGCTTCTGGTAGCCGTCCGGCGGCACGATCACGCCACCCGAGGCGAGCACGGGTTCGGCGATGAAGGCCGCGACGTTCTCCGCGCCGAGCTCTTCGATCCTGCCCTCGAGCTCGTCGATCAGATGGTCGAGGAACTGCCCGTCGGTCATGCCGTCGGGCTTGCGGTACGGATTGGGCGACGAGACGTGCGAAATCCACTCGGTCACGCGCTCCATGCGCGTGTCGTTGCCCGGCTTGCCGCACAACGAATCCGCCAGGTACGTGCTGCCGTGATAGGCGTCGGCGCGGGTGATGATGTGCTTCTTCGTGGAGCGCTCCATCACGTTCCAGTAATAGTGGACGAACCGGACCGCGGCGTCGTTCGCGGTCGAGCCGCCGGTGGAATAGAAGAAGCGGTTGAGGTCGCCAGGCGTCAGCGTGGCCAGCTTGGCCGAGACCTCCGCGTGCGGCGGCGTCGCCATCGACCAGGGCGAGTAGTACACCATGCTCCGGACCTGGTCGGAGATGGCCCGCGCCATCTCCTCGTTGCCGTAGCCGAGCTGGACGGCCCACATGCCGCCGATGCCGTCGATGTACTTGTTGCCGGCGCCGTCGTAGACGTAGATGCCTTCCGAATCGGCGAGCAGTGTGTGGTCGGAGCGGCCGAACTCGTGCCAGGGATGCATGGCGTGGGCCTTGTCCTTGGCCAGCAGGTCATCCACGTCGTAACGGAAGTTGTGTCGCATGTTGCACCTGTGTGTCGTTTGCGGTTGACGGCGCGCGAGGCGCCATGGCCCCCGCGCCGGCGCCGGCCGACCGGCGGCCGACCGACACTTTTCCGGAGACCGGCGCCGCGGCGGTCCCCGGGCCCGGTCTCCCACCCCGGCCCGTCGCGCGTCCCTTGCGGGGGGACCACGGGAGGTGCGAACGTCGTCAGGATATTCGGCCCGCCTTGAGCGAGCAAGGGGCATCCAGCGATGGAGGCGATGGGCCGGCGGCCGCGGTGACCGCCGCCGGTAAGGGCATCGGAGCGGCCCGCGCGCGCAAACTCGCGCGGCGCGGCTACAGGCTGACGATCATGGCCCGCTCGGACTCCATTCAGGATGTCGCCGCCGGGGTCGGGGCCGACGCGGTCCAAGGGACGTCAACCAAGGTCGAAGATCCGGTTCGCCTCGTCGATCGCGCCATGACGTCCCACGACCGGGTCGACGCCGTGGTCGCGAACACCGGGTTGTCGCGCGACCGGGGCGATTGCGACGGCAAATTCTTCGACATCGGGGAACGGGAAGCATCGTCGACCACGACGACATCTACCGGCGCGACATGTTCGACCTGTAGTTCACGTACGTCGTCCGTCTGGCGAGACAGCTGACGCCGGTCATGTGGGCCCAAGGCAAGGGAGCCATCGTCAACATCTCGGCCATGGCCTCGAAGGAACCGCACGCCGCCTACCCGAGCAGCTCCACGATCCGGCGCGCGCTCGACGGCTACGTGAAGCTGTACGCCGACCGCCACGCCCGCGACGGCATCCACATGAACACGGTGTCTCCCGGGCCGGTCGGCAACTTCACTTGGAGCCGGGAGCAACTCGACGCCCTCCCCCATGCGCCCGGCCGGCCGATTCGGACGAACCGGCGCGCATGGGGGCCTTCCCGTTGTTCCACGAAGCCGTCTACATTGCCGGCCGGAACATTCCGGCCGAGGGCGGATTCGGCCGCGGCGTCCGAACGGGAGAGAGATCGTGAGCCGACCCCAAGCCGTTCCCACCGTCCAGGACGACAACGACTTCACGCGCGTCACCGAATGGCGCTTCGCGCCAAGCGCGGAAACCGGCTGGCACATCCACCGCTACAACTATGTGGTCGTCCCGATGCTCGACGGCGCGCTGCGGATCGAGACGAAGGACGGCGGGGAGACCGTCGCGGAGCTTCGCCGCGGGATCTCCTACTCCCGCGAAGCCGGAGTCGAGCACAACGTCATCAACGCCAACGACCGCGAGTTCCGCTTCGTCGAGGTCGAGTTCAAGGACCGCCCGCTTCGGACGGACTGAAGACCGCGCCGGCGCGGAAAGGCCGAGCGGGCCGTGGCGACCGGGACCGCCGGGACATGGCCGGACGCGCCAAGCGGCCGGACCGCGTGGAGGCCCCCTCGCGACCGAGGAAGCCTCCGGCGACAAGGATTCCCGCGCGGAGACCGCTAGAAGCCGGACTTCACTTCCTCGTACATCTCGACCAGCTCCTCGCGGTTCTCGAAAGCCCGCTGCAGTACGCCGCCGTTCAGCAGGGTTTCGGGATCGCGGGGCAGGCCGATCGCCTCCAGCTCCCCGTCCTCGAGAATCTGGAAGGCCATGGCGTTGGCGTGGCCGAACCCGAAGGTGCGCATTTCGGTCGCTCCGGCCTCCTCGCCGATCATGCCGTCGATCAGGTCGTAGGCCTTGTCGACATTCGGCGCGTCCTTCATCAGGACCAACCCGCAGGACCACGTCATGACGCCTTCCTTCGGATTGAGGAAGGCGACCGGCACGCCTTCCGACTTCAGCTTCACGTAGGAATCGGTCGCCGTGACGGCGGCGACCAGCTCGCCGGCCGCCAGGGCCCGCTCGATGCCGGGCCTGTCGCTGGAGTAGAAGCGCAGAAGCGGTCGCTGCTCGATGAGAAGGTCGCGCACCTCGGCAACCTGATCGGGCGTCATGCGGTAGGGATCGATCCCCATGTAGATCGGCGCGATGGCCATGCCGTCGACCACGTCGTCCCACATGCCGAGGCGGCCCTCGTAGCGCGGATCCCAGAGCAGACCCCAACTCTCCTCCTCCATGTCGACCATATCCGTCCGATAGGTGACCGACGTTTTGCCCCAATCCAGCGGCACCCACCAACGCTCGCCGTCGACGACCGAATCGGGAACCTTCTTCAGGGAACCGATGAGCTCCGGGAAATTGCCGAGCCGACTTTCGTCGATGGGTTGCAGCAGATCCGCGTCGCGCCACCGCGAGATCTCATAGGAGCAGATCGTGGAAACATCGGGGGTGAAACCCGCTCGCACCTTGGCGAACGCCGCATCCTCGTCGGGGAAGAACGTGAACTCCGGCTTCACGCCGTGCTTTCCGACATAAGCGCCGTGCATGCCGTCCATGTCGTAGCCCGACCGTGTGTAGAGCATGGCTTCCTCGGCCATCGCTGTCGCCGGAGAGACGGCGAGGGTCGTCAGAGCAGCGGCAAGCGCGCCAAACCACGCCGCGACCGCACGCCGTCGGAACCCCACGCTCTCGGTGGGCCGTTCCGCCAGTCGTTCCATGTCATCCTCCCATCCAGGTTCGGAGACCTATTGACCTCCCGCTTGCCCGACGGCGGCGCGAACCGGCCGCCGGCGTCAACCCTTCCAAGGGTCCTCGCGCACGAGATCGTCCCGCGTGCGCCGCGGGCTCCAGCGCGGAATGTCGACCGTCCGGTCGATCCGTTCACGCTCCAGGAGCGGGCAAGGCGTCAAGATGTCCCAGGAGCCTCGGGATAAGGCCGAGCTCTCTGGCACGGTTCGATGCGCGATGTCCAACGGCGGTAGCTCCCCGATCTCCCCTCTCGATGCCGATCGCAAACTTCCGGCCGCGGACATCGCCGGCGACCGGCATACGGGATGGCCCGAACGGGCGAGGGCGTGGGCGAACATGGCGCCGGTTTGGATGGGCTTGCCGACGACCTCGAAAATCTCGCGCGACATCGGCATGGCGCCCATCGGCGGATAGCCCGACGTCGGTCCCCTGGCGCGGGCGATCGGGTCCGGGGCCATATCGAACGGGGAATCGGAGGCGAGGAACTCGCCCAGACGACGGAATCCGGCGACGACCGGAACGCCGCGGCGTTCGCAGATCTCCAGGATGCGCCGGAAGTATCCGGCCGGGGGTCGATGACGCCCTTCATGCCCATGAGAAGCCGTCGGATCGCGCACCGACCGAGCCACCCGGCAAACGCGCCGGCGGCGGCAACAAGGCCGCCCGACGATCCGATGTCGCAATTCCATTGTCGACGGGTTCGATATCGTCGGACCGCGCCCGGGCCCCTGGCGGACAAACCTCGGTCCGTCGCCTTGCCCGGAAGCCCCCGCCGTCGCCGGTATCCCGAACCGGGACGTTCCCTTGATCCCCCTATCCGGCAAGCCTAGGGTGCGCCCCAGCCCGCGACCGTACGATCGGGACCCATCCGCCATGACGACTCACGACAGCCTGATTTCGCTTGTCGGGAACACGCCGCTGCTCAAGCTGCGCGGGCCGTCGGAGAAGACCGGCTGCGAGATCCTCGGCAAGTGCGAATTCCTCAATCCGGGGCAGTCGGTCAAGGACCGGGCGGCGCTCTGGATCATCCGGGACGCCGAGGCGCGGGGCGAGCTCCAGCCCGGCGGCGTCATCGTCGAGGGCACGGCCGGGAACACCGGGATCGGGCTTTGCACCGTCGGCAACGCGCTGGGCTACCGCTGCGTCATCGCGATGCCCGAGACCCAGAGCCAGGAGAAGAAGGACACCCTGCGCGCGCTCGGCGCCGATCTCCACCTTACGCCCGCCAAGCCCTACAAGGATCCGCGGAACTACATCCGGACATCCGAACGCATGGCGGCCGAAATCGCCGCCAGGGAGCCCAAGGGCGCGATCTGGGCGAACCAGTTCGACAATATCGCCAACCGCCGGGCCCACATCGAGAGCACCGGTCCCGAAATCTGGGAGCAGACCGGTGGAAAGGTCGACGCCTTCGTGTCGGCCATCGGCACGGGCGGGACGCTCGCGGGCGTCGGCATGGCGCTCAAGGAGCGCGACGAGAACGTCAGGATCGTGCTCGCCGACCCCTTCGGTTCGTGCATGCACACTTGGTTCCAGACCGGCGAACTCAAGTCGGACGGAAGCTCCATCTCGGAGGGCATCGGCCAGGGCCGGGTGACGAAGAACATCGAGGGCGGCCCCATAGACATGTCGCTGCGGATCAGCGACGTGGAGATGCTCGAGGCGATCTACGAGCTGCTCGAGCGCGAGGGACTTTGCGTCGGCGGATCGACCGGGATCAACGTCGCCGGCGCCGTCAAGGTGGCCGAGGAGATGGGTCCGGGACACACGATCGTGACGATCCTGTGCGATGTCGGCACCCGTTACCAGAGCAAGATCTTCAATCCCGGGTTCCTCCGGGAGCGCAACCTACCGACGCCGCCCTGGATGAGCTGACATGGAGCTCGTGTTCCGCGACGACGCCTACGCCAGATCCTGCGAGGCCACGGTGATCCGGGCCGGAGACGGGCGTATCCGCCTCGACCGCACGGTGTTCTATCCCACCGGCGGCGGACAGCCGGGCGATACGGGCCGTCTCGTGCTCGGCGACGGCGACACGGTCGCGATCGTGGACACGGTCAAGGGCGACCGTCCCGAGGACGTCGTCCATGTCGCCGCCGACGGCGCCGGCCTGCCCGCCCCCGGCGCGGCGGTGACGGCCGAGATCGACTGGGACCGGCGATTCCGCCACATGCGGATGCACACCGCGCTCCACGCGATCTGCGCTCTCGTCGACGCGGAGATCACGGGCGCCTCGGTCGGCGCGGAGAAGAGCCGGATCGACCTCGACTGGCCCGAGCCCGACATGACCAGGGACGACCTGACCGGGAAACTCGCCGAGATCGTCGCCGCCGACCGCCCCGTAAGACCCGTCTGGATCACCGACGAGGAGCTCGACGCACGGCCCGAACTGGTCCGGACCATGTCCGTCGCGCCGCCGCGCGGTCTCGGCAGGGTGCGGCTGCTGGAGATCGAAGGCGTCGACCTGCAGCCCTGCGGCGGAACGCACGTGGCCCGCACCGGCCACCTCGGCAAGGTCGCGGTCTCCAAGATCGAGAACAAGGGCAGGCGGAACCGGCGCGTCAACGTCGTCCTGCTCGACTGACGGAGTACGCCATGACCCGCGGCAAGAGCCTCGTCTCCACCCGGTGGCTGGCCGACAACATGGCCGCGCCCGACATCCGGATCGTTGACGGGTCTTGGTACCTCCCGACCGAGGGACGCGATCCCGAGGCCGAGTATGCCGAGCGCCACATCCACGGCGCCGTCTTCTTCGACATCGACGGCATCTCCGACGACAGGACCGACCTGCCCCACATGCTGCCGTCGCCGGAGACGTTTTCCGGCCGCGCGCGCAAGCTGGGGCTGGGCGACGGCGTCCGCGTCGTCGTCTATGACGGCGGAAACATGATGGCGGCCGCGCGGGTCTGGTGGATGTTCCGGGTGTTCGGCCACGAGGATATCGCCGTGCTCGACGGCGGGCTGGCGAAATGGCTCTCGGAGGAGCGTCCCGTCGACGACGAGCCGGTCATCCCGCGCGAACGTCATCTGACCGCGCGCACGAACTCGCTCCTGGTGCGCGACCGGCGGCAGATGCTCGCCAACATCGCGGGCGGACGCGAGCAGGTCGTCGACGCCCGCGGCGCCGGGCGCTTCACCGGGGAGGAACCCGAGATCAGGCCCGGCCTGCGCGGCGGCCACATTCCCGGAAGCCGCAACCTTCCCTATTCGTCTCTCCTGAACGACGACGCCACCGTCAAGCCCGACGACGCCATCCGCGCGACCTTCGCCGATCTCGGCGTCGATCCGTCGAAGCCGGTCGCCGCCACCTGCGGCTCGGGCGTCAGCGCCTGCTTCCTGGCCCTGGCGCTGGACCTGATCGGCGTCCGCAAGGTCGCGGTCTACGACGGGTCCTGGACCGAGTGGGGCGGCCGCGACGACACCCCGGTGGAAACCGGCCCCGCCTGATCCGTCGATGGCCGAAGTCTTCGGGAAAGACGGCGCGCGGACCCTCCGCACCGTCATCACCTTCCTGGAGATGGCCCGGCGCCCGCCGCGGCCGCGGCGGGCCGCGCCCCGGCGCGGTCTCGCCATTCAGCGCGCCGAACGGCCGCCGCCCGGCTTCTATCTCCGGCTCTACCGCGCCGTCGGCGGCGGCTTCCACTGGACCGACCGGCTGTCCTGGACCGAGGAGAGGCTCATCGAGACCATTCACGACGCGGATGTCGAGATCCACGTGCTCCACGCCGGCGGCGCGCCGGCGGGCTTCGCGGAGCTCGACTTCCGGCGCGGCGACATCGCGGAACTCGGTCTCTTCGGCCTTCTCCCCGACTTCACCGGCCAGGGCCTCGGCGGCTACTTCCTCGACTGGGCGATCGAGGCGTTGTGGCGGCCGGGGATCGGGAAGATCGCGGTCGACACCAACACGCGCGATCATCCGCGCGCGCTGGCGATGTACCGGAAGGCCGGCTTCCGGGTCGTCCGGCGCGAGGAATCCTATCTGGTCCCGGCCGAGCGCTTCGCCGGCGTCTGATCCCGCCGGCTTGCCGGCGCACCCGTGGCCCACGGAGTCGCTCGCCGCGAGCGACAGGCAAGCCACGGCGCCATCCCTCGATACGGTCCTGCGGACCGCCTCGGGACGAGGGGATGTTCGTTCGCGCCCCTACCCAACATTCCCCTCATCCCGAGTAGCCCGCCGGAGGCGGGCGTATCGAAGGGCCGCCACTCGCGGCGAGCGTCCCGGAGCGAGCGGTTCCAGCAAGGCCGGAACCGCTCTAGGCTCCGCGCCGGCCGGCGAAGGGGCCTCCGAACATGAAGGACGACACCAGGATCGTGGCGGCGGGCCGCGACCCGCACGCCAACCACGGCATCGTCAATCCGCCCGTCTACCATGCCTCGACGGTCCTGTTTCCCAGCTACGACGCGCTCAAGTCCGTCGACGGGCGCGATCCCAGAAAGGTGGTCTACGGGCGCCACGGGACGCCCACGACCCATGCGCTGCAGGACGCCTTTCGCGAGCTCGAAGGCGGCGACCTGGCCGTCGCCTGCGCCTCGGGAAAGGCCGCGATCGCGATCGCGCTCATGGCCTATCTGGAGGCCGGCGACCATATCCTCATCACCGATTCGTCCTACCAGCCGACCCGCGCCTTCGCCCGCGACGTGCTGAAGCGCTTCGGCGTGGAGGCCACCTTCTACGACCCCCGGATCGGCCGCGGGATCGCCGACCTGATCCGGCCCGGCACCCGGATCGTCTACACCGAGAGTCCCGGCTCCATCACCTTCGAGGTCCAGGACATCCCGGCGATCGCCGAGGCGGCTCACGCCCGGGGCGCGCTCGTCGTCGCCGACAACACCTGGGCCGGAGGCTACTTCTGCAAGCCGTTCCGGCTCGGCGCCGATGTCGTGCTGCAGGCGGGCACGAAATACGTCGTGGGCCATTCGGACGCCATGTGCGGCCTCATCGCCGCGCGCGAACCCCACTGCGAGGCCCTGTGGAAGGCGTTCGTCGCCATGGGCGCCTGCCTCGGGCCCGACGACGCCTATCTCGGCCAGCGCGGCGTCCGGACACTCCCGGTCCGGCTCCGCCGCCATCACGAGACGGGCCTGCGGCTGGCGCGCTGGCTGGAGACACGACCGGAGGTCGCGCGCGTCCTGCATCCCGGCCTCGAGAGCAGCCCCGACCACGCCCTGTGGAAGCGGGACTTCACGGGCTCCAGCGGCCTCTTCGGCGTGCTGCTCCGGCCGGTGGACGAGAGCAGGCTCGCCGCCATGCTGGACGGGCTCCGCCACTTCGGCATGGGCTGGTCCTGGGGCGGATACGAAAGCCTTCTGGTGCCCGTCGACCCCGGTCCGGCCCGCACGGCGGCGCCGTGGACCGAAGAGGGCCAGCTCCTGCGCGTCCACGCGGGCCTGGAGGACCCGGACGACCTGATCGGCGAACTCGAGGCCGCCTTCGACCGGCTGAACGCCGCGGCGTGACAAGGCGCGAGCGACGCCCGGTCCCATGCCCGATCCTCGCCCCGGCCTCGACGACATCCGCTCGGCCCGCGAGCGCATCGCCGGTTTCCTGAGGACGACGCCCGTGATCGCGGCGCGACCCGCCCGCACGGCCGTCTCCGGCGGACGGCTCATGCTGAAGCTGGAGTCGCTTCAGGTCACGGGCTCCTTCAAGCCGCGCGGCGCGCTCTCGAAAGCCACGACCCTGGCGCCCGCCGGCGTCCGCGGCCTCATCACCGCCTCGGGCGGCAACCACGGGCTGGGCGTCGCCTACGCCGCCCGCCGCCTGGGTCTCGGGAGCGTGGTCTACCTGCCGGAGAGCGCCCCGGCCGACAAGGCCGGAAAGATTCGCGCCTGGGGCGCGGACGTGCGCATCGAGGGTGCGGTCTGGGACGACTCGAACGCCGCCGCGCTCGAGGCCGCCGACGCGGAGAACCTCGCCTATGTCCACGCCTTCGCCGATCCCGCGGTCATCGCGGGCCAGGGCACCCTGGGCCTCGAGATCCTCGAACAGGCGCCCGGGACCGACACGCTGGTCGTCGCCATCGGCGGCGGAGGGCTCGTCTCCGGCGTGGCGCTGGCCGCGAAAGCGATCGATCCCGCCATCCGCGTCGTCGGCGTCGAGCCGGTGGGCGCCCCGACCCACCACGCCAGCCGGCGGGCGGGCGAACCGGTCACGCTGGAGGTCGTCGAGACCGCCGCGGGCACCCTCGCCCCCCGCCGCAGCGAGCCTCTCAACTTCCGGATCGTCGACGAGCTGGTCGACGATATCGTGCTGGTCGACGACGACCGGATGCGCGAGGCGGCCCGCTGGCTCTGGTCCGAATACGGCCTCGGCGCGGAACTCGCCGGCGCCGCCAGCGTCGCCGCGGTCATGACCCATGCGGTCGGCGGCGAGCGCCCGCTCGCCATCGTCTGCGGCGGTGGACGCGACGGTCTCGGTTAGAGCGTGCCCGTCCCCGAGGGACTCGGCGACAGGCCGTAAGCGGCGGGGAAGCCATGGCGCGCCCTCCAGGATTCGAACCTGGGACCTACGGCTTAGAAGGCCGTTGCTCTATCCGGCTGAGCTAAGGGCGCCCGGGGAAACGATCAGTCCGGTCTCCGCCACCCGAAGTTGTCGGCGTAGGACTTCGGCGCGATCTTGCGGGCTTGGCGCTCCGTCACCCGGTAGTCGATGCCGTTGCGCTCGGCATAGGCCACCGCCTCCTCGCGGCTTCCGAAGGTGAGATGGAGCTGGTCGGCCTTCATGTCCGACGAGCCGGTCCAACCCATCAGGGGATCGGCGGTCTTGGCCGACGACGACGCATAGTCCAGGACCCAAAAACGGGTCCCGGCGCGACCCGACTGCATCGCGGTCTTGGCCGGGCAGTAGATGCGTGCGGTCATGGCGGCTCTCCGGCGCACGAGCCCTCGCGCGTTCTATTACGCCATGCGCGACGACGGACGCAAGCGCGCACCCCTTCCGTTCCGAACCGTCGGCCTCGACCGCATCCGCCCCGGACGGATGGTCGGGGCGGCTGGATTCGAACCAGCGCCCCCCTGCTCCCAAAGCAGGTGCGCTACCGGACTGCGCCACGCCCCGACCGGCGACGGTCCTTGTGGCGTCCGGCCGCGACCGCGTCAACAGGCGATCGCGTCTGGGGCCTCGCCCTCCCCCGCGACGGCCCGGAACCGCGCCGTCTCCCGTTTCATTCGCGGAACGCGGCGTGGACGACGCGGTCCCCGACGGCGAGGGACAGGCGGTCGACTGTTCCGGCCAGAACCTCCAGGACGCCGGCCGCCGGAACGCCGGAAGGAATGGGCGTCGGATCGAGCGGAACCGCATCGCGGGCGACGCCGACGATGGCGCCCCAGCGGTCGATGAAGATCAGATCGAGGGCGAGCAGGGTGTTCTTCATCCAGAAGCTTCGGTGGTCTTCCACCTCGAAAACGAACAGCATGCCTTCGTGCGGAGCCATCTCCCGGCGGAACATCAGTCCCCGGGCCCGCTGCCGCGGCGTCACCGCCAACTCGACCTCGAAGCGATGGCTCCGGCCGTCGGACGTTTCGATCGTCAGACGATCCCTGGCGAAAACGACCGTGTCGTCGGCGCCCGAGCCGGCGGCCCCCAAGCTGGCGAGCAGGACCAGCGCGACGACCGCGACGCGCTCCGCGCGACGGCGGAACGACGCGGACACCCCCGAGGAAACGGGAAGAGCTTTCTCTCGGTCCATGACGACGGGTTACAACAGGAGCACGAGCGCCGTCGCCCTCCAATGTCGCTCGACGATACGCTCCACCTCCCGCGCGGCCGGCGTGGAGAGAGCTTCAAATCAGGGCACGACCCGCCTGCGGGCTTGCCCGAACCGGAACGGCGGGCATACTCGGCGCCCGCGTTCCGGAGCTCCGCGCGCAACCGCGCGAGGGCGGGCTCCGGTCCGAATCCCGGTCAGGGAGATGTCATGCCGCCAGCACGGACCTTCAGTCTGTTCGTCGTCCTGTTCGGTGCGTGGCTGCTGCTGTCCGGGCATTGGGATCCGTTCCTCCTCGGATGCGGCGCCGTGTCCGCCGCCCTCGTCGCGGCGCTCGCGCGCCGCATGGGCGCGATCGACGGCGAGGGCCACCCGATCCAGCTCGCGTGGCGCTTCCCGGCCTATCTTCCGTGGCTCGTCTGGCGGATCGCCCTCGCCAACCTCGCGGTCGTCCGGGCGATCCTCTCGCCCGTCGCCGCGCTCGACCCGGCCGCGGGCTGGGTCGACGCGAACCAGAAAACGACGGCGGGCCTCGTGGCGTTCGCCAACTCCATCACGCTAACGCCCGGAACCGTCTCGCTCACCGCGCTTCCGGGCAGGATCCACGTTCACGCCCTGGCGCGCGGCGAGCTGGAAGAGTTGAAGGAGGGCGAAATGAACGGGCGGGTCTGCGCCATGGAGGGGCGACGCTAGTGTTCACGGTCGCCTCCCTGCTCGTCGTCGCCGCCATGGCCACGACCCTCGTCCGGGCCGTACGCGGGCCCACCCCTTACGACCGCATTCTCGCCGTCAACGTCCATGGCACGATGACGGTGCTGCTCATCGCGCTCGGCGGATTCCTGACGGACCGCCCCGACTTCCTCGATCTGTCGCTGGTCTACGCCTTGCTGAACTTCGTCGGCACGCTGGCCGCGCTCCGGTTCTTCAGGCACGGCCATCTGGGCGAGGAACCGTGAGCGCCGCGCTGGATATCGCGAGCTGGGTCCTGCTCGTCGGCGGCGCCCTGCTGATGACGATCGGCGCCCTCGGCCTCATCCGGCTGCCCGATTTCTTCACGCGCCTCCATGCCGCCGGCGTCGTCGACACCGGAGGCGCCGGACTTCTTCTGCTCGGCATGGCGCTTCAGACCGGTTTCGATCTCGTGACGGTCAAGCTGGTCCTCATCGGCCTCGTCCTGGCGCTGACGGCGCCGACCGCCAGCCATGCGGTCGCCCATTCGGCCCTTCTCGGCGGGCTTTCGCCCGACGACCCGTCGGCCAACCGGGCGGGCGACGGGCGGGACGAGGCGCCGGATTGATGGAACGACTTCACATCGTCCTTCTGATCGCGTTGATGATCGCGCTGGCGCTCGCGCTGGTGAGGATGCGCAATCTGCTGGCGATCGCGATCCTCTCGGGCGTCTACAGCCTGCTGCTCGCCGCGGTCTACACCCTGCTCGACGCGGTCGACGTGGCCTTCACGGAGGCCGCGGTCGGCGCCGGGATCACGCTGACGCTGATGCTGGCCGCCCTCTCCCTGACGACCCGGCGCGAGACCCGGCCTGGCGGGCGCGCGGCGCGGCGCGTCCTCGGCCTGGCGGTCGCCTTCGCGGCCGGCGCGGCCCTGGTCTACGCCTCGTTCGACATGCCGGCGCTGGGCGACGCGGCCGCGCCGATCCACAACCACGTCGCCGACCGCTACATCGCCGAGGGACCGCGCGACACCGGCGTCCCCAACATCGTGACGGCCGTGCTGGCGAGCTATCGCGGCTACGACACGCTGGGCGAGGTCACCGTGATCTTCACCGCCGGCATCGGCGTGATCGCGCTGCTCTGGCGCTGGCGGAGGGACGAGCCATGAGCGACAACGTCATCGTCCGGGTCGTCGTCAAGATGCTCGCGCCCTTCATCCTTCTGTTCGCCCTCTATGTGCAGTTGCACGGCGACTACGGACCGGGCGGCGGCTTCCAGGCGGGGGTGATCTTCGCGACCGGCTTCATCGTCTACGCCATCGTGTTCGGAGTCCGACGCACCATCCAGGCGCTGCCGTTCGCGGCCGTCACCGCCATGGCCTCGCTGGGCCTCGCGCTCTACGCGACGGTCGGGTTCGTCGCGCTCGGCCTGGGCGGCGCCTTCCTCGACTACGGCGCGCTCGACAGCCGCGACCCCGTGCACGGCCAGCATGTCGGCATCGTCCTGATCGAACTGGGCGTCGGCGTCACGGTCGCCGGGGTGCTGACCGCCGTCTTCTACACCTTCGCCGAGCGCCGCCGGCGATGACGGACCCGCTCTCGTTCCTGTCCGGCCACGCGGTCCAGTGGGGCGCGGTCGTCCTGCTGATGACCGGCCTCTACATCGTCATGACGCGCGGCAACCTGATCAAGAAGGTCGTCGGCCTCAACATCGTCCAGACCGCCGTGTTCCTTCTCTACATCTCGATCGGTTACGTCGAGGACGGCACGGCGCCGATCGTGTTGGAAGGGGCGGCGCGCTACTCCAACCCGCTGCCGCATGTCCTGATCCTCACCGCCATCGTCGTGTCGGTCGCGACGACCTCGCTGGCTCTCGCGCTGATCGTCCGCATCCGGGAGGCCTACGGCTCGATCGAGGAAGACGAGATCCGCGAGCGCGAGAGCGACTGAGGCCGTGTCGCTCGTCCAGCATCTGCCCGCGCTTCAGGTGGCGGTCCCCCTGCTCGCCGCGCCGCTCTGCGCGATGATGGTCAGGCCCCGGATCGCCTGGCTCTTCGCGACCCTGGCCGCTTGGGCCACCTTCGCCGTCTCGCTCGCGATCTTCCACCGCGTGCTCGACCGCGGGCTGATCCTGTACGAGATGGGCGGCTGGGCGCCGCCTCTGGGAATCGGCCACGCCGTCGATCCCCTCAACGCGCTCCTTCTCGTGCTGGTCTCGGGCATGGCCGCGATCGTCATGCCAGCGGCAAGGCCCGGCGTCGGCGTGGAGGTCGCGCCGCGCGCGCAGCGGCTGTTCTTCACCCTGGCCCTGCTCGCGTTGACGGGAATGCTGGGCATCGCGATCACCGGCGACGCCTTCAATCTCTATGTCTTTCTCGAGGTCTCGTCGCTGGCGAGCTACGCCCTGGTCGCCACGGGCGCCGACCGGCGCGCGACGACGGCCGCCTTCAACTACCTCGTCCAGGGCACCATCGGCGCCATGTTCATCCTGATCGGCATCGGGCTGATTTACATGATGACGGGCACGCTCAACATGGCCGACATGGCCGTCAGGCTGCGGGAGGCGCGCGACACCGCGCCCGTGCAGGCCGCGCTGGCCTTCATCGTCGTTGGCGCGGGGATCAAGTTCGCCGTGTTCCCGGCGCACGTCTGGATGCCCAACGCCTACACCTACGCTCCCTCGCTCGTCTCGGCGTTCTTCGGCGCGACGGCGACCAAGGTCGGCGCCTACATCCTGATCCGGTTCATTTTCAACGTCTTCGGCGTCGACTTCGCGTTCGGCGAGATGCGGATCGGCTGGGCGCTCATCCCTCTCGGACTGGCCGGCGCCTTCGTCGGCTCGCTCGTCGCGATCTGGCAGGACGATCTCAAGCGCATGCTGGCCTATTCGAGCGTCGCCCAGGTCGGCTACATCGCCGCGGCCATCGGCTACGCGAACCGCGACGGCCTGATCGCCGCGATCGTCCATGTCTTCAACCACGGCCTGATGAAGGGGGCGCTCTTCCTGGTCATGGCCTGCGTCATCCTGCGTCTGGGCAAGGCCGACATGCGGAGCTTCCGCGGGCTGGGACGGCGCATGCCGGTCACGATGGGCTGTTTCGTCGTCGCCGGCCTTTCGATGATCGGCGTGCCGTTCACGGTCGGCTTCATCAGCAAGTGGTACCTCGTCGTCGGCGCCCTCGACGCCGGACTCTGGCCCGTGGCCGCGCTCGTCGTCCTGAGCTCGCTCCTGGCCATCGTCTACATCTGGCGCGTGGTCGAGACCGCCTACTTCCGGGAGGCCGACGGCCCGCGGACCAGGGAAGCGCCCGCCATGCTGCTGGCGCCCACCCTGCTGTTGACGGTCCTCTGCGTGGCCTTCGGCGTCGCGACCGAGTTCACCGTCGGGGTCGCGGGCTCCGCCGCCGACATGCTGGGAGTCCTGCCGTGAACGGCCTCCCCGATCCCGGCTGGCTCGCCGCCGCCGCCATCGCGACGCCGCTGGCGGGCGCGGTCGGGATTCTCCTGGCCCGGCGCCGGCCCAACGTGCGCGAAGGCGTCAGCCTGGCCAGCGGGATCGTCCTGTTCTGCGTCGTCGCCCTGGCCGCCGCCGCCCTGGAGGCGGGCGAGCGGATCCGCCTGACGCTGGCCGAACCCCTGACGGGGCTCCCGCTGAGCCTCGATGTCGAGCCGCTCGGCATGCTGTTCGCGCTGGTCGCCAGCGGGCTCTGGGTCGTCACCACGGTCTATTCCATCGGTTACATGCGCGCTCACCGCGAGAGCGACCAGACGCGCTTCTACGCCTTCTTCGCCATCAGCATCGCCTCGACCATGGGCGTGGCCTTCGCCGGGAACATGCTGACGCTGTTCGTCTTCTACGAGGCCCTGACGCTCGCCACCTTCCCGCTCGTGGCCCACGCCGGCACGCCGGAGGCGCGGCGCGGCGCCAGGACCTACCTCGGCGTCCTGCTGGGAACTTCCATCGGCCTGCAGCTTCTCGCCATCGCGGGCACCTACGCCGTCGCGGGCACGCTCGATTTCACGCCGGGCGGCGTGATCGACGGCGAGGTCGGCGGCGTCGCGGCGGGCGCGCTGCTCGCGCTCTATGTCTTCGGGGTCGGCAAGGCCGCCATCATGCCCTTCCACCGCTGGCTGCCCGCCGCGATGGTGGCGCCGACGCCCGTGAGCGCGCTGCTCCACGCCGTGGCGGTGGTGAAGGCCGGCGCCTTCGCCATTCTCAAGGTGGCCGCGTTCATCTTCGGCTTCGACCTCCTGCGCGACCTCGCGATGACCGACGCGCTGCTGTGGTGCGCGGCCTTCACCATCGTCGCGGCCTCGCTCGTGGCGATGACCAAGGACAACCTCAAGGCCCGGCTGGCGTATTCCACCGTGAGCCAGCTTTCCTACATCGTGCTCGCCGCGCTGCTCGCCGGGCAGGCGGGGTTCCTGGGCGGCGGTCTCCATATCGCGACCCACGCCTTCGGAAAGATCACGCTGTTCTTCTGCGCCGGCGCCATCCTGGTGGCGGCCCACAAGACCGAGGTCTCGCAGCTCGACGGGCTGGGCCGCGCGATGCCCGTCACGATGACGGCCTTCGCGATCGGCGCGCTCAGCATCGTCGGGCTGCCCCCCCTGGGCGGGATCTTGAGCAAGTGGCTCATCGTCGAGGGCGCGATCGAGGCCGACCGGGCCGTCCTGGTCGCGGTGCTCGGCCTGAGCACCCTGCTCAATATCGTCTACCTGCTGCCGATCCCCGTGCGCGCCTTCCTGCGCGCCCCGCCGGAGGGCGCGGCCCCGGGCGTCAGGGAGGCGCCGCTTCCCTGCCTGGCCGCCATCGCGTTCACGACCCTCGGCTGCTTCGCCCTGTTCCTCTTCTCCGACCCGCTGATCGGCCTCCTGGAAGGCCCGTCCGGAGCAAGCCCATGAACGACAAGAAAACCCACCTGTTCGACAACCCGAAGAACGTGAAACGAGCGATCCGGGCGCTCTACGCCGTCTGCGCCATCGTTTTCGCGGCCGATTTCGTCGTCCACCGGCACATCGACCATCCCTGGGAAACGCTGCCGGGGTTCTACGCGGTCTACGGCCTCGTCGCCTGCGTCATCCTCGTCCTCGCCGCCAAGGAACTGCGCAAGGCGGTCATGCGCGGGGAAGACCATTACGATGACTAGCGTCGCGCCCTTCCTCGTCTTCTTCGCCGGCGCCGCGCTCGCCGCCGTCACCCGCGGTTCCGTCCGCGGCGCGGTCATGGTCGCGACGCCGGTCGTGGGCGTGGTCAACCTCTGGTTCCTCGATCCCGGCGTTGTCCTGACGGCCGGGCTCCTCGCGCACGACGTGACCCTCGTCAGCGTCGACCGTCTTTCGTCCCTGTTCGGCTGGCTGTTCCATCTGGCGGCGCTGATCGCGGGCCTCTACAGCCTGCACACCCGCGACCGCATGCAGCACACCGCGGCGCTCGCCTACGCCGGATGCGCCCTCGGCGCGGTGTTCGCCGGGGATCTCGTCGCGCTTTTCCTGTTCTGGGAGGGCCTCGCGCTCACCTCGGCCTTCCTCATCCTGGCGCGCCGGACCCGTTCGGCGGAACGCACGGCGATCCGCTATCTCGTCATCCAGGTCGCGTCGGGCCTGCTGATGCTGGCCGGCGTCGTCGTGCTTTCGGCGCAGGGCGGCGACCTCGCCCTCGCTCCGCTCGAGCTCGACGGCATGGCCGCCTGGCTCCTGTTCCTCGCGCTGGGCGTCAAGTGCGGCTTCCCGCTGCTTCACGGCTGGATCACGGAGGCCTATCCCGAGACGACGGCGACCGGCGCCGTGCTGATGAGCGCGTTCACGACCAAGGTCGCGATCTACGCGCTCGCCCGCCTGTTCCCCGGAACCGAGGAGCTGATCGCGATCGGCGCGGCGATGGCCCTGTTCCCGATCTTCTACGCCGTGATCGAGAACGACCTCCGCCGGGTTCTGGCCTACAGCATGATCAACCAGCTGGGCTTCATGGTGGTCGGCATCGGCATCGGCACGGAGATGGCGATCAACGGCGCCGTCGGCCACGCCTTCAACGACGTGATCTTCAAGGGCCTCCTGTTCATGACCATGGGCGCGGTGCTGTTCCGCACCGGCAGGATGGGCGGCTCGGAACTCGGCGGCCTCTACAAGACCATGCCGATGACGACCGGCTTCTGTATCGTCGGCGCGGCCTCGATCTCGGCCTTCCCGCTGTTCTCCGGCTTCGTCTCGAAGTCCATGATCATGGCGGCCGCCCTCGAGGAGGGTCACGACTGGATCTGGCTGGCGCTGCTGTTCGCCTCGGCGGGCGTTTTCCACCACGCCGGGATCAAGATCCCGTTCTTCGCCTTCTTCGCCCACGATTCCGGCCTGCGGCCGAAGGAAGCGCCCCCGGCCATGCTGATCGCCATGGCGGTCGCCGCCTTCGTCTGCGTCTTCAACGGCGTCTATCCGGATCTCCTCTACGGTCTGCTGCCCCATGCGGTGGACTACGCGCCCTACACGTGGCCGCATGTGGTGACCCAGTGCCAGCTCCTCTTCTTCTCCGCGCTCGCCTTCACGCTGCTGAAGCTCCACCGGCTCTATCCTCCCGAGCTGCCCGGCGTGAATATCGACGCGGAGTGGACCTACCGCTGGCTGCTGCCGCGCCTGGCGCGACGGGGCCGGCGCCTCCTGGCGGACGCCGGCGCGCCGCTCGGGGCCGCCGCGCACGACCTGGTCCAAGGCGCGATCGGTCTGGCCTTGCGCTGGAACGGCCCACGGGGTCTGTTTGCGCGCGACCCCGCGATGAGCGCCGCGTCGCTCGCCATCGTGCTGGTGCTCGCGATCGTGCTGATCGTCCACCTCATCCGCGGCGGCTAGGCCGTCCGCCCAGGGAGACGCCGATGAATCTGACCGGCGAACACAGAATCGAGGCTCCTCGCGAGGCGGTGTGGCGCGCCCTCAACGATCCCGAGGTGCTCAAGCGGGCGATTCCCGGCTGCCGGGAGATCGAGAAGGAGTCCGCCACCGCCTTCGCCGCCAGGGTGACAGCGCGCATCGGTCCCGTCTCGGCGACCTTCAGGGGCCGGGTCGCCCTGTCGGACCTCGATCCGCCCAACGCCTACACCATCTCGGGCGAAGGCCAGGGCGGCGTCGCGGGTTTCGCCAAGGGCGGCGCGCGCGTCACGCTGGAGGCCGACGGCGCGGCGACCGTCCTGCGCTACGAAGCCGAAGGCCAGGTCGGCGGCAAGCTGGCTCAGGTCGGCGCCCGTCTGGTCGAAGGCAGCGCGCGCAAGATCGCGGACCGCTTCTTCGGCGCCCTCGACGACCTGGTGGCGCAACCGTCGCGGACCGGGGAGGAGCCCGCCGCGACGGCCGAGGCCCCGGCGGCGAACGGGCGTCCGCCTCCGCGGCCCGTCTACGGCGCGCCGGCCGAGGCCAGTTTCGAGAACCTGTGGTTCGGCTTCATCGGCCTGGCGCTCCTCGTCCTGCTGGTCGCCGGCGCGGTCGCGCAGTGACCGCGCGGGCTTGACCGCGGGCCGGCGCGCTTCGAGACTGCGGGCCTCGGGGCCATCGGGGAGCTTGCCATGACCATCACCGCGACCATGACGGTGAACGGCGAAGAACGGTCCGGCGTCTGCGAGGAACGCACGCTTCTCGTGACCTTCCTGCGCGAGACCCTGCGCCTGACCGGAACCCATGTCGGCTGCGACACCAGCCAGTGCGGCGCCTGCGTGGTGCTCATCGACGGCGATTCGGTCAAATCCTGCACCGTGCTGGCGCTCCAGGCCGATGGCCGCGACATCCAGACGATCGAGGGCGTGGCCGACGGCGACGAACTGCACCCGATCCAGCAGGCCTTCCACGAGAACCACGGCCTCCAGTGCGGCTATTGCACGCCGGGCATGATCATGAGCGCGCTCGACCTGCTCAAGCACAACGCCGACCCGACCGAACGCGAGATCCGCGAACACCTCGAAGGCAACCTGTGCCGCTGCACGGGCTACCACAACATCGTCAAGTCGATCCGCGCGGCGGCCGGCAAGATGGCCGGCGCCGGGGCCTGAACGATGTACGCGTTCCGGTACCACCGTCCCGACACGCTCGACGCCGCCGCCCGCCTGTTCGGCGAGTGCGAGGATCCGCGCTACCTCTCGGGCGGCCACACGCTCCTGCCCACGATGAAGCTGCGCCTCGCCGCGCCCACCGACCTCATCGACATCGCCCACATCGAGGCGCTGAAGGGCGTCCGTGTGGAGGACGGCGCGGTCGTCGTCGGCGCCGGCGCGCGTCACGCCGATGTCGCGCGCTCGCCCGGGTGCGGGGCGGCCATCCCGGCGCTCGCCGAGCTCGCGGGCATGATCGGCGATTTCCAGGTGCGCAACCGCGGAACGATCGGCGGGTCGATCGCGAACGCCGATCCGGCGGCCGACTATCCGGCCGCCCTGGTCGGACTCGGGGCCACAGTCACCACCGACAGGCGCGCGGTCCCGGCCGACGGCTTCTTCCCCGATCTCTTCGAGACCGCGCTGGAGGAGGGCGAGCTCGTGACGGCCGTGGCCTTCCCGAAGCCCCGCCGCGCCGCCTACATGAAGTTCCCGAACCCGGCCTCGCGTTACGCGATCGTCGGCGTGTTCGTGGCCGACACCGGAGCGGGCATGAGGGTCGCGGTCACGGGCGCCGGCCCTTGCGTGTTCCGCGTGCGCGAAATGGAAGAGGCCCTGACGCGCGACTTCTCCCCCGACGCCGTGGCCGGCATCGCGATCCCCGAAGACGGCCTCAACAGCGACATCCACGCCGCCGCCGACTACCGCGCCCATCTCGTCACCGTGATGGCCAAGCGCGCCGTCGCCAAGGCGCTGGGCTGAGAGGGCGGACCGCGATCGTTCCCACCCGCCAATGCGTCACGGTCCACCTCGCGGCGCGAATTCCGGTTGACGGAACCGGACGCGATCCGGGCTAGAATAACGGGGTGTTCTTCCTCCGCCCTCTCCCGGGGCCGATCCGCCGTCTTTCGATCCTGGCGGTCGCCGCGGCGGTCGCGGTCGCGGCGGTCTGGTTCGCCGCGCGCCACGAGATCGCGGACCGGCTGGTGCGCCTCGGGATCTCCGGGACGCCCCTGGCCGGCGCCGCCTACACCGTGACCGAGGTCGAAACCGGCCGCATGGTGCTGACCGGCGTCTCCGTTCCCGGGGCCGGCGCGGTCGGCCGCGTCGAACTGTCCTTTCGTCCGTGGCGGCTTCTCGACGGGCGGGTCGAATCGGTGCGCCTCGCCGGCGTCGATCTCGCGATCCGTTTCGACGGGGACGGCGTCCCGGCGTCTCCTCTGGCCGGATTGCTGAACCGGCGCGATGACGGAAACGGGCTCCGCGAACCGCTCCCCTTCGCGGCCCTCGTCATCGAGGACGCCGAGATCGCCCTTGTCCATCCGCTCGACACGATCCGCGCACGGCTCGACGCCGCCCTGGAATCGACCGGCGCATCGGTCTCGGGCTCCGGCCGATGGCGCGTGGACGGCGCGTTCGGCCACGTGTCCGGCGTCCTGTCCCTCGAACCCGACCCCGTCTCGGGCCGCGACAGGGTCGTCGTTTCGCTCGCCGAGGCCGAGGTCGCCGCGGGCGGCCCGGACCTCGGCGGCCTGACCGCCGAAGGGTCGTGGGACGGCCGCTCGTTCGTCGCCGACATCGGTTTCGGCGTCGAGGAGGCGCCGCTCTCGGCCGCCGTCTCGATCGTCTCCGGCATGGCCGGGGATCGGCTCCGCGTCGCCGCGACGGGCGCGTTCGCCGTTCGCGACTCCATGACCCCGCCCATGGTCGATTCGCTCGATCTGCATGGCCCCGCGAGCCTGGACGTCTCGTTCGAGGCCTTCGTTCCACCCGACCGGCCGCTCGACCTCCACGCCATCGCCCTGACGGGCCGGATCGACCTGGAGACCGGGGCCATGTCCCTGTCCGACCGGTTTTCCGTCGAGGCCTCGGCGCTGTCATTCGACATCGCCGCGGACGGGCGGCGTCTGCGCCTGACCGCGCGGCCGGGCGGGGCGATCCTGGGCGCGCGCCTGCCTCCGCCCGAGGCGGCGGGCGGGATCGTCGCGGCGGCTCTCGACCGTCCGTTCGACCTGACGCTTCCACCGGAGGGGATCGTCGCCGACGCGACCGTCTCGGGCGAGTCGATCGCCATCGCGGCGGCCCTGGACGCTTCCTTGAGGAGCGGCGGGGACCTCGACGGCCGGCTTTCCATCCGCGGCGACGCGGAGCTGACTCCCGATGGCGCGCTGGCCGCCTTCGATGTTTCCGCGCTCGAGTTCGCCGCCTCGGGCGCGCTCGCGCCCCGGAGCGCGACGGGCGCCATCCGCGTCGCCGGCGGTATCGCGGGCGCGCCCGCCGCGTTCGACGGCGCGGCGAGCCTGCGGGCCAGGCTCGACACGCTCTCGGCCGCCGGCGCTGACGCTACCGCCATCGTCCTCGACCTCCCGCTGAGAATCGGCCATGCGGACGGGGCGACGCGCGCGGAGGCCGACCCCGTCGCGCTCTTTCAAGCCGACACGGTGACCGTCCTCGATACGGCCGCCACGGGGGTCCTGGCCGAGCTGCCGCTCGACTTCGAACTGGTGGACAACGGCCTCAACGTCCGCCTAGCCGACACCGCCTGGATCGACATCCGGACCCTCCGGCATCCGCGTCTCCGCTCGCATCGCGCGACCTCCGTGAAGCTCGAGGCCGAGCTGCTGCCGTTGCTGGTCCTGGAACGCTTCGGCGAGGACTGGAGTTGGGACGCGCGCCTGCTGACCGGCCCGGCCGGAGTGCGTTTCGACGTGATCGAGGACGGCGGGACGATCGCGGCTGTCGACGGAACTCTGCCGTCGATGGGCGTCCGGTTCGGCAGCCTGGGCCGCCATCACCTCCAGGGGACGGTCGAAACCGAGGGCGGCGACATCCTCGTCGAGGGACCCGACCTCCGTCTGGCCGATATCCGGCTCCTCTTCACGTACAACAACGGCCTGTCGGATTGGCCGCAGGCCACCGCCGACATCCGGGTCATCGAAGACCTCCGCGAACCCGCCCGTTTCGCGCCGCTGGCCGCCGACGTTGCGGTCATGCCGGTCTGGCCGTTGGGCGACGATGTCCGCTTCAACGGCACTCTCCACATGGGCGACCGGCGCTTCCTCGCCAACGTGGAGTCGAGCTACCGGCCGTCGGACGACCTGTTTCGCGCGCTGATCCGCGTCCCGCCGATCCGGTTCGAGCCCGGCGGGAGCCAGCCGAACGAGGTGTCTCCGCTCTATGGCGGCCTTCTGGAGGAGGTCTCCGGCGCCGTCGAGCTCCATGGGAAGATCGCGATCGACGACGGCGTCGCGTCATCGGACCTCACGCTCTCCCTTCTCGGCCTGTCAGGCCGGAACGGCGGCGTCGCCATCGAGGGCCTCGAAGGCGAGGTGACGTTCTCCAACGTCGATCCGCTCTCGACCCCGCCGAAACAGACGCTCGCGGCCGAAAGGCTCGATGCCGGCCTTCCCCTGACCGACCTCGCGGTCACCCTCGCGCTCCCCGGCGACGGCAGCCTGCGCGTCGACGCCGCGTCCGCCGGGCTCGCCGGCGGGCGCATCGCGGCCCGCCCCTCGGTCCTCCGCCTCGCGCCGGACGGCAACGAGGCGCTGCTCGACATCCAGGGCGTCGACCTCGCGACGCTGCTGGACGACCTCGACGTTCCATGGATCGAGACCGACGCGAGACTGACGGGCTCCATTCCCGTCCGAATGACGGGCGGCGACATCGTCATCGCGCACGGCCGGCTCGACGCCGATTCCGCCGGGCTGCTGCGCTACATTCCGGACGGACGGCCAGCGCCCTTCGGCCCGATGGACGAGAACATGGAACAAGTGCTCGATGTCCTGTCGGACTTCCGGTTCAGCGCCCTGGCGATCGACATCGACCGCGCGGCGGGCGGCGCGGCGGAACTCGGCGTCCATATCGCCGGGGCCAATCCGGGCTTTCATGACGGCTATCCGATCGAACTCAACGTCAACCTCGCCGGCGACCTCGACGAGATCCTGCTCCACGGCCTCGGCGCGTGGCGCCTCCCGGAAGAAATCCGAGAACGCCTGTCCGTTTTCTGACACAATCGCGTTTGGAATTTCCTAGTTTAGGGTCTTGATAATCCGCCCAATCGGGGGTCATGTTCATCCTGTCACCGGATCGAACGCGCCACGAAAGGACGGATTGCCGATGAACATCATACAGATTTTCGAGTGGTTTCCCGACCAAGAATCCTGCGTCGCTCATCTTGAGGCGGCACGGTGGAAGGGCGAGCCGAAGTGCCCCTATTGCGGGTCGGCCAACACCGCTCCCAGCAACGACGCACGCCGCCGCCATCGCTGCTACGACTGCAAGACCTCGTTCAGCGTGACGGTCGGGACGATCTTCCACCGCACGCACCTGCCGCTCCAGAAGTGGTTTCTGGCGATCATGCTTATGCTGAACGCCAAGAAGGGCCTGTCGGCGCTCCAGCTTTCCCGCGATCTCGACGTGAACAAGAACACGGCCTGGCGGATCGCCATGCAGATCAAGCGGGCCATGACCCAAGCCGAGCACCGGTTGCTTCTGGCCGGCATCGTCGAGATGGACGAGACCTTTATCGGTGGCAAGCCTCGCAAGGGCACGAAGGGCGACGGCCCGGCCCGGACGGCCACAAGCGCCCCGCCGTCATCGGCCACTACACCAACGATCTCGTCTACGAACGCTTGGCGCCCGGCGTCCTGGATGAGTTGAAGCGGATCAATCCGACACTGCCGACAGGACGGCGGCGCACGACGCACCATCAATGGTTCACGCCGGACCCCGGCCACGTCAAGCTCAACCAGCACTCGGCGGCTGTCATGGCGCTCATGCGGGCGGCCCCCAACTGGAACCGCTTCAAGGGCGACCTCAACCGCGCCTTCCCCAAGCTGAACAAGACCATTCCGCTCGCGCTGGAAGACTGACGGCTAGTTCTCTACCAGCGCGTCGAACTCACCTTCGATGCTGAAGCTGGACAGAATGCGGAGGAGCTTGGCCTCCGACATGGTGCTGGTGGCGTTGTCGCAGGCGTAGAAGGTCAGCGACTTGGCGTAGAGTTTGCGCGATACGCCGTACCCCTTGCCCCAGACCATGTGAAACCCCATGCACTCCCTGTAGGTCTTCCAAGACGTGTCCTTCTCCACGTCGAAGGCGTGTACGACAACATCTCCGACGACGGTTTCGATGGTAGGGCCTTCCTCGGCGTTGTCCCTGCTGTCGGCAAGGCGTGTCTCATCGTTCCATTCCAGGAACTCGTCCGTGTCGGCCTCCTCGCCAGTGTAGCCGCCACTGTCGTCCCAAGAGGAGACGTTGTCCGACCAGCAGTATTGGGCCTTGACCCTGCTCCGCTGATCGTCGTCGAAGCCCCAATAACCGTAGTCGCAGCGGAACGTCCCAAACGATTTCTTTTCCTCCAGAAACCACGAGCCCTCCGCTTCTTCCCCGAGGACGCCGAGGCGCAGCTTGCTGTCCTTGGGACGCATCTCCTCGTAGTCCTCAGCCGAGGCCGCGCCGCTCAGCAGTGCCGCGAGGGCCGCAATCATCATCCGCTTCATGACTCGCTCCAGCGTTCCGGCCGGCGGGAGTGCCGGGCCGGTCGCCAAACAACCATGGGTTTCAGGGTCCCCGCTGATTCCCGCTCGCACGGTCTTGTATTCACGGGCAGCCCGACGCAGGGGCGTCCCATGGTTGGTTTGGCGATGGAGGGAGCTTGGAATCCTTGGCGGCGCAGAGTCAACCGCCCAGATATAAAGACCCTAAACTAGGAAATTCCGATCGCGTTCCAGGGTCGCCATCCGCGAACGGACGATGTCATGCGGTCCTCTCGAAGAACCCTTCCCACGTATCAAGCGGCGTTGGTCGCGCTGTTCATGGCGGCCTTCCAGCCGACCGTTCGCGTCGAGGCGCCCAAGGACCCGATCGTGATCGATCTCAACGTCAAGATCGAGCGGGAGGTTCGCGTGAAGCTGGAGAAGGACATCGAAGATCTCCTGGAGGACGACGATGAGTCGTTCTGATCTCCCGCGCCGTTCCTTCCTCGCCATCGCGGCCGGCGCGATGCTGGCGTCCGCCGGCGCGGCCCGGGCGCAGAGCCTCGGCGAGGCGCGCGCCTCGGGTTATCTCGGCGAACGCCCCGACGGCTACCTCGCCCCGCGCGACCCCTCGGCGCCCGGCTGGGCGCTCGATCCGATGGCCGACGTCAACGGGCGGCGCCGCGCCAGATACGAAGAGCCGGCCGACAAGAACGGCGCGTCGCTTCGGGCGGTCGAGATCGTGGCCGGCGAGAAAATCATCCAGAGCCTGCCCGCCGGCGGCTACTACATGGACGCAAGCGGCGACTGGGTGCAAAAATAGCCGTCTTCCCGGCGCTTCCGGCCTTGGCGGCTCATGCCCCTCCCCCGTTCCATCGACCGCACCGCGGCCCTGCTCGAATCCGCCGACTACATCGCGGACCGCAGCCTGGCGAGCACGATCTATCTGGCGCTGACCATGACCCGGCCCCTGTTCCTGGAAGGCGAGGCCGGCGTCGGCAAGACCGAGACCGCCAAGGTCCTGGCCACGGCGCTCGGGCGCGATCTGATCCGGCTCCAATGCTACGAAGGCCTCGACATCGCGCACGCCGTCTACGAGTGGAACTACCCCCGCCAGATGATCGAGATAAGGCTCGCCGAGGCCGGCGGAGCGGTCGACCGCCAGGGCGTCGCGGACGACATCTACAGCAACGACTTTCTCCTCAAGCGGCCGATCCTCGAGGCGCTCCAGCCCCACGAGTCCGGCCCCCCGGTCCTGCTCATCGACGAACTGGACCGGACCGACGAGCCGTTCGAGGCCTACCTTCTCGAGGTGCTGTCCGACTTTCAGGTGACGATTCCCGAACTCGGCACCATCGAGGCGGCCGAGCCGCCGGTCGTCGTCATCACGTCGAACCGGACACGTGAAATCCACGACGCGCTCAAGCGCCGCTGCCTCTACCACTGGGTCGACTATCCCACCGCCGAACGGGAACTCGAGATCTTGCGGCGCAAGGCGCCGGACTGCGCCGAGCGGCTTTCATCGGAAGTCGTGGCCTTCGTCCAGGCCCTGCGCGCGAAGGACCTCTTCAAGCTGCCGGGCGTCGCGGAAACCCTCGACTGGGCGCGGGCCCTGGTCCACCTCGACGCGATGACGCTCGATCCCGCGATCGTCGACGATACGCTGGGCGTGCTGCTGAAGTACCAGGACGACATCGAGCGCGTGAAGGGGACCGAGGCGGCCCTGCTGCTCGACCGGCTTCGCCGCGACATGACGGTCGGGGCCGCCGCGCAATGAGCGCGGAACCGGACGCGGGCGGCCGTCTGGCCGACAACATCCTGCATTTCGCCCGGACATTGAGGGCGGCGGGCCTGCCCGTCGGGCCCGGCGGCGTGATCGACGCCCTCGACGCGGTTCGCCTCACGGGGCTCGACCGGCGCGACGATTTCTATTGGACGCTCCATGCGCTCTTCGTTCACCGGCGCGAGCAGCGCGCGCTGTTCGACCAGATCTTTCACCTGTTCTGGCGCGACCCGAAGCTTCTGGAACGCCTGCTCGGTCTGGCGCCGCCGGCCGCGGAGCGCGAGGACGAACGCGCCCCGGTCGCCCGCCGCGCCGCGGACGCGATGGGGCTGGGCGACAACGACAGGCCGCCCGAACGCGACGACGTCGAGTCCGACATGACCATGACCTTCTCCGAACGGGACGCCCTGCGCGCCATGGACTTCGACGACATGTCGGCGGACGAGATCGAGCGGGCGAAACGGATCGTCGCGCGCATGCGCCTCGATCTCGACCGCGTCCCGATGCGCCGCCTCGCGTCCGCGCCGGCCGGCGACCGCATCGACCTGCGCCGGACCCTGCGCGACGCGACACGCCACCCCGCCGGCCTCATCCCGCTCCGTCGCGCGCGCCAGGACAGCCGGCCGCCCGTGCTGGTTCTCCTCTGCGACGTCTCGGGCTCGATGACGGGATACAGCAGAATGCTGGTGCACTTCGCCCATGCGCTCACGAACGACCGCCATCGCGTCCACACTTTCGCCTTCGGGACGCGCCTCACCAACATCACGCGCGACCTCAGGCACCGCGATATCGACAAGGCGCTGGCGCTCGTCGCCCGGCGTGTCGACGACTGGTCCGGCGGCACGCGCATCGGGGCGTGCCTCCATCGGTTCAACCGGTTCTGGAGCCGGAGGGTCCTGGGCCAGGGCGCTGTCGCGGTCCTCGTAACCGACGGTCTCGACCGCGACGCCGACGGCGGTCTGGGCCGGGAGATGGCGCTGTTGCATCGCTCCTGCCGCAAGCTCGTCTGGCTCAACCCGCTGCTGCGCTGGCGCGGTTTCGAGCCCCGTTCCTGGGGTATCCGCACGATGTTGCCCCATGTGGACGCCTTCCGGACGTGCCACAATCTCAAGAGTCTGGAAGAGCTGGCCGACGCCCTGGCCGGGCCGGACCGCGTCGCGGACAGGGAGATGGAAGCGTGGCTGAAAGCGGCCTGAACGACGACGCGCTCGAAACCGCGGAGGCCTGGATCGGCGAGGGCCGCCGTGTCGCCCTGGCGACGGTGACGCACACTTGGGGGTCCAGCCCGCGTCCGGTGGGCAGCCAGCTCGTCGTGCGCGAGGACGGCGCGTTCCGGGGCTCCGTCTCCGGCGGATGCATCGAGGGCGCGGTCATCGGCGAAGCGCGGGCCGCCATCGGCGACGGCAGGGCGCGGACCCTCGAGTTTTCGGTCAGCAACGAGCGGGCCTGGGAGGTCGGGTTGACCTGCGGCGGAACCGTCAGGGTTTTCGTGTCCCGCGTCGGATGAACCCCCGGACCCTCATGGCGCTCAACGACGCGCGGCGCGACAAACGTCCGGTCGTGCTGGCCACTTGGCTCGATACCGGCGACGAAACGCTGATCGCGCCCGGAGAAGCGCCCGGCGCGGCGATCGCCGAAGCCGTGGCCGAAGCCTTCGCGTCCGACCGTTCGGCAAGCGTCGAGATCGGAGGCCGGCCTCTCTTCCTCCACGTCTTCAACCCGCCCCCGCGCCTGATCGTCGTCGGCGCGGTTCATATCGCCGAACCGCTCGCCGCCCTCGCCCGCGCCGTCGGATACGCGGTGACCGTGATCGACCCCCGCCGCGCCTACGCGGATACGGAGCGCTTTCCCGGCGCGGTCCTGCTCGACGCCTGGCCCGACGACGCGCTCGCCGAGCTCCGGCCCGATCGCCGGACCGCCGTGGTGACGCTGACCCACGACCCCAAGATCGACGATCCCGCGCTTCGCTTCGCGCTCTCGGCGCCCGTCTTCCACATCGGAGCGCTGGGCAGCAAGCGGACCCATGCTCGGCGTATCGAACGGTTGAAGGAGGCCGGATTCCCGGACGGCGCGGTCGCGCGCGTCAAGGGTCCGGTCGGCCTCGACATCGGCGCGAAGACGGCGGCCGAGATCGCCCTTTCCATCATGGCCGAAGTCGTCGCCGCGCAGCGGGGAAAGCTCGCGTGAAGTTCGGCGGCATTCCCGTGGGCGAGGCCGCTGGGGCGATCCTGGTCCACGGCGCGCGCTACGGCGGAGAAACTCTGAAGAAGGGCCTGCGTCTGGACGCCGCGCATGTCGAGGGCCTCCGGCGGGCCGGGGTGGAGTCGGTCACCGTCGCGCGCCTGGAAGAGGGCGATATCCACGAGGACGAGGCCGCGCGGATGCTGGCCGACGCGCTGGCGGGGCCGTCCATCCGGGTCCAGCGGCCCTTCACGGGCCGCGCCAACCTCCTTGCGACCGAATCCGGTATCGCGGCGATCGACGCCGCCGCGATCGACGCCGTCAACGGGACGGACGAAGCCGTGACCGTGGCGACGCTGCCCCCGTTCGAGGCGGTGTCGGCCGGCCGGATGGTCGCCACCGTCAAGATCATCCCCTTCGCGGTCCAGGGCGACGTCCTCGACCGCTGCCTCGTCGCGGCGCGCGTCTCCGGCCGCGTCATCGGCGTCGCGCCCTTCAAGCTCCGCCGCGCGGCGCTCATCATGACCCGGACGGCCGCCGTCAAGGACCGTGTCCTGGACAAGACCGCCGGGGTCGTGGCCGACCGTCTGGCGGCCCTCGGGCTGGCGCTGGACGGCCAGGTCCGCATCGACCACAGGACCGACATCCTCGCCGACCGGATCGCCGAGGAGACCGCCCGCCACGATCTGGTCCTGATCTGCGGCGCATCGGCCATCGCGGACAGGCGCGACGTGATCCCGGCGGCCATCGAACGGGCCGGCGGTTCGGTCGATCGCCTCGGGATGCCGGTCGATCCCGGCAACCTGCTGCTGCTGGGACATCTGGGGACGACCACGATCGTCGGCCTTCCCGGCTGCGCCCGCTCGCCCAAGCTCAACGGTTTCGATTGGGTCCTGCGGCGTATCGCCGCGGGCCTGCGCGTCACCGGCCGCGACATCGCGGCCATGGGGGTCGGCGGCCTGCTCAAGGAAATCCCGCTGCGGCCGAGGCCGCGCGCCGCGCCCGAGGACGCCGGGGACCGGGCTCGCCGCCCTCCCCGCATCGCCGCGATCGTCCTGGCGGCCGGACAGAGCCGCCGCATGGGATCGCGCAACAAGCTCCTCGTCGAGATCGGCGGCAGACCCATGGTGCGCCACACCGTCGACGCCCTGATCGAGGCCGGGATCGCGACGGTGACCGCGGTGACCGGTCACGAGGCCGAAGCCGTCGAGGCGGCCCTGGAGGGCCGCGACCTGACGGTCGTCCGCAACGAGGACTTCGCCGCCGGCCTCGGCACGTCCTTGCGAACGGGGCTGGCCGCCCTGCCGGCCGATATCGACGCGGTCATCGTGGCGCTGGGCGACATGCCCGGGGTCGCGGCGGACGCCATCGCCCGGCTCGTCGCCGCCTACGATCCCGTCGAGGGCCGCGCCATCGTGGTCCCGACCCACGACGGGAAGCGCGGCAATCCCGTTCTCTGGGACCGACGGTTCTTCGAGGCCATGGCCGCCGTCACGGGCGACACCGGCGCCCGCCACCTCATCGGCGAGAACGAGGACCTCGTCGCCGAAGTCGAGATGGCGGACGATTCCGTTCTCGTCGATATCGACACGCCCGAGGCCCTGGCCGGCGCGAGGTCCTGATTTCTCCGCGACCCCGGCGGGTCGCATCCGGGCACGCATGGGCGTCCCGCTTTCGGCACGCTCCGCGCCCGATTCGCAAGGAGCCCGGTCATGGCCGTGACGCTCGCCGACATCCGGGACGCCGCCCGGCTTCTCGAGGGCCAGATCGTCAGGACGCCCTGCACGCTGTCGCGCACGCTCTCGGAGATCAGCGGCGCCCAGGTCCACGTGAAGTTCGAGAACCAGCAGTTCACGGCCTCGTTCAAGGACCGGGGCTCCCTGGTCAAGATGTCGTCGCTCTCCGAGGAGGAACGGGCGCGCGGCGTGATCGCCATGTCGGCCGGCAACCACGCCCAGGCCGTGGCCTACCACGCCCAGCGGCTCGGCATTCCCTCGACCATCGTGATGCCCGAGGGCGCGCCGGCGGTGAAGGTCAAGAACACCCGGCGCTTCGGCGCCCGCGTCGTGCTTTCGGGCGAGACGATCGACGAGGCCGCCGTCGCCGCCCGGAAGGTCGCGGCCGACGAGAACCTGACGTTCGTGCATCCCTACGACGACGAGAAAGTCATGGCCGGGCAGGGCACGGTCGGGTTGGAGATGCTCGAATGCGCGCCCGACCTCGATGTCATCGTCGCGCCGATCGGGGGCGGCGGACTGATCGGCGGCATCGCCACCGCGGCCAAGGCGATGCGCCCCGACATCGAAATGGTCGGCGTGGAGGCCGCCATGTTCCCGTCGATGCGCCAGGCGCTCCAGGGGCTCGACGTGAAGGCGGGCGGGCGCACCATCGCCGACGGCATCGCCGTGAAGACGCCCGGCAAGGCCGCCATTCCGATCGTCAGGGAACTCGTCTCCGACATCGTCCTCGTGACCGAGAACCAGCTCGAACGTGCGGTGCAGACCTATCTGGAAATCGAGAAGACCGTCTCGGAAGGCGGCGGCGCGGCCTCCCTGGCGGCCCTGCTGGCCCACTCCGACCGGTTCGCCGGCAAGAAGGTCGGCCTGGTGCTTTCGGGCGGCAACATCGACAGCCGCATCCTCTCGGCGGTGATCGAGCACGGGCTGGTGCGCGACGGACGCATGGTTCGGCTCCGCATCGAGATTCCCGACGCGCCGGGCACGCTGGCCAGGATCGCCGGCATCATCGGAGGCTGCGACGCGAACATCATCGACGTCTTTCACCAACGCGCCTTCTCGAGCCTGCCCGTCAAGCAGGCCGACCTCGACGTCGTGCTGGAGACGCTCGGCCGGGACCACATCGCCGACATCATGGGCAAGCTTTCGGCCGCGGGCTTCGAGGTCCGCCAGCTCGAAGCCGAGAGCCCCGCGGCGACCGCCTGAATCCACGGGACAGCCGGTTGACGGCGGGCCGCGGATCGCGACACTCCGCGGCCATGAAAAACAAGGTCATCTGCGTCGTTCACGGCGCGGAATCGAACACCGGCCGCATCGGTCGCGGCATCCGCGACAGCGGATTCGAGGAGATCCGCTGCTGCGCGAAGGAAGGCGACGTCCTGCCCGAGAGCTTCGACGAGGTCGCCGGCGCCGTCGTGTTCGGCGGGCCGATGAGCGCCAACGACGATTCGACGCTCGATTTCATCGCCGGGGAACTGGCCTGGATCGACCGGGTGCTCGAGGCCGGCACGCCGTTCCTCGGCGTCTGCCTCGGCGCGCAGATGCTGGCGCGTTGCCTCGGCGCCGCCGTGAAGCCCCACGACGACGGCTGGCACGAGATCGGGTTCACCGAGATCGCGCCGACCGGCGCCGGCGACGATCTCCTGGGCGACACGCGCCATTTCTACCAGTGGCACAGCGAGGGCTTCGACCTTCCCGCGGGCTGCGAGCTTCTGGCCCGCGGCGTCTCAGGCCTCTTCCCGCACCAGATGTACCGGACCGACGGCAGCGTCTACGGAGTGCAGTTCCACCCCGAATGCACGCTCGACATCATCAGGTTCTGGACGACCGAGGCGTCCCACCTGCTGGAGGAACGCGGCGCCCAGCAGCCCGACGAGCAGCTCGCGAACGCCGAGAAATACGACCGTCTGGTCGACGTCTGGGTGCCCCGTTTCATCGACCGCTGGCTCGGCCCCTCGCCGGCTCTGGACGCGGTCCGTGGCGCCGCCGAATAGAGGTTCGGCCCATGGACGCGATCGGTTTCGCCACGGGCAACACGAACCCCGGGACCTTTCCCACCGAAGCCTTCGCCGAAGCGGCCCGGCGCGCCGTCTCGGACCTGACCGTCGGGCTCAACACCTATCCGGGCGATCTGGGCCACGAGGGCCTTCGCATGCTGATGGCCCGGCGCGAGTTCGACCGGGAGGGCGTCGCGGTCGATCCCGGCCACATGCTTGTCACCAACGGATCGATGCAGGCCATCATGCTCGCCACCGACGCCCTCCGCGACGGCCGCGACGATATCGTGGTGATGGAGGAGTACTGCTACGTCGGCACGATCCGGGCGTACCGGGAGTCGGGGATCGAGATGGTCGGCGTGCCGCTCGACGAACGCGGCATGCGGATGGACGCGCTGGCCGACACGCTGAACCGTCTCGCCGACGACGGACGCAAACCGCGCTTCATCTACACGCTGGCGACCTACCAGAACCCGACGGGCGCGGTGCTGCCCACCGACCGCCGCCTGCGCATGATCGAGCTCGCGCGCGAGCACGACATCCCGATCGTGGAGGACAACTGCTACGGCGACGTGCATTACGATGGCGACAAGCCGCCGGCCCTCTATGCCCTCGACGACGACCCGCGCCAGATCTACCTGTGCTCCCTCTCCAAGATTTTCGCTCCGGGCGTCCGCCTGGGCTATCTGGTCGCCCGTCCGCCGATGCTGGAGCGGATCGTCGCCAAGCGCATGGACGCCGGCCCGAACACGTTGGCCTCGGCCGTCACGCACGAATACCTGCGCGACCGCCTCTGGGAGCACGTCGAGATGGCGAATGTCGCGCTCAGGGCCAAGCGGGACGCCATGGTCGACGGCTTGCGCCGGCACCTGGGAAACGAGTGCGCGGTGACGAATCCCCCCGGCGGCCTTTTCGTCTGGGTGCGGCTGCCGGACGATGTCGATCCCGGCGCGTTCCGGGCCGTAGGCAACCGCAACGGCGTCGATGTCGCCCACGGCTCGGATTTTCACGTCCGGGGCGACGCCGGACCCTTCATCCGCCTGGCCTTCGGCTTTCCCGGCCTCGACGAGATCGAGGAGGGCTGCGCGCGGCTGGGAAGGAGCCTCCGCGAGACCCGCGACAGCGCCTCGTAGCTCCCCGGCCGCCGCGGCAATGTGCGAAACCGGCGCTCGATCCTTGAAAACGCCGGCTCCGTTTCTTATATTTGGAATTATTCTAATCTAGGAAACGGAGAAGAGCCTTGCCCCAGGGAACCCGGACGACATCCGCCAACAGCTGCGGCGCGGTGGCCTCCAAGCTCGGCGCCGTGCTCGCCGAAACCTACCTCCTGATGCTCAAGACACAGGGTTACCACTGGAACGTCACCGGGCCGCGCTTCCACAGCCTCCACGCCATGTTCGGCGAGCAGTACAACGCGCTGTTCCTCGCCGCCGACGAGGTCGCGGAGCGCATCCGCGCCATCGGTCGCCGGGCGCCCGGGAGCTATGCCGCCTTCGCGGAGCTCTCCAGCCTCGACGAGGACGACGGCGCCGAGGACGCCGACGTCATGCTCGGGAATCTCGCCCGCGACCACGCCCGGCTCGCCCTTTCGGCCAAGGCCGCGATGGAAGCCGCGCAAGAGGCCGGTGACGAGGTCACCGCCGACATGATGATCGGCCGCATGACCGAGCACGACAAGACGGCCTGGATGCTGAACGCCTCGATCGGCTGACCGGCCGCGGACCGCGCGCCCGCCGAGCGGCTCCCACCCCCTGCGGGCGCGGTCCCTTTCAAATATCTCCCCGCAACGCCGCCTCGACGAGCGGCAGCCGGTCGTTGCCCCAGAACATGCGTTCGCCCACGAAGAAGGTCGGCACGCCGAACGCGCCGCGGCGGGCGGCCTCCCCGATCGACGCCGTGTTCTCGCCCCCGAGCTCCCGGCTCATGAGATCCCGGGCGTAGCGCGCCCCATCCAGCCCGAGGGCCTCCGCCGCAGCGATGTAGTCGTCGGCGTCCAACGCGGTCCGGTCGTCCTCGTAAACCATCGCGAAGAGGCGGAGGCTCATGGCGACCACGGCGTCCTGCTTCCTGGCCGCCAGCGCCGCGCGGGCGATCAGCTCCTCGTCGAAGGAAAGCCGGCCGTGGCTCTCGCGGAACGGGACCCCGTAGTAGGCCGCCCAAGCCTCCGCGTCCCGGCGCCGGAAGTCCCAGTCGTACTGGCCCGACAGGGGTTCGCCGGCGAACGGGTCCTTGCCGCCGCGTCCGATCAGCCGGCTGCTCTGGAGCGGCAACCAGTTGAAGACGGCGCCGGCGCCGCGCTCGATGCGGGCGATCCGGGTCGCCGCCAGATACGAGTAGCGGCTTCCCGGGGAGTAGTAGAAGTCGGCGGTCGCGGTCATGCCTCCATCCTCCGGGACGGGACGGACCGCCCGCGTCCCCTACTCCGCGGCCTGTGTCGCCGGGGACGGTCCGCCCTCCAGCGCCTGCATCACCAGCATGTGGAAGTGGTGGACGCCGTGCTCGCTGATGTGGCTCCGGTCGCGGTCGACGATGAAGCGGCCCCGGTCGTAGCCGCGCGACTTCAGGCCCAGGTGGACGCTTTCGCAAATCGAGATGTCCTCGGGTTGCAGAACATCGACGACATAGTCGATGGCGGACACGGCCTGCCCGGTCAGTTCGCCGCCCAGCGAATGCCAATGCAGGTGTTCGACGCAACGTTCCGGACCGTCCGGCAGCATCTGCAGGGTCATGAGGTTCGGCTCGCCCGGCATCAGCCAGATCGTCAGGTTCGGCCAGACGAAGTAGCCCGCATAGCCGAAATCCACGTCACCGGTCTCGAAGGCGTAGGCGGAACTGTTCCTGGAACTCGGCTTGTCCGAGGTCTGGGCCGACCAGAACCGGTGCGTCCTGTTGCGGTAGGTCGGCATCGCCACCATATCGACGAAGGCCGGATGCGCCGGCTCGCAGTGGTAGCATTCCTGGAAGTTGTCGATCACGACCTTCCAGTTGGCCTCGATCGTGAAATCCCGCGCGCGGGCGAAGCCGAGCCCGTCGGCGCGCGGCATCCAGCGCAGGATGTCCTCCTCCAGTCCGGCATATTGTTCGCGGAACGGCCGCGCGCCGGGGTCGAGGTTGACGAAGATCAGACCCAGCATGGTTTCCACACGCACCTGCTCGAGGCCGAATTCGCTCTTGTCGAAGTTCTCGACGTTCTCGCACCCGCGCGCCGTCCTCAGTGTGCCGTCCAGGTTGTAGGCCCAGCCGTGGTAGGGGCACACCATGGTGAGCTTGAGCGCGCCCTCGCCGGTCAGGATGCGGTGCGCGCGATGCTGGCACACGTTGTAGAAGCAGCGGAGCTCGCCGTCGCGGCCGCGGACCAGCGCCAGGCTCTCGTCGGCGACCGTGACCGTCCTGTAGCTTCCCGGTTCGGCGATCCGGCTTTCGTGACCCACGAAGAGCCACGAACGCGCGAAGATCCTGTCCATCTCCGCGTCGAGAACCGCGGGGTCGGTGTAGTAGCGCGAGGCCATCGTGTAGGATCGGCGCGGATCGTCGTGCAACCCGCCCGGGAGCGGGCCGTACATCTCGGTCGGATTCATCGGACGCCTCCGGCTGACCGGCCGGACGATACAGGTTGGCGAGTCGCGCGGCAATCGGCCTCGGACGGCGCGGACAGGGTTTGTCGTGGCGTCCGAAGTACGCCAGCCTCGGGAACCCTGTCGCGCGATACTCCGGGCCGGAGGAAGCCGGGCGGATGTCAGATGCTGTCTGGACGCGGCCCGAGGCCGTGGCAGTACCGCGCCAGATCGGCGATCTGACCGCGATGGATGCCGAGATCGTCGAGCTGCCCGTCCGTCAGGCCGGCGAGCTCCCGGCGCATGCTCTTCACCCGCCACTCGGCGCGCAGCTTGCGGAGAATGTTGGACATGGCCTTGTTCCTCGCCGGCAAAAGGCCCGCCTTCGTCCGGGGCCGTCGAGGGGCGAGATAGTTTTCCGCCGGCCCGCGCGGTAGCGGGATTTCGTCGCCCCATCCATGCGAAATCTGCATGGGCCGCGCCACCGGACACTCACGGTCCCCGCGGCGTCACCAGCGCGTCGACGGCGGTCACGCCCCGCTCGTGGACGATCAGGGGATTGACGTCGAACGCGCCGATCAGGTCGCCGAGCGCCACCGCCATCGCCGAGAGGCGCGACACGGCCCGGGCCAGCGCGTCGCGGTCCGCCGGCCGCGCGCCGCGCACGCCATCGAGCAGGACCGAACCCTTGAGGCCGGCGACCAGATCGGCGGCCTCGCCGGGCGACACCGGCGGCGCCGCCGCCACCGCGTCGTCCAGCACCTCCGTCAGGACACCGCCCGTCGCCAGGGTCATGACCGGCCCGAAGGTCGGATCCGACGTCATCCCGACGAGCATCTCGACACCTGGGGAGACCATCGGCTGGATCAGGACGCGGGATCCGAGCGCGCCGGCCATGGCCCGGTAGGCCGCGCGAAGCTCGTCATCGGTCCCGATATCCAGAACAACGCCGCCCACGTCGGTCTTGTGCGGGATCGAAGGGTCCGCCGTCTTCAGCACGACCGGGAATCCGATGCGTTCCGCCGCGGCGACCGCGTCCCGCTCGTCCGCGCACACCGCGGTCTCGGGCGCCGGCACGCCGAAATCGGCGACCATGGCGATCGCCTCCTCCGGCGCCGGCGCGCGGTCCTCGAGCCGCCGACGCCAGTACGCCACGATCCCGGAATCCGGTGGTTCGACCGCGCCGCCGCGCTCTCCGCTCTCTCTCCGGCGCGCGTGCCATCCGATCAGATGGCCGATCGCCCTGAGACCGGTCTCGGTGCCCGAAAGGACGGGGATTCCCGCGTCGCGGAGGCGCGCGGCCTCCCCGGCGTCGACGGCGTCGGAGATGTTCGCCAGCATCATGCAGGGCTTGTCCGTCGCCCGGTGGGCGTCCTCGAGCGCGGCGGTCGAGGCGTTGAGCAGCGCACGGCCCGACACCATGTTGGTGGAGAAGACCACGACCCCGACCTCCGGCGCCCGCGCGATCGCGTCCATGACCCTGGGCGCGACGGGAAGACCTCCCTCGCCCCAGTAATCCACGGGGTTGTCGGGCTCCAGGCCCGGATCGAGCACCCCGGCCAGCGCCGCCCGGGTGGCCTCGCCGAAGACAGCGAGCGGCACCTTGTTGCGCTCGGCGAGATCGGCGATGAGCTGCCGCTCGCCGCCGGAATCTGTCTGGATTCCAACCGTGTCGGCCGTGGGCGCGCGGCCGCAGGCCATCGCCTCCAGCGTATCCGCCATCTCGTCGAGCGTGTCGACGCCGATGACGTTGCGGCGGCGGAACACGGCGTCGTAGACCCGCTCGTCGCCCGCCAGGGCGCCGCTGTGGGAGAGCGCGAACCCGCGCGCCTTCTCGGTCTTGCCGAGTTTCAGGGCGACGAGGGGGACGCCGGCCCTGTCCGCCGCCTCCGCGGCGGCGACGAAACGGTCGCCGTCGCGCACCGTCTCCAGCACGAGACCGATGGCGGAGGTTTCGGGACGTTCGACGAGGAACTCGAGATAGTCCGCCAGGCCCGTCACGAGCTCGTTGCCCATCGAGACGCCGATCCCGAAACGCAACGGCCGGTGATTTCCGCCCAGCCCCGACCAGGTCGAGCCGCTGTGGGACAGCAGGCCGATGCGCCCGGGCCGGTCCAGCCCGGGCAGGTGGCTCATGGCCAGGCACACATCGTCGATGGTGTTGAACACACCCATGCAGTTCGCCCCGCAGGCGGCCATGCCGGCCTCCCGGCAGAGGCCCGCGACACGCTCCGGGAGCGTGGGGCCGCCGTGGCCCGGATCGTAGAGGCGGCCGAGCAGGACGACCGCCTTGACGCCGGCGCGCGCGGCGTCCTCGACGGCCGCCTCGACGCGGTTGTCGCCGACGCACATGACCGCGCAATCGGCGGCGTCGGGAAGCGCTTCCAGCGAAGGGTGGCAAGTGCGGCCGAGCACCTCGCCGTAGCCCGGGTTGACCGCGACGACGCCGCCGGCGAAGCGCGGCCCGGCGACATGCCGGATCACCCGGTTGCCCACCGCGCCCTCGCGTGGGGTGGCGCCGACCACCGCGATGCGCCGCGGCGCCACCAGGGCCGCGAGGGTCTCCTTCGAACCCGCCATGCTCGACAACCCGCCCGAACGCGGGCATGGAAACGGGGCGCGGACGCGGGGTCAAGAACGGAAGGCGCATGACGGGCACGCTCATCCTGATCGGCACGCCTATCGGCAACCTGGACGACATTTCGAAGCGGGTCCTCGATACCCTGGGTTCGCTCGACGCTCTCGCCTGCGAGGACACGCGCCGCACACGCAAGCTCTACGAGCGCTTCGGCCTGCGCAGCCCGCCCGTGGTCTTCTCCTGCCACGACCATAACGAGGACCGGGCCACGGAACGCATGGCGGGCCTGCTGCGCCGGGGTCTCAAGGTGGGGCTCGCCACCGACGCCGGCATGCCGGGGCTCAGCGATCCCGGTTTTCGCGCGGTCCGTATGGCCACCGAAGAGGGTTTCGCGGTCGAGGCGGTTCCGGGACCGACGGCGGTCGCCACCGCGCTCGCGCTCTCGGGCCTGCCGACGGCGAGCTACACGTTCCGCGGCTTCCCGCCGCGCAAGGCCGGCAAGCGGCGGACCTTCCTGGCCGCCGAAACCGGCAGCGGCCACACCCAGGTGCTGTTCGAATCGCCCCACCGGCTGGGCGCCTTGCTGGCCGACGCGCTGGAGGTCTATGGCGACCGCAGGGCGGCGGTCTGCATCGAGCTCACCAAGATGTTCGAGGAAACCGCCCGGGGCTGGATCTCGACCCTCGCGGCGCGGTTCTCGGAGGAGACGCCCAGGGGCGAGGTCACGGTCGTGATCGCCGGCGACAACCCGAAGTTCCCGCGGACGAAGGGCCGGGCGTGAAGGTCCTCGGCACCCGCCGCGGCCCGCTCCGCCTGCCGGCGTTCCTGCCCGACGGCACGCGCGCGGTCGTGAAGGGTCTCGATTCCCGCGACCTCGCCGAATGCGGCGTCGAGGCGCTGATGGTGAACAGCCTGCATCTCGCCACGCGGCCGGGCGCCTCGACCGTGAAGGCCGTGGGCGGCGTCCACCGCTTCATGGGCTGGAACGGCATCGCCGCGTCCGATTCCGGAGGCTTCCAGGCGTGGTCGATGGCCGCGTCCGGCGCGGGCCTCGGCAGCGTGACCGACAGGGGCTTCGTCTACCGGCACGAAAAGGGCGCCAGGAAGCGCCTCCTCACGCCCGAGAAGTGTATCCGGCGCCAGCTCGATCTCGACGCCGACATCCTGTTCTGCCTCGACCAGTGCACCCACCCCAACGATCCCGCCGAGGCGCAGCGGGCCGGGATCGAACGGACGCTCGACTGGGCGCGGCGCTGCCGCGACGAATTCGTCGCCCGGGCCGGCTGCGAACCGGGCGCCGCCGCCGCCGGGCGCCCCCTGCTCTTCGCGGTCGTCCAGGGCGGCGCCGATCCCGACCTGCGCAGACGTTGCGCCGGCGAGCTCGCCGGCATGGGTTTCGACGGTTTCGGCTTCGGCGGCTGGCCCATCGGCGACGACGGCCTGCTGACGGACATGGTCGCCATGACCGCGGACCTGCTGCCCGCGGACGCCCCCAAGCATGCGCTCGGCATCGGAAAGCCGGAAAACATGCTCGCGGCCTGGCGGGCCGGCTACCGTCTGTTCGACTGCGCCCTGCCCACTCGCAACGCTCGTCGCAAGCGTTTATATATTACATTAGATAATAGTGATAATATATTGAAAAATAATAAATCTTATGATGTTCTCTACATGGAGCATGAACGGCACTCGCGAGACCGGTCGGCCCTAGACCCGTCCCTCGATCCCGAAGGCCCCTCGCGCGCCTACCTTCATCATCTCTTCAAGATCGGCGATGCGGCGGCGGAGCGGCTGGCCACGCGCCACAACCTCGGATTCTACGCCCGGTTGATCGACAGGATGCGCCGGAGCGAGGCCGATGGCTGATCCCCTCGCTTCGGTCGTCGGGGTCCTCTCGTCATCGTCGAAGTACCGCGACCTGGCGCCCGAGGCCCTGGAGCGAACGGCGCGATGGGCGATCGAGCGGCATTCGAGGCCCGCCGAGGCGTTGAAGGCCGCCAAGCGCAAGTTGCATCAGGCTTTCGGCGCCTACCTCGATCCCGGGAGCCTGCGCGCGCTCGAACGCCGGCTCGATGCGCTGGACACCGGCGCCGACATCGTCGAGACATGCCGGGCGGTCCTCCGCCTGCACCGCTCCAGCGCGGAGCGGCTCGACCGTCTGGACGCCTTCTACGCCGCCATCTGGGCCCAGACCGGGTTCCCCGCGCACATCCTGGATGTCGCGGCGGGTTTCAACGGTTTCGCGCTGCCGTTCATGGGTCTACCGCCCTCGACCCGCTACCGCGCCGTGGAGGCGAACCGCCGCGTCGCGGAGGCGACGGGGCGGCTTCTCAAGCGCCTCGGCCGGCCGGGCGAAAGCCTGTGGGCCGACGTTCTGGGCGGAATCGAGAGCGGCGGCGCGGACTTGGCGTTGGCGCTCAAAACCCTGCCCTGCCTCGACCGGCAGGACGACGGCGCGTCCCTCGCGCTGCTCCGGCGCCTCGCCGACGTCCCCCAAGTGGTCGTCACCTACCCCGCACGGTCGCTCGGCGGCCGGGAGAAGGGCATGCGGGAGACCTACCGGAGCCACGTCGAAGCGCTGGCCGCCCGCATCGGCCGCGACCTCGCGCTCGTTCCGTTCGAAGACGAGCTCATCGCCGTTCTGCGGCGCGCGGAAACGTGAAATCCGGCCTCTTGGCGCGGTTCCCGCGCCTGGGCCATACTCCGGTCGCTCGGCAAACACGATGGAGGGACACCGTGAAACGTCTGCTGACGGCAATCCTCGCTCTGGCGCCCGCTCTGGCGTTCGCCGAGTTCGCCGGCCAACCCATGGTGATGGACGGCGACACCGTGCGGTTCGGCGAACGGGAGGTGACCCTCCATGGCGTACACGCGCCGACCATCACCCAGAATTGCGGTTCCAGGGACAACGTCTGGTCCTGCGGCTGGGACGCGGCGCTCTATCTCGAAGAAGCGATCGGCGCCGACGAGGTCGTCTGCTCGGACATCGCGGAAACGGGCGCGGGCCTCGTGGGCCGTTGCAGCGCCGCGGGCCGCGACCTCGCCGGCGCCATGATCGACGCCGGGCTTGCCGTGCCCGACGAAGACCGCGGCGCGGAGTATCTCGAGCGCGCCGCGGCCGCCGAACGGGACGGCGTCGGCATGTGGTCGGGCCCCTTCGTCGATCCCGTGACCTGGGCCCAGTACGGCGGTTGCTCCTGTAGCGCCCGCAAGCAGGCCATGATGGACAACGCCGAACTGCTCAAGCAGATGAAGGAAGAGGATGAGGCCGCGGCGACCGAGTAGTCGTCGCCTGGGGCTCGTGCGAGGCATGTTGGAGCGCCATTGACATCCGGCGTCGATGCGTCCTTGTCCGTACAATATCCGTATGACAGGACGCCGGCGGATCCTCTCGGAGGAACGCTCACGGCCATCGCCGAAAACAAGTCGTAGCGCATCGAGTTTCGGACGACCCCGAGCGTGAAGGCGTTGCTCCAGCGGGCCGCGGCCTTGTCGCACAAGAACGTCACGGAGTTTCTGCTCGAGGCCGGGGTCGCCGCCGCCGAGGACACCTTGGTCGCCCGGCGGATGTTCCGGATCGACGACCGGCGGTGGCGGGCCTTCCAGGATATCCTCGACCGCCGCGGCCGCCGATATCCGGGCGCTTCCTGTCCACACCAAGGACGACGAGGCGCGGGCTTGGTACGAGGCTCTGGAGTTCGAGCCGCGCCCCACGGATCCCTGTCGCCTGTTCCTGCTGATGAAGGACCCGCGGGCGATAGTGAGCGGACGATCGGAGAACGCGGTCGCCAAACGCCGGACGCTTGTATCGCGAGGCGTTGTCGAGTCGGGTTCCGCCGATCTCGGCGCGGCGCTCGACAACGGTGAAGGAAAGACCCACCTGCTTGAGCCGGTGGCCCGCAACCAGGTCCGACATGCCGGCGCCGACAACGCTCTACTCGACCGTCACGCTCTTGGCGAGATTGCGGGGCTGGTCGACGTCGGTGCCTTTCCTGACCGCGGCATGGTAGGCGATCATCTGGACCGGAACGGCGTAGACGACCGGCGCGATCAGCGGATCGGCCCGGGGCGCGATCAGCGTTCTCTCGGCCACGTCGCCGGCCCGGCGGGCCCCCTCCTCGTCGGTGATCAGCATGATGCGCCCCTCGCGCGCGGCGGCTTCCTGGACGTTCGACATGGTCTTGTCGAAGAGCGCGTCCGTGGGCGCGACGACGATGATCGGGACATGCTCGTCGATCAGCGCGATGGGACCGTGCTTCATCTCGCCCGATGCATAACCTTCCGCGTGTATGTAGCTGATTTCCTTGAGTTTCAATGCTCCTTCCATGGCGATGACATAGGAGGCGCCGCGGCCCAGGTAGAGCACATCGCGCGCCTCGGCGATGTCATGGGCGATGGCCCGCGCCCGGTCTTCCGTGCGCAGCGCGCGCGACACCTGGGTCGGCAGGGAGGCCAACGCCGCGGCGGCGCGCCGGAGCTCTTCGTCCGACCGGGCGCCGCGCGCCCGGGCCGCGGCGATGGCGAGGCTCAGGAGGACGGCGAGTTGGCAGGTGAAGGTCTTGGTCGCCGCGACGCCGATCTCGGGGCCGGCGTGCGTCGCAAGCACGACATCGGATTCCCGCGCCATGGTGCTGGTCTCGGTGTTGGTGACCGTGACGATCGCCTGCCCCCGCCGCCGGGCGTCGCGCAGGGCGGCGAGCGTATCGGCCGTCTCGCCCGACTGGGAGACGAAGACGGCCACCCCGCCTTCGGGCATCGGCGCGTCGCGATAACGGAACTCGGAGGCGACATCGACCTCGACCGGCAGTCTCGCCAGCCGCTCGAGCCAGTGTTTGCCGACAAGCGCCGCGTAGTGGGCGGTTCCGCAGGCGATCAGCGTGACGCGCGGCGTCCCCGCCAGATCCACATCGAGGCCCGGAAGCCCGACATGGCCCGTCGCGGGATCGAGATAGCGCCCCAGCGTCTCGCCGATGGCCGTCGGCTGCTCATGGATTTCCTTCTCCATGAAGTGGCGATGGGCGCCCTTGCCGACGGCCGCGCCCGAGAGCGGCGTGACGACGGTCGCGCGGTCCACCCCGCGGCCCGCGCCGTCGTGGATGTCGGCGCCGTCCCGGCGGACGATGACGAAATCGTCCTCCTCCAGATAGCTCACCTTCCGCGTGAAGGGCGCGAGCGCGAGCGCGTCGGACGCCAGGTACATCGCGTCTTCGCCCCATCCGACGGCGAGCGGCGCGCCGCGCCGCGCGCCGACGATCGCGTCTTCGCCGCCGACGAGGAAGCCCAGGGCGAACATGCCTTCCAGGCGCTCCATCAGCGCGACCATGGCCTTGTCCAGCGGCAGCCCCCGGTCGAGCAGGCGGTCCAGAAGATGGGCCGCAACCTCGGTGTCGGTCTCGCTCGCGAACCGGGCGCCCCGGGCGGCGAGATCCTCCCTGAGCGCGCGGAAGTTCTCGATGATACCGTTGTGCACGACCGCGACGCGGCCCGCGACGTGGGGATGGGCGTTGGCCTCCGTGGGCGCGCCGTGGGTCGCCCAGCGTGTGTGGCCGATGCCCGTACGGCCCGGCAGGGGGGCCTCGCGGAGCTTGTCCTCGAGATTGACGAGCTTGCCCCCTGCGCGCCTCCTGTCGATGGCGCCGTCGACCAGCGTCGCGACGCCGGCGGCGTCGTAGCCCCGGTATTCCAGCCTGCGCAGGCCGTCGACGAGGAGCCGCGCCGCGTCGGGATGGCCGACGACCCCGATGATGCCGCACACGGTTCAGTCTTCCCCGTCGCGGCGGCGCGCCGTCGCGGCGGCCTTGCGCTTGCGCATGAGCGACGCCATGCCTTGCCGCGTGACCTGCCTGGAGCGCCCGACCGAAAGCGCGTCGGCGTCCACATCGTGGGTGACGGTGCTTCCGGCGCCGACGATGGCGCCGTCGCCGACCCGGACCGGCGCCACGAGCGCCGTGTTCGAACCGATGAAGGCGCCCGCCCCGATGTCCGTGCGGTGCTTGAGGGCGCCGTCGTAGTTGCAGGTGATCGCGCCCGCGCCGACGTTGGCGCCCGCGCCGACGCGCGCGTCGCCGATGTAGCTCAGGTGGTTGGCCTTCGCGCCGGGCTCCATCGCGGCGTTCTTGATCTCGACGAAGTTGCCGACACGCGCCTCCTCCCCGATCTCGGCGCCCGGCCGCAGGCGCGCATAGGGCCCGACCCGCGCGCCGCGGCCGATGGCGCAACCCTCAAGGTGCGTGAAGCTCCCGACGACGGCGCCATCGCCGATCGTGACGCCGGTCCCGATCACGACATAGGGTTCGATCGTCACGTCGCGGCCGATGCCGGTGTCCCAGGAGAGGTGGACGGTCTCGGGCGCGGGCATGCCGCATCCCTCCGCCATGGCGCGCGCGCGCAGCCGGCGCTGCATGACCGCCTCGAAGCGGGCCAGATCCGCGCGGGCGTCGGCTCCGATCGTGTCGTCCGGATCGTCGATCTCCAGAACCGCCGTCCGGAGCCCGCGCGCGCGGGCGACCCCGACGAGGTCGGTCAGGTAGTGCTCGCGCTTCGCGTTGTCGTTCCCGATGGCGTCGACCAGCTCGAACAGCAAACGTCCATCGACGCTCATCATACCGGAATTACAGAGAGTTATACCTCTTTCTTCATCTGTCGCATCGGAAAGTTCGACAATCCGTTCGAGAACGCCGTCCGGTCCGACGACAAGTCGTCCGTAGCGGTTCCGCGTCCGGACATGAGCGCCGAGGACGGCGGCGACCGCGCCCGCGCCGCGGCGGGCGGCGACCAGGTCGCGAAGCGTCCGGCCCTCGATCATGGCGGCGTCGCCGAACACCACAACCGCGTCGCGGTCGCCCTTTCCTTCGCCGAAACCGGCGAGCACGCCGCGCGCGGCCTTCACCGCGTCGGCCGTTCCCAGCGCGACCGGCTGCACGGCGGTCCGCGCGGGCGCGACCGCCTCGGCCAGGCCGTCCATGCCGGGGCCGGTCACCACCACGGTCCGCTCCGGCGCGACGGCGGCGACGGCGTCCAGCACGTGATGAATCATGGGCCGGCCGGCGATCCTGTGCATGACCTTCGGCAGGTCGGACTTCATACGGACGCCGCGCCCCGCCGCCAGGACCACCGCGGCGACGCCCGGAAGGGCGAGATCATCGGTCATGTCGACCTCTCGGAAGGAAACCGTGCATGCTCGGAACGCGCCCGGATCGTGCCATGACGCCCCGTCCGGCTCCAACTCAAACAGTCTTTCAAACGGTTTCAGCGAGGGCGGATCGACGCGCCCGGCCGTCAGACGAGCGTCATGCCGCCATCGACCGGAATGACGGCGCCGGTAACGTAGGCGCCGTCGTCGGAGACCAGGAACGCCACGGCGGACGCGATCTCGCCCGGCGCGCCCAGACGCGCGAGCGGGATGTAGCGGTCCATCCAGCCCGCCCGCTCGGCGGGATCGTCGAGCCAGCCATCGAGCATCTCCGTGTCGACCGGCCCGGGCAGGATGGCGTTCACCCGGATGGCGGGCGCCAGTTCGGCGGCGAACTGCTTCGTCAGGCCGAGTTGCCCCGCCTTGGCCGCCGAATAGGCGCCGCAGGCCGAGACCTTGTCGCCCATGACCGCGTTGGTCGAGCTGATGTTGACGATGGCTCCGCCCGACGCGGCCATCGCGCGCGCGGCGGCCCGGCAGGTCCTCATGACGCCGCCGAGATTGACGGCGATGGCCTCGTTCCAGTCCTCGTCGGTCAACGCGAGGACCGGCGTGTAGGGAAAGGTCCCCGCCGCGTTGACCAGGATGTCGAGCGCGCCGCCCCAGGCGACGGCCGCGTCGACGGCCCTGTCGCCGCCGTCGTCGGCCGCGAGATCGACCGGCAGGCGGGACGCCTCGCCGCCCGCCTCCGCGACCTCGGCGACCACGCCTTCGAGGCGGTCCGCCCGACGCCCGACGACGAAGACCCTGGCGCCTTCGGACGCGAGCCGGAGCGCGGTCGCGCGGCCGATGCCCGAACCGCCGCCGGCGATCAGCGCGACCTTGTCCTCGAGTCCGCGACCCATGGCGTGCTCCCGCCCGCATCGTCCGTCCGGCAAGCGTGGTCCGCCGCCGCCGGCCCGTCAACGGCGCGTTGTCGATGCGGCCATGGCGGATTGCCGCGCGCCCGCGCAAGCGCGGCCCACGAGGCCGCTCGCCGCGAGCGGCGGATAAGCCATGGCGTTTCCGCCGACGACGGAAACGCTGTAGGTTGGCGCGGCCTCGCCCCCGGAGCCCCGCCTTGCCCCGCGACCACCGTTTCCGCGCCGTCGTCTTCGATCTCGACGGCACGCTGATCGACAGCGCGCCCGACATCGCCGACGCCCTGAACATGGTGATGGCGGAGCTGGGCCGGGTCGGCTTCACCGAGGCCGGGGTGCGAAAGATGGTGGGCGACGGCTGGGCCGGCCTGCTGGGCCGCGCGATGAACGGGACGGGCGGACCGCCCGGCCGGGGCATGGCGTGGGTCGAGGACCGCTTCCGCGCCCACTACGCGCCGCGCAGCACGAGGCTCTCGAGCCTCTATCCCACGGCGCGGGAGACGGTCGAGGCGCTCCATGGCGACGGCGTGGCGCTCGGCGTCTGCACCAACAAGCGCCAGGCCGCGACCGACATCGTGGTGGAGGGCTTCGGCCTCGGCCCCTACATGGGCGCCGTGGTGGGCGGCGACACCGGCGTGAGCAAGCCCGACCCCAGGCACATCGGCGCCGTCCTGGAGAAGCTCGGGATCGACCCCGGGGACGCCGTCATGGTCGGCGACAGCAAGGCCGATCTCGACGCCGCGCGCGGGCTGGCCATGCCCTGCGTGCTGGTGCGCTACGGCTACACGGCGGTCCCGGTGGAGGAGCTGGGCGGCGACCGGCTGATCGACCGCATGGCGGAGCTCCACGACGTGCTGCCGGGACTTTAGACTTCCGGCAGCGGCGGGCGGGCCGTGGTGGCAGCGGGCGACGCTGGAGCGCTTTCCCCCGTGGATGGTAAAGTCGAGGAGTCCGGCGTCGACCTCGCCGGCGTAGAACGGCTCGACCAGCGCCTTGATGCGGGCCGTCTCGGCGGCGTCGACCAAGTCCTCCACCACGAGCACGCTGTCGCGCGCGAAAAGCGCCGCGTAACGCACGCTCACCGGTGCCCGCGTCCTTTCCAGCGACCGCATGCCCGCTCCGATTTCGCTCTCTCAATTCAAGGCAGACTCGATGAATCCCAAAGCCCTTCTTCGGTCCAGATACGGGTGTGCGAACTGATTGCGGTAACTACGGAGGCAACCGTAACAACTCGAATCGCAACCACAGTTACCAACAACCCGTTCTCGCGTACCGCGGAGGACTTCACTGAAGACACTCTCCCGCTCCAGTTGCGCCACCAACCCGGCGCCGCCGGGTACATTGTCATAAAGCACGATCGCGGACTCGTCCGAGTTGGCGCCAGCGGCAATCGTCACATTCAAGTCCGTATCTGGGACACTCAGCGTCTCCGCCGCGCCAAGCAGGACGGCGTACGCGACAGAATAGGCGTCCCACTCGTCACGTAACTGTGGAAACTGTAGACGCACAACGTCCGTGACAAGCTCGTGACCGAGCGAGAATCGTTCCAACGTGCCTCCGCATTCCGAAGCGGAGGGCGACCTATGCCTGCCTTTCGGTCCGGCCATATGGGCGCCGCAGGAGCGGCAGATGTAGAACCCTTTCCTGTTCTTGCCCTCGCAGAGAATGACCAATGTTCCAGGCAGCGCTTTTGTCACCTGAATGCCGAAGACAGTCTCCGTGCCGAGTTGGGCACCCTTACCGAATCCTTGGAAGAAAGGCCGCGTCGTGTACAAACGCCGTGCGCGTCCGCGAGGCTCTTTGGGGTTCTCGAACAATGACGTCACGAAACCGAATTCCGGGATGAGATATTTTCGTCTTTCGGAATTCTCGGACGGATCGTCTTCGCTCCATTGTTTGAAACTCCGAGCACCATCGTGCTGATAATACCGAACAGGCCACGCCTTGCCAGAAACTACTTTCACACCGTAGGATTCCCATTCCAATTTGTTGGCTACCACCTTACCGCCAGGCGCATACTCGGCGATGGCCTGAGACAAGTCTCGCTGGAGCGCTACACCAGTCGAACTGTTGTCGCCGGAACGGGTATCGAGTTCAACGACATCCACCGGAAATCCATATTTTGGAATAACGGCTTTGCGGGAAAGAAAATTCAAAGTGCGTTCTTCGGCGATGGTTTTTATGCGCCTCCCTATACGATTAATATGTCTGTCATTGCGTTCCTCGAAATGTTCTATTCTAAGTTTTTCCATCTCATTATAATCTGCACAAACTTCATTTTCTACAGAAGAAAAACGACTACACAAACCCGCAATATTATCTATCCATGTACTATTTTCAAGACCCACTCGACTGTGCATACCATTCGGAACGATTTGGCACAACGAATCTTTCAATTTATCATTACCTTCACAAAATACTTTCAAATCTAAGGCTGCACGAGGATCTGACCAATCTCCAATAAGGTTATCTACAGTCTTGAAGCGTAGCGCATTTTTCCTGAAAAATGCCGACAGAGCAGTGGCGGCCACATGCCGCAAGATAATTTTCTGATTTGTCATACTCAGACGCGGCGGACGTACCTTGCTTTCAATCACGCGGTCTTCGGGGTCCTCGTAATGATAAAGATCGTGTGGGTTGCGGCGGCAGTAGGTCAACGCCAAACCGGGAGTGCTCTCTCGTCGCCCGGCACGCCCGACTCGTTGGGTATAGTTGAACGATTCCGGCGGCATATTGCGGAGAAACACAGCGTCCAAGTCACCTAAATCGACGCCCACTTCGAAGGTGGTGGAGGAACTGAGAAGATGGATTCCACCGTTCTTGAATCTGTCTTGTTTCCGGCGCGCCTCGTCGCTATCGATCTGGGCGGTATGTTCTTCCGCACTCAGAGTAGGAGGCAAGCCAATGTTTTGGTAGAGAATTCTATAATGATTTCCCTCAAGACGCTTTTGGTCAACTCGTGACAAACTACCGAGACAACGATCCCTGGGACAGACTCCGCGAACGTTGTAGGTGCTCAGAGTCGCACATGTTTGACATTCCCATATCTCGTCGGGCTCGGCAGGTTTGATTCGCAACCAACACGGGTTGAGTCGAAATGTCCCGTTATCCTTGGCTCGCAAAAGGATTGGGTCGTCACCATGCTTCGGTAAAGCGCGCCATACATCTTCCATGAGCTTCGTCGAGTCATTCCGCCTCTCGTGGAGAGATAACCCACTACTCGCGAGTAGCCGGCCAAGGAAATGCTTCACCACCGACGATTGGAAACTGCCCCATTGGTACACGTGCCGTCGTCTGCCCGGAGACCCAAGGCCGAAAGCCTTCTGCGGCCAAGGTGATACATCGTCCCATATCGGCGTACCCGCGCCCGGCGGCAAATTCATGGCGCGGCGCGGGCGCAACTCGTCCAGAAGATATCCGATCAGGTAACGCGCCTCGTCATCCGTGAAGTTACATGGCGGTCGTTGCATGACTTCGGGTAAACTCAGATCGTCGGGAAGTCCGACGAACCACTTAACCAAACCGACGCCACTCAAGGACAGTCGTTTTTCCTCCGTCAGCGCCTCTCGCAGGACCGCCGTCAGTGCCCGCCTGTTTCTCTCCTCTCCTGTATGTGCGCCGCCGAACAAGCCAGCCCGCTCCCATTGTCCGAGCAACCGGTTTCTTAAATCGTCGATGGACAGGCCTTCCTTGGCGACTGGCTTCGCCTTGATCGCTCTCAATATAAGATTTCGGTCACGCAGCTTTTCATAAGAATCCTGAGCGTACCATGCGAAGAACGCTGCCTCCTGACGGCTATCGGCGAAAGCTAGTACCTTGCGTCTGTTCTCCGGCAGAAGTTCGTGCAGTGCGGTGGCGATAACAGTGTTGGGTCCGTCCGAGCCGTGGACAATCTCCTGCACCGGATCGCCGACGCCTCCACGACGGTAGCCGCAGGTTTTACATTGCTTCAGTTGATCGGCATGGTCAGAGTGAGATTCGCACCTCGTCACAGGAACAGCGGCTCCGCAGTCGCATACCGGTGTAGATTTCGAGAGTGCGCCGCAGTGTCGGCACAGCATCTCTTTCCCATCCTTCTCCGGTAGATAGTAATCCACACCGAAATCGGGATGGCTGGGATCTCGAACGGCCTCCTTCAGCTTTCCATCGTGCTCCCGACCAACATAGTAGTGCTGGCCGCACTCGCGGCACAGAGCGATTTCCAATGGCTTCGCGACCGAGCCGTTCCCGTCTTCGTCTTTGCGGTTGAGCACGACGACGTCCGTGCCGTTCTTGTGAACGAGGAACGCCCCCTCGAGAGCGCGCAGGAAAGCGTGATAGCGATTCGGAGGCTTGGCAACATCCGTCGTCTCCGGTTCGCCGAAAACAACGCCGGACGAGGAGAAGGTCTCCCCAAAGAGTTCCTGCGCGAACTCGGCGACAACTTTCTTGTCGCCTTCGTCTTCACCGGAGGAAAGGGTTGCGCTGGTGGCGATACAACGGAACGGTCCTTGCCGTCCGCCATCTCGTAACCGTTGCTTGAGACGCCGAATCAGCATTCCCATCTCCATGCCCTTGGCGCCGCGATACTGGTGCGCCTCGTCGAGCACGATGAACTGCCAGCGCGCGCCTCGGCCGCCATCGAACAGGGGGCTGTCGTCGGGACGGATCAGCAGGTATTCCAGCATCGAGTAGTTGGTCAGTAGAATATGGGGCGGTGTTCGGCGCATCTCTTCACGGAAGATGAGCTCTCCGGGCCGACGATCTTCAGTTCTCGCGTCGGCGTTTCTCCAATGATCTTTTTCGTTTTCAGGCGTTTGACCGATGTATTGTCCGAACGTTGGTTCAAACTCAGACACGGCGGAGTATAACTTCTTGCAAACATCGCCAAGACGTTCTCTCTGGTCGTTGGCGAGCGCATTCATCGGATAGAGGATCAGCGCTCGCACGCCCGGTTCGCCGAGATCCCCTGCGAGATGCTGACGGTACAACTCGAACAGAATCGGATAGAGAAAGCTCTCGGTCTTGCCGCTGGCGGTACCGGTAGCGACAACGACGTTCAGATCGTCGATATGCATAGCGCGGATGGCGCGCTCCTGATGCGTGTATAAAGAACGCTCGATGAGCGCTGGTTCAAGACCTTCGCTCTCGTTCGGAAAACACTCTCGCGCCAATGCCCGAGCTTCCAACCCGCACAAGAAACCCCGTGTCCGTTCGGGGTAAGGGCCCTTCAGCAGACTTCCCTCATTCCGCAGAGCCTTTTGAAATGAGGACCGTAGTGTGGGTTCTTTGAAGAAAAAGGAAGTTTTCAAATAGCTCTCGTAGCGTTGGCGAATCTTTTCCGGCCAAACCTGTATGTCGTTGGTGTCAGGCATCGATCAATCTCCTGAGCGTCTCCCTGTTGATCCGATGAACGCTTCGCCGACGCTTGTCAATGGGGATAGAGTAGCAGATCGAGTCGCCTGTCGTCAAACCTGCGTCCCGAATTTCAGCGTGACTGAACCCCCTACCGCGCTTCCACCCGTTACGGCGCTTCACGCAAGCACACAGTTTCCCGCCCGGTGGAGGGAGCCAAGCGACGGTGACGGTCTTCGTCACGTCGTCCATGCCGGGAGCAGTCAGCCTCAGCGTGTACGTCGTGGTCTCGGATGGCGCGATCCCACGACTTCCATTGGGTTCGACCGCACCGATTTCAGGATCGATCGCAACGCCGCCATCCTCCGCGTGCCGGGTTTCCCATCGCAGAGCCGCGCGCCCACCCGCCAGCACCGTCGCCGGTTCCGACACGAGGAAAGCGATCTCCGGGACAAGATCGGCGGCGACGCGGATGAGCGGCACCACCGCTTCGCCGCAGTCAGCGTTGAACAATGCCTCCTCATCCAATCTCTGGGCAATCTGCCTGTGGTCGGCGAAATGGACCAAGGGGATCACTATATCCTCTTCTTGACCTTTCCGGCGATATATCCGATCCAATTCATCGTCGAACCCGATACGAACCGACTTCATTCGTTGCGGCAGCCGCAGTCGTATCGCCACGTCCTCATCAGCGTTCTTGCGAAATTCCTGCCGCGTCATGGTCAACGGTGTGTCGCGCCATCCTTCGGGTTCACCACCGCCTTGTCCCCTTCGCCACCATACGCGCGGCAACCGAATGAGGCTGTCTATCGAAGCATCGCCGGCCGTCACATGGCACCGGAAGTCATCCCCGCCCGGGTGTCGCTTGACGACGACCGTCCCCCCGCCTTCCACCTCGGTGTGGGATTCACTCTCCAAGTCGGGAGAGATTAGATCGTCGATTCCCACGAATTCAACCGTCGTTCGTGAGTATGGCGGCTTGAGGACCATGCTTTCTCTGTACGACTGGCCATTCACGCGAATTTCCTTGAGATCGCGCAGGTATCGAAACTCTCCGCTGTCAATCAGAGAACGGTCAACATCATAGACACGGATGAAGAATCGTCCTTGTCGGCTACTCAGAACATCCTCGAGAGAACGTTCGGCCGGTTTGAAATTATCACCCCGCCATCCGCTTTTCCCTTCTTCACCGATGCGCGCCCAGACAATGCCTTTGGATGCACGCAATTCAGGGACGTTGCCGACAAAGAGCGGTCCGTGTTCGGAATCGTCGAAGAGATGTTCACCTTCAAGTTCATAGCCAGCGCCGGAAAACCCGATCTCATGTTCGCCAATCCAGTCTGACTGTTCCGACGATTCAGACCCGTCGCGGAAAACATGGTGAGCGGTGAATCCTTCATCCACGCAACTTTCCTTTTCTACAGGGACGTGACCCTTGCGCGTCCACCCCGCAGGAGCGATGACAATGAAGTGCCCCTTCTTCGTCACGTTTCGAACCTTGTAGCCCTCTCGGCTCCAATCCTCTCGCAGTTTGAAGACAAGGGGACTCCCACCAAACAATGAAACCCTCTCCGGTTCTCGATCCGAATACTCGATACAAAGGTTGCCGTGAAAGGACGGGACGGGACACTCTCGGTCAGCCATTTCCAAGAGCTCTCCATTCTGTTTCACCCCCCGAACCTTGCATCCATCGTCCCAACTCAGGACCATCTCCCATTGCCAAGTCCCGTCCGGCTGGCGGCAGGTCAGGTCCGGACGAGAAACTGCGGTCGAGTCACCGGGCTCATTCGTTTTGATGGATGATGGGGCCTGCTTCGGCTTGCGTCTTCGTCTTCCACTTATAGCGCGTGGGGCTTGCGGTGTTTGGGTCTTCGCGCGATCCTGGCTTTCGTCCGAAGCACTGTCGCCCGCTGAATCGTCCTTCGGTGGCGGGTCGGCCGGCCCATCGGACGGCGGGTTGGGAGGGCCATCACCGTCGGGAGCGTTGTCAATCCCTTCCCTGCTGCCGGACATTCCCGATTTTGGTGCTGGCCCGTCCTCAGTTTTCCGACCGTTGTCACGGCGAACACAACTGGTGTCCTCAGTATCGTGAGGATGGCACGGCGATGATCGAGACGGTGCTTCGGCACCGGTTGGGTGGAACAACCGCCGCACCCAGCCGTATAGCTTTCGGAAGATATAGCCCAACATGCAGGGACCGCCGCGCGCGTCAGTGACAGGGTTTGTCGCCCAGGAGCGTGATACGGTGCATCCGGCGCGGGCTCGTGAAGTTCGACGTGGCGATGTGCAGGGTGCAGCGGTTGTCCCACATGGCGAGGTCGTACGGCCGCCACGTCCAGCGCACCTGGTGGTTCGGGTGCTCGGCGACCTCGCAGAGCATGCGCAGGATATGGTCCCGCTCGACGTAGCCGAGCCCGTTGATGTGCTTGGTGAAGGTGCGGTTGACGAAGAGCCCCTTGCGGCCGGTCTCCGGATGGGTCCGCACCACGGGGTGCTCCCGCGGCGGCAACGCGACGATGTCCCGGGCCAGCTTCTCGATCCCGCCCCGGCCGGCCAGCACGGATTCGCCGAAGGACATGTAGTAGTCGTGGGTCGCCGTCATGTCCTCGATCATGTCGCGGACCTTCGGCGACAGCGCCTCGTAGGCGGAATGGAGGCTGGCCCAGAGCGTATCGCCGCCGCCGGTCTCCGGCGCCGTCCGGCAGTGCAGGACGGTCGCCATGGCCGGTTTCTCGCGGAACGTCACGTCCGTGTGCCAGACGTCGTTGTAGAGCGAGGCCGCCGTGCCGTCCTGCTCGATCACGGTCACCTCCGGCGCCTCCGGCACGACGTCGAACACGGGGTGCGGCGGCTCGACCTCGCCGAAGCGGCGGGCGAAGGCGAGCTGTTCGGCCGGCCCGATGCGCTGGCCGGGCAGGAAGATCACGTGATGGTCGAGCATGGCCCGGCGGATGTCGCGGCAGGTGTCGTCGTCGAGCTCCAGATTGAGATCGACCCCCTCGACGACCGCGCCGATCGCCGGATTGAGCGGTCTCACCTCGATGTTGGCGTAGGGCATGGCGGGAGGCTCCCGAGGCTCCGCCGAGTGGACACCGGGGCGCGGCGCGGCGTCAAGGAAGGCATGGCCGGGATGAGGGTTTCCTTCGCCCGAAATCTCCCCCACCCTGAGGAGCCCCGAGCTTGGCGAAGGGGCGCATCGAAGGGAGCGACCCCATGGCCGAACGCGAGATCGTCAAGACCAGTTGCCCGCGCGACTGCTACGACGGCTGCGGCATCGCCGTGGTCAAGCGCGGCGGCAGGATCGCCCGCGTGCTGGGCGATCCCGACCACCCGGTCAGCCGGGGCGCGCTCTGCGGCAAGTGCGCCATCGCCTACAACGGCGTCTGGCTCGACCCCGGGGCGCGGCTGCTCCATCCCATGCGGCGGACGGGCGCGAAGGGGCGCGGGCGGTTCGAGCGCATACCGTGGGACGAGGCGCTGGCGGAGACCGCCGGCCGCCTGAAGGACATCGCCGCGGAGCACGGCGCGGACTCGATCCTCCACACCCATTACACCGGCACGTGCTCATCCATCGCGAACGCCTTCCCCGGCCGTTTCTTCGCGCGCCTGGGCGCCACCGAGGCGGAGCCGGACTCGATCTGCAACAACGCGGGCCACGCCGCCTGGGGCTACGTGTTCGGCGACAGCCATACGGGCTTCGACCCGCGCACGGCGAGGGAGTCGTCCTGCATCGTGGTCTGGGGCGCGAATCCCAGCCACAGCGCGCCGCACGCCCACAAGCACTGGCTGAAGGAAAGCCCGGCGCGGGTGATCGCGATCGACCCCGTGCGCCACGAGACCGCCCGGGACGCCGATCTCCACCTGCGGCTCCTCCCCGGCAGCGACGCGGCGCTCGCCTTCGGGATGTGCCACGTCGCCCGCCGCGACGGGCTGCTGGACCATGGCTACATCCGGGACCGCGTGCTGGGCTACGACGAGGTCGAGGCGGACATCCAGGCCGCGACGCCCGCGTGGACGGCGGACAAGACGGGGCTCGCCGTCGCGGACATCGAGGAGGCCGCCCGCGCCTACGCCGCCGGCCCTTCCCTGCTCTGGCTCGGCCAGGGCCTGCAGCGCCAGCGGACCGGCGGCAACATCTTCCGCGCCTGCGCGATGCTGCCGGCGTTCACCGGCAACATCGGCAAGCCCGGCGCGGGCTTCTACTACCTCAACGACGGCAGCGGCATCATCGCGCGCAAGGGCGCGGCCCCCGTCCGGACGGAGCCCGGCGACGGCGGCGCGGCCGGCCCCCGGATCAGCCAGATGGACGTGCCCGCGGCGCTCAACGACCCCGGCCGCTTCAGGGCCTACATGGCGTGGAACTGCAATCCCGTCGCGTCCAACCCCGACCAGGCGAGGATGCGCTCGGGCCTCGCCCGCGAGGATCTGTTCACCGTCGTCGTGGACTGCTTCCCCACGGACACGGCGGACTACGCCGACATCGTGCTGCCCGCAGCCAGCTTCCTGGAGTTCGACGACCTCACCTGCTCCTACTTCAACCTCACCGTCGGCGCCCAGGCGAAGTGCGCCGAACCGATGGGCGAGAGCCTGCCCAACCAGGAGATCTTCCGCCGCCTCGCCACGGCCATGGGCTACGAGGAAGCGTTCCTCCACCGCGACGACGCCTCGATGCTCGACGAGGCGCTCGCCGGCATGGGCCTCGGGATCGCCTTCGACGAGCTCAAGGAGAAGGGCTGGGTCTGGGGTTCGGACGAGCCTCTGGTCCTCTGGGCGGAAGGCGTCTTCCCCACGCCGAGCGGCAGGATCGAGATCGCCTGCCCCCGCGCCGAGGCCGACGGCCACCCGCGCACCCCGCGGGCCGTCGCCGATCCGCCCCCGCGCGACGGCCGTCTGCGCCTCCTTTCGCCCGCCGGCAAGTGGCTGATGAACTCGTCCTACGGCAACGACCCCCGCATCCGCGAGCTCATGGGCGAACCCGCCGTCGCCATCCATCCCGACGACGCGGCCCGCCTGGACGTGGCGGACGGCCAGCGGGTCGTGCTGGCCAACGACGCCGGCGAGCTCGCCATGACCGCCGTCGTCTCCGACATCGTCCCCGCCGGCGCCCTGCTCGCCGACAAGAGCCGCTGGCCCCGCGGGGAAGGCGGACACAACGTGAATCTGCTCCACATCCCGCGAAAGACGGACATGGGCGAGAGCACGAGCGTCCATGGGGTGGAGGTGACGGTTTCCCGGAGTCCCGCGATCCGATAGGGACGGGCCGCACGGATTGCACGGGGACTCGGCCGGCGCTGGACTACCGCTTCGCGAACCTGGGCGGCGACCGGTCTCCGCCTCGCGGAGCGCGAAGCCATGGAGCCCGCCTACGCCCTCGGTATCGTCAACACGTCCTCCGCCGCCCGTTCCGGCGCCGCGAACGGGCCGATGACCCGGACCTGGCCGAGGGTCCGGCCATCTCGCGAGGTCGCGCACGATCCCTCGGGCTTCCTCGGCGTCGAACGCCGGGTAATGTCCCGGTTTGAAATCCCGAGGCCACGCGGGCCTCGGGGAGCGGGCGGCGAAAGCGTGTCAGACGGCGCGCGTGACGCCGCCGTCGACGCGGAGGTTCTGGCCGGTGATGTAGCCGGCGCCGTCGGACGCCAGGAAGGCGACCGTGGCGGCGATCTCCGCCACGGCGCCGTAGCGCGCCATGGGAATGCGGGCCTTGAAATCGGGGTTCTCAGGCAGGCTGTCGATGAAGCCCGGCAGCACGTTGTTCATGCGGATGCCGGCCGCGGCGTACCTGTCGGCGAAGAGCTTGCACCAGGCGGCCAGCCCGGCGCGGAAGACGCCGGACGTGGGGAAGACGGGGTCGGGCTCGAAGGCGGCGAATGTGGAGATGTTGACGATGGCCCCGGAGCCCTGGGCCTCCATCGTCGGCAGGACGGCCCGGGTCGGACGCACGGCCGAGAGGAAGTAGACCTCCATGCCGGTGCGCCAGTCGTCGTCCGTGAGGTCCATGACGGGCCCGCGCGGCCCGTGGCCGGCGCTGTTGACCAGGACGTCGATGCGGCCCCAGCGTTCCGTCGCGAGGCCGACGAGGCGCCGGATGTCGTCGTTGGAGCGGTTGGAGCCCGTGACGCCGAGCCCGCCCAGCTTCTCCGCCAGCGCCTCGCCCTTGCCGGACGAGGAGAGAACGGCGACGCGGTAGCCGTCCGCCGCCAGCCGTTCGGCCGCGGCGGCGCCCATGCCGCTGCCGCCCGCCGAGACGATCGCGACCTTGTCCGTCATCCGCCCTGTCCTCCCGTGAAATCCATCCCGCGCCGCTATAGGGTCCGGGCGCCGGATTGTCATCCGTTTGCAAACGGCGCGCGCCGCGCCTTGGAGACGTCATGAAGGAACGTGTCGGCACGGCGGCCCACTGGGGCATCTACGAGGGCGTCCGCTCCGCCGGCGGCGTCTCCGGACTGCGGCCGGCCGGCCGCGACCCCGATCCGCCGTCGATCTCCTCCAACCTCGCCGACGTGAGCGACACTCGCGCGCGCGTCCCCTCCCCGCTCGTCCGCGAGGGCTATCTGGCGCAGGGGCCCGACAGCCGCGAGGGGCGCGGCGGGGAGCGCTACGTTCCGGTGTCGTGGGGCCGGGCGCTCGACCTCGCGGCCGAGGCGTTGCAGGCGACGCGGAACAGGCTCGGGTCCGACGGCGTGTTCGGCGGATCCTACGGCTGGGCCTCGGCGGGGCGGTTCCACAATCCGCAAAGCCAGTTCAAGCGGTTCCTGAACCTCACGGGCGGCTACGTCTCGGCGGTCAACACCTATTCGTCGGCCGCCGCGGAGGTCGCGGTGACGCGCTTCCTGGGCTCGTCCCGCATGATCAACGCGGGGCACGACTGGCCGACGATCCGGGACAACACGGAGCTCCTGCTCTGCTTCGGCGGGCTGCCCTTCAAGAACGCGGCGATCGACGCGGGTTCGACCGGCCCGCATGTCGACGGCGAGGGCCTGGACGCCTGCCTCGAGGCGGGCGTGGAGGTGGTCGCGGTCTCGCCCCTGCGGCATTCGCACGGCGACCGGGCCGATATCCGCTGGCTCGCGCCGCGGCCCAACACCGACGTGGCGCTGATGCTGGGCCTGGCCCACTGGCTGATCGAGAACGACCGGATCGACCGCGACTTCCTGGCGCGCTGCTGCGTGGGCGCGGACCGGGCGATCGCCTACGTCATGGGCGACACGGACGGCGTCGCCAAGACGCCGGCCTGGGCCGCCCGCGTCACGGAGCTGGACGGCGCGGCCATCGTCGACCTCGCCCGGCGCATGAGCGAGAAACGCACGCTGATCGCGGTCGCCTGGGCCTTGCAGCGGGCCGACCGCGGCGAGCAGCCGTTCTGGATGGCCTGCGCGCTCGCCGCGCTCCTGGGCGGGATAGGGTGTCCGGGCGAAGGGCTCGGCTACGGGCTCGGCGCCTTCAACAACTACGGCGCGGGCCGCCTGCCCTTCCGCAAGGCCGCCTTCCCGCAGATCAAGCCCGCGGAACAGCGCGTCATCCCGGTCTCGCGCGTGGCCGACATGCTGCTCGCGCCCGGCGCGACCATCCCCTACGACGGCCGGCGGATCGCGTTTCCCGAGATCGGGCTCGTCTGGTGGGCCGGCGGCAACCCGTTCCACCACCACCAGGACCTCCATCGGCTGGCCCGCGCGTTCCGCCGGCCGGACACGGTGATCGTCAACGACAGCGTCTTCCAGCCGACCTGCCGGATGGCCGACATCGTGCTGCCCGCCACCACCTTCCTGGAACGCAACGACTGGGCGGCGAGCGCGCACGGCGGCTTTTTCGCGCCCATGCACAAGCTGGCCGAACCCTTCGGCGAGGCCCGGAACGACCATGACGTCTTCGCGGCGATGGCCGACCGCTTCGGCAAGCGGGAAGCGTTCACCGAGGGGCGCGGCGAGATGGGCTGGATCCGCCACATGTGGTCCGTCACGCGGGACAACGCCCGGAGCGCCGGCTACGACCTGCCGGAGTTCGAGGCTTTCTGGTCCGGCGGCATGCTCTCGATCCCCACCGTGAACGACACCTCGGCCAGGCTCGCCCTGCTGCGCGAGGACCCGGAGGCGCACCCGCTCGACACGCCCTCGGGTCGGATCGAGCTCTTCAGCGAGACCGTCGCCGGTTTCGGCCACGACGACTGTCCGGGCCACCCGGTCTGGCGCGAGCCGAGGGAATGGCTGGGCGGCGCGGAAGCCGGCCGCTATCCGCTCCACCTGATGTCGGACCAGCCGGCGGGCCGGCTCCACAGCCAGCTCGATCCCGGCGGCGCGAGCCAGGCGACCAAGGTGCGCCGGCGCGAGCCCTGCCTGATCCATCCGGACGACGCCGCGGCGCGGGGCATCGCCGACGGCGACATCGTGCGCGTCTTCAACGGGCGCGGAGCCTGCCTCGCCGGCGCGGCGGTGACCGGACGCATCCGGCCCGGGGTCGTCGACATCGCCACCGGCTCCTGGTTCGACTGCGCGGAGCCCGGCGACCCCCGGAGCCTCGAGCGCCACGGCAACCCCAACGTGCTGACCCGCGACGCGGGCTGCTCCAGCCTGAGCCAGGGACCGTCGTGCAACTCGACGCTGGTCGAATGCGAGAAGTTCGGGGGCGATCCGCCGGTCGAGGCCTACGATATCCCGCTGAAAATCTGACGGCCCGGCCGGTTCCTCGAAAACAGGCCCGACAAAGGCTTTGCCTTTTGCCGGCCGACACGGTTTCCTATGGGCGGTGCGGCGGAGCCGGTCCGGGGACGGCGCGGCGGCGCCTCGGGAGCAAACGGAACGCGGGGGTGGGCGTCGCCGCCATGTGGATCGGAATCCTTGTCCTTGTCACCTTCGGCGGCGCTTCGCTCGCCTGCCTCTTCATCGCCCTCCGCGCGGGCCGGGAGGGCAAGTGGCACGTGTTCGTCGCGCTGCTCCTGCCGGCGGCCGTCATCGGCGGCGCCATCGTCATGCTGGTCTGGAAGCCGATCCTGCTCGAGCTCTTCGGCGACGACAACCTCGAGGACCTCCCGGCGACGGCGCGACACATCCAGGGCGACGCGCTGACCGCCGCCCACAGCGACACGACCCGCTTCGGCTGGCGCTACAACGAGGAGACCGAAACCTTCCACTGGTACGACGAAGCCTATTCCGCGGACGGCGGCTTCAAGGGACAGGACGACACCGGCTTCACGTGGTCCGGCGGCTGGGACATCGTCGAGGGCCGGATGTGCCTGACGCTCGGCCAGGATCGGAACTGCGTCGACGTCTACCGGGAGGGCGACGACTACTACGACGTCAACCACCGCGACGAGATCGTCAACCGCTTCATCATGACCGGCCCCGTGGTGAACCAGCGCGAGGGCGGCCAGCCCCTGGCGCCGGTCCCGATGTCGGTCCTGATCCCGGGCCGCACGCTTTCGGGCGAGTGGCTGCTGCACTACGGCGATCCCGTCTTCAGCGCGAGCTTCGCCGCCGACGGCGATGCGGTCTCCGTCGCGCGCGGCGCCGACGCCGGCGCCATGGCCCGCGAGGAGGCGGGCGCCTATGCGATCGACGAGGCGGGCAAGCTCTGCCTCATGGGCGTGCTGCACATCGTCGAGGAGTGCTTCGCCGTGGTGGCCGCGCCCGGCGGCCTGGAGATCGTGCGCGACCGCGGCCGCGTGGTGGCGAGGGTCACGGCGATCGACTGACCGGAGCGCCGCCGGTCCGGCGGCCGAGCCGTGCGCTTGACAGCGCGCCCGACCGCCCCCTATGACGGCGCCCTTCCCCGCCACGGCGGGCGCGTAGCTCAGCGGGAGAGCACTGTCTTCACACGGCAGGGGTCGCTGGTTCAATCCCAGCCGCGCCCACCATTCGAAACCGACGGCTCGGCGCGGCTTTCGCGGGGCCGAATGCGATGGCCCCGCGCCGCCCCCGACATTGCCCCGGCGGGCGATCCAAACTACCGTCTCCTCGCGAACCGGGAGCGTCCGGGGAATACCGGGCAAGCGGCGCGCCCGAACGGGAGGCGATCGTCATGAGCGACCACGAAGACGTCGAATACACCGACAGTTTCATCGGCGCCCTGGAGATGGTCTGGGGCGACGGGTTCCTTTCCCCCGGCGGCAAGGAGGAGATCGCCCTCTTCCTCGAGGGCGTCGACATCTCGGGCAAGGAAGTCCTGGACGTCGGCTGCGGCGTCGGGGGCTGCGATGTCGTGCTGGCGCGCGACTACGGCGCGGCCCATGTCCACGGCATCGATGTCGAAGGGCCGGTGCTGGAGCGTTGCGTCGCGCGGGCCGAGCGGGAGGGCCTTTCCGACCGCCTGAGCTACCGGAAGGTCGACCCCGGTCCGTTTCCTCTGCCGGACGAGAGCTTCGACGTCGTGTTCAGCAAGGACGCCATGATCCATATCGAGGACAAGCATTCGCTGTTCGCCGAGGTCTTCCGGGTCTTGCGCCCGGGCGGGCTGTTCGTCGCCAGCGACTGGATGCGGCGGGACGAGGGGCCGCCGGGTCCGGAGGCCCAACGGTGGCTGGATGTCGTCGGCCTCACCTTCGGCATGCACTCGCCGCCGTTCTATCTCGACGCCCTGGAGAAGGCGGGCTTCGTCGATTGCTCCACCGCGGACCGCAACGAGTTCGTGACCCGGGCCCTGCGGGCGGACCACGCCCTGATGACCGGCGAGGGCCGCGAGGAGCTCATACGCCGCACCGGCGAGGAAGCCCAGCACTACATCGATGTCTGGCACGCCGGGATGCGCGCGGCCGAGGTCGGGGAGCTCCGCCCCGGCCACCTCAGGGCCTTCAAGCCCTGACCGCCGCCGGCGGGTGAGTATGGCGGACCCATTCGGGGTCCGGGTCGAGTCGGCCCGGTGAGACGCCCGCGCCGCGGGTGGGACGCTCGCCCCACGGAACGGGCCGAGGCGCCCGGCGGGGGGCTCGCCGGTTCGATCCTGACCGCGCCCGTCGTCCGTTTCGCGCTTCCGGATCAAAAGGCATCGGCCAATAGATTCGTTTGAGTGCTACAAGCCTCTGCATCTCACGCTCAGCCTCATTGACGATGGCGCTGGCCTTGGAGCAGGTGCGAACCGGCCGTGCCGGGCGTGCGCTCCTTGGTCGGCGCGGTGCCGCTGCGCGACACCGGCTGACGCTTCATCCGCCTTCAGACATCGCGGATCGACCGGACCGGCCTCCGGCAAGCGGTGGCCACTCTTGTGAGCATATTCATACATTGTTCCGAGCTTGCTCGGAATCAGCGGATTTCGCCCGCCCGTCTGGACAAGACAGACGCTATTCGGTCGCGCTGGGCGGAACCTTGCGCTTGAAAAACGTCACGACGCACATGCCTCCAGCCTGGACGAACCTTTACGATTCGCCGAAATGTCCGGCAAAATGCGCCCACGACACACGCCGAGCCCGCTCGCTTTGGAGCGGGCTTCCAAACACAACGGAGGAAAACATGCGCCGCATCGTCGTGTTGGGCGTTCTGGTGGCGGTGGCGCCATTCGCCGCTCTTTCCGCCGAGGAGGGCGTCGCGCCCGAGGTCTTCGCTTCGCGGGACCCGAACCTCCCCGAGACCATCCGTTACGCCGAGGCGGTTCGGGTGGGCGACATGCTGTACCTCTCCGGGGTCACCGGGACGCCGGTGGCGCGCGACGCCGGCGACGAGGCCCTGATCGCCAACTTCGTCAGCATTTTCGAGGAGGTCGAGGCGCGGCTCGCGCGAGCGGGCGCGACCTTCGACAACGTGGTGACCGTCGAAACCTACCGCCTGGATTACCTCAAGACCTTCCCGCTCTTCAACGAGGTGAAGAACCGGTACATCAAGGCGCCCTACCCGACCTGGACGGACATCGGCGTCGGCGAGCTGCCGCCCGGCGCCGTCGCCGAACTGACGGTCACGGCCTGGCTGGGCGGCGCGCGCCGGGAAGCCGAATAGCGCGGACCCCCCCGGGCGGCGAGCGCCGATCGGGCCGGAGCCATCGGGGCGTCCGCCGCGTCGCGGGGGTACAAGGGTTCGGTCGTACCGGTAGGGGCGACGGGTTCAGCCAGCGGATCCCCCGGCCCGGCGCGCGTTCGCCGCCTCTCCCCGCCCGGTCCGTCCCGGCTTGGCCGGACCTTGACCCGGCCGCGTCCACACGGAAGAGGGATGGGACGACACGCCCCGGGGCCGCCGCAATCGCCGCGGGATCCAGGCAACCGGGCCACGGGCGGCCGGCGACGCGCCTCGTTCCGACGCATCGGCCCGATCACTCCAGGTCCCCCAGTATCGCCGCCGCCGCCTTCTCGCCGATCATCATGGCCGGCGCGTTGGTGTTGCCGTTGGTGATGGCGGGCATGACGGAGGCGTCCGCGACGCGCAGGCGGTCGACGCCGCGGACGCGGAGTCGCGGATCGACCGCGGCCATGGGGTCGGCGCCCATCCCGCACGTGCCGCACGGGTGGTAGGCGCTGTTGGCGTTGGCGCGCACATAGGCGTCGAGGTCGGCGTCCGAGACGACCTCGGGGCCGGGCGAGACCTCCGGCCCCCGGCAGAAATCGAAGGCCCTTTGCGCGGCGATCTCCCGCGCGACGCGGATTCCCGCGCGGAACGCCTCGATATCGCTCTCGCGGGAGAGGCCGTCGAGCCGGATCGACGGCGGCGCCAGGGGATCGGCCGAGGCGAGCCGGACCCGGCCCCTGCTCCGCGGGCGCGCCGGCCCGACATCGAGGCAGTAGCCGTCCTTGTCGGGCGGCGGCGACCAGCCCTCCAGGTAGTAGGGCCAGAAGTGGAGCTGGAGGTCGGGCCGGGCGGCCGACGGGTCCGTTTTCAGGAAGGCGCCCGTCAGGCTCGGCCCCCAGGCCGCGGGGCCCGTCTTGAACAGGAACCACCGCAGCCCGATCGGCAGCATGCGGGCCTTCCCGAGCAGGCCGTTCCTGGAGAGGCCCTTCCCGCAGCGGTGCTTCACGTGGACCTCGAGATGGTCCTGCAGGTTCTCGCCGACGCCCGGCAGGTCGAGGACCGGGGCGACGCCGTGGCGGCGCAGGTGATCGGCGGGGCCGACGCCCGAGAGCATGAGGAGCTGCGGCGACTGGAAGGCGCCCGCGCAGAGGACGACCTCGCGGTCGGCGTGGGCCGTCTCGATCCGGCCCCGGCGGAGGAACTCCACGCCCGTGGCCGCGCCGTTCTCGATGACGACGCGGGTCGCGTGCGCTCCCGTCACGACGGTCGCGTTGGGCCGCGCCCGCGCCGGCTCGATGCAGGCGCGCGCCGTCCCCGAGCGATAGCCGTTGTCGATGTTGAGGTCGAAGCGGGTGACGCCTTCCTGGTCGGCCCCGTTGTAGTCGCGCGGCCGGCGGTGGCCCGCCTCCCGGCCCGCGTCGAGGAACGCCTCCTCGATCGGGTGGTTGTCCGGCGAGCGGTCGACGACGATGGGGCCGCCGGCGCCGCGGTAGTCGTCGGCGCCCCGGCGGCAAGTCTCCATCGACTTGAAGAAAGGCAGGACGTCGCGGTAGCTCCAGCCCTCCGCGCCCGCCTCGGCCCAGCCGTCGAAGTCCCCGGCGTGGCCGCGCACGAAGACCATGCCGTTGAGCGAGGACGACCCGCCCAGCACCTTGCCCCGCGGCTGGAAGATGCGCCTCGCGAACATGTGCGGCTCGGGCTCGGTCCGGAAGCACCAGTTGCGGGCCGGGTCCGCGAACGTGTCGCGGGCGGCCGCGGGCATCTTCACGGCCCAGCCGTCGGCGGGTCCGCCCGCCTCCAGCAGCAGCACGCGGATGTCGGGGTTCTCCGAGAGCCGGTAGACCAGCAGGCCGCCCGCCGAACCGGCGCCGATGACGATGTAGTCGTAGCCGTCCGCCACCATGGTCCGAACGTTCCCGCCCACGCCGCGCCACAAGGCGCCGAGGCTTGCGCACGATAGCCCCGTCCCTTGCCGGAAGCGAGTCCATGGCCTCGAGATCCTGGCCATGGGGCCGACCGCCAACACGGAAGCGGATTTCGGTCCGTGGGGCGAGGATCTCTATATCGGCGACCTCGACCGTGCCTTCCTCGCCGGTGTCCCGTACGGCGACTCGTCGCCCGAGAGCCTCGGCAAGGCCGGGCGCGGCGGCGGCGCGATCGCGAACTTCCGGCGCGGGCGTTGACACCCGGCGCGGGCCGTGCGCCAATGCGGATCGGTCCTTTCCATCGATGGACCGCAAGCCCGCCGGCGACGCGCCGGACTCAGACGGGCGACATATCGGGAAAGGGGGTCGACCATGCTGCCGCCCGACCACGCTTGGCCCCGCCCGGAGCAACCGCGGCGGGGCTTCGCTTTCGTGGCGGAGTTTCTCGGCCCGGCTCCCGCATCGAGGCTTTCCCGCACCCCCGGCCGATCGTGACCGAATCGCTCGACGCCATCTGCCTCGCCGACCCCGCGTTCTGGAAGCGGACGGACAGGATGGCGGTGTTCGCGCGGTTCCGCCGCGAGCGGCCGGTGGCCCGTCAGGCCATGCCCGACGGAAGCCGTCCCTACTGGTCGCTCACCCGGCACGCCGAATGCCGCTCCGTGACCAGGGATCCGTCGCTCTTCCGGTCGCGCCACGGCACGGGCATGGCGGCGGAGACGCCGGAGCGGGCCTACGAGGTCGGCGGCATGCTGAACCGCGACGCGCCCGTTCATCCCGCCCTGCGGCGCGTCGTCGCCAAGGCGTTCACGCCGCGTCTGCTGGAGCGCATGGAGTCCGACATGGAGGCCGCGGCGCGGTCCGCGATCGCCGCCGTGAGCGGACGCGGCGCCTGCGACTTCGCCGCCGATATCGCCAATCGCATGCCCATGAAGGTGATCTGCGACATGCTGTCGGTCCCCGAGGGCGCCGACCGCGACGCGCTCGCGCGACTCACGCTGCGGGCGCTGGGCTACGGCGACGAGCACATCGGCGACGAGGCCGACGCGCTGGAGGCGTTCCGGGCGCTCAACGCCTACGGGGAGGACCTGGGCCGAAAGCGCCGCCGGGCGCCGGGCGACGATCTGGTCAGCATGATGACCGCGGCCGGCCCCGACGGCGGCGGGCTCTCCGACCGCGATGTCGGCGTCTACTTCCAGCTCCTCATCACGGCGGGCATCGAGACCACGGCCAGCTCCATCGCCCAGGGGATGCGCTTCCTCGCCGAACGCCCCGACCAGTGGCGCGCCTGGCGGGAGGACTACGAGGGCCTCGCGGCCACGGCGATCGAGGAGATCGTGCGCTACGCGAGCCCCGTGGTCCACTTCGGCCGGACGGTCGCGCGCGACACCGAGATCGCGGGCCAGCCGGTCGCCGCCGGCGAGCGGGTCGTCTTCTGGTACGCTTCGGCCAACCGCGACGAGGCGGCGTTCGACGAGCCCGAACGCTTCGATATCCGCCGCGCGCCCAACGACCATGTCGGCTACGGCGGCGGCGGCCCGCACCACTGCCTGGGGATGCACCTCGCCCGACGCGAGATGCATCGCCTCTTCAAGGCCCTGTTCGAAACCCTGCCCGACCTCGAGATCGACCTCGACGGCATGCGGACCATCGACGGCCTCTTCATCAACGGCGTCCGACGCCTGCCCTGCCGGTTCACGCCGGCGCGGCCGAACGCCTGAGCCGTCGCTACGCCGCCTCGTAGGCGTCCGCGGTCAGGACGACGTAGAGCTTGCGGACCGGCCGCTTCACGTCCCAAGTGCAGTCGCAGTCGCGGGGCATGACGAAGCTGTCGCCCTTCGTGTAGGTCTCGACGCTGCCGTCGTCGTGGATGACGTCGATGCGGCCGTCGAGGAGATAGACGAACTCGTCATAGGGAGCGGCCGGGATGCGATGGCGGTTGACGTCGCACTCCCAGTAGCCGGCGTCGAGCTGGCCGGTCCGGTCGGCGTAGAAGCTGCGGCCCTTCTCGTTGGGCGCGCCGGATTGCAGGCCGTCGGGCGGAATGTAATCGGTCGGTTCCAGGCCGGCCACGTCGCTCGTGGGAATGCGGGTCGTCTTGCTCATGATGGTCTCCTCCCTTGAATGGCGCCTGTCGCGCGCGGCCTTTCGCGAGCCCGTCGAAGCGGACCCGCCCTAATACCACCGATCGGGCGTCTCGGCCTTGCGTCTCGCCATGAAATCCCTGAGAGCCTCGTCGACGCCGGGATCGATCGCGGGCGGCTCGTAGGCGTCGAGCATCGCCTTCCAGCGGGCGTTGGCGCGCCGCTGGGCGTCCGGCGCGCCGTTCTCCATCCACGTCTCGTAAGCTCCGGGATCGGGCAGTTCGGAGACGTAGTTGGCGGTCTCGAAGTGCGCCAGCGTGTGCCGCGCGCCGAAGAACGCCTGGCCCGGTCCGGCCTCCCGATAGGCGTCCCTGGCGAAGGCTTCGTCCGTCACGTCCAGGCCCTGGATCATGCGCAGCATCATGCCGCAGTGGTCGAGATCCATGACGAACTTCTCGTAGCTCATGGTGAGCCCGCCCTCGAGCCAGCCCGCGGCATGGTAGATGAAGTTGGAGCCCGCGAGGACGCCGGCCAGCATGGACGCGGTGGATTCCTGCATGGCGTGGCCGTCCGCCGTGTTGGCCGCCGTGAGCTGGCCTCCGCAGCGGACCGGCACGCCGAGGCGCCGGCCGAGCTGGGCGAAGGCGAAGTTCGACAGGTTGGCCTCGGGCGTGCCGAAGGTCAGGGCGCCCGTCTTGAGGTTCATGGTGGTGTTGAAGTTGCCGTAGACCACCGGCGCGCCCCTGCGCGCGAGCTGGCTCAAGGCGACGCCGGCCAGGATTTCCGCGTGGGTCTGGGCCAGCACGGCGGCCTGCGTGACGGGTCCCATGGCACCGCCGAAGATGGCGGGCGAGATCACCGCGCTCTGGCCGGCCCGCGCGTAGATGCGCAACGCCTGGGACATGACGCCGTCGTAGACCAGCGGCGAATTGACGTTGATGTTGGCCTGGATGACGCAACGGTCCTCCGGGCGGTCCGCGCCGAAGGCGATGCGCGCCATCTCGATCGAATCCCGCGCGCGGTCGGGGGCGGTGACACCGCCCATGAAGGGCTTCGTCGACCAGCGCAGATGGGCGTAGACCATGTCGAGGTGACGCTTGTTGACGGGCACGTCGACCGGCTCGCACACCGTGCCGCCGGAATGGTGAAGATGCGGCGAGGCGTAGGCGAGCTTCACGAAGTTCTCGAAGTCCTCGAGCGCGGCGTAGCGCCGTCCGTCGTCGAGATCGGTCACGAACGGAGAGCCGTAGCCCGGCATGAAGACCGCATGGTCGCCGCCCAGCACGATGGCGCGGGCCGGATCGCGGCTTTCCATGCGGAACCGGGCGGGCGCGGTCGCCGCCAGCGCCGTCGCATGGCCGGGGTCGAAACGCACCCGGTTGCCGTCGACGCCGCAGCCGGCCTCGCGGAACAGGGCGAGCGCCTCGTCGTCGCCCCGGAACTCGATCCCGATCTCCTTCAGGATCCAGTCCGCCTGCGCCTCGATCGCCTCCAGCGCCCCGTCGTCGAGCAGGTCGTAGACGGGGATCGCGCGCCGGACGATGGCCGATGGCGCGCCTTCGGACCTTCCCGAACGTCTGGCGACGCGCGCGGCCCGCCCGCCGCGGCGCGTCTTCCCCGCGGAACCCGCCATGCTGCGCGGTCAGCGCCCGCCGCCACCGCCCATCGGCCGGACCGGCGCGACGACGATGGCGGTCGTGGGCGAAACCGCCACGGGACACGATCGCGCATGTCGGGTCGCGTCCATGCCCCTTCAGGCCCCGGCCGCCTCGGGGCGCAGGACGAACCGCTCGTAGGACCGGCCGCCGAGCCAGCCCAGAACCGACCAGAAGACGAGGCCGGTCGCGATCGAGGCGGCCACGAACCGCCCCGCGAGCTCCGGCGGCGCGGCGCCGCCGATGTCGCCGGGATACGGCGCGCCGACCGCATGGGGGAGGACGATCAGCGCGACGCCCAGAACGTTCAGCGCGCGTCGCTCCGCCAGAAGCAGCAGCCACAGGCCCGCCGCCGTGCTCGCCGCCGCGAACGCCCACCACAGTTGGCGCGCGCCCAGTTCGGCGGCCATCGCGCCCGGCGTCTCGGGGGGAAGCCCCAGCGACGGAGCGACGGCGAAGGCGACAAAGCCGGCGACGCCCCACATCAGGCCCGTGCGGCCGTCCACCGCGGCGCCGCGCAGGTGGAACGCCGCGATCAGCAACGCGCCGTAGGCGACGCCCGCGATGATGTTGGCCATGACGGTGAAGACCGTACGCTCCAGCCCGTCCTCCGGCGCCCAGGCGTCCCCGCCGCCGTCGTGGGCCTCGCCGTCATGCGCGAGATGGAAGCGTCCGCCGGTCGCATCGTCGGCCCACACGAGGGCCGCATGACCCGAGGCGCCGAGGCGTTCGTACTCCTCGGCGTGGAGAATGATGGGCGCGGTCGTGAACTCCTGGACAACGGAAACCGCGACGCCCGCCGACACCCCCGACAGGAGCGCCGCGGTCAGCAGCCGTCCGATCATGCCGGGGGCGTCCTAATGGCAGGGAAACGCGAAGGCGTGGCGCCCGTCGTGGGCGGCGTTGTGCAGCGCCTCGGGCTGCGCGAAACCGACGCCGTAGAGCAGGAACAGGCCCAGCAGAGCCAGGACCGCGACGGGAAGAGCGCGCTCGGCGGCGGTCTGCGCCGCGATCGAGGCCTTGAGAACATGGTCGGACATGTCACCCTCCGTGAGGTACCGAACCGTTGACGTCATGGCGTCCCAGGGACGCGGTTGCGGTGGCAGGTCTCCTGGCTCGCGGGTCGTCGTCGGTGCGTCCGGCCTTCCCGGACGGGCCAGTGGCGCTCATCGACGCCCGACTCGCCGCTCACAGTTGCGGGGGCAGCCAAGGCCAAGGATCCCCGATGGGGTCGATCCCTTCCCTGTTCCCTTTCGATCCCCGGGCTCTCCTGTCCAGCCCATGCGGGGAACCACCGGCGGGGACTATGCGGAATCGCCGCTTCCCGTGTCAATGCGGCCGGTTCGAGCGAAGTCACCGCATTTGGCCGGTGACTCCCTTTTACGGATGCGGGGCCGCCGTGTTCGCGATTCAGAGGCCCGCCCTACCCCTTTTCATCCCGAGCAGGTCCGAAGGACCGTATCGGGAGCCTGTCCCGAGCCCGCCCAAGGGGGGACGCCCCTTCGGCCGGGCCCCGCGACCATCCGGGCGGGATTCCGAAGCGATCGCCGCTGCCGTCCGGCGCGAACCGGCGCTAGTCTGGGCCCGCCCCGGACAACGACAATCGGAGACCATGGCCATGACCACCGTGCTTCGCGGCCTCGCCGTCGCGGCCCTCGCCGGCTCCCTCGCGGCTCAGGCGCTGGCCGCCGGAGGATCGGACACCGCCGGCGACTCGTCCGGCGATCCCTCGAACCAGGCCTATCTGGAAGGCGAGAAGGCGGCCGACGCCGGGAACTGGGCGCTCGCGATCGTCCTGTTCGGACAGGCCGCCAGCCTCGATCCCGGCAACGCGGACGCCTACAACATGCTGGCCTACAGCCAGCGCCAGACGGGCGACCTCGAAAGCGCCTTCGTCAACTACGACAAGGCGCTCGCCATCGATCCCGATCACGAGGGAGCGCGCGAATACCTGGGCGAGGCCTACCTCCTGATCGGCGATGTCGAGGCCGCCCGGGAGCAGCTCGAGGCGCTCGACGAGATCTGCTTGCTGGGCTGCGAAGCCTATTTCGAGCTGAAGGAGGCCATCGAGGCCTGGGAGGCGGAGAACGGCTGAGGCGACCGCTCCTTCGGCGGGCTCGGGCGGTTCCGGCAAAGTCGGAACCGCTCTAGCATGGGGGTTCGCGACCCCCGGAGCGCGCCATGGCCCTCTTGCCTCCCGAAGAGATCGAGCGGTTTCGGCGCGACGGCTACGCCGTCGCCCGAGGCGTGGTGACCGGCGCGCGCCTCGAGGCCCTGCGCGACCGACTCGACGCCTGGATCGAAGAAAGCCGGCATCGCGATTCCAACTGGGGCAAATGCCTCGACGGCAAGGCGCGGTTCGATCTGGAGGCGGGGCACGGCGCGGACCGCCCCCGCCTGCGGCGCGTTTCCAATCCGGCCGAGATTTCGGAAGCCTACCGCGCCGCGCTCTTCGACAGCGCCGTGCCCGACCACGCGGCCGAGTGCATCGGACCGGACGTGAAGTTCCATCACTGCAAGGTCAACGTGAAGCCGCCGGGAACCGACACGCATGTCGGCTGGCACCAGGACCACGCCTACGATCCCCATACCAACGACAGCATGGTCGCGGCCCTGCTCTTCCTCGTCGACATCGACGAGGAGATGGGCCCGCTCCTCGTCGCGCCCGGCACCCACGGGACGCCGTTCAGCCACCACCGGGACGGCCGGTTCACGGGCAGGGTCGACGACGAGACCGCCGCCGGGCTCGATCGCATCGCCGTTCCGGTGACGGGCATGGCCGGCGACCTTGTCATCATGCACACCTGGCTGGCCCACGGCGGCGGACCGAACCCGAGCGACCGGCCCCGCGCCATGCTGATCTGCGACTACACCGCCGCCGACGCCTTCGCGCTCAAGGAGCCCGCGATGCCCAACAGCCATTACGGCCGGATCGTGCGCGGGAAGCCGACGCGGTTCGCGCGCCTGAAGGAGGCGGTGATCGAAGTGCCGCCGCCCTACGACGACGACAGCTTCTTCGGCCTCCAGGGCCAGAAGACGGCGGCGGGGCGGTGACGACGGGCCGCTGGCCGGCGCCCGCCGGTCCCATCGTCATGCCTTACGGGGGCGTCTGGCCCAGGGTGGCCGACAGCGCCCTGATCCTGCCCGGCGCGGCGGTGGTCGGCGACGTCGAGATGGCCCCCGATTCCAGCGTCTGGTTCAACGCGGTGGTGCGCGGCGACGACGGCCCGATCCGGATCGGGCGGGGATCGAACGTGCAGGACGGCTGCGTCGTCCATGTCGGCACCGAACACCCGACCGTCGTGGGCGACTGGGTCACGCTGGGCCACAACGTCCACCTGCACGCCTGCCGCCTCCACGACGAGACCCTGATCGGATCGAGCGCCACCGTCCTCGACGGCGCGGTGGTCGAGCGCCACGCCCAGGTCGCGGCGGGGGCGCTCGTGGCACCGAACAAGGTGGTCGGGTCGGGCGAGCTTTGGGGCGGCGTGCCCGCTAGGAAACTGCGGGACCTCACGCTGGGCCACAACGTCCACCTGCACGCCTGCCGCCTCCACGACGAGACCCTGATCGGATCGAGCGCCACCGTCCTCGACGGCGCGGTGGTCGAGCGCCACGCCCAGGTCGCGGCGGGGGCGCTCGTGGCACCGAACAAGGTGGTCGGGTCGGGCGAGCTTTGGGGCGGCGTGCCCGCTAGGAAACTGCGGGACCTCAGAGACGAGGAGATCGCCACGATCCGGGACAACGCGGAATGGTACGTCCACGAGCTGGACGACTACCGCCGGCTGATGGAGGAGACGGCATGAGCTTCAAGGGCAAACGGGTTCTGATCACGGGTTCGACCCGCGGCATCGGCAAGGCGGCCGCCCGCGCCTTCCTGGAGCGCGGCGCCCGCGTCGCCGTCAACGGCCGCGGGGCCGGGGACGTCGCCGCGACGATGGCCGAACTGGCCGGGGACGACCTGGTCGCGGCGCCGGGCGACGTGGCGACGGCCGAGGCCTGCCACGCCGTCGTCGACGCCGCCATCGCGGGCCTCGGCGGCCTCGACATCCTGGTCAACAACGCCGGCGTCTACGACAGCGGCCCCATCGAGGGCGTCTCCGAGGAGACCTACGACTGGATGATGGGCGTCAACGTGAAGGGCTGCTTCTTCTGCGCCCAGGCCGCGATCCCCCAACTGCGCGCGAACAAGGGCGCGATCGTGATGACCGCCTCCGAATCGGGGCTGTCGGGGAACCGCAATTCGGCGCTCTACTGCACCGGCAAGGGCGCCGTCGTGAACATGACCCGGGCCATGGCGCACGACCTCGCGCCCGACGTGAGGGTCAACGCCGTCTGCCCCGGCGCCGTGATGACCGACATGCTGGGCGGCGACGATCCCGAGTATCTGGCCGAGGTCGCACGGTTCTCGCCGATGCGGCGGATCGCCGAGGCGAGCGAGATCGGCGAGGCCATCTGTTTCCTCGCCGATCCCGGCCAGCGGTTCATGACCGGCGCCCTGCTCCAAGTGGATGGCGGCGCCACGGCGTGCCGTTGACCTGTCGAAAGAAACGACAGCCGGTCCGTTCCGGCCCATTGTCCTTCCGAGGCCCGCGTCCGGGACGGAAGGTTTCTACCGCGCCGCCACGCACATGATCTCGACGAGAAACTCCGGCGCGGCCAGGGCGGATTCGACCGTGGCGCGGCAGGGTTTGTTGTCGGCGTCGGCCCAGGCCGTGTAGACCTCGTTCATGTCCGCCCAGGCGGCGATGTCGGTGAGCCAGATCTGCACGCTCAGGAGCTTCGATTTGTCGCTGCCGCACTCGGCCAGGGTCGCGTCGATCTGCTCGAGGACGTTCCGGGTCTGGCCCTTCACGTCGAGCGAACTGTCGGACGAGACCTTGCCGGCCAGATAGACGGTGCCGCCGTGGATGACCGCGCCGCTGTAGAGCGGACCGGGTTGCAGGCGCTGGATGTCGGACATGGCGGACTTCCCTTCGGGCTTCGGTTTCGGAGGCCGGGATCGTAGCATCGCCGGGCGGAGTCTTCGCCCCCGCGGAGGAGGAGCGCATGGATCTTCCCGACGACGGCCTCGTGCTGGTCCTCAAGGAGGACTGCCCGACCTGCCGGCTCATCGCGCCGGTCGCGGCGGACCTCATGCGCCGCGGCGACCTGAAGGCCGTCTACTCCCAGGACGATCCCGCCTTCCCCGGCGGGCTGGCCGTACGCGACGACCGCGGGCTGGAAGCATCCTTCGCGCTGAACGCGGAGATCGTGCCGACGCTCGTCAGGCGCGAAGGCGGGCGAGAAAAGGGACGCGCGGTCGGCTGGCGTCGCGGCGAGTGGCGGACCCTGACGGGCCTCGACGACCTCGGCGGCGACCTGCCCGACGAACGTCCGGGCTGCGGCTCGCTCTCGGCCGAGCCCGGCATGGCCGAGGAGCTGCTCGCGCGTTACGGCGATACGGGCCTGAAGGCGCGCCGGATCGGCGTCGCCTTCCCCGAGGACCCGTTCGAGCGAATGTTCGACCGGGACTGGACGGACGGCCTTCCGGTCGTTCCGCCCACGCCGGCCCGCGTGCTCAGAATGCTGCGGGGCGCCAGCCGACCGGCCGGCGACGTCGTCGGGTTCATCCCGCCATCGGGCCATGCGTGCACCGTCGAGAAGGCCGCGATCAACGCGGTCATGGCCGGTTGCAGGCCCGAGTACTTCCCGGTCGTCCTCGCCGCGCTCGACGCCGCGCTCGAGACCGAGTTCGCCTGGCAGGGCCTCCTGTCGACCACCATGGGCGCGGGCGTCTGCATCGTGGTGAACGGACCGGTCGCCCGGCGCATCGGCATGAACGGCGCGTTCAACGCGCTCGGCCACGGCAACCGGGCCAACTCGACGATCGCGCGGGCCCTGCTGCTGACGGCGATGAACATCGGCGGGGCGAAGCCCGGCGGCGTCGACCGCTCGACCCTCGGCCATCCCGGCAAGCGCGGCCTCTGCTTCCCCGAGGACGAAAGCGACCCGGCCTGGCGGCCGCTGGCGCGGTCGCGCGGCATTCCCGAAGGCGTGTCGGCCGTGACCGTGTTCGGCTTTTGCGGCACCGGCATCGTGAACGACGAGACCGCCAGGAAACCGGAAGGCGTCACCTCCAGCATCGCGCTGTCGCTCAACGCCATCAATCACCCCAGGCGCGCCGGAGGCGGCATGGGCGCCATGGTCGTGGTGGGGGGCGAGTTCTGGCGCGTCTACCGCGAGGCCGGCTGGGACCGGGCGGGGATCGAGGCGGCGCTCCACAAGGCGACCGAACGGCCGAGGAGCGAGATCCGCCGGGAGCATGTCGATGCGGACGGCGGCGAGGCCGGGGCCGGAGGGGACACGATCCCGAAGTTCGCGCCCGGCGATCTGCTGGTCGTCCGCGCCGGTAGCAACGCGGGCCTCTTCTCCACTATCATCCAGGGATGGGGAAGCGGCCCGAAGGGAAGCCAACCCGTCACCAGAGAGGTGAAGCCATGATCGACAACCTGGTCCTCCTGGACCCGACCCCGGAACGGCGGCGCGCCATGCGCGGCCGGACCGAGCCGCCGCCGTCGCTCGATGGCGTGACGGTCGGGCTCGTCGATATTCGCAAGCACCAGGGCGACAAAGTGCTCGACCGTCTGGAAGCGCTCTTCGGAGAACGCGGCGTCGAGGTCGAGCGGCTCGCGAAGCCGACCTACACCAAGCCCGCCCCCGACGACGTGATCGACCGTATCGCCGCCCGCTGCGATGTGGTCGTGGAAGGTCTGGCCGATTGAGGCTCATGCACGTCGTGCAGTCTGCAGGACATGCTGGCGTTCGATCGCAGGGGCCGAGCCGCCGTCGCCCTGATTTCGGAGGAGTTCCGGACCGGCGCCGACGCCTGGCGGGAGATTCACGGCTTCGACGCCGCGGCCGTCTATGTGCGGCACCCGATCCAGCCGCTCGGCGTGACCGAGCTCCATGGCCGCGCGGACGAGATCTTCGACGAGGTCGTCGCCGCGATCTCGCGCTGACGTGGCCCGGGCCGCGGCGGGAAGGGTCCGTGGCCGGCGAGGCGAGGCGGGTGGGCGCATGACCGTGGACCTCGATCGCATGGACCTGACCTTCTGGGGCGTCAGGGGCGGCATTCCGGCGCCGGGCCGGGACACGGCGCGTTTCGGCGGCAATTCTTCCTGCGTCGGGATCGACTGCGGCGATCGTGTCGTCGTGTTCGACGCCGGCACCGGGCTGCGCGCCCTCGGCCGGTCGCTCACGGCCCGCTCGCCGGTGCATGGCGACCTCCTGTTCAGCCACACCAATGTCAACCGGATCTGCGGGCTGCCCTTCTTCGAGGCCGCCTTCCAGCCCGAGAACAGTTTCGCGTTCTGGTGCGGCCACGAACCGGAGGAAGGCGGCATCCGGGCGACCCTGACACGCCTGATGACCGGCCCCGTGTTCCCGGTCCCGATCGACATCTTCAACGCCGAGCTGGCGTTCAACGACTTCGAGGCCGGGACGCCCTTCGCGCTCGCGCCCGGCCTCGACGTGGCCTCCCTTCCCGTGCGCGGCGGCCTTCCCGGCACGGCCTACCGACTCGACCGCGGCGCGGGGACCCTCGGCTACGCCTGCGCGATCCGGCCGCCCGAGGACCTTTCCGGGCTGGTCGACTTCGTGCGGGACTGCGACGTTCTGGTGACGAGCCTGCTCTGCGAAGACATGGAGACCGCCGACCGCATCGCCGTCGAGGTCGCGCAAGGGGCCGGCGTCGACCGCGTCTTCATCACCGACCATCCGCCCGAGGCGTCCGACAGCGAGCTTCAAAAGCGGGAAGACGCGGCGCGGCGCGGCTTTCCGGGCTGCGTCCTGGCCCGCGAGGGCGAATCGATCGACGTGACGGCCCTCCGCCGGCGCGCCATCGCCTGAGGGACCCCCGTCAATCGTCCTCCAGACGGGCGCGCAGATGCGACAGCAGCGGATAGAGGCCCGCGAAGAGCGCGATCAGGAAGCCCCAGCCGCCCTCTCGCCAGCCGCCGCGGACGACGTAGCATTTCCAGAACCGGCTGAAGACCCGCAGGACGTTGCGCCATGGCGAGCCGGTCTCGCCGGACGCCCGCAGGTCCCGCGCCCGCGCCGCGGTGTAGCGGTCGAGACGGGCGAACATGTCGGAGATGTCGCGGTCGACCAGATGGTCCATGCGCTCGGTGAGCCGGCGTCTTTCGCCCTTGAGCTCCAGGCCGGGATGGATCCGGGCGTCGCCCCAGCGCTTGGCGCCGGGCGTGAAGAGCCGGACCGCCGCCGAGACGCCCCAGTAGGCTCCCCAGCCGTACCGCACGCGGCGGCGGCCGATGTAGTTGTCGAAGGGGATCAGGTAGTGGGCCGGTCCCTGCCCCCCCCCGGCGATGGCGGCGCGAATCTCCTTCGCCAGGGCGTCGCCGACCCGTTCGTCCGCGTCCACCTCGAGGATCCAGTCGCCCGTCGCCGCATCGAGGCCGGTGTTCCTGCGCCGCCCCTCGATCTCCCAGGCGCCCTCGACGATCCTGTCCGTGTAACGGCGCGCGATCTCGGCCGACCGGTCGGCGCAGCGGTCGAGGACCACGACGATCTCGTCGCAGAAGGCGAGCGCGGCGAGGCAGTCCCCGAGGTTGTCTTCCTCGTCGCGGGCGACCACCACGGCGCTGAGGCGGACGCCGCTCATGTCCGCTCCAGAAGCGACCGGGCCTCGCGCTCGACGGCCTCGACGCCGAGCGACGTCATCAGCGAACCCGTCGTGCGCCGGTCGTAGCCCGGCGGAAACAGGTCGTCGTAGGCCACGTCGGTCGTCACGAAGGATGTGTGCGCTCCCCAGGGCGCATAGTGCTCGACCCTGCTGGGACCGAACAGGCCGAGAGTCGGCGCTCCCGCGGCCGCGGCGAGATGCATCGGGCCGCTGTCGTTGGAGACGACGAGACGGCACCGCCCGAGCGCCTCGGCGACGGTCATGACATGGCGGTCGCCGACGAGGTCGAGGGTCCGGGCGCCATCCAGCCCGTCGATCGCCGGACGCGCCATGTCCTCCTCTCCCTTGCCGCCGAAAACGGCGATCCGGGCGCCCGCCAGGGGAGCGCCGGGAGCCGTCAGGGCGGCGGCCAGGGCGGCGAACCGCGCGGCGGGCCAGACCTTGCCGCGCCAGTTCGCCGTCGGCGCGAGACCGAGGACCGGACCGGGGCCGGGAACCAGGGCGGCGGCCTCGGCCGCATGCTCCGGCGCGCTCCACAAGCACGGTTGCGGGGGCGACCGGAGTCCGTACCAAGCCGCGAGGCTCTCCAGCCTGTGCCCGCCGCCGGCCTTGAAGAACGTTCTGCGCCGCCGCGCCCGGAGGGCGAACGACAGGGGCGACGCGCGCAGGTCGACGATCAGGTCCCAATGCGTCGCCGCGAGCCGCCGCCAGAGCGTCCACCAGTGCCCGCCCCGGCGTTTCTTGGGTATGGCGAGGACCCGTTCGAGGCCCGGAAGATGCTCGAACAGGCCCATCGCGACCGGCCCGCATATCACGGAGGTCCGAACGTTCCCGCCCTCGAGGAGATGCGCGAGCAGTCCCGTCGAGAGCACGGCGTCGCCCAGGCGGTTCGAGGCGATGAACAGGAGCTTCACGGGAGGGTCCGGCCAGCGCGGCTACGAACGCGCCAGCGTCTCGAACTCGGCGGCGGCGGCGTCCCAGCTCCGGTCGCGCTTCATCTCGTGGGCGTCCCTGGAGCGGCCGCGATAGACGATGTCCTCCTTGAGGCACAGGATCGAGCAGTTGGCGAGGGCCTCGTCGTCGGGCGCGAGAAAGCCGGTCCGGCTGTCGAGGATCCGTTCCTGGGCGGCACCCTCCCTGTAGGTCACGCCGGGACAGCCCGCCGCCTGGGACTCGGCCAGCGTCGCCGCGTAGATTTCTCGCGGCGAGGACGGATAGATGTGGACCCGGGCGCGGCGGTACTCCTCGGCCATGTCGGCGTCGGGCGCCGGCCTGCGGATCGTCACGCCTTGCCCGGCCGCCGCCTCGGCCTTGCGGAAGACCGGCGTGACGTCGCTGTCGATCGTCTTGCCCGACGCGGCCCGCGCAAGGAGGCCCGAGAAGATGTGGAGCTCCGCGCCGCCGACCAGGGGCTCGATCCTGGCGCACCAGAGATCGAGCAGCGCGTCCAGGCCGGCCCGGGGGTGGGTCGTCACCACGGCGCGGGGCGGCCAAAGGCCCGCGGGTCCCTCCGATTCCAGGTAGGCCGGCGCGACGCCGGGCCGGATGACCGTCGCCCGCGCGTCGTCGCCGGGCCACGTCGCCCTGTGGCGGTCCCCCATGAAGACCAGCTTCGCGTCGGCGTGGCGGCCGACCGCCTCGGCCATCCCGCCCTGGGTCAGGAGCGCGCCGGACGTGGCGAGCCAGAGCACGCGGACGCCCGAAGGCGGCGCCCGGTCGAGCAGGCGGGGATCGCGGAGCGCGATGACGAGATCGGCGCTGTCCGTCCCGCCGGCGCCCAGCGGCCTCCAGGCGACGCCGCGAATGTCGCGGGGCGATTCGCAGTTGTTGCGCACGACGACGGTCCCACCGCGGCGGGCCAACGCCTCGGCGAGATAAACCAAGCCCTTCTCCGGCCCGCCCATCGGGTCGTGGCGCGGCGTATAGCTGTCGTAGGCGAACGAATCGTCGAGAAACAGGACCTTCATGGCGCGCCTTATAGGGTTCCGGACATGCGAGGCCAAGCGCGCCGCCCCTTGCCCGGCGGCCCGAGCCTCTCCATTGTGAAGGGAACGGCAGGAGTGGGGACCATGGGCCGGCTGACCCGTATCGTACTGACGGACCGCGGGGTTCTCGCGGTCACGGGGCCGGAAGCCCGCGGTTTCATGCAGGGGATCGTCACCAACGACATCGAGCGGGTCGACCGGAACCGTGTCGTCTATGCCGCCCTGCTCACGCCCCAAGGGAAGTTCCTGTTCGACTTCATCGTCATGGACGACGGCGCGGGCGGATTGCTGCTGGACACGAAACGGGAGCGGCTGTCCGAGCTCGCCAAGCGGCTGGCGTTCTACAAGCTGCGCGCGAAGGCCGCGATCGCCGATGTCTCGGACGACCTGACGGTGTCGGCCCTGATCGGCGACGGCGCGCTGGAGGCGGCGGAGCTCCACGGCGGTCCCGGCAACGCCCGGCGCGACGGCGACACGGTCTATGCCGTCGACCCGAGGATCCCGGCGCTCGGAGTCCGCTGTCTTCATCCGGCCGGCGGCGATCCTCTCGCCGGTCATGCCGAGGGCGCGCTCGACGACTATCACGCCCACCGGATGTCTCTCGCGGTGCCCGAGGCCGGAACGGACGTGCTGGTCGGCAAGTCCTTCATCCTCGAAAGCAACTTCGAGGAATTGAACGCCGTCGATTTCGAGAAGGGATGCTATGTCGGCCAGGAGCTGACCGCCCGCACGAAGTTTCGCGGCCGCGTGCGCCGCCGGTTGTTCGGCGTGACCTGCGACGGCGACCTGCCCGCCGCGGGCGCTCCCATCACGGCGGGCGGCGCCGAGATCGGCGAACTTCGAAGCGCCCGCGACGGCCGCGGCATCGCGCTCATCCGAACCGACCGTCTCGAGGAAGCCGGCGGCGATGACGCCGAGGTCATGGCGGGCGACATGCGCGTCACGCCGGTCAAGCCGGAATGGGCGTCATTCTGACGCGCGGGATCGCAAGGCCGCGGCGTCGCCCGATGCGTCCCGGCCGGCGGCGGCGTTTCAAACGAAATTCCGCGGCGCATCCTCGCGGCGCTCCGGGATCAGGGCGGGTCGATCTCGGCCAGCAGCGCGCACACGCCGGTCATGCCGGTTGTCGTCCACATCGGCTCGGCGTCGCACGGCAGGCCGACGCCGGGGCTCGACATGCCGCGCCGGCGGTCGACCCAGCAATTGGCCCATCCCAGCAGGTTGGCCGTGGCGATGTCGTGGAACTTGCTGCGGGCGACATGGAGGATGGCGCTCTCGCCGACGCCGCGTTCGGCCAGACGGTCGCGGATGGCGCGAAAGTGCGGCAGGGCCGGCTTGTAGCTTTGCACGTCCTCCGCGGTGACGACGATATCGAAGGGATCGCCGAGCAGGGCCCGCGTGCCCTCGAAAAGGTCGTTGTCGACGTTGGAGATCACGCCGAGCGTCCGGCCCTGCTCCCTGAGCGCCTTCAGGGCCGCGACCGCGTCGTCGAACGGCGGCCATGAGCTGGCGGTCGCCGCGAACGTCTCGGCCTCGCTGTCGTGGACCGAGACTCCGGCTTTGGCGCCCAACGCCCGCAGCGCATTCGCCAGCACGGACCGATAGGGCCGGAACGGCGTCCTTGTCTGTTCCGCGCGCTGCGCGTCGGCAAAATCCCCGAGGAGGTCGCCGGTCGTGGCCGCGACGCCCCTGGACGCCGCCCAGGCTCCGAGCCGGAGGCCGATCGCGGTGTCCCAATCGATCAGCGTGCCGTAACAGTCGAAGGTGACGGCGCGGAAGCGCATGGCCGTCAGCGCTTCTCGCGGATGGCGGCCTGGGCCGCGGCGAGCCTGGCGATGGGAACCCGGTAGGGCGAGCAGGAGACGTAGTCGAGACCGATCTTCTGGCAAAAGGCGATCGAGGCGGGATCCCCGCCGTGCTCGCCGCAGATGCCGAGCTTCAGCTCGCCGCGCCGGCCGCGCCCCCGTTCCGCGGCCATCGCCATCAGTTCGCCGACGCCTTCGGTGTCGAGGCTGACGAAGGGATCGACCTCGAACACGTCCTCGGCCAGATATCGTTCCAGGAAGCGGCCGGAGTCGTCGCGGCTGATGCCGAACGCGGTCTGGGTGAGGTCGTTGGTGCCGAAACTGAAGAAGTCCGCGGATTCGGCGATCTCGGCGGCGCGCAGGGCCGCGCGCGGCAATTCGATCATGGTGCCGATCTGGTAGCGCGGGTCGCCGCCGGTCTCGCCGCGCACGTCCTCGGCGATGGCTTCGATCCGGCCGCGGATGATGTCCAGTTCGCGCCTCGTGGCGACGAGCGGCACCATGATTTCCAGCAGGACCGGCGCGCCTTCGGCCCTTTCGGCCTCGACCGCGGCTTCGAGAACGGCTCGGGCCTGCATGTCGTAGATCTCGGGATGCGAGATGCCGAGCCGGCAACCGCGATGGCCCAGCATCGGGTTGAGCTCGCGCAGGGACCCCGCGCGGATGCGGACACGGTCGACATCGGCGTCCATGCGGCGGGCCAGCGCTTCGAGCTCATGGCCGCTCACCGGCAGGAATTCGTGGAGCGGCGGGTCGAGAAGACGGATCGTGACCGGCTGGCCCGCCATGACGCGGAACAGCGCGACGAAGTCGGCCCGCTGCATGGGAAGGATGCGCTCGAGCGGCTCGCGGCGGCCGGCCTCGTCCTCGGCCATGATCATCTCGCGCATGGCGACGATGCGCTCGTCCTCGAAGAACATGTGCTCGGTGCGGCACAGGCCGATTCCCTCGGCGCCGAACTCGCGCGCCTTGGCCGCGTCCTCGAGCGTCTCGGCGTTCGCCCGGACCCGGAGCTCCCGCGCCTCGTCGGCCCAGGTCATCAGAGTCGCGAACTCGGCGGAGAGTCCCGGTTCGATCATGGGGATCTCGCCCAGGATCACTTCGCCCGTGGAACCGTCGATCGTGATGACGTCGCCGTGCTTCACGGTGATGTCGCCGACGCCGAAAGCGCCGGCCTCGGCGTCCACCCGGATTGCTCCCGCGCCGGTCACGCAAGGCCTGCCCATGCCGCGCGCCACCAGCGCCGCGTGGCTCGTCTGCCCGCCGTGCCTTGTGAGAATGCCGCGGGCCGCGTGCATGCCGTGGATGTCCTCCGGACTCGTCTCGGGCCTCACGAGGATGACCGCCTTGCCCTCGGCGCCCATGGCCTGGGCGTCGGCGGCGTTGAACACCGCCATGCCCGAGGCCGCGCCGGGCGATCCCGGGAGCCCGCGGGTGATCGCCTTGCGCGGCGCCCCGGGGTCGGGCACCGGATGGAGCAGGCGGTCGAGATCCTTGGGGTCGATGCGGCACACCGCCTCCTCGCGCGCGATCAATCCCTCCTCGGCCATGTCCACGGCGATCTTCAGCGCCGCCTGCACCCCGCGCTTGCCGGCGCGGGTCTGCAGCATGAAGAGACGCTTTCTCTCGATCGTGAACTCGATGTCCTGCATGTCGCGGTAATGGCTCTCGAGCCTGGCGCCGATCGCCATGAGCTCGGCGAACGCCTCGGGCATGACCTCTTCGAGGGATGAGCCGTCCCCGCTCGAGGCGATGGGATGCGGCGTGCGGACGCCGGCCACGACGTCCTCGCCCTGGGCGTTCGCCAGGAACTCGCCGAAAGTCTCCTTCGCGCCATGGTCCGGGTTGCGCGTGAAGGCGACGCCGGTGGCGCAGTCCTCGCCCATGTTGCCGAAGACCATGGCCTGGACGTTGACGGCCGTGCCGAGGTCGTCGGGAATGCCGTGAATCCTCCGGTAGTCGACGGCGCGCCGGTTGCGCCAGGAGGCGAACACGGCCCGGATCGCGCCCCAGAGCTGCTCGCCGGGATTCTGCGGAAAGGCCCGGCCCAGCCGGTCCCGGACATGGGCGCGATAGCGTGCGACAACCGCCTCGAGCGCCTCGTCCGACAGCCCGGCGTCCTCGGACACGCCCTCCTCGTCCTTCACGTCGTCGAGGATGTCCTCGAAGTCGCCGTGGTCGAGCCCGAGCACCACGTCGGAATACATCTGGATGAAGCGGCGGTAACTGTCCCAGGCGAAGCGCGGATCGCCGCTGGAGGCCGCGAGACCCGCCACCGTGTCGTCGTTGAGGCCGAGGTTGAGCACCGTATCCATCATGCCCGGCATGGAGACGGGCGCGCCCGAGCGCACGGAGACCAGAAGCGGATCGGCGGGATCGCCGAAACGGCGGCCCACCCTGTCCTCCATGGCCTCGAGCGCGGCGGCGGCCTGCTCCTCGACGCCGTCGGGCAGCGAGCGGCCCGCGGCATGGAACGCGGCGCAGGCTTCGGTCGTGATCGTGAAGCCGGGCGGCACGGGAAGCCCGAGGTTCGCCATCTCGGCGAGATTGGCCCCCTTGCCGCCCAGAAGGTCCTTCATCGAGGCGTCGCCGTCGGATGCGCCGCGGCCGAAGCTATAGACCCATCGCGTCATCGCGCCGTCTCCGGAAGCAAACGCTCCGCGCTCATCCGCGCCATCCCGGTTCTCCATCGCGCCGGAGGGAAGCAAGGAGAGAACCGCGACACGCCCGACCTCCCCTTGCGGAGGAGGACCGGGCGGCGGAGTGCGCCACGGGCCCGCATCGTCATCCCTCGATCCTCGAGAAATCGGCGATACGGTCCATCGTGGCGCGGATCGCCGAGAGCAGATTCAGGCGGTTCTCGCGCAACGCCGGGTCCCCGGCGTTGACCGTGACCCGGTCGAAGAACGCGTCGACCGGCCGGCGCAGCCCGGCAAGCGCCGCCATGGCGTCCTCGTAACGCTCCTCGTCGAGCGCCGGCCCGGCCGCCGCGTCGGCTTCGGCGAGGGCCTCGACCACGGCCCGCTCCTCGTCTTGCGCCAGCAAGCCGTCGTCCACCGCCGCGGCGAACCGCCGCCCGTCCCTCTTCTCCTCGATGCGGACGATATTCGCCGCGCGCCGGTAGGCCGCGAGCAGGTTCGCGCCGTCCTCCGTCGCAAGAAACGTCCGCAGCGCCCGCACCCGGGCCACGAGGCGGACCGGATCGTCGTCGGGGCGCCGCGCGAACACCGAATCGATCAGGTCGCGCCGCACGCCCTCGTCGCGCAGATGGACCTTCAGCCGATCCGCGAAGAAGGCGAGGAGATCGTCCACGGCCTCCTGGCGCAGGTGTCCGCCGAGGCCGTCGTAGCCCCGGCCGCTCGATCCGAAGACATCCCTCAGACGCAGCCGCAAACCGTTCTCCAGCACCAGCCGGATGACGCCCAGCGCCGCCCGGCGCAGGGCGAAAGGATCGCGGGACCCGGTCGGCTTCTCGCCGATCGCGAAGAACCCGACGAGCGTGTCGATCTTCTCGGCGAGCGCGACGGCCACGCCGACCGGCGCCGTGGGGCAGGCGTCCGACGGACCCCGTGGGCCGTAGTGTCCGGCGATGGCGGCGGCGACCGCCTCGTCCTCGCCGTCGCGGCGCGCGTAATGGGCGCCCATCGCGCCCTGGAGTTCGGGGAATTCTCCCACCATCCCGCTCGTGAGGTCGGCCTTGGCGAGACGCGCGGCGCGGCGGGCGAGCCGCGGATCGCAACCGGGGATCCGGGAGGCCAGCTCGGCGGCGAGCCGTTCCATCCGTCCGGCGCGCTCCGCCATGGATCCGAGCTTGGCGTGGAAGACGATGTCCGCCAGATCCGGAACCCGGCTTTCCAGCGTCCGCTCGCGGTCCCGGTTCCAGAAGTGGCGGGCGTCGGACAGACGGGCGGCGAGCACGCGCTCGTTGCCCTCGGTGACGACCCGGCCGCCGTCGCCGCCTTCCATGTTGGCGACGAAGACGAAGCGGGGCGCCAGCGTTCCGGAGCCGTCGCGCAGCGGGAAATAGCGCTGATGCCGGATCATCGCGGTCGTCAGCACGTCCGGCGGGACCTCCATGAACGCGGGGTCGAAACCGCCGATCATGGGGACGGGCCATTCCACCAGCCCCGCCACCTCGTCGAGCAGGCCGGGATTGTCCTCGACGGCCAGGCCCTCGGCCTTCGCCAGCGCCGCCGCCCCCTCGGCGATCAGGGCCTTGCGTTCGTCGCGGTCGATCCGGACATGCGCGGCCTTCAGCCTGTCGCGATAGTCCTCGAAGCCGGCGACCGCGAAAGGTTCGGGCGCCAGGAAACGATGGCCGCGCGTGGCGTCGCCCGCCTCTACGGGTCCGAACGAGAACGGCACGACCGCGCCGTCGAGCAGCGCCACGATCGAGACGACCGGGCGGACCCAGCGGACATCGTGGTCGCCCCAGCGCATGGATTTCGGCCAGGCCACCTCCGCCATGGCCCGCGGCGCGGCGTCGGCCAACAGGTCGAGGACCGGACGGCCTCCGCGGCGGACCGTCGCGAACCAGACCGGCCCCTTGTCGGTCTCGCGTCGCTCCAGATCCCCGGCCGCGACGCCCGCCGAACGGGCGAAGCCCTCCACGGCCCTGTCGGGCGCGCCGACCCTGGGGCCCTTGCGTTCCTCGTCGAGGTCCGGCTGACGGTCCGGCAAGCCGTAAAGCGCCACGACCAGACGCCGCGGCGTCGTATGGGTCTCGGAGCCTTCCGCTTCGACACGCTGTTCCCGAAGGATGTCGAGAAGATTTCGTTGAAGACTGTTTACGCCTGTTTTTTGTATGGATGCAGGCATTTCTTCAGACAAAACTTCAAGAAGAAATTCGGCCATCGGTTCAGCCCTCGGCGACCGACGGATGGCCTCGGGAGGCGAGCCAGGCCGTCGCGCAGGCGCGCGCGAGGGCGCGGACGCGCCCGATGCAGGCGGCCCGTTCGGGCACGCCGATCGCGCCGCGGGCGTCGAGCAGGTTGAACGTGTGGCTCGCCTTGATGCACTGGTCGTAGGCCGGCAGCGGGAGGCCGGCCCCGACCAAGCCGGCGCAGGCCCTCTCCGCGTCCTCGAAGTGGCGGAACAGGATCCCGGTGTCGGCGCGATCGAAGTTGAAGGCGGAATACTCCCGCTCCGCCTGCATGTAGATGTCGCCGTAGGTCACGCCCGCGCCGTTCCAGTCGATATCGCGGAAGTGGCCGACGCCCTGGATGTACATGGCCAGCCGTTCCAGGCCGTAGGTCAGCTCGCCCGGCGCCGGGCGGCAGTCGTAGCCGCCGACCTGCTGGAAGTACGTGAACTGGGTGATCTCCATGCCGTCGCACCAGACCTCCCAGCCCAGGCCCCAGGCCCCGAGCGTGGGGCTCTCCCAGTCGTCCTCGACGAACCGGATGTCGTGTTCCATGGGATCGATCCCAAGGGCCTCCAGGCTCCCCAGATAGATGTCCTGGAAGTTCTCCGGCGAGGGCTTCATCAGGACCTGGAACTGATAGTGGCGCTGAAGCCTGTTGGGGTTCTCGCCGAAACGCCCGTCGGACGGCCGCCGGGAGGGCTGGACATAGGCCACGTTCCAGGGCTCGGGCCCCAGGCTCCTCAGCGTGGTCGCCCAATGGAACGTGCCCGCGCCGACCTCCATGTCGTAGGGCTGCAGCACGACGCAGCCCTGCCGCGCCCAATAGGCCTGGAGCTCGAGGATCAGGTTCTGGAACGGCAGGCCCCGGCCCGTGACCGTGCTCATCGGAGCTCAACTCCTGGAACGGAAGCGCCGGCTGGCCGACGGGCGGACCCTATGGGGCGGCCCGGCGCGGGTCAAGCGGACGGCGGATAGGGGCAAGCGGCTCGCCCACAGGCCCTGGCGCCGGCGGCCGCCACATAGTCGCCGCACGTTCCGCAGACGACCATCTCGACATCGCCGGCGGGCTCCCGCGCGGCGGCCTTCTTGCGTGCGCCGCGGCGGCGGCGAAAGCGCTCGCGCCAGCCCGGCCGGGCGAGGCGGTCCCGCGCCTTCCGCGTCTTTTCGAGATTGCCGACATAACGGAACGCCAGCCAGATCGCGGCCACGATGACGGCGAAGACGGCCAGCTTCTGGATCGAGAACATCGTTGCGGTTTTAATGTCGGCATGACCCTTCGGCAAGCACGCCGCGCCATGGCTCCCGAACGACCGACGCTCCGCTGGACGGAGACCGGCGACGAGGCGGTCGCCGAAACCGTCCTTCGCGCCCTGCCCGACTGGTTCGGGATCGAGGACGCCCTGTCCGGCTACGTCGCCGCGTCGGGCCGGTTGCCGACGGTGACCGCCCGGCTCGGCGGCGAGGCCGTCGGCTTCGCCAGCATCGGACCGGTGACGCCGGGCACGGCGGAGATCCACGTGATCGGCGTGCCGCCGAGCCATCATCGCCTCGGCGTCGGACGCCGGATGATCGCGGCCGTTCTAGCGCGCTGTCGCGGGACCGGCGTCCGGCTCCTGACGGTGAAGACGCTCGGCGCCGCATCGGGCGACCCCTTCTACGAGCGGACGCGCCGCTTCTACGACGCCGTGGGCTTCGCGCCGGCCGCCGAACTGCCGGATCTCTGGGGGCCGGGCGCGCCCTGTCTCGCGCTGGCCATGCCCGTCCCGGAAGACCGAACGGGCTGGACAAACCGCGATCCTCTGTCCGATGCTCCCCCGCCGCCATCCCCTGGACCGCCGCCATGACCGCCGCCACCCTCAACTACGCCGAATCGCATTCCGTCGTCCGGCTCAGCTCCAAGCGTTTCGACATGTCGCCGTGGATGCCCGCCTATCTGACGGACCGCGCGGTGCTCGGCGTCTACAGCCGCCGCTTCTACGCCCTGGGGATCGGCGACGATCCGACCGGCGACTACTGGCGCCTGCGGCGCGGGGCCGTGCTCTACGATGTCCCCGAACGCCCGATCGAGATTTCGGGCCCCGACGCCTACGCCCTGCTCGACCGCGTGCTCTGCCGCGACATCTCGAAACTGCGCCCGGGCCGCGCGACCTACGCCATCGCCTGCAACGAAAGGGGCGGCGTCCTGATGGACGGCGTGCTCATGAAGCTGGGCGACGAGCGCTACTGGTACGTCCTGGCCGACGGCGAGTTCCTGCCCTGGCTCGAGGCTCACGCCCTCGGCATGGACGTGGCGATCCGCGATCCCGACTCGTGGGTTCTCCAGGTCCAGGGGCCGCGGTCGCTCGACGTCCTGCCCGATCTGCTCGACGGTCCCGCGCCGGAGCCCTTCCGCTACTTCTCCGTCCACGAAGCGGCGATCGACGGCCACCCCTTCCTGGTTTCGCGCACCGGCTGGACCGGCGAGATGGGTTTCGAGCTCTACCCGCTCTCGCCGGACCTCGACGGCCCGGCCATGTTCCGCCGCATCCTGGCGCGCGGCGAAGCCCGCGGCCTGGTCTTCGCCAGTCTGGAATCCATGGGCGTCCGCCGCATCGAGGCGGCGATCATGGACAACAGCACCGACATGAACCCCTCGATGACGCCCTACGACGCGGGCCTGGGCCGTTTCGTCGACCTCGACAAGGCGGCCGGGTTCATCGGCCGCGCCGCGCTCGGGAACGCGCCGAAAGGGTCCCGTTTCTTCGGCGTGACCTGTCCGACCGCCGCGCCGCTCGCCGGCTGCACGATCGGCTGGCGGGGCCGGGCCGTGGGCGAGACGACGGCGGGCGCGTGGTCGCCCTATCTGGAGACCGGGATCGCGTTCGCCCGCTTCGACGAGACCGACGCCTGGGTCGGCCGGAGCGTGACGGTCACGCTGACGGACGGTTCGGAGCACGCGGGCGAGGTCGTCGCCCTGCCCTTCTACGACGCGGACAAGAAGATCCCGCGCGGCCTGACCGTCGCCAACGTCTGACCGGCTTGCGCCCGGGGCCTTGCCTTTCCGCGACCGGGCGCGATGGCGTGACCGTTCCGGGTCGCGGAGGCGCCATGGCGACGCCCGCCCGCATCGACCGCGGTTCCGGTCTCGTGTGCGAGCCCGTCACGCCGCACCTGGGCGCCGTCGCGCGCGGCTTCGATTTCAGCCGGCCGATGGACCGTCGGCGCCGGGACGCCGTCCTCGGCGCCATGGCCGATCGTCTCGTTCCGATCGCCGCCTTCCGCGGCCCCGCGATGCGCGCCATGCCGCGCGGCCTCGGGGCCGTCCGCGGTTACGACGGTCCCGGCCGTCCGGAACGCGAGGGCCTCTCGGCGGTCCATCCCATCCGGTCGGGCGGCGCCACCCGCCGACGGGCGCCGAGGGGCTCTGTCTCGACACCATGTTCGTCGCGCGGTTCGAGGGCATGACGCCCGAGGAGAGCCGGCCCCCGATCGACTCTCTCGAACGGCGCATGACGCGGCTGGCGGTCTCCCACCGCGTCCGCTGGACGCCGGGCCGGCTCGTCATCCGGGACAACCGTTCCACGCTCCACCCGCCGTGCGACGACTTCACCGGCCACCCGCGCTTCACGATCCGGTGCGCGGCGCCGGAACCCGGGACGCCGTGACCGGATTCGAGGAGGCCGGAGCCGCCCTCCAGACGCCGGACGGACCGGAAGCGCGAGGTTCCGGCCCTTCGCGTTCGGCCCGCAAGCGTTGACCCCGGCCGGGCTACGTGGAACAAATCGGCTCATCCGGCGGCCCGTGCCGCCGAACGGGCTTCGACAAGGGAGAACGCATCCGATGAAACGTCTCGATCCGAACAAGCTGGATGTCCATCGCATCGCCGATGGCGTCCGCGAAGGCAAGTACAACCGCCGCGAGATGCACGCCATCCTGGGCGCCTTCGGCTTCGGCGTGGCCACGCTTCCGCTCGTCCCGAACGCGCGCGCCCAGGAAACCGAGATGGAAAGCTGCGACGGCGGCAACACGCCGACGGTCTTCACCTGGTCGGGCTACGATGAGACGGCCTTCCACGGCCAGTACATCGGCAAGTACGGCTGCGCGCCGAATCTCACGCCGTTCGCGGACGAGGAGGAAGCGTTCGCCAAGATGCGCGCCGGCTTCTCGCCCGACGTGATGTTCCCGTGCTCCTACAAGCTGCGCCAGTGGTACGACGCCGGCCTCCTGGGCGCCATCGACACCGGCCTGCTGTCGAACTGGGACGACGTCATCCCGTCGCTCAAGAACATCAACGACTCGGTCATCGACGACAAGCGCATCTTCGTCCCGATGGACTGGGGCCAGACTTCCGTCACGTTCCGCACCGACCTCGCGCCGGAGTATGTCGACGAGGAGAACCACACCTGGGGCATCCTGTGGGATCCGAACTATACCGGCCGTCTCTCCATGATCGACAGCCTGATCGACGGCGTGGCCGTCGCCGGCATCTACGGCGGCCTGGAGAACCCCTACGACCTCTCCGATCCGGCCGACATGGAACTCGTGGCCAGCCTGCTGCGCGAGCAGCTCCCGCTGCTGCGCTACTACGCCGCCAGCATGTCGGACGTCGAACAGTCGATGGCGTCGGGCGAGCTGGTCGCCGCGGCGACCTGGAACGCCTCCGTTCTCGAGCTGCGCAACCAGGGCGTCCCGGTCGCGTTCATGAATCCGAAGGAAGGCGCGATGACCTGGGTGTGCGGTTTCACGCGCAGCACCATGAACGACGGCGAGAGCGACGAGATGATCGTGAAGGCGCACGAGGTCATCGATTCGTTCATCAGCTCCGAAGCGGGCGCCTGGGAGATCGTCAACTACGGCTACGGCCACTCCAACGCCAAGGCCTTCGAAATGGTCTCCGACGAGGAGCTCGACGCCCGCGGCCTGTCCAGGAACCCGGACGACCTGCTCTCGAGCGGCATCTTCCAGATCGCGATGACGCCGGAAGACCAGATCCAGATCATGTTCGAGGAAGTGAAGGCCGGTCTCTGACCGTCCGGTCAGCGACTTCCCGGAACGGAAAAGGCCGGGGCGGCGACGCCCCGGCCTTCTCGTTTCCACGATCGGGCCGCCTTCGTCGCCAGCACCGCCGCCATCGCGCTCCCGAGTTCAGCCGGGCTCGGGGCGACGGTTACGCCGGCGTCCCTGAGGATTTCGACCTTTTCCGCGGCGCTTTCGCCGAAGGCGGAGATGATGGCGCCGGCATGGCCCATCCTGCGGCCCTTGGGCGCGGTCAGGCCGGCGACATAGGCGACGACGGGCTTGGCCATGCAATCGCGGGCGTACTCGGCGGCCTCGGCTTCCTGCGGCCCGCCGATCTCGCCGATCATCATGACGGCCTCGGTCTCGGGGTCCGCCTCGAAGAGTTCGAGGATGTCCCTGAAGCTGGAGCCGTTGATCGGGTCGCCGCCGATGCCCACGCTGGTGGACACGCCGATGCCGAGCGCCTGCATCTGGCTTGCGGCTTCGTACCCCAGGGTGCCGGAGCGCCCGACGACGCCGACGACGCCCCGCTTGTAGATGTGGCCCGGCATGATTCCCATCATGGCGCGGCCGGGGCAGATCACGCCCGCGCAGTTGGGACCCACGAGCCGCATGCGGTTCTCGAAGCGGTAGCGGCGCATGTAGCGCTTCACGCGCATCATGTCCTGGGCGGGAATGCCGTCGGTGATGGCGACACAGAGTCGGATGCCCGCCGAGGCCGCCTCCATGATGCCGTCGGCGGCGAACGGCGGCGGTACGAGCACGAGGCTCGCCTCGGCGCCCGTCGCCTTTACGGCTTCGCGCACCGTGTTGAAGACGGGGCGGCCCAGATGTTCCGCGCCGCCCTTGCCCGGCGTGACGCCGCCCACGATGTCCGTGCCGTAGTCGATCGCTTCCGAGGAGTGGAACGTGCCGGTCTTTCCGGTGAAGCCCTGGACGATGACCCTGGTGTTCTCGTCGAGAAGAATGGCCATGGCTCAGCCCCTCTTCGACGCTTTCCAGGCGGCGACCGCCTTGTCGGCGGCGTCGGCCAGGGTGTCGGCGGCGATGATGGGATACCCGCTCCCGGCGAGGATGCGGCGACCCTCGTCGACATTTGTCCCAGCCAACCGGACGACGAGCGGCGCCGTCATGTCGAGCTTCCGGATCGCCTGCACGACGCCCTCGGCGACCCAGTCGCAGCGGTTGATCCCGGCGAAGATGTTGACCAGAACGGCCTCGACCGCCGCATCCGACAGGACCAGGTTGAAGACCTTCGCGACGCGCTCGGGGCTCGCGCCGCCGCCGATGTCGAGAAAGTTCGCGGGCGCGCCGCCCGCGTGCTCGATCATGTCCATGGTGGCCATGGCGAGGCCGGCGCCGTTGACGATGCAGCCGATGTCGCCATCCAGACCGACATAGCTGAGACCGCGGTCGGCGGCGTCGCGCTCGCGCTGGTCCTCCTGGCTCTTGTCGCGGTATTCCGAGATGTTCGGACGGCGGAACAGCGCGTTGTCGTCGAAGCTCATCTTGGCGTCGAGCGCGACGAGATGCCCGTCGATCGTGACGACCAGCGGATTGATCTCCACCATGGTGGCGTCGAGCTCCGTGAAGGCGCGATAGCAACCGAGCAGGATCTCGTTCATCTGGCCGACCTGGGCGACCGTGAGGCCGAGGCCGAAGGCTACCTCGCGCGCCTGGAACGCCGCCAGTCCGACGGCCGGATCGATGCTGACCCGCAGGATGCTGGCGGGCTCCTTCCCGGCGATCTCCTCGATCTCCATGCCGCCGGCGCCGGAGGCCACGAGCATCACGCGCTCGGACTTCCGGTCGAGCACAAGTCCCAAGTAGATCTCGCGTTCGAACCGGGGCGCCTCCTCGATGTAGAGGCGGCCGATCAGCTTGCCGCGTTCGCCGGTCTGGTCCGTGACCAGACGCTTGCCGAGCAACTCGGCGGCGGCGTCCCAGACCTCGTGCTGGTCGCCGCAGATTTTGACGCCGCCGGCCTTGCCGCGCGCGCCGGAGTGGACCTGCGCCTTGACGGCCCAGACTTCGCCGCCCAGTTCCTGGGCGCGGTAGGCCGCCTGTTCGGGGCTGTAGGCCAACCCGCCCCGGGGCACGGGCACACCGAAGCCGGCCAGAAGCTCCTTGGCCTGATACTCGTGGATATCCATGGGCGGGATTTCCCTTTTCGGTCCTCGCCGCTTCGCGCCGGGCCTCCGTTCCCGCGCGGCTCCTCGGCCGCGACGGTCAGTGCCGGCGGACTCGACGCGGTTTCCGCGTGGTATGCTTGGGCGGCGGCCACGCCCGAGCCGAACGGAACGCCCGCCCCGACGTCGCGCATCGCCATCTCCGCGCCCGCTATGGCCGAGACAAGCATCGAAGACGACGCGACCTATCCGATTCGCCGTGTCTGAGTTTCCTCGAAACGACCCGAGCACGGTGGAATCGGTCAAATTACAACCAATTTCTACCTTTTCATACCGATTCAGACCAATTGCGAATGGCTCGCGCCCGGTCGCGCCCCTTCCCTCCGCGGGCTCTTTGCCCCCTCGGCCATCCGGGCTTGGCGGATCGCGGGGCCGACCCGTTTGCCATCGCGCCGTGTCGCGCCTTGCGCGACCTTCCGGCGGCCGTCCCCCGCGTAGCGCCCGCCCCGCCGCGTCACACCGCCTCGATCAGCGCCGAAATCCCCTGGCCGACGCCGATGCACATCGTGCAGACCGCGCGTCTGGCGGCCCGCCTGCGCAGCTCGTAGGCCGACGTCGCGGCGAGCCTGGCGCCCGAGGCGCCCAGCGGATGGCCGAAGGCGATGGCGCCGCCGTTGGGGTTCACATGCCCGGCGTCGTCGGGCAGGCCGAGTTCGCGCGTCACGGCCAGCGCCTGGGCGGCGAACGCCTCGTTGAGCTCGATGACGTCGATCTCGCCGAGCGTCAGCCCCTCGCGCTCCAGGAGCTTGCGCGTCGCCGGCGCGGGCCCGATCCCCATGATGCGGGGCGGAACGCCCGCCGTCGCCGCTCCGGCGACCCTCGCCAGAGGCTCGAGACCGTGCGCCTTCATCGCCCTCTCGGACGCGATCAGAAGCGCCGCCGCGCCGTCGTTGACGCCCGACGCGTTGCCGGCGGTCACCGTGCCGCCTTCGCGGAAGGGAGCGGGCAGGGCCGCGAGCTTCTCGGCCGAGGTCTCGCGCGGATGCTCGTCGCGCGCGACGACGCGCGCCTCGCCCCCGCGTCCCGGGACCGAAACCGGGATCAGCTCGTCGTCCAGCCGGCCCGCGGCGATGGCCGCGGCGGCGCGGCGCTGGCTCCTGAGCGCGAAGGCGTCCTGGTCCTCGCGGCCGATCCGGCGTTCCTCGGCCAGATTCTCGGCCGTCTCGGGCATCGGGTCCACGCCGTGCCGCGCCCTCATCAGCGGATTGACGAAACGCCAGCCGATCGTGGTGTCGTGGACCTCGGCCCTGCGCGAGAACGCCGTCTCGGCCTTGGGCATGACGAACGGCGAGCGCGACATGCTCTCCACGCCGCCCGCGACCGCGAGGTCGGCCTCGCCGGCGCGGATCGCGCGCGACGCCTGGCAGACCGCCTCCAGGCCCGAACCGCAGAGCCGGTTCACCGTGACCCCGGGAACCGCGACCGGCAGGCCCGCCAGGAGCAGCGCCATGCGCGCCACGTTGCGGTTGTCCTCGCCGGCCTGGTTGACGTTGCCGTAGATGACGTCGTCGACCCGCTCCCAATCGACGCCCTCGTTGCGCCCGACCAGCGCCGCGATCGGCGCGGCCGCGAGATCGTCCGTCCGGACGGGCGACAGCGCCCCGCCGAAGCGCCCGATGGGGGTGCGGACCGCATCGCAGATGTAGGCGTCGGGCATCGGGCCCCCCCTCGCGGCTCCGGCGACCTTATCGACGACGACGCCGGCGCCGCAACCGCGCCGAGGGTCACATCCAGCGGAGCGCCCGGCCGTGTCTCAGGACGGCCTCGGCCTCGGCGGTGTAGCGGCCCGCGTCGTCGTGCAGGACCAGCGGCGGCGCCGTCGCGATCCCGTCTCCGGCGGCGCCCTTGACGGCTTTCACCAGCACTCTTTCGGGCGCGCCGGAGGCCGCTTTCGCGCGCAGGTCCAGACGCATCGCGCGGCCCGCGACCGTGTCGAGAGCGCGAAGAATCTCCGGCATCCGTTCCGGGCGGTGGATCAGGACGAAGAGCCCGCCGGGCCGGAGCCGGCGCAGGCAGGCCCCGATCCAGTCCCGGAGCGCCATGGTCTCGATCGTGGCGGCCGCCCGGAGGGGGTCCGGGGGCGGGCGACCCGAACGCGGTTCGAGGTAGGGCGGGTTGGTCGCCGCGACGTCATAGGGGCCCGCCGCCCCGGCGGCGCGACGAAGATCGCCCCGCTCGACCGCCATGCCGGCGGCGAACGGGTTCCGCGACACGTTGCGGCGCGCGAGCCGCACCATCTCGGGCTCGGAGTCGATCCCCGTGACGCGAAGCCCCGGACTGCGCGCCAGAAGACAGAGGCCCACGGCGCCGGCGCCGCAGCCGGCGTCGAGCACGCGGGCTCCGGGACCGGCCTCGACGGCGGCGGCCAGCATGACCGCGTCGGTCGTGGGCTTGAGCCCGCGCGGCGTCGCCGCCATGGCGACGCGGCCCCCCAGCAGGGTGAACGCCCGTTCAGAACCGCCGGACATCCAGTCCCGCGTCCGAGAGGATGCGGCGGGCTTGCGGCGCGTCCTCGTCGAGAACCAGCAGCCGGCGCTGGATCGCGATCGCTCCTCCCTCGAGGTTGCTCATGTTGTGGTCGAACACGTCGTGCGGGATGTCGGCGTCCTTGAGCAGCGCCCGCGCGAAGGAGAGCGACACGAGATCGTTGGTGCGCATGACTTCCTGCATGACCGCCCGCGCGGACCGGCGGCGGAACGACGCTTTCGCGGGCTGCCGCCGGTTGCTACAGTCCCGCGCCCGGGGCGATGCTGACTCCCTAGCCCGCGACCGGTCAAGACAACGCTTCTCCCGTTTCGGCCCGGAGCCGCCCTTGCCAGCCGCAGTTCCCCTCAAGAGCCAGGGCCGCAGCGCCGCGCACCGGTCGTTCGAGCGGCTGTGCGGGCTCGTGGCCGGCGACCTCGAGGAGGTGAACCGGACGATCGTCGACCGCCTTCAGAGTCCGGTCGAGCTGATCCCCCAGCTCGCCGGGCGCCTTGTCGCGTCGGGCGGCAAGCGTCTGCGTCCCATCCTGACGCTGGCGACCGCGCGGATGTGCGGCTACGAGGGCGCGCGCCACGTGAGGCTGGCGGCCTGCGTCGAGTTGATCCACACCGCGACCCTTCTCCACGACGACGTGGTCGACGACAGCGCCCTGCGCCGGGGGGCCGCCACGGCCAACGCCGTCTGGGGCAACAAGCCGTCGGTCCTGGTGGGCGACTTCCTGTTCAGCCGCTCGTTCCAGCTCATGGTGGAGGACGGCTCGCTCGAGGTCCTGCGCATCCTCTCGGACGCCTCGGCCGCGATCGCCAGGGGCGAGGTCGACCAGCTCCTGATCTCCAACGACGTGTCCACCGGCGCCGGCGCCTACATGGACGTGATCCGGGCCAAGACCGCCACGCTCTTCGCCGCCGCGAGCGAGATCGGCGCGGTCGTCTCCGGCCGTCCCGCGGCGGAGCAAACGGCGCTCCGGACCTACGGCATGGGCCTCGGCACCGCCTTCCAGCTCGTCGACGACGTGCTCGACTATTCGGCCAGGCAGGCCGATCTCGGCAAGACCGTGGGCGACGACTTCCGCGACGGCAAGATCACGCTTCCCATCGTGCTCGCGATCGAGCGCGGCGACGACGAGGAGCGCGCCTTCTGGCGGCGCGCGCTGGAGAGCGAGGACCGGCGCGACGGCGACCTGGAGCACGCCATGACGCTGCTGGCCCGTCGCGACGCGCTCGGGGCGGCCATGGCCGAGACCCACCGCCACGGCGACGAGGCGCGGCGCGCGATGGAGGCCTTTCCCGCCGGCGCCTACCGCGACGCCCTGCTCGACCTCGTCGACTTCTGCGTCGAACGCGAGTTCTGACCGGGCCGCGCCTCCATGCCGGACGAAACCGCCCCGCGCCCCGCCGCGCCCTGGCGAATCGGCGTCGATGTGGGCGGGACCCACACAGAATCATGTTTCTTCACTCTACGACACGGAATGTCAGGCCTGCGCCTGTGCATCCTAACTTGCTATAAACTATAGATAATTCCTTTCTCCGCGAATACATTTCAGGCTTGCGTTCCTGCCTCTCATGCGCTTCGATGCGCCCCGATTTCATGTCGGCCGCTTGCGCTCCGCTTACGGTATGAGGGCGGAGCAACCGGCCGGAGCCGAGGCGCCAACGGAACGGAGCGAGCAATGGCCAAACTGCAATACCGAACGATCTCCAAGCGCACCGTCGACGGCCTTTCCGTCGGCGACAAGGATGCCGTGTTCTGGGACCGCGAGCTCCCCGGCTTCGGAGTACGGGTCTATCCGTCGGGCGCCAAGGTCTATGTGGCGCAGTGCCGCGCGGACGGAAAGTCCAGGCGGATCACCCTTGGCCGCCACGGGGTCATCTCGGCCGATCAGGCCCGGCGCAAGGCCGCGCTCGCCATTGCCCGCATCAAGGGGGGCGAGGCTCCGGAACCCGCGTCCGCGGACACGGTGACCGTGGCGGCGCTCGCGGAGCGGTATCTGGAGGAATACGTGGCGGTGCACTGCAAGCCGAGCTCGGTGAAGCTCTACCGTCGGGTGCTCGACAAGTTCATCCTGCCGGCCTACGGCATTCTGGCCGTCGAGGCGGTCGAGCGAGAGCACGTGTCGGCGCTGCACTACCGCTCGCGGGACATTCCGTATCAGGCGAACCGGGTGCTCGAGATCGAGTCCAAGATCTTCAACTTGGCGGAGCTATGGGGACTGCGGCGCGAGGGCGGCAATCCGTGCCGGTTCGTTCGAAAGTACAAGGAGAGCAAGCGCGAGCGGTTCCTGTCGGACGAGGAGTTCCGTTGGCTCGGGGAGGTCCTGAACGGGATGGAGGCGGAAGGGTCGGTGTCCGCTTACGCGGCGGCGGCAATCCGTCTGTTGATGCTGACCGGATGCCGGCGCAACGAGATCGTGAGGCTTCGCTGGGAGGATGTGGACCTGGAAGCCGGCGAGCTGCGGCTGCCGGACGGCAAGACGGGGGCGCGCCTTGTACCGCTGTCGCCCGCGGCGGCGGAAGTGCTGTCGCGATTGCCCCGTCTCGCGGACAATCCCTGGGTCATTCCGGGCAGCAGGCCGGGCGCGCATCTGGCCGATCTTCAGCCTCCGTGGGACCGTGTTCGAAAACGCGCCGGACTGGATGACGTGCGCATCCACGATCTTCGGCACTCGTTCGCTTCCCGCGCGCTGGCGCTCGGCGAAAGCCTTCCGATGATAGGTAAGCTGTTGGGTCACACACAGGTCCAGACCACGGCGCGCTACGCGCATCTGGCGCGGGACTCGGTCAAGGCGTCCGCGTCCAGGATCGCGGGCAGCATCGGCGCGGACATTCTTGCGAAGGAGGCGGCCTCAAGCGCGGCGTGATGGCCGGCGGCGGGCGTTGACGGGACTGCCTTGGTCCGACCGAACCTGGCGGATGCCCGCGACGCGGTGCGTTGGACAGGCGTGGCGTGGTGTCCGGCGCACCTCGCCGATCGCGTCCGGTCCGCCGTGCCGGGCGGTTCTCGCGCCATGTCGCCGAAGTCGGCGCCACGGACGACGCGTCGTAACGCGCTGCATATATCTTCTTTTCAGGGCGCTACGGGACAGGCGCTGGACAGGCGCGTGCGCTCCTCGATCGCATTGTTCACGATCGCCTGAAGATCCCTCGTGCTCGTGGGGATGCCAAGGGGCCATACCGGCCGCCTCACGGACCGCGAACAGCGTCGCGGCGGTGATCCCGGACGGCGATTGCCCTCCGCTTTTCGTATGCGCTCGCCGCTCGTGCGCGGGGGTCCCCCGTTTTCGTGACTGGCGCACTCTCTCCTCCTTCCGGCGCCAGTCCCGACCTGTTTCGCGCCGCCGGGAGTCGGAGCCGGGCCGGGGGTCCGGGCGAAAGCTGGACGCCGAGGGGCGTTCGGGCCGCGCCTTCCCTTGCTTCCGCAATCCCGCCCGGAGCCCGTCATGCCCGACACCATCTCCGCCGACTACTCGCTGCGCCCCGGCGAACTCGCCGACACGCTCGCGCTTCCGGTCGAGGCGCGCCAGCCGGCCATCGTCTGGGGGCCGCCCGGATGCGCCAAGTCCCAGATCGCCCAACAGGTCGCCGCCGACGCGGGGCGCGAGTACATCGATGTCCGCGCCCTGTTGCTCGATCCGGTCGACCTGCGCGGCATCCCGTGGCGCGACGGTCGTGACCGCACCCGCTGGGCGCCGCCCGCCTTCCTGCCGCCCTCCGACGCGGACGGGCGCTGGCTCGTCAACCTGGAGGAACTGCCCTCGGCCGTGCCCATGGTCCAGGCCGCCTTGTACCAGCTCGTCCTCGACCGGCGCCGCGGCGAGTACGAACTCCCCGACGGCGCGGCGCTCATCGCCTGCGGCAACCGCGAGACCGACCGCGGCGGCGTCCACCGCATGCCGACGCCGCTCGCCTCCCGCTTCGTGGATCTGGAGATCCGTGTCGATGCGCCCGACTGGTGCGCCTGGGGCGCGGGGAACGGCATCGCGCCCGAGGTCCTGTTCTTCGTCCAGATGCGCCCCGAGCTGTTGCACGACTTCGATCCCCGATCGGCGGAGAAGGCCTTCCCCTGTCCGCGCACCTGGGAGTTCGTCTCCAACATCGTGCATCGCCGCAACGGCCTCGACCCGGCCGCCGAGCGCGCCCTGTTCCGGGGCGCCGTCGGCGAGGCCGCCGCGGTCGAGTTCTCGGCTTTCCTCAAGGTCTGGCGCGACCTGCCCCACCCCCGCGCCGTCATCGACGATCCCGAGAACGCACCCGTCCCCGACAACGCCAGCGCCCTGATCGCGCTGTGCGGCTCGCTCTACCGTCTCGCCGACGACGTCAATCTCGGCGCCATCGTCGCCTACGACACCCGCCTCCGGCGCGAGGTCGGCGAGTTCCTCGTCGGCTCCTGCATCCGCCGCGAGCCGGCCTTGCAGCACACCGAGGCGTTCATCCGCTGGGCCGCCGCCAGAACCCGCTGACGCCATTTCCAGGGAGACCAACCCATGGACCTCACCAGGGACGCCATGCTCGTATCCTTGCGCATCAACGCCTGGTCCGGCCGCCTCCACCCACGACCGCGAGGCGAGCCGCCACGTCGCCATCCACCACGACGCCGACACCGACGCCGGGCGCTACAACAAGCGCCTCCTGCCCAAGAGCGCCTTCGCCGAACCGACCGAGGGCAAGGCGCGGACCGCGCACTACGCCAACACGCTGCCCTGGGACGACCAGGGCGACCTGTTCGGCGGCGCTTCGCCCGACAGCGGCGTCGACAAGGCGCTGGACGCGGTGCGGGAGAAGTTCGGCGACGACGCCATCGTCAGGGGCCGGGGCTTCGGCGTGAAGCTCGAACGCCAGGGACCTTCGAAAACGGAGTAAGCCCAATCCGGCCCGCGTTGCCCGCCCCGCGGTGTGGCCGGTTGTCGGTGCGCGGTGCGTCATGGCGAACGCCTGCCTATGGGGATGTTCCGAGGCCATGGCGCGTTGTCGGCGGCTGGCCGCGGGACCGCATCGTGTTCGGCCGCGACCGTCCGGCGATCGAGTTCGAGATGACGATCGATCGCCGGCGTGCGCTCGGCCTTTCCGACCGGGCGCCGGCCGGGGTCTTCCGCGAGAACGCCGGGGCGCATTCCCCCGGCGCGGCCCCGGAGGTCAACTGATCCTCGTCGGCAGGTGGTTGGGCAGCCAGCCGACGACGACCTCCCGGTCGCTATCGTCCCAGAAGAAGTAGAGGCGGAACCCGCGGCGTTCGTCGCGGGCGTTGCTGCCTTTCAGATGCCGTTCGAGCCGCCGATTGCGCCCGCCATGCTCGACGTTATAGGCGTCGCCATGCTCGCCCGCCCGCGTGCCGGCGAAGGTCTGCTCGTCCTTGAGCCCTTCCCGGGCCAGCGCCTCCCGGTATGCGGCCCGCCTGTCGGCGCCGCCCTCCAGGCGCATCGGGACGTAACGATCGCGCAGGATCAGCAAGGCGCGATACGCGAGCGCGACATCCTCGAACTTCGATTTCTTCGCCGCCCCGATCGCCCTTGGATGCAGCCGGACCCTGCCGTCCAGATGTTCCTTCGACCATTGCTCGAGTTGCTTGAGGCTGTCTGGAACGGCCGGCCCGTCGGGATGCGCCCCCGCATTGCCTTGCAGGCGTTCGAGATGGGCCACCCGGTCCTTGAGACTCTTGATCTCCTTCCGCGCGGCACCGGCGGCGGCGCGCTCCTTGCCCAGCGCTTCCGCCAGTCTCAGATTCTCGATCCTGAGTTCCTCGTTCTCCCGCCGCGGCGCGTCCAGCCGTTCGTCCCCCGAGGGTGTGGCCGGGGGAACGAGGGTGCGCGGCGGCGCCGGGGCGGTCCGTCTCGCGACGAAGGGGAACGGCGAGTGCTCCTCTCGGTTCGCGGCTCCGACGGTGGCGCGCAAGCAGGTGGCGACGAAGAAGTCTTCGAAGGCTTCCGGTCCGCCGGCCCAGGCGGATATGCGCGTCCCGACGGCGAGCGGATGGTCGCGGGGTTCCGCCCGCCAGGGATCGAAGCCGGGCTTGTAGGTCCGCACCGCCTGGCGGAAGACGGACAGTTCCTTGCCGACCCGATCCGTCAGGGCGAAAGCGGCCGTCGCCGTGACGATGGCGACATGGGCCGCGCCCAGCGTGCGTTCGAAGACGGATCGCGGCGAGACCAGCGCGGTCGAGGGATCGTCGTCGAGATCGTGCGTGGCGATCGTCAGCACGTCCCGCTCGCGCTCCGGGTCGCGGAGCAGTGCGAGAAGCGTCTCCGCCCGTTCCGGCGTATCGACGAGCCAGGGCCCGGCGCCGACCGGCCGGCCGTCGACGACGATGACGAACCGGTCCGCGATCCGCCGGACGAGGCCGGGAACGGACAGGGCGGGCGGGCTTTCTCCCCGCGCCGCGCAGCCGAGCCGCACATGTACGCTTATCGCCGCTCCGTCCCTGGCGATCTCGGCTTCGGTCGCCCATAAGCGGTCCGGCGCATCCCCGTCGGCCTCGTCCAGCCGCGCCGTCCAGCGGCCGGCATCCCGCGCCGGCGCCGCTTCGACGCGGAGCGGACCGGCCCCGGCGAGTTCGAACCCTTCGCCGCGCCACGCCTCCTCCGGCAGACGCCGCCCGGCGCGGTCCTGCATCCAGCGCAATACTTCGTCCCGCACTTCGCCGAACGCGCCGCCGAGATCGTCCGCGGGGATGCGCATCCTTATCCGACACGCCGGCGGCACGGGCCGGCGCACACCGCGCATGCGCGGCAACGCCGACGCCAGCTGCTCGGCCAGACTACCTCCCTCTCGGGCGGCCATCGCACGATCCCGTCTTGTTTCCGCCGGCACGGCGGCGCCGGCATCCTCCTTCGTCTTCCCGCCGTCGTCCACCTGTCGGCTTGCCGCGCGATGGCCTTGACCTTCCCGACGGCCTCGGCGGGCGCCGCCTTTGCCGCGCGGAAGACGGCTTGCGGCCCGGACGCGCGGGAACCCTTCCCGTCGGGATCGGGAACCCGCGACCGTCGGGCGCTGCGTTCACCGAAGCGAACCGCAAGCGCCGCTCACGTCACGAGAGAGCGGTCCGTGCGTGGGCCGGGGGCTGGCCCCAAACCCGCCACGGCCGCGCGGCGAGTCCCATGGAGAGCCACGCGGGTTGCCCGCCTTGCCCGGCGCGCCCGACCGGCGCGGTTCCCGGCCGGAAAGACGAGGAGTGGAAAGCCTGGAAGGGGCGAACGCCCCGGAGCGAGAGGGAGACTCCCACCCGGCGGCGTTCCCGACCCCTCCAACACGGGAGCTTTCCATGTTCGACGACCTCTTCGAGACACCGACCGCCGTCCGCCTCGCCGACGGCAACGACGACGACTTCCAACCGTCCTTCGCCAGCGACCGGCTGCTGGCCGAGATCGGACTGCCGGTCCGGGCGATCCGCGAACTCCGGGGCCTCTCTCCCGGCGCCGGCGCGGACGGATGACGAGAGGGAAAGGGAAGGTTCGAGAAGGTGAACGGGAAGGGATCGAGAGAGACCGGACCCGTTCGCCAACTCCACGCCGGCAACCAGGACCACAAGGAGATCGTCATGTCCTTCGGATTGAACCGCAAAGGCTTGAATGCGTCTCCACGAACGAAACAACTTGTTGGAAATAAAGGGTATTTGGACGTCCTTCGTTCTTCACCTGGTTTCGGATGAATCACAGAATCAACACTGTGCCAACACGACGAGCGGACCACGAACAGGGCATTACCTGACGATGGGCCGCCCTCGCTCCCCAGGTGCGGGGGGACAAGAGCGCGGGCCGGCGCCGGGGGATCGCGGTCCCCGGCCCTCGCGGCACTTGGCGGCCGGCGTGGAAAGGGTCCGTGGACCCGACTCAATCGTGAGCCGTATCCGCTCGTTCCAGCCGCGCCGCGATCTTGGTGAACCGCGCCAGGGCCGCTTCCAGGTCGTCGGCGATCTCGGCGGCGATGACGTGGGGCGGGGGCAGGGAGTCGGTGTCGGTCAGGCTCTCGTCTCTGATCCAGAACAGGTCGAGGCTCAGCTTGTCGCGCTTCAGCAGGTCCTCGTAATCGTAGGACCGCCAGCGTCCGGCCGGGTTGTCCTCGCTCCATGTCGCTTCGCGCTCGTGCATCCGGCCCGGCTTGCAGCATTCGACGAACTCGTCGAAATCCTCCCGCCGGATCGGCTTCTGCTTCAACGTGAAGTGCTTGTTGGTGCGCAAATCGTAGACCCACAGCCGGTCGGTCCAGGGCTCGGCGCGGCCTTCCTTCTTGTCGAAGAAGATCACGTTCGCCTTGACGCCCGGCGAGTACCAGATGCCGGTCGGCAGCCGCAGCAGGGTATGGACCCGGCATTTCTCCAGCAGGTTGCGGCGCACCTTCTCGCCCGCCCCGCCCTCGAACAGCACGTTGTCCGGCACCACGACCCCGGCGCGGCCGTCGATCTTCAGCAGCGTATGGATGTGCTGCACGAAGTTCAGCTGCTTGTTGCTCGTCGAGGTCCAGAAATCCTCGCGGACGACGACCTGATCCTCTTTCTCCGTCTCGCCCTCCTCGTTGACGAACAGCAAGCTCTGCTTCTTGCCGAAAGGCGGATTGGCGAGGACCATCGAGTATTCGCCGCTCCACGGCGCGGACAGGCTGTCATGCCCGGTATGCACGACCGCCCGGTCGTCGCCGATGCCGTGCAGATAGGCGTTCATCGCGCACATGCGTCCGACCTTGGGCGACAGCTCCATGCCCTCGACCAGATCGGTCCGTAACGCGCGCAACTCGTCGCGGTCGAGGCGGTCGCCGTGGCGGTCGAGAACGTATCGGTAAGCCTCGCACAGGAAGCCGCCGGTGCCCGCCGCGGGGTCGCAGACGCGGTCGTCCGGCGTCGGCCGCATGACCTCGCACATGGTCTGGACGACCGGGCGCGGGGTGAAGTACTGGCCGGCGCCGCGCGAGGACTCCTGCGCCGACCGCGCGAGCAGCTCCTCGTAGATCGTGCCCTTCACGTCCACCGGCAGCGACAGCCAGTCCACTCGGTCGAGCAGGTTGACGATGAGCTGCTTCAGGAGCGCCGGATTGTGGATCTCGCAGCGCGCGCCCTTGAAGACGACGCCGAGCATGCCCGGCGCGGCGCCGAGCTCTTCGAGGCTGTCACGGTATTTGTCCTCCAGCGCGGCGCCGTCGAGGCCAAGCAGGGCCTTCCAGCCGAGTTCCGGCGGCACGATCGGTTCGCGCCCATATGGCGGCTCGGTGAGCTGGTCCGCCATCTTGAGGAAGAGCAGCAGGGTCAGCTGCTCGACGTATTCGAAGCAGGACAGCCCCGCGTCCTGGAGGACGCCGGCGTAGCTCCAGGCCCGCTTGCCGATTTGCGATGCGTCCATCAGGTTGCCTTCTCCGGTTTCCTCTTGCGCGGCCGTCCGCGCCGCCCGGCGCCGCCCGTCTTCCGCGCCGCTCGCCTGGCCGCCGCCGCGTCCCTGGCGCGCGCCGCGCGCGCCGCCGCGATGCGCTTCAGCAATTCCGAGGCGGGCTCGTCGTCCGGGTCCCGCGGCACAAGCTCGCCGGCAAACGCCTGGCGCAGGATGGCCTGACGTAAACCCCGGGCGGTTTTCAGCTTGGCGTCGATGTCGGTTTCGAGGTGGTCGACGATGGAAAGCTGATCTTTGACGGACTCGACGATAGCGTTTTGTTCGTCTACGGGAGGCAAAAGAACTGGTGTCATCGCCAGTTGATCGAAACCCAAATGAGGACGCCCGGCACCATAGATATACCGCGCGTAGTGAGGTTGTGCTCCCGAAGAAGAGTTACAGTATAAATCCAGGAATGAGGAAATATATCGATAAACTGGACGCATAAGAGCGACACTCTGACAAACATAGTGTTCAGACAATTCATATGGTATATGGCACACATTTCCCGTGTTCGCACCAACAATTGTCACAAGTATATCACCCATCTCGACACGACTTCTTTCCCGACTTGAGTCTTTGGGCGGCGGATCAACAGCCTGACGAAATTCCGGGTTATACCGTCCCGGGGTTACGTTTTGAGCCATGATGAAGGTTCCAGAACCTGAACCATAGTACTGTCGCCAGTCGCGCGACCCGCTGGTGATGCGTGTAGTGACGGCATCCATGCTCGCGACGGCCCACCCCTTCGGTAGCGTCGGCAAGCCGGTGGTATCGGGCGCAACGGGTTCCTTGTACCTCGCCCGCCAGTTCTTCGGCGGTGGCTTGCCCTTCGCCGCGAATTTACGGAGCTGATCTTCTTCCCAGAGTCGGCGGCGCTCGACGAGGATGCGTTCCAACAACGCACTCGCGGGCTCGACGTCGGGATGCTCCGCGCGCCAATCGGCGGTCAGCGTCCCCTCCACCGCCGCCTTGAGCACCGAGGCGCGATAGAGCTTCAGCCTCTCCCGCGCCCGCTCCAACGCCGCCACGCCGGCATCGAGATCGGAGAACAACTCGTCGAGCGCCTCAACGATGCGGGTTTGCTCGACCGGGGGTGCGATTGGAATCTTGATAGTCTTCAGAAACTCGGCAGGAACACGCATTTGCCCAACACCGCCAGCCATCTGGCGCCGGGCTTCGCGTCGGGTTTCGTGTTGTAGGAGGAATTGCTCAATCCATTTAGGATCAATCCCCTTCTCGGGACGAACCACATGAAATTCTGTTGAACCAAAGCAGATATCTCCAGGCACATTTGGCACCAGAGCCGTCTTTCCGTTCTCCATGCATGGGGTGATCTTGGCCATGATAACGTCACCCGAAAGAAATGCGGTGTAACCTTTTCTAACTTCGCTATATGGTCGCGTCTCTGGATTCATGAAACCTCCACCCTCGGCGTCAACCGCTCTCATCGGGACGAAAGTTACAGGACTACGTTCATTCAGAATGCGACGGCCCAAAGGGGGGTTAACCTGCGCTACGTCGATAAGCGGTTGAAATACCCATCCCTTGGGTAGCGCCGTTTCATCCCCGACCGTCACGCCGCCAGCCTCCTGTTCAACCCCGTCTCCAGCCGCGCCGCCGTCAGCCGTTGGGCAATACATGGTTTGAGGATCTGCCTTGCCAGTTCGAGGCTCGACAACTCCGCCAAGACTCGTTGACGCCCACCCTTGCGGCAGTCGCCGTTCGGCAGCCTCGTTCACACCCCGGCCTCATGCATCCCAAGGGTTCAACAGGTCAACGCCCGTGGCGGCGAAGTCGGCCTCGTTGCGGGTGACGACGGCGAGGCGGTGCCGGCGCGCGGTCGCGGCGATCAGACCGTCGATGGCGGGAAGGCTCCGAAGCCGGGCGGCGAGGCGGCCCCATTCGTCGGCGACGCCGGTATCGACCGGCAGGACGCGATCTTCGAACCAGACCGGCAACTCCGTCTCCAGCCACGCGGCAATCCGGGCGCGGCGGCGCCCGCCGTCGAGCCTTTCAATACCCTTGCGGATTTCGCCGAGCGTCAGGACGCTGATGAACAGGGTCTCGGGCGCCGCCGCGTCGAACCAGTCGGAGACTCGGGACGCCGGCTTCGGCCTGGTCATCTCCGACAGCGCGCAGGTATCGACCAGAAAACTCACGGACCGGCGTCGCGCGGCGGCGACCGGTCGCGCTCGATCTCCAGGTCGAGCCCGGCCAGCGGAGAGGATCGCAGCAATTCGGCCAGCGAGGGCTTCGGACGCTTCAGACGGTCGTAGTCGTCCGCCGACAGAAGGACGGCCGCCCGCCGCCCGCGAACGGTGATCGTCTGCGGGCCGTCCTCGGCGGCTTCGCGCACCAGCGCACTGAACCGCGCCTTGGCTTCCTGCAACTGCCATCTCTGCATGATGCGAACCTTTCTGACTAGTCTGACCGGATTGTTGCCCGATCGAGCGGAAACCGCAAGGCCCCCGCTTACGCCGCCAGCCTTCGGTTCAACCCCGTCTCCGGCCGCGCCGCGGTCAGCGGTTGGGCAATACGTCGATATCGGGGCATCGCGGGAGCCGTTCGTCCGCCGTCACAAGGGTGAGGTCGAAGACCTTGGCGCTCGCGACGATGAACCGGTCCGCCGGGTCCCGGTGTTCGAGGGCGACGCTCCGGCTGGCCATCGCAACGTCGAAGGTCACGGGAACTTCCACGACCGGCGTGATCGCCATCGCCTCGTCGAGCCAGCTCCGAGGGTCGGGTTCGAGCGCGATCCGGCCCCGTTCGGCGAGGATCAGGGCCTCCCACACGCCGATCGGAGAAGGCCGCAACTCGTCCGTTCCCGACGAAAGCGCGCGCCTCACGCGATCGGAAAGCCTGTCCGGGTCGAGCAGACCCCACAACCAGATGTGCGTATCGAGCAGTAACGGCGCTCAGTCGAGCGCTTCCCAATGCGGGGCTTCCACGGCGGGAGCCACGAGGTCGCCGCGGATCGCGCCCGAGCGCTTCATGGCGCCGAGCCACGCGCCGGGCTGCGCCGGCGGCGGGAGGATCCGGGCGACCGGCTTGCCGAAGCGGGTCACCAGAACGGGCTGGCGCGTTTTCGCGACCCGGTCGAGGACCGACAGACAGGTCACCTTGAATCTGGATATCTGGATTTCCCGCATCGGCGAAACCTACCATGGTCATGGATCATGGTCCAAACAAACCCGTCCGCCGGCCATGCCGGATATCTCGCGGCGGACAGCCGGACGCCGACCGTCGTTCGTCCGGGCCGCTCACGCCGCCAGCCTTTCGTTCAACTCCGCCATCAGCGGCTGAAGCCGATCCCCGAACAGCGCGTGCGCGCGGCCGAGGCTGCCGTGCTGGCCGAACCATCCGGTCTCGAAATCCTCCTTCTCGATGGCGAGGCTGGCGGCGATGTGCTCGGCCATGCGGTCGAGCCACTCGCGTTGTTCCGGCGTGAAGGCGTCGTCGGCGTCGCGTTCGCGGAGCCAGGCTCGATACCGCTCGCGCAACTCGTCGCGATAGGGCGCGAGCGTCATGGCCGGCATCAGCGCATGGCGCACCAGGTTCACGAGGTCCGCCAACGGCTCGCCGCCGCGCCCCTCGACCTTGTCCGCCTCCGCCGCCTCGAAGGCGCGCCACAGCTGGACGGGCGTCGCCGAAACGGGCGGGCGGGCCAACGCGTCCTTCAACTCGCGCAGGTCCCTGAGCGACAGTTTGAGCGGCCGCGCGCCGGCGTAGAGCACCTGAAGCGCCGTCAGCTCGTTCTGGTGTTCCCCGATCCAGGCGCGGAAATCCGTCACCCTGGCCCGCGCCTTCTCGACCGCCGAGGCGTCGAAACCGGAATGGAGCACGTCATCGACCGTGTGGCGGTCGATGGTCTGTTCGTTCTGTCGGCGGATCTCCAGGATGCGGTGGCGGAAGACCGGCTTCATGAAAGGCGTGACGGCGGCGCGCGCCATTTGCCCGGCGGCCTGGGCAACCTGTTCCTCGCTCGGTTCAGGCGTTCCGAACAGCCGCCTGGCGGCGTCGACCCGCGCGTCGGCGTCGCAGGCGTCGAGCAGGTCGCGGGCGAGCTCGGGGAACGGCTTGCCGCCCGCCAGGTCCTTCAGCTCGGCAAGCTGGTCCGTCGTGAACGCGCGTTGCAGCCGGGCGAGCCGCCCGGCCAGTGTCGTCAGCGCATCCGGGTCGGTACCGCCCCGCGCGACGTAATCCAGGACCTGTTCGAGGGTCTTCGACGGCTGGCGGTTGAGGGTCCGGGAATCGGTCTTGTCCCGCTCGCACACGCCTACCGCATCGACGACGATGAAGCGGTCCTTGATCTTCGCGCTCGGGGTGACCGCGCGCAGCTTGTCCGGCGAGACGACGCGGACGCCCCGGCCCTTCATCTGCTCGAAGAAGCCGGCCGATTTGACGTTGCGCATGAAGAACACGCATTCGATCGGCTTCACGTCGGTGCCGGTGGAGATCATGTCCACCGTGACGGCGATGCGCGGAAAGAAGCCGGTGCGGAACTGGGCGAGTATCTCGTCCGGGGTCAGGCTGTCGGTCTTCACCCATTCGACTGTCCCGGTCTCGCTTCCGTCGTCCCCGGTGACGGTCTTCGCGACCTTGGTGAAGCCGGTGCGGTAGGTGATCTTGCGGCAGAAGTCGTTTCCTTGCTCGAACACCTCGCGGGCGATGCGGACGATATCGTCGGCGTGCGAGTCGTCCTTGGCGAAGATCAGGGTCTTCGGCGCCTCCGTCCGGCCCGGAAACGCCTCGGGCAGCACCTTGTCGCGGAACTGCCGAAGGACGGTCCTGATCTGGCTTTCCGAGACCACGTCGCGGTCGAGCTCGTTCGCGGTGTAGGTGAGATCCTCGCTCAGCAGCTGTAGCCGCTCCGCGCGGGTCAGCTTGTGGCGCTTGTCCACATAGACGCCGCCGTCGCCGGCCTCGACGGTCGCGCCGCGCTCGGTGACCTCCGTCCGGATACGCCAGACGTCGAAATCCACGTTCACGCCGTCGACCACAGCCTCGTCATGGCCGTACTGCATGACGAGATTCTGCTTGAAGAACCCGACGGTCTTGCCGGTGGGCGTGGCGGTCAGCCCGATCGTGAAGGAATCGAAGTAGAGCAACACCTGGCTCCACAGGTCGTAGATCGAGCGATGGCACTCGTCCACGACGATGAAATCGAAGAACTCCGGCGGGACGGCTTCGTTGTAGGCCACGTCCGGCGGCTCGCCGCGCCATGGCGGGGCGGCGTCGAAGGCGGAGCCTTCCTCGTTGCCGGCGTCGAACTCCGCCTCGCCCTTGAGCATCGAATACAAGCGCTGGATGGTGGTGACGACCACGTTGGCGGCGGGGTTGATAGAATTGGCCGCGAGCCGCTGGACGGTGTAGAGCGCCGGGAACTTGCGCGGATCGTCGGGCGGCGTGAAGTTGGCGAACTCGTCTTCCGTCTGCCGGCCCAGATTGCTCCGGTCCACCAGGAACAGGATGCGCCTGGCGCCGCCGAACTTGAGCAGGCGGTAGGCGACGTTGACGGCGGTGAAGGTCTTGCCGGAACCGGTCGCCATCTGGATCAGGGCGCGCGGATGGGCGCCGGCGAAGGACTCCTCCAGATTGCGGATGGCGCGGGCCTGGACGGACCAGAGGCGCGATTCGTCGAGCGGCGGGAGCTCCTTCAGCCTGGCGCGCAACTGCATCGGCCGCGCGATCAAGTCGGCGAGCGTCTCGGGTCTCGGGAAGTTGAACACCTGCCGGCCGCGCGGCGCCGGGTCGAGGCCGTTGGTGAAGTACGTCACCGAACCGTTGGATTCGAACAGGAACGGCAGAGGGCGGCGGGGCGCGGGCAGGTCGTCGGGCAGGCCGGCGGCGTATTTGGCGGATTGTTCCTCGACGCCGGCGAGCGCGCCCGATGCCTTGGCCTCGATCGCTCCGACGGCCTCGCGGTCGAGGTAAAGCACGTAGTCCGCCGCGCCGAAACCCGGCTTCATCGGAAACTCGCGCACGGCGATGCCGCGACCGGCCGTGAGATCGAGTTCCTCGCGGCTCTGAACCAGCCAGCCGGCCGCCGCGAGATTCGCGTCGATGTCGCGCCGCGCCCTCCGTTCGGGCGTGCCTGTCATGTCACCGTATTTCCGGGTTTGCGCGAACGCCCGGATACCTCCGGGGCGCATTGAAACCGAGAAGAGAGACGCGGCCGTTCCCATTCGCCGTCCCGGCACGGCTGCCTGCGGACGGCGAGCGCGTCCGGACTCCGATGCAGGGCCGCGATGGGCCGCAAGCGCGGCGCGACCCCCGTTTCCAACCTGCACATCGCTCGCGAGAGGATTGGCGAGGCCTTCGTCATGCGCTCCTCCGTCCGGCTCCGTTCATCCGCCGGCGAACGGATCGAACAACTCCACGCCGAATGCCCGGAAATCGCGAACGTTCCTCGTCGCCACCGTCAGTCGGCGCACTCTCGCCGTGGCCGCGATCATGGCGTCCTCGATCGGGGTATCCGGCTTGCCATGCTTGAGACGCGCCCACTCCCGAAAGGTCACCGCGTCCATCGGCAGGACGCCATAGCCGGCGACGACCCGGTCGAGCCAGATTTCCAGCTCCTCCGCCTTCGCGGTGTCGCGCTCGCGCGCGATCTCGATGCCAGCCTGGATCTCGCCAACCGTGACCGCGGACAGGAACAGCCGGTCCGCGGGAACCCCTCCGATCCAGTTCAAGACTCCCCCGTGGGGCCTGGGACGGCGGAGTTCCGAGACGACGTTGGTGTCCAGCAGGTACACCGGCCTACTCGAAGGCCGACGCCGGGCGATGGCCGTGCCGGGCGCGAGGCGGCGCGAGCGCCTCCGTCCGGGCTTCCGGCGCGAGCAGCAGCGCCTTCAGATCGGGTTGCGCCAGTTTCCGCAGCCTCCGCCACTGCTCGATCGGCAGAAGCACCGCCGCCTCCACGCCCCGCCTGGTCACGATCTGCGGTCCTTCCCTGGCGCTCGCCTCGAGAAACGCGCTGAACCGGGCCTTCGCTTCCTGAACCTGCCACGTCTTGCTCATGTTCCTTCCCCGGCGCCGATTTCTCTGACTACTTATATGACCACCGGGAGCCGGCCACAAGGCGGCGGCGCGTTTCGGGAGAACGCATCGCCGAACGGCGCTCCCGCGCCCCGCCGGGCAGGCTGCGCCGGAAACTTTTTCTCATGCCCGGACGCGCGCTGTCGCAAGTCTGCGCGCGTCCGTCGCGGTTCCGTTGGAAACCCGCGTTTCCACCGTGTTGCGGGAGCCATATGTTCATTCCATGTTCTTGTCCATGATCCGTGACACGCCCCGATCCTCGGCGCTTGGCGCATCGTCCTGGCCACCCGCCAAGGCTGACCGTTCCTGCCGGGGACCGATATCGCGCCCGCCCCCGATGCCGTTCGGCCCGGTCCCCGGCTCCTTCGTGTTCCTCGTCGCGATCGGCATGCTCGACCGGATATCGCTGCCTCGGCTCCACGACGCCAACGCCGCCAGCGCACGCGATCCCGAGACCGGCGCCGCGGGTGCGCCGTGACCGGGGCTGGCGGCGCGGTGTCACGGGGATAGACGCGGGTCGCATTCCGCGGCCGGCGGTCGCGGAGCGGCCGTACGGGTCGAACCCGGTTCGAAGGGTCATCGAACACGAAATATTGCGCTCGAAAATGTACGCAGCTATCCTTGACCGGTATCGGCGCCGGTTCGCACAATGACCGCATGAACGGGCGGCGGTTCATCGCGAGGGTGCGCAAATGGGCGCGGAGCCGGAATCTGGAAGTGCGCTTCGTGGCTTCCGAAGGCGCCGGGTCGCACGGAACGCTCTACGCGGGCGATCACAGGACGACCGTCAAGGATCGGAAGAAGGAGATCGGCAAGGGACTGCTCGCCAAGATGCTCGCCGATCTCGGGATCGACGGCGACGATTTCCAGGGGACGGAACGACGGAAGCGTCACTGCCTGGGAGGACCGAACGTATGCCCGACACTTATAACTATCCCGCCGAGGTCGAACGCGACGCAGACGGCCGGTTCGTCGTCACGTTCCCGGACTTCGGCTGGGGCGCGACGGACGGCGCTACCCGGGACGAGGCGCTGGCCGAAGCCAGGGATTTGCTGCGCGAACTGATCGCGACCGCTATTCGGGAGGGAAAGGACCTGCCCGAGCCTTCGCGCGCCGGCAAGGGGCGGCCCCTGGTCGTTCCGCCGGTGCAGATGGCGTTGAAGGCGGCGCTCTATGAGGCTTGGCGCCAGGCCGGGGTTTCGCGGCGCCGTCTTGCTCGCGACCTCGACATCGCCGAGAGCGAGGTGCGCCGCATGCTGAACCCGGGACACGGCACCAAGGCCGCGACGATCGATCGTGCCCTGCGCCGGTTGGGGAAGCGCGTCACCGTGACCGTCGGCGAGGCGGCCTGACCCGCTCGCGGCTCATTCACGATGCACTGCTCGGGCCGCGCGCCGCTCGGTGCTATGGAGATCGGAGCGACGGCAGGCATCCACGAGGTCTGGATCGCGCCCGTTCAAGACCGGGCCGTTCGCCCGCTTCGCCGATCGCGAGGGACTGGAGGATGCCGCCTTGCGCGATGCTGGCCGGGGAGATGCTCGAACTGGACGAGGCGGGCCTTGGGGCGGCGCTGGCGAATGGAACGATCATCGAGGTGAGCCGCGATGGCCAAGCAGTACAAGAGCGACGCCCTGGCGGCGGCGCACGAGACCGCGCTCGGCCTGGCGGAGGCGGGCGTCATGGCGAAGCGCACGATGAGGGCCTTCGACGACCTGTGTCTTACGCCGGTCGAGGACCCGCGCCGCGAGCCGGCAGGTCCCCGCGCCCGCGTTCCCGCGATGGGCTGCGCTCATGGCCGGCCACCTCAGACCTCTGTCCGACGGCGCCACGCCCGAACAGTGCATCGTCAACGGGACCTCTCCGAGCAAGGGAGCCGCCGGGCTATTTTCTGATAAAGCCGACGTAGACGTAGAGCGCGGCCAGGGCCACGGTGGCCGCGATGCCGATGTTGCCGTAGAGGGGAGCGACTTGGAGACCCAGGAACAGGGCGAACGAGAACACGAGGTAGAGGCCGGCGAGGGCGGCGACGTGAGCGAGAACTTTCAACGCCCTCCGGGTCGTCGGGGTCATGGGCCGCCCGGCTCCCCGACCGGCGCGTCGGGTTCGATGGGCCCCTCCGGTTCCGCGCGCATCAGTTCGTCGATGCGGTCGGCGATCCTCTGGGCGTGGGCGCGGAGCTGCTCCACGGTCCAGTCGGCGGCGTAGCCTTCGGTCACGTCGCCGGGCCGGGCGTGATTGACCAGCCGCTTGGTCAGCGACCGGGGCAGCATCAGGTCGCGCTCGGCGACCGTGATGAAGCAGTTGCGCATGGCGTGGAACCAGAACCTGGCGCCGCCGGCGAGCGCGATCGGCGCATAGAGATGCTGCGGGTTGTGGATGTGGCCCGAGGCGCTGGTTTCGGAGGCGAACGCCCAGGGCCGGGCGCGCCCCGGCATTCCCCCGGCCGCCGCCCGGCGGCGCTCGAGAACGGCGGCCAGTTGCCGGGTCAGCGGCAACTCCAGCGGCTCGCCGGTCTTGGTCTCCTCGACCCGGAACGTGAGGGCCGCGATGTCGATGCGCTCCCAACGCAGGGTCAGGACCTCCTCGCGGCGCATGCCGGTGTAGAGCCCGAACCACAGCGCGTCGCGGGTGGCCGGGTTGCGCACCGCATCCTCGATGCCCTTGCGCCAGCGCGGCAGGACCTCGGCCGGGGCCGGGATCCGCCGCCGCGCCGGACGATGGTAGCGCCCGCCGCCGGCGAGCCATTGATCGGCCGGGTTGTGCAACCCCTCGATATCGACGCAGTTGCGGCGGTAGATGGATCGCAGCAGGGAGACGATCTGGTTGGCCGGCGACCATCCGACCTCCCGGGTGACCCGATTGAAGCGGGCCTCCACGTCGCGTCGGGTGATGGCGTCGAGGGGTCTTGCGAGCCAGTCGCCGAGATAGAGGCGGACCTCGTTCCGGTAGTGCCTGTTGGTGCTCTCCTTGCGGTTGGGACCGGCGGCCATGTGGTCCTCGAAGGCCTCTCCGAGGGTCGGCATGACGCGCGCCCTGGCGCGCTCGCCGGCCGGGTCCTCGCCAGCGGCGACGCGGCCCAGCAGTTCCTGCGCCAGCCGCCGCGCCCGCTCCGGCGTGACCCGGCCGTAGCGGCCGACGACGACGCGCTTGTTGGGCGCCCTGCGCCCGCCGTCCCCGGCGCGGTAGTTGACGATGAAGGACTTGGCGCCCGAGGGCTGGACGCGGACACCGAAGCCGGTGAGGCGGTCGTCCCATGCGATCCAGGGCTTGTCCGTGGGTTCGAGGGCGTCGAGATTGCGCTTGTTGAGCGTGATCTTGACGTTGGCGGTTCGCTTGCCGGGATGTGTTGACATATCTCGATTGTATCGATCCATCCCGGAATGTCAACCCAGAGTGCAACACTTGGAATGCAATTCGGACGCATGGGTGCGCGCATCTGGCGACGCCGGGTTCCCGGAATATCGTTCAACATATTGATAATACGGTGATTCTGTCGCCCACTGTGCATCCGTGCGCGGAGTGGCGCAACCTTGCTTCTCAAACCTTCGGATTGAACCGTGCGCAGGTGATCGGCCGCCTCGGCGCCGACGTCACCGTCAACCACCTCGCCAACGGCGGGCGTGTGGCCAATCTCAGCATCGCCACCGACGAGGGCTACATCGACAAGAACAGCGGCGAGCGCCGCGACCGCACCGAGTGGCACCGGATCGTCACCTTCCAGGACGGCCTGATCGCGATGCTCGAGAAGCACGCCCGCAAGGGCCGGCTGGTCTTCGTCGAGGGCAAGCTGCAGAGCCGCAAGTGGCGCAAGGAGGGCGAGGACACCGACCGCTTCTCGACCGAGATCATGCTGGTCCCGGGCGGGCGCGTGCAGTTCCTCGACAAGCCCAACGGCAACGGCGCGCCGGCGGCCAACGGCGCGGCGCCCGCGGCCGGCAACGGGGCCGTCCAGGCGGCGGACGGGATCGGCGACGAGATCCCGTTCTAGCGGCCTTCCTCCCTCCCACTCGGGCCGGCACCTCGCGCGTCGGCCCTTTTTCTTTGCCCGCCGGTCGGAGTACACCGCCTCTCGCTGCTGGCCGGCGGAACGGCCGTGCTCGCGCTTCGCGCATCGCCCGCGACAACGACGCCGAGGGCCAACGCGCCGCCGACCGCCTCCGGCGGCGCTGCCGCGACCTGGGCGTCCCCGCCGCCGTCATCGTCCCCGAACGCGGCGACTTCAATGACGACCCGGTCGCATTCGGCGCGCAAGCGCTCGCCGCCAGGATCGCGCCCCTGTTCCACGCCCCGGCTCGCGGGCCGGCGCGTTGAACGGGAGTGGAGAGAAGCGGGGAGCGGGGCGACCGCCACGGGGGGCGGAGAGAGAGCCAGCCCCCGGCGCGCCGCGCAAGCCATCCGGCTTCGCCAACCACGGAAAGGACAGCGCCATGGATCGCGTCACCTTCAAGCGTATCGCTCCCGACGAGTCGCGCATCTATCACGACGGCGATCACGTCGGGGACATCTACCGCCAGCCCGACTGTCTCGAGCCGGGCGCGCACTACTACGTCGTCCATCTCGACGAGGACCGGCGCGGACCCGTCCGCGTCCATGACCGCGCCCGCCTCCGCGAGGTCGCCGAGCGTCTCGTCCGCACCCACCCGCTCCGGTGACCGCGACGATGACCGCGGGCGCCATGGCGGCCCTCGAACCCCGCGCCGTTTGCGAACGGCCCTCCGAACCGGCTCCGCCGATCCCCCGGCGCCGTGCCGGCGGCAACGCCGTAAGGGGGCCGTCCGGGGGGAGAGAACACAGCCTCCCGTCGTGATGTCCGATCGTGCCACGCGTGCTCCCTTCGCCAACCCGCTGCGCGGGTCCTCCGCTTCGCTTCGGCAACGACTCGCAATGCCAAGGAGCGCCGGGAAGCCGTCCGACCGTGGCTCCGCACTCGCTCCGCTCGCTTGTGCGCCCGCACCACTCGGACGGCTCCCCGGCGCTGGCATTCCGGCCGTTGTGGCTCCGCTGCGCGCGCGTGTCCCAACCAGACATCACGACGGGGCACACCGTCCCGTTGGATCAACCTCTGAACTGGAGATCGTCATGAACCGCTTCGACAACACCAAGACCGCCGACACCACGATGGCCGACGCCTTCGCCAAGGCCGGCTTCGACGGCAGCACCGGCGACGACACCGCCGACGAGTGCGAACCCGGACACACCGCCTCCCCGACCGCCGCCGTCCGCGAACTCGCCAGGCTCCACGGCGCAACTCCCGGTCCCGACGAACCCGACAACCGACCCGTCTGGGACCGGGACGAGGCACTCGCCGGCGTCGAGCAGGCCTTCCACGCCCTGATCGAGACCGTCGCCCCCGACGGAACACAGCTCGCCGACGAGCGCGAGTGCCTCCTCTGGGGCTTCGTCAACACCTTCCACGCACAGGTCCAGCGCCTCGACCGCGCCGTCGACAGGCTCGCCCCCGAGATGCGCGAACTCGGACGCGCCCAGGACGGAACCGAGGTCAAGTCCTGGGAACTCGAACGCATCGCCGAGCGCGCCCACAACCTCGGCGACCGACGCGACGCCTTCGAGAAGCTCCGCGACTTCGCCGCCGACGCCTACCGCGCCGAGACCGGTGAACAGTGGCGCCCCCGTCACGGCTCGCACGCCAGCCAGACCGGCAAGCTCACCTCCGCGGCCATCGACGCACGCGACTTCATCCGCGCCCGCAAGGACCGCGAGACCCGCGCCCACCTCCCCGACGGAACCCTCGTCGCCGTCGCCGGCGGCAAGGAGGCCGAGGACGTCCGCGCCATCTGGAACACCCTCGATCGCGTCAAGACCCGTCACGCCGACGTGATCCTCGTCCACGGCGGTGGCCCCGGCGCGGAGAAGATCGCCGCCTCATGGGCCGAGCGCAACCGCGTCCACCAGATCGTCTGCAAGCCCGACTGGGACCGACACGGACGCGCCGCACCCTTCCGCCGCAACGACGACCTCCTCAACCTCCTCCCAAAGGGCGTCGTCGCCTTCCCCGGTTCCGGCATCACCGAGAACCTCGTCGACAAGGCGCGCCGGCTCGGCATCCCCGTCCACCGCGTCGCCGCCTGAGCGAAACCACCCAGGGCCGGTCCCCGCCACGGGATCGGCCCTTCTTCCCCGCCTCACCACCGCCGCGCGACATCCCCCGCGTCGGCGCCGCCGCCCGCGCGACCCACCGTCGCGTCCACGCCGGCCCGCTCCCCTCGCCGGACTCGCGGCCCCAATCCCTTCTCAAGACATCCAGGGTACGATCGCGGCATGGAAGCCGGTTCGCTCCACACCCGACGCACCTGAGGTGCCCTCGCAGACAAGCGCGCGCTTGTCATGCCGTCTCGTGCGCGAACGGTGACAGAGACAGCCCCGGCGTTGTTGGACCGAGCGTATACCGCACCGGCATACGGAGCTAACCGATTGATATTACTGGATATCGGGCAGACCGATATACGGCCGATATGCGGCCGGTATACGGCCCTGTCGCGGTTGCGACGGTCGTGTATGCTGCCCGTATATCGGTGGGCCGGCGCCACTGTAGATGGAAACCATGCTGTTACCTGCGCGAAGTTGGCGGGTTTACGGACGGAAACCGACACCCGGAGAGGCCGGACCATGACTGAAAACGATCCGATCGCCATGGAAGCCGACGGAAATCCAGAAGAAAACCGTAACGAAACCCGCACGCCGCGGGGCATCCGGTTCTCGGATTCCGAGTGGGAACGGGTCAAGCTGGCGGCCGCGAAGCAGGACGTCCCGGCCGCCGAGTTCGTGCGCAACGCCGCGCTGGGCCTCGCCGAAGGCAAGACCGACGGGGATTCCGTCTCGCTCACGCCCGGACATGTCGCGCTGATCGAGCGCACCTACCGCTGTGCCTACACCCTTTCGACGCTCAAGCGGGACGAGATGATCCGCGAAGGGCGCGGCAGAGAGATGGATGACATCGTGAAATCCGCTCGGGAGACACAGGCGACCCTACTCCAACCCGAGTAGATTCCGTCTTCGCGCCGTGAGTTCGCTTTATGCCGCAAGCGGCATGGATCCAGGATTGAGTGGCAACGATCCGCGTCGCAGACCGCAAGCTACCAACAAGCCGAGAGCCGGCCCCGACAACGGATCGCCGATGCTCATTGCTACTCCGGCAACGTCGTTCACGTCTATATCCTCGGACCGAGGAATCGGTCGCCATCGTAGTAGATCATGTGGTCGGGCGCATCACCTCCGTCTCCCTGGCGATGGCCTTCATGTGTTTCCGGAACTCCCCGAAATCCAGGAACGCGCTGACGTAGACGGCCCCGGCCGCACACACGGACAGCATGTCTTCGAGCTCGACGACCGGATACGGCGGATATTCGGAGGAGCGACATTCGAGACGGTCGCTTTCCCGGGCGGGCCGTTCGACGTGCCGGACGAAGTGGGCGACGGACGGCCCAAGCCGATCGTGCCGGCCCGTGACGGCGTTGCGATCGGCGCCACGAGGGTCCCCGAGTCGATCGGCCGCATCCATGCCCGCAAGGGTGCGGAAGGCTCGGCCTGTTGCGCGACAATCTGGCGTTCGCGGGCCGCAAGAAGGAACCGCGGCGCAAGGCCGTTCGGCGTCTGGCCCCGCGGGCCTTGAAGAAGCCGAAGCGCCTCGTCGATCCCGCCGAGCATCGGCAGGCCAGGATCCGCGAGCTGGAGGCCCGTCAGGAACTCGCGGCGGTTCTCGACGTTGAGCCTGGCGAGCCCGAAGTCGTCGAGGACAAGGAGGTCGGTTCGTGGATGTCGCGCCGGGCGAGACGCTCGCGGGACGCGCCGCCGCCGGTCGCGGCCTTTCGGCGCGAACCGAACGCCCTACCACCCGATGCGCAGGTCGAGCCCGACGCCGTACCCGGCGTCGGCGGCGTTTTCCCTGCGTTCGACCTCGACGCCCAGGTGGAACCCGGTTCCGAGATCGAGGCGGACGCCGACGCGCATGGCGCGCTCGCCGCCTTGCGCCAGACCGAACCCGGCGTAGGGGGTTGTCACTCCGGCGCCGCCGAACGCGGGCAGCCCGTAGCCCAGGTCCGTCTCCAGCCGCGCCCCGTCGTCGCCGCCGTCCACCGGACCCGCCGCCACGCCCTCGTCCCACAGCCGCGCCACGCCGCTCCCCGACGCGCCCCAGGAGGGCAGCAGCTGGAACGACAGGCCCAACCCGTCCGCGTCCGGGTCCAGGCGCATCGACCCCGACGCGCCCCACTCCTCCACGTCGCTGTCGTGGACCAGGAGCGCGCGGCCCTTCGCCTCCACCGTCAGGCCCCGCGCCGGGTCCGTCCAGGAGAGGCCGCCGCCGGCCTCGAGGCCCATCCCCGTCGCGCCGTCGCCGCCGTCCCAGCGCACGCCCGCCTCCAGCGTCGGCGTCAGGGACGCGCCGCCCGCGAGCGCATAGGCCCGGCTGCCCTCCGCCGCCAGGCGCAGGCGTCGCGTGTCCACCGACACCGCCGCGATCGCCGCGCCGTTGTCCGACACCCGCCAGCGCGTCGCCTCCGCCGAGCCCTTCGCCTCCAGAGTCGCGGGGCCTTGCGACCACACCGGAGCCGACCCGCCCACGGCGCCCGCCAGGAACCGGCTGTCCGCCGTCTGCGCCCCGAACCGATCGCGCAGGTCCCCGTCCACGATCTCGATCTCGCCCCAGCCGTAACCGGCCGCGCCCCACAGCCGCGCCCCGTCGCCCACGGCCCAGCCCACATAGGGCGTCAACGCCGTCATCCGGCTCTCGTGCGAACCCGCGATCGCTTCGCCCTGGCTCCGGTCCGTGTAGTCCACGTCGCTCGAGAACCACGACGCCGCCAAGCCGCCCCGAAGGTCCGGACGCAACGCCGCGTCCACGCCCACGTGCGCCGAGAACGCATCCCCCGACCAGTCCAGGGCATCATCGTCCCGCGACAGCTTGCGCCAGTCGCCCGAGCCCCACGCCACGACGCCGCCGGCGCCCGGACCGTCCGCGCCGGCCAGGCCGAACGCGAAGGACTCAGCCCCCAACAGCTCCTTCCAGGACACGTCGCCCTCCTCGAGGGCGCCCTCGTGGGCCCGGACGAACCCCGCCGCCGCCTCGAGGCCGCCCGCCGCCGTCGGCGCCGCCGCGTCCGGAGACGCCAGACGCCCCGTCACCGCGTCCAGCGCGCTCCCCCACAACGCGCGGGACAACTCCGGCAACACCGACTCGTTGATCGCCTTCAGGCGCGCCCGAGCCTTCTCCAGGCCGTGCTCCACGGCGATGGTGAACGTCAGCGACGCGGGCCCGTCCGCGTCCCGCGCCGTCCAGGTGTAGGTCGTCTCGGGAAACACCTCCGTCGGCGTCCCCGACAGCGTCCGCGTCGTCGCGTCGAACGTCAGACCCGCCGGCAGCCGCTCCGGCGTCAGGTCGTGCGTGCAGCACGTCACCGGCGCGTCCCCCGCGTCCTTCTTCACCGGAGGCAGCACCAAGTCCGCGATCGCCTCGTCCACCGTGTAGACCCGGTTGGAGACCGTTCCCGCGAACTCGACGCTCCTGTCCGCGTAGCCCAGGGCGAAGGGCGAGAAGTCCGTCACCCCGCTGGCGCACGCCCGCATCTCCGTCGCGTCCCAGACCGAACCCGACACCGCCGTCCACGCGGTCCCGTCATGGCGCAACAGCACGAGCTCCCGGCCGGGCGACCGGGCCGCCGCGTCCCGTATCCCCTGGGGCCCCGCAAGGCACAGCGTCAGGCCCCCGGACGGAAGGCCGGAGACCGCCGACACGTCCACCGCGACCCGCGCGTCGCCCTCCCCCAGACCGAACCCCGAACCCGCCGGAGACGGCACGGCGTCGCCCGCCAGGGGCGTATACCTCACCCGGACCGTCGCGGCGCCGATGCGGTAGACCGCCTCCGTCACCGCCGTCACCGGCGCCGCCAGGACCCGCGTGTCCCCGGTCTCCGCCACCGCCACCGGCAGCGGCGCCGACACATCGCCGTAGCCGCCGCCCGCCGCGCGGTGCGTCAGCGTCGCCGCGTCGGCGTAGTCGTCACCGTCCGACGACGCCGACACCGTCACCGGTTGCGGCGTGTCCCAGTTCGACATCGTGAAGGTCAGGCTGGCGGGGTTCGCCGTCACGTCGGCGTTGTCGCTCGCGACCGACACCGTCACCGTGTCCGTCGGCTCCGAGGTCAGCGCCGCCGTGTACGAGGCCGAGCTCCCCGCCGTCACGGCCAGATGATCCGAGGGGACGAGCGCGAGGCCCTTCTCGTCGTCGTCCGTCAGGGTCAACGCCCCGCCGCTCACCGCCATGGTCGTCCCGTCGGCCGTGGCCCGGTCGTTCGTGATCGTCGCCGTCACCGTGCCCGCCCGGTTCGGCGCGTTGTCGATGGCGTCGTCCACCGCCGCGATCGTCGCCGTGTCCGTCGCGTTCGACGTCGAACCCGCCGCGATCTCGATGGTCGCGTCGCTCACCGTGTAGAAGCCCGCCGCCGGCGTCACCGTCACCGTCGTCGCCGCCCCCGACGCGCGCGACAGCGTCGCCGTCACCGTCGCCACGCCCCCGTCCTCCGGGATCGACGACGGAGACAGCGCCAGCGTCACCCCCGGCGCGTCGTCGTCGTCCGTCGTCGTCACCGACACGTCCACGTTCGCCAGCCCGTTGTAGTTGGCGTCGCCGCTCGACGGATCGAGCCGTACCGCCCAGGTCACCGTGCCGTCGTCGATGGCGTCATCCGCCCCGGTCACCGTCACCGCCTGCGTCGTGCTCCAGGCCGTCGCCGCGAAGGTCAGCGACGACGGCGAGACCGTTCCCTCGCTCGCATCCAGGCTCGTCACCGATACCGTCACCGCCTGCGACGGCTGCGTTATCAGCGCCACCGTGAACGTCGCCGTCCCGCCCGCCTCCGTCGCCTGGCCCGCCACCGAACCCACGTTCAGCCCGTACTCGTTGTCCGCGTTCACCGCATGGACCGTGACCGCCGGGAGCGCGTCGTACTTGGTGTCCGCCGTGCTCGGCATGTCCACCGTCAGCGCGACGGTGTAGTCTTGGTCGCCGTCGGCGTTGGCGGGGGCGTCGTCCACCCCGGTCAGCGTCACCGTTTGCGCCGTGTTCCAGGTCGTCGCCGTGAAGGTCAGCGACGACGCCGACACCGTGCCTTCCGCCGTGTTCGTACTCAACACGCCGAGCACCACGTCCCCCGTCGGCTCGCTCGTCAGCGCCACCGTGAACGTCGCCGTCCCGCCACTCTCCGTCGTCCGCAGCCGCGACGATGTCGACGTCGCCGGCGATACCGCGAACCCCGCCGTGTCGTCGTCGGTCACGGTCAGCGTCACGCTCGACGGCGCCGCCACCCCGTTGCCGCCCGAAGCCGTCCCCGACACCGTCACCGTCTCGTCCGTCTCGTCCACCGCGTCGCCCACCGCCGACACCGTCACCGCGCCCGAACTCGTCGTATCCCCCGCCGCGATCGTCAGAGTCGTCGCGCTCGACAGACTGAAGTCGCCCGCCACGGCGCCCGTGGACGTCACCGGCGACGCCGACACCGTCACCGTCACCGCCTCGCTCGACGCACGGTCCAGCGTCGCCGTCACCGTCGTCACCCCGCCCGTCTCCGGGATCGACGTCGGAGACAGCGCCAGCGTCACCGTCGGCGTCGCCTCGTCGTCGGTCACGGTCAGCGTCGCGTCCGACGGCGCCGCCACCCCGTTGCCGCCCGACACCGTGCCGGAAACCGTCACCGACTTGTCCGGCGCATCCACCGCGTTCCCGTTCGCCGTCACCGTCACCGCGCCCGAACTCGTCGTATCCCCCGACGCGATCGTCAGCGTCCTCGCGCCCGACAGACTGAAGTCGTCCGCCGACGCGCCCGCGCCCGCCGCCGCGTCCACCGTCACCGTCACCGCTTCGCTCGACGCACGGTCCAGCGTCGCCGTCACCGTCGAGACCCCGCCCGTCTCCGAGATCGACGACGGCGACAACGCCAGCGCCACCGTCGGCGTCGCCTCGTCGTCGGTCACGGTCAGCGTCGCGCTCGACGGCGCCGCCACGCCGCTAGAGCCCGAGACCGCCGCCGTCACCGTCACCTGCTTGTCCGGCGAATCCGTCGCGTTATCGACCGCCGTCACCGTCACCGCGCCCGTGCTCGCCGTGGCCTCCGCCGCGATCGTCAGCGTCCTCGCGCTCGACAGGCTGAAGTCGCCCGACACGGCGCCCGTGGACGTCACCGGCGACGCCGACACCGTCAGCGTCACCGCCTCGCTCGACGCACGGTCCAGCGTCGCCGTCACCGTCGAGACCCCGCCGTTCTCCGAGATCGACGACGGCGACAACGCCAGCGCCACCGTCGGCGTACCTTCGTCGTCGGTCAGCGTCAGCGACGCCCCGGTCAGCGTCCCGATGCCGTGGCCGTTCTCCGCCGTGCCCGTCACCGTCACCGAACGGTTCCCCACGTTGTCGATGGCGTCGTTCGCCGCGGTAATCGTTACGCTGTCCGTCGCGTTCGCCGTCTCACCCGCGGCAATCGTGATCGTCGCGTCGGACCCTACCGTGTAGGCGCCGGTCATCGCCGTCACCGTCACCGTCGTCGCGTGGCTCGACGCACGGTCCAGCGTCGCCGTCACCGTCGAGACCCCGCCGTTCTCCGAGATCGACGACGGCGACAACGCCAGCGCCACCGTCGGCGTCGCCTCGTCGTCGGTCACGGTCAGCGTCACGCTCGACGGGTTCGCCACGCCGCTAGAGCCCGAGACCGGCGCCGTCACCGTCACCTGCTTGTCCGGCGAATCCGTCGCGTTGTCGACCGCCGTCACCGTCACCGCGCCCGTGCTCGCCGTCGAACCCGCCGCGATCGTCAGCGTCGTCGCGCTCGACAGGCTGAAGTCGCCCGCCGCCGCGTTCGTCCCCGCCGCCGCCGACACCGTCAGCGTCACCGCCTCGCTCGACGCGCGGTCCAGCGTCGCCGTCACCGTCGAGACCCCGCCGTTCTCCGAGATCGACGACGGCGACAACGCCAGCGTCGCCACCGGCGTCGCCTCGTCGTCGGTCAGCGTCAGCGTCGCTCCCGTCACCGCCACGGTCCGCGAATCGGCCGCCGCCTGGGCGTTGGCCGCCGTGCCCGTCACCGTGACGCCGCGGTTGACGACATTGTCGATGGCGTCGTCCGCCGCGGTAATCGTTACGCTGTCCGTCGCGTTCGCCGTCTCACCCGCGGCAATCGCGATCGTCGCGTCGGACCCTACCGTGTAGAAGCCCGACGCCGCCGCCACCGTGATCGTCGTCGCCGCGCTCGACGCATGGCTCAGCGTCGCCGTCACCGTCGAGACCCCGCCGTTCTCCGAGATCGACGACGGCGACAACGCCAGCGCCACCGTCGGCGTCGCCTCGTCGTCGGTCACGGTCAGCGTCACGCTCGACGGCGCCGCCACGCCGCTGTCGCCCGAGACCGCCGCCGTCACCGTCACCTGCTTGTCCGGCGAATCCGTCGCGTTGTCGACCGCCGTCACCGTCACCGCGCCCGTGCTCGCCGTATTCCCGGCGGCGATGGTGAGCGTCTTGTCCGTGCTCAGCGTGAAGTTCGCCGCGACCGCGTTCGTCCCCGGCGCCGCCGACACCGTCAGCGTCACCGCCTCGCTCGACGCGCGGTCCAGCGTCGCCGTCACCGTGCTCGACCCCACGTTCGTCCCGTCGTGCTCGGCGATCGTCGCCGGGCTCAGCGCCAGCGTCGCCACCGGCGTCGCCTCGTCGTCGGTCAGCGTCAGCGACGCTCCCGTCACCGCGCCCACGCCGTGGCCGTTCTCCGCCGTGCCCGTCACCGTCACCGAACGGTTCCCCACGTTGTCGATGGCGTCGTCCACCGCCGTCACCGTCACCGTCCCGGCGCCGCCGGTCGTCCCGGCGGCGATGGTGAGGGTGTTGGACGAACCCACCGTGTAGGACCCCGAGACCGGCGTCACCGTCACCGTCGTCGCGTGGCTCGACGCACGGTCCAGCGTCGCCGTCACCGTCGTCGAGCCGCCGTCCTCCGCGATGGCGCTGTCCGACAGCGCCAGCGTCACCCCCGGCGCCGCGTCGTCGTCCGCGATGGTCAGCGTCACGCTCGACGGCGCCGCCACGCCGTTGCCGCCCGAGACCGTCGCCGACACCGTCGCCTGCTGGTCCGGCTCGTCGACCGTGTCGTGCGCCGCGGTGACGGTCACCGTCCCGCTGCTCGCCGTATCCCCGGCGGCGATGGTGAGCGTCTTGTCCGTGCTCAGCGTGAAGTCGCCGGCGGCGGCGTTGTTCTCCGCCACGGCGTCGGTTCCCGGACCCGCCGCCACCGTCAGCGTCACCGCCTCGCTCGACGCCCCCGACAGCGTCGCCGTCACCGCGCTCGCGTTGTTCGCCCCGCTCTCGTCGATCGTGTCCGGCTGGCCCGCCACCGGGTCCGACAGCGCCAGCGCCACCGTCGGCAACGTCTCGTCGTCCGTCAGCGTCAGAGGCGCGCCGGTCACCGCCACGGTCGTTCCGTCGGTCGTGGCCCGGGCGTTCGTTATCGTCGCCGTCACCGTCGTCGAGCGCCCGTCGACGCCCTGGTGAACGTTGTCGTTCGCCGCCGCGATCGTCGCCGTGTCCGTCGCGTTCGCCGTCTCGCCAGCGTCGATCACGATCGTCGCGTCGCTCACCGTGTAGAAGCCCGCCGCCGCCGTCACCGTCACCGTCGTCGCCGCCCCCGACGCGCGCGACAGCGTCGCCGTCACCGTCGCCACGCCGCCGTTCTCCGAGATCGACGACGGCGACAGCGACAGCGTCACCCCCGGCGCGTCGTCGTCGTCCGTCGTCGTCACCGACACGTCCACGTTCGCCAGCCCGTTGTAGTTGGCGTCGCCGCTCGACGGATCCAGCCGCACCGCCCAGGTCACATCGCCGTCGTCGACGTCGTCATCGACCCCGGTCACCGTCACCGTCCGCGCCATGTTCCAGGCCGTCGTCTCGAAGGTCAGCGACGACGGCGAGACCGTTCCCTCGCCCGTATCCAGGCTCGTCACCGATACCGTCACCGCCTGCGACGGCAGCGACAGCAGCGCCACCGTGAACGTCGCCGTCCCGCCACCCTCCGTCGCCTGGCCCGTCACCGAGCTCACGTTCAGCCCGTAGTCGTTGTCCGCGTTCACCGCGTAGACCGTGACCGGGGAGCTCGCGAGCGCGTCGTAGTTGTCGTCCGCCGTGCTCGTCGCGTTCACCGTCAGCGTGACGGTGTAGTTTTGGTCGCCGTCGGCGTTGGCGGGGTCGTCGTCCACGCCGGTCAGCGTCACCGTTTGCGCCGTGTTCCAGGTCGTCGCCGTGAAGGTCAGCGACGACGCGGACACCGTCCCTTCCGTCGCGTCCGAACTCGCCACGCCGAGCACCACGTCCCCCGTCGGCTCGCTCGACAGCGCCACCGTGAACGTCGCCGTCCCGCCCGACTCCGTCGTCCGCAGCCGCGACGATGTCGACGTCGCCGGCGACACCGCGAACCCCGCCGTGTCGTCGTCGGTCACGGTCAGGGTCACGCTCGACGGGTTCGCCACCCCGTTGCCGCCCGAAGCCGTCCCCGACACCGTCACCGTCTCGTCCGTCTCGTCCCTCGCGTCGCCCACCGCCGACACCGTCACCGCGCCCGAACTCGTCGTATCCCCCGACGCGATCGTCAGAGTCGTCGCGCTCGACAGGCTGAAGTCGCCCGCCACGGCGCCCGTGGACGTCACCGGCGACGCCGACACCGTCACCGTCACCGCCGCGCTCGACACGCCCGACAGCGTCGCCGTCACCGTCGTCACCCCGCCCGTCTCCGGGATCGACGTCGAAGACAGAACCAGCGTCACCGTCGGCAGGACCTCGTCGTCGGTCACGGTCAGCGTCGCGGCCGACGGCGCCGCCACCCCGTTGCCGCCCGCCACGGTCGCCGAGACCGTCACCGTCTCGTCCGCCTCGGCCGTCGTGTCGTCCACCGCCGTCACCGTCACCGCGCCCGAACTCGTCGTATCCCCCGACGCGATCGTCAGCGTCCTCGCGCTCGACAGACTGAAGTCCCCCGCCGACGCGGTCGCGCCCGTCGCCGACACCGTCACCGTCACCGCCTCGCTCGACGCCCCCGAAAGCGTCGCCGTCACCGTGCTCGCGGCGCCCGCCCCGCTCTCGGGGATGGTGTCCGGCTTCGTCGGGTCCGGCTCCGACAGGACCAGCGCCACCGTCGGCGTCGCCTCGTCGTCCGTCAGCGCGATCGTGGCCGAGTTCACCGTCAGGCTGCCCGACGTGCCGCTCACCGTCACCGTCTCGTCGGTCTCGTCCACCGCGTCGTTCGTCGGCGTCAGCGTGAAGCTCCCGGTCTTGCTCGCCGCCCCCGCGGCGATCGTGATGTCGAAGTCCGTCACCGCCGCGAAGTCCACCGCCGTCGCCGTGCCGCTACCCCCCACGCTCACGGTCACGGTCGTGGCATCGACGAACCGGCTCGCGCCATCCACCGTGGCGGTCACCGCGATCGCGGTCGCCCCGTCGTCCTCGGCCACGCTGTTGTCGTCCACCGTCAGCGTGATCGCGGTCGGGGCGTCGTCGTCGTCCGTCAACGCGATCGTGGCCGAGCTCACCGTCAGGCCGCCCGACGCGCCGCTCACCGTGATCGTCTCGTTCGTCTCGTCGAACGCGTCGTTCGTCGGCGTCAGCGTGAAGGCGCCGGTAGCGCTCTCGTCGCCCGCTTCGATCTCGATGTCGAAGTCCGACACCGCCCCGAAGTCCACCGCCCCCGCCGCGCCGGTCCCCGCCACGCTCACCGTCACCGTCGTCGCCGTGGCGAACCGCGTCGCGCCGTCCACCGTGGCGGTCACCGTGATCGCGGTCGCCCCGTCGTCCTCGGCCACGCTGTTGTCGTCCACCGTCAGCGTGATCGAGGTCGGCGTCGCGTCGTCGTCCGTCAACGCGATCGTGGCCGAGCTCACCGTCAGGCCGCCTGAGGCGCCGTACACCGTGATCGTCTCGTCGTTCTCGTCCACCGCGTCGTTCGTCGGCGTCAGCGTGAAGGTTTTGGTACCGCTCGCCGCCCCCGCGGCGATCTCGATGTCGAACCCCGACACCGACGCAAAGTCCACCGCGTTCATCGTCCCGCTGTCCGACCTCACGAGCACGCTCACCGTCGTCGCCGTGGCGAACCGGGTCGTGCCGTCCACCGTCGCGGTCACCGCGATCGCGGTCGCCCCGTCGCCCTCGCTCACGCTGTCGTCACTCACCGTCAAGGTGATCGAGGTCGGCGCCGCGTCGTTGTCCGTCAACGCGATCGTGGCCGAGTTCACCGTCAGGCCGCCCGACGAGCCGCTCACCGTCACCGTCTCGTCGGTCTCGTCCACTACGTCGTCGGTCGGCGTCAGCGTGAAGCTCCCGGTCTTGCTCGCCGCCCCGGCGGCGATCGTGATGTCGAAGGACGACACCGCCGCGAAGTCCACCGTCGTCGCCGTGCCGCTCCCCGCCACGCTCACCGTCACCGTCGTGTCCTCGGCGAACCGGGTGGTCCCGTCCACCGTGGCGGTCACCGCGATCGCGGCCGCCCCGTCGCCCTCGCCCACGCCGGTGTCGTCCACCGTCAGCGTGATCGAGGTCGGCGCCGCGTCGTCGTCCGTCAACGCGATCGTGGCCGAGTTCACCGTCAGACCGCCCGACGCGCCGCTGACCGCGATCGTCTCGTCGGTCTCGTCCACCGCGTCGTCCGTCGGCGTCAGCGTGAAGCCGGCGGTGTCGCTCGCCGCTCCCGCCGCGATCTCGATGTCGAACGCCTCCACCGCGGCGAAGTCCACCGCCCCCGCCGCGCCGCTGCCCGCCACGCTCACCCGCACCGTCTTCGCCTCGGCGAACCGGGTGGTTCCGTCCACCGTGGCGGTCACCGTGATCGAGGTCGCCCCGTCGCCCTCGCCCACGCTGCTGTCACTCACCGTCAGCGTGATCGAGGTCGGGGCCGCGTCGTCATCCGTCAGGCCGATCCTGGCCGAGTTCACCGTCAGGCCGGTCGACGCGCCGCGCACCGTGATGGTCTCGTCGGTCTCGTCCACTACGTCGTCCGTCGGCGTCAGCGTGAAGTTCGCGGTACCGCTCGCGTCGCCCGCTGCGATCGTGATGTCGAACGCCGACACCGTGGCGAAATCCACCGCCCCCGCCGTGCCGCTCCCCGCCACGCTCACCCGCACCGTCGTGGCCGAGCCGAGCGTCGTCGAGCCGTCCAACGTGGCCGTAACCGCGATCGTGGTCGCCCCGTCGCCCTCGCCCACGCTGTTGTCGTTCACCGTCAGCGTGATCGAGGTCGGCGTCCCGTCGTTGTCCGTGAGGCCGATCGTGGCCGGGTTCACCGTCAGGCCGGTCGAAGTACCGCTGACCGTGATGGTCTCGTCGGTCTCGTCGTCCGAGTCGTCCGTCGGCGTCAGCGTGAAGCTTCCGGTACCGCTCGCCGCCCCGGCGGCGATAGAGATGTTGAAGTTCGACACCGCGGCGAAGTCCACCGCCCCCGCCGTGCCGCTGTCCGCCACGCTCACGCTCACCGTCTTGGCCTCGGCGAACCGGCTCGTGCCGTCCACCGTCGCCGTCACCGTGATCGTCGTCGCCCCGTCGCCCTCGCCCACGTCGTTGTCGTCCACCGTCAGCGTGATCGAGGTCGGGGCGCCGTCGTCGTCCGTGATCGTCCCATCGACCCTTAGCGCAGTGGCGACGACCCCGCTGCGCGACGAGATCGTCGCGTTCGTCGCGTTGCTCCACGTCACCTCCACCGTCTCGTCCGACTCGGCCACCGTGTCGCCCGTCACCGACACGCTGAAGGTCCGGCCGGTCGTCCCCGCCGGGAAGGTCAGAGCGCCGGCGGTGATGGCCGTGTAGTCCGTCCCGGACGTGGCCGTCCCCGTGCCCGCGTCCGCATACCGCACCGTCACCTCGCGTCCGGAGGCGGCGCTCAGGGTCACCGTATACGTCAGCGCCGCGGAGCCGCTGTCGCCTTCCGTCACGCTCGGCGAGCCGATCGACAGCGTCGGCGTCGCGTCGTTGTCCGCGATCGTCCCGGTCCCGGCGCCCGCCGCGGTCGAGACCGCCGCGTTCACCGGATCCTTCAGCCGCACTTTCACCGTCTCGTCCGCCTCGTCCAGGACGTCGCCCGTCACCGCCACGTCGAAGGTCTGGCCGGTCGTCCCCGCCGCGAAGGTCAGCGTGCCGGCGGCGATGGCCGTGTAGTCCGTCCCGGACGTCGCGGTGCCGGTGCCGGCGTCGACGTAGTCCACCGTCACCTCGCGTCCGGAGGCGGCGCTCAGGGTCGCCGTGAAGGTCAGGTCCGTCGAGCCGCTGTCGCCCTCGGTCACGCTCGGCGAGTCGATGGAGAGCATCGGCGCGGGATCGTCGTCCGCGATGGTCAGCGTCGCGTCCGACGGCGCCGCCACGCCGTTGCCGCCCGTGGCCGCCCCCGACACCGTCACCGTCTCGTCCGCCTCGTCCGTCGTGTCGTCCATCGCCGTCACCGTCACCGCGCCCGTGCTCGTCGTCTCCTCCGCCGCGATGGTCAGCGTCTTGTCGCTCGACAGCGTGAAATCCGTCCCCGACCCCGGCGAGGCCGACACCGTCACCGTCACCGCCTCGCTCGACTTGCCGGAAAGCGTCGCCGTCACCGTCGAGACCCCGCCGTCCTCCGAGATCGACGCCGGCGACAACGCCAGCGTCACGGTCGGCGTACCTTCGTCGTCCGCGATCGTCAGCGTCGCGTCCGACGGCGGCGCCACCCCGTTGCCGCCCGCCGCCGTCGCCGAGACCGTCACGCTCTTGTCCGGCGCATCCGTCGTGTCGTCCGTCGCCGTAATCGTCACCGTCCCCGCGCTCGCCGTCGAACCCGCCGCGATGGTCAACGTGTTCGCGCTCGACAGCGTGAAATCCGTCCCCGACCCCGGCGCCGCCGACACCGTGAGCGTCACCGCCGCGCTCGACGCGCGGTCCAGCGTCGCCGTCACCGTGCTCGCGGCGCCCGCCCCGCTCTCGGGGATGGTGTCCGGCTTCGTCGGGTCCGGCTCCGACAGGACCAGCGCCACCGTCGGCAACGCCTCGTCGTCGGTCAGCGTCAGCGTCGCCCCGGTGACGGTCATCGTCTCCGATTCGGCGGTAGCCTGGTCGTTCGATACCGTCGCCGTCACCGTCGTCGAACGCCCGGCCGCCCCCTGGTGAACGTCGTCGTTCGCCGCCGCGATCGGCGCCGTGTCCGCGGCGTTCGCCGTCTCGCCCGCCGCGATCACGATGGTCGTGTCCGAACCCACCGTGTAGAAGCCCGAGACCGCCCCCACCGTCACCGTCGTCGCCGCGCTCGACGGGTGCGACAGCGTCGCCGTCACCGTCGATACACCGCCGTTCTCCGAGATCGACGACGACGACAGCGACAGCGTCACCCCCGGCGCCGCGTCGTCGTCGGCGATGGTCAGCGTCGCGTCGGACGGCGCCGCCGCCCCGTCGCCGCCCGCGACCGTCGCCGAGACCGTCACCGACTTGTCCGGCGCGTCGGTCGCGTTATCGACCGCCGCGACCGTCACGGTTCCGGTGCTCGTCGTATCCCCCGTCGCGATGGTCAGCGTCGTCGCGCTCGACAGGCCGAAGTCGCCCGACACCGCCGGGGACACCGCCGCCGCCGACACCGTGACCGTCGTCGCCTCGCTCGCCGCCTTGTCCAGCGTCGCGGTCACCGTGGCCACCCCGCCGTTCTCCGAGATCGACGCTGGCGACAGCGACAGCGACACGACCGGCTTGTCGTCGTCGATGACCGTGACCGTCACCGCGAGCAGGAGCGTCGCAGGCGTGTCCGCCACGTCCCCGACCCCATAGTTGGCCACCGCGTATCTGACCTCCTTGGTCTCGTCCAGGAAGTCGCTGTCCCCTTTGGCCGTGACGGTCACCGTCTGCGGCGTGCTCCAGGTCGTCGGCGTGAACGAGAGGTTGTACGGGTACGTGAGGGCGGAGTTCAGATCGAGCTCGTCGTCGGGGCGATTGAGACCGACCCATGTCGTCGTCGTCATCCCCCCGGGAGGGGGCTCGGAGTCCAGGACCACGGTGAACGTCGCGCCGGCGCCTTGCTCGGTCACGGTGATGGCGGTGGGGTTGAAGGTCACGCCCGCCGTGTCGTCGTCCGTCAAGGTCAGCGTCGCGTCCGACGGCGCCGCGACACTGTTGCCGCCCGAGACCGTCCCCGACACCGTCACCGACTTGTCGGCCACGTCCACGTCGTTGTCGTTCGCCGTCACCGTCACCGCGCCGGCGCTGGTCGTCGAACCCGACGCGATGGTCAGCGTCTTCGCCGTGCTCAGATCGAAGTCCGCGGCGACCGCCCCCGTTCCCGCCGCCGCGCCCACCGTCACCGTCACCGCCTCGCTCGACACCCCCGACAGCGTCGCCGTCACCGTGGAGATCCCGCCGTCCTCCGAGATCGACGCCGGCGACAGGACCAGCGTCACGGTGGGCGTAGCTTCGTCGTCCGCGATCGTCAGCGTCGCGTCCGACGGCGCCGCCACCCCGTTACCCCCGGCCGCCGTCGCCGAGACCGTCACCGACTTGTCCGGCGCATCCACATCGTTGTCGTTCGCCGTCACCGTCACCGTCCCCGAACTCGTCGTATCCCCCGCCGCGATGGTCAGCGTCGTCGCCGTGCTCAGCGTGAAGTCGGTCCCCGACCCCGGCGCCGCCGACACCGTGAGCGTCACCGCCGCGCTCGACACCCCCGACAGCGTCGCTGTCACCGTGCTCGACCCGGGGTTCGTCCCGTCGTGCTCGTCGATCGTCGCCGGCGACAGGACCAGCGCCACCGTCGGCAACGCCTCGTCGTCCGCGATGGTCAGCGTCACGTCCGACGGCGCCGCCACCCCGTTACCCCCGGCCGCCGTCGCCGAGACCGTCACCGACCTGTCCGGCGCATCCGTCGTGTCGTTCACCGCCGTAATCGTCACCGTCCCCGCGCTCGCCGTCGAACCCGCCGCGATGGTCAACGTGTTCGCGCTCGACAGCGTGAAGTCCGTCCCCGACCCCGGCGAGGCCGACACCGTCAGCGTCACCGCCGCGCTCGACGCGCGGTCCAGCGTCGCCGTCACCGTGCTCGACCCGGGGTTCGTCCCGTCGTGCTCGTCGATCGTCGCCGGCGACAACGCCAGCGTCGCCACCGGCAGGTCCTCGTCGTCCGCGATGGTCAGCGTCAGGCTCGACGGCGCCGCCACCCCGTTACCCCCGGCCGCCGTCGCCGAGACCGTCACCGACTTGTCCGGCGCGTCGGTCGCGTTATCGATCGCCGTCACCGTCACCGCGCCCGAACTCGTCGTCGAACCCGCCGCGATGGTCAGCGTCGTCGCCGTGCTCAGCGTGAAGTCGGTCCCCGACCCCGGCGAGGCCGACACCGTGAGCGTCACCGCCGCGCTCGACGCACCCGACAGCGTCGCCGTCACCGTCGAGACGTTCGACGCCCCGCTCTCGTCGATCGACGACGACGACAACGCCAGCGTCGCCTCCGGCAGGTCCTCGTCGTCGGTAATGGTCAGCGTCACGTCCGTCGGCGCCGCCACCCCGTTACCCCCGGCCGCCGTCGCCGAGACCGTCACGCTCCTGTCCGGCGCATCCGTCGTGTCGTCCGTCGCCGTAATCGTCACCGTGCCGGCGCTCGTCGTGTCCCCCGCCGCGATGGTCAACGTGTTCGCCGTGCTCAGCGTGAAGTCCGTCCCCGACCCCGGCGAGGCCGACACCGTGAGCGTCACCGCCTCGCTCGACGCGCGGTCCAGCGTCGCCGTCACCGTGCTCGACCCGGGGTTCGTCCCGTCGTGCTCGTCGATCGTCGCCGCCGACAACGCCAGCGTCGCCTCCGGCAGGTCCTCGTCGTCGGTCAGCGTCAGCGTCAGGCTCGCCGGGGCCGTCGCCCCGTTACCCCCGGCCGCCGTCGCCGAGACCGTCACCGACTTGTCCGGCGCGTCGGTCGCGTTATCGACCGCCGTCACCGTCACCGCGCCCGTGCTCGTCGTATCCCCCGACGCGATCGTCAGCGTCGTCGCGCTCGACAGACTGAAGTCGCCCGCCGCCGCCGGGGCCACCTCCGCCGCCGACACCGTGATCGTCGTCGCCTCGGTCGCCGCCCGGTCCAGCGTCGCCGTCACCGTGGCCACCCCGCCGTTCTCCGAGATCGACGCTGGCGACAGCGCCAGCGACACGATCGGCTTGTCGTCGTCGATGACCGTGACCGTCACCGCGACCTCGTTCGTCACCCCGCCCGCGTAGCCGGCCACCGTGTACCTGATCTCCTTGGTGTCGTTCCGGATGTCGCTGTCCGCGGAGGCCGTGACGGTCACCGTTTGCGCCGTGCTCCAGTTCGTCGGGTCGAACGAGAGGTTGTACGGGTACGTGCGGACGCCGTTCAGATCGATCTCGGCGTCGGAGCGACCGAGGCCGACCGTCGTCGTCCCGGAGGGGGGCTCGGAGTCCAGGACCACGGTGAACGTCGCGCCGGCGGCGTCTTGCTCGGTCACGGTCAGGACGGTGGGGGTGAAGGTCACGCCCGCGGTGTCGTCGTCCGCGGTGCTCACCCCGACGGTGGAGTTGCCGACAGCGCGGTAGTGGGCGTCTCCCGCCGGCCCGCTGTCGGGATTCAAGGTGACGTCCCAGGTCACGTCGCCGTCGTCGACGTCGTCGTCGACGCCGGTCACCGTCACCGTCCGCGCCGTGTCCCAGACGCCCGGCGCGAAGATCAGCGACGACGGCGACACCGTGCCCTCGCTCGCGTCCCCGCCCGTCACCGTCACCGTCACCGCCGCCGTCGGCCGCGTCGCCAGCTTCACCGTGAAGGTCGCCGTCCCGCCCGCCTCCGTCGCCCGGCCCGTCACCGCGCTCACCGTCAGCCCGGCGGTGTCGTCGTCCGCGTTGGTCGCCGACACGGTCTGGGTAACCACACGGTTATACGGCAGGTCACTGGCGCCGGTCTCGCCCGGGTCCACCGTCACCCGGCAAATCTGGTTGTGGTCGTCGACATCGTCGTCCTTGCCCCGCACCGTCACCGTATGCGCCGAATTCCACAGGCTCGCCGCGGCCGCCGTGGCGTCGCCGCCGGTGGGCGCCATGGCGACGGTCCCGGAGACGCCATACGTCGCGCCGCCGTCCGCCGACACCTCGCATTCGGAGGTGTCCTGGCTGGTAACCAGCACGTTCACGGTCTGGCTCGGGTTGGACGTCAGGCGCACCGTGAAGCTATCCGTGCCGCCCGCCTCCGTGGTCGCGGTCGAACCGCCGCTCTCGACCACGGTCAGCCCCCCTTCGTCGTCCGTGACGGTCAGCGTCGCGTCGGGCGGCGCCGTCACGTCGCCGCTCGCCGTCGCCGAGACCGTGACGGTCTTGTCCGGCGCGTCGGCCGCGTTGTCCACCGCCGTCACCGTCACCGTCCCGGTGCTCGCCGTCCCCCCCGTCGCGATCGTCAGCGTGTTCGCCGTGCTCAGCGTGAAGTCGGCGGACACCGCCGGGGCCACCGCCGCCGCCGACACCGTGAGCGTCGTCGCCGCGCTCGCCGCCTTGTCCAGCGTCGCCGTCACCGTGGCCACCCCGCCGTTCTCCGAGATCGACGACGGAGACAGCGAGAGCGTCGCCTTGGGCGGCGCGACGATGGGCACCCACTCCGTGTTGTAGTAGATCACCCTGCCAACGCCCCACTCTGCCAAGAAGAGGATGACGACGCCGTCGTTGTCGATCATCGCCTGCGTGATCCCGATCGTCACGGACCTCGCGGACCCGATGTCGTTGGCGAGTCTCGTGCACTCGGTGCCGCTCGGCCCGGGGATGCCGGTAAACGCCTCCTGGCGGACCTGCTTGTTGGCGCACGCCCAGACGTCGGTAGTCCCTTGCTGGTAGCCTCCCGTGAACGCGATCGTCTGCGAAGTCGTCTCGGCGACCAGCGACATCGTGGTGACGTCCCAATTGGTCTGTGTCTGGCCGGGGTTGCGCCACGTCGTATCGCCGCCGGTCGGCACGGAGCCGTCGTTGTCGGTAATGGTCAACGTCAGGCCCGCCGGGGCCGACACGCCGTTGCCTCCCGACGCCGCGCCCGAGACCGTCACCGTCTTGTCCGCCTCCATCCCGACGTTGTTGTTCACCGCCGTGAGCGTCACCGCCCCCGTGCTCGCGGTCGAACCCGCCGCGACGACCAGCGCCTTGTTCGCGCTCAGCGCGTAGTCGGCCACCGTCGCGCCGGATAACGGCGACGCGGACACCGTGACCGTCACCGCTTCGCTGGATGCGCCCGACAGCGCCGCCGTCACCGTGGTCACGCCGCCGCCCTCGGAAATCGACGACGAAGACAGCGCCAGCGTCACCGTCGGCGGCGCCTCGTCGTCGGTCAGCGTCAGCGTCACGCTCGACGGGTTCGCCACGCCGTTGCCGCCCGATACCGTCGCCGAGACCGTCACCGTCTCGTCCGGCTCGTCCGTCGTGTCGTGCTCCGCCGTCACCGTCACCGCGCCCGTGCTCGTCGTCTGCCCCGACGCGACGGTCAGCGTCGTCGCCGTGCTCAGCGTGAAGTCGGACCCCGACAACGGCGTCGTCGACACCGTCACCGTCACAGCCTCGCTCGACGCCACCGACAGCGTCGCCGTCACCGTCGCCACCCCGCCCGTCTCCGAGATCGACGTCGAAGACAGAACCAGCGTCACGGTGGGCAGGGTCTCGTCGTCGGTCACGGTCAGCGTCACGTCCGGCGGCGCCGCGACGCCGTTGCCGCCCGAAGCCGTCCCCGAAACCGTCACCGACTTGTCCGGCGCATCCACCGCGTTCCCGTTCGCCGTCACCGTCACCGCGCCCGTGCTCGCCGTCCGCCCCGCCGCGATCGTCAACGTCGTCGCCGTGCTCAGATCGAAGTCCGCCGCGATCGCCCCCGTTCCCGCCGCCGCGTCCACCGTCACCGTCACAGCCTCGCTCGACCTGCCCGACAGCGTCGCCGTCACCGTCGACACCCCGCCCGTCTCCGGGATCGACGCCGGCGACAGGACCAGCGCCACCGTCGGCAACGCCTCGTCGTCGGTCAGCGTCAGCGCCGCCCCGGTCACGCTCCCCACCCCCTGGTCGTTGGCCGCCGTCGCCGTCACCGTCGTCGAACGCCCGCCGCTGTGCGCGGCGTCGTCCCCCGCCGCGACCGGCGCCGTGTCCGCGGCGTTCGCCGTCTCGCCCGCCGCGATCACGATCGTCGCGTCCGAACCCACCGTGTAGAAGCCCAACGCCGCCATCACCGTCACCGTCGTCGCCGAGCTCGACGGATGCGACAGCGTCGCCGACACCGTCGCCACCCCGCCGTTCTCCGAGATCGACGCCGGCGATACCGCCAGCGTCACCCCCGGCGCCGCCTCGTCGTCCGCGATGGTGAGCGTCAGGCCCGACGGGTCCGCCACCCCGCGCCCGCCCGCGGACGCGCCCGAAACCGTCACATCCTTGTCCGGCGCGTCGGTCGCGTTATCGACCGCCTCGATCGTCACCGCGCCCGCGCTCGTCGTCGAGTCCGCCGCGATGGTGAGCGTCGTTCCCGTCAGCGTGAAATCCGTCCCCGACCCCGGCGAAGCCGAAACCGTGACCGTCACCGCCTCGCCCGACGGGTGCGAGAGCGCCGCCGTCACCGTCGCGACATTGCCCGAACCGCTCTCGTCGATGGTCGAGGCCGACAGCGACAGCGACAGCGTCGGCGGCGCGTCGTCGTCGATCAGCGTCAGCGTCAGGCTCGGCGGCGCCACGACACTGTTGCCGCCCGCCACGGTCGCCGACACCGTCACCGTCTCGTTCAGCTCGTCCGTCGTGTCGTCCGTCGCCGTCACCGTCACCGAGCCCGTGCTGGTCGTCGCCTCGGCCGCGATGGTCAGCGTCCTCGCGCTCGACAGGCTGAAGTCGCCGGCCGACGCGGTCACGCCCGTCGCCGACACCGTCACCGTCAGCGCCTCGCTCGACGCCCCCGACAGTTTCGCCGTCACCGTCGTCACGCCGCCCGTCTCCGGGATCGACGTCGCCGACAACGCCAGCGCCACCGTCGGCGTCGCCTCGTCGTCGGTCACGGTCAGCGTCACGCTCGACGGCGCCGCGATCCCGCTGGCGCCCGAGACCGTCGCCGACACCGTCACCGACTTGTCCGGCGAATCCACCGCGTTATCGACCGCCGTCACCGTCACCGCGAAGCCGCTCGCCGTCGCTCCCGCCGCGATGGTCAGCGTCTTGTCGCTCGACAGCGTGAAGTCGCCCGCCGCCGCGTTCGTCCCCGCCGTCGCCGCCACCGTCAGCGTCACCGCCTCGCTCGACGCACGGTCCAGCGTCGCCATCACGAAGCTCACCCCGGGGTTCGTCCCGTCGTGCTCGTCGATCGTCGCGCGGCTCAGCGCCAGCGTCGCCACCGGCGTCGCCTCGTCGTCGGTCAGCGTCAGCGACGCCCCGGTCACGCTCCCCGCGCCCTGGCTGTTGGTCGCCGTGCCCGTCACCGTGACCGAACGGTTCCCCACGTTGTCGATGGCGTCGTCCGCCGCCGCCACCGTCGCCGTGTCCGCGGCGTTCGCCGTCTCGCCCGCGGCAATCGTGATCGTCGCGTCCGAACCCACCGTGTAGAAGCCCGTGACCGCCGCCGCCGTCACCGTCACCGTCGTCGCCGCGATCGACGGGTGCGACAGCGTCGCCGTCACCGTCGATTCGCCGCCGTTCTCCGAGATCGACGACGGCGACAACGACAGCGTCACCCCCGGCGCCGCCTCGTCGTCGGTAACGGTCAGCGTCGCGTCCGACGGCGCCGCGACACCGTTGCCGCCCGAGACCGTCGCCGAGACCGTCACCGACTTGTCCGGCGCGTCGGTCGCGTTATCGACCGCCTCGATCGTCACCGTTCCGGTGCTCGCCGTGGCCTCCGCCGCGATCGTCAGAGTCTTCGCGCTCGACAGGCTGAAGTCGCCCGCCGCCGCGTTCGTCCCCGCCGCCGCCGACACCGTCAGCGTCACCGCCTCGCTCGACGCACGGTCCAGCGTCGCCGTCACCGTGCTCGCGTTGTTCGCCCCGCTCTCGTCGATCGTCGCCGGGCTCAGCGCCAACGCCACCGTCGGCAACACCTCGTCGTCCTCCAGCGTCAGCGGCGTCGCCCCGAACAGGATCACTTCCCCCACCCCCTGGCTGTTCACGGCCGTGCCCGTCACCGTCGTCGAACGCCCGCCGCTGCCCTGGTGCACGTCGTCGTTCACCGCCGTAATGATCACCGTGTTCACGCCGATCGGGTTCGCCGTCTCGCCCGCCTCGATCACGATGGTCGCGTCCGAACCCACCGTGTAGAAGCCCGTCACCGCCGTCACCGTCACCGTCGTCACCGCGCTCGACGGACGCGAGAGCGTCGCCGACACCATCGATTCGCCGCCGTTCTCCGCGATCGACGACGAAGACAACGCAAGCAACACCCTCGGCGCCGCGTCGTCGTCCGTGATCGTCAGCGTCGCGTCGGGCGGCGCCCGCACGTCGCCGCTCGCCGCCGCCGATACGCTCACCCGCTTGTCCGGCGCGTCGGTCGTATTGCTCACCGCCGTGACCGTCACCGTCCCGGTGCTCGCCGTCGCCCCCATCGCGAAGGTCAGCGTCGCCGCCGCGGACAGCGTGAGGTCGCCCGCCGGCGCCGACACCGTGAGCGTCGCCGCCGAGAGCGCCGCCTTGTCCAGCGTCGCCGTCACCGTGGAGACCCCGCCGTTCTCCGCGATCGACGACGAAGACAACGAGAGCGTCGCCTTGGGCAGCGCGACAATGGGCACCCACTCGGCGTTGAGGTACTGCACGTTGGCGCCGCCGGTCCCTATCGTAAAGACGATGACGACGCCGTCGTTGTCGATCATCGCCTGCGTGAGCTCGATCGTCGTGGGCTGGCTGTTGTCGGCGAGTTTCGTGCAGTCGTCGCTGCTCGGCCCAGGGACGCTGGCGGAGCCCGGAGTCTGATCGACCGTCTTGGTGGCGCACGCCCAGACGTCGGTAACGCCTGTGTCGTAGGTTCCCGTCATCGCGATCGGTTGCGAAGCCGTCTTGCCGAGCAGCGACGCCGTGGTGACGTCCCAATCGGACGACGGAAAGGCGGAGTTGCGCCAGCTCGTCCCGCCGCTCGGCAGGGAGCCGTCGTTGTCGGTAATGGTCAGCGTCAGGCCCGCCGGGGCCGACACGCCGTTGCCCCCCGACGCCGCGCCCGAGACCGTCACCGTCTTGTCCGCCGCCTGGACGTCGTTGTTCACCGCCGTGAGCGTCACCGCCCCCGTGCTCGCGGTCGAACCCGCGGCGACGACCAGCGCCCTGTTCGTGCTCAGCGCGTAGTCGGCCACCGTCGCGCCCGACGACGGCGACGCGGACACCGTGACCGTCACCGCTTCGCTGGATGCGCCCGACAGCGCCGCCGTCACCGTGGTCACGCCGCCGCCCTCGGAAATCGACGACGAAGACAGCGCCAGCGTCACCATCGGCGTCGCCTCGTCGTCGGTAATGGTCAGCGTCGCGTCCGACGGCGCCGTCACCCCGCGGCCGCCCACCGCCGCGCCGGAAACCGTCACCGACTTGTCCGGCGCATCCACCGCGTTCCCGTTCGCCGTCACCGTCACCGCGCCCGAACTCGTCGTATCCCCCGCCGCGATCGTCAGCGTCGTCGCCGTGCTCAGATCGAAGTCGGCGGCCATCGCCGGAGACACCTCCGCGGCCGCCACCGTCACCGTCACCGCCGCGCTCGACGGATGCGAGAGCGTCGCCGTCACCGACGAGACCCCGCCGCTCTCCGAGACCGACGCCGGCGACAGGACCAGCGCCACCGTCGGCGTCGCCTCGTCGTCGGTCACGGTCAGCGTCACGCTCGACACCAGCGTCACGCCGTTGCCGCCCGTGGCCGTCCCCGACACCGTCACCGACTTGTCCGGCGCGTCGGTCGCGTTGTCGTTCGCCGTCACCGTCACCGCGCCCGAACTCGTCGTCGCCCCGGCCGCGATGGTCAGCGTCGTCGCGCCCGACAGCGCGAAGTCGCCGGCCGACGCGGTCGTCCCCGGCGCCGCCGACACCGTCACCGTCACCGTCTCGCTCGACGCCCGGTCCAGCGTCGCCGTCACCGTCGAGACCCCGCCGTTCTCCGAGATCGACGACGGCGACAACGCCAGCGCCACCGTCGGCAACGCCTCGTCGTCCGTCAGCGTCAGCGCCCCGCCGCTCACCGAGCCCTCGCCCTGGTCGTTCGATACCGTCGCCGTCACCGTCGTCGAACGCCCGCCGACGCCCTGGTGAACGTTGTCGTTCACCGCCGCGATCGTCACCGTGTCCGCGGCGTTCGCCGTCTCGCCCGGCGCGATCGCGATGGTCGTGTCCGAACCCACCGTGTAGAAGCCCGCCGCCGACGCCACCGTCACCGTCGTCGCCGCGCTCGACGGATGCGAGAGCGTCGCCGTCACCGTCCCCCGGACGCCGTTCTCCGAGATCGACGCCGGCGAGACCGTCAGCGTCACCCCCGGCGCGTCGTCGTCGTCCGCTATGGTGAGCGTCAGGTCCGCCGGGTCCGCCACCCCGCGCCCGCCCGCGGACGCGCCCGAGACCGTCACCGACCTGTCCGGCGCATCCGTCGTGTCGTTCGCCGCCGTCACCGTCACCGCGCCCGCGCTCGTCGTCGAGTCCGCCGCGATGGTCAGCGTCGTTCCCGTCAGCGTGAAATCCGTCCCCGCCCCCGGCGAAGCCGAAACCGCGACCGTCACCGCCTCGCCCGACGGGTGCGAGAGCGCCGCCGTCACCGTCGCCACGTTGCCCGAACCGCTCTCGTCGATGGTCGAGGCCGACAGCGACAGCGTCAGCGTCGGCGGCGCGTCGTCGTCCGCGATCGTCAGCGTCGCGGCGGGCGGGGACTCGGCCCCGTTGCCCCCCGACGCCGCGCCCGAGACCGTCACCCGCTTGTCCGCCGAATCCGTCGCGTTATCGACCGCCGTCACCGTCACGATCCCCGCGCTCGTCGTCCGCCCCGCCGCGATCGTCAGAGTCGTCGTGCCCGACAGCGCGAAGTCGCCCGCCACCGCGTTCGTCCCCGCCGCCGGCGAGGCCGAAACCGTGATCGTCACCGCCGCGCTGGATACGCCCGACAGCGTCGCCGTCACCTCCGAGACGTTGCCCGCTCCGCTCCCGCTCTCGTCGATGGTCGCCGGCGAGAGCGCCAGCCGCGTCGTCGGGGTCGCCTCGTCGTCGGCGAGCGTCAGCGTCAGGTTCGCCGGCGCCGCGATCCCGTTGCCCCCCGTCGCCGCGCCCGAGACCGTCACCGACTTGTCCGGCGCGTCGGTCGCGTTGTCGTTCGCCGTCACCGTCACCGCGCCCGTGCTCGTCGTCGCCCCCGCCACGATCGTCAGCGTCGTCGCCGAGCTCAGCGCGAAATCGCCAGCCACCGCGCCCGTTCCCGCCGCCACCGACACCGTCACCGTCACCGCTTCGCTCGACGTGCCGTTCAGCGCCGCCGTCACCGTCGCCACGCCGCCCGACTCCGAGACCGACGACGACGACAGCACCAGCGACACCGTCGGCGTGCCGTCGTCGTCGCGGATCGTCAGCGTCGCGTCCGGCGGGTCCGCCGCCCCGAGCGTCCCCGACGCCGACCCCGAGACCGTCACGCTCTTGTCCGGCGCGTCGTCCGCGTTGCCGACGGCCGTCACCGTCACGGTCCCCGCGCTCGTCGTCTGCCCCGCCGCGACGGTCAGCGTCGTCGCGCTCGACAGCGCGAAGTCGCCCGCCACCGCCGGGGCCACCGGCGCCGCCGAAACCGTCACCGTCACCGCGGCGGCCGAGGGGTTCGAGAGCGTCGCCGTCACCGTCGCCACGCCGCTCGACTCCGAGATCGAGGCCGGAGACAGCGCCAGGGCCGAGCGCGGCCGGGCGTCGTCGTCGGCGATGGTCAGGGTCAGGCCCGAAGGCGCCGCCACCAGACCGTGCCCGCCGGCCACCGTCCCGCCCACCGTCGCGGTCTCGGCCGGCTCGTCCGTCGCATCGTCCACCGCCGTCACCGTCACCGCGCCCGAACTCGTCGTCGCCCCGGCCGCGATCGTCAGCGTATCCGCGCTCGACAGGCTGAAGTCGCCCGCCGCCGCGGTCGCGGCCGTCGCCGTCACCGTCACCGTGATCGCCTCGCCCGAAATCCCCCCGCTCAGGCTCGCCGTCACCGTCGTCGCGTTGCCCGCGCCGCTCTCGGCGATCGTGTCCGGTCGCCCCGCATCCGGATCCGACAGGGCCAGCGCCAGCGTCGGAGTCGGGTCGTCGTCCGTGATCGTGCCCACGCCGATGACGGCGCCCCAGAGCTGCGCCGGAGGGTGGTTCAGCGAGATCCGCACCGTCTCGTCCGGCTCGTCCAGCGCGTCCCCCGTCACCGTCACGTCGATGGTCTGGCTCGTCTCCGACGCGGCGAAGGTCAGCGTCCCGCCCGTGATGGCCGTGTAGTCGGTCCCGGAGGTCGCGGTGCCCGGGTTCGTCGCGGCGGCCCAGTCCACCGTCACCTGCCGCCCCGGCGCCCGGTGCAGGGTCACGTCGTATTCCAGGGTCGCCGTCGCGCCCGCCGCGCCTTCCGCCACGCTCGGCGAGGAGATGAAAACCACGATCTCCTCGATCCCGATGGAGAAGGTCAACCTCCCACTGTCGCCGTCCGCGTCCGTCGCCACCATCGTGTAGTCCGTCGCCCCTTGCGCCGCCGTCGGCGTGCCGGAAATGGTTCGCGTCGCCGCGGCGAAGCTCAGGCCGGCCGGCAGGCTCCCCTCGATGGCGTAGGTCACGCCGCCGTCGCCGCCCGTCGCCGCCGGCAGCACCTGCGAGATCGCGGTGCCCCTCACCCAGCTATAGGCCGGGGTCGAGTCGAAGCTCGGCGTGGTCTGCCGCCCGCGCACCTGGTGGTTCGCGTCGGCCGGCGTCGGCCCGAAGTCCAGGGTCACGTAGTCGGAAAGAGGGTCGCCGGGTCGGAGGCGCCACTGGAGACTGCGGTGCTCCCTGCCGGCGCCCATCGGATTCGTCGGGAAGGAGATGCCGTCGCGGTCCCAGTCGCTCGCCTGCACAGCGTAGCTGAAATCGAGCGTTCTGCTCCTGTCGGTATGGTCGGGATCGCATACCCGGCGGTCGTTGCTCCCGATCCGGATGGTCAGGCACGCATTGCTCCTCTTGACAGAGATGAGGTCGTGCGTGAAGCTCACCCTCACCTTGATGTTGTCGTTGCTCCCGTATGGCGCGACCTTGCCATAGGTCTTGTCCGTCCCCGGGTCCGACGTGATCGAGATCGTCTCGATCCCCGGTTCGTTGATCACCGCCAGGGTGAAGACCAGATCGGCCGTGCGGTTGAACCCGTCCGTCGCCCGCAACGTGTAGTTCTCCCGCCCCAACGCGCTGGGAGAGATCGCCGGGCGCGTCGTGATCGTCGCCGTAGACGAGTCCAGCGAAAAGTCGCTCGGCAGCGGCCGCGCCGACGTCACCGAATAGGTGAGGTTGTACACGCGGTCCGCGTTGGCCACCGGCGGCAGCCGGTAGTTCACCGACGCAGCCACGTAGAAGGTGACGTCCGGGGCCGTCACCCCGGAGAAGCTCGGCGCCGGGTAATCCGCCTGGTTCTGCGCCGCGGCCGGCGCCGCGACGAAGGCCGACAGGAGGGTGATGCTCGCGAAGGCCGCGGCGCGAAGGCCCCTCCCGGGCGCGCGCTTCACGCTGCCGCCTCGCACGGGGGAGCCATCATGATGTCCACCCACTACGCATGGACGCCACCTCGACCGCGGTTCCACACTCGATCCATCGCTCGCCACGGCCGCCCGGCCGCATCGACCGCGCCGCCGAAACGAAACCGTAGTAACGCGGCGCGCGGAATGCAATCGCGCCATTGTTTCGCTATCGCTTCATCCTCGCCGGCGATTCCCGTCGAACCGGCCGATGCCCGCGCCGCCCCCGGACGGGACGACGACGACGCCGACACGGGCATGGAGGACCACCGCCGGTGACGGAGAGGCGCCCTTCCATGAACCCGGCGCATCCGGGGGAAACCCCGAACGTTCCACCGGCCCCCGCCGCGAGCGAGACCGCCGGGACCGGCGTATGCCACCGCCGCGCTGTCGGGCGCCAGCCCGCGCCGCTTGCCCGGCTTCAGCGCCACTCACCAGTCCAGCGCGCCGTCGTCCGCACCTTCCAATGGCCGAGCGGGCCGCCGATCACGGTCGGGACTCTCGCCCGATGCCTGCACGACGCCGAGCGAGGGAACGCCGTGGGCGGCCAGGAAATGCGTGGGCGCGGTCCCTTCACGCCGCGGCCTGATCGGCGGGAGCGTCCGCGTTCATCGGTGCGTCTATCCGGTCGGCGATCCTCTGCGCCGGCTCGCGGAGCTGCCCCACCGTCCAGTCCGCGGCGTAGCCCTCGGTCACGTCGCCGGGCCGGGCATGGTTGACCAGCCGCTCGGTCAGCGAGCGCGGCGGCATCGACTCCCGCTCGGCCACCGCGATGAAGCAGTTGCGCAAGGCATGGAACCAGAACCTCGCGCCGCCCGCCCGCTCGATGCGGGCGTAGAGGGCGTGCAACTCCCCGACATGGCCCGACGCGCTCGAAGGCGACGGAAACACCCAGGCCCGCGGGTTCGCCGGCATCGCCTCGCCGTTCGCCCGCTTCGCCGATCGCGAGGGACTGGAGGATGCCGCTTTGCGCGATGCCGTATCAAGCAGCGCATCGCGCGAAGGGGACAGGGCAGGTCCGGCGGGTTCCGCGCCATCGTGCTGTTTCGCCGGGGCGAGCGTGCGTTCTTCGTCTACGGCTTTGCGAAGAGCGATCGGGAGAACCTCCGTCGGGACGAACTCAAAGCCTTCCGGCTGCTGGCCGGGGAGATGCTCGAATTGGACGAGGCGGGCCTTGGGGCGGCGTTGGCGAATGGAACGATCATAGAGGTGAGCCGCGATGGCCAAGCAGTACAAAAGCGACGCCTTGGCGGCGGCGCACGAGACCGCGCTCGGCCTGGCGGAGGCGGGCGTCATGGCGAAGCGCACGATGAGGGCCTTCGACGACCTGTGTCTCACGCCGGTCGAGGAGATGACGCCGGAGGAGATCCGGGAAATCCGGATGCGCGAGAATGCGAGTCAGGCGGTCTTCGCCCGATACCTCAACGTGACCGCGGGCCTCGTGAGCCAGTGGGAGCGGGGCGAGAAGCGGCCGCGGGGCGCTTCGCTGAAGCTTTTGACCCTGGTCGCGAAGAATGGTCTCGATGCGGTCGCGTGATGGAGGCATCCGTCCCTGGCGCCGTGCCCGCGGGATACCGGGTGCGCGTGCGGCGGCGGCGCGGATCGGATGATGACGGCTTCGGCGTGGTGGCGGGATCGGTCGTCGGGCATGCGCGGGGATGCGCGTGAGTTGGAATGGAACGGCCCTCGAACCTGAACCCGTCGCGCCGCCCGCCCGCTCGCCATGCTCGGCTTCAGCACCGCCCCCTGGAAGGTCGTCTCGCTCGGGCCATGCCGATACCGGTGCGAGCGAAATCCCCTGTCCCGGACCGGGACACTCCGTTTGGTCCTGGAACGCAACCTGCTACATTGCCGTTGGGCGGAGGCCGGCCGAATGCTTACATACGACCGAACCCTTACGACAGGAGTGCGCCCGGATGCGTCGGCATTGCATTGAATCCGCTTGCGGTATGCTTACGGCAACACGATGTCGCCATGGCGTCTCGACATCGCGCGTTCCGGAAAATGCTTTATTGACAGATAGATATGACAGTGTCGCAAGCTAGATGCCGCATAGCCGTGGACGTGGGGGGCACCTTCACCGATCTCGTCCTGCACGACTCCCGGGGCCTGCTCCATGTCGCCAAGGTTCCCTCGACCCCCGACGATCCCGCGCGCGGCGTCCTGGCGGCGCTCGGGGCCCTGGCGTCCGGACACGGCCTCGCGCCGGGCGACCTGCTGGCCGGCTGCGAGCTCTTCGTCCACGGCTCCACGATCGCGACCAACACCATGCTGGAGGGCAAGGGCGCGAAGGTCGGGATGCTCACGACGGAGGGCTTCCGCGACAGCTTGGAGATCCGCCGGGGCATACGCGAGGACATGTGGGACCACCGGACGCCCTTCGCGCCGGTGCTGGCGCCGCGCCGGTTCCGCGTCGGCGTCCCCGAGAGGATCGACCGCGACGGCGTCCCGACGATCCCGCTCGACCGCGACGCCGTGAGCGCCGCCGCGGCGGCCCTGGCCCGCGAGGGGATCGAGACCGTCGCGGTCTGCTTCCTCAACAGCTTTCTCAACGACCGCCACGAGCGGCAGGCCGGGGACATCCTGCGCGAGACCTTCGGCGAGGAGAACGTGAGCCTTTCCAGCGCGGTCGCGCCGGTCATGGGCGAATACGAGCGCGGCTCGACGGCCGTCGTGAACGCCTGCCTCCTGCCGCGCGTCGCGCCCTACCTGCTGAAGCTGGACGAGACCCTGGGCGGCATGGGCCTCGACCGCCCCATGCTCCTGGTCCAGAGCAACGGCGGGGCGGCCTCGGTGGCGCGGATGGCCGACCGGCCCGTGGGCCTGTTGTTGTCGGGACCGGCGTCGGCGGTCGGCGCGCTCGACCTGGTGGCCGGGCAGACCGGCCGCGACGACCTGATCTCCATGGAGATCGGCGGCACGAGCTGCGATGTCGTCATGATGCGCAAGGGCGACGTGGCGACGCGCGACGACCTCCTCATCGCGGGCTACCGCGTCGCCACGCCGGCGATCGACGTCCACACGGTGGGCGCGGGCGGCGGCGCCATCGCCCATGTCGACGCCGGCGGCATGTTGCGGGTCGGGCCGGAAGGCGCCGGCGCGGCGCCGGGGCCGGCCTGCTACGGCAAGGGCGGCGAACGGCCGACCGTGACCGACGCCCTGCTGGTTCTCGGACGGCTGCGTCCGGGCGCCTACGCGGGCGGCGCCGTCACCCTCGACGCCGCCCTTGCGAGACGGGCGCTCGACGAGCGGGTGGCGGCGCCGCTGGGCCTTTCGGTCGAGGACGCCTCCGCGGGGATCGTCGGCATCCTGGAACAGACCCTGCTGCACGCGGTCGAGCGGATCAGCATCGAACGCGGCCACGACCCCGCGGCCTGCGTCCTGGTGGCGGCGGGCGGCGCGGGACCGATGCACGGCTCGTCGGTCGGGCGCATGCTCGGCTGCCGCACGGTCTACGTCCCCCGCCAGGCGGGCGCCTTCTGCGCGCTGGGCATGTTGAACGCCGATGTCAGGCGCGACTTCTCGCGCGTCCTGATCGGCGACCTCGACCGTGTCGGGGCGGACGCGGTCGAGGCCGGCTACCGGGAGCTGGACCGCCGGGCCGCGGACGTCCTCGCGAACGAAGGCTTCACCGGAGACCGCGCGGCGATCGAACGGACCGTGGACCTGCGCTACCCCGGCCAACAGTGGTCGGTCCGCGTGGCGGCGCCCGCCTTCGACCGGGCGGCGATCCGCGCGGGCTTCGAGGAACGGCACCAGCGCATGTACGGCCACATCCAGCCCGGCGGCGAACTGGAGATCGTCGCGCTCCATGTCGTGGGGCGCGGCCTGATCCCGCGCATCGCGCCGGCCGACGACGCCCGGAGCGCGGCGGCGCCGGAGCCGGTCGACGTCCGTCCCGCGTTCGCGGACCGGGAGCGGGGATGGCTCGAAACGCCGGTGTTCCGCGCCGACGGCCTCGCCGCCGGCATGACGCTGAAGGGGCCGGCGCTGATCGAGGAGGAGACGACGACGGTCTACGCCGGCCCGGGCGACCGGGTGACGGTCGACCGCCACGGCAACTACCCGATCCGGCTGGAGGAGCGATGACCGCGCCCGACCCCGTCCGCCTCGCCCTGGTCCAGAACCGGCTCGACCACATCGCCCGCCAGATGGGCTGGGTGATGACGCGGACCGCGCGCAGCCCGATCTTCAGCCAGAGCCACGACTTCTCCTGCTTCCTGGGCGACGCGGCGGGCGTCCTCGTCAGCCAGGCCGACGGCATCCCGATCCACACCGGCGGCGGCGGTCTCGCCCTGCGCGCGCTGATCGCGGCGTTCCCGGACGCGATCGGGCCCGAGGACGTCTTCCTGCTCAACGACCCCTATGTCGCCGGCGGCAACCACCTGCCCGACTGGGTGATCGCGCGCCCCGCGTTCCACGACGGCGTCCGGGTCGGCTTCGCCTGCAACCGCGCGCACCAGTCCGACATCGGCGGCGGCGCGGCCGGCACCTACAACCCGGCCGCCACCGAGATCTTCCACGAGGGGCTCCGGATCCCGCCCGTGAAGCTGGTCGAGCGGGGCGAGGTCCGCCGGGACCTGTGGAGCCTGCTGCTGCTCAACTCGCGCACGCCCGACCTGCTCGACGGCGACCTGCGGGCCATGCTGGGCTCGACCCGCATCGGCATGGAGCGCCTCGAGGCGCTGGCCGCCGAGCTGGGCCGGGAGGAGGCGCTGGCCTGCCTCGAGGGCGTGCTGGACCACGGCGACCGGATGCTGCGCGCCTGCCTCGCCGCCGTGCCCGACGGCGTCTACACCGGCGAGGACGCCACCCTGGACGACTGCTTCGAGGACGTCCGGACCGACATCAGGGCCACGCTGACCGTGCGCGGCGAGACCGTCACGGTCGATTTCACCGGCACCGGCCCGCAGATGAGGGGTTTCAAGAACAGTTCCGTCGCCAACACCATGTCGGCGGTCTACATGGCGCTGGCCTCGTTCTTCCCGGAGGACCTGCCGAGGAACGAGGGCGCCTTCCGCTCCGTGAAGCTCGTGATGCCGGAGGGCAGCGCGGTCAACCCGCGCCCGCCCGCGCCGATGACCATGAACACGGTCTTCATCGCCCACCACATCATACACGCCGTCTGGCGGGCGCTGGGCGAGGCGCGGCCGGACCTCGCCTGCGCCGGCTGGGGGCGGTGCGTGCACCCGACCTGTTCCGGCCGCGACAGCGCCAGGGACCGGCCCTTCATCATGTACCACTGGCAGGCCATGCCCGGCGCCGGCGCGGTGGAGGGACGCGACGGCTTCGGCCAGTTCGGCCACGTGATCTCGCTGGGCGGGCTCGCGATCCCCAACCTGGAGGATTACGAGCAGCTCTATCCGGTGCACTACCTCAGGCAGGAGCTGCGCCGCGACGGCGGCGGGCCCGGCCGCTGGCGGGGCGGCTGCGGCGTGGACTACATCGTGGAGATGCGGGACGCGGCCACGTTCCATTTCCGCAGCGAGGGGATCGGCCCGCCCTCGGGCCACGGCGCGCGGGGCGGCGGGGCCGGCGTCGGCGGCGCCATGGAGGTGGACGAACGCGACGGCGACCGCCACCGGCCCGCCGCCTACGGCTCCCGTTCCTTCGGCGCCTGCGTCTACCGCGCCCGCTCGCCCGGCGGCGGCGGATGGGGCGACCCCCTGGAGCGCCCGGTCGAGGCCGTTCTGCGCGACGTGCGCGACGGACTGGTCAGCGTCGAGGGCGCGGCCCGCGACTACGGCGTCGCCATCGGCCCGGACGGCGAGGCCGACGAGGCCGCCACGGCCCGCCTGCGCGGCCCGGAGCACCCCGCCGCGACGCGCTGAGCGGGCTCCGCTTGGCATGGCGAGCAGGGCGCGTTACAAGATTGCAAATCGTCAAACGTCTTCGGTCTGGCGCGGATGAGCAAGGACGACACATCGAAGCTCGACGCTTCGGGCCCGACGATCGGGGAAGCGGTGGAGCGTCTGAAGGACCTCCCGCGGGGGAAGCTCGCCAACGCCCTCGCCGGCCGGATCCTCGGCGACATCGAGGCGGCGACCGACCGTATCGCCGCCGCGCGGAAGGACATCGAGAGCGGCGCACGAACGAGAAGAAAAGACGAGCGGTTCCGTCTTTGATTTCCTCTACATCGACCACCAACGGATCGGTTCGTACCTGTCCCAGTTCTCGGACTACGGGGACCTGACGAATCCGATCCGATCGACGAGTGTGTCGGATGAAGTGGACGGACGTCTGACCGTGCCTCCGATCGCGGCCGTCGAAAGCAAACAGTCATCCGAAGGGCGGATCGAGCGGCGCTACGATCCGACCTGGGCAAGGGCGCTGAACTTCCTCGACGAGATCGGGGCGCGGGGAATGCTCGCCAGAAGCACGGAAGGCGCCTCTCTGGGAAGCTTGCTCCTGCTGCGCGGATCGATCGCGATCGTCAACATGCGCGCGTTCGAGCGCGTTTGGAGCGCACTGGCCGCGCCGAACCCGTCTCCGTCCCAGCCGCAGAACCGGAAGGCGCGCAGGGCGTCCGTCAAGAGCCCGAACGCGGCGGGGAACGAAATCGACGAGGAAACCGCCCAGGCCCTCAAGCTGTTCGGATCGCTGGACCAGCCGATCCTCATGGTCTTCGACACGGGCGAAGTCCGGCTGTGGTCGACGTTGATCGATTCCAACCTCCTCGGCGGCGCCCGCGACCTCAACCTCAAGCATGGCCTCGTGATTCCAGGGGACTGGCACATCGTGGGAATCCTCGACGGCAAACCGGATACTCCGGACGGCTCTCCGGCGGAGTTCACCAACTTCTGCGGTAGCGAGAACAACGACTTCAGCGTTGCCGCCGCCCATCTATGGCGCGAACTGCGCGCCGTCATCGGGCGTCCCCCCGACTGTTTCGGGATAACGCCGCTCGTCATCATGCGAGAGGTCGCATAGACGGCATCTCCAGCGGCGGCGCGCCAGCGCCAGCGTGGACCGGAACCGTAGCGGAAACGCGCCATCCATGTCAAGAACAAAATCGGAACGTCGATCCAGGCCAAGGCGGCCGGGGCGGCCGGGGCCGCGCCCGCGCCGGTTGCGGGGGCCGCGCGCGGGCGCTATAAGCCCGCGTTCCGGGATCCGGTCCGTCGGAGTGTAGCTCAGCCCGGTAGAGCACTGTCTTCGGGAGGCAGGGGCCGGAGGTTCGAATCCTCCCACTCCGACCATCGGGCTTTCGAGCGGCGGGGATCGGGAACGCCGGACGGCCCGGCCCCCGGAAGGGAGACCGCGCCATGAAGCGCATGCGCGTCGGCCTCAAGGTCGACGACCTGGACGGAGCGATGGCCTTCCACTCTCGTCTGTGCGCGGCATCGCGGTTCCGGCGCGTCATCCCATCGGATTGGATCGGGAAGACCGGTCTCCCGCCCGCTTCCGCCGCCGGAACCGCGACACCTATCCGGCGAGATACAAGGTTGGGTGGAGAACGAGAAACCCTTATCCCGAAGTGGCGCGCCAGCGCCGTATCGAGGGACCGGCCTCTCCCAACCGCACTCACACACGCACCTTATCCTGCCGCGAGCAGCGTCCGAAGGAAGGCGCAGAGGCCCGCGAATGCTTCCGAATCGAAATCCCACACGCATTGCTGGGCGCCCTCGCCCACCCGCGCCACGGGATCGTCCATGGCGGCGAGATAGGCATGGGCGAAGGTCTTGTCTTCGTTCCTGGAACGCATTGCCCCGCGCCCGGTCAGACACCCGATGTAGTCTTCGACGCATTCGCTCACGTCATCTCCGGCTTGGGAACGCCGGCATAGCGTTTCGATGGCGCCGTTCGCCGCGCCGTCCGGCACAATGAACACGCCGACGGCCGGTGCGGCGTCCGAAAACCCGCCGTGGGCCGCCGGCGGCACGTATCCGACGTTGCGAAGAGCCTGGCAGACGCTCTGGAATGCGCCACCGGCGTCCTCGTCGGCGTCCCGGACCGCGCCGATGGCCCGAAGCGTCGGGCGGGCTTGGGCTGCGGCTTCAATCGCTCTCAAGTTGACAGGGAATTTGTCCACACCTCCCGCGTCGATGATCTGTATCTCCCGGCGCTGTTCCTCGCCGAGGCGATGACCCATGAGCGCCTCGAACAGATTGACTTCGTCCTTACCTTCCACCAGCAACAAACGGTCGGAGCCAATCCTCATCCTTGCGCCGCCGCGTCCCGCGACAACGGTCATCACCGGGTCTCCAAGTTGAGATTGCGCGCGCCCTCGAGCGCCTCGCCGGTGAAGGTCGTGACATCGACGTTTCCCGTTTCCTCGTTCCTGAAGAGCTTGTGGATCGCCAGATCGTCCGGCGCGTCCTCGAACGCGGCCATCGCCGCTTGGATGCATTCGCCGCTGTGGGTCGTCGCCACCAGCTGTACATTCCACTGGCGCAGCCAAGCACGAACGTGTGTCCAGACATCCCCCAACACGGAATGATGAAGGCCGTTTTCCACTTCGTCCGCAAGAAGCATGCCGTGACGAGAAACGAAGAAGCTGAGAAACAACTGATACAATCGAACGACTCCTCCTCCGAGATCGTGGAGCGGTAACTGTACGCCACCGTCCGTAACAGCCGACAGGTAAGATTCTCCTGTTTCGTCAGTCAGGATTTCCACATCGCGGACTTTCGGCAGGATAAGGTTGATTGCACTTCTGAGTCCATCTTTGCGATTCTGTCTTACCATATCCGAATGTATCTGAAGATAGTTCTTCGGTGTTTCATGTTGAAATCCTGTGCTCAGGATAGTGCTGTTCGGCCTTTCCCCTGCTGGCTCTGGTGTGTGGAACACGACCGCTCCCCAAGGAGTTGCATGCATTCCCGTAATCTGTTGCTCCGTGGAGGTTTCGTCCAATTCTGTTCGGAGCTGCCCCGCTACGGGCGACCCCATGAAACCGCCCTCGGCTGGATGTCCGATCGGTGTCGCCCTGATCGCTGCAACGTCCGCGACTTTCTTGAAGGTGGCTTTCAAACTACATGGCAATCCTTTCTCCACGCCCTTTAGTTCCAGAGAGCCGCTCGTCAATTTGGCAACAGGATCCAAGACTGACCTGTTAGAGCGCTGCACATTAAGATTCCACAACAACGATGTATTGTATCGTCCGGTGAACAGCCACATCGCTTCGATCACCGCCGTCTTGCCGATGCCGTTCACACCGGTCACCAAGTTGACGTGCGTAAGGCGAGGAAAAGAAAGACCGTCTATCCCACGGTAGCGAACAGCCTCGAAACTGCTGAGGAAAGCCATCCCGTTCCTCCGTCGCTCGATCATTTTGCCAAGAGTGCGGCAAACTCAGGTGCATTTCAAGTTAGGGGCGGTCGCGGGTCCGATTGCGCTCCAGCAGCTCCCGCAGCGCCTCGTCCTCGGCGATGTCCGCGTCCCAGCCATAGGCCGCGGCGACCGTGGCGTCCAGCGCGGCGTGGGCGTCGGCGAGCCATTGGGGGCGGGCGTTGTAGAGGGCGGTGAGGGTGCGGGCCTTGAGCGCCTTCGCCGCGGCTTCGTCTCGGGGAACGGGGCGCCGGGGATAGCCGGGGACCGGCTCGTTCCGCCAGTCCACCCATTCGGGCGGGTGGAGCCAGCGGTCGCGCAGCGCGACCAGCCGCCGCGCGGCTTCGGCGATGGCGATGGCGCGCGGGTCGTCGGCGTAGTCGGCGGCGGGGATGTCGGGGGAGAGGCCGTCCGGGAAGGGGAAGGTCTCGAAGGTGGTGGTCGGGGTGTAGCGGGGGTCGTTGCCCTTGCCGAGCCACGTGCCCAGCCGAAGCGACCACGCCTCGTGAAACCGGCTGTGCAGGACGCCGAAGGTCGTGTCGTCGTCGCGGGCGATGACGATCAGTTGGCAATCCGGGCAGACGCGGGCGTCGAGCCAGACGAACAGCCGGTGCTTGGCGACGCGGGGCGTGGCGATGTAGCGCGTCAGTGCGGCAATCCGCTCGAACATCGTCTGCCCAGAGCGGTCGTGTCGCCACCAATTCCGCTGTAAATCGCCGCGACGATTGCTGTCCCGCGCCGACTTCACATGGTTCACGACATGGGCGAACGGCGCTTCGTAGAGCGCGGCGTCGGCCTCGCCCATCCGGTGCCCGAAATCGACGATCCACTTGCCCGCCGGACGACGTGTCGCGTCCATTCCGTTCATCCACGGCTTGAGCACATCGGCGTTGGGTCGCCCGTTCGGGTTCGCGGGCAGGCGCAGCCATTCGCGCGCCAGATCGCCCGGAACGTCGAAGTTCCCTTTCTTCATGCCGCCAACGAATGCCGCGGCGCGATTGCGAGCAAGCTTTGCCGCGCTCGTGAGGTCGGTCTCCGTCATGGTGAGATCGGCATTGATGCGCGACACGGCCTCGCCATTCAGGTGCGAAGCGAGGTTGGCGGTTTTCCGGGTGAAGCAAATCAGCGAGACGCGCACGGCGGCCCCGTCGATCACCCAGGGTTCGTCGGACCACGCATCGAATATCGCTGCGGCTTTGACGATCCGGTCCAGCACCGCGCGGTTGCGCCCGCCCCGGATCGAGTTGGTCGCCACAAGACCGGCGCGAACGACTTTGCCTTGAGCCACCAACGCGCCGGCCTTGTGGAACCAGTAGCAGACGAGGTCGGCGAACGCGGGAACGGAGCCTTCGTAGAGTTTACGAACCTTTTCGGTGTATTCGTCGCCGAGCGACTCCCGCATTGGGGAATAGCCCAGGAACGGCGGATTGCCGATCGCGACGTCGGCGTCCGGCCAGTCCGGCTCCGTTCCGTCGGGCGCGAGGATCGCGTCGCGGCATTCGATGGTGTCGAGCGGCTTCAGGACCGGGTCCCGCGGCTCGGCAAACCCGTTGCGGCGCATCCACTGGATCTCGCCGATCCAGACCGACACGCGGGCCAGTTCGGCGGCGTAGGGGTTGAGCTCGATCCCCTTCACGTTGGCCGGGCCGACCGCCGGGAACGCCCGTTGCAGCCCCATCGCCTCGGCCTCGAGCTGCGCCCGGTGCTCGATGTCCTTGAGCGCGTGGAGCGCCAGATAGAGGAAGTTGCCGGAGCCGCAGGCGGGGTCGAGCACCGTGAAGGCGCGCAGCCGTTCCAGGAAGGCGCGATACAGGCGCTCCGCCTCGCCCCGCCGCCGCGTACGCGCCGCTCGCGACCGGGCCGCGTCCGCCCGTTCGAGACGGTCCGCGATCTCCGCCTTCGCCGCCTCCCATTCGGCGAGCAAGGGCCGGACCACCACCGGCTCCACGATCGCCACGATCTTGTCGCGGTCGGTGTAGTGCGCGCCGAGCTGCGAACGCTTGTCCGGGTCCAGTCCGCGCTCGAACAGCGTGCCGAGGATCGACGGGTCGATCTCCGACCAGTCGAGCGCCGCGGCCTCCAGCGCGGCCTCGATCTCTCCCCTCTCCAGCGGCAGGGCGGCATCGTCGTCGAACAGGCCGCCGTCGAACCAAGGCACCGCCTCGAAGCCGACCCGGCCGCCCTTCGCCATGGCGCCGAACAGGTCCCGCGCGAGATCCGCGAAGTCTTCCGGCCGGCGGCGCGCGTGCTCCAGCATCCGGGTGAACATGGCGCCGGGCAGCAGGCCGACATCCTCGGCGAACATGCAGAACACCAGCCGGTTCACGAAGTGCGCCACCGCCGGCGCCGCGTGGCCGCGACCGCGCAAGCCCTGGGCCAGCGCCGCGAAGGCCGCCGCCGCGCGCTCGGTCAGCGCCCGCCGGCTCTCGCCGGGCCGCAGCCGCTCCGGGTCCGACATCGCCCACTTGAGCTTGTCGCGCACGGCGGCGTCGGCGAGGTCGTCCAGCGCGAACTCGTGGGTCTCGCTCACGCTGTTGGTCCAGGCCGTGCGGATGCGGAACCGCGCCATGTCCGAGACGATCAGGAGCGGCGGGTTCTCCAGCGCCAGGGCGTACTGCCGGAGCTGGTTGAAGGCGGCGTCGAGGTCGGCGCGCCGGCCCTTGTATTCCCAGGCGAAGCAGCCCCGCTTCCACACGTCGGCCCAGCCCTCGCCGCCGGTGTCCTTGCGCGCCCCGCGCTCGAAGCAGTAACGCTCGCCCGCCGGGTCGGCCTCCGCCGGCGTCGGCTCGCCCAGCAGGCGGCACAGGTCGATGAAGTGCTCCTGCGCCGCCGAGCGCTCCTTCAACGCCGACGCCCGCCACTTGGCGATGAAGGCGGCGGGCGTCATCGGCGCGGAGGCTCGCGGCGCGGAAGGGTCGAGCCCGCCGCCTCGATCGAACCCGGACGGCTCGCGCGGCGGCCCCCCTCGCGGACGACCGCCTCGCGCGCGCGAAGCCGGGTTTTCGCGTCGCGATCGCGGATCGCGGTGCTCGCCATGGCCGCGTCCTCCGTTCCGGTCGGGCCGGACCCTACAGGGCGCCCGCGGCGCCATCAAACGGCGGGTCCCGGCGCGCTCCGAAGGGGCGTCCCTCGATACGCGCCCCTTCGGGCGCTACTCGGGATGAGGGGATTGTGCGCCTTGTCCCCATCCAAAAACCTCCCTCACTCCGAGGCGCCGGCGCGGGGCGCCGCCAGGGCGAGGCCGGCCGCGAGGACGCCGACGGCGAGCCACGTGGCGGCGTCGAGCCGCTCGCCGAAGAGGACGGCGCCCCAGGCGATCCCGGCGAACAGCGAGACGTAGAGGCCGAACGAGACCAGCACGCCCCCCGTGGCGCGGATGATGAAGAAATAGAGGAAGACCTCGACCAGCAGGCAGGCGGCCATGACCGCGATGGCGATCTGCCCGGCGTTCCAGTCCGGGTCGTAGGCCATCGGCGGCTCCAGCGCGAGGTGGATGGGGACCACGGCGAGGAGCGCGACGAGCGCCTGGCCCGCGCCGATCTGGAGCGGCGTGAGACCGTCGGGCCAGGCGACCGAGACATAGACCGACTCGACGCCGTAGGTCAGCGGGACGACGAAGACGACCAGCAGCCAGGCCAGCGCGCCCGCTTGCGGCGGGCCCGCATCGGGGAGGAGCACGATCGTCGCCGAGGCCATGCCGAGGACCACCGCCAGGACGCGCCGGGGCGAGACCCGCTCCGTGCGGAAGGCGAGCGCGGTCGCCACGGCGACGATGGGCGTGAAGGACGCGACCAGCGTCATGACGCCGGCGTCGACATGGCGCGCCGCGAAGAGCGCCGCCAGCAGCGGCAGGACGTAGCCGAGCGTGGCGACCGCGAGCAGGAAGACGACGATCCGGCGCGTCGGCCGGAACCACGCCCCGCGCCAGGCGATCGCGACCCAGTAGGCCGCGGCGACGATGGCCAGCATGGCCGCCAGGGCGCCGGCCTCCGGGTAGCCCGCCCGCGCGGCGAGCTTGAGCATGGAGAACTCCAGCCCCCAGGCCGCGCCCATCGGGACGAGCAGCGCGAACGCGGTCCACGTCGCGCGGGCGGGCGTCCGCGCCGCCATGTCCCCTCCCCGGCCGTCCGGGGGCGATGGTCGCAGATATGCCCGACGGGCGCGAGACGTTGCGCGCCGCGCGCGCACGCGCTATCGCGGCCCCCTCACCGGCTCCGGGACTCCGGCCATGGTCGACGATCCGCTCGCCGCCCTGCCCAAGATCGCATGGGGCAAGGGCCTCCACGTCTACGACCGGGACGGCCGGCGCTACATCGACGCCTCGGGCGGGCCGGCGACCTTCTGCATCGGCCACGGCGACGAGGAGGTGAACCGGGCGATCAAGGACCAGCTCGACCGCATCGCCTTCGGCTACCGCTACCACTTCCGCAGCGACGCCGCCGAGGAACTGGCCGGGATCGTCCGCGGGCGCGCCGGCGGCGGCCTCAAGCACACGATCTTCACGACGGGCGGCTCGGAAGCGGTCGAGGGCTGCCTGAAGCTCGCCCTCCAGCACCACGCGGCCCGGGGCGAGATGTCGCGCCGCCGCTTCATAAGCCGCGAGCGCTCCTGGCACGGCAACACCCTGGGCGCGCTCTCCGTCTCCGGCTTCCTGGCCCGCCAGGCGCCCTACATCGGCTCGCTCCTGGAGGTCGGCCGCCTGTCGCCGGTCAACGCCTACCGGCCGCCGGAGGGCGTGGCGCCCGGCGACGTGGCCGAGCACTGCGCCAACGAGCTCGAGGAGGAGATCGAACGGCGTGGCGCGGCGAACGTCGCCGCCTTCATCTTCGAACCCGTCGTCGGCGCCGCCGGCGGCGCCGTGCCCGCGCCGGACGGCTACGCCCGGCGCGTCCGCGACATCTGCGACCGCCACGGCGTCCTGATGATCGCCGACGAGGTGATGTGCGGCGTCGGCCGCTGCGGCACGTGGCGCGCGCTGGAGCACGACGGCGTCGAGCCCGACCTCATGCCGGTCGCCAAGGGGCTGGGCGGCGGCTACCTGCCGCTCGGCGCCTGCGTCTATTCCGAGAGGGTGGCCGAACCGATCTACCGGGTCCACGGCGCGCCGGTCACGGGCCACACCTTCACCGCGCACACCGCGTCCTGCGCCGCGGGCGTCGCCGTCCAGCGCATCGTCGAGCGCGACGGCCTCGTGCGGAAGGTGGCGGAGGACGGACCCTATCTCCGCGCCCGCCTGGAGGAGGCCCTGGGCCGGCATCCCCATGTCGGCGACATCCGCGGCCGCGGCTTCCTCCAGGGCGTCGAGCTCGTCGAGGACCGCGAGACGAAGGAGCCGTTCGACCCCGAGGCGCGCATGTTCCAGCGCGTCATGAAGGCCGGCTTCGACAACGGCCTCATCGTCTACCCGACCGGCGGCAACGTGGACGGCGTCAGGGGCGACCAGTTCATCGTGTCGCCGCCCTACACCGCGACGCGCGACGAGATCGACGAGATCGCCGCCCTGCTCGGCCCCACCATCGACCGGGCCATCGCGTCCTGGAGGCCGTGACGGGCCCGGCCCGGACGGGACGGGCGCGGGGCGGAGAGGTCCCTCCCTTATCCCGCCCCTTTCGGCAGGCTCGGGACGGGCTTTCGATACGCGCCCCCGCGGGGGCGCGCCTCGGGGTGAGGGAGAGATTGGGCGGGGAACGGGGAACCCTCGTCTTGCAAGGCCGGGGCGCGGCCCGTAGGCTTCGCGCCGGAGGAGGCCGGGATGGAAGAGCACGGGGGAACGGCCATGACGCGGCGCGGCTTCGCCGCCGCCCTCGCCTCGGTCCCGGCGGTCGGACTGGCCGGGACGGCGCGGGGCGGCGACCGCGTGGAGCGGTTCCGGTCGCTCTCGGCCCGGCTGACGGGGTTCCCGGAGGAAGCCATCGACCCCGGACTCGCTCTCGGCATGATCGACGGGCTGGAGGCGGCGGGAGACGGCGCGGGCCTCGACCGCCTGCTGTCGGGAACGGACGGGGACGCGGACGGCGAGCTCGCCCGCCGCATCGCCGTCGCCTGGTATTCCGGCGTCCATCCGGCGGCCGGAGGCCCGGCGGTCCGGACCTTCCACGACGCGCTCGTCTGGCGCGCGCTCGGCTACGGCGAGCCGCCGGGCCTGTGCAGCGCGGAACCGGCCGACTGGAGCGAACCGCCGGGCGGCGCGGGAACGGCGCCATGACCGCGATCGAGGCGGACGCGATCGTCGTCGGCTCGGGCTTCGCCGGCGCCCTGCTGGCCGACCGCCTCGCCGGCATGGGCGTGCGCGTCGCCATCCTCGAGGCCGGCCCCCGGGTGGACCGCGCCGCCGCCTTCCAGACCTTCCTGGACGCGGCGATCAAGACGCCCGAAAGCCCCTACGACCGGTCGCCCGACGCCGATTTCCCGCTCAGCCACGACAACGACCACTGGTACCGGCAGGCCGGCCCGGACCCGTTCAAGAGCACGTACCTGAAGGCGGTCGGCGGCACCTCCTGGCACTGGCTCGGCACCTGCGTGCGCTACCTGCCGAGCGACTTCCGGATGCGGGCCCTCTACGGCCGCGCCGTGGACTGGCCCATCGGCTACGACGAACTGGAGCCGTTCTACACGGAAGCCGAGCGGGAGCTCGGCGTCGCCGGGGACTCCGCCGAGGACCTGGGTTCGCCGCGCTCGGGGCCGTTCCCGATGCCACCGGTCCCCCGGACCTATCTCGACCGGGTCTACGAGCGCGCGCTGGCCGGGACGCCCTACCGGGTGCGGGCGACGCCCCAGGCGCGCAACTCCGTGGACCGGGAGGGGCGGCCCGCCTGTTGCGGCAGCGCCACCTGCATCCCGATCTGCCCGGTGGCCGCCAAATACGACGCCACCGTCCATCTCGACCGGGCGGAGGCGAAAGGCGCCGCCCTGCACGACCGCGCCACGGCCACGTTCATCGAGACCGACGGCGACGGCCGGGTCTCGGCCATCCGTTTCCGCCGGCCGGACGGCGCCGTCGGCGTCGCGCGAGGACGGGTCTACATCCTGGCGGCCCACGCGGTCGAGACCCCGCGCCTCCTGCTCCATTCCCGTTCGGAGCGCCACCCGGCCGGCGTCGCCAACGCATCCGACCAGGTGGGCCGCCACCTGATGGACCATCCGATCCAGCTGAGCTGGGCGGTCGCCGGCGAGCCCGTCTGGCCCTATCGCGGCCCGATCTCGACCTCGGGCGTCGAGAACGTCCGGGACGGGGCCTTCCGGCGGGACAGGTCGAGCCTGCGCATCCAGGTCAGCAACGACGGCTGGAACTGGCCGACGGGCGGAGCGACCGCGCTCGCGGACACACTGTCGCGCGAAGGTCTGCGCGGCGCGGCGCTGCGGCGGGCGGTGGCCGATCGCGCGTCCCGCCACGTGCAGCTCGCGGCGATGACCGAGCAACTGCCGGAGCCGGAGAACCGGGTGACGCTGGACGCGCGGGACCGGGACCTCCACGGCGTCCCGCTGCCCCGGATGCACTACCGGGTGGGCGACTATTCGCGCGCCGGGCTCGCGGCGGCGCGGGAAATCCACGACGAGATCTTCGCGCGCCTGAACGCGACGGACATCCACCACGGCGACGACTTCCGGGGCGCGGGGCACGTCATCGGCACGACCCGCATGGGCGACGACCCACGCCGGTCCGTGGTGGACCGCGACCTGCGCGGCCACGACCATCCCAACCTGTTCCTCGTGGGCGCCGGAGCCTTCCCCACCTCCTCGACGGCCAATCCGACGCTCACCATCGCGGCGCTCGCGCTGAGAGCCGCGGACGCCGTGGCCGGGACGCTGACCGCGACGCCCGCGCCGTCCGGCGACGGCGGATAAGGGCCGGAAAGCCGCCGGCCGCGGCTCCGCCCGCGCCGGACCGAAGCCGCTCAGCGACGGTCGCCGTCGGGCTCCAGGAACAGCGCGAGCACGCCGGTGTAGGCGTAGAGACGGTCGAAGGAGATCTCGCCGTTGCCGAAGAAGCCGACGAGGGGAAGGTCGCCCAGCGCCTCCGCGACGATTCCCAATTCCCGGCCCTCCTCGCCGAACATGCCGGGACCGCGGGCGAGGCAACTGAAGTAGAGCCCGCCGCACGGACGCGGGGCCCTCGCCTTCAGGTCGCGCAGCATGCGCCGCAGGTCGGCCTCGGCGGCCTCGGCGTCGCGGCGGCAGAACATCAGGGCGTCGCCCGGCTCGACGCGGTCGCCGATGGCGATCGTGCGCGCCTCCGGATCGAGCCCGAGCAGGTTGCGCACGAGATAGTCGCCCGTGTCGGACCCCGTCACCGGCAGCGCCACATGGAGCGCGCCCGACAGGGCGCGCGGATCGGTCACGCCGGCCCCGGCGAGCGTCTCGACGAACACGTCCATGGCCGGACGGCCGTCGAGCGCGACGACGATGTTGTCGTCGGCCCCGGTCACCTCGTGGTATCCGCCCAGCGGCGCGCAACCCTGCGTGAGCCCGACCGCGACGTGGGCGTCGGCGATCAGGAGGCCCGAAAGGGCGCCGTCGACCGGATGGCCGGCCAAGGCGGAGAAGGCGCCGCGCGACGACGTCAGGCCGCCGACGAGGAACCCGTCGGTGTCGCGGGCGAGCCTGGGGATGTCGCCCGGCAGCTCCCGGCGCCGGGGGTCGCCGTGGACGATGCAGAAGGCCCCGCCCGGGCCGGCGCCCAGCTCGCCGCGGGCCGCGATGGCCTCGTCGACGGACCCGAAGGAGGCGAGCCTCGAGCGCGGCAGGCGGCAGCTCATGGCGGCCACGGCGGGCCGGTCGAAGTATTCCCGGCCCGTGGCGCAGACGCCGATCCCCACCGTGCCGCACCAGTGGAGCGTCCCGGTCGCCGCGGCGAGGAACGAGGCGATATCGCCCAGGCGGTCGGCGAGGCGGTCCGTTACGTAGACGAACCCGACGTCGTCCTCGTCGCGGTCGCCGAGCTGCTCGGCCACCGAGCGCGCGGCCTTCTGCCACGTGTCGGCGGCGGCGTGGCCCATCGCGAACCGCGCGCCCGTCAGGAGAGACGAAGGGTCCATGGGTCCACCATAGAACGGCCGGGAAGGCGGTCAACCGCCGCCCGACGCGGCGGCGACGGCCCAAGCCGGGCCGTGGACGGTCCGCGGCCCGACGTTCAGCGAGGAACCGGGCAGCTTACACGATCCCGGCCGTCTTCGGCCCGGGCTCGCTCGCCGACCCGATCGCGGCGATCGAGGAGATCGCGGACAACCGGGGCGTCATCCCGCATTCGGCCGGCTTCGCCATCGGGAAGATCGCGACCGACGCCGCCGGACGCGCCTGGACCCGCCACGACATCGGACTCCGGAAGGTCCCCGGCCCCCCAGCGACCTATACGACGGGCTTTCCTTCGGGCGGATGTCGGGGGCAGGCCGCCCCTTCCCGTCCGACCGTTTCGTCCGGAAACGCGGTCTACGAGGAGCCGCGCGACGGCCCGAACTTCTTCTACGGCGCGGTGGAGCCCGGCGGGGCGGTCGCCATGACGTCCATCGTCACCGCGACCGGCCCGACGCCCGGGTTCCACGTCCCGCGGCGACCCAACAGCCCGCCGGCCCTGCCGGCGGACGTTCCGTGGGCCGCCCTCGCCTCAACCGCCGCAGGCTCCGCATCCGCCACAGGCGCCGCAAGTCCCGCACGGATTGCACGCCGCGCACGGATTGCATCCGCCACACGCGCCGCAGGCCGCCGCGCACGGATTGCACTCCTCCAGGAGCTCGCAGGGATTGCAGGCCGCGCACGGATTGCACGGGTCCTCGACTGTCGGCGGAATAGCGTCCGTAGTAGCTAGATTGCAGGCCGCGCACGGATTGCAGCCTCCACAGGCTCCGCAAGCCCCACAGGCGTCGCAGCCCGCGGCGAGCCCGGTCGGCGCCGGTACGGCTTCGGGGTTGGCCGGGCCGGACGACGCGTAGGTCCCGGTCTGCGAGGCGCGGCCGCAAGGAACGGTCGCCGCGCCGACCGCCAGCACCGCGCCCGCGCCCACGACCGCCGGAAGAACCGCGGTCGACAGCAGATTGCGCTTGAGTTGACTCATCGAGAAAGAAGCCTCCAGGTTGGTGGGGGACGGATGTCCCGACGCTCTTGCCGAACGAGCCGCGCGCCCTTAAACGCCCGCGGCTCTCGTGGCGGATGATAGACGCTCCGGGGAGAGGCGGGCCATCGATGCGCTTTCACGTTCGTGTGAGGCCCGGACCCCGGGGCGCCCCGGTCGTCGCGGCGTGCGCGGCGGTCTTCCTCGCCGTCCTCCCGAACGTGTGGGCCGGCGCGGAGCCGGCGGTCCCGAAGCTGGACGTCATCGGGATCCCGGCGGGCCCCTTCGTCGCCGGCTCCGACGGCGACGAGCGCGAGGCGGCCTACCGGCTCGACGAGGCCGCCTACGGGCACGACAGGACCCGGCGGTGGGGCTGGTACGACGACGACGAAGATCGCCGGACGGTCGAACTGCCGGCCTACTTCATCGCCCGGAACCTCGTCACCCAGGCCGACTACGCGCTCTTCGTCCGGGCCACGGGGCGCGAGCCGCCCGGCGTGGACAGGGCGACATGGGACGCTTACGGTCTCGTCCACCCCTACGAACGGACCCGGCCCTACGCTTGGACCGGGGGCGAGCCGCCGGCCGACAAGCTCGACCACCCCGTCGTGCTGGTCGACCGCGCCGACGCCGGGGCGTTCGCCGCGTGGATGTCGGCGGCGACGGGGCGGACATGGCGGCTGCCCACGGCGCTGGAGTGGGAGAAGGCCGCGCGCGGAACGGACGGGCGCATGTTCCCCTGGGGCGACGCATGGGACGCCTCGAAGCTCAACAGCCACGACGCCGGCCCGTTCGCGACCGCGCCCGTCGGCTCGTTCCCGGCGGGCGCCAGCCCCTTCGGCATGATGGACGCGGCGGGGCAGGTCTTCGAATGGACAGCCGACGAACAGCGGCCGGGCCGCTACTGGGTCAAGGGCGGGTCGTGGGACGACCGCGGCTGCGGCGTGTGCCGGCCGGCCGACCGCCACGGCCGACCGGAGGATCTGCGCCACATCCTGATCGGCTTCCGGCTGGTGCTGGAGCCCTGAGCCGACGCCGGCCCGGCGCCACGGTCCGACCGGTTGAAAGGCGCGGGCCGAGGGACCATTCTCCGCCCATGGCGAGCGCATCCCCCACGCTGGCGCAACCCCGGGCCCTGCCCGACCCGCCGCCGCGCACCCGGATCGAGGACTTCGAACGGAGCGAGCTCCGGGCCATGCTGGAGGCGGGCGAGGACGTGCTGGAGTGCCATCGCGTCCTCGGCAAGACGAACGACAACATCGTGGGCGAGCTGCTGCGCGACGCGGGAACCTTCTACCAGTGGCGGCACTATCCCAAGGGCGACGTCCTCGACCGCGACAGCCACAGCCAGTACTACTACCACGCTCACCCGAAGGACCGGCGGCCCGGCGAGCACGGCCATTTCCACACCTTCCTGCGCGCCTCGGGCATGAAGCCCGGCGTCGAGCCGGCACCCTACGACGGCGAGGCGGCGTGGCCCACGGGCGACAACGCCCTGAGCCACCTGATCGCGATCTCGATGGACGCCAGGGGCCACCCGATCGGCCTGTTCACGGTGAACCGCTGGGTCACGGGCGAGGCCTGGTACGCGGCGGCGGACGTCTGCGACATGGTCGACCGGTTCGAGATCGGCCACGCCCGCCCGTCGTGGCCCGTCAACCGCTGGATCACCAGCGCGGTCCGGCTGTTCCGCCCCCTCGTGAAGGACCTGATCCGGGAGCGCGACCTCGCCGTCGAGGCCCGGCGCCGCTCCCATCCGGGCGACGTCTACGAGGACAAGGGCCTGGAGGTCGCCTCCTGGAGCGCCGTCTCGGTCGAGGAGCAGATCGCCGGGCTGCGCGCCCTGCTCGCCTGAGTCCCCCGGAGGAAGCCCCATGCCCGACGACCGCTTCGCCAACGCCCGCGAGGTGCGCGCGCCCACGGGGACCGCGATCACGGCCAAAAGCTGGCTCACCGAAGCGCCCCTGCGGATGATGATGAACAACCTCGATCCCGACGTCGCCGAGAGGCCCGAGGAGCTCGTGGTCTACGGCGGCATCGGCCGGGCGGCGCGCGACTGGGACTGCTTCGACCGCATCCGCGCGGCGCTGCGCGTCCTGGAGGACGACGAAACCCTCCTGGTCCAGTCGGGCAAGCCGGTCGGGGTCTTCCGCACCCACGGGGACGCGCCGCGCGTGCTGATCGCGAACGCGAACCTCGTGGGCCACTGGAACGACTGGGACCATTTCCACGAGCTCGATCGCAAGGGGCTCGCGATGTACGGCCAGATGACGGCGGGCTCCTGGATCTACATCGGCAGCCAGGGGATCGTGCAGGGCACCTACGAGACCTTCGCGGAGGCGGGCCGCCGGCACTACGGCGGCGACCTGGCCGGCCGGTGGATCCTGACCGCCGGGCTCGGCGGCATGGGCGGCGCCCAGCCGCTGGCCGCCACCATGGCCGGCGCGTCCCTGCTCGCGATCGAGTGCCGGCCCAGCCGGATCGAACGGCGGCTGGAGACGCGCTACCTCGACCGCAAGGCCGCGTCGCTCGAGGAGGCGCTGGCGATCGTCGACCGGGCGACGGCGTCGGGCGAGACGGTCTCCGTCGGCGTCGCCGGCAACGCCGCCGAGATGCTGCCCCGGCTGCTGGAAATGGGTGCGAGGCCCGACCTGCTGACCGACCAGACCAGCGCGCACGACCCGGTCAACGGCTACCTGCCGGCGGGCTGGACCCTGGAGCGGTGGGAGGAGCGCCGCGAGGCCGACCCCGAGGGCGTCGCACGGGCCGCGCGCGATTCCATGGCGGCCCACGTGCGCGCCATGCTCGCGTTCCGCGACCGGGGCGTGCCGACCTTCGACTACGGCAACAACATCCGGCAGATGGCCCTGGAACGGGGCGTCGAGGACGCCTTCGACATCCCCGGCTTCGTGCCCGCCTACATCCGTCCGCTGTTCTGCCGCGGCGTCGGGCCGTTCCGCTGGGCGGCGCTCTCGGGCGACCCCGAGGACATCCGCCGGACCGACGAGGCGATGAAGGAGGTCGCGCCCGACAACCCCTCGCTCCACCGCTGGCTCGACATGGCCGGGGAGCGCATCGCCTTCCAGGGCCTGCCCGCCCGCATCTGCTGGATCGGCCTCGGCGAGCGCGCCCGCGCGGGGCTGGCCTTCAACCGGATGGTGCGCGACGGCGTGCTGAAGGCGCCCATCGTCATCGGCCGCGACCATCTCGATTCCGGATCGGTCGCGAGCCCGAACCGCGAGACCGAGGGCATGCGCGACGGCTCGGACGCCGTGGCCGACTGGCCGCTCCTCAACGCCATGCTCAACGTCGCCTCGGGCGCGACCTGGGTCTCGATCCACAACGGCGGCGGCGTCGGCGTCGGCTACAGCCAGCACGCCGGCATGGTCGTGGTCTGCGACGGCAGCGAGGACGCCGACCGGCGTCTGCGGAACGTGCTGACGAACGATCCCGCGACCGGCGTCATGCGCCACGCCGACGCCGGCTACCCGGAGGCCGTCGACTGCGCCCGGGAGCACGGCCTGAACCTGCCCATGCTCGGGCGGGGTTGAGATCGTTCAGCTCTATCGGCGCGGTTCGGGTTACACTGACCCATGGCGGCATCGCGAGACACCGGATGAGCAAATGCTGACGCGATTGGTTGCACGAAACTTCAAGCGGTTCGATTGCGTCGATGTCGAGTTGGGCGACCCCGTCGTCTTCATCGGCCCGAACAATTCGGGAAAGACCTCCGCGCTCCAAGCCCTGGCTCTTTGGGAGATCGGCCTGAAGCGCTGGACGGAACGCCGAAAACGGACGGGCAGGGAGACGCCGGAGAAGCGGCCGGGCGTCACCATCAACCGGCGCGATCTCATTTCGGTTCCGGTTCCCGACGCGAATCTTCTGTGGCGCAACCTGCATGTCCGAAATGTCTCGAGAGCCGATGGTAGACAGACAACGAGGAATATACGAATCGACCTTCTCGTATCGGGTATCCATGCCGAAGCGGAATGGACGTGCGGGTTGGAATTCGACTACGCGAACGACGAGTCCTTCTATTGCCGTCCGCTTCGTCTCGATGGCGGCAAAACGCCCGAGAGAATGGCGGTTCCCGAGGTGGCGTCGGTCATCAACGTCGCTTTCCTTCCCCCCATGTCCGGCCTTGTCGCGAATGAAAGCCGATTGGATCCCGGCGCCATCAAGGTTCGGGTGGGAGAAGGCCGCACCGCCGAAGTGCTCCGCAATCTCTGTCACACGATCCATGAGAGAGATCGCACAAGCTGGACAAAGATAGCCACGACAGTCAAGGATCTGTTTCGTGTGGATTTGGCCCCACCGACCTATATTCCCGAGCGGGGCGAGATCGCGATGAGCTACGCCGAGCGCGGTACGACACTCGACTTGTCGTCGTCGGGACGGGGCCTCCAGCAAATACTCCTTCTTCTTTCCTACATGTACGCCAACCCCCGTTCGGTTCTGCTGCTCGACGAGCCCGACGCTCACCTCGAAATCCTCCGGCAGCGCGAAGTCTATCGTGTCCTCACGGACGCGGCGCGCGACAGCGGCAGCCAGATCGTCGCGGCCAGCCACTCGGAAGTCCTGCTGAACGAGGCGGCGGAACGCGATGTGGTGGTCGCGTTCGTTGGCGCTCGACCGCATAGAATCGACGATCGTGGCAGTCAACTGCGGAAAAGCCTGCAAGACATCGGCTTCGACGATTACTACCTCACGGAGGCAAGCGGCTGGATACTGTATCTTGAAGGATCGACGGACTTGGCGATTCTGCGAGAGTTCTCCGAGAGACTCCACCATCATTCAGCCATCCGGGCATTGGCTCGCCCCTTCGTCAAGTACGTGACAAATCAACCTTCGAGGGCATCCGACCACTTCTACGGAATTTGCGAAGCGTATCCCGACACGCGGGGATTCGCCCTGTTCGACCGGCTACCGCGACGCGATGGGGAAAACACGGGAAGATTGATACTTCGATTTTGGTCCAAGTATGAAATTGAAAATTATCTTTGCCATAGAGAAACGCTGGAAGCCTACGCCGCGCAATCCATCGAAGGCGATATTTCCGTTCCCGGGCCGCTCTTCTCCCAAGCCGAAACGGAAAGGCGCGTGGCGGCCATGCGGGAGTCGATCAAGGACGTCGAAGAGGCTCTCGCCACCTTGGATAGAAAGAGCCCTTGGGAAGGAGATTTGAGAGTCAGTGACGAATTTCTCAAACCTGTTTTCGAGAAGTACTTTTCAAGGCTGGGTATGCCGAACATCATGTTGAAGACAAGATACCATGTCTTGGTTCGCTATGTTCCAGTCGAGCTGATCGATGACGAGGTGTCGCAGATCCTTGACGGCATCTCATCTGTTTTTGAGTCGGTACGGAACGCTTCGATCGAATCCTGGACAGATCGGAATCAAACGGAACAATTCGACGATTCCGATCAGCTCTAAAGGCTGTTCCACGGCGAGTCCGGCTTGCGGCTGTAGCGCACGTCGCCTTCGAGGATGCCCTCCCTGACGATCTCCCAGTTGCGCCCACCGACCTCGACGCCGTTGTCGACATTGCCGCTCAGCCAGCGGTCGCGCACGCCCTCGTCCCAGTTGAGATAGAGCATGCCGTCGCGCACGGTCCAGGCGTTGGCCGGGTCGACCTCGGCGGCGTACTGGCCCTTCGAGAGCGCGAAGGCGCACCAGCCGCCGAACGCCGGGGCGTAGGCTTCCGGGTTAGCGGCGAAGAGGTCGCGGTTCCCGGCCGACGAGAACAGCCAGGTGGCGCCGTCCCATTCGTGCGAGAACTCCGGCAAGCCCTCGACCGCGCGGTCCCCGGTGAAGTAGGCCACCGTGTCCCAGCCGCCGATGGCGACGCCGCCGGGCGTGACGTTGACCGCGGTCTGCATGCCGGCCTGGGCGGCGTCGCCCGCCGCGGCCAGCGACAATCCGGCGACGATCCAGGCCGCGGTTAGAAGTCTCTTCATCGCAGGTGTCCCTTCCCGTGTCCGGCGCGCGGAACCGGCGTCGATCTCATCATTTCCGGCCGCCCGATGCAACGGATTGCGGTCGCCGTGTTTACACCGTTCCGGCCCCGCCCTAAGAGCGGTCGAAAGAACGGTCGGGGACAAGAGGCCTTCATGGCGCGGGAGAGACGGCGCGGGCGGCGGACGCGGGCCGCGGGTTCGGCGGTACGCCAGGCGCCGTGGCGCGAGGTGGTGAACCGTTTCCCCCCGGTGGCGCCTCTGTCCGAGGACGAAGTGCGGTTCATCCAGGACCGGTCGCTCAGGGTGCTGGAGGAGGTGGGGATCGAGTTCCTCCACGACCGCGCGCTCGACATCCTCCAGGCCGCCGGCGCCGACGTGGACCGGGACACGAGGCGGGTCAGGCTCGACCGCGGGCTCGTCGCCCAGGCGATCGCCGCCGCGCCGCCGGAATTCCGGCTTCACGCCCGCAACCCCGACCGCACGATCGCCATCGGCGGCAACCGGATCGCGTTCTGTCCCGTGGCGAGCCCGCCTTTCGCCCACGATCTCGACGGCGGACGGCGCGAAGGCAACTTCAAGGACTATTGCGACTTCCTGCGTCTGGGCCAGAGCCTCAACGCGCTCCACTTCTTCGGCGGCTATCCGGTGGAGCCGACCGACCTGCCGGCCGCGAGCCGCCATCTCGATTGCCTCTCGGCCTTCGCGACCCTGACCGACCGCGCCTGGCACGCCTATTCGCTGGGGGCCGAGCGCATCGACGACGCGATCTCGATCATCTGCATCGCCCGCGGCAGGACCCGCGAGGAGATCAAGGCCGAGCCCAGCATCGTCACGGTCGTCAACGCCAACTCGCCGCTCAGGTTCGACACCCCCATGCTCGACGGGATGATGACGATGGCCGAGCACAACCAGCCGGTGATCGTCACCCCCTTCACGCTCTGCGGCGCCATGGCGCCCGCGACGGTCGCTGGCGCGCTGACCCAGCAAAACGCCGAGGCGCTGGCCGGCCTCGCCCTCGTGCAGCTCGCCAACCCCGGCGCGCCGATGGTCTACGGCGGTTTCACCAGCAACGTCGACATGAAGACCGGGGCCCCCGCCTTCGGCACGCCCGAATACGCCAAGGCGGCCATGATCGGCGGCCAGCTCGCAAGGCTCAACGGCCTGCCCTACCGCTCCAGCAACGCCAACGCCTCCACGTCGGTCGACGCCCAGGCGGCCTACGAAAGCCAGATGTCGCTCTGGGGCGCGGTCATGGGGCACGCCAACATCGTGCTGCACGGCGCGGGCTGGCTGGAGGGCGGACTGGTCGCGAGCTTCGAGAAGATGGTGATCGACGCCGACACCATCCAGATGATCGCCGAGACGATGACGCCGGTCGAGGTCACCGACGACGAGATCGGTATCGAGGCCATGCGCGATGTCGGGCCGGGCGGCCATTTCTTCGGAACCCGGCACACGCTGGAGCGCTACGAAACCGCCTTCTACGAACCGATGGTCTCCGACTGGCGCAACTTCGAGAGCTGGCGGGAGGCCGGCGGCCCCGACGCCGCGGCCCGCGCGAACACGCTCTACAAAAAGATTCTGGACGCCTACGAGCCCCCCGCCCTCGACCCCGCCATCGCGGAAGAACTCGACGCCTTCGCGACCCGCCGCAAGGCCGAGATCGGCCGGCGAACGGTGTAGAATCGAAACCCGTTTCGGCCCGATCGATCACGTGGGTACTTGTCCTACGCAACAGACCAGGCGGGAGTTCGATGACGCGCTTGAGGCCAGAGGCACCACCGGCCACGTCACCCACGTACGGGCGATCCAAAACCGGGTGCATTATGGTTTTCGGTCCCCGCCATCGTGCGGACTGACCTCACCACATTACATCGATTACACGACCGTCGCTGTGCTGACAAACACCGACACCGCCCAGCGAAGTAAAGATATCCACGTAGTTCATGTCGCAGCGCATCGTAGATCCTCTGTCTCCAAACATGACTGCCACGATATTGTTGCTGGTTGACGATGTGAAAACCGGAATCGTTGTTCCACCAGAAAAACCAATACCAACTCCGTTGACGGTGTCAGCATAGACTGCTTGTCCTTTGAAGTTCTCACCATCAACGGTCGTTTCATAAAAGTCCCGATCCATACCCTGCTCATATTGAAACGTTACACGCAAGCCTTCACCTCTGATCACACCATTCATCGTTCCACTGCAAGCGACCAGAAATATGAGCATATTGCTCATAAGGGCTTTGAGTAGAGTTCCATTGAACTTTCTGTTTGACAAACGTCGGCTTCGACTTTGGTCGATTACATGAACCATCATCGCTCAGAATTCCTCAAGTCTTACGCATTCTGCGACAGGTCGCGGATGGTAAGCTCTTCTTCCAATCGTCCGGCATAGAGCATTCGCCCTTTTAGCACGTTTCCGTTCCCCACGGAAGAGACGCCATCAACGGTTCCACCCGGCCGCGATCCGCTCTAACCTTTCGCGGCTTCCCGGAGTGTCCCATGGCCCGTCGTTCCGGTTCCCGCCGCCGCGTGTCCGGCCGGGAGCGAGCCTCCGGTTTCGCGCAGCTGCCCTGGCGCGAGGTGAGGAACCCCTTCCCGCCGCTCGAGGTCCTGTCGGCCGACGAGCTGGAGCACATTCACGAGGCGTCGCTCACCATCCTGGAAGAGCTCGGCATGGAAGTGATGGGGGGCGACGCCCGCCGGCTCTACCGCGAGGCCGGGGCCGATGTGGACGACAGCGCGATGCGCGTCAGGCTCGACCGCGGTCTCGTCATGGAACAGGTGGCCAAGGCGCCGGCGGAGGTCACGCTCCACAGCCGCAACCCGGAGCGCAACGTCACCCTGGGCGGCAACCGGATCGTGGTGTCCGCCGTCTCCAGCCCACCCAACACGTCCGATCTCGACGGCGGACGCCGGCCGGGCTGTTTCGAGGATTTCCGGAACCTGGTGCGGGTGGCGGCGAGCCTCAACTGCGTCCACCTGTTCGCCGGCTATCCGGTCGAACCCATCGACCTTCCGGTGCCGACCCGCCACCTCGACTGCTACATGACCTTCATCACCCAGACCGACCGGGCCTGGCGGACCTACGCCCTGGGCGCGGAGCGCAGCCGCGACGGCATCGCCATGAACCGCATCGCCCGCGGCATCGACGAGGACGAGATGCGGGAGAAGCCGGGCATCATCACGCTCGTCAACACCAATTCGCCGTTGCGGCTCGACGATCCCATGAGCCAGGGGCTGATCGAGATGGCGCGCGCCGGGCAGCCCGTCGCCATCACGCCCTTCACCCTGCTGGGCGCGATGGCGCCCACGACGCTGGCCGGCGCTCTCGCCCAGCAGAACGCCGAGGCGCTGGCGGGCGTCGCGCTGGTCCAGCTCGCGCGCCCGGGCAATCCGTCCGTCTACGGCGGCTTCACCAGCAACGTCGACATGAAGTCGGGCGCGCCCGCCTTCGGCACCCCCGAATACGTCAAGGCGACGCTCGCGGGCGGCCAGCTCGCCCGGCGTTACGGCCTTCCCTTCCGGACCAGCAACGTGAACGCCTCGAACGCCGTGGACGCCCAGGCCGCCTACGAAAGCGGCATGTCGCTCTGGGCCGCGTTCATGGCCCACGGGAACTTCATCCACCACGGCGCGGGCTGGCTCGAGGGCGGCCTCGTGGCCAGCTTCGAGAAGATGATCGTGGACGCCGAGATGCTGCAGGGCATGTTCGAGACCATGGCGCCGATCGCGGTGAACGACGCCGAAATCGGCGTCGAGGCCATGGCCGAGGTCGGGCCCGGCGGCCACTTCTTCGGCGTCCAGCACACGCTCGACCGCTACGAGACCGCCTTCTACGCGCCGATGCTGTCGGACTGGCGCAACTGGGAGACCTGGGTCGAGGCCGGCGGTCCCGACGCCGCGACGCGCGCCAATGCGATCTGGAAGCGGCTCCTGGACGAGTTCGAGGAGCCCCCGCTCGATCCGGCGATTCGCGAGGAGCTCGAGGCGTTCGTCGCCAGACGCAAGGCCGAAGGCGGCGTCAGCGACAACTGACGAGGCGCGTCAGGGCTCGCCCGCGCCGCCGGCCTTCAACGGACGGAAGAGGAACGGGATCGCCGCGCTGATGGCGAGGAAGCGGACGAGCTGGTGGCCCGCCACGAAGGCCGGATCGAGGCCGAGCGAGAAGGCGAGCGCCGGCATGGCGTCGAAGCCGCCCGGCGCATAGGCGAGCCAGACCTGGATGAAGGGCAGCCCCGCGATCGCGGAGACCTGCCAGGACAGGATCCCCATGAGGCCGATGGCCAGGAGGATGCCGCCGAGGCCGGCCTTCAGGCTCTGCCACATGTAGGGCGGCGTCGTCCCGGCGAAGCGCGCGCCGACGACCGAGCCGCTGGCGATGAGCGTCGGCCAGAGCAGTTCGATGGGCATGAGGCCGTGGATCGCGCCCGTCATCGACAGCGTTCCGACGAAGAGCATCGGCGCGATGAACGTCGGCGCCGGAACGCGCAGTCTCCGGGCCAGCGGCACGATGGCGAACGACGCCGCCACCAGCGCCATGGCCGTCGGCCAGTCGAGCGTCGGCTTGTCTCCGGCCGCCGCGGCGTCCTTCATGTCGCCGGACAAGGCGACCGCGGCGGGGATGAGGGTCAGCAGAACGGCGAGCCGCAGGGTGTGGAGGATCGCGACGCGGCGGGCGTCGACGTCGAGCTCGAGCGACAGGACGACGACATGGCCCAGGGCGCCGGGGATGGCGCACAGGCGCGCCGTCCCGCGGTCGATGCGGTGCGCGCGCTCCAGGTAGAGCGGTACGGCGACCATCAGCGCGGCCAGCCCGACGAGGAGGCCGGCGATCGACACCGGCCACTCGGGCAGGGCTTCGAGGGTCCGCTTGTCCATGGTCGCGCCCAGGATGGCGCCGAGCACGACGAAGGCGACGCCGCGCAGCGGCAGGGGCAGGTCGACCGGCGCCTTGGCGAGCGCGGCGAGCGCGACCGCGATCATGGAGCCCGCCAGATAGGCCGCTGGCATGCCGATGAGGTCGAAAGCGACGCCGCCCACGCTCCCGATGGCGAGCGTGGCCGCCGCCCATCCCAGTTTGCGCGGAAACGGTCCGGTCGGGATGGCCCTCACGTCCGCGCCCCCGTCCGGACGGGCATGACGACCAGCGCGACGCCGGCGACGGCGCAGGCGAGCCCGCCGACGGCCATCCAGCTCATGGTCTCGCCCAGGACGATCCAGGCGAAGACGGCCGCCAGCGGCGGCACGAGGAAGAACAGGCTTGTCGTGCGCGAGGCCTGTCCCCGCTGGATCATGACGGTCAGCAGCGCGGTCGAGATCAGCGAAAGAAACACCGCGACATAGAGGAGCGACGCGACGAACGACAGGGTCCAGGCCGGAGGACCGTCCTCGAACAGGAGGGCGAGCGGCGTCAGGATCGCCGTCGCGGCGACGAACTGCACCAGTCCCCCCGTCCTCGGGTCCATCCCGGGACAGAAACGCTTCTGGTAGAGCGCGCTCGCGGTGATTCCGAACAGCGCCACGAACGACCACGCCATGCCCGCCGGCGTGCCGAGGCCCGCGTCGAGCTTGCGCTCGACGACGAGCGCCACGCCGGCGAACCCGATGGCGAGGCCCAGCCATTGGCGCCGGCCGATCCGTTCGCCCAGGAGCGGTCCGGCGACGACGGCGGTGAGGATCGGCTGCATGGAGACGATCAGGGCCGTGGTTCCGGCGCCCACCCCGCTTGCCATGGAGATCCAAGCCCCCCCGAAGTAGACCGCCTGCATCAGGAGCCCGAGCGCGGCCAGGTGGGCCACCTCGCGCCAGGTCGTCGGCCATGGCGGACGCATGACGAGGACGACGCCGAGCATGAGCAGCGTCACGAGCGCGAAGCGCAGCGTCAGGAAGGTCAGCGGTCCGCTGTCCTCCAGGCCGGTCTTCGCGGCGACGAAACCGGTGCTCCAGAGCACGACAAAGAGGGCGGGGACGGCCGCGGACACGCCGAAGGCGCGTTCGGAACGATCTTTGGGCATGAACGGCGAGAACCGCGAAAGGCCGACGCGACCGTATCGCGACCGGCCCGTTCCCGCCAGAACGGGGTGGCCCGCGCCGTTCCCGGCGGCGCCGGCCGTATCCGGTTTCTCACGGGACGCCCCGATTCCCTGATACTGTCGGCGGTCGCGCGACCGGGGGCCGGAGCATGACGGACGGGACGGTTCATACGGGCGGCTGCCTGTGCGGCGCGGTGCGCTTCCGCGTCGCCGGAGCGATGCGCGACATTGTTGCGTGCCACTGCGGGCAGTGCCGGCGCATCCACGGCAACTTCGCGGCCTACAGCGCCTGCGGCAAGGACCGGCTCGCCTTCGACGAGACCGGGGGGCTCGCCTGGTACGCCTCGTCCGACAGGGCGAGGCGCGGCTTCTGCCGGGAATGCGGCGCCAGTCTCTTCTGGGAGCCGGAGTTCGCCGACCATGTCTCGATCGCCGCCGGCGCCCTCGACCGGCCGACGGGCCTCAGGCTCGTCAAGCACGTCTACACCGACGACGCGCCGGACTGGTACGAGATCGCGGACGGTCTCGAGCGGGTGGGCCGGAGCATGTACGGAGACGCCCCGTGACGATCGCGAGCCTCCCCATGTACGATCTGGAACCGCTGCGCGAGGCGACCGATACGTGGTGGCGCGCGGTCGCCGCGGCGTTGCGGCGGCACGGCTTCGAGGACGCGCCGGACGCGCTCGACCGGGGCGAGGCCGGCGACCGCTTCGACCATTGGGCGTCGCCGCGGCTCCTGCTCTCCCAGATCTGCGGCTATCCGCTGACCCATGACTTCGCCGGCAAGGTGCGGCTCGTCGCCATCCCGTTCTACGCCGCTCCCCACTGCGAAGGCGCCGATTACCGCAGCCTGGCGGTCGTGAAGGAGGGCGGTTCCGCCCGCTCGCTGGAGGATCTGCGGGGCGGACGGGCGGCCGTCAACGGCTTCGACTCGCAATCGGGGTTCAACGCCCTCCGGGCGGCCGTGGCTCCGCTCGCCAGGGACGGCCGGTTCTTCGGCGAGATCGTCGAGACCGGCCGGCACGTCCGCTCGATGCGCATGGTGGCCGACGGCGCGGCCGACGTCTGCGCGGTCGACTGCGTGACCCACGCCCTCCTGTCGGACACGATGCCGGATGCGCTCGCCGGCACGCGCGTCCTGACCGTCACGGCCCGCGCGCCGAACCAGCCCTATGTCACCCACGCCGCCCGGAGCGACGCGGAGGTCCGCGCCATGCGGATGGCGCTTCTCGAGGCGGCGGAGGACCCGCGGGCCGCGACCGCCCGCGCGCGGCTCCGGCTGGTCGGCTTCACCCTGCTGCCGCGGGAGGTCTACAGGCGGATCGACGCCATGGAGCGACAGGCCGCCGAGCTGGGCTACCCGGAGCTGGCGTGACGCCCACAACATCTTGGGATGGCGCCGATGCGGGAATCAACATCTTGCAGAAAATGTGGATAAATCAAAAATCTATTGAATCTCAATAAGTTACGAGTTTTCCTTGATTGCATAAGTCAGGGGACAACCCGCGACCATGAGCATCGAAGCGCCGCGCCGGCCGGGCCGTTACGCGGTCGTCTACGCCGACCCGCCGTGGAACTTCTCCACCTGGAGCGGGAAGGGCCGGGGCCGCAGCGCCGCGGCCCACTACGACTGCATGTCGCAGGAGGACATGAAGGCGCTTCCCGTCGCGGACTGGGCGGCGCCGGATTCGGTGCTGCTGACCTGGACCACCGACACCCACCTCCCCCGGGCGCTGGAGCTGATCGAGGCCTGGGGGTTCGCCTACAAGACCGTCGGGTTCACCTGGGCCAAGCTCAACGCCTCGGCCCGCCCGGAGAACGGTTACACCGAGACCGACTTCTTCACCGGCATGGGCTACTGGACGCGGGCCAACCCGGAACAGTGCCTGCTCGCCACCCGCGGCCATCCGCGGCGCAAGGGCAAGGACGTGCGCCGTCTCGTCGTCTCGCCCAGGCGGGAGCATTCCCGCAAGCCCGACGCGGTGTACGACCGCATCGAGCGGCTGATGGACGGCCCCTACCTGGAGATGTTCGCCCGCTCGAGCAAGCCGGGCTGGGATGTCTGGGGCGACCAGGCCGGGCTGTTCGACGACGGCCCCGTCGAAACCCGCCGCTGGTCCAGCGACCTCGGACGCCATCCCGATGGCGTCGCCGCGCTTTAGGACGTCATCCTGTCGGATTGGATCGGGGCCGGTCCTCTTCGGCAAGCTCGGGACAGACTCTCGATACGGCGCTGACGCGCCCACCTCGGGATGAGGAGATTTTGTGTTTTGTCCCCATCCGAAAGATCCTCCTCGCCCTAGGTAGCCCGCCGGAGGCGGGCCTGCCGCTCCCGGCTCAAGACGCCGGGACAAGATTCCAGGCCCCGGGTTCGCATCCAGGTTCAGTTCAGCAACGCATCCTCGTAGGGGAAGGTCGAGAGGCGGGCGGCGCCCGTCTCAGTGATCAGCACCTGCTCCTCCAGCTTCACGCCCTCGGCGCCGTCCTCGGCGCCGATGTAGCTTTCGACGCACAGCGTCATGCCGGCCTCCAGCGAACCGGTGGACGACATCTCGGCGTTGTCGGTGAAGGCGATCGACGGGTATTCGTCGACCAGCCCCACGCCGTGGGCGGCGATGCCGTAGCGGCGGGCGTGGAACTCGTTGGGGACGCGCCAGGACTTCCGCGCGGCCTCGACGAATGTCATGCCGGGCCGCAGCATCGCTACATTGTGCTCGATCTGCTCGAAGGCGTAAGCGTAGAGCCGCTTCTGTTCGTCGCTCGGGCGACCCGGCCCGCAGAACCAGGTGCGCGAGATATCCGCGCAGTAGCCCAGCGGACCCACCAGATCCGTGTCGAAGGCCACGAGCTCGCCCGCGCGGATGACGCGGCTGGAGGCCTCGCGAAACCAGGGGTTGGTGCGGCCGCCCGACGCCAGCAGGCGGGTCTCGATCCATTCCCCGCCGAGCTCGATGTTGACCCGGTGGAGGTGCGACCACAGCTCGATCTCCGTGAGTCCCGGCCGCAACTCCCGGTACATGCGGGCCATGCCGGCCTCGCAGGCGGAGATGGCGACGCACATGGCGGCGATCTCGTCGGCGGACTTGACGGACCGCGCGAGCTCCGTGACGCGCGTCCCGCTGTGGAGTTCGTAGCCCATGGCCTGGAGCGCGTTGGCGCCCTCGAAGTCGAGCCGGTCGGCGGCGATGCGCTTGCCCGCGCCGTCGCTCCGCATCGCCTCGTCGATGTCGCTCGCCCAGAGCTGGACCCGCTGTTCCAGCCGCTCGGAGGCGGTCATGTAGATGTAGCCGATGGCGGGCCTCACCTCGCGGATCGTTTCGAGATGGCCGTAGAGGTGCATCGACTTCGCGTAGTCGAACAGCACGGGCGTCCCTTCGGCCGGGACCCAGCAGTAGCGGATCGGGTTGTGGGTGAACCACACCTGCATGTTCGACGAGCCCGTCGCATAGCGGATGTTGAGCGGGTCGTAGAGGATGACGCCGCCGAGATCGAGACGGCGGAGCTGCTCCTGGAGGCGGCCCAGCCGGTAGGCCCGCATGCGCGCGATGTCGATCTGGGGTTCGGCGTCGTGCTGGGCCGCGCCGGGCGTGTTCCGGGCCAGACGGATGCTCTCGGGACTGCGGCCGGGCATGGCGGGCTCAAGCCAGCAGGTCGTGCTCGTAGGGGTAGGTCGACAGCCTCTGGGGGCCGTCCTCTGTCACCAGGATCTGCTCCTCGAGCTTCACGCCCTCGTTGCCGTCCTCGGCGCCGATGTAGCTTTCGACGCAGACCGTCATGCCGGGCTCCAGCATGCCCGGCATCGACATGTCGGCCCTGTCGGAGAAGGTCAGGTGCGGCCACTCGTCGGCGAGTCCGACGCCATGGGCCATCGAGCCGTAGCGACGGGCGACGAACTCGTTCGGCACGCGCCAGGAGGTCTCGGCGACCTCGCGGAACGCGCGGCCCGCGCGCATCTCGCCGATGTTGGCCTGCACCTGCTCGTGGGCGTAGGCGTAAAGCCGCTTCTGCTCGGCGGTGGGCCGCCCCGGCCCGCAGAACCATGTGCGCGAGATGTCCGAACAGTAGCCGAACGGGCCGATCAGGTCGGTGTCGAAGGCGACCAGCTCGCCCGCGCGGACGATGCGGTCGCTGCACTCGCGGAACCACGGGTTCGTCCGCCCGCCCGACGACAGGAGACGGGTTTCGATCCACTCGCCGCCCATGGCGATGTTGACCTGGTGGAGATGGGACCAGAGCTGGTTCTCGGTGACGCCCGCGCGCAGCTCCTCGTGCATCCTGGCCATACCCGCCTCGCACACGGAAATCGAGATGAGCATGGCCTGGATCTCGTCGTCGCTCTTGATCGAGCGGGCGCGCTCCATGACCTCCTGGCCGTTGTGGATCGAGAAGCCGCGCGCCTCCAGCGCCCTGGCGCCCAGGGGGTCGAGATGGTCGGCCGCGACGCGCGTCTCGCCGTCCGAGGTCTCGCGGATCGCGTCGGCCAGCTCGTCCGCCCAGAGCCCGACCTTCTCGTCGTAGTCGTCCCCGGCGCCGAAGTAGGTCCAGGGCCTCGCCGGCCTGATCTCGCCGACGGTCTCCAGGTGCTCGGCGAGATGCACCGCCGGCGGATAGTCGAACAGCACGCACTTGCCGGCGGCCGGGGTCCAGCAATAGCGGTGCTGGTTGTGCAGGATCCAGACCTGCATGTTCGACGAGCCGTTGGCGTAGCGCACGTTGATCGGGTCGTAGAGCAGGACGCCCGCCAGATCCCTCTCCCGCAGCATCCGCTGCACCCGGCCCAGCCGGTAGCCGCGCATGCGCACGATGTCGATCTGAGGTTCGGCGTCGTGCTGGGCGATCCCGCGGGTGTTCCGCGCCATGCGGACGCTCTCGGGAGGGATGTCGGTCATCGGCGGCCTGCCGCGTCGGAGCGGGGCGTATGGAACGGATCGCCGCCCCGGCTGTCAATGCGGATCGTCCGCGCGGCGCGGGAGTTCCGGGACAACGCGACAGGGCGGCGGACGACCGGCGACCGCTTCAGGCCCGGTAGTGCCAGTTGGGCGTCGCGAGCGCGCGCAGGCCGCCGCACGGCCCGAACGCCAGGGACGCGAGATAGAGGACGCCGGCCACCAGGACGATGGCCGGTCCCGGCGGCAGGTCGGCGTGGTAGGACAGCAGCAAGCCGGCGACGACAGCGACCGCCGCGGCGGCGACGGCGACCGCTATGGTCCGGTCGATCGTGCGGGCCCAGAAGCGCGCCACGGTGGCGGGCAGGATCATGATCCCCACGGCCATCAGCGTTCCCATGGCGTGGAACCCCGCCACGAGACACAGCACCACCAGGGCGAGGAAGACGTGGTGCGCCCACGCGCCGGCCGGCCCGCCGACCGTCCGCAGGAAGGACGGATCGGCGCACTCCAGCACCAGGACCCTGTAGATCACGGCCAGGATGGCGACCGCCGCCGTGGCGACCCCGGCCAGCATCAGCACCGCGCCGTCGTCGAGCGCCAGGACGCTGCCGAACAGGACGTGGAGCAGATCGACCCGGCTGCCGCCGGCCGAGACGAGCAGGACGCCGGCGGCGAGCGCGACGAGGTGGAACGACGCCAGGCTGGCGTCCTCGCGCAGGACCGTGACGCGGGACACCAGACCGGCGAGGCCGGCGATCAGGAGGCCGGCGACGAGGCCGCCCAGCGTCAGGACGTAGAGCGACAGGCCGGCCAGCAGATAGGCCACGGCGACCCCCGGGAGGATGCCGTGGGCGATGGCGTCGCCCGCGAGGCTCATCCGCCGCAGCATCAGGAAGACGCCGACCGGCGCGGCGGCGAGCGCCACCGCGAGCGTGCCGACCAGGGCCCTGCGCATGAAGACGAGCTCGACGAACGGCGCGAGGAGACCCTCCCAGATCATGCCGCCATGCCGGCCGGCGCACAGCGCGCCGCGTCGTCGTCCCACGCCTCGCTCAGGGCGCGCGCGGCCATCAGCTTGTCGCGGGCGACCGCATCCCGGGTCGCGCCCCAGGCCACCGGATCGCGGGCCAGCAGCAGCGTCCTGGGGAACACGGACCGGACATGGTCGAGATTGTGCAGCACGGCCACGATCGTCCGGCCCTCGCCATGCCAATGGCGCACGATCCCGATCAGATCGGCCTCGGTCTTCTGGTCGATGGCGGTGAACGGCTCGTCCAGCAGGATCACGGGCGCGTCCTGGAGCATCAGCCGGGCGAAGAGGATGCGCTGGAACTGGCCGCGCGACAACGTCCCGACCGGCCGGTCCTCGAATCCCGCGAGGCCGACCCGCTCCAGGGACCGGCCGACCCGTTCGCGGCTGGCGGCGTCGAGGGCGCCGAAGGCGCCGAACAGGCGCCAGCGCCCCATCGCGACGAGATCGAAGACCGACAGCGGGAACGAAAGGTCGAGGCTCGCCTGCTGCGGCAGATACGCGATCCGGCGGCGCTCAAGGCCGTGAAGGTCGATGCGCCCGGACATCGGCCGCAACACGCCGGCGACGCCCTTGAGAAGCGTCGACTTGCCCGCGCCGTTGGGGCCGGTCACCGCGAGCAGGTCGCCCCGGGCGACCTCGCCGCTCAGGTGGTGGACCGCCGGATGGCGTTCGTAGCCCAGGGTCACGTCGTCGAAGCTCAGCGCGGCGGTCATGCGAGCGCCCACCACACCAGGAGCCAGAGCGGGACGAGCGCGCCGAGGGCCAGCGCGAGGCGCCGGCCGCCGCTCATGGCGACGGCGGAAAGGCGCGCCGGTTCAGCCACGGTCCGCCTCCCCGTCCGCTTGCCGGCAGGACGAGCATCGGCCGGAGAGTTCGACGGTGGCGTGGTCCAGTTCGAAGTTCTGGGCCTCGGCGATCTCGCCCAGCGTCCGGCGCATGGCCCCGCCGGCGAACTCGGCGACATGCCCGCAGTCGCGACAGATCGCGAAACCGTTGCCGTCGTCGTGCTCCGGGCGGACGCAGGCCACGAAGGCGTTGATCGATTCGACCCTGTGCGCGAGGCCGAGGGCGATCAGCCTGTCGAGGGCGCGGTAGACGGTGGGCGGCGCGCTGACGCCCTCCGAACGCAACCCGTCGAGAATCCGGTAGGCCGTCGCCGGGCCTTCGTGCCGCCGCAGGAAGGCGTGCACGAGGGCGGCGTTCCTGGGCAGGGAGCGTGCTTCGGTCACGGGCGGCCACCGTCATCGCCGAGGATGTAATGATATAACATTACGGAGCGAAACGACGCAAGACGACGGTCGGACGCCGCCGCGCGCGCCGGACCGGGCGCGGGATCCGCGCTCCGGCCTCCGGCTTACGCCCTGAGCCGCTCGTTCCGGGGATCGAACGGCGACTCCTCGCGGACCGTGGCCTTGTGGGTCCGGCCCAGGATGTCGATATCGAGTTCGGAGCCGGTCTCCGAGACATCGGGTCTCACCATGGCGAGCGCGAGCGACTTGCCGAACCGGAAACCGTAGCCGCCGGAGGTGGCGCGACCGACGAGCCGACCGTCCCGGCGGATCGGGTTGTTGCCCAGCGCGTCGGCGTCGGTCACGCCGTGGACCTCCATGGTGACGAAGGTGTTGGCGAAGCCCCGCTCCCGCCATTCGGTCAGACCCCGGCGGCCCTTGAACTCGCCCTTGTTGAGGTGGACGAAGCGGTGCAGGCCGCTTTCCAGGGCCGCGTACTCGATCGACAGCTCCTGGCCCACCATGCGGTAGGACTTCTCGATGCGCATGGCCTCCATGGCGCGGATGCCGAAGGGCCTGACGCCGAGGTCGGCGCCCGCGGCCATGACCGTATCGAAGATGTGGTTCTGGTATTCGATCGGATGGTGGAGCTCCCAGCCGAGCTCGCCCACGAAGTTCATGCGGATCGCCAGCGCCGGAGCGAGACCGACATCGATCCAGCGGCCCGAAAGCCACTTGAAACCCTCGTCGGAAAGGTCGTCGCGGCTGATGGCCTGGAGCAGCTCGCGCGATCTCGGCCCGGCGATGACGAGCACGCCCATCTGGTTGGTGATGTTCTGGAACCGCACCGAGCCGTCGGCCGGCATGTGCTTCTTGAGCCAGTCGTGGTCCAGCCGCTGCAGGGCGCCGGCCGAGACGACATAAAAGCTGTCGGCGGCCTCGCGCAGGACGGTGAACTCCGAATGCACGCCGCCCAAGTCGGTGAGCGAATGAACCAGGCCGACGCGGCCGACAGCCTTCGGCAACCGGTTGGCGACCAGGCCGTCGAGGAAGGCTTCCGCGCCGGGACCCGAGATCCTGCACTTGGCGAAGGCCGTCATGTCGAGGACGCCGACGTTCTCGTGAACGTTCGTCACCTCGTTGCCGACATGCGGGAACCATCTGGAGCGGCGGAACGACCAGTGGTCCTCCCGCGCGGCGCCGTCGGGCGCGAACCAGTTCGCCCGCTCCCAGCCGAACTTCTGGCCGAACACCGCGCCCAGGTCCTTCAGTCGGTCGTGGCACGGCGCCTGGCGCAGCGGACGCGCGGCGGGACGCTCCTCGTCCGGATAGTGGATGGTGAAGACGTTGGCGTAGGCCTCCTCGTTCTTGGCGACGAGATAGGATTTCGTGGCGTAATCGCCGAAACGACGCGGATCGACGCCCAGCATGTCGATCGTGGGCGCGCCGGCGACGATCCACTCGGCGAGCTGCCAGCCCGCGCCTCCGGCCGCCGTGATGCCGAAGCTGTGGCCCTCGTTGAGCCAGAAGTTGGGAATGTCCCATGCGGGACCGACGATGGGCGAGCCGTCGGGCGTGTAGCAGATGGCGCCGTTGTAGACCTGCTTGACGCCGACCTCGCCGAAGGCGGGCACGCGGTCGATCGCCGCCTCGATGTGGGGCGTCAGACGCTCCAGATCCTCCTGGAAGAGCTCGTATTCCATGTCGTCGGCGGGGCCGTCGACATAGCAGGCCGGCGCGCCGGTCTCGTAGGGGCCGAGGACCAGGCCGCCGCGCTCCTCGCGCATGTACCAGGAGCCGTCGGATTCGCGCAGCACACCCATCTCGGGCAGCCCCCGTTCCCTGCGAGCGACGATCTCCGGGTGGGGCTCGGTGACGATGTACTGGTGCTCGACGGGGATCACCGGCACGTCGAGGCCCGCCATCGCGCCGACCCCGCGGGCGAAGCTGCCCGAGGCGGTCACGACGTGCTCGCAGGCGATGTCGCCCCTGTCGGTCGCCACCAGCCATTCGCCCGACGGCGTGCGCCCGAGGCCCGTCACGCGGGTGTTGCGGTGGATTTCCGCGCCGCGGTTGCGCGCGGCGGCGGCGAAGGCCTGGGTCAGGTCGGCCGGCTGGATGTAGCCGTCCTCGGGGTGCTGGATCGCGCCGACCAGGCCCTCGGTGTTGCAGAGCGGCCAGGCTTCCTTCACCTGGCCGGGCGTCAGGAACTTCACCTCCACGCCGATCGTCTCGGCCACGCCGGCGTACTGGCGGTACTCGTCCATGCGGTCCCGGGTCATCGCCAGCCGGATGTTGGAGACCTTCCTGAAGCCGACGTCCATGCCGGTCTCGTCCTGGAGCTCCCGGTAGAAGCGCACCGAATACTTGTGCACCTGGCCGACCGAGTAGCTCATGTTGAAGAGCGGCAGGAGGCCCGCGGCGTGCCATGTGGAGCCCGAGGTCAGCTCCTTCCTCTCGACGAGGACCGCGTCGGTCCAGCCCTTCCGGGCGAGGTGATAGAGCGTGCCGACGCCGACGACGCCGCCGCCGATCACGACAACACGAGCATGGGTCTTCATGGTGGCTCTCCCTCACGCCGGAACCGGGGCCGGTCGCGCCGAGCGTAACGAATGGCCGGGCGCTCCACTAGCGGGGCCGGAAAGCGGAGTTTCACACAGACGACACCCGAACCGTTCGCCACGAAGCGATCGGTTACCCTTCCGGCGCCATGCCCTTGGCGGCCAGCTCCTCGAGCGCCTTCGGCGTCTTCTCGAGGTGGCCGAGGCCCATGCCCTTCAGGATGTGGTCGGCCTTGGTGTACTGGATGTCGGTGTAGGTCGTGAGCTCGACCCTGTTGCCCCAGGGGTCGAGGAAGTCGGTGAAGGGACCGTCCAGCAGGACGACGCCCATCTCCTCGAGACGCTCGACGGCGAGCGGCTTGTCGTCGACGGCGACGCCGAAGTGACGGCCATCGTCGGGGGCCTGCCCGCGGCCCTTCATGAAGTTGATGAACTGGTCGCCGAAGTACACGAAGGCGGCCGTCTCGCTTTGCGAGGCGATCTCGAAATCGAGGAAGCCCCGGTAGAAATCCATGGCCTCCTGGATGTCGCCCACCTCGAGCGCGACGTGGTTGATGCCGACGGGCTTCGCCTTGTCTGTCATCGCGGTGTCCTCGTCCTCGGGGAGTGACGGCGCGGGGCCTCCTTGCACATGGTCATTCCGGCGCCTAGAACAAGCGTGGGGGATGGCGCTACCGGACCGCGGCGCGACGCCGTAAGGTGGCCGGATGAGATCCGACGGCATCGGCGCGCCGCTCAGGCGCAAGGAGGACAGGCGGCTCCTGACGGGGCGCGGCCGCTACAGCGGCGACGTTCCGGCGAGCGGGGAGCTGGCCGGCGTCTTCCGGCGGAGCGATGTCGCCCACGGCGTCATCCGGTCTCTCGACACCGCGGCGGCCGAAGCCATGCCGGGCGTCCTGGCCGTCTTCACCGCGGACAACATCCGCGACCGCGGCGCGCCCGCCATCGGTTCGGAGGTCGGCCTGAGCGACCGGGACGGCAAGCCGGTCCCCGATCTGGCCCGCCCAGCGCTCTGCCGTGACAAGGTCCGCATGGTGGGGGACCTCCTGGCGCTGGTCGTGGCGCGGACCGAACCCCAGGCGCGCGACGCCGCCGAGAGGATCGTCGTCGAGATCGACCCGCTTCCCGCCGCGGGAACGATGAGCGCGGCGCTGGCGCCGGGCGCCACGCCGCTCTGGGCCGCCTGCCCGGACAACATCGCCTACCGCTGGCGCGACGGCGACGGCGAGGCCGTCGCGCGGGCGCTGGCCGGGGCCGCCCACCGGATCGCCCTGAGGCTCGTCAACAACCGGATCATGGCGAACGCCATGGAGCCGCGCTGCGCGCTGGCCATCCCGGAGCCGGACGGCAGGCTGCGCCTCGTGATGGGCAACCAGGCGCCCCACCTGCTCCGCAGCGCGCTGGCGGAGCTGACCGGACTGCCGGAGCGGAGCATCGCGGTCGTCTCGGAGGACATGGGCGGCGGCTTCGGCATGCGCACCTCGCCCTATGGCGAGGAGGTCGCGCTGTGCCTGGCCGCGCGCCGGTTGGGCAGACCCGTCCGGTGGACCGCCATGCGGCACGAAGCCATGGCCGGCGACACCCACGGTCGCGGCCAGGACACCGAGGCCACCCTCGCGCTCGACGCCGAGGGCAGGCTTCTGGGCCTCAAGGTCCTCACCCGCGCCGACCTCGGCGCCTACACCACGGGTTTCGGTCCAGCCCTGCCGGTCGTGCTTTACGCTCCGTCGATTCCCAACGTCTATCGCCTGCCCTGCCTGGACGTGGAGATCCATGGCGTACTGACGAACACGTCGCCCACGGCGCCGTACCGGGGAGCGGGACGGCCCGAGGCGGTCTATCTGATGGAGCGCCTGATGGACGCCGCCGCCCGCCGGACCGGCGTGGCGCCCGAGGAGCTGCGACGCCGCAACATGCCTCCGCGCCACGCCATGCCGTACGCCACCCCGACCGGCCTGACGTACGACAGCGGCGATTTCGCGGGCGTCATGGAGGCCGCGCTGGAGGCCGCGGACCGGGCGGGTTTCGCGGACCGGAGGAAAGCCTCCGAGGCCCGCGGGGCGATGCGCGGGCTGGGCTTCGCCGCCTTCACCGAGAGCGCGGCCATGCCCGGGCCGGGCGACTTCGAGGCCGCCCACGTCAGGTTCCACCCCGGCGGCTCCGCGGTGGTCTCGGTCGGCGTCCACAGCCACGGCCAGGGCCACGCCACGGTCTTCGCGCAGATCGCCGGCGACAGGCTGGGCCTGCCCGCCGACCGGGTCGAGATCGTCTTCGGCGACACCGACCGGGTTCCCTGCGGCCGCGGCACCTACGGCTCGCGCTCCACGGCGATGGCCGGGGTCGCGATCGTCATGGCCGCGGACAAGGTCGTCGGCAAGGCGCGGAAGATCGCCGCGCACCTCATGGAAGCCTCGGTCGGCGACGTGGAGTTCGCCGACGGCGTCTTCGCCATCGCGGGCACGGACCGCCGCATGGATTGGGACGCGGTCGCGCGCGCGGCCTATGTCGCGCCGAACTTCGCTGGCTCCGACCTCGAGCCGGGGCTGGAAGACCAGGCTTTCCACACGCCCGAGACCGGAACCTTTCCCAACGGCTGCCATGTCGCCGAGGTCGAGGTCGACCCGGAGACCGGACGCTGGACGCTGGAGCGCTACACGGCGGTCAACGATTTCGGCCGGGTCGTCAACCCGCTGCTGCTCGCGGGCCAGGTCCACGGCGCCCTGGCCCAAGGCGTCGGCCAGGCGATGATGGAGCGCGTCGTCTACGATCCCGCCTCCGGCCAGTTGCTGAGCGGCAGCTTCATGGACTACGCCATGCCGCGCGCCGACGACCTCCCCGCCTTCGAGACCGTCGACCGGCCCGACCTCTGCGTCACCAACCGGCTCGGCGTGAAGGGCGCGGGCGAACTCCCCACCACCGGCGCCCCGCCTGTCATCGTGCACGCCCTGCTCAACGCCTTGCGGCCCGCCGGCGTGACGGACCTCGACATGCCCGCGACTCCCCAGACGGTGTGGCGCGCGATCGGGAACGCCGCCTAAAGGCCGTGCACCATCCTCACGGTCGGCCGTTCGGCGACGGCGGAGGCGATGCGCCGGGCGTTGGGAAACTCGTCCATCGTGGGATGGCCCCGCTCCGGGCTCAGCCAGGTCGTCAGCATGTGAAGATGGATGTCGGCGGCGCCGAACCGTTCGCCCACGAACCATGTCCTGCCTTCGAGCGCCGCGTCGATCAGGCCCCAGATCTCCCGCAACCGCTCGCAGGACCGACGCCTGAGGCTCTCGTAATGGTCCTCGCCGTCGCAATAGCGGTAGGGGTAGTAGGTGAGCTGGTAAGCGATCTGGAGCGTGTTCGAAAGGTAGACCATCCACGACAGGAACGGCCCGCGGGCGGGGTCGCCGGCCGCCGGCGCCAGACCGCATTCCGGATGCTTGTCGGCGAGGTAGATCGAAATCGCCGACGCTTCGTTCAAGGCGACGTCGCCGTCGATCAGCACGGGCACCCAGCCGTTGGGGTTGAGCCGCATCAGCTCGGGATGGCGCGGCCCGCCGGGCGCGATGCCCGTCTCGACCGTGTCGTAGGCGGCGCCGATCTCCTCCAGGATGATGCGTGTGCTGTAGGCGGCCGAGCGCTCGGCGTAGAAAAGACGGTACATGGCGTTCCCTCCTTGCTCCCATGGCGGGCCCCGCCCAGTATGGACACGTGGCCCACGGCGACAAGGAGCGAACCATGCCGCACCCGTCTGTTGCCGATGTCTTTCCCGACCAGCCCGAACCCTATCGCTGGATCGAGGGCGAACCCGAATTCGATCCCGTGCGCCATCTCCAACTCGAACGGCCCGAGCGAAGCCGGACCTTGGCCGACCTCGGCTACGACGACCGTTTCATCGACGGGCAAGCTTCCGAAATCGCCATGTTTTCGCCGGCCCGCGTCCTCTCGGACGAGGGCGTCGCGGCGCTCCGGGACACCATCGGCCTGCTGCGGCCCCATGTCCGCCAAGCGCCGGACGGCCACCGGGCCACGGGCTTCCTGCGCGGCACCGTGTTCCTCTCGAAGTTCGTCCGCGACCTCTGCCGTTGCGACGAGGTGACCGACTTCGCGAGCGACCTGTTCGGCACGCCCCTGGCGCCGCACACGATGGTCTACCAGCAGGGCCACATGAACTTCGCGCCCGAGGACCTCGCCAAACCCGTCGATGCATGGCACCACGACTTCGTCGGCTTCGACTACGTGCTGATGTGCCACGACCCGGCGGACTGCGACGGCGGCGATTTCCAGTACTTCCTGGGAACCCGCGAGGAGGGCCACGCCATCGTCTCTCGGGGCGAGGCGATCCCCGACGACCGCATCGCGACGCCGCGTTTCCCGGGGGCCGGTCATGCCTGCTTCATGCAGGGGAGCGCAGTCTATCACCGCGCGACGCCGCTGCGCCGGCGGGCCGAGCGGGTCAGCCTGGTCAACGCCTATGTCTCGCTCGACGTGACCAGGCCCGATCCGACGCGCACCTTCTTCGTCACGCCGGAAGGCCCCTACGGATGGATCGAGGACCATCCCGAGACGCGGCACGCCTATGCGGAGTTCGCGCGCCACACGGCCTGGCTCGGCCGCGAGAAGCTGAGCCGGCTGCTGGCGGATCTGACCCTGGACGCCGACCGGGAGACGGCGACCGCGGCCCTGCGCGAGGCGGCGAGCGACATCGAGCGCGCCATCCGGACCCTGGAGATCGGGCCGCGGCATTTCACGGAGATGGAAGAGCTGCGCCGCCGGCAGGACGAGGAGCTCTTGGGATAGAGCGGAACGCGGCGCGACTCCCCCATTGGCGGGGCGCGGCCTTTCCACCCCCGGCGTGGAGTTTCCCGGAGCCTCCGTCGCAGCGAGGCCGACCCATGGCGCGCCGGTGGATTCGACCGGAGGCGACGGGCGGCCCGGCGCCCGCGACGCAATCTGGCCGATGCGGCTCCCGCCCGCGTGCCATAAGCGGCCACCCAGCCCGGAAAGGCGGGAGTTTTCGATGAGCAACGATCGGGACGGTCGCAGGGGCCGGCGCGGACGGGGCGAGCGGGGCGGCAGCGGGGCGCGCAGGGCCCAGCGCGGCCAGCGTTTCGACACGACGCCCCTGCCCTACATCCAGCGCAAGGTCCCGGTCTTCGAGGTGCTGTCCGAGGAAGGCTTGGAGATCATCGAGGACAACGCCGAGACCATCATGGAAGAGGTCGGCGTCGCCATCAAGGACGACCCCGAGGTCCTGGCGATGTGGAAGGACGCCGGCGCCGATATCGGCAAGGACGGCGAGACGCTGCACGTGCCGCGCGGACTGGCCCGCGCGCTCCTGAAGACGGCCCCCGGCCACTTCATGCAGGTGGCCCGCAATCCCGAGCGCGCCGTGAAGATCGGCGACGGCGCGACGGTCTTCGCGCCGGTCTACGGGCCGCCCTTCATCCGCAACCTCGACGAAGGCCGCCGCTACGCGACGATCGAGGATTTCCGCAACTTCGTGAAGCTGGCCTACATGACGCCCGCGATGCACCACTCGGGCGGCACGGTGTGCGAGCCTGTCGACGTGCCGGTCAACAAGCGCCACCTCGACATGGTCTATGCCCACCTGCGCTACAGCGACAAGCCGTTCATGGGCTCGGTCACCGCGGCGGAGCGGGCCCGGGACACGGTCGACATGGCGAAGATCGCGCTCGGCGCGGAGACGGTCGAGAACAACTGCTGCATCGTCAACCTGATCAACGCCAACTCGCCCATGGCCTTCGACGGCACCATGCTCGGCGCCATGAAGGTCTATGCGGCGGCGGGCCAGGCCTGCGTCGTCTCGCCCTTCATCCTGGCGGGCGCGATGAGCCCCGTGACGGTCGCCGGCACCGTGGCCCAGCTCTTCGCCGAGGCGCTGGTCGGCATGGCGACGACCCAGCTCGTCCGCAAGGGCGCGCCCGTGGTCTTCGGCACCTTCGGGAGCTCGATCTCGATGCAGTCGGGCGCGCCGACCTTCGGCACGCCCGAGCCGGCGCTGGTGCTGTTCGCCTCGGCCCAGCTCGCGCGCCGGGTCGGCGTGCCGTTCCGGTCGGGCGGCTCGCTCTGCGGCTCCAAGGTCCCCGACGCCCAGGCGGCCTTCGAAAGCGCGCAGACAATTCTGCCGACGCTCCTGGGCGGCGTGAACTTCGTGCTGCACGCCGCGGGCTGGCTCGAGGGCGGGCTCGCCTCGGGCTACGAGAAGTTCGTCATGGACGCCGACCAGATCGGCATGATGCAGGTGCTCGCGGGGGGCGTCGACCTCTCCGAGAACGGCCAGGCGATGGACGCCATCCGCGAGGTCGGCCCCGGCTCCCATTTCCTGGGCTGCGCCCACACCCAGGCCAACTTCGAGGCCGCCTTCTACCGCTCGACCATCGCCGACAACAACAGCTTCGAGCAATGGGAGGCCGAAGGCTCGCTCGACGCCGCCAAGCGCGCGAACAAGCTCTGGAAGGAGATGCTGGCCGAGTACGAGGCGCCCGCCATCGACCCCGGCGCGGACGAGGCGCTCCTCGAGTTCATCGCCAGGAAAAAGGATTCGACGCCCGACGCCTTTACTTGAACGCGAGGCTCCCGCGCGCCCCGTCGTATTGGGCGCGGCCGGAGCCGCTCCGGGCCTGGATATCCTGCCCGCCAGGATCGTTGGAGCCGGCCCCCTTCGATACGCCCGCTTTCGGTGGGCTACCCGGGGTGAGGGAGGGGTAGGACGGGAGAACAGGAAATCCCTCGTACCGAGGCGGCGCGAAGCGCCGTATCGAGAGTCTGTCCCGAGCTTGCCGAAGGGGAGGACGGGACCGCTCAGCGCCTGCGCGGCCGGCGCCAGTTTGGAGTCGCGGGTTCCAGCACGACGGCGACGCCGTAGGGCGCGCCGGCGGTCTCGAACCACGCCCAGAGGTAATCGGCCTGGCTGCGTTCGACATGGATATCGAACACGCCGCCGTCGTCGACCTGGTGAAGGACGACCGGGCCGCGACCGATGAAGCTCTGGGCGCATCGCCCGGCGCCGAAGACGCGCGGATGAAGATCGAGCGGACAACCCATCGCGATCGCGTCGCGCGCCATCGGGCCCGAAACACGGATGGTCGAACGGCCTTCGGTCACGTCGACGACGGCGGCGCTGGCGCCCGACAGCGCCTCGACGAGGCAGGCCTCGACCGCCTTCTCCGCGCCGGGCGGACCGACGATCAGCCATTCGGCGGGACCGAGCCAGAGGGCGTGGAGGTTGTTGCCGCCGTCCGCCGTGTTGGGTTCTGCCGGCAACGCCACGCCAGTCGCCCGTTTCACGGCGGCGGGGTCGGTCTTGCCGCGGACATTGACCTTGGCGAGGAAGCGCCGCTCGGTCAGCACCAGGGCCGCGGCGTCCGCGTCGCCGTCGGCCCGCGACTCGAGCCCGCGGTGCGCCAGAGGGCTCTGCCTGAGATAGGACTCAGCCACGGAGACGCTTCCCGTCCTCATCGAAGAAGACCGGCTTCACCACCCTCGCCCGCACGATCCCGTTCTCCAGCGGAATGGCGACCCGCTCGCCCATCCGCTCGCGGCCCCGCTCGAGCAGCGCCAGCGCGATCGAATGGCCGCAGTTCGGGCTCCAGTAACTCGACGACACCCAGCCCTCCATCGGCGTCGGCGGCGGAGCGGCCGGTTCGGGCGAGATGTGGGCGCCTTCGGGAATCACTTCCCCGGGGTCCTCGGTCAGGAGGCCGACGAGTTGCTTGCGGTCCTCGCGCAGGGTGTCGGGCCGGCGGAGGCCGCGCATGCCGAGGAAGTCGTCCTTTTTCTTGGAGACGATCCAGCTCATGCCGAGATCGTGCGGCGTGGTGGTGCCGTCCGTGTCCTGGCCGACAATGACGAACCCCTTTTCGGCGCGAAGAACGTGCATGGCCTCCGTGCCGTAGGGCGTGATGCCGTACTTTTCGCCCGCCGTGACGATCGCGTTCCACATGGCCAGCGCATAGCTCGACGGCGCCTGCACCTCGTAGCCCGTCTCGCCGGAGAAGCTGACGCGGAAGATGCGGCTCTCGACGCCGGCGACCTCGCCGTCCCGCCAGGACATGAACGGGAAGGCTTCCCTGGAGAGATCGACATCGGTGAGCTCGGAAAGCAGCCGCCGGCTGTTGGGTCCGGCGACGGCGATGGCCGCCCACTGGGTGGTGACCGACACGCAGTAGACCTCGAGGTCGGTCCACTCGGTCTGGAGCCATTCCTCGAGCCAGTTCAGCACGTTGGCCGCGCCTCCCGTCGTCGTGCTCATCAGGAACCGGCTCTCGCCGATGCGCGCGGTGACGCCGTCGTCGAAGACCATGCCGTCGTCCCCGCACATCAGGCCGTAGCGGCACGCGCCCACCTTCAGGGTGGAGAAGGTGTTGGTGTAGACGCGGTCGAGGAACGCCGCGGCGTCCGGCCCCTGGATGTCGATCTTGCCGAGGGTCGACGCATCGAGAATGCCGACCGAGGCCCGGACCGCCGCCGTCTCGCGCTCGACCGCCTGCTCCACCGTCTCGCCATCGCGTCGGTAGCAGTAGGGCCGTTTCCAGGCGCCGACGTCCTCGAAATGGGCGCCATGGGTCTCGTGCCAGGCGTGCATCGGCGTCTTGCGCACGGGATCGAGCAGTTCGGGCCCGGTGTCGATGCCCGCCAACGCGCCGATGGTCACGGGCGTGTAGAACGGCCGGAACGTGGTGTGGCCGACTTGCGGAACCGGTTCGCCGCGCAACCCGGCGAGGATAGCCAGGCCGTTGACGTTCGAGGTCTTGCCCTGGTCGGTGCCCATGCCCGTTGTCGTGTAGCGCTTGAAGTGCTCGACCGAGGCGTAGTTCTCGCGGTGCGCGAGCGCCACGTCGGCGGCGGTGACGTCGTTCTGGAAGTCGTGGAAGCGCTTGACGCCCTTGCGGGCGGCCGGCACGGCCCAGATCGGCTCCAGACGGAGCTCGCCGTCGTCCCCGTCCGCGGCCACCGGCGGGGCCGGAGGCTCGACCGGGAATCCGGCGGCCGTGGCCGCCTCCGCGCCCGCGCGAACGCCATCCGCCAGACAGGCGTTCAGCGCGAACGCGCCGACGCAGGCGCCGGCGCCGCGCTGCGCCCGCGCCGGTTCGCCGGGCGCGAACGCGGCGATCGTCTCGTCCCAGCGCATCCCGGCGCCCGACTGGGAAGCGAGGTGGACGGTGGGGTTCCAGCCGCCCGACATCATGACGAGGTCGCAGTCGAGGAGCCGCGTCGCGCCGGCCGCGGAATCGCCGTCGTCGGACAGCGCCCGGATCTCGACGCCGGCCACCTGTTTCACGCCCTTCGCCGCCGCGACGACGCTGCGCGTCATCACCTCGACGCCCCGGTCGCGCGCCTCGCGCGCCAGCCTTTCCTCCGGCGTGGCGCGGACATCCACGATCGCGACGACGTGGACGCCGCCGTCGGCCGCCTCGGTCGCCGCGCGATAGGCGCCGTCGTTATTGGTGAAAACCACCGCGCGGTTGCCGGGCCTGACGCCATAGCGGTTGACATAGGTGCGCGCGGCGTCGGCCAGCATGACGCCGGGCCTGTCGTTCTGGCCGAAGACCAGCGGCCGTTCGATAGCGCCCGTGGCCAGCACGACCCGCCGGGCCCGGATCTTCCAGACCCGCTGGCGCGGACCGGCGCGCGCGGCGAGGGGCAGATGGTCGGTCAGCCGCTCGGCGGCGACGAGGAAGTTGTGATCGTAGTAGCCGGCCACGGTCGTGCGCGGCAGCAGCCGGACTTCCGGCATCGCCCGGAGCTCATCGAGAACCGCGCCGACCCATTCGGCCGCCGGACCGCCGTCGACCGTCGCGCGGCTGGCCAGCAGGCTTCCGCCGAAGGCGGCCTGCTCGTCGGCGAGGATGACTCGGGCGCCGGAGGCCCCGGCGGCGCGCGCCGCCGCGAGCCCGGCCGGGCCGCCGCCGACCACCAACACGTCGCAGTGCGCCCTGCGCTTTTCGTAGGTGTCGGGGTCGGGCTCCGCCGGGGCCCTGCCGAGGCCCGCCGCGCGGCGGATGAAGCGCTCGTAGAACATCCAGGCCCTGGGCGGCCACATGAACGTCTTGTAGTAGAAGCCCGCCGGAAAGACGCGCGAGAGCAGATCGTTCGCGGCACCGATGTCGAAACCGACACTGGGCCAGCGGTTCTGGCTCCAGGCGACCAGTCCGTCATAGAGCTCGACCTGCGTCGCGCGGGTGTTCGGCTCGGTCCGCGCGCCCTCGCCGAGCTGCACCAGCGCGTTCGGCTCCTCGGCGCCGGCCGCGACGACGCCGCGCGGGCGGTGATACTTGAAGCTGCGGCCCACGAGGCGCACGCCGTTCGCCAGCAGCGCCGAGGCGAGCGTGTCGCCCCCGTGGCCCGTGTAGCGCCGGCCGTCGAAGGTGAAGCCCACGCTCCGGCCGCGGTCGATGAGGCCGCCGTCCGCGTTGCGGAAGGGCTGGCTCACCGGCCGCCCTCCCCGCTCCCGTCGAGCGCCGGCGGCTTCTCCGCGATGCCGTAGACCGCCAGGATCTCGTGGGTCACCGTGTCGCGCGCCATGTGGAACCACTGGCGGCAGCCGTGGACGTGGAACCAGCGCTCGTGGTGGACGCCCTTCGGGTTCTGGCGCATGAAGAGGTAGTCCGCCCACTCCTCGTCGGTCGCGGTCCTCGGATCGGGACGCGCGATGTGGCCCTCCCCGCCGCAGGAAAACTCGGAATGCTCGCGTTCGCCGCACCAGGGGCAGACGATCAGCAGCACGGTCCGCTCCCCCTCGTCAGTGCGCCACGGCCGCGGCGCCGTGCTCGTCGATCAGGGAACCGGTCTCGAAGCGTTTCAGGTCGAAGGCCTCGTTCAGCTTGTGCGGCCGGTCCTGCGCGATGGTGTGGGCGAAGACCCAGCCGGAGCCCGGCGTCGCCTTGAACCCGCCGGTGCCCCAGCCGCAGTTCATGTAGAAACCCTCGACCGGCGTCTTCGAGACGATCGGGCTCGCGTCGGGGCAGATGTCGACGATACCGCCCCAGGTGCGCATCACACGCAGGCGCCGGACGATCGGGTAGAGCTCGCAAAGCCCCTCGAGCTGATGCTCGATGACGTCGATGCCGCCCCTCTGGCTGTAGCTGTTGAAGCCGTCGATGCCCGCGCCCAGCACCAGTTCGCCCTTGTCGGACTGGCCGATGTAGACATGGACCGTGTTCGACATGATGACGGTGTCGAGCACGGGCTTGATCGGTTCGGACACCATGGCCTGCAGGCAGTGGCTTTCGACCGGCATGCGCAGCCCCGCCATCTGGCCCACGACCGAGGCGTGGCCGGCGGGCGCCGCGCCGATCTTCCGGGCCTTGATCGGCCCCTTCGTGGTCCGCACGCCGGTCACGCGGCCGTCGGCGACGTCGATCCCGGTGACCTCGCAGTTCTGGATGATGTCGACGCCGCGGTCGTCGGCGCGCCGCGCGAAGCCCCAGGCCACCGCGTCGTGGCGCGCGTTGCCCGCGCGGCGCTGCATGGCCCCGCCCAGGACGGGGTAGCGACTGTTCCTGGAGATGTTGACGATCGGGGCGATCTTCTTGATCTGCCGGGGCGTCACCAGCTCGTAGTCGATGCCGTTCAGGCGGCAGGCGTGGCCGCGTCGGGCCAGTTCCTTCAGGTCGTGCTCGTTGTGCGCCAGGTTGATCACGCCCCGCGCGCTGAACATCACGTTGAAGTTGAGGTCCGCCGAGAGTCCCTCGAAGAGTTGCAGCGACTTCTCGTAGAGGTGCGCGCTTTCGTCCCAGAGGTAGTTCGAGCGCACGATCGTGGTGTTGCGGCCCGTGTTGCCGCCGCCCAGCCACCCCTTCTCCAGGACGGCGACGTTGGCGATCCCGTGTTCCTTCGCCAGGTAGTAGGCCGTCGCGAGGCCATGGCCGCCGCCGCCGATGATGACGACGTCGTAAGAGGGTTTCGGCTCGGGACTGCGCCAGGCCTGGGGCCAGTTCCGGTGATGGTCGCGCGCCTGCCGCAGCAGGCTGAAGATCGAATATTTCATGGATCGGACCGGGGCGACGCCTCACGCGAACGCGCCCTTTCGACCACAGCCGAAAGGGCGGCGCAAGCCGGCGGCCGGAGCGACCGGGACGGCCGCTGCGCGGCGCCTCGGAACGCGACGCCTACGCCGCCGCGTCCTTCTGGTGGAAAATGGGCTCCACTTGGGCCAGTTCGCGCAGCGGAATGTGGCACTTGATGACGTGTCCGCCGCCGGCGTCCTGGTTGGGCGGTTCCCGCTCGTCGCAGATCTCGCCCAGGTGGCGCGGACAACGGGTCGAGAAGCGGCAACCCTTGGGCGGGTCGAGCACCGACGGCATCTCGCCCTCGAGCCGGATGCGCTTCTGCTCGATGTCCGGGTCGGGGATCGGCACGGCCGAGAGCAACGCCTCGGTGTAGGGGTGGTAGGGCGGCTCGAAGATCGTGTCGGCCGCGCCCGACTCCATGATCTGGCCGAGATACATCACGACGATCTCGTCGGAGATGAAGCGCACGACCGAGAGGTCGTGGCTGATGAAGAGCAGGGTCGTGTTGTACTGTTTCTGCACGTCGTTGAGCAGGTTGATCACGGCGGCCTGCACCGACACGTCGAGCGCGGAGACCGGCTCGTCGGCGATCACCATGCTGGGATTGCCGGCGAACGCGCGGGCGACGGCGATGCGCTGCTTCTGGCCGCCCGAGAGCTGGCGCGGCTTGCGCGTGGCGAACTCCTTGGGCAGGCGCACGATGTCGAGCATCTCGCCCACCCGCTCGCGCACCTTTTTCGGATCGCTCTCGATGCCGAACTTCCTGACGACCCGGCCGATGCAATGGCCGACCGAATGGCTCGGGTTGAGCGTGCCGTCCGGGTTCTGGAAGACCATCTGGAGCGCGCGGATCAGCTTCCGGTCCCGCTTTTCGACGGAGATCGCGCCGATGTTCTCGCCCTCGAACACGATCTCGCCCTCGGTGGCGGTCTCAAGGCCCGTGAGCACCTTGGCGAAGGTCGACTTGCCGCAGCCCGACTCGCCCACGATCGCCACCGTGCGGCCTCGCTGGGCCTTGAAGTTGAGATGCTCGTTGGCCTTCACATAGAGCGTGCTCTCGCCCTTCAGGATCGCGGCGAGCGAGATGTCGCTCACCTCGTAGAACTTGCTCATCCGGTTGATGTCGAGCACCACCTCGCCGTCGGAGGCGTCGACCTCGCTTCCGGCCGACGACGCCACATGCTCGATCTCGTCGACGCGCAGGCAGCGGGCGCGATGGGTCGCGCTGCCGTCCAGATGCTCGATCGGGATCTCGCCCCGGTCGCACACGCCGGGCTTGAAGTACTTGCAGCGCGGCCCGAAGGCGCAGCCGGGCGGGCGCTCGTGCGGCAGGGAGACCTGGCCGGGGATCGGCTCCAGGGTGCGGCCGCGCTTGTCCGCGCCCAAGGTCGGGATGCAGTCGAACAGGCCGAAGGTGTAAGGGTGGCGCGTCTTCTTGAAAAGCTCCTCGATCGTGCCCTCTTCCACCATCGAACCCGAGTACATCACGCCCACCCGGTCGCAGACCTTCACGATCAGCCCCAGGTTGTGGCTGATGTAGAGCAGGGTCGTGTCGAACTTCTCGCGGAGCCGGGCGATCAGGTCGATCACGGTCGCCTCCACCGTCACGTCGAGCGCGGTGGTGGGCTCGTCGAGCAGGAGCAGGGACGGGTTCGAGAGCATCGCCATGGCGATCACGACGCGCTGCTGCTGGCCGCCCGAGATCTGGTGCGGGTAGCGCCCCATGACCTTGTCGGGATCGGGCATGTTCACGTCCCGCAGCATCCGGACGCAGCGGTCGCGCGCCTCCCGGTCGGAGACGCTCTCGTGGACGACGAGCACCTCCTTGAGCTGCGTGCCGACGGTGAGGCTGGGATTCAGCGCGCTCATCGGCTCCTGATAGACCATGGCGATCTTGGAGCCGCGGATGTCGCGCAGCTCCTCGCCCGACATGGCCGCCATGTCGCGGCCCTCGAACCTGATCGAGCCCTTCACGACGCCGCCGTTGCGCCCCAGGTAGTTCATGATCGCCATGGCGACGGTGGTCTTGCCGCAGCCGGATTCGCCCACCAGCCCGTAGCTCTCGCCCCGTTTCAGCCTGAGCGAGAAGTCCGGCACCGCCGGGATCTCGCCGATGCGGGTGAAATACGAGATACCGATATTCTCGATCTCGAGGACGATGTCGTCGTTCGCCCGGTCGGTCATCGCGTCAGTCCCTCGTCGAGATTTCGCGCAGGCCGTCGGCCAGCAGGTTGAAGCCGATCACGAGGCTGGACACCGCGATCGACGGGACGATCGCCAGATAAGCCAAGTTCGGCACGGTCACGCCGACCCGCGCCTCGGCGACCATGCCGCCCCAGTCCGGCTCGGGCGGCGGCAGGCCGAGGCCGAGGAACCCGAGGATGCCGATGGTGATCACGGTGTAGCCCATGCGCAGGCAGGCATCGACGATCAGCGGACCCCGCGCGTTGGGCAGGAGCTCGACCGCCATGATGTAGAGGCTCCTCTCGCCGCGGATCTGCGCCGCCGAGACGTACTCCAGGTTGCGCAGGTCGAGCGTCAGGCCCCGGACGATCCGGCCTATTCCCGGAGAGGCCGCCAGCGTCACCGCGACGATGATGTTGAGGGCCGACGCGCCGAACACCGAGATGATGATGATGAAGAGAATGATCAGCGGGAAACTGAGGATGATGTCGCTGATGCGGCTGATAAGTTGATCGATCCAACCGCCGTAGTAGCCTGCCAGCATGCCCATCGAGATGCCCAGGAAGTAGGCGCAGACCATGGCCGTCGGCGCGACGATCAGCGTGTTGCGCGCGCCGTAGGCCAGCCTCGACCAGAGGTCGCGGCCGAGCTGGTCGGTTCCCAGCCAGTGCTCGCCCTGAAACGGTTGCTTGAAGAAAGCGAATTGGTCCTGCTCAAGCGGACCGAACACGGTTACGGCGTCGGCGAAGATGGCGACGAGCACCCAGAAGCCGACGATCGCTACGCCGATCAGGGCGGCCCAGGACTCTCTCAGAAGGCCCAGGTTGTAGAGGAGCTTGGCGAAGCCGGCCCGATCCGGCTGTTCGGCGCTCTTGGGCGCGTCGGCGTCGATCCGGGTGGCCGATTCCCGTGCTTCGTCGGTCATACCGGCCCCCCTCAGGTGAACCGGATGCGCGGGTTGATGTACATGTACCCGACATCGCCGATGAGCTGGGTCGACACCGCGATGAAGACGGCGATCAGCGTCGCCGCTTCCACGGTCGTGATGTCGCCGAACAACGCCGATTCGAGCAGCATCTTGCCGAAACCGGGGTAGCCGAAAGCGATCTCGGTCACGACGACGCCCGTGATGAGGAAGGGGATCTGGAGCAGGATGACCGTGAACGGCGCGATCAGGGCGTTGCGCAGCGCGTGTTTCAGGATCACCTGCCGGTAGGGAATGCCCTTGAGGATCGCGGTCCGGATGTAGGGCCGGGTCATGACCTCGACCATCGACCCCCGCACCATCCTGGCGACATAGCCGAAGTCGTAGAGCACCAGCACCGCGACGGGCAGGACCATCTGCGAGGCCCACGACCACTCCTCGAAGTTCTGCATGTTGGCCGTTCCCGGCAGCCAGCCCAGCAGGAGGACGAAGACCGCCGTCAGGAACACGGCCGACGCGAACTCGGGGATCGAGGTCAGGGTGATGCTCGTGTAGGACAGGCCCCGGTCGAGCATGCTGCCTTCCCGCATGCCCGAAAGGACGCCGAAGACCAGGGACAGGGGAACGATGATGGCGAACGCGATGCCGGCGAGGATCAACGTGTTCTCGAGCCTGCGCCAGAGCGTGTCGTTCACGGGACCTCGGTACTTCAGCGACCAGCCGAAATTGCCGAAATACCGGTCGCCGCGCGGATCCTCGAAGCCGAGGCCCAGTTCGGGATCCTGCAGCGGGTCCTTCGTCACGCCGGTGAGCACCCCGACCCAGCGGACGTAGCGCGTGATCAGCGGATCGTCGAGTTGCAGCTTCTCGAAGAGAATGTCCTTCTGTTCCTTGGTCGCGTAGGGGCCGAGCGTCTTGCTCGCCACGTTCCCCGGCGTGAACTCCATCAGCGCGAAGACGATGAACGACGCGACGAACATCGTCACGGCCATCATCGCCAGACGCTTGAGGATAAAGACGACCATGCCCCCGTCTCTCCGCCCGCCCTGTGTGTCCCGTCGCCCGGCCGCTTGCGCGGCTCTGTCGCTCGGTCTCTCCCGCCGTCACCTTGGGCCAAGGGCCGAGGTCGAGTCCATGCCGTAATGGCAACAAAATGTTCCGTTCCCGCCGGACGGCCGGTTGTCGTCGCCGGAACGCCGGGTGATATGCTGCGCCCGTTCGCCCAGGGAGGCTCGGCGATGAGCGCCATCCGGTCGGTCGCGGATCTCACGGAATTCGGCCGCACGCGGCTTTCCGAGCACTTCTTCATGCGGGAGATGCTCTACAGCGAGGTGGCGAACTTCCACGGCATGCGGAACATCCCGGAGGACCCCGACCTCGCGGTTCATGTCGGCAGGCAGATCGCGCGGCGGCTGCTCGAACCGCTGAGATCGGCTTTCGGCCACGTGACGATCCGCAGCGCCTACCGTTCGCCCACGCTCAACCGGTTCTGCCACGACCGGCACAACGAGCTCGCGGCCCGGGGCGTCACCGACGGCGCCTACTACTGCTCGGACAACGTCTACAGCGCCTCGCGCCACATCTGGGACCGGCGCGACGACGGGGGCCATTGCGGCGGTACGGTCTCGCTCGTGATCCCCTGGTTCCTGCCACGCTACGAGAAGACCGGCGATCCGCGCCCCTTGGCGTGGTGGATCCGCGACAACCTTCCCGACTACGCCGAGGCGATCTTCTTCCCCTGGCTCGCGGCCTTCAACATCCGCTGGTACGAGGGCGAGCCGTCGAAGGCGATCTACATCGACGACGGCGCGAGCCCGCGGGAGGAATGCCTCACCCGGCCGGGCATGGGGAATTTCGACGGCGGCCACGGCGCGCTCTATCCGGGCTTCCCGGCGCCGTGACCGGCGTTCCGGCCCGGTCCGCGCCGACGGCCGCCGACCCGCTCTAACGGGTCACCGCCGCGACGACGGAGACCTGGACCAGCCAGTCCGGATCGGCGAGCCCGACGACGCGCGTCGTCTGGGCGACGTGGTGGCGCACATGGCGCTTCTGCTCGGCCAGGGCGGCGGCCAGACGCGCGCGGTCGGCGATGTCGGTCTCGATGGCGACGATGTGACGCAGGCCGAGATTTTTCTCCGACAGCGCGGCTTCGACCTTGGCCCAGACCGATCGGCACTGGCCTTCGGCGTCCGCCGTCGCGTCGTCGGGCGTCTGGGCGCCGACGAAGACCAGCGTGCGGTGATGCGGGATCTCGCTCGCCCCTCTCATGTATTCGCCGACGGCCTTGACCATGGCGACCTCCGCTTCCAGGCCCGGCGCCAGCATCGCGGACCCGGCGGACCCGAGGCAAGCCCGGGCGTCGTCCTCGGTCCGCTCTACGCCGTCCCGCGCCGCAGCACCACGATGTAGACCAGCGCGGTGGCGAACATGATCAGGCTGTAGGTCGCCGCGGGCACGATCGCGAGGCCGCCGCCAAACAAGAGCACGGCGACCGCGATGGCGAGCGTCCCGTTCTGCAGCCCGCATTCGATCGCGATCGCGGTCCGCTGGCGCGGGCCGGTGGCGAACGTCCTGGCCAGGACGTAGGCGATCGCCATCATCGACACGTTCAGGACGAGGGTGACCAGCCCGGCTTGGGCGAAGTACGCGACGATGTTGTCGCGCTCCTGATAGATCGCGCCGGCGAGCACGAGGACGAAGAGCGCCGCGGACACGGCGCGGGCCGCGGGTTCGACCCGGAGCGCGAAGCTCTGGGCGAAGCGGCGGACCAGAAGGCCGATCAGGACCGGGACGGCGACGATCAGGAAGACGCCGACCGCCGCGCCGGCCACGGAGACGTCCCGCCCGACCGGCTCCCCGACGAACCGGCCATGGGCGAACACGACGACGAGCGGAATGGTGATCACGCTCACCAGGCTGATCGCCGCAGTCAGGGAGATCGACAACGCGACATCGCCGCGCGCGAACGCCGTCAGGATGTTGGAGGTCACGCCGCCCGGAGCCGCGGCGATGATCATCAGGCCGAGGGCGAGCTCCGGCGCCATCGGCCAAACGCTGGCGAGAACGAAGGCGACCGCCGGCAGCAGGACGATCTGGGACGCGGCGCCCACGGCGAAATCGCGCGGACGCCGCGCCACGCGAGCGAAATCGTCGATGGTGAGGCCGAGCCCGAGCGCGAACATGATGAAAGCGAGCGCGAGCGGCAGGACGACGTCGGTGACGAATCCCATGACTTCCTCCGAAAGCGGACTGCGCGGACGCGACGCCGCGTCGGACTATAGCGCTTCCGTCGAAGACGGAAACGCCATGGCTTGCTCGCCGCTCGCGGCAACGCCCCGCGGGCCCGGACGTTCAGACCCGCGGCGGCGGGTGTTTCCGGCGTATGCCGGTGACGGCGTTGAACGCGATGGCGGCGAAGACGATGCCGCCGCCCCAGAAGGTCGCCTCGACGGGAATCTCGTCGAGCAGGGCCCAGACCCAGACGGGGCCGAAGATCACCTCGGTGAGCGAGAGCAGCGCGAGCTCGCCCGCGGGCACGTGCTTGGCGCCCGCGACGAAGAGCGCCATCCCGCAGGTCATCTGGACCGCGCCCATCATGGCGCACCAGAAGAGGTCGTCGCCGGCGACGCCGAGGCCGTGGCCCTCGACGAGCGCCATGGCGGTGGCGAAGACGCAGGCGATGGAGCCGCCCAGGACGATGCAGGGCAGCATCTCCACGTCCCGGCCCGCGCGCACGGCGACCACGATGACGGCGAAGGCGATGACCATAACGACGGCCAGGACGTCGCCGATCCAGCGGTCGGTGCCGAGGCCGCCGGACACCATGACCGCGACGCCGACGGCGACGCCGGCCATGGCGACCGCCGTGGCCGGGCGGATCGATTCCCGGAGCAGGATCCGGCCGAGGACCGCGGACAGCACGGGCGCGGCGGCCAGCATCAGCACCGTGTTGGCGACGTAGGTGTGCTCCAGCGACCACATGAAGAGCGTGTTGGCCGCCGCCATCGCGACGGCCGCGACCAGCCCCCACAAACCCATCTTGCGGAAGGTCGAGACCGTTTCGGCACCGTAGCGCCAGCCGAGCAGGACCGCCATGGAGGCCGCCAGAAAGAAGGTGCGCCAGGCGACGATCTGCCAGACCTCGGCCGCCTCGATCATGCGGAAGAAGAGCCCGCCCAGGCTCCAGAACATGCCCGCCGCCGCGACCAGGACAAGGCCGCGCGCGTAGTTCTCCGGGCGCGGGGGATCCGGGCGGTCGACGTCCGCGGTCGTGTCCGTGGCGAAGGGCACGGCCCCCTCCTCAGCTCGCGATGTCGGGCAGGACGGCCTTGCGTTCGGCCATGAAGGCCCGGAGCTCCTCGTCCTTGGCCTCGTCGAGGGGCGGCGGCTCGTACCGCGCCAGCAGGCGCCGGGCCTTCTCGACGGCGCGCTGCTCATGGGTCTTGGCGCCCTCGGCCTCCCACTGCTCGAAGCTGTTGTTGTCGGCCACGTCGGGCATGAAGAAGCCCTCGAGGTAGTTCCGCTGGGTATGGGCGCAGCCGAGGAAGTGGCTGCCCGGGCCGACCTCGCGGATCGCCTCCATGCCCAGTCCGTTCTCGGACAAATCGAGCGGCTCGCAGAAGCTCTGCAGCATGGCGATCTGCTCGGCGTCCATGACGAACTTGCCGTAGCCGGCGCTGAGCCCCGCCTCGAGCCAGCCCGCCGCATGGAGCACGAAGTGGGTCCCCGCGAGCAGCGTGGCGGTCATGGTCTGCATGGATTCGAAGGCGGCCTGGGCGTCGGCGACCTTGGCGCCGTTCAGCATGCCGCCGGACCGCAGCGGCACCTTGTACTTCCGCGCGAGCTGGCCCACGGCGTAGATCATCTGGAGCGTTTCGGGCGTTCCCATCATCGGCGCGCCCGACTGCATGGAGACCGTGGCGAGGAAGCTGCCGTAGACCATCGGCGCGCCGGGCCTGACGAGTTGGGAATAGGCCAGCCCGGCGGTCACCTCGGCGTTGAGCTGGGCTATGGCGCCGGCCGTCGCGACCGGCGCCATGGCGCCCGCCATGATGAACGGCGTGATGAGCACGGCCTGGTTGTGTTCGGCGTAGTGGCGCAGCGCGCCCAGCATCGAGGCGTCCCAGACCAGCGGCGAGTTGCAGTTCACGACCGAGGTCATCACCGTGTTCCGGGCGATGAAGTCCTCGCCGAACAGGATCGCGCACATCCTGCAGGAATCGAGCGCGCGCTCGGGCGCGGACTGCACGCCCATGAACGGTTTGTCGGAATACGCCATGTGGCTGTAGACGATGTCGAGATGCCGCTTGGGCGCCGGCACGTCCACGGGTTCGCAGATGACGCCGCCGTCGTGATGCAGCTCCGGCGTCATGTAGGCGAGCTTGATGAAGTTCCGCAGGTCCTCGAGGGTGGCGTAGCGCCGCCGGCCCTCCAGGTCGCGCACGAAGGGTGAGCCGAAGGTCGGAGCGAAGACGGTGTTGTCGCCGCCGATCGCCACGCTGCGCTCGGGGTTGCGCGCGACTTGGGTGTACCGCTCGGGCACGAGCGCGAGCTTCTCCTCGATCATGCCGCGCGGGATATGGACCCGCTCGCCCCGGACGTCGGCGCCCGCTCCCCTCCAGTGGGCCAGGGCGGCCTCGTCTCGGAAGTCGATGCCGATCTCCTCCAGGATCTGCATCGAGGTGTCGTGGATCAGCTCGAGGCCGGCCTCGTCGAGCAGCTCGTAGAGCGGGATCCGGCGGGTGATGTAGCGCTTCTGGACGATCGGCGCGCCGACGCGCTCCTTGCGCCGCGCCGCGCGCCCGCCCCGCCTCTGCCGTGCCGCCGCCATGGCCGCCGCTCCCGAAGATCCAGTGGCTATGTGAGGGATCGGGACTGTCCAAGTCAAACCTCCCGGCATGACGGAGACGGTCCTTCCGCGAGGCGCCGGGACACCGTTGCCGCATGGGCGCCGGTCCGGTCCGAATCGCGCCGGAACCGGTCCAGTCTTGTCGTAATCGCAACAGGCGGTGTCGTGAACATTCTAGCCACGGCGCCATGACGGGCCTACGTGTGCCTCCCGGACACGACGGCGGAACCGCGCGGGAGTTTGGCCGATGACCGAGGAAGAGGACGATCTCGATCTCAGCACGCTGGATGACGACGAACTCGTCCAGCAGATGCACGAGGACCTCTACGACGGCCTTGCCGACGAGATCGTCGAGGGCGTCAACATCCTGCTGGGGCGCGGCTGGGCGCCCTACAAGGTCCTGACCGAGGCGTTGGTCGAGGGCATGCGGATCGTGGGCATCGACTTCCGCGACGGCATCCTCTTCGTGCCGGAGGTGCTGCTCGCCGCCAACTCCATGAAGGCCGGCATGGGCATCCTCCGGCCGCTGCTCGCCGAGACGGGCGCGCCCAAGATGGGCTCCATGGTGATCGGCACCGTGAAGGGCGACATCCACGACATCGGCAAGAACCTCGTCGGCATGATGCTCGAGGGCGCGGGCTTCGACGTGTTCGACCTCGGCATCAACAACGACGCCGATTCCTATCTCGACGCGCTCGACGAGCACAAACCGGACTTCCTGGGCATGTCGGCGCTCCTGACGACGACCATGCCCTACATGAAGGTGGTGATCGACACGCTCAAGGAGCGGGGGCTGCGCGAGGACTACATGGTGCTCGTCGGCGGCGCTCCGCTCAACGAGGCGTTCGCCGAAAGCGTCGGGGCGGACGCATACTGCCGCGACGCGGCCATGGCCGTCGAGACCGCCAAGACCATGGTCGCCGAACGCCGCCAGGCCGCCTCGGCCGCCTGAGCGACAGGCGTGGCCGGCCGCAGCCTCGTGATCGCCTGCGGAGCGCTGGCCCGGGAGATCGTGGCGCTCGTCCGCGCCAACGGGTGGGACGCCATCGAGGTCCAGTGCCTCCCCGCCGACTGGCACAACACGCCGCGACGCATTCCCGCGGGCGTCCGGGAGAAGATCCGCGCGGCCCGCGGCGCGTTCGAGCATATCTTCGTCGCCTATGGCGACTGCGGCACGGGCGGCGCGCTCGACGCCGTCCTGGACGAGGAAGGCGTCGAGCGGATCGACGGGGACCACTGCTACCAGTTCTTCGCGGGCGAACGGGAGTTCCTCGCGCTCCACGACGCGGAACCCGGCACGTTCTATCTCACCGACTACCTCGTCAGGCACTTCGAGACCCTGATCCTGAAGGGGCTGGGGATCGACAGGCACCCGGAGCTCGAACCCATGTACTTCGGCAACTACAAGAGGCTTGTCTATCTGGCCCAGACCCGCGACGGGGAGACCGAGGCCAGGGCGCGCGCCGCGGCCGAACGCCTGGGCCTCGAATTCGAATTCCGTTTCACCGGCTACGGCGGCCTCGAGCCCCTTCTCGCCAGGGCCCAATCCGCCGCCGCCGGAGCGCATTGATGGCTTCGCTCACGATCGTCCACTGGCGCGACATTCCCGCGCAGGTCATCGCCAAGGCCGGACGCAGGACCGCCAAGCGCGTCCTGCCCGAGCGCTTCGAGAAGGCGATCGACCAGTCCGCCATGCACGCCAGGCTGCGCGACACCGACTCCTACCTGGAGCACTGGCGCCGCGGCGAACCGGTCGCGTGCGGCGACGATCTCGAGGCCGAGGCCGAGGCGCTCGCCGCCAGGCTCGACGCCGAGTTCACCGACGAGGTGCTGGCGGGCTACATCCGCGCCGGCGGCCTGAAGCCGGACGCTCGAAGCGGGAACGGGCCATGAAATCGAAAGGCAATCTCGAGGCCAGGCTGGCCGCTGGCGCGTTCGTCATCACCGCCGAGACGACGCCGCCGGACGGTGCCGACGAAGCCTCGGTCATGGACAGGGTCGGCTGCCTCGAGGGCCTCGTCGACGCGGTCAACGTGACCGACGGCGCGGGCGCCCGGGCCCACATGTCGGCGCTCGCGACCGGCGCGATCATGGCCCGCAACGGCATCGAGCCCGTGCTGCAGTTCACGGTGCGCGACCGCAACCGGCTCGCCATCCAGGGCGAGATGATCGGCGCGCCGGCCCTCGGCATTCCCTCGATCCTGTGCCTGCACGGAGACAACGTCGCCAACGGCGACCAGCCCGACGCCAAGCCGGTCGAGGACACCGACAGCCGCGGTCTCATGGCGATGGCCCGGCACATGCGCGACACCGGAACCTTTCCCGCCCCGTCGGAACGCAGGATCGACCCCGCGCCCGGCCTCCTGATCGGCGGCGCGGACGCGCCGCGCGATCCCGAGGCCGGCTTCAGACCGACGACGCTCGAAGGCAAGATCGCCGCGGGCGCGGACTTCTTCCAGACCCAGTTCGCCTACGACATCGACGTCCTGAAACGCTACATGGCCGCGCTCGACGACCGCGGCGTCACCGAGAAGGCCTACTTCATCGTCGGCGTCGGTCCGATCGTGTCCGCCCGGTCCGCGCGCTGGATGAACGAGAACCTGTTCGGCGTGCACGTGCCCGAACACGTCATCGAGCGCGTCGAGGGCGCCGACGACGAGAAGGCCGAAGGACGCAGGGTCTGCGCCGAGCTGGTCGAGCAGTTCAAGGAGATCAAAGGGGTCAACGGCGCGCACCTGATGGCGCCGCGTGGCGAGAAGGCCATCGCCCGGACCCTGACGGACTACAACCTGCGCGGCTGAGGCCGCGTCCGCATCGGAGCCTGGCGCCATGCGCGCGATCAGAGTGTGGTCGGTTCGCCACGCGCGCGGACTCATGAAGCTCTACGACACCTTCGAGGGCGTCATCATGGCGGTCGAGCCGCTCGCGAGGACGATCGGCTACGAGCGCCTCGAGGCGCCGGTCGCGGCCGTCGAGCGGGGCGTCAAGTCCGTCCTGTTCGATTGCCGGATGTGCGGCCAGTGCGCGCTGTCGTCCACCGGCATGTCGTGTCCGATGAACTGCCCGAAGAACCTGCGCAACGGCCCCTGCGGCGGCGTGCGCGAGGACGGAACCTGCGAAGTGGAGCCGGACATGCCGTGCGTCTGGGTGGAGGCCTGGCGGGGCGGACAGACCATGGGCAACGGCAAGCTGCTCGATGTGCAGGCCCCGGTCGACCATCGCATGGAGGGAAGCTCCTCCTGGCTGCGCCTGATGCGCCGGAAGAAGGACGGAACCTACCCCGAGCCCGCCGCGAGCGCGCGCGACGACATGGGGACGCCGGCGGCATGACCGGCGACGGCCGCGCGGGCGTGGAGCAGCCGACCGGCCCGCTGAACGAAGGTCCGGCGTTCCCGGAGATGATCGATCCGGGTCCGATCGACCCGGGGTCTCCTCTCGAGCCGCGTCCCGGCCACACCTCTCGCGGCCGTCTGGAGCGCGTCCTGCGCGCCGGCGAGTTCGCCGTGACGGCGGAACTCTCGCCGCCCGATTCCGCCGATCCCATGGATGTCTTCGAGCGCGCGGCGATCTTCGACGGCTGGGTCGACGCCATCAACGCGACTGACGGCTCGGGCGCCAACTGCCACATGTCGAGCGTCGGCGTCTGCGCGCTGCTGACCCGCGTCGGCTACGCCCCGGTGCTGCAGATCTCGGCGCGCGACCGCAACCGCATCGCCATCCAGGGCGACGTGCTGGGCGCGGCCGCCATGGGCGTGGCGAACGTCCTGTGCCTCACGGGCGATGGCGTACGGTGCGGCGACCAGCCCGAGGCGAAGCCGGTTTTCGACCTGGACTGCATGGGCTCGCTCCAGATCATCCGCGCCATGCGCGACAAGAGCGAATTCGCCTCCGGCCGCAAGCTCGACAAGGCGCCGGAGCTGTTCCTCGGCGCGGCGGCCAATCCGTTCGCGCCGCCCCGCGATTTCCGCCCGCTGAGGCTCGCCAAGAAGATCGCGGCGGGCGCCCAGTTCGCGCAGACCCAGTATTGCTACGACATCGCGCTGCTGGAGCGCTACATGGCCCGCGTGCGCGACATGGGTCTCCACGAGAGATGCTTCATCCTGGTGGGGGTCGGTCCGCTGGCCTCGGCGCGTTCGGCGCGGTGGATCCGCTCCAACGTCCCCGGCGTCCACATTCCCGATGGCGCGATCCGCCGCCTGGAAGGAGCGGAGAAGCCGAGGACCGAAGGCAAGAGGCTCTGCATCGAGCTGATCCAGCAACTCCGCGAAATCGCGGGCGTTTCCGGCATCCACCTGATGGCGTATCGTCAGGAGGAGAGCGTCGCCGAAATCATCGAACGGTCCGGCGTGTTGAAGGGCCGAGCGCCGCACGCCGTCCGCCCCGTGATCCCCGACCACATGCGACAGAGGTACAGAGCCCAGGCATGACCGAGACCGTCATCAGTTCGGCGACCAAGACCGTCACCATCGGTTTCGACCGCCCGTTCACCGTGATCGGCGAGCGCATCAACCCCACGGGCCGCAAGAAGCTCGCCGCCGAGATGGCGGGGGGCGACTACAGCCGCGTGGAATCGGACACCCTCGCGCAGGTCCGGGCCGGCGCCCACATGCTGGACGTCAACGCCGGCGTGCCACTCGCCGACGAGCCGCAGATGCTTCACGACTGCATCAAGCTCGTGCAGTCGCTGACCGACGCGCCGCTGTCGATCGACAGCTCCATCGTGGCCGCGCTGGAGAAGGGGCTCGAGGCCTATGTCGGCAAGCCGCTGGTGAATTCGGTCACCGGCGAGGAAGAGCGTCTGGAGGCCGTCCTGCCGCTGGTCGCCAGGTACAACGCCGCCGTGGTCGCGATCTCCAACGACGAGACCGGCATCTCCGAGGACCCCGACGTGCGCTTCGCCGTCGCCAGGAAGATCGTCGAGCGCGCCCGGGACCACGGCATCCCGACCGAGGACGTGGTGGTCGATCCCCTCGTCATGCCGATCGGCGCCATCGGCGGGGCCGGCCGCACCTGCTTCAGGATCGTGCGCCGCCTGCGCGAGGAGCTGAAGGTCAACACGACCTGCGGCGCGTCGAACATTTCCTTCGGCCTGCCCGCCCGTCCCGCGCTCAACGCGGCCTTCCTGGCGATGGCGGCGGCCAGCGGCATGACCTCGGCCATCACCAATCCGCTGGAGGCCGAGATCATGACCGCGATCCGGGCGTCGGACGTGATGATGGGCGTGGACAGGAACTGCCGGGCCTGGATCGCGCTCAACTCCGGCCAGGGCTCGGGCGGCGATTCGATCGCCGAGGCGCGCGCCCGGCGCCGCGAGGGGCGGAGGCGCCGTGCCTGACGATCCGCTCGTCGTCTTCACCCCTTCGGGCCGGCGAGGCCGGTTCGGCCGCGGCGCGCAGCTCTTGCAGGCCGCGCGGGAACTGGGCGTCGACCTCGACTCCGTCTGCGGGGGCCGCGGCATCTGCACGCGCTGCCAGGTCCGCATCGGCGAAGGCGCGTTCGCCAAGCACGGGATCGCATCGTCGAACGATCACCTGACGCCGTTGACCGGCGCCGAGCTGCGCCAGCGCGACGGCGGCCTCCTGAAGGAGAACCGGCGGTTGTCGTGCCAGGCGCGGATCGGCGGCGACCTCGTCGTCGACGTGCCCGAGGAGAGCCAGGTCCATCGCCAGATCGTGCGCAAGCGGGCCGACGCCCGCGCGGTGGAGGTCGATCCGGTCGTGAGGCCCATGTATGTCGAGATCCCGGAGCCCGACATGCGCGATCCGGCGTCCCATCTGCGCCGCCTGGAAAAGGCGCTCCGGGAAGCGTGGGGCGTCACGGTGGCGGGCGTCGACGCGCATGTGCTCAGGAAACTCCACAAGACGCTGGAGGTCGGGGGCTACAAGGCCACCGTCATGGTGCGCAGGGGCAAGCGGCTGATCGACATCCGCCCGGGTTTCCACGACAAGGTCCACGGCTTGGCGGTCGACGTCGGCTCGACGACGATCGCCATGCACCTTTGCGACCTGTCGACCGGCGAGGTGCTGGCGTCCGCCGGGCGGATGAACCCGCAGATCCGTTTCGGCGAAGACCTGATGAGCCGCGTCAGCTACGCCATGATGAACGAGGGCGGCGCGGACGCCATGACCGGGGCCGTGCGCGAGGCGCTCAACGCGCTCGCCCGGGAGACGGCCGGGGAGGCCGGCGTCGCGCTCGACGACATCATGGAGGTCGCGATCGTCGGCAACCCGGTGATGCATCATCTGGTGCTGGGCCTCGATCCCGCGCCGCTCGGCTTCGCGCCCTTCGCGCTGGCGACCGACGACGCGACCGTCATGCTGGCCTCCGACATCGACCTCCAGCTCAATCCGGGTGCGCGTATCTATGTGCTGCCCTGCATCGCGGGCCACGTGGGCGCCGACGCGGCGGGCGTCGTCCTGTCCGAGATGCCCTACAGGAACGACGAGATGACGCTGATCGTCGACGTCGGGACGAACGCCGAGATCGTCCTGGGGAACAAGGACCGGCTCCTGGCGGCGTCCTCGCCCACGGGTCCGGCTTTCGAGGGCGCCCAGATCAGCGCGGGCCAGCGCGCCGCGCCCGGCGCGATCGAGCGCGTGAGGATCGACCCCGACACGCTGGAGCCCCGCTTCAAGGTGATCGGCGACGACCGCTGGTCGAACGAGGAGGGATTCGACGCGGAGCCCACGGGCGTCTGCGGCTCCGGCGTCATCGAGGCGCTGGCCGAAATGTATCTCACGGGCCTGCTCACGGCGGACGGCGCGATCGACGGCGGCATGGCGGAGCGGACCGGGCGCGTGGTCCGGGAGGAGAGGACCTTCGCCTACGTGCTGCGCGACGGCTCGCCGCGGATCGTCGTGACCCAGAACGACGTGCGCCAGATCCAGCTCGCCAAGGGCGCGCTCTATGCCGGCGCCCGGCTCCTGATGGACCGCATGGGCGTCGAGACGGTCGACCGGATCGCGCTCGCCGGGGCCTTCGGCAGCCACATCGACACGAAGCGCGCCATGGTCCTGGGCATGATCCCGGACTGCGACCCGACGAAGGTCGGCTCGGCCGGCAACGCCGCCGGCGACGGCGCGCGCATCGCCTTGCTCAACGGCGGACTGCGCAGGGAACTGGAGGATCGGGTGCGCCGGATCGAGAAGATCGAGACGGCGGTGGAGCCCCGGTTCCAGGAGCACTTCGTCGACGCCATGGCCATCCCCCACAAGACCGCGCCCTACCCCCACCTCGCCGCGGCGGTCGCCCTGCCCGGGCCGAAGCCCGCGCGGGACGGAAACGAGGCCGGCGGCGAGAGGCGCAAGCGTCGCAGGCGGGAGGGCCGCGGCCACGGCGAAGCGGCGGAGTAACCTACCTTACACACAAGATGTTGCGTTCTCCCTTGAGAGATCTGCCCCATCATTGGTAGTCTTGAACCGTGCGATGGAACGTCGCAGGAACATTGAGGCGAAATATCGGTCTCGATCGAGATGCTACGGTTCGACGGATACGAAGCAGGCACGGCCCAGAAGCGGAACGATTCGCCCGGTTTGGCGAAGCGCTTTACGTTCCATGAGTTTTTCTGCGGTGGAGGGATGGCCCGCGCCGGTCTTGGCGACGAATGGGCATGCCTCTTGGCGAACGACATAGACCCCAGGAAAACAGCCGTCTATGAGGCGAACTGGGGAGCGACCAACGTAGAATGCCGTGACATTTCGTCACTTGAAGTTGACGATCTCCTGTTGCGCAGAGTCGACTTGGCATGGGCGTCGTTCCCGTGTCAAGACCTGTCCGATGCAGGAAAGAAGATCGGCTTGTCCGGCGGGAGAAGCGGTCTCTATTGGAAGTTCCATGACATTGTACAGGCGATGAACAATGCTGGACAAAAACCACGTATTGTAGTAATAGAAAACGTGATTGGTACGATAAACTCACAAAACGGCACGGACTTTCTGAACATAGTCAACTCGCTTCAGGAACTTTCATACAAGACCAGCGCCATGACGATCGACGCGGTGCATTTTGTTCCACAGTCGAGGCCGCGCATCTTCATCGTAGGCGTCGATAATCGAGCGGACATTTCGGATATCGCTCTCGAAGACGTCCCGATTTCTCAGTGGGTATCGAAGTCTCTTGCAACGGCTCACGCGGGATGGGACGAGGCGACGAAGGACCGATGGTTCTGGCCAAGACTGCCCTCCGTCGTCGGCTCCAACCGGGATCTGGCCTCGATCCTCGACGACGATGACGAAACCGGCGTCGAGTGGCATTCCCCCGCCCAGACCCTGCGCCTCATCGCCATGATGTCGGAAACGAACCTTGGAAAGCTCGAAAACGCGAGAAACGCGATGAAGCCCGTTTATGGAACAATCTACAGGAGAACGCGAAAGGACCGGGGCGGCGGGAAGATTCAGCGCGCGGAAGCCCGATTCGATGGGATAGCCGGATGCCTGCGCACGCCCGCGGGCGGATCGAGCCGGCAAACGATCGTCAAGATCGACGGCGCCGCGACAAGGACGCGGCTCCTGTCGGGGAGGGAATCCGCGCGTCTCATGGGATTGGACGAAAGCTACATCCTGCCCGAGGGGCTGAACGAAGCCCTGCACCTAACGGGCGATGGCGTCGTCGTGCCGGTCGTTCGGTTTCTCCGCGACCACCTGTTCGAACCGTTCCTGTGCGGAATGGGACGGTGACGATGGTCAGAGCGGGACTCTCCTTCGACACGAAGAGCCTCCGCGACGGGCTGAAAGAATTTCTGGACACCGAGTTTCAGGGCAGAAAAATCGGATCGCACAAGTTCGGCGTCTATGCGTTTTACGATTACGACGGGGAGCCGATCTATGTCGGCCAGACAAACGAGAAGATCGGTACGCGAATCCGAAAACACCTTACAAACCAGAGAACCGATGCCGTCGCCATGTCCGTTCTGGACCCATATGAAGTCAAAGACATAGAAGTATGGCCGTTGCCGCGTTTCCAGAATGTTTCCGCGAAGGATAAATTGCCTGGTGAGTGCAGACGCGCCAAGGAAGTTCTCGACGCATTGGAATGCACGGTGTTCCAGAACGCGATCGAGGGTTCTCAATTCGGCGCGGTGTTGAACGAGAAAGAGCCCAACGATACTTCCGTCGAAGTAAATGTCCCGCGATCTTATCGCTCGACCGTCGTCTCTCGCGATCTCGCCGCCATCCGGGATCATCCGGACGTCAGGATCGCCCGCCGCGCCTTGACGATCTCGAAGCTCGCCCAAGCGATAAACGAGAGGCGGGTCAGCCCCGGTCTTCGGGATGCCCTCGTCACGCAGTCCAAGCGCCTGCTGTGGTTGGCGGAGAGGCGAAGCGGAGATTTCACCCAAGAACCATGAATCGCGCCGAAATCATGCGGCGGGTCAAATCGACCGACACCGGTCCCGAAAGGTTGCTCAGATCGCGTCTGCACCGACTCGGATTCAGATTCCGCGTGAACCGACGCGACCTTCCGGGCGCTCCGGACATCGTCTTTCCGTCCCGGCGCAAGATCGTCTTCGTTCACGGCTGTTTCTGGCATGGACATGCCTGCAAGCGGGGGAACAGGATACCGAAGTCGAATACAGAGTATTGGAAAAGAAAAATAGAAAGAAACATGAAAAGAGATGTGAAAAACGTAAATATTTTGAAAGAAAGCGGTTGGTCACCTTTTGTGGTTTGGGAATGCGACCTTAGAGATATGGAGGCTATCATGGACCAAGTGGTGAAGTTTTTGGAGAACTAAACAAATCCGACTCGGGAACGGCGCTCGCCGCCTCGCGCCGCTCCTCGCCTTTCCTGGGGGGGTAGCGCACGGTCGCGGGGATCGAGGGCTTCCGCCGCATCGCCACGCGATACGACCGATGGGCGCACGCCACCCCGGCGCCGTCCGCATCGCCGCGACCGTCACCTTCCGGTCGTGAAGGTCCCGAGCCCGGCTAGACCGTCATGTGCGTCGCCACCAGCTTCGCGAAGTGCCGGGTGGCCGGGTCCCAGTAGGGGGAGAGGACGCCGCCGTCGAAGCCGGGCGACGAGCGGGCGGCCTGCATGTTCTCGACGATCTCGAAATCCTCGGTGTTGAGATCCCGCCACATGTCGTAGACGTTCCGCCGGTTGCGCGCGTACTGCGGCTCGGTCGCCCCTTCGCCGATGAAGTAGAGGTGGATGCGCTCGATGGTGCGTCCGGGTTCGATGGCGTGGAGCTGGAAGACCGCGAGCTGGTCGGGCCAGAGCTGGATCCCCGCGGTGGGGAAAAGGTGGAAGTACCATTCGGTGGTCCGGCCGCGTTCGTCGAGGCCGGGATAGAACGGCATGCCGACGCCCCTGCCCTCCTGGGGCTGGATCATCCGGCTGGTGTTGTGAAACCACGGTCCCTCGGTCCGCGCGCCGACCCGCTCGGCCAGTGGGGTCATCTCGTTGAGGCGCGGATGCACGGCGGGCACGTGATAGGCGTCGTAGAAGTTCTCGTAGATGAGCTTCCAGTTGCCCTTCACGTCGAACTCGAGGGTTTTCGCATGGCGCAGGGCCGAGAAGTCGTACTGCCGCGTGCGCCGGGCGAACGGCTCCCAATGCTCCTCGAACGGCGTCTCGTCGCCGGAGATGTTGACGAAGATCAGGTCGTGCCAGACCGCGTGGCGCACCGGGACCAGACCGGGCGCGCCGGGACCGGGGTCGGTGTCGTGCCGGTCGCCGCCGAAGAAGTGGGGGCGCGAGCGCAACGAACCGTCGAGGCCGTAGGTCCAGGCGTGGTAGGGGCAGGTCAGGACCTTCCGGCCGGAGCACTTCCCGGCGGCGATGACCGCGCCGCGATGGCGGCAGACGTTGTGGAAGACCCGGATCTCGCCCTCGTTGTCGCGCAGGATCAGGAGCGGCATGCCGGCCATCTCGACGGGGCACACGTCGCCCTTGCCGGGCGCGTCCCGGCAGAAGCCCGCCAGCATCCAGGTGCGCGCGAACAGGCGCTCGTTCTCGGCCCTGAGCCATTCGGGGCTGGTGTAGCACGCGTTGGGCAGGCCCGTGGCCTCGTCGGTCTCGGGATCGAAGCGCGACAGGACCTCGTCGGAAAGAACGTTGCGCACGACATCGACGTTCATGGCCGATCCTCCTCCATCGGTCGCGTCTCCATCCTAACACCGCCGCCGCGCGGATGCCCATCGGGAAGTGAATGCGAATGTCGGCCGGGAAACCGCCTCAAGGTTCTTCCGCCGTCCGCGGTTCCGGCGCGACTATCCCGCGGTAATCCTTGCGCCCGGCGTCCGCCAGATCGCGACCGAGGCGGTTTCGCCGTCGGTCACCGGTCGAAGCGCAGGAAGTCGCGTCCTTCGGCCGCGTGCCAGTCGCCGTAGCCGCGATAGTAGCGCTTCGAGGCGTCGTCGAGCGGCTGAAAGTCGAGCGGCGTCACCTCGCCCGTCATCAGCGCCTTGAAGACGAGCGCGTTGCGCCGCTGCTTGAGCAGGATGCGCCGGGTCAGCGCCTCCAGCGGCCAGCGGGCGCGGACCTCCGCCTCGAAGGCGGCGACCTCGTCCCCGTGGGCGGGGTCGTCGACCAGGTTGACACGCTCGTGCGGATCGTCGGCGAGGTCGAACAGCGTGCAGGGACCGCCTTCCCAATGGACGTACTTCCTCGCGCCGCGCCGGATCAGCATGCCCGGCGCCCGGACGCCCTCGAAGAAGATCTCGCTGGCCGTCTCGTCGGCCCAGCCCGAGGCGTCGCCGGCGACCAGCGGCATCAGGCTCCGTCCCTCGATCCGCTCGACCAGATGGTCCGTTCCGCCGTCGAGCGCCATGTCGAGAAGCGTCGGCATCAGGTCCATGAGCGAGGTGCGCCGGCTCACCCGCCGCGAGCCCGTCTCGCCGGGCATCGAGATCATGAGCGGAACGCGGCAGGCGTGCTCGTAGAAGCTCATCTTGTACCAGCAGCCCCGCTCGCCCAGCATGTCGCCGTGGTCGGCGGTGAAGACGACGATCGTACGGTCGTCGAGCCGGGCCGCCTCCAGCGCGTCCAGCACCTTGCCGACGAGATCGTCGACCAGCGCGATCGAGCCGTAATAGCCGTGGCGCGACTTGCGGATGTCCTCGTCGGTCACCTCGAACTCGCCCCGGTCGTAGTGGCCGTGGAGCCAGCGCCCGTGGCCGTCGCGCTCCTCGGGCGGGATGAAGGGCGTCGCCGGCATGTCGATGTCGTCGTGCCGGTAGCGGTCCCAGTAGTCCCGCGGCGTGACATAGGGGTCGTGCGGATGCGTGAACGAGACCTTCAGCAGGAACGCGGCCGCTCGTCGGAACTCCGCGCGCGGTCGTAGATCCAGCGCACGGCGGCGTGCGCGGTGTCGTCGTCGTGGTCCTGCTGGCTGGACCGAGCCGCGACCCCGGCGGTCACGACATTCTTCAGGTTGTGGAACCAGGGGAGCTGGCGGTCCGGATCGTCCCAGACGCCGAACCAGCAGTTGTCGGCCGGACAGATATCCATGGTGAGCCGCTTCTCCAGGCCGTGGAGCTGGTCGGCCCCGATGTAGTGCGCCTTGCCCGCCAGCGCGGTCGCGTAGCCGTTGGCCCGCAGGTAGTGCGCGAAGGTCGGCGTCGAGAACGGGTAGTCGCAGCCGCTGTCGAAACATTCCACCTCGGACGGCAGGCGGCCGGTCAGCAGCCCGGCGCGGGCGGGCACGCACATCGGCGAATTGGTGTAGTGGGCGTCGAAGATCGCGCTGTCCGAGGCGATCTCGTCGAGCCTGGGCGTCCTGACCACCTTGTGGCCGTAGTCGGGCAGGAACTGCGGCGCGAGCTGGTCGGCCATCGGGAACAGGATGTTCACCGGTCGGGCCATGGCGTCCTCCCTCGTCCGGACGGAATTGGACCGTCCATGGAACGCCCGTTCAATGGCGACGTCTCCCGGACGTCGTCCGGGCGCGCGTGTATGATGGGCCGTTTCGCGCCGGAGGGAGTGGCCATGGCGGAACTGGACGCGGTCGTCGTCGGCGCGGGGTTCTCCGGCCTCTACATGACGCACCTGCTGCGCCAACGGGGGCTCTCGGCGCAAGGCTTCGAGGCCGGCGGGGACGTGGGCGGAACCTGGTACTGGAACCGCTACCCCGGCGCGCGCTGCGACAGCGAGAGCCTGAGCTACTCCTATTCGTTCCTGCCGGAGATCGACCTGGCCTGGCGCTGGCCCGAGCGCTATTCGGAACAGCCCGAGATCCTGAAGTACATCGCCCATGTCGCCACCGCGCTCGACCTGCGCCGGCATTTCCGGTTCGACACGCGGGTGACGTCCGCCGCCTTCGACGGGGCGGCCGGCCTGTGGACCGTCGGCACGGACCGGGACGACCGGGTCGCCGCGCGCTTCCTCGTCATGGCGACGGGCTGCCTCTCGATCCCCAACTGGCCCGCGATCGACGGCGTCGGCGCCTTCCGGGGCGACTCCTTCCACACGGGCCTGTGGCCGCACGGGGGCGTCGACTTCACCGGCAAGCGGGTCGCCGCGATCGGCACCGGGTCGACGGGCATCCAGTCCATCCCGAGGATCGCCGAACAGGCCGACCAGCTCTTCGTCTTCCAGCGCACGGCCAACCACTGCGTGCCGGCCCAAAACCGTCCGATGGACGCGCGAACCGAGCGCGCCTACAAGGCGGCTTGGGCGGAGAACCGCGAGAAGGCGCGCCATTCCTTCGCCGGCGATGTCGCGCCCGAGTTCTACATCGACATCATGGACCTCTCCGACGGGGAGCTCGAGACGGAGCTCGACAGGACCTGGGCGCAGGGCGGGTTCTACACCCAGTATCCCTACACCGACCTCTTCACGAGCCGCGAGGCCAACGACCGGGTGGCGGCCTACTCCCGCCGCCGCATCCGCGACCGCGTGAACGACCCCCGCGCCGCCGAGCTGCTCTGCGCCAGGGACCATCCCTTCGGCACGAAGCGGCTGTGCGCCGACACGGACTATTTCGAGACCTTCAACGAGGACCACGTCCACCCGGTCGATCTGCGCGCGACGCCGATCCGCGCCATCGACGAGACCGGCGTGGCGACCGCCGACCGCCATTACGACGTGGACGCCATCGTCTACGCCACCGGCTTCAACGCCATGACCGGCGCGCTGGCCTCCGTCGACATCCGGGGCGCGGACGGCGCGCCGCTGCGCGAGGTCTGGGCCGGCGGGCCCGTGAACTACCTGGGCCTCGCCGTCGCGGGTTTCCCCAACCTGTTCACCGTGACCGGGCCGGGCAGCCCCTCGGTGCTGTGCACCATGGTGAGCCCGATCGAGCAGCACGTCGAGTGGATCGACCGCTGCATCGCCTGGATGGGCGACCGGGGCGCGACGCGGATCGAGGCGACCGGCGAGGCCCAGGCCGGGTGGGTCCGCCACGTCAACGAGGCGGCCGACGCGACCCTCTTTCCGGAAGCCGACTCCTGGTATGTCGGCGCCAACATCCCCGGCAAGGCGCGGGTCTTCATGCCCTACGTCAACGGCCTCAAGGTCTACCGCGACACATGCGACGCCGTGGCCGACGACGGCTACGCCGGCTTCGCCGTCTCGTAGCACGCCCGACCGGCGGGCGTCGGCGCGACGCCGGAACCTCGGGCGCCATGGCGCATCCTGTCGGATTGGATCGGGACCGGTCCCCTTCGGCAAGCTCGGGGCAGGCTCTCGATACGGCGCTTCACGCCACTTCGGGACGAGGGGATTTGTTGCTTTGTTCCCGCCAACATCTCCTCCCCCCGAGGCGCCCTACGAAGGAGGGCGTATCGACAGGAATTGTATACTTTACTATGCAAACACGATATTTGGTGTCTTTAGTGAAGTTTCTAAACACTAAATGTTGTATTTGTATACTTAGGCATACAATCCTCAAACAAGAGCGTATTCCATCGCCCCGGTCCGGTTCCCGAACCGGGGCCGGATGCGGTCACGCCGTGTCGGCGGCCCGCCGGACCGTCTGGCCACGCAGCAGGAACTCCCGGCCGACCTTGACGCGCGGGCGGCCGTCGTAGGCGACGATATCGGCGGTCGCGTAGGTCTCGGACCACAGGTCCGGCAGGTAGCTGCCGGTGCCGATCACGTCGATGGGCGCCTTGGCGACGGCCATGACCTTGCACTTGGCCGGCCCGAAGCCCGAGGAGGCGACGATCTTGACCGTGCCGAAGCCGGCGTTGTCGAGCTGCTCGCGCATGTGCCAGACGCCGGCCGCCGAAACGCCGGCGCCGATCAGGTAACGCAGCTCGGTCTCGGAACGGTAGCCGCGGATGGCGTCGGGCTCGTTGCGCTCGAGCACGGCGTAGCTGCCGGGCGGATCGAGGCCCTCGACGAAACGCCCGCCGCCGGTGTCGAGCCGGACCGACAGGTCGCCCGCCGCGGCGAGGTCGGGGAAGCGGCGGCAGACGGCCAGCGCGTCGGTGATCTCCCGGCCGAAGTAGTCGACCAGCACGGTCATGGGCATGCCGGGGTTGGCCTGGCGGAACATCTCGGCGGCGCGCACCGTGCCGCCGGCGTAGCCGATCAGCGCGTGGGGCATGGTGCCCAGGCCCTTCGGGTTGCCGAAGTAGTGGGCCGTGGCGTCGGTCGCGTTGCCGATGAAGCCCCGGGCGTCGGCCTTGCGCCGGGCCCGGTCGGAGCCGACGGAGGCGGCGTAGGCCATCATCTCCGCCATCTCGGTCCCCGCGCAGTGCCGCGCGTCCATGGCGAGAAAGGCCGTCCGGGGCAAATCGACGCACATGGTGCAGGCGTTGTGGGCGGCGACGCAGGCGGGCCCGAGCTTCTGCAGGAACAGCGTCTCCAGGTCGACCAGCGACGCGAAGGGGCCCGTGATGTAGGCGACCGGTTCGCCGGCGCCGACCCATTGCCCCTCGCTGAACGGCAGCTCGACCTCGATCTTCACGCCCCGCGCGGCGGCCATCGCGCCGAGCCATTCGACCATCAGCCGCGGCGCGCAGACCACCGGGCGCCGCATGAACACCGCATAGGTGACCGGGCAGTCGCCGAAAGTCCCCACGGTCGTCTTCGTGCGGTTGAAGTAGGCGTCGGTCCAGCGCGCGACCTCGGCCTCGCGCGGCCAGACGCCGTCGCCCGCGGAGATATCGTTCTCGGCCATCGACCTGGCTCCCTTTCCGGTCCCGGCAGGAATCATCGGGACGAGGCGGCACCCGACCGCCTCTCGCCCGCCCCCCGGATCAGGTCCGGGGCAAGCCTCTCCCGTCTGGGAGAGGGAGAACCCGCAACGACGCACCTAACGGTGCCAACTGACTGACAAAGAGTTTCTATTCTTCCCATACCCGGTTGCAGAGGAACAGAGTTCTCAACCGCTCGCTCCTCAGCTGCAATTAGAATCGGGAGAACTATCATGTGAAAATCGCCCCCATCGAGGTCCGTGTCCAAAATGTTTCATCTTCCGGTAGGCGCACCTACAGTGATCGCGATGACAAGTGCAGAGGGTTCGGTATCCATCCTATTCAGTTCATATCGATATCGTACCTGTTCTTGTTTTTTCATTTAAGATAAGATAGCCGATCATAACATTCCACGAATCCTGCAGTCTTCATCCATATGGGAATATTATCGGATACAAGAAGGAAATCAAGTTCTTGTGCTTTGCTTCCGCCACGACCGTGGTACATAGAAACTCCTTCAAATTGAGCATCACTCTTCCGAATGAAAAGACATTTCTTAGGCCATGTTTGTTGGAGAATTTCTCTGCAGATCTCCGCTGTCCGGTGTCGGCGATCACTGCGCACGAGAATAAAGGCATCGTCCGTGAGATGTCGTTTCGACTGCGTGAAAACTCGCTTCAGAAGATTGCAGTAGACATTCTGATTCTCGTATCTCGTTGCACGTTTCCAGTCTTTCTTTAAGGATTGCCCCAGTGCCCAGAGACGGATCCAGTGGTCGTTCCAGTAATCTGTGACTCCCTTGTATGGAGGGGACGTGATTAGAAGTTTTGCTACCAGAGAAACGTGGCTCTGCAGCACACTTGCAGCATCGCCCAGCACGGCTTTCCCGTCGGATTGCGACGGCGTCCCATAAGCATACCTTCTTCGGATTTTGTCTCCCAAAACAGCGACTGGGTCGACATCCGGCGGGTGTGTCAAGCCATGTCCCGCCCACCAACGAACAGCGTAGTGTGGCGAGCACGCAATCGTGGGCCACAAAGCGTTTGAAAGACCGTGGCCCCGTTTGTCTTGCATATGATGCACTACAAAAGCCATCAGAGTACGATCCGTCACCGAAAAGCGCCAGTCGAGTTCCCGCCGCGCCGCCTTGAGGAAAGCCCGCACATCGGGCGACCACGCCATTGTCTCGAACCCGCTTCGGGATCGGCGATCATTTGTCCTCGCCGCGCGACCGATGGCCTCTAGGCGCCTCACAACACGACCCGGTTTTGGGTCTGGACTGAGCTTCACTGCCGTGTAAAGCCACGCAATCGGGTTGATGTCGACGCCAAGGCTGGGCCGGCCCATGACAGCTGCGGTAAAGGGGGCGTTTCCTCGCCCGCAGAATGGATCGAGCACACGATCACCAGCTCGTGTGAGCCCGTTGATCGCATCGAAGGCAAACCGGGAGGGAAACATCGCGTAGTACCGGCCCATCCCGTACCATCGGCGTTCCGCCGAGGCATAGGGCCAAGGTGGCTGTTCGATCATGAGCCCACCCTGGGCACTAGGCTGCGGATGAGGTCGGTGCCGGCACGCAACGGAATGGCGGCCTGCGCATGAACGCGCCGCAGAGGCTGGAACTGATGAGCACCAACACCCAAGGGACCGGCTGTCGCCAAGGCATCCGCCAGAGCACGAGGAGGCAACGCCTCGGTGAGCGGCGGATCGGCTTCCGGCTGCGCGAGATTGAGCACGAGTCGCTGGTCTTGCACCGTCTTCAGGAAAATAGGACGTCCGAAGTAGGTAAGCTCACTCCACGGCCCTGGTTCATCTGGGCCACCGGCCACGATGTTCTCACGAACGTAACTGTTGTCAGGAAGGTAGTAGCGACCGGCCGGGATTCGCCGGTCTGGTTCAGGCGCACGGTCAAGTTCCGAGAAGTGTTCAACGAAGGGACCTGACTTCACGCCTGACATCACGAGAAGTTCGATCCGTTCGCCATGCAAGCACTTCTGAATCCGACGCAATTCATCGTGGACGGCTCTAGCGAGAACTGCAATCGTCCCAAATGCGGCCAATGAGCCATCTAGAACAAAGGCCGTATTCGCAATCGCATCCCTGCCTTCCCTAGTTTTGACGAGGTAACGCAAGATGTTCATGAGGGCGAGGATTTCAAGAGTGTCCCGGAAACGCGAATGACACTCCACCGCTGGCTTGGTCTCGTCGAACTGTTCGTGGATGCGCAATCCATCGGCCAGTAAGATCGGCAATCCGCATGCTGGGCATTCTGACATCGCGTCGGGGCCTGTCACGACGACCTGCCGTTTCGTGCAATCCACCGCAGGGCAGCTGATTTTCCGGTTGTTCACAAGCAGAGCCTCCAGTGTCTCCGCAAAGCTCTCATCACCAAACCGGACATCCCTGAGCTCTCTGTCGATCATTTCCCGAAACCACTGACGAGGGCTGGCGCCATCGCGTCTCGCGGCATTCCGCCCGGGAAGCATGGTGCCCATGACTTGGCCCTTCTCCGTATCCTTGAGCTCCCTCGGATTAACGGCGTGGCTCGCAGGAAGACGCGGCAGGGAAAACAGCTTTACCGTATCGATCACGACGATCCCGAGAGAGACGAGCCCCGCCTCCGTGCAGGGAAGAGCGCCTGGAATCGGCTCGTAGATGTTTGAACCGTCGATTGCCACGACGTGCTGGCGCGCACGCCCGTGCGGTATGGCCTCAAACGCTGGCAGCGACAGCGGCGTTCCATCATGTCGTTCGACAAGCCGATTGCGGAATTCGTCGACGACTCCTCTCTTGGCGATTGCGAGAATCGACGCTAACCCGGCACGCTCATCCAGATACGGCATGGTCTTCACCACCTGTCAAATTCGGAAGTCTTAATTTGAACTTTTCGAACTGTATCGGAACTGTGTAGGCGAGAGATAACGTTCGGACTCTCACGAATCCGGGCTCACTAACCTTTCCAATCTGCTCAAGAAAGTCTTCGAAATCCATATAACCCGCAATTACTTTGCGCTCGTTCTGGGAATTGAGATAGGCGAGAATCCAGTTGTCGGTTTCGCTAAGGATTTCGGGCATAATCGACGACGGCGCTTGCGTTGCCAGAACCATGCCGATGTTCATCTTACTCCCTTCCTTCGCCGCTCGCGCCCATACCGTGCGCAAGACATCCGCCATTCCTGCGCGGGGAAGGAGGTTATGAGCTTCCTCGAGATAGACAAGGATGCCTGGCAACGGGATACCATCATCGCCTGCCGCGGCAGCAGTCCGGAACTTGTTCTGCTGGCTCTGGAAAACACGCCACATGATTCGTTCAGCAGCACGCCTATTCATCTCCGGATTGCCAGTCGACTGATCGACGATCACCAGTTTGCCCACATTCAGATCGTTGACGACGCTTTCAGCATAATCGAGAGGTGAAGACGGGTCGTGCTGCTCTCTCACGCCTTGGAACGATCTCGGGCCGTTGTGGGTCTGAAAAATCATCAACAGACTGGTCAACCGCGGCTCCGCCCAGCTTTCACCGGATCCATTGGGTTTCGAAATATAGTTAGTGTTGAAAGTACGGTAAGCGCTCTGGTTGTCAGATACGAAGAGGTTGAGGGCTTCAAAAACTGTTTGGAGTGCACCCCATGAAACTTGGCTATGTTCATTGGACAGAATGGCATACGCCCTGCCGTATCCATCTGCATTGCTGGATTTCTGATTTTGTTCCGGATCCAGTGCCGCGATGAAATCTTGGCTGAACAAACCTTGAATAGAAGGTTGCCAAGTCGGAGGCGAAAAACCCGCAGCAACGAGAGCTGTCTGGTAGACTAGTACTGATCGCTTATACCTGATCTGTGCACCGCGGTTATGCACGGCGTTATCAGGTAGTGACAAATCCGCATCCCGGAATGCCGACGTGTATCGCGACGTCTCATCAGCCATCTGAGCTGTGACGATGTCGCGCCCTGCCAGCATTTGATCGAGGGCACTCGCCACGGCTGTTTCGTCCCACTGACTTGGGAACGGACCGCCGAAGAAATTTATCTTCATGATCGTGCGATCAGGATCGGTCGGGGGACTGAAGATTCCGTAGGTCTCGACTTCGACGCCTCGCTGCAAGCCAACCGCCTCGTGAATCCTGTGCAGACCGGGGCCGTCTTGGGGATTGTCTTGGGCATACTCGCCGTTGGGATCGAAAATCAGCTGACCTATCCGAACCGCTTGATCGCTCTCTCTGAGACGATAGATCGCCTCCGCAGTAATTTTCATAGCGTTAGACTTGCCAGATCTCGACATGCCGAGGTAGACAGTGCGCCGCCGCAGGAGATCAGTCGGATCGAGTAGAAAAGGCACTCGTGTCGCAGATTCGCGTTCCGCTACAGCGAACCGGGTTATGCCCACTTTCTTGCGATCAGCCTCCGCGACCTCATTCCTTCGGTGGCGATAGTTAACAATTCCTTTGAGGGTTCGTACGCCGGGTTTCCAGACCATGAGATTGTTCACGGAGAAAAAATTGTCTGTATCTTCGGCGAACCTCAAAGTCCCATCGTCCTGATCGATGAACGTGCCGAGGATCCTGCATTCAATCCCGTGAAGCGAAACTTGGTTCGCTATCCATGTGTCGAGTTCCTTCGCCCATGGTCCCTCGTTGCCAGCCCTTTCGATAGCCTGTTGCCGGGTCTGGTCGTTCGCAACCGCGTTCGGGAGTCTGGCCTCTTTCAAGATTCGAAGCAGGATGAAACCATTGTCTCCCTGCGGTTCCGCAGCAACCAGGAATCCACCTTTTGGAAGGCCACCCGCCCGCTCTCTATCGTAGTCGTAGGTGGCGACGGTCGCGGATTGATAGTTCATGGTGTAGACTGCGCCGACCCGCGCGGACTCGTCGCGAAAATTCAGATTTCTCTGGACGTCGTCGACCAGCTCATCGACGAGCCCGGCCCCATCATTACTTGCCATGCCGATTTTCCGAAGTTGTGATGGATTGACGCCAGCCCGCTACTGCGCCGCCGCGGCCTTCACCGTCTCGCCGCGCTCGGCGCGGAGCTGTTCGGCGATCAGGAAGGCGAGCTCGAGCGCCTGGCTCGCGTTGAGGCGCGGGTCGCAGTGGGTGTGGTAGCGGCTCGACAGATCGTCGTCGCGGATGGCCTGCGCGCCGCCCAGGCATTCGGTCACGTCCTTGCCGGTCATCTCGAAATGGACGCCGCCGGCGTGCGTGCCCTCGGCGCGATGGACCGCGAAGAACCCCCTCGCCTCGGCGAGGATGCGGTCGAACGGCCGGGTCTTGAACCCGTTCGAGGCCTTGATCGTGTTGCCGTGCATGGGATCGCACGACCACACGACCGCGCGCCCTTCCCGCTCGACGGCGCGGATCAGCGGCGGCAGGCCCTCCTCGACCCGCCCGGCGCCCATGCGCGCGATCAGCGTCAGCCGTCCGGGCTCGTTCGCCGGGTTGAGGATGTCGATCAGGCGGATCAGCCGGTCGGGGTCGAGCGACGGCCCGCACTTCAGCCCGACCGGGTTCTTCACCCCGCGCAGGAACTCGACATGGGCGTGGCCTGGCTGGCGCGTGCGGTCGCCGATCCAGAGCATGTGGGCCGAGGTGTCGTACCAGTCGCCCGTCGCCGAATCGACGCGGGTCATGGCCTGCTCGTAGTTCAGCAGGAGCGCCTCGTGCGAGGTGTAGAACTCGGTCTCGCGCATCTGCGGCGCGCTTTCGGGCGTGAGCCCGCAGGCTTCCATGAAGGCCAGCGCCTCCTGGATGCGTTCGGCCATCCGGGCGTAGCGGTGGCCCTGGGGGCTGTCGGCGACGAAGTCGTTGTTCCACGCGGACACCCGGTGGAGGTCGGCGAAACCGCCCTGGGCGAAGGCGCGCAACAGGTTCAGCGTCGAGGCGGCCTGGTGGTAGGCGCGCAGGATGCGCTGGGGGTCCGGCGCGCGCGCGGCCTCGTCGAACTCGATGCCGTTGACGATGTCGCCCCGGTAGCTCGGCAGCTCGACATCGCCTTGGCTCTCGGTCGGCGCCGAGCGCGGCTTGGCGAACTGGCCCGCCATGCGGCCCACCTTCACCACCGGACAGGCCGCGCCGAACGTCAGCACCACCGCCATCTGGAGCAATACGCGGAACGTGTCGCGGATGTTGTCGGGGTGGAACTCCGCGAAACTCTCGGCGCAGTCGCCGCCCTGCAGCAGGAAGGCGTCGCCGGAGGCCACGTTCGCCAGCGCGCGCTTCAGATTGCGCGCCTCGCCGGCGAACACCAGCGGCGGCGCGGTCGCGAGCCGCTCCTCGACCGCGCCCAAGGCGTCCTCGTCCGGGTAGGACGGGGCTTGCTGAATGGGAAGGTCGCGCCAAGTCGACGGCGCCCATCGTGCGGTCATGGCGAGCCTCTCGTCGCGCTTCGGTTCCGCGGCCCCGGGCAAGTTGTCCACAGGATCGGGAGTCGGGGGTCTATACGCCCCGGACCGGCGGTTTTCCAGCGAAACTTCGCCGCTCAGGCCCCGACGCCGAGGGCGTGGAGGGCCAGGCCCGCGCCCCCGCAGCCGGCCAGGACCCACACCGGCCCCAGGCGGAAACGGAAGGCGGCGGCGATGGCCAGCAGGCAGAGAACGCCCGCGGCGGGCCGGACCGTTTGCCAGACGGGCGCGTCCATGCGGACGGGACCGAACGCGACAGGCTCCGTGACGGCGAAGACGACATGGATCGCGAACCAGAACGCGAGGTTCAGCACGACCCCGACGACGGCGGCGGTGATCGCGGCCAGGGCGGCCGACAGCGTGCGGTTCCGGCGCAGCCGTTCGGCGAAGGGGGCGCCGACGAAGATCCAGAGGAAACAGGGAGCGAAGGTGACCCAGGTCGTCAGGACCCCGCCGAGGACGCCCGCCAGAAGGGGGTCGAGGGCGCCCGGGTCCCGGTAGGCGCCCATGAATCCGACGAACTGGACGACCATGATGAGAGGGCCGGGCGTGGTCTCGGCCATGCCCAGCCCGTCGAGCATCTCGCCCGGCGCCAGCCAGCCGTAACTCCCCACCGCTTCCTGGGCGACGAAGGCCAGAACGGCGTAGGCCCCTCCGAAGGTGACGACCGCCATCTCCGAGAAGAACACCGCGATCTCGGAGAAGACGTGGTCTCCGCCCAGGAACAGGAGAAGCAGGGCGGGCGGGGCCAGCCACAGAACCAGCAGGACGGCGCCCAACCCCGCCAGCGGGCGGCCGGACCGCTTGGCGTGTCCTGGCGGGCTCTCGCCCAGGACGCTGTCCCGGTCCGCCAACCGGTCCGGTCCCGCCCCGGCGCCATCGCCCGCCGCCGCGAAGCCGGGCCATCCGGCGCGCTGCCCGACCGCGCCGGCGAGCGCGGCGCCCGCGATGACGAAGGGGAAGGCGACATCGAAGACGAAGAGGGCGACGAAGGACGCCGCCGCGACCGCCGTCAGGGCGCCGCTCGCCAGGGCGCGCCCGCCGATGCGCAGGACGGCGTGGAGCACGATGGCCAGCACGCCGGCCTTGAGCCCGAAGAACAGCGCCTCGACCGCGCCGATCCGGCCGTAGAGGGCGTAGACGATACTGAGCGCCATGATGGCGAGCGCGCCCGGCAGGATGAAGAGCAGCCCCGCCGCGAGGCCGCCCGCCGCGCGGTGCATGAGCCATCCGACATAGACGGCGAGCTGCTGCGCCTCCGGCCCCGGCAGGAGCATGCAGAAGTTGAGCGCGTGCAGGAACCGGGTCTCGCCCAGCCAGCGTTTCTCCTCGACCAGGATGCGGTGCATCACGGCGATCTGCCCGGCGGGGCCTCCGAAGCTCAGGAGCGCGACGCGCAGCCAGACGAGGAAAGCCTCGCCGAACGAGGGAAAGGCCGGCCGAACGGCCCCGGCGCCCTCCGATGGGCGCGCGGACTCGGGCTCCTCCTCCCGCCCGGAGCGCATCCCTACTCCGCGGCCTTCCGCGCGCCGCCGCGGACGGCCTCGCGCATGGTGACGAACTCCTCGGCGCTGGTCGGATGGACGCCGACGGTCGAATCGAAGACCGCCTTGGTCGCGCCGGCCTTCAGGGCCACGGCGAAGCCCTGGATCATCTCGCCGGCGTCCGGGCCCACCATGTGGACGCCCACCACCGCGTCGGTGCCGCGCACCGCGACGATCTTCATCAGCGTCCGTTCCTCGTTCAGCGAGATCGTGTGCTTCAGGGGCCGGAACTCCGAGAGGTAGATGTCGAGGTCGTCGCCGTGGAGGTCCCGGGCCTGGGCCTCGGTGAGCCCGACCGTCCCGATCGGCGGCTGGCCGAACACGGCGGACGGCACGTTGGCGTAGTCGACCGCGGTGGGGCGGCCGCCGAAGAGCGTCCTGGCGATCGCCATGCCTTCAGCGGTCGCCACCGGCGTCAGCTCGAACCGTCCCACGGCGTCGCCCAGCGCCAGGATCGACGGCGCGCTGGTGCGGAAATGCTCATCGACGGGGATGGAGCCGTCGTCGTCCAGGACGACGCCCGCCTCCTCCAGGCCGATGCCCCGGGTCAGCGGTCGCCGGCCGGTCGCGTACATGATCGTGTCGGCTTCGATCCGGCTCCCGTCGTCGAGCGTGGCGGCGAGCCGGCCGTTCTCCTTCCCGATCTCGCGGATGTCGCGGTCGAAGCGGAGATCGACGCCCTTCTTGCGCATCTCGCGCGCGAGGTGTTCGCGGATATCGTCGTCGAAGCCGCGCAGGAAAAGGGGGCCGCGGTAGAGCTGGGTCGTCTTCACGCCGAGGCCGTGGAAGATCCCGGCGAACTCGACCGCGACGTAGCCGCCGCCGACGACGACGATCTCGCCGGGCAGCCTCTCCAGGAAAAACGCCTCGTTCGACGTGACGACATGCTCCCTGCCGGGAATGTCCGGCACGTAAGGCCAGCCGCCGACGGCGATGAGGATGTGGGCCGCGGTGCGCCGCCGGCCGCCGACCTCCACCGTGTGCGGATCGGCCACGCGGGCGCGGCCCCACAGGAGTTCGACGCCGGCCGCCCGCAACATGCGGTCGTAGACGCCGTTTAGACGCTCGATCTCGGCGGTCTTGTTGTCGCGCAGGGTCGGCCAGTCGAAGCCGAGTTCGCCCACGGTCCAGCCGAAGCGGGCCGCGTCGGCGAAATCCTCCGCGAAATGCGCGGCGTAGCTGAAGAGCTTCTTGGGCACGCAGCCAACGTTGACGCAGGTCCCGCCCCAGTAGCGTTCCTCGGCGATCGCCACGCGCGCGCCCAGCCCGGCCGAGACCCGGGCCGCGCGCACGCCGCCGGACCCGCCGCCGATGACGAAGAGATCGTAGTCGAAGTCAGGCATGTCCCTGTCCTCCCCAGACGCATGGCGACGCCGCCCATTATGGGGCGAGTCCGGCCCCGTCGCGCTCGCGCAACCCCTTCGGAACGGCGGCCGGGACGGCCTCGCCGTTCCGCCTCTCAGCTCACGTCGGTGGCGCCACCGGCGACATGCTAGAGATATGCGAAGGCCAAAATGAAAACCATCATGGACAACACAGAGAATACGATGGGAAGGCACGTTTCCACGACCGTCAATTTCCAGTAACGCTTTGGATCCTTTCCTTCTCCAAGCCTTTGCCATTCCAGTTTATAAAACGCGAATAGGAGCTTTTCTTCCAGTTTATTCAATATACCGAATTTTTCAGTGTTCAACTGGCGATAGGAACGGATCACGACATACCAAGAGGCGGACAACGAGAGAACCGTGAGCATAAGAACGACAAGAATATACTCGACAGGGATCGAGTCCAATTGCGATCCGAATCGCAATATCGCCGTCATCAGCACCATGACGACGCTCAACAGCGTTACAAAGAGCCGGTTGGCGCCTTCCTTTCTCTGACTTACCCGGTCCGCCATTTCCACATGAAGCTTGTAAATCTCCAAGAACTCCTCTCTTTCTCTCGACTCTATCGTCGTTTCTCCTGTATCGCCGCTCATTATCGTACTCCCCTGTAACACAAGTCCCAGATTCCATCTCTAACCGATTTTCTAGTCCAGCCCACATCCTTGGACGCCGCCTCCCGAACCATCGACGATGTGCGCTGCTGTCCCCGCGGATCGACGGCGAGGATGGGTTTGTCATACTTCCGAGCACCATCGATTTCCTTCCTAATCCATTTGCTGTAGTTGGCATACATACCCGTAGGGATCACGATGACATGACATCGCTTGATTTTGTTGTAAATGGCGTCTTTCAGTTTCTTATCCGTTCGAGCGTTATGAATTAGATCGTCTCTCGGAACCGAATAGTTATGGAAATTAAGAGATGCTCGACCGACACTCCACTTTTCTTTGAATATCCATGATTCCAAGGTTTTATAGTGGCCAGGATACAACCAAGAATGGCTGATAAAAACGTGAATTCGACGTTTTCTCATCCTTCGATTTCCCAACGATATACTCACTTTACGCAAACCGGGAAACGAATGTCAAGCCTCATCGCATCCCTTTCGGCCGCACGGAAGGCGGCTTTTTCAGCCGCTGTCTCTTGGGCGCGGGTCGATGGCTTCGGGTGTCGGTCGCGGCGCGAGAAGAGTCGATGGTTCCAGCGCCGCTCGAGAGTGGACCTCGCCGACTCTTGCCCGGCTCGGCCCCGCCGCCCCGGCCCGCGTCTACCGGTCCACGCCGGCGATGCAGACGTATTTGGCCTCGACGTATTCGTCGATCCCCATGTGGCCGCCCTCGCGGCCGACGCCCGATTCCTTCACGCCGCCGAAGGGCGCCACCTCGGTCGAGATGATGCCGGTGTTGACGCCAACGATGCCGTATTCCAGCCCCTCCGAGACGCGCCAGATGCGCCCGATGTCGCGGCTGTAGAAGTAGCTCGCCAGGCCGAACTCCGTGTCGTTGGCGAGCCGGATCGCCTCGTCCTCCGCGCCGAAGCGGAACAGCGGGGCGAGCGGGCCGAAGGTCTCGTCGCGGGCGACCAGCATCCGCGGGTTCACGCCGGCCATCACCGTGGGCTGGAAGTAGGTCCCGCCCAGCTCGTGGCGTCCGCCGCCGGTTATCACGCGCGCGCCCTTGGCGGCGGCGTCCGCGATGTGCTCCTCCACCTTCTCCACGGCCGCCTCGTTGATCAGCGGCCCCTGGACCACGCCGTCGTCGAGGCCGTTGCCGACCTTCATTTCGGACACCCTGTCGGCGAACTTGCCGGCGAAGGCGTCGTGCACGCCATCCTGCACGTAGATGCGGTTCGCGCACACGCAGGTCTGGCCCATGTTGCGGAACTTGGACTGCAGGGCGCCTTCCACCGCGGCGTCGAGGTCGGCGTCGTCGAACACCAGGAAGGGCGCGTTGCCGCCGAGCTCCATGGTGACCTTCTTCACCGTCGAGGCCGACCGGGCCATGAGCTTCTTGCCGACCTCGGTGGAGCCGGTGAAGGTGATCTTGCGCACGGTGGGGTTCGCGGTGAGCTCCTCGCCGATCTCCGACGACTTGCCCGTCAGGACGTTCAGCACGCCGGCGGGTGCGCCCGCGCGCTCGGCCAGTTCGCACAGCGCGAAGGCCGAATAGGGCGTCTCGGTCGCCGGCTTGCACACGAAGGCGCAGCCCGCCGCGAGCGCGGGGCCGGCCTTGCGCGTGATCATCGCCGAAGGGAAGTTCCACGGCGTGATCGCGCCCACCACGCCGACCGGCTCCTTCAGGACCACGATGCGGCGGTCGGCGAGATGCTGGGGGATCGTCTCGCCGTAGACGCGCTTGCCCTCCTCGGCGAACCACTCGATGAAGCTGGCGGCGTAGGCGATCTCGCCCCTGGCCTCCGCCAGCGGCTTGCCCTGCTCCAGGGTCATCAGCAGGGCGAGGTCCTCCCGGTTCTCCATCATCAGGTCGAACCACCGGCGCAGGATCGCGGCGCGCTGCTTGGCGGTCATCGCCTTCCAGGCCGGCAGCGCCGCGGCGGCGGCGTCGACCGCCCGGCGCGTCTCGGCCGCGCCCATGCGCGGAACCGTGCCGATCGTCTCGCCCGTGGCCGGATTGCGCACATCGATCGTCTCGCCCGAATCGGCGTCGCGCCAGACGCCGCCGATGTAGCACTGCTGGCGGAAAAGGCTCGTGTCGGAGAGGTTCATGACGTCCCCCGGTGGTGTCGCGCGGGCGGCAATCTAGAGCGGATCGCGGCCGGGTGGAACCGCCGCGCGGCCCCGGCCCGGGCGCGCGAATCCGCTCCGAAGCCGGGGAGCCGGAACGGTCCGGCCGCGGCGCGTGTGCGCGCCGCGCGGTTCGAATCCGCCGTTGACCGCGGTGCGACGGAGTAGCGCCGGTGACGCCACGGAGGCTCCCGTGACGGTCGAATCCCCGATCTCGCCCACCGATGAACAGCACGCCTTTACCAAGGTCCCGGTCGAGGCCGAACGCGACTTCGGACCGATCTTCGATCGTCTTCCGCAAAGCTACCTGGACTTCGGCGAGACTCTGGGGAGCGCGATCGACCGCGCCGGGACGCGGGCGCTGGAGAGCCGGGCCGCCGCAGAGCGCATCCCGGTCGCGCCCTGCCGTGGCGGACGCCATGACGGCATCCTGCCCGGCTTGCGATATCTTGCCATCGGACGGGCGGTCTACCGGTTCGATGTCGACGAGGCGCGGCGGACGGTCCGTGTCCTGGCGACATTCTTCGGCGGTCGGGATCGCGTCCGCCGCATGCCGGCCCGGCTCCTCGAAGACCGGGGCCGGTCATGGACGCGGTAACGGGCCGTGGAGTTCGGGACGATATCGGCCGCCGCGGTGGAGGCCCGCGACCGCCGGTTGCGGGGCGGCCTTCGCGTCCCTATGTTCACTCGCGGACGAACCGCAGACGAGGAGACAGCGTCATGACGTCACCATGGACGATCGCCGCGGCCCTGGCCGCCGCGGCCGTATGCGCGGCGCAACCCGCCGCCGCCGAGGAAAGCGGCGACTTCGCCGCGCTCGGCAGCTTCGTCCACGACTACACCGAGCTCGAGCACGGCGACGGGACGTTCTTCGGCGGCGTGGCCGAGGGGACCAACACCGTCACCGAGAGCAGCGGCGCGCCCTTCGCCCCCGGCGACCACAGCCATGCGGTGTGCGTGGTCTTCGGGAAGAGGTCGGCCGCGGGGCTGGACCTCAGCGCGCCCTGCACGCAGACCGACGCCGACGGCGACAGCTATTACACGCTCTCGAAACGCATCGCGGGCGATGTCGACGCCGGCGGCGGCGGCGAGGGAGCCATGACGATGGTGGGCGGCACCGGCAAGTATGCCGGCCTGTCCGGAAGCTGCGCCTACGACGTCGACTACCTCGCCGGCGACCGGCTCGTCTTCACGATGCATTGCGCGTGGCGACGCGACGGCGACTGAGAAGGGGCCGCCGCGACGGTTTCGCCGCCGCCGGTCACGGATACCTCAGCCACTGCTGCAGCAGCGCCGTCGTGGCCCAGGGACGCTCCATCGGGGCGTAGTGGCCGCAGTCGTCGATCGTGACGAGCCTCGCGCCGGGGATGGCGTCGGCCATCTCCCCGGAAAGGTCGGGCGCGACGATCGCATCCTGCCGGCCGGTGACCGCCAGCGTCGGGCAGGCGATGTCCGCCAAGAGATCCCGGCTGTCGGGCCGGCTCATGCAGATGCGCTGCTGGCGGCAATAGGCCTTGGCGCCGACACGCAGGGCCATCGTCCGGAGCGTCCCCATGAGCGCGCCGTCGCCCGCGCGGCCGGGATGGGCGACGCCGGGCAGCGCCTCGTCGACGAGGCGTTCGTACCCGCCGGACGACGCGATTTGGATCGTCCGCTCGCGGTCGGCGGCCTTCTCCGGCGTGTCGGCCCGGGCCGACGTGTTGACGAGCGCGAGCCGCGCGACGCGGCCGGGCGCGCGGCGCAGCATCTCGAACGCGATGTAGCCGCCCATGGAAAAGCCGGCGACCGCGAACGGACCGTCGACCGAGGCGAGCACCCGGTCGGCCGCCTCGCCGACCGACTCCTGTTCGAGGATGTCGGGCGTCGCCACCTCCGCGTAGGGCGAGAGGAAGCGGACCTGATGTTCCCACATGAGGGAATCGTCGAGCAGGCCGTGAATCAGGACGAGGGTCGTATCGGCGTCGGGCATGGTCCGGTCGGGCCTCCTGGATTGTCGAACGCGCGGCCCGCGATGATGGGCCGACGAACCGAAGCCGGCAAGCGGGGGACGCAATCCATGCAAGGCCATCGCATTTGGCCGAGGCCCAACCCCCCTCGCCCCGAGGCGCGACCGAAGGTCGCGTATCGAGGGGTCGCCGCCCGTTGAGGAGACGGCGCCGGGAGGGTAGATGTGGGCTTGGGGAGCCGGGGTCCGGGGACGGTCATGCGCTTCGATTTCGACACGGTCGTCGACCGCGGCGGCACATGGGCCGCGAAGTGGGATTTCACCATGGGCGCGCACGGCCAGCCGCCGCCCGCCGAACATTTCGCGGCCGAGGGCCCGCCGCCCATCGCCATGTCGACCGCCGACATGGAGTTTCCCGCTCCGCCCTGCGCGATCGAGGCCATGCGGGACCGCATCGACCACGGCGTCTTCGGCTACACGACCGAAAGCGACGACTACCGCGAGGCCGTGGCCCGCTGGCAGGCCGAGCGCCACGGCTGGACGATCGATCCGGACTGGGTGCTGACCCACAACGGCGTGCTGCCGGCCCTCTTCCTCGCCATGCGCCGGTTCGTTCCGCGGGGCAGCGGCGTCATCCTCCTGACGCCCGCCTTCCCCCCGTTCTTCGACGCCGTGACGATCAACGGTTGCCGCGTCGTCGCGCTCGAAATGCCGTGCATGGACGGCCGCTACGGAATCGACGCCGAGGCGTTCGAGGCCGCCTGCGCCCGGCCCGACACGCGCCTCTTCATCCTGTGCAATCCGCACAACCCCGTCGGCCGCTGCTTCACGGCGGACGAACTGGGGCTCATGGCGGAGCTTTGCGCGCGCCATGACGTGACGGTCTTCGCCGACGAGATCCACGGCGACCTGATCCAGCCCGGCCACCGGCTCACGCCCTTCCAGTCCGTCCGCGGCGAGAACGGGCCGAAGACGATCGTAAGCAACGGCCTCTCGAAGACCATGAACCTCGCCGGCCTCCACCTCTGCAACGTGATCGTTCCCGACGCCGGGATGCGCGCGGCCTATGCCGAGGCCAGCCTGAGCGACGGGAACTGGGGGCTCAACCCCGTCTCCAAGGCCGCCCACATGGCGGGCTACCGCGACGGTGGGCCGTGGCTCGACGCGCTGCTGGATTATGTCGCGGGAAACATGGCGCTGGTGCGGGACGCCTGCGCCGAACGTCTGCCCGAACTGGAACCCATCGCGGCGGAAGGCACCTACCTGCAGTGGATCGACATGCGCGGGACGGGCCTCGACGAGGCCGCGCTCATGGAGCGCATCCTTGAGAAGGCCCGGCTTCAGGTGGAGGTGGGCGGCGGCTTCGGCGCCGGCGGCGACGGCCATATCCGCATCAACCTGGCCTGCCCCCGGAGCATGGCGGCCGAAGCGATGGAGCGGCTGGCGCGGGCGCTGCGCGCCAACGACTGAAACGGCGCGCCGGAGCGGGCGCGGGCCACGGGGCCGCTTGCCGCGAGCGACAAGCAAGCCATGGCGATTCCGTCAAGGACGGAAACGCCATGGAGGCTCGGACCTCGCGGAACATGAGGTCCTCGTCGAAGGGGAACGTGTCGAGGATCTCGCAGCCGGTCTCGGTGACGAGGACCTGACGCTCCAGCTTCACGCCCTCGTAGCCGCCGGTCTCGCCGATGTAGCTTTCGACGCACATCGTCATGCCGGGCAGGAAGGGGCCTTCGTTGCCCGCCGCCCCGAATGCGCCGGCCACGGCGACGACAGGGTGCTCGTTCACGAGGCCGACGCCGTGGGTCGGCGACGGGTAGCTTCGCGGGCCGCACTTCCCGGGGATCGGCCAGGACCGTTCGGCGAACTCGCGGAAGCCCAGTCCCGGCCCGATGAGATCGATGTTGCGATGGATCTGATCCCAGGCCATCCGGTAGAGGCGGCGCTGCTCGCCGTTGGGGCGGCCGGGTCCGCAGAAACGCGTGCGAGAGAGGTCGGCTCCGTAGCCGAACGGTCCGATGAGGTCGGTGTCGTAGCTCACGAGCTCGCCGGGCCGGACGATGCGGTCGCTGGATTCGCGCCACCACGGATTGGTGCGCGGTCCCGAGGTCGGGAGCCGGGTCCCGATCCACTCGCCGCCCCTGGCGATGTTCATCCGGTGCGGAATCGATCACAGCTCGTTCTCCGTCACGCCGCCCGAGAGCGGGTCGCGCATCCGCGCCATGCCGGCCTCGCACACCGCGACCGCGTGTCTCATGCACTCGATCTCGTCGGCCGACTCGATCTGCCGGGCCTCCGCCATCGGCCCCTGCCCGTCGACCGCCTCGACGCCATGGCCCTCCAAGCCCCGGACGCCGAGAATGCCGCAATGATCGGCCGCGAGCCGCCTGTTCCCACCTCCGTGCGCAACGACCGGATCGGCGATCTCCCCGGCCCGGTCCCCGTGGTTCGCGCCGCCGGCGAAGTGGCGCCAAGCCAGAGCGGGCCGCGGTTCGTCGACGGTCTCGATCCCCTCGACGAGGTGGGCGGCCCCCGGATCCTCGAACAGCACGACCGGTCCCCTCGGTGGCCACGAACGCGTAGCGGGCCGCGTTGTGCGGCGTCCAGACCGTCATGTCGCGGGCGCCGGTCGCGTAGCGGATGTTGACCGGATCGAACAGCACGACGCCGGCCGGATCCGCCTCGCGCGGTTGCTCCCGGGTCCGCGCCAGGCGTCAGGCGCGCAGCCGCCTCATGTCGGGCCGGCTTTCGGTCTCGGTGAGGGTCGTGCCGGCGAGGCCCGCGACGCGACGCACATGGGGCGCGGGAGCGCGCGGCGCCCGGAGGGCCTCGTCGTCGGCCGCCGGCGGCGGCATGGGTCAGGCCGCGAGAAAGCCTTCGAGACGCCGGCGGACGATCGCCTCGGCCTCGGCCACGATGCGGTCGATCAGCTCCTTGACCGTCGGGATGTCGTGGACCAGCCCGGCGACCATGCCGCAGGACCAGGCTCCGGCGTCCGTTTCGCCCTGCTGCATGACGCGGGGATAGACGCCGCCGACCTCCTCGACGATATCGTCGATGGCGATGGCCGCGCCGATCTCGCGCTCCTTTTCGAGGATGGCCTCGACAGCTCCGTTGTTGAGCACCCGCTCGGTGTTGCGCAACGGCCGCATGATGAGGCGCGTGTCGCGTTCGGTGGCGTTCAGGAGCGCCTGCTTGACGTTGTCGTGGACCGGCGCCTCCCGGGTCGCGATGAAGCGCGTCGCCATGTTCATGCCGTCGGCCCCGAGCGCCAGGGCGGCCACGAGCGAACGGGCGTCGGCCATGCCGCCGGACGCGACGAAGGGGATGTCGAGCTCGTCGGCGGCGCGGGGCAGCAGGATCATGTTGGGGATGTCGTCCTCGCCGGGATGGCCGCCGCATTCGAAGCCGTCGACCGAGACCGCGTCGCAACCGATCGACTGGGCCTTGAGCGCGTGGCGGACGGACGTGCACTTGTGGATCACCCTGACGCCCGCGTCCTTGAGAGACGGCAGGACCTGCTGGGGGTTGTTGCCCGCCGTCTCGACGATCTTCACGCCGCCATCGACGATCGCCTTGACGTAACCCGGATAGTCGGGGGCCTGGAGCGCCGGCAGGAAGGTGAGGTTCACCCCGAACGGCTTGTCCGTCATGTCCCGGCAGCGGGCGATCTCGTCGGCGAGGCCGGCCGGCGTCTTCTGGGTGAGGCCCGTGACGACGCCGAGCCCGCCGGCGTTCGAGACGGCGGCGGCCATCTCGGCGAAACCGACATAGTGCATGCCGCCCTGGACGATCGGATGCTCGATGGAGAAGAGCTCGGTGATGCGCGTCTTCATGGGCTCTCGTCCCGCCGGCGTTTCATCGGAAGTGGAAGTCCGCGGCGTTTGGGTTCTTGGTCCGGGCCCAGTACTCGAGCAGCTTGAACGGCCAGTTCTGGGTGACCCGCCCCGCCTTGTTCTTGTACCAGCTTCGCACGTTCGGCGCGCCCCAGGCGACCCGCAGATTGCCCTCGTCGATGACCGCGTTGTAGGCGTCGTGGACGTCCCTGCGGCATTCCAGGCTGCGCCGACCGGTCTCGAGCAGCAGCTTGATGCAGCCCATGATGTAGCGAACGCCGCACTCCGAGAAGAAGATGGTGCTGCCGGTGACGACGATATTGGTGTTGGGGCCGTAGAGGCAGAACAGGTTGGGGTATCCCGGGACCGCGATTCCGAGATAGGCGCGCGGGTCGTCGCCCCAGTGCTCGCGGATGTCGCGCCCGCCCCGGCCCCTGATCCGCATGGGCCACAGGAAGCGGCTGGCGTGGAAGCCGGTCGCGTAGACCATGACGTCGACGGCGTGCTCGACGCCGTCCCCGGTGCGCACGCCGCGCGGCGTGATGCGCTCGATCGGATCGGTGATCAGGCGCACGTCGTCGCGCGTCAACGTGCGGTACCAGGCGCCGTCGTCGACCAGAAGGCGCTTGCCGCACGGTGGGTAGGGCGGAATCGAGGCATCGACCAGATCGCGGTCCCCGCCCGTCTCCTTCTCGATGCTGTCGATCAGGAACGTGCGCAGCGCCTCGTTGGCCTCGCTCACCGAGCGGTCCTGATGGGCCCACGCCCGATCCTTGGTCACCGAGGCGTAGAGCCCTTCCCCGTCCAGCCAGAACAGCAGGAAGTGATACCACCGGGCATAGTAGGGAACGTGGTCGATCAGCCAGTGCTCTCCCTCGGGCACGCTGTCGCGATAATTCGGGGCGGGATAGATCCACGGCGGCGTGCGCTGGAACACGCGCACCTCGCCCGCCCGCCGGGCGACTTCCGGCACGAGCTGCATGGCGCTCGCCCCGGCGCCGATCACCGCCACCCGCTTGCCGTCGAGGTCCAGCGACGCATCCCAGCGCGCGGAGTGGAACGCCGGGCCGTCGAAGTCTCCGAGGCCCTCGATATCGGGCAGCCGCGGCTGGTTGAGCTGGCCGACGGCGCAGATCAGCGCGTTGGCCTCCAGCGTGTCGACGGCCCCGCGCCGGTCGCGGATGCGCACCGTCCAGAGGGCTCTCGCCTCGTCGTAGTCGGCCTCCTCGACCTCGTGCTCGAACCGGATGTGGGGCCGGAGGCCGAACTCCGTGGCGCAACGCGCGAAATAGTCGCGCAGAACCGGCTGCGAGCAGTAGTACTGCGGCCAGTCGTGGCGCGCGAAGGAGTATTCGAAGACGTGGCTCGGGCTGTCCACCCGGCATCCGGGATAGGCGTTGTCGAGCCAGGTTCCGCCGACCTCGGCGCTGCGCTCGACGATGGTGAAGGAAAGACCCGCCTGCTTGAGCCGGTAGCCCGCGAGCAGACCCGACATGCCGGCGCCGACGACGACCGCGCGGAAGTCCCGTCTGGCGTTCTCCGGGACGCCCTCGAAACCGACCGGTCCGTAAGCGTCGTCGCCTTCGAACCCGGACTCCTCGATCAGAAACCGGACGTAGTCGTCGCCCGGGTCCTGTCCGGTCATGAAGCGCAGAATCTCGCGCAGCGCGGCGCCGTCGAGCCGCGCCGGAGACGGGCAGCCGCTGTCCCGGTAGGTCTTCAGCGCCTCGAACGCCATGCGCCGGACTTCCGCCCGGTGCTCCTCGCTCATGCCGCGCTGCAGGTCGCGCGCGCGCCCCGGATCGATCCGTATGTCCCCGCGCAGCAGGCCCGGATCGCCCGTAAGGTGCACCAGCGACGCCAGCATCACCGGCCCGTTGGCGCACGCGAGGGCCGACCGGATGGCCGCGTCGTCCGCCGCGATCGGGTCCCAGTCGAAATAGCCCCTCTTGCCCATGGCCCCGATACCCTCCAGGGCGCGTCCCGCGCCCAAGCGATCATAGCCGCGCTTCCCGCCCGCGCCAGCGCCCGGTGACCGGCTCCCGCCCGCGGGCCCAAGCCCGCGCGAGACCGTGCGCGACGCGGCGTGGACCGATGGCGCGTGACAGGACGGGCATTTTTCTGGAGAGTCGCCGGCGGCGTTACAAGGTTGTACGCGGAGAATGGGGAAAAGCGAAAGGCGCGTTCTCCGAACGGCTGGCGCCGCCGATGGGTGTCCGCGACAAGGGAACGCCGGACCGCTTCAATCCGAAGCCGGGGTCCGGGACGAGAGATGACATCCGATACCGCCATTTCCTGTCGGAACGTGTGGAAGATCTTCGGCCCCAACGCCCGGCGCGTCCGCGACACGCTCGACCCGGGCCTGTCGCGCGCCGAGGTGCGGGACAGGACCGGCCATGTCGTGGCGGTCAAGGATGTCTCCTTCAACGTCGCGAGAGGCGAGACCTTCGTGGTCATGGGATTGTCGGGCAGCGGAAAATCGACGCTGGTGCGCTGCATCTCCCGCCTGATCGAACCCACCGACGGCACGATCCTCATCGACGACCGGGACCTGACCTCCATGGACGCGCGCCAACTGATCGAGGTGCGGCGCCACAAGATGGCGATGGTGTTCCAGCATTTCGGCCTCTTCCCCCATCGCCGCATCGTCGACAACGTCAGCTACGGTCTCGAGGTGCGGGGCGCCAGGAAGGAGGCGCGCGTCGACAAGGCCATGGAAACGCTGGAGCTGGTGGGCCTCGCGGGCTGGGAAAACCACTATCCCCGCGAATTGAGCGGCGGCATGCAGCAGCGGGTGGGGTTGGCGCGGGCGCTTGCCGTCGATCCCGAAATCCTGCTCTTCGACGAACCCTTCAGCGCGCTCGATCCCCTGATTCGACGCGACATGCAGGACGAGCTCCTGCAAATCCAGTCGGTCGTGCACAAGACCATGATCTTCATCACGCACGACTTCCTCGAAGCCATCAAGATGGGCGACCGCATCGCGATCATGAAGGATGGCGAATTCTCCCAAGTCGGAACGCCGGAGGAACTGGTGGCTCGCCCCGCCAACGACTACGTGCGCGATTTCACCGACGATGTTCCCCGCTACAAGGTGCTGACGGCCGGCGCCGTCATGCACGAACCGGCCTGCCGGCTGGACGCCGGGACATCCGCATCGCGGGCCCGCGTCCGGTTGAAGGCCTGCGACGCCAGCACCGCCTTCGTGGTCGATGGCGACGGGGTGTTCCTGGGCGCGGTCCATGCCGCCGATCTGGACGCGCCCGGGATGGACTCCCGCACCGTGACCGATCTCGCGCGCAAGGACGCGACGACCGCGAGCACGTCGGACACACTCGAGAGCCTGATCGCGGCGACCGCCCATGACGACGGTTCGCTGGCCGTGGTCGACGAACGGGGACGGCTGGCCGGCGCCATCGACCGCACGACCATCATGCTCGCGCTCGCGACAGGCAGATAGGAGGCTCGCATCCGATGGCGACGCCACCGTCCATCGCCGGAGCCGCGGTCCCCGACAGTCCGGACATCCGTCGCGTCGCCGCGTGCGGCGCGCTTCTCCTGATCGTCGCGGTCTACAAGTTCTCGGGCCTTGGAGACGCCTTTCCGGCGGCGTTCCAGTTCCCGGTTCGCGAGCCGGTCGACGCCTTCGCCGACTGGATCCCCGAGACTTTCAATTTCATCCTTTATCCCGTCAGCCAGGGCGTCAAGGCGGCGCTGTCGGCCATCGACGACGTCTTCCTGTCGATCCCCTGGTTCATCCTCGTCCTGGGCTTGTTTCTTGTCGCGTTCTGGCTGAGCGGACCGGGGCTCGCCGTCTTCTGCGCGGCGAGCCTCATGTTCATGGGGCTGATCGGCCTGTGGGAGGTCAGCGTGGTGACGATCACGATCATGACCTTCTCCGTCGTCGTCACGGTCACGATCGGCATACCGATCGGCATCCTCGCGGCCCGCGACGATCGGTTCGATGTCCTGCTGCGCCCGGTGCTCGACGCCATGCAGACGATGCCGATCTTCGTCTACCTGATCCCCGTGATGCTGCTGTTCGGCATCGGCGCCACGTCGGCGGTGCTCGCCACCGTCATCTATTCGATGCCGCCGGTGATCCGGCTCACCAACCTGGGCATCAGGCAGGTTCCCGCCGAGGCGATCGAGGTGGCGCGCTCCTACGGCTCGATGCCGCGCCAGATCCTCTACAAGGTGCAGATTCCCCTGGCCCGGCCGACCATCATGATGGGCGTCAACCAGACGGTCATGATGGCGCTCGGCATGGTGATCTTCGTCGCCCTCATCGGCGCCTCGGGGCTCGGGAAGGAGATCTGGCTGGCGATGCGCCGGCTGCGCATCGGCGACGCCCTGGAGGGCGGGCTGGCCGTCGTCCTGCTCGCCATCGTGCTGGACCGGCTCGGCGACGCGCTCAGCCGCCGCCGGAACGACGCGAAAGCGGCGCCGAAATATCGTCGATACGGCCTCTTCGGCGCCTTCGACCGGGCCATGGGTCCCGTCCTCTCCGCGGGAACGGCGCTCGCCGGCGCGGTCGTCGGGTGCCTCGGCGGCGCGGCGAGGCTGGGACCGGGCGCGTTCGCATCGCGGGCGCGCCTGTTTCTGGACCGCCACAGGTTCGGCGCGACCAGCGCCGCGGTGCTTCTGGGGGTGTTGCTGATCGATCTGGCGTTGTTCGAGACTTCGGGGTTCCCCCGCGAGTGGAAGCTGAACTTCACCAAACCCATCGACGACGCCGTCGACTGGCTGAACATCAATCTCGCCTTCATCACCGATCCCCTGCGCGCGGCGATTTTCGTCTACGGCCTCAACCCCATTCGCACGCTTCTTCTGTGGATTCCCTGGCCGGCGCTGATCCTCGGCGCGACATTCCTCGCCTGGACCGTCGCCGGCTGGCGAATCGCGCTGCTGGCCTTCCTGGGCTTCGGCTTCATCGCCGTGGTGGGCATGTGGCAACCCATGCTGACAAGCCTCAGTCAAGTGGCGATCGCGACAATCCTGTCGGTCGCCATCGCCGTGCCGCTGGGCGTTTGCGCGTCGCGCTACGGCTGGCTCGACGCCGCGCTGCGGCCGATTCTGGACACGATGCAGACCCTGCCCGCCTTCGTCTATTTCCCCGTCATCATCATGCTGTTCAAGGTCGGCGAACTGTCCGGCATCATCGCCACCGTCATCTACGCGATTCCCCCGGCGGTGCGCCTGACCAACCTCGGGCTGCGGCAGGTTCCCGTCGAAGCGCTCGAGGCGGCCCGATCCTGCGGCTCCACCCCCGTCCAGACCCTGTTCAAGGTCGAACTCCCCATGGCGCTGCCGTCGATCATGATGGGGATCAACCAGACCACCATGATGGCCCTGGCGATGATTACCTACGCGGCCTTGATCGGCACGCCGGGGCTCGGTTTCGAGGTCTTGCTCGCGATCGGTCAATTCGACGTGGGGCGCGGATTCGAGGCCGGCATGAGCATCGTGATCGTGGCGGTGGTCGCGGACCGCATCTCCCAGGCATCGGCCCGCAAACGGCGGAAATCCCTCGGTCTCGACACCGCCGCCTGACGCCCCTCGACCCGAACCCGCGACCGGCGAACCGGATCGTTCCGCGGGGCCATGCCCACACCGGCAAAGCCCGGCTTGGCGCGAACGAAGCGCGCCATGGCGCTCGCGGCGGCGGGCCCTTCGGCAAGCGCAAGGTGAGGGAAATGTCGGGCGTGCGAACCCTTCCACCCTCATTCCGAGTGGGCGCGCCAGCGCCGTATCGAGGGACGGGCCCGCTCTAACCGCTCGGAATCCAGGCGCGCCAGATATCCTCGTTCGCCGCCATCCATCTGAGAACGGCGTCGTCCACCGACATGCCTTCCACATCCACCCAGAAAAGCATGTCCTGCTGCTGTTCCGTGGTCAGCCACATGTTCTTCAGGAAGGCGTAGGCCTCGGGATGCTCTTCGGAGAATCCGACCCGCGCGACGTTGTACATCGGCTCTTCGGGGAAACCGCAGGCGAAGTCACCGGGCTCGATCCCTCCGATCCCCCAGCATTCGTCGCTGTAGGGCGGCAGCTCGATTTCGGTCAGATCGTAGACCGCGAAAATCCAGTGCGGAGTCCAGAAGTCGCAAATGAACAGGGGTTCGCCCTTCCTGTACGCGGACTCGATCTCCGCGATCAACGCGCCTTCCGTGCCCGCGTACACATTGACCATGTCGATGCCGAGATTCATGAGGCGTTCCTCGTTGTGAATCTCCCAACTCGGCACCGCGTCGATGCAGAACGCCTTGTCTCCCGTTTCGGGACGCTTGAGGAGGTCGACGTATTGGTTGATGTCCTCCCAGGACCTGAGATTCGGCGTCATGGGCTCGATCCCGCGTTCGGGATCGCCCTCGATCATGTAGGTCGGCACATACCAGCCGGTGGTGCCGACGACTCCGAGGTCTCCGATGACCTCGACCTTCCCCTTCTCGACGACCCACTCCTCGTATGCGTTGGCGCTGAAGGCGGGCCAGATCTCCATGGCGACGTCCAGATCGCCCGTCGCCAACGCCGCCCACTGGCCGGTGTAGTCGGCGAAGACCAGCTCCACGTCGAGCCCCATGTGCTCGGTCATGATGATTTTCGCCAGATTGATGTCGATCAACTGGCCGGTCCAGTCGTTCTCGGCGATGCGGATCGTGTCGTCGCTCTGCGCGACCGGACCGAACGCCATTCCGACGGCCAGACCCATGGCCGCCAGACTGTTGTGATAACCTTTGCGCATCGTATTCCTCCCGCCCTTGAAACCGGTCGCCATAGTGACCCATCCCCGACGGAGTCGTCCACCGCTATGTTCGGGAACGGGGAGGACCGTCGACGGCGCGAAAGCGCGACGAGACGGAGGAGACCGTCGGCAAGCGGCGATGTCGCGAACGTCTCCCTGTCGTTCGGCGCATGGGCCAGGCGCCGGGAGGAGTCGACACTCCGCGCCGAACAACACCCGATCGGCGGAGTCGACAGGACGCCCACGATCGGCGCATGCCGCCAGGACTTCCGGATGGCCCGTCCCACGAGTTTCATGGACGGTCTTCCATCGCGCGCGATGGTTGTGGCGCGCCCTTGCGTCCCTTGTTGTTTCCGGTTATGGAACGGTCGCAAACGGCAACGATGCCGGATGATGTCGTCGCAACAGAAAGGTCGAATGGACAGATGCCTTCCCAAACAATCGACGAAAACGCCCTGACCAAGGGGCAACGACGCAAGCTCAACGCCTTGCGCAAGTCCGTCGGCGACGAGATCGGCGAACGGGCCTTCGCCGAATGGCTTTCGACGCAACCGTCGGAGACGCGGGACGACAACGCGGAACGGATCGGCGACGCCCTCTATGCGCTGATTCAGCAAGGCCGCCTGATGATCCCGCGCGGCGGCTACCTCGTCAAACGCGGCCGCGGACGGGTCGTGGTCGAACCCGCCGGGCGGTAGGTCCTCTTCGGAAACAGCCCACGCCCCGCACCCAGTCCCTTGCCCTGGCCAGCGTCGCTCTCGCGGTGACTCCGGTCAGGGCGCGGTGGCCGGGAGTTGCCGGATCCGCCAAGGTACGCGCGCGAATCGGCGACGAGCCAACTCCGAACCGCGGCGGGAGGATTGCCATCGTCCTTTCCGTGCGGGCTTCGGGCCTTCACGCGGGTGCGCAAGAAATACCGGATGTTCCCCCGGTCCTCGTCACGATGCTGGCGCTGGGCGGTCTGGTCGCGTTGAGCCAGGGTGGCGTCGTCGCGTTGACGATCTGCGCGATCTTTTGACACATGCGTGTGCCCGGCCTCTCGGCGTTCTACCAACAACTGCGCGGCGACCGGGAACGACCGACTCCCGTCTCCGCCAGCGAATGCTTCGTCGGAACATGCGCCCCCGGGTTGTGAGGAAGGGGACCCGCACGAACATGGCTGCTGAAAGGCGCCGCCCGCGGGCCCGTAGACTGTCGTCGGCCCGGCACGAGGGGAGAGTAACGCCATGGCCCGTTCGCGCATCGCCACCGGAACGGTCGTTCAGCACGGCGCCATGGAGGGCCGCGAGCCGCCCACCGATCTCGACAAGGTCCGGCGCGACCGGCTCGCCAAGGTCCATCGCGAGCTGGCGCGGCGGGATCTCGCGGGCGCCCTCCTCCTCGACCAACTCAATGTCCGTTACGCCACCGACGCCACGAACATGCAGGTCTGGTGCCTTCACAACGAGGTCCGCTACTGCTTCGTGGCGACCGAAGGCCCGACGATCCTGTTCGACTTCTCCCACGTCGCCCACCTGAGCGGCGGCCTGCCGGGCCTGAGCGAGCGCCGTCCGGCCCGCGCCGCCATGTACATGGGCTCCGGCGGCAGGCTCCGGGAGCACGCCCGCGAGTTCGCCCGCCAGATCGCCGACCTCGTGCGCGAGCACGGCGCCGGCAACCGGCGCATCGCCGTCGACCGCATGGGTCCCGACAGCTTTCTCGCGCTCCGGGACGAGGGGCTGGAGATGCATGACGGCTTCGAGGTCATGGAAGAGGCCCGCAAGGTGAAGACGGCCGAGGAGATCGTCCTCATGAGGAAGGCGATCGAGGCGTCCGAGAAAGGCATCCGGGCCATGCGCGAGTTCCTGAGGCCCGGCGTCACCGAGAACGCGCTGTGGGCCAGGCTCCACGAGGCCAACATCGCCGAGGGCGGCGAGTGGATCGAAACCCGCCTGCTCGCCTCGGGGCCGCGCACCAACCCGTGGATGAGCGAGTGCTCGATGCGCGTCATCGAGAAGGGCGACATGGTGAGCTTCGACACCGACCTCATCGGGCCTTACGGCTACTGCTCGGACATCAGCCGCGCCTGGGTGTGCGACGCCAGGCCGACCGGCGAGCAGCGCCGCCTCTACATGAACGCCATGGAGCAGCTCGAGTACAACAAGGCGCTGCTCAAGCCCGGCCTGTCGTTCCGCGAGTGGACCGAGACCGCCTGGCGGACGCCCGAGGAGTTCGTCGCCAACCGCTACGGCGTGCTGGCCCACGGCGTGGGCCTGTGCGACGAGTATCCGGCGATCTACAACCGGCAAGACTATGAGGCCAACGGCTACGACGGCCATTTCGAGCCCGGCATGGTGGTCTGCGTCGAGGCGCTGATCGGCTCGGAAGGCGGGCGCGAGGCCGTCAAGCTGGAACAGCAGGTGCTGGTGACCGAGACCGGCCACGAGCGTCTCGACGCCTACCCGATGGACGAAACCTGGAGCTGACGGGACGGGGCCCGAACCTCGCGGCCGACGCGGTCTCTACCTTCCGCGAGTGCGGAGGCGCGCACCTGAACCGGCGCGCGGCGCGATGTCCATGAAACCGCTCGACGATGTCGCATGCGCGATGGTCATACTGTGGGTATGAAGACAGCCGTATCCATTCCCGACGACATCTTCCAACGCGCCGAGCGACTGGCTTCGCGCGAACGGCGCTCCAGGAACGAAGTGTAGGCGGTCTCCCTGACGAATACCTTGCCCGGCACGCCCATGACGAGATCGCGGACGCCATGAACCGTGTCTGCGACGAGGTTGGCGCGAACGACGACGCCTTCCTCGCCGCCGTCGGTCGGCGAGCGTTCGATCGCGTCGAATGGCGATCTTCCAAGGTGACGTGCGCGGGGCCGAACTGCTCGCGCCGATGACGGGATTGCCGAAAGATTCGGCCGCCAATGCGTCCCAGGTTGTCGCCCTCGACCGGACACCCATCGAGGAACGCGTGGGCCGGATCCCACACATGCGGATCGACTTGCTTCTTGCCGGCCTCGACATCGTCCTCGGCCGATAGTCTCGCGCGCCGGAACCGTCCGGATCGGGAACGGGAGGAGTTTCGTCGGCGCGAGAACCGGTGGAGAGGAACGCGGAGCGCGCAAGGAGAAACGCGAGGTCCGCGCGCCCTCCCCTCAGCCGCCGTAGCGGCGCTCGATCGTGTCGAGCAGGCCGCGCGCCGCCATCACCTCGCCGCCCTTGGGCCGGCCCGGCTTGGCCTTGAGGTTCCACGCCATGAGGTCGAAGTGGGCCCAGGAGACGCCCTCGCCGACAAAACGCTCCAGGAAGAGCGCCGCGGTGATGGCGCCCGCGCCCTTGGCGGAGCCGGTGGTGGAGAGATCCGCCACGTCGCTCTCCATCGCCTTGCGGTAGCCCGGCCACAGCGGCAGGCGCCAGACCTCGTCCTCGGCCCGCCTGCCGCTCTCCTCGATCGCCCGGGCGAGGCCGTCGTCGTTCGAGAAGAAGGCCGGGACCTCGGTTCCGAGCGCCACCCGCGCCGCGCCGGTCAGCGTCGCCATGTCGATCAGCAGGTCGGGCTTCTCCGCCGCGCCCTCGGCGAGCGCGTCGCACAGGATGACGCGGCCCTCGGCGTCGGTGTTGCCGATCTCGATGGTGAGGCCGGCGCGCGTCCCGATGACGTCGAGCGGCCGGAAGGCGTTGCCGGAGACCGCGTTCTCGACCGCCGGGATCAGCAGGCGGAGGCGCACGGGCAGGCGCAAGCGCATGATCATGGACGCCAGCGCCAGCGCGCTCGCCGCCCCGCCCATGTCCTTCTTCATCATCTCCATGCCGGACGCCGTCTTGAGGTCCAGTCCGCCGGAATCGAAACACACGCCCTTGCCGACCAGCGTGACCTTCGGCGCGTCCCGTTCGCCCCAGACGAGATCGGCCAGGCGCGGCGGCCGCGCGCTGGCGCGTCCCACGGCGTGGATCGCCGGGTAGTTCTCGCGCAGCAGGTCCTCGCCCTCGACGACGCGCAGCGTCGCGCCGTTGGCCGCGGCGACCTCGGCCACGGCGGCGGCGAGCTCCGCCGGCCCCATGTCCTCGGCCGGCGTGTTGATGAGGTCGCGGCCCAGGTTGACGCTTTCGGCGACCGCGGCGACCCGCTCCATCCGGGCGGCGGGCGGACGGACGAGCCGGGGCGCGGCCTTGCGATCCGCGCGGTAGCGGTCGAAACGGTAGCTCGCGAGCGCCCAGCCGGTGGCGAACGCGGTCGCCTCGGCGCTCCCGAACGATCCGGCGAGCGCGCACACCGCGCTCCCGGGCAGCGCGCCCGGCAGATCCCCGAGGGTGAAGGCGCTGGGCGGATCGGCCATCGCGACCAGCACCGCGGCGATGCTTCCGTCCTCGCCGGGAACCGCGATATGGCGCGCGGCGGACGCCTCGAAATCGTGCTCGCGCACCCAGCGGGCCTGCGCGGCCGGAGCCGCGTCGAGCCAGCGGCCGAGCCCCTCCCGCGTTACCGGCACGACCGCGACGGCGCCGTCCGCCGCGTCGACGAAGCAATCCATGGCCCGACCCCGTTCCGAGATGGTGGCGCGATCCTTGTGGATGACGGCGCGGGACGCAAGACCGGGCCGCTTGCCCCATGCTATCGTGATCCGCCGTCTCGCGAGGCTCCGCCATGTCCGTCGCGCCGATCCGCGCGGGTATCCGCGCCCCCGATGCGTCCGTCGTCGACGCCGCCGAGCTCGCCTGCCTGGAGGCGTTGCAGAGGAAGGTGCTGTGGCTCGCGAGCTGGACGATCCACCACGCCAACCATGTCCGGCCCGCCCGCGACGGCCTGAAGGTCGGCGGCCACCAGGCCTCCTGCGCCTCGATCGTGCAGATCATGACGGCGCTCTACTTCCACACGCTCCGGCCCGAGGACCGGATCGCGGTGAAGCCCCACGCGAGCCCCGTGTTCCATGCGATCCAGTACCTTCTGGGCCGCCAGGACCGGGAGCAGCTCGAACTGTTCCGCGCGCTCGGCGGGGCGCAATCCTATCCCTCGCGGACCAAGGACGAGGACGACGTCGACTTCTCGACCGGCTCCGTCGGCCTCGGCGTGGCGACGACGGCCTTCGCCGCGCTGGCGCAGGATTACCTGAAGCTCAAGGACATGTTGCCCCGGGACCGGAAGACCGGACGCATGGTGGCGCTGGTCGGCGACGCCGAGCTCGACGAGGGCAACGTCTGGGAGGCGCTGCTCGAAAGCTGGAAGCACAACATCGGCAACGTCTGGTGGGTCATCGACTACAACCGCCAGAGCCTCGACAGCGTGGTCTCCGACCGCCTGTTCCAGCGCATCCAGGGCTTCTTCGAGGCGGTCGGCTGGGAGGTCGTCACGGTCAAGTACGGCAAGCTGCTGGAGGCCGCCTTCGCCGAGCCCGGCGGCGAGACGATCCGCGGCTGGATCGACGATTGTCCCAACGACCTCTACTCCGCGCTCTGCTTCAAGGGCGGGGCGGCCTGGCGCGAGCGTCTTGAGCGAGACTTCGGCGAGGGCGGCGCCGCGCGCCGGCTGATCGACGCCTATGACGACGACGCGCTCCACAGCCTGATGACGAATCTCGCGGGCCACGACCTCGAAAGCCTGATCGAGGCGTTCGACGACGCCGCCGCGACCGGCGACGACCGGCCGCGCTGTTTCATCTGCTACACGATCAAGGGCCACGGCCTGCCCTTCGCCGGCCACAAGGACAACCACGCGGGCCTTATGAACCCCGAGCAAATGGCCGGTTTCCGCGCGTCCATGGGGATCTCGGAAGGCGACGAATGGGAACCCTTCTCGGGCCTCGAGGACCGGCGCGGCGACCTGCAAGCCTTCCTGCGCGGCGTGCCCTTCGCCCGGGAGTATCCGCGCCGCCGCCGGGCGCCCGCCGTGCCCGTGCCGGCGAAGCTCCCCTTCAGGAACGCCGGGCGGATCTCGACCCAGCAGGCTTTCGGCCACATCCTCGACGGCATCGCCCGCGGCGGCGAGGCGCTGGCCGACCACATCGTCACCACCTCGCCCGACGTCGCGGTCTCCACGAACCTGGGCCCCTGGATCAACCGCCGCGGCCTGTTCGACCGGCGCGAGCAGACCGACACCTTCAAGTCCGAGAAGGTCATCTCCGCGCAATCGTGGGACATCAGCCACGGCGGCCAGCACATCGAGCTCGGCATCGCCGAGAACAACCTGTTCCTGATGCTCGCGGCCATGGGCCTGTCGCACAGCCTGTTCGGCGTCCGCCTGCTGCCGATCGGCACGCTCTACGATCCCTTCATCAGCCGCGGCCTCGACGCCCTGAACCACGCCTGCTACCAGGACAGCCGGTTCATGCTGGCCGCAACGCCCTCGGGCGTGACGCTGGCCCCCGAGGGCGGCGCGCACCAGTCGATCTACACGCCGCTCATCGGCATCGGCCAGCCCGGCCTCGCGAGCTTCGAGCCGGCCTACGCCGACGAACTGGCCGCGATCGTGCGCTGGGGCTTCGAGCACATGCAGGCCGACGACGGCGGCAGTGTCTATCTCCGGCTCGGCACCCGCCCCGTCGACCAGATCGAACGCGAGGTCGGCGGCGACCTCGAACGCGACATCCTCTCGGGCGGCTACTGGCTGGAAACCCCCTCGCCGGGGGCGGACGTCGCCATCGCCGTCACCGGCGCGATGGCGCCCGAAGCGCGCGAGGCCCATGCGATGCTCGCCGAGGACATCCCGGGCGCCGGCCTGCTCGTGGTCACCAGCGCCGACCGGCTGATGGCGGGGTGGCATCGCGCCCGACGGCGGCGGCGCGCCGGCGGCGACGGGATCAGCCATGTCGAGACCCTGCTGGACCGCCTTCCGGGCCGCGCCGGTCTCGTCACCGTGCTCGACGGCCATCCGGCCGCGCTCTCCTGGATGGGCGGCGTGCGCCGCCACCGCATCCAGTCGCTCGGGGTCGAGGATTTCGGCCGCTCCGCCGACATTCCCGACATCCACCGCATCCACGGCATCGACGCGGCCGCCATCGTCGACGCGGCCGCCCGCCTCTGCCTGACGGGCTGACGCGCTTGCCGGACCGCGCTACGATCCCGTCCGCGCGAAAGGGGAGAATCGCCATGGCGACGTCGGACCTGCACTACATGGGCGCCGTGGAGGCGCTCGGGCTCTTCAAGAAGAAGGCGCTCTCGCCCGTCGAGCTGATGGAGGCGGTGATAGCCCGCGCGGAAGCGGTGACGCCCAGGATCAACGCCTTCAGCCAGACATTCTACGACGAGGCCATGGACCGGGCGAGGAAGGCCGAGGCCCGGTACGCCAGGGGCTCGCGCACCCGCGCCCTCGAGGGGCTCGCGCTCGCGGTCAAGGACGAGGAGACGATCGAGGGCCTGCCCGCCACCTCCGGCTGCGTCGCGCTCAAGGACAACATCGGCGAGGAGACCACCTACATCGCGGAGCGCTGCTTCAACGCCGGCGGCATCATGCATGCGCGCACCACGACGCCGGAGTTCTCCTGCGCGGGCTTCTGCCACACCAGACTCTGGGGCGTGACGCGCAACCCCTGGAACACCGATTTCACGCCCGGCGGCTCGTCGGGAGGCACGGGCGCGACGCTCGCCGCCGGCGCGGCGACGGTCGGGACCGGGTCCGACATCGCCGGCTCGATCCGCATTCCGGCCTCGTGCTCGGGCGTGGTCGGCTTCAAGCCGCCCTACGGCCGCAACCCGCAGAACCACATCTTCAACCTCGATTTCTACTGCCACTCCGGCCCCATGGCGCGCTCGGTGGCGGACTGCGCGCTGCTCCAGAACGTGATGGCGGGCCCGCATCCGCGCGACATCGCCACGGTAAAGCCGAAGATGCGCCTCCCGCTGGACTACGCGCCCGTCAAAGGCATGAAGATCGCGTTCTCCATGGACCTCGGCTACTGCGAGGTCGACAGGGACGTGCGAAAGAACACCAAGGCCGCCGTGGAGAAGCTCCGGGACGCCGGGGCGACCGTCGAGGAGGTCGACCTGGGCTGGTCGTGGGGCGCGCTGACCGCCGCGATGAACTACCTGGGCCACCTCTTCGGCAACATCATCGGCGAGACGCTCCGGCGCCACCGCCACGAGATGATGCCCTACTCCGTGGCTTTCGGAGACTTCGGCGCCCGGACCACCGGCATGGATTTCATCGAAAGCCTGAAGGTCGCGGGCGAGATGTACGACACGCTGGGACCCATCCTCGAGAAGCACGACGCCCTCGTCTGCCCGACGAACGCGCTCTCGGCCGTGCCCGCCGACCACGATTCGGCGACCCAGCCCGTCAGGATCAACGGGGTGGAGGTCGACCCCATGATCGGCTGGGTCATGACCTATCCGTTCAACATCATGTCGCGCTGTCCGGTGCTCTCGGTGCCGTCGGGGCTCGATGGGAACGGCGTGCCCACGGGCCTTCAGATCGTCGGGCGCACCTACGACGACCCCACCGTGTTCCGCATCGGCGCGGCCGTGGAGGCCGCCGACCCCTGGTACGTGAATCCGTCGAGGCGGCCGGAGCTTTGAAAGCCGGGGCGTCCCTCGATACGGCGCGCGACCGCCTACTCGGGATGAGGGCTTCTTGTCCCTCGCCCAACCTTCTCCTCACCCTGAGGCGCCCGCCGCGGGTGGGCGTGTCGAAGGGTCGGCGCGCCGCCGCCGCGACAGCGGGTTCGTCTCCGAAGGAACGGCCGCGGACGGGCTCCTGGGTGGTGAAGAGACCGACCCGCCCGAGATCCGCGGGCAGCGCCTCCATGCGCGGCGTCCAGCTCGTTTCGCCGCGCGCCATGCAACCGTGGCACCAATCGAGGTCCTGCACGCCCATCAGCGGCCAGCAGTCGGCCGCCTTGTAACTGTCGGGCATCGGCAGACGGGGCCGGTCTCCGGTGTTCGGACGGCTGGCGCGCGGCGTGCGGACGCGATGGAGCGCGATCGAACCGGCCCGCCCTAGCGGGGAGACGGCCATCGCGTTGTCGAGGCCGGCCTCGCGGATGTCGGTCGCCCCGAGGAACCGGCCGTTGTCGTTGTGTTCCAGGATCGGCCCCTTGTGGGAGCCGGGGATCGCCAGAAGCGGTTCGTTCTCCTCGCCGCGGTCGTCGAGACAGACGCCGACGGCCAGCATGTCGCCGTCGGTGTGGGGATAGAACGCCCGGTCCTGACGCCACTCGATCGCGGCGTCGCCGACCGAGGGCGTCTCGATGTCGAGCTTGCCGTGGTCGAAGCGGATGTCGGGGCCCAGCAGGCTTTCGACGACATCGAGGACGCCCGCGTGGCGGCGCGGCGCCTCGAAGGCCTCGTGGTGTTTCTCGGGGTCCGTCACCCGCCGGAGTCGCGGACCGTCCGCGCGGTGGCCCTCGCCCAGCATATACGCCGCCCCCGACGCGGTCTCGCCGCGCGACCGCTCGATCAGGTCGTCGACCGCCGCCCGCAGGCGCGCCGCCTCGCCCGGCTCCAGCACGTCCTCGACCGGCAGGTATCCGTTGTCCTCGTAGAACCGGCCCTGGGCTTCGCTCGGCATCGCCGCCACCCCCGCGCCGATATCGCGGACGCCGCCACGCTATGTCCTCGCGACGCCCCGCGCCAGCCTCCAGCCCGCGTCCGGGCGGTCACGGGATGGCGTCCGGCCCCCGCCACAGACGGACGCCGCAGGCGCCGACCGCCACCGCGAACAGCGGATCGATGAACGCCCAGAGCGCGGCGTCGTCCCGCGCCATCAGGTCCCCGAACCAGTTCCAGAAGAACCAGAGTCCGAGGACCGTCGAGGCGTAGAACAGGACATTCGCCTCGATCCGGCGCAGCGCGTCTCGCGCATCCCCGCCGCCCTCGGCCGGGCGGAGCTTCCAGGCCAGGCTCGCGGCCACGACGAGAACGACGCTCGGCGCCATGAACCAGTTGAGGATCGACCACACCGGGTAGCCCGTGGCGCCGTCGTCGTACAACGGCGTCAGGACGAAGTTCGCGCCGACCGCCGCCGCGGAAAGCACGGCGTAGGCGCCGGCCACGCGCCGAAGAACCGTCATGACCCGACCTCCGTCTCTTCCGTCATCGCCTTCCTCCGGCTTTCGGTCCATCCGCGCTCCCGATGAAGCCGGATCGCACGATACCGTTCCTCCCGGCCCGGCTCAAACCGCGTTTTCGCCCGGACGGGCGGCAAAAAGCCGGCCTTTCGAGGCCACTCCACAAGTGCTTCCGTGCACGGAGGGCGGAAAGCCGGTTTGCCCGATCGCCCCGGGAAGCGGACCGACTCCCCGCCGCCCGCCGCGGAGCCGGTCCCCGGCCATGGCGAATCGCGATAACCGGCACGGCCGCGAAAGTGGCGAGACAGACGGCCGTATGCATCCCGGCCGACCACCGCGACCGGCCAATGTCGCCGCGGACGAGTTCGATATCATCCTTGGTTGCGGGATCGCCTTGGCCCTTGCGGATCGCGTCGGCGATGGCTTCCGCCTGCTTGCGGTCCATGCCGGCGGCTTCTAGGTCGTGCGCGGCGGACAGGGTATCGAAAGCGGCCATGGCGAATCGTCCGCGATGGTTGCGGTCGCCACGGAAAGCATGACGCGCCCCGGTCGCTGGCGCCAACCGCCGCATGTGTGGGGGACGCGGTGCGGGACCGATCCTGAACGATCCGATGCTTCCGGTCGTATCGACACATCGGTCGACAGTCCGGAGCCCGCTGCGGGACTCGAACCCGCACGCCCCGAAGGACACGGGATTTTAAGTCCCGTGCGTCTACCAGTTCCGCCAAGCGGGCGCCGACGCCTTGCTACGCCCGCCCGCGCCGCGGCGCAACCGGCGGGAGTCACCCCAGCGCGCCGTTGGGGAGGATCATGGCGGCGTCGTCCGCGCGGCCGAGCTTCTCCGCGAGGATGCGGTAGGTGTTGTGGAACTCCTCGCGGTCCACGGCGCATTGCTGGATGCGCCGCGGCCCGGCCGCCGGGTCGAACGCCGCGCGCGCGTGCAGCACCCGGTGGTTGTCGAAGACATGGCATTCGCCCGGCCGCAGCTTGTGGCGGTAGACGAGGTCCGGCTCGTAAAGCTCCTTCGCGAAGGCGCGCAGGGCGCGGTAGGCCGGCTCGACCGCACCCTCGTCCATCTGCTGGACATCGAGCGTCCGGTCGGAGAAGCGCACGCCGGCGAGGTCGCCGTCCTGGTCGGTCACGATCAGCCGGCCGTAGGCGATGTAGCGTTCCTCGGGGTTGCGCTCGGCGGCGAAGCGGAACGGCGCGCGGGTCAGGAGCGCGAAGGCGTCGGGGTCGTTCTCCCGCAGGCGCGCCGCGGCCAGGAAGCCGTCATGGAGCATGGAGTCGCCGCCCCCGCTGGGCGTGGCCTCGAGCGAGAGGTGGAAGCCGACGCCCGGCGCTCCGTAGCGCCAGCCCTCGTCGGTGTGGGGCGCCAGCCGGCGCATGCCGCCCGCCCCGATGTTGGCGTAGCGGCCGGCGCTCTCGGGCGGGCGCGAGACGATGTCGGAGATCTGGCCGAAATCGGTGGCGCGCAGCACGCCGAGCCTGCGCGCCAGCCGCGCGACCTCCCCATCCCGCGCCGGGGCGCCCCTGAGGCGGGCCATGCCGCGGTCGCGCAGCGCGACGAAGAGTTCGAAGAGCGCCTCCTCGCTTTGCACGGTCCGCTCCCAGTCGAGCCAGGGCGTGGCGGCGGCCTCGGCGCCGGTCCAGGTCTCCGGCCTCGCCTTGCGCGCGAGCCGCCGGTCGCGGTCGTAGGCGTTACGCCGCAGCCAGGCGAGATCGTGGCGGGTCTCGGCCCCGTCGTTGGCCCAGGCGACGAACAGTTGGCCGTTCTCCGCCGCGCAGCGGGCCACGGCGAGCGTTTCGGGATCGTCCGGCAGCCGGAAGCCGTCCTCCGGCCCCTGGTCGGGCCGGCCGATGGCCGGATGGAAGAGTTGCTGGCGCAGCCAGACGAAGTGGTAGCGGCTGGTCGCGCCGTCGGCCCACGTCACGGCGATGCGCCGGTCGCGGAGGACCTCCAGGGTCTCGACGGATGCGGTCATCGCGGCTCTCCGGTCCCGCGCCGGAACGCTACGCCCGTTCCGCGCTTGACGCATCCCCCCCGTGCTGCAACGTGCCCCCATGTCCGGCAAGACCCTGCTCATCGTCGGCCACGTTCCCTCGCCCAACACGCAACGGCTGCGCGACCGCGTGGAGGCGGGCGCGCGTTCGCTGGAGTCCGGGACGGTGGCGGTGCGCGCGCTTTCGCCCTTCGAGACGCGGCCCGGGGACGTGAAGGGCGCGGACGCCGTGGTGCTGGGGACGACCGAGAACCTGGGCTACATGTCGGGCGCCCTGAAGGACTTTTTCGACCGCTGCTACTATCCTTGCCTGGAAGAGACCCAAGGCATGCCCTATGCGCTCTACATCCGCGCTGGCCTCGACGGCACGGGGACCCGGCGCGGCGTGGAGAACATCGCGGCGGGCCTGCGCTGGCGCGCGGTCGGCGAACCGCTCCTGCTCAAGGGAGAATGGCGGGAGGAGTTCGCCGGGAAGGCCGAGGAACTCGGCGTGCTGGTGGCCGCCGGCCTCGAGGCCGGCGTCTTTTGAACGGGAGGCGGGAAACCGGTGGCGAGCGACTTTTCCGACGTCCTGATCCGCAATCCCGATCTCGAGGTGGACGCCGACAACCTGGGCGCCTGGAACACGGCGGAGCGGCGGCGGTGGGGCTTCCGCAACCTGCACCGCCTCCATCGCCACGGCCTGACGCTGCGCTCGTCCCGGGTGCTGCCGTTGCGCACGCGCATCGACCGGCGCATCGGGGACATGGCGGAGGTCCGGCGCCTGACGGGTTCCACCGTGTTCTGCGCCATGGTGGCGGCGGTGGGCCGCGATGTCGCGTTCGAGGCCTACGCGCCGGATTTCGGGCCCGATATCCCGCACTCGATGCAGTCGATCACCAAGACGAACCTGAACCTCATCTACGGCCGGCTCGTGGCCCAGGGCCTCGTCGACCTGGACAAGCCGGTCGAGCGCTACATCCCCGAAGTCGGCTCGGGCTACCGCGGCCGGACGGTCCAGCAGGCCCTCGACATGAACGTCATGAACACGTTCGACGAAGACTACGCCGCGCCCTACGACCCGCCCCCCGGACCGGGCGAGCGCTGGGGCTACGGCCAGGAGGAGGTCGCCATGAACTGGCGTCTGCCGCCCAAAGGCTACGCGCCTTACGGCGTGCGCGAGCTGGCGCGCGGGCTGGAGCACGACGGGACGGCGAATCCCGATAACCTCACCCACTACAAATCCGCCAACACCGACCTCTGCGGATGGATCGCCGAGCGGGCGAGCGGCAGGGATCTCAAGCATCACCTGGTCGACAACGTCGAAGGCGCGGGCCTGGAGGGCTGCTTCCACATCTCGCTCGATTGCGATTTCGTGCCCGTGGTCTCCGGCGGCGGCCTGATGACGGCCCGCGACATGGCGCGGTACGGCCTCGTCTTCGCCCGCCATGGCCTGGGCGTCGATGGAAAACCCGTGGGCGACGCCGCCTTCGTCGAGACGACCCGCGGCGGCCGCGGGACCTTCCTGGAAGGCCCGCGCCAGGGCCAGCGCTACTCCAACCAGATGTTCACGAACGGCGCCTGGATCGGCCACGGCGGCTACGGCGGCCAGTTCCTCATGGCCGACCCCGACAAGGAAGCGGCGATAGCCTTCTTCAGCGTGATCGAGACCGGCCACGCCGACGACGACAGCTATCTTTCCGAGGTCATCGCCATGGGCCAGGAGGTCCTGGCCCGGCTTTGACGGCCCGGCCGCGCCCACCCGCATGGGCATGTTTGCCGGATGGATGCACAAGATTTTGTGGTCTGCACGATTATATGGCAGCATCGTGATGTTTCCATGATGACCGATAGCTCCCAAAGCTTCGGTCCTCGAACGTCTGACGGAGGTTTCGGCATGGAAGTCCTCGACAGCGTACGGAAGTGGATCGTGCAGCTTACGGAGATCGGTCTGGCCCTCGTGGCGCTCGGCATCGTCCTCCAGTTGCTGTTCGGCGAGAACGTCGAGTTCATCACCGGCGACGTGACGGGCAACATCATCGCCTTGGTGGGCCAACTGGGCGCCGCCGGCGTCGTCGGCCTCGTCGCCATCGCCATCATTCTCTACCTCTTCAACAAGAGGGCCTGACAAAGGCTCCCTGTTGACGGTCCCTTGGCGTGGGAGCGGGCCGGAGGCCCGCTCCCTTGCGTTCGGATGTCCGCCGGCGCCGTGGCGGCGGACATGAAGGCTCCCGGCAATCCGTCCGCGCCGGCAGGCTGCAACGTTGCCCGCAAAACCGCGATGTGCTGGACTCGCGCCCATCGGTTCGCCCGATTCGGGCGGACATTCTCACGCGGCCGGGGCCGCGCCTGCGGTTCTCCCGGCGCCCAGGGGAGGATGCAGATGGATACCAAGAAGTTTGTCGAGGCGTGGCGCGGCGGAACGATGTCGCGGCGCGCCTTCGAGAAGGGTCTGGCGGCCGCCGGCCTCGGACTCGCGACCGTGCCCGCGATGCGCCGGCCGGCCAGCGCCGCGGGCGAGGTGTTGTATTTCGGCTGGTCCGGCTACGAGACGCCGGACTTCCACACCGCCTATACCGAGAAGTATGGCGGTTCGCCGGAGGCCACCTTCTGGGCCACGGAGGACGAAGCGTTCCAGAAGATGCGCCAGGGCTTCACGCCCGACGTGATGCACCCCTGCACCTACGAACTGATCAAGTGGCGCGATGCGGGCCTGCTCATGGCGCTCGACCCCGACCGTCTGGAGTGGCTGCCCGACATGTTCGAGAGCCTTTCCGACATCGAGGGTTCGGTGCATGACGGCGTGCGCTACTACATGCCGATGGACTGGGGCAACTCGACGGTGCTCTACCGTTCGGACATCGTCGCTCCCGAACATGCCGGCGAGAACCTGAGCTGGGCGATCGTCTTCGAGGACTGGTACAAGGGCCGCATCGCGACCTACGACTCGACCGCGAACGTCTCGATCGCGGGCCTGTTGCAGGGCTATGACAACATCTTCGACATGTCCGACGAGCAGCTCCTGAGCATTCGGCCGCTGCTGGAGCGGCAGCGCGAGAACCTGCGCTTCTACTGGGGCGACGTGTCGGAGATCGACCAGGCCCTCGCGGCGGGCGAGCTGGTCGCGGCCTACGGCTGGAACGACTCCTACGTGCGCCTGCGCGCCCAGGGCGTGCCGATCGAGCTCGGCATTCCCAAGGAGGGAATCTTCACTTGGTGCTGCGGTCTCACGATCCACCCCGAGACGAAGGACCTCGACGCCTCCTACGACCTTGTCAACGCGATGACGAGCCCGGAGGCCGGCGCCTACGAGATCGAGAACTGGGGCTTCGGACACGCCAACAAGAAGGCCTTCGACCTGGTCGACGACGTCGTGCTCAAGGACCTCGGGCTCAGCACGCCCGAAGCCCTGCTCAACAACGGCATCTACTTCGCCCCCATCGACGGGCACATCGAGGAGAAATACGTCCGCCTGCTCGACGAGGTGAAGGCGGGTTTCTGAACCGGCCGGTGGCCACGGTTTCGCGATCGGACCGGAACGCACGGCGTTCCGGTCCGGTTCCTCTTGCGTGTCCGCCGGCTCCTCCACGGGCTCGCCCCCGACCGCCGCGGCGGCCTCGGTCGCTTCCTGTTCGGCGCGGGCGTTCGACAGCGACCGGCGCGCCAGCCTTACCGCCGATGGCGGCGGCGCCGAGTTCCTTGTCGCCATGCTGGCGTGGACACGCGCTCGGGGTGAGAACAAGAACGGGGATGAGGAGGGTGTGTCCATGGATGAATGGGTGAAATGTATGCGGTGCGAGCGCCCCACCTTCATGCGGGGATTGTGATGGAGGAGTTAGGATTTTGAATGAGACGAAGCGAGTTCTTCATTGGGACCCTCGGCAGAGATTCTCGCCAGGGTTGAAGCGTTGCCGGCGCGGAGTGGTTTCCCCACGTCGTCCGTGATAAGACGATACGCATGTCAGCGAAACGGATCGATACCGACAAACTGCGCTCGCTTCGCGAGCATGAGGACGCCGAGTTCGTGCGCCGCCGACCGCGCTCGCGCGAACTGCTGGAGCGCGGTCGCGCCTCCATGCCGAGCGGGGTGCCGATGTCCTGGATGAGGGGTCTCTACGAGCACGCGACGATTTTTCCAGTGGCGGGCGATGGGGCTTACTTCGAGGATGTGGACGGCCATCGCTATCTGGACATGAACCAGGTCGACATCGCGGGCTTTATCGGCTTTGCCCCGGCGCCGGTCACCGAAGCGTTGAGCGCCCGGGCCGCCCGGGGCTCTTCCTTCCTGCTGCCAACCGAGGACAGCATCGCGGTGGCCGAGAATCTCGCCGAGCGCGTGGGCCTACCCTTCTGGCAGTTCACGGGCGCCGCTTCCAACTCGAACGCGGAAGCGATCCGCTTGGCGCGGGTCAGTACGGGGCGCGAACGTGTGCTCATGTTCGAAGGGAAGTACCACGGTGACGTCGAGGATGTCCTGGGACGGAACGATGGCGATGGCCCGAAGGCCGAAACGCCGGGGCTTGCCGCCAACGCGGCCCGGGGCGAGGTGACTATTCCGTTCAACGACCTCGCCGCGCTCGAGGCCGCGCTCGCGGGAGGCGACATCGCTTGTGTCCTCGGCGAGCCCTTGCTGACCAACTTCAATCTCATCTTTCCCGACGAGGGGTTTTGGACGCAGGCCCAAACGATCATCCGCTCGGCCGGCGCCCTGCTGGTCATCGACGAGGCCCACACCCACTCCTTTGCCTACGGTGGGCTGACGAACGCGTGGCGGCTCTCGCCCGACGTCGTCACGTTGGGCAAGGGTCTCGGCAGCGGCGTCCCCTTCGCCGCCTACGGAATGACCCGGGAGCTGGCCCGTGTGCTGGAGCGCCACTCGAAGCCTCCGTCCCCGCTGGAAAGCGGCGGCGCCGCCCTTGTGACCGGCGGCACCACCTACGCGAGCGCGCTGGTGCTCGCGGCCGCGCGCGCCACGTTGGAGCAGTGTCTGACGCCCGAGGGGTACGCCCGCATCGACGCGCTCGGCAGAAAGCTCGCCGAAGGCCTCGAGGCGATTTTCGCGGGGCGCGGACTCGCTTGGCGAGCCCCGTGGATCGGTGGTCGCTCCGGATGGGTGCTCGGTCCGGAGCCGCCACGCAATGCCGAGGAATCCGCCGCGGCGATGGACATCTTCTTCTCCAATACGCGGCGCGTGTTCATGGCCAACCGGGGGATTTGGGAGGCGCTGGATACGGCGGGCCCGGCGTGCTCCTTTGCGCACGACGAGGCCGACGTGGATCGCTATCTGGAGGTGGCCGAGGCGTTTGTCGAGGTCGCCACGATCCCCGCCTAGGGCGCCGCCTTGCCGCCGGAAGGCCGCGGGCGATACCGTATTGAGTAGTCTTGCGCCAGTTTTTGCGGCGGCCACGCCCATGGGGCCGATCCGAATTGTTTCCTCGGGTTACTCCTCGCCCGCCGACTCGTATACTGGGCCCGAACTACACGAGAGCGAACGCATGACTACCAGAAGACGAATTCTCAGGGGCGGGCGCGTCTTCACCGCGGATGCTGAAAACCCTTGGGCGGACGCCGTCGTTGTCGACGGCGACCGGATAGTCTTCGTGGGCGATGTACAAGCCGCAGCGACCGTGGCCGGCGACGAGGCGGAGCGTATCGACGTTGACGGCGGTCTCGTTCTGCCCGGTTTCGTCGATGGTCATGTGCATGTGACGTTGACTGGCTCCTCCATGCTCAAGGCGTATCTTCGCGACGCCGAGAGCGTCGAAGAAATCCAACGTCTGGTCAAGGCGTGGGCGGACGAGAATCCGGATGAGCCGCGAGTCCTCGGGACTGACTGGATGCACTCGGTGCTTCCGAACAACAGACCCACCAAAGAGATACTGGATGCGGTCGTGTCCGATCGACCAGTGTATCTCGAGGCCTTTGATTTTCACTCTTGCTGGGTAAATTCCGCCGCGCTCGAGGAACTCGGCATCGACGGCGACACGCCGGATCCGGTCGGTGGCACGATCGCTCGCGATCCTGAAACCGGTGAAGCCACCGGTCATTTGCTGGAAAGCGCCAGTTTTGAGCTGGTGACGCCACTCCTCGCGCGGGTCGATGACGAGGTGCGGGATGGTTACGTGTCCACGGCGCTCGAGGCCTTTGCGCGGGCAGGTATCACCACGGTGGTCGAGATGGCGCTCGAGGAGGACGCCCTCGAGTCGATTGCCAGAGTGCGGGCGGCCGGCAAGCTGACCGCGCGGGTCGTGGCTCACATGATCATCTGGCGCAAAGGCGACACCGCTGAAGAGCTCGAGTTGGTGAAGAGGGCCGCGGAGCTGGCCCGGGAATACCGGGGCGATCGGCTCCGCGTTGGCGGCGTCAAGATCATTTCAGACGGCTCGATCGATGCCTGTACCGCAGCACTCAGTAAACCGTACACGAATGGGTCCAGCGCCGATCCAATCTGGGCGCCCGAGGCGCTCGACCCGATTGTTGAGGCGGCCGACGCCGCCGGGCTGCAGATTGCCGTTCACGCCGTGGGCGACCAAGCGATCCGAAATATCGTCGACTCAATGGAAAAGGCCATGCGGGTCAACGGAACGTCCGGCAGGCGCCATCGCATAGAGCACCTCGAGTACGCCCGCGACGAGGACATCGAGCGTATGGGCAAACTCGGCATCACGGCGTCGATGCAGCCGGTGCACATGGATCCAGCCTATCTGCGGAACTGGATTGCGATGGTTGGTCCAGAGCGCGCGAATCGTGGTTTCGCCTGGCCCTTGCATGTCGCGGCCGGATCGGTCCTCGCTTTCGGCACGGATGCGCCGACCACCCCGCACTGGTCGCTGCCCAATATGTACATCGCGTCAACCCGCAAGTCGCCCGTGGACGACTCCTTGCCGGCGCTTCGACCCGATTGGGCATTGCCGCTCGAAGAGGCCATTGTGCACGGCACCCGTGAATCGGCTTGGGCTGCATGGCTGGACCATGCGACCGGTGTGCTCAAGACGGGATTCGCCGCGGATATTGTTGTGCTCGATCGCGATTTCTTTGCACAAGGTCCGGCCTCACTGCTGAAGACCCATGTGCGGATGACGATGATGAACGGCGAGATTGTCCATTCGGTTTAGCGGCTCTGGAGGGACAGAGCACGGACCCACGGTCTTTGTCTGTTGCGTCTCACTCCCTCACTCGAAAAACAGGCATCCTGTCCGCGCAAATCGGCCGCCTTCGCCAATGTGAGGATCCGGAGCGGATCTTCGACGTGGCGCTGGAGAGGAAGCTAAACCAAGGCCCAAATGTCGAACGCCCATCCAGCACCGCTCTCGCCGCCGATATTCGCCTCCCTTGCGGCGGTGTTCGTCTTGTTCTGGTCGACCGGATTCGTCGCCGCGAAGTTCGGTTTCCCCTACGCCGAGCCCTTCACCTTCCTGGGCACGCGATTTGTCATCGCCAGTGCGCTCTTGTTTGCTCTTTGTTTTGCCCTGCGCGCCAAATGGCCGCGTCGCCTGCGCGACTACGGTCATATTTCCGTTACCGGCTTTCTTGTGGGAAGCATCTATCTGATCGGTGTCTACTACGGCGTCTTTCTGGGAGTCTCAATCGGCGTCATGGCGCTGATCGTCGGGTTGCAGCCGTTGATTACCGGCGCGCTGGCGGGTCCGTTCCTCCGCGAGTCGGTGAGTCGGCGTCAATGGGTTGGGCTCGCGCTCGGATTCGGTGGCTTAAGCTTGGTCGTGGCGGAGAAGATCGCTCTCGGCGAGGCGGTTTGGTTCGGCTATGTACTCGGTCTTATGGGGCTTGTGGCGATCACGGCCGGCACTCTTTACCAGAAGAAGTTCTGCGCGAACTTCGATCTGCGCACCACGGTGGCCATCCAGAACGGCGTCAGTTGTGTGCTGATGCTCGTCCTTGCGAGTATGTTCGAGAGCATGGAGGTTTCGTGGACCGGAGAATACCTGTTCGCGCTCCTCTGGTCGGCGGTGGTCCTCTCGGTCGTCGCCATGATGGTCTTCTACTATCTCGTGGCCCGCGGCGCCGCCACCAAGGTCACCAGCCTGATTTATCTCAGCCCACCCACCACGGCGGCGATGGGCTGGCTCGTCTTCGACGAAACTCTGGCGGCGCTTGCAATCGCCGGCATGGGGGTCGCCATGGTCGGTGTCGCAATGGTCTCCGGTGGGCGTCGCTGACGCGCGGCGCGCGACTTCTCCGACGCATTCAAAGGGTTCGCGGCCTACCCGTGTCGTCGGCCCTAGCGCGTCGATGTCGATGAGTGTCCCGAATCGGCATGGAGACCGGTTCGGGGCGGCGGCCGTATCGAATGGACACACTACCGAGCGAGGTTACGGGCGCCGCACGCGCGCCTTCAGCCGTGCATATGGAAGACCTTGTTGATTATCTTCCAGGTTCCATCGACCTTGAGCAGTGTGAACAGATCGGTGTACCGGTCCCCGGTCCAGTTGTCGATCTCGAGCCGCACCGTGGCGACGGTCTCGGCGAGATCGATGCTCGCGATCCTCGCGTGGATGTCCTCCGCCGGCCCGTTCTCATCGTTGAAGGCGAACAGCTCCTCGATGGGACCCGCCATCAGGTCGGGTCCCGCATATCCGAAAATCGTGGCGCTCTCGTGGAACGCGGGCCTCATGTCGTCGCCTTGGCCGGATTTTGCGCCGTCGATGTAGTGCTGAACGGTCCGCGCAATGGCGTCGTACTCGTCGACCGTGCTCATGGCCATCCCCCTGTCGATGTCATTCGGTACGGATCGGTGTCCCGTAACCGTGGCGCTCTGGAAAGGTTACCGAACCGGGCCGCGGCGCTCCAATGCTTCATCGGCGCGCATCGGCCGCGATGGTCTTGCGCGTGGCGTTCCGGCCCGATCCGTCTTACGCTTCCGCCGGCTCCTCCACAGGCTCGCCCCCGACCGCCGAGGCCGCCGCGAACACCCTGTCGTAGGCCGCGTCGAGCAACGCCCGGTCGGTCGCCCTGAGCACGAGGCTCGCGCCGAAGCTCTCCCCGTCGCGCCACGGGTAGCTTCCCATATCGACCGCGGGAAACTCGGCCTGCAGCGCGGCGAGCGGCGCGGCGATGGCGCCCTCGGCGCAGTGGACCCGGATCGAGCGCGAGAGCACGACGGCGCCGCGGCGCAGCCGGTTGCTGGCGCCCCCGAACATGGCGCGCGCGATCGACGGCACGCCCGCGAGCACGAAGACGTTGTCGATCTGGAAACCGGGCGCGAGGCTGATCTCGTTGTCGATGAGCCGGGCGCCGTCGGGCACGCGGGCCATGCGCATGCGGGCTTCGTTGGCCTCCAGGCCGCGGCCCTCGAAATGTTCCTTGAGGAGCTTGTGGATCCCGGGGTGGTAGCCAATGCCGACGCCGAAGGCCGCGGCGATGCTGTCGGCGGTAATGTCGTCGTGGGTGGGGCCGATGCCGCCCGTGGTGAAGAGGTAGTCGTAGCGGACCCGGAGCGCGTTCACGGCCGCGACGATATCGGCCTCGATGTCGGCCACCACGCGCACTTCCCTGAGCCGGACTCCGAGATCGTCGAGGCTCTTGCCGAGGAAGGCGACATTGGCGTCCTGGGTGCGGCCCGAAAGGATCTCGTTGCCGATCACGAGGACGGCGGCTGTGACGGTTTCGGCCATGTCCACTCCCGAACGCCGGAGCAGGATCACCCGTTCGGACCGGAGCGCAAGCGATTCCGTCCGAACCGCGCCCGCGCCGAGCGGCCGCCGGCGTTTGACTTGGTGGCCGGTTCCGCGCGCCGCTATAGTGCCGCCGGCTCGGGCTGACAGGGAACGATCATGGCGACAGCGGCCGAGGCCGGGGCGGCCCTCTCCGCATCCCCGCGCGACCCGCACAGCTACCGCCTGCTGTTCCGGTTCGCGCTTCTGAACATCGTGGCGCTGGCGCTGCTGCTGGTGGCTTGGGCGCACGGGCTGGTCGACCGCGCCTTCGAGGCCGACCGGACCCGCTTCGTCGCCGTGATCGCCGTCGTCTTTGTCGCGGGCCTCCTCACGGTGCTATGGCGGGTGTTCTGGACCAGCCGGGAGATCAACCGCGCCCGGCGCTTCGATCCCGGGGTCCCGAGCCGCGCGGCGGCCTTCGTCGCGCAGACCGCCGGCAAGGACGCGCAGAGCCGGCAGACGCTGGCCCTGGCCCTGCGTCTGGAGCTCTCCCAGAACATCACGATCGTCCGCCACCTGGGGTCCAGCCTGGTGTTCCTCGGCCTCATCGGCACGGTGATCGGCTTCATCATCGCGCTCTCGGGCGTCGACCCGGAGCTGGCGGGCGAGGCCGAGCAGATCGGGCCGATGGTCTCGGCCCTGATCTCGGGCATGTCGACGGCCCTCACCACGACGCTCGTGGGCGGCATCCTCAACATCTGGATCATGGCGAACCACCAGCTTCTGGCCACCGGCACGGTCCGGCTGATCAACACCATCGTGGCGCTGGGCGAGGATCGTGCAAGCGCTTGATCCGCTCGACGAGGACGGCGCGGCGACCGTCTTCCGCGACGTCATCCTGCTGGCGCTGCTGGGCTTCGTGGCGCTGGTCATCCTGCTTCTGCCCCACGTCAACCCGCCCGAAACCAAGACCGACGACCTGATGACGCCGGGCAACGTGATCGTCGAGATCAAGTGGCCCGAGACCGTCGACGCCGATGTCGACCTCTGGGTGAAGGCGCCGGGCGACGGCGCGGTGGGCTGGTCGCAGCGCGGCGGCGCGATCTTCGATCTCCTGCGCGACGACCTCGGCAGCCGGAACGACCTCACCGCCGCGAACTACGAGATGGCCTACAGCCGGGGCGTGCCCGAGGGCGAATACATCGTCAACGTCCACATGTACCGCAACGATACGGAAATCTGGCCGGTGCCCGTCTACATCGTGGTGAGCGTCAAGCTGAGCATCGAGAAGCCGGCCCGCGAGATCCTGCTGCGCAAGGTGGAGTTGGTGCGCGTCGACCAGGAGGAGACGGTGCTGCGCTTCGACCTCAACCAGGCCGGCGGCCTTTTGCCGCACACGGTGAACAACCTCTACAAGTCGCTCTTCGACACCCAGAGATTGTGATCCGTGGTTCCGGCCCCCGTCTTCTTCGTCGTCTGCTTCCTGCTCGTGGCCCTGATCGCCTGGGCCGCCGTCGCCTCGGCTGGCAAGACCTGGCGCAAGACCGCGGCGGTCCTGGCGCTGCTGGCGCTGATCCCGGCAGGCTACCTCGCCACGACCGAACTGCTCGGCCGGCCGAAGCCGGCGAGCACCGCGTTCCTCGAGACGTTCGTCGAATTCCGCAAGGTCATCGCCTACGACATCCACGAGGACGAGGCGATCTTCCTGTGGCTCGACATGGGCGGCGGCGAGGAGCCTCGGGTCTTCGCCTTCCCCTACGACAAGCAGACCGTCTCGGAGCTGCAGAAGGCGGCCGAGAGGTCCGAAAGCCTCGCGAGCGACCTCATGGCGCGCCTCGAGCGGTCCGAGGGCCGGGCGCGAACCGATCTGGAGTTCACCAGCGAGGTCGAGTTCCACCGCCAGTTGCCCGCCAAGCCGGATGACGACGCCGACGACGGCGTCCTCGTGTTCGACCCCGAAAGCGCCGGCGAGCCGGGCCAGGCCCCGCCCTGAGCCATGCGCTTCCCCCGCCCCCTCGTCCGCGCGACCCTGGTGCGGCGCTACAAGCGGTTCCTGTCGGACCACCGGCTCGAGACGGGCGAGATCGTGACGGCCCATTGCGCCAACCCGGGCAGGATGATCGGCATCGAGACTCCGGGCCTGACGACCTGGCTGCAACCGGCCGCGAACCCGGACCGCAAGCTCCGGTGGGACTGGGAACTGGTCGAGGCCGACGGCGCGCTGGTCGGCTGCCACACCGGCAAGCCCAACCGCCTCGTCGAGGAGGCGATTCACGATGGAACCGTCGCGGAGCTCGCGGGCTACGCGGCGCTGCGGCGCGAGGTGGCCTACGGCAACCGTTCCCGCGTCGACATGCTGCTGTCCGGCCCGGACAGGCCGGACTGCTATGTCGAGGTCAAGAACTGCCACATGCGGCGCGGAACGGCCCTGGCCGAGTTCCCCGACGCCGTCACCGAGCGCGGCGCCAAGCACATGAGCCAACTGGCCCTGATGGCGGAGGCCGGCCACCGCGCCGTCCTCGTCTACTGCGTCCAGCGCATGGACTGCGACGGCTTCACCACCGCCGCCGACATCGATCCGGGCTACGACGCCGCGCTGCGCGATGCGCTGGCCCGCGGCGTTGAGGCCTATGCCTATTCGTGTAGATTGACCGTCGAGGAGATCGTCATCGACCGCCGGTTGCCGATCGTTCTGGATTGACCGGAACGGAAACCAAGCCATGGAACAGGCTCAGCGCGGCCCCGCGCCGCGCGTCACCATCCACGACGCCGACGCCTTCCCGAAGATGCGGGCCGCGGGCGAACTGGCCGCGCGCACGCTCGACATGATCGGCGGGCACGTGAGACCGGGCGTCAGCACCGGGGAGCTCGACCGGCTGTGCCACGAGTTCATCGTGTCGCACGACGCCGTTCCGGCTCCTCTCAACTACCGCGGCTTCCCGAAGTCCATCTGCACGTCGGTCAACCACGTGATCTGTCACGGCATTCCCAGCCCCGACAAGATCCTGCGCGAGGGCGACACGCTCAACATCGACGTCACCGTCATCCTCGACGGCTGGTACGGCGACACGAGCCGGATGTTCTATGCCGGCAACGTGAAGCGGAAGGCCGCCAGGCTCGCCGAGATCGCCTACGAATGCATGTGGCGCGGCATCGAGGCGGTAAGGCCGGGAGCGCGTCTGGGCGACGTCGGGCACGCCATCCAGAGCCATGCGGAGAGGCGGCGCTGCTCCGTGGTGCGGGATTTCTGCGGCCATGGCATCGGGCAAGTCTTCCACGACCGGCCCAATGTTCTGCACTACGGCCGTCCCGGCGCGGGGCTGGAACTGGCGCCGGGCATGTTCTTCACCATCGAACCCATGATCAACCTGGGCCGGCCGGACGTCCTGATCCTCGACGACGGCTGGACCGCGGTCACCCGCGACAAGAGCCTCTCGGCCCAGTGGGAGCATACCATCGCCGTCACCGAGGACGGACACGAGGTCTTCACGCTCTCGCCCGCGGGCCGCACGCCGCCGCCCTACGACGCCTGAGGCTCCGGCCCATGGCTGGCGAGAGGAAGCCGGACCACGCGTCGCACCGGAAACGCCTGCGGCGGCGGTTCCTCGACGGCGGCGCGGCGGCCCTGCCCGACTACGAGCTGCTCGAGCTGCTGCTCACCATGGCCATTCCGCGCGGCGACGTGAAGCCAGCCGCCAAGGCGCTCATGGCCCGCTTCAAGACCTTCGATGCGGTCGTGAACGCCAGCGTCGACGATCTCAGGACGGTCGGGGGCCTGGGCGAGGTCTCGCCCGTCGCCATCAAGGTCGTGCGGGCCGCGGCGGATCGCCTGCTGCAGGCGGAGCTCGCCGGCAAGGACGTGCTGTCGAGCTTCGACGCCGTCCTCGCCTACTGCAAGGCCGTCATGGCGTTCGAGCAACGCGAGCAGTTCCGCATCCTGTTCCTCGACCGCAAGAACCGGCTCATCGCCGACGAAGTCGAACAGAGGGGCACCGTGGACCACGCGCCGGTCTATCCCCGCGAGGTCGCGCGCCGCGCCCTCGAGCTCCACGCGACCGCCCTCATCCTGGTCCACAACCACCCCTCGGGCGACCCCACCCCGAGCCGCGCCGACATCGCCATGACGGCCGAGATCGTCGCCGCTCTGAAGGCCGTCGGCGTGGTCGTCCACGACCACATCGTCATGGCCCGCGGCGGCCACGCCAGCCTCCGGGCGCTGGGGCATCTCTGACGCCCTTGCGCCGTTCAGGACCAGCCTCTAAAGCGGCGGCGATGTCCCCGGACTCCTCCGTCTCCGCACGGCAACGGGTCGCCGGTAATCTCGTGCTGGCCCTCGGCACCTCCGTGTGGGGCACCCACTTTCTTGTCACGGACGTTCTGCTCGAGACCTGGGACCCCTATTTCGTCACGGCGGGCCGCCTGCTTTCGGCGCTGGTTTTCCTGATGGCCTTCTACGCCTGGCAGACCCGGGGCCATCCGCTCCGGCGGCTACCCTGGAGGCCCGCGCTTCTACTGGGCGCCGTCGGCATCGCGCTCTCCACGGTCTGCCTGACGCTCGGCGTGTACCACGCGGGACCCGTGCCCGCCGCCATCGTCGCGGCGGCGGCGCCCATCGTGGCTGCCTTCGTGGCGCGCGTCGGGTTCCGCCAGCCCCTGGCGCTCGCCGCGATGCTGGGCGCGGTCGTCGCCGTCGGCGGCGGCGTGCTCGCGGCCACCGGATCGGGCGAGGGCGGGATCGGCGATCCGCGTGGCGGCGAACTCCTGATCCTCGCGGCCATCACGATCTTCACCTGGTATTCGATCGGCGCGCAGCGCTGGATGACCGGCGTCTCGCAGCTCGGCATCACCGCGATCACGATCATGATCGGCGGCGCGACCGTGCTGGCCGTGCTGCCGGTCCTGCTGGCCCTCGGGATCGCCGAACCGCGCTACGAGCTCGATTGGGCCTCCATCGCGTTCATCCTCTACCTGGGCGCGGGCCCGGCCTCGTTCTCGCTCTTCACATGGCACTGGGGCATCAGCCGCGTCGGCGTCACCATCGCCTCGATCTACTCGAATCTCGTGCCGGTCGTCGTCGTCGCGATCCGCACGATCCAGGGCGAGCCGCCGACCGCCGCGCACCTCGTCGGGGGCGCGCTGATCATATCGGGCGTCCTGATCGCCCAGCTCCTGCCCTCCCGCCCGGCGGGCCGCCGGACGGGAAACGCGGCATGACCGCGCTGGCCGCGGACGCGCCGCGTCCGGTCAAGGTCGTCGGACTCGTGAGCCTCGGCCATTGCCTGAACCACCTTCACGTCATGGTGGCGCCGCCGCTGGCGGTAACCTGGGTGGCGTACTTCCAGGTCGACTATGTCGCCATCGGGGTCATCATGGCGTTGACCGCCGTGGCGTCGGCCGTCTCGGTCGTGCCGGTCGGCTTTCTGGTCGACCGCGTTCCGGCGCGTTATGTGCTGATCGCCGGTCTGGCCGTGATTTCGCTGTCGACCGTCGGGTTCGGCCTTGCGGAAACCTACTGGCAGCTCCTGGTCTGCGCCGTGTTCGCCGGTCTCGGCAACACGGTCTTCCACCCTTGCGGCTACACCATCCTTTCGGCCACGGTGCCCAAGGCGTGGCTCGGCCGCGCGTTCAGCGTCCATACCTTCGCGGGCTACGCCGGCTTCGCGCTCACGCCCGCCATCGTCGGGCTCGCCATTCTCTACTGGGACTGGCGCGGCGCCCTGGTCGCGCTCGGCCTTCTCGGCCTCGTCGTGGCGCTGGCCATGCTCCTGAACCGCCACGACCTGCGCGACGACCGGACGGCCGGAGACGGGAAGGCGGACGGCGCGGCGGCGGACCGTCCCGGAGGATTCGATCTCCTGTTCTCGTTACCGGTGATGATGTGCTTCCTGTTCTTCCTCTTCACCACGATCTCCTACTGGGGATTCGACAGCTTCCTGCCCGCCTCGCTCTTCGAGCATCGCGGCGTCCCGGAGACCACCGGCACCTTCGCGCTCACGGCGTTCTTCGGCTTTTCGGCGCTGGGCATCCTGATCGGCGGCGTGATCGCCGACCGCACGACGCGACACGGCCAAATCGCGGCGCTCGGCTTCACGATCGCCGCGGCCGCGATCTTTCTCATCGGCGAGCTCGCCATCGGCGTCTGGGGCATCTTCTCGCTGATCGCCGTGGCTGGCGTCGGCGCGGGAATCGTGACGCCCTCGCGCGACCTCATCGTGCGCAAGGTCACGCCCGCGGGGCAGACCGGCAAGGTCTTCGCCTTCATGACGCTCGCCATGGACACGGGCTCGTTCGTCGCCCCGCCCGTCTTCGGCCTGTTGGTGGACGAGGGCCACGCCGTCTGGCTTTTCCGCCTCACGGCGATCATGCTGGTCCTCTCGATCTTCACCGTCACCGCCACCCGCCATGTCCACGGCCGCGGGAGATTCGCGTCATGACCCCCGAAGCCCTTGCGCAAGCCGCCGCCATCGTGGTCGCCGCGCGGACCGCGGGCGGACCGTTCGGACGTCTGCCGGAGGCGGTCCGCCCCGCGAGCGAGGCCGAAGGATACGCCGTCCAGGACGAGGCGATCCGCCGGCGCGCCGCGGCGGGACAGGCGCTCGCGGGCTGGAAGATCGGCTGCACGGCCAGGGCGATGCGGGAGATGCTCGGTCTCGACGGACCGAGCGGCGGCGCGGTGATGGAACCGGACGTCCACGCGAGTCCCGCCCGCCTCCCGGCGCGCGACCTCTGCAATCCCGTCGCGGAATGCGAGATGGCGGCGAGAATGGCGCGCGATGTCGAGCCGCGCGAGGGCGGCCACGACAAGGACAGCATCGCGGACTTCGTCGGCGCGTGCCTGGTGTCGATCGAACTCGCCGAGCTGCGCCTGCCCGAGCGCGAATCGATGGGCGTGGGCGAGTTGATCGCCGACGATTTCTTCCAGAAGGCCATCGTCGTGGGCGACGAGGTCGCGGACTGGCGCTCGCTCGAGCTCGCGGCTCTCAAGGCCACCACGCATGTCTCCGGCGCGCTTCGGGGAGAGGGCGTCGGCGGCGACGTCATGGGCCACCCGTTCGCGGCGCTGGCCTGGCTCGCCGATGCGCTCGCCGCCCGCGGCGGCCTCCTGCGCGCGGGCCAGATCGTGCTCACGGGTTCGATCGTCAAGGCCGCCCCCATCGGGGCCGGCGACACCGCCGTCTGCGCCATCGAGGGCCTCGGCGAGGTCAGCCTGACGCTCGACTGACCGCGTCGGGCACCCGCGCCAGCCGGGCGCGGGCGATGACGTAGAGGATGCGCGCGCCGGCGCGCGCCGACCCGGCAAGCGAGCCCGAGACCTTGGACCGCCCCGCGCGCCGCTTCCGGCAGGCGACGGGGACCTCGCGGACGCGCAGGCCAGCGGACGCGGCCTTGACCTGCATCTCGACCGTCCAGCCCATCGTCGTCTCGCCCATCCGGAGGCGCTCGAGGGCGTCGCGCGCGACCGCGCGATAGGGACCGAGATCGGTGAACCGCGCGCGCCAGAGCCGGCGCATCGGGGCGCAGGCCAGCGCGTTGCCGAAACGCTGCGCGGGCCCCAGGGCGCGAGGCGCCGCGCCCTCCAGCACGCGCGAGCCGACGGCGAGCTCGACCCCTTCCTCCAGGACCGGCCGGACCAGGGCCGCCATGTCGGCGGGATCGTCGGAACCGTCGACGTCGGTGAAGACGACGATGTCGCAGTCGCCGGCCGCCGCGAGCCCGGCGAGGCAGGCCGCGCCGTATCCCCGGCGCGGTTCGCTCACCGCCTCGGCGCCGGCGAGTCGCGCGCGATACGCCGTGCGGTCGAGCGATCCGTTGTCGACCGCGACGATCCGGTCGAGCCAGACGGGAAGCCCCGCCACCACGGGGCCGATGCTGGCCTCCTCGTCGAGCGCCGGGATCACCGCGGCGACGCGGCGACCCCCTTTCACGCCGGTCCTCTCCGCCAACGCCCCCAGCCCAGACAGGCCAGGCCGAGCCAGACGGGCGCGAACTGCGCGGCGACGATCCAGTGGAAGAAGATGTCGGGACAGCCCGCATCCTCGAACACGAAACGAAGCTCATAGAGCGGCAACAGGGCGGTCAGCCACGGCAGGGGCATGACGGGACGGACCGCGAGGAAGGGAAGCACCCAGCATGCGTACCAGGGGAATCCGACCGGCCCCAGAAGGGAGAGCGCGGCCGTCACGGCGAGGAGGCGGCCCGGCCAGTCTCCGGGTCCGCGCGCCGGCCGTCAGGCGAGGGCCAGGGCGAGAGCCCCGACGGCGAGCGCGGCCATGTGGGCGGCGCCGGCGAACTCGCGCGCCGCCAGCGGGTTCCACCAGTAGAGGGCGAGCCACAATGGCGAGCGGTTGAGCGACCGCAGGACGGCCCAGAGCGTTCCCAGCGCGGCCAGCTCGCCGGCGAGAACGACGGCGCGCCATGCATCGGCGTCGAAGGGGGCCACGAGCGCCGCCAAGGCGAAACCGGCCTGGGCGACCGGCGGATAGGGCGTGCGCAGCCAGGGATGGTTCACGCGCGCGGTCTCGGCCGGATGATCCAGGGCGAGGTCCCGCAGGCCGATTTCGGGATTCGCGAAAGCCTGCTCCTGCGTGAAGCGGTAGAGATCGATTCCCTCGAGAACGACCGCGCCGTCCCACAGGTAGCGGTAGCTGTCGTCCTCCAGGGCGGGTTCGGTCCCGAACAGGAGCAGGCGCATGGCGAGGCCCGTCGCCAGGACCAGACCGACGAGCCGGACATGCGGGCGGGATGTCCGGATCATCCACGGGAGCGCGAGATAGGCGGCGCCGAGCCCCATCGGGACAGCGACAAGGATCGTTACGGCGCCGTGGTCCAGGGGCCGACCCCAGGCCAGGCCGGGCTCCAGCAGGCGTTGCGCCACGGACCCGCCGACCAGAAGGAGCGCCAGCCCCGGCCAGAGCGCGGCCGGCGCGTTCGGCCTCGACGGCGCGCCGCCGGCCGAAAGCGGAGAGCGATCCGCAGCGGCGTCGCGCGCGCGGGCCGTCACGGGAACGAACCGCGCGTCCCGTCCGGGGCCGGTCCGGCGGACGCGGGACGCCTGGCGGCAACCGGGTCGCGGGGAACCCTCACGGATCCGTCGCGCCACCGCCCCGGCGGTTCGCCGATCGCCCGGATTCTTCCGTCTCCCCGACGGCGTCCCGGCCGGCCTCGATGCGGCGTGAGAGATGGGCGTCGCTGCCGCGGGACCGCGGACCCGGCCGCTCCATCCCCGTCGCGTCGTTGAGCGCCCAGTCGTAGGCGTAGTCCCCGATCTCGTCGATGCCGGCGATCGGACCGGCCAGCGGTTCGCTGGCGTAGCCGCGGATATGGTCCACGACGGCCGCTTCGTCGGCGCCGAAATCGTCGTCGTACCAGTCGTAGAGGCCCGAGACGACGAGCCGGCCCCCGGGATCGACATGCGCTCCGCGCGGGTGGTTGACATAGAGGCGGGCCGCGCGCGTCATCATCCAGTCCATGCCGCCGCCGCGATAGGGCGCGCCCGCGAGGTTCGGGCAGCCGATCGAGGCGCAGTTGACCACGTAGTGGATTCGCGGGTCCCGCCAGACGGCGCGCAGGATGCCGTGCTCGATGTCGTCGAGGCTGAGGTCTTCCCCGTCGACGCGCACGATCTCCATGCCCCAGGGCCCGAACGACAGGAACCCGTCCGTGATGTCGCGGATGCTGGAGACCGGATAGCGCCGCAGGATCAGATCGACCGTAAGCGCGTTGTAGAGGTTGATCCAGTAGGCCATCTGCTCGCCGCGCCCGAGCGCGGCCGGATCGGTCGCGGCCAGGGTCTCGATGTAGGCTTGGAGCCCGCCGCGAGCCCGGTCGTCCACCTCGCCGTAGCGGACCCGCGCGACGCCGTCCTCCGGCACGAGGACATAGCGGGCGAGGAACAGGGACCAGACCCCGTGATCGACGGCGAGGCCGCTCCCGGCGTCGTGACGAAGCCAGCGGTCGTCGACCGGCTCCGGCCAGCCGGCCCGGGCCCGGCCCGCCATCGGCGCGGCAAGGGTCGAAAGCCCCAGGGCGAGGGCCGCTCGGCGCGGCAGCCGGGCCGGAAACATGGAGGGCGCGATCATGCCGTCACCATGCGCGACCGTCCGGGCCGCGTCCACGCGCCCGGTTTCAACTGTTCGGCCGCGCCGCCCGGCGCGGGAAAGACCCGGAGAACTTCGTCGATCGCCTTCTTTCGACGCCCGATGCCGGCGGCGATTCCGATTTCGACAGGCCTCGTTCGGGCTTACGGCAACTCGAGATACGAACCGTCTACGGAGAACAATGCTTGTCCGCCGTCCGCGGAACCGCGTGTCACGCGGGAACGCCGCAATCCGCGCCGGTGTTACGGTTTGGGAGTTTTTGTTCACCTTTGCGGCGGACGTCGAGGTCGGCGGGCGCGGCGCTTTCCACTTGCCTGGAAACTTGAGAAACAGAACTCTAGTCTCGTTCCATGGGCCGACCTCTCGTCATCGACTGCCGCACCGCGCGCAGACTGCTTATGAGCCTGCAGGGCCTCGCCGACCGTCCCGACCGGAAGATGGGCCGCGACGGGCTCTACGACCTGATCGAGCGCATGGGCTTCGTCCAGCTCGACAGCATCGTCACGGTCGAGCGCGCGCACCACCTCACGCTGTTCTCGCGCAACCGGACCTACCGGCGGCGCGACCTCGACCGCTTGCTGGAGGGGGACCGTCGCCTGTTCGAGCACTGGACCCACGACGCCAGCGTCATCCCCATCCGCTGGTTCGGGCACTGGATCCACCGCTTCCGGCGCATGGGGGCGAGGCTGCGCGGCGACTCTTGGTTCGCCGAGCGGATCGGCCCGGACGCCGGCCGGGTCATCGAGGGCGTCCGGCGCCATGTCCGCGACAACGGCCCCACCATGTCGCGGGACCTCGGCGGCGGCGACGGCCGGCGCGCCGGCCCATGGTGGGGCTGGGCTCCGACCAAGGCCGCGCTCGAATATCTCTGGTGGTCGGGCGAACTCAGCGTCGCGCGCCGCGAGAACTTCCAGAAGGTCTACGATCTCACCGAGCGGGTCATCCCCGACCGCTGGCGCCGCGATCCGCCGGACCGCGACGTCCATGTCGCCTGGGCCTGCGGTTCCGCGCTCGACCGCCTCGGCGTCGCGACCCATGGCGAGATCGCGGCGTTCTGGGACGCGGTCTCGCCGGCCGAGGCCTCGGCCTGGGTCCGGGCCAACGGCCACCGCCTGCAAACCGTCCTGGTCGAACCCGCCGGGGGCGGCAAGCCGCGCCCGTCGCTCGCCTGGCGGCGCCTCGAGGACCTCGTCGCCGGCCTGCCGGAACCGCCGTCCCGGCTCCGCGTCCTGAGCCCGTTCGACCCGGTCGTGCGCGACCGCGACAGGGCCCTGCGCCTCTTCGGCTTCGACTACCGCTTCGAGGCCTTCGTTCCGAAGCCCAGGCGCAAGTACGGCTACTACGTCCTGCCCTTGCTCGAGGGCGACCGCATGACGGGCCGCGCCTGCATGAAGTTCCACCGCGACCGCGGATGCCTGGCCGTCAACAACCTGTGGTGGGAGCCCGGAGTGAGGGCCGGCAAGGGCCGCGTCGACGCGTTCCGGTCCGAACTGGAGCGGCTGCGCCGGTTTCTCGACGCGGACACGGTCGCCATGCCGGAGGGCCTCTGACGGGTCCCGAAAGGAGCGCGCCATGCACGACCGCCGCCGCCTCGTCCCCGACGATTTCGAGGTTCCCGACGGCCTCGGGCATCCCCGTTTCCGCCTGCGGATGCTCACGATCCACGACGTCGTCAAGGACTACGACGCCGTGATGTCGAGCGTCGAACACCTGCGCGCGACCTACAGCCCCGAGAGCGGCGACGTCTGGCCCGAGGGTCTCACCCTGGAGGAGGACCTGATCGACCTCGGCTGGCATCAGCGCGAGTTCACCTTGCGGGCCTCCTTCGCCTACACCGCGATGGCGCCCGGCGAGGGGCGCTGCCTCGGCTGCGTCTACATCATGCCCACCCGCAAGCGCGGCCACGACTGCAAGGTCACCCTGTGGGTCCGCTCCGACGAGCTCGCGAGCGGCCTCGACGAGACGCTCTACCGGTCCGTCCGCGCGTGGATCGCCGAGGCTTGGCCCTTCTCCAACCCCGCCTGGCCCGGCCGCGCCGTCTCCTTCGAGGACTGGCGCGCCCTGCCGGAGGATTGAACGCCCGGCCTTCCCGCGCCTCGCCGGCCGCACGGCGTTCGTCACCGGCGCGTCGCCCGCGGGCGACAAGAAGGCCGGAGCGTTTCCGTGTGGAACGGAACCGCGCCAGAGCGCGATCCTATCGGATTGGATCGGGGTCGGTCCTCTTCGGCAAGCTCGGGGAGACCGCCGCCGCTCCCGGTTCGAGACGACAGGACAACGCCCTAAAGACGTTCGCGCACGGCGGCGGCGACCGCTTCGGCCGTGACGCCGAAGTGGTTGTAGAGCGCCTTGTGGGGCGCGGACGCGCCGAAGCCCGCCATGCCGACCGCGCCGCCGGCGTCGCCCACCATGGCGGCCCAGCCGAAGGTCGATGCGGCCTCGACGGCGACGATGGCGGTTCCGCGGTCGATCGCCGACGCGCGATAGGCGTCGTCCTGGGCGGCGAAGAGCTCCCACGACGGCATCGACACGACGCGGGTTCCGACGCCTTCCGCCTGGAGGATGTCGCGGGCGGCGACGGCGACGGCGACTTCCGAGCCGCTGGCCAGCACGGTCGCCCGGCGCTCGCCGTCTGCCTCGCGCAGGACGTAGGCGCCCCGCGCGCAGAGATTGCCGTCGGCCGCCCCGGTCCGCGCCTGGGGCACGGACTGGCGGGTCAACGCGATCACCGAGGGGGTCGCGCGCGCGGCCAGCGCCAGTTCCCAGCACTCGGCGGTCTCGACCGCGTCCGCCGGGCGGAACACGTTGAGATTGGGGATTGCGCGCAGGCTGGCGAGATGCTCGACCGGCTGGTGCGTCGGGCCGTCCTCGCCCAGCCCGATGGAATCGTGGGTCGCGACGAAGATCACGCGCAGGCCCATGAGCGCGGCCAGGCGGATCGACGGGCGGCAGTAGTCGGTGAAGACCAGGAAGGTGCCGCCGTAGGGGATCGCGCCGCCGTGCAGCGCCATGCCGTTCATGGCCGCGGCCATGGCGTGCTCGCGTACGCCGTAGCGGACGTAGGACCCGCCGTAGTCGCCCGCGGCGATGTCCTTCATGGCCTTCGCGCGCGTGTTGTTCGAGCCGGTGAGGTCCGCCGAGCCGCCGATCATCCGGGGCAGGGCGCGGGTCAGGACCTCGAGCGCCAGCTCGCTCGCCTTGCGCGTGGCGACCGTTCGCGGCTCGGCGATCAGCGCCTCGACATGCGCGGCGACGGCCGCGCGGACCGTCTCCGACACGTCTCCGGCGAGACGGTCCAGGAACTCCTCGCGCAGGTCGCCGTCGCACGCCGCCAGCGCGTCCTCCCACGCCCTTCTGGCCGCGCCGCCGCGCGCGCCGGCCGCGCGCCAGGCCGCCCGGATGTCGTCGGGCACGACGAACGGCTCGTGCGGCCAGTCCAGTTCGACGCGCGCGGCGGCCACCTCGTCGGCCCCCAGCGCCGCGCCGTGGGCGGCGGCGGCGCCCTGCTTGTTGGGCGCGCCGAAGCCGATGGTTGTCCGGCAGGCGAGGAGGCTGGGCCGGTCGCTCGCCCGGGCGCGGTCGAGCGCCGCCGCGACGGCCGCGTTGTCGTGACCGTCGACGCGCTCTGCGGCCCAGCCGTAGGCTTCGAACCGCTTGATCGTGTCGTCGGACTGGGCGAGCGACGTGGGCCCGTCGATCGAGACGCCGTTGTCGTCGAAGAGCACGGTCAGGCGGTCGAGCCGCAGGTGCCCGGCGAGCGAGGCGGCCTCGTGGCTGATCCCTTCCATGAGGCAGCCGTCGCCGGCGACGACGTAGGTCCGGTGATCGACGAGACCGCCGAAACGCGCGTTCAGGACGCGCTCGGCGAGCGCCATGCCGACGGCGTTCGCGAATCCCTGGCCGAGCGGGCCGGTCGTGGCCTCGACGCCGGCGGCGTGACCGTGCTCCGGGTGGCCCGCCGTGCGGCTGCCGAGCCGTCGGAAGTTCCCGATCTCGTCCATCGTCATGTCGGCGTGGCCGGTGAGATGGAGGAGCGCGTAGAGCAGCATGGAGCCGTGACCGGCCGAGAGCACGAACCGGTCGCGGTCGGGCCAGTCCGGCGCGGCCGGATCGAACTTCAGATAGCGGGTGAAGAGCACCGTCGCCACGTCGGCCATGCCCATGGGCATGCCGGGATGACCCGACCCGGCCGCCTCCACGGCGTCCATCGCCAAGGCGCGAATGGCGTTCGCCATCGCGCGTTCCGAAACCTGGCCCGTCGCGCTGTCGCTCACGTCTTCAGATCTCCGGCATGGGAAACCCGAACGGGCCCGATCCGATCCGGGGCACCTTGGCTTTCGCCGCCGAAGGCGTCAACCGGCCCGTCGACGACGGGGGGCGGCGAAACGGCGACTGTCCGGAGCCGCTTTATCCGCGCCCGATAAGGCGCTATATTCGCAACCGGCCACAAGGTCTTGATCCAAGACGAACAATGGGCACCGAGGACGCGGCCATAGCGAAGCTCGACCGGGCGGTGACACGTCTCGAGGCGACGCTCGCCCGCTTGTCCGAGCGGGCGGACGGCGCGGCGGGGCGGGAGTTCGCGGTCGAGAATCGCCGCCTGAGCGATGCGCTCGACAGCGCCGCCAAGGAGCGCAAGAACCTCGAGAACCGCGTGAACGACGTAAGCGGAAGACTCGACGGCGTGATCGCGGAGCTCAGGTCGGTGCTGGGCCGCTAGCGATGGCGCAAGTGACGATCCAGATCAACGGCCGCGGCTACGAGGTGGCCTGCGGGCCCGGCGAGGAGGAGCGCATCGCGGGCCTGGCCGCCTATGTCGACGGCAAGGTCCAGGAGTTCGTCGGGTCCCTGGGCAACATCGGCGACCAGAGGCTCCTGGTCATGACGAGCCTGCTCCTGGCCGACGAGCTGTGGGAGCTGCGCGAGGGCGGCGGGGCCTCCCCGAACGGCGACGCGCGGGCCGCCTCGATCGAGGCGCTGGCCGAACGACTCGACAGGCTGATCGGGAAGCTCGAGGCGTCCTGAACCATTCCCCGCGCCCACGTTCCGCGCTACAATGCGGCTTGGGGCGGTCGTCTGCCCGGTGCGTCGGCTTCACGATTCCCTGGGGCCAATGTACATCACCCGGGAGCTGTCCCTGGCGGGGGCGCGCCCTCGCTATCACGGCGCCCACCTGCGCAAGCAGGCCACGGTGGGATGTGTCACGGTTGACGGCCATGGCGGCGCCGCCCCACAACGCCCCCGATGACGCTCCGCGACGACAAGGCCGCGCTGCGGGCCGAATGCCTGGAACGGCGCAAGGCGCTCCACGCGGCGCTGCCCCAAGCCGGCGAACGGGCCCGCGACCGCTTCCTCGACGCGATCGGCTTTCCCGAAGGGGCTCCCGTCGCGGCCTATCTTCCGGTTCGGGACGAGTTCGACGTCCTGCCCCTCGCCGAGGCCGCCCACCTGCTGGGCCATGTCGTGGGCATGCCGGCGGTGACGGCGAAGGCGGAGCCGCTCGCCTTCCGGGAATGGACGCCGGACTGCCGGCTGGTCGAAGGCGCCCTGGACATTCCGACCCCGCCGCCGGGCGCGCGCCCGGTGACGCCGGAACTGCTGCTGGCGCCGACGATGGCCTTCGACGGCGACGGTTACCGCCTGGGCTATGGCGGCGGCTTCTACGACCGTACGCTTGCCGGCCTGCGCGAACGCAATCCCCGGACCGTCGCGGTGGGGGTCTGTTTCGCCGGACTCGAGGTCGACCGCGTCCCCCGCGGCGAGCATGATGCGCGCCTCGACTGGATCGTGACCGAGCGTGGCGCCTGGAAGGTCCGGGCGTCCGGGACGGGGAGAGGCCGATGATTCTGGAACGCAACCGGGACGCGCGGATCGTCGCGGAGTTCCCCCGCGAGGTCGTCGAGATCGAGCACGTCTGGATCCCGATGCCGGACGGCGCGAGGCTGTCGGCGCGAATCTGGATGCCGGAGGACGCCGAACGCGACCCGGTCCCGGCGATCCTGGAGTACATCCCCTACCGCAAGCGCGACGGCACCCGGATCTGGGACGATCCGCGCCACCGCTACTGGGCGGGGCACGGCTACGCCTGCGTCCGCCTCGACATCCGCGGCACCGGCGAATCGGAAGGGCTGATCGCCGACGAATACGCGGAGCGGGAGCAGGACGACGCGGTGGAGGCCATCGCCTGGATCGCCCGCCAAGCCTGGTGTACCGGCAAGGTGGGCATGACCGGCATCTCGTGGGGCGGGTTCAACAGCCTCCAGGTCGCCGCCCGCCGCCCGCCGGCGCTGAAGGCGATCGTCACGCACTGCTCGACCGACGACCGCTACGCCGACGACGTGCACTTCATGGGCGGCTGCCTGCTGCTCGACAACTTCTTCTGGGGCTCGGCCTTCTTCATGCTGATGGCGCGTCCGGGCGACCCGCTCATCCAGGGCGAGGGCTGGCGCCAGCAGTGGATGGAGCGGCTGGAGAACTGGGAGCCGGTGGCCGCCACCGTCTGGCAGCGGCGCCAGCAGCGCGACGCCTACTGGAAGCACGGCTCGGTCTGCGAGAGCTACGCCGACATCGAGTGCGCCGTCTACGCCGTCGGCGGCTGGAACGACGGCTATTCGAACGCCGTCCCGCGCCTGCTGGCGAACCTCTCCTGTCCGAGGAAGGGGCTCGTGGGGCCGTGGGGCCACAAGTATCCCCACGACGCGATCCCGGGACCGTCGATCGGCTTCCTTCAGGAGGGCCTGCGCTGGTGGGACCACTGGCTGAAGGGCGAGGACACCGGGATCATGGCGGAGCCGCGGTACAGGGTGTGGCTCGACGAGCCCCAGACGCCGCGGGCGGTCCTGCCCGAATCGAAGGGACGGTGGGTGACCGAGCCGGACTGGCCGGCGCCCGACATCGCCGGCCGGACGCTCCATCTGAACGCCGACGGACTCGGCGACGAGGCCGCGGGCGAACGTGTCCTGACACACCGCTCGCCCGAGACGGTGGGCGCCGGCGGCGGCGTCTGGTGCCCTTACGGCCTGGGCGGATCGAGCCCGGACCTGCCGGTCGACCAGCGCGAGGACGATGCGAAATCGCTCTGTTTCGACGGCGCGCCGCTGGAGTCGAGGCTGGAGATCCTGGGCGCGCCCGAGGTCGTCCTCAGGCTCGCCATCGACAAGCCCCAGGGCATGGTCGTCGCGCGGCTGAACGACGTGGCCCCCGACGGCGCGTCGGCGCGCGTGACCTACGGCATGCTCAACCTGTCGCAGCGCGACGACCGGGAGCATACGGAGGCGATGACGCCGGGCGAGGAGGTCGAGGTCCGCGTCCGGCTCAACGACTGCGCCCACGCCTTTCCCGCCGGCCACCGCCTCCGGATCGCGCTCTCGACCAGCTACTTCCCGGTAGCCTGGACGGCGCCGGAGCCCTTCGCGCTGAGCCTCAGGACCGGCGCCAGCACCCTGGCGCTTCCGGTGCGCCCGCCGAGGGACGAGGACCGCCCGGCAGCCGACTTCCCGCCGCCCGAGATGGCGCCCGGGCCGGAGACGACGGTCGTCGCGCCGGGCGAGGGGTCGCGCCGCATCGAGCGCGACGCGGCGACCGGTGAGCAGGTCACGCGCCTCGTCGAGGACGGCGGCGTCTTCCGGCTGGAGCCGATCGACCTGGAGTGCGCGGACGGCGGCGACGCCGAGTTCCGCATCGTCGACGGCGATCCTCTGTCGGCGCGCGCGGCATGGCGCTGGTGGAGCCGGCGGCGTCGGGGCGACTGGGACGTCTCGGTCCGGGTCTCGATGGACGTGTCGGTCTCGAAGGAGACCTACCGCATCGCCAGCGATCTGGAGGCTTTCGAGCACGACAGGCGCGTGTTCGCCCGCTGCTGGACCCACGACGTGCCGCGCCACCACCTTTGAGGAGACGACGATGAGCGACGAAACCGCCCTGATCGTGGGCGTCGGCGACGGCCTGAGCGCGTCGCTGGCGCGGTTGTTCCACGCCGAGGGCATGACCCTGGCCCTGGCCGCGCGCGACACGGCCAAGCTCGCCGGCCTCGTGGCGGACACCGCCGCGAGGACCTACGCCTGCGACGCCGCGGACCGCGCGGACATGGCCTCCCTCTTCGAGAGTCTCGACCGCGACGGCCTGACGCCGGACCTCGCGGTCTACAATCCGAGCTTCCGGGTGCGCGGCCCGTTCGTGGAGCTCGACCGGGAGGCGGTCGCCAGGACGCTGGCGGTGACGGCCTACGGCGCTTTCCTGATGGGCCAGCACGCCGCGTCGCGGATGCTGAAGGCCGGCGGCGGGACCATCCTGTTCACCGGCGCCTCGGCGGGCGTGAAGGGCTATCCTCAGTCGGCGCCCTTCGCCATGGGCAAGTTCGCCCTGCGCGGCCTGGCCCAGAGCATGGCGCGCGAGCTCCACCCGCGGAACATCCATGTCGGCCATGTCGTGATCGACGGCGGGATCGGCGAGAGCGTCGACGACGCCCGGCTCCACCCCGACGCGATCGCGCAATCCTATCTGCATCTCCACCGCCAGCACCGCAGCGCCTGGGCCTGGGAGATCGAGCTCCGCCCGTTCGTGGAGACGTTCTGAGCCGGCCGCCCGGCCCTGGACGTCCTGGCGCGCCTGCTCGCTTGAGAGCCGGTTCGTCCCTCGATGCGGCGCTTCGCGCCACTTCGGGATAAGGGAAGAGAAAGGGTAGAACCGCAACCCCACCCTCATCCCGGGTAGCCGTCGAAGGCGACGTATCGAAGGCCGGAACCGCTCTAACCGAGCGTCGCGAGGCCGGCGATCGTCTTGCGTTCCGTGTCGCTGGCGCGCCCCCACACCATGGCCTTCCAGTCGTCGGCGTCGGGATAGAAGCAGCGCCGGATCTCGGCCTTGATGGCGCGGCCCTTCCCGGAGTCGAGCTCGCCGTGGTTGTGGAGCCAGCAGTCGGCGCGCAGCGAATCGATCGCCTCATCGACCGGCGAGGTGCCGAACTCGGGCGTGACCATCGTGAGCGTGGCGTGGGGCGCCGAGGCCGCCACGCACAGGCCGTTGACGCCGGTGAGCGGCGCCGACGCGGAACTGCCGTCGTCGGTCGAGGTGACCTGGTCCGCGCCCAGCCACGAGACGAGCCGCCCGTGCCCGGCCTCCTCGAGGGCGTGGTCCGAGATGAGCTCGCCGTGCCCGTAGGGACCGAGGCCGGTGTGGTAGTCGACGAAGGCGACGTGGCGGGCCGTGGCCGCGTGCCCGGCCACGATGGCGGCCAGGATCCCGGCGGCCCGGGTCGTGGCGTGGCCGCCGAAGAACAGGCCCTCGGGATGGCCGTACTGGCCGCCGGAGACCGCGCCCTGGAGCGCCATCGCGCCGTGCCTGCCGGCATAGGCGTCGAGCGCCGCGCGCGCGACGGCGCGGGACTCGTCGGTCCATTCCCCGGGGCAGATCGCGTCCTTCAACTCCTCGTAGCCCGGGTTCGCGGGGTAGGGCCGGCCGTGGTCGACGTGATTGCGGTTGAGGTCGACGTTCTCCTGGGTGACCCGGCGCAGCCACGAGAAGCCATGGGGGTTGATGGCGTGGATCAGGACGACCGCCATGCCCTCGGGCATGGCGTCGTAGAGGCCCGAGCGGAGCGCGCCGGTCTGCACGCCCGATCCGCAGAAACCCTCGACGCCGTGGGTGGCGGACATGGTGAAGAGCACATGGCCGGCGTCCCCGGGACCGATGCGGGCGACGTCGGTCGCCAGCTCCTCGCCCTCGCGGCCGCGCTCGGGGTGGACGCGATGCTCCACCGGGAGGCCGCGCTCCCCACAGGCCCGGAGGAACTTCGCCCGCGCCTCGGCGTAGGTGGCGGAGAAGAAGGCCGTGCTCATGGCGGAACTCCTCGGACGGCGGGATGCGACCCGTCAGACCGTCTGGCGCCGGGCTTTCGCTCCGCGCTCGATGGCGGCGGCGGCGAGACGGTCGACGCCGAGCCGCCAGCGGAGCTGCCGGAGCACCGTCATCTCGTCCTCGCCGACCTCGAGATCGGCCGCGGCGATGTCGCAGGCGACGGCGTAGGCGGTCTCGCGCAGCTTCGCCGGCAGGTTCTCGCCGATGACGGTCAGCACGGCGTCGAAGCCGTCCTCCTCGTTCAGGAGCGAGGCGCAGGCCGCGGCGACGCGGGGAAGCTCGGCCTCGTCGAAGGACTGGAAGACGGGCAGGTGGCGCACGACGTCGCCGATCGTCATGAGTTCGTCGTCGTCCATGCTGCCGTCGGCCGCGGAGACGACCACCATGGTGTAGATCAGCGCGGCATGAGGGTCGAGCTGGGCCATCGCACTCCCGCCTTCCAGCGTTCCGCCTCGGCGGCCGGGGACTATCGGGGACGGACGCCCCGAGGCGGCGCCGGGACTATAGGAACGGCCCCCGCGTTTGTCGAGGCGGGAGAGGACCGGCCGCCGAGATGGGCGCGGACCTCCGCGACCGCTTCGGCGAGGCCGAGGCGCCGGGCCTCGACCCCGCCGGGGAACGCGGTCAGCAGGCGCGACGGCAGTTGGCGGTCGAGCATCGCGAAGACGCCGCGGTCGTCGGCGCGGCGGACCAGGCGGCCGAAGGCCTGGCGCAGCCGCAGGCGGACGATGAGATCGTCCCAGCGCTGGCCCCCGAAGGCCTCGCGCCGGGCCTTGTGGAGGATGTCCGGCCTGGGCCAGGGCACCCGGTCGAACACGATGAGGCGCAGCGACCGGCCGGGCACGTCGACGCCGTCGCGCACGGCGTCGGTGCCGAGCAGGCAGGCGTCCTCCTCGGCGCGGAAGATGTCGACCAGCGTGCCCGTGTCCATGGCGTCGACATGCTGGGCGTAGAGCGCCAGGCCCTCGCGCTCCAGGGCCTCGGCGATGCGTCCGTGCATGTCCCGCAGCCGGGCGATGGCGGTGAAGAGTCCGAGCCCGCCGCCCCCCGACGCGACGAAGAGCTCGCGGAAGGCCGCGGCGACCTGGGCCGGGTCGTCGCGCGGCACGTCGGTCACGACGATGAGCCGCGCGAGGTCCGCGTAGTCGAAGGGCGAGTCGACCGCCGCCTCGGCCGGAGGTTTGGCGAGGTGGCGCAGGCCCGTGCGGAGGCGGGCGGCGGCCCAGCCGTCCCGCGCGTCGCCGTCGTCGTCGGGCGGCGGCATGGCGTCCCGCAACGTCGCCGAGGTGACGACCAGGCCGTGGGCCCTGGCGGCCACGGTCTCGGCGAAGGGCCGGCCCGGATCGGTCCAGTGGCGGTGCATGCCGACGTCGGTCTCGCGGCCCTCCGCGCGGCCGAGCGAGAACCAGTCGACGAACTCGCCGGGCGTCTCGAGCGGGAGCTCCGCGAGCATCCGACGCCAGGCGCGGAGGATCTGGAGACCGCGGCGGTCGATGCCGCGCACCGTGGCCTCGATGCGCAGGCGGGTCGCCGATTCGAGCTCGCCGGCGTGGCGTTCCGTGCCCTCGGCGAGGTGTTCCGCGAGCGCCGAGAGCGGGTGTTGGAGGTCGCCGAGCGCGTCCCGGAGGAGGCCGGCGGCCTCCGTCACGCCCTCGAGCGGCGGATCGACCGGGCATTCGAGCCCGTGATGGCCGTCGTCCCTGACGCTGTACGCCAGCACCTGCCGGCGCACGAGGGCGAGGAACCGTTCGGCCGGGCCGCGCGGCTTCCCGTCGGCGATGCGTTGGCGCCAGCCTTCGGCGGGGAGGATTCGCGCGGCCTTCAGGACCCGTTCGAGCGGTTCCTCGCCTCCGTCGCCGATCAGGTCGCCGACGCGGCGGGCCAGCCCGCGGGCCCGGGAGCGGCGGCCCTCCGCGCCGAGCAGCCAGCGGCGCAGGTCCTCGCCCTCGCGCCCAGTGAGGCGCGCGGAGAAGACGCCGTCGGCGGCGTCGAACAGGTGGTGCCCCTCGTCGAAGACGTAGCGGACCGGGAGGTTGGGGCCGTCGTCGCCGGCGAGCGCCGTCTGGATCAGGACGAGCGCGTGGTTGGCGACCACGAGGTCGGCCCAATGCGCGCGGCGGATGGAGCGCTCGATGAAGCACCTCTGGTAGTGGGGGCAGGCGGCATGGACGCACTCGCCGCGCCGGTCGGCGAGGCCGAGGGTGCGGGCGGCGCCCAGCAGCTCCACGAGCCAGCCCGGGAAGTCGCCGCCGGTCATGTCGCCGTCGCGGGTGGCCTCGGCCCAGCGGGCGACGAGGCCCAGGGGGATCGCCTCGTTGGGCCGGGCGGCGGCGATGTTGGCGGCCTCGGCGAGATTGAGCAGGCAGACGTAGTTCTCGCGGCCCTTGCGCACGACGACGCGCCCTCGCTTGGCGGCCGGGTCGGGCGCCAGGCGGTCGAGTTCCCGGTCGACCTGGCGCTGGAGGTTGCGGGTGTAGGTGCTGATCCAGACCGGAGCCTTGTTCTTCTCGGCCCACAGGCTGGCCGGCGCGATGTAGCCCAGCGTCTTGCCGACGCCCGTGCCGGCCTCGGCGATGACCGCCTCGGGTTCGCCGGTTCGCCGGCGCGGCGCGAACCCGGCCGCCAGCGCGGCGGCGTAGGCCCGTTGTTCCTCCCGCCGCTCGGCGTCATCTCCGAGCAGACGGTCGAGCCGGGCGAGGATCTCGTCGGCGCTCACGGGATGGTGGCCGCCCGGCGGCCTCGGGGCGGTCTCGCTCCATTCGTCGAGGTCCGACCAGACGTCGAGGGAGGGGCGGACCGAGCCATCGAGATCCAGTGCGTCGGCGACATCGCCGCCCCAGATCCAGCCGCCGTCGATCATCGCCGCGGCGACGCGGCCGGCCCGGACGCGAGCGACCGGGGCGAGGCCGGCGAGTCCTTCCAGCAGGCGCCTCGCGCCGGCGCGCAGGGCCATGGCTTGGTCGGCGAGGTCGCGCGGGTCGGCGAGTCCGAGCGACCGGGCCAGCCCGCGGGGCGTGGGAACCGCGAAGCGCGAGTCTTTTTCGCTCGCGGCGGTCGGCCCGCGGCCGACGTCGGCCGGCCGGCAGAAGGCCGCGAGCTCCAGGATGTCGAAGGCCGGCGCGGCGCGCGCGCCGGTCCGCCGCCGCGTCGCGGGCGCGTGGCACAGCAGCGGCGCGGGACCGGCCTCCCAGCGCCGTCCCGCCTCCTCCCGGTCGATTTCCTCGATCTCGCCGTCGGGGGCGAGCCAGACGGCGCCGGCCGCTCCGGCGACCAGCGTCGGAGCGGCGCGCCAGCCGCCGGAGGCGTCGAGGTCGGGCGTCATGGCGCCCGATTATAGAGCGCGCCGCGCCGCCGGTCCCCTTCGGCAAGCTCGGGGCAGGCTCTCGATACGGCGCCGGCGCGCCGCCTCGGGATGAGGGGATTTGTGCTCTGTTCCCATCCAACCCCTCCCCCACCCCGGGTAGCGGCCGAAGGCCGCGTATCGAAGGTCGGGCGGGCGCGCTCGCACCCATCGCGCTTCCGTCGAGGGCGGAAGCGCTATAGGGTCCGCGCCCGGTTCCACCCCGGCGGAGGCCCTGTCGGCGATGTCGCTCAGAGACCGCGCGCGGGCCGCCACGGCCTGGCCCTTCGAGGAGGCGCGCAAGCTGGTCGAGCGCTTGGGCGGCCGGGAGCCGGAGAAGGGGTATGTGCTCTTCGAGACCGGCTACGGGCCGTCCGGCCTGCCGCACATCGGAACCTTCGGCGAGGTGGCGCGGACCAGCATGGTGCGGCATGCCTTCTCCCTGCTCTGTGACGCGCCGACGCGGCTGTTCGCCTTCTCCGACGACATGGACGGTCTCAGGAAGGCGCCGGACAACATCCCGAACAGGGAGACGGTGGCGGAGCACCTGGGCCGGCCGCTGACCGGCGTGCCGAACCCGTTCGACACGGAGCACGCCAGCTTCGGCGCCCACAACAACGCCATGCTGCGCTCCTTCCTGGACCGCTTCGGCTTCGACTACGAGTTCGTCAGCGCGACCGAGATGTACACGACCGGCCGCTTCGACGAGGCGCTGCTGCGGGTGCTGGAGCGGTTCGACGCGGTGATGGAGATCATGCTGCCCACCCTGCGCGAGGAGCGGCGCAAGACCTACTCGCCGTTCCTGCCGGTCTCGCCCACGACCGGCCGCGTGCTGCTGGTTCCGACGCTGGAGCGCGACCCGGCCAGGGGCGTCATCGTCTTCGAGGACGAGGACGGCGTGAAGCGGGAGACGCCGGTCACCGGCGGGCGCTGCAAGCTCAACTGGAAGCCCGACTGGGGTATGCGCTGGTATGCGCTGGGCGTCGATTACGAGATGGCGGGCAAGGACCTGATCGATTCGGTCCGCATTTCGGGTCGCGTCTGCCGGGCGCTGGGCGGCGCCGCGCCGGAGGGGTTCAACTACGAGCTCTTCCTCGACGAGAACGGCGAGAAGATCTCGAAGTCGCGCGGCAACGGGCTCACCATCGAGGAGTGGTTGCGCTACGGCACCGAGGAGAGCCTCGCGCTGTTCATGTACCGGAAGCCGCGGGCGGCGAAGCGGCTCCATGTCGACGTCATCCCGCGCCAAGTGGACGATTACGCCCGCCTCCTCGAGACCTTCGACGGACGGGACGGCGAGACGCTCGACAACCCGGTCTGGCACATCCACGCGGGCGACGACCCGCCGGCCGCGCGCCAGCCGCTGAGCTACGCGATGCTGCTGAATCTGGCGAGCGTGTGCAACGCCGAGGACAAGGCGGTCCTGTGGGGCTTCATCGGCCGGTACCTGCCGGGCGCGACGCCGGACACCGAACCCCTGCTGGACCGGCTCGCCGGGCTGGCCGTCAACTACTACCGGGACATCGTGAAGCCGGCGCGGCACCGGCGCGCGCCGACCGCGCGGGAGCGCGCCGCCTTCGAGGACCTCGCGGACCGCTTCGAGGCGCTGCCGGCCGACGCCGACGGCGAGACCTTCCAGACGGAGGTCTACGCGGTGGGCCGGGAGCACGGCTTCGAACCCCTGCGCGTCTGGTTCCGGGCGCTCTACGAGGTGCTGCTGGGCCAGAGCCAAGGGCCCCGCTTCGGCGGCTTCGTGGCGCTCTACGGCCGCGACGAGACCCTCGCGCTCATGCGCGAGACGCTGGCCGGCGGCGAAGGTCCGGCCGCCTGACCGTGATTTTTCAACAGGTTGTCCACTCGACCCCGGGTCGGGAAGCCGATGGTCGCACGATCGTCTGTTTCCGGGGAGAGCCGAATGGACGTTCGCAAGAACGCACGCCCGACCTGGCATAGCCGAGGGGCGTCGGCGCGCCGGATTGTCGAGCGGGGACAGGCCCCGAAGGAGGCGGTCTCGCCTCCGGGACATTGAAAACGGCGCGCGGATCGGCGATGATGCGGCCCCCGGGCCGGGCCCTCGGAGCCCGGCGACACGCACGACCGAACCGATCCACGATCCGGAGCCCGTCGCGATGCCGCGTTTCACCTCTCTTCTGGCCGGTCTGGTCTGTCTGGCCTCGGCGCAGACCGCCTCGGCCCAGGACCTGGAGCCGATCTCCGTCGCCGTCGGCCTCTCGCTGCCGCCCTACGTCATCGCCGACGAACGGCGCGGCATGGAGTACGATATCGTCCGCGAGGCGCTGGCGGACGCCGGATACCGCATGGAGCCGGTCTTCATGGAGTTCGGCGACGTCCCGGAGGCGCTGGCCCGGGGCGATGTCGACGCCGCCATGACCATGAGCGAGCGAGCGCCCTCGAACGCGGCCCTGTCGGAGGTCGCGATCGTCTACCGCAACTACGCGGTGACGCTCGAGGAGAGCGGCGTCGCCATCGGCTCCATCGAGGACTTGGCGGACCATTCCGTCATGGCGTTCCAGAACGCGCGGCTCCATCTGCCCGACCCCTACCGCGCCGTCGCCGACGGCAACCCCGGCTACGGCGAGGTCGCCGAGCAGTACCGCCAGAACCTCGCGCTGTTCACGGGCGAGGTCGAGGTCGTCGTGGCCGACATCAACATCTTCAACTGGTTCACGGACGACCCGAGGGTCGCGTCGATGGCCGACGCCAGGCAGCCGGTCGCCTTGCACGCCATCTTCCCGCCCACGGTCTACCGGGTCGGCTTCCGGGACGAGGCGGCGCGCGACGCCTTCGACGCGGCGCTCGCGGCGCTGCGCGCCTCCGGCCGCTACGACGCCATCGTCGAGAGCTACGGCGGGACGCCTTGACGGCCGCGTTCCGCGCGGCGTTGACCGTCGCGCGGGCCGTCGCTAGGAAAGCCGCGCCGTCCGCCCACCAGACGCGCGCGCCCGCGCGCCGGAGGAAGCCATGCCCGTCCGCGTCGGCATCAACGGTTTCGGCCGCATCGGCCGCCTCGTCTTCCGGGCCGCCATGGAGGCCGGCCGCGAGGATGTCGAGTTCGTCGCCATCAACGACCTGGGCTCGGCCGAGGCCAACGCCCGGCTCCTGAAACGCGACTCGGTCCACGGCGCCTATCCGGGCGAGGTCTCCTCGACCCGCGACGCCATCGAGGTCGACGGCAGGCGCGTGACGGTGCTGTCGGAGCGCGACCCCGCCGGCCTGCCCTGGGCCGACCTCGGCGTGGACATCGTCATGGAGTGCACCGGGCTGTTCGCGTCCAGGGACAAGGCCAGCGCGCACCTCGACGCCGGCGCCCGGAAGGTGCTGGTCTCGGCGCCCGCGCCGGGAGCCGACCTCACGGTGGTCTACGGCGTCAACCACGGGAAGCTGCGCGGGTCCCACACGGTCGTCTCGAACGCCTCCTGCACGACCAACTGCCTGGCGCCCGTGGCCGCCGTCCTCAACGACGCGGTCGGCGTCAGGCGCGGCTTCATGACCACCGTCCACGCCCTCACCGGCGACCAGCGCACGGTCGACACGCTCCACGGCGACCCACGCCGCGCCCGCGCCGCCTCCCTGTCGATGATCCCGACCTCGACCGGCGCCGCGAAGGCGGTCGGCCTCGTGCTCCCCGAGCTCGACGGCAAGCTCGACGGCGCCTCGATCCGCGTGCCCACGCCCAACGTCAGCCTGGTCGACTTCACGTTCGAGGCCGCCGGGGACGCCACGCCGGACGTCGTCAACGAGGCGGTGGCCGAGGCCGCCGGGGGCCGGCTCAAGGGCGTTCTCGCCGTCAACGACGAGCCGCTTGTCTCGACCGACTTCAACCACAATCCGGCGAGCGCCGTCTTCGATCCCGCCGAGACCAAGGTCATCGACGGGCGTTTCGTCAGGGTGCTCGCCTGGTACGACAACGAATGGGGCTTCTCGAACCGGATGAGCGACACCGCCGCCGTTCTCGGCGAGCTCCTCTAGGACGCGGCCATGGGCGCCTTCCGGACGCTGGACGACATCGAGGTCGCCGGCCGTCGGGTTCTCGTCCGCCTCGACCTCAACGCGCCCGTGAGGGACGGCCGCGTCGCCGACGCCACCCGGATCGAGCGGGCCATGCCGACCGTGCGCGAGCTCTCGGCGCGGAGCGCGCGGGTCGTCATCCTCAGCCACTTCGGCCGGCCCGGCGGACGGCCCGCGCCCGGGATGTCGCTGGCGCCCATGGCCGGGGCCGTGTCGGAGGCGCTCGGCCGGACGGTCGCGTTCGCCTCCGATTGCGCCGGTCCGCGGGCGGCGGCCGTCGTCGCCGGACTGGGCGACGGCGGGGTCGCCATGCTGGAGAACCTGCGCTTCGATCCCGGCGAGGAGGGTTGCGACGCGGGCTTCGCCGACCGGCTCGCGGCGCTGGGCGACCTCTACGTCAACGACGCCTTCTCCGCCGCCCATCGCGCCCACGCCTCGATCGTCGGCCTCCCGGCGCGCCTCCCGGCCGCGGCCGGCCGCCTGATGCGGCGGGAGCTCGAGGCCCTGGACCGGGCGCTGGCCGAGCCGGAGCGCCCGCTCGCCGCGGTCGTGGGCGGCGCCAAGGTCTCGACCAAGATCGACATCCTCGGCAACCTCGTGGGCAGGGCCGACCTGCTGGCGATCGGCGGCGCCATGGCCAACACGTTCCTCGCCGCCCGCGGCCTCGACGTGGGCCGGTCGCTGTGCGAGCGCGACATGACCGGCGCCGCGCGGGCGATCGTGGGGAAGGCCGAAAGGGCCGGCTGCGAGATCGTCCTGCCGGACGACGTCGTCGCCGCCGGGCGGTTCGAAGCGGGCGCGCCCGCCGAGACGGTCCGGGTCGACGCCGTCGCGCCGGACCGGATGATTCTCGATATCGGCCCCGGCAGCGCCGCCGCCGTGGCGGAGCGGCTGGCTTCCTGCCGCACGCTGGTCTGGAACGGGCCGATGGGCGCCTTCGAGCTCGAGGGCTTCGACGCCGGCACCAACGCGCTCGCCCGCGCGGCCGCCGACCTCACGCGGGCCGGTTCCCTGTTGTCCGTGGCGGGCGGCGGCGACACCGTCGCCGCGCTCCATCACGCCGGCGCGATGGAGCGCTTCTCCTACGTCTCGACGGCCGGCGGCGCCTTCCTGGAATGGCTCGGGGGCAAGACCCTGCCCGGCGTCGCGGCGCTTTCGACAGCGCATCCATGAACGACGGAGACCGGAGACCGGATGCCGCACGCTCGGCCGTGGAGGTCCGCGGTCTCGGCGAGGCCCACGCGGCCGTCGAGGCGGCGCGGCGGCGCGGTTCGGGCGTCCTGCTCGTCACCGAGCCGGGCGCTTGCGCCCGGCTCGGCCCCGGCTATCTCCTGGAGATGATGCGCCAGGCGGGCCTGGACCACGACGCCGTCCGCGCCCTGATCGACTGCGGGGCGGACGCCGGATACGCCATGCTCGCGCTGCGCGTCGGCTGGCGCGACATCCACATGGCCGGCCCCGGCGAGACCGCGAGGCGCGTCGCCGAGATGACCGAGGCCGCCGGCGGGCGCTTCCACGCCGTCCTCCCCGAGGCGTCCGGGCGGGGCGACGGCCCCCCTGTGGATCGAAGCCCGTTCGGCCGGCCCGCCGCCGGCCCGGCCGTTGATCGGGACCCGCGATCGGGCTAAGCACACACGGTGTCCGGCGGGGGAACGGACGGCCATGAAGATGACACGCCGCGTCAAGCGGATCCTGTCCCGCTACGAGGGCGAGCCGCCCGGCGTGAAGGCCAGCCTGGCGCGCATCCTGATGCACGGCCGGCTGGGGGGGACCGGCAGTCTGGTCGTCCTGCCGGTCGACCAGGGCTGGGAGCACGGGCCGGCGCGCAGCTTCGCCGGGAACCCGCCGGCCTACGACCCCCACTACCATTTCCAGCTCGCGATCGACGCCGGGCTCAACGCCTACGCCGCGCCTCTGGGCTTCCTCGAGGCCGGGGCCGACACCTTCGCCGGCGCCATCCCGCTGATCCTCAAGGCCAACAACTCCAACAGCCACGCCACCGTCAAGGACCAGGCCGTCACGGCCTCGGTCCAGGACGCCCTGCGCCTGGGGTGCTCGGCCATCGGCTTCACGATCTACCCCGGCTCCGACCGCCAGTTCGAGATGATCGAGGAGGTCCGCGAGATGTCGCGCGAGGCCAAGGCGCGCGGCGTCGCGACGGTCGTGTGGTCCTACCCGCGCGGCGGCAAGCTCTCCAGGGAAGGCGAGACCGCGGTCGACGTGACCGCCTACGCCGCCCATCTCGCGGCCCAGATCGGCGCCCACATCATCAAGGTCAAGCCGCCGACGGACCACATCGAACAGCCCGAGGCGAGGAAGGTCTACGAGAGCGAGGGCGTCGCCATCTCCTCGCTCAGGGACCGCGTCGCGCACGTCATGCAGGCGGCGTTCGCCGGCCGGCGCCTCGTCGTGTTCTCGGGCGGCGCCGCGAAGGGCCTGGACGACGTCTTCGCGGAGATCGCGGAGATCGCGGCGGGCGGCGGGTCCGGCTCGATCGTCGGGCGCAACGCCTTCCAGCGGAAGCGGGAGGACGCTCTCGCCATGTTCGACCGCATCGTCGGGATCTACCAGGGCAAGCCCGCGCCCAAGTCCGTCGATCCCGTCGCGCGGCGCACGACAACCGACCCCGAGGTCAACATCGAGGCCTCAGGCGAGATCAAATCCGTCCGTTCCAACACCAAGAAGGCTCGTTTCATCGAGGCCCTGCGCACTGGCGCGACGTTCGCGGACCTCGAGGCCATCTGCGTCAGGCGCGACGGAAGGCCCTGGACCCGCGACTCGGTCATCGGGATGTTCTACAACGATGTTAAGGGAAAGGGTTACGGCGTCCGCACCGCCTTCTCGGAAGACGGACGCGCGACCTACTGGCTCGTCGAGTGAGGACGGGCCCATTCGTGGAGGCGGGCGGCCGATGGGTCGCCCGTTTGCGGATGGAGGGTGGAGGGGTGTGGATGCCGAAATCTCGGGACGCCCGGGGTTTCGTCGTCCGAGCCACGATCCCCCCACAAAACCATGCACAAAGCGCACGAGCCAGCCCGCTCGACGAATCTCGTCCCTACCCATCTACCCGACAGAACCGACCCCTCGCGAACAACGCGCTTTGTGCACTCAACGCACAACCGCCCATTCGCCTCCTCTCGAACCCACGATGCAGCCCACGATCGCGACGGAGCGCGGCCTGATCCCGCCGGCGCCGAGCCGGCCGGGGGCCTGCCGCCTCTACCTCGTGTCCCCGCCGGCGCTGGAGCCGGACGCCTTCTCCGGCGCGCTGGCGCGGGCTCTCGACGCCAGCGATGTCGCCTGCTTCCTGCTCGCGCTCGACGGGGCCGGCGACGACGTCTGGCGACGCGCCTGCGAGCGCCTCGTCCCGCTCGCGCACAGCCGCGGCGCGGCCTTCCTCCTGAAGGACCGCGCCCCTCTCGTCGCCGACACCGGCGCCGACGGCGTCCATGTCGAGGGCCCGGTCCGGCCCGCCCGCGGACGCCTGCCGCCGGACGCGATCCTGGGCGCGGGATGCGGCCTTTCGCGCCACGCCGCCATGCTGGCCGGCGAGGCGGGCGCCGACTACGTCGCCTTCGGCCCCTGGGGCCGCGACGCCGCGGAGCTGCTCGGCTGGTGGCAGGCGGTCATGGAGCCGCCCTGCGTCGCCCAGGCCGCGCCCGCCCGCGAGGCGGCCGGGGCGGGGGCGGATTTCGTCATGCTGGACCGCTCGGTCTGGACCCGCCCGGACACCGTCGCGGAAACCATCCGCGAGGCCGCCGACGCCGTTGCCAACCCACCGGCCCGCTGATAGCGTCCACCGCCCGACCGGCCCCGCATTCCCAGGCTCGACGCATGAAGATCGACGGCAACGCGATCCGCCCCGGCATGGTCATCGAACACAAGGGCCGGCTGCTCGTGGCGACCAGGATCCAGCATACCCAGCCCGGCAAGGGCGGAGCCTACCTGCAGGTCGAGCTCAAGGACATCCGGGACGGCGCGAAGCTCAACGAGCGTTTCCGGTCGTCCGAAACGGTCGAGCGCGTGAGGCTCTACGACAAGGAGCACCAGTTCCTCTTCGCCGACGGCGACCGCTTCACCTTCATGGACGCCGAGACCTTCGAGCAGGTCGAGATCGGCCGCGACACGATCGGCGGCAGGGCCGCCTTCCTGCAGGACGGCATGACGGTGACGGTCCAGTCCCACGAGGACGAGCCGATCGGCGTGGCGCTTCCGGAGACGGTCGTGCTCACGGTGGAGGAGACCGAAGCGGTCGTGAAGGGCCAGACCGCCGCGTCGTCCTACAAGCCGGCCATCCTCGACAACGGCGTGCGCGTCATGGTGCCGCCCCACATCGAGACCGGCGCCCGCATCGTCGTCAACACCGAGGACGCGGCCTACCGCGAGCGCGCGAAGGACTGAGGTCCCGTTGGCGCGCCGCTCTCCCCTCATCGCGGTGATGGCGGCGGCGGCCGACAGGGCGGCGCGCGCGCTGATCCGCGACTTCAACGAGGTCGAGAACCTCCAGGTCTCGAAGAAGGGCGCCAACGACTTCGTCACCGCGGCGGACCTGCGCGCCGAGCGGACCCTGAAGGAGGAATTGGCGAAGGCCCGGCCCGGCTTCGGCTTCCTCACGGAGGAATCGCCCGCGGTGGAGGCCGGAGACGGCCGCAGCCGCTTCATCGTCGATCCGCTCGACGGCACGCTGAACTTCATCCATTCGGTGCCCCAGGCCTGCATCTCGATCGCCGTCGAGCAGGACGGCGAGCTGGTCGCCGGCGTGGTCTTCGATCCCTTGCGCGACGAATTGTTCTGGGCCGAACGGGGCCGGGGGGCCTACGTCAACCGGCGGCGCCTGCGCGTCAGCCGACGCGAGAGACTCGCCGACTGCCTGATCGCGCACGGCCGGGCCAGGAGCGACCGCCCCGCCGACCAGACCCGGCTTCTCGGGCAGATGGGCCATGTCCTGCGCCACACCCGCGACCTGCGCCGCATGGGCGCCGCGGCCCTCGATCTGGCCTATGTCGCCGGCGGCCGGTTCGACGGCTTCTGGGAAGAGGGCCTCATGCCCTGGGACATCGCCGCCGGCGTCGTCCTGGTCCGCGAGGCCGGCGGCTACGCGACCGGGACCGACGGCGGTCCGGTCGATCTCGCGACCGGGTCCGTCCTCGCCGGCAATCCGCACGTTCACGGCCAGTTGCACAAGGCGCTCGCCGGCCGCTGAACCCGGTCGACGCGGGCGACAGACAAGCCATGGCGATTCCGTCGAAGACGGAAACGCTCTATGGTGCGCCGAACCGTGCGGAAAAACCCATGACGCATTGCGACGCGGCCCCGGCTCGGGCGCCGGCCCGGTGTCCTTCGTGGATTCCCGTGGGGGCGAGCCTGCTGGCCGCCGGGTTCACGGCGGGCGCCGGTCCCGCGGCCGCCCAGACCGCGCAGCCCGAGGTCGAGGTCAATCTCGAGGCCCTCGAGGCGCTGGTCCCGACGCCGCCCCCTCCGGGTCTCGACCCGTCCGACGGCGCCCCGCCCGCTCTCCATGGCCAGACGGGCCGGGTTCCGGGCGCCGTCTCCGGGGAGAGCGTCCTGCTGCTGCCCGGATACGCCGACACGACGGTCGGGTCCGCGCCGCCACTCGACGCGCCCGCGACGGCCGGAGACGAGGATTTCGCCTTGCCGCCGCCCGAACCGGCCGACGGGCCGGAGACCGCCGTCACGGTGCTCGGGACGGAGAAGGAGACGGCGGTCGCGACCGCGGAGGCCGCCGACGCGACGGTCGTCGACAACGACGCCTTCCACGAGATCGGGGCCCTGTTCGCGCGGACCGCCGCGCCCGAGGAGATCGACGTGCCCGAACCGGCCATGACCATGGCCGGAACCGGGGCGGCCGGCGCGCCCGCGGACGACGCCAGCGCCAGCGCCGGTCCGGGCGATCTTCGCTTGCTCTTCGAAGGCGGCGGCGACAATTTGAGCGTCGCCGCGCGCGACATGCTGATCGGTCTGGCGGCCCGCCTCGAAGCCCGGCGGGACCGGCGCGTCGAGCTCCGCGCCTATGCGTCCGGCGAGGATGCGTCGCCCAGCGAAGCGAGACGGCTCGCGCTCTCGCGCGCCTTGGCCGTCCGGTCGTTCCTGGTCGAGAACAACGTGCGTTCGACGCGCATCGACGTGAAGACCCTGGGCGACAGGTCCGAGGGCGGTCCGCCCGACCGCGTCGACATCGTCCTCATGGACCGCTAGTCCGCGCGCGACCGATACGCCACGAGGACCGCGACCGGCATGACCCAACCGCATCCCTATCTCATCCGGATGGCCCTGTTCCTGGCCGCGGTCCTCGCCGTCGCGGCCATGCTGGTCGGCACGCTGTCGGAAGCCTTCCGCGCCAATCCGGCGCTCAACGGCCTGATCCTCGGCGTTCTCCTCCTCGGCGTCCTCTACATCGTCCGCCAAGTCCAGCTTCTCTACCGCGAAGTGACCTGGATCGAGAGCTTCCGCGCCGCGCTGCCCGGGGCGCCCGTCCCGGCGCCGCCGCGTCTGCTGGCGCCGATGGCCGCCATGCTGGGCGAGCGCCAGGGCCAGGATCGCCTGAGCCTCTCGACCGTCTCGACGCGGTCGATGCTCGACAGCATCGGCTCCCGGCTCGACGAATCGCGCGACATCTCGCGCTACCTGATCGGGCTCCTGATCTTCCTCGGCCTGCTGGGCACCTTCTGGGGCCTCATCAAGACGCTCGGCGCGGTCAGCGGCACGCTCGAGGGTCTCGAGGTCGGCGCTGGCCGGGACGTCGTCGCGCTCTTCGACAGCCTCAAGGAAGGTCTCGCCGCGCCGCTGTCGGGCATGGGCACGGCCTTCAGCTCCTCGCTGTTCGGCCTCGCCGGGTCCCTCGTCCTCGGGTTTCTCGACCTGCAGTCGAACCAGGCCCAGAACCGGTTCTACAACGAGCTCGAAGAGTGGCTGTCCTCGATCACCCGGCTCCAGTCCGGCCGCGGACTCTCGGTCGAGGGCGAGCAATCGGTGCCGGCCTACGTCAGCGCGCTCCTGGAACAGACCGCCGACAGCCTCGACCGGCTCCAGCGGACGCTGGCCCGCGGCGAGGAGACGAGGCGCGGCATCGACCAGCAGCTCACCGCGCTGACCGACCGGCTCGCCACGCTGACCGACCGGATGCAGGCCGAACAACTGCTGCTCGCCAAGCTCGTCGAGGGCCAGTCCGACCTCAAACCGGTCATCGAGCGCCTCGCCGCGGCCCAGGGCGCCGGGGTCATCGACGAGGCCAGCCGCGGCCATCTGCGCAACCTCGATGTCGCCATGACCCGCCTCCTGGAGGAAACCGTCGCCGGCCGCGGCCAACTCGCCGACGAGATCCGCTCCGAGATCAAGCTGCTCGCCCGCACCATAGCCGCCTCCCGCGAGACCGGGCGCGGATCCTGAGCGATGGCGGTCCGCACCCGGCGCCTGGGGTCCGGCGCCGACACCTGGGCCGGTTTCGTCGATGCGCTCTCCACGCTTCTCGTGGTGCTGATCTTCGCGCTCGTCGTCTTCATGCTCGCGCAGTTCTTCCAAGGCCTTGCGATCACGGGCCGGGATGAAGCGCTGGCGCGGCTGGAGAGCCATGTCGCCGAGCTCGCCGACATGCTGGCCCTCGAACGCGACACGAACGCCGACATGCGGCTCGAGCTGACCCAGCTCGCCACCGAACTGCGGGGCGCGACAAGCGCCTTGGACGACGCCGAACAGGCGCTCGCCGTGCTGCGCTCGGAGCGCGACGGCCTCGTGGCGCGCCTTTCGGCCACCGAGGACTACGCCGCCGAGGCCGGCGCGGAGCTCGATGACGCCCGGACCGGGATCGGGCTGCTCCAGGCCGATCTCGACCGCGCGCTCGAGGATGTCGCCGTCACCGGGGACACGCTGTCGCTGAAGCTCGCGGAGATCGCGAGCCTGCGGCGCGACATCGACGCCCTGGGCGAGGCGCGCGACAACCTCGAAGCGGAGATCGGCCGTATGGCGCTGCTGCTCGAGGAAGCGAGGGCGCTGCGGCTCGCCCTGGAGAGGGACCTCGCCGGCTCGCGGGCGTCCGCGGCGGAGCTCGAGAGGGAACTGGCCGCGGCGGCGGCGGAGATCGGCGAACGCGAGGCCGGGAGGCTCGAACAGCTCGACGAGATCGACCGCCTCGTGCTGCTGCTCGAGGACTCGCGCGCCCGGCGGGCGGCCACCGAGACACGGCTTTCGGTGACCGAAGCCGAGCTCGAGGCCGACCGGGCCCGGATCGACGCCCTGCTCGCCGACCTCGGCGCCGAACGGGACCGCGCGATGGCGCTCGAGGCCGAGCTTTCGAGCGCGGCGGAGCGAACCCTGCTGGCCCAGTCCCGGATCGAGGAGCGCGACATCCGCCTGACCGAGCTGGCCCGGCTGGTCGCCATGACCGAGGAGGAACGCGAGGCGGCCGAGGCGCTGTCCGGACGGAGTCTCAACCAGATCGCCCTGCTCAACCAGCAGCTCGGCGCCCTGCGCGGCCAGATCGCCGCGCTCAACGAGCTGCTGGACGCGGCGGAAGCCCAGGCCGAGGTCGACCGCGTGCAGATCGCCGATCTGGGTTCGCGCCTCAACGCCGCGCTCGCCGCCAAGGTGCAGGAGCTTTCCCGTTACCGCAGTGCGTTCCTCGAGCGTCTGGTCGACATGCTCGGCAACCGCGGCGACATCAAGGTCGTCGGCGACCGCTTCGTCCTTCAGTCGGAATTGCTGTTCGACAGCGGCAGCGCGGAAATCTCCGACGAGGGCCGCGGGGAGCTCGACAAGATCTCCAGCCTCCTCCTCGGGCTGGTCCGCGACATCCCGGAGGACGTGGACTGGATCCTCCGCGTCGATGGCCACACCGACACCGTCCCGATCTCGACTCCCCAGTTCCCGACCAACTGGGAGCTCTCGACCGGCCGCGCCATCTCCGTCGTGCGCTACCTCGTCGCCCAAGGCGTTCCCGAGCAGCGTCTGGCCGCGGCAGGTTTCGGCGAATTCCAGCCGATCGATCCGGGCGACGACGAGATCGCCCTGCGCCGCAACCGGCGGATCGAGTTCAAGCTGACCGAACGATGAAGCGCCGGACCCCGTGACCGGGCTCGCGTTCCGCGCCGCCGTCCCCGGCGACGAAGCGACGGTCCACGGCTTCGTCGTCCTCTTGGAGGCGCATGTCGGCGCGCGCGCCGCCATGCCCGGCGCCGTCGAGGACATCCGCCGGGCGATGTTCGCGGACACACCGGCGCTCTTCGCCGAGCTGCTGGAGCGCGGCGGCGAGCCGGTCGGCATGGCGACTTGGTATCCCGTGTTCTCCACCTGGCTCGGCAGGCCGGGCGTCTACGTGCTCGACCTCTTCGTGGCGGAGCGCGAGCGGGGCCGGGGCCACGCCCGCCGCATCCTCGGACACATGGCGGCGCTGGCGCGGAACCGCGGCGCGGCCTTCCTCAAGCTCGAGGTCGACCGGACCAACGACGGCGCGGCGGCCGTCTACGGACGCATGGGCTTCACGTCATCCGGTACGGAAGTCCTGCTTCTGACGGGCGGCGCCTTCGATTGCCTGACGGACGGGGGCTGACTCTCAGGCCCGCGCCGTCACGATCCACATGGCGGCGTCCAGTTCGACGCCGCCGCCGTCGTGCAGCCCGGCGACCGCCCGCCGCACCTCGTCCTCCACGGCTCGCTTCACGGTCTCGTCGGCCCCCGCGATCAGGCGCGACGCGGGGCCGAACCGGACCAGGAACCCGACCGCCTCGTCGAGCGAGCCGGACTGGCGCATCGCGGCGTCATGCGCCGCGACATCGATTCCGGAAAACCCGGCGTCGTCCAAGATACGTCCGACCCGGTCCGGATCGGCGAAGGCGAACGGACCCGGCGCGAACGGGTCCCTGGGTTCGGGCGGCGGCACGTGCCGCAAGGCAATATCGCGGGGCAGGCTCACCCACACGTTCCTTTCGAGCGCCCTCCAGCAGACGAACCCGAGCCGCGCGCCGCGTCTCAGACCCGACCGGACGTTGGCGAAGGCCTCGACCGGATTGGCGAAGAACATGACGCCGAAGCGCGAGTAGGCGAGGTCGGCGGCCTTCTCCTCGAAGCGGTAGGTCGAGGCGTCGGCATTCACGAAGACCGTATTCTGGCGTCCCGCGGCGGCGGCCCGTCCGCTCGCCCATCGCAGCATCGACGTCGAGACGTCGATTCCCAGGACCGATCCCATCGGGCCTGTCCGGCGCGCCAGCTCCAGCGTCGTCGCGCCGCAGCCGCAGCCGATGTCGATCGCCCGTTCGCCCGGGCCCGCCCCGGCCGCGTCCATGGCCGCCAGACCGAAGGGCTCCAGCGCGGGGTCGAGCGCCTCCCGCGCGGCGACCCACCTGTCGCCGGCCTCGCCGCTCCAGTACTCGATCTGCTCGCCGTTCGGCCCCGCGGTCTCAAGCTCTTCGGACATCGTCCTCTCCCTCGGTCAGGCTATCACGGCGCGTCCGGTTCTTCGACGGGCCGATTGACAACGTAGCGACCGGTCGCTACGTTCCGGCTCATGAGATCGGTCGGGATCAAGGCGCTGAACAGCCGGTTGAGCGAGTATGTCCGTCTGGCGGCGTCCGGCGAAACGGTCCTGGTGACGGACCGCGACCGGGTGGTCGCGGAGATCGGCCCGCCGAGGGAAACCCGGAGTCCGGTTCTCGCGGACGCGGTCCTGGCCGAGGCGGTGCGTCGCGGCTGGTTGACGCCGCCGGCGTTGCCCGCCCGGGGACCGCCGCCGCGAGGAACGCCTGTCGCCCGGGTGAGCGAGATCCTCGGCGAACTGGACGAGGACAGAAGCGAGCGGTGATCTACCTCGATACGTCCGTCGCCCTCGCGTACCTCCTGACGGAAGACCGCCACCCTCCGGCTTCGCTCTGGCATGAAACCTTGGTGTCCAGCCGGTTGCTGGAGTACGAGCTGTGGACCCGGCTGCACGGGCGCGGGCTTGCCGAGTCCCACGACGAGGCCGCCCGCGCTCTGATCGGACAGGTCGCACTGCTGGAGCTTTCCCCTCCGGTGCTTGCAAGGGCGCTGGGCGCCTTTCCCGGTCCGGTTGCCGCGCGCACGCTCGACGCACTGCATCTGGCGTCATGCGCATACCTGCGCGATCGCGGCCAGACGGTCGCGCTCGCCAGCTACGACCGCCGGATGAACGCCATCGCCCGCGCCATGGACATCCCCATCTTCGAACCGGACCGCTCCTGAGTCCCACGCCGGCGGTTTCAAGGAGCGATCGCGTAGATCGGGCTGCTCCACGCCTGGTGGCCGTCCTCGGTGGTCACGCAGATCCACAAGGGGTTGTCCCGGCCGGCCCCGAGCGGCACGCTCGCGGAGCCCGAGAAGGCGAGGTGCGGATTCGGGCTCGGCGCGCGCGCGATCCGCAGCCGGCGGTCGAGACCGCCGAGCAGCGTGACACGGTCGGCCCAGCCGATGCCGGACAGGTCGGCGGCGACCGTCCCGTGGCCGGTGTCGACCGTGATGCGCCCGGCCCCGGTCTCCTCGAGCTCCAGGTCGAACCCGGTCATGTTGCCGGCCGTCCGGGCCTCGAAGACGACCCGGTGGGCGTCCATCCGCTCGCAGGGCAGCTCCGGGTTCCAGGCGCACACCGGACGGAAGCCGGCGATCGCCGCGCCGTCCAGCACCGCCTCGCCCCGCCACCGGCACAGCGCCCCCTTGCCGCGCCGCTCGGCGCCGCTCATGCGCACCAGCAGCCGCGGTCCCAGGTCGCCGGGTCCGTAGGGACGCAGCACCTCGACCGTCTCGGCGCCGTTGCGCACCTCCACCTTCTCGACCGGCGAGGCGGCCTCCACCGCGAAGGACAGGCGCGCCGCCGGGCCGGCGCAGGTCACGATCGCGCCCATGTCGGCGGTCTCGGCGGCCTCGGCCTCCGCGTCGCCGTACACGGCGGGATCGCGCGACCAGACCGTCAGGCCCTCCTCGCAGCCCACGGCCACGTCGAGGTGCATCCGGCTTCCGGTGGTCGCGAAATGCCGCCGCCGCCGCAGGCAATCGAAGAGCGCGTCGCGGGTGAGTTCCGGCGCGAGCAAGCAGGTCAGCCCGCCGTAAGCGGCGAACTGGGACGCGCCGGGATGGCTGGCCCCCGGCCGCCCCTTGTGGCCGTCGCTGTTGGCGACGACGCCCATGCGCAGGCCCAGCCTGAAGGCGTCGGCCATCAGCCACTCGAACGTGCCCCAGGCGGAGTGGATTTCGACCGCCGTCTCCAGCCGGCCGTCGTGGCCCCGCGTCAGGTCGGCCCAGCGGCCGCCGACATGGGCGAACACCACGGCGTCTTTGCCTTTCAGCGCGGCGAACAGCGCGGGCGCGTCGTGGGCGTCGGTGTCGATGTCCGAGCGGTCCGGCAGCAGGGCGTGCGACGAACGGTGGATCCGCTGTCCTTCCTCGCGGAAGTAGACGTTCCGGTCGCCGCCGAGAGGGGTGTTCGCCGACCACTCGTAGCCCGGATAGGCGACGAAGCGGTCGTCCTCGTCGAAGGCCGCCGTGAGCGCGTTGAGGTGCTTCCAGAAGGCGTTGTTGACCTGGAAGTCGTTGGCCTGGTGGCTGCCGGCGTCGAGGAAGGCGGTGTCGCGCGAGAACTGGAAGTAGTGCCGCGCCGTGTTGATGCCGACCGACTCGCCGCTTTGGCCATGAAGATCGGCCCACCATCCCGCGACGTCCCCGCGCCGCACGATCATGGGCGACGACCGGGCGAGCCGGGCTCCCTCGTCGTCGCGCACCTCGATCCGCAGCACGCCCTCCTCCTCGACAACGAGACCGTCGAAGGCGTGCGCCTCGATCCCCCGGCCGTAGGCGAAGCGTTCGGGCAATCCCCGGACCGGCAGGCTGGGGCGCAGTATCAGGTCCTCGGACGCCCTCGGCGTCGGATTGCCCCACCGGTCCTCGGCGCGCAGCCCGAACCGGAAGGGCTCTCCGGGCCGGCGCAGGCTCGGCAGCACCGCATGCCAGCGGTCGACATCGCCCGCGACGACCGGCACCACGGGGCTCTCGGCGACCGGCGCGTAGAGCCCCGTCGCCGCCACGTCGACCAAGGTCGTGAAGCGGAAGTCCCGCTCGGCGCAGGACTGCACCGTCACGCCCGGCGAGCCGCCGCTCGTGTCGCCCAGCGCCACGGCGATCGTGTCGCCCTCGTCGAGGTGGCCGTGGGGCATCAGGACGTGGAGCGCTTGGTACCAGGGACGGGTGTGGCCGCCGGGGTCGTAGGTCACGCGCAACGGCAGGCCGCGGCTGTTGGTCGCGCTCACATAGTTCCCGGCGCCGGGATCGTCGGCTTGCAGGAGGCCCCAGTCGGTCGAGAACCGGAACACGAACTTGAGTCCGCCGCCGCCGTCGATCCCGAAGCGGCCGCACGTATAGGTCAGCGTGAAGGTCCGGCGGCTGCGGGCCTCGACGGGCGCGTCCGGCGCGACCGCGACGTGGCCATAGAGCGCGCGGTCGCCCGCCGGCGTCGCGGCGGGCCAGACGTCGCCGCGGTGTTCCTCGGGCACCCGCTCGGGCATCGCGTCGTTTTCCGGCTTGAGACGGCTCCAGTCTCGCCGGGCGCCGGGCCGGCCGTCCAGCCGTTTCGGCCCGCCGTCGGGGCCATTGCATTTGCCGAGACCCAACTTCTCCCTCACCCCGGACGGCACCCCGTAGGGGCGCGTATCGAAAACCTGTCCCGAGCTTGCCGAAGGGGGACGGTCTCAGGCGACGCGCGCCTCGTCGCGGTCCTCCCGCGGCGGCAGGTCGACGGCGACCCCGTCGTCGGGCGGCTCGATCGGGGCGGCTTCGTCCAGCCCCTCGATCCCGCGCAGGCGGCGGACCACCCGGCCCGTGCCCGCGGGGATGAGGCGGCCGACGATGACGTTCTCCTTGAGCCCCATCAGGTCGTCCAGCTTGCCGGCGACCGACGCCTCGGTCAGGACGCGCGTGGTCTCCTGGAAGGAGGCCGCCGAGATGAACGACTGGGTCTGCAGACTCGCCTTCGTGATGCCCTGGAGCACCGGGATGGCCGTCGCGGGCTCCCGGCCCTCGGCCTCCGCCCGCCTGTTGACGGCGTCGAACTCGCGCCGGTCCACCTGCTCGCCCACCAGGAAGGTCGTGTCGCCCGGCCTGTCCACCTCGACCTTCTGCAGCATCTGGCGGCAGATGACCTCGATGTGCTTGTCGTTGATGCGCACGCCCTGGAGGCGGTAGACGTTCTGGATCTCCTCGACCAGATAGCTCGCGAGGGCCTCGACGCCCATCACGCGCAAGATGTCGTGCGGCACCGGACTGCCATCGATCAACGGGTCGCCCCGGCGCACATGGTCGCCGTCGTTGACGGCGATGTGCTTGCCCTTGGGCAGCAGGTATTCCCGCGGTTCGCCGTCGCCTTCGGGCGTCACGATCACCCGGCGCTTGTTCTTGTAGTCCTTGCCGAACTCCACGACGCCATCGGTCTCGGCGATGATCTGGTGGTCCTTCGGCTTGCGCGCTTCGAACAGCTCGGCCACGCGCGGCAAGCCGCCGGTGATGTCGGTGTTCGTGATCGAGGCCTTCGGCGTGCGGGCGATGATGTCGCCGGGGTTGACCCCCTGGCCGTTGCGCACCGACAGCACGGCGTCGACCGACAGTTCGAAGACCGACGCCGGATCGCCGCCCGAGTCCAGGATCTCGATGCGCGGGCGCAGCCCCGCGCCGCGCGGCTGCTGGCGCCAGTCGATGACCTCCTGGCTCGACATGCCGCTTGTCTCGTCGGTGGTCTCGCGCAACGAGAGGCCCTCCACGAGGTCGCGGTAGGCCACCTCGCCCGGCCTGTCGGCGATGACCGGCAGGTAGTACGGGTCCCAGCGGACCAGCGCGTCGCCGCGCTCCACCTTCTGTCCGGCCTCGACCAGCAGGCGCGCGCCGTAGGGCAGGCGGCGGCTGAAGCGCTCTCTGCCGTCCTCGTCGATGACCGCGATCTCGCAGTTGCGCCCGAGCACGATGGCGGCGCCGTCGCTGTCGGTCACGACCTGCGGGTTGACGATCTTGACCGCGCCCCCGGCCGGGGTGTCGATCGACGACGCCTCCGCGCCGCGCTGGGCCGTGCCGCCGATGTGGAACGTGCGCATCGTGAGCTGGGTGCCCGGCTCGCCGATCGACTGGGCGGCGATGACGCCCACGGCCTCGCCCAGGTTCACGGTCGTGCCCCGGGCCAGATCGCGTCCGTAGCACCGGGCGCAGACGCCGACCTCGCTCCGGCAGGTCAGCACGGACCGGATGCGGATGCTCTCGACGCCGGAGGCCTCGATCGCCTCCATGTGGCGTTCCTCGATCATCTCCGGTTCTTCGTCTTCCGACGCGCCGGCTTTCACGATCGTCTCGCCGGTCGCCGGATGGGCGACGTCCTCGAGCGGGTAGCGGCCCAGCACGCGCTCGGCGAGCGAGACGGCCTCCTCGGATCCCTGCACGTCGATGCCCCGGTCGGCGCCGCAATCCTCCTCGACGATCACGCAGTCCTGCGCCACATCGACGAGGCGGCGCGTGAGATAGCCCGAGTTCGCGGTCTTGAGCGCCGTGTCGGCGAGGCCCTTGCGGGCGCCGTGGGTCGAGTTGAAATACTCGTCCACCGACAGGCCCTCCTTGAAGTTCGAGATGATCGGCGTCTCGATGATCTCGCCCGACGGCTTGGCCATGAGGCCCCGCATGCCCGCGAGCTGCTTGATCTGGGCCGGCGAACCGCGCGCGCCGGAGTGCGCCATCATGTAGATCGGGTTGAGGCGCTTGCGGCGTCCGGTGCGCGGGTCGATCTCCTCGGTGCTCGAGAGGCCCGCCATCAGGGCGTCGGCGACCTTGTCGGTGCAGTGCGACCAGGCGTCGATCACCTTGTTGTACTTCTCGCCCTGCGTGATGACGCCGTCCATGTACTGCTGCTCGTATTCGCGCACGCGGTCCCGCGTCTCCCGCACCAACTCCTCCTTGGCGGCCGGGACGACCATGTCGTCCTTGCCGAAGGAGATGCCCGCGTCGCAGGCGTGGCGGAAGCCCAGCGCCATGATCCGGTCGCAGAACAGCACCGTCTCCTTCTGGCCGCAGTGGCGGTAGACCGCGTCGATCGTCTCGGAGACCTCGCGCTTGGTGAGCACGCGGTTGACGAGACCGAACGGCAGCTCGGGATGCCGCGGCAGGAACTGCGAGAGCATCATGCGGCCGGGCGTGGTGTCGACGATCGTCGATTCGGGCTCGCCGTCCCCGTCGACGCCGTGATAGCGGCAGCGGATCTTGGCCTGCATCGAGAGCACGCCCGTCTGCATGGCGTGCTCGATCTCGCCCACGCCGCGGAACGCCATGCCCTCGCCCGGCTCGCCCTCGATCTCCATCGACAAATCGTAGAGGCCCAGCACGATGTCCTGAGACGGCACGATGATCGGCTTGCCGTTGGCGGGCGACAGGATGTTGTTGGTGGACATCATGAGCACGCGGGCCTCGAGCTGGGACTCGATCGAGAGCGGCACGTGGACCGCCATCTGGTCGCCGTCGAAGTCGGCGTTGAAGGCGGCGCAGACCAGCGGATGGAGCTGGATCGCCTTGCCCTCGATCAGCGTCGGCTCGAAGGCCTGGATGCCCAGGCGGTGGAGGGTCGGCGCCCGGTTGAGCAGCACCGGATGCTCGCGGATCACCTCCTCGAGGATGTCCCAGACCTCCGGCCTCTCCTTCTCGACCAGACGCTTGGCGGCCTTGACGGTCGGCGCCTTGCCGTACATTTCGAGCTTGGAATAGATGAACGGCTTGAACAGCTCGAGGGCCATCTTCTTGGGAAGGCCGCACTGGTGCAGCTTGAGCTCGGGGCCCACCACGATGACCGAGCGGCCCGAGTAGTCGACGCGCTTGCCCAGCAGGTTCTGGCGGAAACGGCCCTGCTTGCCCTTCAGCATGTCGGAGAGCGAGCGCAGCGGGCGCTTGTTCGCGCCGGTGATGACCCGGCCCCGGCGGCCGTTGTCGAACAGCGCGTCGACCGACTCCTGCAGCATGCGCTTCTCGTTGCGCACGATGATGTCGGGCGCGCGCAGCTCGATCAGCCGCTTCAGGCGGTTGTTGCGGTTGATGACGCGGCGGTAGAGGTCGTTGAGGTCCGATGTCGCGAAACGGCCGCCGTCGAGCGGCACCAGGGGGCGCAGCTCCGGCGGGATGACCGGGATGACCTCGAGGATCATCCACTCCGGGCGGTTGCCGGACGCGATGAAGGTCTCGATCAGCTTCAGCCGCTTGACGATCTTCTTGCGCTTGGCCTCCGAGTTGGTCGCGGCCAGTTCCTCGCGCAGGAAGCCGCGTTCGCCCTCGATATCGATCTTGGCGAGCATGTCGCGCACGGCCTCGGCGCCGATGCCCGCGGTGAAGGCGTCGTCGCCGTACTCGTCGCGGGCCTCGTAATACTGCTCCTCGGTCAGGGTCTGGTTTTCCTCCAGCGGCGTCAGGCCGGGGTCGATCACGATGTACTGCTCGAAGTAGAGCACGCGCTCGAGCTCCTTGAGCGTCATGTCCAGCAGCAGGCCGATGCGGCTGGGCAGCGACTTCAGGAACCAGATGTGGGCGACCGGCGCGGCGAGCTCGATGTGGCCCATGCGCTCGCGGCGCACGGAGGACTTGATGACCTCCACGCCGCACTTCTCGCACACGATGCCCTTGAACTTCATGCGCTTGTACTTGCCGCACAGGCATTCGTAGTCCTTGATCGGGCCGAAGATGCGGGCGCAGAACAGTCCGTCCCGCTCCGGCTTGAAGGTCCGGTAGTTGATCGTCTCCGGCTTCTTGACCTCGCCATAGGACCACGACCGGATCTTCGCCGGGCTGGCGATCGAGATCTTGATGTGGTCGAAGCTCTGCGGACCCGTGACCTGGCCGAAGATTCGCATCAACTCGTTCATGCCGTCTCTCCTTGACCTCTCCAGAGCGGAGATGGAACTCAGCTCGCCTGTTCCAGCTCCACGTTGAGACCGAGCGCTTGGATCTCCTTGACGAGAACGTTGAAGCTCTCGGGGATTCCCGCCTCGAAGTAGTGGTCGCCCTTGACGATCGATTCGTACACGCGAGTCCGGCCGGCGACGTCGTCGGACTTGACCGTGAGCATTTCCTGCAATGTGTAGGCGGCGCCGTAGGCTTGGAGCGCCCACACCTCCATCTCGCCGAAGCGCTGGCCGCCGAACTGCGCCTTGCCGCCCAGCGGCTGCTGCGTGACCAGGCTGTAGGGGCCGATGGAGCGCGCGTGGATCTTGTCGTCGACGAGATGGTGCAGCTTCAGGACGTAGAGGTGGCCGACGGTGACCGGACGGTCGAAGGGTTCGCCCGTGCGCCCGTCGATCAGGGTTTCCTGGCCACTGCGCGACAGTCCGGCGAGCTCGAGAAGGTCGGCGATGTCCCGCTCGTGGGCGCCGTCGAAGACCGGCGTCGCGACCGGAACGCCGCCTCTCAGGTCGCTCGCGGCCTCGAGCAGCTCCGTGTCGTCCATCGTCCCGAGCGCGTCGTCGCTTCCGGACCGGGCGTAGGCCGCCGCCAGCACCGCGCGCAGGTCGTCGGCGCTCGACGGCTTGCCGCCGTCGGTCGCCACGCCGCTCTGGATGCTGTCGAGCATGCGGCCCACCTTCGCGCCGATGCCGGCCGAGGCCCAGCCGAGATGGGTCTCCAGGATCTGGCCCACGTTCATGCGGCTCGGCACGCCCAGCGGATTGAGCACGACGTCGACCGGCGTGCCATCCTCCAGATAGGGCATGTCCTCGACCGGGACGATGCGCGAGATCACGCCCTTGTTGCCATGGCGTCCGGCCATCTTGTCGCCGGCCTGCAGCTTGCGCTTCACCGCCACGAAGACCTTGACCATCTTGAGCACGCCCGGCGGCAGCTCGTCGCCGGTCTGCAACTTCTCGACCTTGTTCTCGAAGCGGCGCTCGATCACCTCTGTCGCGCTGTCGAAGCGCGCCTTCAGCTCCTCGACGGCGGCCATGGCCTTGTCGTTGTCGACGACGATCTGCCACCACTGGCCGCGCGACAGGGGCTCCAGCGCCCCGTCGTCGACCTTGACGCCGGTCTTCAGGCCCTTGGGACCCTTCACGATCTTCTTGCCGTCGATCAGGCCGCGCAGGCTGGAATAGATGTTGCGCTCGATGATGGCCCGCTCGTCGTCGCGGTCCTTGGCGAGACGCTCGATCTCGTCGCGCTCGATCGCGAGCGCGCGCTCGTCCTTGTCGACCCCGCGGCGCGCGAAGACGCGGACCTCGACGATGGTGCCGCGCACGCCCGGCGGCACGCGCAGCGAGGTGTCGCGGACATCCGAGGCCTTCTCGCCGAAGATCGCCCGCAGGAGCTTCTCTTCCGGCGTCATCTGACTCTCGCCCTTCGGCGTGATCTTGCCGACCAGGACGTCGCCCGCCTCGACCTCGGCGCCGATGTAGACGATGCCGGCCTCGTCGAGGTTCCTGAGCGCTTCCTCGCCGACGTTCGGGATGTCGCGCGTGATCTCTTCCTGGCCCAGCTTCGTGTCGCGCGCCATCACCTCGAACTCCTCGATATGGATCGAGGTGAACACGTCGTCCTTCACGATGCGCTCGGAGATCAGGATCGAGTCCTCGAAGTTGTAGCCGTTCCACGGCATGAACGCGCACAGGACGTTGCGGCCGAGGGCCAGCTCGCCCCGGTCTGTCGAGGGGCCGTCGCCCAGGATGTCGCCCCTGGCCACGGCCTGGCCCACCGCCACCAGAGGACGCTGGGTGATGCACGTGTTCTGGTTGGAACGCTGGAACTTGGCGAGCGTGTAGATGTCGACGCCCAGCGAGTCCTGGGCCTCGTCCTCGTTCACGCGCACGACGATGCGCTGCGCATCGACCTGATCGACGACGCCGCCCCGCCGCGCCACGATGGTGGAGCCCGAATCGCGGGCGACGACCTCCTCCATGCCGGTGCCGACGAGCGGCGCCTCGGCGCGGATCAGCGGCACCGCCTGGCGCTGCATGTTCGAGCCCATCAGCGCGCGGTTCGCGTCGTCGTTCTCGAGGAACGGGATGAGCGCGGCGGCGACCGAGACGAGCTGCTTGGGCGAGACGTCGATCATGTCGATCGACGCGCGCGTCGCCATCGCGAACTCGCCGTTCTGGCGGCACGACACGAGGTCGTCGACGAACCCGCCGTCCTCGTCGAGCGCCGCGTTGGCCTGCGCGATCGTGTGGCGGCCCTCCTGGCGGGCCGTCATGTAGACGACCTCGCCGGTCACCCGGCCGTCCTCGATCCGCCGGTAGGGGCTTTCGATGAAGCCGTGCCTGTTCACCCGGGCGAAGGTGGCGAGGCTGTTGATGAGACCGATGTTCGGACCTTCCGGCGTCTCGATCGGGCAGATGCGGCCATAGTGGGTGGGGTGCACGTCGCGCACCTCGAAGCCCGCGCGTTCGCGGGTCAGGCCGCCCGGCCCGAGCGCCGAGAGGCGCCGCTTGTGCGTCACCTCGCTGAGCGGGTTGGTCTGGTCCATGAACTGCGAAAGCTGCGACGAGCCGAAGAACTCGCGCACCGCCGCCGCCGCGGGCTTCGCGTTGACCAGGTCGTGGGGCATCACGCTGTCCAGCTCGACCAGGCTCATGCGCTCGCGGATCGCGCGCTCCATGCGCAGGAGCCCCATGCGGTACTGGTTCTCGAGCAATTCGCCCACCGAACGGACGCGCCGGTTGCTCAGATGGTCGATGTCGTCGATCTCGCCCTTGCCGTCCTTCAGGCCGACCAGCGTCTTCATGCACTCCAGGATGTCGTCGCGGGTCAGGACGTGGAGCGCCTCGTCGTGGTCGAGGCGCAGACTCTCGTTCATCTTCACGCGGCCGACCTCGGAGAGGTCGTAGCGTTCGGGATCGAAGAACAGCCCCTTGAAAAGGTTCTCGGCGGTCTCGATCGTCGGCGGCTCGCCCGGACGCATGACGCGGTAGATCTCGAACAGCGCCTCCTCGCGGTTCGAGCTCTTGTCGACGGCGAGCGTGTTGCGGATGTAGGGACCGATCTCCACGTGGTCGATGTCGAGCGAGACGACCTCGCCGACGTTCGCCTCGAGCAGCTTGCCCAGGAGATCCTCGTCGATCTCGTCGTTGGCCTCGGCGATCACGAGCCCCGTCCCGGCGTCGACGATGTCGTCGGCCAGATAGCGGCCGAGAAGCGCCTCGTCCCGGACGAGCTCTTCCTCGAGACCCGCTTCGTCGAGCTTCCGGAGCTGCAGACGGGTGAGCTTGGTCCCGGCCTTGGCCGCGACCTTGCCGTCCCTGGCGTCGACCAGGTCGTCGGCCAGCTTGGCGCCCAGGGCGCGGGCGGAATCGAACGGCACGCGCCAGCCGCCCTCGGCCCTCGTGTAGGTCACGCGGCCATAGAACGTGCGGAGGATTTCGTCGGTCGTGAGGCCCAGCGCGAACAGCATCGTGGTCGCCGGCAGCTTGCGGCGGCGGTCGATGCGGACATGCACGATGTCCTTGGCGTCGAACTCGAAATCGAGCCAGGAGCCGCGATAGGGGATCACGCGGGCGGCGAACAGGAGCTTGCCCGACGAATGGGTCTTGCCCTTGTCGTGGTCGAAGAAGACGCCCGGCGAACGGTGCATCTGCGAGACGATCACGCGCTCCGTGCCGTTCACGATGAACGTGCCCTTGTCGGTCATGAGCGGCATGTCGCCCATGTAGACGTCCTGCTCCTTGATGTCGCGGACGTCCCGCTTCTTGATCTCCTCGTCGACGTCGAAGATCCAGAGCTGCAGCGTCACCTTGAGCGGCGCCGCGTAGGTCATCCCGCGCTGCTGGCACTCGTCGACGTCGTACTTCGGCTCCTCGAACCGGTAGCGGACGAAATGCAGCTCCGCGCGGTTGGAGAAGTCGCGGATCGGGAAAACGGACTTGAACACGCGCTGCAGCCCCTCGTCGTCGCGGTCGTCCCCGGCGACGCCGTGCTGCAGGAACTGATCGTAGGACGCGCGCTGCACGTCGATCAGGTTGGGCATCGCGATCGCCGGCGGAATGCGGCCGAAATCGCGCCGCCTCTGGAAACGCCCGTTCATGTCCTGGACCATGCCACCACCTTCGTTTTCGCATCTCGCCCGCGCGGAGCCGCGGGCCGACGGCCGGCCGGGCCGTCACGGAGCGCGCCGCCGCGCCGGACCTCTAGCCGACGCCGACAGCGCGGTCGCCGCCGCCGGATCGAGACCGGCGCCGGCGACCGCGCCCGAAACGCCGCGGGACCGGGTCCGCCGCGACCGTCGCCGGCGCGGCGTTCCGGCCGCACGCTATTTGACCTCCACGGACGCGCCGGCGCCCTCGAGCTTCTTCCTGAGCTCGGCGGCCTCGTCCTTGCCGACGGCTTCCTTGATCGGCCTGGGCGCGCCCTCGACCAGCTCCTTGGCCTCCTTGAGACCGAGGCCGGTGATGGCGCGCACCTCCTTGATGACGGCGATCTTGTTGTCGCCGAAACCGGCGAGGACGACGTCGAACTCGGTCTGCTCCTCCTCGGCCGCGCCCGCGTCGTCGCCGCCCGGAACGGCGGCGACCACCACGGGCGCGGCGGCGCTTACGCCCCATTTCTCCTCGAGCATCTTCGAGAGCTCGGCGGCCTCGATGACGGTCAGGGAGGAGAGTTCATCGACCAGTTTTTCCAGATCGGTCATGTGTCGTTGCTCCAGGGTCACGTAGATGGGGATGTGTCGTTCCGAACCGGATCAGCCGTCCGCGCCCGTTTCGGCGTAGGCGGAGAGCACCCTCGCCAACTGGCCGGCGGGAGCCTGCAGCACGCCGGCGACCTTGGTCGCCGGGGCTTGCAGGAGTCCGACCAGCCTCGCCCGCAACTCGTCGAGCGACGGCAGGGAGGCCAGCCGCCTGACGCCGTCGGCGTCCAGCACCGTCTCGCCCATGGCCCCGCCGATCACGACGAGTTTCTCGTTCTTCCCGGCGTAGTCGACGGTCGCCCTGGCGGCGGCGATGGGATCGGCGGAGGTGGCGATGGCGGTCGGCCCGGCGAAGAAATCCCGCAAACCCTCGTAGGGGGTGCCGCCGAGCGCATGCAGGGCCAGCCGGTTCTTGGTCACCTTGAAGCGCGCGCCCGCGCCGCGCATCGAGCGACGCAGCTCGGTCGCCTCGGCGACGGTGAGACCGTTCTGATGCGTCACGACGACCATGCCGGCCTCGTTGAACGCGCCATGCAGCTCCTCGACGATCTGCTCTTTCCTGGACCGCTCCACGGATGTCCTCCGTCAGATCGGAACGATGGGGCCTTGCCCCCACCGATCCGGTTCGGCGTCCGCCCGGACCGGATCGGTCCGGGCGTTCGGGTCCTGCCCCGGAAGCCTGGCCCCGCCACGCGGCCCCGCGGCCCCATGGCTCGGCTCTTCTCCCGTCTCATGCCGGCGGCTTGCGTCCCTTGGGTCCCGAAGGACACCGGCAATCTCGGACAGGGGCGCGATGCGGCGGGCGCATCGCCGGACGGCCGAGGCCGCCCGCTCACGGCCGGCGCTAGGCGGACGCGAAGCTCTGCGTGTCGACGCGCACGCCCGGCCCCATCGTGGAGCTCAGCGTCGCGCGCTTCATGTAGGTTCCCTTCACGACCGACGGCTTGGCCTTGACGACCGCGTCCACCAGCGCGCGGATGTTGTCCGCGATCTGGGCCTCGCCGAAGCTCGCCTTGCCGACGCCGGCATGGATGATTCCGGCCTTCTCGACACGGTATTCGACCTGACCGGCCTTGGCGGCGCCCACCGCGGCGGCAACATCGGGCGTGACCGTGCCCAGCTTCGGGTTCGGCATCAGGCCGCGCGGGCCCAGGATCTTGCCGAGGCGGCCGACGACCGGCATCATGTCCGGCGTCGCTATGCAGCGGTCGAAGTCGATCTCACCCTTCCGGACTCTCTCGGCGAGGTCCTCCGCGCCGACCGTATCGGCGCCCGCCTGGCGCGCCTCGTCGGCCTTGGCGTCCTTCGCGAACACGGCGACGCGGATCGAACGGCCCGTGCCATGGGGCAGGCTGACGACGCCGCGGACCATCTGGTCGGCGTGGCGCGGGTCGACGTTGAGGTTCAGCGAGATCTCGATGGTCTCGTCGAACTTCGCGGACGCCCGGCCCCTCACCGCCGCGATCGCCTCGCCGAGGCTGTAGTTCTTCTCGCGGTCGACGCCTTCGTAGGCGCCCGCGAGGCGCTTGCCGGTCCTGGCCATCCGCCTACTCCCTTACCGTGACGCCCATGGAACGCGCCGTCCCGGCAACGATCCTGGATGCGGCCTCGACATCGTTGGCGTTGAGATCGGGCATCTTCGTTTCGGCGATCTCGCGCACCTGGGCCATGCTCAACGAGCCGACCGAGGCGCGACCCGGGGTCTGGCCGCCCTTCTGGACGCCGGCCGCCTTCTGGATGAACCAGGACGCCGGCGGCGTCTTGGTCGCGAAACTGAAGGTGCGGTCGGCATAGGCCGTGATCACGGTCGGGATGGGCGTGCCCTGGTCGAAGTTCTGCGTCGCGGCGTTGAAGGCCTTGCAAAACTCCATGATGTTGAGGCCGCGCTGGCCCAGCGCCGGACCGATGGGCGGCGACGGGTTGGCGGCGCCCGCGGGCACCGTGAGCTTGATGTATCCTGCGACCTTCTTCGCCATCCTTCGATGTCCCGTCTGGGGACCGCCGACGCGCCCGACGCCGCGGCCCGTTTTCCGATCCCGCCTCAGGTCTTCTCGACCTGGGTGTACTCGAGCTCGACCGGCGTGGCGCGACCGAAAATCGGCACCGCCACCTTCAGGCGCGCCCGCTCCTCGTCCACCTCCTGGACCGTGCCGTTGAACGACGTGAACGGCCCGTCGGCCACGCGCACGGTCTCGCCGATCTCGAAGATGATCGAGGGCCTGGGCCGCTCGACGCCCTCCTGCACCTGGTTCATCACGCGCTCGGCCTCGTAGTCCGGAATCGGCATGGGCTTGTTGCCCGAACCGAGGAACCCGGTGACTTTCGGCGTGTTGCGGACCAAGTGCCATGTCTGGTCCGTCATCTCCATCCTCACCAGCACGTAGCCGGGGAAGAACTTGCGCTCCGACGACACCTTCTTGCCGCCGCGCATCTCGACGACCTCCTCGGACGGCACGAGCACGTTGTCGAACATCTCGCCCATCCCCTGGTTCTCCGCCTGCTCCATGACCGATTGCGCGACCTTCTTCTCGAAACCGGAGTAGCAGTGGACGATGTACCAACGCTGCGCCATCCGCGCTCACCCGCCCAAGCCCAGAATCAGTTGAATGACCTCGGCGAAGATCTGGTCGATCAGAAAGAAGAACAACGCCACCAGCACGATCATCGCGAAGACCGTCAGCGTGGTGACCCCGGCCTCCTTCGGCGTCGGCCAGGTCACCTTCTTGATCGCCTCGAGCCGGACCTGCCGGACATATTCAGCGGGCGATACCTTCGCCATGGCGGCCTCGATGTTTCTTCCGCTCGGACCGGCGGGACCCCATGTCCCGCCGGGGCTTCGATCTAGCTGGCAGGAGTGGCAGGACTCGAACCCGCAACCCCCGGTTTTGGAGACCGGTGCTCTACCAGTTGAGCTACACTCCTAGGTCGACCTCGTCCCTACTCGACGATTTGTGCGACGACGCCGGCTCCGACGGTTCGTCCGCCCTCTCGGATGGCGAAGCGCAGGCCCTCGTCCATTGCGATCGGCGCGATCAGTTCCACGTCCATCGTCACGTTGTCCCCCGGCATCACCATCTCGACCCCTTCCGGGAGAAGCACATGGCCCGTCACGTCCGTCGTGCGGAAATAGAACTGCGGGCGGTAGTTCGTGAAGAACGGCGTGTGGCGGCCCCCCTCGTCCTTCGTCAGAACGTAGGTCTCCGCCTTGAACCGCGTGTGCGGCGTGATCGTCCCCGGACGCGCCAGAACCTGGCCCCGCTCCACACCGTCACGCTTCGTCCCCCGAAGCAGGACCCCGATGTTGTCCCCCGCCTCGCCCGTGTCCAAGAGCTTGCGGAACATCTCCACCCCCGTGCACACCGTCTTCGACGTCTCGCGCAAGCCCACGATCTCGATCTCGTCGCCGACCTTCACAACGCCCCGCTCCACCCGACCCGTCACAACCGTCCCCCGGCCCGAGATCGAGAACACGTCCTCGATCGGCATCAGGAACGGACGGTCCACCGCACGCTCCGGCGTCGGGATGTAGGCGTCCACCGAACGCATCAACTCCAGAACCGTCTCCGAACCCACGGACGCCTCCCCGTCCTCCATCGCCGCGAGAGCCGAACCCCGGATCACCGGAACGTCGTCGCCCGGAAAGTCATACAACGACAGAAGCTCGCGAACCTCCAACTCCACAAGCTCCAGAAGCTCCTCGTCGTCAACCTGGTCCACCTTGTTCAGATACACAACGATCGCGGGAACGCCCACCTGACGAGCCAGAAGAATGTGCTCCCGCGTCTGGGGCATCGGACCGTCCGCCGCCGACACCACGAGTATCGCCCCGTCCATCTGGGCCGCGCCCGTGATCATGTTCTTCACGTAGTCCGCATGGCCCGGACAGTCCACATGGGCGTAGTGGCGAGACGACGTCTCATACTCCACATGAGCCGTGTTGATCGTGATGCCCCGCTCCTTCTCCTCCGGAGCCTTGTCGATCTCGTCGTAGCCCGTGAACGTCGCGCCGCCACCGCGAGACAAAACCCGCGTGATCGCCGCCGTCAACGTCGTCTTGCCGTGATCGACATGACCGATCGTCCCAATGTTCGCGTGCGGCTTCGTACGCTCAAACCTCTCCTTCGGCATTCTACGCTGTCTCCTGCTCCGCGATTCGCCCGGCGGCGGGCGTGTTCGTTGTGTACGTCGTCTTCCTGTCCGGCCTGTCGCGTTCCCGGAGCGGGTGGCGGGAATCGAACCCGCATAACCAGCTTGGAAGGCTGGGGCTCTGCCATTGAGCTACACCCGCACCGTCCCGGACCGCCCTTCCGCGGCCGGTCTCCCGGTCACGTGCGAACGGTGGTGGAGGGAGGTGGATTCGAACCACCGTAGGCATAGCCAACGGGTTTACAGCCCGCCCCTTTTAACCGCTCAGGCATCCCTCCGGAATTCTCGCTGTGACACACCTCGCCAAAAAGGGTCCGCAAACTAAAGGAAAGCCCCCGCGGTTGTCAACGCGAACGAGCGCAAGAAAGCATCGCGCTCCGTGTCGTCATCGCAGCCACGCCGGGGTTTTCAGTTGTGGAGCCGCTCTATATAGCAACGCCGCATGGTCCGCAAGCACGACAAGCGCCCGAAAGCGCGCGGCTCCGCGCCGCCGCGACGGTCCCCGAGGAGCGGCGCCGTCTGGATCTACGGCCGCCACGCCGTCGAGGCGGCGCTCGGCAACCCGGAACGCCGGATCCTGAGGCTCGTCGCGACCGAGAAGGCGGCAAGCGGCCTTCGGCTCCTCGTCGGGCGGCGGGCCGACGCGCCCGTCCGCGAACTGGCCGACCGCGCGACGCTCGATCGCCTCCTGGAGCGCGGCGCCGTGCATCAGGGCGTGGCGGTCGAGGCCATGCCCCTGCCGGAGCGCGCCATGGACGAGCTCGGCGACCGCGCCGATCTCGTGGTCGTGCTCGACCGGATTACGGACCCACACAACACGGGGGCGATCCTGAGATCGTGCGCCGCCTTCGGCGCCGGCGCCGTCATCCTCCAGGACCGCCATTCGCCGCAGGCGACGGGAGCCCTCGCGAAGGCCGCGTCCGGCGCGCTCGAATGGGTTTCGCTGGTCCGCGTCGCCAACCTGGCGCGCGCGCTCGACCGGCTCAAGGACCGCGGCTACTGGATCGCGGGCCTGGACGGCGACTCCGATCGCGTTCTGGGATGTTTCCCCCTGCACGCGCCGCTCGCGCTGGTTCTGGGCTCGGAGGGAACCGGGCTTCGCCGTCTCACCCGCGAAGCCTGCGACGTCAGGCTCGCCATCCCTTCGGCGCGCCCCGGCCTGGATCTCAACGTTTCCAACGCCGCCGCGATCGCGCTCTACGAAGCGCGGCGCGCGCTGGCGGGCTGAGCCGTTGTTTGCGGCCGGGCCGCTTTGTGTTACCCCGGCCGCCCCGTGCCGGGTTAGCTCAGTCGGTAGAGCAACCGCCTTGTAAGCGGTAGGTCGCGAGTTCGAGTCCCGCACCCGGCGCCGGACTTTCGGGCCGCGGCCCGTCCGCCCCTACTTCAGGAGCGTCATCGGGCTGCCGACATCGACCACGCCGATGCCCTCGTGGGCCTTGTAGCCGAGCAGTTCCTGCACGCGGGTCGGCATCTCCCTGACTCGGTCCATCGGCACGGTGAGGAGGCAGGCCTCTTCCGTCCTGAGCCAGCCCACGACAAAGCCGAAAAACATGCCGCGGCGCCACTGGTCGGTCGTCGTGTTGGCGCCGCCGCCGTGAACCGTGGCGCCGAGATAGAGCAGGGCCGAACCGGCCGGCATCTCGGCGCGCTGGATTTCGTGGGGCCGGGCTTCGCGTTCCGGCTCCCACAGGTGGCTTCCCGGCACGACCTGGGTGCAGCCGTTCTCGATCGTGAAATCGGTCAGCGCGAACATCGCCTCGACCTCGAGCAGCGGCTTCGGCGGCTTGAAATAGGACCATGCGTCCTCGTCGCGGTGGAGGAACTGCGCGGTCTCCCCCGGACCGATCTGGATGAGCTGGCCCGTGTTGAGCAGGTAATCCTCGCAGTTGGGCAGAAGGAGGATGTCGGCCACCCGCGTCATGAAGGAGTCTTCCATGATCTCCCAGAAGGTCTTCGACTTTCCGGGCAGCCCGTCCAGCCGGATCGTCCGGCCGCCGTAGAACTCGACGAAAAAGTCGCTGGTGGGATGCCGAAGACCGGGCGCGGTCGCGCCGATGACGCCGTCGACCTCCGCGTTGATCCGCGTGAGCTGCTCCTCGGTCAACGCATGGCGCACGATCGCCGCGCCATCGCGCTCCAGGATCGCGGCGAGCTCTTCGGCGTCGGTCGAGACATCGACCCGTTCCAGCGCGGCTGACATGTCTCCGCTCCCCCGTTTCGCACCGGCGCCGAGTCTCGCGCATTCGCGCCGAACGGGCAACTTGCGGCGCGCGGCCCTTCCGGCCTCGTCACATTCGCGCAGCCGGCCGCGATCGCGGTTGCCGCGCGGCGGCGGCGCGTGCAGACTGCCTGTCCGGTCGCATAACAGCTGGGAGGTTGCGCCGTGTCCAAGGTCATGCCGGTTGACGAATTCAAGGACGCCCTTGCGCACAAGGCGCTGACCCGCCGCGACGTCGCCCGCACGCTGGCGGGGGCGGGCGTGGCGACGGTGACCATGCCGCTGCTGCGGACTCCCGTCCGCGCGGAGGACGGCTGGCTCTATCTCTTCACATGGAACGGCTACGAGCTGCCCGAACTGCACCCGGCCTTCACGGAGAAGTACGGGCGCGAGCCCGACTCGTCGTTCTACGCCGACAACGACGAGGCGCTGGAGAAGGTCCGCGCCGGTTTCGACGCCGATATCGTCTGCCCCAGCGGCAGCACCGTGATCCGCTGGATCCACGCCGGGCTGATCGAGCCGATCGACGTCGGCCGGCTCTCGCACTGGCCCGACATGTTCGAGCAGCTCCAGAACATCCGCGGCACCGTCGACGACGACGGCAACCACTATTACACGCCCTGGTCGTGGGGCAACTCGTCGATCGTCTTCCGCACCGACATGGCGCCCGAATACGCCGGCCGGGAAAACCACACCTGGAAGATCCTGTGGGATCCCAAATACGCGAACAGGGTGGCGATGCGCGACAATTGGGCCGGCACGACCATCCCGGCGGGACTGATCGCGGGCGTCGAGGACCCGTTCGCGATGACCGACGAGGAGATCGCCGAGGTCCGCAAGCTCCTCCAGGAACAGCGCGAGCTGAACCGCTTCTACTGGTCGAGCGAGGTCGACGCCCAGTCCGCCATGGCGACCGGCGAGATCGTCGCGATGTATGCTTGGAACTCGGCCTACGCCACCCTGAAATCGGAAGGCGTCCCGGTCGAATACATGGTGCCCAGGGAGGGGCTGCTGACCTGGGTCGACGGTCATGTCCTGCTCAACCGTCACGTCGGCACCGAGGAGCAGCGCTACGACTATCTCGATGCGACGCTGGCGCCCGAGGTCGGCGTGTACATGATCGAGCAGTACGCCTACGGCGCCTCGAACAGGAAGTCCTACGGCATGGCCGACCCCGCGGTCATCGAGACGCTCGGTCTCGAGGATCCGGAAGCGATTCTCACGGGCAGCCTGTGGTTCCAGACCGTGCCGCCCGATATCCAGCGCAAGCTGGTCAACCTGCACGACGAAGTGCTGGCCGGCATGTAGGTAATGTCGAACCGGCGCGCCGGTTCGGTGTCCGGAACCCGTGGAACCCGGACTTGGACCGGAAGAGGCGGCGGTCCCCGAGCCCGCCGAAGGGGACCGGCCCCGATCCGACAGGATGAGGCTCTAGTTCGGCCGATCGCCGGAGGCGGCGGGGGGCGGCGACAGCTTGAACGCCTGGTCGATGGCGCGCTGCACGAGGCGCCGGACGTAGTGGGACGCGAAGGCCTCGCTCACCGGACCCGGGGGATCGTAGACCGGAATCTCCGTCATCGCGCCGTCCGGCCGATGGCGATCAGCCTTCCGGGGGGCCGGCCCCGGGGACGACGAAGATCTGGCCGGGATAGATCAGGTCGGGGTCGGCGATCTGGCCGCGGTTGGCCTCGAAGATCTGCGTGTAGAGCACGCCCCTGCCGTAGACGCGGCGGGCGATGACCCAGAGGTTGTTTCCCGGCTGGATCACGACCAGCGGTTCATCCACCGTGGGCATGGTGAGGGCGGCGCGCTGGAACGGCGTTTCGAGCCTGGCGACGACAGCGCCGGTTTCGTCGATCTGGTCGATGCGCAGGTCGTACTGGCCCGCCTCCAGGGGGCTTTCGAGCGTGAGCCTCCAGCGTCCCTCCGCGTCGGCGACCGCTTCGCCGGAAAGCGCGCCGTCGATGTAGGGGATCACGGCGCCGCCCGGCGCCGCCCGGCCCGAAAGGGAGACGTTGCCGTCCTCGTCGTAGCTCAGGCTTTCCAGGGTCAGGTCGCCGCCGCCCGAAATCCCCACGCCGTCGCCGGGCGCCTGCATCACCACCACGCCGTTCCCGCCGTCGCGCGGAACGACGACCGCGATCGCCCCGGCGTCCTCCGCCGGTTCGGACTCCGGCTCGACGGCCTCGCCCGCCGTCGCGGCTTCGGAACCGGTTGAATCCGCCGCCCCGGCGCCAGTCGAATCCGCCATCCCGGACTCGGCCGAACCCACCGTCTCGTCCCGCGCATCGCCGCCCGCTTCGGCGGTTTCCATAGGGTCGGCCGCCTCTTCGTTCCCGGCTCCATCGACCGCGATCGTTTCGACCGTGTCGTCATCGAGGTCCTCGCCTTCCTCGGGGATCGATATGACGACGGCCCCGGCCGATTCGACGATTTCGCCGTTCCCGTTCCCGGCCTCGAGCCAGATTTCGTGGTCGCCCGGCTCCAGGGGCTCCTCGAGGACCACGACCCACTCGCCGCGGTCGTCCGCGCCGGTTTGCGCGACGACGCCGTCCCGCGTCATCACCGACACCTCGGCTCCGGGTTCGGCGACGCCGGCCATCACCGCCTCGCCGCTGGGCTCGACCCTCACGATGTCGAAGTCCGGCGGAACCGCCGCGTCGTCCGCGTCATCGGTTCCGGCCGATTCGCCGACCGTCATGCCGGCGGCGTCCCCGGCCATGCCGTCATCGCCAGAAGCGTCCCGGTCCGGTTCGTCCGCGACATCCGCCCCACCGCCTTCTTCGCCGACCGTCGCCACGGTCTCGGCGTCCTTGGGAGCCGTCGCGGCTTCGTCGTCGCCGTCGCGCATCAAGACGACGACGAGGACGAGGAGGGCCGCAAAGACGGCCAGTGCCGCGACGACCTGCTTCACGTCTTCATTCCCGGTGCGAACCTGCCAAGCGTTCTAGCACGATTGCGGCCGCGGGCGAGAGTCCCGCGGACAGGTCGTCATCGCGGGTTCGACGGGCCGACGGCGGTTCGGATCCCGTCGTCGCGCCGCGACGCCACGGGGAACGCATGGACGCCGGACGCGGTTTGCTCTACCCCGGCCGCATCGCGTCGGCCTCTCCGGCGCGGGCCGGCGCGCCCGGGGCCGGAAGCGGCCATCGCGCCGGCGTCAACGCCGCGACGGTTCGCCCTCCGATGTCCAGACCCGCCTCCATCTGCGTCTTCTGCGGTTCCAGCTTGGGCCGCGACCGGGATTTTCGCGCGGCGGCCCGCGACCTGGGCGCGATGTTGGCGAGGGCCGGGTGCAGGCTTGTCTACGGTGGCGGTCACGTCGGCCTGATGGGCGTGGCGGCCGACGCGGCGCTGGCCGCCGGCGGCTCAGTCACCGGGATCATCCCGGACCATCTCCGGCGCGCCGAGGTCGAACACACGGGCGTGACGGACCTCGTCGAGGTCGCCGACATGTTCGAGCGCAAGCGCCTGATGATCGAAGGCTCCGACGCCTTCGTGGCGCTTCCGGGCGGGTTGGGAACGATCGACGAGATTCTCGACGTCGTCACGCTGGCCCAGCTCGGCCAGCACGCCAAGCCCATGGTCATCGTCGACCTGAAAGGTTACTGGCGGCCGTTCGCGAGCCTGCTCGACCATGTCATCGCGGAGGGGTATGCGCGCGCCGGAGTCCGCGGGCTCTACCATGTCGTGGCGGACCTCGAGGCGGCCGCCGGCGTGCTGCGTCTCGACGGCTGAGCGAATCCTTGCGCCCCGCCGCCCGGCCATTACGTTGCGGCGCGACAATCCCGACCTCCCCCGACGCGGAGCGACACGACATGGCGAAGATCGCGGTGAAGAACCCGGTGGTCGAGCTCGACGGCGACGAGATGACGCGGATCATCTGGGCCTTCATCAAGGATCGCCTGATCCTGCCCTATCTCGACATCGACCTGCGCTACTTCGACCTTTCGATCCAGAAGCGCGACGAGACCGACGACCGGATCACGATCGACGCCGCCCACGCCATCGGGAAGCACGGGGTGGGCGTCAAGTGCGCCACCATCACGCCCGACGAGGCGCGCGTGGAGGAGTTCGGGCTGAAGACGATGTGGCGCTCGCCCAACGGCACGATCCGCAACATCCTGGGCGGCACCGTCTTCCGTCAGCCGATCGTCTGCGCCAACGTGCCGCGGCTGGTGCCGGGCTGGACGCGGCCCATCGTCATCGGCCGTCACGCCTTCGGCGACCAGTACCGCGCCACCGATTTCGTCGTGCCCGGCGCCGGAAAGCTCACGATCGCCTTCGAGCCATCGGACGGCGGGGAGACGATCGGCCGCGAGGTCTTCGATTTCCCCGGCGGCGGCGTGGCGCTCGCCATGTACAACCTCGACGACTCGATCAGGGGGTTCGCGCGCGCCTGCATGAACTACGGCCTCAAGCTCGGCTGGCCCGTCTATCTCTCGACCAAGAACACGATCCTCAAGGCCTACGACGGCCGTTTCAAGGACCTCTTCCAGGAGGTCTTCGACAACGAATTCGCCCAGCGTTTCGCCGCCAGGGGTATCGTCTACGAGCACCGCCTGATCGACGACATGGTCGCCGCCGCGCTCAAGTGGGAGGGCGGTTTCGTCTGGGCCTGCAAGAACTACGACGGAGACGTCCAGTCCGACACGGTCGCCCAGGGCTTCGGCTCGCTCGGGCTGATGACCTCGGTCCTGATGACGCCCGACGGAGACGCGGTGGAGGCCGAGGCCGCGCACGGCACCGTGACCCGGCACTACCGCCGGCACCGGCAAGGCAGGGAGACCTCGACCAACCCGATCGCCTCGATCTTCGCCTGGACCCGCGGCCTGAAACACCGCGGCGAGTTCGACGGCACGCCCGACGTCTCCGACTTCGCCGCCGCGCTCGAGCAGGTCTGCGTCGAGACCGTCGAAGGCGGCGACATGACCAAGGATCTCGCCGTCCTCGTCGGCCCCGACCAGCCCTGGCTCACGACCGACCGGTTCCTGGCCAGGCTCGAGGAGGGCTTGCGGAAGAAGCTGGGCTGAGGTCCTCAGCCCGCGATACGCCGTTCCACCGCCGCGATGGCCGCCTCGGCGGCGGCCGCGCCGGGGCCGCCGCCCTGGGCCATGTCGGGGCGACCGCCGCCGCCCTTGCCGCCGAGTTCGGCGACGCCGGCCCTCACCAGGTCGATGGCGTTGTAGCGATCCGTCAGGTCGTCCGTCACGCCGGCCACGATGGCGGCCTTGCCCTCGCCGGTCGCCACGAGCACGACGACGCCGGAGCCGATCCGCCGCTTGATCCGGTCGGCCATGCCGCGCAGGTCCTTGGCGGGCACGCCGTCGAGCGTTCTGGCGACCACCTTGACGCCCGCGATCTCCCTGGCCTCGCCGCCCGGCGACACATCGGGGCCGTCCGCAATCTTGCGGCGCAGATCGGCGACCTCGCGCTCCAGCTTCCCGCGCTCGTCCACCAGGCTGGCGACCCGGCCCTCGAGAGCCGCGGGGGGCGTCCTGAGGCGTCCGGCGAGCGACCGCACCCGGCGGTCCTGCTCGTCCAGATAGGCGAGCGCGGCCTCCCCCGTCAGCGCCTCGATACGGCGCACGCCGGAGGCGACCGCCCCTTCGGAAACGATCCTGAAAACGCCGATGTCGCCCGTCCTGCGCACATGGGTGCCGCCGCACAGCTCCGTCGAGTAGCGATCCTTCCCGCCCTCCTCGCCGCTGACCGGCGCGCCCATGGAGACCACCCGGACCTCCTCGCCGTACTTTTCTCCGAAGAGCGCCAGCGCGCCCGCCTCGATCGCTTCGTCGGGCGTCATCAGGCGCGTGACCACCTCGCCGTTCGCGCGGATCGCCGCGTTCACCTCGGCTTCGACCGCGGCGAGATCGTCGTCGTCCACCGCCGAGGGGTGGGAGATGTCGAAACGCAGCCTGTCGGGCGCGACGAGCGAGCCCTTCTGCGTGACGTGGGCGCCCAGGCGGCGGCGCAGCGCCTCGTGCAGCAGATGGGTCGCCGAATGGTTGGCGCGCAGCCTGTCGCGGCGACCGGCGTCGACCGCGAGCGCGGCGTCGTCGCCCACGCCGATCTCGCCCGCGACCACGCGGCCGACATGGACATGCAGGTCGCCCAGCTTCCTGAGCGTGTCGGCGATCTCGATGCGGGCGCCGCCGGCCGTCTCGACGGCGCCGGTGTCGCCCATCTGTCCGCCGGCCTCGCCGTAGAACGGCGTCTGGTTCGCGACGACGGAGACGTCGTCGCCTTCGTTCGCGCTCCCGACCTCGGCGCCGTCGCGGATCAGCGCGACAATCCGGCCCCGCGCCTCCGTCGCGGCATAGCCCAGAAACTCGGTCGCGCCGAGGCGCTCGCGCAGATCGAACCAGAGCCGCTCGGTCGCCGCGTCGCCGGAACCCGACCATGCCGCCCGCGCCCTGGCCCGCTGCTCGGCCATGCGGGCCTCGAAGCCCGCGCGGTCGACCCCCCGGCCCTGCCGACGCAGCGCGTCTTCGGTCAGGTCGAGGGGAAAGCCGTAGGTGTCGTAGAGCCGGAAGGCGACGTCGCCGGGCAGGTCGGCGGCGGCGGGCAGCTTGCCCGTCTCCTCGGCGAGCAACCCGAGGCCGCGTTCCAGGGTCTCGCGGAAGCGGGTTTCCTCGAGCCTGAGGGTTTCGGTGACGAGCGCCTGTCCGCGCACGAGCTCGGGAAAGGCCCGCCCCATCTCGGAGGCGAGAACCGGAACCAGCCGGTGCATGACCGGTTCCTCCGCGCCCAGGATGTGCGCGTGGCGCATGGCGCGCCGCACGATCCGGCGCAGCACGTAGCCGCGGCCCTCGTTCGAGGGCAGCACGCCGTCGGCGATCAGGAAGGCGCCCGTGCGCAGGTGGTCGGCGATCACGTTGAAGGACGGCCTCGTCCCGTCCGAGGCTTCCCTGCCGACGCAGTCCTCCGTGGCCCGGATGATGGTCCGGAAGAGGTCGGTGTCGAAGTTGCTCCTCGCGCCCTGCAGGATCGCGGCCATGCGCTCGAGCCCCATGCCGGTGTCGATCGACGGCCTGGGCAGGTCGATGCGTTCGTCGGGCGCGACCTGCTCGAACTGCATGAAGACGAGATTCCAGAACTCGAGGAAGCGGTCGCCGTCCTCGTCCGCGCCGCCCGGCGGACCGCCCGCGAGCTCGGGGCCCCGGTCGATGAAGAGCTCCGAGCACGGCCCGCAGGGACCGGTCTCGCCCATCGACCAGAAGTTGTCCGAGGTCGGGATGCGAACGATGCGGCCGTCCGGAAATCCCGTGACCTTGCGCCAGATCGCGGCGGCCTCCTCGTCCGAGGAATGGACCGTGATCAGGAGTTTGTCGGCGGGAAGTCCGTACTCCCGCGTCGTCAGGGTCCAGGCGAGCTCGATCGCGAGCTCCTTGAAGTAGTCGCCGAACGAGAAGTTGCCCAACATCTCGAAAAACGTGTGGTGCCGCGCGGTGTAGCCGACGTTGTCGAGATCGTTGTGCTTGCCGCCCGCGCGCACGCATTTCTGGGCCGTGGTCGCGCGCTTGCGGTCGCGCGTCTCGGCGCCGGTGAAGACGTTCTTGAACTGCACCATGCCGGCGGAGGTGAAGAGCAGCGTGGGATCGTTGTGCGGCACGAGCGGGCCCGAGGCCACGACCTCGTGGTCGTGCCGCTCGAAGAAGTCGAGAAAGACGGAGCGTACCTCGTTGACGCCGGTCATCGTCGTCTCATCGGCTGGGTCGGGGGTTCTTAGATCATTCTCCCCGCGCACGGAACCGGATGTGGGGCCGGAACGCCGCGTCCGCCAGAGACGAAACGGGCGGCGGCCCGACCCCCGCCGGCGCCCGCATCGAGGTCCGCGACCCGCCGAGGGATCAGGCCATGTCGTCGGCGAACCCCGTTCCGGCCGCGACATCCGCGTCCCCGGCGTCGTCCGCCGCGGGGCCGATCATCATCTCCTCGGCCACCAGACCAGCGTTGGCCCGGATGGCCTGCTCGATGGCGCCGGCGATCTCCGGGTTGTCGCGCAGGAACTGCTTGGCGTTCTCGCGACCCTGGCCGATGCGCTGATCCCGGTAGGAGAACCATGAGCCGGACTTCTCGACGACGCCCGCCCTGGCGCCGAGATCGACGATCTCGCCCATCTTCGAGATGCCCTCACCGTACATGATGTCGAACTCGACGGTCTTGAACGGCGGGGCCACCTTGTTCTTGACGACCTTCACCTTGGTCCGGTTGCCCACGACCTCGTCGCGGGCCTTGATCTGGCCGATCCGCCGGATGTCGAGCCTGACCGACGCGTAGAACTTCAGGGCGTTGCCGCCGGTCGTCGTCTCGGGATTGCCGAACATCACGCCGATCTTCATGCGGATCTGGTTGATGAAGACCACCAGGCAGCGCGACCGCGCGATCGAGGACGTGAGCTTCCTCAGCGCCTGGCTCATCAGTCGCGCCTGAAGACCCACGTGGACGTCGCCCATCTCGCCCTCGAGCTCGGCCTTCGGGACCAGCGCGGCGACCGAATCGACGACGAGGATGTCGATCGCGCCGGAGCGGACGAGGGTGTCGGCGATCTCGAGCGCCTGCTCGCCGGCGTCGGGCTGGGAGATCAGGAGGTCGTCGATGTCGACGCCCAGCTTCCTGGCGTAGACCGGATCGAGCGCGTGCTCGGCGTCGACGAACGCCGCCACGCCGCCGGCCTTCTGGGCCTCGGCCACCACATGCAGCGCCAGCGTGGTCTTGCCCGAGCTCTCCGGCCCGTAGATCTCCACGATGCGGCCGCGCGGCAGGCCGCCGATTCCCAAGCCGATGTCCAGCCCCAGCGAGCCGGTCGGGATCGCATCGATCTCGACCGCCTGGGTGCGCTGGCCCAAGCGCATGACCGAACCTTTGCCGAAGGCCCGTTCGATCTGGCTGAGCGCGGCGTCGAGCGCCTTGTCCCGTTCCATCTCTCTTCTCTCAACCACACGCAGCATGGGTGCCGTCGTCATCGAGCCTCTCCTTATTCCACATGCGCGCCGGACGGCGCAATGGAACTTGTTTGTACAAGCTTTGTTCTTCAGTGGCAAGAACAATTTTGGAACAAAAAAGGCTCAATCGGAAAACCCCTTCCGGCGGTAGCTTCGCGGCGGGTATCGGGCGGCCGGCATCCGCCGAGGGGACCGGGCCGGTCAGTCGTCGCGATAGACGCGCTCGCGGCGTTCGTGGCGTTCCTGGGCCTCCAGGCTCAGCGTGGCGGTCGGCCGGGCCTCGAGGCGCTTGATGCCGATCGGCTCGCCGGTCTCCTCGCAGTAGCCGTAGGTGCCCTCTTCGATCCGGCGCAGCGCTTCGTCGATCTTGTTGATCAGCTTGCGCTCGCGATCGCGGGTGCGAAGCTCGATGGCGCGGTCGGTTTCGGTGGAGGCCCGATCCGCGAGATCCGGCTCGGCGATCGTATCCTGCTGGAGGTGCCTTATGGTCTCCGACGACTCCTGGAGAAGCTCGTCGCGCCAGACGGTCAGCTTGCGGCGAAAATACTCCCTGTGCCTGACGTTCATGAATGTCTCGTTCTCCTTGGGCTTGTAGCCCTTGGGAAGTTTGACAGCCATCGGCTCGCGTCCTCGTTTGTCGTTCCCGTGACTCTCCGGCGACCGAGCGAATCGCCGACGGCGCGCTGTATAGGTTGGAAGGACGCCGTTCCGCAAGCGCCGGGACGCGACCGCCGCCCTTCGCGGCGCGCCGCCTCCGAGTCCCGAGACCAGGACTTGCGAAACCCGACCCCGCGCGCTGGCCTGCCTCGCGCGGCGGGCCTATCCTCGCGCGACCCGAGGTTTCGCGGAGGCCGGAAAGACATTGGATCCCTGGATCGTTCCGGGCGCGCTGGTGCGCCACGGCGGGCGGCCGGACTGGGGCGTGGGCCGGGTGCAGTCCGCGGTCGGCAGCCGGATCACGGTGAACTTCGAGCATGCCGGCAAGCGCGTGCTCGATCGCGACATCGTGGACATCGAGGCGGTCGAACTTGAACGTGACTTTTGAGGAAGCGTCGGGCATGGTCCGCCGCGAGGCTGGACGGGCCGGCGTCGTTCGGAGAAGACGCCCGGGCCTTCGCCTTTCCCTTCACTCTCCCGTTGCGCGAGGAGGTCGATGACGACCCCGACCGGCGATATCGCAAAGGTCCGGCACCCCGGCGCCGGCAAGCGCAAGACGAGGCCCGCCGCCAAGGGCCGCCAGCCCGATCCCGGCGCCCTTCGCGAGGTCGCGGAACTGCTGGGGGACCGCGCCCGCCGCCGCGATCTTCTGATCGAGCACCTGCACCTGATCCAGGATCGCTACCGCCACATCTCGGCGCGCCATCTGCTGGCGCTGGCCGAGATCATGCGCATTCCCATGGCCGAAGCCTACGAGGTCGCGACCTTCTATCACCACTTCGACGTGGTGAAGGAGGGCGAGACGCCGCCCCCGCCGATCGCCGTGAGGGTGTGCGAGAGCCTGTCCTGCTCCCTGGCGGGCGCCGAGGGGCTGATCGCCGCGCTCGATGACGGCAGGCTCGGTCCGGATGTCCGCGTCGTGCGCGCGCCCTGCATGGGCCGCTGCGAGGCCGCGCCCGCCGTGAAGGCCGGGTTCAACGACATCGACAACGCCACGGCCGGGACCGTCGCCGAAGCGATCGGGAACGGCGACATCGAGATCCGTGTCCCGGACTACCAGGACTACGACGCCTATGTCGCGGACGGCGGCTACGCGCTTCTCAAGGAGATCCTCGCCGGCAAGCATGCGCCGGAAACGCTGATCGAGACCATGGAGGCCTCGAACCTTCGCGGACTGGGCGGCGCGGGCTTCCCCGCGGGCCGCAAGTGGACGTTCGTCCGCATGGAGCGCACGCCACGGCTGATGGCCGTCAACGCCGACGAAGGCGAGGTCGGCACCTTCAAGGACCGCTTCTACCTGGAGCGCAAGCCGCACCAGTTCATCGAGGGCATGTTGATCGCGGCCTGGGTGGTGGAGGCGACCGACGTCTACATCTACCTGCGCGACGAGTATCCGGGCGTGCGCGTCGCGCTCGAGACCGAGTTGCGGAAGGTGCGGGACGCGGGTCTCGACAGCAGCACCGAGATCCACCTGCGCCGCGGCGCGGGCGCCTACATCTGCGGCGAAGAGTCGGCGATGATCGAATCGATCGAGGGCAAACGCGGCCTGCCGCGCCACCGCCCGCCCTTCGTCGCCAAGGTCGGCGTCTTCGGCCGGCCGACCCTGGTCCACAACGTCGAAACCCTGTACTGGACGCCCGAAATCCTGGCGAAGGGCGCCGGATGGTTCACCGGCCACGGACGCCACGGCCGGACCGGCCTTCGCAGCTTCTCGGTCTCGGGCCGCGTCAGGGAGCCCGGCGTGAAGCTGGCCCCCGCCGGAATCACGATCCTCGAGCTGATCGACGAGTATTGCGGCGGCATGGCGGACGGCCACGAGTTCAAGGGCTATCTGCCCGGCGGCGCCTCGGGCGGAATCCTGCCCGCGTCATTGGGCGACGTGCCGCTCGACTTCGACACCATACAGCCCCACGGCGCTTTCATCGGATCGGCCGCCGTCGTCGTGCTGTCGGACAAGGACAGCATGAAGGACGCGGCGGTGAACCTGCTGAAGTTCTTCGAGGACGAAAGCTGCGGCCAGTGCACGCCGTGCCGCGTCGGCTGCGAGAAGGCCGTGAAGCTGATGTCGAACGGCGCATGGGACGGCGGCCTGCTCGACGAGCTGAGCCGGACCATGATGGACGCCTCCATCTGCGGCCTGGGGCAGGCCGCGCCCAATCCCATCCTGACCGTGCTGAAGTACTTTCCGGAGGACGTATCGTGAGCGAGCCGATCACCTTCACGCTCGACGGCGACGAGGTCAGCGCCGAACCGGGCGATTCCATCTGGCGGGCGGCCAAGCGCCACGGCGTCGCGATCCCGCACCTTTGCCACACCGAGATGCAGGACTACCGGGCCGACGGCAACTGCCGCATCTGCATGGTCGAGATCGAGGGCGAGCGGACGCTCGCCGCCTCCTGCATCCGCGCGCCGACGCCGGGCATGATCGTCAGGACGGACACCGAACGGGCCGAGGCGGCGCGCAACACGGTGCTGGAGCTTCTTGTCGCCGACCAGCCGCCCGAGGACGAGGCCCACACCGCCACGTCCGAACTGTGGGGCTGGGCCCGCGGCATGGGGATCGACGTCTCGCGCTTTCCGCGTCGCGGCGCGCCTCGGGCCGACCTCAGCCACGCCGCCATGGCGGTCAACCTCGACGCCTGCATCCACTGCAACCGCTGCGTCCGCGCGTGCCGCGAAATCCAGGTCAACGACGTGATCGGCATGGCCTATCGCGGCCATCACGCCAAGATCGTCTTCGACTTCGACGATCCCATGGGCGAGTCGACATGCGTCGCCTGCGGCGAGTGCGTGCAGTCCTGCCCCACGGGCGCGCTGATGGAGAAGTCGCTGGTCGACGAGAACGGCGTCGGCAGGCCGGCGCCGCCGAAGGAGGTCGACAGCGTCTGCCCCTATTGCGGCGTCGGCTGCCAGATCACCTACCGGGTCGAAGACAACAGGATCGTCGCGGTCAAGGGCAAGGAAGGCCCGGCCAACCACGGACGCCTGTGCGTCAAGGGCCGCTTCGGCTTCGACTACATCACCCATCCGCACCGTCTCGCCAGGCCGCTGGTCCGGCTCGACGACGCGCCCAAGGGAGCGGACGAGTGGGTCGATCCGTCGAACCCCTACACCCACTTCCGCGAAGCGACCTGGGAGGAGGCCCTCGACCGCGCCGCGGCGGGGCTGGTCGGGATTCGCGACGAGCACGGCGGCGACGCGCTGGCGGGCTTCGGCTCGGCCAAGGGATCGAACGAGGAAGCCTATCTGGTCCAGAAGCTCGTCCGGACGGGTTTCGGCACCAACAACGTCGACCACTGCACGCGCCTGTGCCACGCGAGCTCGGTGGCGGCGCTCATGGAAACCATCGGCTCGGGCGCGGTCACCGCGCCCTTCACCGAAGCCCTGAAATCGGACTGTTTCATCGTGATCGGCGCCAACCCGACCGAGAACCACCCGGTCGCCGCGAGCTTCTTCAAGAACGCGGTCAGGCGCGGCGCGAAGCTGATCGTCATGGACCCGCGCGGCCAGGCGCTCGAGCGGTACGCCACCCACATGCTGCGGTTCAAGCCGGGCGCCGACGTCTCGATGCTGAACGCCATCATGCACGTCATCGTCGAGGAAGAGCTGTACGACATGCAGTACGTCCAGGCGATGACCGAGGGCTTCGAGGAGCTCGGGGCGCATCTCAAGGACTATACGCCCGAAGCCATGGCGCCCGTCTGCGGCGTCCCCGCCGAGACCCTGCGCGAGGTCGCCCGCGCCTACGCCGGGGCCGAACGCGCCATGGTGTTCTGGGGCATGGGCGTGAGCCAGCACATCCACGGCACCGACAACGCGCGCTGCCTGATCGCGCTCGCCCTGATGACCGGCCACACCGGCCGCGAGGGCACCGGCCTCCATCCGCTGCGCGGCCAGAACAACGTGCAGGGCGCCTCGGACGCGGGCCTGATCCCGATGGTCTATCCCGACTACAAGCCCGTCGCGGACGTCGGGAACAAGGCGCGCTTCGAGGCGTTCTGGAACGCCCGGCTCGACGACAAGCCGGGCCTCACCGTGGTCGAGATCGTCAACGCGATCCACGCCGGCGAGCTCTTCGGCATGTACATCATGGGCGAGAACCCGGCGATGTCGGACCCCAACGTCCGTCACGCCCGCGAGGCGCTCGCCAAGCTCGACCATCTCGTGGTGCAGGACCTGTTCCTGACCGAGACCGCCATGCACGCCGACGTCGTGCTGCCGGCGACCGCCTGGCCGGAGAAGGACGGCACGGTCACCAACACGAACCGTCAGGTGCAGCGCGGCCGTCGGGCCGTCGAGGCGCCCGGCGAGGCGCGGCAGGACTGGGAGATCGTCCAGGACATCGCGGTCCGCATGGGCCTCGACTGGAGCTTCTCCGACATTTCCGAGGTCTACGAGGAAATGCGCCGGTCGATGCACTCCATCGCCGGCATCTCCTGGGAGCGCGTGAGCCGCGAGGACGCGGTGATCTACCCCTGCCTCGACGAAGACGACCCCGGCCAGCCCATCGTGTTCTCCGAGGAGTTCCCGACGCCGTCCAGGCGCGGCAAGATGACGCCGGCCACGGTGACCGCGCCCGACGAGACGCCCGACGAGGACTTCCCCATGGTGCTGACCACGGGCCGCATGCTGGAACACTGGCATACCGGCGCCATGACCCGCCGCGCCACCCTGCTCGACAGCCTGGAGCCGGAGGCCGTCGCGACGATGGCGCCGGTCGACATGGAGAAGCTCGGCGTCGCGCCGGGCGAGCCCATCCGCCTCTCGACCCGGCGCGGCGCGATCGAGGCCAGGGCCAGGATCGACGCCGGCATCCAGCCGGGCATGGTCTTCGTTCCGTTCTGCTTCGTCGAGGCCGCCGCGAACCTCCTGACCAACCCGGCGCTGGACCCCTACGGCAAGATCCCCGAGTTCAAGTTCTGCGCCGTCCGCGTCGACAAGGCCGCGATGCCGGAAGCGGCGGAGTAGGAGCGTCGCGCCCCCTCGCCGCGCCATCCCGACCGGCCCGCGCTCCCTTGTCCGGGACGACGCCGGGCGGACGTCGATGACATGACCGTCAAGCGCCTCTGGACCGGCCGCTGGGCCGACACCAGGGACATCTTCGACGGGCTGACGGGCGACTACGACCGCTACCGGCCGCGCTATGCGACGGCCTCGCTGGAACGGATCCGCGGCTACGCGGGCCATGTGGCCCGTCTGGCCGATCTGGCGAGCGGCACCGGCATCCTGACCCGGCCCCTGCGCGCCGTGTTTCCGGACGCGCTCATCGTCGGGACCGAACCCGGCGACGACATGCTGGCGGAGGCGGCGCGCGCGACGGGGCCCGAACACCGCATCCGCTGGCTCGGCGCCCGGGCGGAAGCCCTGCCCTTCGCCGACGGCAGCCTGGACCTCATCACGGCGGGCCAGGCCGTCCACTGGTTCGACCGCGAGGCGTTCTATCGCGAGTGCCGGCGGGCGCTGCGTCCCGGCGGAACACTCGCCGTGCTCTACAACAACCGGATCGAGGGCTCGGCCATCGCCGAGGTCCACGAATCCACGCTGGAGCGGGTTTCGCCCGGCTACTGGCGCGGCTACCGCGACCACGACACCGACGGCGAACTCCGGAACCACCCCGCGACGCGGGATGTCGAGCGGCGCCGCGACGCCTGGTCGTGGGACCGCACGCCCGACGAGTTCATCGGCTACATCCGCTCGACGTCGCACTGCAAGGCGGCTCTTCGCGTCAGGCCCGAGGACGAGCTTCTGGCGGAGATCCATGCCGCCATCGCGCCGCTCGCCGACGGCGGCGGCCTTCTCCGCGTCCCCTACGAGACGGTCACGACCCTGGCGCGATTCGGCTGACGAGCCCTTCCATCGCCGCCCGGCCCGGCCGCCATGGCGTCAGGACAGCGCCGCCGCCCTGGCGACAAGCCCGGCGCCGGCCAGCGTGACGGCGACGAAGAAGACCCGCCGGAAGCGGCCCTCGTCGAGACGCCGGCGCACCCGCGCGCCGAGCCACCAGCCGCCGAGCGCGGGCGCGACCGCCGCGGCGGAAAGCCAGGAGACGCTTTCCGGAACCAGCCCGCGGCCGGCCAGGCCGAGGCCCAGGGCGCAGGTCGCCGTGAAGAAGAGGACGCCCATCGTCTGGACCTGCATGGCGGGCGTCATGCGCAGCGCTTGGAGATAGAGCGCGCTGGGGACGACGAAGGTCCCGGTCAGCCCCGTGACGACGCCGTTCACGCCGCCGACCGCGGGCGTCATCCAGCGTTCCGCCCGTCCCGGCCGCGGGGCCTGGAGCCCGGCCAGGCCGATCCCTCCGTAGAGCGCGAGCGCCGCGCCCAGCAGGGTGGAAAGCAGCGGCGCGTCGGCGTCGGCCAGCAGGCCCGAGGCAAACCAGATTCCGACCGTCATGGGCGGAAGGAACGTCCAGAACCGGCCCAGGATCGTCCGCAGACAGTCGCCGGCGAGAGCCTGCCAGGCGTTGGTGACGCACGCCGGCGCCAGCATGAGCGCCATGGCCTCCACCGGCCCCGTCGCCAGCGCCATCGCCGCGAGCGCGACGGTCGGCAGGCCGAATCCCACGACGCCCTTGACGAATCCGGCGAGAAGGAAGACGGCCGGCGCCAGGAGCAGGAGTCCGACCGTCACGGAGCGCGGTCGCGCGGCCCGGGCCTTGCGTGGATTCGCGGGTCCGAGGCGAGGCGCGCGGCTTCCGCGAGATCGTCGGCGTCGTTGGCGTTGAAGAAAGGGTCGACGGGGTCGGATTCGAAGACGACGTCGGCCACCTCGTAGCGCCCCGTCCAGACATCGACCTTCCGGACGCCTTCCTCGATCACGGCGTGGCGCAACTCGTTCCTGAGGGCGACGGGCCACAGACCGATCACGGGATGGCGCCGGCCGCCGGACGCCGCGCAGGCCATGTCCGCGCCCCCGGCCTCGACGGCCTCCAGCAGGCGCGCCACCAGATCGCGCGGCAGGAACGGCGCGTCGGTGGGGACCGTCGCCGCCCAGCGGAGCCCGGGGACATTGGCGAAGGCCCAGTCGAGCCCCGTCAGCACGCCGACCAGAGGCCCCGGATTTCCGGGCAGCACATCGGGCGCCACCGGGAGGTTCCAGCGTTCGAAGCGGGAGGCGTCCCCGTTGGCGTTGAGCGCCGTCATCCTCACCTGGGGACGCAGCCGCTCGAGGACACGATCGAGGATCGGCCTGCCGTCGAGCTCCAGAAGCCCCTTGTCGCCGCCGCCCATGCGGCGCGCGAGACCGCCGGCCAGGACGACGCCGACCGCCTCCGCGGACGGGTTTTCACGCCGCGTCATCGGCCGCGTCCTCGCGTCGACGACGCGGCCCGTCCACGCCCGCACTGGAGAAACCAGCGTCGAAGCGCACCCTTTCGTCGCCCGCCAGCACGAGGAAACGCCGTCCCTTCATGCGGCCGATGAGCGTCATGCCGACCTGGCGGGCGAGATCGACGCCCCACGCGGTGAACCCGGATCTCGAGACGAGGATGGGGATGCCCATCCTGGCGGTCTTGATCACCATCTCGCTCGTCAACCGGCCCGTCGTGTAGAAGATCTTGCCCTCGGGGCCGACGCGGTGGAGCGCCATGTAGCCCGCGATCTTGTCGACGGCGTTGTGGCGGCCGACATCCTCCATGTAGATCAGCGGCCTGTCCCTTTCGCACAGGACGCAGCCATGGATCGCGCCCGCCTCCAGATAGAGGCTCGGCGTCGTGTTGATGGCCTTCGAAAGCGCGTAGAGCCAGGAGGTCCGAACCTCGGCCGGGGACTCGAGCCTGACCGTCTCGATCTCGTCCATCAGGTCGCCGAACACGGTGCCCTGGGCGCAGCCCGACGTGAGGGTCTTCTTCCTGAGCTTGTCCTCGTAGTCGGTTTCGCGCTCGGTCCGCACCACGACCGTGTCGATCGCCTCGTCCCAGTCGATCGCCGTGATCGCGTCGTCGGCGCGCAACATGCCCTGGTTCAGCAGATAGCCCACGGCCAGATAGTCGGGGTGGTCTCCGATCGTCATCATGGTGACGATCTCCTGGCCGTTCAGGAACAGCGTGAGCGGCCGTTCCATCGTGACCGAGGCCTCGACCGGCCCGCCCTCGTGGTCGATCCCCGCCACTCGCCTCGTCAGCCGCGGATCGGCCGGATCCGGCTTCACCAGATACTCGTCCATGCCCTTCAGTATGGTGTCGGCGGCGTCACGCGCCAAGGCGCCGTTACCCGGCGACGACAAGGGCGTCGACGGCGAGCGCGCCGTCCGGGCCGGCGACGACCGGATTGATGTCCATTTCCGCCACCTCGTCCGCCAGCGCCGCGGCCAGGGCCGAGAAACGGCCGAGGGCGTCCGCGAGACTTTCGATGTCGGCGGCGGGTTCGCCGCGCGCCCCGTTCAGCAACCTCGAGACCTTCAGGCCCTCGATCATCCGCCGGGCCCGGTCGCGGCCGAAAGGCGCGGGCGCGAAGGCGCGGTCGTCGAGAAGCTCGACCAGCACGCCGCCGGCCGCGACCATGACGATCGGGCCGAACTGCGGATCGCGCACCATGCCGAAGGCGAGCTCGACGCCCTTGGGCGCCATGGCGGCCACGGCGACGCGGGGGCCCAGGCGGTCGCGGAGGTCGTCGTAGGCGGACGCGACCGACTCGACATCGGCCAGCCCGACACGGACTCCGCCGACCTCGGACTTGTGCCGGATTCCGTCGGCCGCCGTCTTGAGCGCGACGGGAAGGCCATGGCCCCGCGCCGCCGCGACGGCCGCCTCGCAAGTCTCGCAGGCGACCGACTCGACGGCCGGCACCCCGAAATCCCGCAGCATGGCGAGGGCGTCGGTCTCGTCGAGAGGTCCGGCGCGGAGCTGCCGCCTCCAGCGCCCGACCGCGGCCGGGTCGCCCGGGTCGGGGCCGTCGTCGCGCCCGGCCCGGCGGTCGCGCCACCACAGGACGTTGCGCATCGCGATCAGCAGCAGCCTGGCGCCGTTGACGACGGGGATGCCGAGATCGCGGAAGCGGCGCGCGACCTCGCGATTCTCCACCGCGCCGAGGCTGCAGAAGAGCACATGCTGCTTGCCGGTCTTCGCCGGCATGTCCTCCACCGCGTCGATCGCCTCGGGGTAGAAGACGAAGTTGTCGTCGACGAAGAGCTCGTGCGCCACGATCGCGACATTGGGATCGTTGGCGACGGCCAGCGAGGCCGCGTTGAACTTCTCGAGAAAGTCGCCGCTCAGGGGGCCGGCCGCGTCCAGCGGGTTCACGGGCGCGAGACCGTAGGCGAGCGTCTCGCGCAGGGCGTCGACCGTGGCCCGGGTCAGCGGCGCGAACGGGATCCCGAGATCGTCGGCCACGTCGATGAGCTGTTCCCGCAGGCCGCCCGAATCCGTCACCACCCCCAGGCCCCCCGGACCAGGACGCCGCGGGTGGTCCAGGATCTGCGCGGTGGCCATCATCTCGTCGAGGTCGGCGCAGCGGATCACGCCGTGGCTCTCGCAGACCGCGCCGAAGGCCGTGTCGCTGCCGGCGATGGCGGCGGAGTGGGTGGCCGCGAGCGCCGCGCTTTCCTCGGTCCGGGCCACCTTGTCGACGACGACGGGGATCCCCTTTTCCCGCGCCCGCGCCACGGCCGCGACGAAACCGCCGGGGTCGCGCACGGCCTCCATGAAGACGCAGATCACGCGCGTGGTCGGCACGGTCAGCGCGTAGTCGATGTAGTCGGCGACGGTCGCGCCGATCTCCTGGCCGGGCGAGACGAGCAGGTTGAAGCGGTAGCGCCGGTTGCTGTCGATGAGCAGGCTGTAGACCGATCCGGAATGGCAGATGGCCGCGATGCCGCCCCTGAGCGGCAGGTGCGGACCCTGGAAACTGAGCCAGGCCCCGGCGTCCAGATTGACGAGCCCCATGCCGTTGCCGCCGCAAACCGGAATCCCGGCCTCGCGCGCGATCCCCTTCAGGCGGTCGAGCAGCGGCGGATCCGTGTCGCCTTCGAAGAAACAGGGGTCGTAGACGATCAGGGAACGGGCGCCGGCGTCGAGCGCGTCGTGGAAGGTCCGCTCCATGCGGTGGGCCGCCACCGACAGCACGGCGACGTCCGGCGCGGCGGGCAGGTCGGCGAGCGAGGGCAGGCAGGGGTAGCCGTCGACCTCCCCGTAGCGCGGGTTGACGCAGTGGACGGCGCCTTCGTAGCCGCCCCGCCGGAGCGCCTCGACCATGCGGCGGCCCACGCTGCCCTCGCGCCGCGACGCCCCGACCAGCGCGACCGACCGCGGCGCCATCATGGGCTCCAGCCAGTGGCCGGGCGTTTCGTCTCCCCTCGCCATGGGCGCATCCGGGACAACCGGCGCGGACTATGGGCAACGCCGGACGGGCGCGCAATTCCCAATCGCCCGGACTTGCGCCAGACTGCCCGGCCCGCCCGGGAGGGGAGCGCATGACCGTCAGCGAGAAGTACGCCAGGGCCGATCCGGAACGCTTCTACGGCGCCAGGGACCGGGCCGAGCTGACCGGGCGCTACGACGCCGCCGCCGGGGTCTACGACGCCGCCATGGAGGGCGAGGTCGGCTGGACCGGCCACATCGAGCTCGCCGGGGTCGTGCTGCGCCATGTCGATCCCGGAACGCGGCTGTGCGACGCCGGCGCGGGAACGGGCATGCTGGGCGAGCTGTTGGCCCGGGAAGGCTTCGCCCGGATGAGCGCCAACGACCTCTCGCCCGGCATGCTGGAGGTCGCCCGGCGCAAGGGGATCTACGAGCGCTGCGAGGTGATGGAGCTCGGCAAGCCGCTGCCTTACGAGTCCGACGCCTTCGGCGCCGTCACGGCCTGCGGCGTGTTCACGCCGAACCACGCGCCCGCCTCGTCTCTCGACGAGCTGGTCCGCATCGTCCGTCCGGGCGGGCCGATCCTCTACACCTTGCGGTCCGACGAGGAGCCGCCCGGCTTCGCGGCCAGGCAGCGGAAACTCGCCGACGCCGGCGCGTGGGAGCTCGTGGAAGCCGGCGACCCCTTCCCCTCCATCGCCTCAGAACCCCACATCCGCCACCGCTGCTGGGTCTGGCGCGTGCTCTGACGGATGCGGGGAGGCGGCCGAATGCGCCGCTCGCGCGGCGACCGGGCGATTGTGAGCCCCGGCCCGACCGTGCTACGCTACCGGCGTGACGTCCTTCGATACTCTTGCGGCCGCCGAGGCCATGGAATCCGCCGGCGTGGAACGCGGTCACGCCAAGGCGATCGCCGCGCAAATGCGGGCCGCCGCCGAAGCGGAACGCGACGACTTGGCGACCGGGGCCGATCTGGCGGCGCTGGAAGCCCGTCTGACGTGGCGGATCGTAGGTCTGGTAATCGCCGCGAACGCCTTGCCTGTCGTCGCGATCGAGTCGATCGCCGGCCCGTAGCAGTCTCGTCCGCGCGACAAGGGCGGACGCCGAACCGGCGCCTCCTTGGACCGGCCTCCCGCCCGCTTCCGCCGCCGCAACCGTAACACCAACGCCTATCCGGCGAGATGCAAGGGGGAAAGATGTTCGCGCACCCGACCTCACCCTCGCCCCGAGGCGCCCCGAGCTTACCGAAGGAGGCGGACGCCGCGAGCGACAAGAAGGCCGGAGCGGTTCCGCGCGGAATGGAAACGCTCCGGTTCGTGGACGCCCGCGCCACGGCGTCCTATAGTCGGCGATACGCTTTCCAAACCGCGCGGGCCGCCATGTCCCAGCTCGTCGATCCTTTCGGCCGCCAGATCGCCTACATCCGCATCTCGGTGACGGACCGCTGCGACTTCCGCTGCGTCTACTGCATGTCGGAGGACATGACCTTCCTGCCCAAGAAGGACCTCCTGACGCTGGAGGAGCTCGACCGGGTGGCGAGCGCCTTCGTGCGGCTGGGCGTCCGCAAGATCCGCGTCACGGGCGGCGAGCCCCTGGTGCGCAAGGGCGTCATGCGGTTCTTCCGCGGCTTGGGCCGCCATCTCGGCGGCGGCGGACTCGACGAGCTCACGGTCACGACCAACGGCAGCCAGCTCGCCCGCTTCGCCGGGGAGCTGGTCGACGCCGGCGTGCGTCGCGTCAACGTCTCGCTCGACACGCTGGACCCCGGCCGCTTCAAGGCGATCACCCGCTGGGGCCGTTACGACCGGGTGATGGACGGCATCGCCGCGGCCCGCGAGGCGGGCCTCGGGATCAAGATCAACGCGGTCGCCATGAAGGGCGTCAACCAGGACGAGTTCGACGCGATGATCCGCTGGTGCGGCGACCGGGGCTTCGACCTCACCCTGATCGAGACCATGCCCATGGGCGATATCGACGGCGACCGCACCGACCAGTACCTGCCGCTCAGCATGGTCCGCGCCGACCTCGGGAAGCGCTGGACCCTGGAGGACATCGACCACCGGACCGGCGGACCCGCGCGCTACATGCGGGTGAAGGAGACCGGCGGACGCCTGGGCTTCATCACGCCGATGACCCACAACTTCTGCGAATCCTGCAACCGCGTGCGGCTGACCTGCACCGGCACGCTCTACATGTGCCTCGGCCAGGAGGACGCCGCCGACCTCAAGACGCCGATGCGCGCCTCCGAGGGCGACGCGCCGCTCGAGGCCGCGATTCACGAAGCCATTTCCCGCAAGCCCAAGGGCCACGACTTCATCATCGACCGGCGCACCGACAAGCCGAGCGTCTCGCGGCACATGAGCGTGACGGGAGGCTGAGCTCGCTTGCCGAACCTTGCCGTCATTGCCATCGCATCCACGGTTTCGGCACGGGCGCGATGAACGTCTCCCCGCCGGATTCGATGAAGGGTTTCATCGACGAGCACGTCGCGACAGGCGGCGCCCGCGGACATTGCTGCTTGACGGCGCCGCCTCGCCAAGAGGCCCCATCGCGGACGAAGCATACTTTCAGGGACTCCGCGACCGGTGACGGTCCACGCCGACCCCTCGCCGCCGCGAACCGCCCCGGGCCGGCGGTCGTTTCTGCCTTCGGAGTGTATTCCGCGCCGACCCAGCCGTCGTGGCCGCTCCGGCCGATCGGCGGGAGTTGCTCGGCGAGGCGGCGCGCGAGATCGCCCTCCACGACCCGGCAGTGGTAGAAATCGAACTGGACGCGCGCGTTGTCCGCGCCGACGGCCTCGACGATGCGCCGCGCCCGACGCTGGCGGCTCACGATGCAGCCCGGCGCGTCGCGCGTGTCGATGGGCTCGACCGGAAGCGTCGCGCCCTGGTACGCGGCCCGCGTCGTCCAGCACGGCCCTCGCCTCCCCGGCGACGGTCTTTCCGAGGCGCCCGCTACAGGTCGCCCGTCACGTCGCCGTCCACGAACTCCTCGGCCCGGCGGGCCAGTCCCTTGTAGAGGCTCATGAGGACGCCGTCCTCGACGTAGTAGTACCGGCAGGGCTCCACGCCCCAGGCCGCGACGTGCCAGCAGACGCCGCCCTTGTCGTCGACGCTCCACCGGCCGGTCTGGCGCACGCCGCCCCACACGGTCGTCAGGGTGAAATCGGGCGCATAATGGACCGCGCCGCGAGGCTCCAGGATCGCGGTCTTGCCCGAAACGAAGGCGGTCGCCTCCTCCGGCGTGAGGAGGCTCCTGGCGAAGTTCGGATCGATGTCCCCGGCGGAAGCCGGCGGTTCGACGCCAGCCTGCAAATAGTCGAGGACATTACCCTCCAGAAGCTCGGGCGCCGGCCCCGCGCCATCCCGATGGACATAGCCGACGGCGTCACCGTTGCGATAGTAAGCCTCGCAGGGCGGCTCGTCCCAGCCGTAGACGTGCCAGCACAGCTCGCCGTCCTTGGTGACCGACCAGGCGCCGCTGCCGCGCACGCCGTCCCGCAGGATCTGGAGCGTGCCGTCTTCGGCGTGGTAGGCCCCGCCGTTCGGCCCCCGGACCTGGGTCTTGCCGGCGAGATAGGTGTAGAGTTCGCCACGGGCGAAGGGCGTCGCGCCCTCCCGCGACACGTGGCCGTCGTCCCCGGCCGACGCCGATGGAGCGGCGCCCAGGGCCAGCGCGAGGGCCAGCGCCGCGCGCCGGACCTCCGGCCCCGGGGTCACGGGTCCCGCTCCCGCCGCGTCCGCGAACGGGCGTCGAGATCGGCGAGCTGTTCGTCGATCAGCGCCAGCATGCGGCCGCGGCCGAAGACGCCGTAGTGGCCCGGGCAGACCCGCGAGACGGGCAGACCGCGCATCCGTTCGAGCGTCGCCGCATAGGCGGCGGGGTTCGCCGGCGGCCAGGCCAAGCCGTGCTCGCCGTCATAGAGCATGTCGCTGGTGAACAGGCTGCCGGTCGCCGCCTCCCACAGCACGATGCCCCCGGCCTCGCGGCCCGGCGCGCGCAGGACTTCCAAGCTTCGGCCGCCGAGGTCGAGCACGTCGCCCTCGTCGACGAGCCGGGTCGGACTCGCCGGGGTCATCGCATAGGCCGCGACGTCGTAACCTTCCCAAGGCAAGGCCCACAGGGTCCCGTCGTTGAGATAGTCGCCGACCGACACGCTCCCGTCCTCCGGTTCCTCGAGGTGGGGCGCGTCGAGCGGGTGGCAGGCGCGGGCGTCGAAGCCGGACCAACCGCCGGCGTGGTCGTAGGAGCAGTTGAGCGCCACCGCCATGACCGGCCGCCCGGCGATCGCGGTCGCGAGGCCGACGGGCGAGACGATGCCGCAACCGGTGTCGACGACGAGCGCCCGGTCGCGTCCCCGCACGAGCCAGAAATCGCCGCCGGCGTAGGCGTCGATGTTGTGTTCCCGGAAGCGCAGGATATCGCCGTCGCAGGCCTCGACGGAGAACCATGTCTCCGCGACGGGTTTCGCGGCCTCCCCGCCCGGCGTCCGCTCCATGCCCGGCGCCTCAATCATCGCGGGAGAACACCCGGTCGTGCTTGAAGGGGTTGTCCCGGTCGATCGCGGCGTCGAGCTCGCGGGCGTAGCGATGGCCCGAGAAGACGGCGCCCGCGATGATCGCCGGGGCCTCGCAGTCGCCGATGCGCGCGACCGACCGAGGCGCGTCGCCGTCCGCGATCCCGCCGGTCAACGCATGGTAGAGCGCGTCGTTCGGCCGCCGGGATGTCACGAGCACGACGGCCTCCGCGTCGATCGCGGTTTCGCGTCCGGTGAACTCGCAAGCCAGGGTCGCCCGGCCGCCGTCGAAGGCCGTCAGGTTGTGGCCGGCGACCAGACCGACGCCCATCTCCATCAGCCCGGTGTGCGACCGCCAGCGGTCCTGGGTGTGGACCGCCCAGGGCGCGACCATGTCCTCGGGCGACGCCAGCGTCACGGGAACGCCCGACATCCGTATCCGCTCGGCCAGGACGGCCGCCATGTAGTAGTGGTCGTCGTCGAACACGACGGTCGGCCCCTCGGGCAACCGTCCCGCCATGATGTCGTCGGGCGTGAAGACGCTCCCGACCGGTCCGGGTTCGGCGATCCCCTTCGGGTTGGCGGCGCCGTAGCCGTCCCTCCTCCAGGACGATCCCGTGGCCACGGCGATGTGGTCCGCGCCGACGGCCAGCGCGTCGTCGGCGCCCATGTCGCTCTCGCGGAAGACCTCGACATTGTCGAGCTTCCCGATCTGCAGCACCCGGTAATCGCGCACGCGGATCCACTCGCCCAAACCCGGCAGGCCGGCCTCGCGGACGACGCGGCCCCCCAGTTCGCGGGAGGCCTCGGCGAGCGTCACGCGGTAGCCCCGCTTGCCGAGCGCCTGGGCCGCCTCGAGGCCGGCGGGTCCCGCCCCGACGATCAGCACATGGGAGTCGGACCCCCGGGGGTCGACATCCTCGGGGTGCCAGCCGCGCCGCCACTCCTCGCTCATGGTCGGGTTCTGGGTGCAGCGGATCGGGAAGCCCTTGCCGTCGCCGACATAGCAGATGTTACAGCCGATGCACTCGCGGATGTCGTCGAGGCGGCCCTCCTCGATCTTCCTCGGCAGGAAGGGATCGGCGATCGAGGGGCGCGCCGCGCCGATGAAGTCGAGAATCCCGCGTCTGACCTGGCTCGCCATCATATCGGGCGACGTGAAGCGGCCGACCGAGACCACGGGCTTGCCGGTCAGCGCCTTGATCCCGGCGACATAGGGCTCCAGCGCGCCCTGCGGCACGAAGCGGGAGAGTCCCATCTCGTACGTGTAGTCGGCGATGTTCATGTCCCAGAGATCGGGTAGCTCGCCCAGGACGCCGAACATGTCCTCGGTCTCGCCGGGGACCGGATTGCCGTCGCCCCCGCCGCCCCCGTTGGCCTCGGCGGAGAAGCGCACGGCGACCGCCATCGTGTCGCCGACCGCCTCCTTGGCGTCCTCGACGATCTCGCGGATCAGGCGGACCCGGTTCTCGAGCGAGCCGCCGTATTCGTCCGCGCGCGTGTTGTGGGTCGCCGAGAGGAACTGCGACAGCATGTAGCCGTGCGTCGCGTAGACGTAGACCAGATCGAAGCCGGCCGTACGCGCCCTCAGCGCCGCGTTGCGGTGCCATCGCCGGACCTCGCGGATGTCGCTCTTGTCCATCGCGCGGGTCTGGAAGGGATTGCCCGCCATGTTGGGCATGCTCTTGACCCCCAAGGCGGCCTCCCGCGACGACAGGTTCGCGATCGCGGCGCCGCCGAGGCAGAGCTCGACGCCGGCCAGCGCGCCATGGGCGTGGACCTTCTCGGTCATCAGGGCGTGGGCCTTGATGTCGCCCTCGTCCCAGAGGGACGCGCAGGCGTGGGGCGGATCGTCGCAAGACGGGTGGACCGAGCAGTATTCCGTGTTGACCACGGCCCAGCCGCCCTCGGCCTTCATGCCGCGCAGGCCGGCCAGGATCCGCGGCCCGCGCCATCCGCTGCCGGTGCAGTGGGGTGCCTGGTAGAATCTGTTCTTGGCCGTGACCGGCCCGATTCTCACCGGCTCGAAGAGGATGTCGTGGCGAGGGTCGCGCGTCATGCGGGGCGTCCGGCGGGAGTCACGGACGAACGAGGCCGCGGTCTTCGCCGTCCCACGGCGCGCCGGGCCGGGCGAAGTGGCCGGGAAACGCCTGGGCCAGGTAACGGAAGCAGTCGCCGCGCGCCATTTCGCGGGTCACCTCCTTCGGATACAGCAGCATGTTGAGCCACAGGCCGTCGACAATGGATTCGATCGAGCGGGTCAGCGAGTCGGGATCGAGATGCCCGTAGCCGCCCTCGGCGACGATCTCGCCGCACAGGCGGTTGAGCTCCGCCGCCCGTTCGTCGTCGTAGCGGTACCGCATCGTGAGGTAGTCGGGACGGTACTTGGCCTGACCCCAGAACGCGAACCACACGGCGAGCTTCTTGGCCGCGCAGATCCTGCGGTCGAAGTCGGCGTCGACGATGGCCTCGAGCTGCCGGGCGGGCTCCGGCCCGGCCCGCAGCATGGCGCCGCGCCAGCACTCGTAGTGCTCCCTCGCAAGGTAGCCGAGGGTTTCGACATAGAGCTCTTCCTTGCTGTTGAAATGGAAATTGACGACACCGTGCGACAGCTTCGCCGTCCTGGTGACCGTCTCCAGCGTCGTGCCGGAGAAGCCCCGCTTCGAGATCGAGTCGATCGTGGCGTCGATCAATTGCCGGCGGCGCGCTTCCCGCGTCGCGGTGCGCCCGTTGCCCGGCCTTCTGGCTTCAACGACTTGCGGCATGACGACAATCCAGTGTCCGGAGCGGCTCCGGAGACCCCCATCTTCCTTCCCTTGCCGGGCTACGTCGCGCGAAGCAGCACGACGGCCTCGCTGGACCAGTTGAGCCACACATCCCGCTTCCTGCTTTCAACATCAAACTCGGCCGGGTTCAAGTTCTGCGCCGAGACCGCGACGGGTTTGTCAACACCGGGGAGCCGGATGTAGTGGTGGCTGCGGTCGCCGAGATAAGCCGTCGCATCCAGCACCCCCTTGACGAAGTTCGTCCCGCCCGATGCGTCGGACGGCGCCGGCGGCCTGGATGAAATCGTGATCTTCTCGGGCCGGACGGCCGCCAGGACCGTCTCTCCGACGGAAAACCGCTTCGCCCGCGTCGCGGCGCGGAGATGGCCCAGGGGACCGGCCGCGACGCGGGCATGACCGTCGGCGACCTCCTCCACGCGCGCATCGAAGAAGTTCATGCTGCCGATAAAGGCGGCGACCTCGCGGCTTCGCGGGGCTTCGTAAAGCTGGGTGGGCGTGTCGATCTGCAGATAGCGGCCCTTCGACATGACCGCGATGCGGTCCGACATCGTCAGCGCCTCTTCCTGATCGTGGGTCACGAAGACGAAGGTGATGCCGACCTCGCGCTGAAGGTCGCGAAGCTCGAGTTGCATCTGCTCGCGCAATTGCTTGTCGAGCGCGCCCAGCGGCTCGTCGAGCAGCAGCACCTTGGGCCGGCGGATCAGGGCGCGCGCCAAGGCGACGCGCTGGCGTTCTCCGCCGGACAGCTCGTGCGACTTCCGCTCCTCGTAGCCCGGCAGCTTGATCAGCTCCAGCATCCGCCCGACCTTGCGGTCGAACTCGACCCTGGAGAGCCTGTCGCGCCGGAGCGAGTAGCCGATGTTCTTGCGCACGGTCAGGTGCGGGAAGATCGCGTAGCTCTGGAACACCATGTTGACCGGGCGGTTCTCCGGCGGCTCCGACGCCATGGCCTGGCCGTCGATGTAGATCTCGCCCTCGGTCGGGAATTCGAAACCCGCCAGCATCCGCAGCAACGTGGTCTTGCCGCAGCCGGACGGACCCAGGAGCGAGAAGAACTCGCCGCGGGCGATGCCGAAGGCGACGCGGTCGACCGCGCGGACCGTGCCGAAATCCTTGCTGACGTCGTCGATGGCGATGAAGGCGTTGGCGTTCACGGGCCCTAGACTCCCGTCGTCGTCTTGAACTGGACGCCGCGGTTCCGGAACCGCATCGCGATGTAGACGAGCGCGAACGAGGCGAAAAGCAGGATCGTCGCGAGCGCCAGAACGTTGGGAAGCTGCCAGGGGAAACGCAACTGGCTGTAGATGTAGATCGGCAGGGTCGGCTCGCTGCCGCCCAGGAAGGACGCCAGCACGTATTCGTCGAACGAGATGGTGAAGGTGAGCAGGAGGCTCGCCACGACGCCCGGCACGATGAGCGGGAACGTGACCCGCCAGAACGTCATCCAAGGCCCCTCGCCCAGGTCGCGCGAGGCTTCCTCGATCGCGGCGTCGAATCCCTCCAGACGGGAGATCATGATCCACATGGCGAACGCGGTGCAGGGCGGAAGATGCGCCAGGAACACGGTGAAGAGCGACAGCTCGATCCCGATGGCGTTCACGATGATCAGGAGCGCCACGCCGACGATGATGGCCGGCACCACCAGCGGCGACATGATGAAGCTCACGACCGCTTCCATGCCCGGCATCCGGTACCGGGTCACCGCCTTCGCGGCCAGCGTGCCGAGCAGGGTGCTGACGACGGCGGCCGGCGTGGCGACCTTGATGCTGTTCGTCAACGCGCCGACGAGGCCGTCGGACCGCGACATCGTCACGTACCACTCGGTCGTGAATCCGCTCAGCGGGAAGGCGATGTAGGTGGAGTCGTTGAACGAGAAGAGCGGGATGAACAGCACCGGCGCGTAGATGAACGCGAGGTACAGCACGGCGAAGACGCCCAGAGCCCCGATGCGGGGCGCGGCGTCCGGCGCGCGCCTCGCGCGCGTCTTCGTCCGGGCCTCGCCCGAGGCGACCGGCGCGGTGTCCCGGATCGTCACAGCTCCTGCGTCCTCACGCGCTTGGTGAACCACAGGAAGGCGCAGACGACGGCCGTGATCGCGATCAGCGAGATCACGGAGAGCGCCGCGCCCAAGGGCCAGTTGTTGGCCTTGCCGAACTGGATCTGGATCAGGTTGCCGATCAGCGTTCCCTTCGGCCCGCCGACCATGGTGGGCGTGACGAAATCGCCGACCGTGGGAATGAAAACCAGAAGGCTCGCGGCCACCACGCCCGCCATGGAGAGCGGCAGCGTGACGCGCCAGAAGCGCATGGCGGGGCCATCGCCGAGGTCGCGGGCCGCCTCCAGCAACGACCGGTCGATTTTCTCGAGCGACACGTAGATCGGCATGATCGCGAAGGCGGCCCAGGCGTGCGCCAGGGTCAGCACCACCGCGAACGGATTGTAGAGGAGGAACGTGAGCGGCTCCTCGATGAAGCCGAGCTCGGTCAGGCCCGAATTGATGACCCCGTTGTGGCCCAGGACGATCTTCCAGGCGAATACCCGAAGAAGATAGCTGGTCCAGAAGGGAACCGTGATCAGGATCAGCCAGGCGAACTTGTTCTTCCGCACCCGGAATGCGATGAAGTAGGCCATCGGATAGGCGAGAACCACCGACAGGACGGTGACGAAGCCCGAGACCTTCAGCGAGCGCCACAGGAGCTTCTGGTAGTTCTCCTTCCCGAGGAACGACATGTAGTTCTCAAGGGAGAAATCCGTCGAGATCTCCAGGAGATCCTGCGTGAAGAAGCTCACCAGGAACAGGAAGAAGACCGGCGCGCCGAGCGCCAGGGTCATCAGGAAGAGCGTCGGCGACAGCAGCGTGTAGCCGCGCACCGCCTCGTTGCGCAGGATCAGACGTCGCCACCACCGGAGCGGCGTCCCCATCGGCGCGACGCCGGAGCCGGTCGAAACGGCCGTTGGTTCGCTCATCGCCGATGACGAGTCCCGCTCCGGGCGGGCCGGCGCGGGGGCTTTGCAACCGTCCCGGTCCGGCGGCGGCCGGTCGCGCGACCGCCGCCGGATCCGTCACGGCCACAAGGGGAACGCATCCCTTCTAGATCATCGCGATCAGCTCGCCCCAGTCGCGGTTGATCTTCTGCTCGATGTCCTCGGTCTGCGCCTGGAGGAACGTGCCCGCCCCGAGAATCTCCATCGGATCGCTGGTCAGGCCACGCGCGAACAGCTCGTCGTCGCTGACGAGCTGGAAGGCCTTGGAGTTCGAGTGGCCGTAACCGTAGTCCTCGATGATGAACTTGCCGACCTCCGGGGCGATCATGGCGTTGAGCAGGTCGTGCGCCTTGTCGTAATGCGGCGCGTCGGCGGTCAGCACCATGCCGCACACCCAGGTCAGGGCGCCTTCCTTGACGTTGGCGAACTTGACCGGAACGCCCTCGCGGGTGAGCGTGAGCGGCGAGCTGTTCCAGGTCATGGCGGCCGCCAGTTCGCCCGAGGCCAGCGCCTGCTCGACCGTGGTCATGTCGCTCTGCCGGAACAGGAGCAGCTTCTGCTGCTGGACCAGGAGGTCGAAGACCTTCTGGATGTCCGCGTCGGTCAGGTTGTCCGTGTCGATGCCGGCGTAGATCGCGGCGCACCACCAGGAGTCCTCGGCCGCGTCGATGATCGACAGGCGTCCCGCGTAACGCTCGTCCCAGAGCATGCCCCAGGACTCCTCCTCGCCGGCGAGGTCGAAGAGGTCGGTGCGGTACGTCACCGAGGTCTGTCCCCACTCGAACGGGATGAACCAGTGCTCGTCGCCGAACACGCCGTCCTTCACCGTCTTCAGGGCGGGAACGACGTCGCCCCAGTTCGAGAGCCTCGAAACGTCGATGGCCTGCAGAACACCGGCATGGCGCCAGCGCGGCACGTTGTTGCTGCACGGGTGCATCACGTCCACGACGTAGCCCGCGCGCACCTTCACGAACGACTCCTCGGCGTCGCCGAAGATCGGCGTCTCCGGCGGCTCGCCGTGCATTTCGAGATAGGAGGGCCAGAGCTCGGGGATGTCGTAGCCCGACCACGTGTAGTAGATCGCCTGCTCCTCGGCGAGGCCGCGCCGGGAGGTCAGCGGCATCGCCACTGTCGCCAAGCCGACCGAGGCCAGCGCCTTGTTGAGGTCGCGCCGGCTGATGTCCCGGTTGCGGATACGTTTGATGGTGTCGTCGATATCCATCGTTACCGATCTCCCTTGCGATTGTGATTCTCGCCCACTCCGAAGGCCCGTGGCCGAGGCGACGGGCCTCTGGATGGGTACGCCTTGAGCGGGCTGTCCCGACAACGCCGGAACATGTGGCCTCTCAAACGAATCGACGGTAGTTTCATCTGACTGGTCAGTCAATCTCGGCTTTGGCCGCGAGCGGAATCGTGATGAGATGCGCGCGCCGGAGCCCGATTCGTGTTGCGTCCCGGCGCGGGGAGACAACGTCATGGCCACGATCTCCGACGCCTCGCCGTCCCGGCGGTCCTTTTTGTCGGGCCTGACCGCCACGGCCGTCCTGCCGGCGTGGGCCGGGGCGGTCCCGACCGATCCCGATGTCGTGGTGGTCGGCGCGGGCTCCGCCGGGCTCGCGGCGGCGCGCGCCCTGATCGCCGAGGGCCTGTCCGTCGCGGTCGTCGAAGGCGCGGACCGGATCGGGGGGCGCGCCTATACGGAGTCGGAGACCTTCGGGGTCCCCTTCGACCACGGCTGTTCCTGGGTGATGGGCCCGGCCGACCTCCCCTACATCCAGATGGCCAGGGACTGGGGCTTCACCCTCCGGAACCACAGCGGCGCGGGCGAAGCGTTCTTCGTCGGCGACCGGCGCGCGACGGCCGAGGAGAGCCGCGGGTACGACGAGGCCTGGGGCCTGATCGACAGCGCCGTCGACCGGGCCGGGCGTTCCGGACGCGACGTGGCGGCTTCCTCGGTGGTTCCCCCCGATCTCGAGTTCGGCGGCGTCGTCCAGACTTGGATGGGACCCATGGACTGGGCGGTCGACTTCACCGACCTCTCGACCAGGGACGTCTCGGAATACGGCTCGATCGGCGCCTACTACATGATCAGGGAGGGGTTCGGCGCGCTCGTCGCGCGCCTGGGCGACGGTCTGCCCGTCCGGCTCGCGACGCCGGCGACCGGGATCGACTGGAGCGGCGACGGCGTCGCGGTCGAGACGCCCGCCGGCGCGATCCGGGCCAGGGCCTGCGTCGTGACCGTGTCGACCGGCGTGCTGCGGGCCGGTTCGATCCGTTTCACGCCCGCCCTGCCCGGCTGGAAGCGGGACGCCATCGACAACCTGCCCATGGGGCTTCTGGCCAAGGTCGCGCTCCAGTTCGACGGCGAGCGCTTCGGCCTCGGCGCCAACCAGTGGCTCACATACCGGGTGCCCAACGAGTTGCCGGCCGAGGCCTGCTACTTCCTCACGTTCCCCTTCGGATTCGACCTCATGATCGGCTTCATCGGCGGCGCGTTCGGCTGGAGCCTGTCGGCCGAGGGCGCCGATGCGGCGGTCGACTTCGCGCTCGGGGAGGTCGTGAAGCTCTTCGGCGCCAAGGCCCGCGATAGTTTCGTGAGGGGCCATCTCACCGACTGGGCCGCGAACCCCCGGTCGCTCGGCGCCTACGCCGCCGCGAGGCCCGGCCACTACGGCGCCCGGGCCGAACTGGCGCGGCCGGTCGCGGACCGCGTTTTCTTCGCGGGCGAAGCGGTCGCGACGCCTTATGTCCAACTGTGCGGCGGCGCCTACCTGAGCGGCGAGGCGGTCGCCCGCGAGGTCGCCGCGACGCTCGCCTGAGCGCCACGGGACCCGGAAGAACTCATGACACGACCGTCCGACCGGCATTCCGAGTATCTGAGCACCCTCCTGCTGTATCACGAGGAAGAGGTCATGGGCGAAGCCTACTTCCGGGGGCTCAAGCGGCGCTTCGACCGTGACGACCAGCGCGAGAAACTCGATCTCCTGTCCCGGGTGGAAAGGGTCGCGGCCGAGTCGGTCAGGCCGTTGATCGAGCGCTATCGCCTTGTCCCGCGGCCCGACCCCGAACTCGCGGCGGCCGGCCTGGCGTGGATCGACCGCCACGAAACCCACGACTGGCGCGGCTTCGTCGCCGACATGGCGGAACGCTACCCCCAATATCTGCTCGACTTCGAGGCCCTGGAACGCATGGCGCCCGAGGAGGACAGGCCCGCCATCCGCATTCTCAACGAGCACGAGGTCGCCGCGATCGAGTTCGCCCGCGGGGAACTGGCCGGCGATCCCGACAGCGCGGCCCCGCTGGCGCGCTACATCGACGCGGGACCCGGCGGAGCGCGGGAATAGAACCTTGTCCTGGCGTCTCGAACCGGGAGCGGCGGCGGTCCCCGGGCCCGTCGAAGGGGACCGGCCCCGCTCCAATCCGATGGGACGGCGCCTTGAAGCGCGGGTCCGTCCTCACTGTCGGGCGAGTTGGCCGCGGGCCGCGTCGTCGTCCTGCCGCCGGGCCAGACCGTAGTCTTCCGGCGGCCAGATCAGGCAGCGGCCCTCGTCGTCGCCCGTCAGGAAGCCGCCCGCGCCGCCATCGGGGCCGCCCCAGCGGTCGGACTGCCCGTTGTCGCGGTAGTTGTAGAAGAGATACTCGGTCTCGAGGTCGTAGCCCATCGCGACGGCGTCCTCGGTCAGGGCGCCGTTCTCGTCGACCCAGGCGATCCCGTTGGCGTCGAGGAAGTAGTCGTCCGCCATCGCGCCCTCGAGCATCTTGTTGCAGTTGTCGCCGTGGCCGAAGTCGCGGTTGTCGAGCGTGCGGCCGACGCGCGCGTTGCAGTCGGTCCGGATCTGGTTGAGACCGTAGAACGACGACTCCATATAGGGCGAGCCGTCCCACTCGATCAGCCGACCGTTCTCGTCGGCCGCGAAGTGGCCGCCGGCGAAGTGCAGCATCAGCCACCAGCCGTCGGCGTCCTCGGCGGCGACCGTCCCGATGTAGTCCCGGTACCAGTCGACGGAGTAGCCGTAAGCCTCCCAAGGCCAGTCCGTCACGCCGGTCAGGGCCTGACAATCGTAGTCGTCGTGGGCGCAGTGTCCGCCCCGCTCGCCTTCCGTGTTGTAGTAGGCCCAGCAGACGGTCGACTGACCGAGATCGGTGTTGTCGTAGCGGTGCTTCAGGTCGTAGAGGTGCGCGTGGATCGTGGGATAGCGGATGCTGTCGAGCAGCTCCCGCGACGGCTCGAGCGACAGAAGCCCCTTCTCCGCGTCGATAATCAGCGTCATCTCGCCGTTGACCGCGGGATCGCCGTTTGGCGCCCAGCCGGGTTCGTAGCCGTTGGGCGCGCCGCACACCGGGAAGGTGTAGGTCAGGAGCTCGGCGTGGCCGGTCCCGGGGACCATGCATGCCGCGAGGAGCGCCAGCACGGCGGGCAAGGCGGCCAGACGTCCCGAGGACATGGCGGAGCTCCCCCCAGTCGGATCCCGGATCGATTGTGGCGGCCCGGATCCGCTCCGTCCAGCCCGGCCTGACCGACCGGTCAGTCGGAAGAGGCGCTCCGCGCGGCGGGACCGCGAGGAGACCGCGGTTCGCGAGCCCGTCGCCGCCTCGCCGTGTTCCGGCGGTCGCGCATTGAAAACGGCGCATGGCGGGGCCAAGATGGCCGGCGTCACCGATGACAGACCCTTGTTCAACCGCAACCGAGGGAGCGTTGCATGACCGCCAAGCCCGTCAGACTGAACGCCGCCGGCGATCCGGCGATCGGGATGGGGCCGTCGAGCCTGGTCGAGCCCGAATGCTTCACCACCGACGACCGCACGGAACTGATCTCCCACCACTTCACGACCGGCGACCAGAAGATCCTGGCCGGGGTCTGGGAGTGCGCGCCCTGCAGGGAGGAGATCGAGGCCTATCCGGTCCACGAGATGATGACCGTGCTGGACGGCTCGCTGACGCTGACCGACGCCGACGGACACGCGGAAACGTACGAGGCGGGGGACACGTTCTTCATGCCCAAGGGCGCGCGGTGCACTTGGGAGATCACGAGGACGCTGCGCAAGTTCTACATGATCGCGGACGTGTGACGGCGCCGACGGTCGCGGCGGCCCGCGCCCCCTATTCCGGCATGGCGAAGGGCTCGGGCGCGAGGAAGCGGCGCAGGACGTTTTCCGAGAGCCGCGCGACGTTGTTGTCGTAGCCGTCGCAGGGCAGGCTGCCCGCCCAGGCGATCGAGCCGACGGAGAACACCGCGCCGCCGCTGGGCGTCTCGAAGAACGTCATGTCGGCCTTGACGCGGGGGTTCTGGACGCCGTCCATGGCGCTGTGGTGGAAGCCGGTCTCGTCCGGCACGAGCCAGGTGTCGGCCGAATGGCCCACGGAGCTGGCGACGACCAGCGCGTGCGGCGGCGTTCCCAGCAGCGGGTCGGCGGCGTCGATCTCCGATCCGCTCGCGCCGCCGCCCAGAAAGCCGAAATCGCCGATCGGCTCGTCGTCGCCGATGCCGTCGAAGACGAAAGCGACCCTCCGGTCGAAACTCTCGGGCGTGCGGCGATAGAACCCCGACCGGTCGAACCCGACCGCCACGGTGCCGACGCCCACGAGCGCCTGGGGGGCCATCCCCAGCCGGCGCCACAGCCCGCCGTGCTCGCCCGTGAACTCCAGGTCGTACTCGCCCGGTTCCTCGTCGCGGTAACGGATGCCGTCCTCGGCCCGGCGCAGCTCCACGACCCCGGGCATCTCGTCGGAGAACGCGCAGCGCCAGATGAACCCGTTGCCGCCCAGATAGGCCAGCCTCCCCCCGCGCGAAAGGTATCCGCGCAGCCCGTCCCACATCCGCGTCGTGTGGTACTCGGGATGGGCCCCCGTCACGACTGCGCGGTAGCGTCGCAGCAGCCCGGCCCCCTCGCGATGCAGATCCTCGTCGGTGATGACGTCGTAGCCGACGCCCTTCTCCTCCAGCCACCCCAGGATGTGCGTATCGGGATTGAAGCTCCAGAGCGGCGTCTTGGGCGCCATGTTGAGCACCGGGCGCAGGCGCGACGAGTAGCGCACGCCGCTGCCGTCGAAATGGGTGTCGTAGGTGGACAGCCCGAACTCCGGGTGCTCCTGCAGGAAAGCGTCGCCCTTGTCGAGCGTCGTCCAGTAGGTCTCCGCCACCTCGGCGTAGTGCTCGCGGAGCTGCCAGCGGTAGTTCGCGTAGGCCATGTAGGTGGCCGTCGAGGCCAGGAAGGCGAGCCGCGAGGTCGCCGCGCCGCGGGGCGGCCGGACGAAGAAGGTGACGTGCCATTCGTCGTCGTCCGTCCCGAGGCGCGCCGCGTAGACCCCGCTCGCGAGGTCGTCCGGCACGACATAGCTGAAGTCCGTCTCCCAGCCGGCGTCGTAGTGGTCGTCGTCGTGGAAGTGGATCGCCCCGTACTCCTCCGGGGCGTGCCGCCAGCTCTGCTCCCTGCCGGTCCAGTTGAAGCCCTTCACCCCGCGGGACGGAAGGTTGACGGTGTGTCCGTGGAGAGCGTTGAAGCCGACGTCGGCGACGCGCGCGCGCCCGATGTCCCGCGAGAAGTCCCAGCCCGCGACCAGGGCCGCCTCGCGCTCGTGCGGAGCCGGATCCCACGCCAGCGCGACGACCTCGTCGCTCGAAAGCGGGCGCGCCGTCACCCGCGGCCTGTCGATCTTGCCGTTGAAATGGCGCCGGACGCCGCCCTCTTCCGAGGGAAGCGCCGCCATCAGGAGCGGCGCGCTCGCGTCCGCCACGGGCGCGTACGCCCCGCGGCCCGCCGCCGTCGCGGCATGGCCGGCCTCGACGGCGGTGCCGGGCGTCGTCTGATGGAGACGGACGGCCCCGGTTTCCGGGTCGAAGGAGGCCGAAACCAGATGCCACCGGCGGGCGGCGAGCGCCACGCCGGCGCCGGTCTCCCGGACGTCGCCGGTCCCGTCGCCCGTGCGGAGCGCCAGCGCGCCGTTCCCGTCCACGATCAGCGCGAAGCCGCGCGGGGACCGGGCGCACCAGTGCGCGATCAGCCCCTGCTCTCCGGCCAGAGGCGTCGTGGGGAAAATCCAGGCTTGCACGGTGAAGCCGGCGAGACGCCGCAGCGGTTCGGGGTCCGGCGCCACGACATAGGAGCCGGCCGCCATCGTCTGCGTCCTGCCGGGATAGTCGCCGGCGAAGGGCGCGGCGACCTTCTCCTCGCGGTAGATGCCGCGGTCGGGGTCGTCGTCGCCGCAGACGACCCTCACGAGTTCCGCCGTGTAGCGCTCCTTGCCATAGGTGCTGACCTTGACGTCCAGGGTGTCGCCCGGCGCCACGCTCCATGCGCTCGCATAGCCGACGATCGTCTTCACGGCGCCGTTCCCCTCGAACCGGAGCGTCCTCGGGACGCGGCGTCCCGGCCCGTCGCGGCCCGCCAGCGCAGGCGGAAAACCTCGCGGGCGGCGGCGGCGTAGTCATCGAAGACAAGGCCCTCGAGGAGCTCGACCGGCTGGCCGCGCGCGGTCGGCATCCTGCCCACGGCCCATTCCCGTCCCCTCCTGGTGCAGACGATGATGAAGCGCTCGCCCATCGGGCCGAGCCGCAGCCGGTTGACCGCCAGCGCCAGCTCCGCGCCGTGGGGACCGCCGGGGTTTCGGTCGAATTCCTCGATCAGGTCGGTTCGGCTCGGATCGATCTCGTACATCGCTTCCCATCCCCGGAACGCGTCTCCCGGACCGGATCGAAAGGGGTTCGCGGCCCCGCGCCTCGCGCGGGGCCGCATATCGCCCGGTGACGCATCGGGCTACTCGACCGCGTCGCGCATGCGCGACGCGATGTTCGCGACGGTCGTCTCGGCGTCCTGCTGGTCGGCCCCGGCCGCGCTCAACTCCTCGATGACGATGTCCTGCCACACGAACCAGTTCGGCGTGTTGGGCAGGCGATAGAGCAATCCCTGCTCGTCGAGCCAGATGTGCATGGCTTCGCGCTGGCTGTTCTCCCATCCGGGGTCCTGCCAGCGCGCGTCGCCGAGCACATCGCTCCTCACCGCGAGGCAGCCCAGGGGCAGGCATTCGGTCTGCGCCTCTTCCGACAGCAACCACTGGGCGAAGAGCCACGCGGCTTCCTTGTTCCGGGCGCTGCTCGGGATGATCCACGACTGTCCGTAGGCCGCCGTGACGTGGGTTCCGGGATGGGGGAAGTAGGTCATGTCGCCGGCCGAGGCGGGGCAGTCGCCGGGAATCTCCAGATAGGGCGTGGTGTCGCCCCAGGTGAAGATCGCGAACACGTTGCCGTTGCACATCTCGGCGTATTCCGTGTCCCAGGTCGCCTCGGTGTGGCCCGGTGGCGCGAACTCCCGGAGGCTCAGCATGTACTCCAGCGCCCGCACGCCGGCGTCGCCCTCGTCGATCGCCACGTTGAAGTCCTCATCGACATACTCGCCGCCCATGCCCAGCAGGATCCGCTCGTAGTCGTAGAAGACCGTGAGATGGCGCTTGAACGCGGCGACCGTGCCGTAGAAGTTGCTCTCCAGCGTTTCGCCGGCCAGCGTCTCCCCTTGGTCGCGGGTGAAGAACTCCGCCATATCCCGGAACTCGTCCCATGTCTCGGGCGGCAGCGGCATGGGGTAGCCGTATTCGGCCTCGAAACCGGCCTGCTCGTCGGGATGGTTGGCGATGCTCGTCCGGTAGGCCGCGTAGGGCGGCAGGTAATGGTAGGGAACGGACACGAGCCGGCCGTCGTAGTAGCCCGATATCTCGAAGTGGGCCTGGATCATGTCGTCGAGGTCGAGGCTCGGATCCCTGAGCGCGGGATCGTCCATGAACCGGGACAGATCGGTCGCGAAGCCGGGCGCGGCGAACGCCGCGGTCTGGTTGTTGGCGGCCGGGAAGATGTCGTAATACTGGCCGCCCGTGAGCTGGTCGGCCAGCACCTGACGCCACACGGCCTCGAGGTCGGCGATCTCCAGGATCACTTCGATTCCCGTCAGCTCCTCGAACTTTTTGGCCATCTCGGTGTAGGCCAGGCACGGCGAATAGCCGTCGCAGATGCCCCGCACCTCGGTTCCGGCGTAAGGCGCCGCGGCTTCCTCCAGCGACCACGCCGCGGCGTCCGTCGCCGGGAGGGCCGCGGCCGCTCCGGCGCCGAGGACGGCGGCCAGAACGCCATTCCTCAGCCGCTTCGACAGTGAACTCTGCATCTCGGGTCCTCCCTGTTTCCTCGATCGTCCCCCGGTCCGAACCGCGGCGTTCCGCCGCCCGGCCCGATGAGCGCGCCGACAATGCGGAAATCATACAAAGCCACGGCCCGATATGCGAGCTTGTCAGACAAACACGAGCTCGCGCTTGAACGGCACATCGCCCGGCGGCGGACCGTCGAGCTCGCGCGCATAGCGGTGGCCGCTCCAGACGGCCGCGGCGATCAGGCCGGGGCCCAGCGCGTCGCCGATGCGCCGGACCGAGAGGACGCCGGCCTCGGCGAGCCTGTCGGGCGACGCCTTGAGGCCGTGGTAGAGGCCGTCGTTCGGCAGGCGCGACGTCACCATCACGACCGAGGCGCACGCGACGGTCCGCGCGCCTTCCCCGTAGACGCCCTCGATCTCGACGGCGTCGGCGTCGATCCGCGTGAGATTGTGGCCGGTGGCGATCCCGACCCCCATCGCCACCAGCCGCGACTGGACGATCTCCTGTTCGAGCGCCTCCTCGGACCAGGACGAGACGACCGGAGCGGGCGTCACCAGGACGACCTCGAGGCCGGCGTCGCGAAACTGCTCGGCCAGCGCGCCGCCCATGTAGTAGTGGTCGTCGTCGAACACCACCACCGGCGAGGCCGGAGACGCGCCGCCGAAGATATCGTTGGGTGTGAAGACGTGGGCGCCATCGCTGCCCGGAATCGGTCCCATCGTGTTCGCGCGCCCGATCCCGTCCCCGCGCCAGCGCGAGCCCGTGGCGACCGCGACATGCCGGTAGCCCGCGTCCAGGATCGTCTCGGCGGTCATCTCGCTTTCGCGGAAGACCTCGACCGTCTCGTGCAGCTTGTCGATCTGATAGGCCCGGTAGTCCCGCACGCGCGCCCATTCCGAGAATCCGGGCATCGCCGATTCGTCCGTCACGCGCCCGCCCAGCTCGCGCCGGGCCTCGGCGAGCCCGACCTTGTAGCCGCGCTGGCCGAGCGCCAGGGCGCACTCCAGCCCCGCCGGTCCGGCGCCGACCACCAGAACGGACGCCTCCGATCCCTTGGGCTCGATCCTCTCGGGGTGCCACCCGCGCCGCCACTCCTCGCCCACGGTCGGATTCTGGGTGCAGCGCATCGGGGTCTTCATGTGCTGGCCGGTCACGCAGATGTTGCAGCCGATGCACTCGCGGATGTCGTCGAGGCGTCCTTCGTCGATCTTGTTCGGAATGAAGGGATCGGCGATCGAGGGACGGGCGCAGCCCACGAAATCGGAAACGCCGCGCGTAATCAGCGAGAGCATGGTTTCGGGCGAGGTGTAGCGGCCGACGCAGACGACGGGCTTCTTCACCATGCCCTTCACGAACGAGACGTAGGGTTCCTGGAAGCCTTCGGAACTGAACCGGGAGGTCGCGGAGTCGTGCGCCCAGTCGCTGACGTTGACGTCCCACAGGTCGGGAAGGTCGGCCAGCATCTCGATCGCCTTGCAGCCTTCGTCCTCCCAGGTGACGCCGTCCTCGCCGAGCAGCTCGTCGGTGGCGAAGCGCAGGGCGACCGCCATCTGGCCGCCGACCGCTCCGACGGTGTCCTCGAGCAGCTCGCGCAGCAGCCGGACGCGGTTCTCGAGGCTCCCGCCGTATTCGTCGGTGCGGCGGTTGCGCCGGCGCGTGAGGAAATCCATCGGCATCGCGATGTCGTGGCCGCAATAGAGGTAGACGAGATCGAACCCGGCGTCCCGCGACCGCAGTACCGCGTCCCGGTGCCAGCGCCGGAATTCGTGGATGTCGTCGAGGTCCATGGCCCGCGCCTGGACCGGATCGTGGCTGTAGGTCGCCGGCGTATGCGACGGCCCGAGCGGGATCTCGCGGCTGTAATAGTTGGGCAGGGCCGAGGCGTTGCTGACCAGTTCGACGCCCGCGAGCGCGCCATGCTCGTGCACGGCGTCCGTCCAGTGTCTCATCCGGACCACGTCGTCGCGATCCCACAGCTTGGTTTCGGGATAGGGCGCCGCCTCCGCGTGCGGATGGAACGAGCATTGCTCCGTGCACACCACGGCCCATCCGCCCTCGGCCTTCATGGCGCGCATGGCGGCGTCGGAACGCGGCAGCAGGTGGCCCATGCCGCTGCAGTGGGGCACCTGGAAGAACCGGTTTCGCGCCGTGACCGGTCCTATCCGGACCGGATCGAAGAGGATATCGAAGCGGGGATCGCGGGGCATGGCGTCTCTCCGGATGGAAGCGGACGGGCCGTCCCTAGAAGAAGGTCGACATGGTCCTCGGCACCAGGGTCTGGTCGAGGACGATCTTGCGCAAGGCGATGCGCCACGACGCGCCGTCGGGCCGCAGGCGGTCCTCGCGCCGGCCGACATACATCGCCTCGGTGCGTTCCAGGCGCGACTGATAGGCGAGCAGGTTGCAGCGCACGTCGAGCTCGCCGCCGCCCGGCTCCTCGATCTCGACGTTCGAGACGAAGTAGCGCATTCGCGACGGCGGCTGCTCCGCGTGCGCGAGCGACGACCGCAGGCGTTCGACGCGGGCCGACATGAAAGCCTTGTCGTCGTCGAAAAAGGCCATCTCGCCGTCGGCGGCGACCGCGTCGGGCTGTCCGTCCACGGTCACGCGCGCCGGCATCCAGTACCGCGCGTCGTCCGTGAAGAGATCGAGCCACTCCTCGAGACGCCGCTCGCTCAGCAGGCGCGCCTCGCGGTAGAGGAACTGCTCAACGCGATGCTGCAGCTCGACGCCGACCATGGGACCGTCCCGACCGGGGCGACTCCATGAGCGTCGCCCAGTGCCGATAGAAGTTCAGTTGGTTGGTCTCCGAGATGTAGGGAGAAAACCGGCCCGGACAGCCCCGGGGGCCCTCCAGGAGATCCTGCCCGACATTCATCTGGTAGTTGAAATCGAGCCGCTGGCCGACCACCCCGCGCGTGGCCTCGGTCACCTGCTCGAAGTTCTCCGTGTCGTCCTGCGCGGCGATGCCGCTCACCGCCTGGATGCGCGTGAAGTCGACCCGCGCCTCGTCCTTGACGACCTGGGGCGCGTCGCGGTCGACGCCGCACCAGTTCCAGGCTTCCAGGCGGCAGGGGCCCTTGGGTATCCAGAGGTAGAACCCGATCGGCCGCAAGGCGCTGAAGTCGTTGAACGACAGGTTCGGGAACATGTTGCTGAACGAGGGCGCGTACATCCCGGCCCGATGCTTCGGAAAGGCCCTCATCAGCCGCTGCTGGCACTCCTCGACATACTCCACGACCTCCGGCCCGTAGCTCTTGGCCAGCTCGCGGTCGACCTCGTGGCGCTCGCCGCCGAAGACGACGCCGGTCAGGCCGTGGCCGTTGTCGAGGCCGATGTTGTAGTACTCGCTCTCCTTGCCGCGGAAGTTGGGGTTCGCGGGGTTGATCTGGCGGATGTCGAGCTTGAACATCGAGCCGTGCGAGTAGATCAGGTGATAGGTGTCGCCGGCGAAGTTCTCGCTCGCGATCTTCCAGTTGGCGTCGAGCGAGTAGCGCTGGACGCCGGGGATGAACTCGATGCCGCCGACCTGACGCTCGATCATGACGTCGAGATACCAGCGGAGATCGCCCAGGAAATCGTCCAGGCTCTCGGCGCCGGCGTCCCAGTTGCCGAAGATCATGCCCCCGTAGGTCGCGAGTTTCGGCGTTTCGAGCAGACCCCAGGCTCCCTTGTCCAAGCGGTCGCCGTAGGCGTCCCGGCCCAGTGGAACGCCCTTGAGCTCGCCGGTGTTGGCGTAGGTCCAGCCGTGGAAGCTGCAGGTGAACTGGCGGGCGTTGCCGCGGTCGGCGCGGCATACCTTCATGCCCCGGTGGCGGCACGAGTTGAGGAACGCCCTCACCTTGCCGTCGTCGCCGCGGCAGACCAGCACGGGGTCCTCGCCCATGTAGGCGGACATGTGGTCGCCGGGCTCGGGGATCTGCGATTCATGCCCGAGGAAGAGCCAGGTGCGGGCGAAGATCCGCTCCAGCTCGATCCGGTAGATCTCCGGATCGAAGAAGATGCGGCGGCTGACGAGCCCCCGGTCGAGATTGACGTAGCGATCCGAGCCTTCCATCGGCGGCCTTCCCCCGGTCCCGACCGGGCGGGCCTGCCAGCCGCGCCGGGGGACTTGGCGTCACCCTAGCACGATGGACGTTTGTCTGCTAACCGGTCGGACCGCCGCGTTGACCCTTGCGCTGGCAACCGGTTGAATGGTCCGCCAAGCGCCGAAGGGGGGTCCCGTAGTGCTCGATCGCGCCAATCTCCGCGCCTGTCTGTGGGCCGTCCTCTACTGCCTGCTGGTCGTGGTCGGCTCGGGGACCATGCTCGATCTCGGCGTGTCCTATTTCGTGGTGGCGCCCGTCGCGCTGTTCGGGTTCCCGCTGCTGGCCGGCGCGCCCTTCCTCTTCGTGCTCAAGGCGCCGGAGCCCGGCGCGGAAGAAGAGTAGGACATGCTGGACCACGCGATCGTCGTGGCGGCCTGCGCGCCGTTCCAGTTCCTGATCGGCGTGTGGAACACCCGGAGCCGGTGGCTGACGCCTGGCGAGGTGCGGTTCTGGGGCGTGGCGCTCTTCGTCGCCGCGGAGTTCGCCTATCTGGGGCTCTCGTCGTGACGACGGTGCGCCTCGAGAAGCTGACCAAGCGGTTCGGCCCGGTCGCGGCGGTCGCCTCGATCGACCTCGAGATCGCGAGCGGCGAGTTCGTCGTCCTGGTCGGCCCCTCGGGCTCCGGCAAGACGACCACGCTGCGCATGATCGCCGGGCTCGAATCGGTCACCTCGGGCGGCATCTTCATCGGCGACGCCGATGTCGCGGACGTCCACGCCAAGGACCGCGACGTGGCGATGGTCTTCCAGTCCTACGCCCTCTATCCACACATGACCGTCGCCGAGAACATGAGCTTCGCGCTCAAGCTCCGGAAGGTCCCGAAGGTCGAGATCGACCGCCGGGTCGGGAACGTGGCCGCCACCCTCGGCCTCGCCGACGAGCTCCCGCGCAAACCCAAGACCCTGTCGGGCGGCCAGCAGCAGCGCGTCGCCCTGGGCCGCGCGATCGTGCGCGATCCCGCCGTCTTCCTGTTCGACGAGCCGCTGTCGAACCTCGACGCCAAGCTGAGGGTCGCCATGCGCGGCGAGCTGATCAAGCTCCACCACCGCCTCGACACCACCATGATCTACGTGACGCACGACCAGATCGAGGCGATGACCATGGGCGACCGGATCGTCGTCATGCACGAGGGCGGCATCCGCCAGGCCGGAACGCCGCTGGACGTTTACGACGATCCCGACGACACGTTCGTCGCCGGCTTCATCGGCAGTCCCACCATGAACCTCATCGACGGCGTGGCGGAAGCCAGCGGCGGCGGGCCGGCGTTCGGCGCGGACGGCCTGCGCCTCGCCCTGCCCGCGGACCATGCGGCCGCCCGCGGCGGCGCGGTGACGGTCGGCGTCCGCCCGGAGTTCCTGGGCCTCGAGGAACGGCCGGGAGCGTTGCCGTTCGACGGCAGGGTCGAGACCGTGGAGCACCTCGGCGCGGACACCGTGCTGGGAGTGGCGACCGCCGGACCGGCCGTCACCGCCAAGATCGCGCGCAACGACGCGGTCCGTTACGGCGCCGGCGTCCGCCTGTGGGCCGATCCGGCCAAGGTTCTGGCGTTCGACACCGCATCGGGCCGGCGCATCCGGACCGGTCGCCCCGGAACGGAGCCGCGGCCGTAGGACGCCGCGGCGACGCCCTTCGATACGCCGCCTGTCGGCGGCTACTCAGGACGAGGGAGAGGTCTCGGTGCCCCTTATCCCGAGCAGGCGCGCCAGCGCCGTACCGAGGGACGGACCCGCCCTATCCCTTGACCGCGCCGAAGGTCAGGCCCTGGACGAGCTGCTTCTGGATGAAGAAGATGAAGACCAGCACCGGAATGCTCTGGACGACCGAGGCCGCCGCGACCTGACCCCACTGCGTTCCCGTGTGCAGCACGAGCGAGGGGATCACCACGGTGAGCGGCCGCGTCTCGCCGCCGGTCAGGATCAGGGCGAAGAGGAGCTCGTTCCACGAGAAGATCAGGACGAAGATCGCGACCGCCACGAGGCCTGGCAGCGTCATCGGCAGCGTGATGCGCCACAACACCCGGAAATGGCCGCAGCCGTCGAGATAGGCGGCCTCCTCGATTTCGCGCGGCACGTCGTCGAAGAACGAACGCATCATCCAGACCACCAGCACGAGATTGAAGGTGGCGTGCGCGAGGATGACGCCGGCGTGGGTGTTGATGAGACCGAGCTCGTTGAAGATCAGGTACATCGGCAGCGCATAGGCGACCGGCGGACCCAGCCGCGTCGCCAGGATGTAGAAGAAGAGATGGTTGCCCGCCGGAATCCGGAAGCGCGAGAAGCCGTAGGCCGCGAGCGTGCCGACAAGGACCGTCAGGGCCGTGCTCGAGAACCCGATGACGATGGAGTTCAGCAGATAGCCGTCGAACCCCTTGTCGAGGATGTCGGCGTAGTTGATTCCGGTCGGCTCGAAGATCCACTTCGGCGTCGGCGAGATGAGGTCCGTGCGCGTCTTGAAGCTCGCCAGGACGATCCAGACGTAGGGCAGCAGCGCCGCCGACAGCAGGACGGCCAGCGGAAGGGCGAAGCCGAGAAGGCCGCGCCGGCCCATCAGGCGTTTCCCACCCGCGCGGCCTTGCCGCTGACGGTCTTGAAGAAGACCGCCGCCGCGACCAGCGAGGCGAAGGCCAGCACGAGACAGACCGCCGCGCCGTAGCCCAGGTCCCAGCGCACGAAGTTCGTGCGGTAGGCGAAGGTCGAGATCACCTCGGTGGCGTTGCCCGGCCCGCCGCCGGTGAGGACGTAGACCGTGTCGAAGAGCTTGCTGGCGTCGATCGCGCGCAGCATCACGGCGACGACGATGAGCGGCGTCAGCATCGGGAGCTGGATGTGGCGGAAGATCTGCCAGCGCGAGGCGCCGTCGATGGTGGCCGCCTCGATGGGCGCCCTGGGAAGCGCGGCGAGGCCCGCCAGCATGATGAGCATGACGAACGGCGTCCATTCCCAGACATCGATGACCATGAGCGCGACGAAGGCCGTGACGGGTCCGGAAAAGACGCTTTCCTCCTCGAAGAATCCGAACCGGTTCATGTAGACCGTGAGGATCCCGAAGCTGGGCAGCAGGAAGAAGCGCCAGATCATCCCGACCACGACCGGCGCGATCATGGTCGGGATCATGAGGATCGTCAGGACGAGGCGCCGGCCGGGGAACGCCCGGTCGATCCAGAGCGCGATCAGCAGCCCGAGCGCGAGCTCGACGGGCACCACGGCCAGCACGAAGATCGCGGTGTGGCCGACGGCGTCGTAGAAGTTCCCGTCCGCGCCGATCAGGTCGCGGTAGTTCTCGAGCCCGACGAACTGCCCGCGCTTGGTAAGCGAGGTGAGCGAAAGCTCGCGGAAGCTGTCGATGATGGCGAGCGTGACGGGCGCGACGGCGACGATCAGGAGGAACGCGATGACCGGGCCCATGCAGACCCAGACGAACGTCCTGGTCGACCCGGTATGGACTGTCGTGACCTGGCTCAAGTCTGGCTTCCCCGAATTGCCGGGCTCCGAACCCCCGCCACGCGGTCTCCCCCGGACGGGCGGGCGGAGATGGTAGCGGAGGAGGGACTCGAACCCCCGACACAGGGATTATGATTCCCCTGCTCTACCGACTGAGCTACTCCGCCACGGGAAAGGCCGGACGCATATAGAAAGCGAGCCGGGGCGAGTCAAGCCGGCGTCCCTCGATACGGCGCTTCGCGCCTGCTCGGGACGGGGTGCCCGCCTTTCCCCTCATCCCGAGCGCCGCTCCGTCAGGCCGCGGCCCCGTGCTCCCGCAGCGCCGGCCGTTCGATCCAGCCGCCGCCCAGGACCCGGTCGCCGTCGTAGAGGACGCAGGCCTGGCCGGGGGCGACGGCCTCGGCGGGCGCGGCGAGGTCGACCCGCGCGCGTCCGCCGGGGAGCGGCGCGACACGGGCCGCCAGGGGCGGCTGGGCCGACCGCAGCTTGACCGCGCAGGCGAACCCGCCGCCGGGCATGGGGCCGCGCCCGAGCCAGTTCACCTCGCGGATCGTGAGGCCGGTCTTCATCAGGGCGTCGCGCGGGCCGACGGTCACCCGGCGCTCCTCCGCGTCGATCCCGACGACGAAGAGCGGCCCGGCCGCCGCGATCCCCAGCCCCTTCCTCTGGCCGACGGTGTAGTGGACGACGCCCTCGTGGCGGCCCAGCACCCGGCCCTCCAGGTCGACGATGTCGCCGGGTTCGGCGGCGCCGGGGCGCAGCCGGGCGACGACGTCGGCGTAGCGCCCCCGGGGCGCGAAGCAGATGTCCTGGCTGTCGGGCTTGTCGCCGACCGCGAGGCCCAGGCGGCGGGCGTGCGCCCGCGTCTCGTCCTTGGTCATGCCGCCGAGGGGGAAACGCAGCAGCCCGAGCTGCTCCGGCGTGGTGGCGAACAGGAAGTAGCTCTGGTCCCGCGCCGTCTCCGCGCCGCGATGCAGTTCCGGCCCTCCGGGGCCGTCGATGCGGCGCGCGTAGTGGCCGGTGGCGAGCGCGTCGGCGCCCAGGTCGCGCGCCGTTCGCAGGAGATCGGTGAACTTGACCGTCTGGTTGCACCGCACGCAGGGGACCGGCGTCTCGCCGGCGAGGTAGGTGTCGGCGAAATCGTCCATCACCGCCTCGCGGAAACGGCTTTCGTAGTCGAGCACGAAATGCGGGATGTCGAGCGCGGAGGCCACGCGCCGGGCGTCGTGGATGTCCGCGCCCGCGCAGCACGTCCCCGGCCGGCCCACCGCCCGGCCGTGGTCGTAGAGCTGCAGCGTGACGCCGACGGTCTCGTAGCCCCGCTCGACCGCGAGCGCGGCCGTGACGGAGCTGTCGACTCCGCCCGACATGGCGACGACGACGCGGGCGGCTCCGGGCGCCTTGTCGATCCCCAGCGCGTTCATGGAGCGCAAGATGGTCGCGGCGACGGCGCGGTCAAGACCGCAGGATCGCGGCCAGCCGCGCATAGGGCGCGGGATCTCGGCCCAGGCCGAGGGCCTTGCTGAAATGGCCCTGCCAGCTCTCGAACAGGTTTTCTGGCGGGATGCGCCAGCGCCGCGCGAGGGAACGGCCGCCAGCGTAGGGCATGATGTCGTCGGCCGTGCCCAACGCCACGACGATCCGGCCGGGATCGATCGACGGCTCGCCCACCGGCGCGAGCAGCGGCGTCCATTCGTCGAGTCGCTCCGGCGTCCAGCCGGCCCGGATCAGTTCGCCGGCGGCGCCCAGCCCGCGCGAGAAGCCGCTGTTCCATGCGAGATCGCCCAGCCTTTCGGTGGTCGTGACGAGGAGCGCCGCGTCGGGGCGCATGCGGTCCGGCCAGGAGGCCGCGTGCCGCACCGCCAACTGGCTGTTCAGCGCGCCCAGGCTGACGCCGCCCACGCCGACCCGTCCACGCCCGGCGTCCCGCGCCCAGCCGATCAGCGTCGCGATCTCGCGCACGTGGGCGGCGAACATCCCGAGCGCGCCGACGGGACCGAGGGCCATGAAGGGCTCGCCGCCATGCCGTCCCGGCGGGCGCCGCCGGCTGTGCCACGGCGCCTCGGGCTCGACAACCCGGATGCCGCGCTCCACGAGGGCGGGAGCCATGTGGAGACCGTGGGCCAGGACTTCGGCCTCCATGCCGATCCCGTGGCACAGGACGACCGTGTGGTCGTAGCCGTCCTCGGGCTCGAAGACATGGGCCCATGCGATGTCGCCGGCCCCTCCGCAAGGGCTGTCGAAGCGGACCCAGCGCTCGACCAGGCCGTGGCCGGAGACCGCCGCGGACACTTCGACGCTCGCTTCGGCGGCCCGGAAGAGGCCGGCGGGATTGCCGCGATGCTCGCCGAAATGCCGATGGGCGTGCTCGGGCCCACGGGGCGTGAAGAGGACCGGCGGCGCGTTCCGCCGCCAGGCCCGGAATCGGGACCGTCCCGCCATGTAGCGGGCGCTCGCCGCCCGCCTTTCGCGTTCCGCCCGGCGCCGTCCGTCCTCGCCGGACGCGCCGAACAGGGCGTCGCGCCACCGGTTCTCGGCCTCGGCCGCCGCCGCGCGCCGGGCGGCGACGTCGAGCAGGGCCCGGCGCAGGCGGTCCCTGGCCCGGCCTTTCGCGGGCCGCATGGGCGTCTCCGCGGCCAGACGGTCGGGATCGCCGCCGGCCAGCTCCGCCGCCGCCCAGAGGCGCGAGAGCGGAAAGTAGGACCCGACCATGGCCGACAGGATCGCCTTGTCGAGCCAGGGGCGCAGCAGGATCCCGCCCAGGGCGCCCCCGAGCCAGACCGGACGGCGGCCGAGGACCGCGCCGCCGCGCTCCACGTCCGGCGCCGTCATGTCAGTCGAGCAGGAGGTTGCGGGTTTCCACCGGCAGAGTGACCGTCAGACCGTCGAGCTCCTCGGTCAGCACGATCTGGCAGCCCAGACGCGAGGTCCGCGTCAGGCCGAAGGCCAGGTCGAGCATGTCTTCCTCGTCCTCGGTCGGCTCCTCAAGCCGTTCGAAGTCGTCCGGATCGACGATCACGTGGCAGGTCGAGCACGCCAGCGATCCCTCGCACGCTCCTTCGATGTCGATGTCGTGCTTGCGCGCGATCTCCAGCAGGGACAGCCCTTCGGGGGCGTCGATCTCGACGCGGTTGCCGTCCTGCGCGACGAAGGTCACCCTGGGCATGAATCGCTCCCGGTCAGGCCGCGCTCTTAGCCGGAATCGGCCCTGTGCGTCCACCACGGCCGGGATATCCGTCAGGCCGCGGACATCGCCCGGCGGCAGGCCCGGATGGCCTCGGCCAGATGATCGACCGCGAAATCGACCTCGCCGGCCGTCGTGAAGCGGCCGAGGCCGAGGCGCACCGACGAGGCCGCCTCCTCGTCGCCGAGACCGATCGCGCGGAGAACGTGGGACGGTTCCACCGCCGCGGAGGTGCAGGCCGAACCGGTCGAGAACGCCAGGTCCGGCACCAGATCGATCAGCCCGAGGGCGTCGACGCCGTCCAGGCGGATGCTGATGTTGCCGGGCAACCGCCGGCACCGGTCGCCGTTGACCGCCACGCCGTCGATGCGCTCCTGGAGCCCCTTCAAGAACCGGGCGCTCAGCGCGCTCAAGCGGTCGCCCTCGGCCGCCATCTCCTCGCGCGCGATCCGGCAGGCCTCGCCGAGCCCGACCGCCAGGGGCGCGGGAACCGTGCCCGAACGCAGGGCGCGCTCCTGCCCGCCGCCGGAGAAGAGCGGCTCGATCCGCGCCCGGGGCCGGCGTCTGGCGTAGAGCGCGCCGATGCCCTTCGGCCCGTACAGCTTGTGGCCCGAGATGCTGAGAAGGTCGATCCCGGCCGCGTTCACGTCCAGCGGCGCCTTGCCCGCGGCCTGGGCCGCGTCGGTGTGGAACAGCGCGCCGCGCGCCCGGGCGAGCGCGCCGACGGCCTCGATGGGCTGCAGGACGCCGATCTCGTTGTTGGCCGCCATGACGGAGACCAGGATCGTGCTGTCGTCGACGGCGCGGTGGAGCTCATCGGGATCGACCAGGCCGTCGCCGCGCACCGGCAGGATCCGGGTCTCGAAGCCCTCGGCGGCCATGTCTCCGACGCTCTCGATGACGCACTTGTGCTCGCTCGCCAGCGTCACGAGCTTGTTGCGCCGGTTCCGGCGCCTGCGCTCGAAACGCGCCGCCCCCTTGATCGCGAGATTGTTCGATTCGGTGGCGCCCGAGGTGAAGACGATCTCGCGCGGGTCGGCGCCGATCAGGGCCGCGACGTGGCCGCGGGCCGTCTCGACCGCCTCGGCCGCCTCATGGCCGAACGCGTGGCTCGTGGAGTGCGGGTTGCCGAACCGCTCCGCGAACCACGGCGTCATGACCTCCAGCACGCGCGGGTCCACGGGCGTCGTGGCGTGATGGTCGAGATAGACCGGGGTCCCGACGCCGGCGTGTTCCATCGCGTCGTCAGGCGGCATGGGACGGCCGGGCCAGGCGGTCGTGGATGGCGGTCCAGGCGGCGACGGCGCGGGCGCAGTCCTCCAGCGTCGTCGACCGGCCGAGGCTGAACCTCACGGCGCGCCGCGCGAGGTCGCCGCGCCCCATGGCCTCGGCGACGTGCGAGGCCGCCATCTTGCCCGACGAGCAGGCCGCGCCGGCGCTGACCGCGACGCCCTCCAGGTCGAGGCTCATCACCATGGTGGGCGCATCGACCGCCGGATGGGCGATCGCGGTCGTGTTGGGCAGGCGTCCGGCGCCGGCCCCCAGGACCTCGGCGCCGGGAGCGGCCGCGAGCAGGCGCGCCTCCAGGTCGTCGCGCAACGCGCGGACCCTCTCCCAGTCGTCGTCGCGGGCGGCGCGGCACGCCGCGCCGAAGGCCGCCAGCGCCGGCAGCGCCTCGGTTCCCGCGCGCAGGCCGAACTCCTGGCCGCCGCCGCGGATCCGGGCGGCGAGGGGCAGGCCGTCCCGGACGACGAGCGCCCCGGCGCCCTGCAGGCCGCCCAGCTTGTGCGAGGACAGCGTCAACAGGTCCGCCGCGCTCCAGCCGCCGCCGGTCCGGCCCGCGGCCTGGACCGCGTCGCAGTGGATCAGCGCGCCATGGCCGCGCGCGAGACGCAGCACCTCGCGCAGGGGCTGCAGGACGCCGGTCTCGTTGTTCGCCGCCATCACCGAGACCAGCGCCGGCGCGTCGTCGGACGCCAGCCGCGCATCGAGATCGGAAAGGTCGATGCGCCCCTCGCGGTCGACGGCGATCCGCTCGGCGAAGGGCGCGGCCTGGAGCACCGAGGGGTGCTCGACCGCCGAGACCAGCACGCGCGGCCGGCCGCAGCCCAGCAGCGCGAGGTTGTTGGCCTCGGTCCCCCCCGACGTGAAGACCGCCTCGCGCGGCCCCGCGTCGACCAGCGCCGCCACGGCCTCCCGGGCGTCCTCGACCAAGGCGCGGGCCTTGCGGCCCTCCCGGTGCGCCGACGATGGATTCCCGGCCAGGGACATCGCCGCCACGGCCGCGTCGCACGCCTCTGGGCGCGCGGGCGACGTGGCGTTGTGGTCGAGGTAGGTTCTCACCGGACCCCGGCGTTCATTCCGCCGCCCAGAGTTGCGCCCGGGCCGGACACGGCCGCCGCTCGCAGACATGCTCCAGCGTCACCTCTCCGAGGAACCGGCGGATGTGCTCGCCCAGGTCGGCCCAGAGATCGTGGGTCAGGCACTTGCCGCGGTCCTTCATGCAGCCCACCCGCGGCGCGCTGTCGTCGCACCGCGTGACGCGCATCGATTCGTCGACCGCGTCGACCACGTCCAGGATCGAGATCGAGTCGAGCGGCCGGGCCAGCCGGTAGCCGCCGCCGGGGCCGCGGACGCTGGACACGAGGCCGCGCCGCCTCAGCCGCGCGAAGAGCTGTTCCAGGTAGCTCAGCGAGATCTCCTGGCGCGCGGCGATCTCGGCCAGCGGCACGGTGCGGTCCCGGCCGTGGACCCCGAGGTCGACCATCGCCATCACCGCGTAACGCCCCTTCGAGCCGAGCTTCATCGCCGCGCGTCCCCAGACCTAGCCGTCCGCCCGCCGGCCGGCGGCCTCGTCGTCGTTGACCGGCGCGACATCGGCCGGCCGGCGGTCCGCCCCGCCTTCCAGCTCCGCGATCCGGGCGTCGAGCCCGGCGATGTGCTCCAGTAGGCCGTTGATCGCCTTGCTGACCGGGTCCGGCATGTCGGGCGTGGCGGCGCCGTAGGCGGCGAAGCGGGCGTCGTCGGCCTTCTTCGGCGCGCTCCGGTCCACGACGCGGGCGGGAATGCCGACCGCGGTGGCGCCCGGCGGCACATCCTTGACGACCACCGCGTTCGAGCCGACCGCCGCGCCGGCGCCGACGGTGACGGGACCCAGGATCTTGGCGCCGGCGCCAACCACCACGTCGTCGCCCAGCGTGGGATGGCGCTTGCCCTTGTTCCAGGTGGTCCCGCCCAGGGTCACGCCGTGGTAGAGCGTCACGCGATCGCCGACCTCGGTCGTTTCGCCGATCACGACTCCCATGCCGTGATCGATGAAGAGCTGCTTGCCGATGGCCGCGCCGGGATGGATCTCGATGCCCGTGAAGAAGCGGCCCAGGTGCGAGACACACCGCCCCAGGAGCTTCAGGCCGCGACGCCAGAGCCAGTGGCTGGCGCGGTAGAACAGGATGGCGTGGAACCCCGGATAGCACAGTACGACCTCCAGCCGGGAACGGACGGCCGGGTCGCGGCCGAACACCGCGCTGATCTCGTTACCGATCGACCTGAACATGCTGCTGTCCTCGTGCGTTGAGCGGTGGGCCCGGAACGCGGGCGGCGGGACCGCTTGCCGCAGGCGACAAGAAAACCATGGTGTTTCCATCGAAGACGGAAACACCATAGAGATAGAAAGACCGACTCCGGGAATCAAGTATTCCCTCTCCCCCGCCGGCCGCGACCGGGTTACACACTCCCCTCCCGGCCGAGGTCCGCCCATGCCCGAAATCGCGATCCACGGCCCCGCGGGCCGCCTCGAGGCCCGCTACCGGGCGAGCAGGGCCACGGCCCCGCCCGTCGCCGTCGTGCTGCATCCCCATCCGCTGCACGGCGGCGCGATGAACAACAAGGTGGTCTACACCCTGTTCCGCTGCTTCGCGGACCTGGACTTCTCGGTCCTGCGCCTCAACTTCCGGGGCGTCGGCCGCAGCGAGGGCGTCCACGACGGCGGCGACGGCGAGCGGGACGACGCCACGGCAGCGCTCGACTGGATCGCGCGGGAGAACGCCGGCCACGGTCCGGCGTGGATCGCCGGTTTCTCCTTCGGCGCGTGGATCGCCGCGAAGGCGCTCATGGCCCGCCCGGGCGTCGCGGGCTTCGTCCTGGTCGCGCCCGCGGCCGCGAAACGCGACTGGTCCTTCCTCGACCCCTGCCCCTGCGACGGCCTCATCGTCCGGGGCGGCGCCGACGATATCGCGCCGGCCGATTCGGTGGCCGGCCTGATCTCGACGCTCCGGGCCCAGGGCCGCGACGCGCGCCTGGAAACGATCTCCGGCGCGGGACACTTCTTCGAAACGCAACTGGACCTGCTGCGAGGGCGCGTGGAGCGCTACGTTTCCGGCAGGCTCGCCGGATAGGGCCGGTCCGCGCGGTCAGGCCCGGTAGAGCGCACCGCCCGTCGTCGGCTCCCGGCAGCCGGTGGTCGCGGGCAGGCCGAGCGGGAGACCATCGAGCGAACGGACGGCCAGGAACGCGAAAGCCTCCGCCTCGAGGCTGTCGCCGTTCCAGCCCACGTCCTCGGCGGTCCCGACGGGCGAGGACAGCCGCCGGCGCAGGGCCGCCATGACGCCGGCGTTGAGACGGCCGCCGCCGCAGACGATCCAGACGGCGGGGTCCGCGGGCATGTGGCGAGCGGCGCGGCCGACGGCCTCGGCGGTGAGCGCGACGAGGGTGGCCGCCCCGTCCTCGGTCGACAGGCCGGAAAGATCGACGCGGAAGGCGTCGCGGTCGAGGGACTTGGGCGGGGCGCGGCGAAACCAGGGATCGTCCAGCACCGCCCCGATCCGGTCGTCGCGGACCCGTCCCCGGGCCGCCAGCAGGCCCGCGCGGTCGTATCGCTCGCCCGTGCGGCAGGCGACCCAGTCGTCGAGCAGCGCCCCGCCGGGTCCGGTGTCGAAGGCGAGGATCCGGTCGCCGTCGATCCAGGTGACATTGGCGACGCCGCCGATGTTGAGCACGGCGACGGGCACCCGGTCGAGATCGCGCGCCAGCGCGGCATGGTAGAGCGGCGCCAGGGGCGCGCCCTCCCCGCCCGCCGCCATGTCGCGGCCGCGGAAGTCCGCGACCACGTCGATCCCGGTTTCGTGGGCCAGGAGGGCGCCGTCCCCGATCTGCCAAGTGAGCGCCTCCGCCGGGCGGTGCGCGACGGTCTGGCCGTGGAACCCGATGACGTCGATCCCGTCCGCCGACAGTCCGTTGGCGTCCAGCAGCGCCCCGACCGCCTCGACATGCTTCCACGTCAGCAGGCGCGACGTCAGCGGCGCGTCGCCGGCGCCGGATATGCAGGACCGGATCGCCTCGCGCGTGGCGGCGTCGTAGGAGACGGTCAGGACGCGGCCGAAACGCGCGACGGTCCTCCCGTCGCTGCGCAGAAGCGCGGCGTCGACGCCGTCGAGCGACGTTCCGCTCATCAGGCCGATCGCGGTTCGCGTGGCGCCGGACATGGCGGAAGCATAGCCGGAACGGACGCCGGCGGCACGGGCGCGCGCGTTGAGACACCCCGGTCGCCGTGCTACAGCACACGGCCCCCAACCCATGACGCCGTCATGCCCGAACTGAAGTCCGACTTCCTGCGCGACATCGTCGGCCGCGGCTTCATGCGCCAGTGCACCGATCTCGAGGCGCTGGACGAGGAGGCCGCCGGCGGGACCGTGGTGGCCTACATCGGGTACGATTGCACCGCTCCCAGCCTCCACGTCGGTCACATGGTCTCGATCATGCTGCTGCGCCGCATGCAGCGGGCCGGACACAAGCCGATCGTTCTGATGGGCGGCGGCACCACCAAGGTCGGCGACCCCTCGGGCAAGGACGAGACGCGCCGGCTGCTCCCGGACGCCCGGATCGCCGCCAACATGGCGGGCATACGCGAGAGCTTCGAGAGCTACCTCGCCTTCGGCGACGACGAGACCGGCGCCGTCGTCGTCGACAACGACGAGTGGCTGTCGGAGTTGACGTACATCCCCTTCCTCCGGGACATCGGCCGGCATTTCACGATCAACCGCATGCTCGCCATGGATTCGGTGCGCCTGCGTCTCGACCGCGAACAGCCGCTCACCTTCCTGGAATTCAACTACATGGTTCTCCAGGGCTACGACTTCGTGGAGCTGTTTCGCCGCTACGGCTGCACGTTGCAGATGGGCGGCTCGGACCAGTGGGGCAACATCGTCAACGGCGTGGAGCTCGGCCGGCGCGTCGCCGGCGCCCGGCTCTTCGGGCTCACCACGCCGCTCATCGCCACGGCTTCGGGCGCGAAGATGGGCAAGACGGCCGAGGGCGCCGTATGGCTCGACCCCGGGATGTGCTCGCCCTGGGACTACTGGCAGTTCTGGCGCAACACCGAGGATGGCGATGTCGGGCGTTTCCTGCGCCTCTTCACCGATCTGCCGCTCGACGAGACCGCCCGGCTGGAGGCGCTCGAGGGGGCCGAGGTCAACGAGGCCAAGAAGGTGCTGGCCAACGAGGCGACGGCGCTCCTCCACGGCCCGGAGGCGGCGGAGGCGGCGGCCGAAACGGCGCGCCGGACATTCGAGGAGGGCGGCGCGGCCGACGGCCTGCCGTCGGTCGCGGTCGCGAGGTCGCGCCTCGGCGAGGGGCTGCTTCTGTTCGAGGCCCTGCGCGAGGCCGGCCTCGCTCCGTCGAACGCCGAGGCCCGGCGGCTCATCAGGGGCGGCGGCGCGCGCGTCAACGGCGTCCCGGTCTCCGACGAGTTCCACAAGGTGACGACGGCCGATCTCGACGCCGACGGCGGCGTCAGGCTCTCGGCGGGCAAGAAACGGCACGTTCTGCTGCGGGCGCCCTGAGCGGCGTCACTGGCCGCCCTCGGACCTGCCCGTTCCCCGCAAGAACCCTTCCACCTCGTCGTCCGTCGGCGCGGTGAAGAGGTTCCGCAGAAAGCCCGGCGCGAGCACCGACAAGGGGTTGACCGCGATCTCCGGGCCGTCCAGCGGACCCTCGACACCGAAGGTGAAGGCGAAGACGCCGCCGCCCTCTTCCGCGCCCGTGAGGATGTCGCCGATCAGCGGAAGCTCGCCGATGACGGTGTTCAGCAGGTAAGCCGGCACGATCGTGCCGTCGAGGTCGAGCAGGCCGGCGTCGAGGTCCGCGCGGCCCCGGAACGTGACGCCGAGGCCCGGACCGTACAGGCGGGCGTCCTGGAACGCGACCCGGTTTCCGGTCTTGCGGAACGGAATCAGCGCGCCGTTGAACGCCAGCCCGTCGCCGGTCAGCGCGTTGACGAGCGCCGGGAACGATGCGAGCGAGAGGATCCGCGTGAGGACCGGCGCGTCCCTGACGACGAAGTCCTCCAGCCCGATCGCCCCGGCGACCGGCCGTTCGGGGTCGCCGTCGTCGATCCGGGCCCGCATCCGCAGGGTCCCGCCGCTGACGTTGTCGAGCAAACCGAAGAGCCGGAGCGCTGCGCCCGCGTCATCCGCGTTGTATTCGAAACGCCGCTGGTCCTCGGAAGAGCGCCAGATAGCGACCGAGACGGGCGAGGCGTTCCCGGTCGCGCCGGCGACCGCGAGCGACTCCCAGTAGCCGTCGATGTGGAGGCCGTCGATCCGCACGTCCCGCGCCGAATCGTCGTCGGTGATCCAGAGCCGGTCGATCCGGCCCCGCACCCGGAACGGAGGCAGTTGGGAGCCCGCGGCCCCGACGATCCGGTCCAGGACCGGCTCCAGATCGACGGTCCCGCCCGCCAGCGCGATGTCGAGGACGCCGTCCTCGCCCACGGACAGGACGCCCGCGACGTCGTTGCGGCCGAAACGCAGCCGGCCGAGATCGAGGCGGGCGAGGCTCATGTCGCCGGACCGCACCGCGCCGACGCCGCGAACCGAGATCTCGCCGACGTCGAGCTCCACGGCCTCGACCGACAGCTCCGCCCCGCCGTCGTCGACCAGCCTGACGGCGGCGCGACCGGGCTCGCCGGCCGCCTTGCCGACGCCGGCGATGGGAAGGTCGGCGGCGATCCGCGTCAGATCGGCCACGACGTTCCAGGTCGCCGTCCCGTCGGCGGCCTGGCTCATGTCGAGGACGATGTCGACCGGCCCGGTCATGTCGACCGGATCGGCGAAGCCCAGCGCGGCGCGGCCCGCGTCGTCCACGGCGCCCCGCAGGCTCGCCACGCGGCCGGTCCCCGGCGCGAGGTCCTGGCGGTAGGAGGCCGCGAAAGGCACGCCGTTGAGCCGGATATCGCCCTCCATGAGCACCCGGCCCGCGTCGAGAGACAGAACCCCCGAGCCGCGGTCGATCCGGTATCCGCCGGGACCTTCGGCGAGCGCGACGCCGTTCGCGTCCGCGGCGACGCGGTACAGGACCTCGTCCGCCTCCAGACCGGTCAATCGGGGCAGGACGATATCGAGCCGGCCGTCGAACCGCCCGTCGACCGCGCCCGGATCGAGACCCACGCGGCCCGAAAGCGCGAGAGGCTCGCGACCGGCGATGTCGAGCGCGTTCGCGATGGGACCGGAAAGCTCGACGCCGATCAGCATGCCTTCGGCGCCGTCCAGCCGGCTCATCGTGACGACGCCCCGCGCCAGGGTCAGCGCCTCGATGCGGCCGCCGCTCGTATCGACCCGCAGCATGTCGTCCACGATCGCGACTCGGCCATCGACGCCGCGCGCCGGCGGCAGGCCGGGCAGGTAGTCGACCGAGGCGTCCGAGACGTCGAGGTCGATCACGACGCTGCCCGACGGCGGGTCGTTCGAGACCAGATCCGCCGCCGGAGCGGCGAAGGCGATCGACGCGCGGTCGACCGCGCCGTCCGAGATACGGCCGACGACCCAGGCGCGCGCGTTCGGAGCGAGGCCGACCGGCCAGTAGCGCGACAGATCGTCGACCGGAAGGCCGTCGATGTCGATGCGCGCCTCGATGCGCGAATCGGGGCCGAAGCCATCGATCGCGACGCGGCCGCGCAGGCGCTCGACGCCGACGCCGAGGTCCAGATCGGCAAGCTCCAGCCCGGAGAATCCCGGCCGTATGAAGCCTTGGGCCCGCGACGGACCGATATCGAGGGGCGCCTCGAAGACATCCTCGAGCGCCACCGTCCCGCCGTCGGTCTCGACATGGAACGAGCCGCGGAGGAGTTCGAGGCCGTCGTCGAAGACGAGCTCGAGGCGGCCGTCGACCGGGATGTCGAGGCCGGCCATGTCGGGAAGTCGGGGCGCCAGCCGGGGAAGCCCTCCGAGAAGGAAATCCGCGAGACCGCACGAGACCGACACCTCCCCGCTCCCGGCCGTATAGCGCGCCGCGATGTCGGCGTCGAAGACCTGGCGCTCGGCTCTCAGCAGCATCCGCGCGTCGAGCTCCAGATCGTCCCCGACGCGGGCGAGCGAGACCGTCGCCGCCGTCGCGTCCCAGACAAGGCCCGACACACGGTCGTCGAACAGGAGGTCCGCGCCGAGAAGCTCGACACGGACCAGCCGGTCGAAGGGCGGCCGGTCGCCGAGCGACAGGAGACCGTCCGCCAGATTCCCGCCGCCGAACGCCGCCGCGTCGCCGGCTCCGGTCTCGAACGCCGCCGCCGGGACGAGCCGCACGGCGCCATCGAGGCCGCGCGTCGCCGCGATGCGGGGCCGGACGAGCATGACGCCGCGCGGCCGGATCTCTCCCCGGATCAGCGGCGGCAACGCCATCTCCAGGACGACCTCCTGGGCGGCCAGGATCCGGACGCCCCGGTCGTCGAGGACGCGGACGCCCAGCGTCCTGATCTCGAAGGTCTCCTGCCAATCGCCCCAGATCAGCTCGGCCTCGTCGATCTGGATGCGGAAGCCGAAGTCCCGGTCGTTGACGGCGGCCTCGATGTAGGGCGTGACGCTGTCCAGCGCGACCGGACCCTGGGCCAGACGCCACGCGAGCGCGGCCAGTAGGACGGTCGCCACGCCGAGCGACGCGCCCAGCGCATGGATCAGGAGCCTCGACGCGCGGCGTGTCACGAGACCCGGCGGCCGGCCCGGCGCCGCTTGACCCCGCGAGGCGGATTCACCACCGTGCCGCCCGCACCGTCAGCTCTCGACATGGCCTTTCCAACGCTTGCCGCCATCCGGTCTGTGCCCCCGCCCTACGACACCGAACGCGCGGTCGTGCGGCGCGAGCGCTGGCTCGCCGCCGCCGATGACGGGATATCGCATGAGTTGAGCGCCGACGCCACCGGCTCCGCGTTGCTCGATGCGGTCTTCGGCAACAGCCCGTTCCTGTCCCAGAGCCTCGCCCGGCGCCCCGGCGTCGTGGGCCGATGGGCGGCCCTCGGCCCGGAAGCCTGCCTGGCCGGGGCTTGCGGGAAGCTGGCCGGCCCGTCGGACGAACGCGGCCTGATGGCCCGGCTCCGGAACTCCAGGGCCGAAACGGCCATCGCGGTCGCGCTGAGCGATATCGCGGGCCTGTGGACGTGGCGCGAGGTGACGACGGCCCTCTCGCGCTTCGCCGAAGCCGCCTGCCGGGCCGTCCTCGACCACGTTCTGCGCCAGGCCGCGGCGGACGGACGGCTCGGCGGCCTCGACCCGGACGACCCGCAGGCCGCGTCGGGCGTGATCGTGCTGGGGCTCGGCAAGATCGGCGGCGGGGAGCTCAACTATTCCAGCGATATCGACCTGATCGTCCTGTGGGACGGCGAGAGGTTCCCGAGCGTGGGCGGCGACGGGGCGCAATCGCTCTGCGTCAGGCTGACGCGCAGGTTCGTCAAACTGCTCGAGGAACGGACGGCGGACGGCCACGTGCTGCGCACCGACCTGAGACTCCGTCCCGATCCTTCGGCGACGCCGCTCGCCATCTCCGTCGACGCGGCCGAACTGTACTACGAGAGCCTGGGCCAGAACTGGGAACGCGCGGCGCTGATCAAGGCGCGGCCCGTCGCCGGCGACATCGCCGCCGGCGAGGCCTTTCTCGAGCGCCTGCGCCCCTTCGTCTGGCGGCGCCATCTCGATTTCGCGGCCATCCAGGACATCCATTCGATCAAACGCCAGATCCACGCCCACAAGGGCGGCGGCGAAGTCGCGGTGCCCGGCCACAACGTCAAGCTGGGCCGCGGCGGCATCCGGGAGATCGAGTTCTTCGCCCAGACCCAACAGCTCATCTTCGGAGGCCGCGAGCCGGACCTTCGCCGCCGCGCCACGTGCGACGCCCTGAGAGCACTGGCCCGGGCCGGACGCATCGACGCCGCGACGGCTTCGGAACTCGAGGACGCCTATGGCGAACTGCGGCGGATCGAACACCGGCTCCAGATGGTCGACGACGCGCAGACGCACACCCTGCCCCCCTCGACGGACGGGCTCGACCGCATCGCCGCCTTTCTCGGCTACCGGGACCGGGAGCGGATGACCGCCGCGATGCTCGCGCTGTTCCGCCGCGTCGAGGCCCGCTACGCCGATCTCTTCGAGGATGCGCCCCCGCTATCCGGCGCGGGCGAAGGCGCCGCCGGCAATCTCGTCTTCACCGGCAACGAGGACGACCCCGACACGCTGGACACGCTGACGCGCATGGGATTCTCCGACGCCGTCTCGGTCGCCGGATTGATCCGCGGCTGGCACCACGGGCGGGTGCGCGCGATGCGCGGCGCGCGGGCGCGCGAGCTCCTGACGGAGCTCATGCCGCGCCTCCTGGCCGCCTTCGCGGCGACGACCGATCCCGGCGTGGCCCTGATGCGGTTCCACGAGTTCCTCGACCGCCTGCCGGCCGGCGTTCAGCTCTTTTCCCTCTTCCACGGCGAGCACGACCTGCTCGATCTCGTCGCCGAGATCATGGGGACGGCGCCGCGCCTCGCGGAACGCCTGGCGCATGCGCCCATCCTGCTCGACCACGTGCTCAGCCGCGACTTCCTCGACGTGCTGCCGCCCGTGAGCGCGCTCGAAGCCGACCTCGCGGCGTCGCTCGACCGCGCGGGACACGAGGAAGCCGTGCTCGACGAGCTCCGGCGCTGGCTCCACGACCGGGAGTTCCAGCTCGGCGTGCAGCTTCTGAGGGGCCTCATCGGCGCCGGCCGGGCGAGCCGCGGCCTGACCGACCTGGCCGACGCCGTCCTGCGCCAGACGATCCCCCGCGTCGCCCGCGCGTTCGCCCGACGGCATGGGAGGGTCGCGGGCGGCGACATCGCCGTCGTGGCTCTCGGCAAGTTCGGCGCGCGGGAGCTCAACTTCGGATCGGACCTCGACGTCGTCTTCGTCTATGGCCATGACCGGGGAGCCGAGGTCTCGGACGGCGAGCGCCCGCTCGCCGCGAGCCAGTACTTCATCCGCCTGAGCCAGCGCATCGTCACGGCGCTGACGTCGCTCACCAACGCGGGCCGCCTGTTCGACATCGACATGCGTCTGCGCCCGTCCGGCAACGCCGGTCCGCTGGCCTGCGACGTCGAGGGGTTCGTCCGCTACCAGCGCAGCGACGCCTGGCAATGGGAGCACCTCGCGCTGACCAAGGCGCGCGTCGCGGTCGGCGGTCCGGCGCTGGCGGCGGGCCTCGGCCACGCGATCGGGGAGGTTCTGACGCGGCCGCGGGACCCCGTCCGCCTGGCCGGCGCGGTCGTCGACATGCGCCGGCGCATCGCCCGGGAGCATCCGGCGTCCGACCGGTTCGACGTCAAGTACGCCGATGGCGGCCTGATCGATCTGGATTTCGTCGTCCAGTACCTCCAGCTCGCGCACGCCCGGAACCGCCCCGGGCTCCTGTCGCGCCGCGCCGAACCGGCGCTCGAGGCGCTTGCCGAGGCGCGGCTCCTGGACGCCGGCGAAGCCGCGGCGCTGGCGGAGGCCGGTCGGCTCATGCGCGACGTGCAGACCGCGGTCCGGCTCGCCATGGCCCGGCCGACCGCGGAGGGCGATCTCGCGCGGCCGCTGCGCGATCTCATGGTCCGCGTGTCGGGCGCCGACGGCTTCGAGGCCCTGTGCGTTCGCTTGGACGCGGCGCGGGCCCTGGTAAAATCCGCTTTCGAACGCACGGTCGCGGCCCGCGCGACCGGCCGGGAAGACGGAGAACGGCGATGAACGGACCCCAGGCCGGCGACGCGGCCCCCGACTTCGAGGCTCCGGCCGGCGGCGGCGGCTCGCCGAGACTGCCCTCGCTCGGGGGCAAGACGGTCGTGCCCTGCTTCTATCCGAAGGACGACACGCCCGGCTGCGCCAGGGAGGCCCGCGGCTTTCGCGACAACATGGTCGCGCTGTCGGCCGCCGGCGGCAAGGTCGTCCGGGTCTGGCGCAAGGTGAAGGTCGCCGGCCATGCCGAGGCCGTGACCGAAGCGGCGCGGGCGCTGGCCTGACGCCCGTCCGTCGACCGGCGCCGGACCCGCGTCACACCGGACGGCCCCGGCGCTCCCGCGACGCGTCGGGCGCCGGCGCGACGCGGTAGGCGCATCGGCGGGCGCCGGCGAGCCGGTGGTCGGTCCTCTCGACCGTCACGTCCCCGCCGAGGACGTCGCGGAACACGTCCAGTTCCGAGCGGCACAGGCCCCGGCAGACCTGCGCCGCGGCGTGGATCGGGCAGTGGTTCTCGATCAGCAGGTAGGTTCCGTCGCCGTCCTCGCGCCACTCGGCCATATAGCCCTCGGCGGTACGCTGCTCGGCCAGCGCCGCGAGCCGTTTCGCGATCGGTTTCCGGCCGTCGAGCCGCTCGCGGTAGATCCCCGTCTGCTCGCGCGTGCGGGCGGCGACCAGCTTGTCCATGCCCTTCGCCCCGAACACCGTCCTGACGCTCTCCAGGAGCGACACGGTGAGGTCGGCGTGGCTGTCCGGAAAGCGGCCGTCGCCGCGCGCGGTGAGCGACCAGTGGCGCGCCGGCCGCCCGACGCCCGAACGCTCGTCGCGATGGTCCACGAGGCCGTCCGCGGCCAGACGCTTCAGATGCTGGCGCACGCCCATCGCCGTGATGTCGAGACGATCGGCCAAGGCCTGCGCGGTCAGTGGACCCCGGGTCTTCAGCAGGTGCAGGATGTGCTCCTGCGAGTCGCGGCGCTCCGTCGCCATGCCCGCACTCTGGCCCCCGCGCCGCCCGCGATCAAGCGGACGCTTCGCCGTCCCCCGGGGCGATTGCATTCGGCCGAGGCCAACCCCTCCCTCACTCCGAGCGGCCCGTTGGGGACGGACGCGCTATGGCGCGTCGCCGCCGATACGGTGGGCCAGGGCGGCGCCGATGAAATCGTCGATATCGCCGTCGAGCACGGTCTCGGTGTCGCTGGTCTCCATGCCGGTGCGCAAATCCTTCACCATGCGATAGGGCTGCAACACGTAGGAACGGATCTGGCGGCCCCAGCCGATCTCGCCCTTGGCCGCGTTCTCGGCGGCGGCCTGTTCCTCGCGCATGCGGAGCTCCCGCTCGTAGAGGCGCGACCTCAGCATGGCCATGGCCTCGGCGCGGTTGCGGTGCTGGGACCGGTTGTTCTGGCACTGCACGACGATGCCCGTGGGAACGTGGGTCATGCGGACCGCGCTGTCGGTCTTGTTGACGTGCTGGCCGCCCGCGCCCGAGGCCCTGTAGGTGTCGACGCGGATATCCTTGTCCTCGATCTCGACCTCGATCGAGTCGTCGACGACGGGCGAGACGCCGACGCTCGCGAAGCTCGTGTGCCGCCGGGCCTGCGAGTCGAAAGGCGAGATGCGCACCAGACGGTGCACGCCGCTCTCGGTCTTGGCCCAGCCATAGGCGCCCGCCCCGCCAATCCTGACCGCGGCCGACTTGATCCCGGCTTCCTCGCCGGGGCTTTCGTCGAGCGCCTCGACCCCGAAGCCCCGGCGCTCGGCCCAGCGCGTGTACATCCGCAGCAGCATCCGGGCCCAATCCTGGCTCTCGGTGCCGCCGGCGCCGGCGTGGACTTCGAGATAGCAGTCGTTGCCGTCGGCCTCTCCCGAAAGCAGGCTCTCGATCCGCCGCGTCTCGACCTCGGCCGCCAGCCCCCGCAACGCGACGACGGTCTCGTCGACGAGTTCCTCCTCGCCTTCGGCCTCGGCCAGCTCGGCCATCCCGACGCCGTCGGACAGCCGGCTCTCCAGACCGCGCACGCCGTCGACCGCGCCCGAAAGGCGCGTGCGCTCGCGCATCAGGGCCTGGGCCTTCTCCGGGTCGTTCCAGAGATCGGGGCCCCGCGCGAGGCGCTCGACCTCATCGAGCCGCGCGACGGCGTTGTCCCAGTCAAAGATGCCTCCGGATGAGGAGAAGGCCCGCTTCGATCGCGCTCTTGAGATCGGCGATGTCGGAACGCATGAGTCCCTCCGGTCCGGCATATACTGAAACGGCCCGCGGCCCGCGCCGGATGCCGTTTCAGTATATGCCGGACATCGGCGCGTCCAGGCCGTCGATCGCGTCGTCGGACGCGACGGCGGCGCCGTCGGCGGTCTCGGTCGGCTCCGTGCCGGGGCGGAACGCCTCGACGATGACGCGCCCTGTCGCGGACCCCGGCAGCAACCCGCGGTCGCCGTCGATCCGGACGAGGCGGATGCCGGGGGGGATGCGGAACGGAACGACGGGTTCGTTCTCCAGGGCCTCGGCGACGAAAGCCTTCCAGATCGGGACCGCCACCGATGCGCCGGTCTCCCGTTCGCCCAGGCTCTCGGGCCGGTCGAACCCGACGTAGACGCCCACGGCGAGGTCGGGCGAGAAACCCACGAACCAGGCTTCGCGATTCTCGTTGGTGGTGCCCGTCTTGCCCGCGAGCGGACGGCCCAGTTCGCGCAGGCGCGCGCCGGTGCCGCGCCGCACCACACCCTCCAGGATATGGACCATCTGGTAGGCTGTCCGCGGGTCGACGACCCGCTCGCGCGGATCGGGGAGCCGCGGCACGCCGAGGTCCTCGCTCCAGGTCTCCGCGGAACAGGCGTCGCAAACCCGTTCGTCGCGGCGCCAGATGGTGTAGCCGTTGCGGTCCTGGATCCGCTCGATCAGGGCCGGTTCGATTCGCTTGCCGCCATTGACGATCATGGCGTAGGCCGCCGTGAGCTCGAGCAGCGTCGTCTCCGCCGCGCCGAGCGCCATGGGCAGATAGAACGGCAGCCCCTTGTCGATCACGCCGAAGTCCGAGGCGTAGCCGGCCACGATGTCGGGTCCGACGATGTTGGCCAGCCTGACCGTCATGAGGTTGCGGGACCTCTCGATCCCGACACGCAACGGCGTCGGACCGTGGAACTCCTCGGTATAGTTCGACGGTTTCCAGATGTCCTGCCCCTCGCCGGGATTGAACGCGAACGGCGCGTCCTCGACGAGCGAGGCCGGCGTGAAGCCGTGATCGAGCGCGGCCATGTAGACGAACGGCTTGAACGCCGAGCCGGGCTGGCGCATCGCCTGGGTCGCGCGGTTGAACTCGCTGTCGTCGAAGCTGAACCCGCCCTCCATGGCGAGCACGCGGCCGGTGTGGGGATCCATCGCGACGATGCCGCCCGAGGCTTCGGGAAACTGGCGCAGCGCATAGACGGGCAGGCCTTCGGGGATGTTCCGTTCTCCGTCCCGGTCGACCGGCTCGACGAGGACGACATCGCCGACCGAGAGCACCTGCGAAGGCCGCGCGACCGAAGGCCCGAGGCCGCCGTTCTCGAGCCGGGCGCGCGCCCAGGCCATGTCCTCGACCAGGACGATCCCGGCGCCGCCGTCGTCGAGGCCGATCACGGCCGCATCGTCGTTCATGCCGCGCACGACCGCGGCGCGCCAGGGATCGAGACCGGCCGCCACGCGGATCCGGCCCAGTCTGGCCGCCCATTCGGAATCGAGCGTCATGGCGGCGAGCGGACCGCGCCAGCCGTGGCGCATGTCGTAGGCGCTCAGACCGGCGCGCAGGGCGCGGCGGGCGGCGTCCTGCAACGCCGGGGCGATCGTCGAACGGATATAGAGCCCGCCCTCGTAGAGCGCGTCGCCGCCGTAGCGGTCGGCGACCTCCCTGCGGATCTCCTCGGTCGCGTAGGCCGCGGCCACCGGCTCCCGCGATCCCGAGAGATCGACGCCCAGCGGCGTCGACCGGGCCGCGCGCGCCTCGGCCGCCCCGGCATAGCCCTCCTCGACCATGCGGCCGATCACCCAGTTGCGCCGCTCGATGGCGTCCCGGGCGCGCCTGATCGGATGATAGTTGTTGGGCGCCTTCGGCAGCGCCGCGAGATACGCGACCTCCTCCAGGGTCAGCTCGTCGAGCGGCTTGTTGAAGTAGTTGAGCGCCGCGGCGGCCACGCCGTAGGACCCGAACCCCAGATAGATCTCGTTGAGATAGAGTTCGAGAATGCGGTCCTTGGAGAGCGCATGCTCGATGCGGAGCGCCAGGATCGCTTCCTTGATCTTGCGGGCGTAAGAGACCTCGTTGGTCAGGAAGAAGTTCTTGGCGACCTGTTGCGTGACGGTCGAGGCGCCCTGCAGCCGCCTGCCCTCGCCCACGCCGCCCAAGTTGGCGATGGCCGCGCGGACGACGCCGATCGGGTCGATCCCCCAGTGTTCGTGGAAGTTCTGGTCCTCGACCGCGATGAACGCCTGCTTGACGATGTCCGGGATCGCCTCGATCGGCACGAACACGCGATTCTCGACGGCGAACTCGGCCATCGGGCTGCCGTCGCCGGCGTAGACTCGCGTCGCCACCGCCGGTTCGTAGTCGACGAGGCTGCGGTGGTCGGGCAGGTCCTTGCCGTAGTGGTAGAAGGCGTAGACCGTCGCGCCGCCGGCCGCGACCGCGCCGAGGACCCCCAGCGCGACCAGCGCGAGAAGGATGCGCAGGATCCGGCGCCGCTTTCTCCCGGGCTTGCCTCGCGGTGTCTCGGACAACGGCGGCCCCCTTGTCGTGTCTTCGTCTCCGGCCGGGCGCCGCGGCGGGAGCCCGTGCCGGAAAGCGCTTTAGAAGAGCATTGTGGCGGCGGCGTGACGCGCCGGGGGACGCGCGGCGGCCATCAGGACCGGCGCGCCGAGAAGAAGTCGTCGATCGCCTCGACCACCGCGCCCATGAAACGCTCGCGGAAGTCGGCGTCCATCATGTTGCGCTCCTCCGCCGCGTTCGACAGGAAGCCCATCTCGATCAGGACCGACGGCACGTCGGGCGCCTTCAGCACGCGGAAGCCCGCGAAACGGTGGGCGTTGTCGCGAAGCGTCACCGCGGCGTTCAGTTCGGCGGTCAGGAGCCGGGCGAACTCGGACGACGCGTTCTTCGTCCGGCGCTGGACGAGGTCGATCAGGATGTCGGTGGTCACCGGATCGTAGGCGACATTGATGAGGTCGACTCCGGCGATCAGGTCGGACTTGTTTTCTTTCCGCGCGAGCGCGGCCGCCTCGGCGTCCGACGCGGTTTCCGACAGCGTGTAGACCCCCGCCCCCCGGACGCCGGGGTTGTCGATGGAATCGGCGTGGATCGAGATGAAGAGATCGGCTTCGGCGGCGCGCGCCAGTTCGACCCGTTCGCCCAGGCGCAGGAACTCGTCGCGGTCGCGCGTCAGGACCACGCGGTAGGCGCCGGTCGCCTCGAGCAGGCGCTTCAGGTCGTTGGCCGCCGTCAGCACGATCCTTTTCTCGTAGGCGCCGCTGGTGCCGATCGCGCCCGGATCGACGCCGCCGTGGCCCGGGTCGAGCACGATGACGCGCTTGGTCCGTTCGGGCTTGGACGCGGGCAGCGGGGGGCGGTTCCCGGCGATGGCGTCGATCGCGGTGGCCGAATCTGCGAGGCTCGCCTCCAGGACTGTTTCGACGGGCCACGGCTCGATATCCAGCACGAGGCGGTAGGGATGGCCGTCCCGCGGCTCCAGCAGGAAAGCGGCGCGCACCCGCGCCGGTCCGGTCGTGTCGAGCACGATCCGCGAGCGCCCGTCCTCGAGATTGTGGCGGAGCCCGGCGATCATGCCCTTTTCGAACCGGAGTCCCTCGTCGAGCAGGCTCGAGGTCGCCGCGAGCAGGCTCAAGGTCGCCGCCGAAAGATCGACCACGACGCGATCCGGGTTGCCGAGCGTGACGACCTCGAAGTCGACCGCCTCGGTCAGTTCCAGTACGAACCGCGTGGTTTCGGCATTGACGCCGACCCTGGCGCCCACCATATCCAGCACGTCGGCGCTCGCCGAGCCACCCGGAACGGTGGAACTCGCGGCCAGAACCGCCATCAGGAACGCCAGAATTCGGAACGCATGGGGCGAACTGGTGGTTGCCGCGCCCGTGACGGGCATACTATGATGTCTCTGTCGTTGAGCTGTTGCTTTCATGACAGGTTCTATGCCCTTGAAAGTAATGGCTTTCACGCGCCGCCATTGAATCACGAATGGCGCCGCGCGACAAGAGGCGGCGCGCGCGCCGCACGAGAAAGGATCAACGTGACCCTCCCGACCGCACTGCCCAGCGCCACAACCGGGACCCCGGCCGCCCCGCGGAGCGGCCGGCCGGCCGCCGCATCCGTCGCGGATGCGGCCGGGAACGGAGCGGGTCGGGAGTCACGCACAACCACGACAGCGCCGGTGCGATACCGCATCGTCTCCGCGCACGCTGTCCGCGCCGGATGGAAGTTCCATGACCAAACGTATGTTGATCGACGCGGGCCACCGGGAAGAGACCCGTGTGGCCGTCTCCGACGGCCGTGAACTGCAGGAATTCGATGTAGAATCCGCCGTCAAATCCCAGCTCAAGGGCAACATCTACCTCGCCAAGGTCACCCGGGTCGAGCCGTCGCTCCAGGCGGCTTTCATCGAATACGGTGGCAATCGTCACGGCTTTCTCGCTTTCAGCGAGATCCACCCCGACTACTTCCAGCTCCCGGTCTCCGACCGCGAGGAGCTCGCGGCCGAACAGGCGCGCCTCGTCGCGGAGGCGAACCGCGAGGACGACGAGGATCCCGTCGAGGCGCCGGACGAGGACGACGACGACGCGGATACGCCGGGCGAGGACGCCGTGGACGGGGAAACCCCGGAAGACGGCGACGCCGACGGGCCGGAACCCGCGGCGGCCCCGCCCCGGACCGAGGCGCCGGGCGACCGTCCGGCGTCCCGTTCGCGCCATCGCCGTTCGCGTCGCCGCAACGGCGAGGACGAAGGCGACCGCGCCGAGGCGGCCATGCATTCGGCCATCCTCAGGCGCGGCTACCGCATTCAGGAGGTCGTCAAGCGCCGTCAGATCCTGCTCGTCCAGGTCGTCAAGGAAGAGCGCGGCAACAAGGGCGCCGCGCTGACGACCTACATGTCGATCGCGGGCCGCTACTGCGTGCTGATGCCCAACACGCCGCGCGGGGGCGGCGTCTCGCGCAAGATCGCGGACGCCACGCAGCGCCGCCGTCTCAAGGAGGTGGCCGCCGGCCTTGAGGTGCCGCAGGGCATGGGCCTCATCGTCCGCACCGCTGGGCAAGGCCGCACCAAGGTCGAGATCAAGCGTGACTTCAACAGCTTGTTGAAACAGTGGGAGGACATCCGGTCGGACACGCTGCGGGCCACCGCGCCCTCGCTGATCCACGAGGAAGCCAACATCATCAAGCGGGCCATCCGCGACCTCTACGCCAAGGACATCGACGAAGTGCTGGTCGAGGGCGACGAAGGCTACAGGTCGGCGAAGGCCTACATGAAGTTCCTGATGCCGAGCCACGCGGCTCGGGTGAAGCCCTACAGGGACCGGACCTCGCTGTTCCACCGCTACGAGGTGGAGCGCCAGCTCGACGCCATGCACAGCCCCGTCGTGCAGCTCAAATCCGGCGGCTACATCGTGATCGACCCGACCGAGGCGCTGGTCGCTATCGACGTCAACTCGGGCCGCTCCACCAGGGAGCGGAACATCGAGGAGACCGCGCTGAAGACCAACGTCGAGGCCGCCCAGGAGATCGCCCGCCAGCTCCGGTTGCGCGACCTCGCGGGCCTGATCGTCATCGACTTCATCGACATGGACGAGCACCGCAACGAGCGCGCCGTCGAGCGCAAGTTCAAGGACGCGGTGAAGGCCGACCGGGCGCGCACGCAGATCGGGCGCATCAGCGGTTTCGGCCTGCTGGAGTTGTCGCGCCAGCGGCTGCGGCCCAGCCTGCAGGAGGCGCTCTCGTCGCCTTGTCCGCACTGCGCGGGCTCGGGCCACATGCGCTCGACCGAATCGACCGTCCTGCATGTCCTGCGCGGCATCGAGGACGAGGCTCTCAAGGGCCGGGCGGCGTCGGTCCGCGTCCTGGCGCCGACGGAGGTGGCGCTCTACCTCCTGAACCGGAAGCGGCAGGCGCTCATCGGGATCGAGGAACGCCACGGGCTGACCGTGGTCGTCGAGCGCGGCGACGGCCTGGTCGCGCCCGACTACGAGGTGCAGGTCGTCGCGCCGGCCGCGCGCGGCGTCGGCGAGGACGACGAACGCGAGCCGTCCCGCGACGAACGCGAGCCGTCCCACGACGAACGCCAGGACGGCGAACGGCGCGCGTCCGAGGGCGACGAGGACGGCGGACGGCGCGCGTCCGAGGGCGACGAGGACGGCGGACGGCGGCGCAAGCGCCGCCGGCGCGGACGCAGGGACCGCGACGACGACGCGGCCGGGGCGGCTGAGAAAGCGGGCGCGGACAACGACGGCGCCCGCGTCGACGGCGACAGCGAGGACGGCGAGCGGAAGCGCCGCCGGCGCGGCAAACGCGGCGGCCGGCGCGCGCGCGAGCGTGGCGAGAACGACGAGCAGGCCGCGGAGGCCGGGACCGGCGAAAGCGCGGCGGACGCCGGCGGTGGAGCCGAGGACGCGCCGAAGCCCCGCCGCCGACGGCGGGCCGGGAAGGACGAGCGGACGGCCGACGCCGAGCCGCCGCCCGCGGAAACGGCGGACGAAGCGCTCCGCGATGGCGGCGAGCCCGCCGCGGTCCGGGAGACGGCTGGCGAAGAGTCCTCCGCCGACGGCGGGCCGGAGCCCGAACGGGAGGAAACCGCCGCCGGCGTGACGACGACGGTGGTCGGCGCGGACGCGGCCCAGGCCGGCGAAACCCCGCCGCCGCGCCGGGGGTGGTGGCAGAAGATCGTCGACCCGCGCTGAAGCGGCTCCGTCCCTCGATACGGTCCTTCGGACCCGCTCGGAACGAGGATTTCTCGTTCCGCGCCCAACACTCCCCCCGCGCCGAGGCGCCGCCGAAGGCCGCGTATCGAAGAGCCGCCGCGAGCGATCGAGTGGGCCATGGCGAGTCCGTCGAAGACGGAAACGCCACGGACCGGGCGCGGACCGCGTCAGCGTCCGGCGAGCCAGACGCCCATGCGGCGGGCGGCTTCGACCATGTCGTCGGTCGGGCCCGAGAACGAGATTCTCAGGGAGCGGGCGCCGCGCACGGGATCGAAGTCGAGACCCGGCGTGAGCGCGACGCCGGTGTCGTCGAGGAGCGCGCGGCAGAACGCGTCGCTGTCCCCGGTCAGGTCCGCGATGTCGGCGTAGATGTAGAACGCGCCGTCGGCGTGGCTGAGCCGCGTCAGGCCCGCCTTCGGAAGCTCCTCGAGGAGGAGGTCGCGGTTGGCCGCGTAGACCGCGACGTTGCTCCGGAGCTCCTCGTGGCAATCGAAGGCCGCCACGGCGGCGTACTGCGACAGCGTCGGCGGCGAGATGAACATGTTCTGCGCCAGCCGCTCGATCGGTTTCAGGAGGGTCTCGGGCGCCACCATCCAGCCGATGCGCCAGCCGGTCATCGAGAAGTACTTCGAGAAGCTGTTGATGACGACGGCTTCCGGGTCGATGGCCGCGGCCGTCGCGGCGTCCATGCCGAACCCGATGCCGTGGTAGATCTCGTCGGAGATCAGCCGGACGCCGCGCGACCGGCAGCAGGCCGCGAGCGCCGCGAGGTCGGCGGCGGACACCATGGTTCCGGTCGGGTTCGAGGGGCTCGCGACGATCAGGCCCTCGACCGGCGCGTCGAGCGCCTCGATCGTCGCGACCGTCGGCTGATAGCGCGTGTCGCGGTCGACCGGCAGGGCGACCGGTTCCAGGTCCAGCGCCCGCAGGATGTTGCGGTAGCAGGGATAGCCGGGCTCGGCGACCGCGACCCGGTCGCCGGGCTCGAAGCAGGCGAGAAACGACAGCAGGAAGCCGGCCGACGACCCGGTGGTGACGACGATCCGCTCCGCGGGCACGCGGACGCCGTAGGCGTCGGCGTAGTGGCCCGCGATCGCCTCGCGCAGGGGGGAGACGCCCAGCGCGACGGTGTAGCCCAGCCGCTCGCTGTCGATCGCGCGCTTGGCCGCCTCCCTCACGCCCCGCGGCGCGGGCGTGCCCGGCTGCCCGACCTCGAGATGAAGCACCTCGCGGCCCGCGGCGATGCGGTCGGCGGTCGCCCGCATGACCTCCATGACGAGAAAGGGCGGCACACGGCCGCGCCGCGACACCTTGAGCGCCATGGCCGTCCGCGACTCGGTCCCCGGCGGCCTAGCCGCCGACCGCGAGGCCGAAGGCGCGCGGGTCGGTCGCCACCGCGCAGCTCTCCGAGCCGTTGCGCAGGCCCTCCGGGCAGAACACCGCGTTGATCCGCCCGAGCTCCGGCGCGACCCGCACCTCGTGGCCGCGCTCGGCGAGGCCGGCCGTCACGGCGTCGCCGGCGGCCTGCTCGACGACGACGACATCGGGTTCGCCGGGATGGAAGACGCGCGGCCGGTCGATGGCGTCCTGGAGCGCGGCGCCGGCCTCGGTCAACTCGGCCATCGCCCTCGCCATGACCGGCGCCGAGACCGCGCCGCCCGAGACCGCGCCCGCGAAGATCACCTCGCGCGCCGCCTCGTTGACGACGATGACCGGCAAGAGCGAGAGCCCGTCGCCCCGGGCGCCGCCCGGCGCTTGCGACAGCAGCACGCCGGCGCCCGGCGCGACGCGGCCGTTGCCGAACAGGCGGTTCATGGTGAACACGCAGGCCACGGCGTTGCCGAAGGCGTCGACCGCCACGACGCTCGACGTCGCCGGGTTCTCCGCCAGCGCCTCGGGCGCCGCCGGGAGAGCCGCGAGAGGCGTCGCGCGGGACGGCGCGTAGTCCGCCATCAGGACGCCACCGAACTCGGGATCGGGCGCCGCGCCCGGACGCAGGGCGCGCGCCACGGCCGCGCGCAGGGCGACCTCGGCCGCGAGATGGTCGGCCGACCCGTCGGCCATCGCCCCGACGAGGCCGCCGTCGCGCAGCATCCCGAACGCCGCGAGCGCGGACGAACCCGAATCGAAGCCGGGTCCCGGCGCGTGGATCGTCGCCTCCGCGCCCACGATGCCGTGCTCGACGCTGTCCCGGTAGGTGTCCCGCCACGCGGGCGCGTAGCCGCGCATGTCCTCGAAGGCGAGCGGGATCCCGATGGCCCGTACGGCCTGGGAGAACCGGCGGGCGGTATGGCCGACGTAGAAATCGCCCGCGCCGCGGGTGCGGATGAAGGAAAGGACGCCCGCGAGATCGAGCTGGATCAGCGTATCGCCCTCGCCCAGCACGCCTCCGTCCGGGCGGGCGAAGATCTTGCGCGCCTCGGGATCCTCGATCAGGGCGTCGCCCGCGAGCGCGAGGTCGCGCGCCAACGCGCGCGAGACCGGAATACCGAAGCGCGCGGCGCGTTCGGCCGGCGACACCAGGTCCTGCCAGGCCAGGACGCCCGTTTCGGCATGGAGCAGGAAGAGCCCCCTCACCGCGCCGGGCACGGCGGTGGACCGGCCCGCGACGGCGTCGGCCGCCGCGAGCGGCGCGCCGCGGAAGTCGAGGAGCTTCGCCTCGTTGTCGCCTTCATCGTAGTTCATGCAGACGCCGCCCGCCGCGAGCGACGAGGTCGAGGGGTAGCCGACCGACGCCATGAAGAAATACGCCACCGCCGCGTCGGCCGCCGCGCCGCCGCGGGCCAGCGCCCCGCGCGCCGCGAGAACCGAACGCGGATCGTCGCCCGCCACGCCGCCGAAGAAGCCCTCCGAGATCGGCGCGCCCCGCGTGGCGTCCTCGCCGAAGGGGGAGCAGGCCGACAGGATTGCGGCCAGGGCCGCGACGACCGCACAATGGCCCGCCATGCGCCCCAACGACACGCCGTTCCGCTTGAAGACGCTCCTCATCGGCCTTCCGGTGATCCTGTGCCTGGTGTCCGGAATCGGCGGCCCGTGGACGGCGCCTGCCGAGGCCCAGTCCGGCGGACAACTGTCGCTGTTCCGCGACGCCGAGATCGAAGATACCATCCGGCTCTACGCCACGCCACTGTTCGAGGCGGCGGGGCTCGACCCCGACGGCATCGAGATCCATCTGGTCGATCGTGACGTGCTCAACGCCTTCGTCGCGAACGGTCGGCACCTGTTCCTCTTCAGCGGGCTGATGATCGCGAGCGAGGATCCGGGCCTGCTGGTCGGCGCCATCGCCCACGAGACCGGCCATCTCGCCGCCGGCCATCTGACCCGCGTGAGCGGCGCCTTCGAGAACGCCTCGGCCATGGTGCTGCTCTCGACCGTTCTGGGCCTGGGCGTGGCGATCGCGGGCGGGGGCGAGGCCGGCTTCGGCGTCGCCGCGGCCGGCAGCCAGATCGCCGAGCGCGGCTTCCTCGGCTATTCGCGGACTCAGGAATCGGCCGCTGACCAAGCCGCCCTGCGGCTGCTCGACGAGACCGGGCAGTCGGCCGAGGGGCTGCGCGACCTCATGGTCACGTTGCGGGAGCTCGAGCCCGACTATGGCGGGGAGATCCCCTACTTCCTGACGCACCCCCTGACGGACGACCGCGTTCCGGCCATTGAGGCTCACATCGCGGAGTCCGGGTTCTCCGGAATGGCGGCCGACCCCGAGCTGGTCGACCGGCAGAAGCGAATGGTCGCGAAGATCTTCGGCTTCCTGAAACTCCCCCGCGACACGTATCTCAGGTATCCGGACCCGGACGAGAGCATCCACGCGCGCTACGCCTGGGCCATCGCGAAGTACCGGGAGCGCCTGATGGCCGAGGCGCTGGAGCTGGCCGACGGCCTGATCGCCGAGGAACCGGACAATCCCTATTTTCACGAGTTGCGCGGTCAGATGCTCTACGAGACCGGACGGATCGCGGAGTCGCTCCCGTCCTACCGCGAGGCGGTCGCCCTCGCGCCCGACGAGCCGCTTCTCCTGATCGCGCTCTCCCAGGTCCTCCTGCAGCTCGGCGATCCCGAGGGGTGGCGCGAGGCGGTCGGCCTCCTCGATGCCGCCCGCCGCCACGAGGCCAACTATCCGCCCACGTGGAATCTTCTCGGTCAAGCCTACGGAAAGCTGGAAATGTTTCCGCAATCCGACGTTTCGTGCGCGCAGATGCACTACCTGCGCGGCGAGTTCGCCGCCGCGCGCGCGTATGCCGACCGCGCGGTTCAGGGCCTCGACCGGGGTTCGCCCGAGTGGTTCCTGGCCGAGGACATCCTCGCCGCGTCCGACGCCGCGATCGGCGACTGACGGGCCGCGTTGCCTGCCCGGGGGCCCATGCTATAACCGCCGCACCGGACGGGTGGCCGCCATCCGTTGCCACGGGACCATCGCCATGGCCGCCACGGTCTTCATCCTCAACGGTCCGAATCTCAACCTGCTCGGCGAGCGGCGGCCGGAGATCTACGGCCACGAGACGCTGGGCGACATCGAGGCCAGGGCGCGCGAGCGCGCCCTGGCCCTGGACCTGGAGATCGACTTCCGCCAGAGCAACCACGAGGGCGCGTTGATCGACGCCGTCCACGACGCCCGCGGCAAGGCGGCGGCCGTGATCGTCAACGCCGGCGGGTTGACCCACACCTCCGTCGCCCTGCTCGACGCGCTCGACGCCTTCGATGGCGTCGTCGTCGAGGTCCATCTCTCCAACATCCACCGGCGGGCGGCGTTCCGTCGCCGGTCCTACGTGGCCCAGGCCGCGCAAGGGTCCATATGCGGCTTCGGCGGCCACGGCTACGTCCTGGCGCTCGACGCCGTCCACGACCTCCTGGAGCGTCCGTCCCGATGAGCGGCGGGAAGCTTCCCATCGACGCCGACGCCATCCGCGAGCTCGCCGGGCTGCTCGACGAGACCGGTCTCGTCGAGATCGAAGTCGAGGATTCGGGCCGCAGGCTGCGCGTCGTCCGCAGGGGCGCGGCCACCGCTTCGATCCCCGCGCCGGCGCCCGAAACGCCGGCGGCGTCCGGGCCGGCCGACGTCGGCCATCCCGGCGCGGTCGCGTCGCCCATGGTGGGCACGGTCTACCTCTCGCCGGAGCCCGGCTCCCCACCGTTCGTGAAGGTCGGAGACGCGGTGAGCGAGGGCGATACGCTGCTCATCATCGAAGCCATGAAAGTGATGAACCCGATCCGCGCGCCCCGCGACGGCGCGGTGGCGCGCGTGCTGGTGGAGAGCGGCGGCCCGGTCGAGTTCGGTCAGGTTCTCATGGTGATCGACTAGCCGGTCATGTTCGACAAGGTGCTCATCGCGAACCGGGGCGAGATCGCGCTGCGGATCCACCGCGCCTGCCGCGAGATGGGCATCCGCACCGTGGCGGTCCATTCCGAGGCCGACGCCAACGCCATGCACGTCCGGCTGGCCGACGAGAGCGTCTGCATCGGCCCCGCGCCGGCCCGCGAAAGCTATCTCAACATTCCCGCGATCGTCTCGGCCGCCGAGATCACCGGCGCCGAGGCGATCCATCCGGGCTACGGCTTCCTCTCGGAAAACGCCCGCTTCGCCGAGATCGTCGAGGAGCACGGCGTCGCCTTCATCGGGCCGAGGAGCGAGCACATCCGCCTGATGGGCGACAAGCTCGCGGCCCGCGGCAAGGCGCGCGAACTGGGCCTTCCCGTCGTGCCGGGTTCCGACGGCGAGGTCCCGGACGCCGGCGAGGCCGGGGCCGTCGCCCGGGAGGTCGGATATCCCGTGCTGCTCAAGGCGGCGGCGGGCGGCGGTGGGCGCGGCATCGCCCTGGCGCGCGACGAGGCCGGGATCCGGGACGCCTTCACCCGCGCGCGGAGGGAGGCCGAGGCCGGATTCGGCGACGGCTCGCTCTATGTCGAGAAGTTCCTCGAGCGGCCGCGCCACATCGAGATCCAGACGGCGGGCGACGCGCACGGTCACGCGGTCCATCTGGGGGAACGCGACTGCTCCGTCCAGCGGCGCCGCCAGAAGGTGGTCGAGGAGGCGCCGAGCCCCGCGCTCAACGCCGGCCAGCGCGCCGAGATCGGGAGCCGGGTGGCCGACGCCGTGAAGAGGCTCGGCTACAGCAACGTCGGCACGGTCGAGTTCCTCTACGAGGACGGCGAGTTCTACTTCATCGAGATGAACACGCGCCTGCAGGTCGAGCATCCCGTCACCGAAATGACCACGGGGATCGATCTCGTGCGCGAGCAGATACGGCTGGCCACCGGAGCGCCGCTGTCGTTCGGCCAGGCGGACGTCGCGTTCAACGGGCACGCCATCGAGTGCCGCGTCGCCGCCGAGAACCCGACGACGTTCTCGCCCTCTCCGGGTCGCGTCGGCGCCTACCACGCGCCGGGCGGCATGAGCGTGCGGGTCGATTCCGCGCTCTACGCCGGCTACGACGTGCCGCCCTGCTACGACAGCCTGATCGCCAAGCTGGTCGTGCACGGCAGGAACCGCAACGAATGCATGATGCGCCTGCGCCGGGCGCTCGAGGAGTTCGTGATCGACGGCATCGACACCACCATCCCGCTCCATCAGGCGCTCATCGCCAACCGGGACTTCGCCAATGGCGACTACGACGTGACGTGGCTCGAGAGGTTGCTCGACGCGGGAGACTGAGCGGCAATGACGGAGCTGACGCCCGATCTGCTCCTGAGGGCCTATGCCATTGGGGTATTTCCCATGGCCGACAGCCGGAACGCGGCCAAGATATTCTGGGTCGATCCGGATCTCCGGGGGATCGTTCCCCTGGACGGCTTTCACATCCCCCGCAGCCTGAGGAAGACCCTGAAGCGGGCTCCGTTCGCCGTGACGGTCGACCGGGCGTTTCCGGACGTGGTCGCGGCCTGCGCGCGGGCCTCGCCGGGCCGCGAGAACACCTGGATCAACCGCGGGATCGAACGGGCCTACACGCGGCTCCATCGGGTCGGCCACGCCCACAGCGTGGAGTGCTGGGCCGACGGCCGGCTCGTCGGCGGCCTCTACGGCGTGAGGCTCGCCGGGGCCTTCTTCGGCGAGAGCATGTTCTCGCGCGCGGCCGACGCCAGCAAGGTCGCGCTGGTCCACTTGGTGGCGCGCCTGATCCTCGGGCGTTTCAGGCTTCTCGACATCCAGTTCGTCACCGGCCACCTGAGCCGCTTCGGCGCGGCCGAGATCCCGCGCGCGGCCTACCGCGGCCTCCTGGCCGAGGCGCTGGCGGCGGAAGCGGACTTCTACTCGCTGCCCGAGGGCGGCGAGACCGAGTTCGTGCAGTCGATGACCCAGATGTCGTAGACTGGATGCTCGAGCGCCGAGACGCCCGGCGTCGAGGCGAACATCCAGCCCGAGAACACGGTGACGCCCTCGCCCGACAGGTAGTCCCGGATCTGCAGGAACGCGGCGCTCTCGGGCGTCTCGTGCGGCGGGGTCTTCCGGCAGGTCCTGGGCGTGACCTCGAGGGCGCCGAAAGCGCCCGTCACCCCGACCGGCAGATCGAAGGTCGAGATGCGGCCCGTGACCTTGTCCATCCCGCCGAGCACGGCGAAGGCGTGGGGCTCGAAGGTCTGCTGCGCCGCGCAGAGGCCGGGCGCGAGCAGAAGGGCAAGCGCGAAGGTTGGAACGCGGATCACGCGAAGGGCTTGCCCAGCGAGGCGACCAGATCGCTCAGCGCCTTGCGGGCCTGGACCTCGTCGCAGCCCATGACGACGGCGTCCTCCAAGGCCTCCTGCGCCATCTCGCGCAGCTCCTCGAGGTTTTCCTGGAGCAGGTTCAGCTTGTCGATGCAGGAGACCGGCTCGCCGTCGGGTCCGAGCCAGACATCCGGCAGATAGGAGGCTCGATCGCTCATGGGGCCTATGTGCCGTCGCTTTGCGGCATTCTCAAGGCCCCGCGGCGGTCACTGTCCGGCGGCCCCGCCGAAGAGCCAGCGCGAGATGACCTCCATCAGATCGATGGAGCCTTGCGTCCGGGTGAACACATACCCCTCGCCCGCTTCCTCGCCGCCGCCCGGACGGATGGAGATGTAGCTTCCTCCCAGGAGGTTTTCCGTGGAAACGGTGACGAACGAGTCCTTCGAAAGGGAGATGTCGGGGTCGATCGTCATCGTGACCAGGGCCACGTACCACTCGGGATCGAGCTCCAGGGCCGTCACCGTTCCGACCTTGATCCCGGCGATCCGGACGTCATCGCCGGTCTCGAGCCCGCCGACGGAGTTGAACTCCGCCTGCACGGAATAACCCGCGATGTCGGCGACATCGGCCGTCTCGTAAGCGAAGACGAAGAAAAACGCGGCCACGACCAGGACGGCCGCGCCCACCAGCGTCTCGAGTGATCTCGTTCCCATCGCCACTCCGCTCAGCCGTCGGGCCGCCACGCCTCGTAATCGCCCGTCGCCACGGCGCGCTCGCCGCCCCGCAGGACGTGACCGCGGGGCAGATAGGCCGCCCTGGTGCCGGTCAGGTTGGGCAGATGGGGCTTCTCCCAGTCCTTGGCGGGCAGCGGGCTCCAGCTCGGCGGCTCGTCGATCGTGCGGTGGAGCCAGGCGCGCCAATCCGGGGGGACCTTCGAGGCCTCCGGCCTGCCCTTGTAGAGCACCCAGCGCCGGCGGCGGCGGCCCTCGGCCACGCCCCTGTCCCGGTAATAGCGGTTGCCGAACTCGTCCTCGCCGACGGATTCGCCCCTCAGCCAAGTGTAGAGCCTGGTCCCGAGCGTCGCCATGGTCACCCGCGCGGTCGTTGCGTCAGAATCGGTGGCGCATACTGCCGCCGCGCCGGCCGGGACGTCCAGCCCCGACGCGGTGGAGGCCCGTCATCGGAACGGAGGTTCCGGCCCTTCTACAGGTCGCGGCGGGGCCGAGTCGAGGCCGCGCAAGCCGCCCGGCGACAAAGGTCCCGCCGGCTTCCCCGGGCGAACGAAACCCCGCATCGATGCTTCCTAACTCCCTCATGAGACTGGCCTTTCTCCCTTCCATCCACAACCGGTCCCCGAACCGGGCCGAACGTTATGAAACTGTTACGGGGACACATCATCTTGTATGGGTGGGCAGCGCCCCCACAAAATCTGCTTGACACCCCGACCCACCGGTCGTCACGATCGCAACCAGTAGCGGGTTGGGTCGGCGTCGAACGCGATATCTGGGAGCTTCGTGGCCCCTTTCGGGGCGGAACCGATTCCCCACCGCTCTCCGGGTCGAGACGCGAGCGGCTCGGGTTCGGGACCGTTGGAAGCGAGATGGGGTTCAGGGGGCTATGCGGATCGCGCGTTTTTTCACCGCCGAGGGGCGGGACGCCTACGACGGCATCGAGTTTCGCAAGGCGACGAGCGAGATCCGCAATCCCGACGGTTCGGTGGTGTTCCGGCAGGAGGATATCGACGTTCCGGCGTCCTGGTCGCAGGTCGCCTGCGACGTGATCGCGCAGAAGTACTTCCGCAGGGCCGGCGTCCCCCTGGAGCGGGTCTCCGTCGGGGAAGAGAACGTTCCGCGATGGCTGTGGCGCCGCGAGGCCGCCGAGGGCGCCGGGACGACAGGCGAGCGCGACAGCCGTCAGGTGTTCGACCGCCTCGCGGGCACCTGGGCCTACTGGGGCTGGAAGGGCGGCTATTTCGACCGGGAGGCGGACGCCCGCGCGTTCTACGACGAGATGCGCCACATGCTGGCCTCCCAGGCCGGCGCGCCCAATTCGCCGCAGTGGTTCAACACGGGCCTTCATTGGGCCTACGGCGTGGCGGGCCCCGCCCAGGGCCACCACTACGTCGATCACGAGACCGGCGGGCTGACCCGCTCGACCAACGCCTACGAGCATCCCCAACCGCACGCCTGCTTCATCCAGAGCGTCGACGACGATCTCGTGAACGAGAAGGGCATCATGGATCTCTGGGTGCGCGAGGCGCGCCTGTTCAAGTACGGCTCGGGCACCGGATCCAACTTCTCCCGGCTGCGGGGCGAGGGCGAGGCGCTCTCGGGCGGCGGCAAGTCGTCCGGCCTGATGAGCTTCCTCAAGGTCGGCGACCGGGCCGCGGGCTCGATCAAGTCGGGCGGCACCACCCGTCGCGCCGCCAAGATGGTCGTGGTCGACATCGATCATCCCGATGTCGAGAACTTCATCTCCTGGAAGATGCTCGAGGAGCAGAAGGTCGCCGCGCTCGTCGCGGGCTCCAGGCTCTGCGAGAAGCACCTCAACGAGGTGATGGAAGCCTGCCACGAGGGCGACCGGCACGAGCGCGAGCGCTTCGACCCCAGGACCAACGGCGCGCTCGGGAAGGCGGTCCTTCTCGCCCGCCGCGCCATGGTGCCCGAGGCCTACATCCAGCGCGTGCTGCAGCTCGCCAGGGAAGGCTTCACCGGCATCTCCTTCCCGACCTTCGACACCGACTGGGATTCCGACGCCTACCGCACGGTCTCGGGCCAGAACGCCAACAACACGGTGCGCGTGACGAACGAGTTCCTCGCCGCGGTCGAGAAGAATGGCGAATGGCGGCTCATCCACCGGACCGACGGCAAGGTCTCGAAGTCGCTCGGGGCCCGCGACCTGTGGAACCGGATCGCCTATGCCGCATGGGCCTCGGCCGATCCCGGCATCCAGTACGACACCACCATCAACGAGTGGCACACCTGCCCGAACTCCGGCCGCATCAACGCCTCGAACCCGTGCTCGGAATACATGTTCCTCGACGACACGGCGTGCAATCTGGCCTCGCTCAACCTGCTGAAGTTCCGCGCCGGGGACGGCCGTTTCGACATCCCGTCGTTCGAGCACGCCGTGCGGCTCTGGACGCTGGCGCTCGAGATCTCCGTGGCCATGGCCCAGTTCCCGTCCAGGGAGATCGCCCAGCGCTCCTACGATTTCCGCACCCTGGGCCTGGGCTTCGCCAATCTCGGCGGACTCCTGATGGCCGCGGGCCACCCCTACGATTCCGCCGAGGGCCGCGCGATCTGCGGCGCGATCAGCGCCATCATGACCGGCGCGGCCTACGCCACCAGCGCCGAGATCGCGAGCGAGCTGGGCGCTTTCCCGCGTTTCGGGGAGAACCGCGACGCGATGCTTCGCGTCATGCGCAACCATCGCCAGGCCGCGATCGGAGGGCAGGACAACTACGAGGGCCTGTCGGTGATGCCGGTGGCGATCGACCACGACGCGCTGCCAGACCCCGCCATGGGCGAGGCCGCGGTCCGGGCCTGGGACCGCGCGGTCGAACTGGGCGAGAGATGCGGCTACCGCAACGCCCAGGCGACCGTCATCGCGCCCACCGGCACGATCGGTCTGGTCATGGATTGCGACACCACGGGGATCGAGCCCGATTTCGCGTTGGTGAAGTTCAAGAAGCTCGCCGGCGGCGGCTATTTCAAGATCATCAACCGCACCGTGCCCGTGGCGCTCCGCACCCTGGGTTACGGCCCGCCCCAGATCGAGGAGATCGTCTCGTACGCGGTCGGCCGCGGCACGCTCGGGGACGCGCCCGGCGTGAACCACGACGCCCTGGCCGCCAAGGGTTTCACGGATGAGATTCTCGAGACGGTCGAGAGCGCGCTCGCCGGCGCCTTCGACATCAAGTTCGTCTTCAACAAGTGGACGCTCGGCGAGCGGTTCTGCTCCGGGACCCTGGGGCTCGACGCCGGGCGGCTCGGCGACCCCTCCTTCGACATGTTGGCCGCGCTGGGTTTCTCCAGGGACGACATCGACGCCGCGAACACGTACTGCTGCGGCGCCATGACGCTCGAGGGCGCGCCGCACCTGCGCGACGAGCACCTCCCGGTCTTCGATTGCGCCAACCCGTGCGGCCGCGTCGGCAGGCGCTTTCTTTCGACCGGGAGCCACATCCGGATGATGGCGGCCTCGCAGCCGTTCATCTCCGGCGCGATCTCCAAGACCGTCAACATGCCGAACAGCGCGTCGATCGCCGAGTGCCGGGAGGCCTACGAGCTGAGCTGGCGCCTCGGCCTCAAGGCGAACGCGCTCTACCGCGACGGCTCCAAGCTCTCGCAGCCGCTGTCGGCCGTCGATCCGGACGCGGTCGCCGACGACCCGGAGGAGGCCGAGACGCCCGTGGCCGTCGCCCAGGCCATGGCCGAGAAGATCGTCACCAGGATCGTGCATCGCGGCGACCGGGGCGAGCGCAAGCGGCTCGACAACCGACGGCGCGGCTACACCCAGAAGGCCATCGTGGGCGGCCACAAGGTCTATCTGAAAACCGGCGAGTACGCGGACGGCAGCCTGGGCGAAATCTTCATCGACATGCACAAGGAAGGCGCGGCCTTCCGCAGCCTGATGAACAACTTCGCCATCGCGGTCTCGATCGGCCTGCAGTACGGCGTGCCGCTCGAGGAGTTCGTCGAGGCCTTCACGTTCACGCGCTTCGAGCCCTCCGGCATGGTCGAGGGCAACGAGACGATCAAGATGTCGACCTCGATCCTCGACTACATCTTCCGCGAGCTCGCCATCAGCTATCTGGCGCGCGACGATCTGGCCCATGTCGAGCCGGGCGACCTGATGCCCGATACCGTCGGCCGGGGCGACGCCAACGAGGACCTCCCCGGCGACGAAGGCGGCATGGCCGAGGTCGCGCATCTCATCAGGCACATCGCCAGCAACGGCTACACCCGCGGCCGCCTCCAGGCGCTCGAAGGCGACACGCAGGACTCCGCCGTCTCCGCCGCGCGGACGTTCGAGCCGGAGGCGTCCTTCGGCAACGTGTCGGTGGCCGGGGCGTCGGGCGCCGCCATGGCCGCCGTGCCGGTGAGCGAGACGGCGAGCGGCTCCAGCGCCGAGAGGATTCGCGCGGCGCGCATGCAAGGTTACGAGGGAGATCCGTGCGGAGAATGCGGAAACCTCACCCTGGTCCGCAACGGGACGTGCCTCAAGTGTGTCACTTGCGGCTCGACGAGCGGGTGCTCCTAGCCCGCTCGCTCGTTGCAGACGCGGGCGGCCCGATCCTGCACCCGTAGGCCGGCCGCCCTGCTCATGGTGTGTCCTCCCTGACTTGGGGCGCGTTTCGGCGCGCCCCTTTTTTCCCGAGCCCCACGGCGCGTCCGTCAAAGCGGAGGTTGTCGTATCGAGAGACGGCCAAAGACGGACCCGTCGTCAGTCCGCGAACCGGGGCATCGCGCGCTCCGCGAAGAGGCGAAGGCCGGCCTGGACCCGGTCGAAGCCGAGGCCGGGCGCGTTGAGGAAGAGGGCGATGTGCCGGCGGCCGAGCTCGTCGCGCGGGCGTTCGATCTTGCGGACCGCCGTTTCGGGCGAACCGACGATGATGAGGTCGTGCTTCATGTTGAAGTCGAAGGCGCCGAGCGCCATGTCGCCGTCGTCGAGCTCCTCGTCGAGCGCCAGGACCTCGCGCATGCGGTAGACGTTGCCGCTGGCCCATCCGGTCAGCCGCTCGACGCGCGGCCCCGACCGCCTCCTCGTCGGTCTCCGCGAGATGGATCGTGCGCATGATGGCGACGTCCTCGCCGATGGCGAACTCCCGGCCATGGGCCTCGCCGGCGGCGGCGTAGGCTTCCCAGTTCTGCCGGATGCGGCCCACCGAGAGGTGCTGGCGCATGGCGCCGATCCCCATCCTCGCGTGCCATTCGGTCGACGCCACCGACTCGCCATCGACCACATCGGCGGGCGCGGCTTCCGGTGGGGCCCGGGCTCGATCCGGAGCTTGACGACCTCGCCGTTTTCGTCGTGGAACCGCGGGTCGTGCGCCATGGGGTTGGCTTCCGCCCAGCCCGGCGCCGGGAAGGTGTGGAACCGGCCCTCGTGGCTCCACGCCTCCCGAGTCAGCGCCTTGAGCAGGATCTCGACGTTCTCGTTGTAGAGTGCGCGGTCGAGGTCGGGATCGCGCCGGTCGCCGGTGGGGTGGAAGTTCCCGCAAGCCCGGCTGTCGATGCCGGGCGCGACGCCGATGTCCACCCGGCCCCGGGTCATGCGGTCGAAGGTCGCGATGTCCTCGGCCAGCCGGATCGGATGCCAGTCGGGCGCGATCAGGCCGCACTGGCCGAACCGCGGCCGGTCCGAATAGCGCGCGCGGTCCGCCCCCAGCAGCAGCGGGTTCGAGCCGGAGCGGTACCAGCCGTCCCAAGCGAAGTGGCGCTCGGCGAGCCAGAGGCCGGTGAAGCCCAGCTCGTCCGCCAGTTCCACGGTCCGGTGCATCTCGTCGAACAGGGTCTCCCACGGATAGGGGTCGCCGACGCGATAGAAGAGCGTGGCGTCGAACCGCATGGCCGTGCTCCCGTCCGTCCGCCGCCATACGGAAGCCGCGCCGCGGTTGCGAACGTCGATGTTGCACCGCACAATCGGGGCGGAGACGGGGAACCCCTCATGCGCACCGTCCGCACCGTGGCCGATCTCAGACGGACGCTCGACGCCTGGCGCGCCGAGGGCGACGCCATCGCGCTGGCGCCGACCATGGGCGCGCTGCACGGCGGCCATCTCGCGCTCGTCTCGCTGGCCCGCGGCCGGGCCGACCGGGTCGTGGCGAGCCTCTTCGTCAATCCGCGCCAGTTCGGCCCAAGCGAGGATTTCGCCCGCTATCCCCGCGACGAGGCGCGCGACGCCGCGCTCTTCCGCGACGCCGGCGCCGACCTGCTCTACGCGCCCGACGCGGAGGCGATGTATCCCGACGGCTTCGCGACGACCGTCTCGCTCGCGGGGCCCGCCCTGGGCCTGGAGGCCGACCGGCGACCGGGGTTCTTCGAGGGCGTGGCCACCGCCGTCGTCAAGCTCCTGACGCGGACCGGCGCCGACGAGGCGGTCTTCGGCGAGAAGGACTACCAGCAGCTCGTCGTCGTCCGCCGGCTCGTCTCGGACCTCGACCTGAAGACCCGGATCGTGGCCTGCCCGACCGTGCGCGAGGCGGACGGCCTCGCGCTGTCGTCGCGCAACGCCTACCTGGACGCCGCCGAACGGGTCCGCGCCCCGGCGCTTCACGCCACGCTCCGGGCGACGGCCGCGGCCCTGCGCGATGGCGCGCCCGCCGGCGAGGCGCTCCGCGGGGGCCGGAACGTCCTGGAGGACGCCTTCGACCGGCTGGACTACCTCGAACTGCGCGATGCGGCTACGCTGGCGCCGATGGACGGACTGGACCGGACGGGCCGCCTGCTGGCGGCGGTCCGCCTCGGCGCGACACGGCTGATCGACAATGTCGCTGTGGACCTCGAAGGATAGGGTCGCCGGACGCGGGGCGCCCCGCCGCGTCTCCGGCCTCGCGCCCCACGAGCTCCTGGGGCCCAAGGGCGGCGAGCCGATCGTGGGACTCACGGCCTACACCGCGCCGACCGCGCGCCGCCTGGACCGTCACGTCGACTTCATGCTGGTCGGCGATTCGCTCGCCATGGTGCTCTACGGCATGGAGACCACGCGCTCCATCGACCTCGACACCATGATCCGGCACGGCCGGGCCGTCGCCCAGGCGGCCGAGAACACCGTCGTCGTCGTCGACATGCCGTTCGGAACCTACGAGCACAACCGCGAGAAGGCGCTGGCGAACGCCCGCCGCGTGCTCGACGAAACCGGATGCGACGCGGTGAAGATGGAAGGCGGCGCGGCCCTCGCCGGGACCGTCGCGGCGGCCGTGCGGCAGGGCATTCCCGTCATGGGCCATGTCGGTCTCATGCCCCAGAAGGTCAGGAGCGCGGGCCAGTTCAGGAGCAAGGGCCATTCCGACAGCGCGCGACGGCGCATCGTCAGGGACGCCCGGACGATCGCCGACGCGGGCGCCTTCGCGATCGTCGTCGAGGGCGTGGTCGAGACCGTGGCGCGCGAGGTCGCCGAACGGACGCCGGTCGCGGTCGTCGGCATCGGCGCCTCGGCGGCCTGCGACGGCCAGATTCTCGTCACCGAGGACATGACCGGCCTGTTCGACGCCTTCAAGCCGAAGTTCGTGAAGCGCTACGCCGAACTCGGCAGGCTCATGGAGGAGGCCGTCATCGCCTACGCCGACGATGTCCGCCACCGCCGCTTCCCCGGCCCCGAGCACACCTTCAGGAAGCGCGCGAAGCAGTCCGCCGCCCCGCCGGACCGGAAGGGCCCGCCGCCCCCTTCCGGCTGAAAGCGCGTCCATCCTCGACCGTCCCTCGATACGGCGCTTCGCGCCACCCCGGGACGAGGGGATTTTTCGCGCTTCGTCCCCGCCCCAACCTCATCCCGAGGCGCCGCCGAAGGCGGCGTATCGGAGGGCCGCCGCCGCGAGCGCCGAGACGGGCGCGCTACAGGGGCCGGTCCTTCCCGTCCCGCGCCTTTCGGCGCTCCTCCGCGGCGGTCGCCGGAAGGCGGTCGAGTTTTCTCAGGTGCGCCTTCCTTGCGTCCCTCCGCAGTAGGACGTTCGCCTCTTCTTCGAGGGGAAGAGGACGCACTTCGATGTTGAGTTCGCGCAGGTGGCGCTCCGACGCGGGACCGGGCGCGTCCATCATCGGGTCCCGGGCCTGCTGGTCCATGGGAAACAGCGTGACCTCGCGGATGTTCGGTTCGTCGGCCAGCAGCATGACGATGCGGTCGAGGCCCGGCGCGAGCCCGCCGTGCGGCGGACAGCCGCACTGGAAGGCGCGGTAGAGCGCGCCGAAACGCTTCTCGACCTCCCCGGCCGGATATCCCGCGATCTCGAAGGCTCTGACCATGGTGGCGGGCTCGTGGTTGCGGATCGCGCCCGACGACAGCTCCACGCCGTTGCACACGATGTCGTACTGGTGGGCGAGGATCTCGAGCGGGTCCTTCGTCTCGAGGGCCTCCAGTCCGCCCTGGGGCATCGAGAACGGGTTGTGGCTGAAGCCGATCGTCCCGTCCTTCTCGTCGCGCTCGTACATCGGATAGTCGACGATCCAGCAGAAACGGTAGGCGTTCTCCTCGATCGGGCCGAGTTCCCGGGCGACGCGCGTGCGCACGAGGCCGGCGATGCGTTCGGCTTCCTCGCGGGGCGCGCAGGAGAAGAAGACGGCGTCGCCGTCGCCCACGGCCGCGAGTTGGCGGATCCGCGTCTGCTCCTCGTCCCCGAGCAGCTTGGCGATCGGGCCCTTGCCCGCGCCGTTCTCGAAGACGACGTAGGCCAGCCCCTTGGCGCCGTTGTCCTGGGCGAACGCGACCGTCTTGTCGAAGAAGCTGCGCGGCCGGCCCGCCGCGCCGGGCGCCGGGATGGCGCGCGCCACGGCGCCGGCGGCGATCTGCTCGCGGAAGATCCTGAAGTCCGAACCCTCGAAGGCCGCCGTGGCGTCGGCGTTGACCAGGGGATTGCGGAGGTCGGGCTTGTCGGAGCCGTACTTCAGCATCGCCTCGGCATAGGGGATGCGCGGGAACGGGGCGGGCGTCACCGGCCGGTCGGAGAACTCCTCGAACACGCCGAGCATGACGGGCTCGATCGCGGCGAACACGTCCTCCTGGGTGACGAAGCTCATCTCGACATCGAGCTGGTAGAACTCGCCCGGCGAGCGGTCGGCGCGGGCGTCCTCGTCGCGGAAACAGGGCGCGATCTGGAAGTAGCGGTCGAAGCCGGAGGCCATGACGAGCTGCTTGAACTGCTGCGGCGCCTGGGGCAGCGCGTAGAACTCGCCGGGATGGAGACGGCTGGGCACCAGGAAGTCGCGCGCGCCCTCCGGGCTCGAAGCCGTCAGGATCGGGGTCTGGAACTCGGTGAAGCCGGCCTCGACCATGCGCCGACGGATCGCGTGGATCACCTTCGATCGCAGGATGATGTTCTTCTGCATCGTCTCGCGCCGGAGATCGAGGAAGCGGTGGCGCAGGCGGACGTCCTCGGGATAGTCGACCGCGCCGGAGACGGGCATCGGCAGGGGTCCGGCGGCCGAGAGCACCGTGAAGCGCCGGATGCGCACCTCGACCTCGCCGGTCGGCAGGTCGGCGTTCACCGTGTCCCCGGCGCGCGCGACGACCGGCCCCTCGATCGTCACGACGCTTTCGGAGCGCACGGCCTCGACGGCGGGAAAGGTCTCGCCGTCGGTCTCGACCACGCACTGGGTCACGCCGTAGTGGTCGCGCAGGTCGACGAACAGCAGGTTGCCGTGGTCGCGCTTGCGGTGGACCCAGCCCGACAGGCGGACGGTCTCGCCGACACGATCGCGGCGCAACTCGCCGCATGTGTGCGTGCGGTAGCGATGCATGGTCGAAAGGCCCGGAAACGTGGCGCTCCGCCGGCCCGACGCCGGGGCGCGCAATCAACGCGCCGGCCCCTCCTTTGTCAAGGCGGGCGCCCGGCCCGCGGCGGCGGCCGTGGCTCGGCGCCGCGATGAAATGCGCGGGTATTCGGCCGAAACCGACGCGGAAGGCTTACGCCCCGGATCGGAAGACGGTCCATTCGACATGTAGTAGAGAGGGTCGCCATGACCGTTCTGACCGAACCCGCCGATGTCGCCGCGTTCTGCGACCGCCTGGGAGCCGAGCCCTTCGTCGCCGTCGATACCGAGTTCATGCGCGAGCGGACCTACTGGTCCCGGCTCTGCCTGGTCCAGCTCGCCGGCCGGGACGAGGCCGCCGCGATCGACCCCATGGCCGAAGGCGTCGGCCTCCAGCCCCTGTTCGACCTTCTCGCCGATCCGGCGGTCCTCAAGGTGTTCCACGCCGCGCGCCAGGACCTGGAGATCTTCTACCACCTGACGGGCGAGGTTCCCCATCCCGTGTTCGACACCCAGGTCGCGGCGATGGTGTGCGGCTTCGGCGACCAGATCGGCTACGAGGCGATCGTGCGCAGGGCGACGGGCCGGCGCGTCGACAAGGATTCGCGCTTCACCGACTGGAGCCGCAGACCGCTGACCGGACGGCAGATCGCGTATGCGCTGGCGGACGTGACCCACCTGCGCAAGGTCTACGAGACGATCGCGGCCATGTTGGGGAAGAACGGCCGCGCGGCCTGGATCGACGAGGAGATGGCGGTCCTGACCGGCCCCGACACCTACCGCGTCGACACGGACAGGGTCTGGCGGAAGATCAGGATGAAGGGGCGCAAGCCGCGCCAGTTGGCCGCGCTGCGCGAGCTGGCCCGGTGGCGCGAGGAGACCGCCCAGAGGAGGGACGTTCCCCGCAACCGCGTCGTCAAGGACGACGTCCTGGCCCAGATCGCGCTCCACATGCCCAAGTCCGCCGGGGAACTGGGCGCGGTCCGCCTGGTTCCCCGGGGCATGGAGCGCGGCGGCGACGGCAGGGACATGCTGGCCGCCGTCGGGCGGGCTCTCGCGCTGCCCGACGACGAGCTTCCCGACAGGGATCTCGACGCCCGGCCGGCCGCCGAGGCGCCGGCGTCGCTGGTCGATCTCATGAAGGCGCTCCTGCGCGTCCGGTGCGAGCGGGAGGGCGTGGCGCCCCGGCTCGTCGCCAGCGCGTCCGACATCGAACGCTTCGCCGCCGGGGACGAGCGCGAGAGCCCGCTGGCCCACGGCTGGCGCCACGAGGTCTTCGGCCGCGACGCCCGGCGCCTCAGGGAGGGCGAACTCGCCCTGGCGCCCGACGGCGACGGCCTCAGGCTCGTCGCGCTGTGAACGGTTCCATCCGGGGGCGCCGGCCTCCGGCCGGCGCCCCGAGCGACAAACAAGCCGCGGCGATTTCGCCGAAGACGGAAACACCGTAGAATGCGCCCCTTGGACGGCGCTCATCCGGTCGTCCTCGACAGACGGAAGGGGACCGGGATCATGGACGGCGACAAGGACGTCATCGGGTGTCTCAACGGCGTGCTCAAGAACGAGCTCACCGCCATCAACCAGTACTTCCTGCACGCGAGGATGCTCGACGACTGGGGCCTCGGCCGGCTGGCCAGGAAGGAATACGAGGAATCGGTCGAGGAGATGGGGCACGCCGACGGTCTCGTCAAGCGCATCCTGCTCATCCGCGGCCTGCCGAACCTGCAGGACCTCGGCCGCCTGCGCATCGGCGAGAACGTCGAGGAAGTGCTGAAGGCCGACCTCGCGCTGGAGAAGGAGGCGATCCCCCGCCTGCGCGAGGCGGTCGCCCTGTGCGAGGACAGGAACGACTTCGTCAGCCGCGCGCTTCTGGTGTCGATCCTCGAGAACGAGGAGGACCACGAGGACTGGCTGGAGACCCAGATCGACCTGATCGCCAAGACGGGGATCCAGAACTACGTCCAGTCCCAGATGGCGGCCGGGGAGTGACCGCGACGGGCGCCCGGCCGGGCCGGCGCTCCCGTCAGGCCGCCTGGGCGCGCGCCGGAGCGGGCGCGTCCGGCGAGGAGTCGATCAACGCCTGTGCGACCTCGAGGCACCGGCCGCAACGAGGGCCGTTCCCGAGCGAGCGGTAGGCTTCCTCCGCGAACCGCTCCCCCCGCGCGGCGGCCTGGAGGACATCGGCTTCCCGGTAGCCGTTGCAGACGCAGACGTACATGGCCCGGCCCGGCGGTTGAGGTCCGGAGTCGTAATGCGAGCCATTCTCACTTGCAAGAGGAAAAATGGGCGAGGACCGCCGCCCGCCATGGACGCTCTTTCCGCCGCCGGCGGGTTCCGCGCCGACCTACAGGGTCCCCCGGAAGCTGCCGCCGTCCATGACGAGGTTCTGGCCGGTGATGAAGCCGGCGTGGACGCCGCACAGGAAGGCGCAGGCGGCGCCGAACTCCGCGGGGTCGCCGAAGCGGCCGGCCGGGTTGTCCCGCGCCTCGCGGGCCATGGTGTCCTCCAGGCTCTCGCCGGGCAGGCCGCGGCCGTCCATGGTCTGCCTCAGGCGGTCCGTCTCGAAGGGCCCCGGCAGCAGGCCGTTGATCGTGACGTTGCGGGCCACCGTCTCGCGGGCGAGGCCGGCGCAGAAGCCGGTCAGGCCCGCGCGGGCGCCGTTCGACAGGCCCAGGATCGGGATGGGCGACTTCACCGCGGCCGACGTGATGTTGACGACGCGCCCGAACCCGCGCGCGGTCATGCCGTCCACCGTGGCCTTGATGAGCATGATGGCGGTCAGCATGTTGGCGTCCAGCGCGGCGATCCAGTCGTCCCTGTCCCAGTCGCGGAAGTCGCCCGGCGGCGGGCCGCCGGCGTTGTTGACCAGGATGTCGGGCTCCGGGCAGGCGGCCAGAAGCCGGGCATGGCTTTCCGGCCGGGTCACGTCGCCGACGACCTCGCTGACCGCGACGCCCGGCGACGCCTCGCGGATCGCCGCGGCCGTCGCCGCCACGGTCTCCGCGGCGCGGCCGTTGACCACCACGTCGCAGCCCTCCGCCGCCAGCGCCTCGGCGCAGGCGCGTCCCAGCCCCTTGCTCGAGGCGCAGACGATGGCCTTGCGGCCGGCCAGTCCCATGTCCATGCGTCAGTCCTCCTCGCCCGTTCCGGCGGCCTCGAGAACGCGGCGCGCCAGCGGCACGGTGATAGCGCGCCGTTCGGCCAGCGACAATGCGTCGAGCGCCGCGACGGTCCCGCCGATGGCGGCGAAGGAACGCTCCATGCGCGCGACGAGATAGGCCACCACGTCATCGGCCACGACGAGCTGCCGGTCCCGGAAACGCTTCGCCAGCACGGCGCCGACGAGCGCGTCGTCCGGCCGGTCGATGGCCACCGCCTGCGCCGCCGCCAGACGCGAGCGCAGGTCGGGCAGCGCGACATCCCAGCGCGCCGGCGCCCGGCGCGAGGTGAGCAGCAGGCTGCCCCTGTCCTCGCGGACGAGGTTGACGAGGTGGAACAGCGCGGTTTCGTCGACGCCCCGGTCGCCATCCTCGACGACCGTGTCCGAGGCGCCGTCCGGCCACGCCTCGAGGCGCCGCTCCGACAGGTCGCGGGCGCGCAGGGAGCGGGCGCCGCTCCGCCGCCGCCAAACGTGGGCGAGGTGGGACTTGCCGCACCCTTCCGGTCCGTGGATCGCGAGAACGCGGCCGGGCCAATCGGGCCAGCGGTCGATCCAGGCGACGGCGTCGCGGTTCCCGGGCGCGACCAGAAAGCTCTCCTCGCCCAGCGCCGGACGGTGCTCGAAGCCGAAGACGAACTGTCCGGACGTCACGGCGGCAGGACGATCCAGTCGCCGCCCCGCGCCGTCAGGTCCAGCCCCGCGCTCCGCAGGCCCGCGCGCAGGTCCTCGACCGCGCCGACGTAGCGCAGCAGGACGCGCACCCGGTCGACCGAGACGATGAGCGGAAGGAACCGGTCGATGGCCGCCGGCCGTTCCAGGCGGCCCCGGATGTCGACCCAATCCGCGAGGCCGCGAACCGGGATGTCGACAACCATGACCGCCTCCCGGCCCTCGGGCGCGAGCGCGGCGGCGGTCCAGCGGTCGCTGACGCTCCGGCGCGCGATATCGACCGCGGCGAGGTAGTCGGCGTCGTCCCCGGCCGCCGCGTCCCCGATCTCCAGCGCATCGCCGACCTTGTCCAGGAACGGGGCGTCGTCGATGACGTCCGTCCGGGGCTCGGGCCCGCGCGGGGTATGGAGCGGAACGGTCTCTCCCTCGGGGCCGTCGTACCAGGTCAGGGTCTGCTCGACGCGGCCGCCCGCCCGGCGCGCGAGGGCGACCAGGACGCCATCGGCCGCATGGCGGCCCGCGAGAGCCCGCATCTTCGTCCAGTCGCCCGCCAGGGCGCTCCCGGCGTCGATGGCGAGGAGGTCGTCGAGGTCGCCGGCGGGCGCGACGATCTCGACCGCGAAGCCATGGGCGGGGCGCCGCCGCCAGGCCGCGAGCCAGGGATTGTCTTCCGCCCAGAGCAGGTTTGCGTCCGGCGTTTGCAGGATCGGCAGCACGAGCATGACGGGAATCGGCGCCAGGGCGTGGGGCGCGCCGGCCTCGTCCAGCCAGCCCAGCACGGCGTCCGCGCGGAAGCGGACGGTGATCTCGGCGCGGTAACGTCCCGCGGCGATCTTCTCGTCGGCGAACTCGAGGCCCTGGACGAAGGTCTCGAGCGTCCCGGCCTCGGGCTCCGGGACCGATGAGGCGTCGCCGGTCGTCATGCGGTCGACCAGACGGAGCCAGGCCTCGCGCTGGGCGGCGGCGACGGCGACGCGGCGCGCCTCCCGGGCGTCGCCCGCGGTTTCGTCGACCGTGACGGTCCCGATGGCGAAGACCCGCTCCTCGGCCGGCGCGGGTCCGGCCATGGCGCCGAGCCCCAGGATCAGCGCGATGGCGAGCGCCCGGCGGATGCGCGGGCGGTTCGGCGGCTCTCTCATTGCAATGCCGGGTCCATGACGTAAGGTGCGGAAACCTTAGCAAAGCGGGCCGGGGGGAGCGAGGCTGCATGGCGGGCCTCACCTACAGGGACGCCGGCGTCGACATCGACGCCGGCGAAGCCCTCGTCCGAGCCATCGAGCCGTTGACGAAGGCGACCGCCCGCCCGGGCGCCGACGGCGCGCTGGGCGGTTTCGGCGCGTTGTTCGATCTCAAGGCGGCGGGATTCGAGGACCCGATCCTGGTCTCCGGCGCCGACGGCGTCGGGACGAAGCTCAAGCTCGCGATCGAAACCGGCATCCACGACACCGTCGGCATCGACTGCGTGGCCATGTGCGCGAACGACGTGGTGGCGCAGGGCGCCGAGCCGCTGTTCTTCCTCGACTACCTGGCGGCCGGCGCCATGGACGCGCACAGGGGCGCGGCGATCGTCGGCGGAATCGCGGAGGGCTGCCGGCGGGCCGGATGCGCCCTGATCGGCGGCGAATCGGCGGAGCTGCCCGGGCTCTACGCCGACGGCGACTACGACCTCGCTGGCTTCTGCGTCGGGGCCGTGGAGCGCGGCGCCGTGCTGCCGGCGGACGGCATGGCCGAAGGCGACGTGCTGCTGGGCCTGGCGTCCAGCGGCCTGCACGCCAACGGCTTCTCGCTGGCGCGCCGCGCGCTCGCGGTCCGCGGTCTCGCGCTCGACGACGACGCGCCCTTCGCGCCCGGGACGACCGTCGGCGCGGCCCTGCTGGAGCCGACGCGGATCTATGTGAAAAGCTGCCTCGCCGCGATCGCCGCCGGCGGGGTGAAGGGTTTGAGTCACATCACCGGCGGCGGGCTCGCGGAGAACATCCCGCGCGTCCTGCCCCAGGGTCTCGCCGCCCGGCTCGCCGCCGGAAGCTGGCGCGTTCCGGCCGTCTTCCGCTGGCTGGCGCGCGGCCATCGGGGATCGACCGTGGCCCCGGCCGAGATGGCGCGCACCTTCAACTGCGGCATCGGCATGGTCCTCGTCGTGGCGCGCGGTCGCGCCGGCCGTCTGGCGACGGTGCTGCAAGAGCATGGCGAGACCGTGGCGCGGATCGGCGTCCTGGAGGCGGCGGGCGGCGGGCGGCGCGTCGTCATCGACGGGGACTGGCCGGCATGATGAGGGTGGCCGTCTTCATCTCGGGACGCGGCACGAACCTGCAGGCCCTCATCAATGTCTGCGCCGAGGAGGACACGCCGGCCGAGATCGGCCTCGTGGTCTCCAACAGGCCCGACGCCCAGGGCCTGCGACGGGCGGCGGCGGCGGGCGTTCCGACGGTCGCGATCGACCACACGACCTACGACAGCCGCGCCTCGTTCGACGCCGCGCTCGACGCGGCCGTGCGCCGGGCCAGGTGCTCGACGATCTGTCTGGCCGGGTTCATGCGGGTCCTGACCGGGGACTTCATGCGCGCGTGGCGCGACCGTATCCTCAACATCCACCCCTCGCTCCTGCCCTCGTTCCCGGGGCTCAACTGCCACGCCCGGGTGATCGAGGCGGGCGTGACGATCTCGGGCTGCACGGTGCATTTCGCCCGGCCCGAGCTCGACAGCGGCCCGATCGTCCTGCAGGCCGCCGTGCCCGTGCTGCCGGACGACGACGCCGGGACGCTCGCCGCCCGCATCCTGGAGGCCGAGCACAGGATCTATCCGATGGCGCTCAAGCTGGTCGCCCAGGGCCGCGTCCGCGTCGTCAGCGAGCGTGTCCGCATCCACGACGCCGCGATGGCCGGCGACGTCCTCGTCAATCCCGCGGGCGTCTGACCGCCTCCTCGCGCGGTCCCGGCCAAGCGGGACGGAGCCGCCGCGCCGGCTTCAGTAGCCGCGCGCCGGGTCGACCACGTTGAACAGCGGCTCGCCCGCCATGCGGCGCCCGAGGTTCCCGGCGAAGATCTCGACGCCGCGCAGCTCCCAGCCCTCGAACGTGGCCGATGCGTGGGGCGTGACGAGGACATTCTCCATGTCCCAGAGCGGACAGTCCGCCGGCATCGGCTCGGGGTCGAAGACATCGAGCGAGGCGCCGCCCAGATGGCCGCTCCGGAGCGCGGCGATGAGGTCGTCGGCCACGGTGACGCCGCCGCGGGACACGTCGATCAGGCAGGCGCCGGGCTTCATGGCCGCCAGGGCCCCGGCGTCGATCAGCCCGGCGGTCCGGCGCGTTTTCGGCGTGCAGACGACGGCGTAGTCCGCCCCGGCGAGCGCCTCGCGCAGCCGGTCGGCGCCGTAGACCCGGTCGACGCATTCGGTCGGCCGCGGGTTGACCCGCGCGCCGACGACGGAGAGGCCGAGCGCCTTGCAGAGCCGCGCGACCGCCCGCCCGACATGGCCCAGCCCGACGACGCACACGGTCTTGCCCGGAACGGTCCCGACGAGCCGTCCCCGCCAGCGCCGGGCGGCCTGCTCGCGCGCGAAACGCGGATACTTCAGCGTGAGCGCGATAATCGAGCCCAGCACGTGCCAGGCCATGGCCTCGGCCGCGGCCCCGGCGCCGTTGGTGACGGTGAGCCGCTCCGGGTCCCACTCGCCGAGGTGGTCGACGCCGACGCCGCTGCACGCGAGCCAGGACGCGCCGGGGGACGCGACGACGGCATCGGTCGGATAGGGTCCGGACTCGAAGCGGACGTGGAACACCGCGTCGGGGGCGAACGACGCGAGCGCCGCGGGCAGGTCGGCATAAGCGCGACACAGCGCCGTCTCGATCTCCGGGACGAGCTCCAGGCAGCGGTCGCGGACCTTCTCGGCCTCGTCGTGATGGAACAGGACGCGCATGGCGTCCGCCGGCTCAGCCGACGATCTCCGAGCCCGAGAAGAAGTAGGCGATCTCGACGGCGGCGCTCTCGGGCGAGTCCGAGCCGTGGACCGAGTTGGCCTCGACCGATTCGGCGAACAGCTTGCGGATCGTGCCTTCGGCGGCGTCGGCGGGATTCGTCGCGCCCATCGCCTCGCGGTTCCTCGCCACCGCGTTCTCGCCCTCCAGCACCTGGACGACGACCGGGCCCGAGGTCATGAACGCCACGAGCGAATCGAAGAACGGGCGCTCCCCGTGGACGGCATAGAAGGTCTCGGCCTGGGCCCTCGTCATGCGGACGCGCTTCTGGGCGACGATCCGCAGGCCGGCCTCTTCCAGCATGGCGACGATCCTGCCCGTCAGGCCGCGGCGGGTGGCGTCCGGCTTGATGATCGAAAGGGTGCGCTCGCCCATGGTTGGAGTATCCGTCCGTGAGGGTTGAAGGCCGGGGATTTCGCGCGCCTTATAGGGACCGCGCCGCGGCGCGTCCAGCGATGGGCGCGGAGCGTTTCACGTGAAACGCAACGGGAACATGCAATCTGTCCGGGAGACCTCGCGCCATGTCCGAGAGCTTTTCCGCCGAAGGCGGCTGCGCCTGCGGCCGGGTCCGCTACCGCATGACCGCCGCGCCGCTCTTCGTCCAGGCCTGCCACTGCACGTGGTGCCAGCGCCAGTCGGGCGGCGCCTTCGCCGTCAACGCCATGATCGAGACCGACCGGATCGAGCTGCTCGAGGGCGAGCCCGAGGCCGCGCCGGTGCCCACGCCCTCGGGCAAGGGACAGACCATCCTGCGCTGCCCCGCCTGCCGCATCGCCCTGTGGAGCCACTACGGGGCCGCCGGCGACAGGCTCGCCTTCGTGCGCGCCGGCAGCCTCGACGGCGGCGCGGTCCTCGAGCCCGACATCCACATCTACACCTCGACCAGGCAACCCTGGGTCGCGCTGCCCGAAGGCAAACCCGCCGTGCCGGAATACTACAACGCCCGGGAGGTGTGGCCCGGGGAAAGCCTCGCCCGGATGAAACGGCTGATGGGGTGAGACGGCGCCGCGCGCCATCTCGGGGCGGGGGGGTCCCGTTCCCCGCCTACCCCGGCCCCTCACCCCGGGGCGCGTATCGAGAGCCTGCCCCGAGCTTGCCGAAGGGGACCGGCGCCGATCCAATCCGACAGGATGCGGATCACGCATCGTCCCGCGCATGGGCTTCGGCCTTCTTCTCCCAGCCGCCGCGTTCGGTCTGGCGCCAGTAGGTCAGGCCGTGGCCGGCCTCCTTGCGGGCCGACCAGCGCCGACGCGCGGCGGCGACCGCGGCGGCGTCATGGCCGTCGAACAGGTCGATGACGCGCTCGTAGGCCTCCAGCCGCTCGCTGTCGGCGTTGTCGAGAAGGACGAGCAGGTCGGCGCCGTTGGCGTTGGCCTCGCGGTCGGAGAGCCAGACCGGCTGGCGATCGGGCGACCCGTCGGCCGCGGCGCCGTGGGGCAGGAAGCTGGCGGGATCGTAGGTCCACAGGAACTCGTTCAGACGGTCGGTGCGCTCTTGCGAGCCGGTCACCACGAGCGCCCGCATGCCGCGACCGAGAGCCTTCTCCAGCAGCCTGGGCAGCGCCCGCTCGAGCGGCGTGCGCAGCAGGTGGTAGAAGCCGATGTCCGTCATGGACGCCTCGCCCCGCTCATGCCGAGGGCGTCGTCCCGGACGAGCGGGGCGCGGGCCGGGATTCCGGCGTTCGAGGACGGCTCGGCCCCGGACGACGCCCTCGTGGAGGGACGCCGGGTCACGCTTCCCAGTTGTCGGCGACGAAACGGTCGAGCAGGCGGACGCCGAAGCCCGTGGCGCCCTTGGGCGCGAGGGGTTCGTCGGACTTCGTCCAGGCCGTGCCCGCGATGTCGAGGTGGGCCCAGGGCGTGTCCCCGACGAAGCGCCGCAGCAGGACCGCGCCCGCCGTGGAGCCGGCCTCCCGCGCCTTGCCGACATTCTTCATGTCGGCGATGTCGGAGGCGATGTCCTTGTCGTAGCGCTCGCCGAGCGGCATGCGCCAGAGCTCCTCGCCGGTCTCCTCGCCGGCGGCTCGGAGCGCCGAGGCGAGGTCGTCGTCGTTGGAGAACACGCCGGCCCGGTAGGAGCCGAGCGCCACGACGATCGCGCCGGTGAGCGTGGCGAGATCGACGACCTGCTTCGGCTTGAAGGTCTCGACCGTGTAGTGGAGCGCGTCGGCCAGCACGAGCCGGCCTTCCGCATCGGTGTTGACGACCTCGATGGTCTGTCCCGACATGGTCGTGACGACGTCGCCCGGGCGCTGCGCCCGGTGCGAGGGCATGTTCTCGACACAGCCGATCACGCCGACGACATTCGCCCTGGCGCCGCGCGCGGCGAGCACGTGCATGAGGCCCGTCACGCAGCCCGCGCCCGCCATGTCGAACTTCATCTCCTCCATGCCGGCGCCGGGCTTGAGCGAGATGCCGCCGGTGTCGAAGCACACACCCTTGCCCACCACGGCGAGCCAGGGATCGTCACCGGCGCCGCCTTCCCAGCGCATGACGACGAGCTGGCTTTCCCTCTCGCTGCCCTGGCCGACGCCGAGCAGCGCTCCCATGCCGAGCTCGGCCATCCTCGCCTCGCCCAGCGCCTCGACGTCGACGCCGAGCGCCGAGAGCGCGCCGGCGCGGCGCGCGAACTCCTCGGGGTAAAGCGTGTTGGCGGGCTCGCTGACGAGGTTCCGGGTCAGGAAGACGCCATCGGCGAGGTGCTGGAGCCTTCGGGCCTTGTCCTCGGCGCCGTCGAGGTCGTCGGCGACGATGGTGATTTTCTCGACCGTCGGTCGGTCCTCGTCCTCGATCCTGGTGCGGTAGGCGTCGAAGCGATAGCTCCTCAGCACCATGCCGTGCGCGAAGTCGCAGACATCGAGCGCCGACGAGGTCGGCACCGCCACGCGCCGGGCGCCGACCTTGTTGAGATGCGCCCAGGCGTCGCCGCCGAGCTTCTGGCGGTCGAGCGGTTCGAACGCGGAGTAGTCGCCCGCGCCCACGGCGACGATGCGCTCGGCCGCCACGCCGTCGGGCGCGAGAATATCGAGCATCTCCCCCTTCTTGCCGCTGTATCGCCCGACCCGGACCGCGCGGCCGACCGCCCCGCCCGCGGTTTCGTCGAACGCCTGGGCGGAAGGAAACAGCTTCCGGCCCTCCTCGACCGCCACGAGAACGGTGTCGGCGTCTTCGGGGATGGCGTTGGCGAAAGCGATATCCATGGCGTCCTCCCGGGCTTCGGCGGCCTGGAACGGCCGGAGACTGTAGCGGATCGTCCGGCGTTGTGAAGGCCCGCGGGCGCCCGCCGAGGCCGGATCGCGACCTCCGCCGCTGACTTGCCGCCGGTCATCGCGTATAGTCGGGCGACCCGAGCCAGGCTAGGCGTGGATCCCGAGGCAACCCGGCGAGAAGGCGCGGCGCGTGCGCGAGCATACCCTCTACATCCTCAAGTCGCTTCTGACGACGGCCGCGGGCGTGACGCTGGCGCTGGCCGGAGTGATCTGGTTGAGCCAGTCGCTGCGTTTCATCGACCTCATCGTCAACAGGGGGCTTTCGGTCGTCAGCTTCCTGCAGCTGACCCTGCTCCTGATGCCCACGGTGCTGATGGTGGTCGTTCCGGTCGCGGCGCTGTGCGCGGTGATCCACACCTACAACCGCCTCATCTCCGACCGCGAGCTCGTCGCCCTGCGGGCGGCTGGCGTCAGCCATTGGGGGCTGGCGCGACCGGCGCTGATCCTCGGCGTTCTCTGCACCGCGATCGGGTTCGCCCTATCGCTCTACCTCATGCCCGCGGGTTTCCGCGCGTTCAAGGACGAACAGTTCGTGCTGCGCACGGATTTCTCCCGCGTCCTGCTGCGGGAGGGCGTGTTCAACCAAGTGGTCGACGAGCTTACGGTCTATGTCCGCGCCCGCAACCGAGACGGCAGGCTCCTCGGCATCCTCGTCCACGACAGCCGGGATCCCGGCCTCGCCGTCACCATGATGGCCGAATGGGGCGCGTTGGTGGCGAGTCCGCGCGGGCCGATGCTCGTGCTCGGCAAAGGCAACCGCCAGGAAAGTTCGGGCGCCGACCGGACCCTGAGCATGCTCTACTTCGACAGCTACACGCTCGACCTCTCGCCCATCGTCGAGACGCCCGACGCCCGCTACCGCGAACCCAAGGAGCGCTATCTTCCGGAACTGCTGCGCGAACCGCGGACCGACGACGAGCGGAAGCGCCGGAACGATCTGATCGCCGAAGCGCACCGCAGGATCGTGACGCCGTTCGACGCCCTGGCGCTGTCGTTGATCGGGGTCGCGGCGATGCTCGCGGGCGAGTCCGACCGGCGCAGGCAGTGGCCGCGGATCGCCCGGGGGATCGCGGGCGGGTTCGCCTACATCTGCGGATCGTTCGCGCTCGCCGGCCTGATCGTCAAGAACCCGGCGATGGCGGGCGCCTACTACGCCCTTCCCGTGCTGGCCTGCGGCCTCTCGGTCCCGGTCATGACGCGGCGCGGGTTCCCGTGGCCGCGCGCGCTGCTCCGCCTCATGCCCGGCAGGCCCTGAGCATGTACGTTTCGCCCACCCTCTCGCGCTACATCGCCCGGCGGTTCCTGTCGTCCTTCGCGCTCGTCTTCGGCGTGCTGGTCGCGGTCGCCTTTCTGATCGATCTCGTCAACCTCGGCGACCGGGCTTCCTCGCGCGAGGAAGCCGGATTCGGTCTCGTGCTCGAGATGGCCCTGCTCCGGGCGCCGTTCCTGGCGCAAAAGGCCCTTCCCTTCGCCCTGCTGTTCGGCGCCATGCTCACCTATGTCTGGCTGGAGCGGACGCACGAGCTCGTCGTCAGCCGCGCGGCGGGCGTGTCCGCCTGGCAGTTCCTGCTGCCTTCCCTCGCGATCGCGCTGATGCTGGGCGCATTCGCGGTCACGGCGTTCAGCCCGCTCGCCTCGGCGATGACGTCGCGCTTCGAGCAGCTCGAAACGAGGTTCCTGAGAGGGCAGAGCAGCCATCTCGCGGTCTCGCCGGGCGGGCTCTGGCTGCGCGAGGGCGACAGGAAACGCCAGTTCGTCATCCACGCCAACCGCGTCTCGGCGCACGGCGCGGAACTGGGCGACGTCATCATCTTCACATTCGAGGACGGCGACCGCTTCGTCGAACGGGTGGACGCCGAAACGGCGGTTCTCCTGGACGGCCATTGGGACCTGGCGAACGTTTCGATCACGCGCTCCAACGCGACCGTCGAGACGCACGACAGGCTGCAAATGCCGACCGAGCTCACGGTTTCCCGCATCCAGAGCAGCCTCGCCTCGCCGGAAACCCTGTCGTTCTGGGAACTGCCGGGTTTCATCGAGACGATGGAACGGGCGGGCTTCTCGGTGACGCGCCACGAGATCCATTGGCACGCCATCCTGTCGACCCCTCTGCTTCTGGCGGCCATGGTCTTCGTCGCGGCGGTGTTCTCGCTGCGCCTCACCCGGCAGGGCAGGCTCGGCCTCTTCATCGTCGCCGGCCTGGGCGCCGGCTTCCTCCTCTACTTCCTCTCGGACGTATCGCTCGCGCTCGGCATGTCGGGCAAGTTGCCGCCCGTGCTGTCGGCGTGGGCGCCCGCCGCGATCTTCGCCATGATCGGCGGCGCGCTGCTGTTCCACATGGAGGACGGCTGATGGCGCCGCGCGCGCTGGCCGCGCTCGCCGTCGCGCTCGCCCTGGCCTTGCCGACGACGCCGGCGGCGGCCCAGGACGACGCGGCCGGGAACCGTGTCGTGATGCGGGCCGACCGTGTACACTACGACGAGTCGAGCGGAATCGCGACCGCGTCGGGCTCGGTCGAGTTCGCCCACGAGGGCCGCATCCTTCAAGCCGATACCGTCACCTACGACGAACCGGCCGACCTCGTCACCGCGTCGGGCAACGTCGTCATCGTGGAACCGACCGGCGAGATCCTGTTCTCGGACCATGCCGAGATGACCGGCGACCTGCGGGAGGGCGTGATCCGCGGGGTCCGGGTCCTTCTGGCGGAGAACGCCCGGCTCGCGGCCAACGGCGCGCGCAGGCTCGGGGGCCGGACCACGGAGATGGCGAAGGCCGTCTACAGTCCCTGCGAACTCTGCCCGGAGACTCCCGGCCGCGCGCCGCTCTGGCAGGTCAAGGCCCGCCGCGCGGTCCACGACCGACTCCTGCGGGACATCGTCTACCACGACGCGACGCTCGAAGTGTTCGGCGTCCCGGTGTTTTACACGCCCTATCTGCGCCACCCGGACCCGACGGTCGAGCGTCGCACCGGCTTTCTGAAGCCGACCTACGGCTCAAGCAGCATTCTGGGCCACCAAGTGCGCATTCCCTACCATCTCGTCCTGGGGCCGAACCGGGATGCGACCGTCACGCCGCTCATCACCCAGAACGAGGGCGTCGTCCTGCTGGGCGAGTACAGGGAACGCACCGAAACCGGCGCCTACGCGTTCGACGGGTCGGCCACCTCCGCCGACGCACGAGACGACTTCGGCGTCAGGACCGACGGCCGGGACGAGCGCTGGCACCTTCACGGCGAGGGCCAGTGGCGGCACGACGACATCTGGCGGTACGGCTTCGATCTCTATCGGGCGTCCGACGACAGCTATCTTTCGCGCTACGGCTTCGACAACAGCGACACCCTGACGTCGGACCTCTACATCGAGGGTTTCCACGGACGCTCCTACGCCTCGGCCTTCGGCTATGTCTTCCAGGGACTGCGCCGGGAGGACGAGTCCGACAGGATTCCGGTCGTGGCGCCGCTCGTGGATTATCGTCTGGCGACCGACCCCGATGAGAACGGGTCGTTCTTCACGGTCGACGCCAATGCGATGGCGCTGTCGCGCGAAGAGGGCGTGAACAGCAAGCGCGTCTCCGTCCAGGGCGGATGGGAACGTCCCCTGCTGACCGATGGCGGCCACTTCTTCACCCTGGGGACGTCGCTGCGCGGCGACGCCTATGTCGTCGACTACGTTCCGGTGGATGGCGGACGGGCCGAAGAATCCGGCTTCGTCGGGCGCGTCGTTCCCCGGACCTCGCTGGAATGGCGTTATCCGCTGTCGCGAACGGACGGCGCGCTACAGCAGATGGTCGAGCCGATCGTGCAGGCGGTGTGGAGCCCCAACGGGCTCAACCCCGAGCGTATTCCCAACGAGGACAGCCGGGACTTCGAGTTCGACGAGATCAACCTGTTCAGCGTCAACCGGTTTCCGGGCCTCGACCGGGTCGAAGGCGGAGCGCGGGTCAACTATGGCCTGAGCATGACGTTGCTCGGCTTCGGCGGCGGACCCAACGAATTCCTGATCGGGCAGACATGGCGCAAGCGGGACGACAGCACCTTCGGGCCGCGGTCGGGGCTCGGCGATCACTTTTCGGACTATGTCGGCCGTCTCCTGATCCGACCGGACGAGTATGTCGACATGCTCTACAGGTTCCGGATCGACCACGACGACTTCAGCTTCCGCAGGTCGGAACTCGGCTTCGGCGTCGGTCCCGACTGGGCGAGGTTCGACGCCAGCTACGTCCGCCTCGAAGACGCGGCGAGCGACATCGTCGACACGACCGGAGCCCGCGAGCAGGTCGCCATGCAGGGCAAGCTGGAACTCATGGAGGAATGGACCCTGCGGGCCGACTGGCGGGAGGACCTCTCCGGCGGCGGCACGATCTCCTACGGCGGATCGCTGGTCTACGAGAACGAGTGCGTCGTCATCGCGGTCCGCGGCGAGCGCCGCTTCACCGACAACGTCGCGATCGATCCCGAGACGGTCATTCTCTTCACGGTGGAGCTCAAGTCTCTTGGCTAGGCCGGCCACAGAACCCGCCTTGATTCCGGGCTTCCCGTCTCGCATGGTCCGTCGTCCTTCAGACACCGGACCATGATTCGAGCCTTGCGCCTTCTCCCGGGGCTTTTCCTCGCTCTTGCCGTGCTCACGGGGCGCGCCGTCCCGCCGTCGGATGCGCGCGCGCAGGATACGGGACGGATCGCGGCGACCGTGAACGAAGACGCCATCACCATGCTGGACATCCTGCAACGCATGGACCTGATCTTCGCGACGAGCGGTATCGAGAACACGCCGGAGACCCGGAACAGACTGCTGCCCCAAGTGCTCAGAGCGCTGATCGACGAGCGGCTCAAGCTCCAGGAGGCCGCGCGCGAGCGTCTCGATGACGCCGCCATCGACTTCGACCGGGCCTATTCGTTCGTCGAACGGAACCTCGGCCTGCCGTCCGGCCAGCTCATCCCGTTCATCGACGCCAACGGCCTGAGCGTCGAGGCCCTCAACAGGCAGCTCACGGCCGAAACGGTCTGGACCGAACTGGTCGAGCGGCGCATGCGCCCGGACGAGATCACCGACGAGGACATCGACGCGGAACTCGAGCGTCTCCGCGCCGCCGCCGACCAACCGTCGTTCCGTCTGGCCGAGATCTTCCTGGCCGTCGACGAGCCGTCGCGGGAGGCGGAAGTGGAAGCCAGCATGCTGAGGCTGCGCGACGCCATTCTCGCCGGCGCGGACTTCCGCGCCCTGGCGAGCCAGTTCTCCCAGGGCTCCAGCCGCAACGACGGCGGGGAACTCGGCTGGATCGTCGAAAGCCAGCTTTCGAATGAACTGGCGGCCGTCGTGCCGTCGCTCCGCCCCGACGAGCTTTCGAACCCCATCCGCGTGATCGGGGGATTCTCGATCGTCCTGCTGATCGAGAAGCGGGTCGGGTTCGAGGACCGTCCCCAGGACGCCGACCTCGTCCTTCGTCAGGTAACGTTCCCGATCGGCGAAGGCGAGGACGAAACCGCGGCGATCGAACGCGCCGCGGCGGCGGGCGCCGCCATCGGGTCGTGCGACGATCTCGACTCCCTGGGCGAGGCCGACCCCGGCCTCTCGGTCGGGTCGCCCGTCTCCGTACGCCTGAGCGATCTCCAGCCCGCGTTCCAGCAGGCGGTGGCGTCGCTGTCGGCCGGCCAGACCAGCGCGCCGGTGCCGACGGCCCAGGGCGCGATCGCGATCACGGTGTGCTCGCGCGAGGAGAACGGCGGTCTCCCCTCGCGCGAGGATATCTTCCGGCGGCTGAGAGCGGAGCGCGGCGACCTCGTGGCGCGCGGCTATCTACGCGATCTGCGCGGCGCCGCCTTCGTGGACATCAGGATATGAGCCTTGCGCCGCTCGCCCTGACCATGGGCGAACCGGCCGGGATCGGCGGCGAGATCGCGCTGAAGGCCTGGCGCGCCCTGCGCGACGACGGGCCGTCCTTCTTCCTGATCGACGATCCCGACCGCGTGGCCCGGCTCGCGGAACGCCTCGGCCTCGAGACCCCCATCGAGACCATCGCCGACGCCAGACCGCGCGAGGCGGTCCTGGGCCGGGCGCTCGCGGTCCTCGATATCGGCCACCGCGTGGACGCCGAGCCGGGCAAGCCCGATGTCCGCCACGCCGCGGCCGTCACCGGCGCGATCGAGAAGGCGGTCTCGATGGCGCGCGCCGGCGCGGCGGGAGCGGTGGTCACGAATCCGATCCAGAAGTCGGTCCTGCAAGACGCCGGGTTCCCGCATCCGGGCCACACCGAGTATCTCGCGGCGCTCGCGGGGCCGCGGACGCGGGGCGTCATGATGCTCGTCGGCGCGGACCTCAGGGTCGTCCCCGTGACCGCCCATGTCCCCCTCGCCCGGGTGCCCGAGATGCTGTCCGCCGAACGCATCGTGGCGGCCGGGCGGATCGCGGCCCGGTCCCTGCGGCGCGATTTCGGCGTCGCCGCGCCGCGTCTGGCGGTGGCGGGCCTCAACCCTCACGCCGGCGAAGGCGGGACGCTGGGACGCGAGGATCTCGACATCGTCGCGCCGGCGGTCGAGCGCCTCCGCGCCGACGGGATCGACGCTTCGGGGCCTTTTCCGGCCGACACCCTGTTCCACGCCAGGGCGCGGCGGACCTACGACGCCGCCCTGTGCATGTATCACGACCAGGCGCTCATCCCGCTCAAGACCCTCGCCTTCGAGGAGGGCGTGAACGCCACGCTCGGCCTGCCGTTCGTGCGCACCTCGCCGGACCACGGCACGGCCCTCGATATCGCGGGACGGGGAACGGCCTCGCCCGCGAGCCTGATCGAGGCGCTGCGCCTGGCCGCGTCGATGGCGCGGCGACGCGGGCGCCATGGTTGATCCGCCGGCGCTGCCGAGCCTTCGCGAGGTCGCGGACACGCATGGGCTGAGGGCGCGCCGCTCGCTCGGGCAGAACTTCCTCTTCGACGAGAACCTGCTCGACCGGATCGCGCGGGCCGCGGGCGACCTCTCCGCCGCGACGACCGTCGAGATCGGTCCGGGGCCCGGGGGGCTGACCCGCGCCCTGTTGCGGGCGGGCGCCGCGCGGATCGTCGCCCTGGAAAAGGACCGGCGCTGCCGCGGGGCCCTCCGGGACCTGGCCGCCGCGTCGGGCGGCCGGCTCTCGGTGATCGAGGCCGACGCCCTGGCCTGCGATGTCGCGGCGCTGGGCGAAGCGCCCCGCGTGGTCGTCGGCAACCTGCCGTTCAACATCGCGACCGAACTGCTGATGCGCCTGATCGGGACCGGGGGATCGGCCGACCGCATGGTCCTCATGTTCCAGAAGGAGGTGGGCGAGCGCATCGCTGCGCGGCCGGGATCCGGGAGCTACGGCCGCCTGAGCGTGATGGTCCAGTGGTCATGCGTCGTGGAGTCGTGCTTCGACGTGCCGTCTCGGGCTTTCGTGCCGCCGCCGAGGGTCGCCGGTCGCGTCCTGCGCATCGCGCCCCGTCCGGAACCCGCGTTTCCGGCGCCGCGGAACGCGCTCGGCGCCGTGACGGCGGCGGCCTTCGGCCAGCGGCGGAAAACCCTGCGCAACAGCCTGAAACCCCTGTTCGGCGACGCGGAGGCGGCGCTCGCGGCGGCCGGCCTCGACGCGGGCGCCCGCGCCGGGGAGGTCTGTCTCGAGGGTTTTTGCGCCCTCGCCCGCGCATACGCCGCCCGGGACGCCTGACGACGCCGCGAAAAGGAGGGGGTGGAATCCGGACCCCGATCGGGGTACACCCCGCGCCGTTTGCACGCCCGAGAGGGACGATGAGACCGACCCGATCCCCGTCGCGACGACGACGCGAGCGGACCGAGCCTCGACGCGGCCACGGTCCCCGCGCGCGGGACGCCGTGGAAGGGCCGGCCGGTCGCGGCGCCGGCCAAGACCGGCCGAGGCGGACGCCACGAGGCCGTCTCACTCTCTCGGGAGCAGCAAGGTGTTTTCCATCGTCGAAGAACGGCGGGGCGACCGGATCGCGGTCGGGACTCTCGCCAGACTCTCGCTCGGCAACCGGCTGACGGACAGTCCCGCGGCGCGCATGAGGGCCGGCGCGGACCCGGCGCCCGGCCTTTCCCTGGTCGCGCTCGAGAACGGCGAGCCGGTCGGGACGATCCGCTACTGGCCGGTCACGGTCGGCGCCGGCGTCAAGGCCATCCAGTTGGGTCCCGTCGCCATCCATCCCGACCGCCGCGGCCGGGGCCTGAGCCGCATCCTGATCCGCGACAGCCTGGCGCGCGCCCGGTCGCTCGGCCACCGCGTCGTCGTCCTGATCGGCGATCCCTCGATCTACGGCCGGTACGGCTTCGAGCCGGCCCGGCCGCGGGGGATCGTCCTGCCGGAGTCCGAGGATCTCGACCGGCTTCAGGTGCTCGCGCTGGCGCCCGGCGCGCTGGACGGGCTATCGGGAACGGTCCGGCCCGACACGATTCCGAGGCTCCGAGCGGCGCGGACGACGGCCTGACCGGTCGCGGTCCAGCGCGTCGCGCATGGCGTTGACGAAGCCGGCCATGCCGACCTGACGTTCACGGCGGACGCGCTCCGCGTGGAGCACGGCGCGGACGACGGCGACGCCGCGCTCGATGTCCTCGTTGACGACAACGTAGCCGTAGGCGTCCCAATGGCTCATCTCGCCGCCGGCCCGCGCCATGCGGCGCCTCACCACATCCCCGGAATCCGAGGCGCGGCTGACGAGCCTGCGACGCAGCTCGTCGGCCGACGGCGGCAGGATGAAGACCGACACGAAGTCGTCGGCCATGGCGGCGCCGAGTTGCTGGGCCCCCTGCCAGTCGACGTCGAACAGGATGTCGCGCCCCTCGGCGAGCGCCCGCTCGACCGGCTCGCGCGGCGTACCGTAGGAATGGCCGAAGACGGTGGCGTGCTCGAGGAGGTCGTCGTCCTCGACCATGCGCTCGAACTGCGCGCGGCTGACGAAATCGTAGTCGCGCCCGGCGGTCTCGCCCGGCCGCATGGGCCGGGTCGTGACCGAAACCGACATCCGCAGGTTGTCCTCCTCCTCGATCAGGCGGCGCGAGATCGTCGTCTTGCCGGCGCCGGAGGGCGAGGACAGGACGAGCATCAGGCCGCGGCGATGGACATCGGGCATCGCTATTCCACGTTCAGGGCCTGCTCGCGCAGACGGTCGATGGCGACCTTGAGGTCGAGGCCGATGGCGGTCAAACCGGCGTCGGCCGATTTCGAGCACAGCGTGTTCGCCTCGCGCAGGAGCTCCTGGCAGAGAAAACCGAGCCCGCGGCCCGGCGGAACCGATCCCGCGAGCAGGTCCTCGACGGCGGCGACATGGGTCCTCAGCCGGTCGATCTCCTCGCGCACATCGGCCCGGCTGGCGAGCAGGACGATCTCCTGGGCCAGCCGGTCCTCGTCGATCGGGGTCCGGCCCCGCGTCATCTCCTCGACCTGCGCGGCAAGACGCCGGCGGACCGTCTCGGGCTGGTCCGCCGCGCGCTCCGCGGCGCTCTCGATCCATTCGGCGATCTCGCCCGTCAGCGCGCGGACGACCTCCAGGAGCCGCGCGCCTTCCGCCGCGCGTCGTTCGACCAGGCCGGCCAGAACGGCGTCGAGGCCGGCGCGGATGGCGGCGAGGCGTCCGTCGTCGACCGCGGCGGCGGAAGGTCCGGCCGTGTCGAGAACGCCCGGCAGACGCAGCAGGCCATCGAGCGTCGGCGGACCGACGCCTTCCAAATCCTTCACCAGGTCGCGGGCCAGCGCCGCGACGCGGACGAGCGCCTCCCGGTCGATCTCGGGCCCCCGGGCCGTCGCCGCGCGCACGAGGCCGAGGCTGAGCGTGACGTTGCCGCGCGCCATCAGCCCGGCGGCCGTCTCGCGCGCCGCTTGCTCCAGCCTGTCGAACCCCTGCGGCATGCGGCAGCGCACGTCGAGGCCCTTGCCGTTGACGCTGCGCGCCTCCCAGACCCAGCCGAGGCTCTCGTCGCCGCCCTCGACCCGGGCGAATCCGGTCATGCTTTGAAGCACCAGGGAAGGATCCACGAATGACGGAGGCGGGATCGAGCCGGACGCGCCGTTCCAGGGTCCGGCAAGGCCTTGTATAACCCTCGCCGCCATGGACCGACAACCCCGCCCCATCCTCGTCGCCGGGCCACCGCGTTGGCCGGGGCCCGACTCCTTCCCTCGCCCCGAGCCTGTCGAAGGGCGGTCCCGCACGGCGGCGGTGGCGACGCGGAATGTCCGGGACTTCGAGGATACGGGGATCGATGCGGTCGATCCCCGGCGGGAAACATGAACGCTCCGCCCCGGGTCGCGATGGCGGAACGAATCCTGCCTGACTGACTGTTGCAGAACGAAAATCGTCCGGTGGGCATGGAGGCGAACCGGACGGGACTCGCTCAAGATGCGTGGGATGTGAGAACACCCATGCTGGCCGGCGTCTGCATTGTCCTTCCGTCCCGCTTGAGCGTTTCAGGCCGCACAAGCCATATAGGCATGGGAAGCTCGGCGTCCGGCGCAACGGTGTCCGGGTTGGCGCTTGCGTGACGGGCGGTCCTGGGCGACAACGGGGCGATGGTCGGAACGAACGCAAAACTCGCGGCGGCGGTGGAGGCTTACTTCGCCGACCTGCGGCGTGTGCGGGCCTCGGGCGGGGCGACGGGGGAGCGGTCGAGCTACGGGCCGCTCGCGGGTCTGCTGAACGCCGTCGGCGCGACGCTCGGGCCGAAGGTGTTCTGCGTCGGGGAGCTCGCCAACCGGGGCGCGGGGCATCCCGACTTCGGCCTGTATGCGGCCAGGCAGGTGCAGCGGGGCCGTCCGCGCGAGGGGCAAGCGCCGGAGCGCGGCGCGGTCGAGGTGAAGCCGGCGGCCGACGACGCATGGCTCGCGGCGGCTTCCGATCAGGTCGGCCGCTACTGGGGCCGCTACCGGCTGGTGCTGGTGACCAACACGCGCGACTTCGTGCTGGTGGGCGAGGACGCGGCGGGCCGCCCGGCGGCGCTGGAGAGCCTGCGGCTGGCGGACGACGCGGAGGACTTCGCGCGTCGTCTCGAACATCCGCGCGCCTTCGCCCGCGCGGTCGGGGCGAGCCTGGGCGAATATCTTGCGCGCGCCCTGTCGCACCGGGCGTCGCTGGCGGAACCGCGGGACCTGGCGTGGCTGCTTGCGTCCCACGCGCGCGACGGTCTGGCGCGGGTGGAGGCGGCGGGGGACGCGCCGGCGCTGGCGGCGGTGCGCGGGGCCTTGGAGGAGGCTCTGGGGGTGCGCTTCGAGGGCGAGCGGGGTGCGCGGTTCTTCCGCTCGACGCTGGTGCAGACGCTGTTCTACGGCGTGTTCTCCGCCTGGGTGCTGTGGGCGAGGCAGACGCCGCCGCCCACGGGCAAGTTCAACTGGCATGAAGCGGTCTGGCATCTGCGGGCGCCGGTGCTGCGGGCGCTGTTCCAGCAGCTCTCGCAGCCCGGCCGGCTGCAACCGCTGGGTCTGGTGGAGGTGCTGGACTGGACGTCCGCCGCGCTCGACCGGGTGGACCGGGCGGCGTTCTTCTCGCGCTTCGACGAGGGCGAGGCGGTGCCCTACTTCTACGAACCGTTCCTGGAGGCGTTCGACCCCGAACTGCGCAAGCAACTCGGGGTCTGGTACACGCCGTCGGAAGTGGTGCGCTACATGGTGGCGCGGGTGGATCGCGCCTTGAAGGACGACCTGGGCGTCGCGGAGGGTCTGGCGGCGGAGAACGTCTACGTGCTGGACCCGTGCTGCGGCACCGGGGCCTATCTGGCCGAAGTGCTGCGGCGCATCGCGGCCAACCTGCGGGGCCAGGGGCTGGGCGCGCTGGCCGGGGCGCGGGTCAAGCAGGCGGCGACGGAGCGGGTGTTCGGGTTCGAGATCATGCCGGCGCCGTTCGTGGTGGCGCATCTGCAAGTGGGGCTGGCGCTGCGGGACCTGGACGCGACGCTGGCCGGCGACGGGACGGAGCGCGCCGGGGTGTTCCTGACCAACGCGCTGACGGGCTGGGAGCCGAGGACGACCAAGCCGTTGCCGTTCCCGGAACTGGAGGAGGAGCGCGACCAGGCCGAACGGGTGAAGCGGGAGGCGCCGATCCTCGTGGTCCTCGGCAACCCGCCCTACAACGGCTTCGCCGGCATGGCGGTGGACGAGGAGCGGGAGCTTTCGGAGGCGTACCGTTCGACGAAACGGGTGCGCGGCGGCCGGAGGGCCAGGGGCTGAACGACCTCTACGTCCGCTTCTTCCGCATGGCGGAGCGGCGCATCGCCGGGAAGACGGGCCGGGGCGTGGTGTGCTTCATCTCGAACTACTCGTGGCTCGACGGACTGTCGTTCACCGGGATGCGGGAACGCTACCTGGAGGCGTTCGACACGGTGCGGATCGACAACTTGCACGGCGACCGCATCGTCTCGGAATACGCGCCCGACGGGCGGACCAGCGAAACGGTGTTCGCCCTGCAAGGGCAGTCACCGGGGATCAAGGTCGGAACCGGCATCGCGCTGCTGTCGAGATCGGGCGCCGGCGCGTCGGCGAGCGGGCGCATCCTGTACCGCGATTTCCATCAGGCGAGGGCCGCCGACAGACGGCAAGCGATGCTGGAGAGCCTGGACGATCCCGACATCGATTCGGGTTATTCGGTCTTGGAACCGGCGCTGAGCCTTGGTTTGCCGTTCAAGCCAATGGCGGTCGGCGAGGGCTGGTACGACTGGCCTTCGCTGCCGGACCTGTTCCCGGTCTCGTTCCCGGGCGTCAAGACCAGCCGCAACGGCTTCCTGGTCGATACCGACCTCGACCGGCTGAAGGGGCGGATCGCGGATTACTTCGACCCGGCCCTGGGCCACGAGGAGATCGCCCGGCGCTACCCGCCGGCGATGAAGGCTCTTGGAAGCTCGAATGCCCGCGCGGTGCGCGACGCGCTGCTTGCGCGCGGCGGGCCGGACGAGGCCGGGTTCATCCGCCACGCCTACCGCCCGTTCGACAACCGCTGGCTCTATTGGGAAGCGGATGGCGGTCTGCTCGATCGTCCACGCACCGACTACAGGCCGCACGTGTTCGAGGGGAACCTGTGGTTGTCCGCGGCCCGGCATCTCCGCAAGGCGGCGGCGGAGCCGCAGGCGTATGCCACGGCGCATATGGGTTCTCTGCATCTGATCGAACGCGGCGCCAACCTCTTTCCCGTCTGGCTCCTTGACGACGACCTCGGCGGCAACGGCGAGGGCGCGTGGCGGGCCAATCTGAGCGAGGCGGCGCATTGCTATCTCAAGCGTCTGGGTCTCGGCGTCGAAGACCTGTTCCATCACGCGCTGGCCGTCCTGCACGACCCCGCCTACCGCGAGGCCAACGCCGGGGCGCTGCGCATGGAATGGCCGCGCGTCCCGCTCCCCGGCTGGCCGCATGGCGGGGCCGGAGGCGCGGCGGAGGCGCTGGCCGAGTCCGCCGCGCGGGGCCGCGACCTCGCCGCCCTGCTCGATCCCGAAACCCCGGTCCCCGGCGTGACGCGGGGCAACCCGCGCCCGGAGATCGCCGCCATCGCCGTCCCCGCCACCGCGGACGGCCGCAACATGGCCGGAGACGACTTCGCGCTGACCGCCGGTTGGGGCCATGCGGGCGCGGGCGGCGCCGTCATGCCCGGCCAGGGCCGCGCCGTGGAGCGCGACTACACCCCCGACGAACGCGCCGCCCTGGGCGACGCCATCGCCACCCTTGGCGAAACCACGTTCGACGTGCGCCTGAACGACCGCGCCTTCTGGCGCAACGTCCCCGCCGCCGTCTGGCGCTATCGCCTCGGCGGCTACCGGGTCCTCAAGAAATGGCTCTCCTACCGAGAACGCCCCGTCCTCGCCCGCCCGCTCTCGCCCGAAGAGGTCCAGCACTTCGCCGATACGGCGCGGAGAATCGCGGGGTTGAGAAGCTTCCGCACCGGGACGCCACCCCAAAACGAACGCTCCGATCCGCGTGTGTAGACGGGCCGTGTGCGGTTTCCCGGTTCGGATACATGCGAGACGTCGCCCCTTCGGCCAATCGGTGTCCGGCCTTGCCACGGCCTGAATCCTGTTTACGGCCATGGCCGCGCTCGAAGGCGCTGGGAGCGGCTTGTCGCGGCGCTACGCGCGCGAGCCGAGATATCGCAGGACGAGGCACGTGATGTCGTCGGACTGGGGCGCGTCGCCGACGAAGGCCTCGAGCGCGCTCGTCACGTTGTCCACCACGGCGCGGATCGGCGCCGTCGGCCCCTTCGCCAGGACATGCTTCAGGCGTTCCTCCTCGAACGCCTCGCCGTCGCGGTTCATGGCCTCGGAGATGCCGTCGGTGTAGAGGAACAGCGTGTCGCCCGGAGCCAGCACGACCGCCCGCTCCGTGTAGTCCAGGCCCGGCATGACGCCCACCACGACGCCTCCGGTCGGCGGGAGCTCCCCGATCCCGCCGTCCTCGCCGACCACGAACGGCGCGTTGTGCCCGGCGTTGGCGTAGTCGAAACGGCCGCTGGCGGGGTCGAGAATGCCGTAGAACAGGGTCACGAAGAGGTCGTGGGGGTTCTGCGCGCAGATGGCCTCGTTGACCTCGCGCAGGCACCGGCCGGCCTCGCCGTGCTCCTGCGCGGCGGCGCGGGTCACGGTCCGGGCGATCGCCATGAAGAAGGCCGCCGGCACGCCCTTGCCGGACACGTCGGCCATGACGACGCCCAGCCGTCCGTCGGGCAGGAGGAAACAATCGTAGAAGTCGCCGCCCAGCTCCTGCGCCGGCGTCATCAGGGCGTGGCCGGCGTAGGCTTCGTGCTCCGGGATCAGGCGGGGCAGGATCGCGCCCTGCAGCGACCGGGCGATGCGGAGCTCCTCGTCGACGCGCCGACGCGCCGTCTCGAGCTGCTCGTTCTTGCGCCGCAGGTCCGTCGTGCGCTCCCGCACCAGGCCCTCCAGGTGCTGTTCGCGGTTCTGCACCTCGTGCGCCATCGTCTGGAACACCCGGACCAGGTTGCCCAACTCGTCCCTCTGCCCGGCGATGGCGTCCAGCGAAGCGGGCTCGAAGCGCCCCCGGTCCATCTCCTCGGCGCCGCGGGTCAGCGCGGTCACGGGCCGCACGATGCGGCGGGCCGAGACGATGGCGATCATCGAGCCGACCGCGAAGGCCACGGCCGCGGCGACCGCGCCGAGGGCGGTGACGTCCAGCAGCAGGCTGTCCAGCCGGTCGCGGGGCAGGCGCATGACGACCACGCCGGTGGCGATGCTCCAGCGGCCCAGGATCGGCGCCGCGACATGCAGCGCGTCCTCCCCGACGATCGAGAAGGCCGCCTTGTCGGACGCGCGGTCGATCACGGCCGCGTTGAGGGCGCGCTCGGCGAGCGCCCGTCCGGACTCCGGAAGAGCGGCCCCGCGCGCGCCGCCGATAGCGGCGGCGGCGACCTCCAGGCGGTCGTCGACCACCCAGACCGCCTCGATGCCCTCCTGCTCGGCGAGCGCCTCGGCGAGGCCGGCGGCCGGGACCGGATCGCCGGCCCCGTCCTCGACGCGGCCGATCAGGACGAACCGGTCGGGACGGAGCCGCACGCCCACATAGCGCAGCGTCCGTTCGAAACCGCCCGGCGGCGCCGACCGCAGCGACACGGCGAAGCGCCGCCCGGCCAGCAGAGGCTCCAGCTCGCGCCGGTCGATCCCGGCCTCGTCGAGGTCCGCGCGCCCGGCGACGCCGACGGCGGCGCCGTTGACGGCGCGCGCGGCCGGGCGTCCCGAACCGTCGAGCAGCCAGATGTCGTCGATCACGCTGACGGCCGTGATCTCGGCGAGCGTCATGGCCAAGTCGTCCGGCCGGGACATGTCCGCGAGGCGGCCGATGGCGACGGCCTGCGCCTCGACCTCCAGCAGCGACGCGGCGTCGATCTCGTGGAGGAACGCCTCGGCGCGGTTGGCCTCGGCGGCGATCAGGCCCGCGATCAGTCGCGCCCGGCCCTCGGCCTGGTCGATCAGGGCGTCGCGCGCCAGCAACCCCATGACGATCGCGACGCCGACGATGGCCAGGCCGACCGACGTCAGCACGGTCGCCACGAGGCGCAGGGACAGGGTCATGGGATGCCGCCCAGGCCCGCCTCGTCCCGGTCCCGTGTCGTCCGCGCCCGCCGGGTCAAACGGCCGCGCAGAAGGTGCATGGCCGCCGTCAGCACGATGCTGAAGGCCAGGAACCAGACCATGGCGTAGAGGTAGACCCAGATCGCGAAATCGGGCCGGTCGACCGCGCCGATGACCGTTCTCGCGCGGTACACCAGCTCCGGGACGCCGATCACCGACGCCGTGCTGGACGCCATCACGATAATCAGGAAGTAGCTGGTCCAGGACGGCAGGAACAACAGCGCTTCCAGGATCCGTCCTCCGGCGAGGTGCCGGATCGAGACCAGGGCGTTGTCGGACACGAAACCCGTCACCGCGATGCCGAACGCGAGCGAGGCCTTCAGCCAGACCGGCACATGCACGTTCAGCCCCCAGAGCTCGATGTGCTCGGGAACCATGTAGGTGAGATAGAACAGCATCACGAACGTCGGCGCCCCGTGCATCACCACCGTGAGCGCGCCGCCGCCGCCGTTCACGCCCCGGACCCTGCTGTCCCTCATGAGCGCGAGCAACAGGCCCGTCACCGTCCCGATCGCCATGGCCACGAGCGAGACCGCGATGTTCCACCCGAAGCCGGTCAGCAGGTAGGGCGTCCACGCGGCCAGGTGATCGACGATTTCGGCGACGGTCATGGCGCGGCGACCCGGCGTTCGAGAAGGCGGAAGGCCCGCACCGTCAGGATGACGAGGGCGAAATAGGCCAGCAGAAGAAGGTTCATCATGATGTCGTCGTTGCCCTTCTCCGCGACGATCGAGGTGCTGGCGTAGACCAGCTCGGGCAACGCCAGCGTGCTCGCCATCCCGGTGGCCTTGACGATGTTGACGCAGTTGCCCATGACCGCGGCGAAACAGAGCGCCAGCGCCTTGCGGATGTCGCCCGGCGTGAAGCGCAGCACGCCGCTCCCGCCCGCGGCGACGTCCGAGGCGTGGTGGAAGGCCACGGCGTTGCTGGCGGCCGCGTAGAGCGAAAGCACGATCGCGGCGATCGTGAACGCGTCGAGGGTGAAACCGAGCGCCACCACGACGCCGCCCAGGCCGAAGAACACGACGTAGAGCTGCAATAGCGGCGGCGTCATGCGCAGGCCCGCGCAGGCGACGCGCAGGAGCGGCGCGACGGCGAACACCCGGCGGTGCATCAGCCAGCCGAACAGGATCCCCAGCACGATGCTGAGGACCACGGTCACGACCGAGAGCGCCGCGGTCAGGCCGAGGCCGGCGAGGAAGACGCTCCGGTCGGTCGGATCGTAGAGCACGCTGACGTCCAGCCCGGTCGTCTCCAGCAGCAGGAGGGCCATGCCGGACAGGTCGGTGAGGCCCTCGCTCGTCACCAGCGACGCTTCGCGGCACGACAGCGGCCACCGGCCGGCGTCGTCGCGCCGGCAGACGTACTGCTCCGTCCCGTCCCGCTCGACCCACCGCTCTCGCGCCCGCTTGAGATAGGGCGACGGAGGCAGGTCCCAGCGCCGCTCGAGATCCTGGAGGAAGCCGTCGCGATGCCACTGGGCGAGAAGGTCGCCGAGGAGCCTGTCCAGGCGGCCTCCGGCCTCTTCCTTGCGGATGGCGACCGCCCACGGCAGGATGAAGCGCGTGGGCAGCGACACCTCGTAGCCGTCCCAGTCCCCGCTCGCCAGCTCGTTCAGAAGGTTCACTTCGTCATAGAGCCAGCCGACGCAGTGGCCAGCGCGCAGGGCCAGCGCCGTCTCGCGCGTCGTGTTGAGCGCGACGGTGTCGATCAGCAGGCGCTCCTCGGCGAGCCGGCCCCAGAGCGCGCCCTGCAGCGTGCAGAGCGTCTGTCCGCGCAGGTCCGACCAGTCCGAGACGCCCGAGCCGGACGCCATCAGCACGTTCGCGCCGTCGCCGTAGTAGTGCGGCTCGATCATGTGGACCAGTTCGCGGCGGCTCCTGGTGTCGCCCATCGTGGCGACGACGACATCGATCTCGCCTCGCTGGAGCTTCTGCAGACGGTTGGCGCTGGTCACCGGCACCAGCTCCACCGTCACGCCGGCCGTCTCGGCGAACGCCCGGGCGACATCGACGTCGTAGCCGACGAGAGCGCCCTCGGAATCGCGGAACCCGAACGGCGCGTAGTCCTCCTTGACGCCCACGACGAGACGCCCGCGCTCGACGATCCTGTCGAGATCGTCGGCGGTCGCCGGCGCGGCCGGACAGAGCGAGGCGGCGAGCGCCGCGAGGGCGAGCGCCACGCGCGGGATGGAGTTCGCCACGCCCACGGCCGTCACGCCTCCCCGGTCGTCCGCGGCCGGGCGACGACGAGAAAGCCGAAGCCGCAGGCCGCGGGCAGCAGACGGCACACGAGATCGTCCCACCAGCCGACGAACGGCGCCGAGACGACCTTCTCCTCGGCCAGGACGCTTTCGGCCCGAACCTGCTCGACGCGGAATCCCGCGGCGTCGAACTCGCTGCGCGCCTCGTCGGGCGTGAACAGGTGATAGAACATCGGTATCGCGTCGGCGCTGCGGCCCCGCCGGTAGAGAACGTCGCCCTCCTCGAGCTCGCCGCCTCCGACCCTGCGCCGCGCGGCGCGCAGTTCGGCGCGGAACCTCCGGGCCCTGTTGGGCAGGCCCGCGATCAGGACGCCGTCCGGTTTCAGCGTCCGGCGCAACACGGAAAGCATGTCCCGCCGGTTCGCCCGGCCGCTGACATGCCCGAGAACGCCGAACGCCAGGAACACGAGGTCGAACGCGGCGGGGAACTCCCTGGACAACGGAGCCAGGGGATCGTCGCGGATCGCGAGGCGCCCATCCCGGACGAAACCGTCCATGCGTTCCGTCATGATCCGGCACGCGGTCGGGCAGATGTCGTAGGCGACGCCGCCGGCATCGGTCAGCCGCAACAGGGGCTCGGCATAGCGGCCGGTGCCCGCGCCGAAGTCCAGAAAGCGGCCGGCGACGGGAAGGTGGCGCAACAGCATCCCAAGCGTGCGCCTGTTCGGCCTTGGATATCTCCGGTCGTAGAGCCCCGACGAAAGATAACGTTCATAGCTGCGGACCATATTGGGAATGTCGTCGCGCCCGATGCGCTCGGTCAGGGGATCGGCTATCATGACTCCCCACGATTCGAAGCCGGTCCGCCCCGCGACCCGGATGTTCGGATATCCCGGTTCTTCCCACGGACGCCTATCCGCCCTACGGGGAGAACCGATCAAACGCCATGGTGTCATACGATGAACGAACTTTCAACGACTCGGCCGAGACCGCGCAACCGTCCCCTGTCCGCCCTGGCGTTCCTGTGCCTGACGCTGGCGGGCGCGGACGCGGCGGCCGACAGCGTTCTCGACCGCATCGCCGCCGATGGCGTCATACGCGCGGGAACCCGGGCCAGCGGCGGGGCCTTCGCGCACGAGACGGCCGGCGGCGGCTTCGAGGGTTTCTCGGTCGACCTCCTCGAGGAGATCCGGCTCGGCGCGGAACGTTTGCTCGGCCGCGACATCGAGCTCGAGTTGTTCCCGGTGACGCCGGCCGACCGCCTCGTCCGCGTCTCCGAGCGCGAACTCGACATCGTATGCGGGCTGACGACGCCGACCCGGGAACGGGAGCGACTGGTCGACTTTTCCCTGCCCTTCTTCCGCGACGGCACGCGCATCATGGCGTACCGCGAGCACGCCAGCCGGATCGCCGACGTGAACGGGCTGGAGATCGGCGTGGTCGAAGGCACGACGACGGTTTCGGTGATCGCGAACCAGTTGCCGCTGGTCACGGTCCGCGCCTTCGCCAACATCGGCGAGGCCATGGACGCCCTGGCGAACGGCGACGTGCACGGCGTCTCCAACATCGGCACGGCCCTGCTGTCGGAGGCCGAGCGCGCGCAACTGGACCGGAGCGTCGTGCTGCTGCCGCGCACGAGCGTTCTGGCGACCGAACCCCTGGCCTGCGTCCTGCCCCAGAACGACAGCCCGTGGCGGGATCTGGTCAACGGCGTCCTGGCGGACCTGCTCGTCGGCATCGACAGCCACACGAGCCGTTACGAGGACATCCACGACCGCTGGTTCGGCCGCGACGGCCTGCTGCACTTTCCGCTCGACCGCGACACGCGCGATTACCTGGCGAACGTCTCGATCTGGGTGCGATGACGCCGTCCGCCGGGCCCACGGGCGCGGACGCCTAATCGTCGATGCGCTTCGGGCCGGCCGGCGCCGTTCACTGGTGGTGGATCAGCTCCGAATAGTCCGGCAGCGGCCAGAGGCGCGCGTCGACCAGGGCCTCGAGACGGTCCGCCGCGTCGCGGGCGGACCGCATCGCGGGCTTGACGGTCCCGTGGGCGTATGACGCGGCGCGGGAGAGGTCGTCCTCCGGCCAGCCGTCGATGGCGCCCGACAAGGCGTCGATCCGCTCCAGCAGCCGGGCGACCAGCTCCCTCTTCCCGTCGAGGAGCGAGGACGAGAACCCGGCGCGGACGGCCTCGACGTCCTCCAGCGCCGCGGGAGCGACCATGGTCGAGAGAATGCGCAGCAAGGCGCGCGCCTCGATTCCGATCTCGGTGGCGTAGGCGTCCTGAAGAACGCTCTGGCGCGCGGCGATCTCCCGTTCGTTGAAAACGCCGAGGCCGACGAACAGCGTGACGTTCTTCTCCGATGTCAAGGCTTCGTAAGCCTCGGGGCTGCTCTTCAGGTGCGTCAGGTTCCACTTCTCGGCATGGCGATAGAGGTCGTCGGAGTAACCGTTCCCGCTGAACAGCGCGCCCTGGTTCTCCCCGATCGTCTCGCGGACGACCCGGTCGATGTCCTTGCCGGCGTCGGCCTCGTCGCACATCGCCTTGAGACTGTCGGCGATCGCCGCGTTGACCATCGTCAGCGGGAAGGCGATATGCTGGTTCCCGCCGACGGCCCGGAACTCGAACCGGTTGCCGCACCACGGGAACGGCGCGGTGCGGTTGCGGTCCTCCAGATTGGCCCTGATGTCGGCCACGGGCGCCGTGATCTCGATCTCCTTGTGTTGCGTCTGGTAGGCGGCAAACGGCCCGCCATCGGCGACGTTCCTGAAGTGCCGCTCCAGGTGCTCGCCCAAGTGCAGCGTGATGATGGCCGGCGGCGCCTCCTGAGCGCCGAGCCGGTGATCGTTGCCGGCGGTCGACACGCCGCAGCGCAACAGGTCGCCATGCTTGTTCACGCCGCGCAGGAGCGCGGCGGTGAAGGCCACGAACCGCCGGCTCTCGAGCTCGGTCTCGCCGGGCACGAAGAGGTTGGCGCCGGTGTCCGTGTTGAGGCCCCAGTTGTTGTGCTTGCCGCTGCCGTTGAGGCCGGCGAACGGCTTCTCGTGGAACAGGATCGCCAGATCGTGTTCGAAGGCCAGATCGCGCAGCACATCCATCGCCAGGATGTTCGTGTCGGCGGCGAGATTGGCCAGGTTGAAGATCGGCGAGATCTCGTGCTGGGCCGGCGCGACCTCGTTGTGGGTGCACCGGATCGAGATGCCGAGCCGCCACATCGTCTCCCGGGCCTCGGCCATGAAACGGTTCACCCGCGGCGTCAGCCTGGCGAAGTAGTGGTCCGACAGCTCCTGGCCGCGAAGCGGCGCGGCCCCGAGCAACGTGCGTCCCGCGGCGATGAGGTCCGGCCGGGCCAGATACATGCTCCTGTCGATCAGGAAGAACTCCTGCTCCCAGCCGACATTGCACACGACCTCGGTCGTCTCCGCGTCCCCGAGATGATGCAGCAGCCGCAGGCCCTGCTCGTTGACGGCCATGTTCGCCCGCAACAGGGGAGTCTTCTGGTCCAGGGCCTCGCCGGTCCACGACACGAAGGCGGACGGGATGTAGAGCGTCTTGCGGTAGACGAAGGGCGGCGATCCCGTGTCCCATCCGATATACGCCGCCGCCTCGTGGGTCTCGCGCAACCCGCCGTTGGGAAAGGACGATCCGTCGGTTTCGGTCTGGAAGAGATCCCGGCCCGTCAACGCGATAATGAGGCGGTCGGCGTCGAAGTCGACGCCCACGAACGTCTCGAGCTTCTCTCCATGGACGGGGCCGCGCACCGGGGAAAACCAGTGCGAATAGCCGATGCATCCCTTCGACTGGGCCCATTCCCGGACGGAGCGGGCCAGGGCGGTGGCGAAGCCCTTGTCCATCGGCACGCCGGTCGCGCGGCACTGCGCGAAGGCGTAGTAGACCTCCGGGTCCACCAGCTTCTTGAGAACGGCGTCGTCCAGCACATTCCGGTTGATCTCCGCCAGTTCGGGCGGCAGAGCCACGGTCTGCGCGGGGGCGTCATGCGTGGAATGGGTCGAGGACACGACGGCTACTCCCGGGGTGGTGGCGCGGAACAGCGGGCCAGTATCGCACAACGCGCGCGAAACCCAACCGCGGCGGCGCGAAACGGCGCGCCTAGTCCGCAAGCGACGACAGGGCCTCGCCGCGCGTCGGATGGATCGCGAAGAGCTTGTCGAAACCGCTGATCTCGAAAACCTTGCGGATGGGATCGGAGAGCGAGCAGAGCACGAGTTCCGATTTCCTGCCCCTCAGCCTCTTGCCGGTCAGGAGCACGGCGCGGAGACCGGCGCTGCTCACGTAAAGCAGGTTTCCGAAATCCATGATCACGACGACGTCCTCGTCGCCGATCGCCGCCCTGACCGCTTCCTCGAACTCGACCACGTTGGAACCGTCGATGCGCCCATCGACACAAATGGACAAGGCGCCGCCCTGCCGCTCCGTCGTCACTTTCATGGCATCCGTCTCCCAGATCGATCGTCCCGCGAATCGCGCCCCGGCCCGATCGCGTCAAATCCAAACCGGCGTCGCCGGATCGCGCCGGCCCCGCGATCAGTCGTCGTCGTCATCGTCCGGCACGACGACAAACTCGGGGTAGGCCTCGATGCGGAGCTCGGCCACGTCCTGGCCCAGCTCCTCCACGAGCGGCGAGACCCGGGCCCCCATGGTCTTTTCGATCGCGAGCCAGACGAGTCCCGAAGCGACGAACACGAAGGCGCCGACGGCCGCGATCCCGTAGAGCTGCGCCAGAATATCGCCGCCCGTGGCGAGGCCCACCGCGAGGGTCCCCCAGACGCCGGCGAACAGGTGGGCCGGAACCGCGCCGACCACATCGTCGACCCGCAGCCAGTCCATCAGCTTCGAGCCGGCGACGGCGATGAAACCGCCGACCCCGCCGATCGCGATGGCCCAATAGTGCTCGACCAGATCGGGCCCCGCCGTGATCGAGACCAGACCCGCGATCGCCCCGTTCAGGCTGGTGAGAAGGTCGACGCGGCCGAGGATGGGCCGCGACAGGGCGATGGCGGCGACGACGCCGGCGCCGGCGGCGATGTTCGTGTTGGCGAGGATGTTGCTCAACGCGACCGCGTCGAGCGCGGAACCCAGCGCGAGTTGGGAACCGCCGTTGAATCCGAACCATCCGAGCCAGAGAATGAAGACGCCCAGCGTCACGGCGGGAACGTTCGACGGCGGCGTCTGCTTCACCGAGCCGTCGCGCCGGAACTTGCCCTTGCGCGCGCCCACGACAAGCGCGCCCGCCAGCGCCGCCCAGCCTCCGGTGGAGTGGACGATGGTCGATCCCGCGAAGTCCGAGAAGCCCAGCTCGCCGAGCCAGCCCCCTCCCCACGTCCAGGCGCCGACCACCGGATAGATTACCGCGGTCAAGACCACGATGAAGACGAAGAACGACCACAGCTTGACCCGTTCGGCCAGGGCGCCGGACACGATCGAGGCGGTCGTCGCGACGAAGACCATCTGGAAGAACCAGTCGGACATCACCGCATGGCCGTTCTCGACGACGGCCGCCGCGGCCCCGGGCTCGTCCGCCAGCAAGGCGACCTCTTCGCCGGTGGTGCCGTAGAACAGCGAAAGCGAACCGAACCAGCCGCCCGGTTCGACGTCGACATACATGATGTTGTAGCCGACGAGGTAGAACATGAGGCCGGCGAAGGCGTAGAGACCGATGTTCTTGAGGCAGATGACCGATGCGTTCTTGGTGCGCACGGACCCGGCTTCGAGCATCGTGAAACCCGCGCACATCCACATGACGAGCGCGCCCCAGATCAGGAACGCGAAGCTGTTCAGGACGAAGTTCGCCTCGCCTTCGACCGCGGCGTACGCGGACGGCGACAGGAGCGCGAGGAAGACCGCGGCCGCGAAAGCCGCAAGGCAAACGGCCGTCTTGCGCCGGGAGATACACGCTCTTCGCATTGTCACGTCCAATCCAATCCAGAACGGGGGGACAACCGGCGATCGCGCCGCGGGCCGCACTGGCCGGGCCGCCATCCAATCGCGGCTTTCAATGGGGCATGTACGACATCGCGACGATGATGGAGCGCTCGATCTCCTCGATCGCGCCGCTCATCTCGCGACCGATCAGGTCGAGCTTGCGCAGTTGTTCGATTCGCGGGCGTGCTTTCTCGATCTCCTGGACGGAGAAGATGGCGGGCAGGACGCCGCAGGCGTCCGCGAGACAGATCAGGGCCGCGTCCCGGGGATCCGGGATGTCGTCGGACAACAGGACGCCGGCGATGCGCCGCTTGACCGCGCGTTCCTCCCGGTCGTCGACGATCGGGTGGCGCAACCGCTCGAAGACCCAGAGAAACTTCGCGCCGGAACGTTCGAGAATCCCCCGCTCGACCAGGCTATCCAGCGCCATGTCGCGCACGGGCCGCGCTTCGTCCGTGGCCAGGGCCGCGATCCAGGCGGAGGGCGACCTGGTCTCCTCGGACGAGGCGATGAGGGACAGCGCGGAATCGAGCATCGCGCTTCCGGTCGGCGACGAATCGATCACGGTCAGCCGGTCGGAATCCGTGTCGATGCGGTTGGCGAAGGCCAGGTCCATGAGGACGGCGCCGGCGACGCTGTGGTCGAAGGCGGTATCCCGAACGGGGATGAAGGAGCCTTCGTCGTCGATCATGAGAAGGACGATCTCTTCGACGAGGTTCAGCATGGCGTCACTCCCCGGCCAGCCGCGCCTTGGCCGCAAGGAGGGCGTCGTCGCGCGTATCGTGGCAATCGATGAAGGAAAAGAAGCCGCTCACCTCGAAGACCGTCTTGCATGCGGGCCTCAGGCCGCACACGACCAGCCGTCCGCCGTTCTGCTGGCAGGATTTGGCTCCGACGAGCAGGGCGCGCAGTCCGGCGCTGCTGATGTAGTCCATTTCGGCGCAGTCGAGCAGCACATTGCAATCGCCGCGCTCCACGACGGCCTTGAGCCGCTGCTCGAGAACCGGCGCCGTGGCCCCGTCGACACGGCCGGACACGGCGACCGTCGCAAGCGGATCCTGCCTTTGCTCGTCAAGTTCCATCCGGGCCCATCCTCCGCGGCTCTCCGTCCGACGCGACGGAGCACTAAAGACCATACGCGACAACGCGTCAACGTGCACCGGCCTCCGAATCAGCGGCTGTCGGAAACCCGCCGACCGCCCGCGGCGACCGCCCGTTTCCGCAGCGTGACGATGTTCCGCCCGCCGTCCCGGCGGTATCCCACCTCGTCCATCAACTCGTGCACCAGGAAGAGCCCCAAGCCGCCGATGGACCGTTCCTCGAGGCCGGCGGCCGTATCCGGCGCCGTGGTCCGGGAGGAATCGAACGGCCTCGCATCGTCGGCGACCTCGACCACGACGACGCTCCCGTCCATGCGGAGGACGATCTCGAGGCCATGCGCCCCGTCGTCGTCGTAGCCGTAGTCGATCGTGTTGGTCAGCAACTCGTCGACCGCGAGATTGATCGCATAGGCGACGTCGGCGGGCACGCCGTGGGACGCGCAATAGGCGTCGATCCGTTCCGCCGCGCCGCGGATCTCCCCGGTGTCGTTGTTCAGCGAAATCTTCATGGCGATGGAGTCCCGGCCGACAGCCCGGCCGCCCCGCCCCGCCGAACCGGCGACGCGGCCGGACGCGATTCCAAGACTTGCATGGGCGGGATTGCGCGGCAACCGCCGTATCCCCAAGGCCGTCGCATTTGGACCTCGGCCGAATGCGACCCCGGGCGGCCGGTGACGCGGCTATGCCTGGGAATGCGTTCGGCGCTAACCTGTTCCGTCGCCCCGTGGCGCGCGACGCCGACGCGACGGGCGGGACCGAGGCGCGCGCCGGGGAAGGCTCGGGGGATCGGGAAGGACAGGGAGGCGACTCGCATGACCGGCGCGCTGGAGGGCCTTCGCGTGCTCGATCTCACGCTCATGATGGCGGGCCCGTTCTGCACGATGATGCTGGCCGACCAGGGCGCCGACGTCGTCAAGGTGGAGCCGCCCTCGGGCGAGGTCGCCCGCGGCTACGGCCCCTTCCTCAAGGACGATACGCAACGGCACTACGGCGGCTACTTCCAGAGCATCAACCGCAACAAGCGGTCGATCGTCGTCGACCTCAAGACCGGCGCGGGCAAGGACGTGTTCCGCCGGTTGGCCGCCGACGCGGACGTGGTGGTCGAGAACTTCCGTTCCGGCGTGATGGAGCGCCTCGGCCTGCCCTACGAGGACCTCGCCGCGATCAACCCGGGCCTCGTCTACGCCGCGATCCGGGGCTTCGGCGACCGGCGCACCGGAGACAGCCCCTACCGGGAGTGGCCCGCCTACGACATCGTCGCCCAGGCCATGGGCGGTCTCATGCACATGACCGGCCCCGAGGGAGGGCCGCCCACCAAGGTCGGCCCCGGCGTGGGCGACACCGTGACCGCCATGTTCGCGGCCTTCGCCATCCTCGCCGCCGTCCACCGCGCCAGGGAGTGCGGCCGGGGGCAGTTCGTCGATGTCGCCATGATCGACGCCATGTTCGCGCTGTGCGAGCGGGCGGCCCTGTTCCACGGCTACGAGGGCGGCGTCTCGGGCGCGTCCAGCAACCACCACCCCTTCCTCATGCCCTTCGGCGCCTACCCCTGCAAGGACGGCTGGGTCGCCATCGGCTGCCCGCTCGACCGTTTCTGGGCGGAGTTCGCCCGCCTGATGGGCCATCCGGAGATGGCGTCCGACCCGCGTTTCGCGACCACCGCGGCGCGCCTCGCCCGGCGCGCGGAAACCGACGCCCTGGTCACGCGATGGCTCGCCCCCCATACGAAGGCCGGGCTCCGGGACCTGATCGGCGGCAAGGTGCCCTTCGGACCGGTCAACCACATCGGCGACCTCGCGGACGATCCGCACATCGAGGCGCGCGACATGCTGGCCCGGTTGCCGCACCCCGGCTCCGGGCGGACCGTGACGGTGGCGAACACGCCGGTCCGCATGACCGGCACGCCCGGCGGCGCGGAACGGCCCGCGCCCGTCCTGGGCGCGGACACCGACGACGTTCTCGGGGCCGCCGGCTTCTCGCCCGAGGAGATCGCCGGCCTGCGCGGGAGCGGCGCCGTCGCGTGACGGGCCCGTCCCTGTTCGAGGCCCTCGCGGACGCCCTCCCCGGCCTGCCGCGCGGCCTCGCGGTCACCGGCCGGGGCAGCCTGCCCTCGGCCTTCCGGACGACCGATCTGGCCGCAGCGTCGATGGGCGCCGCGGGGCTGGCGCTGAGCCTCTGGGCCGCGGGGGCGGGCGCGCCAGCGCCCGTGACGGTCGACCGGCGTCTGGCGTCCATGTGGTTCGGCTGGACGTTGAGGCCGCGGGGCTGGGATGTCCCGCCGCCCTGGGACCCGCTCACCGGCGACTACGAGGCCCGCGACGGCTGGATCCGGCTCCACGCCAACGTCCCGCGCCACCGCGCGGCCGCTCTGCGCGTGCTGGGAACGGGAGCGGAGCGCGCGGGCGTCGCCGCGGCGATAGCCCGGTGGCCGGCCGAGGACCTGGAAGAGGACGTCGTCCGGGAAGGCGGCTGCGCGGCCGCCATGCGCACGGTCGAGGCCTGGTCCGCGCACCCGCAGGGCCGCGCCGTCGCCGACGGGCCGCTCGTCCGCGTCCGCCCCCGCCCCGCGGAGAAGGACCGTCCCGGCCGCGCCGACCCCGCGCGGCCCCTGGCCGGGATCAGGGTGCTCGATCTGACGCGCGTGCTCGCCGGCCCCGTCGCCGGGCGGTTCCTGGCCGCCTTCGGCGCGAGCGTGCTGCGCGTCGATCCCCCGTGGTGGGACGAGCCGGGCGTCGCGCCCGAGGTGACGCTCGGAAAGCGCTGCTGCGGCCTCGATTTGCGCGAGGCGGACGGCCGCGCCGCGTTCGGGCGCCTGCTCGGCGAATGCGACATCCTGCTCCACGGCTACCGGCCCGGCGCGCTGGCGGGTCTCGGCTGGGACGAGGACGCGCGCCGGGCCGTCAATCCGGACACGGTCGACGTCGGCCTCGACGCCTACGGCTGGACCGGCCCCTGGGCGGACCGGCGCGGCTTCGACAGCCTGGTGCAGATGTCGAGCGGCGTCGCCGCCGCGGGCATGGCCCGGGAGGGCGCGGCCGGGCCGTCGCCGCTGCCGGCGCAGGCGCTCGACCACGCCACCGGATACATGATGGCGGCCTCGGCGCTGCTCGGCCTCGCGCGGCGCGCGCGGGACGGCGAGACCCTCTCGGCGCGCCATTCCCTCGCCCGCACGGCGCGTCTGCTGACCGCCTTCCCGGAAACCGGCCGGCCGGCCGGCCATGCGCCCGAGACCGAGGGCGACCTCGCCGACGGCGTCGAGCATACGGCGTGGGGCCCGGCCAGGCGCGTCCGGTTTCCCGTCGCGGTCGAGGGCTGCGAGGCCCGCTGGGACCTCGCGGCCGGCCCGCTCCGGGCCTCGCCGCCCGAGTGGCCCTGATTGGAGCCTTGTCCTGTCGCCTCGAACCGGGCGCGGCGGCGGTCCCCGAGCCCGTCGAAGGGCCGCCCTTCGATACGCGGCCTCCGGCCGCTACTCGGGGTGAGGGGTGGGGTTGGGCGGGGGCGCGAACGAACCCCCCTCATCCCGAGGTGGTCCCGAAGGGACCGTATCGAGGGACGCCCCTTCGACGGGATCAGGACAGGATGTCGCGCAGACGGTCCCCGATCTTGTCCCGCATCGTGCGCGCGCCGCTCGCCAGCCATGTCGCGGAATCGGACCGCTCGAACATCGGCGGGAACCAGCTCTCGGTCATGTAGCGCGCCGTGGTGTGCTCGTCGGTGAGGAAGCTGTTGTCCTTCGCCGCGCGCTTCACGACCTCGACGCCGATGGCGTCCTCGTCGACCTCGACGCCGTGGGCGAAGCGGCTCGCCCAGCCCGCCAGCTCGTCGCACAGGACCAGCATCTCCAGCGAGCCCGTCCGGCCCGAGGACAGGAAGCCCAGATTGTGGATGAAGGCCGTGCCGGCGAGGCCGGCGAGCGCCATGTTCGCGCCGACCTCCGACGCCGCCTGGGCGTCCACGGCGTGGGAATCGGAGCATCCCGCCCCGATCCAGCTCGGCACGCCGATCGCGTTGTAGTAGTCGGTGCCGCCGAGGTTGGCGAGCATGTATTCGGGGCCGCCGTAGGCGATGGTCGCGGTCTTCATGTCCATCGGCAGGACGGACGAACCCGCCATCACCGGCGCGCCGGGGTTGGCGATCTGGTGGACGACGACGCCCGCGAGGGATTCGGCCGCGGACTGGGCCAGCACGCCGGCCAGCGTGATCGGGCCGGCCATGCCCGGAAAGATCGCGGGATAGCACACGATCGGGAAGCGCCCGCGCGCGGCGAGCCGCAGCCTGCGGCAGAGCTCGTCGCCCAGCCTGAGCGGCGAGACCGGGCCCGTGAGGTCGAGCCCGCAGGGCTTGTCGCCCAAGGCTCGCCAGCCGCCGACGCGGTCGGCCATCGCCCGCCAGATGGCCTCGGCCTTGACCTCGTCGTGCGCCGTGAACGCGATCGGCTTGACGGTGTTGTCCATCATCGTCGCGACCGAGCTCACGGCCTCGGCCTCGGCGTCGACGTCGGTCGGGTAGCCCAGCGAGCAGGCGACGTCGAGATGGGGCAGCGCCTCGCACACCCGGGCCGAGTCGGCGAGGTCGTTCAGCACGCCGGGCCTGAGCTCGCCGGTGCGGAAATCCAGGATGTTGACGCAGTTGTGCCCGGCGCAGTAGGCGGGCCGGTCGGCGGCGGTGTCGACCGCCCGCTCGCCGTCGCGGTTGTAGAGCTCGACCCTGCCGGGGACCGTCTTCAGCGCCGCCTCCACCCGCGCCGCCGGAATCCGCACGTAGCCGTCCTCGTCCTGCCGGCAGCCCCTGTTGTCCAGCAGGTCCCCGCGGGTCTCGTCGTCGTCGATCCTGACGCCGACCTCCTCGAGGATGCGCAGGGCGCCGTCGTGGATCGCCATGGCGTCCGCCCGCCCCAAGACCGGAAGCCTGAGGTTCTGCGCGCGCCGCAGGTCCTGCGCCGGCCGGGCGTCGCGCGCCAGCGCCATGCCGCGCCCGCCGCGCCGCCGGCCGCGCCGCCCGCTCACGGAGCGTCCCCGTAGAGGCCGATCCGTTCGCCCTCCGCCGTCACGCCGAGGCCGTTGAGCATGCGCGCCCAGTAGGCGAAGTGGGCGGCGATCTGGTTGACCTCGAAGATCTCGGCGTCGCCGAGGCCCGCCTCGCGCAACGCCCGGACATCCGCTTCCGCCATCGCCTCGGGCTCGAGGGTGAGCTTGCGCGCGTATGCGAGGATCGCGCCGGCGCGCGGGCCGGCGTCCGCCGGGATATCGCCCGCCTCGAGGGCGGCCAGCATGGCCCGTCCCCGGTCGCCCCGCAGGCTCACCATGTTCGCGCCGTGGTTGTCCTTCGCGTAGCGGCAGCCGCAGAGGATCGCGACCCAGGTGGCGACCAGCTCCTGCATCCAGTCCTCCAGGCTGCGCCGCGGGTTGTGCAGCAGCTCGCGGTAGAACCGGTCCGCCAGGACCAGAAGGTCGGGCCTCGTCGCGAACGCCCGGTACATGTTGTGGACGCCGCCGTCGCCGCGGCGGACCTCGTCGTAGGCGGCGGCCAGCTCGGGCCCGGCGCTCTCGCGGTCGACGGTCTCGATCCAGCAGAACGGTTTCGTCACGGAGCCTCCTCCCGCCCGGTCCGGCGCGCCGCCGCCTCTTTACCATACCCCGACCGGCCAGCCGGCGATCGACGGTCTCGCCGGCCCGCGTCGGCCTCGACGGCGGCGGTCATGGGCGGAGCGGGACCGGCGCATGACACCGCATCCCGCCCCGCGGGGCCATGCGCGGGAGGCCGGCGCGCGACCGCGAGGCGGGAACCGCCCCGTTCGGCGCATCGGCGAGGTTGCCGCGATGGGCCGGCGACTATAAAACCCGCTCTCGTCCCATTGGCCCAGGAAGGGACTCCCGCATTGCGCCTCACGCCCCGGGAACGGGACAAACTGATGATGGCCATGGCGGCGCTGGTCGCGCGCCGCAGGCTGGAACGCGGTGTGCGCCTCAATCATCCCGAGGCGGTCGCGATCATCGCCGACTTTGTCGTCGAGGGGGCCCGCGACGGCCGCTTGCGCGTCGCCGATCTGATGGAGGCGGGCGCCCATGTGTTGACCCGCGAGCAGGTCATGGATGGCGTCGCGGACATGATTCCCGAGGTCCAGGTCGAGGCGACGTTCCCCGACGGCGTGAAGCTCGTCACGGTCCACGACCCCATCCGGCCGGAAACGGGGCCGTGATCCCCGGCGAGATCGTCCCGGCCGAAGGCGAGATCGTCCTCAACGCGGGTCGGGAAACCATCGAGATCGAGGTCGATAACGCAGGCGACAGGCCCATCCAGGTCGGGAGCCACTATCATTTCTTCGAGGTCAATCCGGCGCTGCGGTTCGACCGCGCGCCGACGCGCGGTTTTCGCCTCGACATCCCGGCCGGAACCGCGGTCCGGTTCGAACCCGGCGTCCGGCGCCGCGTCGCCTTGGTCGCCTATGGCGGCCGGCGCCGCGCGATCGGATTCCGCGGCCGTGTGATGGGCGACCTCGACGGAGCGCCGTGACATGGCGGCCCGCATCGGCGGGGCGGCCTATGCCGCCATGTTCGGCCCGACGGTCGGGGATCGCGTCCGGCTCGCCGACACGGAGCTCTTCATCGAAATCGAAAGGGACTTCGCGACCTACGGCGAAGAGGTGAAGTTCGGCGGCGGCAAGGTGGTTCGCGACGGCATGGGCCAGTCGCAGGCGCCACGGGCCGAGGGCGCGGTCGACCTGGTGATCACCAACGCCGTCATTCTCGACCACTGGGGGATCGCGAAGGCCGACATCGGCGTCCGCGACGGGCGCATCGCCGGGATCGGCAAGGCCGGCAACCCCGACGTGCAGGACGGCGTCGACATCCTCGTCGGCCCGTCGACGGAGGCGATCGCGGCGGAGGGCAAGATCGTCACCGCGGGCGGATTCGACTGCCACATCCACTTCATCTGCCCCCAGCAGATCGAGGAGGCGCTCGCGTCCGGCGTGACGACGATGCTCGGCGGCGGGACGGGGCCGGCCACCGGCACGAACGCGACGACCTGCACGCCCGGAGAGTGGCATATCCGGCGCATGATCGAGGCGGCGGACGGCTTTCCGATGAACCTGGGGTTTGCCGGAAAAGGCAACGGCAGCGTCCCGGACGCGCTCGAGGAACAGGTCCGGGCGGGCGCCTGCGCGCTCAAGCTGCACGAGGATTGGGGCACGACGCCGTCGGCGATCGACACATGCCTTTCGGTCGCCGACGCCATGGACGTGCAGACGATGATCCACACCGACACGCTCAACGAATCCGGCTATGTCGAGGACACCATACGCGCGATCGGAGGACGCACGATCCACACGTTCCACAGCGAGGGCGCCGGCGGCGGCCACGCGCCGGACATCCTCAAGGTATGCGGCCTGCCCCATGTGCTCCCGTCATCGACCAACCCGACCAGGCCCTTCACCGTCAACACGCTGGACGAGCATCTGGACATGCTGATGGTATGCCACCATCTCGATCCGGGCCTTCCCGAGGACGTGGCCTTCGCCGACAGCCGCATCCGGCCGGAAACGATCGCCGCGGAGGATATCCTTCACGACATGGGCGCGATTTCGATAATCGCGTCGGACAGCCAGGCGATGGGGCGCGTGGGAGAGGTCCCGATCCGGACGTGGCAGACCGCCGACAAGATGAAGCGGCAGTTCGGCCCTCTCGCCGGCGAGCGCGGCGACAACGACAACCTGAGGGCGCGGAGGTATATCGCGAAGTACACCATCAATCCCGCGATCGCGCATGGCGTGTCCGCGCATGTCGGCTCGGTCGAAACCGGCAAGATCGCCGATCTCGTCGTCTGGACGCCCGCGTTCTTCGGGGTCAAACCCGATCTCGTCCTCAAGAGCGGCATGATCGCCGCGGCCGTCATGGGGGACCCCAACGCGTCGATCCCGACCCCGCAGCCGGAACTGTACCGTCCGATGTTCGCCGCCTTCGGCCGCGCGCGCGCCGCGACGTCCGTCACGTTCGTCAGCGAAGCCGGGCTCGACGCGGGACTCGAAACCGACACGCCGCTTGTCGCGGTGCGCGGAACGCGCTCCATCGGCAAGGCGTCGATGATCCTCAACGACCTCGCGCCCGACATCGATGTCGATCCGCAAACCTACGTCGTGACCGCCGACGGCGCGGTCCTGACCTGCGAACCCGCCGAGACCGTCGCCATGGCCCAGCGCTACTTCCTGTTCTGAGAAGGGGGCCGGCGCGGCGCGGCCGAGGGCGCGACGGCCCGCTCGGATGGAGTCGCGCGAGCCGCCGGCCCGCGCGCGCCCGGCGAGGCCACGGGCGGGAGGGGGTGGTCCCTTACCCGATCCCATGGATCGCGATAGTTCGAACGCCACGGAGTTCGTATGGAGAAACGCGAACCGAATCCATGTCGGCAACGTACGATTCCACCGCATCTCCCGCACGGCGCGGTCGTCGTCGACCGGAAAAACAACGACGCCAAGCGCCTTCAAGGCGGGGTACGTCTTCTCGACCGGTTTCTTGTGCTCGATATCGGAAGGCAGGGCGATACCGGCTTGGCGGTCGCCACGGCCGACCACGCTCGCGGCCTTGTACAGCGCAACGGGAACATGGCTTCATTTTTTGGCTTGGGGTGAAGGGCTTTCAGTAGCGGTTCGTTCCACTCTTGCTCGATGTCCCTCCCTTGGCTTCCATGGCCAACGAGTTTTCCTTGCGCCTTGCAAGAATGTCGAACCCTTGTTTGTCGGCGCGATTGACGATTTCGATGCGCCGGTCCCTGCCCTCCAGATGAGCCGCCACGGCGTCGATGACGTCGTTTTCAGTCAGCGGCAACTTCTCATTCATCGAAGGTCATCCCGATCCATCGCCAGAAGTAAGCCGTGGCGACCCCTAGGGGAATCGAACCCCTGTCTCAACCGTGAAAGGGTTGTGTCCTGACCTCTAGACGAAGGGGTCTCGGGAAGGCGGCGCCGGGATAGCCGCTCGCGGCGGTGAAATCAAGAAGTCGTCGCGGGCCGGGCGGACGCGCCGGCGGCGCCCTTCGATACGTCCGCCTCCGGCGGGCTACCCGGGATGAGGGAGAGGGTCGCGGGAAGGGCCGAAGCCGGCCGGAATGGATGTTTGCATTTTGTTCTTGACATGGATGGCGCTCATGGGCGACGGTTCGGTTCGACGCTGGCGGAAGCGCGCCCGGCGGCCTCGCTCAGGAAGCTCGCGCGGCGTCCTCGACGACGAGCTGGACTTGTTCCCGGCCCCGCCAGCGGTCCAGGCGCAGATGGCCCGCGAGGTGGAGGTCGGGTCCGCCCCGCGCCATGAGCGCCTCGCCGATCGGCTCGCCCGCGGCGCGGAAGGCGATGGCCTTCAGCCGGCTGCCGTCGCCCCCGGCGACGATGCAGCGCACGTGCTTCCCGCCCACCACGTCGGCCCGCACGACGCGGCCCGCCATCAGGGCGAAGCGCGGCTCGGCGTTGCCCACGCCGAAGGGGCCGACGCGCGCCAGCGTGCGCACGAGGCCGTCCGTCGCCGCGCCGACCCCGAGGGCGCCGTCCACGCCCAGCTCCGGCGCGCCGGACCGGGCCGCGACCTCGCCGGCGAGGCGCTCGTCGAGGAACGCCGCCAGCCGGTCGAGCTTCGCCTCCTCCACCGTGAGTCCCGCGGCCATGGGGTGGCCGCCGCCGTTGACCAGCAGGCCCGCCCGGCGCGCGGCCGTCACGGCGGCGCCGATGTCCACGCCCGCGACCGACCGCCCGGAGCCCTTGCCGACGCCATCGGCGAGCGCGATCACGAAGGCGGGCCGGCCGAAGCGCTCGACCGCGCGGCTCGCCACGATGCCGATCACGCCGGGATGCCAGCCCTCGCCCGCGACGACGAGGCAGCTCCCGCCGTCCCGCGCCTCGGCGGCGCGGAACGCCGCGTCGAGCACGTCCTTCTCGATCTCCCGGCGTTCGGCGTTCAGCGCGTCGAGCTTCAGGGCGAGGCCCGCCGCCTCGTCCGGGTCCTCGGCGGTCAGCAGGCGCACGCCGAGGTCGGGCGCCCCGATCCGGCCGCCGGCGTTGATCCGGGGTCCCAGCACGAAGCCGGCGTGGTAGGCGCCGGGAGATTCGTCGAGGCGCGCCACGTCGGCCAGCGCGGCCAGCCCGGCGTTGCCGCGAGCCGCCATCACCTTGAGGCCCTGGGCCGCCAGCGCCCGGTTGAGCCCGGTCAACGGCACGGAATCGCAGATCGTGCCGAGCGCCACGAGGTCGAGCCATCGCATCGGGTCGGGCTCGTCGCGGGTCGCGAACCAGCCCCGCCGGCGCAGCTCCCGGTTGAGCGCCACCACGGCGACGAAGACGACCCCGACCGCGGCCAGCGCGCCGAGCCCGCTGGCGTCGTCGAGCCGGTTGGGGTTCACCACGGCGTAAGCCGGCGGCAGGTCCGCTTCGGCCGCGTGATGGTCGAGCACGATGACGTCGATGCCGGCCCCGGCGGCGAGCCGCAGCGGCTCGAAGGCCGAGATACCGCAATCGACGGTGACGACCGGCCCCGCGCCGCGGTCGCGCAGGGCCGCCAGCGCCGGCGCGTTGGGGCCGTAGCCTTCCTTCCGCCGGTCCGGGATGTGCACCGCGGCCCGCGCCCCGACGGCCTCCAGATAGCGCGCCAGCAGGGCGGAGGACGTCGCGCCGTCCACGTCGTAATCGCCGAACACGCCGACCGCCTCGCCCTTCTCGACCGCATCGGCCAGGCGCCCGGCCGCGCGCTCCATGTCGGCCAGGCGATGGGGATCGGGCAGCAGGTCCCTCAGGCGCGGCTCGAGGAAGCCTCCGGCCGTGTCGGCGGTCACGCCGCGCGCGGCCAGGACGCGGGCGAGCGCCTCGGGCAGGTCGAGACGCTGGGCCAGCGTCATCGCGGCGCGGTCGTCCGCGAGCCGGGGACGCCAGCGCCGGCCCGTCAGGGACCGCTCGACGCCGAGGATGGCCGACGCCACCGCCTCAACCGCCGGACTTGAGGGGCCTGCGCTCCAGGTCGTGCTCGGTCGAAACGACGCGCACCGTACCGGTGCGCGAGCGCATCACGATCGACTCCGTCGAGACGCGCCGGCCGCGGCGGCGCACGCCCCTGAGCATCCAGCCGTCGGTCACGCCGGTGGCCGCGAAGACGATGTCGCCGCGCGCCAGCCCGTCAATGTCGTAGATCTTGCCGGGGTCCTCGATTCCCATGCGCCGGGCGCGGGCCTTCTCGTCGTCGTCGCGGAAGGCGAGGCGACCCTGGAACTGGCCCCCGATGCACTGGAGCGCCGCCGCCGCGAGCACGCCCTCGGGCGCGCCGCCGATTCCCATGTAGATGTCGACGCCCGTCTCCGGCCGGGCCGTGGCGATCGCGCCGGCCACGTCGCCGTCCCGGATCAGGCGGATGCGGGCGCCGGTCGCGCGCACGGCGGCGATCAGCCCGTCGTGGCGCGGACGGTCGAGGATCAGGACCACGAGGTCCCCGACCGCCGCGCCCTTGGCCTCGGCCAGACGCGCGAGGTTCTCGGCGGGCGCGAGACCGAGCGCCACCACGCCCTCCGGCAGTCCGGCACCCACGGCGATCTTGTCCATGTAGGTGTCGGGCGCGTTGAGGAAGCCGCCGTCCTCCGCCAGGGCGAGCACGGCGAGCGCGTTCGCTCCGCCGGTGGCGCAGATCGTGGTGCCCTCCAGCGGGTCGAGCGCGATGTCGACCTTCGGCCCGGCGCCGGTGCCGACGGTCTCCCCGATGTAGAGCATCGGCGCTTCGTCGCGCTCGCCCTCGCCGATCACCACGGCGCCCCGGATCTCGAGGCCGTTGAGGCCGCGGCGCATGGCGTCGACCGCGGCCTGGTCGGCGGCCCTCTCGTCGCCGCGGCCCATGAGGCCGGCGGCCGCGATGGCGGCGGCCTCGCCGACGCGGACGGCTTCCAGGGCGAGAGCGCGGTCGAGCGGCATCGGCATCCTCGCGCGTCGGGGCGAATCCGGCGGGATCGTAGCCGAGCGCCGGCGCCCCTGTCGCCGGGGGCGCCGCGATTCCATCAACAGGCTTGGCGCGGGACGAACCGCGACCGGGTGGGACCGGCCGGTTTCCCCGGAGCGTCCGGATTCGCTCAGAGCTGCTCGATCCTCACCGTCATGGGCGGTTCGGTCACCGAATCGAGCGCCGCGATGCGTCCGAGCGCGCCGCGCATGGCCGCCTCGTCGGCTTCGTGGGTGGTCATCACCACCGGCACCGTCTCGCCGGGGTCGCGGCCGCGCTGGAGCAGGCTGCCGACGGAGATGGCCCCGTCGCGCAGGATCGCCGAGATGTCGGCGATGACGCCGGGCCGGTCGATCACCATGAGGCGGATGTAGTAGGCGCCGTGGCGCCGCTCGATCGACGCCCCCGGGCTCGCGGCGAGCTCGGACGCGGGAACGTTGAACATCGGCAACCTGGCGCCGCGCGCGATGTCGACCACGTCGGCGACGACGGCCGACGCCGTCGGACCGGCTCCGGCGCCGCGGCCGACCAGGGAGACGGCGCCGGCGAAGTCGCCCTCGACGACGACCGCGTTGAACACGCCGTCGACCGGCGCGATGGGGCCGTCGAGGGGCACCATGCAGGGATGCACGCGCTGCTCGACGCCGTGCTCGCCCTTCTGGGCGATGGCGAGAAGCTTGATGCGGTAACCGAATTCCCGGGCGTAGGCGATGTCCATCGGCGCGATCGCCTCGACGCCCTCGACATGGACGCCGTCGAGGTCGACCGGGCGGCGGAACGCGACGGCGGCCAGGATCGCCAGCTTGTGGGCGGCGTCGCCCCCGCCGATGTCGAGAGCCGGATCGGCCTCCGCGTAACCCAGCCGCTGTGCTTCGGCGAGCATGTCGTCGAACGGCGCGCCGCTGTCCCTCATGGCGGTCATGATGTAGTTCGACGTGCCGTTGAGGATGCCGTAGACCCGCCGGACGGCGTTGCCGGCCAGTCCCTCGCGCAGCGCCTTGACGATCGGGACGCCGCCGGCCACCGCCGCCTCGTAGCCGACATGGACGCCGGCGGCGTCGGCCGCCGCGGCGATCTCCGTTCCGTGGACCGCGAGCAGCGCCTTGTTCGCCGTCACCACATGCCGGCCCGCGCCGACCGAGGCCATCACGAGATCCCGGGCGACGCCCTCCTCGCCGCCGATCAGCTCGACGACGACATCGATCCCCGGGTCGTCCGCCATGGCCCGGGCGTCGTCGATCCAGCGGTAGGGCGAGAGGTCGACGCCCCGGTCGCGGCCCCGGTCGCGCGCGCCGACAGCCACGATGTCGATCCCGCGGCCGCAGCGCGAGACCAGGAGGTCGCGGTGGCGCCGGAGCATGTCCACGACGCCGACGCCGACCGTCCCCAGGCCGGCGACGCCCAAACGCAGGGGCCGCATCACGCGCCGAAGAACACTTCGACGCGACGGTCGATCGCCTCGTCCTCGACGCCGGCCGCGGCGGCCATGGAGCTCCCGTCCGCCGCGGCCTCGATCAGGATGGCGTCGCGCGGCGTCCCGTTGCGGATCAACTCGTCGGCGACCGCCGTGGCCCGGTCGAGCGAGACCTTGAAGTTGACCAGGGCCCGGTCGGCGCCGGTCAGGGCCCCGGCGCCGCGGCTGGCGTGTCCGACGAGGCGGATGAGGCCGCCCATCCGGGCGTGGGCGACCGCGAGCTTGGCCACGATCTCCCTTTCCCCGGCGCCGAGCGTCGACGAGCCGTGGCCGAAACGAAGGACCGCCACCAGCGTTTCCGCGCCAGGCGCCTCGCCGACGGCGGTGAACGCCGCGGCGACGGCCGCGTCCGTCGGGCCGGCCAGGGCCGCCGCGTCCAGGGCCTGGACCGCGGTCGTGGGGCCGGAAGCGCCGAACATCTCGTCGAAGGTCGGTTCGTCATGCGGGACCGCCGGGACGTCCGGCGCCGACGCGGCCGGCGCCATGCCGGAGACCTGCCCGGCCGGCTCGAGGTCCTCCATCGCCGCGTCGACCGCCCGCACGGGCTCCGACGAACCGGGATCGACCGCGTCCGCCCGTTCGGCCGCCATGACAGGGACGCCCGCGGCGTCCCGCTCGGACAGGGCGACAAGCGACTGGACCGCGACGGCGTTCATGGCCGGATCCGTCGCCGACATGTCCGGATCGACGGCCGCCCCGTCGCCCGGCGCCGTCCCGTCGTCCGCGCGAACGGCGTCGCCGGCGCGCTCCGCATCGACGCGGTCGGCCTCCAACGATTCGGCGATCCGGTCGATCTCCTCCCGCGTCGAGACGTCCTCGGGCGCCTCGGGGACGTCGGAGAGCCTGGGGTAGTCGTCCTCCGATCCCGGCAAGGGCTCCGACGAGGCCGGGGCCGCGTCCTCGCCGACGACCGCGCCGTACCAATCGGAGGGATCGAGCTCATCGGGCCAGTCGGCGCAGGACGCCACGAGCACGAGTCCCGCCACCAGGACCGGCGTCACGGGCATGGCGGTCATGCGGCGCCGCGGGACTGTCTTTGTTGCAGTGCACAATTTCATGTATATCCGCTCGATGCAGGCGTTGTGCGATGTCGGAACGGTATGCTGTTTTGGCGCATCTCACAACCGACGGCCGCCCGACCGGGGACCCGCCCGAAACACCGGACCCGCCACGATGACCGAACCGGCCTCCGACACATCCCTTCCCCTCGAGGACTGGCGGGCGATCGCCGAGAAGAGCCAGCGCCTGATGGCCGCGTTCATGGCCCGCCAAGACGACGCCGGCGGCCGGTTCGACGACGTCGGGCGCATGGGCGAGGTCTTCGCGCGGGCCTATGCCCGGCTCCTGTCGGACCCCGTGAAGCTCGCCGAGGCGCAGGCCGACCTCTGGCGGGGTTACATGGACCTGTGGCAGGCCACCGCGCGCCGGATGGCGGGAGGGGAAGCCGGGCCGGTGGCGGAACCGGCCCGGGACGATCGCCGGTTCCGGGACGAAGCCTGGTCGCGGAACGCCGTCTTCGACCACTTGAAGCAGTCCTACCTGCTGTCGGCCGACTGGCTGCGCGGACTGATGGGAGAAGTCGACGGGCTCGACGGAAAGACGAAGAGGAAGCTCGATTTCTATACGAAGCTCTACGTCGACGCCCTGTCGCCCACGAACTTCGCGGCCACGAATCCGGAAGTGCTGCGGGCGACGGCCGAGAGCAAGGGCGAGAACCTCGTCAGGGGCCTGCGGAACCTGCTCGACGACTTCGAGCGCGGCCAGGGCCGGCTCTCGATCCGCACGGTCGACGAGGAGGCCTTCGAGGTCGGCGGCAACCTCGCCACGACGCCGGGCAAGGTCGTGTTCCAGAACGACCTGATGCAGCTCGTCCAGTTCGCGCCCGCGACGCGGAAGGTCCACCGCAAGCCGCTTCTCGTCATCCCGCCGTGGATCAACAAGTACTACATCCTCGATCTCAGGCCGGAGAACTCGTTCATCCGCTGGACCGTCGGGCAGGGCCACACGGTGTTCGTCGTCTCCTGGGTCAATCCGGACGCCGAGCTCGCCGGAAAGACCTTCGAGGACTACATGCTGGACGGACCGCTCGCCGCGCTCGACGCCATCGAACGGGCGACCGGCGAGAAACGGGTCAACGCCCTGGGCTACTGCATCGGCGGCACCCTGCTCGCCTGCGCGCTCGCCTACATGGCGGCGAAGAAGGACAACCGCGTCGCCTCGGCGACCTTCCTGACCTCCCTGGTCGACTTCGAGGAGGTCGGCGACATCGAGGCGTTCATCGACGAAAGCCAGGTCGAGGGTCTGGAGAAGATCATGTCCGAACGGGGCTATCTCGAGGGATCGGAGATGGCGGCGACGTTCAGCGCCTTGCGCGCCAACGACCTGGTCTGGTCCTTCGTCATCAACAACTATCTCCTGGGCAAGGACCCCTTCCCCTTCGACATCCTCTACTGGAACGGCGACTCCACGCGCATGCCGGCGACCATGCACGGCGACTATCTGCGCCGCATGTACCTCGAGAACGCGCTGTCGAGGGGCGAGATGGAGCTCGGCGGCGCGCCGCTCGACCTCAAGGCGGTAAAGACGCCGGCCTATCTCCTGTCGACCCGCGAGGACCACATCGCGCCCTGGGGCTCGACCTACGAGGCGACCCGGCTCCTCGGCGGCAAGACCACCTTCACGCTGGCCATGTCGGGCCATGTCGCCGGCGTCGTGAACCCGCCGGACAAGGGCAAGTACGGCTACTGGACCAATCCGCAGAACCCCGGGAGCGCCGGCGCCTGGCTCGAGGGCGCGGACAGGCATGACGGCTCTTGGTGGCCGCATTGGGCCGCATGGCTCAAGCCGCGCGCCGGCGCCATGGTCCCCGCGCGCGAACCCGGCGCGGGCGGCCTCCCGGCGCTGGAGGACGCGCCCGGCAGCTTCGTCAAGGTCGATCTGCGCGATTCGGCCTGAGCGCCTTTCGCGACGCTCCCGCCGCGGCTCACCGTCCCCGCAGGGCTTCGCGGTAGGCGCGCCCGAGGGCGGCGTAGCGGTCCACCGTCGCCATGAAGCCCGTCCGTTCGTCGTCGGAGAGATCGCGCATCTTCCGGGCGGGGCTGCCGGCCCACAGTTCGCCCGCGGGCACGCGCTTGCCGGGCGTCACCAGGGCGCCGGCGGCGACCATGGCGCCGGTCTCGACCACGGCGAAATCCATCACCGTCGCGCGCATCCCGATGAAGCAGCGGTCCTGAAGCGTGCAGGCGTGGACCAGGCAGTGGTGGCCGACCGTGACCTCGTCGCCGATCCGGGCCGGTCCCCCTTCGCTCGAAACGTGGACGACCGTGCAGTCCTGGATGTTGGTCCGGCGGCCCACGTGGACCGCCTCGACGTCTCCCCGAAGGACGCAGCCGGGGAAAACGGACGCCTCGTCCAGAACGGTCACGCGGCCCGACACGAAGACCCCCGGGGCGACGAAGCAAAGGGGCGAGATATCCGGGGCGTTTCCCTGAAAAGGAACGACGGTCGGCGACGCCGGGTTCATGGGAAGACCGCGACGCGCGGGAGGCCCGCGGTCTCGTCGAACCCCGCCATGACGTTCATGTTCTGGAGCGCCTGGCCGGACGCGCCCTTGACCAGGTTGTCGAGCGCGGACACCAGGATCGCCCGGCCGGGCGCGCGGTCGGCGAAGACGCCGATCAGGCACAGGTTCGAGCCGCGCACGTGGCGCGTGGCCGGCGCCTGTCCCTGGGGCGTGAGCCTGACGAACGGCTCGTCCCGGTAGCGCCGGGCCAGGGCGGCGCGCAGGTCGCCGGCCTCCGCTCCATCCCTCAGCGTCACGTAGATCGTCGCCAGGATGCCGCGGTTCATCGGCAGCAGATGGGGCGTGAACGTCACCGTGACGGCCTCTCCCGCCGCCTCGCCCAGCTCCTGCTCGATCTCGGGCGCATGCCTGTGGCCCGCGACGCCGTAGGCGTGGACGCCTTCGGACACCTCGGTGTGCAGGCCGGACTCCCCGGCCTGGCGGCCCGCTCCGCTCACCCCGGATTTCGCGTCGATCACGATCCCGGAGGTCTCGATCAGGCCCTCTTCGAGGCAGGGAATCAGGGGCAGTTCCGCGGCCGTCGTGTAACAGCCGGGGTTGGCGACCAGCCGCGCGGTCCGGACCCGGTCGCGCCGGATCTCCGTGAGGCCGTAGACGGCCTCCTTCTGGAGCGATGGCGCCCGGTGCTTCCCGCCGTACCACCGGGCGTAGGTCGCGGCGTCGCGGAGCCGGAAGTCGGCGGAGAGATCGACGATCCTGACGTGGCTTGGCAGCCCGGCGACGGCCTCCTGGGCCATGCCGTGCGGCAGGCAGCAGAAGGCGGCGTCGACCCCGGACCAATCGACGCGGTCGATCGCGACCATGTCGGGAAGGCCCAGATGGGCGAGATGGGGATGCGCGGCGCCCACCGGCTCGCCCGCGCGACGTTCGGCGGTCAGCGCGGCGATCTCGACGCCGGCGTGATCCGCGGCCAGACGCAGGAGCTCGGCGCCCGTGTAACCGCTCGCGCCCAGCACCGCGACCCGCAGCGCGCCGTTGGCCGTCATTCGCCCTCTCCGTCGTCCGTCCCGTAGTAGCCCACCGTGTCGCCCGCCGTCGAGACGCCCAGCCCGTTGACCAGCCGGTTCGCGTAGTTGAAGTAGGCCGCGACCTGGTTGACCTCCAGGATCTCGCCGTCGTCGCAGCCGGCCGCCTTCAGGGCGTCCACGTCGGCTTTCTCCATGGCGCCCGCATCGGTCGTGAGCTTGGCGGCATAGCGCAGGAGCGCCAGCTCCCCGCCCTCGAACGCGTCCTCCGGGCGGCGCGCGTCGAGCGCCGCGCGCACCCTGTCGGAGCGCGCCTTGTCGTTCATCAGGCGACGCGCGTTGGCCCAGTGATGGGTCAGGCTGTAGGCGCAGCCGTTGAGGATGCTCACGTAGCTCGCCACGGTCTCGAGGAACCGGGCCGGAACCGCGCCGTCCTCGCCGTGGAGCACGCCGCGGTACAGCGCCACATGCCCCTTCATGGTGGCCGGCCGCAGGGAATGAACGCGCATGACGTTGTCGAGCGTGCCGTGCGGCGTCCGCGCGAGGGCGAAGGCGTCCATGAGAGCCTCGTCGGCCTCCTCGTCCGGGATCGTGCGGATCCACGCGGGTCGGGTCATGGCGTTCGGTCCCGCGCCGTCGGGTTCTCGTCGAAACGGCGGGCCGGCTCAGGCCGGGGGACGCGGGGTATCGTAGCCCGCGAACCGCGGCAGCCCGTCGGCGATCTCGTAGTAGCCGCCCTTGTCATCGACGAAGATGTGCTTTTCGAGCCTGAACGCCGAAGCGTCGTCGATCGACGCGGCGAGGATGGCCATCCGGTCGTCGTTCAGGGACCGCCAGAAGAGATGCGAACCGCAGGCCGCGCAGAAGCCGCGCTCGGCCTCGGACGAGGCGCGGAACCAGGTGATCGCGTCCGCGCCGTCGATCTCCACGCCGGCCGCCTCGGTCAAGGCGGTGGCGTAGCGGTGGCCCGACTGCTTCCGGCACTGGGAGCAGTGGCACTCGACGAGAGCCGCGCCGACGCCCGACGCCCGATAGCGGACCTTGCCGCAGTAGCAGCCGCCGCCGATGTCGGTCGCGTTCTCGCTCACGGTTCCTCCCTCCTTCCCGGACCGTCCCCGAACGGGCTTCTCCACGGCCGGACGCCGATGCGACGGATCGCCCCCCGCGGCGAGCCGCCGGCCCGGTCAGCGTTTCGAGAACTGGAAGCTGCGGCGCGCCTTGCGCTTGCCGTACTTCTTGCGCTCCACGACGCGGGGGTCGCGGGTCAGGAACCCGTGGCTCTTGAGCGTGCGGCGCAGCGCGGGCTCGTAGGCCGCCAGCGCCTTGGAGACGCCGTGGCGCACGGCGCCGGCCTGGCCGGAGAGGCCGCCTCCCTTGACCGTGCAGAAGACATCGTATTGCTCGATCCGGTCGGCGATCTGGAACGGCTGGCCCAGGATCAGCCGCCATGTGCCGCGGGTGAAATACTCCTCGATGTCGCGCCCGTTGACGATGACGCGGCCGGCGCCGCGCTTGAGCCAGACGCGCGCGATGGCGTTCTTGCGCTTGCCGGTGGCGTAGGCGCGGCCCAGCGCGTCGATCCGCGGCTCCGGCAGTTCCGCGGGCTCGGCCGCGGCCGGCGGGGCCGCCGTCGCTTCGCTTTCCGGGGCGGTGGTGTCGGTATCGGCGACCATGGTCAGGCGGCCCTCTTGTTCTTGCGGTTGCGCGCGGCGAGATCGAGCGGCTCGGGCTTCTGGGCCTCGTGCGGGTGGTCGGGACCGGCGTAGACCTTCAGCTTCCTCATCACCTGCCGGCCCAGCGGGTTGCGCGTGATCATGCGCTCCACGGCCTTGACGACGACCCGCTCCGGGTGCTTGCCGTCGAGGCGCTCGCCCAGGGTCCGGCCCTTGACGCCGCCGTGCCAGCCGGTGTGCCAGTAGAAGGTTTCGCCGTCGCGCTTGTTGCCGGTGAGATGGACCTTCTCGGCGTTGACCACGATGACGAAGTCGCCGCAGTCGACATGGGGCGAGAACGTCGGCTTGTGCTTGCCGCGCAGGATGTCGGCGATCTCGACGGCCATCCGGCCGAGGACCATGTCCTCGGCGTCGATGACGCGCCACGCGCGCTCGACATCGGCGGGTTTGGCGACGTAGGTCTTCATCGTGCCCTTCGTCTCATGGCGCCGGGGCCGCCGCGTCTTCCGCCGCCCCGATCCGAGGGGCGCGGACCCTACCACAAAGCCCCCCGGTGTCAACGCGCCGCGAGACCGCGGCGTCGCGGCGTTTGGCATCCGCGCCGGGCTGTGGAATGGTCCGGCGGGAGGCGGGCGCGGACGGCATGGCTCGGGTCCATCGCAACGACGGCGCGATCGCGGCGCTCCGGGGTGTCCTGGCGGCGGCGATCGGTCCGATCGACCAGCAGTTCCTGCATTCCCGCATGCTGCGCGCCTGGGGCCATTCGAAGGGCATGGCGCGGAACGGGGAGTGGATCGGGAAGATGCGGCGCGCCGAGCGCCTCGTCTCGGTTCTCTGGGACCGGGGCGGCCTCCCGGCCGGCCGGGAGGCCGAGGACATCGCGGTCGGCGCGGACGCCCGCGCCGTCCTCGAGGCCGACGCCGCCCAGACGCGCCGTTTCGCGGCGGCGGTCGAGACCGCCCGCGCCGTTTGCGCCGACGGCCGCGCCGCGCGGGCGCTGGACGGAATCGCCGCGGCCGAACGGGCCGATCTCGCGGAGCTGGAACGGATGCTGGCGGGGCCGGAGGCCGACGAGACGCCGACCAACGTCAAGCATCTCATGCCCAAGCCGGGCGGCGCCGAGACCGCGGCCGCCGCGATCGATGGCGTCCTGCCGGCCATGACCTCGGCGGTGAGCCAGATTTTCTTCCACAGCCTGATCTTCGGAAACGCGGGCCGCGGAGACCTTGCCGGACGCGAACTCGACGCCGCGCTGCGCATGATGTACCGCGCCGAGGCCCTGCTGGAGCGCCTGCTCGATCTCGGCGGCCTGCCGTCGGGCGCGGGCCATGCGATCCGCATCGGCGAGGGTGAGCGTGGCGCGGACGAGACCGCGCTGGCCGCCCACGACGACATCGTCGCGGGCCTCGACGCGGGGCTCGCCACGCTCGACGGGATCGCCGACCCGATGACCCACACCCTGTTCGACGGCGTCCTGCGCGCCGAGCGCGAGGACCGGGCGGCGATTGCCGCGCGCCTCGCGGACTGACAGACTCCGGGCCCATGACCGAGTCCGTCCTGCTACGCGACGACGCCGGCGGCGTCGCCCGCCTGACGCTCAACCGCCCGCGGCGGCGCAACGCGCTCTCGACCGGCCTGATGGCGGCGATGCGGGACGCGCTCGGCGCCATCGGCGGCGACCGCTCGGTCCATGTCGTCACCATCGCGGGCGCCGGACCGGCCTTCTGCGCCGGTCACGATCTCGAGGAGATCCGGGCCAACCCCGGCCGCGGCAACTACGACGACCTGTTCGAGCAATGCAGCCGGCTGATGACGACGATCGTGACCCTGCCCAAGCCCGTGATCGCTCAGGTCCACGGCGTGGCGACCGCGGCGGGCTGCCAGCTCGTGGCGAGCTGCGACCTCGCGGTCGCGTCCACCGGGGCGCGCTTCGCCACGCCCGGCGTCAACATCGGGCTTTTCTGCTCCACGCCCATGGTGGCGCTCTCGCGCAACGTCGCGCGCAAGCACGCCATGGAGATGCTGCTCACCGGCGACACGATCGAGGCCGAGGACGCGCGCGCGCTGGGCCTCGTCAACCGCGTCGTCGCGCCCGAGACGCTCGAGGCCGAGACCATGGCGCTGGCCGGGCGGATCGCGTCGAAATCGCCGCTGACGCTGGCCATCGGCAAGGAGGCCTTCCACCGCCAGCTCGAGATGCCGCTCGACGCCGCCTACGCCTACGCCAGCCGGGTGATGGCCGAGAACATGATGGCGCGCGACGCCGAGGAGGGCATCGACGCGTTCCTGGAGAAGCGTCCGCCGCGGTGGACCGGAGACTGACCGTGGACCATGACCGCTACGGCGACGACCGCATCCGCCGCATCCTCCGCCGGACCCGGACCATCGCCATGGTGGGGGCCAGCGCCAACTGGGTCCGGCCGAGCCACTTCGCGATGAAGTACCTGCGGGCCAAGGGCTACCGCGTCATCCCGGTCAACCCGCGCGCCGCGGGCGAGGAAATCCTGGGCGAGGCCGTCCACGCCTCGATCGCCGACATTCCCGACCGTTTCGAGATGGTCGACATCTTCCGCAACGCCGAAGCCGCCGGCGGCATCGTCGACGAGGCGATCGAGGCCAGGGACGGGAAGGGCGTCGAAACCGTCTGGATGCAACTCGGCGTGCGCAACGACGAGGCGGCCCTCCGCGCCGAGGCGGCCGGCCTCGACGTCGTCATGGACCGCTGCCCCAAGATCGAATACGCCCGGCTCTCGGGCGAGCTGTCCTGGGGCGGGATCAACTCCGGCATCATCACCGCCAAGGCTCTGAGACTATGACCCGACGGACCCGCGCCCTCCCACCGCGTCACGGCCGGACCGGCGCGACCGTCGCCGGACCGGCGGACGCGCCGGTCCTCTCCGCGCGCGCCTCGATCGACCGGGAGGCGACGGGCCGGCTCCGGCTCGGCTCCCCGCGCGCCGCCGCCGGGGAACGCGGCCGGGACGCCGACGGCGACCCCCATGCCCGCCGGCGGGCGCCGTGAGCCCGGACAAGCCGGACTACGGCCTCGAAACCCGCGCCGTGCACGCGGGCGCGCGGCCCGACCCCGTGACCGGCGCGCGGGCCACGCCGATCTACCAGACCGCGAGCTACGTCTTCGACGACGTCGACCACGCCGCCTCGCTCTTCAACCTCCAGACCTTCGGGCACATCTACTCGCGCCTGACCAATCCCACGGTCGCCGTGCTGGAGGAGAAGATCGCGAACCTCGAGGACGGTCGCGCGGCGGTCGCCTGCGCCTCGGGACACGCGGCCCAGTTCCTCGCCTTCTTCACCCTCCTGGAGCCGGGCGACCGCATCGTCGCCTCGAGGTTCCTCTACGGCGGCTCCATCACCCAGTTCACCAGGTCGTTCCCGAAGCTGGGATGGCGCGCCGACCTGGTCGATCCCAACGAGACCGGCGCGGTCGAGGGCGCGATCCGGGACGACACCAAGGCGATCTTCGTGGAGGCGCTCGCCAATCCGGGCGGCGTGGTGGTCGATCTCGAACCGCTCGCCGAAATCGCCCGCCGGCACCGCATCCCCCTCGTCGTCGACAACACGCTGGCGACCCCCTGGCTGTGCCGGCCCTTCCGGTGGGGCGCCGACATCGTGATCCACTCCGCCACCAAGTTCATCGGCGGCCACGGCAACTCGCTCGGCGGCGCGATCGTCGAATCCGGCCGGTTCGACTGGTTCGCCAGCGGGAAGTTCCCCGGCATGACCCAGCCGGAGCCGGCCTATCACGGCCTGACCTTCGCCGAGACCTTCGGCGACTTCGGCTTCACCATGAAGACCCGCGCCGTGGCCCTGCGCGACTTCGGCCCGGCGCTGTCGCCGGCCAACGCCTTCAACCTCATCACCGGCTGCGAGACCCTGCCGCTGAGGATGCAGCGGGCCTGCGACAACGCGATGGCCGTCGCCCGCTTCCTGGAAGGCCATCCCAAGGTGGCCTGGGTCTCCTACGCCGGCCTCGAATCGAGCCCCTACCGCAGACTCGCGGAGAAGTACCTCGAAAACGGCTGCTTCGGCAGCGTCTTCACCTTCGGCGTCGAGGGCGGCTTCGAGGCCGGCGCGCGGACGGTCGAGGCCTCCAACCTCTTCAGCCACCTCGCCAACGTCGGCGACACCCGCAGCCTGATCCTGCATCCGGCCAGCACGACCCACCGCCAGCTTTCCCCCGGGCAGCGCGAGGCCGCCGGCGCCGGCGACGACACGATCCGCCTGTCCATCGGCATCGAAACCGTCGCCGACCTCATCCGCGACCTGGACCGGGCGCTGGCCGCGGCCTGAACCGGCCCGGCCGTCGCCCGGCGGGCGCGCCGGCGACCGGGGGAGTGGGTCTCGGGCGGTCCGCCCTACCGGCAGATCCCGCTGGAGCCGTGCGCGCAGACGCGCTCGCCGTCGGTCCAGACCGCGCCCGAGAGGTCGGCGCCGGAGAAGTCGACGTCGCGCAGGTTCGCGCCGGTGAAGTCGACGCCGGAGAGGTCGGCGAACAGGAACTTGGCGTTGCGCGCGGAGACGCCGCGCATCGACGCGCCGGAGAGGTCGGCGCGGTCGAAGCGGGCGTCGGTCAGCGCGGCGTTGTCGAAGACCGTATCGACCAGGACGGCCTCGACGAAGCGGACGCGATAGCCGTCGACGCCCGAGAAGTCGCTGCCGGTGTGATCGGCGTTGCTCAGCGAGGCGCCCCTGAGGTTGCCGCCGGCCATGACGGCGTCGGGAAAGTCGATGCCGGCCAGGTTGCAGCTTCGCCAGTCGACGCCGGCCTCGGGCAGGTCGGCGCAGCCGGCCCCGGCCGGCGGACTTGCGACCAGCGCGGCGAGCAGCAGGACGGGGAACGCGCGCGTGACGGACATGGAGGCATGACAACACCGCTGCCCGGCGCTGGCAACCGGCTCGTTCCGCGGGGGTCTTCGCATTCGGCGAACGCGGCGGCCCCGGCTCATTCCGGCAGGTAGCACCCGCCGCACCGCCCCTCGCCCAGCCGGCGGCCCTTGCGCCAGGCGGCGGGGTGGACCCAGTCGCCCCGCCACAGGCCGCGCCCCGCGCGGATCGCCTGGGATTCGGCCGATTGCAGGTTGTTGGCGAAGTAGGCGTGCGAGGTGGCCATGCCGGCCCGCAGCATCTCCTCGCCGATGTCGGTCCGGCCGTCGCGGCAGAGCGCGTCGCGCGCGCCGTCCCGGGCGAAGCCGCAGAACATGCAGGCCAGCTCCCGGCCCTCCAGAAGGCCGGCCAGGACGGCGCGCGCCTCGAACCCGCAGTCCCAGGGCTCGCCGTCGATCCGGCAGACCTGGTGGAGCTCGGGCGCATCGACGCTGACCAGCCGCAGGATGTCGACCGGGCCGTCCGTCCGCGCGAACCGGAGCGTGTCGCCGTCGATCGCCTCGGCCGCGCCCCTGTGCGCGGGCGGGCGGCACTCGGCGGTGACCGGGTCCCAGAAGGCGGACGCGGGGACGACCGGCGGCATGACGGCGAGCAACAGGGCCAGCGGGCGGATCATGGTCGCACCATACGCCAACAAGCGCGGCGGCGCGGACAGGCGCGGCCTGGGGTGGCTAGTCGGATTCGAACCGACGACCTCCTGGACCACAACCAGGCGCTCTAACCGACTGAGCTATAGCCACCGCCGCGACGCCCGACACGCGGCCCCTTGGCTCCGGGGCGCGCGTCTGTACGATGAAGGCCCCCTGGGGTCAACCTCCGGCATGCCCTGCCCCGCCGGCCGCGCCGCGCGACGACCGTCGCGGCTACACGCCCGCGCCCGGCTTCCGGCGCCGCGCGAGGCCGCCGACATCCCACGCCGCCGGGGCGTGGGGGTCTCGCCCGAACGGGTCACGGTCGCGCCCGGCGGCAAGGTGACCGTGTTCTTCGCAATCCCGATGTTCGGCCAGCCGGGCGCGGAGATCCTCCATCCCGACCCCGGCTTCCCGATCTACGAATCGACGATCCGCTACATCGCCGCGCGCCCGCGCCGGGCGGCGTCCGCGCCGGCCTGGCCGAGGACGCGCCGACGGCTACCACGGCGATGCCTACGCCGACATCGACGTCGCGCTGCGCGAGGGGCGCCCATGCGGGCTATGCCGGGCCCGGCCGGGCCTATACAATGGAGGCCGTCGAGGACGGCGACTGAAGGAGGGCGCGATGGCCGCGAAGAAGGGTACCATCGGAGAGCGCATGGGCGGCCCGGAGTCCTTCATCGTGTTCGACGCCGACGGCTACCCACGCGCCTCGAACGGCGTCCCCCCGCCCGACGACGAGACCCTCGAGCGTCTCCGCCTCCAGACCGAGCACTATCGCCGCCTCGCGCCGGCCGGCCCGGAAGCCCCCCGCGCGGATCGCCCCCTGCACTGGAAGAACCGGCCCACGTAGAGCCGCGGCGCGACGAGGTCGAGGCGGATTCGCCGACGCGCCCGACCGCGACGCCTACGACGAGGAGGACGCCGAGGAGGCGGCCATGATGGGCCCGCCCCCGCCGGAGCGCGTCGCCCGCCGCGCGCGCGAGGTCTACGAAGACAAGGTCCGCCGCGACGACGAAGCCTGGGAGCGCCGCCGGACCGAACGGAAGGCCGAGGGGTAGACCCGCCGCCGCTCGGGCGGCGCGAGCCCGCCGACGGGCGCCCCTTGCAACGCTTTGGCAACGATTCGGGGCGGCTTTTGCAACGCTCGCGCCGGATGTCGCATACGGACCGGCCCAACGCGCCGGAATCCATCTTTTTCGACTCCCTACAACCCGCTCGACGCCCTGCCCGGCTTCCGCCGCCAACGCCCCGCAGGCGCCTTCTACGCCTTCCCCAACATCGAGGGCGCCGACCGGCCGGCCCGCGCCCTCCTGGAGGAGTGCGGCGTCGCCGCCATTCCCGGCTTCGGCGCCCGCGGCGAGGGCTTCCTCCACTTCTCCCACGCCGCCCCCGACGACGAACCGCGCGAGGCGGCGCGCCGGATCGGGGAGTATCTGGGGCAGGAGAAATGCGTTCGTTTCTCGATTCGCCCAACCGTGGCGAAGCGCCGGAACAGGGTTCGTAGATCGGCCCCCTCACCCTCCGAAGTACGCCCGGAGCCTCCCGCTCGCCTCGTCCAGGGTGGCGTCCCGCTTGCAGAAGCAGAAGCGCGCGAGGTGGTCGACCTTGCCCCGCCGGAAGAAGGCGCTCACCGGGACCGCGGTGACGCCCGCCTCCCGCGTGATCGTCCGGCAGAACGCCTCGTCGCCGCCGTCGAACCCCAGGGGGCGCACATCGGCGCTGACGAAGTAGGTCCCTTCCGACGGCAGGACGCCGAAGCCCGCCCGGTCGAGGCCGGCCGAGAGCCGGTCGCGCTTGGCCTGGAGCGCGGCGGCGAGGCCGGCGAAGTAGCCGTCCTCCTTGCCCAGCCCGTGGGCCACCGCCTTCTGCAGGTTCGGCGCGGTGGTGAAGGTGACGAACTGGTGGGTCTTGGCGACCGCGCCCATCAGCTCGGCCGGGCCCTCGATCCAGCCCACCTTCCATCCCGTGAGCGAGAAGATCTTGCCGGCCGAGCCGATCCGGAGCGTGCGCTCGCGCATGCCCGGCAGGCCGGCGATGGGGATGTGGCGGAGGCCGTCGAACAGGAGGTGCTCGTAGACCTCGTCGCACAGGCAGATCGCGTCGTGCTCGACGCAGAGCCGGGCGACCGCCTCGAGCTCGTCGCGCCGGAACGCCTTGGCGGCCGGGTTCATCGGCGTGTTGAGCAGGATCATCCTCGTCTTCGGCCCGAAGGCCGCCTCGAGCGCCTCGACCGGCAGGCGCCAGTCGGGCGGGCTCAGGCTTACGTAGCGCGGCGTGGCGCCGGAGCGTTCGACGATCGGCGGGTAGCTGTCGTAGAGCGGCTCCAGCAGCACGACCTCGTCGCCGGGGTCGAGCAGGCCCAGGAGGCAGTCGGCCAGCGCCTCGGTGGCGCCGGAGGTCACGACGATCTCGTTCTCCCAGTCGTAGTCGAGGCCGTAGAAGCGCCTGGCGTGGGCGGCGATCGCCCGGCGCAGTTCGGGCAGGCCGGCCATGGGCGGATACTGGTTGGGGCCGTCCATGAGCGCGTCGGCCGCGACCCGGCGCACGTCGGCGGGGCCGTCCTCGTCGGGAAACCCCTGGCCCAGGTTGATCGAGCCATGCTCGATCGCCAGCCGCGACATCACCTCGAACACGGTCGTGCCGAGCGCCGCCATGGTGGTGTTGGCCGGTTTCATGCCCGCCTCCCGCGTCCCGGCGCGACCTTGCCGGAGGCGGCCCGGCGGGGCAATGGGGATCGCCCGCCCGGCGCCGGACGGGGACCGCGCGCGAGGGCGCCCGCGGCGCCCGACGCGGACGCACATGAACAAGAAACGGGCAGCCGCGATTCGACCGTCTTCCCGAGACGGCGCGTCCAACCGGTTGATATTGCGCGCTTGTTTCTTTTTCTTCCGAACTGGCGCGAATCTTGCTTCTTATTAGGGATACGCGACCGCGGGACACACGCCATGAAGAAGATCGAAGCCGTCATCAAGCCGTTCAAGCTGGACGAGGTCAAGGACGCGCTGCACGAGGTCGGCCTCCAGGGCCTGACCGTCACCGAGGCCAAGGGCTTCGGCCGCCAGAAGGGCCACACCGAGCTCTATCGCGGCGCCGAGTACATCGTCGATTTCCTGCCCAAGGTGAAGATCGAGCTGGTCGTGGACGACAACATGGTCGACCGCGCCGTCCAGGCGATCCAGGACGCCGCGCGCACGGGCCGGATCGGCGACGGCAAGATCTTCATCGTCCCCGTCGAGAACGCCATCCGCATCCGCACCGGCGAGCGCGGGTCCGACGCCGTCTAGCGCATCCCCCGAACCCAGACCCGACAGGAGAACCGACGTGCCGGACGCCGAAAGCATTCTGAAGAAGATCGCGGACGAGGACATCCCTTATGTCGACCTCCGCTTCACCGACGCCAGGGGCAAGTGGCAGCACCTGACCATGGCCCGGCGCATGGTGGACGAAGACACGTTCGTCGACGGCGTCATGTTCGACGGCTCCTCGATCGCCGGCTGGAAGGCGATCAACGAGTCCGACATGACGCTGATGCCGGACCCCGCCTCGGCCGCGATGGACCCGTTCGAGCCGCAGCCGACGCTGGTCCTCAACTGCGACATCCTGGAGCCCTCGACCGGCCAGGCCTACGACCGCGACCCCCGCTCGCTGGCCAGGCGCGCCGAAGCCTATCTGCAGTATTCCGGCGTCGGCGACACGGCCTACTTCGGCCCGGAGCTCGAGTTCTTCGTCTTCGACAGCGTGCGCTTCTCCACCGACGCGCACGCCATGGGCTACCGCATCGACAGCGACGAAGGCCCCTACAACGACGGCGCGGCCTATGAGGACGGGAACCTGGCCCACCGGCCGCGCGCCAAGGGCGGCTACTTCCCGGTCGCGCCGGTCGACACGGGCTCGGAGCTGCGCGCGGAGATGCTGACCACGATGGCCGCCATGGGCGTGCCGATCGACAAGCACCACCACGAGGTCGCGCCCGCCCAGCACGAGCTCGGCATGACCTACGCCACGCTGCTGGCCTGCGCCGACAACGTGCAGGCCTACAAGTACGTCGTGCACCGGGTCGCCCAGAGCTACGGCAAGACCGCGACCTTCATGCCGAAGCCGGTGATGCACGACAACGGCTCGGGCATGCATACGCACCAGTCGATCTGGAGGGAGGGCAAACCGCTGTTCGCCGGCAACGGCTACGCCGACCTGTCGGAGACCGCGCTGTTCTACATCGGCGGCGTCATCAAGCACGCCAAGGCGCTCAACGCCTTCACCAACGCCTCGACCAACAGCTACAAGCGCCTGGTGCCGGGCTACGAGGCGCCGGTCCTGCTGGCCTACAGCTCGCGCAACCGGTCGGCCTCGTGCCGCATCCCGTTCGCGGCCTCGCCCAACGGCAAGCGCGTCGAGGTCCGTTTCCCCGACCCGACCGCGAACCCCTACCTCGCCTTCTCGGCCATGCTGATGGCCGGTCTCGACGGTATCGAGAACAAGATCCACCCGGGCGACGCGATGGACAAGAACCTCTACGACCTGCCGCCCGAGGAGCTCGAGGACGTGCCGACCGTGTGCGCCAGCCTGCGCGAGGCGCTCGAGAGCCTGGAGGCCGACCGCGACTTCCTCAAGAAGGGCGAGGTGTTCAACGACCGGTTGATCGGCGGCTACATGGAGCTCAAGTGGGAGGAGGTCGCGGCCTTCGAGACCACCACGCACCCGATCGAGTTCGACATGTATTACAGCGTGTGACGCGGCCGTCCGGGAGGGCGCGGCGCCGTGGGGGGCCGCGCCCTTTCGTCCCGGTCCCGGCCTATCGTCCGCGGCCTCCCGGTCCCGCCGCCATGGCGCCGCCCGTCCCGTCCCCGACAAGCCTCGCGTAGACCAGGCTCATGAAGGCGACGACGACCGAGACGGTCAGGACCGTCACCGTCATGGTGACGAAGCGGACGGCGAACTCGGCGACGGGGCCGAGGTCCCGCTCGATCACGGCCGAGACGGCGTGGATCGTCACGACCTCGGCGAGCGCGACCGGCCCCAGCACCAGGATCAGCGCGGCGGCCCCGCGCAACCCGTTGCCATGGGTGGCCCGCCAGCTCATGGCGAGATCGGGGCCCCTGCCGAGCGCGATGGCCGGCAGGACGAGCATGCTCCGCGCCAGGACGATCGCGGCCAGCGCCGGTCCGCCCAGGAAGGCGACCGCCTGGATCGCCGCGTCGCCGCCGGCCCCGCCCATCGCCAGGGGCGCCATGCCGAGTCCCATGAAGAGGAACAGGAAGAAGAAGACCGCGACCACGCCGTAGAGGCTTTCGCGCGCGCCGAACCGCAGGTAGACGCGCCTGTCGTCCAACCTCTCCCCGAGCAGGATCGCCCGGTGCCAGGCCACCGCCACCATGGCGTGAAGCATGGCCGCGCAGAACGCCAGGACGGCCATGGCCAGCACCGTGCCGGGCGGGATCGTCACGGTCCCGCCGTCGTCGTCGATCTCGAACGGTTCGCCGGCCAGAAAACCCTGCGCGAGCGCGAGAAGCGCGGCGCCGAGCCAGCAGAACCGCAGGACGGTCTCGACCTCCCGGAAGGTCAGCGCGTAGGCTTGGCGCGCCAGATCGAGGGGCCGCAGCCGGGGCCGCGTATCCGACGGTTCGGTCATGACCGCTCAGGAATAGCACGAAGCCCGGCGCCCTGGCGATGGACGGGGCTCGATCGAACGTCCCGGACAAGATCGTGCGCCGCGCCCGGACAGGTCCCCACCCAGCCGGGGCCGTGGCGCACGCGACCGGTTCGGCAAGACGCCTCTCCACCGTCCGCGGAATCCACCCCTGGAATGCGCCGCCCCGAACGAACGGCGGGAGTTTTCTACAACATACGGCGGTCTTGTGACGCCCTGCCCCATCATCTGCTTGCGCCATCCGGTTTGTTCCCCCTACAGTCCGTCCGGCGATGGACGACCTCTTCGACGCCCCCGAACGCGGCAAATCGAGCTACACCGCGCGCGACATCGAGATCCTGGAAGGGCTCGAACCGGTGCGCCGGAGGCCGGCGATGTACATCGGCGGAACCGACGAGGGCGGGATCCACCATCTCTTCGCCGAGGTCCTCGACAACGCCATGGACGAGGCCGTGGCCGGCCACGCCAACCGCATCGAGGTGCGGCTGGAGGCCGACGGCGCCTGCACCGTCGCCGACAACGGACGGGGCATCCCGACCGATCCGCATCCCAGGAACAGGAAGCTCTCGGCGCTCGAGGTGATCCTCACCACGCTGCACGCCGGCGGCAAGTTCTCGGGCAAGGTCTACGCGACCTCGGGCGGCCTTCACGGCGTCGGCGTCAGCGTCGTCAACGCGCTCTCGGATTCCCTCACGGTCGAGGTCGCCCGGGACAGGGCGCTGTGGCGCCAAACCTACAGGCGGGGCAAACCGACCTCGCGGCTGAAGCGGGCGGGCAAGGTCTCGAACCGGCGGGGCACGACCGTCTCGTTCCACCCGGACCCGGAGATCTTCGGCGACGGCGTGGCGCTGCGCCCGCGGCGTCTGTTCCGCATGGCGCGCTCGAAGGCCTATCTCTATCGCGGCGTGGAAATCCGCTGGACCTGCGATCCCGGACTGATCGAGGACGACACGCCCGCCGACGCCGTTTTCCGCTTTCCCGGCGGGCTGGCCGACTTTCTTTCCGCCATCCTGGACAAGCGGCCGGCCGCCAACCCGAAAGCCTTCCTCGGCGCGGCGACGCTCGCCGACGCGGCGGGCAAGGTCGAATGGGCGATCGCCTGGCCCCATGACGGCGAAGGCTACGTCTCGACCTACTGCAACACGGTGCCCACGCCCGGGGGTGGCGCCCACGAGAACGGCCTCAGGAACGCGCTGACCAAGGCCCTGCGCGCCTATGGCGAGCGCGTCGGGGTGAAGAAGGCCGGGAAGCTCTCGGCCGACGACGCGACCGGCGGCGCCGCGATCCTGCTCTCGGCGTTCATCCGCGATCCGCAGTTCCAGGGCCAGACCAAGGAGAAGCTCGTCAACACCGAGGTGAACCGGCTGGTCGACCAGGCGGTGCGCGACCACGCCGACCATTTCCTCACGGGCGATCCCGAGGGCGCCAACGACGTGCTGCGGCTCGCGATCGAACGGCTGGAGGAACGCCGGCGCAGGAAGGCCGAAAAGGAGGTCCGCCGCAAGGCGCCCGCGCGCAAGCTCCGGCTGCCGGGCAAGCTGGCCGACTGCACGCGCTCCGGCGCGGCCGGCACGGAGTTGTTCCTGGTCGAGGGCGACTCGGCGGGCGGGTCGGCCAAGCAGGCCCGCGACCGGGAGACCCAGGCGGTGCTGCCCCTGCGCGGCAAGATCCTCAACGTGGCGAGCGCGTCCGACGACAGGAAGCGCGCCAACCAGGAGCTCCGGGACCTCGAGCAGGCGCTCGGCTGCGCCGCCGGCAAGGCCTACCGCGACGAGGATCTGCGCTACGACAGGATCGTCATCATGACCGACGCCGACGTCGACGGCGCCCACATCGCCGCGCTGCTGATGACCTACTTCTATCGCGAGATGCCGGACCTGATCCGCAACGGCCACCTCCATCTCGCGGTTCCGCCCCTCTACCGCCTCGCGCGCCGCGGCGACGTGGTCTACGCCCGCGACGACGCCCACAAGGACGCGCTGCTGCGGTCCCGTTTCAACGGCGCGAAGGTCGAGATCGGCCGCTTCAAGGGCCTGGGCGAGATGCCTGTCGCCCAACTCAAGGCCACCGCGATGGACCCGGCGAGCCGGACCATGCTGCGCGTCGCGATCGGCGAGGACGACGAGCGGCGCACGTTCAAGAGCGTCGAGAGCCTGATGGGCCGCAAGCCCGAACTGCGCCTGCGGTTCATCCAGGAGCGCGCCGGCGAGGCGGTGGACCTGGACGTCTGATCCCCGTCCGCCGGGTTCGCTCGCGTCGATGCGGCTTGCGCGGGAGCGGGTCCCTCCCCATCTGTGGGGCATGAGGCGCGCCCTGCCCATCCTCCTCGGCTCCGTGCTCGCCGCCTGCGGCCTTTCGTCCGGCGGCGTGACCGTCCGCAATGTCCAGCACGCCCCGCTCTATTCGCCCGAGCTCGTGCGCTACGTGGGAGCGGGCCGCGACGTTCCGCCGCGGGTCGTGTCGCCCGGCGGCGCCGGGGAAGCGGGCCGGCGGACCGAAACGGTCGAGGCGGCGCTTGCCGGAATCGGCTGGCTTCCGCTCGACCGTGTGACCGCCACGCCCGACGGCTCGGAGCGCGGCAACTTCCACATCGCCGTCGCGATCGACGCGCCGGTCTGGCTCGACGCCGACGACGCCTGCGCCGGCGCGGTCGGGCCCGACGACCTCGGGCCTTCCGACGGCGCGTCCCACGTGCTGCTGGCCTTCTGCAACGAGGCCCGGCCCCTTGGCGCGGCGAGAGCGGTCGTGGCACCGATCGCCTCGGCCGGCGCGCCGCCGCTCGCGGCGGCCGTCAAGGCCGCCGCCGTCCGGGTCTTCCCGCTCCGCGACCCGGACGGGTCCGGCGACGAGGCCGAGTGGCCCCTGCGGTTCTGAGCCTCGCGCTCCGCATTGACGCCCCATGGCGGCGCAAGGTATCTAGCGCGCCAGAGGCGACGAAAAGACGAAACTTGGGACGCGGTCCGCGCGTCGGAAGTCCATCGACGGAATGACATTCGAAGATCTGGGCCTGAGCCCCGAAGTCCTGGCGGCGATCGCACAAGCCGGCTACCGGGAACCCACCCCCATCCAGAAGCAGGCCATTCCGGTGGCCCTTCAGGAACGCGACCTTCTGGGCGGCGCCCAGACCGGCACCGGCAAGACCGCGGCGTTCGTGCTGCCCCTGATCGACATCCTGACCGGCGGCAAGGCCAAGGCGCGCATGCCCCGGGCGCTGATCCTGTCGCCCACCCGCGAGCTGGCCCAGCAGACCCTGGAGAACTTCCAGATCTACGCGCAGAACACCGATCTCGACGCCGCCCTGCTCATCGGCGGCGCCAACATGCGCCAGCAGGAGCAGGCGCTCGGCGGCGACATCGACATCCTGATCGCCACGCCGGGCCGCCTGCTCGACATGGTGGAGCGGGGCAAGCTCCTGATGATGGGCGTCAAGCACCTGGTGATCGACGAGGCCGACCGCATGCTCGACATGGGGTTCATCCCCGATGTCGAGAGGATCTGCGGCATGCTTCCGCCGCTGCGCCACACGCTGATGTTCTCCGCCACGATGCCGAAGGAGGTGCGCAAGCTCGCCGACCGCTTCCTCCACAACCCCAAGGAGGTCACGGTGGCGCCGCCCGCCTCGCCCGCCGAGACCGTCGAGCAGTGGCTCGTGGCCGTCGGCGGCGACCGGGACAAGGGTCGGGCGCTGCGCGAGCTGCTCGGCCACGAGACGGTCACGAGCTCGATGGTCTTCACCAACCGCAAGCGGGACGTGGACAGCCTGCACCGTTCGCTCCGGCGTCACGGCTTCAACGCGGTGCGCATGCAGGGCGACATGGCCCAGCGCGAGCGCGAGGTCGCGCTGGCCGCGTTCAAGGACGGCGAGGCCGCCATCCTGGTCTGCACCGATGTCGCCGGCCGCGGCATCGATGTCTTCGGAGTCAGCCACATCTTCTGCTTCGACGTCCCGGTGAACGCCGAGGACTACGTCCACCGCATCGGGCGCACGGGCCGCGCGGGCCATCGCGGGCGCGCCTACATCTTCGCCACGCCGGAGGACGCGAAGGCGCTGCAATCGGTCACGCGGCTCATCGAGCGCGACCTTCCGGTCGCCGAGGTGGCCGGCGTGAAGACGGCGGCCCTGCCCGGAATCCCCTCCGGTCCCGTCGCGGCGCCGGACGGCGCCGGCGGGACGAAGCCGTCGCGGCGCCGGCGGCGGACGAAGCCGGACGACAAGCCGCGCGGCGAGCGCGAGGCGAAGCGGGTCGTCCGGGACAAGGACGCCGCCCGGAACGGGAAAGCCGCCCCGGCGGCGCCAGGGCGGCCCGCGCCCTTCGGCGAGGGAGCCGACGTGCCCGCCTTCCTGCTGCGGCCGACCTTCGCCGACCGGGACGCCGGCGCGCGCTGAAACGCCGGGAGGGAGTGGAACGATGCCGCGGCGCGGCGCCGGGATCCGGGACGCCCTGAAGGACGGCCGCAAGCTTCTGGGCGGCTGGGTCAACATGGAAAGCCCGATCGCCACCGAGATCATGGCGGGCGCGGGCTTCGACTTCCTGACGATCGACCAGGAGCACGGCCCCGGCGACTCGATGACGGCCATCCAGCAGCAGCAGGCGATCCGGGCGGGCGGCTCCTGCGCGGCCTTCCTGAGGGTGCCCGCCAACGACATCAACGTCATCAAGAAGGCGCTCGACACCGGCGTCGACGGGCTGATGGCGCCCATGGTCGAAACGCCCGAGGCCGCCGCCGATGTCGCCGCCGCGTGCCTCCTGCCGCCGGCCGGGCGGCGCGGCGTGGCCCCGGGCAACGTGCGCGCGGCGCGTTACGGCTACGAGAAGGACCGCTTCATCGCCGCCGGGGGCCGGGACGTCTTCGTCATGACCCAGGTGGAGACCGCGGCCACCGTGGCGAACCTCGACGGGATCGCCGGGGTCGAGGGCGTCGACATGCTGTTCATCGGCCGCAACGACCTCTCGAGCTCGATCGGCAGGCTCGACGACCAGACGTCCCCCGAGGCGGTCGAACTGCTCGAGGAGGCCGAGCGCAGGATCGTGGAGTCGGCGCGCTGGCTGGGCGGTATCCCCGCGCCCCACGACGGCGCCGCGGCCATGTTCGAGCGCGGCTACGACATGGTGATCGCGGCGGCCGACCACGCCTTGCTGCGCGACGGCGCGCTCGCGGTCGTCGACTCGCTCAGGGCCCGCTGAGCGGCGCCCGTGTTCGCCCCGATCCTGGAGAAGGCCCTCGCGCGCGCCGGCGGCGGGGACGGGCTCGAACCGCTCCTGCCGACGCCGAGGCCGGCCGCGGAGCTCGCCGCCGTGAGCGACGACCGCTACCTGTCGGACATGTGCCGCCGCGTGTTCCGCGCCGGACTCAGGCACGGCATGGTGGACGGCAAGTGGCCCGCCTTCGAGGAGGCCTTCCATGGCTTCATGCCCGGACGGGTGACGCTGATGGACGACGAGGAGCTGGAAGCCTGCATGGCGAACGCGGCGCTGATCCGGCACTGGGCCAAGATCCGCTCGGTGCGCGCCAACGCCGCGGCGATGCGGGCGGTCGGGGAAGCGCACGGCGGCTTCGGCCGCTGGCTGGCGGACTGGCCGGCCGACGACACGGTCGGGCTGTGGGAACGCCTCGCCAGGGACTTCAGCCAGCTCGGCGGCAATTCGGGGCCCTACTTCCTGCGCATGGTCGGCAAGGACACCTTCGTGCTCACCGGCGATGTGGTGCGGGGCCTGGTCGACAACGGGATCGTCGGGAAGAAGCCGGCCTCCAGGGGCGACAGGAGGACGGTCCAGGCCGCTTTCAACGCTTGGTCGGCCGAGACCGGACGGCCCCAGTGCCAGCTCTCGCGCATCCTCGCGCTTTCGGTCGGCTGACCCCCCGCGAGGGACGACGCCCGCCGCCGTCCCGGCCGGTTTGGGTTATGAAGGCCGCCGCCCGCCGGAGGACGCCATGACATTCCGCATCCTCGTGCCCGACGCCAAGATCGTCGAGGAGGACCTGTTCGCCGCCGCCGGACGGACGAGCGTGGCCTTCGACCTGATCGAGGTCGCCGACCTCGCCGACCTGCCGGACGCGGCGGTCCGGGCCTGCGACGCGTTCTGCATGTTCTCGGTCATGCCGTGCGGGGAAGCCTTCATCGACAGGCTGGAACGCTGCCGCCTCGTGGTCCGCGCCGGGGTCGGCTACGACAACGTCGACCTCGCGGCCTGCGCCGCCCGCGGCGTCGCGGTCGCCAACGTGCCCGACTACGGGATCAACGAGGTCGCCGACCACGCGCTGGCGCACATACTCAACATCGTGCGCGGCATCCGGATCTACGCCAACCGCATCCAGGGCGGCCTCGCCGGGGGTTGGGACTGGCGGCACGGCGTCCACAACCGGCGGACCTACCGCCGCCGCGTCGGCGTCGTCGGCCTGGGCCGCGTCGGCGCGGCCTTCGCCCGGCGCTGCCAGGGCATGGGCATGGAGGTCTGGTGCCACGACCCCCACCTCCCCAGCGGCGCCGAGCTCGCCCTGAACGTCACCCGGACCGCGACGCTGGAGGACCTGCTGGGCGCCTGCGACATCGTCAGCCTCCACGTCCCGCTGACCGGGGAGACGGAGGGGCTGATCGGCGCCGACGCGATCGCCGCGATGTCGCCCGGCACGATCCTCGTCAACACGTCGCGCGGCCCGGTCGTCGATCTCGACGCGCTCCACGAGGGCATGAAGAACGGCCCCGTGCTCTGCGCCGGCCTCGACGTGCTGCCGGAGGAGCCGCCCGACCCCGGCCATCCCCTGATCGCGGCCTGGCTCGCCCGCGAACCCTGGATCGACGAGCGCCTGACGCTGACCCCGCACGCGGCGTTCCTGAGCCCCGACGCCGTCGCCGACATGCGCGACAACGCCATCCACCTGATCGCCGACTATCTGGAGGGCCGGCCGCTGCGGAACAGCGTGAACGGCCACCTGCTGGCGGAGAACGACCGGCGCTGACGCCGGGCCCGCGGGGGGACGGGATCCTTGCCGGCGGTCCGGCGCGCCACCGCGCGCCGGCCCGGGGATCGACGATCCGGCCTCCCGCGCCGCGGAATTCGCCGGCGTCGCGGGTCGCGGCGGAAAGTCCGCGAGAGGCCGCATCGTCTCCGAAACCGCGTTGGCGTCGAGCAGCCGGACGCCAGGAGAGGCCGCGTCCCGGTTTCGTCGGCGAATCCGACGGGTGTGTGGCGACAATGTCCGCGTGGGAGCGGCTCGACTCTGCCCGGGATGAGGGAGTGTTCGTGGCGTCCCTCATCCCGAGGTGGCGCGCCGTTCAAGGCGCCTATCCGCCGGTCGGGCGGAGCGAACGCGGACTGGACGTGGATCGTCGTCGAGGTCCACGCCGACGATGGCCTCGCCGGGATCGGCGAGACGCCGGGCGGCACGGCGCCACCGCCGGTTATGCGCACCTCGCCGACGGGCGCCTCGTCGAGGCGGCGGAGAAGGTGGGAAAGGTCATTGCGGAAGCGATGTGTTGAATATCGGTCATGAATGTCTCGTGGAGCGATTTCGCAGGTATTCGACTATCTTCCATGCTTGTCGCAGTATTCCAAAAATGTAGAATAATTCTTTTGGCCCTTGGATTTTTGAGTCTTTCCGAGAATCGTTTTATCTATTCTCTGTTGAAGATATTCGGACAGACAATCAAATTTCTCAATCGGTACCATCTCCCATCTAGCTCCAAATTTTCTATTTATAGAACGATATAAGATAGGATATATCATTTTTTTGTTTCCCACATCGGCTTTCTTGAGTTCGTGGTATCTATCAATAAGACGTTTTATGTAATTTCTGTGATTCAAACTAGAAGCAATAGATCCTTCAGGAGGATTTGTTTTTATTCTCGTATTTTGAGTTTTTATGTTCACTTTATCTATCTTATTGACTACAATTCCTTTATTTATTCCTTTTGGGAAATTGATAACGTTTTTCTCAATGCTTTCAGATTTCGTTTCTGTTTTGGATGCTGTCATAGGTGACTCCATGCAACGTTCATACCAATCATTCCGCATCTCCCGAATCATCTTTTGTTTCTCTGGATTGGCCCCATATGTGCTGTGGCAGTTGGGGCACAATGGGGCGGCATTATCCTCTGTGTCTTCTCCTCCATCGGCTTGAGGAACGATATGGTGGATATCCACACCAACGGTGCGACACATGCAGCACCGGAAGTTCGCGCGTTTCCGAATTTTCTTCTTAAGTGATTCTGAGAAAGGCATCTCTCGCCCAAACCATCATTGACCCGCACGCCTGAGACTCGTTGCACATTACATCTTCATGCTACTGAATCTTGGTGGCCGCCAAGATCGAAAGCAGTCATCAGCATAGCACCTATCCGCCTTGCCGTATCGGTGAAGTGCTGGACCTCTTCGGGCGAGAGCGGGCGGGCGAGGACGGGGCGTTCGCGGTAGGAGAGCCATTTCTTGAGGACCCGGTAGCCGCCGAGCTTGTAGCGCCAGACGGCGGCGGGGACGTTGCGCCAGAAGGCGCGGTCGTTCAAGTGGATATCGAAGGTGGTTTCTCCGAGGGCCGGGAGGGCGTCGCCCAGGGCGGCGCGTTCGTCGGGGGTGTAGTCGCGCTCCACGGCGCGGCCCTGGCCGGGCATGACGGCGCGGCCCTGGCCGAGATGGCCCCAACCGGCGGTCAGCGCGAAGTCGTCGCCCGCCATGTTGCGCCCGTCCGCTGTGGCGGGCACGGCGATGGCGGCCATCTCCGACCGGAGCGGACCTTGCGTGACGCCGGAAACCGGGGTTTCGGGGTCGAGCAGGGCCGCCAGTTCGCGGCCCCGCGCGGCGGACCGGGCGAGGTCTTGCGTCGCGCCGTCCGCATTGCTGTCGGGCCAGCCGGGGAGCGGGACGCGCGGCCATTCCACGCGCAGCGCCCCGGCGTTGGCCTCGCGGTAGGCGGGATCGTGCAGGACGGCCAGCGCGTGATGGAACAGGTCTTCCACGCCGAGACCCAGACGCTTGAGATAACAATGCGCCGCCTCGCTCATATTGGCCCGGCGCGCGCCGTCGCCGTTGCCGCCCAAGTCGTCGTCAAGGAGCCAGACGGGAAAGAGGTTGGCGCCGCGTTCGATCAGATGCAGAGAACCCATATGCGCCGTGGCATACGCCTGCGGCTCCACCGCCGCCTTGCGGAGATGCCGGGCCGCGGACAACCACAGGTTCCCCTCGAACACGTGCGGCCTGTAGTCGGTGCGCTTCTCGTCGAGCAGCTTGGTATCTGCCTCCCAATAGAGCCAGCGGTTGTCGAACGGGCGGTAGGCGTGGCGGATGAACCCGGCCTCGTCCGGCCCGCCGCGCGCAAGCAGCGCGTCGCGCACCGCGCGGGCGTCGAACCGCGCCGCGTCCCTCATCGCCGGCGGGTAGCGCCGCGCGATCTCCTCATGGCCCAGGGCCGGGTCGAAGTAATCTCCGATCCGGGCCCTGAGCCGGTCGAGATCGGTATCGACCAGGAAGCCGTTGCGGCTGGTCTTGACGCCCGGGAACGAGACCGGGAACAGGTCCGGCAGCGAAGGCCAGTCGTACCAGCCCTCGCCGACCGCCGTATGCACGAAGGGCAGACCGAGCGGCAGGACCGGATCGACGGCCTCGTAGAGCGCGCCCGGTTCCGCCTCCGCCGTCGCCAGCAGGTCTTCGCGCTTCGTCCGCCCCCACAGATGGCGGAAGCCGATGCGCTCCGTCGGCGCGTGGTCCGCCTTGCGAACCAGGGTCGCGATCGCCGTCCCCACCTGAATGCCCACCGGGTCGCCTTCCGTCGAGAACACGCTCGGGTCCGGCGTCCCGTCCGGCGCGACCTTGCCGGTCTTGTACTTGTCCCCGTTCAGGCAATCGACGCGGATGGCGTCGAACGCCTCAAGGTAGCGTTCCCGCATCCCGGTGAACGACAGCCCGTCCAGCCACGAGTAGTTCGAGATGAAGCACACCACGCCCCGGCCCGTCTTCCCGGCGATGCGCCGCTCCGCCATGCGGAAGAAGCGGACGTAGAGGTCGTTCAGCCCCTGTCCCTCCGGGCCGCGCACCCGTTTCGTCGTCCGGTACGCCTCCGACAACTCCCGCTCCTCGTCCACCGCCATGCCGGCGAAGCCGTTGTAGGGCGGGTTGCCCAGGACCACGAGGATCGGCGCCTCCCGCTTCACCCGTTCGGCCCGGTCGCGCTCCTCCTCCAGTTCCGGGAATGGCAACGGCTTGGTCGTCCTCGGCTCCCAGCCCGTCAGCGCGTTGGTCAGGAACACCCCGGCCCGCTCCGTCCCGTCGCCGGCCAGCGTCGCGTCCAGGTCCCGCAGCGCCAGCCCCACTTGCAGATGCGCCACCACGAACGGCGCCGGCATGATCTCGAACCCGAACACCCGCTCCGTCGCCGCCTGCTTGACCCGCGCCCCGGCCAGCGCGCCCAGCCCCTGGCCCCGCAGGTTGGCCGCGATGCGCCGCAGCACTTCCGCCAGATAGGCCCCGGTGCCGCAGCACGGGTCCAGCACGTAGACGTTCTCCGCCGCCAGACCCTCCGCGACGCCCAGGTCGTCCTTCAACGCCCGGTCCACCCGCGCCACCATGTAGCGGACGACCTCGGCGGGCGTGTACCAGACCCCGAGTTGCTTGCGCAGTTCGGGGTCGAACGCCTCCAGGAACGGTTCGTAGAAGTAGGGCACCGCCGCGCCCTCGTCGAAGCGCGAGAAGAACGCCGCCCGGTCCACCCGGTCCAGCGCGGCGGACGTCCAGTCCAGCACCTCCACCAGTCCAAGCGGTTGCAGCCGGCCGGGATCGGACAACTGCTGGAACAGCGCCCGCAGCACCGGCGCGCGCAGATGCCAGACCGCCGTGTGCCAGTCGAAGGAACCGGTCGGCGGCGGGGTCTGGCGCGCCCACAGCACCCAGGCGGAGAACACGCCGTAGAACAGCGTCTGCACCAGCGTCGAGCGGAAGAACCGCGCCCCCCGCTCCCCCTCGAAGCGCACGCCCAGCGCCTCTTCGAGCGCCCGCCGAACCGCCGCCAGCGCCGGCGCGTCCCCCGCCGCCTCGACGCGCGCCAGTCCGTCGCGAGCATGCGACGCCAGAAGCCACGCAAGGTCCCGCGGCTCCGCCAGCGACGCCCGGTGCGACAGGGCGCGCGCAAGATATTCGCCCAGGCTCGCCCCGACCGCGCGGGCGAAGGCGCGCGGATGTTCGAGACGACGCGCGAAGTCCTCCGCGTCGTCCGCCAGCCGCAGGCTCTCCAGCGCCGCCGGGCGGCCCGCCGCGTCCTCGCCCACCAGCACGAAGTCGCGCGTGTTGGTCACCAGCACCAGCCGGTAGCGGCCCCAGTAGCGGCCGACCTGATCGGAAGCCGCCGCGAGCCATGCGTCGTCGGCCGCCGGCTTCACCTCGACCGCGCCGCGCTCCGGCGCCTGCCCCTCGCGCGGACGGCCCCGCTGCACCTGCCTGGCCGCATACAGGCCGAAGTCGGGATGCCCCGCGCCCCGGTTGGCGAGCTCCCCGACGCAGAACACCTTCGGCCCGAGCGTCGCGCCGACGGCGTTCAGCAGACCCGCGAGCGGCCCGTAGCTCGACCGCTCCCCCGTCGCCCCGCCCGAGGCCCGCACACGCCGCAGGTCGGCGAAGTAAGCCTCCACCGCCGCCGCGAGTTTTGCGTTCGTTCCGACCATCGCCCCGTTGTCGCCCAGGACCGCCCGTCACGCAAGCGCCAACCCGGACGACATTGCGCCGGACGCCGGGCTTCCTATACTGGCGCCCGCCATGGCCGCGGCGACGATCGAGCCCCTGCACCGCGATTTCGGCGCCCGCGTCGCCGGGATCGACCTCGGCGCGACGCTCTCCGCGCACGACCTCGCGGCCGTGCGCGACGCCATCGACCGTTACTCCCTCCTCGTCTTTCCGGGCCAGTCGCTCGACGACGAGACGCAACTCGCCTTCACCCGGCGCCTGGGCGAGCCGGAGGTGGAGCACGTCAGGTTCGGGCGCGAGGGCGCGATCGACTATTTCGGCACCGTCGGCAACATCGGCGAGGACGGCGGGCGGCGCGGCAACGACCACGAGACGACGCGGTTCTCGCGCGGCAACGAGATGTGGCATTCCGATTCCTCGTTCCGCGAGGTCCCCGCCTTCGTGACGATCACCTACGCCCACGAGACGCCCGAGGAGGGCGGCGAGACGGAGTTCGCGAGCTGCCGCGCGGCCTACGCGCGGCTTCCCGACGCCCTGAAGGCCGAGATCGGGCCGCTGACGGCGATCCACGACTATGTCTTCTCGCGCGGCCGGGTCGCCCCCGTGGCGGCCTCGCACGCGGCCTCGCTTCCGCCGGTCGAGCAGAAGCTGGTGCGGACCAACCCCGCGACCGGCGCCAGGAACTACTATATCGGCTCCCACGCCCGCGAGATCGTCGGCCGGGACCGGGAGGCCGGACGCCGGCTGCTCGACGACCTGCTGGCCCGGGCGACCCGCGAGGAGGACATCCTGAGCCACCGCTGGTCGCCCGGCGACCTCGCGATCTGGGACAACCGCTGCCTGCTCCACCGCGGCCGGCCCTACGACGCCGACCGCCAGCGCCGCCGCATGCGCCAGAACCGGGTCCGCGGCGCGGGCCCGACGCTGGAGGAATAGAGCGGTTCCGGCCTTGCCGGACCGCTCCGGGGACGCGACCGCGGCCCCGCCGTCACACCGCCTTCGCCCGTTCCCGCAGCACGAACTTCCGGATCTTGCCGGTCGAGGTCTTCGGCAGGTCGGTGAAGACCACGTGGCGCGGGCATTTGAAGTGGGCCAGGTTGTCGCGGCAGAAGTCGACGATCTCCCGCTCGGTCGCCTCCGCGCCCGGCCGCAGGGTGACGAAGGCGCAGGGCGTCTCGCCCCAGGTCTCGTCGGGCCTGGCGACCACGGCCGCCTCGGCCACCGCCGGGTGGCGGTAGAGCGCGCCCTCCACCTCGATGGTCGAGATGTTCTCGCCGCCGGAGACGACGATGTCCTTGGAGCGGTCCCTGACCTGGATATAACCGTCGGGATGCGCGACGGCGAGGTCGCCCGTGCGGAACCAGCCGCCCTCGAAGGCCTTGCGCGTCGCCGCCTCGTTCTTGAGGTAGCCCGCCATGGTGATGTTGCCGCGCATCATGACCTCGCCCATGGTCTCGCCGTCCGCCGGGACCGGCGCCATGGTCTCGGGGTCGGCGACCGTCAGGCCCTCCTGCACGACATAGGCCACGCCTTGGCGCGCCTTCAGGGCCGCCTTCCCGTCCGGCGGCAGGCCGTCCCATTCGGGACGCCACGCGCACACCGCGGCCGGCCCGTAGACCTCCGTGAGGCCGTAGACATGGGTGACCTCGACGCCCTTCGCCTCCATGCGCTCCAGCACGGCGGCGGGCGGGGCGGCGCCGGCGGTCATCATCTTCACCGGGTGGCGGATGGCGTCCCACAGGGCGTCGTCGCCCGCCAGCATCATGGTCATGACGATGGGCGCGCCGCACAGATGGGTCACGCGGCGCTTGGCGATGGCCGCGAGGATCGCCTCGGCGGTCAACCCGCGCAGGCAGACATGGGTTCCGGCCATCGCCGTCACCGTCCAGGGGAAGCACCAGCCGTTGCAGTGGAACATCGGCAGCGTCCACAGGTAGACCGGGAAGTGCGGCATGGCCCAGGTGACGGCGTTGCCCAGCCCGTTCATGTACGCGCCCCGGTGGTGGTAGACCACGCCCTTGGGATCGCCCGTGGTGCCCGAGGTGTAGTTGAGCGCGATCGCCTGCCACTCGTCCTCGGGGCCGTGGAACCGCGCGGCGGGATCGCCCTCGGCCAGCAGGTCCTCGTAGGTCATGTCGCCGACGAGGCGGCCCTCGCCGCCGGCCAGCGGATCGTCGATGCAGACCACCAGCGGGCGGTTCTCCACCCCGGCCAGCGCCGCCTCCACCGTGTCGGCGAAGGCGCGGTCGGCGATCAGCACCTTCGCCTCGCCGTGGTTCAGGATGAAGGCGATGGCCCCGGCGTCGAGCCGGATGTTGAGCGCGTTGAGCACGCCGTCCATCATCGGCGCGCCGAAGCTGGCCTCCAGGAACTCCGGCACGTTGGGCGCCATGATGGCGATCGTGTCGCCCTTGCCGTATCCGCGCCCGCGCAGCGCCGAGGCGAGCCGGCGGCAGCGTTCGGCGGTCTCGCGCCATGTCCGGCGCACCGGCCCGTGGACGACGGCCGCGCGGTCGGGATGGACCGAGGCGGTGCGGTTCAGGAAGGAGACCGGCGAGAGCGGCGCGTGGTTCGCCGCGTTCCGGCCCAGGCCCCGTTGCTCGTAGATGTTCGTCATGGCGCCCCCGCCGCCCGTCGCCCCGGACTCTCCCCGATCGCGCGGCGGATTTCCACCGCCGCCGGGACCCGATAGGCTGCGCCGCCGACCGGGGGGCCGGGCGGATCCCGTTCCATCGGGAAAGGACCGGCAGGTGGCGACGACCCTTCCCTCGACCGCGCGCGTGGCGATCGTCGGCGGCGGCGTGATGGGCTGCGGACTGGCCTATCACCTGGCCCACGAGGGCTGGACCGACGTCGTCCTCCTCGAGAAGGCCGAGCTCACCTCGGGCTCGACCTGGCACGCGGCGGGCCAGATCACGCATTCGACCTCCAGCTTCACGCTGGGCAAGTGCGTCGACTACAACATCCGCCTCTATTCCGGCGCGCTGGAGCGGGAGACCGGACAGGCGGTCGCCTGGCGCGGCTGCGGTTCCCTGCGCCTGGCCTACACCGGGGACGAGATGGACTGGCTGCGCCACACCCTGTCGGTCGGCGCGGCGCTGGGCTTCCCCATGGAGCTGGTCGACAGGGAGCGCATCGCGGCGCTCCACCCCTTCTACAACCTCGACGGCGTGCTGGGGGCGCTCCACACGCCGGCGGACGGCCATGTCGATCCCTCGGACGCGACCCAGGCCCTGGCGGCGGGCGCCCGCCGGCTCGGCGTCAGGATCGTGCGGCGCTGCCGGGCGACGGACATCCGGGTCCGGCCCGGCGGCGAGTGGACGGTCTCGACCGAGCGGGGCGACATCGCCTGCGAGCACGTCGTGAACGCGGGCGGGACCTACGCGCGCCAGATGGGCGAGTGGAGCGGGCTGCGGATCCCGACGACGTCGATGACCCACCACTACTTCGTCACGGACGCCGCGCCGGAGTTCCGCGCCCTGGACCGGGAGCTTCCCGTGGTGCGCGACGACCGTTCGGTCTCGGGCTACATCCGCATGGAGCAGGCGTCGGGCCTCATCGGCGTCTACGAGAAGGCGAACCCGAACGCGGTGTGGATCGACGGCTGCCCGTGGGAAGCCGAGAACGCGCTCTTCGAGCCCGACTACGACCGCGTCATGCCATGGCTCCAGAACGCCATGGAGCGCATGCCGGTCCTCGCCGGGCTCGGCGTCAGACGGGCGGTGCACGGCGCGATCTCCCATCCGCCCGACGGCAATCCGCTGATCGGGCCCGCGCCGGGGGCGAGGAACTACTGGTGCTGCTGCGGCGTCCAGATCGGCATCGGCTGGGGGCCGGGGCTCGCCCGGGAGCTCGCGCGCTGGATGGTTCACGGCTCGGCCGACCTCTCCATGCGCGACTGCGATCCGCGCCGCTTCGGCGACTACGCCGACAGGGACTGGCAGGTGGTCAAGGCGAAGGAGGACTATTGCCTGCGCCACGAGGTCCCCTTCCCCCACTTCAACCGGCCGGCGGGCCGGCCCGTCAACCCTTCGCCGCTCCACGAACGCCTGAAGGAGAGGGGCGCGGTGTTCGAGGAGGTCTCCGGCCACGAACGGCCGCGCTGGTTCGCCCGCGACGGCGTGGCCCGGGAGGACCGTTACTCGTTCCGCCGGACCGCGGCGCACGACACGGTCGGCGCCGAGGTGGCGGCGGTGCGCGGGGGCGTGGGCGTCATGGACATCTCCGCCTTCGCCAAGATCGAGGTCGCCGGTCCCGGCGCGGAACGCACTCTCGACCGGCTCGTCGCCAACCGCCTGCCCCGGAGCGTGGGCGGCGTCGCGCTCGCCCACATGCTCAACCGGCGCGGCCGGATCGAACTGGAGCTGACCGTGACGCGGCTCGCCCGGGACCGCTTCTACCTGGTCTGCGCGGCCTTCTTCGAGCGGCGCCTCCTCGACCGTCTCCGCCACCGCCGGAACGGCGCGGACATGACGGTCGCCAACCGCTCGACGGCGTGGTCGGCGATCGCGCTGCAAGGTCCGAAGTCGCGCGCGGTGCTCGCCGCCGAGACCGACGCCGGTCTCGACAACGCCTCCTTCCGGTGGCTGACGGCGCGCGAGATCGCGGTGGCCGGACATCCGGTGTGGGCCTTGCGCATGTCCTACGCGGGGGAGCTGGGCTGGGAGATCCACGGCCCGCGGGAGAGCGTGGCGGAGGTCTACGACGCGCTCCGGGCGGCGGGCGAGGCGCACGGCGTCGCCGACTACGGCAGCTTCGCCATGAACGCCATGCGCCTGGAAAAGGGCTTCAAGGGCGCGGCCGAGCTGACCAACGAAGTGACGCTCGCGGAAGCCGGCGCGATGCGCTTCGCGAAGCTCGACAAGGGCGACTTCCTGGGCAGGGCGGCCACCGTGGCGAGCCTCGCCGCGCCCCCGCCGTGGGTCTGCGCCTATCTCTCGGTCGAGGCCGACGGCGACTCGGACGGCCATGGCGGGGAGGCCGTGCGGATGAACGGCGAGACCGTCGGCGCCACGAGCTCCATCGCCTACGGCCACACGGTGGGCGCCATCCTCGCCTTCGCCTACGTCAGGCCGGAGGCCGCCCGGCCCGGCGCGGAGCTCGAGGTCGTCATCATGGGCGAGCCGCGCCGGGCCCGCGTCCTGGCCCGGCCGGCCTACGATCCCGAAAGCCTGCGGCCCCGCGCGGACGCCCGGCCGGGGAGTCCCGGACCGTGACCGCGAGACCGGGCGCCGACGACTGGCGCGCCCGCGCCCGCGAGGTCCTGCCCGCCGGAGGGTTCGGAAACTACGATCCCGGCGTCGTCATCCGCGCCGGCAGGGGCGCCCGCGTCTGGGACGAGGACGGCAACGAGTTCGTCGACTACCTGATCGGGTCCGGCCCCATGCTGCTGGGCCACGCCCACCCCGAAGTGGCCGAGGCGGCCATCGAGCAGATCCGCGAGGGCGCGACCTTCTTCGCCACCAACGCCAAGGGCGTCGAGCTCGCCGAGGAAATCTGCAAGGCGGTCGCCTGCGCCGAGCAAGTCCGGTTCGCGAGCACCGGCGGCGAGGCCGACATGTTCGCCATCCGGCTCGCGCGGGCGCACACCGGCCGCGACAAGATCGTGAAGTTCGAGGGCGGCTATCACGGCATGTCGTCCGAGGCGCAGATGAGCCTCGCGCCGCGGCGGATGGCGAACTTCCCGCAAGCCGTGCCCGATTCGGCGGGCATTCCCGAGAGCGTGCGCGACGCCGTGCTGGTCGCGCCCTTCAACGACGCCGACTTCGCCCGCCGGCTCATCGCCGAGCACGCCGACGAACTCGCCGCGGTGATCGTGGAGCCGCTCCAGCGGCTGATCCCGCCGGCGCCCGGCTTCCTGGAGGGCCTGCGCGAGGCGACGGCCGAACACGGCGTCGTCCTGATCTTCGACGAGGTCGTCACCGGGTTCCGCCTGTCCTACGGCGGCGCGCAGGAACTCTACGGCGTCGTCCCCGACGTCTGCACGCTGGGCAAGGTCGCGGGCGGCGGCTTCCCGCTGGCGGCCGTCGCCGGCGGACGCGAGATCATGGCGCATTTCGACAGGGCGGCGGCCGGCGACCGCTTCCTCATGCAGGTCGGCACGCTGAGCGGCAACCCGGTGGCCGCGGCGGCGGGCCTCAAGACCCTGGAGATCCTGCGCCGGCCCGGCGCCTACGAGCGTCTCCGGACCCGCGGCCGGCGCATCATGGACGCCATGGCCGAGCATCTTTCGGCCGCCGGCGTCCCGCACCGCGTCGTCGGCGACCCCACCCTGTTCGACGCGGTCTTCACCGACGCGCCGGTCGCCGACTACCGCGACATCCTGCGGAGCGACGCCGGGCGCGCCGCCCGGTTCAACGCCTTGCTGCGCGAACGCGGAATCCTGAAGTCGCCCGGCAAGGTCTACCCGTGCCTCGCGCTCGACGAGGCCGACCTGGCGTGGACGGCGGATGCGATCGCGGAGGCCGCGAAGCGGCTGGACTGACCCGTCCGACCGGATCGGACGGACCCGACAAGCCCGGATGGACGCCACGGCCCGCGCGCCGCTACCCGGGGTGAGGAGATTCTTGTGCTCCGTCCCCACCCCAACCTCGCCCCGAGTAGCCCGCCGCGGGGGCGCGTATCGAAGGGCCCCCTCCCCCGAGCCGATCCGACAGGGGCGCGGGCGACAGGGAAGCCATGCCGTTTCCGTGCGAAACGGAACCGCTCTAAGGTCCGGAAGGCGCGGCGCGCGCCCGATCGACCTGTCGAATCCGGGGAGTCGACGACGGCCATGACGACCATCTTGCTGGGCGGGGGCGATATCGCCATGGGCGACGCGGTCGCCGTCGCGCGCCGCGCCGCCCGCGCGGAGCTCTCCCCGGACGCGCGGGCCGCGATGGAGCGCGCCCGCGCCGTCGTCGAGCGCTTCAGCGCCGAGGACCGGCCGGTCTACGGCCTCACCCGCGGGCTGGGCGGCCGGGTCGGGCGCGAGGTGGGCAAGGGGGAGCGCGGGGACTACAGCCGCGTCACGGTCCTGGCGCGCGCCTGCGGCGCCGGCGAGCCGCTCCGCGCGGAGGCGGTGCGCGCGGCCATGTTCGCGCGCGCCAGCGCCATGGCGCGGGGCGGCTCGGGCGCCAGGCCGCTCATCGTCGACACACTCTGCGCCATGCTCGAGGCGGGCGTCCATCCGTGGGTCCCCTCCATCGGCTCTCTCGGCGCCTCAGACCTCGCGCTGTGCGCCAACATGGCGCTGCCGCTGCTGGGCGAGGGGCGCGCGGAGCACGGCGGCGTCTGGCTCGACGGCGCCGAGGCGATGCGGCGCGCGGGCGTCGCCGCCGTCGAACCGCTGGAGAAGGAAGGTCTCGCGCTGTGCTCCGCCAGCGCGGTCTCGGCGGGGCTCGGGGCCCTGGCGCTCCACGACCTCGCCGGACTGCTCGAGCTGATGGACGGGATCGCGGCGCTGACCTTCGAGGCCTTCCGCGCCAACCCCAGCCCGATCGACCCGCGCGTCGTCATGGCCCGGGGCGCGCCGGGCCAGGCGCGGGCGGCCCAGAGCCTGCGGGAGAAGCTCGCGGGCTCGGCGCTGTTCGAGCCGGGCGAGCCGCGCCGGGTGCAGGATCCGATCAGCCTGCGCTGCGTCAGCCAGGTCCACGGCGCCCTGCGCGCGGCCCTCGACTGGTGCGAGCCCAACGTGGTCGTCGAGCTCAACGGCGCGGGCGACAACCCGGTCGTGCTGGAGCGCGACGGGGACATCCTCTCGACCGGCAACTTCCACACCCCCGCCATGGCCGTGGCCTTCGACGCGCTGACGCTGGCCATGGCCCAGACCGCCACGATGGCCGCGCAGCGCGTCGGCCGGCTGTTGCAGAACCGGTTCACCGGCCTTCCGGAGTCGCTCACCCGCCACGGCGCGATCCATGCCGGCCTCGGCCTGCTGTCCCTCGCCTCCGAGACGCTGTCGAAGGAGATCCACATGCTCGGCGCGCCGGCCAGCCTGCAGGACGGCTCGTCCCACAATGTCGAGGACCACGCGCCGATGACGTGGCTCGCCGTGCGCCAGGCCGACCGGGCCGTGGACCTGCTGCGCCGGATCGCCGCCTGCGAGCTGATCGCCGCCGCCCAGGCCTTCGACATGCGCGCGCCCGCGCGCGCCTCCCATGTCGCGCACGCGTTGCGCGACGCCGTGCGCGAGACCGTCCCGCCGCTCGACGGCGACCGGAGCATGACCCACGAGGCGGCCGCCGTGGCGGACGCCATCGCCGGGGGCCGCTTCGCCGCCTGCCTCGACGCGACCGGCTAGAAGCGCTCCCCGATACGGCGCCTCGACAGGCTCGGGCCGCCCTGGAACGCCATTCTCTCGACGAAGCAGCCGATTCGATCCGGTGCGGCGAGAGGATTTCCCCGCCGTGCGGGAACAGTACCCTTGGCGGGAGATGCTTCGCACATGTTGCGCCATTGTCTCTTGAAAACACCAGTTGTTGTGTCAGAATGAGGCGGGTCGAAGGTGAGAGCCTCCGGCTCGGGAGTGGTGCCGGGTCCAACGGGAGAGGGGAGCCGACTCGGCGCCGGGCCGGGACCGGCCGGCGATGGCGTCAGCGGGGATCCGGACAGGAGTTCGCCACTTGGATCGCGCCTCGAACCGAACCTCGATCGCCTCTTCCGTGGACGGCGCGACTCTGCGAGGATCGCGGGCGCCGCGAAGGGAAGGCTCCATGGACGCACGGGTTGGCAAGGATCGCCTCATCGTGGCGCTCGATGTTCCGACTCACGAGGAGGCGCTCGAAGTCGTCGGAACGCTCGACAACGTCTCGTTCTTCAAGATCGGCCTGCAACTGTTCCTCCGGGGAGACCTCCTGTCCTTCATCGAGAGGCTGCGGGATACGCGCGCCGGCGAAGGCGGCGTGTTCGTCGATCTCAAGCTTTCGGGCGACATCGGGCACACGATCGGCCGGTTCGTCGAGGGTTGCGCCGCCCTCGACGTGAAGTTCATCACGCTCAGCGAGGCGGTGTCGAAGAGCAAGACGATCGCGACGATCCAGGCCGTTCGGGATGCGCGCGGCCAAGAGGGCCACCCGCATATCCTGATGGTGCCGTTGTTCTCCAGCCTCGACGCCGAAGATCGCGAAGCGCACGACCCGGGCGATGCACGCGATGTCAACTCGTTCATTCTGGACCGCGGCCGCGCGATGCTGCGCTACGGCTGCGACGGATTGATCGTCTCGGGCGAGGCGATCAAGGCGTGCAAGGAAGAACTCCCACTATGCGATCTCGTCAGCCCCGGCATCAGGCCCGCGGGTTTTCCCCCGCAAGACCACAAGAGGCACACGACACCCGCCGAGGCGATCCGCTACGGCGCCGATTACCTCGTCGTGGGCCGACCGATCCTGGACGCGGCCGACCCGAGGCAGGCCGCGCAGGACATCATCGACGAGGTTGACCGCGCCCTGTGAGGCCGCCGCGAGCGACAGGGAAGCCATGAAGGCGTAGACTGCCGCCCTTCCCGCGGGAGATCGCGATGGCCGGAACGCGCGGCGACATTCCCGTGCTCGACCTCGGTCCCTGGCTCGGCCGGGAGCCCGGCGCCCGCGACCGGCTCGCGGCCGAGTTGCGCCGGGCGTGCCTCGATGTCGGGTTCTTCTTCGTCGCGAACCACGGCGTGCCGCGGGACCTCGTGGACCGCGTCTTCGAGCGGACCGCGGCGTTCCACCGCCTGCCCGGCGAGACCAAGGCGGCCTACCGGATCGACCGGCACAACATCGGCTACATGGCCTCGCGCGCCAGCATGCAGCGCAGCTCGACGGTGCACGAAGCCACGAAGCCCAACCTCGTCGCCTCCTTCTTCATGAAGCGCGAACGTTCGCCGGATGATCCCGCCGTCGTCGCGGGGCTGCCGCTGCGCGGGCTCAACCGGTGGCCCCGGGAGCTGCCGGGCTTCCGCGCGGCCATGCTCGCCTACATGACCGCGATGGAACGCCTGGGCCTCGGGATGCTTCCGCTCTTCGCCCGCGCCCTCGGCCTCGACGGGGACTGGTTCCGCCCGTTCTTCACGGAGCCCGGCATCACCCTGCGGATTTCGCGCTATCCGCCCCAGGACGGCTTCGACGGCGAGGAGTTCGGCGCCGGGCCCCATACCGACGCGGGCTTCATGACCCTGCTGGCGCAGTCGGACGCGCGCGGCCTCGACATCCTCTCGCGGGACGGCCGCTGGCGGCCCGCGCCCGCGACGCCCGGCGCGTTCCTGGTCAACATCGGCCAGATCCTGACCCGCTGGACCAACGGCCTCTTCCCCTCCACGCCGCACCGGGTGGTCAACCTCTCCGGCCGGGAGCGCTTCGCCATCCCCTTCTTCTTCGATCCCGATTTCGAGGCGGCGGTCGAATGCCTGCCCACCTGCCAAGGCCCCGGCAATCCGCCGAGGCGCCCGCCCATCCGCTACCTCGACCACATCGTCGCCTTCACCGACCGCAACTTCGACCACCGCGGCGGGGCGGCGTGAGCGATGACGTTCGCGCTTCCGACGGAAACGCCGCGGCCCGTTCGCCGCCCGCGGCGGGGAGCCGTCGGGACCGCCACGCCTCCCGGTCGATCGCGTAGACCGCCTGCAAGCCCTGATAGGCCGTGACGTCGTCCCCGCGCGACATGCCGAGACGTTCCATCAGGCGGCGGGAGGGCCGGTTGCCGGGGCTGGTGACGGCGGAGACGCGCCGGACGCCCAGGACGCCGAAGAGATGGTCGAAGACCGCCGCGGTCGCTTCCCCGGCGTAGCCCTTGCCGGTCCGGTCCGGCGCGACGGCCCAGCCGGCCTCGACCTCGCCGGCGATGTCGACCTCGTCGCCGATGTCGACGACGAGGCCCGTGTAGCCCACGATGGGCGCGGCGGGCGCGACCCTGGGATGCATGCCCCACATGCCGGCGCCGCATCCGCGGAAGGCCCGGACCGACCGGTCGAGATAGTAACGCGCCAGCGCCCCGGCGTCGTCCGGGCGGCCGGGAATGCCCATCAGGTCCCACATGTGCTCCCGGTCGGAGAAGATCGCCTCGAGCGCCGCGAGATCGCCCGCGTCGAGCGGTCGCAGCAGCAGGCGTTCGGTGGCGAGAAGGGTCATCGCGGCGCGGGGACGGCCATGGCGCGGGCACCGTGGCGCGGCGGCCGGTGAAGAGCAAATGGCGACGCGCGGCCTGCTCGAGGCGGCGCCCGGCGAAGCGCCCGCGGACGTCGTCGCGGTCTCGCCCTCGCTCCACGACCTCTCGGGCCTCGCGGGCAAGACGATCCCGATCCACGGCGACGCGATCGCCCCCACGACGAAAGCCCGGCGGTCGCCGCCCCGCTCGACGCCCGGTCCTTGCCCCGACGGCGGCGCCGTGTCAGGACGCCCGCGCCGCTCCGAACGATGGAGCGAGAACGGACCGCCGCCATGCCCGACGCCACATCACGCCACATCGCGCTTCTGCACGGCCTGTCGCGAACCGCGGCGGGCTACGACGGCCTGCTCGTCGATCTCTGGGGCTGCCTGCACGACGGCGTCGAGGCCCGGCCCGAGGCGGTCGAGGCCCTGCTCCGCTTTCGGGAAGGCGGCGGAACCGTCGTCCTGCTGTCGAACGCGCCGCGCGCCGAGGCGGCCGTGAGAATCCAGTTGACCCGCTGGGGCGTGCCCGGAGACGCCTGGGACGCCATCGTGACCGCCGGACTCGCGCTCCGGCTCGAGATGTCCGGGCGCGGCGATCCCTGGTACGCGGCGCTGGGGCGGCGCTTCCACCACATCGGAACCGAGCGGGACGCGGGCCTGCTCGACGGCCTCGGCTACGAGCGGGCCGGGACCGTGGAGGAGGCGGATTTCGTGCTGTGCTGCGGCGTCCGCCACGGCGGCGAGACCCTCGACGACATCTGGCCGGAGCTGGAGCCGGCCCTCGAGCGCGGCCTGCCCCTGGTCTCGGCCAATCCCGACAAGGCGGTCCTGCGCGGCTCCCGACGCGAGTTGTGCGCCGGCGCGATCGCCGAGGCCTATGCCGCGCGGGGTGGCGACGTGCGCCAGGAAGGCAAGCCCTATCCCGCCGTGTACCGCCGCTGCCGCGCGCTGCTGGGCGGCATCCCGGCCGGCCGCATCCTCGCCGTCGGCGACGGCGTCGAGACCGACATCGCGGGCGCGCGCGACGCGGGCGTCGACGCGGTCTGGATCACCGGCGGCCTGCCCGCCCACGCCTGGGGCATTGCGCCGGGCGCCGCCCCGCCGCAGGATCGGGTGGAGGCGGCCTGCGCCGCGCACGGGGTGCGGCCGGTCGGCGTCATGCCGCTGCTGCGATGGTAGGTGGGAGACGAGTCGTGCCACGGGATACGGCCGGGATCGGCTACAGCGTCTGCCCCCACGACTGTCCCTCGACCTGCGCGCTCGAGGTCGAGGTGCTGGGGCCGGACCGCATCGGCCGCGTGCGCGGGGCCCGGGACAACAGCTACACGGCCGGCGCGATCTGCGCCAAGGTCGCGCGCTACGCCGAACGCATCCACCACCCCGACCGCCTGACCCGGCCGCTGCGCCGCGCCGGCCCGAAGGGCTCGGGCCGCTTCGCGCCAGTCTCCTGGGACGAGGCGATGGACGAGGTCGCCACGCGGCTCGCCGAAGCCGAGGCCCGCCACGGTTCCGAGACCGTCTGGCCCTACTCCTACGCGGGCACCATGGGTCTCGTCATGCGCGACGGCATCGACCGCCTGCGCCACGTCAAGCGCTACAGCGGCCAGCACGACACGATCTGCACGACGCTGGCCTGGACCGGCTTCACGGCCGGAACCGGCGCGCTCATGGGTCCCGACCCGCGCGAGATGGCGGCGGCCGACTGCGTCGTCATCTGGGGCGCGAACCCGGTCAACACCCAGGTCAACGTGATGACCCACGCCGTCCGCGCCCGCAGGGAGCGCGGGGCGAAGATCGTCGCGGTCGACACCTACCGCACCGGCACCGCCGAGCAGGCCGACATGGTCCTCTGCGTGAGGCCCGGCACCGACGCCGCGCTCGCCTGCGCGGTCATGCACGTGCTGTTCCGCGACGACATGGCCGACTGGGACTGGATGCGCTCGAACACCGACGATCCCGACGGTCTCGCCGAACACCTGAGGGAACGCTCGCCGGCTTGGGCCGAGGCGATCTGCGGGGTTCCCGCCGCCGAGATCGAGGCCTTCGCCACGCTGGTCGGGACCACGCCGCGGACCTATCTGCGGCTGGGCTACGGCTTCTGCCGCGGCCGCAACGGCTCGGTCGCCATGCACGCCGCCTCCTGCATCGCCTCGGTCACCGGGTCCTGGCGCCACGAGGGCGGCGGCGCGTTCCACAACAACGGCCAGATCTACCACTGGGACCGGACGACGATCGAGGGGCTGGACGCCCGCGACCCCGCGGTCCGGGTGCTCGACCAGTGCCGCATCGGCCCGGTGCTTACCGGCGACGGACGCGACCTGGGCGGCGGTCCGCCGGTCACCGCGCTCTTCGTCCAGAGCACCAACCCGATGGCGGTGGCGCCCGACCTCGGCAAGGTGCGCGCCGGCTTCGCCCGCGACGACCTCTTCGTGTGCGTGCACGAGCAGTTCATGACCGAGACGGCGGAGATGGCCGACATCGTGCTGCCCGCCACCATGTTCCTGGAGCACGACGACCTCTACCAGGGCGGCGGCCACCAGCACATCATGTGGGGCCCGAAGCTGGTCGACGCGCCCGGCGAGTGCCGCTCGAACCACGAGGTCGTCTGCGACCTGGCGCGGCGACTGGGCGTGGCCGGCGACCATCCGGGCTTCGCCATGACGCCGGTCGAGCTGGCCGCGCACACGATGGAGGCCTCGGGCTGGGGGCCGCTCGACGACCTGATCGCGCGGCGCTGGATCGACGCGCAGCCGGCGTTCGAGAAGGCCCATTACATCGACGGTTTCGGCCATGCCGACGGCCGGTTCCATTTCCGCGCCGACTGGCGCCACCGCCACAACGTCTTCGGGCCGGAGGGCGCGCCCGGCGACATGCCCGGCTTCCCCGACCACTGGGACGCGATCGACCGCGCGACCGGGGAGCGGCCGTTCCGGCTCGTCACGGCGCCGGCGCGCCACTACCTCAACTCGACCTTCAGCGAGACTCCGACGTCGCGCGGGCGCGAGGGCCGGCCCACGGCCCTGATCCATGAGGACGACGCGGCGGATCTCGGCGTCGCCGACGGCGCCAGGGTGCGCATCGGCAACGAGCGGGGCAGCGTCCTGCTCCACGCCCGCCCGGTCGGGGGACAGCGCCGCGGTACCGTCGTCGTCGAAAGCGTCTGGCCCAACCGCGCCTTCGAGGAGGGGATCGGCATCAACCTGCTGGTCTCCGCCGACCCCGGCGCTCCCGTCGGCGGCGGCCTGTTCCACGACACGTCCGTGTGGGTCGCGCCGGATTGAGGGGGTGTTGGTTTTTGCATAGTCTCAACCGCCGGCGCCCACTCCGTTCGCTTGGCTTGCGCCGCGGCGGGCATGCGGTCGCACGCCGTCGGCCCCTTGGCGGGACCGCCCGCTTCCAAGGGATCCGGGGGTGTTTGAAACACCGCCGATGTCGGCGACGACATTCGGCGGGCGCGCATGGGCGGGACCGCCGACCGGCGCGACCGCGCGCCGGAGGCGCGGAAGCCAAGTGAGCGGAGCGAACGCCGGCGTCCGAGGCCAAACATACACCCCCCTCGCCTCCCACGCGAACGCCGGCTGCTCCGCGCCGCCTAACGCTCGGCCGCCGCCATCTGGTGGCGCACCAGTCTCGCGTAGAGGCCGCGACGGGCCGTCAGGTCGTCGTGCCGGCCCTGCTCGACGACGCGCCCGTCCTCCATGGCGACGATCAGGTCCGCGTCGCGCACGGTCGACAGGCGGTGGGCGATGACGATGGTGGTGCGGTCGGCCATGAGCCCGGCCAGGGCGCGGCGGACGGCCATCTCGTTGACCGCGTCGAGGTGGCTGGTGGCCTCGTCCAGGATCAGGACCGGGGCGTCCTTGAGGAAGGCCCGGGCGATGGCGACGCGCTGGCGCTGGCCGCCCGACAGCCGGGCGCCGCGTTCGCCGACGAGGGCGTCGAGGCCGTCGGGCAGGCCCGCGACCACGTCGCCGAGCGAGGCGCGGCGGATGGCGGCGGCCAGCTCCTCCTCCGCGGCCTCCGGGCGGGCGATCAGGATGTTGGCGCGCAGGGTGTCGTTGAACAGGAAGGTGTCCTGGGCGACCAGCGCGGTGCGCCGCCGGAGATCGTCGAGCTTCCGGTCGCGAATGTCGCGGCCGTCGAGCGCGACCCGCCCGTCGTCGGGGTCCCAGAAACGCATCAGCAGGTGGGCCAGCGTCGTCTTGCCCGCGCCGCTGGGGCCCACGAGCGCCACGGTCGCGCCGGCCGGAATGTCGAGGCCGACGCGGTCCAGCGCCGGCTCGCGCCGGCCGCGATAGGTGTAGGTGGCGCCCTCGATCGCGATCGCGGCGCCGCCGGGACGGGGCCGGCCGGGAACGCCGGGACCGTCCTCCACGAGCACCGGTTCGGCCTCCACCGCGTGCAGGCGCCGGGCCGCGCCGAGGGTGTCGGCGAGCTGGCGGCCGATATGCGCGATCTCCGACACGGGAAGGAAGGACGCCATGGCGAGCAGCGTGAAGAGCGGCAGAAGGCCGGCGTCGAGGTCGCCCGCCACGACCATCGCGGCGCCGGCCACGACGATCGCGAGCCCGCCCAGGCCCGTGGCGACCTCGAGCAGCGCCATCTGGATCGTCAGGTCGCGATAGAACGGCAGGCGCACGCGCCGCACCTCCCGCGCGAGCTCGAGGAACTCGTCGCCGCGTCGTCCGGCCTGCCGGAAGGCGACGATCTCGGCCAGCCCCTGGATGGAGTCGACCGTGAAGGCGTTGAGCTCGCCCAGCGCCTCGCGAGCCCGCGAGCCCAGCCGGTCGAGCCGCCTCCTGAGCAGAAAAGGCGAGAGCGCGACCGCGGCGAGGAACGGCAGCAGCGCGGCGGCCATGGGCCACCCGAACAGGAGCAGCACCGCCATCACGACCGCCGGCACCAGCACCGCCACGAAGGCGGGCGCGACCGTGTGCGCATAGAAGTATTCGACGGTCTCGATGTCCTGGGTCGCCATGGCCGAGAGATCCCCGGTGCGGCGGTGGAGCAGGTAGGCGGGCGCGAGCCGGTCGAGCTTGTCGAACAACCCGACGCGCATCTCGGCGAGCAGCTTGAACGCCATGTCGTGGGCGAACCAGGATTCGAGCCAGTGCAGGACGCCGGCGAGCGGCGCGGCGCAGGCGAGCCAGACGAGCAGGCCGTCGAACGGCTCGCCCGCCTTCGCCCGCGCGACGATCAGGGCCGAGAGCGCTCCGACGCCGATGAACGCGACCACCCGGCCGACCCCGAACGCGAAGGTGAAGGCGAGCTTCAGCCGCTCGACCGTCACGAAGGCGAGCAGTACACGGGCCGCCCCGGCCCAGCCCAGGCCTTCGGCGCGCAGGATGGCGTCGGTCGGCTCCGCCTCGGCGGCGGCCATGGCGGCCGCGTCCCGGTCGCGCTTCCCGGCGACGCGCGCGTCGCCGTCGAAACGGTCGGCGCGGCGGTCGCCGGTCTCGCGCGCCTGTTCGGCCATGAGCGTCCAATAGACGCCGCGCCGCGCCATCAGCGCGTCGTGCGCGCCCTCCTCCGCGACGCGGCCGTTCTCGAGGGCGAGGATGCGGTCGGCGTCGATCACGCTGGATAGGCGGTGAGCGAAGATCAGCGTCGTCCGGCCCCGCATCAGCCGGTCGAGCGCCTGCTGGATGACGGCCTCGTTCTCCGCGTCGACCGCCGAGAGCGCCTCGTCGAGAACCAGGATCGGCGCGTCGCGCAGCAGCGCCCGGGCAATGGCGATCCGCTGGCGCTGGCCGCCCGACAGCCGGATGCCGCGCTCGCCCACGACCGTGGCGTAGCCCGAGGGCAGGCCCATGATGAAGTCGTGCGCGTTGGCCGCGCGGCAGGCCGCCTCCAGATCCTCCCGGGCGGCGTCGGGCTTGCCGAAGCGCAGGTTGTCCTCGACCGTGCCGTGGAACAGGTAGGTGTCCTGGTTCACGACCGCGATCCGGCCGCGCAGGTCGTCGAACGGCATCCGGCGCAGGTCGTGTCCACCGATCCGGACCGCGCCCGATTGCGGATCGTAGAAGCGCAGCAGCAGGCGCACGATCGACGTCTTGCCCGCCCCGCTGGGGCCCACCACGCCGACCCGCTCGCCGGGCCTCACGGCGAAGCTCAGGTTCTCGTGCGCCCGGCCCCCGGCGCCGGGGTAGGCGAAGGAGACAGCGTCGAACTCGATGGCGAAGTCCGACGGGGCCGGCGCCGCATTGCGCTCCCCGTCGAGGGAGAAGGGCCCGGGCGGGGGAGAGTCCGAAGGACACGCGGCCTCCCCGACCAGCGGCTCGGCCTCCAGCACGCGGAAGATCGCCTGGGCCGCGGACTGGCCCAGCATGCCGGTATGGAGCTGGGCGCGCATGTCGCGCAGGGGCCGGAAGAGCTCCACACCCATCATCAGGACGATGAGCAGGGTCGGCATCTCCAACGCGCCGGCCTCGTAGCGCCATGCGCCGTAGGCGAGCGCCGCGGCCGCGCCGACCGCGATGGCGGTGTCGGTGACGCCCCGGCCGAGCGCGTTGGTCGCGTTCACCCACATCGTGCCGCGGGCGAGCTTCGCCGCGCGCCCGGCCAGCGCCCTGGCCTTGGCGGCGCTTTGGCCGAAGGCCTTGAGCGTGGCGAGGCCCTGCACCGCGTCGAGGAACTCGGCGCCGAAATCCGCGTAGGTCTTCGAGCGTTCGAGGCTGGCCTCGCGGTCCATGCGGTGGAAGGCCATGGGAAGGACGAGCGCGGCGAGCGCGGCCGTCACCAGCACGGCGGCGAGCGGCAGGTCGAGGAAGGCCATGAAGCAGAAGATGCCGACCGGCGTCAGCACGGCGATCAGCAGCGTGGGCAGGAACTCGCCGAAATAGGTCTCGAGCTGCTCGACGCCGTCGACCACCGAGAGGATCACGTCGCCGGTGCGCTCGCGCCCGAACCAGGCCGGACCGAGCCGGACCGCCTTCTCGTAGATCGCCTTGCGAAGCGCGATCTGCACGCGCGCGGCCGTCTCGTGGGCGACCATGACACGGAGGTATTCGAGACCGCCGCGCAGGACCATCACGCCCGCGATCAGGGCCATGGGCCAGGCCAGTTCGGCGAGACCCGCGCCGGCGAACACCATGGCGATCAGCCAGCCCAGCAGCGCCAGCCGCGCGACGCCCACCGCGGCGGCGGCGAGGCCGACCGCGACCGACAGCGCGATGCGGCCTCGGACCCCGGCCGTGAACGCCCAGAGACGGCGATCCAGGTACATGGCGGGAGACTAGGGCACATCCCGTCCGGATTGAAACGCGCGGGTCGCTATGCGGACACGGTCGGCCGCGGGGAAAGCGGCCCCGGCCTTTCGGAGGACGGGATGGGGCTCAAGGGCTTCCTCGCATTCTCTGTAGCGACAACCTATACATACGCGGGACAACGCGGTTCGAATGGGACGAAACCGAAAACCGGGCGAATATCGGCAAGCATGGGATCGGCTTCGAGACCGCGCGGAGCGGATCGCCCCGCGCGTCAAGCGTTCGGTATTGGACCGCTTCCGGGCCCGGCTGCGGGGACACCGGACACGGATCGACCGCGCGCTCGAGAGCGACGTGCGGGCGCGACGCAAACCGGGATGACCGGGCGCGCCGGACGGGCTCGGGCGACTCACGCGGCCCATGGACGAGAAGGGAGCGGACGATGGGACGGCTCGACGGCAAGACCGCGTTGGTGACGGGCGCGGCCTCGGGCATCGGACGGCGCACCGCCGAACGCTTCGTCGAGGAGGGCGCGCGGGTCGCCATGACCGACATCGACGCCGGCGGCCTCGCCGAGGCCGCCGCGCCGCTGGGCGAGGCCGCGATCGCCCTCGCGCACGACGTCACCTCGGAGGAGTCCTGGACCGCCGCCGTCGCGCGGGCCGCGGAGGCGCTGGGCCCTCTCGCGATCGTGGTCAACAGCGCCGGCACGGGACAGGCCGACACCATCGAGGGAACGACGCTGGAGGACTGGCGCCGCGTCATGGCCGTCAACGCCGACGGCACCTTCCTGGGCTGCAAGCACGGCGTGATCGCCATGAAGCGGACCGGCGGCGGCTCGATCGTGAACCTGTCCTCGGTCTCGGGCCTCGTAGGCGGCCACAACCTGGCCGCCTACAACGCCAGCAAGGGCGCGGTGCGCCTGCTCACCAAGTCCGTCGCGCTCCATTGCGCGCGCGAGGGCTACGACATCCGCTGCAACTCCGTGCACCCCGCCTTCATCATGACGCCCATGGTCGAGGCGCTGATCGGCCGCGCCCGGGATCCCGCCGGGGTGACGGCCAAACTGGAGGCCCAGATCCCCCTGGGCCGGATCGGGGAGGCACGGGAGGTCGCCGACATGATCGTCTATCTCGCGAGCGACGAGAGCCGCTTCGTGACGGGGAGCGAATTCGTCATCGACGGCGGCCTGACGGCGGGCTGAGGCCGGCCCTTCCCCTCCGCTCCTCATCCTCGCGGGAACCGCCTCGGCAAGGCCGCCCGAAGCGCGGTCGCCGCACACTTGGAACCGCGTGGGCGCCGGCGGTTCCGTCGCGCATGGAAGGCTCCTGTAACAGGCGCTTGGCGGTGTCTCATCCCGCGCCGGACGCACCCATGGCGACCGCGGCCATCAACACGCTTCGCTCCGCGCGACGGCTGAAGGACATCGGAGTCATCGTCTCGGCGCTCAAGCTCACCTGGCGCCGGCCTTCATCCCGATCGGCGCCCAAGGCCGGAAGCGGCTCACGCCCGGGAGGCGGGCGCGGTTTCCCGAGACCTCGCGCGAGGGCCGGGCCCGACGGCGCGGGCAGCCGCGCCTCGCCCTGTCGACATGCGTCCGCGTGAGGCGTTCGGGCGCATCCGTCAGCTTCGGTAGGACATTCCCCGCTCGCGTTCGAGCTGGGCCAGGAGAGAGGGCCACTCCATGCCTGCGCGGGCGTGGCCGTTGGGCGCGAAGATCCTGAGGCCCTGCTCGACGGTCCTGCGGCGGACCTCCTCGCTCGGATAGCGGAGCGGCGCGCCGCCCGCCATGCCGTCGATCTGGTAGCGGCAGGCGGCCTCGATGCGGTGCATCCAGGCGAAAGCCGCGCCGACGGTCTCGCCGCAGGTCAGGAGCCCGTGGTTGCGCATGACGAGGATCGTCCTGTCGCCCAGGTCGCGCACCAGACTCTCCTGCTCGGAGGCGTCCAACACCACGCCCTCGTAGTCGTGGTAGGCGACCCAGCCCATCACGATCAGCGCCTTCTGGGACAACGGCAGGAGACCGCCCTCCTGCATCGCGACCGCGTTGCCGGCCCGGGTGTGCGTGTGGAGCACGCAATGGATGTCCGGGCGGGCGCGGTGGATGCAGGAATGGATCAGGAAACCCGCCGGATTGAACGAGCGGTCGCTTTCGCCGATCGCGGCGCCGTCCCGGTCGACCTTCAACAACGAGCTCGCCGTGATCTGGTCGAACAGCAGGCCATAGGGGTTGATCAGGAAATGTCCGGTTCCGGGCACGCGCGCGGAAATGTGGGTGCCCGAAAGGTCGGACCAGCCGTAGAGGTCGACGAGTTGGTAGCAGGCCGCCAGGTCGCGGCGCGTCCGCCATTCGGCCTCGGTCATGGTGTCGTCGATCGGGGCGAGATGGGCCATGCTCCAGCTCCTGCGTCCGGAAACGCCGCACCATACCGCCTCGCGCGGCGCGAACCCAAACCGATTCGACCGGAACGCGGCCTCGCGGGCGAAGTGCGTTTACAGGCCGCGACAAACGATTCAGGCTCCGGCCGGAAACGCCGGGAGGGCGCCGGCATGGGCGTCGCCAACCCCGACCAGCGTTCGTCATCGCCGGTCTCGACAATGGCCACGAAAGCCGGTTCCACGCCGTCTGGCCGCGGCGCGCCCGCCAGTGCGAAAACTGCGGCGCCTACCTCGGCGCGATCCGTTCCCCGCGGCCCACACGGATATCCCCGACGACATCGAGATCGCCCGGGCGCGGGTGGGCGACGCCGGCGGGATCGAGGCGGTCTGGCGCGGCGACGGCCATGTCAGCGTCTACGCGGCCGAATGGCCGCGCGGGCGCCGCAACAGCGAAAGCGAGCGGGCGCGGCGGCGTCTACGATTTCAGATACACCCCCGACGCGCCGGTCTACGGCGACCTCAACGTCCGCCTCGATCCCCACACGGACGAGCCTTACCGGCAGGTTCCGCCGTCCATCGCCCGCTTCCATGTCGTCCGCGCCGCCAGGACCGGAGGCGAGAGCACCATGACCGACGGGTTCCGGATCGGGGCGATGCTGCGCGACGGGGACCCCGTCGCCTTCCGCCTGCCCGCGACCCTGACCGTGACCCACGACCGGCGGCTGGAGGGCCAGGACCGCGACTTCCGCATGCGCGCGCCGGTCTTCAGCCTGGACGAGAGCGGCGAGATCGCGGGCGTCCGCCACCTCGACCGCGCCATCGGTCCTCTCGACGGTCCCGACGACGCGATCCGCCCGTTCTACCGCGCCCCGCGCAGGCTCCAGACCCTGTTGTTCGATCCCGCGAACCAGATCCGGACGCCGGCGGCGAGGCGCTGCTGTTCAGCAACCGGCGCGTCCTGCACGGCCGCGCGGTCTTTCCGCCGGACGGCGAGCGCTACATGAAGACCTGCCATGTCGAGCTCGACGAGTTCGACTCCACCCTGCGCACGCTGGCGGCGCGCCTCGGCTCGGAAGCCGCCAGCCCGAGCCTCCCCCACGGAGCGCTGGCGTAGGGCATCTTCGCTCGCGCGTCCCCCGTCTCCGAGGGCGGTCCTTGACATATAAAAAGTTATTACTTTCTATATAGAGCTGCGAGAGGGGATGGCATGGCGCGCGCGGAAAGAACCGGGACCGGCTGGGCCGACCTGTTTCGCGGCGGGCGCGCGCCGCTCGTCGTCGCCCTGACGCTGGGGATCTGGCTTCACGCCGCCGACAGCCTGCTGATCGTCACCACGCTGCCCAGCGCGGTCGCCGAGATCGGCGGCGACGCCTACGTGCCCTGGGCTTACACGCTCTACATGCTGGCCTCGATCCTGCTCGGCGCCATGACCGGCCTGATCGCCCTGACCCTCGGCCTGCGGTGGGCCTTCATCCTCGCCGGGACCCTGTTCGCGGCCGGTTGCGCGGTCTCCGCTCTGGCGCCCGACATGGCGGCGATGCTGGTGGGCCGCTTCATCCAGGGCATGGGCGGCGGGGGCCAGGTCGCGCTTGTCTTCGTCGCGCTCGACCGGTTGTTCCCCAAGGCCATGCTGCCCAAGCTGGTGGCGCTCACCTCGGCGGTCTGGAGCATGTCGGCGTTCTGCGGCCCGCTCGTGGGCGGACTGTTCGCCAACCACGGGATGTGGCGCGGCGCGTTCTGGGCCTTCGCGCTGCAGGCCGTCCTTTTCGTCGCGCTGGTCGCCGTCACCGTGACCCACGGCCGGCGCGACGGCGGACCGGGGGCGGCGGGCGGCGTTCCCGTCGTCCGCCTCGCGCTGCTCGCCGGCGGCATCCTCCTCGTCTCGCTGGCGGCCGCCGACCCCGACCCCGTCGCCGCGCCGGCCATGGCGGTCGCCGCCGCCGCCGTCCTCGCCCTCTTCCTGCGGCGCGACGGCCGGTCCGGCGACGGCCGCATGCTGCCGCCGCGCCCGTTCTCGACGGCCACGTCCTACGGCGCCGGGCTCCTGCTCGCGGTCCTGCTCGCCACCGCCACCAGCTCGTTCTTCACCTACGGCCCGTTCTTTCTCGAGCGCCTGTTCGGACTGTCGCCGCTCGAATCCGGCTATGTCGTCGCCCTCGAATCGGTGGCCTGGGGCGTGGCCGCGGTCGCCGTCGCCAATGCCGGGCGGACGGCCGAACGCTGGCTCATCCGCACCGGTCCGATCGTCGCGGTCGTCGCGCTCGCGGGCCTCTCCGTCACCATGCCGCTCGGCCGGGTCTGGCCCGTCGTTCCGTTCGTCGTCCTGCTCGGCGTGTGCTTCGGCCAGATGTGGGGCCTGGTGATCCGGCGCGCGACCGAGGCCGTCCCGCCGGCCGACCGCGAACGGACTTCGGCCGCCATCCCCACCGTGCAGCAGTTCGGCTACGCGCTGGGCGCGGCGCTCTGCGGCCTGATCGCCAACGCCCTGGGCTTCGCGGAGGACGCGCCCCCGGAGACCTTGCGCACGATCGGCGCGTGGGTCTTCGCCGCTTTCGTCCCCCTCGCGGCGGTCGCCGTCTGGCCGGCCTGGCGGGTCGGCGGGAACCCGCCCTAGCGGTTCAGGTCTTCCAGCGCGGCGATCGCCGCGTCGCCCATACCGGCCGTCGAGACGCTTCTTCCGCCATCCCGGACCGGATCGGCGGCGCGGGCGCCCCGGTCGAGCATGTCCGCCTCGGCGGGGGCGTCCGAGAGCAGGTCGCCGAACAGGTTGTCGGTCACGATCGCGTCGAACCGGCGCGGACCGGGGGCGAGTTGCATGGCGCAGTTGTCGGCCAGCATGCGATGGAGCGTGAGTTCGGCGAACCCGGTCCGGTGGACTTCGGTCGCGACCTCGCGCCAGAGGACGCCGGATTCCATCACGTTGGATTTCTCGACCGAATGGACGACGCCGACTATTCGGCCGCTTGCGCCGCGCCTACCGCACGCACGCGGTCGAGCAGGGTGGGGATGTCGCCGGGCTCCACCGGCCGCCCCGCGTCCAGGCGGATTCCGACCTCCGTCATGAGCCGTTCGTGGAGAAACTGGCGGAGCGGGACGGGGAGATCGGCCGTCGCCGCCACGATGGCGTCCTCCAGGCGATCCGTCCAAAGGGCGTCGTGGGCCTCGCGCGCCGGCCCCAATCCATGGAGCGGCGGTTCGGACCAGCCCCGCGCCACGCGGATGCCGGCGCGCAACGCCCCGGTCGCGCGGTCGTCGACCGAGCCGTCGGCGTTGAGCGCCACGCCGTAGTGCTCGCGGGCGCCGCGCGGCGAGACGATGCCGTTGGCGACGTCGTCGGCCACCTTCCCGGCCGGCCGCTCGAGCGGGTCGCCGAAGCCGCCGCCGCCCTGGGTGCCGATGCGGAGCGCGTCGCCCGGCGCCAGCTCCAGGACATCGATCTTGCCCAGGTCCCGCTCCCGGTCCGTGCCCGGATTGAGGATCGTGTAGCCCGGCGCGCCCATGTGGCCGCCGAGCCGTCCCGGCGGGCCGAAGATGTAGCGTTCCATGCAGCGCGAGGTGATCGAGGTGTAGGGCGACGACGTCTCGAACTCGATCTCGATGCCGGCGCCGCCGCGGTACCGGCCGGGGCCGCCGGAGTCGTTCCGCAGGCCGTAGTGGCGGATCAGGACCTCGGGCATCTCGTTCTCGAAGATCTCGGTCGGGATGTTCCTGAGGAAGTTCAGGATCACCATGGTGCCGTCGACGCCGTCGTCGACCGGCCTGCCGCCGGCCCCGCCCACGATGGGCTGGATCACGGAGACCTTGTGCCCGCCGTTCTCGAAGTCCGGCACGGACACCAGCAGGATCGAGCCTTGCCCCGAATCCGTCGCCGGAAGCTCCATCGGCACGGCCTGGGCCAGCGCGCCCACGGTGACGTCGCAGACCTTGTGGCTCGTGGAGTAGCGCGCGCCACAGGCCGCGCCCGGCTCCGGATTGAGGATCGTGCCCTTCGGGATACGGACCTTCATCGGGCGCACGAGGCCGGCGTTGTAGGCGATGTTCGGCTCCTGGGTGCAGATCCAGTTCACCAGGCCGGTGATCAGCATCCAGTGGCCGTCGTGGCCGTAGGTCGGGATGTTGAGCGCCGCCCGCACCTGGGGCGCCGTTCCGGTGAAATCGAGCAGCATCCCGCCGCCCTCGACGGTCATGGAGACGTGGATGCGCACCAGGCCGAGGCCCGCCATGTCGGCTTCGATGTAGTCGGTGTAGCGGTAGACGCCGTCGGGCGCGCGGCCGATAACGCGGCGCGCCTGGGTCTCCGCGTAGTCGAGCGCGGCGTCCACCGTGCGGTCGATCGTGTCGAAGCCGTACTGGCCGGCCAGGTCCAGCACGCGCCGCCTGGCTGTCGCCAGACCGGCCAGACAGGCCTTCATGTCGCCCCAGTTCTGATCGGGCGTCCGGCAGTTCGCCAAGATCATGTCGAGCAGCGGCCGGTTGAGCTCGCCCGCCCGGTAGAGCTTCTGCGGCGTGATCCGGATCCCTTCCTGATAGATCTCGTGGCTCGACGGCGCGATGGATCCCGGCACCCGTCCGCCGATGTCGGAGACGTGGATGAAGGTCCAGGCCCAGCACAGGATCCGACCGTCGACGTGGACCGGCGTCCACAGGTAGACATCGCTGAGATGCGTCGCCATGCCCTTCGTGGCGTCGGGATCGTTCGAGATGAAGATGTCGCCCTCGGCCACATCCTCGCCGATGGCGGCCAGAGCCCCTTCCATCGGCATGCCGATCATCATCAGCACGCCGTAGCGGCGCGGCGCGGCGAAGACCTCGCCCTCGCGCGAGACCAGCACGGACCCGTAGTCCTGGGTCTCCTTGACGAACACCGTATGCGCCGTGCGCGAAACCGTCTGGGCCATCTCGTCGACGATGGCCTGGAAGCGGTTCAGCAGGATCTCCAGCCGCGTCCCGTCGTCCATCACGCGCGCTCGCCGATCAGGTTGGCGTGGTCGTCCACGGTGACGCGGAAGCCGGCCGGCACATAGACCGTCGTGTCGTACTGCTCGACCACCAGCGGCCCTTCGTAGACCTCTCCCCGGCGCAGGGCGTCGCGCCGCCACACGGCCGCCTCCCGTTCCTCGCCGTGCTCGTGGACCGGGCGCGCGCCCGTCGGGCCGTCCGGCGCGTCGCCGGAGTCCGCGACCGGGCGGACCGGCGGCTTGGGCGTCACGCCCACGATCTGCAGGCGCGCCTCCAGCATGCGCGCCGGCGCCTCCGCGTCGGCATAGCCGTAGACCCGCCCATAGCGGGCGTGGAACCAGTCCACGACCCGCGGGGTCGTCAGCCTCGCCGGGACGACATCGGGAAACGGCACGTTCACCTCGTAGGACTGACCGACGTAGCAGAGGTCGGCGGACCGCAGGATGTAGACCCGGTCGAGATCGATGTTCTGGTCCGCCAGCCAGCTCCGGGCTTGCTCCTCAAGGCGGCCGTAGATCGCCCGCAGTTCGGCGTCGGGAAGCTCCGGGGCCTCGCGCCAGACGCTCTGCACGAAGTCGGCGCGGAAGTCGGCCACCAGGCAGCCCAGCGCGCACAGGAGGCCCGGCGACGGAGGCACGACGACGCGCCGCACCTCGAGCTCGCGCGCCAGCATGAACGCCTGGGTCGGACCGGCGGCGCCGTAGGCCACCATCGAGAAGCCCGCGATGTCGACGCCGCGCCGGGCCGTCTGGGGCAGGAGCTCGGCGTAGATGGCGGCCGTGGCGATCTGGAGGATCGCATCGGCCGCCTCGGCCCGGGAGAACCCGAGGACGGACGCGATGGAGTCGATCGCGCCGTGGGCCGCGCCGCGGTCGAGCCTCATCTCGCCGCCCAGGAAGCTGTCGGGCGCGACGATCCCGGCGGTCAGGTAGGCGTCGGTCACGGCGGGCCGGGCGCCGCCCCGGCCGTAGCAGGCCGGACCGGGCGCGGCGCCGGCGCTCTCGGGACCCACCTTCAGCACGCCTTCCGCGTCGGTCCAGGCGATCGAACCCCCGCCCGCGCCGACGGCCGAGACATCGACCGCCGGCATGATGACCGGAAAGTCGCCCACCGTGTTCTCGGTGGCGTAGCGCATCTCGCCCTCGAGGATCGAGATGTCGGCGCTGGTGCCACCCATGTCGATCGTGACGATGTTCGGATCGCCTATCCGCCCGGCGATGTGGTGGGCGCCGATCACGCCGGAGGCGGGTCCCGACAGCAGGGTCTCGACCGGCCGCTCCGCCGCCGAGTCGATCCCCATCACACCGCCGTTCGACTTCGTGGAGAACACCCGGCAGGTCATGCCGAGCGCACGCGCGCGGCCATGGAGCGTGTTGAAATAGGCTTTCATACGGCCGCCGACATAGGCGTTGACCACGCTGACCAGCGCGCGCTCGTACTCGCGCTGCTGGGGCCAGACCTCCGAGGAGATGCAGACGAAGACGCCGGGAAAGCTCTCCTCGATCCAGCTCTTGGCGAGCCTCTCGTGCTCGGGGTTCCGGTGTGCGTGCAGGAAACAGACCGCCAACGTCTCGACGCCGTCGTCGAGCAGGCGCCGGACCTGGGTCTCGACATCCTCGCGGCGGATCGGGGCCCCGACCCGGCCGTCAGACAGCATGCGTTCGCCGACCGGGCGCACATGGCGGCGGGGCACCAGCGAGACGGGCTTGGGCACGAAGAAGTCGTTGGCCTTCGGCAGGCGGAGGCGGCGCAGCTCCAGGGTGTCGGTGAACCCCCCGGTCATCAGCACGCCGACCTTCGCGCCGTCGCGCTCCAGGAGCGTGTTCACGGCGAGCGTGGTGCCGTGGGCGAAGTAGCGGACATCCGCCGGGACAATCCCGTGGCGCTTCCCGAGCTCCTCGATTCCGTTGGCCACGGCCAGCGACGGGTCCCGGGGCGTCGACGGGGTCTTGAGCGCGAACAGCGCGCCCGTCTCCTCGTCCATCAGATGGAGATCGGTGAAGGTTCCCCCGATGTCGACGCCGAGGCGGTAGCGCGTCATCGCCCGCGTTCCCGGCGCGGCGGCAAGCCGGGACCCGACGGCCCCCCTCCCGCGGCGCGGCGCGGAACGAGGAAGAAGAGACTCGCGACGCTCAACTCTCGTCTTCGCCGGGCGCCGGCCGGTCCTTCGGGCGGCGGCCCAGGAGCTGGTAGAGCGCGTGCTCCCGCTTCACGAGCTCGTGGGCGTTGTTGTCCTTCCAGACCTCCCCGATCGCCTTCTGGTTCTTGGCCTTCTCGGCCTTGAGCGCGCGGATGAAGCTGCCGTCCTTGATGTTGGCGAGCATCCCGCGCATGCCCTCCAGGGTCTTCTCCTCATCGAAATACCGCTTCGACCAGACCAGATGGCCGAACTGGGCGGTCACGCTGGTGCGCTTCATACGTTCGAAGGCCCCGAGGTCGCGGCCGTATTCGGCGAACTTCACGCTCTCGCCCGAGGCGTAGAGGTCGAGCATGACCGCCTCGGGCGAACAACCCGCCTCGACCAGAGCCGTGTACATGGCGCGCAGGGCGTAGAGCCCGGGCTGGTGCTCCTCGAAGAGGTCGATCAATACTTCCTCCTCGAAGCTCGACTCCAGGACGCCCATCCTGGTCGAGCCGATGGCCTTGGAGATGGCGAGGCACATCGGCATGGCGACGCCGCTGGCGTCCTGCGCCACGGCGATCAGGCTGGGGAAACCGCGTCCCTCGAGAAAGGTCGCGCGCACGCCCTCGCCCAGCATGCGGGGCGCCACCATCACGACGTCGATCCGGGGGTCCGGCGCGATCTCCCCGTAGTGGATGTTGAAGCCATGGGCGAAGCTCATGACATCGCCCGGCTTGAGGCTCTTCCCGATCCGGTTCTCGTAGACCTCCGGCTGGCTGTCGTCGGACGTCAGCATCAGCTTGACGTCGGCGGCGGCCGCAGCGTCCTCGATGGTCTGAAGATCCCAGCCGTCCTCGCGCGCGATGTCCGCGTAGGCGTCATCGATGTTGCCCACGACGACATCGACGCCCATGTCCTTCATGTTGAGCGCCTGGCCGCGGCCCTGGTTGCCGTAGCCGATGACCGCCACCGTCTTGCCGTCGAGCAGCGTCAGATCGGCGTCGTCGTCGAAGTAGAACGCGCTCATCGCGGAGGACTCCCGGAAGGCTTGGCAGGGACGGGCGATATCACATAGACCAGCAGCCATGACCTTCGCAACGGACGGACCGGCGGCCCGGGCCCGAGGCCGCCCGCCCGCCACGCCGCCTTCCCGCGTCCGGAGACCGCCATGACCCGCTTCGACGACAAGATCTGCTTCGTGACCGGCGCCGCCAAGGGCATCGGCAAGGCCACCATGACCCGGCTGGCCCGCGAGGGCGCCACGGTGGTCGCGGCGGACCGGAAGGCCGGGGACCTCGAGCGCGCCGCCGGGGCGCTGAGGGAGGAAGGCCGCGACGTCACCCCGGTCGTCTGCGACGTGATGGACGAGGCCCGGATCGAGGCGGCCTTCGCCAGGGTCGACGAGATCGGCGGCGGCCGGCTCGACGTCTCGATCCACATCGCGGGCAACTCGATGTTCGGCCCGGTCGAGAGCCTGCCGAGCGCCGACTGGGAGCGGCTGTGGCGGCTCAACGTGCTCTCCACCGTCATCTGCTGCCGGCTGGCCGTGGCGCGCATGAAGGCGTCCGGCGGCGGCGCCATCGTCAACATGTCCTCGATCTCCGGCATGGCGGGCGACCCCGGCTGGGGGGCCTACAACTCGGCCAAGGCGGCGATCTGGAACCTGACCCAGTGTCTGGCCTGGGAGGTCGGCCGCCACAACATCCGCGCCAACGCGATCTGCCCCGGCCCTATCGGCACGGAGCGCATGCTGGGTTCGCTCGCCGACGCGCCCGAACAGGCCGAAGCCTACGGCCGCTCCACGCCGCTCGGCCGCATCGGCGCGCCCGAGGAATGCGCCGCCGCCATCTGCTTCCTGGCCAGCGACGACGCCAGCTTCGTCAACTCCACCACGCTGGTCTGCGATGGCGGCCTCACCGGCGTCACCGGCCAGCCGCGCTTCGACATGGAGGGCTACGCCTTCGACGGCGGAGCCTGACGGCCGCGGCGCGAACGCGCGGCGTTCGCGTCCGGATACGGAAAAGCACGGTTCGAGCGGAGGACGACGGATGGTCCGACCGGCGGGTCCACGAGACCGTCGCCCGCGGGCTGGTTTCGCGCCGGTCCGGCGGTTAGGGTCCGGCCCGGATTCCCGAGGACGGGGCCATGGCGGGCCACGGCTACGACCGCGAGGTCGAATTCATCATCGTCGGCGCCGGATCGGCGGGCTGCACGCTGGCGAACCGGCTGTCGGCCGACCGCGGCAACCGCGTCCTGCTGCTCGAGGCGGGGCCCATGGACACCGGCTTCCACAGCTGGAAGATCCACATGCCCACGGCCTTCGCGCACCCGCTGAAGGACGACCGGTACAACTGGTTCTACCATTCCGAACCCGAGCCCCACCTCGGGAACCGCGCGATCCACTGCCCGCGCGGGCGGGTCCTCGGCGGCTCCAGCTCGATCAACGGCATGGTCTACATCCGCGGCCACGCCTTCGACTACGACAAGTGGGCCCAGCTCGGCTGCCGGGGCTGGTCCTACCGCGAGGTGCTGCCCTACTTCCGCCGGGCCGAGAACCACGACCGGGGCGCGGACGACTATCACGGCGGCGACGGCCCGCTCCGCGTCACGTCGGGCCTCGTCGAGCGCAACCCGCTCTACCGCGCCTTCATCGAGGCCGCGGTCCAGGCCGGCTACCGCGAGAACCTCGACCTCAACGGCGTCCGTCAGGAAGGCGTCGGCCGCATGGACCGGACGACGCACGCGGGGCGGCGCTGGAGCGCGGCGACCGCCTATCTCAGGCCGGCCATGGGACGCGCCAACCTCACGGTCGCCACCGGCGCCTTCACCGAACGCATCCTGTTCGAGGACGCGACGGCCGCGGGCGTGGAGTACGAGCACGGCGGCCGGACACGGCGGGCGAGGGCGACCCGCGAGGTGATCCTGTGCGGCGGCGCGATCAACTCCCCCCAGATCCTCCAGGTGTCCGGGGTGGGCGACGCCGACGACCTGAAGGCGCTCGGCATCGATCCGGTCCATCACCTGCCCGGCGTCGGCCGGAACCTGCAGGACCACCTCGAGGTCTTCGTGCAGCACGAGTGCGCCCAGCCGATCAGCCTGCTCAACCACCTCACGCCGTTGGGCAGGCTCAAGGTCGGCGTGCGCTGGTTCCTCGCCAAGGACGGACCGGCCGAGACCAACCACATGGACGTCGGCGGCTTCATCCGCAGCCGGCCGGGGATCGAGCACCCCGACATCCAATACCACTTCCTGCCGATGGCGATGACCTACGACGCCTTCAATATCAACAGGATCCATGGCTACCAGGCCATGGTCGACATGATGCGCCCGCTCTCGCGCGGCCATGTGAAGATCGGGAGCGCCGACCCGCGCCGGCATCCCGAAATTCTCTTCAACTACCTGAAGGAGGACGAGGATGTCCGCTGCCTCAGGGACGGCGTCCGCCTGACCCGGGAGATCTTCGCCCAGGCGGCCTTCGACCCCTTCCGCGGCAAGGAGCTCTGGCCCGGCGAGGACAGGCGGACCGACGAGGAGCTGGACGGCTGGATCCGGCGGACCGCGGAATCGAGCTACCACCCCTCCTGCTCCTGCAAGATGGGCCCCGAACGCGACCCCATGGCGGTGGTCGACCCGGAGCTCCGGGTGCGCGGCCTGCGGAACCTGCGCGTGGTCGACGCCTCGGTCATGCCCAACGTGGTCTCGGGCAACCTCAACGCGCCGACGATCATGATCGCCGAGAAGGCGGCCGACACGATCCTCGGCGCCATCCCGCCCGCGCCGTCGGACGCCCCGGTCTGGGTCCACCCCGACTGGGAGCGCGAACAGCGCTGACCGCGCCCCGGCCGCGAGTCCGCCCCTTCGATACGCCGCCTTCGACGGCGCCTCGGGGTGAGGGGGATTCTGGGTAAGGACAAAGCACACCCCCCCATCCCGAGGTGGCGCGAAGCGCCGTGTCGAGGGATGGCCGGAATCGGAACTACCCTGTCCGCGGGCGCCGCCGGGGCCGCGCCGTTCCCGTCGCGCGATCCTCACGGCGCGACGCCCAGAGCCTCGCGCAGCCAGCCGTGGAGGGCGGCGACGGAATGCTCGCTCATGACCCCGCCCTCGGGATCGATCACCAGCGGGCCGGGTTCGTAGGAGCCGCTCTCCAGGCCGCGTTGGACCGATTCCACGATGGCGACGTCCTCGGCCACCGTGGTGTCGAGGTCCCGCCGGGCAAGCGCCTCGATCCGCTCGGAGGCTTCCCCGCCCGGCGCGTACCAGCCCCGCCGCACCGTGACGTTGCGGTGGTCCCCGGCCCGCCAGTGGTAGGTGTTGAGCACGCCGCCCGGATAGACTTGGAACGAGAAGGCCGGCCACAGGAACCAGGAACCGTAGCCCGACGCGCGCGCGTCCGCCGCGTCGATGGCGTAGGCCATCCCGCTGGGCCGGGCCGGGGCCGCGGCGTGGCGCAGGCAGTGGCCCCGGGACCGGACATCGTAGCCGTCGGGATCGATGACGCCGCTGGAAAAGGCCGGGTGGCGCAGCTTGCAGTGGTAGCACTCGCTGTAGTTCTCCACCGAGACCTTCCAGTTGCACGCCTCCTCCACCGGGAACTCGGCCACGGGCGCGAGGCCGTCGATCTCCGGCAGGAAGGCGCGGAGCTCCTCCTCCGCGCCCGGATACCAGGCGGCCATGGGCTCGGCGTCGGCGTCGAGATTGACGAAGACGAACCCGCAGAAGATCTCCGTCCTCGCCTCGCGCAGGCGGATACGGCCGCCGTCGAAGCCGGGCGTCCGGTCTCCGCCCGGCGCGCTCCTGAGCCCGCCGTCGAGTCCGTAGCGCCAGCCGTGATAGGGACAGACGATGAAGGGCCGGGAGCCGGAGCCCTCGACCAGCTCGTGGGCGCGGTGGCGGCAGACGTTGTGGAAGCAGCGGATCGCGCCCGTGCGGTCGCGCACCGCGAACAGCCCGACGCGGCCGACCGGGAAAGCCACGAAATCGCCCGTCGTCCCGAGGCGGCTCGCGTGGCAGGCAAACTGCCAGGTTTTCGCGAAGATCTCGCGCTCCTCGCGCGCGAAGACCTCCGGGTCCGTGTACCAGCGCGCATCGAGCGCCGACACCGCATCGCGTCCGCCGCCCACCTCGGCCCGAGCCGCCATCGCCGCGCTCCTCCAGCCTCCGGAACGCCTAGACCCTTAGCCCGGTTCGGATCGGGAATCACCCTTCCCGCGTCAGGATGTCCGGCGGAGCGAAGGACCCGACCTGGGGAACCGCGCCGCGCCAGAGCTCGACCTCGACCAGGCAGGTCTGCGCGCTGGGGCCCTGGGCGAGCCTCGAGGTACCCTCGTCGCGGGTCAGCACATTGGGGTTGCCGTGGCGGCAGAGCGCGCCCGACTCGCCCGGCGTGTCGGGATCGTACCAGGCGCCCGTCGCCAGCCGGACCGCGCCGGGCCTGACGCCGTCGTCGACGCGGGCGCCGGCCAGACAGGCGCCCCGGTCGTTGAACAGGCGCACCGCGTCGCCGTCGGCGATGCCGCGCGCGGCCGCGTCGCGGCTGTTGATCAGGACGGGCTCGCGGCCGGCGACCTTCGCGCCGCGGCTGACCGATCCGTTGTCGTACTGACCGTGGAGGCGGTGCGCCGGCTGGCACGAGATCAGGTGGAGGGGGAAGCGCCGCGCCGACGGCGATCCCAGCCACTCGAAGGGTTCGAGCCAGACGGGATGACCCGGGCAGTCGTCGTAGCCGAAGCCCGAGATCGTCTCGGAAAAGATCTCGATCTTCCCCGAAGGCGTCGCCAGCGGATTGCCCTCCGGGTCGGCCCGGAACGCCGACAGGAACACCCGTTCCCCGGCCGGCGGGTCGAGGTCGAACCGTCCGTTCGACCAGAAGGCGTCGAATCCCGGCATCTCGACGCCGCGTTCGGCGGCGCTCCGGCGCCCCCGTTCGTACAGGTGGCGCAGCCAGCCCTCCTCGTCGCGCCCCTCCGTGAAGCGTCCGGCGACGCCCAGGCGTTCGGCCAGCCCCGAGAAGATGTCGTGGTCGCAGCGGCTTTGGCCGACGGGTTCGATGGCCCGGCGCATCGCGAACAGCGTCCCTTCGCGCGACGAGCCGCTGAAGTCGTTGCGCTCCAGCGTCGTGTTGGCGGGGAACACGATGTCGCAGTGGCGCGCCAGGGGGTTCCACCATGTCTCGTTGCAGATCGTCGTGTCCGGCCGGCGCCACGCCCTCATCAGGCGGTTGAGGTCCTGGTGGTGGTGGAAGGGGTTGCCGCCGGCCCAGTAGACGAGGCGGATGTCGGGGAACGTCACCCGTCGGCCATTGTAGTCGATCGTCGCGCCGGGGTTCAGCAGCATGTCGGCGACGCGCGCGACGGGGATCGCGCCGGCGACGCCGTTCTCGCCCTGGGGCAGCGACGGCCAGGACATGTGTCCGGTCGCCATCCCGATGGCGTTGACCGCGCCGTAGCCGAAGCCGATCCCGCCGCCGGGAAGGCCGATCTGGCCCAGCATGGCGGCCAGCACCGTCCCCATCCAGTAGGGCTGCTCGCCGTGGTGGCCGCGCGTCAGCGACCACGACAGCGCGACGGTCGTGCGCTCGCGCGCCATGCGGCGGGCCAGCGAGCGCAGCGCGTCGGCCGGGACGCCGGCGATGCGGGCGGCCCATTCGGCGTCCTTGGGCTCCCCGTCGCCGGCTCCCGTGAGGTAGGGCAGGAAGCGGTCGAAACCGACGCAGTGGCTCTCCAGGAACGCCCGGTCGTGGAGCCCCTCGGCGTGGAGCGTGTGGGCGAGGCCCAGCATCGCGGCGACGTCGGTGTTGGGCCGCGGGGCCAGCCATTCGGCCCCCAGCGCGGCGTCCATGTCGTCCTTCGCCGGGCCCACCAGGACGAAGCCGACGCCCGCGCGCCGGCAGGCTTCCAGCCCTTCCTTCTGCGCGTGGCGCCCGGTGCCGCCCGCGCTCACCTGGCCGTTGCGCGCGGGCAGGCCGCCGAAGGCGACCACCAGCCCGCCGCGCCGGGCTATCGTGTCCCAGCTCGTGTGGCCGAGCAGGATCTCCTGGAAGGGCCCCAGGACGTGGGGCAGGACGACCTCGCCTGCGGCGTAGCTGTAGCTGTCGGTCGAGGCGGTGTAGCCGCCGATGCAGTTCAGGAAGCGGTGGAGCTGGCTCTGGGCGTGGTGGAAGCGGCCCGCGCTCGCCCAGCCGTAGCTCCCGGCGTAGATCGCCTCGTTGCCGTGGGCGTCGCGCACCCGCCCGAGCTCCCGCGCGGCGAGGTCCAGCGCCGTCTCCCAGCCCACCGCGACGAACGGCTGGCGGCCCCGGCCCTCGTTGTCCGCGCCCGGCCCGCGGTCGAGCCAGCCCTCGCGCACCATCGGCTCGCGGATGCGCGCCGCGTCGTCCAGCGCGTCCGGCACGGAGGACCCCAGCCACGACGGATCGGGATCGTCCGCGACGGGGCGCATGGCCACGACCCTGCCGTCGGCGACCTCGGCGTCGTAGGCGCCCCAGTGGCACACCGTCGGCACGGTCCGGCGGCCCGGATCTCCGGTCATGCGTCTCGTCTCCCGCAAGCGTCGCGCGCCATCCATGAGTCCCACACCCGGCGACAGCCTTCAACGCCGGGCCAAGCCTAGGCGGCGGATGAAGCCTCCGGGACGGGGTGGGTTGCGCGCGAGCATGGGAGCGTTTCTCCAGAGCGCGATCCTATCGGATTGGATCGGGGCCGGTTCCTCGATACGCGCCCTCTGGGCGCTACTCGGGATGAGGGGATTTGTGCTTTGCCCTCACCCAAGACCCTCCCCCGCCCCGGGTAGCCGCCGAAGGCGGCGTATCGAAGGGCGGCGACCGGGCCGGGCGGGCGCGAAGCTCCGGGCTGGCGCGGGCGGGCCGAAGCGGCTACACGACCGAGCACATGGCCCCATTCCAGCCGGATCGGCCGCGATGACGACCGCCGCGCCCTTCGTCGCGCTCCGCGCGACCGTCGCGAAGGCCCATGTGGACCACAACGGCCACATGGGCATTCGATCCTACACCCGCCTGTTCGACCGCGCGACCGTACCCTTCTACGGCTGGCTCGGCCTGTCGCGCGCGGCCGTCCGGCGACAGGGCGGCACGATCTTCGCCCTGCAGGACACGTCCTGGTACCGCCGCGAGGCGGTGCTGGGAGATCCGCTCCTGATCGACGCGCAGCTCATCGACCACGACCGCAACAAGATCGTCAGCTTCTTCACCATGCGCCAGACCCGCGACGACTACGTCGCGGCCTGCTTCGAACTCATCGAGGTCTTCATCGACCGCGACAGCCGCAAGCCCGGCCGGTTCCCCGACGGGATCGCGGCGCGGCTGGCCGAGGTCCAGGCGGCGCACGACGCGCTCGGCCGACCGGCGCTGTCCGGCCGGGGCGTCGCCATCCGGCGCAAGACCTTCTGAACGTGCATCCGGGCCGCCTTCGTGTATCCTGCGGCCGCTTCGCGGTCCGCGCGCTCCGGGCCGCCACCACCGAGGGAGGCCGGGCATGAACAAGGGGGGCTGCCTTTGCGGCGGCGTGACGTGGGAGCTGTCGGCGGAGCCGTTCTACGCCTTCAACTGCCACTGCAAGATGTGCCGGAAGGCGCACGGCACGGCGTTCGGAACCTACTGGTTCTTCAAGGCGGACCGGATCCGGATCGCGGGCGGCGCGGACCTCATCCGGTTCTACCGCTCATCCGACGTCCTGACCCGCGCGTCCTGCGACGTCTGCGGCTCGGTCGTGCCCTACGCCGCCGACGACGGCGAGACCTGGGTGGCACCGGGCGGCTGCCACGACGACGGACGCGGCTCGGACTTCGACATCTTCGTCGTGGACAACGCGCCCTGGCACGACCTGACCGGACATCTGCCGCGCCACGACGCCTATCCCCTCGAAACCGGCCTTCCCAGCGTACCCGACAAGGACCCGCCGCTCGAGCCGGACGGCGCGGCGCGCGGAAGCTGCCTGTGCGGCGCCGTCGCGTACCGCGTGACGGCGCCGTTCACGGAGGCGCACTACTGCCACTGCTCGCGCTGCCGCCGGGCGCGCGCCGCCGCGTACGCCAGCAACGCCTTCACCTCCCTCGACGGCGTCGCCTTCGAGAAGGGGGCCGACAACCTCCGCAGCTTCAAGCCGCCCGGGGCGAGATACTTCACGCAGGTCTTCTGCAAGACCTGCGGCTCGCCCATGCCTCGCCGGGACCCGGAACGCGGCGTCGCCATCGTGCCGATGGGCGGGCTCGACGACGATCCCGGCGTCAAGCCCCGCGACCACATCTTCACGGCCTACAAGGCCGGATGGCACGAGATCACCGGCGACCTTCCGCGCTTCGAGGAAGGCCCGGGCTGAGAACGCGGCGGGCCCGTCAAGGGCGGACCCGCTCCAGCAGGCCGCCCGCGCCGCGCCCGACCAGGACCTCGCCCACTCCGGCGCCCAGCGCCGCGGGGTCGTCGGCCGGGCCCGTCGCCGACCAAGCGACGCGCCTTGCGCCGTCGGCGGACAGCACCATGGCCGTCAGGCCCAGCCGGTCCCCGTCGGCCCGCGCGAGCGCCGCGATGGGCGTGCGGCAGGATCCGTCGAGACGAGCGAGGACGGCGCGCTCGGCCTCGACCTCGGCCCGCGTCGCCGGATGGTCGATGGCGGCGAGGCGCCGGACGGTCTCGCCGTCGGCGGCGCGGCAGGCGATGGCGACGGCGCCCTGGCCCGCCGCGGGCAGCATCGCCTCGGGCTCGAGGACGGCGGCGGCCTCGCGAACCCGGCCCAGCCGCTTGAGACCGGCGAAGGCGAGGACCGTGGCCTCCATGGCGCCCGCCGCGAGCGTCTCGATCCTCGTGTCGACGTTGCCGCGCAGCATGACGATCTCGAAATCGGGCCTGACCGACAGGAGCTGCGCGCGGCGGCGGACCGACGCCGTCCCGACGCGGGCGCCGGCGGGCAGGTCCGCGAGGGAGGACGCGACGGGCGATAGGAGCGCCTCGCGGGGGTCCCCGCGCGGAAGGAACGACGCCAGGGCCACGCCGTCCGGCAACCGGGTCTCCACATCCTTCGCGGAATGCGCGGCGGCGTCGATGCGGCCGTCGAGCAGCGCGGCGTCGAGCGCCTTCGTGAAGAGCCCCTTGCCGCCGATCTCCGCGAGCGGCCGGTCGCGGACCCGGTCTCCGACGGTCTCGACGACGACGATCTCCGGCTCCGGCGCGCCGGGATGCGCCGCGACGAGCGCCTCGCGGACGGCGGACGCTTGCCGCAACGCCAGCCTGCTGCCGCGGGTCCCGAGGCGGAGCGGGCGCATTAGGTCACGGATCCGGCGGATTTGGGGAAACGGGGCGGTGTGGCGAAGAACCGGCGGCTTCGGGCTAGAAGTCCCGGAAGCCCGTCTCGACGCCGAGGGCGAGGCGACCGCACGCGACGACGGAGACGGGGAGCGCGGCCGTCATCGCGGCGTCCCCCGATTGGCGCGTCCGGTGATGCTGTCGCACAAGCCTTCGATCAAGCCTTCGAGCCGTGCGACGCGATCCGACAGGCCGCGCATGTCCCAGCGCAGGGACCGGAGGAACGCCAGAATCGCGGCGACGCCGGCGAGGGTGATCCAGTCCGACGTTTCCATGGGCGGTTCCCTGCGATGGTGTGTGTCATGACCCGACGGGACAGGACTCGACCGGACGCGGCGGCGCATGTGTCGCGGCCCGCACGGCGCAAACCTGGGGACAGAGAGCGCGGGCCGTCAAGCGTCGATTCGCGGATACATGCCGACGCTTGCCCGCGACGTGGGACTCGGGCCTTCGCGGCGTTCCGTCTCGATTCCCCTGGCCGACCGGTTTTGTCGGGAAAATGTGGTGGGCGCACAAGGACTCGAACCTTGGACCCGCTGATTAAGAGTCAGCTGCTCTACCAACTGAGCTATGCGCCCACGCGAGGGGACGCGCCTATAACAGACAGGCTGCGGTCTGTCGATACGGCGCGTGCCGCGCGGCCCGAGACCCTTGCGTTCGGCCGGGATCCCACCCCTCCCCCACCCCGAGCACATCGAAGGAGCGTCCCTCGATACGGCGCTTCTGATCTACTCGGGAAGGGGCAGAGCGAGCCGTCCGAATCCCCGGTGCGATGGCCCTGGGACGCGGGGTTCGCTCGGGGTCCGCTATAGCGGACCGCCGCCGGACTGGCGCGCGACGGGAACGTCGCGGTGAACGTGGACGCTGGCGAGAAGGCCGAAGCCCGCCATCAGCGTCAGCATGGCCGTGCCGCCGTAGGAGACGAGCGGCAGGGGCACGCCGACGACCGGGATCAGGCCCGTCACCATGGCGATGTTGACGAAGACGTAGAGGAAGAAGGCGAACGCCACGCCCATGGCCAGAAGGCGCCCGAACTGGCTGCCGCTCCTGACCGCGACGCCGAAGCCGTAGGCCACGATGGAGAGGTAGAGCAGGATCAGCAGCAGCGCGCCCGCCATGCCGAGCTCCTCGGCGAGCATGGTGAAGATGAAGTCGGTGTGCCTCTCGGGCAGGAAATGCAGATGGGACTGCGTACCTTCCAGGAAACCCTTGCCGAAGACGCCGCCCGAACCCAGCGCGATCTTGGATTGCGTGATGTTCCAGCCCGCGCCCAGCGGGTCCCGGGACGGGTCCAGGAACGTCAGCAGGCGCTCCTTCTGATAGCCGTGGAGCGAAACCCAGACCGCCGGAAGCGAAACCAAGGCCACGGCGAGACCGCCGGCGAACCAGCGCAAGGCGATTCCGGCCAGGAACATCACGGCGACGCCACCCGCCACGATCAGCGCCGCCGTGCCGAAATCGGGCTGACGCAGGACCAGCGCGACGGGCGCCGCGATCAGGGCGAGGGGCGCGAGCAGGCCGGTCCACTTGCCCGTCCGCTCGGGCGGGAGGCCGTGGAAGTAGCGCGCCAACGCCAGGACCAGCGCGATCTTCATGATCTCCGACGGCTGGAGCTGGAAGCGCAAGCCGGGCAGGTCGATCGCGATCCAGCGCTGGGCGCCCATGCCGATGCTGCCCTTGAGATCCACCGCGACGAGCAGGAGCAACGCCGCCCCATAGGCGACGTAGGAGACGCGATGGAGCAGACGGATATCGACCAGGGCGATCGTTATCATCAGGGCGAGACCCAGGACGAAGCGTATCGTCTGGGCCATGGCCCAGGGCCGCATATCGCCGCCGGCGGCCGAATAGAGCATCGCGAAACCCAGACCCGCCGTGAGCAGGACGAGCGCCACAAGCCCCCAGCTCATGTCGCCGAGCTTTCGTCCCACGGTCGGGCCGTCCGGTCCGAAATGCCGCCGCCAGACGGCCATCGTCAGGCGTTCCGCACCGGATCGAAACCGCCGTCGGCGCCCGCGGGCCAGCGCACCGAGGCGCGCCTCTGGGCCTCGCGCAGGACATCGCGGGCGACGGGGGCGGCCGCGGTCGAGCCGCCGCCGCCGTGGTCGATCACCACGGCGCAGGCGTAGCGCGGCGCATGAAGCGGCGCATAGGCGACGAACAGGGCGTGGTCGCGCCGGTTCCAGGGGATGTCGTCGTCGTCGAGACCCGCCTCGCGTTCGGCCTTCGTGATCCGGCGCACCTGGGCGGTGGCGGTCTTGCCGGCCATCTCCATGCCCTCGTCCCCGATCCGCGCTCCGTAGGCCGTGCCGCCTTCGGGATCGTTGACGACCCGGACCATGCCCTCGCGCACGATGTCGAGCGGCCCGGACGCCACGCCGAGGGGATCGAAGACCGGAACGTCCGGCGCGCCGGCGGGCCGGGTCAGACGCGGCGTCACCTTGACGGCGCCGTTGCCGACGCGCGCGACCACCATGGCGAGCTGGACCGGCGTCGCGAGCAGGTAGCCCTGGCCGATGCCGGAGATGATCGTCTCGCCGCCCAGCCAGGCCTCGCCGTGAACCGCTTCCTTCCAGGCCACGGTCGGAACCAGGCCGGCGCGTTCGCCGGTGAGCTCGACGCCGGTCGCGGTCCCGAAGCCCAGACGCTCCGCCATCGCCGCGATCCTGTCGATCCCCAACAACCTGGCCACCTCGTAGAAATAGACGTCGCAGGAGCGCTTGAGCGCGTCGACCATGCCGACATCGCCGTGACCCCAGCGCGACCAGCAGTGGAAGGTGTGGTCGCCCAGGGTGTAGTGACCGGGGCAGTGGAACGTGCGCCCGGGCGTGACGATCCCCTCCTCCAGCGCGGCGAGCGCGACGACGATCTTGAAGATCGAGCCGGGCGGATACTGGCCGGCGACCGCCTTGTTGACGAGCGGCGCCCTCGGGTCGTTGAGCAGCGTCCGCCAGTCCCTGCCGTCGAGACCGTAGTAGAAGGCGTTGGGATCGAAGCCGGGCGAGGAGACCAGGGTCAGCACGTCGCCGTTGAGCAGGTCCATCGCCACGATGGAGCCGGCTTGGCCGCGAAGCCGCCGGGCGGCGAACGCCTGGAGCCCCATGTCGATCGTCAACCGCAGTTCGGAGCCCGACGCCCCCTCGACCCGGGAGATCTCGCGGATGATCCGTCCGTAGGCGTTGACCTCGACGTTCCGCAGACCGGCCGATCCGCGCAGGACCTTCTCGAAGACCTTCTCGACGCCGTTCTTGCCGGTACGGAAGCCCGGCAGCTCCAGCAGCCGGTCGCCGGTCAGCTCGGCCTCGGACACCGCGCCGACGTAGCCGGTGACATGCGCCGCCAGGGCGCCATAGGGGTAGAAGCGGCTCTGGCTCGCCTCGATCAGCACGCCGGGCAGCTCGGGGAGATTCACCTCGATGCTCGCCACCTCGCGCCAGGAGAGGTCCTCCCGCACGGTGACGGGCACGAAACCGTCGCGACGGCCGGTTTCCTCGATCGCCCAGCGGATGTCGTGCTCGGAGAGCTCGACCAGCGCGCCGATGCGCTCGAGCGTGTCGGCCACGCTGTCGGTCTGCTCGGAAACCAGAACGAGCTGGTAGGTCTGGCGGTTGACGGCCATGCCCTCGCCGAAACGGTCGACGATCGGGCCTCTCTCGGGCGGAAGGAGCCGGATGTTGATGCGGTTGTCGTCGGCCAGGATGCGATAGCGCGACGCCTCGACCACCTGCAGCTTGTAGAGGTTGGCGACGAGGCCCGAGACCAGCAGCAGCTTGCCGCCGGCCAGCACCAGCGCGCGGCGGGTGAACTGCTTGCGCTGTCCGATGTCCCACCGCATGTCAGCTCCGGCCGAACGCCGGCGAGCGAGGCATGGGGAGCAGGATCTGGCACCGCGCCAGCAGCCAGGCCGTGGGAGGAAACGCCACGACGGTGAAGGCGGCCTGAACCGCCACGCGGACGATGTCGAGCCCCTCGAACAGGTAGACCGAGGCGATCAGCCAGCCCGCCAGCGACGCCGGAAACGCGAACAACGCGAAGCCGAGCCACAGGACGTGGAACGGCCTGCCGACGAAGAAGCGACGCCGCGCCAGGACGATACGGCGCAGGACGATCAGGACCAGCGCCGACATGCCCAGCGGCGCGCCCGTCGCGAGGTCGGCGACGAGGCCGATCGAGAAGGCCGCCCCGAAGGTCATCAGGTCGGGCCGGTAGACCGTCCAGAAGAAGACGGCGGCGACGCCGAGCTGCGGCACGACCTCGCCGACATGTCCCATGTAGAGCGGCGTCGCGGTCGCCAGCACGAGCAGCGCGCCGGTCAGCGACGGGGCCAGCGACGCGAGGCCTTGGAGCGGCTTGCGGGCCCAGTCGTCCATTACCAGAGCTGTCCCGTCGCCGCGGCCGCCCGCGTCGACGGAAGGAGGCCGGGCAGGGCGTAATCGAGAACCCGGACATGTCCGGCCCGGGCCGGATCGACGAACGGCGTGACCTGCCAGACGCCGTCCTTGAAGTGCGTCACGGTTCCGACCGGCAGGCCCGGAGGCAGCATACCGCCCTCGCCCGACGTGACGAGACGTTCGCCGATCGCGATCCCGGCCCCGTCGTCGGCGACGAACGGCAACGATAGCGTGTCGGAATTGTCGCCGGCGACGATGGCGGGCGAACGGTTCGATTCGACCGCGACGGGCACGCGGCTGTTGAGATCGTTCAGCAACAGGACGCGGGCGCTGCGCCGTCCGACATCGACGATGCGCCCCAGCATGCCGTGGGAGGTGACGACGGCCTGACCGACATCCACCCCGTCGAGAGAACCCGCGTTGATCAGGGCCGTGCGCACGAAGGCGCTGCTCGATATGCCGATGATCCGCGCGGTGATGAAGGCGTCGCGCGGCTCGCCGACGGTCGACAGCAAGCCGCGGAACTCTTCATTCTCCGCCCCGAGCCGGCGGGCGGCGGCCTGCCAGTGCAGCAGGCGCGCGTTCTCTTCGCGCAACCGCGCGTTCTCGTCGTAGACGTCGAGGAAGCGGTCGATCCGGGCGATGCCGGCGTCCACGGCCGCCATCGGCGTGGAGACGATCTCGATGACCGGCGCCAGGACGTCGACCGCCTGGCTGCGCAGGGTCGAGATCGCGGGATGATCGACGCGGCTCAGGACCATCAGCCCGATCGCGGTTCCGGCGAACAGCAGAAAGGCGAGACGCTGGATCGCGCCGGCGAGGGAGAGCGCGGTCTTCAGCATGGCCCGTCAGCCATCCCCGTTCCCGCGGTCCGCCTCAGCCGGACTGGCTGTGGAGAATGTGTTTCAGGGTCTTGCGATCTTCCAGAACACGCCCGGTGCCGAGCGCCACGCAGTACAGCGGCTCGTCGCCGATGGACACCGGCAGGCCGGTCGCGTGGCGCAGGACATTGTCGAGATTGCCCAGAAGCGCGCCGCCGCCGGTGAGCACGATCCCCTTGTCGACGATGTCGGCCGCGAGTTCCGGCGGAGTCTTCTCCAGCGCCGTCTTCACGGAGTCGATGATCTGGCCGACCGGCTCGGCGAGGCTCTCGGCGATCTGCCGCTGGTTGATGACAAGCTCCTTGGGCACGCCGTTGATCAGGTCGCGGCCCTTGATGCTCAGGGTCGGACCCTCGCCGTCGTCGGGCGGGCAGGCCGACCCGATGATCTCCTTGATCCGTTCGGCGCTCGTTTCGCCGATGAGCAGGTTGTGGGTGTTGCGGATGTGGCGGATGATGGCCTCGTCCATCTTGTCGCCGCCCACGCGCACCGAGTGGGCGTAGACGATGCCGCCCATGGACAGCACGGCGACCTCCGTGGTGCCGCCGCCGACGTCGACCACCATGGAGCCCATCGGCTCGGTCACCGGCAGCCCGACCCCGATCGCCGCGGCCATGGGCTCTTCGATGAGGCCCACCTTGCGGGCGCCGGCGTGGAGCGAGGCGTCCTCGATGGCGCGCCGTTCGACCGCCGTGGAGCCCGACGGCACACAGACGATCACCTCGGGCCGCGCGAAGCTCGAGCGGTTGTGCACCTTGCGGATGAAATACTTGATCATCTCTTCGGCGATCTCGAAGTCGGCGATCACGCCGTCGCGCAGAGGCCGTATGGCCTCGATATAACTGGGCGTGCGGCCGACCATCAGCTTGGCCTCCTCGCCGACGGCCAGCACCCGGGACTTGCCCTTGCGGTTGTCGATCGCCACGACCGAGGGTTCGTCGAGCGCGATGCCCTGCGCCTTGACATAGACCAGCGTGTTGGCGGTCCCCAGATCGATCGCCATGTCGGATGAAAAGAAACGGGACAGCATGGTTGTTCCGACGATCTCCCCGAACCTCTACATGCGCCCCCACCGCGAAGACGCCCGGCCTGTCGCACACGGACATATCGCCGGCCCGTTCGCCCGGACGGGCAAAGACCGCGCTTCACAAGCAATTTCCGGCACCTGTGCCGAGTGCTTTGTATCATGAATGCGGCGGTTCCACGAACGGTAAAGTACGCCGATGGGGCGAAATCGGGCGCGCGGCGACAAACCCGGCGGGACAATACCGCAGGCGCGGCGCCGGCCGGCCACCGCGGGAAACGAGGAAGCCGGAGCGTTTCCGCGCGGAACGGGAACGATCTACTCCCCGGCCTCGGCGGCCGGCGCGATCTCGCGCGCGAAGCCATGAAGCGCGGCGTAGTGCCCGTGGGCGCCGTCGGCGTAGATGACCGAGAGATACGACGCGCGGGAGACGAAGACCCGGACGTATTCGTAGACTTGGGTCACCGCGCCGCCCTTGGCGCAACGAACGTGGTAGAGGTCCGCCGCCGCGCCGTCGGCCGGCCGCGCGAGGCGGCGCCGTCGTCCGACGCCCGGGCCGTCGCCGCCAGAAGCAGGGCCGTCGCCGCGGCGGCCCGGGCGCGGGCTAGCCGCACTGGGCCCTGTGGCGCAGCAGATGGTCGGCGAGCACGCAAGCCATCATGGCCTCGCCCACGGGCGCGGCGCGGATGCCGACGCAGGGATCGTGGCGCCCCTTGACCCGGATCGCGGTCTCGTTGCCGTCCCGGTCGACCGTCCGGCGCTCGTGGAGGATCGAGCTGGTCGGTTTGACGACGAAGCGGACGATCACGTCCTGGCCCGTCGAGATGCCGCCCAGGACGCCGCCGGCCCTGTTGGAGAGGAAACGGGGACCGTCCTCGCCCATCGCCATCTCGTCTGCCGCCGTTTCGCCGGGCTCGGCGGCGAGAGCGAAACCCTCGCCGACCTCCACGCCCTTGACGGCGTTGATCGACATCATGGCCGCGGCAAGGTCGGCGTCGAGCTTGCCGTAGACCGGGCTGCCGAGGCCGACGGGCGCGCCGGACGCCCGGACCTCGATCACCGCGCCGGCGGACGATCCCCGCTTGCGGACGCCGTCGAGGAAGGCCCCCCACCGCTCGGCCATGGCCTTGTCCGGGCACCGGAAGGGATTGTTCTCGACCTCGTTCCAGTCCCATCCGTCGCGCTCGACCGCATGGGGGCCGATCTGGACCACCGCGCCGCGGATCGCGACCCCGTCGCCCAGCACCTTGCGCGCGACCGCGCCCGCGGCGACGCGCATGGCCGTCTCGCGCGCGCTCGAGCGGCCGCCGCCGCGCCAATCGCGGACGCCGTATTTGGCGTCGTAGGTGAAATCGGCATGGCCCGGACGGTACGTTCGCGCGATGTCGTCGTAGTCCTTCGGGCGCCGGTCGACGTTCTCGACGATCATCGCGAGCGGCGCGCCGGTGGTCCGGCCCTCGAACCGGCCCGAGACGATCCTCACGCGGTCCGGCTCCCCGCGCTGGGTCGTGAAGCGCGACTGGCCGGGCCTGCGGCGGTCCATCCAGTGCTGGATGTCGGCCTCGTCGAGCGGGATGCGCGGCGGCACGCCGTCGACCACGCAGCCGATCTCCGGGCCGTGGCTTTCGCCCCAGGTCGTCACCCGGAAGAGATGCCCGAAGCTGTTTCCGGCCATCGCCGTCAGACGACCGAGATGTCGGGGGCCTTCGGGTTCTTCATGCCCACGATGTGGTAGCCGCAGTCGACGTGGTGCACCTCGCCGGACACCGCCGTCGACAGGTCGCTGGCGAGGTAGAGCGCCGCCCCGCCGACCTCGTCGATGGTGACGTTGCGGGAGAGCGGCGCGTTGAGCTCGCTCCATTTCAGGATGTAGCGGAAATCGCCGATGCCCGAGGCCGCCAGCGTCTTGACCGGACCGGCCGAGATGGCGTTGACCCGGATCGCCCGCTCGCCCAGGTCGGCGGCGAGATAGCGCACGCTGGCTTCGAGCGCCGCCTTGGCCACCCCCATGACGTTGTAATGCGGCATCCAGCGTTCGGCGCCGCCGTAGGTCAGCGTCACGAGGCTTCCGCCTTGCGCCATGAGGTCCGCGGCGCGGCGGGCGACCGAGGTGAAGCTGTAGCAGGAGATATCCAGCGTCCTGAGGAAGTTGTCGCGAGTGGTGTCCGCGTAGCGGCCCTTGAGCTGCTCCCTGTCGGAGAAGGCGATGGCGTGGACGACGAAGTCGAGACCGCCCCACGCCGAGGCGACCGTCTCGAACACCCTGTCGATGCTGGCGTCGGCGGCGACGTCGCAGTCGGCCGTGAGCGAGGAGCCGACGCTTTCGGCGAGCGGGATGACGCGCTTGGCGAACGCGGCGCCCTGGTAGGTGAAGGCCAGTTCCGCGCCGTGGGCGGCGAGCGTGCGCGCGATCCCCCAGGCGATCGACCGGTCGTTGGCCACGCCCATGATCAAGCCGCGTTTGCCTGCCATCAGGGAGCCGGCCTCGGTCATGCGTCCTCGCGTCATGTGTCGATTGTCCGGTTCGCCGGCCCCGCTCGGCGCGATCCTACACAAAAGGCGGGAACGGGCCAACGCGCCGCGCCGCCGGGGCCCTCGCATCTGGCCGAGGCGCCTTTGTCCCGCCCTTCGATACGCCGGTCCGGGACGAGGGGAAGGGGTCGGGCGGGCCGCCAAGGGCCGCTCCGCTGGAGCGTCGGCGCGCGTATCCCGTCGCGGCGCGTCTCCGACCGGTCAGCTCGGCGCGTTCACGACCTTCCACGAGCCGTCGGGCTGGCGGCAGGCGGTGCCGTAAGCCTCCTGCTGCTCGCCGCCGACGGTCACCGTGGTCTGGTACTCCCGGCAATAGGCGCCGCTCTGGTTCGTCCCGTCGCGCACCGGCGTATAGCTGCCGTAGTTGCCGGACTCGGGGTTGTTCCAGGTGATCGTCTCGCCGATCCGGGCGTCGTGGGCGGCGGCCTCGGCCTGCGCGGCATGGGCCCGGTCGGCGCGGTCGAGCGACTGGCCGATCTGGTTGCCGAGATAGGCGCCCAGCAGTCCGCCGCCGATGGCGGCCAGAACCTGACCCGAGCCGTCGCCCACCTGGGCGCCCAGCAGCGCGCCGCCGGCCGCGCCCAGCAGCGTTCCCGCGGTTTCCTTGCCGCCGGCGTTCTGCGAACAGGCGGAAAACGTCAAGGCGCCGGCCACGGCCAGCGCGGCCATCTTGAAGTTCGACATGGACCCAATCCCGGTTGCGTTCGTCCGTTGCGGTTGCGACACTCTTCACCCCCTAGCAGTAGGCGCGAATTGCGGCCATAACAAGGCTTATCCGCTCCCGGCCCCGGATGGGGACGGCCCGCGTCCCGGCGAGGGGCGCCGGCCGCGCCTTCACCGCGCGGCGGTTCGGGAACCTCGACGTTGGCGCGCATGGAAGACCGGGACCCCCACGACGTTTTCGACGAATGGTACGCCGAGGCCGCGGCCTGCGGCATGCGGGAACCCACGGCCATGGCGCTCGCCACGGCGGACGCCGACGGTCAGCCCTCGTCGCGCATGGTCCTGCTCAAGGCCCACGGACCCGAAGGGTTCGTCTTCTACACGAATTGCGAAAGCCGCAAGGGCCGGGAGCTTCTCGCCAATCCGAAGGCGGCGTTGTGCTTCCACTGGCCGCCCCTGGAACGCCAGGTCCGGATCCAGGGCCGTGTCGAACGGGTCGGCGACGCCGACGCCGACGCCTACTTCGCGAGCCGCGCGCGGGACAGCCGGATCGGCGCCTGGGCGAGCCCGCAGTCGCGCCCGATGGAAACGGCCTACGACCTCGAGAAGAACGTCGCCAGGATGGCGCTCAGGTTCCATGTGGGGACGGTGCCGCGCCCGCCCCACTGGTCCGGTTTCCGGGTCGTGCCCCACCTGATCGAGTTCTGGCGGGGCCGGCCGTTCCGTCTGCACGAACGCATCGTCTTCAGCCGCGAGCGCGAGACCGCGCCCTGGACGGTCGAGCGGCTGTTCCCCTGACACGGCCGGAAGCGGCGAGCGGCGTCGGCCGCGACCCGGCAGGCCCCCGCGGGCCGCGTTGGCCCGGTCCGTCCGAAGGCGCTAGACTGCCTTCGGCCGATGAAGCCCGCGGATCGGGAGGACGACGCCATGCCCATCGCCAAGATTCTGGTCGCCGCCTCGGGCGCCGAGGAGGGACGAGGCGCCATCGAGACTGCGCTTCTGCTCGGGATGCGCTTCAAGGCCCATGTCGAGGCCATCAACGTGCGCCGCAATCCGCGCGACGCCGTGGCCTTCATGACCGAAGGCATGACCGGGGCCGTCATCGAGGAAATCATCGCGACGGCCGAGCGGGACATCGACAGGCGCGCGGACAGCGCCGCGGCGGACCTCGACGCCATCGCGAAGCGCCTGGGCATGGAGATCGGCCGGCGTCCGGCCCGCGGACAGGCGTCCGTCGCCTTCCGGCAGGACGAGGGCCGCGAGGACGAGGTCATCGCCGAGCGCGGACGGCTGTGCGACCTCGTCGTCGCCGCGCGTCCGACGGCGGACGGCGACGCGAAGGAGGAGGTCGTGGCGGAATCGGTCCTGATGGAATCCGGCAGCGGCCTGCTGCTGGTTCCCGCCGGCCACGTTTCGGACCTGAGCGGCGGCGCCGCGGTGGCCTGGAACGGCAGCGCCGAGGCGGCGCGGGCCGTCCACCGCGCCATGCCGCTGCTCCGGAAGGCCGACAAGGTGGCGATCATGGCGCCGGAGGAAGGCTCGATGCGCGGGCCCGGACCGGACGCGCTGGCCGGCTATCTGGCGCTCCACGACATCCCGTGCCACGTCCACAACCTGCCGACCAACTGGACCAACATCGGCGACACGCTGCTCGAGATCGCCCGCACGGAAGACGCCGCCTTCATCGTCATGGGCGCCTTCAGCCAGGGCAAGCTGCGCCAGCTCATCCTGGGCGGCGCCACCCGTTTCATGCTGAACCGGGCCAGCCTCCCGGTGCTCTTCACGCACTGAGGCGCGGGGCGGCCGGGCCATGTGTCCGGATCGCGGCGCATGACGCGGGGCGAGGCGGCCATCGTCGTGCGCGACGCCGTTCGCGACGACATCCCCGTCATCGCCGACATTCTGGCCCGCTCGACCCGGGCCGCCTACACCTTCATGGCCTGGACCCATGGCGACGACGACTTCGCCGGTTTCGTCCGCGCGTCCTTCGACGAATGGGACGCCGTGCGCGTGGCGGAGGCGGCCGGCCGGAGCGTCGGCTTTCATTGCCTCCGCGGCGGTGTCGTCGACCAGTTGTTCGTCGCGCCCGAGCTTCAGCGGCGGGGCGCCGGATCGGCCCTGCTATACGATGTCATGACGCTCAGGCCGTCCGGTTTCACGCTCCATACGTTCCAGGCCAACCGGGCGGCGCGCGCGTTCTACGAGAGTCGCGGTCTCGTCGCGGTTGCTTTCGGCGTGAGCGAAGAGGAAAGGGAACCGGACGCGACCTACCGCTGGAAGCCCGATGGCCGATCCTGACGCCATGAAGACGGGCGTCGTCACCGGCGCCGGCCGCTTCATGCCGAATCGCGCCAGCCTCCCGGCGCTCTTCACGCACCGAGGCGCGGCAAACGGCCGGGACCGACCGCGAACGCCTGGACGCCATCTGACGAACAAGACCCGAGATAGGTGGGGCTGGGACAATGGCGGAATCGTCGTTCCGCCGTTGACATTTGTACGGCAATACCGTACATGCGCGCGTGTGGAGATACGAACCGTCCGTCACAAAGGCCTCCGGCGGCTGCTCGAGGCCGACGACGGCAGGGGAATCCGGCCCGACCTGATCGTGCGTGTGCGCAACATCCTGGCCGCCCTTGTCAGCGCGGCGGACATCGATGACGTGCGGGGGCCTCCAGGTTGGCGTATCCATCGGCTGTCGGGCGACCGGGCGGGACTCTGGAGCATCAGCGTCTCCGGCAACTGGCGGATCACCTTCGAAATCGACGATGGCGCGATTTCCGACCTGGACTTCGAGGACTATCACTGACCGGCCGGACGCCGATAGCGCCGGTCGCGGCCCGGACTTGAGGGATTGCCGACAATGAACGACAAGCGAATGAAGATCGGCATGACGCCGCCGCATCCCGGCAGCTTCATCCGCACCGAGATCCTGGAGGAGCTGAACCTCCCGATCGCTCGCGCGGCCGACATTCTGGGCGTGCGCCGGGCGACCTTGTCGGACCTCGTCAACGGCAAGACGGGCCTGTCGCCGGAAATGGCGCTCAGGATCGAGAAGGCCTTCGGCCTTTCCATGGACACACTCTTGAGGATGGGAGCGTGGCGCGATAGCCACACGATGCGCCGCCGCGCCGACGAAATCGACGTCAAACGCTACCGGCCGACCTGAAGCGCGCGCGCAAACCGGCCGGTCCTGCCCCGGCGCGCGTTCCGCCGGGTCCCACGGCGGTTGATTTCGGCGGCGGCAAGGGGGAGAAGGGAGCACATACGATCCGACGCCGGAGGCCCGATGGCCGATCCTGACGCCATGAAGACGGTCGTCGTCACCGGCGCCGGCCGTTTCATGTCGAACCGCGCCAACCTCCCGGCGCTCTTCACGCACCGAGGCGCGGCAAGGGGGCCGAGAGTGTTGGAGAACGTCGTCGCGATGGACAGTGACAGTCGGGAATGAATGAACAGAGTGGCAAAGCACACCGAATCGAAAGCAATCAAGAGCGTATCCCGAGTCGCCGACCGTAATGGACGAACGCCATGATCTGGGCCACCAATGAAATAGTCGACGTTCTCACGTTTCTCCTTCCGGGATTCATTGCCGCCGCGATTTTCTATTCTCTCACGTCGCATCCTAAACCCGGTGCGTTCGATCGCGTCATCCTGGCTCTGATATTCACGCTGATCGGTCAGATGACGACCGAATACTCCCTCTTGATATTGATCGACATACAAGAGAATGCTCGGACGATAGAGATATGGGAACCTGGATTATCCGTGCTTATCGCGATCATTCTTGGATTGTGTTCATCCTGTCTTTCCAACTCGGACGTATTGCACAGATTTCTTCGCCGGCTTCGCATGACCAGAGAAACGTCTTATCCTTCGGAGTGGTACTCCACGTTCGCACGGCACGGAGACCGTTGTTACATCGTGCTGCATTTGCAAGGAGAGCGGCGTCTCTACGGATATGCCGAGGAGTGGCCGAGCGATCCGACGGACGGTCATTTTCGCATGGCCGAGGCCGAATGGCTGGATGAGGAGAACAAGGGAACTCCTTTGGAAAACGTCTCCGCGGTCCTTGTTCCCGCCGCGGAGGTGGGCATAATCGAGTTCCTGCCCACATCCGAGGGGGCGGGGTAAGGAGACCGACCGATGGCGAAGGAGCCGACCTTATCGCCGGTGAAGCGTATACGTATAGCTGAGGCCGTGTCGCGCAAAGCTCCAACGGCCAGCCTCAAACCGCCGCCGCCGCCGCCGCCGCCGAAGCCCAAGAGCGGATAAAGCCAAGGGCGTCCGGCGGACGCTCCCGGCGACGCGCTCTCGCGGCGCGCGAGCGCTACCCGTCCCCGCCCAGCGGCCATCCGCCGTGTTCCCCGATAGCTTCGTCGATGCGCGCCATGACGCGGCGGGTTTCCGCGAGGGCGGCGCAGACGCGGCGGTAGTGGGCGACGTCATCGAACGAGAGGACGCGGTTCCCGCGGTCCTTCAGCCACTTCTCCGCCGGACGGTAGCCGCCGATGGCGAACGCCCATGTCCCGGAGTCCACGCCCTCGAAATACTGATCGCGGTTGATCCACACCCGCCCGGGCTCCGTTCCCGCCGAAGGGGGCGCATAGCGCACCTTGTCCACCCGGTTCCCGCCCGCGCGCGGGAAAGCGGGCAGGTCCGCGCCTTCGGCGTCCATCAGGTGCAGGGCGGCGAGACGTTGGCCGAGCCCCGCCAGCGCCGCGAACAGGGGCCGGCTCCCGGTCAACGGGATGCGCGGGAAGTCCGACTTCAGGAAAGGCGCGTAGCGGCGGCGGTATTCCGGGCTGTGAAGCACGGCGTAGACGTAGTGGAAGATGTCCTCCGGCCCGAACGCGGTCGAGAGGTCGCCCGCGCCGTCGCCGATGAAATCGAGGTCGAGAGCGGTATGGAACGCCCCGACGAAATCCATATCCAGATTCGGTTCGCGGATGCCGCCAACACTGGCGGGCGTTTCCGTCGGATACGTATAGAGCGGGAACAGATAATTGACTTCCTTCAGCGATACGGCGTGATGCTGGATGGGGACACGGGAAACGAAGGTGTGTTCCCAGCCCCCGGCGATCTCAACCGATCTTGTCGTGGAAAGACCCAGATTCGATCCGGACAACATATGGCGCATGACGCGCTCGCGCCGATGCACGGCCACGTTCCGGTCGAACACGGTCGCGCGCATGTCGAACGGGCGGTAGAGGATCGGTTCGATCCGCGCCCGCCACGAACCGTCCGCGAGCTCGCGCATGGCCCGGTCGTATCGCCACTGGTTCTGCGAGCACAGGCGCCACAGCCCGCGCGCTTCTTCCTCCGAACGCGTGGCGAGAAGGCGCTGGACCTTTTCCGCCGCTTCCTCCGGCGTCCATGAGATGGCGAACTGGTCGTGCGTCGTCACGACGCCTGGAGCGGGGTCCCCGTTCGGCGAGAAAATCGCGGGGATTGGCCATGCCGTCTCGTATTCCTCGCTCAACGCCTCGTCGCGCGGCGCGAACAGGTAGAGCGGCGGTCTCGGCGCGAGCTCGGTCCATTCCGTGCTCCCGACATCGTTGACGGCGAGCCATCCGTACTTGCCGCCGTCGGCGCCGGCTTCGCGCTCGCCCCACAGGTCGGCGTGGAACACCCGCGCCGGGCCGGCGCCGGGGTCCGCATGTTTGACGAACAGGCCGATGGCGACTCCCTGCTGGATGTCGAACACGTTCTCGTCCTTGCCGCCGTCCGGCGCGCGCTCCTTCTTCTTGGCGTTGCCGTGCAGGTCGAGCAGACGGATTTCGTCGAAGGTCTCCATCAGGCTCTTCCTCATTCCCCGGAAGGTGGGGTTGTCGAGCCAGGCGTGGTTGGTGACGAAGCCGAGCACGCCCTCGCCCGTGCGCTCGATCCGCCATTGGGCGAAACGGATGAATTTGACGTAATCGTCGCTGAGCCATTTCGCCTGCCCGGGTTTCCTCAACTCGGGGAAATCGCGCTTGTAGCGGTCGATCAACTCCGAGATCCATGCGCCCTTGTTGGCGGAGTGGCCCGAATACGGCGGGTTGCCGAGCACCGCCATCACCGGTTTGTCCCGTTTCACGGCGTCCGCGCTGGCGGCCTCCCGCGCGATCTCGTGGGCGAACAACGCGCCGGCGGTCCGCTCGTGGGGCTCCTCCAGCGTGTTGGTCAGGAAGACCCCGAGGCGCTGGCCGTCCGGCATCCCGAACCCGGCGTCCGTCCCGCCGATCTCCAGCGCGAGCTTGAGATGGCAGATCGCGTAAGGCGCCATCAGGAGCTCGAACCCGAACAGGCGCGGCAACAGGCGGTCCCGGACGTAATCGGGCCAGACGCCGGCCAGCCCCCGCGCCTCGACGGTTTCGCGGATGCGGGCGACCGCCTCCCGAAGGAAGGTGCCCGTGCCCACGGCCGGATCGAGAATCAACACTTGACGCCCTTCGCCGCCCGTCGTCGAGGCGAGGCCGTCGACGAGACCGAAACGGTCGCGCAGGAGCCGATCCACGCTGCGCACGATCCAGGAGACCACGGGTTCCGGCGTGTAGTAGACGCCGCGCATCTCCCGCAGTTCCGGGTCGTAGGCCGCCAGGAAGTCCTCGTAGAAATGCACCACCGGGTCTTCCCGCCGGCCGCGGCGCCCGAAGTCGGCCAGGATCGACGCCATGTCGGCCCGGTCCAGCAGCAACGCGAGGTCGTCCACGATCCAGGCGATGCGCGGATCGACGCCGGGGCCGGCGATGCGGCCGAACACGTCGCGCAGGAACGGCGTGGTGTCCGCGAAGACGGCGGACTGGCGCGTGAACGGGCCGGCCGCGTCGTGCAGGCAGCGCGCCGCGAACAGGCCGTAGGCGGCGGTCTGGGCCTGCAGGTCGGCGAACGCCTCGTCGGACAGGCCCGCGATCAGGACATCGCGATAGGCGGCCAGCATGTCGCGCAGCGGCCCGGAACGGCCTTCGTCCTCGAGTGCCCGTCCGATACCGTCCCGCAGCAGCCGGGCCTTGGCGGCCATCCTCCCGGCGAGCTCGCGCGGCTCGGCGACCGTCGGGGGATCGGCCGCGAGAAACGCATCGAACAACGCGCCCGCGCGTCCCGCGCCGTCCCTTTCGGCGGCGACCCCGCCCCGACCGTCGCCGCGCCCGACACGCGCCGTCTCGCGCAACTCGCCGTGGGCGTACCGGCGGAACTCCAGATAGTCGGTCAGGACGAGGTTGGGCAGCCCCGCCTTGTAGCGCGCCAGTTGCTCGCCGGCCTCCACGCGATCCAGGTCCGCGCCGATGTCCTTGCACTCGATGTGGCCAATCGGCGCGCCGCCGCGCGTGACGACGAAATCGGGCGCGCCGCAGGCGATGTGCGAAGGCTCGTTGACGGCGCGCACGGCGTCGCCGCCCAGCCCCTCGACAAGCGCTTGCAGCGCGGGCCGGTGGCTGTGCTCGGTCGCCCGACCCGTCGCCAGCGTCTCCGAAACCACGCGGCGATAGGCGCGAAACGCCTCCCTGGCCATGCCTCGATCGTTCACCGGACCCCCTTCACTCCTTCTCCGCGTCCGCCGGTTTCGCGTTCGTTCCGTCGTGGACGAGCCCGTCCCGGCTTGCAAGCGCGCGCCAACCGGCCGTCCCCGCCCCGGCGCGCGTTCCGCCGGGTCCCACGGCGGTTGATTTCGGCGGCGGCAAGGGAGAGAAGGGAGCATACGCGATCCACCGCCGGAGACCAGATGGGCGACCCCGACGCCATGAAGACGGTCGTCGTCACCGGCGCCAGCCGCGGCATCGGCCACCAAACGGTCATCCGCTTCGCGCGCGAGGGCTGGCGCGTCATCAGTTGCTCGCGCGACGACATCCCGCTCGACCGCAAGGCCGAGGACTCGCCCCATCTCCACATCCCGACGGACTTGGCCCGCCAGGCCAGCATCGGCGCGTTCGTCGACGAGGCCAACGCCTTCATCGGCGACGGTCCCGTTCACGCCCTGGTCAACAACGCCGGGGTCTCGCCCAAGACATCCTTCAAGGAGCGGCTCGGCACGCTCAACGGCGGTCTGGACCACTGGCGCGAGGTTTTCGAGCTCAACGTCTTCGCGCCGCTGGCCCTGGCGCGGGGGTTCGCCGCGCCGCTCCATCGCGGCCGGGGCGCGGTCGTCAACGTGACGTCCATCGCCGGCCATCGCGTCCATCCGTTCGCCGGCAGCGCCTACGCCTGCTCGAAGGCCGCCCTGTCGGCGCTCACCCGCGAGATGGCCTGCGAGTTCGCCCATCTCAACGTCCGGGTGAACGCCGTGGCGCCCGGCGAGATCGAGACGGCCATGCTGTCGCCCGAATACGACGACCTCGTGCCCCGCATCCCCCTGGGCCGCATGGGAACGCCCGACGAGGTCGCCGGCGCGATCTTCTATCTCTGCGGCGGCGACAGCGCCTATGTCTCCGGCACGGAGATCATGATGACCGGCGGCCAGCACCTGGTGTGACGCCCCGGCCGCCGCCGCGGGACCCGTCCGTCAGGACCGCCCCCGGAACAGGGCGACGGCCAGCCGGCACAGCTCGCTCCGGCCGTCCGCGAGCGCGTCGACCACGTCGAAATGGTCCGCCCCGGGAACCTCGTACGTCTCGACCCGGCGCGCCGGGGACCGGACCGCGGCCGCGTAGTCCCGCGACCGGCGGATCCAGCTCGGGCGTTTCCAGCGCTCCCCAGACGACGAGCTGGGGCGCGTCCGTCGTCATCGGCCGGCCGAGGACGCCGGCGCGTTCCGCTTCCCCGGCGTCCAGCCGGAGGCCCTCGTTCTCGGAGCAGTGGAGCATCGGCCGGAAATCGAAGACGCCGGACGACGGCATGGCGTCGTCGATCGTGCCGGCGGGAAGGTCGGCCGCCTCCGCGGTCCAGTCGGTCGCCATCGTCTCCGCGGCCGGATGGCCGCCCGCCGAATGGCCGGCGACGCAGAATCTCTCGCGGGGACAGCCGAGGTCGCGCGCCTCCCGCCAGAGATGCGCGACCGCCCGGCGGACGCGGGGCGCGATCCGCGAAAGGCGCACGGACGGGCAGAGCGGGTAGTTGACGAGGGCCACGTCCACGCCGGCCTCGTTGAAGGGCCGCGCCGGCGCCGAGTAGACCGTTTGTCCCCGCGCCGCCAGTAGCCGCCGTGGATGTAGACGACGAAGGGCCCGGCGGGCCGGACCGCCGGAAAGAGGTCGAAACGGTCCCGGGCCGTAGGCGAGATCGACGAGCGCGCCCGGATGGTCCCCGCGATAGGCGGCCGAACTCTCGACCCAGCGCGGCGCCATGCCCGTCCCGTAGGACGGACGCAGCTTCCTCGGGGCGTACTGCCGGTCGACCTCCGCGGCGGCGAGACCGCGCCAGATCCGCTTCTCCATGGTCCGCCCGCCCCGGTTCAGCCGTCGCAGCGAAGCACGACCTGCTCCAGGCCGCTGGGCCGCGCCGCGACGGCTTCGAGCGCCCGCGCGACATCGCGGAGCGGATACTCCCGGAGCCGGACCGGGGAGAGGTCGAGCACGCCCGAGCCGATCATGGCGAGCAGGTCGGCGATGTCCCCGCGCTCGAACCACAGGGAGCCGCGGATCGCGATGTCGTTGCCGAGAAGGAGACCCAGCGGCACGGCCATCGGGCTTTCCACCGAGGCCGCGACGACGAGCGCGCCGCGCGGCCGGATGTGCGGCAGCATCGCCTCGACCGGCGCGGCGTCGTCGCCCTCGATGGACGTGAAGGCCACATGGACGCGCGCGTCCGCCGGCAGGGCCTTCGCCGCGGCCACCCGCGAATCGAGGCCCGCGAGCTCGTCGAGCACCGCTTCGCGCCGCCCGAGGGCGTGGACGCGGCGGGCGCCCATGGCGAGCGCCACCATCACGGCGCTCGATCCGACGGCCCCCGTGGCGCCCAGCACGGCGATGTCCTGCCCGGCATGGACGCCGACTTTCCGGAAGGCGCCATAGGCCGTGCCGAGCCACCCGAGGCGGGTCAGCACACCGTCGTCGCAGGCCAGGTCCCGGTCGATGGGGATGACGCACTCGGCCGGGTAGAGCGCCATCCGCGCGAACGATCCCGCGGGCCAGCGCGAAAGCATGGCGGCGCTTTCGGCGCCGACCGCGAAGTTCCCCAGGAAGCACGCGTCGTCCGGCGCGCCGACCCGCCCGGACCGGTGGAAGTTGTCGCAGTAGACGCGCTCGCCGGCCACCAGGCCGGCGACCCCCTCGCCGACGGCGTCCACGCGGCCGACGCCGTCGAGGCCGGGGCTGAACGGCCGTTTCGGCGTGACGAACCCGCCGCCGCCAGCGATCAACGAGACTTGGAAGGGCGCGACGAAGGCGCGGCGGATCGCCACCCGCACCTCGCCGGGCCCCGGCTCGGGCGTCGCGACCTCGTCGATCGAGAGCGCCGTCGCGCCTGCGTGCAACCGGGCGGCCTTCATGAATCGCGCTCCCCTTCCGCTCCGGCGCAGGATACACGCCGGGGGGGCGGGCGTCGCCACGCCGGTTCCCCAGCCGGGGCCCGGGGCCTTAGACTGCGTCCGGCCGCGGGCGATGGAGGACGGAGCCGTGAACGACCGGGCAAGGATGCTCCGGGCCAAGGACGAGAAGCGCCGGGCCCCGGCCTGGGACCGGATTCCCTCGGCGACGCCGGACCGGGCCGAACCGGGAGCGGCGATGTCCGACCTCATGGTCCCGATGCGCGATGGCGTCGGGCTCGCCACGGATGTCTACCTTCCGGCGGGCGACGGCCCCTTCCCCACGATCCTCACCCGGATGCCCTACGGCAAGACGGAGCCCTACTGCTTCATGCCGGCCATCGCCGGCTACTGGGTGCGCAAGGGATATGCGGCGGCGGTGCAGGATGTGCGGGGCAAGTGGGGGTCGGAAGGCCGTTTCGAGCCCAACCTCGCGGCCGCCGAGACGCCCGACGGCTACGACACCGTCGACTGGATCGCGCGGCAGCCCTGGTCGAACGGCCGGGTCGGGATGTGGGGCGAGAGCTACTTCGGCTTCACGAGCTACGCCGGCGCGGTGGGCGGCCATCCCGCGCTGGCCTGCGTCGCGCCGGGCGACATCAGCCTGGACCGCTACCGCGCGACGATGCGCCATGGCTGCCTCCAGCTCAACACGGTCGGCGTCTGGGCGATCTCGATGGCCGACCGGACCTACCAGGACCTGTCGAAGCTCGATTGCTGGCATCTGCCGCTCAAGGACATGGCGAACGCCGCCAGAGCGCCCTCGGGCTACTTCGACGACCTGATGGCCAACCCGCTGCCGTCGCCCTTCTGGGAGGCGCACAGCCTGCTCGCGGGCTACGAGTCGATCCGCATTCCCGTGCTGCACTGGGGCGGGTGGTACGACAACTACCTGGGCCCCACCATCGCCGACTGGCGCGCGATGGCGGCCAACAACGAGGACGCGGCCAACCAGCACCTCTTCATCGGGCCCTGGGACCACGAAGGCACCGCCGACAGGCTCCACCGGGTCGGGTTGCTGGCCGTGGCGCCGGGCACGGCCGAGGCGCGCTGGGACACGTTCAGCGCCTTCTTCGACCGCTACCTCATGGGCCTCGACAACGGCTTCGGGGCGGCGGGCCCGGTGCGCTACTACGCGATGGGCAAGGACGTCTGGCGCGACTGCGCCGGATGGCCGCCTCCCGGCGCCCGCATGACGCCGTTCTACCTGCGCTCGGACGGCCGGCTGAGCGGCGACGCGCCGGCCGCCGACGAGCCCCCCGACAGCTTTGTCTACGACCCCGCCGATCCCGTCGCGGAAACGGTCGCCTACGATTGCTGGGCGCTCGCCGGCGAGATGACGGACCGGCGCGCCGTGGAAGCGCGCCCCGACGTGCTGGTCTACACGAGCGAGCCCTTCGACGAGGGGATCGAGTTGACGGGGCCGGTCGCGGCCCATCTGCATTTCGCGTCGAGCGCGGTCGACACCGACGTCACGGCGTGCCTCGTCGACGTCGCCCCCGACGGCGGCGCGAACCTGATCCAGGACGGCATCCTCCGCTGCCGCTACCGCGACGGGCTCGACCGCGCGGCGTCGATGGAGCCCGGCGCGGTCTACGCCCTCGAGATCGACCTGTGGTCGACGAGCTACGCGCTCGGGCCCGGCCACCGGCTGCGCGTCGAGGTGTCGTCGAGCAACTTCAACCGCTACGACCGCAACCTCAACACGGGCGAGGCCCTCGGCGAGGGCGACGCGCCCGTGACGGCGACCCAGACCGTGTTCCACGACATGGCGCGGCCGTCCCACGTGCTGCTGCCGGTCCATGGGGAGTGACGGCCGCGCCATGTCCGCGCCGGAGAAAGGAGCGACGCCATGCCCGACAGCCCTCGGCGGCGGACCCGCCGGGCCGTCCGCCTCGCAGCCCTGCTGTGCGGAGCGGTCGTGACCGCCGGCGCGTCCCTCGCCCCGGACGGGGCGGCCCCGTCCCGGCGCGTCCCCGCCGAGTGGGAGCCGCAGGAGGCGATCTGGCTGCAGTGGCCCGGCCGCTGGGAGAAATCCTACGAGACGGCGTTCGCCAGGATGTCGACCGCGATCGCGCGCTACGAGACGCTGCATATCCTCGCCGCCTCTCCCGCCGTCCGGGCGGAGGCTCGCGCGGCGATCGAGCGCGAGGGCGGCGACCCGGACCATCCCAACATCCGCTGGCGTGGGATCGCCAGCGACAGCGCCTGGATGCGCGACAACGGCCCGGTCTACGTGGTGGAGGACGGCGCGGTGCGCGTCCAGGACTGGGGCTTCGACGCCTGGGGCGGCGCGTTCGGCGCCGGCGTCCCCTACCGCCTCGACGACCGCGTGCCGACCGAGGTCGCGCGGGCCGCCGGCCTGCCGGTCGAGGAGGTCGGCGTCGTGCACGAGCGCGGCAACCTGGAGTTCAACGGCGCGGGCGCCGTCATGCTCAACTGGAGCGTGATCGGCGATCCGCGCCGCAACGCCGGCTACACCAGGGAACGGGCCGAGGCCGACCTCAAGCGGCATTTCGGCGTCTCGAAGGTGGTCTTCATCGAGGGCGTCCCGCCCGGCGACCTGACGAACGGCCACATCGACGGCATCGCCCGCTTCATCGACGCCTCCACCGTCGTCGTGGCCCAATGCGCCGGGGCCGCCGCCTGCGCCGCGCCCGGCGACGCGACGGCCGGGGTCTTCGACGCCGCCGCGCGGACCGTCGCGCGGGCGGGCTTCACCGTGATCCGCGACCCGGTCGAGGCCACGGTGGAGCACCGGGGCCGGACATTCGACACGAACTACATGAACTGGCTGGTGGGCGACGGCTTCGTCGTCGCCGTGGGCTTCGGCCACCCGGAAGCCGACGCGGCGGCCAGGGCGAGGCTGGAGACCTACTTCCCCGGGCGCGACGTCCACGTCATCGAGATGCTGGAATCCTGGGCCGCGGGCGGCGGCGCGCACTGCCACACCAACGACCAGCCGGCCCCGCCGGCGGACGGGTAAGGAGCCGTCCCGCCCGGACGCGGGCGGGACGGAAGCCCCGAAGGGGAAACCGGGTTTCTTCCCCCTCTCTCCTTCCCTCATCCCGAGGCGGCCCGAAGGACCGTATCGAGGAACGGCCCCGCGCGTATCGAAGGGGACGCCCCTTCGATACGCGCCCCCGCGAGGGCGCTACCGGGGGGCCATTCACCAAACGCCCCTCGACCGCGGCGGATCGGGCGCACGGCCTTGCGAACGTCCGTCCGGCCCTCCCCGGAAGCGGACGATCCGCGACCGCCGGCTTTCCAACCCAGAGCCAAGTGGACAACCTGTCGAAAGATCGCGGCTAGAGCTTGTCCGCGAGAAAGTCCGCCATGCGGGACCAGGACTCCCGCGCGCTCGCCACGTGGTAGGCGTCGCTCACCTCGTTGCAGAAGGCGTGCTCGGCGTCGTAGCGGTAGAGCTCGTGCTCGACGCCGCCCGCCTTCAGGTCGGCCTCCAGCGCATCGACCGCCTCGGGCGTGCACCAGTCGTCGTCGTTGGCGAAATGGCCCTGGAACGGAACGGCGATGGTCGAGGCGTCCGCGAACTCCCGGGGTGGGATGCCGTAGAAGCAGACCGCCACGTCGCACTCGGGAACGTGGACGGCCGAGGCGATCGTCAACGCGCCGCCCATGCAGTAACCCATCACCGCGACCCGGCCGTTGCCGGCGCCCTGGAGATGTTGCGCCGCGCCGCGCAGGTCCTGGTGCGTCGCCCCCGGGAAATCGAGGCCCGACATCATGTGGTTCGCCTCGTCGGGCTCCTGGGTGACGCGGCCCTCGTAGAGGTCGGGCGCCAGCGCGTTGTAGCCCGCGCGCGCGAAACGGTCGGCCACGCCGCGGATCTGGTCGTTGAGCCCCCACCACTCCTGGATCACGACGACGCCGGGCCGGTCGCCGCCGGCTTCGGCGAGAAACCCCTTCGTGCGGCCGCCATCGAGGCGCGCGAACTCCATCATCCGACCCATCTGGACCTCCCTCTCCCGCCCTGTGGCGTCTCTTCGGCCGGAGTCTGTCACGACGGACGCGAATCCGGCAAGCGAAGGAAAGCCGGCCGGTTGACCGGTCTTCCGCGATCCCCTATGTCAACCGTCCGGCGCGACCCGCGCTGGCCGCCGCGTCCCCATCGTCTAGCGGCCCAGGACATCGGCCTCTCACGCCGAAAACGGGGGTTCGAGTCCCCCTGGGGACGCCATCCGCTCTCGAAACGGTGTAGCGGACCGGAAGCGTGGCGGCCGGACCCGGCCGCGATATGGGGCCGTTTCATGACTCGCCGCCTCGCCCTGCTCGCGGTTCTCCTGCTCGCGGCTCTCCCGCTCCGAGCGGAGCCGCTGGCGCTGGGCCGTTTCTCGGCCGGCGACACGGAAGGCTGGGAGTTCCGCCATTTCGAGGGCGAAACCCGCTACCGGATCGTGGAGACCGGTGGCCTGAAGGCGCTGGAGGCCGAGAGCGACGCCGCCGCCTCGAGCTTCTATCTGGAACGCGAGATCGACCTCGCGGAACGCCCGGTGCTCGAATGGCGCTGGCGAATCGAGGCGCCGCTCGCGGTCGCGGACGAGCGCGCCAAGTCGGGCGACGACTTCGCGGCCCGGATCTACGCCGTCGCGCCGGGCGAGGGGATGTTCGGCCTGCCGTTCGCGATCTGCTATGTATGGGCGGCGCGCGCGCCCGTCGGCGCGGACTGGCCCAATCCCTTCACCTCGCGGGTGCGCATGGTCGCGGTCGAGTCGGGGCCGGACCGCGCCGGCGCCTGGCGCGGCTACCGCCGCAATCTCCGCGAGGACTTCCGCCGCCTGTTCGGCCGCGAGGTGGACCGGCTCGAGGGCGTCGCCGTCATGACCGACGCCGACAACAGCGGCCAGCGCGCCCGCGCCTGGTACGGCGACATCGCGCTGCGGAGAGCCGATGGCGGTTGAAGGAGGAGAAGGTCTCCGCCTCGCCCGCTCCGAAGTGATATACGCGGGGCCGTAGCGATGGAGGACACGCCATGCCGCTTCCCGGCCCGGACATCCCGGCGCGCCTCGACGCCTTTCGCGACCTCGTGCGGACCGGCGCCGGGGACTGGGAGCGCGACCGGCGCCATCCGGCGGAAGCGTTCGCGGCCGCGGGCGAGGCCGGCCTCGCGGGCCTCATGGTCCCCCGCGATCTGGGCGGGCTGGGACTCGGCCTCGCCGGCGCGGCCGAAGCGCTCGGGGCCGTCGCCGCGGAGGACATGGGCGTGGCGTTCGCGCTCGAGGTCCACGTCAATGTCACGGCCGGCCTTGCCGCGGCGGGCGCCGAGGACCACAAGGCGCGGTATCTCGAAGACCTCCTGGCCGGCCGCCTCGTGGGCGCGTTTCTGCTGACCGAGCCCGGCGTCGGCAGCGACGCGGCGGCGATCCGGACCCGCGCCCGGCGCGATGGCGGCGACTGGATCGTCGACGGCGCGAAGGCCTGGGTCACCAACGGCGTCGGCGCGGGCCTTCTCAACGTCTTCGCCCAGACCGATCCCGATCTCGGCTGGCGCGGCATCGCGGCGTTCCTGGTCGAGGCCGACCGACCCGGGGTTTCGCGGGAGCCGGCCTACCGTCTCCTGGGCGGCCATGCGGCCGGCGTCTGTGGCATCCGGTTCGACTCTGTCCGCGTTCCCGCCGGGGCGATGATCCATCCGCCCGGCGAGGCCTTCAAGGCGGCGATGCGCGGCATCGACATCGCGCGGGCCGGCGTGGCCGCGATGTGCTGCGGCATGATGGAATCGTCGCTGCGCCATGCCTTGGAAGCGGTCGCGTCACGGCAGGCTTTCGACCGGACTATCGGCGACTTCCAGGGCGTTCGGTGGATGCTGGCCGACGCCGCCACGGCGCTCGAGGCGACGCGCCTTCTCGCGCGCCGGGCCGCGACGCTGTTCGACGCCGGGGAGGATGCGGCCGTGGCCTGCGCGCACGCCAAGAAGTTCGCCACGGGCGCCGCCTGGAAGGCGATCGGCGACTGCATGCAGGTGATGGGCGCGCGCGGCTTCCGTGTCGACGACGGCCATCCCGTCGCGCGGCATCTGGCGGGCGCGCGCATGGCCCAGTGGCTCGACGGCGCGACGGAAATCCAGAACGTCGTGATCGCGCGCCACCTCATGAAGCACGGCCCGTGACGCCGGCGGTCCGCGGAACGTTCAGGCTGGGGAACGTGGCCGCCGTCGCCGCCCGGTGGGGCGTGGCCGAACGGCTGGCGCGGGCCGAATCCCTCGGCGCGGCCTATCGCGCGTGCCTCGCCAGCACGGTCGAGGCCGACGCCCGCGCCGCGGTGCAGGCCGGCAAGGCCTGGCCGCGCGAGCGGCGCATCGTCCTCCACCGGGAGCTCCTCGGGCCCGGACGCGAGGAAGACCGCAACGCCACGCTCCTGCACGAGTGCGCCCACATCCTGGCCGACCGGCGCCATGACAAGCCGTGCCGCCACGGCCCCCTGTGGCGCGCGACGATGGCGATGCTGGGCGAGCCGCCCACGGCCCGTCACGACATTCCCTATCTCTCGCGCGAGGCGCGCGCCCGCTATGTCTGGACGTGCGCGGCCTGCGGCAGGGACCATCCCTTCGTGCGCAAGCCGCGCCGGCGCATCCTGGATTGCCATTGCCGCCATTGCGGGCCGGACAGGGGAACGCTCGTCCAGACCGTGCCGGAATAGAGCGGATCCGTCCCCTTCGGCACGCTCGGGGCGGGCTCTCGACACGGCGCTTCGCGCCACCTCGGGATGAGGGGAGAATCGCAAACGCCCCTCACCCCGAGATGCGCTCCGCGGGGGCGCGTATCGAAGGGGCCGCCGTGAAGCCCGCGCCGGAGCGGTCCCGCGTCGCGGCCCTTCGGAATGCCCTTGCGTTTTCCGCCGGCCGCGCGTGTAAAGCGCCGGTTGTCGCGGGAGCCGCGCCGCGCGCCGGGAGAACTTCATGGAGACGGTCGAAACCGCCGTCGTCGGCGCCGGAGCGGTCGGCCTCGCGGTCGCCCGCGCGCTGGCCTTGTCGGGCCGCGAGGTGGTCGTGCTCGAAGCGCTGGAGACGTTCGGAACGGAGACCTCGTCGCGCAACAGCGAGGTGATCCACGCGGGCATCTATTATCCCGCCGGCAGCCTGAAGGCGCGATTGTGCGTGGCCGGCAAGCGGATGCTCTACGACTACTGCCGCGACCGCGGCGTGGCCTTCGAGCGCCTCGGCAAGCTGATCGTGGCGACCGACGAGGCGGAGCGCGCGGTCCTCGCCCGGCTCCACGCCAGGGCCGCCGGAAACGGCGTCGACGATCTCGCCCGCCTCGACCGCGACGAGGTCCGGGCGCGGGAACCCGAACTCGACGTCTCGGGCGCGCTGTTCTCGCCCTCGACCGGGATCGTCGACAGCCATGGCCTGATGCTGGCCCTTCTGGGCGACGCCGAAGCGGCGGGAGCGATGCTGGCGGTCCATGCCCCGGTCGGGGCGGGCGAGGCCCGCGACGCCGGGATCGTGCTGCGCGTCGGCGGCGCGGCGCCCACCGCGCTGCTCGCGCGCGAGACGGTCAACGCGGCCGGCCTCGGCGCTCCGTCCCTGGCCGGAACGATCCGCGGGCTCGACCCGAGCCGCGTGCCCGAACGCGCCATGGCCAAGGGCAGCTACCACACGCTGGCGGGCCCGTCGCCCTTCTCCACCCTGATCTACCCCGTCCCGGTGGAGGCCGGGCTGGGGATCCACGCGACTCTCGATCTCGCCGGCCGATGCCGCTTCGGTCCCGATGTCGAGTGGGTCGACGCCATCGACTATGGCGTCGACCCTGCGCGCGCGGAGGCGTTCTACGGGGCCGTCCGGCGCTATTGGCCGGCCCTGCCGGACGGCGCGCTGCGGCCCGGATACGCGGGCATCCGGCCCAAGCTGCGTCGACCCGGCGGCGCGGCGACGGACTTCGTCATCGAGGGGCCCGCCGACCACGGCGCGCCGGGTCTCGTCAACCTCTTCGGCATCGAATCGCCGGGCCTGACGGCGGCGCTCGCCATCGCCGAACTGGTCCGCGCCAAGCTCGACGGGCGCGCCGCCGGGTAGGACGGATCAGAACGACGACATCGGTTCCTTGAGGAACTCGCGCTCCTCCTCGGTCGTGGACCGGCCGAGGATGTCGTTGCGGTGGGGGAAGCGGCCGAACCGCGCGACGATCTCGTGGTGGCGGCGCGCGGACACGAGGCATTGGTCGCGCCGCGGACCATGGTAGTGCTCCTCGACGAACCGGAGATGCCGCTCCTGGTCGGCGGCGTTCTCGGCGTGCTCGAAGGGCAGGTCGGCGAAGAGCTTCTGCACATCGGTGTAGCGGGCCTTGAATCCGCGCCGGTCGATCAGCTCGGCGACCGCCCGCGCCTTGGCGTCGGCGGCGTACATCCGCGGCGTGCAGCGGAACATGTTGCGCGGGAACTGGTCGAGCAGGATGACGAGCGCCAAGGCGCCCCGCGCCTCCTCGGCCCAGCCGCCGAGCTCGCCCCGGGCCGCCCGTTCGTACGGCGCCAGACCGACCTCGCGGCATCGCCGGTCGAAGCGGTCGGACTTGGCGAACCAGTCCTCGCGCATGGCGCCCCAATCCGGATCGCCCTCGCGGCCGAACCAGAAGTCCAGCACCGTATCGACGTCGCCCCGCATGCTTCAGGGATAGCGGCGACGCCCGGCGGTGGCCAGCGCAAAGTTCCGCGGTCTCTTGACGACGATGCGGCGGTTCCGCCGTTCCCGACTTCCCTTTGCGCGTTCCGGAACCTCCGGCCGCCGCGCCCCGCGATCGGCCCTCCTCACGCGCCGCGGTCTTCGGGCACATCCCGTTCGGGCCGGATCGGCCGCGATCTTCTCCCGATGCGGCGCAGCACGAGAATGTGGTTGTTCGCGGGCATGTCGATCGACCGTTCGAACGCCATCCCGTGCTCGTGGCCGGCCGCCGCGATGTCGTTGAGGTCGCGCACGCCCCATGACGGGTTCTGCTGCCGCAGCATGCGGTCGAAGCTCCGGTTGCTGGCGGCGCTGTGCACGCCGTTGAACGCGAACGGCCCGTAGAGCAGAAGGACGCTTCCGGGATCGAGGAGCGCGCCAGCGCCGGCCATCAGGCCGCCGATCGTCTCCCGGGCCGTGCAGTGGAGCATGTTGATCGAGATCATCAGGTCGACGGGGTCCTCGACGGCCTCCCACCAGGCGTTGTCCGTCACGTCGAGATCGAGGGGCGGCGCGACGTTGGCGAGGCCGGCGCCCCAGGACGCCTCGCTCGCCCGCATCCGGGGGTCGGGATCGCTGGGCCGCCAGGCGACATCGGGCAGGGCTCCGGCGAACAGCGCGGCGTGCTGGCCCGGCCCGCTGGCGATTTCGAGCACGCGCATGCCGGCGCGGCGGAAGATCCGGAGCTCTTCGAGAATCGCCTCGCCGTTGCGCACGGCCGCGGGCGCGTGGAGCTTGTCGCCGCGTGGCGCGGTCGTCGTCATGCCCGCTCCGGTCATCGGCCCAGGGCGTCGTTGACGGCCGCGAGCAGCGGCTTCGATATCTCCCCGGTCGGCGCGAGGCGCCGGTCCGTCTGGAACGCGCGCACGGCGGCGCGGGTGAGAGGACCGACCGCCCCGTCGATCGGCCCGGGATCGTAGCCCAGCGCGATCAGTCCCTGCTGGACGGCGCGGGTGTAGCTTCGCAACAGGTCCTCGCGCGCCAGCAGACGCTCCGGGGAGGCCGCGCCGCCAGCCGCCGTGGCGTTGATCCGGTCGAGCAGGATCTCGCCCGCCTCGCCGGTCGTCGCGTGACCGAACTCGGCCTGGAACGCCTCGATGGCGCGTTCGGTGTTGGAGCCGAGAACGCCGTCGGCCGGGCCGGGGTCGTAGCCCATGGCGGCGAGAGCCTCCTGGATCGCCATGATCGTCGCCTCGCTCGCGGCCGACGCGGGCGCCGCCGCCCCGGCGAGCATCAGGCACAGCGCCGAGGCAAGGACGAAACGGCGGGGGTCGAGCGGCGGCACGGGCGGTCCGTTCACGAGTCTTCGCCGACCTCGCCGGGCGTCATGCCGACGATATCCTCGAAGATCGCGGGATCGGTCGCGCCTTCGCTCGCGATCAGGAACACGTCGGCGTCGGGACCGAGCTCGAGGGCCTCGCGCGCCAGCGGGTCGGCGGCGACCGCCATCAGGCCCGCGAGGCCGGCGCAGCCGGATTCGCCCACCGCCATGGGCGGGCCGGCGTCGCCGGAGGCCAGGATCCGCATCGCCTCGGGCGAGAAGCGGTCGGCGATGGTGATGAAGGCGTCGGCGCCGGTCTCCAGGACCGCCCAGGCCAGTGGCGAGGCCTCGCCGGCCGAGAGGCAGGCCATCACCGTCTCGAGCGAGCCCAGGCCGCTGGCCATGCGCCCCTGCACGGCGCTCTGGTAGAGGCAGTCGGCCTCGTGCGGCTCGACCACGGTGACGAGAGGACGGTCCGCGCCCCAGTCCTCCCACAGCGGAGCGAGGGCGGCGCAGGCCAGGCCGCCGACGCCGGCTTGCGCGAAGATATGGCCGGGACGATCCCCGCCGAACTGCTCCATCGCCTCGCCCATAATCACGGTGTAGCCCTGCGTGACCCAGGCCGGGATCTCCTCGTAGCCGGGCCACGACGTGTCGGAGACGACGATCCAGCCGTTCCGCGCCGCGTCCTCGGCCGCCCGGCGGACCGAGTCGTCGTAGGTTCCCTCGACGCGGACGATGTCGGCGCCGTAGGCGGCGATGGCGTCTTCGCGGCCTTGGCTGACATGCTCGTGGAGATAGATCGCGCCGCGCGCGCCGGCGATCCCGGCGCCCCAGGCGACGGCGCGGCCGTGGTTGCCGTCGGTGGCGCAGCAGACGGTGACGCCGGCGGCCTTCTCCCTGGCGCGCCCCGCCACGATGTCCGCGACAGCCTCGCCGGTCTCGCGCTCGAGGATGCGCATGACGCCGTAGGCGCCGCCCAGGGCCTTGAAGCTCTTCAGCGCGAACCGCTTGCCCTCGTGCTTGATGCGCAGCCGGCCGACGCCGAGCCTGGCGGCGAGGCCGGGCAGTTCGACGAGCGGGGTCGGCGCGTAGCCGGGCCACGAGGCGATGGCGTTCCACGCCGCCTCGCGGCTCTTCCGGTCGACGACGCCGCGCTGGGCGGGGCCGTAGCCAACGCGCCGGTCGCAGCGCCAGTTGCGGTGCAGACGCAGATCCGGGGTGACGGTCGGATTGGCCATGGCGCGGAGACTATCGGCGCGCCGGCCGGCCAACAAGCGGCCCGCTCCGACGCTTTGATTCGAACCGCCTTCAGGCTATCAGGAGCCGCGCCGCGGCCGCCTTCGGGCCGGCGTGGGGAAACGGTTGGGGGGCGCCATGAAGTATCGCCGGCTCGGACGCACCGGGATCGACGTCAGCCTGCTCTGCTTGGGCAGCATGAACTGGGGATCGCGCAACACCGAAGCCGAGGGCCACGAACAGATGGACGCGGCGTTCGACCGAGGCGTGAATTTCATCGACACCGCCGAAATGTATGCGGTGCCGGTCGGCGCGGAGACCTATGGCCGCAGCGAGGAGGTCATCGGCGCCTGGATGAAGGCGCGCGGCAATCGCGACAAGGCGGTCGTGGCGACGAAGGTGGCCGGGCCCGGCGAGCACCTGCGCCACATCCGCGACGGCAAGCCCCGGCTCGACAAGTGGCACATCGACCGGGCCATCGAGGGGAGCCTCGGACGGCTGCGGACCGACTACGTCGATCTCTACCAGCTCCACTGGCCCGACCGCGAAACCAACTATTTCGGCCAGCTCGGCTACCAGCATCCCGAAACCGACGATTCGGTTCCGCTGGAGGACACGCTCGGCGCCCTGGCCGACCTCGTGACCGAGGGCAAGGTGCGGCACATCGGCGTCTCGAACGAGACGCCTTGGGGCACGATGAAGCTGATCCATTTCTCCGAGACGATGGGCCTGCCGCGCATCGTCTCGAACCAGAACCCCTACAGTTTGCTCAATCGCAGTTTCGAGGCCGGCTGCGCCGAGATCGCCATGCGCGAGCAGGTGGGGTTGCTGGCCTACGCTCCGATGGCCGCCGGCGCGCTCTCGGGCAAGTATCTCGGCGGCGTCCGGCCGGCCGGCGCGCGCATGACCCTTCATCCCGACAACCGCCGCTACCTGGGTCCGCCCAACGCCGGACCGGCGACCCGCGCCTATGTCGAGCTCGCCCGCGAGCACGGTCTCGACCCCGGCGTCATGGCGCTCGCCTGGTGCAACCGCCAGCCGTTCATGACGTCGACGATCATGGGCGCGACGACCATGGAGCAGCTCATGGCCGACCTCGCGAGCGTCGATATCGAACTGGACGACGACCTGTGCGCTGGCATCGAGGAGATCCACAAACGCTACACCTATCCCTGTCCGTGAGCGGCGGCGGTCCCGGTATCCGCGGGCGCCCGCCGCCCCGCCACGGCCGGGAGGGAGACCGCCGGTCGGACGCGATGTCAGCGGCCGTCGAGCAGGTCGCGCAGCAGGCGGTCGGCCGCGCCGTAGGGGTCGTCCCCCGAGCTTTGCCGCGGGCCCGCGACGTTGAGCACCGCGATACCGTGGTCTTCGAGCCAGGACATGACGAGCGCCACCGCGGCGGCGGCGTCGGGATGGATCACCAAGCACGGCTTCCCGCGCATCCGCGCGATACGCTCGGTCGCGGCCGTGCCGCCCGTCAGGGGCGGGCGGGCGACGATCAGGGTGCCGTCGCTGTCGCGCACGTTCCATTCGGTGCGCTGGATGGCTTTGCGCCGGGGCGTTTCGGCGAGTGGATAGCGCGCGTCGATCGCGCCGTCCTCGGCCCCCCTGCCCCTGGGGCACCAGCCGCCGGCCTCGATCCCGAGATCGAGCGCGACATCGAGCGCCGCCCGGTCCGCGCCGGTCTGGCCGCCCGAGACGATCCTGTCCGGCCGTGACCTGGGAATCGGCTTTCGCTAGAGCAGGGCCGAGGCCATCAGGACCAGGAGAATGGCGATCCCGGCCGCGGCCGCCACGGTCAGGCGCATGACGCCCTTGTAGGTGCGCAGATGGGCGTCGTCCGCCCGCTGCCAGTCTGAAATCACTTCGGCCATGAACCTTCGCTCCCGCGATCCCCCAGTACGCCGCCTTATAGGCGATGGGGCGCGGCGCTGTGAAGGGGCAAAAAGCCGGGAGGTCCCGCCGACGGCGCGACGGGCCGCCGCTTGCCTCGCGGGGGACGCTATGGTGACATCCCGCCGCCATGTCATCGTCTCACGCCTCCTCGATCCCGCCCGCATCATGATGAGGCGCCGGACGTTGTTGCGGGCCGCCCGCGGGACGCTTCCTGCGCTGGCGGTCGCCCTCGTCGTCGCGGCGGGGCCGACGGCGGCGTTCCCGCAGGACGGGGCCGGGGACCCGCGGGCCGCGCTCGACGCGGAGCGGATCGACAGCCTGATCGCAACTCTGGAAAGCGACGAGGAACGGCGGTCCTTCATCGACGGCCTGAAGGCGCTCGCCCAGACGCGGCGGGAGATGGCGCCGCCGCCCGATGGCGCCGCCGCCGGAGAGACCGGCGCCCTGGAACGGGGCCTGAGCGACCTGATCCACGAGCTCGGCGACGGCGGCGCCGTGACGGCGTGGCTCGCCGGGCAGGCGTCCGACGGCGACCTCCGGGCGCTCTGGCTCCAGACGTTGTGGCAGGTCGCGCTTTCGCTGGGCTGCGGTATCGCGGCCATGCTTCTGGTCGGCCGCCTGACGGCGCGGCGCCTCGAGACGCTGCGGGAACGCGACGCGGCCAGCTGGATGGAGCGGCCGCTGATCGCGTTGGGCGGGCTTGCGCTTCGCGCCGTTCCGGTCGCGGCTTTCGCGGCCGTCGCCTATCCGACGATGCTGGCGGTCGCCCACGACGATCTGTCACGCACGGTGTCCGCCGCCGCCGTCAACGCCGTCGCGCTGACGCAAATCGCGGTCTCGGCCGTGCGCACGATCCTCGCGCCGCTCTCGCCGCAGGTTCGCGCGCTTCCGATCGACGATCGCCAGGCCGCGTATCTGACGGTCTGGTTCCGCCGCTTCGCCACGGTCGGCATATACGGTTTTCTGGCGACGGACCTTCTCGCGACCCTGGGGGCGCCCGGTTCCGGCGTGGCGCTTCTGCAGCGTGCGGTGGGGCTCGCGCTGACCCTGATGGCCGTCATCGTCATCCTGCAGTGCCGCGAGGCGACGGCGGCCTGGATTCGCGCTCATCCGGCCGGCGGCGGGGGACGTATGGCGCGCCACCGGCTCGCCGACATCTGGCATGTCCTGGCCATGGTCGCGGTGGCGGTGCTGTTCGCGGTCTGGGCGCTCCGCGTCGGGGACGGCTTCGCCTTTCTTCTCCGGGGCTTCGCGACCACCGGCGTCGCGGTGTTCGGCGCGCTCCTCGTCTCCGCGCTGGCCGGACGGCTTCTCGGCCGTCTGTTCAGGGTCGGCGGCGACCTGTCCGATCGCTTTCCCGGCCTGGAGCGCCGCACCGGCCGTTACGTCTCGCTGGCCGGCTGGCTGCTCAACGCCGTCGTATGGCTCTCCGCGCTCGCCGTGGCCCTGGAGGCCTGGGGCGTCGAGGCCGTCTCTCTGGCGACATCGCCGTCGGGTCTCGAGGTGCTTGGCCGTCTCGCCGCGGTCGTCATCATCGCCGCGGTCGCGGTCGCGGTCTGGGAGCTGGGCGACGGCGCGATCTCGAGCTATCTCCGGCGCCGCGAGGAAGACGCCCTGAGTCCCAGGCTCTCGACACTGCTGCCGCTGGTCCGCAACGGACTCATGGTGGCGGTCGGCGTCATCGCCACGATCACCATTCTGGCCGAGATCGGGCTCGACATCGCTCCGCTACTGGCCGGCGCCGGCGTCATCGGCCTGGCCATCGGCTTCGGCGCCCAGACGCTCGTGAAGGACGTCATCACCGGCGCCTTCATCCTTTTCGAGGACCAGTTCTCGGTCGGCGACTGGATCGACGCCGGCGGCAAGATGGGCGGCGTCGAGAGCATTTCCATCCGCACGGTGAGGCTGCGCGACATCGACGGCTATGTGCACACCGTGCCGTTCGGCGAGATCGCGACGCTCACCAACATGATGCGCGATTTCGGCTACGCGGTGATCGACATCGGCGTCGCCTATCGGGAGAACACCGACAAGGTGATCGAGGTCATCCGCGAGGTCGACGCCGAGGCGCGCGGGAATCCCGACTTGGCCGAGCGGCTCTCGGGCGATCTCGAGGTGCTGGGCGTCAACGCCCTGGGCGACTCGTCCGTGACGGTCCGCGTGCGGATCAAAACGCCGGCGGGCTTCCAGTGGGGAGTCCGGCGCGAGTATCTGCGGCTGATCAAGCTGCGCTTCGACGAGGCCGGCATCGAAATCCCGTTCCCGCACATGACCGTTTACTTCGGCGAGATCCGTGGCGGGACGACGGCGCCGGCCATCGTGCGGCTCGACGCCGGGGACCCCGAGCCCGCGTCAGGCCCGGCTGCCTGAAGGCGCTGGCGGCCGATTGACATTTTGACGGATTGCGACATTGTGATGTCGTCGATCGACAGATCGAGAGGGGTTCCCATGGCGGCGCCCGGAATCTTCACGTTCCTTCTGGTGCCGAATTTCTCGATGATGGCGTTCACCGCCGCCGTCGAGCCGTTGCGCTCGGCCAACCGCATGAGCGGCGCCGACCTCTACGAATGGCAGGTGGTGTCGCGCGACGGCGAGCCGGTGCGCGCGAGCAACGGCCTCCAGGTGGTCGCCCAGCACGACATCGAAACCGTCGCGAGCTGCGACACGCTCCTGGTCTGCGCGGGCGTCGACGCCCGCCGTTTCGACGACCGCGCCACCATGGCCTGGCTGCGCAGAATCGCGCGCCAAGGCGGAGCGGTGGGCAGTCTGTGCACGGGGGCGCACCTTCTGGCGCGCGCCGGCCTCTTGGGCGGCTATCGCTGCACGATCCACTGGGAGGACCTGGAGAGCTTCGTCGAGGAGCACCCGGAGCTCGATGTCACCGACGACATTTTCGAGATCGACCGCAACCGCATCACCTGTTCGGGCGGCACCGCGGCTCTCGACCTCATGCTCCACCTGATCACGACGCGGCACGGCGCGGAGCTGGCCGGCAAGGTCTCCGAGCAGTTCATCCACGAGCGTATCCGCGAGTCCCACGACCACCAGCGCATGGCGCTGCAGTCGCGGGTCGGGGTGAGCGATCCCAAGCTGCTGGCGGCCATCGGCGAGATGGAGGCGAACCTCGAGGAGCCGCTGCCGCTGCCGGCGATCGCCGGGGCGGTCGGGCTCTCGACCCGCCAGCTCGAACGCCTGTTCAAGAAACGCCTCGGCCGCACGCCCTCGCGCTACTACCGGGAGCTCCGGCTCCACCATGCCCGCCTGATGCTGATGCAAGGCTCGGCCTCGATCCTCTCGATCGCGCTGGCCGCCGGGTTCGTCTCGGCCTCCCACTTCAGCCGTCGCTACCGCGAGCACTTCGGCTGCACCCCCCGCGAGGAAAGGCGAGGGACGGCATAGGGGCAGGGTACGATGGACACGGAGAAAATCGAGAGACCGACAGACGCCAAGGCGCTCGGAAACCTCATGAAGAATGCTCGCGCAAGAGGGCGCGAGGACATTCGAGACGCGGCCTTTCGCCGCCTCGTCTCGCTGGAAGGCATGGATCTTGATGGTTCGCTTGAACGTGACTTCTACGAGGTGTTGAACGCTTATGAAGAGCTTTTGACGGAAAAGAACGAGCGAACGACCAAGGCCAGCAGGACGAGGCAAAAGCTGGCCAACAAGGGTGTTCGACAATGTCTGGTCGATTGGGCGGTCGGTCCGGCGACCGAAGGGTTCGAGCTGTTGGCGGACAGGGGATTGTGCGAACTCACCGCGGAATACCTTGTTCCGAAGTATGCGAATGAGTTTCCGGAAGCGGCGGTCGAAAACGCACGTCAGAGACTGTCCTCCAAAGGCTTCAGCGGTCGCTTCGGAGCGCATGTCACAAGATGAACGGGCTTCCTTGAAGGAGCCTCCCCGATGCGCCGGCCGAACGGCCTCCGCGGGTCGCCCGTCTTGTCGCGGTCGAGCACGACAGTTGCGACGAGGCGTTCGACTCACGGGACGCGGATCGGGCCGCGACTGACTCCACGGCGGCTCGGGCGACGATGTCCTGTTGTTCGGCGCGGGCGTCGGCCTCGGGAACCTCGTGTTCGAGGCGGCGACGTGGACGGGGCGACGGTCCGGGACTTGGTGGTGGGGATCGCCGACCCGGCGAACCCGGACGCGGCGGCCTCGGCTCTTGCGGATCGGGTCGTCCCGCGGGATCGGTTCACGGCGTCGCGCCGGGTGGAGACCCTGGCGTTCGCCGACGGCGCGCGCCGGATTCGAGCAAGCTGAGCCGGGACAAGGGGGTTGAACGCCTCCATCGCCGCCGGTAGCCTCCCGCGCGACGCACCGACGACCGTGAGGATCTGGATGCCGGGACGTGCGCCAGCCTTTATGAAACCCCGTAACCGTCTCGCCGGCGGCATCGCTCTGCTGGCGTTGGCGCTGGCCGCGTCCCCGTCCGGGGCGGCCGACTGTTACGGCTATGGCGGCAGCCTGTCGGTGGTCGCGGTGGGCTTCTGGAGCACGGTGACCGAAGAACGCTTGCGCGCCTGCGTCGCGGCGCATGGCGTTGACGCCAAGGGCGGGGAACACGGTAAAACGCCCCTGCACTGGGCGGCAAGATACACCACCTACCCCGCCGTGATCCATGCGCTGATCGACGCCGGGGCCGATGTCGGCGCTCGGGACGCAGAGGAATGGACACCCTTGCATTTCGCGGCGGGCAACGACAACCCCGCCGTGATCCATGCGCTGATCGACGCCGGGGCCGATGTCGGCGCTCGGGACGCAGAGGAATGGACACCCCTGCATGGCGCGGCGGGCTTCAACGAGAACCCTGCCGTGATCGCCGCGTTCGTCGAGGCGGGAGCGGATCTTGAGGCGCGCAACGCATATAAAGCTACACCGCTGCACTTGGCGGCGGCCAACGGTAGTTCTGCGGCGGTCGCCACACTCGTGGAGGCCGGGGCCGACATCGGGGCGCGCGACAAGAATGAACGGACGCCGCTGCATTGGGCGGCACGGCATGCAGTCGATCCTGCCACGATCGCCGCGCTCGTGGAGGCCGGGGCCGACATCGGGGCGCGCGACAAGAATGAACGGACGCCGCTACATCGGGCGGCGCGCTACAATAACCCCGGCGTGGTCGCCGCGCTCGTGGAAGCCGGGGCCGATGTCGACGCGCGCGACAAGAATGAACGGACGCCGCTGCATTGGGCGGCACGGTATGCAGTCGATCCTGCCACGATCGCCGCGCTCACGGAGGTGGGGGCCGACATCGGGGCGCGCGACAAGAATGAACGGACGCCGCTACATCGGGCGGCGCGCTACAATAACCCCGGCGTGGTCGCCGCGCTCGTGGAAGCCGGGGCCGATGTCGACGCGCGCGACATGCATGAAAAGGCGCCGCTGCACTGGGCGGCACAATATGCGACCGATCCCGCCACGGTCGTCGCGCTCGTGGAGGCCGGGGCCGGCATCGGAGCGCGTGATGTGGATGAAGCGACTCCGCTGCACTGGGCGGCGGCGGACAACGATAATCCTGTCATGATCGCCACACTCGTGGAGGCCGGGGCCGACATCGAGGCGCGCACCATGCGTGAACGGACGCCGCTGCACTGGGCGGCGGCGGACAACGAGAATCCTGCCATGGTAGCCGCGCTCACGGAGGTGGGGGCCGACATCGGGGCGCGCGACATGCATGGACAGACGCCGCTACACCAAGCAGCACGCGACAACAACCCCGGCATGGTCGCTGCGCTTGTGGAGGCCGGGGCCGATGTCGAGGCGCGTGATGTGGATGAAGCGACTCCGCTACACCGAGCAGCACGCAACAACAACCCCGGCGTGGTCGCGGCGCTTGCGGAAGCCGGGGCCGATGTCGAGGCGCGCAACGATAAGGAATGGACACCAATATATCACACGGTGACGCCCGGAGGCGGCCAAAACAGCCCCGGAGCGGTCGCCGCGCTGGCCGCGGCCGGGGCCGATGTCAACGCGCGCATCGTGGGCGACTGGACACCGCTGCACGTCGCGGCGGCCTTTGGCGACAACCCCGCCGTGATCGCCGCGCTGATCGAGGCCGGGGCGAACGTCGAGGCGCGGGACATTCATGGCGAGACGCCCTGCGATGTCGCGGATCGGGAGATGTTCGAGGGCGGGGGGATGGACGCCTACAGGCGCTTGTGCGGTCTCGAAGAGGAGTGAGCCTTGTCGGCATGGGAGACGACGTTGTGTGCTTGGACTCGTTTCGTGGACGTGAAACAACCGAGCTCCGGGGAGGCAAGATCGTGTGGCGGTCGCCCATTTGAGCCAATTGGCTCGGTGAACGTGTCGTTCGGTCCGTCGACGAATTGGCGTAAAAGAGAAAACAATGTCCACAGTGGGAAAACCACCCAACACCCCTGGTGAAGGTACGGGATGGTCTGGCTTTATTGGCAATATCGCAAACGCTGTCTTGGACGCCCTCGGCTTGACCGGTGTTACTGGAATACTTCAGGATCCTATCTCCGTCGATGGTGTGTCCGATCTCAATTTGTCGGGTAACGAAAAGAAGAATGAATTGAAAGGAATTCGTGATTCTTTAGCAGAACAGCTCGATGCTCTAAGTGATTTTTCGGTCCACCCAATGCTCTCAGACTCACCGGTGGCGGCGCGATGTCAGACCGTGACCTATGAGGCCAACGAGGCCAGCACCGACAAGCTAACAGAGCAAATCATCTGTGGTAGATGAGGCGCTCCGTGGGCTTGGTGAGGCTGAAGAAAATGATAGCGATGCTGAACAAGATGATAGCGATGGCATGAAGGCTCATAAGGAGCGGCATGATCTAGACAGTGTTGTTGGTGATTCCGACTATGGCGGTCATCCGGGCCATTCGCACAACCCGGACGCGCCGGGCCGCAACCGGGGTAACGGCGGCGGCGGGGCGGGCTTCGACGTGGCGCTCGCGGCGGCGGACGGTGCGCTGTCCCTGGACCTCGCGGCGGCGAATGTCGAGGCGGCGCTCGGCGGCGGTGGCGGCGACCGTCTGGACGGGTCGGGTTCGGCCGGGGCCGCGTTGTCCGCCCGGCCCGGTTCACGGCCCGGGCGACCGGATTCATGGGCGGCGGTGTTCGTGTCGTGTCGCGCTTCCGAGGCGGCCGGGCGCGCGGGCGGTCAGGCGACCGGCCGGATGAGCGTCGCGAAGAGCGCCACGTCGATCATCTTGGCGATCGCGATCAGGGCGCCCGCGAGCCATGGACTGGCGCCCAGCGCGATGCGCGCGACGGCCCAGCCGTACCAGAGAACGAAAAAGACGACGGGCAGCTGCAGCATGCCGAAGACCTCCGGGCTCAGAAGGCCGCCGTGGACCATGAGCTGCAGCGCCAGCAGGGGCTGGGCGACGAGCGCGTTCGCCCAGTTGAACGCGATGATGAAGCCGACATAGCTCCGGGTCAGCTCGAACAGGCGCGCGAGGAACGCCGCGACGGCCGGAAAGACGATCCAGCTCAGGGCGTAGCCGGCCAGAGCCGCGACCGGTTCGGCCGACCGCGCCATCTCTCCTTCCACGGCGGAGGCCGGCCAGAGCAGCGAGAGCAGGAAGTAGGGCAGGCTCAGGACCGCGGCGAGGAACGAGCGGAAGAACCCACCGATGGTGACGTTGAAATACGTCATCGCGGCGGGGTCGAGGCGAAGCAGACGCCAAGCCCCGTAGAGAGACGAGACGATCTCCGCGACGCCCGCGTTCACGCGGCGAAATACCGTTCGAGCACGGCCCGGTAGACGTCGGTCAGGCGGTAGAGCTCGGCGACGGCGATCCGCTCGTCGACCTTGTGCATGGTCCGGCCGATCAGGCCGAACTCGGCGACGGGGCAATGGTCCTTGATGAACCGCGCGTCCGAGGTGCCGCCGGCCGTGCTGTATTCGGGCCTGACGCCCAGGACCGCCTCGGCGGCGTCGGCCACGATCGCGGCGAACTCGTCGGGTTCGCGCAGGAACGCCTCTCCCGAGACGGAGACGGCCAGCTCCACCTCGCCGCCGGCCTCGTCGCAGACCGCCCGCAGCCGGTCGGTGAGCGAGGCGCCGGAATGGCGGTCGTTGAACCGGATGTTGAGGCCGGCGCTGGCCCTGGCCGGAATCACGTTGGTCGCGGGATTGCCGACGTCCACGGTGGTGACGGCCAGCGTCGAGGGCTGGAAGCGCTCGCTTCCCCCGTCGAGCGGCGTGGTGGCGAGCTTGTGGAGAATGGCGACCAGACGGTCGATCGGGTTGTCGGCCAGATCGGGGTAGGCCGAATGTCCCTGCGCGCCATGCACCGTGACGCGCGCGTTCATCGAGCCGCGCCGGCCCACCTTGATCGTCTCGCCGAGCGCGGTCGGATTGGTCGGTTCGCCCACGAGGCAGGCGTCGAGCTTCTCCCCGCGCTCCTCCAGCCAGGCCAGCACCTTTCTCGTGCCGTTGACGGCGGGGCCCTCCTCGTCGCCGGTGATCAGCAGGCTGATGCTGTTGTGCCCGCCCTCGCGGGACGCGGCGAAGCGCTCGGCGGCGGCGACGAAGCAGGCGATCGCGCCCTTCATGTCGCAGGCGCCGCGCCCGATCAGCATGCCGTCCTTCACGACCGCCTCGAAGGGATCGACGGACCACGCCGCGATATCGCCGGGCGGGACCACGTCGGTGTGGCCGGCGAAGCAGAAGTTGCGGCCTTCCCCGCCGCGCCGGGCGTAGAGGTTGTCGACCTCGTCCGCGCCCTCCTCGGCGAAGGGCAGGCGGTGGCAGGCGAAGCCGATCCCCTCCAGCGCATCCTGGAGCACGTCGAGCGCGCCGGCGTCGGCGGGCGTGACGCTGGGCCGCCGCATCAGGGCGACCGCCAGCTCGACCGGATCGATGGCGGGCGGCATCAGTCGCGCAGCAGCTCGTTGATCGACGTCTTGGCGCGGGTCCGCGCGTCCACGCGCTTGATGACGACCGCGCAGGAGAGCGACGGGCCGCCCGGCTCCCTCGGCGGCAGCGATCCCGGCACGACGACCGAATAGGCCGGCACGCGGCCCCGGTGAACCTCGCCGGTCTCGCGGTCGACGATCCTGGTCGATGCGCCGATGAAGACGCCCATGGAGATCACCGAGCCTTCCTCGACGATCACGCCCTCGACGACCTCGCTGCGCGCGCCGATGAAGCAGTTGTCCTCGACGATGACCGGCGAGGCCTGCAGGGGCTCCAGCACGCCGCCGAGGCCCGCGCCCCCGGAGATGTGGCAGTTCCTGCCGACCTGTGCGCAGCTCCCGACCGTGGCCCATGTGTCGATCATGGCGCCGGAGTCGACGAAGCCGCCGATGTTGACGAAACACGGCATGAGCACCACCCCCGGCGCGATGTGGGCGCCGCGGCGCACGATGGCGTGCGGCACGGCCCGGAACCCGGCGGCCTCGAAGCGCGCCTCGTCCCAGCCCTCGAACTTGTTGTCGACCTTGTCGTACCAGCTCGCGTTCGCGCCCGGCGCGCCGGGGATGACCTTGGTGGGCGTCAGGCGGAAGCTCAGGAGCACCGCCTTCTTGAGCCACTCGTTGACGACCCAGCCGTCCTCTCCGGGCTCGGCCACGCGCCGCTCGCCGGCGTCGAGCAGGGCGAGCGCCTCGAAGACGGCCTCGCGGACCGCGCCGCGGGCGCCGGCGCCGATACCGGCCCGGTCCTCCCAGGCGGCGTCGATCGCGGCGCGGAGATCGTCGGACATGGGACAGTTCCTCCGAGGCCCGGGCGGCGCGCACTGATAGCGCGGGGCCGCCGCTTGTCAACTCTCCCGGCGCCGTTCCGGCCGGCCGTCACGGCCGCGTCGTCGGCGCGGTGGGCGCTCGGGTCGGGCTCCCTGGAAGCGGGCGCCCAAGCCGGCCAACCAGGGCGTCAGTTCCCCGGCGCGGTGGTCGATGTGGCCGTCGTCGGCGCCCGCCCTGGCGTAGGCGCTGTCGCTCTCGATCCAGACCGTCGCCATGCCGAGGTCCTTGGCGGGCTTCAGGTTCCGGGCGATGTCCTCGAAGAGCACGGCGCGCGCCGGGTCGATCCCGTGCCGTTCGACCAGGGCGTCGTAGACCGCGGGCTCGGGCTTCGGGATGTAGCCGGAGGCGACGATGTCGAACACCGCCTCGAAGTGGCGCGACACCCCGAGTCGCTCCATGACGCGCTCCGCGTGCGGCGTGTCGCCGTTGGTGAAGATCAGCTTGCGGCCGGGCAGGGCGTGAAGCGCGCGGTCGAGGTCGGGATCGGCGGGGATCGGCGAATAGTCGATGTCGTGCACGTAGGCGAGGAAGTCCTCGGGCCTGCATTCGTGCAGCGTCACCAACCCGTTGAGCGTCGTGCCGTGATCCCGGAAGTACCGTTTCTGCACGGCCCGCGCTTCGTCGCGGGCCAGCCCGAGGAAGGCGGCGACATAGTCGGTGATGCGGGCCTCGACCCGGTCGAACAGGCTATGGCGCGCGGCGTAGAGCGTGTTGTCGAGATCGAAGATCCAGGCCTCGGTCGCCGCCAGCCTGTCGAGGTCTCTCGTCACGCGTCGATCTTGGTGCCGGTGCCGTCGGCGGTGAACAGCTCCAGCAGCAGCACGTGGGGGATGCGGCCGTCGAGCACGTGGGCGGCGCCGACGCCGTTGTCGAGCGCCTTCAGGCAGGTCTCCAGCTTCGGGATCATGCCGCCCGTGACGGCGCCGGTGCGGAAGAGCCCCCTGGCCTCGTCCCTGCTCATCTGCGAGATCAGCAGGCCCGCGCCGTTCATCACGCCGGCGATGTCGGTCAGCATCAGGAGCTTGGAGGCGCCGACCGCCTCGGCAATCGCCCCCGCGGCGGAGTCGGCGTTGATGTTGTAAGTCTCGCCGGCGTCGCCGACGCCGATCGGGGCGATCACGGGAATCGCGTCCGAGTTCTCGAAGATGCGGAAGATGTCGGCGTTGACCTTGCGCGGTTCGCCGACGAAACCGAGGTCGAGAATCTTCTCGATGTTGGAATCCGGATCGCGTTTGGCCCGGCGCAGCTTGCGCGCCTCGATCAGGCGGCCGTCCTTGCCCGAGATGCCGATGGCGCGGCCGCCTTCCCCGTTGATGGCCGTGACGATCTGCTTGTTGATCGACCCGGCGAGCACCATCTCGACGATGTCGACGGACTCCCGGTCGGTCACGCGCAGCCCGTCGACGAACTCCGACTGGATGTTCATGCGCGAGAGCATGGCGCCGATCTGCGGGCCGCCGCCGTGCACGACGATCGGATTGATGCCGACCTGCTTGATGAGGACGATGTCGCGGGCGAAATCGCGGGCGAGCTTGTCGTCGCCCATGGCGTGCCCGCCGTACTTGATGACGAAGGTGTGGTCCGAAAACTGGCGCAGGTAGGGCAGGGCCTCGGCCAGGGTCTGGGCGGTGCGGAGCCAGTGCTTGGTGACGCCGATGTTCCTGCCGGCGATGTCGCGTTTGTCCATGGCCGCACCTTATGTCACGGGCTCGGGCGCCGCCAAGGCGGCCAGTTCGTCGCGCAGACCGGCCACGCCGTCTCCGGTCCGGCTGCTGGTCGCCAGGATGCGTGGAAAGGCGGCGGGCCCGCCGCCGAGTTCGGCGCGGGTCCTGTCGATGATCGCGGGCAGTCCGGACGGCTTCACCTTGTCGGCTTTCGTCAGGACGAGCTGGTAGGTCATGCCGACCCTGTCGAGGCGGTCGCAGGCCCGCCGGTCGTTGTCGGTCGGTCCGCGTCTGGCGTCGAGCAGCAGGCAGACCCGGCGCAGCGCGCCGCGGTGCGCGAGAAAGGCCTCCACCGTGCGCGCCCAGGCCGCGACCTCGACCCGGCCCGCCCTGGCGTAGCCGTAGCCGGGCAGGTCGATCAGGCGGAGCCTGCCGCCGAGATCGAAGACGTTGACCGATCGGGTCCGGCCCGGCGTCTTCGAGGCGCGCGCGAGAGCCCCGCGACCCGTGAGAGCGTTGATGAGGGAGGACTTGCCGGCGTTCGAGCGGCCCGCGAAGGCGACTTCCGGCAGGTCCGGCGCCGGCAGGGCATGGGGCGTCGGCGCGGCGGCGACGAAGCGGCATGGCCGCGCGAACAGCAGCCGCCCCGCGCCGGGGACGTCGGGCTCGTCAGACATGGCGCGGTCGCGTCCTCGGAGCGGTTCCGGCCAAGCCGGACCCGCTCTAGTCGACGCCTTCCTTCTTCATGATGAACCACTGCTGGGCGATCGAGAGTAGGTTGTTCCAAGTCCAGTAGATCACGAGTCCCGCCGGGAACGTGGCGAAGATGAACAGGAAGATCAGCGGCATGAACATGAAGATCCGCGCCTGGGTCGGATCGGGCGGCTGCGGGCTGATCCTCTGCTGCAGCCACATGGTGCAGGCCATCAGGAACGGCCAGGCGCCGATCAGCAGGAAGCCCGGCAGGAAGCCCGACGGATCGAAGGGCAGGAGGCCGAAGAGGTTCCAGACGACCGTGGGATCGGGCGCGGAGAGGTCCTCGATCCAGCCGTAGAACGGCGCATGGCGCATCTCGATGGTGACGAACAGCACCTTGTAGAGCGCGAAGAAGACGGGGATCTGGATCAGGATCGGCAGGCAGCCCGAAGCGGGGTTGACCTTCTCCCGCTTGTACATGGCCATCATTTCCTGCTGCATCTTCTGCTTGTCGTCGGCGTGGCGTTCGCGCAACGCCTTCATCTCGGGCGCGAGCTTCCGCATCCTGCTCATCGCCTTGTAGGACTTGTTGGCGAGCGGGAAGAACAGGACCTTGATGATGACGGTGAGCAGCAGGATCGCGACGCCGAAGTTGCCGGCGAGGCCCTTGAGCCAGAGCAGCACGAAGAAGATCGGCTTGGTCATGAAATAGAACCAGCCGAAATCGACGGCGCGGTCGAACAGCGGGATTCCCAGGTTCTCGGCGTAAGCGTCGAGCTCGACCACCACCTTGGCGCCGGCGAACAGCCTGTCCTCGGCCATGATCGTGGCGCCGGGCTCGGCGGTGATCGGGCCGCGGTAGAAGTCCGCCTGGTAGGTGTCGGTACGGCCGCCGCCCAGGTGGTACAGGAAGCGTCCGTCGAACGGGTCGGACTGGTCCGGGATGAGCGCCGTCAGCCAGTACTTGTCCGTGATCCCGATCCAGCCGTTGGGGCTCCGGTAGGCGATCTCGTTCGGCTCCTCGGGGTCGGAGAGATCGTCGTAGTCGACCTCCTCGAGGGTCTCGTTGAACACGCCGATCAGGCCCTCGTGGAGGATGTAGAACCCCAGCGTGGCCGGGGTGTCGTAGCGCTTGATCCGGCCGTAGGGCAGGAGCGCGACCGAGGCGTCGCCCGTGTTGGCGACCGACTGCGTGACGGTGAACATGTACTCGTCGTCGAGCGCGAAGGTCCGGGCGAAGACCAGCCCGGCGCCGTTGTCCCATGTCAGCGTGACCGGGCTTCCCGGCGCGAGCGTCGCGCCGTCGGCCCGCCACACCGTATCCTTGTCGGGCAACGCGATCCCGGCGCTGTTGTCGGCGAGCCAGCCGAACTCGGCGAAGTAGGGGCTCGGTCCGCCGACCGGCGAGAGAAGGACCACTTCCGGCGAGCCGGGTTCGACCTCGGCGTTGTAACGCGGCAGGGTGAGGTCGTCGATCCGCCCGCCGGTGAGCGCGATCGATCCCCTGAGACTCTCCGTCGCGATCGGGACGCGGTCCGAGAGCGCGAGCGCCTTCTCGCGCGTCAGCTCGACCTCGGTCCCCTCCTCCGGGCTCTCCTCCCCGACGCCGCCGACCTGGGGCAGGGTCGGGTCCCCGCCGGTTTCGGCCAGCTCCTGCTGGCGCTGGAGCGCCTCCTGTTGCTGCTGGATGCGGGGAAGCTCGTAGATGAACTGCCAGGCGACGAACATCAGAATGATGATCGCCATGGCGAGCCAGACGTTCTTCTGCTCCGGCTGCACGGCGGCCCCCTAGCGTCCGGGCTCGCGGCCGTGATGGCGTCCCGGCACGGGATCGTAGCCGTGGCCGCCGAGAGGGTGGCAACGCGCCACGCGCTTCAGCGCCAGCCAGCCGCCGCGCCACGGCCCATGGCGCGCGACGGCCTCGGAAGCGTAGGCCGAGCAGGTCGGCAGATAGCGGCACGACGGCGGCGCGAATGGCGAGACGCCGTGGCGGTAGACCGCGATCAGCGCCAGCGCGACATGGCCGGCGAGACGGCTCACGGCCGCGTCCTTCCGGGGCCGGCGAGCCGCGCCAGCGCGGTCTCGAGGTCTCCGCGCAGGTCGCCGAAACCGCGTTCGACCGTGGCCCGGCGCGCGATCAACACATAGTCGGTGGCGGGGTCGCCCCGGCGCGGGAGAATCTCGTCGGCCAGCGCCTTGAGCCGCCTGCGCGCGCGGTTGCGGCGGACGGCGTTGCCGACTTTGCGGCTCGCCGTGAATCCGACGCGGACGCCGTCGCCGTCGTCGCCGCGCGGACAGGCTTGCACGACCATGCCGGCCGTCGCGGTCTTGCGCCGCGCCGCGGCGACGCGAAGGTAGTCACGCCTCCGCTTCAGGCGCGCGACGGCACCGGGCATGAAACTCAGGCTGACAGGCGCTTGCGACCCTTGGCGCGCCGACGCGCGAGCACACGCCGGCCGGCCACGGTCTTCATGCGGGCGCGGAAACCGTGCCGGCGCTTCCGGACGATCCGGCTGGGCTGAAAGGTGCGCTTCACCGTCGGTTCTCCGCGGGTCCTCCCGCGCGGCATGGCGGGCCGCGCGGGGCGGCGCTGTATAGGTGACGGGCCGGAGGGTGTCAACGACGCGATACGGCGTCACCTTTCTTCACAAACGATTTATGAGAGGTTCTTGCGGTCGCGGGCGCGCCCCATAGACTCCGGCGTGACGGGGCGTTCGCCCCCGGAGGCGGAAAGCGGCGGCACGCGGGTGAACCGGGAGCAGGGCATGAACGGCAAGAAGCGCGGCGGCGTCAGGCGGCTGGCGCCGCTGGCGGTCGTGGCCGGGCTGCTGATCGCGTTCTTCGCGACCGGGAGCCACGAGCACGTCTCCTACGAGGCGCTGCGGAGGAACCACGCCGATCTCCGGGACTTCGTCGCCGCCAACTTCCCGGCCGCCGTCGCGGTCTACATCCTCGCCTATGCGTTTCTGACCGGGATCTCCTTTCCGGCCGCGTCGTTGTTCACGTTGCTGGGCGGTTTCCTGTTCGGCTGGTTCCTCGGCGCCGCCTTCACGGTCGTCGCGGCGACGGCGGGGGCGACGGCGGTCTTCCTGGTGGCGAAGACATCCTTCGGCGAAGCGCTCTGGGAGCGGGTCAAGCCCTATGCCGGGCGCATGGAGCAGGGCTTCCGCGAGGACGAGTTCAGCTATCTCCTGTTCCTCCGCCTGCTGCCCGCGTTCCCCTTCTGGGTGGTCAATCTCGTGCCGGCGTTCCTGGGCGTGAGGACGCGGATGTACGTCGTCACCACGTTCATCGGCATCGTCCCGGGGACGGCCGTCTACGCCGTCATCGGCGACGGCCTGGGCGAAGTGCTCGCCGAAGACGGAGAGTTCTCGATCGCCGACGCGGTCAGCACGGAGATCGTCGTCGGCCTGGCCGGGCTTGCCGCGATCTCGCTGGCGCCCGTCGTGGTGAAGAAGATCAGGGCGCGCCGGGGAGGCGACGCGGCCCCATGACATCCCTTCCACGTTCCTTTCCGACACGACCGGGAGACCGCCATGGCCGACGAGCGGTTTGACGTCTGCGTGATCGGCGCCGGTTCCGGCGGATTGTCCACGGCCTACGGCGCGAGCCACATGGGCGCCAGGGTGGCGCTGATCGAGGACCACAGGATGGGCGGCGACTGCCTCAACTTCGGCTGCGTGCCGTCGAAGGCGCTGCTCGCCGCGGGGCACGCGGCGCACGCCATGCGCCACGCGGACCGTTTCGGCGTCGGGGCGGTCGATCCCGAGGTCGATTTCGCCGCCGTCAACCGGCATGTCAAGGACGTGATCGCGACCATCGAACCCAACGACTCGGTCGAGCGCTACGCGGGCTTCGGCGTCGACGTGATCGCGGCGCGCGCCCGCTTCACGGGGCGCGACACGGTCGAGGCCGGAAGCCGCACGATCCGGGCGCGCCGCTTCGTGGTCGCGACCGGGAGCCGGGCGGCCGTGCCGCCGATCCCGGGCCTCGACACGGCGCCCTACTTCACCAACGAGACCCTTTTCGACAACACCGCGCGGCCCGGACATCTGCTCGTCATCGGCGGCGGTCCGATCGGCTCCGAGATGGCGCAGGCGCACCGGCGGCTCGGCAGCCGGGTGACGATCGTCGACATGGGGCCGATCCTGCCGAAGGACGACCCGGAGCTGGTCGCGGTCGTCAGGCAGGGCTTGGTCGACGATGGCGTCGAGCTTCTCGAGCGGGTTTCCGTGAAGAGCGTATCGGGCGGGGCGGGGCGCGTCGCCATCGCCTACGAGAAGGACGGCGAGACCCGCGAGATCGAGGGTAGCCACCTGCTGGTCGCCGCCGGCCGCGTCCCCAACATCGACGGCATGGGGCTCGAGGCCGCCGGCGTCGAGTTCGGCCGCCAGGGCATCGAGGTCGACGCGCGGCTCCGGACGACCAATCCGAAGGTCTACGCCATCGGCGACTGCGCGGGCGGGTTCCAGTTCACCCATCTGGCGAATTATCACGCCGGCGTCGCGATCCGGAACGTCCTGCTCAGGATGCCGTCGAAGGTGAACCTCGAGGCCCTGCCGTGGGTCACCTACACGGACCCCGAGATGGCCCATGTCGGCATGACGGAAGACCGGGCGAGGAAGGAACGCGGGGACGTTACCGTACTGCGCTTCCCCTACCGGGAGAACGACCGGGCCATCGCCGAGCGGCGCACCGAAGGCTTCGTCAAGGCGGTGACGACCAAGAGGGGCCGGATCCTCGGAGCCTCGATCGTGGGCGCCGGCGCCGGAGACCTGATCCAGCCCTGGGTCCTCTCGATCTCGGCCGGCCTCAAGATCGGCGCCATGGCCGGGATGATCGCGCCCTACCCCACGATGGGCGAGATCAACAAGCGCGCCGCCGGTTCGTTCTACACGCCCAGGGTGTTCGGCGACGGCATGAAGCGCGCGGTCCGGTTCCTCGGAAGGTTCGGATAGGCCGGGGACAGGGCCGGCTGGCGCCCGCATGCCGGGCTTCTATAGTGCGCGCCATGGCAGGCGCCCGTATCGAGATGCCCGGCTTCTGGCGCGGACTTTCGGCGCGCCTGGTCGCGCTCACCGTCGTCTTCGTGATGATCGCCGAAGTCCTGATCTTCGTGCCGTCGGTCTCGCGCTTCAGGATCGACTACCTTCAGGAGAAGGTCGACGGCGCCTACCAGGCGATCCTGACCGCGCGCGCGGCGCCGGGCGGCGAGATGTCCGGGGAACTGGAGAGCGAGCTGCTCGGCTATGTCGGCGTGAGCTCCATCGCGCTGAAGATGGAGCGGGCGTCCTACCTCGTGCTCGGCCGCCCGGAGCCGGTGTCGGCCAGCTACGATCTTTCGCGCGGCGCCGTCCCGCGCCTGCTCCTCGACACGTTCGGGGCTCTCTCGGGCCCGGACGACGCGATGGTCCTGGTGACCGGCCGGCCCCGGCGCGTGGAGGGCGACATCCGGCTGGAGCTGGTGCTGTCGGCGGGGCCGCTCAAGCACGAGATGATCGCCTTCGGCTGGCGCGTGCTCGGCCTGTCGATCGTCATCTCGATCATCACGGCGGGCCTCGTCTTCCTGGCGCTGCAGCGGATCATGGTGCGGCCGATCCAGCGCATGACCGAGAGCCTCATCGCCTTCCGCGAGGCGCCCGAGGACATGACGCGCTCGATCCGCGTCGCCGACCGCGGCGACGAGATCGGCATCGCCCAGCGCGAGCTCGCGGAGATGGAGCGCGGCCTGCGGCAGGCCCTGCGGCAGCGGACCCGCCTCGCCGCGGTGGGGTCGGCGGTGAGCAAGATCAGCCACGACCTGCGCAACATCCTGGCGACCGCGGCCCTCGTGTCCGACCGGCTCGGCGCGTCGGACGATCCCGAGGTGCGGCGCCAGGCGCCCGTCGTGCTGTCGGCCATCGACCGCGCCGTGAAGCTCTGCCAGGACACCCTGCGCTACGCCCGCGCGGACGAGCCCGGCCTCGACCTCGGACGTTTCGAGCTCGCGCCGCTGGTCGACGACGTGGCGAAGGCCCTGTCGGGTCGCGGCTCGCCGGCCGTCGTCTGGGACAACGGGGTCGATCCGTCCGTGGTGGTCCACGCCGACCGGGACCGGATGTTCCGCGCCCTGCTCAACCTCGCGCGCAACGCCGCGGAGGCCATGGGCGACGGCGGCGGAACCGTCTCCGTGACGGCCGAACGCCGGGACGGCGCGACCCGCGTCGAGATTTCGGACGACGGGCCCGGCGTCCCCGACCGCGTGCGGCGGCAACTCTTCCAGGCTTTCGCGGAGGGTTCGCGCGGCACGGGCCTCGGCCTCGCCATCGCGCGCGAGCTGGCGCGCGCCCACGGCGGCGATCTGGAACTGGCGGCGACGGGGACCGGAGGGACGCGGTTCCGGCTCACCCTGCCCGATCGAGGCTGAGGCAGACGAACTTCAGATAGGCCGTTTCCGGGAGCTGCGCATGGACCGGGTGGTCGGGGCCGGCGCCGGCGTCGCGGACGATCGCTCCGTCGCGGCCCGCGTCCTGGAGGCCCCGGCGCACCTGGAACCGGAAGGCGTCCCGGTCGATGCGATGCGAGCAGCTCGCCACGGCGAGCACGCCCCCGGGGGCGACGAGGCGGGCCGCCAGCCGAGCGAGCTTGCGGTAGCCCCGCGCGCCGGCGCCGAGGTCCTTCTTCGCGCGCACGAAAGCCGGCGGGTCGCACACGACGACGTCGTACGATTCCCCCCTGTCGCGCCGGCGCGCCAGGTCCTCGAAGGCGTCGGCGGCCTCGAAGGCGGAGACGGACGCCACGCCGTTGGCCTCGGCGGCGGCCCGCGCCAGGGCGAGGCCCGGCTCGGACCGGTCGACCATCGTGACGCGGGCGGCGCCGCCCGCCGCGCAGGCGACGCCGAAGCCGCCGGTATGGGCGTAGACGTCGAGCACCGTCGCGCCGTCCGCCAGACGGGCCAGGAACGCGCGGTTGTCGCGCTGGTCGAAGAACCATCCCGTCTTCTGGCCCTTCACGGGGTCGGCGAGGTAGACGAGGCCGTTCTCGAGGACCTCCACGGTCTCGCCGGGCGGGGCGCCGACGATCCGGACGGACTCCTCCAGCCCTTCCAGGCGCCGGACGGGGCTGTCGCCGCGCAGCACGACGGACCCGACGCCCACGGCCTCCATCAGCGCCCCGGCCAAGTCGTCCGCGAGCCGCTCCATGCCGGCGGTGTTGACCTGACAGACCGCCACGTCGCCATAGCGGTCGATGGCGAGGCCCGGAAGGCCGTCGGCCTCGGCGTGGGCGAGCCGGTAGTGCGGCCGGTCGAAAAGGCGCTCGCGCAGCCCGGCGGCGCGCGCGATCCGGTCGCGCAGTTCGGCCCGATCGAGACGCAGGTCCGGCGAACGCGAGACCATGCGCGCGGCGATCAGCGAACGCGGATTGAACAGCGCGACGCCGAGCGCCCGGCCGTCCGCGTCCGCGATCCCGACCGGCGTCCCCGGATCGAGCGCCTTGGCCGCCGGGTCCATGACGATCTCGTTGGAAAACGCCCAGGGATGGCCGTGGGAGAGGCGCTTGTGCGCGCCGGCCTTCAGGCGCACGACGGGATAACGGTCGTCGGACAAGGACGGCGCTCCACTCTGTTCTCCGGGCGCGGTCCCCCGCGCCACGGGCCGTCGCCGCCATAGATCATCCCGCCCCCGATGTAAAAGGCGCGGGCGGACGCGAATGGCTTGGCGGCGGCGGACCGCGTGATAGGGTGACGGAGCGGCCCCCGATGTCCATGCCGCGCCCGGAGTGCGAACCGAAGTGAAGAACGAGCAGCGGAGGAAAGGGTCGGCGCTGCTTCACTTCGGGGACATCGTGGGGCGCGAGCCTTTTCCGTGGCAACGGCGCTTCCATGCGTCGCTCGCGGACGGACGCATCCCCGAGGCCGTGGACATCCCGACCGGCCTCGGCAAGACCTCTTGCGTCCTTCTCGCCCTGCTGGCGCGGCTCGAGAACCCGGCGCTGCCCGGCCGGATCGTCTACGTTGTCGACCGCCGCGCCATCGTCGATCAGACCGCGACGGCGATCCGCGCGTGGATCGCCCGCATCGCCGAAATCCCCTCGCTGGCGGACGCCTTCGACGGGATGTCGGCGTTCCCGTCCGTTCTTCCCGTCCAACTCGGCGTTCTGCGCGGCGGCCTGGCCGACGACGGGCTGTGGCGGGTCGATCCGGCGCGGCCGGCGGTGGCGGTCGGCACCGTCGATATGATCGGCTCGCGCATCATGTTCCGGGGATACGGAGACGGACGGTCGCGCCGGCCGATGCACGCCGGGCTCCTGGGCCACGACAGCATCCTCATGCTCGACGAAGCGCATTTGTCGCCGGCCATGGAAGAGCTCGTCCGGTCCATCGAGCGCATCCAGGGCCATCCCCGGTTCCGGACGGTGACGCTCTCGGCGACGAGCGCGGACGCCGGGAGCGCGTTTCGCCTCCTTCCCGAGGACGAGGCCGATCCCGAGGTCCGCCGCCGGCTCCACGCATGCAAGAAACCCGTCTTCCACCGGGTCGGGAAGACCGCCGCCGTCACCGGCCGCATGTGCGAGGCGGCGGTCGACCACCGGTCCGGCTCCGTCGCGGTGTTCGTCCGAACCGTCGAAAACGCGGAGAAGGTCGCACGAAACCTGACCGAGCGGATCGGTCCCGACGGACCCGGGCGCGTCGCGCTGCTGACCGGCACCCTGCGCGGCAAGGAACGCGCCGAACTTGCGGAAGGCGCGGTGTGGCGGCGCTTCGATCCGGGGCGGGAACGCGGCTCCGACGGCCCGTCCGTCTATCTGGTGACGACGTCGGCCGGCGAAGTGGGAGTCGATCTCGACGCCGACCATGCCGTCATGGACCTCGCCACGCTCGACTCCACGATCCAGCGGCTGGGCCGGGTGAACCGGATGGGCCTCTCGGACTCGCGAGTCGCGGTCGTTTTCGCCGAGCAGGAGGTGAAGATACCGGAGAAGGAGCCGAAGACGCCGACGCGGAAACATCGGGAAGCCAAGGCCCGCGCGGCGACGCTCGCGGTCCTCTGCCGGCTTCCCGACTTGTCGCCGGCGGCCCTGCGAAATCTCGACGCGGCGGACCTCGAGGAATGCGCCGTGTCCGCGACGCGCCCGGCGCGGCTCCATCGAGAAGTGGTCCAGGCTTACGCGGCGACGTCCGCGGACCTGCGGCTTCCCGATGTTTCCGTCTATCTGCGGGGCGTCTCGGACCCCGACCCGCCGGAATGCCACCTCGTCTGGCGCCGGGACGCGCCCCTTCTGGTCCGGCTCGGAAAGGACGCCGCCGGGGAAGCGGTCGCCTTCTTCCGGCCCAAAGCCGCCGAGACCGCCCGCGTGCCCGCCCCCTTCGCGCGGGAGCTGATCGAGGAGGCGCTCGGACGGCGGAACGGCGGCGGACTTCCCCTGATCGCGGTCGGGCCGCGAGTCTGTGAGAATGAGCGCGGCGCGACGGACGGCGGCGGACTTCCCCTGATCGCGGTCGGGCCGCGAGGCGACGTTTTCGCCAAAGCGCTGGAGAGCAAGACCGAGATCCCGCCGCTGGACCATGCGACCGTCTTCCTGCCCGCCGACGCGGGCGGCCTGGAGGCTTCCGGCCTTCCATCGCCATCCGCGGCCGGCGAGGTCCCCGATGTCGGCGACGACGAGGACCGGATCCGCTATGTGGACGGCGCCGGCGGGCCGGAGACCCTCGACGGGGCGCCGGAGCTTCCCGCCTGGCTGGACCGGGCCATCGAGCTTCGCGCGCGCTTGCGCGACGCGGACGAAGAGGACGAGGAGGACGAGGAGGAGCGCTTCCTGGTCTTCGCCCTCCGCCGCCCCGACCCGGCGCATCAGGCGGGCGAGGGCGGCCTGACCTGGCTCGGCGCGGCGCGCCAGACCGTGGACGAACATTGCTCTCTCGTCGGCGACGCCGCGCGGCGGATCGGCGAGGCGCTGGCGCTGCCGGAGGCCGCGGCGCTGGAAACCGCCGGGCGCTGGCACGACAGGGGCAAGGCGAGGCGCGTCTGGCAGAGAGCCGCCGGGGTTCCCTCCGGCGGTCCCGCGCTCGCGAAATCGACCGGAGGGCGCCTGCGCCCCGAGTTGCTCGGCGGCTACCGCCACGAGTTCGGGTCCCTGGCCGAGGCGGATCGGCGGATTCCGGCGGGAGCCCCCGACCGCGACCTCGTCCTGCACCTGATCGCGTCGCACCATGGATGGTCGCGGCCGGGCTTTCCCTATCCCCGCCAATGGGATCCGGACACGCCCTCCGCGCTGAACCGGCGGCTCGCCGTCGACGCCGAAGGCCGCTTCGCGCGCCTTCAGGCGCGGTACGGACCATGGCGGCTCGCCTGGCTGGAGGCCCTCCTGAAGGCGGCGGACGCCCATGCGTCGGCTCGCGGCGGAGCCTGAGGGCGCCATGGAATGGCCCGTCGATCCGCGCAATCCCGGAGAGGTCCTCGCCTGCGCCGGGCTGGCGCATCTCGCCTGGCGCTCGGACCCGGACTCGAGGACGGGTTTCGAGCCCGGCGACCCATGCCGCTTCGTCGCTCCCGATCTCGCGGCGTCGTTCGACGGACTGACGGGCGCGTCGCTCGAGGAAACGGAGGACGGACTCCGGTTCGCCGGCATCGACCTGGACTGGTGGCGGGAATGGGGCCTGAATCCCGACCTGAAGACCTGGGCGGGACGACAGTCCGCCCTGACGGTCCACCGCAACCTGTTCCGCGCCGCGTCGGGTTCGGGACCGGCCGACTGGCTCGACCGCGAGGCGCCCGCGGCCGGAAGGCTCAATGTGGACACCGCCGGATCGTGGAACGCGCTCGACATGGGCTGGAGCCTGAATGAACATGCCCATGTCGAGATGCTCTGCCGGCCCTGGCTGGAGCTTCTGGCGTCGGTCGGGCTCCAGGCTTTTCCCGTGCGGGGGAACAAGTCCGAAAGGGAGATGGAGTACGGCTTGTGGCGGTCGGCTCCGTTCCCGGTCGCGGTCGCCGCCTTCGGAGGCCGGGGGGCCTCGATTTACGCCATGGACCGGTATCGCGCCCCGACCCGCAAATCGGGAAGCAACACGTTCCTGGGCGTCGCGAGCCCGGTCCGACGGGCGCACCGCCAACGCAACCGAGGAGGAGAGCCGCCGCCATGTCCGTATCGATAAGGAGCCTCATCGCCGACTCCGGGGTCGTCGCCCTGACGTTCCGGCGGGTCCTGGAGCCGGTCGAAGGCCCCGGCGTCCCGGTCTTCCCTCCGACCTATCCGGCTCCGGAGGAAGGCGGCGGGCACAGGTTCGACACGCCCTACACGATCAACGAGACGAAGGACGGCGTGCGGATCTGCGACCTCGACTCCGTGCAGTCGCAGGCGAACCGGATGGAAGCCGCGTTCTCGGGCGCTCTCGCCGACACGGTTCCCCAGCACGCCGTGCGGGCCGGCAACCATCCCCCGATACCGCTCACCGAATTGCCGCACCGCATCTGCGACGCCTCGATACGCGCCACGGAGCTCGCCGGAAGCATCCGCGAATGGATGCTGGCCCTCGACTCGGGAAACCCGGAGCCCCTCGCCAGGGTCGCCCCCACCTCGCTGGTGTACGGGGCCTGGGACTCCCGCGGCACGCAAGTCCGCCTGCCGCGCGCCGTGCGCTCGGAAATCCGCGCCTGGGACGTGTCGGTCCTCACGCGGTCGGCCCAGTATTCCGGCGCGTTCCCGCGCGAGGCCCTCGGCATCGAGGAAAGGGACTGGAACAGGAAGAAAGGCGGCGCGGCCGGCGCCGGGTTCGCTCCGGTGCCGTCGGTGAACGCGCCCGGAGGCATCCTGGCGCGCGGCGAAATCGTCCATTCGGCCTCGGTCCTGCTCAACGCGCCGCGCAAGCACCGGACCCCGGACGGGAGCGACCTCCTGCCCGTCTACCTGCTCGGCCTGGCCCTGGGCGGACTCCTGGTCGGCGCCGGGGACTACGACCTGCGGTCGGGCTGCTGCCTCGTTCCGGCCGGCCCGGCCGAGTGGCGGGCGGTCTCCGGCGATGGCGAGCGGACGCCGGTCGACATCTCCAAAGACGCCGCGGTCGGGGAACTGCGCGAGGCGGCCCGGCAATGGGCCAAGGCGGCCGACGTCGAGCTCGGGGGCGAGCCGGAGATTCACAACTACGTTCCCGGAACCGGCAAGGCGATGTTCGGCGGGACGGCGGAAAAGGGAAAGGGATAGACGGCCATGCCGAAGCTCCGCGTCGCCGTCGATTGGCTCGACGGCGTCTACCACGGCGACGAATGGCCGCCGTCGCCGCTGCGGCTCTTTCAGGCGATGATCGCGGGATACGCCGTCCATCGGCGCGGCGACCCGGCGCTGGAGGCCGCCATGCGGCACCTCGAGACGCTCCCGACCCCGGCGATCTTCGCGCCGGAGGCGAAGCGGCGGTCGCCGGTCGCGTCGGCCGCGCCCAACAACGACGGCGATGAAACGCTCAAGCTGCTGGCGCGGGGGGAACACGAGGCCGCCCGCGAGAAAGCCCGCCGGGCGCTGACGATCCGGGAACGGCGTTCCCGCTCGTTCGACGGCGCGGTGACCTACGAATGGGACGCCACGGCGGAGACGGCGGAACACCTGCCGGCGCTCGAGGCGATCGCCGGGTCGGTCTCGGCGGTCGGGCACGGCATCGACATGGCCGTGGCGCGGGCCGGGCTCCTGGACGATCCGGCGCGGCCCGAGGGCGCGCGGCATGCGCCGTCGCCGCAAGGGCGGTCGATGAACGTTCCCTATCCCGGCGCGTTCGACAGGCTGGAGGAGCGGTTCCGGGAGTTCCGGGGCCGCGTCCGCGCCGGCGGCGTGAGGGGCGTTCGGGAGCCGGCGCACCGGCGGGCGGGATATGCGCCGGAACTGGCGTTGCCGCCCCTCCGGTGCGAGGGCTTCCGCCTGATGGACATGGACGGCGGCCCTCTCGCCTTCGAGGGGACCCGGGCGATGGAGGTCGCGGCCATGGCGCGGCACGCGGTGCACGGCGCGGCGCGGCGCGCGGGCCTCGCGGCCGGGACGGTCTCGGAACTGATGGGGCACGGAGGCGGGCGCAGGATACGGGTCCAGCCCCTGCCCAATGTCGGCCACGCCCATGCCGACGGCCTCATCCGCAGGGTGATGCTCACCGCGCCGGAAAGCGTCGCCGAGGACGACTGGCTCGATGTGCTGTCCCGCCTCGTCTGGTCGGAGCTGGTCCCGGAGGGCCGCCGCGAGCCCGTCGGCGTCCTGGCGCCGGTCGCGGGAAGCGATCCGGTGCTCGCCCGCTACTACGGCGAGTCGAGGACCTGGACGACGGCGACGCCGGTCGTGCTGCCCGGACGCGACCGCCGGAGGGGCCGGCCCCGGCCCGAACGGTCCGTCCGGCGGCTGCTGCGGCACGCGGGCATCCCGGAGGCGATGATGGAGGCGGCGACGATGGAGCCGGCGGGCCGGCTCGCGGGGAGCGCCCCGCCGCGCCTCTACGGGCGGCCCAGGCATCTGGCCGGCTATCCCTGCGCGCACATGTCCGTCCGCTGGCGCGCGCCCGTCTCCGGGCCGCTCGTCCTCGGCGCGGGCGCGGGCTACGGCCTCGGGCTGTTCCTGCCGGCGGACGGCCGCCGGCGGCATGCGAGCGCCCGGCCGGCGTCCGCTTCCGGGGAGGCGCTCGAACCGGGACACGAAGGGGAGCCGGCGGTTTGACGCCGGACCGCCGGCCGGAAGGCGCGCCGCGCGCGCGGATCGGGGAGGCGCTCGAAAACGCGCGGTTTTTCGACGCCGGAACAAGACCTTGCGATGGGACCGTACCCCTCGGTGAACCGCCGAGGTAACGTTGAAGGAAATCGAGCGCGACCGCCGGGTTGAGCACCTCGCCGGTACCCCTCGGTGAACCGCCGAGGTAACGTTGAAGGAGATAGTGGACGAGAAGCTCGGCGTACAAATCCGAGGTACCCCTCGGTGAACCGCCGAGGTAACGTTGAAGGTGCGTCTCGGAACGCCGGCTGACGAGGAACGCGGCCGTACCCCTCGGTGAACCGCCGAGGTAACGTTGAAGGGTATCTGTCGGATCCGATGTCGAAAGAACCGCCGGCGTACCCCTCGGTGAACCGCCGAGGTAACGTTGAAGGGTAATCCACGAGATCGCGGCCCGCGCGGCTGAGAGTCGTACCCCTCGGTGAACCGCCGAGGTAACGTTGAAGGACATGGTGGCGTATCGGCCATTGGATGGCGCATGACGTACCCCTCGGTGAACCGCCGAGGTAACGTTGAAGGATCGCCCGGCGCGGCCGGCGTGTTTAGACGGCATGGTACCCCTCGGTGAACCGCCGAGGTAACGTTGAAGGCGCTATGAGGCCCTAGACTATGCCGCGGACTACTACGTACCCCTCGGTGAACCGCCGAGGTAACGTTGAAGGAAGTACCAGCTTTGACAGGAGTTCCAATTGGAAATCGTACCCCTCGGTGAACCGCCGAGGTAACGTTGAAGGTCAATAGGCCAGCGCCAGCCAGCACGGCCCCACGCAGTACCCCTCGGTGAACCGCCGAGGTAACGTTGAAGGAAGTGAAATCGGTCTCCCGCCTCGAAAGACGGGAGAGTACCCCTCGGCGAACCGCCGAGGTAACGTTGAAGGGATCCCTCGGCCGCTCTTTTCGTTCATGGCCTTTTCGTACCCCTCGGCGAACCGCCGAGGTAACGTTGAAGTGAGTCCGTCTGGCGCGTCACCGACGGCTTCGTCTCCGTACCCCTCGGCGAACCGCCGAGGTAACGTTGAAGTCAGTAGTTGTGCCAACCACGCTTGAGAGTATCGGCCTGTACCCCTCGGCGAACCGCCGAGGTAACGTTCGGGCGCGGGCTCGTGGAGGCCCGGACGCCCGGCCACCGCCGGGCCGTGGGGATTGGCCGGCGGCCCGGCGCGGCGTAGTCTCGGGCGTCGAGGGGGAGCCGGGACATGCCGACGGCGGCGATCACCGGGGCGAACCGCGGGATCGGGCTGGAGTTCGCCCGGCAGTATCTCGCCGACGGCTGGCGCGTGCACGCGGGCGCCCGGAGGCCGGAGGCCGCGGACGGCCTCGCGGAGCTGGCCTCGGACGCTCTCGTCGTCCACGAACTGGACGTGCGGGACCGCGCGCGAATCGCCGCGCTGGCCGCGGCCCTCGACGGCGAGCCCGTCGACCTCCTGATCAACAACGCCGGCGTCTGGCGCGGCGGCCTCGAGCTCCACGGCCGGTTTTCCGACGAACTCTGGCTCGAGGAGTTCGAGGTCCACGTGTTCGGCGCGATGGCGATGTGCCAGGCGCTCGCCGCCAACCTCGCGGCGGGCGGCGGCGGGACGGCGGTCAACATCTCCAGCGGCAACGGCTGCTTCGGCTGGACGGACAAATCCCCCGACTACCCCTACAATTCGACCAAGGCGGCCCTCAACATGCTGGCCCGGGGCCTTTCGGTCGATCTGGCCGGGGACGGCGTCGTCGTCGCCAACCTCTCGCCCGGCTTCGTCGCGACCGACATGACCGGCCACGCCTCCGGCCTGACGCCCCGGGAGAGCGTGTCGGGCATGCGGAAGGTCATCGCCGGCCTCGACATGGGCAAGACCGGCGCGATGTGGCGCTACGACGGCGGGGCGATGCCATGGTGAGGACGGTCCTCGTCACCGGCGCCAACCGGGGCCTCGGGCTCGAGTTCGCGCGCCAGTACCTCGCCGACGGCTGGCGCGTCCACGCCTGCTGCCGCCGGCCGGACGAGGCGCGGGACCTCGGGGCGCTGATGAACGGCTCGAACGGCGCGGTGCGCCGGCTCGACGTGAGGGACGGCCGCGCCATCCGCGACCTCCGGCGGGCGATCGGGGACGAGGCGATCGACGTCCTGGTCAACAACGCCGGTATCTTCGGCGGCCGGCGGCAGTCGGTCCGCGACCTCGACTACGCCATGTGGGAGGAGACGGTGCGGACGAACGTCCTGGGTCCCTACCGGGTGGCCGAGGCGCTGGCCGACCGGATCGAAGCCGGGTCGATGAAGACGATCGCGAACATCTCGAGCCTGATGGGCTCGATCGCGGGCAACGGGTCGGGGGGAGACCACATCTACCGGACGAGCAAGACGGCGCTCAACATGGTCACGGCCAACCTCGCCAGGGATCTGGCGGGCCGCGGGATCGCGGTCCTGGCGTTCCATCCCGGCTGGGCGCGGACGGACATGGGCGGCCCGGACGCCGCGGTCTCCCCGGCCGAAAGCGTCGCGGGGATGCGCCGCCGGATCGCGGCGGCGACCCCCGGCCGGAGCGGACGCTTCCTCGATTACGACGGCCGGCCGCTCGACTGGTGAGGCCCGGACCGGGCGCCGGATGGAGGGCGCGACCGTCCCCCCGCTCCGGGTAGCCGCCGAAGGCCGCGTATCGGAGAACCCGCCCCGAGCCCGCCGAAGGGCGTCCCTCGATACGGTCCTCCGGACCGCCGCGGGATGAGGGAAAGGGGTGGGGCGGGCCGCGCCGAATCCCGGATGCGCCGGTCCCGGCGGTCAGCGGACGAAGACGCGCACTTCGTTGACCGCCGTGTCGTGGCTCGTCGTCGCCGACAGGCTCACGCGGTCGGCGGGGAGGCCCATCCGGTTCAGCGCGCGCAGCACCTCCTCCGCGTTGCGCTTCACGGCCGCGCTGTCGAGCGCCACCTCGCCGGACGTCCCGCCGGCGGGCGCCACCGCGACCAGATCGAAGACCGCGTCGGGTTTGCGCTCCAGCGCGGCGCCCACCGCCCGGTAGAGCGCGTCCCGGTACTCCACGTCGTCGCGGTCGAACCGGATGACCGCCAGCGGCTGGCGGCCGGCGAGGGAGAGGCCGACGGACAGGGCCGACGGCGCCGCCTGGGTGCCGAACTCCACGAGCGCGGGGCCGTGGAGCCGACCGTTGGCGATCGCGCCGGCGAGCCACGCCATGCGCGTGCGTTCCGCGTGGGCATGGGCCGTCCGGCGCTCGACCGCGGCGTTGAGCGCGCTCATCGCGGTCTCGACGCCGACCAGGATCCGGTTGTTGGCGTCCCGCAGCTCGAGGAGCTGGCGATGGTCTTCCTCGACCGCGCCCGAGAGCCGCAGCGTGGCGTCGATCGCGTCGGAAACGTAGGCCGCCGTCGCGGCGTTCGACGCGACCGCTGCGCCCAGGGTGTTGAAGCCGCCGATGTCGGCCGCGAGCCGGTCGAGCCGGGTCTGGGCGACGCCGTACTGGCTTACCAGAACCGGATTGCCGGGGGTGGTGCCGATCTGGAGCCGCGAGGCGATGGCGGCGACCGTGGCGTGGTAGCTCTGGGCGTTCCGCTCGGCGCGCGAAAGCCGGTCGGCGTAGGCGGCCTCGTTCCGCCGCGTGGCGGCCTGCAGCGCCTGGATCTCGCCCGCGATGTCGCGCACCTTCCCGCTCACGACGCTGCCCGCGCCGCCATAGGCCGCGGCGTCGATCGTGGGCAGGTCCGGGGCGGAGCCGGCCGGGGGGGCGACGGCGTCGTGGGCCTCTTCGACCTCGGCCGCGCCGGCCGGCTCCTCGCCGGAACGGCCCCGCCAGAACCCGTCGTCGGCCATCTGGCAACCCGCGAGAAGCGCCATGCCGGCGAGCGTTCCGATCAGTCGGTAAGGAACGGACATGAGCAAAACCTGTCGCCTCGAAAGAGCGTGGAAGACGGACACCCCGGAAGACACTCCCCCCGCCCCATCGGCGGCCCCGGAACCCGACGCGGACGGCGTTCACGCTACGCGCTCGCCTACCCTGCCGCAAGATCGAAATCCTGTCCATCGGCGCCCCCTCGATACGGTCCCCCGGGACCCGCTCGGGATGTGGGGAGAATCGCAACTCCCCCCGCCCCGAGGCGCCCTCCGAAGGAGGGCTTGTCGAAGGGGCCCCCGCGTTTTGCCGGGGCTTGCGGACCGTCCCGGCTTCGACTAGGGTCCGCGCCTCGCGCCGGGCCGGACCCTGGGTTTCCCGGCGCCCGTGCGCACCCCTAGCTCAACTGGATAGAGCACCTGACTACGGATCAGGAGGTTGGGGGTTCGAATCCTCCGGGGTGCGCCATTCCCTTCCATGCCGGCGTCCTCGCGCGGTCCCTCGCATGGGGTCGTGTCCGCATCCCCGAGCGGCGGATACGCCAGTCGTTCGTGGGACGGAACGGTCAGGCGTGGAGAAGCGCGTCCTTCACCCAGGTCTGGAAGGCGTGGACGCAGTGCTCGCTGTGGCCCGCCTCGCCGTCCTCGGCGAAGAGGCGGCCCTGGTAGTAGCCCTTCGACCGGAGGCCCTTCTGGACGCCCTCGTTGAGCGCGGCGTCCTCGGGCCCCAAGCCGTCGTTGAACCACGCGACGGCGCCCGCCGTGACGGGATCGTCGCCTTCGCCCGGCGCGTTGTAGTAGGCGTTCTCGACCACGCTCGTCTCGGGCCCGGTCGGGCGCATCAGGAAGGTCGAGATCGTCCGCATGTGGGGCCAGTAGTAGACGATCCAGTCCGGCCACAGGTAGAGCGTGATGAAGTAGCCGGTCCGGTCGCTCTCGCCCTCGGCGGGCCAGGGATAGACCCCGGTCCTGTTCTCGCCGGGCGGCGCGACGATGGCGAACCAGTTCTTCCCGATCCGCAGCTTCGTGCCGGCGAGGTCGATGATGTCGCAGAGCTCCTTGTGGCGGGGCCCCGAGTTCGGGAAGTGGTAGCCCTCGATGGCGTTCTCGACCACGACCTTCCAGTTGGCCGCGATGTCGAAGTCCTTCCGGCTCGCCGCGCGCACGTCGCGCACGTCGGGGAACCATCGCATGACCTCGTCCTCGAAGCCGGGCGCCCACTCGCGCGGCGGCGGCGCCTCCGCGTCGAGATTGACGAAGACGAAGCCGCAGAACTCCCGCACGCGCACGGGCGCGAGGCCGAAATCGGCCTTGTCGAAGCCCCTGACGTTCTCGCAGTTGCGCGCCGTCCTGAGCGCGCCGTCGGGACCGTAGGCCCAAGCGTGATAGGGACAGGAGATGACCGCCCCGACGTTGCCCTTGCCCCGGAGGAGCTCGTGGGCCCGGTGCTGGCAGACGTTGTAGAAGGCGCGCAGCACGCCGTCCCGTCCGCGGATGGCGAACACGCCCTGGCCGTGGATGTCGGCCGTGGCGTAATCGCCCGGGTCCGCCAGTTCGCTCGCGTGGCAGACCGCGCGCCACGACCGGAAGAAGATCTTCTCGATCTCCTTCTCGTGGACCTCGGGCCTGAAGTACCAAGGCGACGGCAGGGTGAAGGTCGTCGTGGGATCGTCGGTGACGTTGTCGACCGGAAAGGCGTCCAGCGCGGCCATGGTCGGCTCCCGGGTGTCGCGGGCGTTTCTTGAACGACCATACAAGAAACGGGCGGCGGCCGTGAAGGGGCGACGGGCCGCCCGGGGCTATTCGGCGGCGGTCCGGGGGACCCGGCCGGCGATCGCCTCGCGCAGCCCCTCGAGCAGCCCCTCGAGTTTCGCCTGCCCGTGCTCCACCGCGGCCAGACGCGCCTCCATCCGGTCGAGCCGCGCGTCCATCCGGTCGAACCGCTCGTCCACACGGTCGAGCCGCCCGTTCAACCGGCCTTCGACGCCCGCCATGTCGGCGCGCAGCCCTTCCTCCATGCGGCGCATGTCGGCGCGCAACCAAGCGAACAGGCCGAGGATGAGCGCGGCGAGGGCGACGAAGCCGGTGAGGGCGGGGTCCATGGGGCCAGACTAGCGCCGCCGCGCCGGACCGTCCACCGTGTCGGGGCTATTCGGCGGCGGTCCGGGGGACCCGGCCGGCGATCGCCTCGCGCAGCCCCTCGAGCAGCCCCTCGAGCTTCGCCTGCCCGTGTTCCACCGCGGCCAGACGCGCCTCCATCCGGTCGAACCGCTCGTCCATCCGGTCGAGCCGCTCGTTCAACCGGCCTTCGACGCCCGCCATGTCGGCGCGCAGCCCTTCCTCCATGCGGCGCATGTCGGCGCGCAGCCAGGCGAACAGGCCGAGGATGAGCGCGGCGAGGGCGACGAAGCCGGCGAGGGCGGGGTCCATGGGGTCAGACTAGCGCCGACGCGCCGGACCGTCCGCCGTGTCGGGACTATTCCGCGGCGGTCCGGGGGACCCGGCCGGCGATCGCCTCGCGCAGCCCCTCGAGCAGCCCCTCGAGCTTCGCCTGCCCGTGCTCCACCGCGGCCAGACGCGCCTCCATCCGGTCGAGCCGCGCGTCCACACGGTCGAGCCGTTCGTTCATCCGGCCTTCGGCTCGCGCCATGTCGGCGCGCAGCCAGGCGAACAGGCCGAGGATGAGCGCGGCGAGGGCGACGAAGCCGGCGAGGGCGGGGTCCATGGGGTCAGACTAGCGCCGACGCGCCGGACCGTCCACCGTGTCGGGACTATTCCGCGGCGGTCCGGGGGACCCGGCCGGCGATCGCCTCGCGCAGCCCCTCGAGCAGCCCCTCGAGCTTCGCCTGCCCGTGTTCCACCGCGGCCAGACGCGCCTCCATCCGGTCGAACCGCTCGTCCATCCGGTCGAGCCGCTCGTCCACACGGTCGAGCCGCCCGTTCAACCGGCCTTCGACGCCCGCCATGTCGGCGCGCAGCCCTTCCTCCATGCGGCGCATGTCGGCGCGCAACCTTTCCTCCACGCGGCGCATGTCGGCGCGCAACCAAGCGAACAGGCCGAGGATGAGCGCGGCGAGGGCGGCGAAGCCGGTGATGGCGGGATCCATGGGGTCAGACTAGCGCCGACGCGCCGGGCCGTCCACCGCCCGTCTCGGTTCGGAACCCGTGCGACGGCCGGGCCCGCGGACCGCTCTCGCCGGTCTCGGCGGTCGGCCATGCCGACGCGCGCGCTCACCGGTCCGGCCGCGCCCCATCCGGCGTTCGGCGCGACCCTCACATCATCGCGCGGGCCGTCCAGCGGTGGAAGCGCCAGGAGGGACCTTCCAGGACCGGGGTGAAGACGCCGCCGTCGAAGCCGGGAGAAGCCCGGCCCTTCTGCATGCCCTGGACGACGTCGACGTCCTCCTGGAAGACCTCGCGCCACGTCTCGCGCACGGTGGCGCGCAGGTTGGCCGCGCCGGGTCCGGTCGGTCCGTCGCCGACATAGTAGATGTCGAAGGTCTCGCGGCAGCGGTCCGGGCCGTCGGGCAGGATGCGGATCGCCTTGAAATGGTCGTAGTGGACGCCGAGCAGCACGTTGGGATAGAGCGCCACGTATTCGGCGCGGGTCTCCCACGCGGCCGGCAGGCCGGGGAAGCGCGGAAGGACGTGGCCGCTCCGGTCGGGCCGGTAGACCAGGCTGACCTGGCCCGAGAAGGTCTCCTCCTCGATGTTGAGGTGGTCCTCCAGCCTCGAGTAGCCGTTGAGGCCCGGATGCACCATGGGCAGGTGGTAGGCCTCGCAGAAGTTCTCGACCGCGAGCTTCCAGTTGGCCTCCAGATCGAACACCATGACCGAGTCCTCGCCGCCGTGGCGGAGCAGGCCGCCGTCGAAGGGCGCCCAGCGTTCGGCGAGCGGCGCGATGAACGCCTCGAAGGGCTCGGCGTCGCCCGAGAGGTTGACGAAGACCTGGTCGAACCATACGCCGCTGCGGACCTGCTTGAGCCGGAAGTCCCGTTTCGAGAAGCCCTCGCAGGCGTGCCTGCCCGTGCCCGCGATGTGCGGCGTCTGGCGCAGTTCGCCGCCGAGGCCGAAGGCCCAGTTGTGGTAGGGGCAGGTGATGAGCGCGCCGGCGGCGCCCCGCTCGCCGACGAGCTTCATGCCGCGGTGGGGGCAGGCGTTGTGGAAGACGCGGACCTCGCCGTCCCGTCCGCGGACGGCGAAGAGCGGCACGCCGACCAGATCGAGCGGGATCGCGTCGCCGGGGTTCGGGATGTAGGACGCCGCCGCGAGGCAGACCCAGCGGCGCGTCCACAGTCTGGCCCGTTCCGCGTCGTACCACGCCGGCGAGACGTAGGCCTCGGCCGGCAGCGGCTTGGCCGCGCCGTAGTCGGCGTCGACGCGGGCCAGGACGGCGGGGTCGAACGCGCGGGCGGCGGGGAAGACGGCGGCGTCGGTCATCGCGGAGGTTCCAAGCGGGAGGGGACTCGGCCGGCCGGCGGCCGGCCCCGCCACATAACAGCGGAACCGGTCCCGGGTGAAGCCCGGAATCCGGCGTCGCCGCGTCAATCGACCAGCGCCTGGTTGACCAGGACCCGCAGCTCGCGGCGGATCGGGTAGCAGCCCGAGGGGATGAGCTGGGTCAGGAAGACGACCGCCATGTCCTCGAGCGGATCGACCCAGAAGGCGGTCGACGCCATGCCGCCCCAGGCGAACTCGCCGGGCGACTGCATGGTCCCGGACGCCGCGGGGTCGAGCGCCACCGAAACGCCGAGGCCGAAGCCGATCCCGGCATAGCTCGTCTCGGAGAACGTCTCCTGGCCCATCGACGCGAGGTCTCCGCCGCCGGGCATGTGGTTGGTCGCCATGTATTCGACCGTGCGGCGTCCCAGGATGCGTTCGCCGCCCCGCGCGCCTTTCCCGCGCAGCATGTCGCAGAAGCGCAGATAGTCGCGCATGGTGGACAGCAGCCCGCCGCCGCCGGAGAAGCAGGTCACTTCCCCGGCGTGGTCGCTGTCGGCGACGCCGTCGTAGAGCGCGAAGCGGTCGTCTTCGGTGCGCTCGTAGCAGGGCGCGAAGCGGTCGAGCCTGTCGGGAGGAAGCTGGAAGAAGGTGTCGGTCATGCCGAGCGGCGCGAAGACATGCTCGGCCAGATACCGGTCGAGGCTCCGGCCCGACAGGACCTCGACGAGATGGCCCAGAACGTCGGTCGAGACGCCATAGGTCCAGCGGGCGCCCGGATGGTGGTCGAGCGGGAGCCCGGCGAGGCGGGCGACCGCGTCCGCGAGCGGCCCGTCGCCGCAGTTGAAGTCCACGCGCCGTTCGCCGTAGAGCCGTTCGAGCCGTCCGCCGCCCGCGAAGCCGTAGGTGAAGCCGGACGTATGGCGGAACAGGTCGCGGATGGCGATCGGCCGCGCCGCCGGCTCCGTGACGAGCTCGTCGCCGTCCTCGGCGATCCGCACGTCCATCCGCGCGAGAGCCGGGATGTAGGCCCCGACCGGATCGTCGAGCTGGTAGAGCCCCTGCTCGTAGAGCTGGAGCGCCGCGACGGCCGTGATCGGCTTCGACATGGAATAGATGCGGCAGATCGCATCGGGCGCGATCGGGCGTCCCGCGTCCACGTCGGCCATGCCGGTCTGCTCCCACCAGACGGTCTCGCCGCGGCGCAGCACCGCCGTCATCGCCCAGGGAAGCCTGCCCCGGTCGACATAGCGCTCCATCCAGGACCGGATGCGGTCGAGGCGCGCGGACGACATGCCGACGGCTTCGGGCGTCGCGCTGGCGAGTCCGGTCACGGCGTTCCCCCGGTCCGGGCCACGGGCCGGGCAAAGGGCCCCTCAGCGGTAGATCGCATCGCCCAGCTCCGCCTTCTTCGCGGTCCAGGTCTCGAAGTCGAGCACCTCGATGCCGTGATGGGCGACGAAACGCCCGAGGCCGCCCGCGACCTTCTCGTGATACCGGGGCAGGATACCGGGATAGAACTCCGTCCGTATCTCCTCGGGGTCGTAGTCGAGGGCGTCGATCGCGGCCCGGACGCCGTCGGGACTCATGACGGTCATCAGGAACGTCGCTCCGTGACTGAAGCCGTGGAGACCGTAGAGAATCACGGGAACGTCTCCCGTCGTGGCCGAACCGGGAAGGGCGGGACCGCGCCCGGGTGGGAAGCTATGGCGGAGACGCGCCCGCGCGCCTCCTCCTTCAGGGTCGTCATGGAGCGACGCCGGACAGGAAGACGCCGCGCGGTTACATCGTCGATGCGCCCGGTTTTGTCCAGCGCGGGAGGCGTTCCGGCCCGCCTCGCATGGGCGCGCGGGCCGGTTCTCAATGGAACGTGACTTGGCCGCCCCCGGAGGCCGCGCTATATCCGCCCCCGAGGCACGCACGAACGACGGCGATTCCGATGTCACGCCTGTCCGCTTCCATGTCTGTCGCGGCGCTCTGTGTCGCCGCCGCGCTGTCGACGGCGACGGGCGACGACGGCGGCGCGATCGTCACGCCGACGGGGGTGAGCGTGCGGACCCACATCGAGGCCGGAAGCCGGCTGGTCGTCTCGGTGGTCCCGGCAAGCGGCGTCAGGCTCAACGGCCGGCTCGGCGTCGGTTTCGCGCTCCGGGACGGCCCGGCGATCTGGATCGGGGAGCTGCCGAGCGTCGTGACGATCGAGGGCGACTACTTCGAGCGGCCCGTTCTCCATGCCCTCGCCTTCGATCCCGACCGTCTGGAGGAGGCCTCGAGGCTCGCCATCGTCTTCGGCGCCTGCCTGCCTGCCTCCGGCGTGTGCGTTCTGGAGGAAGCGGAGGTCACACTGGAACGCCGCGGCGGCGCCATCGTCCCGACGCTCGCGTTGGTCGAACCGTAGACGGCGTCACTCCGGCGTCGCGCGCCAGGTTCCGTCGCGGCCGAGGAACTCGGACCCGCCGTTGCGGTAGAAGCCCCGGGCGCCCGCGTCCCGCGCGACCCGGATCATCGCCGGAAGCGGCGCGCCGGCCTCCACGAGGCGGGCGACAGCCTTGTCGAGGCCCAGCGCGTCGAGCATCTCGAACGGACCTTTCCGCCAGGCGAACCCCCAGCGCATGGCCCGGTCGATGTTGACGACGTCTTCGGAGATCTGGGGGATCAGGTCGGCGGCGTAGAGCAGCGCGCCGCCCATGAGGTCGCGCGCGAAGGCGCCGGTCGCGTCGTCCGAATCCATCAGGCCGTCCAGCGAGCCGTGACTCCCGGCCGTCTCGGGCGCGCCGGCGGGCCGCCAGCCGCCCGCGTCCAGATCGAAGGTCTCCCTCGCGCGCGAGCCGTCCGCGTTTTTCGTCACCTTGTAGAAGCCGCCGCCGGTCTTGCGGCCGAGCTGGCCGCGGTCGGCCATGGCCCGCTCCTCGGGCGGAAACGACGTGAAGAGGCGGCCCGTGTCGCCCTCGGGCAGGTTGATCGCGAGATTCCTGGCGACGAAATCCATGACGTCGAGGCCGATGAGGTCGATCAGGCCGTAGAGCCCCGTCGCCGGGAGGCCGACCGGGTCCGACATGAGCGCGTCGATCGTCTCCATGGAGAGCCCGCCCTCGCGGCGCGCCTTGCGCGCCTTGTGGAGGCCCGAGAGCATCCAGAAACAGCCGATGCGGTTGCCGATGAAATTCACCGTGTCCTTGGCGTGCACCACGCCCTTGCCGAGCTTCCCGGCGCCGAAGGCCGCCATGGCCTCGACCACGTCGGGGGTCGTCTCCTCGCCCGGCACGATCTCCAGGAGCTTCATGACCTTCACGGGGTTGAAGAAGTGCGTGACGACGATGTCGCGGCGCAGGCGCGCGGGCATGCCTTCGACGATCGAACGGAGCGGGATGCCCGAGGTGTTGGTCGAGACGACCGAGCCCTCGGACCGCGCCGCCTCCAGCTTCTCGAAGAGGTCGCGCTTCGTCTGGAGGTCCTCGATGACGGCCTCGCAGATCCAGTCGTAGCCGGCGATCCGGTCGAGCTCGTCGAAGGCGCCGGTCTCGATCCGCCGGATGCTTTCGGGATCGTCGACGGCCGGCGGACGGCCGGCGGCGATGCGCTTCATCGACGCCTCGACGGCCTCCGCGTCGATGTCGAGCAGCAGCACCTTGCAGCCCGCGTCCGCGCACTTTCCGGCGATGCCCGCGCCCATCGTGCCGCCGCCTATCACGGCCACCGATCCGATCTCTCGCGTCATGGTCTCCCCCGCATCCGGTGTCCGCTAGGTAACGCAGGCGGCGTCCGTGGCCAAGGGGAACTGCGGCGGGCCGTCGCCACGGGTCCACCGGCCTAGTAGAGACGGCCGCCGTCGGGCACCGGCCGTTCCGGCGCCGCCAGCACGACCTCGCCGGCGCCGTCGGGGAACCCCAGGGTGAGCACCTCGGACATGAAGGGGCCGATCTGCCGGGGCGGCAAGTTCACGACCGCGGCCACCTGGCGGCCCGGCAGGCGGCCGGGGTCGTAGCGATGGGCGATCCGGGCCGAGCTCTTGCGCGTGCCGAGATCGGGCCCGAAGTCGATCCACAGCTTGATCGCGGGCTTGCGCGCCTCCGGGAACGGCTCGGCCCGCAGGATCGTGCCGACGCGGATATCGACCTTCAGGAAGTCGTCGTAGGCGAGGGCGCCGCTCACGCCGACGCCTCGCCGGCCGGCGCGCCCTCGCCGCCCCGGCGCGACCGCGCGAGGCCGCACAGGCGCTCCATCGCCGTCTCGGCCTGGCTCAGGCGCTTGTCGAGCGCGGCCATGGTCCTGTCCATGTCCTCGCTGTCGTCCTTCAGCCAGATCCGCATCACGTCCGCATGGATCGCGGCGAGCGCCTTGGCGCGCAGCCCTCCCGCCACGCCGGCGCCGCCGACGCCGGCCGCTTCCAGCATCCAGCGCATGGAGCCGACCAGCCGGCAGGCGCCGCCGAGAGCCGCGCGGGGGTCGGTCGCCGCGGCCGCCACGATCGAGCCGACGGCCTCGCGGTGCGGGCGGAGCGCGTCGAAACGGCGCATCATCACGTCGAATAGCCGGTCCTTCGTTGATTCGGCCGCGAGTTCGGGACTGTCGCCGGCCAGCACCGTGGCGTCGATCTGGCCGACGAAGGCGTCGAGGATCGCGCCCTTCGAGCGGTAGGCCTCATGCAACCGCGCCAGCGTCACGCCGGCTTCCTCGGCGATGTCACGCATGGAGGCGTCGCGCCATCCGACCGTGGCGGCGAGCTTCAGGGCGGCGGCCAGGCCGGCCTTGGGGATATCGGCTTTCTTGACCATGGAGAACCTCCGTCCGGTCTCGTCCTTGCGTCGCAGTCTACCCGGTCAGCCCGCCAGTTCGCGAGAGCGCCGCGCCGCGGCGGCGATCGCGCGGTCGAACAGGGGCTGAATGCCGTCGTCGGCCATCAGGACGTTGAGCGCCTCGAGCGTCGAGCCTCCGGGGCTCGCCACGTTCCGGCGCAACTCATCGGGAGGCTCGGCGGCCCGCCGCGCCAGTTCGCCGGCGCCGGTCACGGTCTCGCGGGCGAGCCTCGCCGCGACGCCGGCGGGAAGACCCGCCGCGATTCCCGCCTTCGTCATCGTCTCGATCAGGAGGAACACATAGGCCGGGCCGCCTCCGGATACGGCGGTCACCGCGTCCATCAGGCCCTCGTCGTCGAGCCACACTGTCTCGCCGACGGCCCGGAGCAGGCGGTCGGCGGCGTCTTTCTGGGCCGGCGTGACATGGGCGTTGGCCGTGAGCGCGGTGACGCCGCGCGCGACGGCCGCCGGCGTGTTGGGCATGCAGCGGACGATCGCCGTTTCGGCGCCGAACATGGCCTCGAAGGACGCGATGGTCCTGCCCGCGGCGATCGACAGCGCCATCGCGCCATCGTCGATGAACCGGGCGCAGCCGGGCGCGGCCTCGTCCATCGCCTGCGGCTTCACCGCGAGCACCACCGTCGCGGGGCGGAAGCCCGGGGGCACGCCGTCGAGGCTCGCGGCGACCGCGACGCCGTGCCGCTCCATCAGCGCGGCGGCCAGCGCGGCGGCCGGCTCGACGGCGACGACCTCGCCCGGCGCGACGCCCTGGGCGAGCCATCCCGACAGCATGGCGCCGCCCATCTTGCCGCAACCCACCAGCAGGACCGGGGTCGCCGCGCCCATCGGTCAGGCTTCGCCGACCGGATCGATGATCGCGGCCTGCACCGCGTCGGCCGCCGTCTTGCCGCCCCAGATCACGTACTGGAACGCCGGATAGAAGCGCTCGCATTCGGACAGCGCGATGTCGAACAGATCGGCGAGCTGTTCGTCGTTCGGGAAATCCTGTCCGCCCAGCAGCATGGCGTGACGGTAGGTGGGCACGGCCTCCTCGGTGAAGACGTCGAAATGGCCCACCCACAGACGTTCGTTGACATAGGCCAGCAGGGAATGCACGGCCGTCAGGCGCTGGTCGGGCACGCGCATGTCGTAGGCGCACGACATCATCACGGACCGAAGCTCGCCTTCCCAGCCGAACCAGATTCGATAGACGCACCAGCGGCCGTCGATCTCGAGCGTGAGCTCGCTGTCGTTGACGCGCTCGTGGCTCCAGCCGTTGTAGGCGATGAACCTCTGGATGGCGTCCAACGGATACCGGTCCGGCGCGTCGTCGTGTTCCTGCAGGTCGGTCACGGGGAGCCTCTCCGCCGAAGGCAAGGGCGCGACGGCCGACGCGAACAGGGTTCGGGACGCCGCCGCCGGCCAACCTGCCAAAGACCCACGGGCCTTGCAAGGCGACGGCGGAGAGCGCGGACCGGAGCGGATCCGCCCGTCCGGACCGGGCCGTGGGCGATCCGATCCGGGCGGAGTCCGCCTCAACCGGCCGATGGATCGGTCGTCTTGTCGGAAGCGGCCCGTTTCGCCGCGCTCGATGACGTTTTCCTCGCCGTGGGCCGCTTGCGCGCGGCGGGCTTCCTCGCGGTCGCGCCGGCGAGCGCGGCCTCCAGTTCGGCCACGCGCGCCGCCAGACGCTCGTTCTCCTGGCGGGCGAGCGCCGCCATGTCGCGGACGACCTCGAACTCCTCCCGGCGCACCAGATCCATGCGGGCGAGAAAGGCTTCCGCCCGCTGGCGCATGCGCGCCTCCACCTCCTCCTTCACGCCGCCGGCGGCGCCCATGGCGCCCGCCATCATGCGCGCCATGTCGTCGAGGAAACGGTTGTCGGTCTGCATCGCGGCTCTCCCGTGGGTCCCGGCTGCGCGCCCCACGCCACCCGATATGGCGTCGGAGCCGCCGCGGCGCAACGGTGGACGGCGTGAGGGCCGCGCCATATGGTCGCGCCGCAACCCTTCGGGTCCACGGCATGTTCGCCCTCGCCTTTCCCGCCATCGACCCCACGCTTGTCGAGATCGGGCCGTTCGCCATCCGCTGGTACGCGCTGGCCTACATCGCGGGCATCCTCCTGGGTTGGCGCTACGCGCTCCATCTGCTCAAGTCGTCGTCCGCCGGCATCGACCGCGGGACGCTCGACGACTTCCTGGTCTGGGCTACGCTCGGCATCGTGCTCGGCGGCAGGCTGGGCTACGTCCTGTTCTACAAGATCGGCTATTTCCTCCATCACCCGGTGGAGGCGCTCTACGTCTGGCAGGGCGGCATGTCGTTCCACGGCGGACTGCTGGGCGTAGTGCTCGCCGTCTGCCTCTTCGCGCGCCAGAGGCGGTTGCGGGTCATGGCGCTGGGCGATGTCGTCGCTTGCGTCGCGCCGGTCGGCCTCTTCCTCGGCCGCGTCGCGAACTTCATCAACGGCGAGTTGTTCGGCCGGCCGGCCGACGTCGCCTGGGCGGTCCTGTTTCCCGGCGATCCGGAGACGCCGCGCCATCCCAGCCAGCTCTACGAGGCGGCCCTCGAAGGCGCACTGCTCCTCGCCGCGATGCGGTTCGTCTGGACGCATACGCCGCTCAGGCGGCGTCCCGGCGCCGTAACCGGCGTCTTCATCGCCGGTTACGGCGCGGCCCGCTCGCTGGCCGAGATCTTCCGCGAGCCCGACGCCCATCTGGGCTTCATCGCCGGCGGCGTCACCATGGGCCAGATTCTGTCGTTTCCGATGATCGCCCTCGGACTGGCGCTGGTCGCGCTGGCGAAGCCCGCGGCCGAGGACGCCGGGCGCGGCGCGCCCGCCGGGAGGTGACCGCGCTGGCGCGCAAGCTGGCCCGGCGCATCGCGCGGTCGGGTCCGCTGACCGTCGAAGACTACATGACCGCCTGCCTGCTCGATCCCGAGCACGGCTACTACACGACGCGCGACCCCTTCGGCGCCGCGGGCGACTTCACCACGGCGCCCGAGATCAGCCAGATGTTCGGCGAGCTGATCGGCCTGTGGTGCCTCGCCGCCCGGACGACGCAGGCCGTTTCCGGCCCGTTGACGCTGGCGGAGCTCGGACCCGGACGCGGCACCCTGATGGCCGACGCGCTCCGGGCCGTCGGCAAGGCCGGGAACGGGCCGCCTTCCGTCGCCGTCCATCTCGTCGAGGCGAGCCCGGCGCTGCGGGAAGCCCAGCGCGCGAGCCTCGCCGGCCGGGACGCGACCTGGCATGCGACGGCGGAGACGCTCCCCACGGGCGAGCCCCTCTTCGTCGTCGCCAACGAGTTCCTCGACGCCCTGCCGATCCGGCAGTTCGTCGCCACGTCGCGCGGATGGCGCGAGCGGTTCGTCGCGACGGAGCGGGGCGGCCTTGCGTTCTCGCTCGCGGCGACGACGGCGGCCGGGGAGCTCGTGGCCCGTCTTCCCGAGGCCCCGGCCGGACGCATCGCCGAGGTCGGCCGCGCGCGCCGGACCTTCGTGTCCGGCCTCGCCCGGCGCATCGTCCGCGACGGCGGAGCGGCGCTTCTGATCGACTTCACCGATCCGCGCCTGCCGCTTGCCGACACGCTGCAGGCGGTGCGCGCGCACGACAGGGCGGACCGGCTGGGATCGCCCGGCGAGACGGACCTGGCCTCGGCCGTCGACTTCGCCGACCTCGCCCGCGAGGCCCGCCTCGCCGGCGCGGGCGTCCACGGACCGGTCGCCCAGGGCGCCTTCCTCCGGGCGCTCGGCGTCGACCGTCGCGCACGGCGTCTGGCGCGGTCGGCGTCCTCCGGACAGGCCGACGCGATTTCCGCCGCCCACCGCCGCCTTGTCTCGCCCGCGGGCATGGGAGACTCTTTCCGGGTCATGGCCCTCACGCCGTCGCCCTTTCCCGCGCCGCCCGGCTTCGAGGGAGCCGCGTCGTGATCGAATCGCGCCGGCTCTCCGCCTGCCCCGGCGTGCGCCATGCCTTCTTCGGCAGGACGGGCGGGGTCAGCGGCGGCCTCTTCGCCTCCCTCAACGTCGGGTTCGGTTCGGGCGACCGGCGCGACCGCGTGATCGAGAACCGCCGTCGGGTCGCGGCGTCCCAGGGCGTCGAGGCGGAGCGCCTGCTTACGCTCCACCAGGTCCATGGCGACGATGTGGTCACGGTGACCCGCGCCCGCGACGCGGCGGGACGGCGGGCGGACGCGATGGTCACCGACCGGCCCGACCTGGCGCTCGGCGTGCTCACGGCCGACTGCGCGCCGGTCCTGTTCGCCGATCCCGCCGCCGGCGTCGTGGGCGCGGCCCACGCGGGCTGGGGCGGAGCGCTCCGCGGCGTCATCGAGGCGACCGTCGCGGCGATGGAGGCCCTCGGCGCCAGCCGCCGGCGCATCGTCGCCGAAGTCGGGCCCTGTATCGCCCAGCCGTCCTACGAGGTCGGGCCGGAGTTCCATGCGCGGTTCGTCGCCGCCGACCCGGACAACGACCGCTTCTTCGTTCCGGCGGACCGCGACGGCCATCGCCGCTTCGACCTGCCGGGTTATGCGCTCAAACGCGCGAAGCTCGGTGGGGTCGGCGATCCCGCATGGACGGGCCACGACACCTGCGCCCTGGAGGACCGCTTCTTCAGCTACCGCCGCGGCGTCTTGCGCGGCGAACCGGACTACGGCCGCCAGATCGCCACGATCGGCCTGGCTCCACACGACTGAATCCCCGGTTCCGGTCGCGGGACACCGCGCGGGCCGATGGCCGACCCTTCACATCGGCGGTCCTTCGCGCCAGTTACAAGGGACCGACCGGGTCCTTCGCCGGAATGTTCATGCCTCTCGTCCCGACCGTTTCCGGATTCGTCCCGCTCTTCCTCGGCGGAGAGGCCCTGGTCCGCGGCGGCTCCGCCCTGGCCCGTCGCCTCGGGGGCTCGGAAATCGCCGTCGGCGTGATCCTCGTGGGGTTCGGAACGTCCGCGCCGGAGCTTCTCGTCAGCATCGAAACGGCCCTGCTCGGCCATGCCGACCTCGCGCTTGGCAACGTCCTCGGCGGCAACCTGTTCAACCTCCTGGGCGTCGTGGCCGTCGTGACGCCGGTCGACGCCGGCGGAGCGGACGTGCGCTTCGCCATGGCCGCCATGCTCGCGCCGACCGCCTGTTTCGTGGCGCCGGTCGCGCGCCGCCGCATCGGCCGCGCCTCGGCGCCCTCTTCCTGCCGGGCTATGCCGCGTTTATCTGGATGCGGTTCGCCATGACCTGAATTCCCGGTGGCCGCTTGCGCGATGTGTTGGCAGGATGCGGCCGGAGACCCGGGAGGCGATCATGGTTCTGCACTTTGCCCGCGGCGAATACGACGAGCGCCTCGCGCGCACGCGGCGGGCCATGGCCGACAACGGGTTCGACGGCCTCCTCATGTTCCGCCAAGAGAGCATGTACTACCTCACGGGCTACGACACGACGGGTTTCGTCATGTTCCAGTGCCTCGTGCTGACCGGAGACGGCGGGCTCGCCCTGCTCACCCGTTCTCCGGATCTGCGCCAAGCGGCCTACACCTCGATCGTCGAGGATGTGCGCGTCTGGGTCGACAGCGACACGGCCGACCCCTACGGCGAGTTGAAGGACATGGCAGCCGGGATGGGGCTCGCTGGCAAGCGCGTCGGCGTGGAGACGGACGCCTACGGCCTGACGGCGGCCCATTGGGAGCGGTTGAAACCGAGGCTGGACGGCTTCTGCGAGATCCGGAACGCCTCCGACCTCGTGACCCGGTTGCGGCTCGTCAAAAGCCCGGCCGAGCTCGCCTTCATGAAGAACGCGGCGGAACTGGGCGACGAGGCGCATCGGGCCGCGCGCGACACGGCCAGGGCGGGCGTCTTTACCGGCGATATCCTGGCGGCCATGCAGGGCGCGGTCTTCTCCGGCGACGGTGACTATCCGGCCGGCCACTGGATCGTCGGGTCCGGACCTTCGGCGCTGCTGGTGCGCTACCACACGGGCCGCCGCCATCTCGAGGCCAGGGACCAACTGATGCTGGAGTACGCCGCGTCCTACCGGCACTACCATACCGCCCAGATGCTCACGATCCTCCTCGGCGACCCCGACGAGGACCACAAGGCGATGTACGAGGCGTGCCGCGAGGCGCTCTCGGCCTGCGAGGAGACGGTCAGGCCCGGATCGACCATGGGCGACGTCTTCGACGCCCATGCGCGCGTCATGGACGAGCACGGCTTCCGCGATCACCGCCTCAACGCCTGCGGCTATTCCATGGGCGCGACCTTCCCGCCCAACTGGATGGACTGGCCCATGTTCTTCCATGGCAACCCGGTCGCGATCGAACCCAACATGGTCTTCTTCCTGCACATGATCCTGGCGAACAGCGAGAACGGCCACGGCATGGCGCTGGGCCGCAGCGTGTCGGTCACGCGGCGGGGATGCGAGCCGCTCCACCGCGCCCCGCTCGACCTCGTGACGCGCTGAGGCGATGCCCCACCTGATCGTCTTCCTGGCGATGACGACGCTGGGCGTCCTGGCCGGCTGCCTCATGATCTGAACCCCGCCGGGCCATGCTGTCGCGGCCCCGCGGGGTCTGGTAGACAAGAACCTTCATGACAGACCGCGTCCTTTCCCGTTCGGAGCGGCTCCACGGCCTCGCCGCCACGATCGTGGCCATGGGCGTCACCTCCGCGATCTTCAGCCTGTCGCTGCCGCTGTTCTCGACGCGGCTCGACGAGGGCGGCTATTCCGAACTGGTCATCGGCGTCAACACCGCCGCCCAGTCGATCGCGCTGCTCGCGGTCGCCCCGTTCACGCCGCGCATCCTGCGGCGCTATGGACCGGCCCGCCCCATGATCTGGGGGTTCGCCGCGACCCTGGTCTTCATCCTCCTGTGCCCGCTCTACGAGAACGCCTGGTACTGGCTGGCGCTCCGCCTTTTGCTGGGCGTGTCGACCGGCATCCTGTGGATCGCCGGCGAGGCCTGGATCAACGAAGCCAGCGAGGAGGCTGCCCGCGGCAGGAACCTCGCGGCCTACGGCGTCGCAGCGGCGGCGGGCTCGATGGCGGGGTTCGGCATCATCTACGCCGTCGGGCACGCGGGATGGACCCCGTTCCTGATCGTCGCGGGCCTCGTCGCGGTCTGCATCGCGACGGTCGCCACGGCCGTCCATGCGGCGCCGCCGTTCCGCGGACAGGCATCGCACGCGATGATCGGGCTGGCCTTCGTCGCGCCGACGCCGATGCTGATCAACCTGACCGTCGCCGTCAGCTTCGGCTCGCTCGCCTCGTTCCTGGCCGTCTACGGCGTCGACGTCGGCCTGACCCGCGACGACGCTTATCTGCTTCTGGTCCTGTTGAGCGCCGGAGGTCTCCTGCAATACCCGGTCGGCTGGCTGGCCGACCGCATGAACCGCCGCCTGCTCGGGATCGTCGTGATGGCGCTGACGGGCGTCCTCTTCGCCCTCATGGACCGGGCCATCGGCGACCCCCTGCTGCGCTGGGCATGGGCGCTGCTCGTCGGCGGCGGCATCATGAGCCTCTACACGATCGGCCTGATCATGCTCGGCGCCCGTTTCCGGGGCGTCGATCTGGGCGCGGCGACGACGGTGTTCCAGATCTTCTTCAATGTGGGGTTCGTCATCGGCCCCTTCGCGGTCGGCGTCGCGATGAGCATGGCGGGCCCCGCCGGCCTGCCGTGGACCCTGGTCGCCATCTCTGTCCTCGCGATCGCCTGCGCCGCCGCGCGGGCGCGCCGGTGACGCCCGGCGCGGGCCGTCCGGTCCGCGTCCGCCGGGCCGTGTCCACAGGCGGCGGCGTTTACAGCCAGCGACCTCCTTGTTAAGAGTCCGCTGCGCCTTGTGGCGGGGGCGTCGCGGGACATCGCATGAAGCTGGTTTCGGGCAACAGCAATCGGCCGCTCGCCGAGGCGATGGCGGCGGCGTTGGGCATCGAGATGACCAACGCCAGCGTGCGCCGTTTCAGCGACATGGAGGTCTTCGTCGAGATCCACGAGAATGTCCGCGGCGAGGACGTCTTCGCGATCCAGTCGACGTCCTATCCCGCGAACGACCATCTCATGGAGCTGCTCATCATGATCGACGCGCTGAGGCGGGCCTCGGCGCGGCGCGTCACGGCGGTCATTCCCTACTACGGCTACGGCCGCCAGGACCGGAAGATCGGCTCGCGCACGCCGATCTCGGCCAAGCTGGTCGCCAACCTGATCGCCAAGGCCGGCGCCAACCGCGTGCTGACGCTCGACCTTCACGCCGGCCAGATCCAGGGCTTCTTCGACATCCCGGTCGACAATCTCTACGCGGCGCCCGGCGCGGTGAAGGACATCCGTGACAACCTGAACGGCGACGGCCTCACCATCGTCTCGCCCGACGTGGGCGGCGTGTTCCGCGCCCGGCAGATCGCCAAGCGGCTTGACGCGGGCCTCGCGATCGTGGACAAGCGCCGCGAACGCGCCGGCGTCTCGGAAGTCATGAACATCGTCGGCGATGTCGAGGGCCGGCGCTGCATTCTGGTTGACGACATCGTCGATTCGGGCGGCACCCTGTGCAACGCGGCCGAGGCGCTCAAGGACGGCGGCGCGACGCGCGTCGACGCCCACATCGTCCACGGCGTCCTGTCGGGCGGAGCCGTCGGCCGGATCGAGGCTTCGGTCATGGACAGCATGACCATCACGGACTCGATCCGGCCCACGGAGGCCGTCCGGGTGTCGAACAAGATCCGCGTGCTGTCGATCGCTTCGCTGATGGCGGAAGCCGTGCGCCGCATCAGCGAGGAGAGCTCGGTTTCGAGCCTGTTCGATTGACACGGGCGGGATGCTGAAGGAGGTGGAGGTTATGGCTGAACAGGCCACCATCGCGGCCGAGCCGCGCGTCGCCGCGGGCACGGGCGCCGCGCGCGCCGCGCGCCGGAATGGCATGATCCCCGGCGTCGTCTACGGCGCGGACCGCGAGAACATCATGATCTCGGTGGCGCGCGCCGCGCTCGACCGCGAAGCCGGACGGACGGGCTTTTTCGCCCAGCTCTACAAGCTGAAGGTGGGCGGGGAGACCATGGACGTGCTGGCGCGCGACCTGCAGCTCCACCCCGTCACCGACGCCATCCTCCACGTCGATTTCCTGGCGGTGAAGGCCGGCGCGACGCTGACCGTGAACATCCCCGTGGTCTTCCTCAACGAGGACGACTGCACGGGCCTCACCCGCGGCGGCGTGCTGAACGTCGTTCGCCACGAGGTCGAGGTGAGCTGTCCGGCGACGGCCATTCCGGAATCGATCGGGGTCGATCTCGCCGGCCTCGACATCGGCGACAGCGTCCACATCAGCGACATCGCCCTGCCCGAAGGCGTCGCCCCGACCATCGACGACCGCGACTTCACGATCGCGACCATCGCCGCGCCGACCGTCGTCACCGAGGTCGAGGAGGCCGAGGAGGATGAGGCGGCGGACGAGGCCGGGGACGACGGCGAGGTCCGGGACGAGGGCGACGGCGGGTCCTGAAGCCGCCCCGCGCGCGGGGGTCGGGTCCATGTTCCTGCTCGTCGGGCTCGGCAATCCGGGGCCCGGGCATGCGCGCCAGCGGCACAACATCGGCTTCATGGCGGTCGAGCGCATCGCCGGAATGCACGGTTTCGGCGCTTGGCGGCGGCGCTTCCATGGCGAGGCCGCCGAGGGACGCATGGGCGACCGGAAAAGCCTGCTGCTCAAGCCGCTGACCTGGATGAACGACTCCGGCCGCCCGGTCGGCGCGGCCGCGCGTTTCTTCAAGATCGACCCCTCGGACATCGTCGTGCTCCACGACGAGATCGACCTCGCGTCGGGCAAGGTGAGGACCAAATCGGGCGGCGGCCACGCGGGCCACAACGGCGTCCGCAGCATTCACGCCCACCTCGGGCCGGACTACAGGAGGGTCCGCATCGGCGTCGGCCATCCCGGCGACAAGGACCGGGTGACCGGTCACGTCCTGAGCGACTTCCGCGCGGCCGACAGGGACTGGATCGGCCCGCTGCTCGACGCCATCGCGGATGCGGCGCCCCTGCTGGCCGCGGGGGCCGACGACAGGTTCCAGACCCGCGTGGCCTACCTGACGAGGCCGCCGGACGGCGCGGGGGACGGAAGGAAGGGCGCGGCCGATGGGCATTAGGGTCGGCATCGTCGGCCTGCCGAATGTCGGCAAGTCGACGCTCTTCAACGCGCTCACCGCGACCGGCGCGGCCCAGGTCGGCAACTTCCCGTTCTGCACGGTCGATCCCAACGTCGGCCGCGTGAACGTGCCGGACCCCAGGCTCGAGGCCCTGGCGAGGATCGCCGCGCCCCGGAAGGTCGTGTGGAACCACATCGAGTTCGTCGACATCGCGGGGCTGGTGCGCGGCGCCAGCAGGGGCGAAGGGCTCGGCAACCGGTTCCTGGGCCATATCCGGGAAGTCGACGCCATCCTCCATCTGGTGCGCTGCTTCGAGGGAGGCGACGTCGGCCATGTCGAAGGTTCGGTCGATCCCCTGCGCGACATCGAGACGGTCGGGACCGAACTCATACTCGCCGATCTCGAAAGCCTCGAGAGGCGCGCCGACGCGGCCTCCAAGCGGGCGAAGGCCGGCGACCGCGAGGCCGGGGCGGACCTGCCCGTCATGGAGCGCGCGCTGGCCGCCCTGCGCGAGGGCAGGCCCGCCCGCGGCGTCGGTCTCGTCGGCGACGAGGCCGGACGTTTCGCCATGCTTCGGCTCCTGACCGCCAAGCCGGTGCTCTATGTCTGCAACGTCGACGAGGTCGACGCCGCCCGGGGCAACGGGCACAGCCGCGCGGTGGCCGAGCGCGGCGCGCGGGAGGGCGCGCGGACGGTCGCGATCTCGGCGCGCATCGAAGCGGAGCTGGCCGAGATCGAGGCCGCGGACGAGAGGGATGTCTTCCTGAAGGCCCTCGGGCTCGGCGAGCCGGGCCTCGACCGCGTCATCCGCGCCGCCTACCGCCTGCTCGGCCTCGTCACCTTCTTCACGGTGGGGCCGAAGGAGGCGCGGGCCTGGGCCGTGACCGAGGGTTCGACCGCGCCCCAGGCCGCGGGCGAGGTGCACACCGATTTCGAGCGCGGCTTCATCCGCGCCGAGACCATCTGCTACGACGACTACGTGGCGCACAACGGCGAGCAGGGCGCGAAACAGGCGGGCCGCATGCGCCTGGAGGGCCGCGACTACCGCGTCGGAGACGGCGACGTGTTCCTCTTCCGCTTCAACGTCTAGATCGGGTCCGTCCCCTTCGGCAAGCTCGGGACAGGAAGGCCGGAGCGTTTCCGTGCGGAGCGAGAACGCCTAGGATGGACGCCAGACGGTCCGGACCGGACGGCGTCCGCGCCGGGGAGCGAACGATGGGCGAATGGATCGAGTTGGAGGCGGCCGACGGCCACCGGCTCCGGGCCTGGCGTTCGACGCCGGAGGCGCCGCGGGGCGCGGTCGTGCTGCTGCAGGAGATCTTCGGGGTCAACGGACACATCCGCGCGCTGGTCGAGGGCTTCGCGGCCGAAGGCTACGACACGGTCGCGCCCGCGCTCTACGACCGGATCGGACCGGGAATCGAGCTGGGCTACGGCGACGACGAAGCCGCGCGAGGCCGGGACCTGCGCTCGGGCCTCGGGGTCGACGCGACGATGGCCGACATCGCCGCTGCCCGCGACGCGGTCGCCGGGTCGGGCGGGGTCGGCGCGGTCGGCTACTGCTGGGGCGGCGCGCTGGCCTGGCTCGCGGCGGCCCGCCTCGATGTCGCCTGCGCCGTCGGCTACTACGGCTCCATGACCATCGACTTCGTCGACGAGACGCCAAAGCGCCCGATGACCATGATGCTGGGCGAGAAGGACGCCACCTTCCCGGCCGCCAACATCGAGGCCATCGCCGCGCGCCACCCCGGGACCGCGATCTTCACCTATCCGGCCGGCCACGGCTTCGCCTGCGACGAACGGGGCTCCTGGCACGAGCCCTCGGCGCGGCTGGCCCGCGAGCGCACGCTCGACATCTTCGCGCGCTACCTCGGCTGACCGCCCGGGACCCGTCCGGAGGCGCGGCCGGCCGCGGCGACGCGACGCATGGAGGACCGCGATAAACCGGTAGAAGATCGCCGACCCGACCGCGCGCGAGACCGCGCGCTTCGAACGGTCCCGCCCCCGTTCCGCCGAGCTTCTCCGCAGGGCCGCGGCGAGCATGCCGTCGGGCGTGCCCATGGCCTGGATGCGGGGCTTTGTCCACCACATGCCGGTTTGCGTCGAATCGGGCTACTGCGCGCCGGCCGTCGTCGAGGCGGTGGCCCGCCGCATGCGGGACGGCGCGCGGTTCCTGCTGCCGGTCGAGGACGCGGTCCGCGTCTCGGAGGAGCTCGGCCGCCGGTTCGGGCCGAGCCACTGGCAGTACACGCTGTCGTCCTCCTCGGCGAACGCCGAGGCCATCCGGCTCGCCAGGATGGCGACCGGCCGCGAAGGGGGCCCGATGTTCGACGGCAGCCACCACGGCCATATCGGCGAGACCCTGGTGGACTACGCCCACGAAACGCCCCGGTCCCACGCCCTGGGCCTGCCCAGGGACCACGCCCGCGACACGACGGCGACGCCGTTCAACGACCCGGAGGCGGCCGAAGCCGTCCTCGCGCGGGGCGACACCGCCTGCGCGATGGTCGAGCCGGCGCCGACCGACGTGGGGCTCGTCCTTCCGCGGGACGGATTCCTCGAGGGCCCGCGCGAGGCCTGCGACCGCCACGGCGCCCTGATGATCGCCGACGAGGCCCATACGCACATGTTCGCCTACGGTGGGCTCATGCGCCTGTGGGGCCTCGGGCCGCACATCGTGACGGTCGGCAAGAACGTCGCGGGCGGCGTGCCCATCGGGGCCTACGGCTTCGGCGAGGACCTGGCGAGGCCGATGGACGACAACCTGTTCGACCACGCCGGCGACGAGCCGGGGTTCGCGTCGAGCGGAACGCTCTACGGCGGCGCGCTCTCGATGGCCGCGGCCCGCGCGACGCTGGAGCACGTCCTGACCGAGGAAGCCTATCGCCGCGCGAGCCGCCTGGGCGGACGTCTGGCCCGGGGCGTCCAGGACCTCATCGACGCCCGGGGGCCGCCCTGGCGGGCGCTTCGCCTGGAAAGCCGGTCGGGCTGGCGCCACGGCGTGGAGGAGCCGGCCAGCGGCGCCGACGCGGTGCGCGCGATGGACGTGGAACTGTCCGGTTCCCGGCGGATCTTCATGGCCAACCGCGGCGTTTGGGAGGCCGTCGTGTCCGCGGGACCGTCCGTCTCGTTTCCGATGACCGACGCCGACATCGACCTCTATCTGGAGCTCTCGGAGGCTTGGCCCGACGCGCTGCCGTGAGGACGGAACGGCGCCGCGCCGGAGCTTCAGGCTCCCTCGAACCGCACCAGCGCGTGGTAGGGCGCGTCGAGCCCGGCGAGCACTCCGCCGCCGCCAAGGTCGGGAAGCTCGATGACGAAGGAGCAACCGGCCACCTCCGCGCCCGCCCGGCGCAGCAACTCGACGCCCGCCGCCGTCGTCCCGCCGGTGGCGATCAGATCGTCGACGAGCAGGACGCGCGCGCCGGGGGCGACCGCGTCCTCGTGGATCTCGACCCTGTCGGCGCCGTACTCCAGGACGTAGTCCGTGCCGATCGTCCTCCAGGGCAGCCTGCCCTTCTTGCGGATCGGGACGAAGGCCACCGAAAGCTGGTGCGCCACCGCGCCGCCCAGGATGAAGCCGCGCGCCTCGATGCCCGCGACCGCGTCGATCTTCTGGCCGGCGTAGGGCTGCACCAGTTCGTCGACGGCGCGTCGAAATCCGCCGGCGTCGGCGAACAGGGTGGTGATGTCGCGGAACACGATCCCCTCGTGGGGATGGTCCGGAATCGTGCGGATCAGGCTCTTCAGGTCCATGGCGTCACGACAGGACGCGGCCCGCGACCGCGTCGAGCTTGGCCAGAAGCGCCGGGTCGCGGCGGTCCGGCGCGGTGACGATGGCGAGGTCGAGCGCCCTGTCGCAGCCCTTGCCGCAGGGATGGGGACGGTCCGCGACGCGCGGCGCCAGCGCTCTCACCAGCCCGCGGGCGTTGTCGGCGTTGGCTTGCAGCACTTCCAGGACCCGGTCGACGGTGACGGCACCGTGCTCCTCATGCCAGCAGTCGTAGTCGGTCACCATGGCGACCGTGACGTAGCAGAGCTCCGCTTCCCGGGCGAGCCGCGCCTCGGGCATGGCGGTCATGCCGATCACGTCCATGCCCCAGGAGCGGTAGAGGCGCGATTCGGCCAGCGAGGAGAACTGCGGCCCCTCGATGCAGACATAGGTTCCGCCCCGCGCCATGGCGACCCCGGCGGCGGCGCCCGCCGCTTCGACGCGGGCGGCGAGCCGACCGCAGGTCGGATGCGCCAGCGAGACGTGGGCGACGCAGCCGTCGCCGAAGAAGCTGCGCGCGCGGCCGGTCGTCCGGTCGACATACTGGTCGCAGAGCACGAAGGCGCCCGGCGCGAGCGTCTCGCGAAGGGAGCCGACCGCCGCGACCGAGATCACGTCGGTCACGCCCCGGCGCTTCAAGGCGTCGATGTTGGCGCGCGCGTTGACGCCCGTGGGCGAGACCGGATGGCCGCGGCCGTGGCGCGGCAGGAAAACGATCCGCTGGCCGTCGATCCCGCCCTCGAGAAGCCGGTCCGACGGGTCGCCCCACGGCGTCTCCACGGTCACCCAGCGGGCGTCCTCAAGGCCGTCGATGTCGTAGACGCCGCTGCCGCCCAGAACGCCCAGAACCGTCTCGTTCATGGTTGTCTCGCCAATCCGGGAACCGGGCGACGCGCCGGCCTAGTGGTCGACCTTCGCCCAGATCTTGCGTTTGCAGACATAGAGCAGGCCGGTCAGCGCCAGCAGGAAGAGCACGACCTTGAGGCCCAGGGACTTGCGGTCCTCCATGCGCGGCTCGGCCGCCCAGGTGAGAAAGGCCGCGATGTCCTCGGCTTCCTGCTCCACCGTCGCGCCGTCGCCCAGCATGTCGTCCCAGAGCGGCGGGGCCATCGCGGTCCAGCCGCCGGGGAAGTACGGATTGCGGTAGAGGCCGCTCTCGTCGGGGTCGCCCTCGTTGTATCCGGGATCGGACAGGAGCGCCGCGATGTAGTTCGAGCCGTCCGCCCGCGCCTTGGCCATGAGCGACAGGTCGGGCGGCAGGCCGCCGTTGTTGAGCGCCCGCGCCTCGGCCTCGTTGCGGTAGGGATCGGGGAACGGATGGTGGAGTTCGGCCGGCTTCACGGTCGGATCGCCCCATTCGTCGGGGTCGCCCGCCACCTCGTACTGTCCGGCGATGGCCTGGGCCTCGTCCGCGCCGAGGCCGATCTCGGTCAGATTCCGGAAGCGGATGTACTTCAGACCGTGGCAGTTGACGCACTGGAGCGTGAAGATCTCCAGACCGCGCCGAAGCTGCTCGCGGTCGTAGGTTCCGAACAGGCCGTCCCACGACCACGACCGCTGCTCGGGATGGGCCGCGTCGCCCGCGGCCAGCGCGGCGCCCGGCAGCGAGAGGGCGAGCGCCAGCACGGCGGGGGCGAAACGCTTCATCGCCTCTCTCCTCGGGCCTTGTCGCGGGCGATGGCCGCGGCGGGAGCGGGACCGCCGGACAGCACCGGCTTGGCGATGCTGTCGGGCAACGGCAGGGGCCTCTCGAACCAGCCGATCAGCGGCAGCAGGATCAGGAAGTGGACGAAATAATAAGCCGTCGCCGCGCGGCCGATGTCTATCCATGCGCCCTCGGGCGGATTGGCGCCGCAGAAGCCCAGCACGACGATGTCGAGCACCAGGATCCAGTAGAACCACCTGAACACCGGCCGGAAGGTGGCCGAACGCACCCGCGAGGTGTCGAGCCAGGGCAGCAGGAAGAGAATGCCGATGGAAAGGCCCATGACGATCACGCCGTCGAGTTTGCCGGGGACCGCGCGCAGGATCGCGTAGAACGGCAGGAAGTACCATTCGGGCACGATGTGCGGCGGGGTCTTCAGCGGATCGGCCGGGATGTAGTTGTCGGGATGGCCCATGTAGTTGGGCGCATAGAACAGGAAGATCGAGAAGACGATCAGGAACACGCCCGCGCCGAACGCGTCCTTGATCGTGTAGTAGGGATGGAACGGGATGAAGTCCTGCGGACCCTTGTAGTCGATGCCCAGCGGGTTGTTCGACTTCTTGTGGTGCAACGCCCACAGGTGCAGCACGACAAGGCCCACGATCGCGAAAGGCAGCAGGAAGTGCAGCGCGTAGAAGCGGTTGAGCGTCGGGTTGTCGATTCCTTCGCCGCCCCACAGCCAGTTGACGACCGACTCGCCGACCCAAGGGATGGCGCCGAACAGTTTGGTGATGACGGTCGCGGCCCAGAAGCTCATCTGGCCCCAGGGCAGCACGTAGCCCATGAAGGCCGTGCCCATCATGGCGAGCAGGATCGCGAGCCCGATCCACCACAGCACCTCGCGCGGCGCCTTGTAGGAGCCGTAGTAGAGGCCGCGGAAGACATGGAGATAGACCACGATGAAAAAGAACGACGCGCCGTTGGCGTGCATGTAGCGGAAGTACCAGCCGTAGTTCACGTCGCGCATGATGTGCTCGACGCTGTCGAAGGCGGTGTCCACATGCGGCGTGTAGTGCATGGCGAGCACGATGCCGGTGGCGATCTGGATCATCAGGGCGAGGCCCGCCAGCGAACCGAAGTTCCATGCGTAGTTCAGGTTGCGCGGCGCCGGATAGACGACGAGGTGTTCGTTGACGTAGCTAAAGACCGGCAGGCGGCTGTCGAACCAGCGCACCAGACCGTTGTTCAGAAAACCTTCCATGGCGTTCGTCCCGGGCTCAGCCGATCGCGACGGTGGTGTCGTCGACGAAGACGTAGTCCGGTACGGTCAGGTTCTCGGGCGCGGGCCCTTTGCGGATGCGGCCCGACGTGTCGTAGTGCGAGCCGTGGCACGGGCAGAACCAGCCCCCGAACTCGCCCTGGTCGGCCAGCGGGATGCAGCCCAGATGGGTGCACACGCCCACCATGATCAGCCATTCGGGACGTGGGGCGCGCTCTTCGTCGGCCTCCGGGTCCTTGAGGTCGTCGAGCGGCGCGGCCCGCGCCTCGGCGATGTCGGCTTCCGTGCGGTGGCGGATGAAAACCGGTTTGGCCCGCCACTTGACCGTGATCTGCTGGCCCGGCTCGATCGGCGACAGGTCCACCTCGATCGACGACAGCGCCAGGACGTCGGCCGCGGGATTCATCTGGTCGATGAACGGCCAGGCCGCATGAGCCGCGCCCACCGCGGCGACGGCGCCCGTCGCCACATAGAGGAAGTCGCGCCGGGTTTCTTCCGGGGCGACGAGTTCGTGCTCCGCCATGTGAGGGAGACCCCTGCGTTGTTGACAACTCCGCCGAGGGGACCCGCCGCCCGTCCGGCGGACGCTCCCGTCGCCCTTGCGACGCCTTGGCAACCCGAAGGCGGGCCATGAATATACTGCCCCATTCCACGGTGCAAGGGCGGCGGACGCCGCGGGTGAGGCGATGGTCCGGTTGGCGTTTTTCGATCTCGATATTCCCCGGAACGCGGGCGCGTCGCCGCGCGTGGCGGCTCGTCCCGGCGTGGCCGCCGGCGGCGCCGGATCGGCGGGGTTCCAACCCGGCGACGGACGGTTTCGGCCGGACCGCCGCGCCCCGGCCGCGGGGCCGCCATGAGCGACCTTCGCCTTCCGGGAGACCCGGCCCTCCGCGCCGAGGCCTCGGCCTGGTTCGAGACGCTGCGCGACAGACTCTGCGCGGTCCTCGAGGCGATCGAGGACGAACAGACCGGGCCTTTGTCGGACCGGCCTCCCGGACGTTTCGAGCGGACCGCCTGGGACCGGGCGGGAGGCGGCGGCGGCGTCATGGCCGTCATGAAGGGCCGTGTGTTCGAGAAGGTCGGCGTCAACGTCTCCACGGTCTGGGGCGAGCTTTCCGAGCCGTTCCGGGGCGAAGTTCCGGGCGCGTCGCCGGACGACGGCCGGTTCTGGGCGTCGGGCGTGTCGCTGGTCGCCCACACGCATTCGCCGCTCGCGCCGGCCGTCCACATGAACACGCGCCACATCGCCACGGCCGCCATGGCCTGGTTCGGCGGCGGCGCGGATCTCAACCCGCCGCTCCCGGTCGCCGAGGACACGGCCGCCTTTCACGCCGCCCTCCGCGACTGCTGCGGACGCCACCCCTGCGGCGACTATCCGCGCTTCAGGGAATGGGCGGACGACTACTTCTTCATCAGGCACCGCGGCGTGGCCCGGGGCGTCGGCGGCATCTTCTACGACTACATCGACGCCGACGGCGCGTCGTTCGCCTTCACCCGGGACGTCGGCGAGACCTTCCGGGCGATCTATCCGGATCTCGTGCGCCGCCGCATGGCGAAACCGTGGACCGACGAGGAGCGGGAGCGCCAACTCGTCTACCGGGGTCGCTACGCCGAGTTCAACCTCGTCTACGACCGCGGCACACGCTTCGGCCTGATGACCGGCGGCGACGCCGACGCCATCCTGATGTCGCTCCCCCCCGAAGCGAAATGGCCCTGACAAGGAGAACGCCATGACCCAGACGCTCGAGATCTTCCAGTCCATCTGGGGCATGGAGCGGCGTCGGCCCGACGGCCGTGAGTGGCCGATCGAGGAGCAGGTCGACATGCTCAAGGACGCCGGCTACGACGGCATGGATCTCTACAGCTTCGTTCCGGAGATCTCGCGGCCCGCGAAGAGGCTGCTCGACCGGGCGGGGCTGGCCTGCACCGCTTGCGCGTTCCCCAAGTCGGTCGAGGGATTCCAGTCCGACATCGACATGGCGCTGGAGCTCGAGGCGCGCCACCTCAACGTGATCGGCCAGATGTATCCGATGACCGTCGCCGAGGGAGCCGACATCGTCAGGCGCTGGCTCGAGATGGCCGACCGGGCGGGCATGCCCTGCACCGTCGAGACCCACCGCGACTGCATCACCACCGACATGCTCTACACGCTGCGGCTCATGGCGGCGGTCCCGGAGATGAAGCTCTGCGCGGACCTTTCCCACTTCGTCGTCGCCCGCGAGTTCACGTGGCCGGTCCCGACCCGGGACGAGCACTGGATCCAGCAGGTCCTCGACCGGTCGGCCGCCTTCCAGGGCCGCGTGGCGAGCCGGGAGCAGGTCCAAGTCCAGATCGACTTCCCCCGGCATCGGGGCTGGGTCGGGAAGTTCCGCCAGTGGTGGGAGGACGGCATGCGCAAGTGGCGCTTCCGCGAACCGGAGGACGCCACGCTCAACTTCCTCGTCGAGCTCGGCCCGCCGCCCTACGCCATTACGGACAGGGACGGCTGGGAGCTCTCGGACCGCTGGCAAGAGGGTCTCGCGATCAAGGGCTGGATCGAGGAGATATGGTCGCGGCTGGACGCCGAGGGCCGCGCCAGCCAGGACTGATCCGCCGCATGGGGCGGGGCCGCGCGGGCGCGCCGGATCAGCTTTCGTCGATCAGCAGGCGCAGCTTGGCGACCGCCTCGTCGAAGGTCGCCGTGTGGGTGATGGCGTCGAAGAAGCGGCCCTCGGCGTCCATCAGGTAGATGGCGGCGGTGTGGTCCATCGTGTAGTCGCCGTCATCGAGATCGATGCGGGCGTAGTAGAGCCTGTAGCTTTCGGCCATGCGCGCGAGCTCGGTTTCGGTCCCGGCGAGGCCGGCGATGCGCGGGGAGAAATGACCGACGTACTCCGCCAGCCGCTCGGGCGTGTCGCGCGCCGGGTCCACCGTGACGAAGTAGGGATCGACGAGGCGCGCCTCGTCGCCCAGGGCGTCGAGCCAGGCCGCGACCCCGTTCAGGGTCGTCGGGCAGATGTCGGGACAATGGGTGAAGCCGAAGAAGATCAGGGACCGCCGCCCCAGGAGGTCCCGTTCGGTCACCGTCCGGCCGTCATGGGCGGTCATGGTGAAGGAGCCGCCGATGTCGACCGGCGCGTCTCCCGGAACGGCGGCTTCCCGCCATCGCTGGAACTCGACCGCCGCGAGGGCCGAGAGACCGAGGATCGCGCAGGCGAGAAGCACGGTCGGGAGACGGCGCGGCGTCACGGCCCGTCCCCCGGGTCATGCGCGTCCGTCGCGTCCCCGGTGGCGTCGCCGTGGCTCATGCCGGCCGGCCGTCCCAGGACGTCGAAATCCTCCTCGATGTCGTCGGCATGCTCGAAGCCCAGCGTGACGCTCCAGCGGCTTCCCTCATCGAGGGGCTCCAGGACGCCCGTGAACATCACGTGATAGCCTCCCGGCTCGAGGATGACCGTCTCGCCCGGCGCGAGCGTCAGGCCGCCCTCGACCGGGCGCATCCGCATCACGCCGTGGGCGTCGATGGAGACGCCGTGGATCTCTGCCTTCCCCGCGAAGCCGGCCGAAACCGACAGTAGCCGGTCCGCCGTCTCGCCGTCGTTTGCTATGGCGAGATACCCCGCGGCCGTCGCCGCGCCCGGCGGGGGCGCTGCGATCCAGGACCGCGACAGGACGACGCCTCCGTCCGGAACCTCCTGGGCCGCCGCGACCGCGACCCAGAACACGGCCGGGAACCCGGCGCGGCGGACGACGGTCATGGCGTCATGCATACTACCCCCGCGGAACCTCTTCATAGGCGGCTATGGCGCGAGGTCGGACAGGCGGTCGAGGCACGCCCGCCGGTCCGGCAGGAAATCCCGTTCCCGCCACCAGTTTTCGATCTCCGCCAGCAGGCGGCCGACGTCGGGGCCCTCCGTCACGCCGGCCGCCAGCACGTCGCCGCCCCGCACCGGCAGTTCCGGGCGTTCCCAGCGATGGGCCTCATCGAGCATGGCGCGCCAACGGGGGGCCGCGCCGTCGCGGTCGGCGGCCCAGGCCAGCAGGACGAGGTCGCGGAAGAGGGAGACGCCGAGGTCGTAGAGCATCCGGCGCCGCGCGGACGACGACAGGGAAGACGGCGGCTTCAGGAGGGGCGGAGACAGCGCGGCGAGCCGTTCGGCCATGGCGTTCGGGAGCTTCAGGCGCGCCGCGAGCGCCCGGCCGCCCGAAGGCGCCAGCGCGGCCAGCCGTCTCAGGGGGTCGCGGTCGTCGATCCCGACAAGCGCCAGCAGGACGTCGGACGGTCCGGCCTCGGGAAGCACGGCCCGCAGAACCCCGGTCTCGCGCATGAGCTCCACGGCCGGCGCCGGATTGGGCGCTCCCAGGGTCTTCAGCATCTCGGTCTGGATGCGCTCGGCGGACAGCCGGCCCAGCTTGCCCGCCGCGTCCCGGCAAGCCTCGACCGCCGAAGGCTCGGGCAGGCCGCGGCCGTAGCGCGCGAGGAAACGGAAGTAGCGCAGGACCCTCAGGTAGTCCTCGGCGATCCTGGCTCCGGCGTCGCCGACGAAGCGGACGCGCCCGGCGTCGAGATCGGCGCGTCCGCCGACGTAGTCGAAGAGGTCGCCCGACGGGTCGAGGCTCATGGCGTTGATCGTGAAGTCGCGCCGGGCGGCGTCGGCCTCGAAACTGTCGGTGAACGCGACCTCGGCATGGCGTCCGTCGGTCTCGACGTCGATACGCAAGGTCGTGACCTGGAATGGCCGTCCGTCGGCGACGGCCGTCACCGTGCCGTGCGCGAGGCCCGTCGGCGCGCCCTTGATTCCGGCCCGTTCGAGCAGCGCCAGCACGGCGTCGGGACGGTCCGGCGTGGCGATATCGACATCCTCCACGTCGCGCCCGAGCAAGGCGTCGCGAACGCAGCCGCCCACGAACCGGACCTCCGCGCCATCGGCCGCGAGCGCGGCGACCACCGCGCCGGCCGCGGGGCCCGTCAGCGCCTCCGGCGGGACGATTCGCCCGGCGGGGCGTTCAGACATCGAAGAGCCCGGCGACGACCAAGGCGAGGCAGACGGCCGCCAGCGTGCCGATGGCGATCCAGGTCCAGGGCGCGTCCCGCGCTCCCGGCGGCTCGTCGTCGTTCGCCGCCGCGGCCCTGCGCGCCTGGGTGAGCCAGATGACGTAGGCGATGAGCGGCAGGACGACCAGCAGAACGGGCAGCAGGTAGCGCATCAGCGTTCTCCCCGCAGGATCCGCAGAAGGTTCACCAGCACCGTCGCCGTCGCGCCCCAGATGGTGCGCGGACCGTACTCGAAGACGCTGTACCAGCGGTCGACGCCGCGCCAATGCATGCTCTCGCGCCGATGGTTCGCGGGGTCCAGAAGAAAGCGCAGCGGCACCTCGAAGACCTCCTCGATCTCCACGCCGTCGGGAACCAGGACCAGCGGCGGCGCGACGAGGCCGACATGCGGCGCGATGGCGTAGCCGGAGCCGGCGCGGTAGGAGTCCAGCCGGGCGACGATCTCGACCCGGGCCGGATCGAGGCCGACCTCCTCCTCGGCCTCGCGCAGGGCCGCGGCGACCTCGTCCTCGCCGGGTTCGATCCGGCCGCCGGGAAAGCTCACCTCTCCCGCATGGCGTTTCAGCGTCCGGGACCGCTGGCCGAAGATCACCGTGAACCCGTCGTCGCGGTCCACCAGGGGCACGAGCACGGCCGCCCGCCGGTCGGCGGGGCCATCCTCCCAGTCCGAGGGGGGCGGCTCCAGGACGGGCGGCGGCGGCGCGCGCAGGGCCCGGAGCACCTCGTCACGCGTCATCGCCGATCTCGCCCAGGACGAAGAAGCATCCCGCCGAATCGATGCCCAGAACCGACCGTCCGTCCCGTTCCGCCACGCGGCCCGCGTTCACCAGCTCGTAGTAGACGGCGCGCGCGATCAGCGCGTCGAGCCCGTCCCGCACGTGGACATAGGGCGAAGGCCGGCCGCTGGCCCGGTCCGTCTCGACGCGGATGGGATGGTCGGCGTCGGCGGTCACCACCTCGTCGACGTTGGTCCGGAACCGTACCACGCCGTCGCCGATCGCGGCCTCGACCGCAACGAAGGGCGCGTCCTCGACCGCGATGCGCCGCTTCTCGGCCGGCGTTACGAGACAGTAGGCGCCGTCGTCCTCGCGTTTGAGAATGCCCGCGAAGAGCTTGACCAGCCGCCGCCGCCGGATCGCGCCGCCCTCGTGATACCAGGTGCCGTCGCGCGCGATCCGGATGTCGATATCGCCCGCGGGCACATCCGGGGGGCCATCCAGGCGGCTCCGTTCCGCGCGGTCGCCGCGGATGCCGTCCTCACGGGCATTTGTATCGGTCATGGCGGAGCGTGATACCGTAATGCAGGGTGACCGTTAGTATACGCGCGATCGCGTTCCGGGGAGAGGCATGGCCGAACCACACGACAGGCGACTGCAGGATGCGTCCGACCTGACGGCGGAGATGGACCGGGTCGGCGCCCGCCTCGCCGAGGCGCGCGCCTCGGTCGGGCGCGTCATCTTCGGCCAGGACATTGTTGTCGAACAGACGCTCATCACCCTTCTCGCCGGCGGCCACGCCCTGCTCATCGGCGTGCCCGGCCTGGGAAAGACCAAGCTGGTCGAGACGATCGGCACGGTCATGGGACTCGACGAGAAGCGCGTGCAGTTCACGCCCGACCTGATGCCCGCCGACATCCTCGGCTCCGAGGTGCTCGAGGAGTCCGACACGGGACGCCGGGCGTTCCGCTTCATCCAGGGTCCGGTGTTCAGCCAGCTCCTCATGGCCGACGAGGTGAACCGCGCCAGCCCCCGCACCCAATCGGCCCTGCTTCAGGCCATGCAGGAGCGCGCGGTGTCGGTCGCCGGCACCCGCCACCCCCTGCCCGAGCCGTTCCACGTGCTCGCCACGCAGAACCCGCTCGAGCTGGAGGGCACCTATCCCCTGCCCGAGGCCCAGCTCGACCGTTTCCTGATGGAGGTCGACGTCGACTACCCCCGCCGCGACGCGGAGCGCGAGATGCTGGTGGCGACGACCGGCCTGGAAGAGGAAACGCCGGCTCAGGCGCTCGACGGCGACGAGCTGGTGGCCGCGCAGCGGCTCGTCAGGCGCATTCCGGTCGGCGAGAGCGTGGTGGAGGCGATTCTGTCGCTCGTGCGCTCGGGCCGGCCGGCGGAAAGCGACGAGGCGACGCAGATCGCCTGGGGGCCGGGTCCGCGCGCCAGCCAGGCGCTCATGCTCGCCGTTCGCGCCCGCGCCCTGCTCGATGGCCGCTTCGCGCCCTCGATCGACGACGTCATCGCGCTCGCCGGTCCCGTCCTGCGGCACCGCATGGCGCTGACCTTCGCGGCGCGCGCGGACGGCGTCACGGTCGACCGGGTGATCGAGCGGCTGAAGGCGCCGCTCGCGTGACGGCCCCCGGGACGAACGGGACGGGCAAGCTGCGTGGCTGAAACCGCCGTCAGCTTCCGCCGGCGCGCCGAACAGCTCGTCGCGCACCTGCCGCCGCTCCTGGTCGAAGCCGAGCATGTGGCCGCGATCGTGGCCCAGGGCGTGCACGGCCGCAGGCGCGTCGGGCCCGGCGAGACGTTCTGGCAGTTCCGGCGCTACGAGCGGGGCGACGCCGCCGCGATGATCGACTGGCGGGCCTCGGCGAAATCGACCCGGCTCTATGTGCGCGAGACCGAGTGGGAGGCCGCCGAAAGCGTCTGGCTCTGGGCCGACGGCTCGCCCTCCATGCGCTTCGGCTCCCGTCTGGCGCAGACCACCAAACTGGAGCGCGCGCGCCTGGTCCTGATGGCGCTGGCCGTGCTCCTTGTGCGTGGCGACGAGAACATCGCGCTCCTGGGCGCCGACCGCCGGCCGGGGACCGGCAGCGCCGCGCTGACCCGCTTCGCGACGCGGCTGGTCCGCAATTCGGAAGGCGGGCCGCCCAGCCTGCCCCCCCACGAGATCCTGCCCAGGCGCGCCCAGCTCGTGCTGGTGGGCGACTTCCTGGAGCCGCTCGAACGGCTCGACGCCACGATCAAGCACTTCGCCGGTCTCGGCGCGACCGGGCATATGGTGCAGGTGCTGGACCCGGCCGAGGAAACCCTGCCCTATGCCGGGCGCATCCTGTTCGACGGCCTGGAGCGGGAAGGCGCCATGCTCGCAAGCCGCGCGGAGGCCCTGCGCGACGACTATATCGCGCGGATGGGCGCCCATCGCGCCGAACTGTCGCGCCGCGCCCGCGCGGCCCGCTGGTCGTTCGCCACGCACCACACCGACGCGCCGCCCCAGACGGCTCTCCTTCCGCTCTACGTCGACCTCGCGGGACAGGCGGCCTGACCGTGGCGACGCTCGGTCCCCTCGCCTTCGCGGTCCCCTGGGCCCTGATCGCGCTGGTCGTGGCGCCGCTGCTCTGGTGGCTTCTGAAGGTCGCGCCGCCGACGCCGCGGCGCGTGTCGTTCCCCGCGATCCGCCTGCTGTTCGGACTCGACACCGATCGCCGCGCCGCCGAATCGACGCCGCTCTGGCTCATCCTGTTGCGCATCGCCCTCGTCACGCTGCTGATCCTCGCGGTCGCCCACCCGCTGCTCAATCCGTCGCACCGTTCGCTCGCGCCGGGCGACATGCTGATCGTGGTCGATGACGGCTGGGCCTCGGCCCGGGACTGGCCCGAGCGGATGACCGCGCTGCGCAACCTTCTGGCGCTGGCCGAGCGGCAAGGCCGCTCCGTCGCGCTCCTGGGCGCCGCTCCGCGGGAGACGGACGCGCCGATGGCGCACAGCGGCCTGCTGACGCCCGCCGACGCCGACCGGCTTGTCGGAGCCATGGTCCCCGCGCCCTGGCCGGTCGACAGGTCCGCCGCCGCCGGGGCGCTCGCCGACCTCGAGTCCGTGTCCCAGGTCTTCTGGATCGCCGACGGCGTCGGCGCCGATGACGACAGCCGGTTCCTGGAGACGCTCCGGACCCTGGGAACGCTGACGATCGTGACCAACCGCCGGTCCGCGGCCGCGCTCGTGCTGCTTCCGCCCGAAGACGCGAAAGGATCGCTGATGCTGCGCGCGCTCAGGGCCGGCGAAGGACCCGAACGCCGCGTCTGGGTGGCCGCCAACGACGAGGAGGGCGATCTGGTGGCGCGCCGGGAACTGGTCTTCGCCAGCGGCTCGTCGAGCGCCGAGGGCGCGCTCGACCTGCCGACGGAGATGCGCAACCGCATCGCGCGGCTGGAGATCGAGAACGAACCGACCGCCGCCGCCGTCGTCCTGCTCGATCGACGCTGGAAGCGCCCTCCGGTGGGCCTCGTCGCCGGCGGCGACATCGAGAACCGGCAGCCGTTGCTGTCGCCGGTCTTCTTCATCGAGCGGGCGCTCGAAACCTCGGCGGAGCCGAGGTCGGCGCCCCTCGGCGTCCTGCTGCGAAAACCGCCCGCCGCGATCGTCCTGGCCGACGTGGGCGTCGTGCCCGGCACGGAACGCGAGGCGCTCGAGGCCTGGATGGAGGGCGGCGGCGTTCTGGTGCGCTTCGCCGGACCCGTCTTCTCCCAGGAAAGCGACGATCTGGTGCCGGTCGAGATTCGCGGGCGCGAGCGCGCGCTCGGCGGCGCGATGAGCTGGGCGAGCGCGCAACGCATCGCGCCGTTCGAGGCCGATTCGCCCTTTGCCGGTCTCCTGCCGCCGCCCGACGTGCTGATCGACCGCCAGGTGCTGGCGGAGCCCAATGTCGAACTGAGTTCGAAGACCTGGGCGCGGCTGGCCGACGGCACGCCGCTGGTCACCGCCGACAGGCGCGGCGACGGCTGGCTCGTGCTGGTCCACACCTCGGCCAACACGCAGTGGACGAACCTGCCGATCTCGGGGCTCTTCGCGGGCATGATGAAACGTCTCGTCGATCTCTCGCAGGGCGCCGGCGCGGAGCTCGGCGACCGGCCCCTGCCGGCGATCCAGACGTTGACCGGCTTCGGCGCGCTCGGCCCGCCGCCCGCCACGGCGACGGCCGTGCCGGCCAACGGTTTCGCCGAAGCGGTTCCCGGCCCCGCCACGCCTCCCGGCGTCTACGGCGCGCTCGATCTCCGCCGCACGCTCAACCTCGGTCCTTCGATGGATGCGCCCGAAGCGCTGGTTCCGCCGGACGACGTCACGGCGACCGGGTTCGAGCGGCGCGAGGAGGTCGACCTCCGCCCCTTCATCCTCGGCGTCGCCGCGCTGCTCGCGCTCGTCGAGATCTACGTCAGCATGGCGCTGCGCGGCCTCGTTCCGGGCTGGCGCACCGGGGCGCGCCTGGCGGCCGTCCCCCTGCTCTTCATGCTGGCGCATCCCGGCGCGGCGGGCGCCGACGAGCACCTGAACGAGGACGGCGTTCCCGTCGCCGCCCTGGAGGTGCGCTTCGGCTACATCGAAACCGGCGACAGCCGGGTCGACCGGGTCTCGTTCGCCGGCCTGCGTGGCCTCGGCATGATGCTGACCGCCCGCACCTCGGTCGAGCCCGGCGCTCCGGTCGCCGTCGAGGTCGAGACCGACGAGCTGATCCTGTTCCCCCTGATCTACTGGCCGATCACCGAGGATCAGCCGGCGCCGTCGGGCGTCGCCAAGGCGCGGCTCGACGGCTACCTCGCCGCGGGCGGCATCCTCGTCGTCGACACCCGCGACGCGGACCGTGAGATGCAGGGCGTGACCGGCACCGGCCCGAACGCGGCGCGCCTGCCCGAGCTTCTGGGCGGACTCAACATCCCCGCCCTGATGCGCGTGCCGCCAGGCCATGTGCTGACCCAATCCTACTATCTGCTGACCGGATTCCCCGGACGCTGGGACGGCGGCTCGGTCTGGGTCGAGCGGCATCCCGGCGGCCTCAACGACGGCGTGTCGGCCATCGTCATCGGCAGCAACGACTGGGCCTCGGCCTGGGCGCTCAACGACGATCTCCAGCCGCTCTACCCGGTCGTGCCGGGCGGCGAGCGCCAGCGCGAGATGGCCTTTCGTTTCGGCGTCAACCTCGCCATGTACGCCATGACGGGCAACTACAAGTCCGACGCCGTTCACCTGCCGACGATCCTGGAGCGGATCGGGCAATGAACGCGGGCGCCGTCACCGACCTCGTCCTCGATCCGCTGCTCCCGCCGTGGCTCGTCATCGCCTTCGCGGTCGCGGCTCTTCTTCTTCTCGGCTACGGCTTCCTGCGCCGGGCGCCCGGAACCTTCTGGCGTTGCTTCACGCTCGGGGCGCTGGTCCTGGCGCTGGCCAACCCCTCCGTCGTCGAGGAACGCCGGGAGCCGCTGCCCGACGTGGCGCTGGTCCTGGCCGACCGGTCGCCCAGCCAGAGCGTGGGAAACCGGCCGGAACAGACCGACGCGGCGGTCGAGGCGCTCGCCGAACGGTTCTCTCGGCTCGCCAATCTGGAGGTGCGGGTGGCCGAGATCGACCCGGCGCGGGCCGCCGGAGAGAGGGCGCTCCCCGGTTCGGGCACCAACCTCTTCGGCGCCATCCGACGGGCGCTGGCCGACGTTCCGCGCAATGCGGTCTCCGGCATCGTCATGGTGACCGACGGCGCCGTGCACGACGCGCCCGAATCCGTCGAGGCCCTCGGGATCGACGCGCCCGTGCACGTTCTGCTGACCGGCGCCCGCCACGAGGCCGACCGCCGCCTGGAACTGATCGAGGCGCCCCGCTACGGCATCGTCGACAAGCCCGTGACCCTGGTCTTCCGCGTCCACGACAGCGCGGCCGGCGGCGGTGTCGCGCCCGTGACCCTGACGCCGCCCGGCGGCGAACCCATCGCACGGAGCGTTCCCGTCGGCGAACGCTACGAGATGCGTTTCCTGCCGGACCGCGCCGGCCCGTCGGTGGTGCGGCTGGAGGTCGAGCCGCGCGAGGGCGAGCTCACCGCGGTCAACAACGAGGCCGTCCTGGCGATCAACGGCGTTCGCGAGAACCTCAAGGTCCTGCTGATCTCGGGCGAGGTCCACACCGGCGAACGGGTCTGGCGCAACACGCTCAAGGCCGACCCCTCGGTCGAGCTGATCCACTTCACGATCCTGCGCCCGCCCGAGAAGCAGGACGGCACGCCGATCCGGGAGCTCTCTCTGATCTCGTTCCCGGTGCGCGAATTGTTCGAGGTCAAGCTCGAGGATTTCGACCTCATCGTTTTCGACCGCTACCGCAAGCGCGGCGTGATCCCCGAGCTCTATCTCCACAACATCGCGCGCTATGTCCTCGAGGGCGGCGCGATGATGGTCTCGGCGGGTCCGGATTTCGCGACCCAGCTCGGCCTTCACACCACGGTGCTGGGCGATCTGATGCCCGCCTTGCCGACCGGGGAGATCGTCGAGCAGGGCTATCGGGTCGTCCCGACGGACGCGGGCCTGCGCCATCCGATCACCGCCGACCTCGCCGGCGTCCGCAACGAGATTCCGCCCTGGGGGCCGTGGTTCCGCCTGGTCGGCGTCGAGGCCGGAACGGGCGACGTCCTGCTCAACGGCGCCGAGGAGCGTCCGCTCCTCGTCGTCCAGCGCGTGGGCGAGGGCCGCGTGGCCGAGCTCCTGTCGGACCATCTCTGGCTCTGGTCGCGCGGCTACGGGGGCGGAGGACCGAGCCAGGAGCTCCTGCGCCGGCTGGCCCACTGGCTCATGAAGGAGCCCGACCTCGAGGAGAACGCGCTGTCGGCCGTCGCGGTCGGCGACCGGCTCACGATCGTGCGCCAGTCCATGGAGGACCGCGGCTTCGAGGTCTCGGTCGCGCGGCCGTCGGGCGTCGTCGAAACCGTCCTGCTGGAGCCGGGCCTGCCCGGCCGCGCGACCGCCGAGGCGCCCGTGAGCGAGGCCGGCCTCCACCGCATCGCCGACGGCGAGCTCGAGGCCGTCGTCGGCGTGGGCGCGCTCAATCCGCCGGAATGGCGCGATCCCCGGGCGACCGCCGAGGCCTTGCGGCCGATCGTCTCCGAGAGCGGCGGCGGCCTCTTCTGGCTCGCCCACGATCCCCTGCCGACGGTGCGCCGGGTCTCGCCCGGCCGCGACCTCAGCGGGAACGGCTGGATCGGCGTCGTCGACCACGGCCGCTATCTCGTGCGGGGAATCGACACGCTCGCGCTGCTGCCGCCCTGGCTCGCGCTGCTCTTGTTCGTCGGCGGCCTCGCCGCGGCCTGGCGGGCGGAGGGCCGTTGAAGGGCGATTCTATCCAATGGCCACATTTGCACATCATATTGATGTAACGAGGCAAGATGAACACAAGATGTTGTGTCAATGTGACTTTTCGATAAAATTCCCTATCGATAGACTTCCATACCACTCCGATGCTGTACCTTGAGGTGGCGGGATCGTCTTTATCCAACTACTCGACGGCGCGCCCTCCGCCTGTCCGATGGACCGCGATCGCATACTCGGACCCCAACAATCGTTGTCCAGCGTGTCATCGGCAGCCGAGGCGCCCGTCGGCATTCGCCACCTCCAAGGCCGGGTTGCGCTCCAACAGATCGCAAACGCTCAAGCCTCCGGCGATCCGAACGTCTGTGTCCGCGCCGACATCCAGCAAAGTCGTCAGGACCATGGGGTCGCTTGCAAACCGGGCGGCTACCATGAGAGGCGTGATACCGTTGTCACCCGCCTGTGCATTCGGATCGGCTCCCGATTCCAGCAGCGCAATCAGAATGGCGGGATTGTCGGAGTACTGCGCCGCGAGATGAAGCGGCATCGCGCCTTCATCCGACATCCGAGCGTTCGGATCGGCTCCCGCCCTCAGCAGGACAACGAGCTTCGCCGGACCGTTCGAATGCTGGGCGGCAAGGTGAAGCGGCGTCACGCCTCCGTCGCCTCGCGCGTTCGGATCGGCCCCCGCCTCCAGCAGCGCGACGACCACGGTGGGATCGTCCGAGTGCTGGGCGGCAAGGTGAAGCGGCGTCACGCCTCCGTCGCCTCGCGCGTTCGGATCGGCCCCCGCCTCCAGCAGCGCGACGACCACGGCGGGATCGGCCGAGTACTGGGCGGCAAGGTGAAGCGGCGTCACACCTCCGTCGGCCCACGCGTTCGAATCGGCCCCCGCCCCCAGAAGCGCGACGACCACGGCGGGATTGTCCGAGTACCGCACGGCGAAGTGAAGCGGCGTCGTATCCCTGCGGGCGCGCGCGTTCGGATCGGCGCCGCTTCTCAACAGCGCGGTAACCATCGCCGGATTGTTCGAGTGATGGGCGGCGAGATGAAGTGGTGCTACATCTCCGTCGGCTCGCGCATTCGGGTCGGCCCCCGCCCCCAGAAGCGCGACGAAAACAGCAGTGTCGTCGGAGTGCTCCGCCGCGAGATGAAGCGGCGTCGCGCCTTGATCCGAGGTTCGCGCGTTCGGATCGGCCCCCGCCTCCAGCAGCGCGGCGATCGTGGCGGGATCGGCCGATATCTGAGCAGCGACGTGAAGCGGCGTCACGCTCTGGTCCGAGGTTCGCGCGTTCGGATCGGCCCCCGCCCCCAGCAGCGCGGCGATCGTGGCGGGATCGGCCGAGTACCGGACGGCGACGTGAAGCGGTCTCGCATCTCTGTCGCCTCGCGCATTCGGGTCTGCCCCTCCTTCCAGCAGCACGGCAACCGTGGCCGGATCGCTCGACAGCACGGCCGCCTTGTGGAGCGGCGTCCAACCTTTATCGTCGTGCGCCATGGGATCGCTCCCTCCCGCCAAGCAACCGCGCACCTCGTCCGCCGTGGCCTCCGCGAAGAAAGCCATCATGTTCCAATCGTCGCAACCGGCCGCCCCGGACGGGGACGCGGCGAGCGCCAGCGCCAGCAGAGCGATGCCGCTGGCGAGACGGTTACGGGGTTTCATAAAGGCTGGCGCACGTCCCGGCATCCAGATCCTCACGGTCGTCGCCCCATCGCGCGAGAAGCTACCGGCGGCGATGGAGGCGTTCAATGCTCTTGTCGGGCCGCGATCTTCACGTCCGCGCCCGACGCCAGCGTGTCCGCCGAAGACGTGCCGATAACGAAGTCCGCCAGTCGCCAGCGTCCGCCGTCGGCGAACGCCGGGGTCTCCACCCGGCGCGCCACCGTGAACCGATCCCGCGGCACGATCCGGTCCGCCAAGGCCGTCGAGGGCTTCAGGCGGCTTCGGACTTGCCCGGAGGCTCGGGGGCCGGGGGATCGGGCAGGGGCGTCAGGTCGCGGCGCATGAACACAGCCTCCAGAAGACCCTCGATGCGCGCCACCCGTTCGCGTAACTCCCCCATCCCGTCGCGCAAGGCGTCGATCCGGCCGCTCATCTCGTCGCGCAAGGCGTCGATCCGGCCGTTCACCTCATCGCGCAGCCCGTGCATCTCGCCGCGCAAGGCGCGGATGTCCTGGCGCAGCCAGGCGAACAGGCCGAGGATCAGGGCCGCGAGAGCGACGAAGCCAGCGAGATTGGCGTCCATGAACGCCAGCCTATCCCCGCCGGCCGGGAACGTCCACACCCCGCGAGGCCCCCGCCGCCGCCGCCGATGGCCGCCTCGACGTTCGACGCGCCCGCGCCGCCCAGCAGCGCCACGCCCGCCGCGCCCGCCAGCTCGCGCGTCGTCCCGTCGCTTAGCGTGTAGCTCGAACGGCCCGCGATACGGTTGCCCGACACGTCCTCCGCAACCCCGTCCGACGTGAGGCCGATCAAGGTTATGCCCAGCGACGACAGCGTGTGGAACTCGCCCGCGTCCGCCTCGCCGTCCGCGTCGCGCCACACCCCGGCCTTCGACCAGTCCACGTCCCTCGCGTCGAACACCCCGTCGTCGTTGCCGTCGTGCAGCGCCGCGAACGCCTCGAGGTCCGTGTCGTCCGCCGCCAGACCGCCCGGATGGTCCGCGCCCGCGTCGGGATCGCCTTTCGGATCACCCGACCGGTCGTCGCCAACCTCACTTCCCGGCGACTCCTGACCGTCATCGGATTTTGGACTGTCAAAAACGGTGACACTACCCAGACCGTAATCAAGTTCCGCTTGATAGGTAGTTTCACCAAATACACTTTTAGCTGTAACAGTTTCGGGTCCAAGACCCAACTCAACGTCAACCTCCCCGTCGTCGCCGTATTCAACACTCAGGCTATCCTTTCCTGTAGAGACATTGCCAGAAATATTATTCTCCGTTACCTTGAGCCCAAACTCGAGCGGTCCTGCCTCTGCCTCGATCTCGATCCCATCGAGGCTTGCCGAGAATGAAAAGTCCAGGCTCCAATCCCGGAAGTTCCACTTGCCCGCAATTGATAGGGGATTATATCCAACGATCACATTTCTACATCATGTTGATGTGACGAGATAAAATGAACACAAGATGTTGTGTCAATGTGACTTTTCGATAGAGTTCCCCGCTGAAGCCGGTCCGTCCTCGACGGACGCGCGACAGGCGGACGACGGCGGCTTCCCGGCGCGCCGGCGAGGCGCTATGACGCGATCAACAACCGGCGGGAGACGGCGATGCTGGCGACCTACGACCTCGAGGGTAAGCGGGCGCTGGTCACGGGCGGCGCCTCGGGCATCGGCTTGGGCGCCGTCAAGGCCTATCTGCGTTGCGGCGCGAGCGTGGCGGTCAACGACCTGCCGGGGTCCGGGACCCTGGACGCCGTCGTCGAGGAGTTCGGCGTCTCGGGCCATCGTGTCGTCGCCGCGCCCGGCGATGTCGGCGACGCGGAGGACTGCCCGCGCATGGTGGCGCGGGCCATCGCCGACCTCGGCGGCCTCGACTACCTCGTCAACAACGCCGGCACGCCCGGCACGCGGCGGCCCATCCCGCCCGACGACTTCGACCGCCAGGACGAGGCGTTCTGGAACCTGCTGCTCAACGTCAACCTGATCGGCCCGTACCGTTGCACCAAGGCGGCGGCCGGGGCGTTGCGGGACTCGGGCGGCGCGATCGTCAACACGGCCTCGATCTCGGCCCACGGCGGGGGCGGATCGAGCTCGGTCTACTGCGCGGCGAAAGCCGGCCTCGTGAACCTGACCAAGGAATGGGCGCGGGCGCTCGCGCCCCGGACGCGGGTCAACGCCATCGCGCCCGGCATCGTCGAGTCGGCCTGGATGTGCCGTTTCCCGGGCATGGAAAGGGACGCGCCGGGCGTCGTCCCGCTGGGCCGCATCGGCACGCCGGCCGACTACGGCGAGGCCATCCTGTTCCTGTCGGCGGGCGCCGACTACATCACGGGCCAGACCGTCAATGTCGACGGCGGCCTGACGGCCTGACCCGTCTCCCGGAGGACAAGATCGTGAAACTCGTCCGCTACGGCCCGGCCGGCGCCGAACGGCCCGGCCTGATCGATCCCGACGGCGTGCTGCGCTCCTTGGAGGGCCGCGTCCGGGACATCCACGGCCCGGCGTTGCGGGAGGACGCGCTCGACCGCATCCGCTCCATCCGGCCCGGCAGCCTCCCGGCCGTGAAGGAGGAGGCGCGCCTCGGCGCGCCGGTCGGCGGCGTCGGGAAGATCGTCTGCATCGGTCTGAACTACATCGACCACGCCCGGGAGGCCGGGCGCGAGCCGCCCGAGGAACCGATCGCCTTCTTCAAGCCCGGCACCTCGCTTTCGGGTCCCAACGACCCCATCGTCCTGCTGCGCGGCAGCCGCCACACGGACTGGGAGGTCGAGCTCGCCGTCGCGATCGGCAAGCGGGCGAAGTATGTCGACGAGGCCGACGCGCTCGACCACGTCGCCGGCTATTGCGTCGCCAACGACGTGTCCGAGCGCAAGTTCCAGGCCAAGGGCACGGGCCAGTGGATCCTGGGCAAATCGGGCGACACCTACTGCCCGCTGGGACCCTGGCTCGTCACCGCCGACGACGTGCCGGACCCGCAGGACCTCCGCCTGTGGCTCGATGTCAACGGCCGGCGCATGCAGGACGGCGCCACCGCCGACATGATCTTCGGCGTGGCCCACCTGATCCATTTCATCAGCCGGTTCATGACCCTGGAGCCCGGCGACCTCATCTGCACCGGCACACCCGCCGGCGTGGGCCTCGGCCGCACTCCCAGAACGTTCCTCGGGGCCGGCGACGAGGTCCGCCTCGGGATCGACGGCCTCGGCGAGCAACGCTGCGCGATCATCGGTCCGGAAGAGGGTTGATCGCCGCGCTCCCGGCTTCCGATGACGGCGCCGGGGATCGATAGTCGAGGAGCGATCGATCCGCCGGGGACGACGGACCGGCTTCAGGTCTCGATCCGTCCTTTCTCCCGGCCGATCCTGTCGGCCATCAGGCAGAGCATCTCCCACATCATCTGGACGCCGTTGAGCGCGGTGATGTTGGCCGTGTCGAAGGGCGGGGAGACCTCGACCACGTCGCCGCCGACGATGTCGAGCCCCATCAGGCCGCGCAGCATCTTCTGGGCCTCGAAGGCGGTGAAGCCGCCCACCTCGGGCGTGCCGGTGCCGGGCGCATAGACCGGATCCATGCCGTCGACATCGAAGCTGACATAGGTTGGCCCGGCGCCGACGACATCGCGCGCCCTGGCGACCGCCGCGTCGAGCCCCATGGCGTAGAGCTCCTCGATGTGGATCACGGTCATGCCCGAGTCGTAGCTGAAGTCCCACAGCGCCTCGGCGGGCCCGCGGATGCCGATCTGGATCGTGCGCCGGGGATCGAGCGCGCCGTCCTCCACGGCGCAGCGGAAGGGCCCGCCGTGGTGGTGCTTGTGGCCGAAGAGCTCCGGGCCCGTGTCGCAGTGGGCGTCGAAATGAACCATGCCGACCGGCCCGCCCCGGTGCTTCGAGATCGCGCGCATGATGGGCAGCGTGATCGAATGGTCGCCGCCGGCCGTGAGCGGTACGACGCCCGCCGCCACGACCTTGGCGTAGAACGCCTCGATGTCGTCGATCGCGCGGTCGAGCTCGTAGACGCCTTCGATCGGGACGTCGCCGAGGTCGGCGGAGACCGCCCAGTCGTAGGGCCTGACTCCGGTCTGGTGGTTGACGCGCCCCATCAGCGTCGACTGGTCGCGCAGGGCGCGCGGTCCGTGGCGGGCGCCCGGGCGGTTGGTGACGCCGCCGTCGAAGGGCGCGCCGATCAGGCCGACCTCGACGCCGTCCCAGGCGTCCGGATCTTCCCTCAACTCCTGGCGCATGAAGGTCGCCACGCCGGAATAGCGCGGCTTGTAGACCGCGCCCCAAGCCAGCTTGCGCGCCTCGGGCACGCCCCGGTCGATGTCGTCGTCGCTCATGTCTCTCCCCGTCGCGCCCGAGCCGCCGGAACCTACAGCGTTTCCGTCGAAGACGGAAACGCCGTGGCTTGCTCGTCGCCCGCGGCAAGCGGCCCCGTGGGCCGCGCCTTGAGCGGGCGCCGGCAAGCCGGCGGGGCCGCAATCGCGGTCCCGGAGCGATTCCGGCAAAGCCGGTTAGGCCCGGATCGTGTCGCCCGCGGCCCGCTCCGGGCATAATGGCCGCCGCACCGACGGGGAGGAGGAGCCATGGCGACCGCCGAAGCGCGACGGAACGGCGCGCCGGGATACGCCGCCCGCCCGGACTACCGGGTCGACATCGCGCCATGCGCCAAGCGCGTGCGCGCCGTCTTCGGGGGACGCGCCGTGTTCGACACCGCGCGCGGCGGTGGTCTGCGAGACCGGCCACATCGCGCTCTACTACATCCCGCGCGACGACGCCGACATGGACCTCATGACGCGAACGGACCGCCGCACCCGGTGCCCGTTCAAGGGCCACGCCAGCTACTACACGCTGGCCGCGGACGGGCGGGCGGAGGAGAACGCCGTCTGGAGCTACGAGACGCCCTACGACGAGTTCGCCGCCCTCGCCGGCTGGCTCGGCTTCGCCTGGGACCGGATGGACCGCTGGTACGAGGAGGACGAGGAGGTCTTCGTCCACGCCCGCGACCCGTTCGTGCGCGTCGATATCCTGGAGAGCGGCCGGCCGGTCGAGGTGATCGTCGGCGGCGAGACCGTCGCCCGCACGGCCCGCGCCCGTTTCCTGTTCGAGACCGGCCTCCCGCCGCGCTACTACATCCCGCGCGAGGACGTGAAGGCCGCCGCCCTGCTCCCGTCCGACCGCGTCACCGGCTGTCCCTACAAGGGCCGGGCGCGCCACCACCATCTGCGGGCCGGTGGCGCGACCGTCGAGAACGCGGTCTGGTTCTATCCCGAACCGCTCGACGAGGCGCGCCGGATCGCCGGCTATCTCTGCTTCTACCCCGGGAAGGTCGACGCCATCCTGGTCGACGGGAAACCCGCGCGAGACGGAGCCCGCATCGCCGGCCGGCCTGCTCAGCCGTAGCCCAGGATCCGGCTGATCTCCCGCCCGGGCGCGAGCGCGAACAGGCCGGCGACGACGACGCCCGCCATGGTTCCGACCATGAACCCGGCATGCAGCCGGACCCTGTTGCGCCGGATGGCTGCGACCGCGACCGCCATGCTGACGAGGGTCCAGACGGAGAGGCCGTGGATCCAGCTGAAGCTCCCCTGGCCGACCTCGCGGATCGCGAACGACGGCAGCGTCACGCACGCCATCGCCGCGAGCCACATCCAGCCCACGAGGCGATGGCGCGGCGTGCCCTTGGCGAACGCCAGATTGGCCGCGCCGAGCGCGAGCGCCGACAGGGCCGCCGCCAGATGAAAGGCGATCGTCGCGGTCACGCCAGGCCCTCCGCCGCGAAGCCGTCCTCGCGCGGCGCCCCGGCCGTGTTCAGGATGGCCGACAGGGTGACGTAGACGCCAACGGTGAAGAAGGCGTCGAGAAGCCGGTTGTCGTCGAACGCGGCGCACAGGGCCGACCATGTGCCGGGCGAGATCCGCCAGCCGGACAGCATGTCGTCGACCGCCTGGATCAGGAGCGCCTCGTCGGCCGGCCAGCCCCCGGATCCGTCCCGGATGCGCGCGATCTCGCGGTCGTCGAACCCGGCGGCGCGGCCCCGCGCCACATGGTGGCCCCACTCGCAGGCGCAGCCCGTCAGGCGCGCGACCCGGAGGATGACGAGCTCCCGCTGGCGCGGGCTCAGCGAGCCACTGGCCACCACGTGGCCGCGCAGGCCGATGTAGCTTCGCATCGGCGCCGGATTGCGCGCGATGACGCCGTGGATGTTGAGCGGACCCCCGAGGCCCGCCAGGACACCGGCCAGCGAAGCGTCCCATTCTTCGGGCGCGAGCGGCGTCAGGCGGCCTTCGGCGGCGGCGGTCATCGCGTTCTCCCTCCGATCCGGGCGGACCATGGCACGAGGCCGCCCGCGTCGCCAGACGCGCCGGGCCGGATCGCGAATGTTCGGAGCCGCGCCATCCAGATTCATAAACTCCCGAAGGTCGTGTATGAATGTCCGTCGGGGGTGCCGACGGGAATCGAGGCGCGGGAACATGACCAGGACCCTTTATCTGGCGAACCCCTACGGGTTTTCGACGCAGCAGCGCGCCGGGCCGCTGGCGGAACTCGTCTCGGCCCTGGAAGCGATCGGCGCCGAGGTATGGGAGCCGTTCGCCCGCAACAACCAGATCGACCGGGCGAGCTCCGGCTGGGCCTACCGGATCGGGCAGGCCGACCTCGGCGATGTGCGCGAGGCGGACGGCCTGTTCGCGGTCGTCAACGGCTGCCCGCCGGACGAGGGAGTCATGGTGGAGCTCGGCATGGCGATCGCCTGGGGGAAAGCGGTCTTCCTCTTTCGCGACGACTTCAGGCGCTGCACCGACAGCGAGGTCTATCCCCTGAACCTGATGCTGTTCGCCGGGCTCCCGGAGCGCGGCTGGCAAACCCACTGGTACGATTCGGTCGAGCGCCTCGCCGATCCGGACAAGGCGCTCGCCCGTTGGCTGGGAGGGGCGGAGGCGTCGCCGGCCCGTTGAAGCCCCTTGCCCCGGCGCGGCCGCCGCGCTACGCGGGACCATGACCAGGGACCCGGGGCGGCTCGAGCTCTCGCCCGAGGAAATGCGGGCGCTGGGCTACCATGCGGTCGACAGGCTGGTCGAGCACTGGTCGGCCATGACCGGGACGCCCGCGGCCGTCGACGCCGATCTCGCGACCTTGCGCGGCGCCCTGCGCGAGCCGCTGCCCGAGGACGCCGGGGACTGGAGGGAGGCGCTCGCCTTCGCCGACCGGCATGTCTTCGGCGCGATGGGGCGGATCGCGCATCCCCGCTTCCTGGCCTTCGTGCCGGGACCGTCCAACTATGTCGCGGCGGTCGCCGACGCGCTCGCGTCGGGCTACAACGCCGCGGCCAGCATGTGGCGCGAGACGCCGGGGCCGGTCGAATGCGAGCTCACGACGCTCGAGTGGGTGAAGGAGCTCGCGGGCCTCGAGGGCCACGCCGACGGCGTCTTCACCAGCGGCGGCTCGGTCGCCAACATGATCGGGCTCGCCGTCGCCCGGGACCACAAGCTGGGCGACGACATGACCGGCGCCGTGGCCTACTGCGCGGACCAGACCCACAGCTGCGTGGCGCGCGCCCTGCGCATCCTGGGCTTCCGCGCGAACCAGCTTCGCACGGTCGCCACGGGCGACGACTACCGTATCGACCTCGACCGGCTGCGCGCGGCGGTCGGGCGCGACCGCGAGGCGGGCCTCAGGCCGTTCTGCATCGTCGCGAACGCCGGAACAACCAACACCGGCGCGGTCGACGACCTCCACGGAATCGCCGATCTGGCGGACGAGTTCGGACTGTGGGTCCATATCGACGGCGCCTATGGCGCCGCCGCCGCCCTCGTCGAGGACGGCCGCGCGCTGCTTGCCGGCATGGAGCGCGGCGATTCCGTGGTGATCGACCCCCACAAGTGGCTGTTCCAGCCCTACGAGGCCGGCATCTGCTTCGTGCGCGAGCCGGGCCTGCTGAACCATGCCTTCGCGGCCAGCCCCGAATATCTCCAGGATGTCGCCGAAGGCGACGGCGAGGTGAACTTCTCCGAGCGCGGCCTCCAGCTCTCGCGCGGGCTCCGCGCCTTCAAGCTGTGGCTCTCGCTCAAGGTGTTCGGCGCGGCGGCCTTCCGGCGGGCCGTCCGGCGCGGCATCGCCACCGCGGAACGCGCCGCGGCGATGATGCGCGCGAGCGGCCGCTTCGAGATCGTCACGGAGCCCACGCTGGCCGTCGTGACCTTCCGTCTTCTGCGCGACGGCCTCGACGAGGCGGAAACGAGCGGTTTGCAGCGCGGGATCGTCGCGGCCCTGCTCGACGACGGTTTCGCCTTCGTGACCTCCACGGAACTCAAGGGGCGCACCTGCCTGCGCTTCTGCACCATCAATCCCCGCATCGGCGACGACGACCTCGCCGGCACGATCGAGAGGATCGTCCGGTTCGGCGACGCCGCCCGCGTCCGGGAGTAGCGCCGTGCCGGACAAGCCGCTCGACCTCGATTTCGTCCGCGCCTTCTTTCCGGCGCTCGACGACGGCTGGGCCTTCATGGAGAACGCCGGCGGCAGCCTGGCGCCCCGCACGGTGATCGACCGGGTCCGGGACTACATGACCGAATGCCATGTGCAGCCCGGCGCCAACGCGGCGATCGCGCGGGAGGCCGAGGCGCGCATGAGGAAGGGCCACGAGACGGTGGCGGCCATGATCAACGCGGACCCCGACGAGGTGGTCGTCGGGCCTTCGACGACGCGCAACGCGATCGCGCTTGCCGCGGCCCTGCGCGACGAGCTCGTGGGCGGCGAGGTGATCGTCACCAACCTCGATCACGAAGCCAACAACGGCCATTGGCGCCGCCTCGCGGAGTCCGGCGTCGCGGTGCGCGAATGGCGGGTCGATCCGGAGACCGCCGAGCTGGAGCCCGAGACGCTGCGCGCGATGCTCTCGGAGAGGACGCGCCTGGTCGCCTTCTCGCACTGTTCCAACATCACGGGCGGCCCGAACCCGGTGGCCGAGATCGCCGCCACGGTCCACGACGCGGGGGGCCGGGTCTGCGTCGACGGCGTGGCCTTCGCGCCGCACGCGAGCGTCGACGTGAAGGCGCTCGACGTCGATTTCTACCTCTTCAGCCTCTACAAGACCTACGGGCCGCATCTGGGCGCGATGTACGGCAAGCGCGAACACCTGCTGAAGGCGAAAGGCCAGTATTTCTTTTTCCACGGCGAGGACGACCTGCCGCTCAAGATGAACCCCGGCGCGCCGAACCACGAGCTCACGGCCGGCTGCGTCGGCGTCGGCGAGTATTTCGAGGCGCTCGCGGCGCACCATCTGGACGAGCCCGCCGACGACCTCCACGGCCGCATGCGGCAGGTGTTCGGGATCATCGCCCGTCACGAGGAAAGCCTCTCGGCCCGCTTCCTCGGCTTCGCGGCCGATCATCCGAAGATCCGCGTTATCGGCCGGACCGCGACCGACCGCGACCGCCGCGCGCCGACCTTCAGCTTCACGGTCGCGGGCGTGAGGAGCCAGGATGTCCCTGCGCTCCTGGAGGCCAGGGGCGTCGCCGCCGGCGCGGGGCATTTCTACGCGCCCCGCATCCTCGACGCGGTCGGCGTCGATCCCGCGGACGGCGTCGTCCGCTGCTCCCTCGCGCACTACAACACGCTGGCCGAGGTCGACCGCCTGATCGCCGCGCTCCGTGAGATCGCGCGCGATTGATCCAGGGCGCGCGGGCGAGGCGGAAGCCGCGCGCCCGGACGGCGGGCATGTCCGGCCTTCCCGCTGGACTCGACCAGCTGTCCCGCCGCTGTTCCGGACCGTTAACCGTTTGAAAAAACTGTCGTTTAGAGCGTCATCCTATTGGCTTGGATCGGGACCGGTCTCCCTCGACAGACTCAAGGACCGTCGCCGCTCCCGGTTCAAAACGATAGGACAATTCATTGAAAGGACGAGATCGTATAACTGAAAGAGAGAAACCGGATAACTGAAAGGGAAGAGCCGGATCGGAGTCGTCCGGGCGGCCCCATCGGCGATGCCGGCGGGCCGCGGACGGTTCCCTCGCCGCCGTCCTAATCCTCGACGAACGTGTCGCCCGCGATGGCGGCGAAATACTGGCCCTTCCGGGCGAACCGGTGGCTACGGCGGGCGTAGAGCAGGCCGTCGGCGGGCGCGGAGACGGCGGTGCGGCGGCCCGTGTCGGGATCGAGGATGTGGGCGAAGGCCCGGCCTTCCCGGACGCGGTCGCCGAGCGCGCCGCGGTAGATGACGATGCCGCCTTCCGCCGCGAAGAGGCGGCGCAGCCCGTCCGCCGAGCGCGGCTCGCACGCTGGCGGCGGCAGGGGTCCGGGGTCGCCGGCGACCGCGCCGCGGCGTTGCAGCCAGCGGAACAGGTTGTCCGCGTCCGGCTTGGTGAAGCGGTCGTCGACGTCGCGCTGTCCGCGTAGCTCGACCACGGCGGCGAGGCTGCCCGGCGGGACCGGACGGTCGGGGAAGCGCGCCGCGAGCTCTTTCCACAGGAGCGCATGGGCCGACTTGAACGTCATCATACGGTTGCCGCGGTCGACCAGCACCGCCTCGGCGCCCATCTGGCGAGCGAGGTCGGACGCCCCGGGCCAGTTGAGGTCGGTGACGAAGAGGTGGAGCAGCGCCTCCCAGGCCGAATGGAGGTCGAGGACGAGGTCCGCGTCGCAGGACAGGCGCAGGAGCGTGAGCTTCAGGACGTCCGCCTCGCGCGCGTCGCGGCGGGCGGCGAGCGCCGACGCCATGGCCTCGCGGATCAACGCGACGTTGCGGGCGCCGTCGCCGGCGAGGCGGCCGTCGACCGCGTCGGCGACCTCGTCGATAAGATCCGGGAACCCGCGGTTGTAGTTGCGGCCCGTATCGAGGTCGTGGCGGCCCTGGGCCTCCATCATGATCTGCTGGGACAGCCCGATCGGGTTGGCGAAGGGGACGACCACGACCTCGCCCGCGACCGATCCGGCCGCGTCGGCCTCCCGGAGGCGCGCGACGAGGCGGTCCAGGACCACGACGCCGGGAAGCTCCTGGGCGTGCAGCGCGGCGTGGAGGTAGGCCTTGGGCCGCGCGCCCGGCGTCCCGAAGCGGTGCACGACGAGGCGGCGCCGGGTGCCGAGGCTGGCCACGGGCAGGTCGATATGCTCCTTGCGGTGCGTCACGGCGGCCTCAGTAGTCGATCGCGGGCGGGTCGCCGGCCGGAAGCGCCTCGCGCCCGGACACCACGGCGAACGACTGGCCCGGCCGCACCAGACGGCTCATCGACCGGCCGTAGAGAACGCCCGTCGCCCGGCTCCTCACCGGCGTGCGCGCCGCGTCGAAGTCCGCCTCCGCCGGATCGACGATGTCGGCCACCACGTCGCCGGCCTCGACCCGGCCGCCCACATCGACGCGGTAGGACAGGACGCCGGCGCGGGTCGCCACGAGATTGTCGGAACCCGAGACCGGCGTCGGCTCGCACAACAGCTCCGGCGGGTCGCCGGGATCGCCCGCGACGATCCCGTGGCGCTGCAGGAAGCGCCACAGGCCGCGCGCGTCGCGCAGCGCGATGTCGTCGCCCACGTCGTTCTGGCCGCGCAGCTCCAGGGTGGTCGTGAACGGCGGCTCCGCGATCGGCCGGTCGGGGAAGCATTCGCGCAGCCGATGCCAGACGACCGTCGGCGCGGTGTCGAAGGTGGTCCCGGCGTCGGTCGGAAACAGCAGCGCCGTCCGGCAGCCGAGCTCGGCGGCCAGATCGCCGTAGCGCTCCCAGTGGTTCTCCGGCATGTAGATGTACTGGACCGCCTCGCCGTGGCAGTGCAGGTCGAACACGAAGTCGCAATCGGCCGACAGCGCCATCAGCGTCTTGCGCAGGGTGTCGGCCTCGCCGTGGGCCTCCCACGCCTCGATGGCCTCCCGGTAGGCCTCCCGGATCAGGCGGCCGTTCTCCGCCTCGTCGTCGCCCAGCCGGTCGCCGACCCTGTCGCCCACCGTCCGGCCCAGGTCCGGATACCAGCGGTTGAAGTTGCCGTCGCCGTCCAGGTCGTAGCGTCCGAGATGGTAGCCCATGACGCGGTTGGAAAGTCCGACCGGGTTGGCGCAGGGCGCGACGACGACCTCGCCGGAGAGACCGCCTTCGGCGTCGGCCTCCTTCAGCCAGCCCAGCATCCGGTTGAGGACCAGCGCGCCCGGCAGCTCGTCGGCGTGGAGCGCGGCGTGGAAGTAGAGCTTGGGCCGCGCGCCCGGCGTTCCGAAGCGGTGCGCCGCGAGGAACCGCTCGGTTCCGGGGCCGGGCGCCATCAGGGGAACCCGCTCGAACGTATGCGCCATGCCCGGCCAGCCTCCTCGGCCTCCCGCTTGTCGGGGAGCGGCCGGCGCCTGTCAAGGCGCCCCCTCCGGCTTGACAGCCCGGCCGCGCCTCGGTCGACTCGGCCGGCGGGCATGATGGGAGCATCGGCGATGGCCCTCGACGATCTGTTGCGCGAGCTGCGCGCGACCGCGGAACGGCCCTTCGAGGAGGCCCGGGCCGCGCCGCCCGGCGTCTACACCTCCGAGGCGTTCCTCGCGCGCGAGCGGCGGGACGTGTTCGCGAAGGAGTGGATCTGCGCCGGGCGGGCCGACGCCATCGCGCGGACCGGCGACTACGTCACCATGCGCATCGCCGACCAGCCGGTCGTCGTGCTGCGGGGGAGAGACGGCGCGACGCGCGCCTTCTCCAACGTCTGCCTGCACCGGATGAGCGTGTTGCTGGAGGGCCGGGGCAACCGCAAGCTCATCGCCTGCCCCTACCACGCCTGGAGCTACGGCCTCGACGGCAGGCTGATGGGCGCGCCCTACATGGACGGGAGCCCCGCCTTCAGGAAGGAGGACTACCGCCTGCCGGAGCTGCGCTGCGAGGAATGGGACGGCTGGGTCTATGTCACGCTGAACGACGCCATCGAGCCGGTGGCGGAGCGTCTGGCGCCCGTGAAGGAGATTGTGACCGGGCGCTACCGGTTCGAGGACTACCGGGAGACCTTCCGCGAGGAGCGCGTCTGGAACACGAACTGGAAGGTGCTCGCCGAGAACTTCATGGAGAGCTACCACCTGTTCCGGCTCCACGGGCCGACCATCGGCAACCAGTCGAAGGTGGAGGAGATGTCGATGCCGCCCGGCGGCGAGGTCTTCAACTACCACTGGATCACGAAGGAATCCGAGTTCGCGCTGGCCAACGCCCACCCCGGCAACGCCTATCTGGAGGGCGAGTGGCGGCGCACGACCGCGCTCGTCACGATCTACCCCAGCCACATGATCACGCTGACGCCGGGCTACTTCTGGTATCTGGTGCTGCAGCCCGAGGGCGTGGACCGGGTGAGGATCCTCTACGGCGGCGGCATGGCGCCCGACTTCGTCGACGACCCGCAGGGCGCCGGATACATCGCCAGGGCCAAGGACATCCTCGACGCGGTCAACGAGGAGGACAAGGTCGGCACCGAGGCGGTCTTCCGCGGCATGAAGGCCGGGCTGGCCCGGCCCGGACACCTGAGCTACCTGGAGCGCCCGAACTTCGAGTTCTGCCAGTACCTCGCCCGCCGCATCGCCGGCGCGACGGCTTGCCCGCGGCCCCTGGACGAGGCGCGGTAGGATTCGTTGTGCAAACCCGCGTCGTCGAAGGAGTACGGGACCCAGGACCGACGACGCTGGGTCCGATCTATCGATCATAGAGCCACATGAGCGCATTGATCGATCCATTAGATTAGAACCTGTTAACATTAATAGGTTCTTTGTGTTGTGATTTGAAATTAGTGCTGGGTTGGGGACGGTGCGCTGAGCGAAAGTGCCCGTCTGGACTCTTCGTGGAATCACCAAATCCCCGCCCCGCCCTTGCCCTTTCCCGCCGGATCGGTTGTCATGCCGCCGGACAGGGGGAGGAAGGCCATGCTGATCCGCACGCTCGCGGACATGGAGGCCGGAGGCCGGATCGTTTCCATCAACCGCGGCAGGTCGAGCGCTCTGCGCATGGTGAACGCCTCGGACGGGCTGGGCTTCAGCCTCTCGGAGGCGCGCGGAGAGCCGGGCGGCCACGCGCTGCTCTGGTACAAGAACCACTGGGAAGCGAACTACGTGCGCCGGGGGACCGGCACGCTGGAGGACCTGACGACCGGCCGGGTCTGGGACCTGGAGCCCGGCATGATGTACTGCGTCGGGCCGCGCGACCGGCACCGGCTGGAGAACGCCGGCGGCGAGGGCTTCCGCATCGTCAGCATCTTCAATCCGCCGCTCCGGGGCGACGAGAGCCACGACGCCGACGGCGCCTACGCGCCCGGCGGCGCGCCGCCGCCCGAGGGCCGGGAGCGGATGTTCGTGAAGACCCGGGCGATGGCCGAGGCGGCGGGCCACGCGGTCGAGGGCGCGGGCGGATGGCGCGCGGCGAGGCTGGCGACCGCCGCCGACCGCCTGGGCTTCTCGGTCTCCGACGTCCGGTTCGCGGAAGGCGGCGAGGCCGATCTCCACTACCGCCACCACTGGGAGGCGAACGTCGTGCTCGAGGGTTCGGTCGAGGTCGCGGAGATGGCGGGCGGCGGGACATGGACCCTGGGGGCGAGCGACGTCTACTGCGTCGGGCCCGAGGACAGGCACCGCCTGCGCGCGCTGTCCGACCTCCACGTGCTGAGCGTCTTCAATCCGCCGCTCGGGGGCGGCGAACGCCACGACGCGAACGGCGCCCTTCCGCCGACGGGGCCGGTCCCTCCCGGCCCGGACGCCTGAACGCCGCTCCTCCGCCGCGCGGCGAAGGGGCTTCCGGTCCGGCGGCCTTTCGCGCATGGTTCGGCCCATGCGCCCGGTCCCCCTCGGCCTCGCCCACACGCTCGGCTTCGACCCCACCGCGGAGGACACGGCCGCGGCGGTCGGCAACGCCGGCGTCGAGGCGGTGGCCACGGTCACGCTGATCCTGTGGATCGAGGCGACCTGCGCCCCGCTGCTCCATCCCTATCTCGAGGAGGGCGAGGCCGGCGTCGGCGTCCGGGTGGCGGTCGACCACACGGGCCCGGCCTTCGCCGGCCGGCCGGTCGACGTCCATGCCGAGGCGACGGCCGTCTCGGGCCGCAAGGTCGTCTTCTCCGTGCGCCTCGAGCAGGACGGGCGCGAGGTGATGACGGGCGAGCACACGCGGGCGGTCGTCGACCTCGAGCGCTTCCTCGATGGCCGGGCCGCCCCGCGCGTCCGGCCCGAACGGCCGCCGGTCGCGTTCTACTTCGACGTGCACAGCCCCTGGAGCTATCTCGCCGCGACGCGCATCGGCGCGCTCTGCCGCCGGTACGGCGCCGAACTCCTCTGGCGGCCCGTCCACCTCGCCAACCTGATCGAGACCATCGGCGGCCTGCGGCCCATGGAGCAGACGCCGGCGCGCGTGGCCTGGTACGAACGGGACGTGCGCGACCGCTTCCGCGAGAACGGCCTCGTCCACGACCCGCGCCCGGACTACCCGCTGCGGCCCTCGCGCGCGCTACGCTGCTTCGTCTACGCCGCCGAACGGGGATGCGCCGAAGCTTTCGTCCTGGCCGTGATGCGGGGCTACTGGTCCGAACGCGCCGACATCACCGATCCGGCGTGGTTGCAGCGGATGGCCGACGCGGCCGGGCTGGGCCCCCGGCCGATGGCCGGGATCGCGGCCGACGAGGGCTACAAGGCGGCCGTCGCCCGCAACACCGCCGAGGCGATCGAACGTTCCGTCTTCGGCGTGCCGACCTTCCTGTTCGAGGGCAAGCTCCATTTCGGCTCCGACCGCCTCGACATGCTGGAACGCGCCCTTGCGGCCGCCCCGGCCGGCGGCTGAACGCCCCCTTCGGCCGCTATCCGGGGCGGGGGGTGTTCGTGGGTGGGGACAAGGCGCAAATCCCCTCATCCCGAGTAGGTCCGAAGGACCGTATCGAGGGGCGGGCCGGCCGCGGCTCAGGTCCGGCGGGTCAGCAGGTAGCCGGCGCAGGCGATCAGCGCCATGCCGGCCCAGACCTCGCGCCCCGGAACGTCGCCGAAGGCGAGGTAGCCCAGAAGGGCCGCGGTCGGAAGCGCGACGTATTCGAACGGCGCCACCAGGCTCGCCTCGCCCCTGCGGTAAGCGTGGGCGATCAGGAAATGCGCCGCGCCCGCGATGAGGCCCGCGACGGCCATGAGGACGACGTGGCGGCCCTCGGGCGCGATCCACAGGCCGCCGTCGGCCAGGATCGGCGCGGCGCCCAGCGCCAGCATCATGAGGACGGTGTAGAAGGTCGTGATCGGCGCGGGCTCCGTGGCCCCCAGGGTCCTCGCCAGGAGGGCCGCCAGGGCCAGAGCGAACGCGCCGCCCAGCGCCCACAGGCCCTCGGGCCGGAAACCCGCGCCGCCCGGCTGCACGATGACCAGGACGCCCGCGAAGCCCACGGCGATCGCGGCCCAGCGCGGCCACGGAACGCGCTCGTTCAGGACGAAGCGCGACAACCCGGCGACCATGAACGGCACCGCGAACATGAGCGCCGTGGCGTCGGCGATCGGAAGGCTCCTCAGGGAGAACAGGTAGCAGCAATAGGCCGTCGCCATGGCCAGGCCGCGGGTCAACTGCCCGACGGGCCGCCGCGTCAGCAGCCGCGGCCAGTTCTTCGTGACGTGGATGGCGATCAGCAGCGGAATGAAGGCGAACGGGCCGCGCACCAGGATCAGCTCGAAGGGCGAGTAGATCCGGAGCAGGTCCTTGGCGATCAGGTCGCCCAACGTCAGCATCGCGACGCCCGCCATGACCGAGCCGACGGCGACGACCGGACGGTCGCCGGTGGAACGTCGCGGCTCCCGGCTCATGCCGGGCCGGGTCGCGGGGCCGCGGCGCGCCGGTCATCGCGCGCGGAACGGCCGGCCCCGCCGGCCACGGTCAGGACCGCCCGGCCGTGCCCCGGCCCAGCACCCTGATCCGTCCGCCGCCGACGTAGAGGTCCGGGTCGACGGCCTTGACGATGACCCGGTTGACCTTGAGTTCGTTGACCTTGGCGAGGTTGGTGTAGAGGCTTTCGGCGATTTCCCTCGCCACGGCGGCGGCGTCCCCGCTCCGGTTCTTCTCGCTCAGAACGACCGGGACGTACGGCCCACGGTTGTCGAAGGTCTCGATCTCGAAGGCGTCGATCTGCTTGTGGTCCACGAGCCGCGCCATGTGCTTGCGGATCGCGGGCCTGAGGACTTCGACGTCGGTGAGAAAGGAGAACTCGAAGGTCTTGCCGACGATCTTGTTGACCTTGGCGAGCTCGATTTCCGAAATGCGCACGTCCAGGCCCGACCACGGCCGTCCCGTCACGGAGATGTCCGCGCGCGTCCGCGGCTTCGTTTTCGAGAATCCGGCGTCGGCCACGTAGCCGGAGCGGAAGAAGGCGGTGTAGGGCATGACGAGGCTTTCCACCCTGACGCCCTCGATCTCGTGCGCCTCCAGCAGGACCCCGATCTCCGACTCGATCGATTGGTAGGTCCAGACGTAGGTGGCGAGAAGGAACAGGATGACGGCGTAGACCGCGCGTTTGGGCGACACGAAGCCCCGCGCGGCCTCGCGGGGGCGGTGACGCGGGTTCGCGATGTTGCCGGCCGTGGCGCGGAGCCGCGGAAGCTGGGCGCGGCGGTCGGGCGCGGTGACCGGGAGAAGGACGAACACCGCCAGGACGAAGGCGACGAGGGGAAGCTCGTCCACCGAGTCCGGCGGCACGCCCGCGGCCTTGGCCAGGACCGGCGCGGCGATGAACGCGCCGAGCCACACGCATCCTCTCAACCGGCGTTCCGGGGGCAAGCCGTGGAGAAGGAGGTCTTTCACGGCCGCTGGCGCCGCGGTCAGGCGCGCTCGGTCCGGGAGAACAGCACTTCCAGGACATGCGCCTGGTGCATGACTCCGACCACGGCGTCCTCGGCGTCGATCACCGGCACCGGCAGTTGCTGCCCCAGCACGTATTCGGCGACGGTGTCGATCCGGTCGGTGACCCTGACGGGCCTGTCGGTCGTGGTTTCCTCGTCGCTCGGGGGGTCCATGACCGATCCGACCCGCAACACGCGCTCGCGCGGCACGTCGCCGGTGAACCGCGCCACGTAGTCGGTCGCCGGATGGAGCACGATGTCCTCGGGCTTGCCGATCTGCTCGATCCGGCCGTTGAACATGATGGCGATGCGGTCCGCGAGCCGGAGCGCCTCGTCGAAATCGTGGGTGATGAACACGATGGTCTTGTTGAGCAGCGACTGGAGGCGCAGGAACTCGTCCTGCATCTCCTTGCGGATGAGCGGGTCGAGCGCGGAGAACGGCTCGTCGAGGAACCAGATGTCGGGTTCGACCGCCAGCGACCGCGCGATCCCGACCCGCTGCTGCTGGCCGCCGGAGAGCGCGCGGGGAAAGTTGTTCTCCCGCCCCTCGAGACCGACCAGCGCGATCATCTTGCGCGCCCGCTCCACGTAGTCGCGGCGCTTCATGCCCCGCATCTGGAGCGGGAAGGCGATGTTCTCCAGCGCCGTGCGGTGCGGCAGCAGGGCGAAGTTCTGGAACACCATGCCCATCTTGCTGCGCCTGAGCTCGATGAGCTCCCGGTCGTTCATCGCGAGCAGGTCGGCGCCCTCGATCTCCACGAGGCCGCACGACGGCTCGACCAGCCGGGAGAGGCAGCGCACGAGGGTCGACTTGCCCGACCCGGACAGGCCCATCACGACCAGGATCTCGCCGGGGCTGACATCCAGGTCGACATGGTTGACCGCGGCCACCACGCCTTCGCGCTTGAGCAGAGCCGGCTCGACCGCGCCATCGCCGTCGATGCGCAGTTCCGCCGGGTTGAGACCGAAGATCTTGTAGAGGGACCGGCAGCGGATAACGGATTCGGACATGGCGGACCGCGCGGCTCCCGGCGACGGGCCCCGATGATACAGGATGCGCGAGGGGCCGCCATCGGAAACGGACCCGATGGCGGCCCCTCCGACGCCAGGCGTCGGGCGCTTGCCGGGAAGCGTGGAGCCGGTCGCTCCAGATGTCCCCGTTCTCGGCGATCCGCCGCGCCGCGGCTTCCTCGCACTCCATCTCGTCGATAGCGACGAACATGGCCATGGTTCCCACAGGGTTGGTGGTGAAGTCGATGCGGGTCGGGGCCTTGTAGGCGGCCGGCCACGCGGTCGGCATGCCGCGCCGGGCGGCCTTCTTCAGGTAACCGCCCGCGGGGCCGCCGCGGTCGTCGGTCGCGTCCGGATCGATTCCCCAGGCGGGGTCGGTCTCGCACCTCTTATATAACCCTTTTTTCATCGATAGAATGGCGAAGCGGGAGAATTCGATAATAATCCTGATTTTTTAACATCTTGCTTATCGACTCACGAGGGTTTCTTCTGTATTCTCGGTTTTAATCCCGGCTATAGCCTATTACAAAGTTGTCGTATAGAAATGCCCTACTTACAGTAAATTAGCAACTCCATATCAAAATGATCTTATAAATTTTAACTGTTCATCTAATTTAATAATGAAACCGATTTATATTTTGCATACATTATGTGCATTAAATTTCCAATTTTATGGATGACATCTTTATGTTCAGCACAATCGCTAACAGGATTGGCGCACTTCTCAGCTACATTCATACGCTCCTGCTCCAGTGGATATGCCTGTTCAGCAAAATCCAGGAGAGCTTGGCAACGGATCCGCATATCGTTAGCGACTATGCTTCGGTTGGGCTCCCATACGGAAAAGGAGGGCCTATCGAGGCACCGTTCGGCGGAATGGGCTATATTTTCCAAAACCTCAAGAGTATCCGTATAAGATACTTTTTCTGAACTGCTCAAAATCTGTATTAAAGCATTATAATATCCGCCATAATAAATATGAGGAATAGAGCTGAACACCTTAGCGCTGGTGAAGTCCGCCCTTTCTAAAAAAAACATATTACCATCAGGGTAATCAGGAGTGGATTCAATTTGATTGGCTGCTTTTTCAAAATAAAACAGCATAGCATTAAAATTTTCCGGATCTGCGGTCACCGATTTGGAAACATCCCAAGTTTGATCCTTTTCATAATACATACCCATCATAAAAGAAGCATGTGCATGACCTCCGTCCGATGCTCTTTTTAACAATGTCAGTCCTTCATCCATTTTACCTATACAAAGTGCAAAAATACTCATACTATGTATTGTTTCTACATTACCGGGTTCTGATTCATAAATAAGTTTATAACTGTCATAGCCGATCCTGTTGCGTTCTTCGCAGGAAAACATAGTGATTTCAGTAGCAACAGTATTGAGCGAAAACAACAGTGTAATAATGGCTGGACCGGTTTTTATACAGCTTTTTACCATTTTCAGCCCATGGGCCGCCGAGCCCGACGCGCGGGGGGCGTTGCGGGGAAACAACCTCGTCATGCTTCCGCGATCCTTCCAACCGGACTTCGGCAGTCTCCTACCCCTACCCCCCCGTCAACCCCCCGGAACTTCGCGGCGGGGCGAAGGAGGGCGCTCCCTCGATACGGCGCCGCGCGCCTGTTCGGGATGGGGGGAAGAGCGTTCTCCCGACACCCGCCCCGAAATCCCCTCGCCCTGGGCGGCCGCCGAAGGCTCGCTCGAGTTCACGCGCGCGGGTCCCGCCATCGGGCTCGTGGAACGCCGCGACGCGGACGAGACCGGCGCCGGCGCGGTTCGTCCCGCGCTTCACGGTCGAACAAGCCTCTTCACACGCCCGGCGCGGCCGGGCCATGATGACGCGGCGTCGAGCGAGACCGCGATGCCCTACGCCCACGCCAGACCGGTCACCGCCGAGGAGATCCCGACGATCGACCTCGGCCCGCTGCTGGCCGGCGAGGCCGGCGCGCTGGAACGGACGGCCGACGCCATCGTCGCCGCCTGCCGGGGCCTGGGCTTCTACTACGTCGGGAACCACGGCGTCGCGCCCGGGACCGTCGAGCGGGCCTTCGCGGCCTCCCGCGCCTTCTTCCTCCAGGACGAACGGAGGAAGGCCGAGATCGCGGTGAACGACATCAACCGCGGCTGGATGGGGCTCGGCGAGGCGCGCATGACCGGCGCCGCCAGGACCGATCTCAAGGAGCTCTTCAGTTGGGGGCTGGAGCTGGATCCCGACGACCCCGAGGTCGTCGCGGGCACGCCGTTCCGGGGGCCGAACCGGTGGCCGGCGCGCCAGCCCGGGATGCGCCGGGCCATCTACGACGGGTTCTACCGGGAAGGGTGCGCCACCGCGTCCCGGCTCCTGCGCGCCGTCTGCGTCGGGCTCGGCCTCGAACCCGACGCGCTGGCGCCGCACTTCGAGAAGCCCATGGCGCGGGGGCAGTTGATCTACTACCCGCCGCAGCCCGCCGAGGCCGGCAAGGACCAGTTCGGCGTGGCCGCGCATACCGACTTCGGCTGCCTCACCCTGGTCTGCCAGGACAGCCTCGGCGGCCTCCAGGTGATGAGCCGGGAGGGCGAATGGCTCGCCGCGCCACCGGTCGAGGGCGCCCTGCTGGTCAATGTCGGCGACCTCTTGGCGCGCTGGTCGAACGACCGTTTCGCCTCGACCCGGCACCGCGTCGTCAACAGCTCGGGCCGGGAGCGGTTCTCGATGGCCGTGTTCTACGACCCGGCCTTCCACACCGTGATCGACCCGCGCGACCTGGGCCTGCCGGCGGACGAGACGCCGCGCTACGAACCGACGGTCGCGGGCGAGTACCAGCTCGAACGTTTCAACCGGGTCTTCGCCCACGACCTCAAGGGCGTCGACAAGACCGCGGCGTCTCGGGCCTCCCCGCGCGCCGCCGGCGCGAGTGGGAAAGACGCCATGGCCGACTGATTTTCCCTCCCCCGCCCGCTATCCTCGCCCCCGGACGGGAGGACCGCGGCCATGATGCTGACACCGACCGAGATGGAGCGGATCGTCATCTTCGCCGCCGCCGAAATGGCGCGGCGCAGGAAGGAGAAGGGGCTGAAGCTCAACCATCCCGAGGCGCAGGCCCTGATCGTCGACGCCCTGCTGGAGGGCGCGCGGGAGGGCAGGACGGTCGCGGACCTCGCGGCCTGGGGCGCGACGATCCTGAGCGCCGACGACGTGATGCCGGGCGTGCGCCGCCTGATGCCCGTCGTCCAGGTCGAGGGCCTGTTCCCCGACGGCGCCAAGCTGATCACGGTGCACGATCCCGTCCGGCCCGGCGGCGAGACGCCCGTCGACGGCGCCGACATCCACCCGGGCGAGGTCGTCGCGGCGGACGGCGCGGTGGCGCTGAACGCGGGCCGGCGCGGGGCGACGCTCACGGTCCTCAACACGGGCGACCGGCCCGTGCAGGTCGGGAGCCACCACCACTTCTTCGAAGCCAACGCGGCGCTGGAGTTCGACCGCGCCGCCGCCTTCGGCATGCGCCTCGACGTACCCGCGGGCGCCGCGCGCCGCTTCGAGCCCGGCGAGAGCCGCGAGGTCGCGCTGGTCGAGATCGGGGGCGAGGGCGCGGTGAGCGGGTTCCACGGGCTGACCGAGGGGTCGATCCACGACCCCGGGGTCAGGGCCGCGGCCCTCGAACGCGCCCGCGCGCGCGGCTTCCGGGGAGCGTGACATGGCGGAGATGACCCGCGCCGCCTACGCGGCGGCGTTCGGCCCGACCGAGGGCGACCGGGTGCGGCTCGGCGACACCAGTCTCCTGGCCGAGGTCGCCGAGGACCGGCTGGTCCCCGGCGAGGAGCTCGCCACGGGCGGCGGCAAGAGCTACCGGGACGGGATGGGCATGCGGGCGGCCCAGCGCCACGCCGACGGCGCGCTCGACCTCGTCGTCCACAACGCGCTCGTGATCGACCCCGTCATCGGCGTCGTGAAGGGCGACATCGGCGTGCGCGAGGGGCGCGTCGTCGGGATCGGCAAGGCCGGCAACCCCGACGTCATGGACGGCGTCGACCCCGCCCTCGTGTGCGGGCCCTCGACCGTGGTCGCCCACGGCGAGACGCTGATCGCCACCCCCGGCGGCATCGACGTCCACGTCCACTTCAAGACGCCGGACCTGGTGCGGCACGCCCTGTCGACCGGCCTCACGACGCTGGTGGGCGGCGGCCACGGGCCGCTCTTCGCCATCGATTCGGGCGGCGGCTGGACCACGGCCAACATGCTGCGGGCGGTCGAGGCGATGCCGATGAACTTCGGCTTCCTGGGCCGCGGCAGCACCCACGACGCCGGGAGCATCCGCGAGCAGGCGGCCTCGGGCATCCTGGGGGTGAAGATCCACGAGGACTACGGCGCGGCGCCCGCGGCGATCGACACCGCGCTTTCCGTCGCCGACGAGCTCGACTTCCAGGTCCAGATCCACACCGACACGCTGAACGAGTCCGGCTTCTACGAATCGACCATGGCGGCGATCGCCGGGCGCACGATCCACATGTACCACACCGAGGGCGCCGGCGGCGGCCACGCGCCGGACATCATCCGCTGCAACGGCGAGGAGAACTGCCTGCCGTCCTCGACCAACCCGACCAACCCGTTCACGGTCAACACCTTCGACGAACACCTCGACATGACCATGACCGTGCACCACCTGATGCCGGACATCCCCGAGGACGTGGCCTTCGCCGAGAGCCGCATCCGCGCCCAGACCATCGCCGCGGAGGACATCCTGCACGACATCGGCGCGATCTCGATGTTCGGCTCCGACAGCATGGGCATGGGGCGCGTCAACGAGGTCGTGGCGCGCTGCTGGCAGCTCGCGAGCAAGATGAAGGACCAGCGCGGGCCCCTCCCCGAGGAGCCGTTCGACGGCGCCGACAACGCCCGCATCCTGCGCTATCTCGCCAAGATCACGATCAACGCGGCGCGCGTGTTCGGCATCGACGGCGAGGTCGGCAGCCTGGAGCCCGGCAAGATGGCCGACATCGTGCTCTGGAAGCCGGCCTTCTTCGGGCTCAAGCCCCAGACCGTCATCAAGGGCGGCTTCACGGCGTGGGCCGCCATCGGCGACGCGGCGGCCAGCGTCGGCGCGGCCGAACCCGTGCGGATGCGCGGCGCCTGGGGCGCCGTCGGCGCGGCGCCGCCGGCGATCTCCACCACCTTCGCGCACCCCAGCGCGATCGAGCGGGACCTCGCCGGCCGCCTCGGGCTGGCCAAGCCGCTGACGGCCATCGGCCCCACCCGCGACCTCTCCAAGGGCGACATGCTGCACAACGCCGCCCTGCCGGACATCCGGGTCGATCCGCAGACCTTCGACGTCTTCATCGACGGCGAACGCGCGTGGTGCGAGCCGGTCGACAGGGTCGCCCTGGGCCAGCTCTACCTCCTCCGCTGAGGCGCGGCGGGCGTCGGCGAGTCAACGCTCCGCGGCCGGGAGCCAGATCGTGAAGGTCGATCCCTCGCCGGCCCGGCTGTCGATGTGGAGCTCGCCCCGGTGGCGGTTCACCACGTGCTTCACGATGGCGAGGCCCAGGCCCGTACCGCCCAGCTCGCGGCTGCGCGCGGTGTCGACCCTGTAGAACCGTTCGGTCAGCCGGGGGATGTGGTGGGCGGCGATCCCCTCCCCGCGGTCCGTCACGGAGACCCACACGAGCGGTCCGCGAACGACGCGCGGATGGTCGGGAGGCCGGTCGCCGCTCCCGGCGGACACCCGCACCGCGGTCCCGCGGCAACCGTACTTGATGGCGTTCGAGAGGAGGTTGTAGACGGCCTGCTCGACCTCGTCCTCGTCCCCGCGCGCGGGGACGAGACCGGGCTCGACGCCGAGCTCGACCGTCATGTCCCTCTCGTCGGCGTCGAACCGCAGCGATGTCCGGAGCCGTTCGAGGACGCCGGCGACGTCGACCTCGCCAGTCGGCTGGGCGTGCTCCTTGAGCTCGATCCGCGACAGCGACAGCAGGTCGCCCACCAGCCGTTCCATGCGGCGGCCCTGGTCGTCCATCATCCCGAGGAAACGCTCCGTCGCCTCGTCGTCGCCGCGCGCTGGCCCGCGCAGGGTCTCGATGCAGCCGATCAGCGTCGCCAGAGGCGAGCGGATCTCATGGCTCGCGTTGGCCACGAAATCGACCCGCATCCGCTCGGTGCGGCGGATCGCCGTGATGTCGTGGAACGTCGCCATCGCGACCGGATCGCCGTTTCCGCCCACCGGAAGGGGCGCGACGTCGACGGCGAACGCGCGCTCGACCCGGCCGGTCCGCAGGACGACCTCGACGCTCGATCCGGCGTCGCCCGCCAGGACCCGGTCGACCGCGCCGTCGAGCGCCGGGTCGCGCAGGACGCGCGAGAGGTCGCGGCCGATCGCGCCTTCGTCGAACAGGCCGCGCGCGGCCCGGTTGAGCCGGACCACCCGCCGGTCGCGCGCCAGCATCAGCAGGGGATCGGGCAGGGTGTCGAGCATGCGCCCGGTCTCGGCGGTCAGGCGGTCGATGGCCTCGCCGCGCGAACGGACGAGATCGTGGACGCCGCCGGCGAGCGCCCGCAGCGCGTGGCCGGCCGGCCCCGGCGCGAGCGTCGGCGGCTCGGGCGCGTCGCGCGTCCCGCGCCCGGCCAGCCAGCGGTCCAGCGCCTGGAGGTTCCGCGCCAGGGGATGGAGGACCGCCGCCGTCGCCGCCGCCAGCGCGACGAACCCGCCGAGCGCCGCGCCCGGCCCGATCCAGCCGGCGGCCGCCATGACGGCGAAGACCAAGGCCTGGACGCCGACGAGCGGCGCCGCGAGACACAGGCCGACGCGGCCGACGGCGCGCCGCGCGGCCACGCCGCCGCCCGCGCCCCCGGCCCACGCCACGGTTCAGTTCCCGGCGTCGACCGCGGCCAGCGCGGCCATGTTCAACAGGTCGTTGACCGTGGCGCCGAGGCGCACGATCTGCACCGGCTTCTCGAGGCCGATCAGGATCGGCCCGATCACATGGGCCCCTTCCATGGCCTCGACCAGCTTGTAGGAGATGTTGGCGGTGTGGAGGTTCGGCATGATGAGCACGTTGGCCGGACCGCCCAGCCGGGCGAACGGATAGTAGGCCAGCGCCTCGACGTCGAGCGCGGTGTCGGGAGCCATTTCCCCGTCGACCTCGAAATCGACCCCGCGCGCCCGGAGGATATCGATGGCGCCGCGCAGGTTGGCGGTCTGCCCGGCGCCCCGGCTGCCGAAATTCGAGAACGACATCAGCGCCACGCGGGGCTCCACGCCCAGGGCGCGCGTCTTCGCCGCGGCCTGCGACGCGATGCCGGCCAGCTCTTCCGCGGACGGCTCCGGATTGACCGTGGAATCGGCGACGAACAGCGTGCGGCCGGGCGACACCAGGATCGACATGCCGAACACGATGTGGCCCTCGCGCGCGTCGAGCACGCGCCGGACATGGGACAGCGCCCCGGAATAGGAGCGCGTGAGGCCCGTGACCATGGCGTCGGCGTCGCCCGCGGCGAGCATCGCGGCGGCGAAGACGTTGCGGTCCAAGCTGATCCAGCGCTGGCAGTCGCGCAACAGGGCGCCCCGGCGCTGCATCCTGGCGTAGACCAGGTCGACGTAGCGGTCGCGGTCGCCGGTGTCGGCCGCGTTGGCGACCTCGATGCCGCCCGGGCTCACGCCGAGGGAGTCCATGCGTTCGTGGATGCGGCGCTCGCGCCCGACCAGGACGGCCTGGCCCAGGCCCTGGTCGCGCCACAGCGCCGCGGCGCGTATGGTCTTCTCCTCCTCCCCCTCGGCGAACACCACCCGCGCCTGCTTGGCGCGCGCCGCCTCGAAGACCTCGTACATGCGGCCCGCGACCGGGGACAGCCGCCCCGAGAGCTGCGCGCGGTAGCCTTCCATGTCGATGATCGGCCGGCGCGACACGCCCGAGTCCATGGCCGCCCTGGCGACGGCCGGCGGCACCTGGCTGATGAGCCGGGGATCGAACGGCTTGGGAATGATGTAGTCGGGGCCGAACCGGAGGAACCCGCTGGTGTAGGCCGAGGCCACCTCGTCCGGCACGTCCTCGCGCGCGAGGGCGGCGATCGCCTCGGCCGCGGCGATCTTCATGGCGTCGTTGATCGTCGTGGCGCGCACATCGAGCGCGCCGCGGAAGATGTAGGGAAACCCGAGCACGTTGTTGACCTGGTTCGGATAGTCCGACCGGCCGGTCGCGATGATGGCGTCGGCGCGCGCGGCCATGGCGTCCTCGGGCATGATCTCGGGGTCGGGATTGGCCATCGCGAAGACGATCGGCCTGTCGGCCATCGACGCGACCATGTCGGGGCCGACCGCGTCCTTGACCGAAACGCCGAGGAAAATGTCGGCGCCGTCCATGGCGTCGGCGAGCGTGCGGGCCGCGGTGTCGATCGCGTGGGCCGACTTCCACTGGTTCATGCCCTCCTCGCGGTCCCGGTGGACGACGCCCTTGGAATCGCACAGGACGGCGTTGTCGTGGGGCAGCCCGCGCGCCTTGACGAGCTCCAGACAGGCGACTCCGGCCGCGCCCGCGCCGTTGACCACGACCTTGCAGTCCTTGAGGTCCTTGCCGGCGATCTCGAGCGCGTTGATCACGCCCGCCAGACAGATGATCGCGGTGCCGTGCTGGTCGTCGTGGAAGATCGGGATATCGACCAGCTCGCGCAGGCGCTGCTCGATGACGAAGCATTCCGGCGCCTTGATGTCCTCGAGGTTCACGCCGCCGAAGGTCGGGCTGATCAGGCGCACGGTGTCGACGATCTCGTCGACGTCCTCGCTGTCGATCTCGATGTCGATGCCGTCGATGTCGGCGAAACGCTTGAACAGCACGGCCTTGCCTTCCATGACCGGCTTGGCGCCCAGGGCGCCCAGGTTTCCGAGCCCCAGGACCGCGCTTCCGTTCGACACGATCGCCACGATGTTGCCGCGCGACGTGTAGTCGAACGCGAGACTGGGATCCCGGTGGATCTCCAGGCAGGGCGCCGCCACGCCCGGCGAATAGGCGAGCGAGAGGTCGCGGGCGGTGTCGAGCGGCTTGGTCGGGGCGATGGCGAGCTTTCCGGGTCGCCCCTCGGCATGGAAACGGAGCGCTTCGGCGTCGCTCACCTTGACCTGGTCTGACATGCCGTCGTTCCCGCGCCGCGTGGTGCGCCAAGCGTAGCCGGACGCCCGCCGGCGTCAAAGCGAACTTGCCGACGGGCCGGAGGGCTCGGGGACCGCCGCCGCTCCCGGTTCAAGACGCCGGGACAATGCTCTAGGATCCGGGCGGATCGGAACCCGGCAGGGACGAGACGACGTGTCCGAGGACGCCGCCACACAGACGCGCGGGGCCGCGCCGCGGGACGGGGCCGCGAAGGCGTCCGCGCGCGCGGACGCGGGCGGGACGAGTCCGATGATAGCGCAGTACTGGCGGATCCGGCGGGAATACCCCGAGGCCCTGCTGTTCTTCCGCATGGGAGACTTCTACGAGCTCTTCTTCGACGACGCCGCGAAGGCCGCCGCCACGCTCGACATCGCGCTCACCAAGCGCGGCAGGCACCTGGGCGAGGACGTGCCGATGTGCGGCGTGCCGGTCCATTCCGCGGAAAGCTATCTGCAGCGCCTGATCCGCGCGGGCTTCAAGGTCGCCATCTGCGAGCAGACGGAGGACCCGGCCGAAGCCAGGAGGCGGGGACCGAAGACGGTCGTCGAGCGCGACGTCATCCGCATCGTCACGCCCGGCACGATCACCGAGGACGCCCTGCTCGACGCCCGGCGGTCGAACCATCTGGCCGCGCTGGCCCGCGCCCGGGAGGAGATGGCCGTGGCCTGGATCGAATTGTCGACCGGCGCTTTCGCGGTCGAGCCGGTCGACCTCGCCGGACTGCCCGCGCTGCTGGAGCGCGTCGCGCCGGCCGAGCTCGTGCTGCCGGAGACCCTGCTCGACGACGCCTCGCTCGGCGAGGCGCTCGCCTCGCTGCGGGAGCGGCTGACGCCCGAGGCGGCCGCGCGCTTCGACAGCCGCGCCGGGGAGCGCCGGCTGCGGGAGCTCTTCGGCGTCGCCTCGCTCGACGCCTTCGGCGGTTTCGGGCGCGGCGAGCTCGCCGCCATGGGAGGACTCGTCGCCTATGTCGAGCTGACCCAGAAGGGGCGCGTTCCGCGGCTGGCCCCGCCGCGCCGCCAGGCCGCCTGGGAGACCATGGCGATCGACGCGGCGACCCGGCGCAACCTGGAGCTCGCGCAGGCGCTCGACGGCGCCCGCAAGGCGAGCCTGCTGGGCGTGATGGACCGCACGGTGACCGGCGCGGGGGCGCGCCTGCTGGGCCAGAGGCTGGCCGCGCCCCTGACCGATCCCGCCGCCATCGCCGAACGCCTCGACGCGGTCGACGCGCTGGCCGGCGACCGCGCGCTGCGCGACGACCTGCGCGCCGGGCTCGCCCGGACGCCCGACCTGGAGAGGGCCTTGGGCCGTCTCGCCCTGGGCCGCGGCGGACCGCGCGACCTGGTCTCGGTCCGCGAGGGACTGAAGGCCGGCGTCGCCCTGGCGCGGCGGCTCGCCGGCGTGGCGGACCTGCCGCACGAGCTGGCGCGCGCCGCCGACGCCCTCGACATCGCGCCGGAACCGGCCGGCCATCTCGACCGGGCGCTGATCGACGAACCCCCGCTCGTCGCCCGGGACGGCGGGTTCGTGCGCGCCGGCTACGCGGCCGGGCTCGACGAGGCCAGGACCCTGCGCGACGACAGCCGCCGCCACATCGCGGGGTTGCAGACGCGCTACCAGGACGAGACCGGCGTCGCCTCGCTCAAGGTGCGGCACAACCATGTGCTGGGCTACTACGTCGAGACCGCGCCGGCGCACGCCGGCAAGCTCGACCGGGAGGTCTTCATCCACCGCCAGACCATGGCGAACGCCATGCGCTTCACCACCGTGGAGCTGGGCGAACTCGAAGCCGGGATCGCGCGCGCCGCCGACCGCGCGACGGCCCAGGAGCTGGAGATCTTCGAGCGCCTCGTGACGGAAGCGCTCGATGCCGGTCGACAGGTCGCGGCCGTCGCCGCCGCCCTGGCGGCGATCGACGTCGCCGCCGGGCTCGCCGAGCTCGCCTCGGAACGCGGTTACGCCCGGCCGGCCGTCACGGCGGGCCTCGATTTCCGGATCGCCGGAGGCCGCCACCCGGTGGTCGAGGCGCTGGCCGACCCGGCCTCCGGACAAACTTTCGTCGCCAACGACTGCCTCCTGGAGGACGACGGCCGCCTGTGGCTTCTCACCGGGCCCAACATGGCGGGCAAGTCGACCTTCCTGCGCCAGAACGCCCTCATCGCCGTGATGGCGCAGGCCGGCAGCTTCGTGCCCGCGGCGAGCGCGACGATCGGCGCGGTCGACCGCCTGTTCAGCCGCGTCGGCGCGGCCGACGACCTCGCGCGCGGGCGCTCCACCTTCATGGTCGAGATGGTCGAGACGGCGGCGATCCTGAACCAGGCGACCGACCGCTCGCTCGTCATCCTCGACGAGATCGGCCGCGGCACGGCGACCTTCGACGGCCTCTCGATCGCCTGGGCGACGCTGGAGCACCTGCACGAGACGAACCGCTGCCGCGCGCTCTTCGCCACCCACTATCACGAACTCACCGCGCTCGCGGCCCGGCTCGACGGACTGGAGCCCCACACCATGCGGGTCAAGGAGTGGCGCGACAACATCGTCTTCCTCTACGAGGTCGGCGCCGGCGCCGCCGACCGCAGCTACGGCATCCATGTCGCCCGGCTGGCGGGCCTGCCGTCCGCCGCGGTCGAGCGCGCCGAGGAGGTGCTCCGCATCGTCGAATCCGGCGAGCAGGGCAGCGCGCTCGTCCGGCTGGCCGACGACCTGCCCCTCTTCCAAGCCGCGCGGACGCGGCCGACCGAGGCTCCCAGGCCGCCGCGGCCGTCCCCGGTCGAGGAGACGCTCGCGGCGGTCGGCCCCGACGACCTCTCTCCGCGCGACGCCCTGGAGTTGCTCTACCGGCTCAAGGATCTGGCGGAGGGACGGCCGTGACCCGCCGCGCGGACGGGCGGAAGGCCGGCGTTATCGTCAGCCGGCGCCGGCTCGACGAGGCGCTCGCGGCGCTCGACGCCGACGACGGCGCGGGGGCGCTCGCGGTGCTGCGCGGCGCGGTCGAGCGCGGACGGGCGGAGATCCGCCGGCGTCTCGACGCGGACGCGCCCGGCGCGGAGCTCGTCGCCGGCATGAGCCTGCTGATGGACGGGACCATCGAGGCCCTGATGCGCCACGTCACCGAGCGCACGACGCCCGGCGCCGGCCCGCCGAAGGGCGAGCGGATCGCGCTGGTCGCGGTCGGCGGCTACGGACGCGGCGAGCTCGCGCCCTTCTCCGACATCGACCTCCTCGTGCTGCTGCCGGGCAGGGCGACGTCCCGGCAGGAACGGGCGATCGAGCGAGCGCTCCGCATGCTTTGGGATCTGGGGCTGAAGGTCGGCCACGCGGTGCGCACGGTCGACGACACGATCCGCCGCGCCCGCGACGACATGACGATCCGCACCGCCATCCTGGAGGCGCGCTTCCTGTGGGGCGACCGTTCGCTCTACCGCGCGCTCGAGCGCCGTTTCGACCGCGATATCGTGGCCGGCGGCGGCTCGGCGTTCGTGCGCGCCAAGATCGAGGAGCGGGACGGCCGCCACGTTCGGCTCGGCGATTCGCGCTATGTGCTGGAGCCCAACGTGAAGGAGGGCAAGGGCGGCCTACGCGATCTCCACACGCTGTTCTGGATCGCCAAGTACCTCTACCGCGTCAAGCGGGTGTCCGATCTCGTGGAGTTCGGCGTCCTGACCGGGTCGGAGCTGGCCCGCTTCCGGCGCGCAGCCGACTTCCTGACCCGCGTGCGCTGCCACCTCCACGCGATCGCCGGCCGCGCCGAGGAGCGGCTCACCTTCGACCTGCAGGCCGACATCGCCGGGCGCATGGGCTTTTCGGCCACGCGCGGCCAGCGCTCGGTCGAACGCTTCATGAAGCGTTACTTCCTGGTCGCCAAGGATGTGGGCGACCTCACGCGCATCTTCGCCGCGGCCATCGAGGAGAGCTACGCGGGCCCGGGCCGCCGGCCCCGCTACGGCGTCGCGCGCGAGGAGATCGGCGGCTTCCCGGTCGAGGGCGGCAGGCTCGCGGCGCCGCGCCGCGGGCATTTCGCCGACTGTCCGCGCGACCTGATCCGCATCTTCCATGTCGCCCAGGCCGAGGGCGTCGACATCCACCCGCGCGCGCTGTGGCTGATGACGCAGAACGTGCGGCGGATCGACGCCGCCCTGCGCGCCGATCCCGAGGCCAACCGGCTCTTCATGGAGATCCTGGCCTCGCCGAAAGAGCCCGACGCCGCGCTGCGGGCGATGAACGAGGCCGGCGTCATGGGACGCTTCCTGCCCGACTTCGGCCGTGTCGTCGCCCAGACGCAGCACGACATGTATCATGTCTACACCGTCGATGAGCATTCGATCCGGGCGATCGGAGTCCTTTCGGCCATCGAGCGCGGCGCCGTCGCCGACGAGTTGCCGCTCGCCACCGCCATTTTCCCCAAGATCCTGCAGCGCCGCGTACTCTATCTCGCCGTGTTGCTGCACGACATCGCGAAGGGCCGGGGCGGCGATCATTCCGTCATCGGCGCGGAGGTGGCCGACCGTCTCGCGCCGCGGCTGGGCTTCAGCGACGAGGCGACGGAGACCGTCTCCTGGCTCGTGCGCCACCACCTCCTGATGTCGAACACCGCCTTCCGCCGCGACCTGGACGACCCGCGGACCGTCGAGGACTTCGTCGGGACCGTGCAGTCGGTCGAGCGGCTGCGCCTCCTGCTCGTCCTCACCGTCGCCGATATCCGCGCCGTCGGGCCGAGGGTCTGGAACGGCTGGAAGGGCCAGCTCCTGCGGGAGCTGTTCTACCGCGCCGAGGAGGCGCTCTCGGGCGGCCACGGCGGCGCCATCGCCAAGCAGGCCCGGGTCGACGCCACCATCCGCGAGGTGCGCGACGGCCTCGCGCACTGGGATCCCCGCGCGGTCGACGCCCACATCGGCCGTCTGGTCGCGCCTTACTGGCTCGCGTTCGACAGCGAAACGCACCTGCGTCACGCCGAGATGATGCGCCGCGCCGAAAGCGCCGGGGACCCGAGTCCGCTCGCGGTCGAGACCCGCGCGGACGCCTTCCGCGCCGTGACCGAGGTGACCGTGTTCGCCGCCGACCGCCGCGGCCTGTTCGCGCGGCTCGCGGGCGCCGTCGCGATCGCCGGCGCCGGCATCGTGGACGCCCGCATCTTCACCACTCTCGACGGCATGGCGCTCGACGCCTTCCGTGTGCAGGACGAGCGCGCGGGCGCCTTCGACGACGAGCGGCGGCTGGAGCGGCTGCGCGAGACCATCGCCAGGACCGTGACCGGCCGGCTCGATCTCGACGCCGAGGTGGCGCGGCGGCGGCGGGGCTGGCCGCGGGAGCCGCGGCTCTCGGTGACTCCGCGCGTCCTGATCGACATCAACGCCTCGACCAAGCACACCTTGGTCGAGGTCAATGCGCGCGACCGCCCGGGCCTGCTGTTCGATCTCGCCCAGGCGATCGCCGATCTCGGCCTTTCGATCGTCACCGCCCGCGTGGCGACCTATGGCGAGCGCGCGGTCGACGCCTTCTATGTGCGCAACAGCTTCGGCCTGAAGATCGCGAGCGGGTCCCAGCTCGCCAGCCTGCGCGGGCGCCTTCTCGAAGTCGTCGGCGAGGTCGAGGCGGCCGCGTTTCCCGGCGCCGCGGAGTGACGCCCGAGCCCCTGACGCGCGCGCGGTGGCATCGGCGAATCTGGAAGATCGCCCTGCCGATCATGCTGTCCAATCTGGGGCTGCCGATCGTCGGCGCGGTGGATACGGCGATGGCCGGCCACCTTCCCGGTCCCGAATATCTCGGCGGCGTGGGCGTGGCCGCGCTGGTCTTCGGCTTCGCCTTCTGGACGTTCGGCTTCCTGCGCCTGTCGACGACCGGCTACACCGCCCAGGCCCTCGGCCGCGGCGACCGCGAGGCCCTGAAGGCGGTCGTGATCCGCGCGGCGGTGCTGGCGGGCGCGATCGCGCTGCCGCTCCTCCTGTTGCAGGGGCCGATCCTGGCGCTCTCGCTGGCCATGATCGAGGCCAGCCCCGCGGTTTCGCTCCAAGCGGCGCTCTACTTCGACATCCGCATCTGGGCCGCGCCGGCGGTGATGGGAAACTACGTCGTTCTCGGCGCGCTGATCGGGCTGCAGCGGACCGGATGGGCGCTCGCCGTTCAAGCCGCCGTCGCGGTCGTCAACGTCGCGCTCGACCTGCTGTTCGTCCTCGGCTTCGGCTGGCAGGTCCCCGGCCTCGCGGCCGCGACGCTGGCCGCCGAATACCTCGGCCTCGCCGTGGGAACCGCCGTTCTCCTGGCGGTGACGCCGGGCGGGCCCCGCGCCTGGCCGCTCGCGGCGGCCGTGAGGCTCGCCGCCTACCGGCCCCTGCTCGCGCTCAACCGCGACCTCCTGATCCGCACCCTGGTCCTGAGCCTGGGCTTCGCGGTGTTCACGAGCCTGTCGGCGCGGCTGGGCGACGTGACGCTGGCGGCCAACGAAGTGCTGATGATGTTCCTGACCTTCGCCGCCTTCGCGCTCGACGGCTTCGCGAACGCCTGCGAGGCGATCGTCGGCGAGGCCTGCGGCCGGCGCGACCGCGCCGCGCTGCGCCGGGCCGTCGGCGTCTCGACCCTGTGGGCCGGCGTGACCGCCGCGGCGGCCAGCCTGGTCTTCGCGCTCTGCGGGCACGCCGTCATCGACCTGATGACGGACATCGAGGCGGTGCGGCGGGTGGCGCGGGACTATCTGCCCTATGCGGCGCTCATGCCGCTGGTCGGCGTCTGGTCGTTCCAGCTCGACGGCGTCTTCATCGGCGCGACCCGGGGGCGCGACCTGCGGAACGCCATGCTGGCCGCGGTGGCGATCTTCCTGCCCGCGATCCTCCTTCTCTGGCATCTCATGGGCAACCACGGGCTGTGGCTCGGCCTGATGGTGCTTTTCGCCGGGCGCGCCCTGACGCTCTGGGCGCGTTACCCGGCGCTGGTGCGCGCCGTGGCGTCCTCAACGCCGTAACGGCGGTTCGAGCGGCAGGGCGGCGAGGCGGACCAAGCCGAGCTCGTCCGCGCCCTCGACGCCGAGCGTCATCTCCGGCGTGCGCGCCGTGGGGCTGCGGCTCCCGAACAGCCGGTCCCACACCGAAAGGATCGTCGCGTAGTTCGAATCGGTGTCGGCCCGCCGGTCGCGGTGATGCACCCAGTGGATGCCCGGCGTGACGATCCAGCGCGACAGCCCGCGCTCGGCGGCCGGCGCGAGGCGGATGTTGGAATGGTGGAAGGCCGCCGCCGCGAGCGCCAGCGCCTCGAACAGCAGCACCGATTGGAGCGGCGGCGCCAGGAGCGCGACCGCCGGCGCGCGGGCGAGCGCCGAAAGCAGGACCTCGCCGGGGTGGAACCGCACCGCGGTCGTCACGTCGAGCGCCCTGTCGCGGTGGTGCACCTGATGGAAACGCCAGAACAGGGGCACGGCGTGGTTGGCCCGGTGCCACCAGTAGATCCAGAGGTCCAGAACGAGCAGATCGAACAGGAGGCCCGGCGCGCCCGAAAGCCAACCGGGCCGCCAGTCCAACCCGTGGTCCGCCGCGAGGCGGGTCGTGGGGATCAGGACCAGGAGCGACAGCGCGGCGTTGCAGCCCCAGAAGGCGAGATTGCGGAACAGGCGCCGGCCGTCCGCCGGCCGGGCCACGGCGGGCCGGCGGCGCTCGTGGACGAAGAGCCCGAGCATCGCCATGAGGGCGGCGAGCTTGACGAGGTCCGCCGCTTCGCTTCCGAAAGGCACGGGCGCATCCTCCGGTCCCCTTCCGCGCCGCCCATGCTACGTTGCGGGCCCGCCAAGCCCCAAGCCCCGGATGACGGCCATGACAGACCGGAACGCCCTGCCGCTCGTCGGCATTCCCTGCGACGTCCGCGAGATCGGCATCCATCCGTTCCACGCGGTGGGCGAGAAGTACGTCGACGCGGTGGCCCACGGCGCGCGGGCGATCCCGATGCTGGTCCCGTGCTTCGGCGAGGGCGCGGACCTCGATCCGCTGGAAGGGATCTACTCGACCGACGACCTGCTCGACCGGGTCGATGGCGTCTTCCTTCCCGGAAGCCCCAGCAACGTGGACCCGCGCCACTACGGCGGCCACCCGCCCCGGCCGACGACCCTGCTGGACGCCCAGCGCGACGCGCTGACCCTGCCGCTGATCCGCCGCGTCGTGGCGCGCGGCGCGCCGCTGCTCGCCGTCTGCCGCGGCGTCCAGGAGCTCAACGCGGCGCTGGGCGGCACGCTCTTCCAGCATGTCGAGGAGGTCCCCGGCCGCATGGACCACCGCGAGGACAAGGCGGATCCGCGGCCGAAGCAGTACGCGCCGGCCCACGACGTCCTGCTGGCCGAGGGCGGCGCGCTGCGCCGCGTCACCGGGCTCGCGTCCTACCGGGTGAACTCGATCCACGGTCAGGGGATCGACCGGCCGGCCCGGGCGCTCGACGTCGAGGCCGTGGCGCCCGACGGCCAGATCGAGGCCGTGAGCGTGAGGGGCGCGCGCCATCTCCAGCTCGGCGTGCAATGGCATCCCGAGTGGCGCTTCCGCGAACGCGCGCCGGACGCCGCGCTGTTCGCGGCCTTCGGCGAGGCCTGCCGGGCCTACCGGAGCGAGGCGTCGGCGCGCGAGGCGGCCTGAGGGCGACCGCGCCGGTCGATCCCGAAGCTCGGTGGCGCGCGCATCGCATCGGCGGGACCGAGCGCATGTCGGCCGATCCCGCCGGCCCGCCGGGGACCGGCGAGAGCACGTTCCGTCTCCATGGACATCCCTCCCGTTGCACGCGACCGCGACACGGACCGCAAGGGCCGAACCGGCGCGCCGCGACCCGTTCTAGAACTTGAGCCCGGGCGGGAGCTTGAGGTTCCGGGCCATCTCCTCGATCCCGGCCTGGCCGGGCATGCCGCCGGCGCCGGGCGTGCCCATGCCGGCCGGGAGTCGGCCCTTCCCGCCCATCTTGCGGACCTTCTTCATCATCCCGTTCATCTCCTGGAACTGCTTGAGCAGCCGGTTGACGTCCTGGACCCGGACGCCGGAGCCCGCGGCGATGCGGCGCTTGCGACTGGCGTGGACGATGCGCGGGTCTCGCCGCTCTCCGGGCGTCATCGACGACAGGATCGCCTCCTGGCGTCCGAGCACGGCGTCGTCGACCCTGGCCGCGGCCATCTGCTTCCTGGCCTTGGCGACGCCGGGCAGCAGGCCCAGCAGCCCGTCCATCCCGCCCATCTTCCTGAGCTGCCCGAGCTGGACCCGCATGTCGTCGAGGTCGAACGACCGGCCCTTCTCGAACTTCCTGCGGAAACGCTCCGCGTCCTCCCGTTCGATCGTCTCCGCGGCCTTCTCGACCAGGCTCACGACATCGCCCATGCCCAGGATGCGGCCCGCGACGCGCTCGGGGTGGAACGCCTCGAGGGCGTCGAGCGCCTCGCCCGTGCCCATGAGCTTGATGGGACAGCCCGTCACGGCGCGCATCGAGAGCGCCGCCCCGCCTCGCGCGTCGCCGTCCACCCGGGTCATGACGATGCCGGTGACGCCGACCCTCTCCTTGAAGGCGGAGGCGACGTTGACCGCGTCCTGGCCGGTCATCGCGTCGGCGACGAGCAGCACTTCCCGCGCGCCGGAGGCCTCGCGCACCCGGGCGGCCTCCTCCATCGACTCGTCATCGAGGTGGAGCCGGCCGGCGGTGTCGAGCAGGACCGCGTCGATCCCGGTCTTCCGCGCCCGGTCCATGGCGCGTCTGGCGATCTGGACGGGAAGCTCGCCCATGATGGCGTCGAGCACGGCCACGCCCGCCTGCTCGCCGAGCACGGCAAGCTGTCGCTGGGCGGCCGGCCGGCGCACGTCGAGCGAGGCCATCAGGACCTTCCCGCCGCCCGCCCGGCCCTGCAGCCAGCGCGCGATCTTGGCCGTCGAGGTCGTCTTGCCCGAGCCCTGCAGGCCCACCATCACGATCGCGACGGGGGGCTCGCCCGCGAGGTCGATCCCTGCCGCCTCCGCGCCGAGCGTCTCGACCAGGCGGTCGTGGACGATCTTGACCACCTGCTGGCCGGGATTGACCCCGCGCATCGCCTCGCGGCCGGTCGCGCTCTCCCTTACCGCCGCGACGAGGTCCTTGACGACCGGCAGCGCGACGTCCGCCTCGAGCAGCGCGACGCGGACCTCGCGCAGGGCCGCCGCGACATCCTCGTCCCTGAGCGCGCCCTTGCGCTTCAGCTTGTCGAAGACGCCTTCGAGACGATCGGAGAGATGTTCGAACATGACGCCCGCCGTTCCGGAACCCGGGCCCGCCGCCCGTCCCGTGATGTGGACCTTTTCCGCCGCGAGGGCAAGACGCCCGGCCGGCGCCCCCGACGGGCGGAACGGCGCGCCATGCCGCTCACTCTTCCATCCGGTAGTGGAAGTCGCAGTGGTCGGCGCCCTGCATGATGGTCCGGGTGCGCGAGAGCCTGATGCGCGGATCGTAGCCCTCGACGAAGGTGGCGTCGCGGTTGCACGACAACTGGAAGCCGATCTCGCCCAGGCCCATCTCGCGGTACATCTCGGCGTAGCGGCAGCGCGTGACCTTGTAGACGTAGTCCGTCTCCGTATGCTCGAGCACCTCGCTTTCGAGCGCGCCGTCGGCGTCCCACAGATGCTGGAACGAGGCGAAGCCCTCGATTCCGCCGGGTCCTCCGCGCCGCCGGGCGAAACGGCGGCCCTCGTCGATGGCCGAGGCGACGACCGCCTCGCCGATGACGCGCCGGGCCGTCTCCGCGCCGACCTCCTTCTTCAGGCGCTCGTAGATCGGCTTGACGACCTCCGCCTGGATGCGGCGGCGCTCCAGGATGGGCAGGCGGTCGAGCGTGGTCATGGCGTAGGTCCTCGCGTTCCGGGCGTCGCCGACCTCACCATGGCGCGGGTCGGCGGACAAGGGGCGGCGCGTTCGCGGCCCCGGAGCGGTTCCGGCAAGGCCGGAACCGCTCTATAAGGCGCGCCATGAACGGTGCCGCCTTCGTGAAGATGCATGGGCTGGGCAACGACTTCGTCGTCCTCGACGCCCGCCGTCGCGACATTCCGCTCGGCGCGGACGCGATCCGCGCCATCGCGGACCGGCGTCTGGGCGTGGGCTGCGATCAGGTCGTCCGCCTGGAGCCGTCGGAGACCGCCGATGTCTTCATGCGCATCTGGAATCCCGACGGCGGCGAGGCGGAAGCCTGCGGCAACGCCGCCCGCTGCGTCGCGCGGCTGGTGATGGACGAGACCGGCCGGGACGCCGTCGAGGTCGAAACGGTCGCCGGCGTGCTGGAGAGCCGCGCGAACGGCGGCGGACGGATCCGCGTCGACATGGGCGAGGCCAGGCACGGCTGGCGCGACATTCCCCTGGCGTCGGAGGCCGACACGCTCACCGTCGACCTCGGGCGCGCCGCGCCCGCGCCCGCGGTGTGCGTCAGCATGGGCAACCCCCACGCGGTGCTCTTCGTCGACGACTGCGACGCGATCGACCTGGCGGCGACGGGGCCCGCCCTCGAGCGCAGCGCGATGCTGCCCGAACGCGGCAACATCAGCTTCTGCACGGTCGAGACCCCGCGGCGCGTCCGCGCCCGCGTCTGGGAACGCGGCGCGGGCGCCACGCCGGCCTGCGGTTCCGCCGCCTGCGCCATCGCGGTCGCCGGCGTCCGCCGCGGCCTCGCCGAGCGCTCCGTGACCGTGGCGTTGCCCGGCGGCGAGCTCGACCTCGTGTGGCGCGACGACGGCCACGTGCTCATGGCGGGGCCCGCGAGCCTCGCCTATTCGGGCGCGCTCGCGCCGGAGCTGGCGGGCTGACATGGGCAAGGTCGTCACCTTCGGCTGCCGCCTCAACGCCTACGAGACGGATGCGATTCGCGGCCATCTGAAAGCGGCCGGCGACGACGCCACGATCGTGGTCAACACCTGCGCCGTGACCGCCGAGGCCGAGCGCCAGGCCCGTCAGGCGATCCGCCGGGCGCGCCGCGAGCACCCCGGCGCGACCATCGTGGCGACCGGCTGCGCCGTCGAGATCGATCCCGGCGCTTGGGCCGCGATCCCGGAGCTCGACCGCGTGGTCGGCAACGCCGGGAAGCTGCGGCCCGAGACCTGGAACGCGCCGCCGGCGCAACGGCGCGCCGCGCCGCGCGGAACCCCGGCGCCCGCGCCGAACCGCATCGAGGGCCGGGCGCGCGCCCTCGTCCGGGTGCAGAACGGCTGCGACCACCGCTGTACGTTCTGCGTCATTCCCCACGGCCGGGGCCCCAGCCGCAGCGTGCCCGCGGACGAGGTGGCGCGCGAGGTCGCGGGCCTCGTCGACGCGGGTTGCCGCGAGGTCGTGCTCACGGGCGTCGACATCACCGCCTGGGGCGCCGACCTGCCGGGGCGTCCCGCCCTGGGCGATCTGGTGCGCCGCATCCTGAAGCTGGCGCCGGACCTGCCCCGGCTCAGGCTCACCAGCCTCGACGTCGCGGAGGCCGACGACGCGCTCCTGTGCGCCATCGCCGGGGAGGAACGGCTCATGCCGCATCTCCACCTGAGCCTCCAGGCGGGCGACGCGATGGTGCTCAAGCGCATGAAGCGCCGCCACACGCCGGAGCAGGCCGTCGCCTTCTGCGATCTCGTCCGCCGGTTGCGGCCGGGCGCGGTCTTCGGCGCCGACCTGATCGCCGGCTTCCCGACCGAGACCGACGCGATGTTCGAGAACACGCTCCGCCACATCGACGACTGCGGGCTCACATGGCTCCACGTCTTCCCCTATTCGGAGCGTCCCGGCACCCCCGCCGCGCGCATGCCCCAGGTCGACAAGGCCGTGCGCAAGGAGCGGGCGGCGCGCCTGCGCGCCCGCGGCGCCGACGCGGCGCGGGCCTTCCTCGACGGCCGGGTCGGCCGGAACGCCCAGGTGCTGGTGGAGGCCGAGGGCCGGGGGCGCAGCGAGCATTTCGCGCCGGTCGCCACGCCGCCCTCCCTGGCCGCGGGGACCCTCGCCAGCCTCGCCATCGCCGGAAGCGACGGAACCGCGCTGCTGACCGGGGCGGCCCGATGAGCGAGGAAGGCTGGCTCTCCCGGCTCCGCGCGGGCCTCGACCGCTCGTCCGGCCGTTTCACGCGATCCATCGGCGCGATCTTCGCCGGACGCCGCCTCGACGACGGCGCGCTCGAGGAACTGGAGGAGATCCTGATCGCCGGCGACCTCGGCGTCGCGACCGCCGCCGCGCTCACCGGCGAGCTGGCCGGGAAGCGCTTCGACGGGGAGGTCACCGGCGAGGAGGTGCGCGCGCATCTCGCCGAACGCATCGCCGGCATCCTCGCGCCGCTCGCCCGGCCGCTGGAGCCCGACCCGGACCGCAAACCGCATGTCGTCCTGGTGATGGGCGTGAACGGCGTCGGCAAGACCACCACCATCGGCAAGCTCGCCGGACACTTCGCGGAGCGCGACCGGAAGGCCGTGCTCGCGGCGGGCGACACCTTCCGCGCGGCCGCGATCGAGCAACTCCAGGTCTGGGGCCGGCGGACGGGCTGCGCCGTGGTCGCCGGCAAGCGGGGCGACGACGCCGCGGGCCTGGCCTACGGCGCGCTCGAGACGGCGCGGGACGGGCGCGCGGACCTGCTGTTCATCGACACGGCGGGACGGCTCCACAACAAGGACGGCCTGATGGCCGAACTGCGGAAGATCGTCCGCGTGCTGGGCAAGCTCGACGGGACCGCGCCGCACGACCGCATCCTGGTGCTCGACGCGACCACGGGCCAGAACGCGCACGCCCAAGTCGAGGCATTCCGGGACATGTGCGGCGTGACGGGCCTCGTCGTCACGAAGCTCGACGGCTCGGCCCGGGGCGGCGTCATCGTCGGCCTGGCCGACCGCTTCGGCCTTCCGATCCACGCCGTCGGCGTGGGCGAGGGCCCCGACGACCTGCGCCCCTTCGACGCCGGAGCGTTCGCGCGCTCTCTGATGGGCCTCTCCTGAGAGCGGTCCCCGCTTGCATTCGCCGCGGACGGCCCTTAAGTCGGGGCTGCGGATTTCCCGGGACGGCGCGATGAGCGATCTCGACGGGCGGATCGTCGCCGCCGCCGACGGCAAGGACGACGAGGACGGGGCCGGCGCGAGGAGCGCCAAGAACCGGACCGCCGCGAGGATCCTCTTCGATGCGCGCACGATCATGCTGTTCGGCGAGGTCGACGAGAAGGCCGCGCGCGAGACCTGCGCCCAGCTCATCGCCATGAGCGAGGAGAGCCACGACCCGATCCGGCTGGTGATCAGCTCGCCGGGCGGGCATGTGGAATCGGGCGACGCGATCCACGACATGATCCGCTTCGTGGCCGCTCCGGTGAAGGCGATCGGCACCGGCTGGGTCGCGAGCGCCGGCGCCCACATCTACCTCTCGGCCCGGAAGGACAACCGCTACTGCACGCCCAACACGCGCTTCCTGCTGCACCAGCCCATGGGCGGCATCGGCGGCAAGGCGACCGAGATCGACATCGAGGCCAAGGAAATCCTCAAGATGCGCGACCGGCTCAACCGCATCATCGCCGAGGAGACCGGCCAGCCGGTCGAGCGCGTCGCCAGGGACACCGACCGCAACTACTGGATGGGGCCGGAGGAAGCCCGGGACTACGGCATCGTCGCCCACATCGTGAACTCGATCGACGAGGTGCGGTAGGGCGGGCCCGTTTCCGGCGGGTTGCCGCACATGGGTGAGCGACAACGCGGCTTGCGGATCACTTTTCAGCCAAAGACGATTCACAAACCCCGTTGCGTTTCACGGGTGAGCTTCAAAACACGTCCTTTCCCTCCGCGATGTCCGGCAACCCGGGAAACGCCAGGATCCCGCCGCGTCCTCCGCCATCCGGACCTCGTCGCCGATTGGGGATGGAGCGCGGTCGCGCCTTGCCCCGCTCGCGCGGGGCCGCGAGGATGCGCCGCCATGCCCGCAGTGTCCCGCGACCTGATCGATCTCGCCTGCCGCGCCGCCGACGAGGCCGGCGCGATCCTGATGCGCCATTGGCGCGGCGGCGTCGGCATGGAGCTCGAGCCCGACGGGAGCCCCGTCACCGAGGCCGGCCGGGAAGCCGGAGAAGCCATCCGGGCCGCGATCGCGGCGGCCCGGCCGGACCACGGCGTGCTCGGCGCGGAATTCGGCGCCGACCGGCCCGACGCCGAGTGGCTCTGGTCGATCGACCCCCTGGACGGCGCGAGGTCGTTCCTGCACGGCCGCGCCAGCTTCGCCACCCTGATCGGGATCGCCCATCGCGGGCGCTACGTCCTGGGCGTCATCGACGTCCCGGCCCTGGGCGAACGCTGGATCGGCGCCGACGGCCACGGCGCGACGCACAACGGCGCGCCGGTCGCCACGCGGCCCTGCGCCAGCCTGGTCGAGGCGGTCGCGGGCTCGGTCGGCCCCGACTGGGCCGACGAGGAGGACGACCCCCTGCTCGCGCCGACCCGGGACGCCATGCGCTGGCAGCTCTTCGGGCTGGAGGCGACGATGCACGGCCTGGTCGCCAGCGGCGCGCTCGACCTCGCCATCGACGGGGCGCTCGATCCCACCGACATCGCCGCGATCGAGCCCGTGGTGCGCAACGCCGGCGGGCTCCTGACCGACACGGCCGGCAACCCGGTCGACGCGGGCTATGCGGGCCGCATCGTGAGCGCGGGCGACGCGGCGGCGCACGGCGCGCTGATCGCGCTGCTGGGACAGGGCCGATGACCGTCTCGCCCGACCGCATCGCCCTGGCGCACGCCATGGCCGACACGGCGCGCGTCATGCTGATGGAACGGTTCCGCGGCGCGTTCGCCACCGGAATGAAGGACGACGCGAGCCCGGTGAGCGAGCTCGACGGCGCGGTGGAACGGCGCCTGCGCGAGATGGTCGCGGCGGCGCGCCCCGAGGACGGCGCGATCGGAGAGGAATGCGACGACCACCAGGCCGACGCCGAGTTCGTCTGGGCCATCGACCCGCTCGACGGCACGAAATACTACGTCGCGGGCATTCCCCTGTTCGGCACGCTGATCGGCCTGCGGCGCGGCGGCCGCTATGTCCTGGGCGTCGCGGACCACAGCGCCCGGGGCGACCGCTGGGTGGGCGTGGCCGGCGCCGGCGCGACGCTCAACGGCGCGCCGGTCGCGACGCGCCCCTGCCGCGGTCTCGGGGACGCGGTCGCGAGCTCGTCGGGGCCCGGCGCGGTGGCCCGCGCGTCGTGGACGCGCATGCGCCCGCTGCAGCGCGCATGCCGCCGGTGCCTGTTCGGCGCCGATGTCTCGGACCCCGGCTCGCTCGCCGCGGGCCTGATCGACGTCATCGTCGACGCCGAACTGGGCGAGGACGACTGGGCCGCCTGCGCCGCCCTGGTCGAGGCGGCCGGCGGACGCGCCACCGACTGGAACGGCGACCCCTTGGGACCCGCGAGCGATGGGACCCTGCTGGCCGTGGGCGATCCGGCCCTGTTGGAGCCGGCGCTGGAACGCCTCGCGCCGGCGCGCCGGGGTCCGCAGCCCCTCGATCCAACGGCTGGCGCAAACCGGCGCGGCCGCTACGATAGGGCCCTCCGCCCGTGACCCGCCGAAGGAGTGTGCGATGCGCGTCCCGACCGCCCTTCTCGCCGGCCTGCTTCTCGCCGCGCCCGCGTCCGCCCAGGACGGCGGCGTCCACGAGGGCCACGGCCTCTCGATGTACGGCGATTTGAAGTATCCCGCCGGGTTCGCGCATTTCGACTACGTCAACCCCGACGCGCCCAAGGGCGGCGACGTCAGGCTCTGGTCCTTCGGCGGTTTCGACACGCTCAACCCCTTCACCCTGAAGGGCCAGGCAGCGCCCGGCCTCGGCCCGGTCTACGACACGCTGCTCAAGAGCTCCGCCGACGAGGCGTTCTCCGAATACGGCCTGCTCGCCGAGACGGTCCGCATGCCGGAGGACCGCTCCTGGGTCGCCTTCAAGCTGCGGCCCGAGGCGCGCTGGAACGACGGCATGCCGGTCACGGCCGGCGACGTGGTATGGACCTTCGAGACGCTCACCACAGAGGGCCATCCCTACTACGCCGCCTACTACGCCAACGTCGTGGCCGCGACCGACGAGGGCGACGGCTGGGTCCGCTTCACGTTCGACGCGCCGGGCAACAGGGAACTGCCGCTGATCGTGGGCCAGATGACGGTGCTTCCGAAGCACTGGTTCGAGGACCGCGACTTCGCCGCCACGACGCTGGACCCGCCGCTCGGCAGCGGTCCCTACGAGGTCGTCGATGTCGATCCCGGCCGCTCGATCACCTACGGCCGCGTCGCCGACTACTGGGGCGCGAACGTTCCCGCGCAGGTCGGCTTCCATAATTTCGACACCATCCGTTACGACGAGTACCTCGACTTCGACATCGCGCTCGAGGCCTTCAAGGCCCACGAGTACGACTTCCGGACGGAGAACAACTCGAAGCTCTGGGCCACGGCCTACACCGGCCCCAATTTCGACAACGGCCTCATCGTCAGGGAAGAGATCGGCCATTCGCGGCCGACCGGGATGCAGGCGTTCATCTTCAACCTGCGCCGTCCGCTGTTCCGGGACGCCAGGGTCCGCGAGGCGCTGGGCCACGCCTTCGACTTCGAGTGGTCCAACGAGAACCTGTTCTACGGCCAGTACGACCGCACGGTGAGCTACTTCTCCAACTCGGACCTCGCCGCGGAAGGCGCGCCGGACGAGGCCGAAACGGCGCTCCTGGAGCCGCTCCGCGACCGGCTGCCCGAGGAGGTGTTCGGCGAGGTCTACATCCCGCCGACGACGGACGGATCGGGTAACATCCGCGACCGGTTGCGCAAGGCCAAGGCGCTGCTCGAGGACGCCGGCTGGACGATCCGGGATGGCGCGCTGACGGGGCCGGAGGGCGAGGTCATGGCCTTCGAGGTCCTGATCGTGCAGCCCGCCTTCGAGCGCATCGTGCAACCGTTCGCGCGCAACCTGGAACGGCTCGGCGTCGCGGTCGACGTCCGCATCGTCGACGCCTCGCAGTACGAACGGCGCATGGAGACCTTCGATTTCGACGTCACGGTCGACGTCTTCGGCCAGTCGCGCTCCCCGGGCAACGAGCAGCGCGACTACTGGACCTCCGCCATGGCCGGCATCGAAGGCAGCCGCAACACGCTGGGCCTCACGGACCCGGCGGTCGACGCCCTGGTCGAGGAGATCGTCTTCGCCGACGACCGGGAGGAGCTGGTCGCCGCCGCGCGCGCCCTCGACCGCGTGCTGCGCTGGGGCCACTACGTCATTCCCAACTGGCACATCCGCTACGACCGCGTGGCCCATTGGGACAAGTTCGGCCGGCCCGGGGTCACGCCCGACGACGGTCTCGTCTTCAACGCATGGTGGATCGACGCCGGGCGCGAAGCCGCGCTCGAGGCCAGGCTCGAAGCGGAAGAACGGTAGGACGGCGCGGGGGTTCCCAGCCATGCTCGCCTACATCGTCCGGCGCCTGCTGTTCGTCATCCCGACGCTGTTCGCGATCATGGTGATCAACTTCGCGATCGTCCAGTTCGTGCCGGGCGGGCCGGTCGAGCGCATCCTGGCCCAGATCGAGGGCACGGACGTCGGCGCGACGGCGCGGGTGTCGGGCAGCGGCAGCGACCTCGCGGCGACAGCCGGCGCGGGCGCCGACGGCGACAGCCTCTACCGCGGCGCCCGGGGCCTGCCCGAAGGCTTCATCGAGGAGCTCGAGAAGATGTACGGGCTCGACAAGCCCCCGGTGGAGCGCCTCCTCCTGATGATGGGCAACTACCTCTCGTTCGATTTCGGCGAGAGCGCCTTCCGCAGCGAAACCGTCGTCAACCTGATCGTCGAGAAGATGCCGGTCTCGATCTCCCTGGGGCTGTGGACGACCGTCATCGTCTACCTCGTCTCGATTCCGCTGGGGATCGCCAAGGCCCGGCGCGACGGCGGCCGGTTCGATGTCTGGACCAGCGGCGCGATCATCCTGGGCTACGCGATTCCCGGCTTTCTCTTCGCCATCCTGCTCGTGGTGCTGTTCGCCGGCGGCTCGTACTGGAAGTTCTTCCCGCTGCGCGGACTGGTGTCGCCCGGCTTCGACGACATGACGACGCTGCAGCAGATCGGCGACTATTTCTGGCATCTGGCGCTGCCGCTGACGGCGCTGGTCATCGGCAGCTTCGCGACGCTGACGATGCTGACGAAGAACTCGTTCCTCGACCAGATACGCAGCCAGTACGTCATCACGGCCCGCGCCAAGGGGCTGACGGAGCGCCGCGTGCTCTACGGCCACGTCTTCCGCAACGGCATGCTGATCATCATCGCCGGCTTTCCCGGCGCCATCGTCGGCATCCTGTTCACCGGCGCGCTGCTGATCGAGATCATCTTCTCGCTCGATGGCATGGGCCTGCTCGGCTACGAGGCGGCGATCAACCGCGACTACCCGGTGATGTTCGCGACGCTCTACATCTTCACGCTGCTCGGACTCGTCATGAACCTGATCGGCGATCTGATGTATGTCGCGGTCGACCCGCGCATCGACTTCGAGAGCCGGGACGTCGGCTGATGGCGGGAGACGCGCCCGGCGGACCGCGCCTCCCGTCTCCTTCCCCGGCGCGGGCGGGGCGATGACGGCGTTCCGCTCCTCCGATCCGCTCACGCGGCGCAGGCTCTCGAACTTCCGCGCCAACCGGCGGGGCTACTGGTCGTTCTGGGCGTTCCTGGTCCTCTTTCTCGTCACGCTGCCGGCCGAGCTGATCGCCAACGACAAGCCGCTCCTCGTGCGGTACGACGGCGGACTTTACGCGCCCTTCCTCGTCGCCTACCCCGAAACCGCCTTCGACGGCGATTTCGAGACCGAGGCGGACTACCGCGACCCCTTCGTGCAGGACCTGATCGCCGGGAAGGACGGCTGGATCGTCTGGCCGCTCATCCCCTACAGCTACCGGACCATCAACTACGACCTGCCGACGCCGGCCCCCTCGCCGCCGACCGCCGAGAACTGGCTGGGGACCGACGACCAGGGCCGGGACGTCGCGGCGCGGCTGATCTACGGCTTCCGCATCTCCGTCCTGTTCGGCCTCGCGCTCACCCTGGCGTCCTCCGTCATCGGGATCGCGGCGGGCGCCGTGCAGGGCTACTACGGCGGCTGGATCGACCTGTTGGCGCAGCGCGCGCTGGAGGTCTGGGGCGGCGTGCCCGTGCTCTACATCCTGATCATCCTGGCGAGCGTCATCATCCCGAGCTTCTGGACGCTGCTCGGCCTCATGGTGCTCTTCTCCTGGACCGCCCTGGTCGGCCTGGTGCGCGCCGAGTTCCTCCGCACGCGCAATTTCGACTACGTGCGCGCCGCCCGCGCGCTGGGCGTGACGGACCGCGTCATCATGGCGCGCCACGTCCTGCCGAACGCCATGGTCTCGACGCTCACCTTCCTGCCCTTCATCCTGAACGGCTCGGTCACCACGCTCACCGCGCTCGACTTCCTGGGTTTCGGCCTGCCGCCCGGCTCGCCGTCCCTGGGCGAGCTGCTCAACCAGGGACGCAACAACCTCCAGGCGCCGTGGCTCGGGTTCTCGGGGTTCGTCGTGGTCGCGGCGATGCTCTCCCTGCTGACGTTCATCGGCGAGGCGGTGCGCGACGCCTTCGATCCGAGGAAGATGCCGTCATGAGCCTACTCGACGTCCACGACCTCGCCGTCCGGTTCGCCGTGGAGGGCCGTCACATCGACGCGGTGCGCGGGGTGAGCTTCTCGATCGAGAAGGGCGAGACGCTCGCGCTGGTGGGCGAATCCGGCTCGGGCAAGTCGGTCACGGCGCTTTCGGTGCTCCAGCTCCTGCCCAGGCCGGCGGCGAGCCACCCCTCGGGCGCGATCCGCTTCGACGGCCGGGAGATCGTCGGGGCCGACGAACGGACCCTGCGCGGCGTGCGCGGCAACCGGGTCTCGATGATCTTCCAGGAGCCGATGACATCGCTCAATCCGCTCCACACGATCGAGAAGCAGATCGCCGAGCCGCTCATGCTGCACAAGGGCATGGGCCGGAGCGCCGCGCGGGCGCGGGTGCGCGAGCTGCTCGATCTGGTGGGCCTGGACAACATCAAGGGCCGGCTGAAGGACTTTCCGCACACGCTCTCGGGCGGCCAGCGCCAACGGGTGATGATCGCCATGGCGCTCGCCAACGAGCCGGATCTCCTGATCGCCGACGAGCCGACCACGGCGCTCGACGTCACCGTGCAAGCCCAGATCCTGAAGCTTCTCAAGGACCTCCAGGCGCGCCTGGGCATGGCCATCCTCTTCATCACCCACGACCTCACCATCGTGCGCCGCTTCGCCGACCGGGTGTGCGTGATGAACGACGGCCTGATCGTCGAGCAGGGCGAAGTGGCCGACGTCTTCGACGACCCGCGGCACGACTACACGAAACATCTGCTGGCCTCCGAACCCGGGGGCGTCCCCGATCCGGCGCCCGACGGCGCCGCCCCGCTCCTGGAGACCGAAGCGCTGAAGGTCTGGTTCCCCATCGGGCGCGGCGTGCTCCGCCGCACGGTGGGCCATGTCAAGGCGGTCGACGGCATCGACATCGCGGTCCGCCCCCGCGAGACCGTCGGCGTGGTCGGCGAATCCGGCTCGGGCAAGACGACGCTGGGCATGGCGATCCTGCGCCTGATCGCGAGCGAAGGCGGGATCGCCTTCGACGGAAAAAGTCTTCAGGGCCTGGATTTCAGGGACCTGCGGCCGCTCAGACGCGAGATGCAGGTCGTCTTCCAGGACCCTTATGGGTCGTTGAGCCCGCGCATGTCGATCAAGGACATCGTGGGCGAGGGCCTCCGGGTCCACGGCATGGGCGGCGGCGACGCCGGACGGCGGCGCCTGGTCGGCCGGGCCATGGAGGAGGTCGGGCTCGATCCCGCCACGATGGACCGCTATCCCCACGAGTTCTCCGGCGGACAGCGCCAGCGCATCGCGATCGCGCGGGCCATGGTGCTGCGCCCCCGTTTCGTCGTGCTCGACGAGCCGACCAGCGCGCTCGACATGTCGGTCCAGGCCCAGATCGTGGAGCTCCTGCGCCGGCTCCAAGCCGACCACGACCTCGCCTACCTCTTCATCAGCCACGACCTCCGCGTCGTGCGCGCCATGAGCCACCACGTGCTCGTGATGAAGGACGGCAAGGTCGTCGAGACCGGTAGCGCCCAAGCCATCTTCGAGGCGCCGCGGACGCGCTACGCCCGCACGCTCATGGCCGCCGCGCTGAATCTGGAGACGGCGCCGGGTTAGGCGCGGATCCCGCCTCGTCCGCGCTGCGCGGCGCGTGTTGCCGGTAGAGGCCGGCGAAATCGACCGGCTCCAGCATGAGCGGCGGGAAACCGCCGTCGCGCACCGCATCCGCGAGGATCCTGCGGGCGAACGGGAAGAGGGTGCGCGGACCTTCGATCAGCAGCGCCCGCGGCACGATCTTCTCCTCCACGCCGGTCAGCGAGAAGACGCCGCGGTAGTCGATCTCGGCGAGGAAACAGGGTTCCTCCTCGATCGTCGCATGGGCCGCGATCCTGAGCGCGACCTCGTAGTGCGCCTCGCCGAGCTTGCGCGAATCCACGTTCAGGTCGACCTTGACCTTCGGCTTCGCGTCCGCGTCGGCAAAACCCTTGGCGCCCCGCGGATTCTCGAAGGACATGTCCTGCAGGAACTGGCTGTGCAGCGCCAGCCTGGGCTGCGGTCGGTCATCCGAGGCGGACGGCGCGGTCGCGGGAGTCGGGGCGTCCGTGGTCTCGTCGGCCATCTCGCCTGCTCGGTGAAGCGGCGCGCTGGCTAGCATGGAGGCGGAGTGGGGACAACCGCCTTGGCGCCATGGTGTCGGTAACGGACGATGCGACCGGTCGATGGACCGGATGTTCTGTCCGGTTTTGGAACGAGGGGACAGCCGCGCCGCGCCCGACGATCTCTTGACCGTTGCCTCGACCCGCAACCCGGATTTCCGCGAGCGCGGGGCCGGCGGGCTGCTCATAGGCTTCCGCCCCGGGCTTGAGGCCCAGGAAGCGGGCGGCGCGCGTTCCGGCGTCCGGTCGATGGATGAGCCGGACGTCGCCGATCCGATACCGCCATAGTCCGTGAGGCTCGTTCACCAAGGGCTTTACGGTGTCGCCCCGAGCGGACATCGGGCTGTCGACACCTCCACGATCGCCCCGATCGTCCGGTCCAGGAGTCGCCGCTGGCGTTCCGGTTTTCGCCTGGAAGGGCGAGACCGAGGATGAGTATTGGCGGTGCATCGACCGGACGGTCCGCGGCCCGGACGGCTGGACGCCCAACATGCTGCTGGACGACGGCGGCGATCTCACGCTCGCGATGCACGAGAAGTATCCGGAGTTGCTGGAGAACGTCCACGGCGTCAGCGAGGAGACCACGACCGGCGTGGCGCGCCTCTACCGGATGGCGGAGCGGGGCGAGCTCAGGGTCCCGGCCTTCAACGTCAACGATTCCGTGACCAAGTCGAAGTTCGACAACGTCTACGGCTGCCGGGAGAGCCTGACCGACGGCCTCCGCCGCGCGACGGACGTGATGATGGCGGGCAAGGTGGCCGCGGTCGCGGGCTACGGCGGCGTCGGCAAGGGTTCGGCCCAGTCGCTGCGGGGCGCCGGGGCGCGGGTGATGGTGACGGAGATCGACCCGATCTGCGCGCTGCAGGCGGCCATGGACGGCTACGAGGTCGTCACCATGGAGGACGCCGCGCCGAGGGCCGACATCTTCGTCACCGCCACGGGCAACACCGACGTCATCACCGTCGAGCACATGCGCGCCATGAAGGACCGCGCCATCGTCTGCAACATCGGCCACTTCGACAACGAGATCCAGGTCGAGGCTCTCAGGAACTTCACGTGGTCGAACGTCAAGCCGCAGGTCGACGAGATCGAGTTCCCCGACGGCAAGAAGATCATCCTCCTGGCCGAGGGCCGCCTGGTGAACCTGGGCTGCGCGACGGGCCACCCGAGCTTCGTGATGAGCGCGAGCTTCACCAACCAGGTTCTGGCCCAGATCGAGCTGTGGAGCCACCGCGACACGGGCGCCTACGGCAAGCGGGTCCATGTCCTGCCCAAGCGCCTCGACGAGCGGGTCGCCATGCTCCATCTGGAGAAGGTCGGCGTCAGGCTCACCGAACTGACCGACCGTCAGGCGAGCTACATCGGCGTCGACCGGACAGGCCCGTTCAAACCGGACGAATACCGCTACTGAACGGCCCGCGCCGCGACGCGGCGGAAGCGAAGGTCCGGGCGACGCGGCGGAAACGCACCGCCGGACTCACGAAGCGCCCGCCCGGCGGTGTGCCGCACTTGCGCTACATGCCGAGCTTCACCTGTTCCCACAGGTTGACGTACTTCTCGTCGAACTCGGGCGGAATGGGCGCCAGGATGCCCTTTGCGAGGAAGGCTTCGGGATCGGACAGACCGACCTCGGCGACGCGCTCGGGCGAAACCAGGTCGAAGGCCTTGCTGTTGGCCGAACCGTAGCTGAACTCGTCGATCAGAAAGGCGCCGGTTTCGGGCGACATCATGGCGTCGAGGAAATCGTAGACGCGCTCGTCGCTGGCGACGCGGTTGTCGGCGCTGGTCAGCACGAACCCGCAGACCCAGTTGCGCGCGCCTTCCTTGGGCGACATGTACTTCACCGGAATCCCCTGGTCGCTAACCGTTTTGTAGAGATCGTTCCAGGCGTAGGTCGCGACCAACTCGCCGGAGACCATGGCCTGGCCCGCCTCGGACTGGCTTTCCCAATAGAACCGCAGCAACGAGCGCTGCTTCTCCAGGAGCTTCCTGACCTCGACGAGCTGCTCGTCGCTCAGCGACTCGAGGTTCGTGAAGCCGAGCACCTGGGCCGCGACTTGCACGCCGGCCTGCGGCGAATCGTAGGTCGCAAGCCTGTCCTCGTAGCGCTCGTCGAAGAGCAGACCCCAGGATTCTTCCTCGATGTCCACGAGGTCGGTGCGGTAGAGGATCGACGAATTGCCCCAGTCCCATGGAACGAACAGGTTTTCGCCTTCCGCCGTAAGGGTCGAGCCGATGTTCCTGAGAGGCTCGAAGTAGTCGTTCCAGTGCTTCATTCGGCCGGTATCGAACGGCGCGATGATCCCGGACGCATACCATTCCGTGACGCCACCCGAACAGGGATGGCCGATGTCGGTCTTGTACCCTGCGAGAATCTTGTTCTTGGCCTCGGTGGTGCCGCCGAAGAACGCGATGCTGGGCGAGCTACCGTATTTGTCGATGTAGCTCTGATGGAGCACGGGGTTTTCATAGCCCGCCCAAGTGAAGAAGTTGACCTCCTCCTCGTCGGCCCTCGTTTCCCGCGCGACGAGCGGCACGGCCGCGACGCCGATGCCAAGCGAGCCGAGCGTCCTGCCGAGTGTACGCCGATCCATTCGGCCCGACAGCAGTTGGTCTACGGGATCGTGTGTGAACATGGTTCGCTCCTCCGAACATGGCGTTTTGAAAGGACTTCCCCAAGACGGCTCTCCCGGGTCGCCGGCGATTGTAACACTGTGGGCGTCTGGCCGCGAGTCGGGCGATGGCCGCGCGGCGACCGGCGCAAGGAGGTCGGGGAAGACCTTTTCAGATCCCCGGCACGCCTCGCGTGGTCGAGTATTCGAAGCGGAGCGGCTTGCCGGGGTGGACGAGGTCGTGGATGTCGTGGGCGGCCATCGCCGTCTCCGAGAAGCCGGAGAGGATGAGCTTCAGCTTGCCGGGATAGGCGGCGATGTCGCCGACGGCATGCACGCCGGGCGCGCTCGTGCGCGAGGTCGCGGGATCGACGGCGACGAGGTTCTTCTCCAGGTTCAGCCCCCAGCCGGCGATGGGGCCGAGCTCCATGCGCAGGCCGTAGAAGGGCAGCAGGAGATCGGCCTCCAGACGCCGCCGGGCGCCGTCGAGATCGGCGACGACCACCGCCGACAAGGCGCCGTTCTCGCCCTCCAAGGCATGGAGTTGGTAGGGCACGACGAGCTCCACCTCGCCGGCGTCCGCCAGCGCCCGCAGGCGCCTGACGCTCTCGGGCGCGGCGCGGAACCGGTCGCGCCGGTGGACGACCGCGATCGTCTCGCAGACGCCGTGGAGGCCGAGCGCCCAGTCGACGGCGGAATCGCCGCCGCCGGCGATCACCGCCTTCTTGCCCCGGTGGTCCTCCTTGCGGGCGACGAGGTAGGCGACGGCGCCCGACTCCTCGAAGGCCTCGATGCCGGCGAGCGGCGGCCGGTTGGGGCCGAAGGCGCCGCACCCGGCGGCGATGACGACGGCCTTGCACGAGATGGCGGTCCCCGACGAGGTCCTCGCGGTGAAGGCGCCGGCCTCGCCTTCGAGCGCCACGACCTGCTGGCCGAGGTGGTAGACGGGACCGAAGGGCGCGGCCTGCCGCTCGAGCCGGCGGATGAGGTCGCCGGCCTCGATCACGGGATAGCCCGGAATGTCGTAGATCGGCTTTTCGGGATAGAGCGCGACGCACTGGCCGCCGATGGCGTCGAGGGTGTCGACCACGTGGCAGCGCATGTCGAGCATGCCCGCCTCGAACACCTGGAAGAGACCGACCGGCCCCGCCCCGACGACGACGATGTCGGTCTCGTGTCGCTGAGCCATGGGTTATCCCTGCGCCGCCACCCGACGCGACGCGCTTTTCTCGCGCCGCTCGCGGGGCTACGACTTAGCCGATGACGCCCCGCCCGGACAACCGGCCGCGCTTTTCCGCCGCGCGCGAGGCGCGGCTGGGCGCGTTCCTCGCGCGGTGCGGATGGGGTGACGCCAGACGCGGCGCGCTGGCGGGCGATGCGTCGTTCCGCCGGTACGAGCGCCTCGAGGGACCCAAAGGACGCGCCGTCCTGATGGACGCGCCGCCGCCCGAGGAGGATGTCCGGCCCTTCGTGCGCGTAGCCGGGTATCTGGCGTCCGCCGGGCTGGCCGCCCCCGCCGTGCTCGCGGCGGACACGGACGCCGGGTTCCTGCTGCTGGAGGATCTGGGCGACGGCCTCTACGCGCGCGTCCTGCGCGGCGGCGCGGACGAACGGACCCTCTACCTCTCCGCCATCGACGCCCTGGTCGCGCTTCACGGCGCCGCGCCGCCGGACGATCTTCCGGCTTACGACGACGCGCTGTTCCACTTCGAGCTGTCGCTGCTGACCGACTGGTTCATGCCGCTGGCCGGCCTCGACCTGACCGACGAGGGGCGGAGCGATTTCGTCGCGCTCTGGGACGGCCTTCTGCCCCTGGCCCGTCTGGCGCCGGACCGGGTCGTCCTGCGCGACTATCACGCCGACAACCTGCTCTGGCTCCCCGAACGCCGCGGCGTCGCCCGCGTCGGCCAGCTCGATTTCCAGGACGCCGTAATCGGGCCGGCCACCTACGACATCGTCTCGCTGCTCGAGGACGCCAGACGCGACGTGGCGGCCGGGACCGTCGATGCCTGCATCGACCGCTATCGCGCGCGCGCGGCCGGGCTCGGCCGGGACGGTTTCCTGACCTCCTACGCGGTCATGGGCGCGCAGAGGAACCTGAAGATCGTGGGGATTTTCTGCCGGCTGCTCGCGCGCGACGGCAAGCCGGGCTATCAGGCCTACATGGACAGGGTCTGGGGCCATGTCGCCCGCGATCTCGGCCATCCCGCCCTGGCTCCCCTGGCGGACTGGCTGGACCGCTGGATCCCGCCGCCGGCGCGGACGAGAGCGGCATGATCGCGCCGCGGCGCGGCATGGTCCTGGCGGCGGGCCGCGGCGAGCGGATGCGGCCCCTCTCCGACCGCACGCCCAAGCCCCTCATCGAGATCGCCGGCCGGTCGATGCTCGACCGCATGCTCGACCGCTTCGAGGGCCTCGATCTCGTCGTGGTGAACGTCTGGCACCTCGCCGACCTGGTGGCCGAGGCCGCGGCCCGGCGGAGCAGGCCGCCCGTCATCCTGTCGCGCGAGGCCGAGTTGCTCGACACCGGCGGGGGCGCGCTGAAGGCGCTCCCCCTGCTCGGCGCCGACCCGTTCGTCGTCGCCAACGGCGACGTACTGCTGTCCGAGGCCGGCCGCGACGCCCTGTCGGTCCTCGCACGCGCCTGGCGCGACGAGGACATGGAGGCGCTCCTCCTCGTCGTGCCCCGCGAACGGGCCGGAGGCTTCGGCGGAGCCGGCGACTTCTTCATGGAGCCCGGCGGCGGGCTGACCCGGCGAGGCGGAGCCGCGCGGGCGCCGTTCGTCTACGCCAGCGTCCAGATCGTCCACCCCAGGCTCTTTGCCGATGCGCCGGAGGCACCCTTCTCCTTCAACCTTCTGTGGGACAGGGCGATCGCCACGGGCCGGCTCCACGGCGTCCTCCACCGGGGCGGCTGGTTCACCGTGGACACGCCCGCGAACCTCGCGGCCGCCGAGCGCTGGCTCGCCGGACAGCCATGAGCGGCGTCTTCAACATCGCGGCCGGGACATCGTTCGTCGACGCCCTCGCGGCCGGCGTGCTCGACCGCCACGGCGGCGAACCCGACCGGCTCGCCGACGCGCTCGTCCTGGTGCCGACCCGCCGCGCGGCGCGCCATCTGCGCGAGGCGTTCCTGCGCCAGTCGGAGGGACGCGCGCTGATCCTTCCCGCGATCCGGCCGATCGGCGACATCGACGAGGACGAGCTCGCCGTGGCCGCGGTGGGCGAAGGCGAGACGGCGCTCGACATCGCGCCGGCGGTCGATCCCATGCGCCGCCGGCTTCTGCTCGCCCGGCAGATCCGGTCCGACCCCGGGTTCGGGACCGCCGGCGACGAGCACGCGGTCAGGCTCTCCGACGCGCTCGCCGCCTTCATCGACGAAGTCGACACCGCCGAGGCCGACCTCGCGGATCTCGAGACCCTCGTCGAGGCCGAGCTCTCGGAACACTGGCAGACCACCCTGCGCTTCCTGAGAAGCGCGAGCGGCGCCTGGCGGCGACGCCTCGCCGCCGAGGGCAGGCTCGACCCGGCGGCGAGGCGGCGCCGCCTGCTCGACAGCCTCGCCGACGAATGGCGCGGGAACCCGCCGGCCCGCCCGGTGGTCGCGGCGGGATCGACCGGTTCGATCCCCGCGACGTCGCGGCTCCTGGCCGTCGTGGCCCGGCTGCCCGAAGGCGTCGTCGTCCTCCCCGGGCTGGACGGGGACATGGACGACGACGCCTGGGCGTTGATCGGACCCAGCCACCCGCAACATGGAATCAAGACCCTGCTCGACAGCCTCGAGGTCGACCGGACGGCGGTCCGGCCCTGGCCGGTCGCCCGGCCAGCGGGCCTCCCGCAAGGCAATCCCGCGCGCCGCCGGCTCCTCTCGGACGCCCTGCGCCCGCCGGAGGCCGGTCCCGCCGGAACGCCCGACGGGAAGGCCGTCGAGGGGCTCGAGATCGCGGCCTGCGCGAACCCGCGCGAGGAGGCCCGGGTGGCGGCGCTGCGCATGCGGGCCGAGCTCGAAGAGAAAGGCGGAACCGTCGCGTTGGTGACCCGGGACCGGGCGCTGGCGCGCCGCGTCGCGGCCGAGCTGACGCGCTGGGGCGTCGAGGCGGACGATTCGGCGGGCGTTCCTCTCTCGGCGACGCCGGCCGGCGCCTTCTTCCGGCTCATGGCCCGCGCCTTGGCGGCCCGATGCGCTCCGGTCCCGCTGCTGGCCCTGCTGAAGCACCCCTTCCTGCGCCTCGGCCGGGACGCCGGAGCCATGCGCGGCCTCGTGCGCGCGCTCGAGCGCGCGGCGTTGCGCGGTCCCCGCCCCGCGCCCGGCATGGACGGCCTTCGCCGCGCGCTCCCCGATTGCCCGGGGCGGGCCGCGCTGCTGGCGTTCCTCGACGAGCTCGAAGACGCGGTCGGCGACCTCGCCGGTCTCCTGACCGGCCGGCGGGCGTCCCTCGACAGGCTGGTCGCGGCGCACGGGCTGGCGATGGAACGTCTCGCAAGGTCCGCGGACGGCTCGACGGGACCGGTCTGGCGCGACGACGACGGCGCGGCGCTGCGCGTCTTCGTGGCCGACCTCCACGCCCATGCCGATGCGCTGGGCTTTGTCGACACCTCGTCCTATCCGGCGTTGATCGACTCGCTTCTGGCCGGCCGGATCGTGCGTCCCCGCTTCGGCCGGCACCCCAGGGCGTTCATCTGGGGGCCGCTGGAAGCCCGCATGCAGCACGCCGACTGCATGATCCTGGCGGGCCTCGTGGAGGGAAGCTGGCCGCCGGAGCCGCTTGGCGATCCCTGGCTGAGCCGGCCGATGCGCGCGCGGTTCGGTCTGACGACGCCCGAGCGGCGCGTCGGGCTCGCCGCGCACGACTTCGTCCAGGCCGCTTCCGCCGGCCGGGTCCTGCTGCTCCACTCCGAACGGTCGGGCGGGGCGCCGACCGTGCCGGCGCGATGGCTCGTGAGGTTGCGGGCCATGCTCGACGCCCATGGCCTGGCGCGGCCGGCCGTGGCCGGCGCGACGCCGTGGCGGCATTGGCAATCGATGCTCGATCGTCCGCCCGCGGTGGAGCCCGTCTCCGCGCCGCGTCCCCGCCCGCCGCTCGAAGCGCGGCCGACGGGCCTTTCCGTCACCCAGGTCGAGATCTGGCAACGCGACCCCTATGCCATCTACGCCCGGCACATCCTCGGCCTGCGCCCGCTCGACGAGATCGACGAGGACGCGGACGCCGCGGCGCGCGGGAGCTTCGTTCACGAGGCGCTGGAACGCCTCGTCGCCGAGTTCCCGGAGGAGCTCTCCCCCGACGCCCTGGAGCGGCTGCTGGCCCACGGCCGGACCGTCCTCGGCGCCATGTTGGACCGCCCCTCGGTCGCGGCCTTCTGGTGGCCGCGCTTCGAGCGCATCGCCGCGTGGTTCGTGGAGGAGGAGAGGCGGCGGCGCGAGACGCTGAGCCGGGTCCTGGCCGAGCAGCCGGGACACATGGAGATCGACGACGGGCGCGGCGGCCGCTTCACGCTGAGCGCGAAGGCCGACCGCCTGGAGGTGTCGTCCGACGGCGCGCTCCGCATCGTGGACTACAAGACCGGCGTCGCGCCGGCCAAGAAGAGCGTGACCGCCGGGAGCGCGCCCCAGCTTCCGCTCGAAGCCGCCCTGGCGGAGGCCGGCGCCTTCGAGGCGGTCGGCGCGGCGACCGTGACCGGACTGGAATACTGGACGCTCTCGGGCGGACGGCCGGCGGGGTCCGCGCGGCCCGCGACCCGGGAGGATCCGTCCGCCGTCGCGCGCGAGGCGCTCGACGGACTGGAGCGCCTCGTCGCGGCCTTCGCCGACCCGGAGACGGCCTATCTCGACCATCCCGCCGGCGCGGCCATAGGCCGTTTCGACGACTACCTCGACCTCGCGCGCACCAACGAGTGGCGCCTGGGCTGGCGCGCCCTCCTGGACGATGTGTCCGACGGCGGCGCGCCGGAACGCGAGACGCCCCGCCCCCGCGGGCCCGACACCCGGCAGCAGGCGCTGTCCGATCCGTCCAGGACGGTCTGGGTCGCCGCGTCCGCGGGCGCGGGCAAGACCAAGGTCCTGACCGACAGGGTGCTGCGTCTCCTGCTGGAGGGCCATGCGCCGTCGCGCGTCCTCTGCCTGACCTTCACGCGCGCGGCCGCCGCCGAGATGGCCAACCGCGTCCGCCAGGAGCTGGCGAACTGGTCGGCGATGGACGACGGCGACCTCGCCGCGGACATCGCGGCCCTGACGGGCTCCAGGCCCGGCCGCGAGACCGTCGAGCGTGCGCGCCGCCTCTTCGCGGCGACGCTGGAAGCCCCCGGCGGGCTCCAGATCGCGACAATCCACGGCTTCTGCCAGTCCCTGCTGGGACGGTTCCCGCTCGAGGCCGACGTCGCCCCCCACTTCGAGGTGATCGAGGACCGGGCGCGTTCCGAGCTGCTGCGCGCCGCGCGCGACGACGCGATCGACGCCATCGCGTCGGGCCGCGCGCCGCATCTGCGGGACGCCCTCGACCGGCTCGCGCCCGAGGCGGGGGAGAGGCGGGCCGGCGACCTCCTCGGGGAAATCTGCGCCGAGGCCGGCGCCTTCGACCGCATGCTGGCGCGTTACGGCTCGCTCGACAGAGCGCTGGACGCGGTCGCCGCTGGACTCGAGACCGATCCGGACCGGAGCATCGACGACCTCAAGGCCGACACCTGCCGGGACTCCTCGCTCGACGGGCCCGGCCTGCGGGCCGCCGTCCGGGCCCTGGACGACGGGGGAAGGACCGACCGCGAGACCGCGGAGACCATCCTTGCCTTCCTCGACGCCCGCGAGGAGGCGCGCCCGGCCCTGTTGGAGACCTATGCGGCGCGCTTTCTGACGAAGGCCGACCGGACGCCGAGGAAGAGGCCCGTCGGGACGGGGAAGGTGCGCGAGGCGCGGCCGGACGCGGCGGCGGTCCTCGACCGGGAAACGGAGCGGCTCGCCGCGCTCTACGCGCACATCAAGGCGAAGGCGACGTTCGAGCGGACCCGCGCGATCCTGGTCCTCGGTCTGGAGCTCCTCGCCGCCTTTCGCGCGAGGAAGCGCGATCTGGCCGTTCTGGACTACGACGACCTGATCGCCCGCGCGCGCGACCTGTTGACCCGGCCCGGCGTCTCGCCCTGGGTCCTCTACAAGCTCGACGGCGGTCTCGACCATGTCCTGGTGGACGAAGCGCAGGACACCAGCCCGGCCCAATGGGAGGTCATCCTGGCGCTGACCGAGGAGTTCTTCGCCGGCGAAGGCGCCCGCGAGAAGCCCAGGACCCTGTTCGTCGTGGGCGACGAGAAGCAGTCGATCTTCAGCTTTCAGGGCGCCGACGTCGAGGCCCTCCGGAACGTGCGCGACGGGATCCGGGAGCGCACCCCCGCCGGCGAGTGGCGCGACGGCGCCCTGGACCTCTCCTTCCGTTCCGTTCCGGCGGTCCTCGAGGCGGTCGATGCGGTCTTCGCCGCGCCGGAGGCCGCCGCCGGCGTCGCGCTGGACGGCGAGGCGATCCGCCACGAACCGTTCCGCGGGGACGACGGCGGTCTCGTCGAGGTCTGGCCGCTCCTGGAGGACGAACCGGCCGAAGAGGAACCCGATCCGTGGACGGCCTGCCTCGACGAGACCCGGCCGCGCGACCGCGACACGCGCCTCGCGACCGCGGTCGCGGCCCACATCGCGGCCATGACCGGCGACGACGGACCCGGCGAGCTCCTGGCCTCGCGTGGAGACACGATCCGCCCCGGCGACATCCTCGTCCTCGTCCGCCGCCGGGGCGAGCTGGTGTCCGCGCTGGTCCGCGAGCTGCGCCGCAAGGGCGTCGCGGTCGCCGGCGTCGACCGGATGGACCTGACCGGCGAGGTCGCGGTCCGCGACCTTCTGGCGATCGGCCGCGTCTGCCTGCTGCCCGAGGACGATCTCTCGCTCGCGGCGGTCCTGAAAGGGCCGTTCGTCGGATTCGACGACGACATGCTGTTCGACCTCGCGTGGCGCGGGAGCGGCGAGGGGAAAGCCCGCGAGACCCTGTGGGCGGCGCTGCGGCGCCGGAAGGGCGACTCGGACGCCTTCGCGCGCGCCGCGGACTGGATCGCGGCGCTTCTGGGCACCGCCGATTACCTTGCGCCCTTCGAGTTCTTCGACCGCATCCTGTCGATGCCGAGCGCGCGCGCGGAGGGGTTCAACGGCCGCAAGGCGCTCATCGGCCGTCTCGGCCTCGAAGCCCAGGACCCGCTCGACGAGTTCCTCAATCTCGCGCTCGCGTTCGAGCGGGACCACGTCCCGTCGCTGCAGGGTTTCGTCTGGTGGCTCTCCAGCGGCACCGCCGAGGTGAAGCGCGAGGCGGAGGCCGCCGGAGACGCCGTGCGCATCATGACGGTCCACGGCGCCAAGGGCCTGCAGGCGCCGGTGGTCTTTCTGGCCGACGTCATGGGCCGCGGACCGTCCGGACCGGCGATTTTGTGGGACCCACGGGTCGGGCTCCCGCTCTGGGTCGGCCGAGCGGAGGAACGCGCGCCCTGGGGCGAAGCCCTCGACGACCGCCGCCGCCGGCGCGCCGCGGAGGAAGAACGCCGCCTGCTCTACGTCGCCCTGACCCGGGCGCGCGACCGCTTGTATGTCTGCGCCGCGGCGAAGAGCGCCGACAGGGGCGTGGAGGGCTCCTGGCACGACATGGTCCGGACGGCCCTGTCGGCGCTTCCCGGCGTCGAGCGGATCGCGATGGACGACGCCGGGGGCGGTCCGAACGGAGAAGCCTTGCGGCTCGCGTCGCCGCAACGCCGGCCCGTCGCGGTCCGGCGCGCCGGCCCCGAGGATCGCGTCCCGCTCGAGGGTCCGCCGCCCGGCATCCTGGGTCCGCCGCCGCCGGAACGTCCGATCGACAAGCCGATCAGCCCTTCCCGGTTCGCCGGCGGCGAGGCCGCGCCGCGCTCGCCGCTCGACGGGAGCGACGGCGGCGCCGCCCTGCGCCGGGGGCGTCTGGTCCACCGTCTCCTCGAGCTCCTGCCCGATCTCGCACCCGACCGCCGCGGGGACGCGGCGCGCGCGCTGGTCGCCCGGCGCGACCCCGCGTTGCCGGACGCCTCCGCCGACGGATTGATCGCGCGCGTGCTCGCCATCCTCGACGATCCCGCCTTCGCGGCGGTCTTCGCGCCCGGCGGCCGGTCCGAGGTCGCGATCGCGGGCGTCGTGGGGGAGACGGTCGTGTCCGGCCGTGTCGATCGTCTGGCGGTGTCCGAAGACAAAATCGGCGTGGTCGATTTCAAGACCGGGCTGACCGTGCCCGACCGGGTCGACGACACCCCGGCGGCCTATCTCGGGCAGCTCGCGGCCTACCGGGAAATCTTGCGGATGATTTACCCGGATAGACCTATATCTTGCGGCTTGTTGTGGTGCGATATACCAGAACTTGTAGAGATTCCTTCAAGACTTCTGGATACCCACAGGCCTGCGGGGCGGAGCCCCCGCGCCGCTTGACGCTTCCCCGCCGCCGGCCAATATACGGGACCTCCCCCGGCGTCAGGCGGACCGGCGGCGTGGCGGGACAACAAATCGGGAGAGACGAGGACCATGAGCATCCATCACGCGACCGACGACTCGTTCGAACGGGATGTCCTCCATGCCGACGGCCCCGTTCTGGTCGACTTCTGGGCCGAATGGTGCGGCCCCTGCAAGCAGATCGCGCCCGCGCTCGAGGACCTCGCGCAAGAGTATGGCGGCAAGGTCCAGGTCGTGAAGGTCAACATCGACCAGAATCCGGGCACGCCCTCGAAATACGGCGTGCGCGGCATTCCGACGATCATGATGTTCAAGGGCGGCGAGGTGGCCGCCGTGAAGGTCGGCGCCCTGCCCAAGAGCAAGCTCTACGAGTGGGTCGACAGTTCCATGTGAGCCGGCGGCCGGGCGTCCCGGCGGGGACATCCGCTCCATGACCGGACAACCGAAGGCCGCCGACGAGGCCGCGTCCTTCCTGCGGAACCATCCGGACGTGCGCCGGGTCGACGCGATCGTTCCCGACATCTGCGGCATTCCGCGCGGCAAGCGGTTGGACGTCTCGGCGCTCGGTAAGCTCTACACGACGGGCATGGTCCTCCCCGGCTCGACCTACGCGCTCGACATCCTGGGCAACAATGTCGACAGCACGGGCATGGGTCCGAACGACGGCGACCCGGACTACCCGTGCCATGCGGCGCCGGGCACCCTGGCGCCGGTGCCCTGGATCGGGCCGGAACAGGCCCAGGTCCTGATGACGATGAGCGACGACGACGGCGAACCCTGGTGGCTCGACCCGCGCCATATCGTGCGGCGGATCGCGGACCGGGTGACCGACCTCGGCTACCGGCCCGTGGTCGCCGTCGAGTTGGAGTTCTACCTGGTCGAGGCCGGGGCCGGCGAGGACGGACGGCCGGTCCTGGCGCGCGCTCCGGCGACCGGAAGGAGGCCGTCGGAGACGCAGGTCTATCTCATGGACGAGATCGACGCCTACGCGCCGGTCCTCGACGACATGGTCGCGACCTGCCGCGAGCAGAACATCCCGGCCGACGTCGCGACGATCGAGTACGCGCCGGGCCAGTTCGAGATCAACCTGAAACATACCGACGATCCGGTCGCGGCCTGCGACCACGCCATGCTGCTGAAGCGCGCGGTCAAGGGCGTGGCGGCGAGGCATGGCGCGACCGCCACCTTCATGGCGCGGCCCTTCCGCGAGCACGCGGCGAGTGGAACCCACATCCATCTGTCGCTGCTGGACGCGGAGGGACGCAACGCGTTCGACGACGGCGGGTCCCGCGGCAGCGACCTGTTCCGCCACGCGGTCGGCGGCCTCGCCGCCACCATGGCCGAGGCCATGCCGATCTGGGCGCCGAACGTCAACTCGTTCCGCCGCGTCACGCCGGCCGGCTGGGTGCCGCTGGCGCCGACCTGGGGCTACAACAACCGCACGGTCGCGCTGCGCGTGCCGGGCGGCCCGGCGGCGGCGCGCCGGATCGAGCACCGTCCCGCCGGAGCCGACGCCAACCCCTATCTCGTCCTCGCCGCGGTGCTGGCGGGCGTCCATCACGGCGTCGCCAACCGTATCGATCCGGGCGAACCCATCGAGGGCAACGCGGCCGACAAGGTCGCGGCGAGCCTGCCGGCCATCTGGGTCGACGCGCTGCGCGCCTTCGACGGCGCCGAGGTGCTGCCCGGTTACTTCGGCCAGGCGTGGTGGGACGTCCACGGCAAGCTGAAATGGGCCGAGTTCCACGAGTTCAACGACCACATCACGAACCTGGAATACGACCGCCTGCTCACGATGATCTGAGCGGATCCGGTTTCGGCGGACTGGCCTGGCGGTCATTCCGCTTGCGCGGCCAGCGCCCGGCCGGCGAGGTAGAGCGAGCCGCAGATCAGGATCCGCGACCGCCCGTCCGACCGCGCCGCCAACATGCGCACGGCGTCCTCGAGACCGTCCGCCGCGCCGGCCTCGAGACCGTCCGCCGCCAGGACGGCGCGGGTCGTTTCGGCCGGCAGCGTGTTCTTCTCGCCGGGAATGCCGACCGCGACCGCGCGGCGCACATGGGGCGCGAGCGGCGCGATGAAGCCCGCCGGGTCCTTCGTGTTCATCATGCCGACGACGAGATCGAGCGGACGGTCGCGCCACGTGGCCGCCATGTCGGCGAGGATCCGGCCCGCCGCCGGATTGTGGCCGCCGTCGAGCCACAGATCGACATCGGGACCGGCGAGTCGGTTGAGGCGCCCGTGCTCCAGACGCTGCAGCCGGGCGGGCCAGCGGGCGGCGCGCAAACCCTCAGCGAGGCGGTCGTCGGTCACAACGAAACCGGGCAAACGCCGCAGGGCCGCCACGGCCACGGCGGCGTTCATGGGCTGGTGCGGACCGGCGAGGACGGGACGCGGGAGCGTCAGCGCCGCTTCGCCGTCCGTCATCGCGAACCCGCTCTCCGTCACCGACACGACGTCGTAGTCCCGGCCGGCCAGCAGGACCGGCGCGCCGAGGCGTCGCGCGCGCGCCAGGATCGCGTCGCGCGCGGCCGGCTCCTGCGGGCCGACCACGACGGGGACTCCGGGCTTGACGATGCCGGCCTTCTCGCCGGCGATCTCGGCCAGCGACTCGCCGAGGAACTGCTGGTGGTCGAGCGAGACCGGCGTGATGACCGCGAGCAGCGGACGGTCGATCACGTTGGTGGCGTCGAGCCTGCCGCCGAGCCCCGTCTCCAGGAGGAGGATGTCGGCCGGCGCGCGCGAGAAGCCCAGGAAGGCGGCGGCCGTCGTGACCTCGAAGAACGTGATGGGCCGCCCGCCGTTCGCCCTCTCGCACTCGTCGAGGAGGGCGGCGAGATCGGCCTCGGCGATCGCCTCGCCGGCGATCTCGACCCGCTCGTGGAAGCGCACGAGATGGGGCGAGGTGTAGGCGTGGACCCGGTAGCCGGCCGCCATGAGCGCCGCGCGCAGGTAGGCGACGACCGACCCCTTCCCGTTCGTGCCGGCGACATGGACGACCGGCGGGAGGTCGAGATGGGGATCGCCCAGCGCATCGAGAAGGCGGAACATCCGGTCGAGCGACAGGTCGATGAGCTTCGGATGAAGCCGCGTCAACCTCTCGAGCAGAACATCGCTCGAGGCGTCGGTCACGCGGGCGCCGCCTCCTCGGCGTCGTTCGCGGGAACGGGGAGGAGCGCGCCCTCCCGGGAGCGGACCGGCATGAGGTGCCGAAGGAGGCTCGCGATCCTCCGGCGCAGCTCGGAGCGTGGCGCCACCATGTCGAGCATGCCGTGCTCCAGCAGATACTCCGCGCGCTGGAATCCGTCCGGCAGCTTCTCGCGGATCGTCTCCTCGATCACGCGCGCGCCCGCGAAGCCGATGATGGCGCCGGGCTCGGCGATCGAAACGTCGCCCAGCATGGCGAACGAGGCCGTGACGCCGCCGGTCGTCGGATTCGTCATGACGCTGATGTAGGGCAGGCCGGCTTCCTTCAATTCGGCGATCGCCGCGGTCGTCCTCGCCATCTGCATGAGCGAAAGGATGCCTTCCTGCATGCGCGCGCCGCCCGAGGCGGAGAAGATGACCAGCGCGCCCTCTTGCAGCCGGGCGAGACGCGCCGCGGCGACGATCGCCTCGCCGACGGCGGTCCCCATCGAGCCGCCCATGAAGTCGAAGTCGAGGATCGCGCAGACGACCGGCCGCGAGCCGATCTCGCCGTGGGCCACGACGATGGCGTCGCGGCGGCCGGTCCTGACCCGCGCCTCCCTGATGCGGTCCGGGTAGCGCTTGCGGTCGCGGAACCGCAGCGGGTCGGCCTTGACCCTGGGAAGCTCGATCACGGTGAAGCCGCCGTCGCCGAACAGCGCGCGCAACCGCACATCGGGAGCGATCCGCATGTGGAATCCGCAATGGGGGCAGACGTTCATCGCCGCCTCGAGGTCGCGATGGAAGATCATCTGCTCGCAGCCGTGGCATTTGGTCCACAGCGTTTCCTCCGTCTGCGTCTTGCGGACGAGGTCGCGGATCTTGGGCAGCGCGAGATCGGACAGCCAGCTCATGCCGCCGCGCTCCCGACGCCCGCGGCCAGCTCGCGGGCGAGACCGAGCACGTTGTCGACGCAAGCGCGCGTTCCGTCACCGTCGCCGTCCAACCCGTCGGCCACGGCCCGGCAGAAGGCCGAGCCGACGACGGCGGCGTCGGCGACGCGCGCGACGGCGGCGGCCTGTTCGGCCGTGGCGATGCCGAAGCCCACCGCCACCGGGAGGTCGGTGCGCGCCTTCAGCCTCGCCACGGCCTCGCCGACCGCGGCGGGATCGGCCGAGCGGGTGCCGGTGATCCCGGCGATCGACACGTAGTAGACGAAGCCGGAGGCGTTCGAGAGGACGGCCGGCATGCGCGCCTCGTCGGTCGTGGGCGTGGCGAGCCGGATCCAGTCGAGGCCGGCCTCGATCGCGGGCAGGCAGAGCTCGCCGTCCTCCTCGCTCGGCAGGTCGACGAGGATGAGCCCGTCGACCCCCGCCTCCTTCGCGTCGGCGAGGAACGCCTCGTTGCCGTAGGCGTAGATGGGATTGTAGTAGCCCATGAGCACGACGGGCGTGTCCCGGTCGGTCCGGCGGAAATGCCGGACCAGATCGATCGTGCGCCGCAGCGTCGTCCCGGCCCGCAGGGCGCGCCGGGATGAGGCCTGGATTGTCGGCCCGTCCGCCATGGGGTCGGTGAACGGCATGCCGAGCTCGATGACGTCGGCGCCGGCGCCGGGCAGGCCGGCGACGATCTCGCGGGAAAGCCCGGGGTTCGGGTCTCCAGCCGTGACGAAGGCGACGAGGCCGGCGCGGCCCTCGCGCCCGAGCGCGGCGAAGCGCCTCTCGATGCGGCCGCCGCTCACATCGCCACTCCCAGGGCCTCGGCGACGGCGAACACGTCCTTGTCGCCGCGGCCGCACATGTTCATGCAGATGATGTGGTCGCGCGGCAGGTCCGGCGCGATCTTCATGACATGGGCCAGCGCATGGGCCGGCTCCAGCGCGGGGATGATGCCTTCGAGCCGCGTGCAGAGCTGGAAGGCTTCCAGCGCCTCCGCGTCGGTCGCCGAGACGTAGGTCACGCGCCCGACATCGGCGAGCCAGGCGTGCTCCGGCCCGATCCCCGGATAGTCGAGGCCCGCGGAGATCGAGTGCGCCTCGACGATCTGGCCGTCGTCGTCCTGCAGCAGATAGGTGCGGTTGCCGTGCAGCACGCCGGGACGGCCGCCGGCGATGGAGGCGGCGTGCCTGCCGGTTTCGAGACCGTGTCCGGCCGCCTCGACGCCATGGATCTCGACGCCGTCGTCGTCGAGGAAGGGGTGGAACAGGCCCATGGCGTTCGACCCGCCGCCGATGCAGGCGACCAGCGTGTCGGGAAGCCGCCCTTCCGCCTCCATCATCTGCTCCTTCGCCTCGCGGCCGATGACCGACTGGAACTCGCGCACGAGCTCGGGATAGGGATGCGGGCCGGCCACGGTGCCGATGATGTAGAAGGTGGTCTCCACGTTCGCGACCCAGTCGCGCAGGGCCTCGTTGAGCGCGTCCTTGAGCGTCCGCGAGCCCGAGGCGACCGGCCTGACCTCCGCGCCGAGCAGCTTCATGCGGAAGACATTGGGTTTCTGCCGCTCGATGTCCTTCGCGCCCATGTAGACGACGCAGGGCAACCCGACCCTGGCGCACACGGTCGCCGTCGCGACGCCGTGCTGCCCGGCGCCGGTCTCCGCGATGATGCGGCGCTTGCCCATGCGCAGGGCGAGCAGGATCTGGCCCACCGTGTTGTTGATCTTGTGCGCGCCGGTGTGGTTGAGCTCGTCGCGCTTGAAGTAGATCTTCGCGCCGCCCAGGCACCCGGTGAGCCGCTCGGCGAAGTAGAGGGGGCTCGGCCGGCCGATGTAGTGCCTGGCCCAATGGTCGAACTCGGCCTGGAACGCCGGATCGCCCTTCGCCTCCTTCCAGGCCTTTTCGAGGTCCAGAATCAGGGGCATCAGCGTTTCGGCGACGTAGCGTCCGCCGAACATACCGAAATGGCCCCGCTCGTCGGGGCCGGCGCGGTAGGTGTTGACCGGTTCCATGGCGCTTCGCATCGTCCGGAGGGCGGACCATGCCCGTTTCGCATGGTCTCCGCAATGTCCGTGTCCGGCCGTTCCTACAGCGCCGCGACCCGCTCCAGGAACGTCCCGATGAGCGCCGGATCCTTGACCCCCGGCGCCGACTCGACGCCCGAGGACACATCGACCGCCCGCGCGCCGGTCAATTCGACCGCCCGGCCCACGTTGTCGGGATCGAGCCCGCCGGACAGCAGCCACGGCCGCCGCCACGCGCGGCCCGCCAGGAGACGCCAGTCGAAGGCCACGGCGTTACCCCCGGGCCGCGTCGCGCCCCGGGGCGGCTTGGAGTCGAACATCAGGAGGTCGGCGACGGGCTCGAAGCCGGTGGCCCGGTCGAGATCGTCGGATCCGGAAACCCGCACGACCTTCATGACCTTCGCGCCGAAACGCTCCCGGATCTCCGCGACGCGCCGCGGCGTCTCGCCGCCATGGAGTTGCACGACGGAAAGACGGCCCGCGGCGATGGCCCGGCGCAGGAGATCGTCGTCCGGGTCGGTCATGACGCCGACCCGCTCGACCTCGGGTCCGATGGGCCGCGACAGCGCGGCGGCCTGCTCGAAAGAGACATGGCGCGGACTGCCGGGAAAGAACACGAACCCGACCATGCGCGCGCCATGGTCCAGAGCCGCGGCGACGGCCGGAGCGGAGCTCAGCCCGCAGATCTTGGCGTCAACCGCCATCGGGACCCACCATCTCCCGGACGATCCGGTCGGCCGTATCGACGGCGCACGGGAGGTGCTTCGCGGCGTCTCGGCGGTTCATGGCGTCCTCCGGATCCTGGAGCCGGGCGGCTTATAACAGAGCGCGCGAGCCGTCGTCAGCGTCCGCCGCCGATCGTTCCCGGTCCAGCCTGGTCATCAGGAAACGGGCCGCGGCGAGGTCGAGATGGCCGCCGCCGGAGTTCTTGAACAGCGTGATCTCGTCGGCCGCGCGGCGCCCCTCGCACACGCCCCGCGCGAGATCGAAAAGGTCGCCGGCGACGTCGTCGTCCGTCATGACGCCGGCCTCGGCCGGCTGCGAGATGTCGCCCACGCGACCCAGCGTGAACATGCGCGAATCCATGTAGATCCGCGCGCGCCGGATGCAGTCGTCATCGCTCTCGCGCATATGCTTCTGGAAGCTCCCGACCAGATCCAGATGGGCGCCGGGCTTGAGCCAGGCTCCCTTGATGAGGGGCTCGGTGGCCATCGTGGCGCAGGAGATCACGTCCGCCGCGCGCGCCGCCTCCTCGAGGTCGTCGGTCGCCTCGACCGGGACGCCCTCGATCCCGAGGCCGGCGGCGAGGCTGTGTGCGCGCGCCGGCGTGCGGTTCCAGACGAGGACCCTGGAGATCGACGGGCGGACCGCGGTGTGCGCCACGATCAGATGGGGCGCCATGGCGCCGGCGCCGACCATGAGAAGCACGGCGGCGTCCTCCCGCGCCAGGAAGCTCGCTCCCGTCGCGGAGTCGCCCGCGGTCTTGCGCAAGGTCAGCGCCGCGCCGTCGATCAGGGCCAACGGCTCGCCGTTCCGGCCGTCGAACAGGGCGTAGACCCCCTGGACCGACGGCAGGCCCGTACCGGTGTATTCGTTGTCGGGGAAGACCGTGACCAGCTTGACGCCGAGGGCGTCGTCGCGCCGCCAGGCCGGCAGCGCGAGGAGGATGTTCTCGCGTCCCGACGGCGCGGGCTGGGCGAGATGCACGTCGAGGGCCTCGTCGATGTCCCGCAGATGGAACCGCTTGAGAGCCTCGACAAGCGACGGATAGTCCAGAAGGCGGTGGACCTCCTCGGCCGGGACCATGCGCGCCATCGCGGCCTCCGACGCCGGTCCCCGCCCGGTCAGGCGGCGTCCCGCGCGTCCGGGAGCGCGGCGGGCAGGCGCGCCGACGCCCGCCGACCGGCCTCGTCTTCCAGGTCCCGGTTGCGCGCCCGGGCGTCGTCGAGCTCCTTTTCCAGCAGCTTGACGCGGCGCCTGCGCCGGGCGGAGAGCCCGCGGCTCTTGTGGCCGCCGGCCCAGACGAAGAGGCCGCCCATGACCGCGCCCGCGCAGAAGAACGCGAGCACCACGGCGCCCAGCCACACTTCCGAGGACCGCCAGGGCAGCGGCGAGAAGGAGACGACGATCGGAGCCCGGTTCGCCAGGACGAAGGCCACGATCGCCAGGGCCACCAGTGCGCCCAGAAGCCAGACGGCGAGCTTCAGCGGATTGCCCGGCACGGGATCAGTCCTCGCCGTCCTTCATGTTGAGACGCTCGCGCAGCTCCTTGCCGGTCTTGAAGAACGGGAGGAACTTCTCGCCGACCTCGACGGTGGCGCCGGTCCTGGGGTTCCGGCCGACCCGGGCGTTGCGGCGGCGGACCGAGAACGAACCGAACCCGCGGAGCTCGACCCGGCCGCCCGCCGCGAGCGCGCCGCCGATCTCGTCGAACACCGTGTTCACGATGCGCTCGACATCGCGCTGGGAGAGGTGCGGGTGGCGCTCCGCAAGGCGCGCGATCAATTCCGATTTCGTCATGTCGGCAACCCCGGCCCCGGTCTGCGGTCCCGTCGCCCTGATCCGGCTTCTCGGCGCGATCGCGGGTCAGGGTGCCGGAGAGCCGGCGTATCGTCAAGTGTAAGTGGTTCTGGCAGAACGCTTTTTCCGGTTTCTCGCGGGATTTCGGCATGTCGCGGGAAGGCGTCCCCCGGCGCGACGACGCGAAACGGCGGGCTCTCGCCGCCGCCCGGCTTGGCGCGCGTCCCGGACCGTCGGCGGTCCCTGCGGCGGGTTTGCGGATTACGGGGCCTTGTCTCCCCCGTCGTCGCCGACGTCTCCGTCCGTCCCTTCAACCTCGGTTTCGTCGGCCTTCGCGTCGCCGTCTCCGGCGTCCCCGTCCGCCTCGGTCTCGTCATTTTCGTCGGCCTCGTCCGGTTTCGCGTCGCCGTCCGCGGCGTCCCTGGCGGACAGGGCGGCGCCCAGGATGTCGCCCAGCGTCGCGCCCGAATCGGCCGACCCATAGGTCTGCATGGCCTTCTTCTCCTCGTCGATCTCGAGCGCCTTGATCGAGAGGGTCAGGCGGCGGCCCGCCTTGTCGATCGCCGTGACCTTGGCGTCGAGGCGGTCTCCCTCGGCGAAACGGTCGGGCCGCTGATCGCCCCGTTCGCGCGCGAGCTCGGCCTTGCGGATGAAGCCCGGCGCCGCGCCGTCGACCAGGACCTCGATCCCGTTGTTCACGATCTTCGAGACCGTGCAGGTCACGACGGAGCCGCGCGAGACGCCCTTCAGGGCATGGGCGAGCGGATCGTCCTCGAGCTGCTTGACGCCCAGGCCGATGCGCTCCTTCTCGACATCGACATCGAGCACCCTGGCCTTGACGCGGTCGCCCTTCCTGTAGCCGGCGGCCGCCTCTTCCCCGCCTTTCGACCAGCTGAGATCGGACATGTGCACCATGCCGTCGACATCGTCTCCGACGTCGACGAAGAGGCCGAACTCGGTGATGTTCTTGACCTCGCCCTCGACGTCGCTGCCGACCGGATGCCGGGCGAGGAAGGCCTCCCACGGGTTGGCCCGCGTCTGCTTGATGCCGAGGCTGATCCGCCGCTTGTGGGAATCGACGTCGAGCACCTCGATCTCGACCTCCTGGCTGGTCGAGACGATCTTGCCCGGATGCGCGTTCTTGCGGGTCCAGCTCATCTCGGAGACGTGGACGAGGCCCTCGACGCCCGGCTCCAGCTCCACGAAGGCGCCGTAGTCGGTGATGTTGGTGACCCGGCCCGAGTAGCGCGCGCCGACCGGATACTTGGCGCCGACGCCCTCCCAGGGATCGGCCTCGAGCTGTTTCATGCCGAGCGAGATGCGCTGCGTCTCCGGGTTGAAGCGGATCACCTGCACGCGCACCGTCTGGCCGATGTTGAGCGCCTCGGTGGGGTGGTTGATGCGGCGCCAGGAGATATCCGTGACGTGGAGCAGGCCGTCGAGGCCGCCCAGGTCGACGAAGGCGCCGTAGTCGGTGATGTTCTTGACCACGCCGTCGAGCACCTGGCCCTCGGCGAGGCCGGCGATCAGCTCGGCGCGCTGGTCGGCGCGCTCGTCCTCCAGCACGGAGCGGCGCGAGATCACGATGTTGCCGCGACGGCGGTCCATCTTGAGGATGCGGAACTCGAGTTCGTCGCCCATCAGCGGCGTCACGTCGCGCACGGGACGGATGTCGACCTGGCTGCCCGGCAGGAAGGCGAAGGCGCCGCCGAGGTTCACGGTGAAGCCGCCCTTGACCCGCTGGACGATGTAGCCCTTCACGCGGTCGCCGGTCCCGAAGGCGGTTTCGAGCTGGTTCCAGACCTCCTCGCGTTGCGCCTTCTCGCGCGACAGCACGGTCTCGCCGTTGCGGTTCTCGAGGCGTTCGACGAACACCTCGACCCGGTCGCCCTCGCCCACCGCGGGCGCGCCGCCGGGCGGCGTGAACTCGCGCAGGGGCACGCGGCCCTCGGCCTTCAGCCCGACGTCGATCAGCACGGAATCGCCCTGGACGGACACGACCGTGCCCTCGACGACGGCACCCTCGACGATATCGACGCGCTCCAGAAACTCGTTGAACAGGTCCTCGAAATTCTCGTCGGACGCGGGCGCGTCCAGCGCCGTGCCGGTGTCGGTCATTCCGTCTCCAGATCGATTCCGCGGAAGCGGCGGCGCCGCTCCCCGTGGCTTCCGCTTGAGATTTCGCCCGGCCCCCGGACCGGCGCGAGACGAAAGCCCTCCGGCCCCCGGGCCGAAGCGGGCGTCTGTATAGTCGCCTTGCCCGCCGCGTTCAACCGCTCCCTCACGATGTCGAGGGCGGCCCGGAAGGTTTCGTCGGCGTCCAGCGCGGTGGTGTCGAGCGGGACGGCGTCGGCGGCCCGGCGCAGCGGCGAGCAGGCGCGCTCCGTGTCGCGCCGGTCGCGTTCGGCGATCTCGGCCGCGACCGCGGCGAGATCCGCGGCGTCGCCGCGGGCGAGGAGCTCGTCCCGCCGCCTGCGCGCCCGCGCCTCGGGGCTCGCCGTGACGTAGAGCTTCACGTCCGCCTCGGGGCAGACGACCGTGCCGATGTCGCGGCCGTCGATCACGGCGCCCGGCGGCGTGGCGGCGTAATCCCGCTGGAAGGCCAGCAGCGCGGCGCGCACGGCCGGATGGGCGGCGAGTTCGGACGCGGCCCGTTCGATCCGCCGGTCCCGCAGGCCGTCCCGCTCCAGGTCGCGAGGCGCGAGCGCCCGGGCCGCGGCCGCGGCCCGGGCCTCGTCCGCCGGGTCGCCGCCGCTCTCCAGCAGGCGCGCCGCGGCTGCGCGGTAGATCGCCCCGCTGTCGAGGCGGCGCAGGCCCAGGCGCTCCGAGAGGCGGCGCGCGAGCGTGCCCTTCCCGGCGGCGGCCGGGCCATCGACGGCGACGACGAGAACCCGCGTCACCGGGAGAACGCGGCGCCCAGGCCGGTCATCAGCCGGACGAAGCCCGGAAAGCTGGTGTCGATGGGCGCGGCGTCGTCGATGGCGACGCCATGGCGCGAGAGCAGGCCCAGCACCAGGAACGCCATGGCGACGCGGTGGTCGAGCCTCGTCGCGACCGTGCCCCCGCCCGGCGGACGCCCGGCGCGCCCGGTCACGACGAGGCCGTCGTCGCGCTCCTCGACCGCGACACCGTTGTCGGCCAGCCCCGCCGCCACGGCGGCCAGCCGGTCGCTCTCCTTGAGGCGGAGCTCGGCGAGGCCGCGCATGACGGTCCGGCCGGCGGCGCAGGCCGCGGCGACCGCGAGGACCGGATACTCGTCGATCGTCCTCGGCGCCCGTTCGGGCGGGACCTCGACGCCCGACAGTTCGGCGCCCTCGACCTCGATGTCGGCGACCGGCTCGCCGCCCTCCTCGCGCTCATTCCCGAAACGCAGCGTCGCCCCCATGTCCGTCAGGGTCTCGAACAGGCCCGTGCGCATCGGGTTGACGCCCACGCCCTCGACGCGGACGGACGAGCCCGGCAGGCAGGCCGCCGCGACGACCGGAAAAGCCGCCGAGGACGGGTCGCCGGGAACGCGGATGGAGGCCGGCCCGAGCTCCGGCTGGCCCGCGACCGAGACCGCCCTCGCGCCGTCGCCGCGATCCTCGACGGTCACGTCGGCGCCGAAGACGCGCAGCATCCGTTCCGTGTGGTCGCGCGTGCGCTCCGTCTCGACGACCGTGGTGACGCCGGGCGCGTGCAGGCCGGCCAGCAGCACGGCCGACTTGACCTGGGCCGACGGCGCGGGAAGCCGGTATTCGACGGGAAGGAGCGGTCTCCCGCCGGTCACGGCGAGCGGCAGCCGGTCGCCGCCGCGGCACAGGAAGGCGGCGCCCATCTCGCGCAGCGGCGCCGCCGCCCGGGCCATCGGACGGCGGCGGAGAGAAGCGTCGCCGGTGAAGAAGGAGGTGAACGCATGTCCCGCCGCGACGCCCATCAGCAGGCGGACGCCGGTGCCCGCGTTGCCCATGTCGAGGACGCGGTCCGGCTCGCCCAGACCGCCGACGCCGCAACCGTGGACGCGCCAGACGCCGTCGGCGCCGCGCGACGCCTCCGCGCCGTAGGCCGTCATGGCCTCGGCGGTCGCCATCGCGTCCCCGCTCTCGAGCAGGCCCGAGACGGTCGTCTCGCCGACGGCCAGCCCGCCGAGGATGAGCGCGCGGTGCGAGATCGACTTGTCGCCGGGCGCCCGGACGACGCCCTCGAGGCGGTCGCAGGGCCGGGCCCGGAGCGCGGTCGTCTCCGGCCAGGCGGCGGCTTGGGCGCGGTCCATGGCGCGCCTTCTAGCACGCGCTCCCGGCCCGCGCGACGGCCGAACGGAGGCCCCGGAACGGGATCGTCCGGCGGCGTCGAAATCCCTTTGACAGAGGCCGGGCGGGACGATATGCGCGCGCCCGGCCCGCGAGCCGTGCTCCGACCGGAGGACCCGCCGTTGCCCAAGGCAGAATGGGGCGCCAAGCGCCTCTGCGAGAGCTGTGGCGCCAAGTTCTACGACATGTCGCGGCGGCCTCCGACATGCCCGTCGTGCGGCGCGGCGATCGGGGTCGGGGCCGGGCGCGGAACGCGGACGGCGGCCGAGGAGAAGAAGGCGGTCAAGAACGGCGCGGCGGACGTCGACGACGAGGTCGAGGACGACGAGGACGACGAGATCTTCTCCGACGACGAGGAAGAGGGCGACGACCTCGGCGGCGTCCCCATCGCCGCGCCCGCCGGCGGAGAGGACGAGGACGCCTGACCGGTCCGTCCCGCGGCCGGCCGCGGCGGCGGGGGCTTGCGCCCGGCCGGCGCCGCGCATAGGTTCCCAACCCGCGCCGGCCGGCCGGCGCGCGGAGCATCCGGGGCCGTAGCTCAGTCGGGAGAGCGCTTGAATGGCATTCAAGAGGTCAGGGGTTCGACTCCCCTCGGCTCCACCAGTTCCCCGCCTCGGCGCGGCTTGACGATTCGATGACGGCGCGGGCGACGGGATCGTCGTCCGGGAACGAGGCGACGCCGTCTCAGCGCGCGAAGGCGGCGATCAGGCGGTTCGCCTCCGACGCCTTCTCCATCATGGGCATGTGCCCGGCTCCCTCGAGGATGCGGACCGTCGCGCCTTCGAGACGGCGGGCGTGGGCGGCCGGGACGATCGCGTCGGCGGCGCCCCAGAGGACCTGGACCGGAAGACCGAGGCCGGAGGCGCGGGCGGCCAGATCGAGCGTCTGGCGTCCGTCCGCGAAGAGCCGGGACGCGATGGCGGCGAGCGCCGCGTCGACGCCGTCGATCCGCTTCGACCGCAGCAGGCCCTCGACGAACGCGCGCGTCACGAGGGAGGGATCGGCGAAGAGCCGCTCCGCCAGGGGTTTCATCTCCTTGCGCCGGCGCGCCGCGACGAAGCCGGCGATGTAGCCGCCGTCGATCTCCGGGCCGAGGCCGACGGGCGCGATGAGCGTGAGCGACGCGGCCCGCTCCGGGCGGTCGAGCGCGGCCTGGAGCGCCGCCGCGCCGCCCAGCGAATGGCCGGCCAGATGGCAGCGCGCGGCGTCCGCCGCGTCCATGACGGCGCCGACGGCCGACGCCAGGACGTCGAGCCCGCCGTCGCCCACATCCTTCGACGAGCCGCCATGGCCGGGAAGGTCCAGCGCGTGGACCGCGCGGTCGGCGGCCAGCGCGGCCTGGTTGAACATCCAGGCGTTCATGTCGCCGCCGAAGCCGTGGACCAGAACGAGGGGTTCGCCTCCCTCGCCGTGCGCGACGTGGCGGATGCGACGTCCGCCGGCGTCGGCGAACCGCAGCGCCGGCCCGCTCTCGCCCGCGTCGTCCGCGGCGGCCTCGACGGCGAAGCCGGAGACGAAGCCGTCGATCTCCTCGTCGCTCACGTCCTCCCCCGCGATCACGGCGAGCAGACCGCCGACGGGCAGCGTCGCGCCCACGGCCGCGACCCGGCGGCGCAGGACGCCGCCCGCCCTGGCCTCGATCGCGTTGGCGATCTTGGTCGACTCGACGTCGAGCACCTCGTCGCCCTCGGCGACCGGCGCCCCCTCCTCGACATGCCAGGCCGTGACCGTGCCCTCCTCCATCGCCATGCCCCACTTGGGCACGGTGACGGCGAGGATGCGGCCGCCCGTCATGCCGCGTAGCCCACGGTCCGGCGCACGGCGTCCGCGATCTTCCCGGCGCTCGGGATGAAGGCGGCCTCCAGCTCCGGCGCGAAGGGCACCGGCGTGTGCGGCGGCGACACCGTCCGGACCGGCGCCCGGAGCGCGCCGAAGGCCTCGCGGGCGGCGAGCGCGGCGATGTCGGCCGCCATGTTGCAGCGCGGGTAGGCCTCGTCGACGACGACGAGCCGGCCGGTCTGTTCGACGCTCTCCAGGATGGCGTCCTCGTCGAGCGGCGAGATCGTGCGCGGATCGACGATCTCGCACTCGACGCCCTCCCCGGCCAGCGCCTCCGCAGCCTCTCCGGCCTTGTGCACCATGCGGGCGATGGCGACGATCGTGCAGTCGGAGCCCTCGCGCACGATGTTCGCCTCGCCGAAGGGCACGGCGTACATCTCCTCGGGCACGTCGTCCCTCACCTCGTCGTACAACACCTTGTGCTCGAAGAAGATCACGGGATCGTCGTCGCGCACCGCCTGGATCAGGAGGCCCTTGGCGTCGTAGGCGCTGGACGGAACGACGCACTTGATGCCGGGGATATGCGCGAACACCGGATAGAGGCACTGGCTGTGCTGGGCCGCGGCGTTGTAGCCGGCGCCGATCTGGGTGCGGATCACCACCGGCGTCCGCGCCTTGCCGCCGAACATGTACCGGAACTTGGCGGCCTGGTTCATGATCTGGTCGAAGCAGACGCCCATGAAGTCGACGAACATGAGCTCGGCCACGGGCCTCAGCCCGCTCGTGGCGGCGCCCACGGCCGTCCCGATGATGGCGGACTCGCTGATCGGCGTATCCATGACCCGCTCCTTGCCGAAGCGCGGCTGCAGGCCCTTGGTGATCCCCATGTCGCCGCCCCAGGCGTCGTCATCGCCGGGCGAGCCCTCGCCGCCGGCGATGTCCTCGCCCAGCAGGATCACGGTCGGGTCCTCCTCCATGACCTGGAAGAGCGCCTCGTTGATGGCCTTCCTCATGCTGATGACGCGCGCCATGACGCCCTCCCCCTCAGTACGAGACGTAGACGTCGGCGGTGAGCTGGTCCGGCGTCGGCCGGGGCGCGGCGCGGGCGGCCTCGACGCAGCGGTCCATGAGGCCGGCGACATCGGCGTCGACGGCGTCGAGACCGGCGTCGTCCAGGAGGCCGGCCTCCGTGACCCGCCGGCGGAAGATCTTCAGGCAATCGCGGTCGCGCCGCAGCGCGTCGACCTCGCCCGCCGCCCGGTAGGACTGGTTGTCGCCCTCGTGATGGCCGTAGAAGCGGCCGAACCTGACCTCGATCAGCGTCGGCCCGCCGCCCGACCGCGCGCGCTCGACCGCCTCGCCCGCCGCGTCGTGGACGGAGAAGAAGTCGAAGCCGTCGACCTGAGTCCCCGGCATGCCGAAGGCCGGGGCGCGGTTGACGATGTCGCCGCAGGCCACCGACCAGGACGACGAGGTGGCCTCGGCGTAGCCGTTGTTCTCGAAGACGAAGAGCACGGGCAGCCGGAAGACCGAGGCGAAGTTCATGCTCTCGAAGGTGGTGCCCTGGTTCGAGCCGCCGTCGCCGGTGAAGGTCACCGCGACCTTGCCGGTCTTGAGCGTCTTGGCCGCCATGGCGGCGCCGAGGGCGAGCGGCGGGCCGCCGCCGACGATGCCGTTGGCGCCCATCATGCCCTTGGAGAGGTCGGCGACGTGCATGGACCCGCCCTTGCCGCCGCATAGCCCTTCCGACGAGCCGTGGAGCTCCTTCCACATGCCCTCGACGTCGCAGCCCTTGGCGATGGAGTGGCCGTGGCCGCGATGGGTCGAGCAAATGCGGTCGCCGTCGTCGAGGTGGGAGCACACGCCCACCGCCGAGGCCTCCTCGCCGGCGTAGAGATGGACGAAGCCCGGCAGGTTTCCCGCCTCGAACTCCTCGTGCACCCGCTCCTCGAAGTCCCGGATGGTGCGCATCGAGCGGTAGGCTTCCAGAAGCCTCTCGCGCGAGAGCTGCATGCCTCGGCCCGCGGTCATGGCGGCCCCTCCCCTCGGTTGTCCCGTCGGCGGATCGTACAGCAACGGGCGGGGGCGCCCAACAGCATCGGACCGCCGGGGTATGGCCATGCGCTCGAACCCGGGCGTTCAATGCCCGATCGAGAAATCGTTCCGGCCCGTCCTGTCGGCGCCCCGCAGGAGGAAGAGCGCGCGGCGGGAGTAGTCGTGGCCGGGGTTGGGGCTCGCGGTCGCGCGCGCGCGGTCGTAGTGGCTGGTCCCCGGCATGATGCGGAAGACGAGCCCGGCGCGGCGCTCGCCGGACGTGTTGGCGGCAGACCCGTGCACGAGGTAGACGTCGTGGATGGAGATCTGGCCGGGCTCCAGCACGATGTCCCGGGCCGCTTCCTCCGGCGCGTGTCCGGCGTCGATCTCCTGCCGGAGCGTGAGGCCGGGATCCCCGTTCCAGTGGTGGGGAAAGAGCCGCCGCGCCTTGTGGCTTCCCGGAATGTAGCGCATGCAGCCGTTTCCGGGGTGCGAACGGTCGAGCGAGACCCAGACCGTCGTCGTCTCCAGCGGCTCGATCGGATAGTAGTCGCCGTCCTGGTGCCACGGCGTCGCCTTGCCCCGGCCCGCCGGCTTGCCGAACACGGTGGTGCCCCACAGGATCAGGTCCGGGCCGGCGACCTGCTCGACCATGTCGAGGATCCCGGGCAGGCGGATCGGCTCCAGGAGCTCCGGCAGGCCCTTCACGCCCATCGGCCCGGGATCGGCGATGTGGACGCCCACCATGAAGTCCGCGGTCTCGGGGTTGGCGGCGATCAGCCGGCCGTAGTTCGCCCGCAAACGCCGCAGCACATCGTCCGGCAGGCGCCAGTCGGGAACGACGAGGCCCTCCTCGCGGTAGCGGGCGACCTGGGCGTCCGTCAGGCGGGCGGGCATGGCGCGCGCCGGCTCAGCCGAGGTCGTTCCGGGCGGTCTCGCCGCCCTTCATGACGAAGCGCACGTCGCGGATGGCGTGGATGTCCGCCAGCGGATCGGCGGCGAAACCCACGACGTCGGCGAGCTTGCCCACGGCGAGCGAGCCCAGGTCCTCCTCCCGCCCGAGCAGGCGGGCGCCGCCCATGGTGGCCGCGAAGATCGCGTCCCGGGGCGTCAGCGCCGCGCCGGTCACCATGCGCTCGATCTCCTGCATGTTGTCGCCGTGGTGGTTGCCGGGCGTGCCGGCGTCGGTGCCCATGGCGATCTTGACGCCGATGTCGCTGGCGAGCCTGGTGTTCCCGAGATGGATGTCCTCGGTCGCGGCGTAGCGCTCGCGGATATGGGGCAGGAGGTTGGCGCTGGCCCGGTTGTCGGCCAGGAGCGCGCTGTGGACGCAGACCGTGGGCACCAGGAACGTGCCCTTCTCGGCCATCAGCGCATAGGCGTCCTCGTCGCCGAAGCTGCCGTGCTCGACGCTGCGGCAGCCGGCCAGCGCGGCGTTGCGGATGCCGTCGCAGGCGTGGGCGTGGGCCGCGCAGTGCTTGCGGTTCTCCTCCGCGATGGCGACCGCGGCCTTCAGCTCGTCGAGCTGGTACTGGATCGCGCGCGCGTCCTCGTATTCCGTGCTGGTGATCGCGCCGGTCGCCATGACCTTGATGAGGTCGGCGCCCATGGCGAGCTGCTTGCGGGCCTTGGCGCGGACCTCGTCGGGGCCGTTGGCCTCGTCGTACATGCCCCGGTAGTAGGCGATGGTCGAGGTCGTGACCGACAGCAGCCGGCCGGCGCAATAGAGGCGGGGACCCTTGAGCCTGCCCCGGTCGATGAGGTTCCTGACGGCGATCTCGTGATAGTCCCAGCCGCCCACGTCGCGGGCCGTCGTGACGCCGCCCATCAGGGTCCGCTCGGCCGCCTGGGCGGCGTAGATGGCCGTCTCGCCCGGCAGCTTGCCGCCCCAGGGATCGTCGGGGTTGCCGTCCTCGGTGGGCATGCACAGGTGCACGTGGCAATCGATGAAGCCCGGGAAGAGACACGCTCCCGCGACGTCGATCGCGCGGTCGTCGGCGGAAGGGCCGCCGGTCCCGCCCATCGCCGCGATGCGGCCCCGCTCGATCTTCAGGTCGGCCTCCCGGTAGCCGCCCTCGACGACATCGTAGAGCCTGCCGCCCCTCAGCCAGGTCGCCATGCCCGGACCCTCCCTTGGCAAGCGATCCTAAACCGGATCGCGTCCGGTTTCAGCCGCGGCGCGAAACCCGCGCCGCGTGGGGCCGCGAGCGGCCCGACGGCGCCCGCCTATTCGACGACGATCAGGTCGTAGGGCACGTCGGGCGTCGCGAAGCTCGCCTTGTCGTCCTCGAACAGCAGGCTCTCGATCATGAAGAACTGGCCCGCGTGGCGCGGCATGAAGATCTGGATCTCGTGGTTCACCGCCGTGCCCGGCTCGAACAGGCGGTCGGCGTTCTTCTCGGAAAGCGGGTCGTAGACCATGTGGCCGACCCAGTCCGACAGGAAGCCGACGCCCATCTCGTAGCCGCCGATCCAGCCCCGGCTGGTCCACAGGTCCTGCTCCTCGTAGTAGGCCCTGACCTTCTCGTTGAGCTCCCGTACCGGCAGGTTCGGCCGCAGGCAACCTCGGACCGCCTCCATCGCGCCGGCCGAACGGGCGCAGACGTCCTTCACGTCCGGCGCCGGCTCGCCGAGGCTGAAGGTGCGGGCGCAGTTCATGTGGTAGCGCTTGTGGACGCCCGCCACGTCGATCGCCACGGTCTCGCCCGCCCGCATCCGGCGCCGGGTGGCCAGCGCGTGGGCCGCGTTCGATTTCTTGCCCGAAAGCACCGGCATCATCATCGCCTGCGGCTCGCCGCCGGCCTTGGCCATGGCGCAGACGACCTCGCCCTGGACCTCGAGTTCGGTCGCGCCGGGGCGCAGCACCTCGGCCGCCCGCTTCAGCCCGACCGACGCGATGCGGCAGCCCTCCCTGAGGCACGCGACCTCGGCCGGAGATTTCACCCAGCGCACCTCGCGCAGGATGCGGCTGCCGTCGATCACCCGCGCGCCGGCGGCCTCGAACGCCGCCTGGAAGCGGTCCGAGACGGCGCGGTTGGGCCGCATGGCGTACATCTCCAGGCCGACGTTGCCTCCGAGCCAGCCCTCGGCCTTGAGCTCCTCGGCGATGAAGGCCGTGCCGTCGCGGTAGCTCGACTTGGGGAAGTAGCGGCTGTCCCTCGAGCACGAGAAGGTGCGGGCCACGACGGCCTCGCGCTCGGTGTCGAAGTGGATGAAGCGGTCGTGGTCCACGTGGACGGCGATGCCGTTGGTCGCCGACCACTCCATCGGGCTCTCGGTGTGGTACCACATGCAGACGTAGCCCGAGACGTAGTACAGGCTCTCCGGCGAACTGAGGAACAGGCAGTCGATCTCCGCCTCGGCCATGGCCGCGCGGATCCTCGTCAGGCGCGCCGCGAACTCCTCGTCCGGGAACGGCTGTTCGCGCTCGGGCTGGGCCTCGAAGTAGACCTCGTCGCGGTAGTCCATGGCTCCCTCCCCGGTCTCGCGGGGATGCTAGGCGTTTCCGCCTCGCACGGAAACGCTCCGACCTTCCTGTCGCTCGCGGCGGAGCCCGACGGCCCCATGCGCGAGGCTCACGCGACCGCCTTCACCGCCTGGATGTGCTCGACCCGGATGCCGCAGCAGCCGCCGACCGCGGCGACGCCGCGGTCGAGCCAGCGCCGCGCCGCGGCGGCGTAGTCTTCGGGCGAGATGGTGTCGTCGAAGATCCAGCGCTCGCCCTCGTCGCGGCCGGTGTGGGCGTAAACGCCGACGAGCCCGGGCCAGCGTCCGTCCAGGACATCGAGGCAGGCGTCCACATGCTCCACCTCGGTGTGCATGATGTTGACCAGGGACACGTCGCGGCCATCCAGGGCCGCCAGCGCGTCGATCAAGGCTTCGCCGTTGAACAGGCGCACCGAGCCTGAGTCGTCCGGCCGGCACGAGAAGCCGACCCAGACCGGAAGGCCGGCGGCCTGGCCCGCCTCCAGCAGCACGAGCATCCGGTCGATGTCGACCATCATCTCGAGCATCAGCAGGTCGGCCCCGGCCCCGGCCATGACGGCGGCCTGTTCTCTCGCGTCCGACGCCAACTCCCCGAGCGGCGGAGGCCGCCCGGTCCACGACCAGCAGGACATGCCGCCCGCCACCAGCACGTCCGCGCGGCCCGACCGTTCGCGGGCCTCGCGCGCCAGTTCGACGCCGCGCCGGTTGTAGTCCTCGAAGCGGTCGGCGACGCCGGCGTCGCGCAGGGCGTGGCGGTGCGTCGCGAAGGTGTTGGAGATGACGATCTCGGCGCCGCGGGCGATGTAGTCCTCGTGGATCCCCCGCACGATTTCGGGATGGCTGAGCGCGCCGCCACCGTTCCATGCGTTCTCGAGCTGCGGCACCCCACGCCGGTCCACCTCGGTGCCCGTCGCGCCGTCGATGACGATCTGTTCCCCCCGCCGGAGACGGCGGATCAGCGTTTCGTAGCGGTTCATCGGTCCGTTCCCTCCAGCAGCCGACCGGATGGCGGTCCCGACCGAAGCGGAGAACGCCAACGAGAACAAGGGCTTGGCCCGACCTCGACCGGCGGGACCCCTGACGAGTAAAGGACACTTTTCCGCTCTGTCCAACCCCGTTTCCTGCGCGGACGGCCCAAGGGACCGCGGCCGCCGACGCGTCCTCCGCCGGACGGGGCGATGGCGTCCACGAACAATGGCGCCCCGGATCTGGACACGGGAGGCGTCCGGCCCTACGAACCGCCGGCGGACCCCGGAGGCGCGGACCCTCCATCCATGCGCGGGCCGGGACCGCGTCGAGGAGGGGCGGTCTGGAGGCCGGTGCGGACGATGTGCGAGAGGGCGCCAACCCGATGACGTCGAAGCCCTTGGTCGGCGTCATCGGATCCCGATATCTCCTCGGCGATCGATACGCCGCGCAGTGGGCCGGGGAAAAGAACCTGTCCGCCGTGACGGATGTCGCCGGCGCCTTGCCCCTGATCTTCGCGGGCGCGCCCGACATCACGGGTATCGGGGCGCTGCTCGACGCCGTCGACGGCGTCCTGCTGACGGGCGCGCGCGCCAACGTCCATCCGACCCATTTCGGTGTCGAACCCCATCCGAGCCACGAACCCTACGACGAGGACCGGGACGCGGTGGCGCTTCCGGTGGCGAGGGCCTGCGTCGCGCGAGGCGTGCCGATCCTGGGCCTGTGCCGCGGCGTCCAGGAGATGGCGGTCGCCTTCGGGAGCACCCTGCATCCGGAAACATGCGAGTTGCCCGGACGCATGAACCACCGGGCGGCGCGGCTGGAGAACGGGGAAATCCATCCCGATCCGGAGGTCGTCTTCGCGGACCGCCACGAGGTCCGTCTCGTGTCCGGCGGCGTCTTCGCGCGGCTTTTCGGCCGGGAGACGATCCGCGTCAACTCACTCCACGGCCAGTGCATCCTGGAGCCGGGGGACCGCGTCGTCGTCGAGGGCGTGGCGGAGGACGGCACGATCGAAGCCATCCGCATCGCCGGCGCGCCGGGTTTCGCGTTGGGCGTCCAGTGGCATGCCGAGCACGACCCGCAGACCAACCCGGTGAACCGCGCCCTGTTCCGGGCGTTCGGCGAGGCGATCGGGACACGCCGGCGGGCGTAGTCCGGCGCCGTCGGCTCCGGTCCGCCTTCTCCCCTTCGGACGGGCGGGCATGGCGGTCCCGACAGGATTCGAACCTGTGACCTCTGCCTTCGGAGGGCAGCGCTCTATCCGGCTGAGCTACGGGACCCCGAAGACGCGGACCCTAGGGCCTTTCGCGGGGCGGAACAAGGCGGCGGGGCCGCCGGCCCGTTCAACGGCCCGGGAGGGACGCGCCCTCGTGCTCCAGGAGCCAGGCCTTGCGGGCGAGGCCGCCTCCGTAACCCGTCAGGGAGCCGTCGGCGCCGATCACGCGATGGCAGGGCAGCACGACCGAAACGGGATTGCGTCCGTTCGCCGCGCCCACGGCGCGCACGGCGCGGGGCCGGCCGACCCGCCGGGCGAGCTCGCCGTAGGAGACGGTCTCGCCCAGGGGAATGGAGCGCAGCGCCGACCAGACCGCCGTCTGGAAGGGCGTTCCCGCGGGTTTCGCGGGGACATCCCCGATCGCCTGGAAGTCGCCCCGGAAGTAGGCGTCGAGCGCGGCGGCGATCCCGCTGGCGTCCTCGCTCTCGAACGGCAGGCCGCCGGGCCAGCGGCGCGCCATCATGCCCTCGAGCCTGCCGTTGTCGTCCGCGAAATCGAGCAGCTCCAGCACGTCCCCGGCGACGACCATCCAGACCTCGCCGATCGGGGACGAGATCTGGCAGCGGTAACGCCCGGTCACGGCGCGGTTTCGCCGCGGCGGCGGCCGGCCTCCGCGGAGCGGCGGGTCGGGAGCATGACGGCGGGTCCTTCGTCGTTCGGCCCGCGGATTATGGACCGTCGCCCCGGCGGCCGGAAGGCGGCCGGGCGTCATGGCCATTGCACGCGCGAGCGCGAGCCGTATCATCCCGCCCGGAGGCCAGACGCCATGCCCATCGATCCTCCCGAGGTCATCGAAACCGACAGCCCCAAGGTCTGCTGCGACGGCGACGGCGGCGCGCTGGGGCACCCGCGCGTCTACTACGATCTCCACGCCCATGGCGCCGTCGACTGCGGCTATTGCGACCGGCGCTTCGTCTGGACCGGCTTCAAGGGCGGCGCGGACGGAGACGAGACCGCCGGCTGACGCCTATCGAGGCCGTCCCTCGACACGGCGCTGGCGCGCCACCTCGGGACGAGGGGATTCGCGCCCTGCCTCCACCCACGAACACCCCTTGCCCCGGGTAGCGGCGAGGCCGCGTATCGAAGGGGGCCGGAGCGTTTCCGCGCTGCGCGGAAACGCTCTAGGCTGGCGCCATGGCCGACGCCCCCAGACATGTCACGCTGATCGACGGTTCCGGGTTCATCTTCCGGGCCTTCCACGCGCTCCCGCCGATGACGCGGTCGGACGGCACGCCGGTCAACGCGGTCATGGGCTTCTGCAACATGATCCTGAAGCTCATCGACGGCATGGACGCCGACCGCGTCGCCTGCGTGCTCGACCACGGCTCGAAGACCTTCCGCAACGGGATCTACGCGGCCTACAAGGCCCACCGGCCCGATCCGCCCGAGGAGCTCGTGCCGCAGTTCCCGCTGATCCGCGAGGCCGCCCTGGCCTTCAACCTGCCGGTCGTCGAGGTCGAGGGCTACGAGGCCGACGACATCATCGCGACCTACGCGAGGATGGCGACCGAGGCGGGCGCCGAGGTCACGATCGTCTCGTCGGACAAGGACCTGATGCAGCTCGTCGGCGACGGCGTCGTCATGCTCGACAGTCTCAGGAACCGGGAGATCCGCGAGGCCGAGGTCCTCGAGAAGTTCGGCGTCGCCCCCGGCAAGGTGATCGAGGTCCAGGCGCTCGCGGGCGACGCGACCGACAACGTGCCGGGCGTGCCGGGCATCGGCGTCAAGACCGCCGCCCAGCTCATCGCCGAATACGGCGACCTCGAGACGCTGCTGGAGCGCGCCGGCGAGATCAAGCAGCCCAAACGGCGCGCGATGCTGATCGAGCACGCCGAGGACGCGCGCATCTCCAAGCGGCTCGTCACGCTCGACCGGAACGTGCCCCTGGAGGGCGGTCTGGAACGGCTGGCGCGGCGCGATCCGGAGCCGGACTCCCTTCTCGGGTTCCTCCGCTCCCAGGAGTTCCGCGCCGTGACCGCCCGCGTCGAGGCCTGGCTCGACCGGAGGGGCGGCGCCGGGGACGCGCCCACGGCGGCGGCGCCCGGTCGGGCGGGCGGCTACGAGCTGGTCCAGGACCGGGCCTCGCTGGAACGCCGGGTCGCCGAGGCGGCGCGGGCCGGGGTCGTCGCCGTCGACACCGAGACGACGAGCGTCGACGAGATGAGCGCCCGCCTGGTCGGCGTCTCGATGTCCACGGCGCCGGGCGACGGCTGCTATGTCCCGCTGGACCACCGCGCGCCGGACGCGCTCTCGGACACGCCCGCGCAGATTCCGCTCGACGAGGCCCGCGCGCTGCTGGCGCCGATGCTGGCCGACCCGGCCGTGCTCAAGGTCGGCCACAACATCAAGTACGACAGCGTGGTCCTCGCCCGCGCGGGCATGCCGGTCGCGCCGGTCGACGACACCATGCTGCTGTCCCACTGTCTGGAGGGCGGCAAGCACGACCAGAAGCTGGACACGCTGGCCCGGCTGTTCCTGAACCGCGCGACCATTCCCTACAAGGAGGTCGCCGGAAGCGGCAAGAACCAGGTCACTTTCGATCTCGTGCCGCTCGACCGCGCCCGCGACTACGCCGCCGAGGACGCCGACGTTGCCTTGCGGCTGTGGCGCGCGCTGAAGCCGCGGCTGGCGCCCGAGCGCGCGACGCGGATCTACGAGACGATCGAACGCCCCCTGATCCCTGTCGTCGCGGAGATGGAGCAGGCGGGCGTGAAGGTCGACCGGACCGAGCTGGAGCGCATGTCGGACGAGTTCGGCGGGCGCATCCAGGCGCTCGAGAAGGAGATCCACGATCTCGCCGGCCGTCCCTTCGCCATCGGCTCGCCCAAGCAGCTGGGCGAGGTGCTGTTCGACGAGATGGGGATCGAGGGCGGCAGGAAAGGCAAGTCGGGGGCCTACGGGACCGGGGCGGACGTGCTGGAGGGGCTCGCCGCCCAGGGCCACGCGCTGCCGCGGAAGGTGCTGGACTGGCGCCAGCTCGCCAAGCTCAAGAGCACCTACACCGACGCGCTGGTCGAGCAGATCAACCCGCGGACGGGCCGGGTCCACACCTCGTTCTCGATGGCCGTGGCGTCCACGGGCCGTCTCGCCTCGTCGGACCCCAACCTGCAGAACATCCCGATCCGCACGGAGGAAGGCCGGCGCATCCGCGACGCCTTCGTGGCCGAGCCCGGCAACCTGCTGCTCTCGGCCGACTACTCCCAGATCGAGCTCAGGCTCCTGGCGCATGTCGCCGGCATCGACGCCCTGAAGCAGGCCTTCCACGACGGCCTCGACATCCACGCCATGACCGCGAGCCAGGTGTTCGGGGTCCCGCTCGACCGGATGGACCCGATGACCCGGCGCAACGCCAAGGCGATCAATTTCGGCATCGTCTACGGCATCAGCGCCTTCGGCCTCGCGCGGCAGCTCGGCATCGGCCGCGACCGGGCGCGCGACTACATCGACGCCTATTTCGAGCGTTACCCCGGCATCCGCGACTACATGGACCGCACGAGGAAGAGCGCCAGGGAGACGGGCCGTGTCACCACGCTGTTCGGACGGAAGTGCCATGTGCCCGGCATCAACGACCGCAACCCCTCGACCCGCGGGTTCTACGAGCGCGCCGCGATCAACGCCCCGCTCCAGGGTTCGGCCGCCGACATCATCAAGCGCGCCATGATCCGCGTACCCGGCGCGCTGCGCGAGGCCGGCCTCGGGGCCAGGATGCTGCTCCAGGTCCACGACGAGCTGCTGTTCGAGGTCCCCGAGAACGAGGCCGAGGCGACGGCCGCCTGCGCGAAGGCCGTGATGGAAGGCGCGGCCCGCCTCTCCGTGCCGCTCACCGTAGACACCGGCGCCGGACGCACCTGGAACGAGGCGCACTGACGCGCGTCCGTCCTCGGCGGTCCGCACGATTTCGCTGGATTTTCCCGCCGGTCCGTTCCACAGTCCGCGCCGTCGGATGGACGGTTCGGTCTGTCGCCCAAGCGGGTTGCGAGCGCTCACGCGCGAACGCCGGTGAACTCCGGCAGTCCCTATCCATCGCTCCGATGTTCGCCAACGACCCGCGGCGGCCCGCCGCCGCGGCACCAAGGAGACGTGTGTTCCCATGCAGACGGGTATCATCAAGTGGTTCAACGCCACGAAAGGTTACGGCTTTATCGCCCCCGACGAGGGCGGCAAGGACGTGTTCGTTCACATCAGCGCCGTCGAGCGCGCCGGGCTCGGGGCTCTTCAGGAAGGCCAGAAGGTCAGCTTCGAGATCGTTCCCGGGCGCGACGGCCGCAGCGCCGCCGACAACCTGTCGCTCGCCTGACCCGGCGGGCGGCGGTCAGCCCCCGCGCGGAGACGACGGAAGAGCGCCGGCCCCGGATGGGGCCGGCGCTCTGCGTCGCGGGCTCCGCGGTCAGTCCCCGAACTGGCCGTGGCGCTACTCGAGCGCCGCGCCGAGCCCCACCTTCTTCACGATTTCCTCGAACACCGCGCCGCTCTCGGTCCTGGCCGCGTACATGGGGGCCAGCACGTCCACGCCCGCGCGCGGCGCGACGCGCACGCCCGCGGCCTCGAGGCCGCGGCGAAGGGCGAGCTTGGTTCCGGTCAGCGCCTCCGGGTCGACCAGCGCCAGACGCTCCGCGTGCTTCCGCGTCGCCTCCTCGAGTTCGTCGTCGGGCGCGACCCGGTTTACCATGCCGCAGGCCAGCGCCGTCTCGGCGTCGATCAGGTCGCCCATGTAGAGCAGCTCGCGGGCGCGTTTGTGGCCCACGACGAAGGGCATGCCCATCGCCGGGCCGGCGTCCGAGAAGCGGATTTCCGGCTCGCCGAACTTCGCGGACCGTCCGCAGATCGTGAGGTCGCAGAACATGGCGAGCTCGCAGCCGCCGCCCACCGCGTAGCCCCGCACCGAGGCGACCGAGGGCTTGCGGATGTCCATCGGCCTCATCTCGAACTTGAGGCAGGCGTGCAGGCGGTCGCGCCCGTGTCGACAAGGAAAAGCCCTTCCCGGCATCTCTCCGGTTCGGCCGGGTTGCGAACGGTCACCGTGACGTGAGCCGCTCCCATCCTCCCCCTCCTTTCGCGCGGTTCAGCGGGAGGCCGCCTCGTTCCGCCTCGCCCGGACCGCCGCGCCTCGCATCCGTCCGAACGGGACCCTCGCCCGCGGTCTCGCTCCGGCGCGACCCACTCGACGACGGGTCCGTCTCAGGCCGCCATGCGCGGGCCGGCGTCGCGCACCCGCCGGTCGACGCAGTTCGTGAAGACCTCGAAGTTCTCGTGGAAACGGCCGCACAGGTCGCGGGCCTGATTGTCGTAGGCGCCCTTGTCGGACCATGTCGCGCGCGGGTCGAGCACGTCGGCGGGGACATCGGGACAGGCTTCGGGCACCAAGACGCCGAAGTTGTCGTCCCGGCGCAGTCTCGCCCGGGCGAGGCTGCCGTCGAGGGCGGCGTTCAGCAGCGCCCGGGTGTGGCGGATCGACATGCGCCGGCCCACGCCGTAGGCGCCGCCGGACCAGCCGGTGTTGACCAGCCAGCAGTCGGACCCGTGCTTGCCGATCTTGTCGGCCAGCATACGGGCGTAGACCGAGGGATGGCGCGGCATGAAGGGCGCGCCGAAGCAGGTCGAGAACGTCGCCCGGGGCTCGTCGCCCAAGCCCGTCTCCGTGCCCGCGATCTTCGCGGTGTAGCCAGAAAGGAAGTGGTACATCGCTTGCGCGGTCGACAGTTTGGCGATCGGCGGCAGGACGCCGAAGGCGTCGGCGGTCAGCATCACGACGTTGGCGGGGTGGCCGGCATGGCCGGTGGGCGAGGCGTTCGGGATGAAATCCAGCGGATAGGCCGCCCGCGTGTTCTCGGTGTAGCGGTTGTCGTCGAGGTCGAGCCGGCGCGTCAACGGGTCCATCACGACGTTCTCCAGGACCGTCCCGAAGCGCCGCGTGGCCGCGAAGATCTCGGGCTCGGCCCCGGCCGAGAGCCGGATCGCCTTGGCGTAGCAGCCGCCCTCGAAGTTGAACAGGCCGTTGTCGCCCCAGCCATGCTCGTCGTCGCCGACCAGGGCGCGGTTGGGGTCGGCCGAAAGCGTCGTCTTGCCGGTCCCGGACAGGCCGAAGAACACGGCCGAATCCCCGGCCCCGCCGACATTGACCGAGCAGTGCATGGGCAAGACGTCGCGCGGCGGCAGCAGGAAGTTGAGGATCGAGAAGACCGACTTCTTGATCTCGCCGGCATAGGATGTGCCCGCGATCAGGACGAGCCGCTCGGTGAAGTCCAGGGCGACCACGGTCCGCGAGCGGCAACCGTCGGTCTCGGGATCGGCCAGGAATCCCGGCGCCTGGAGGATCGTGAAATCGGGCGCGAAGTCGCGGCGTTCGGCCGCCGGCGGCACGATGAGAAGATGGCTGGAGAACAGGCTGTGCCAAGCCTGTTCGGTCACGACGCGGACCTTCACGCGGAAATCGGGGTCGGCGCCGCCATGAAGGTCCTGAACGAAGGCGGGCCGGCCCCGGTAGTAGGCCAGCATGCGTCGTTTGAGGGTCTGGAAATCGCCGGGCTCCATCGCGACGTTGACCTTGCCCCAGTCGACCGCATCGGCGGTGACGCGATCGCGGACGATGAACTTGTCGTTGGCGGACCGGCCCGTGTGGAGGCCGGTCAGCACGACCAGGGGACCGTCGGCGGCGAGGCCGCCTTCGCCGTTGACGAGGGCGTGCTCGTAAAGCCCGGCCGTCTCGAGGTTCCAGTGCTCGTCGGCCAGATCGGCCAACCCGACAGTGTCCAGCCCAACGGAACTGTGGACCGGTCCATGGATCGCCATGTCCGCTTCGCCCCCCGGCCGTCCAGTCTCGGCGGCGGAACGGAATCCCCGCCGAACCGTCCCGGAACCGGACGATTCAAAGCCCATGGATCGAGGCAAGGCAAGAGCCGAATCGGCGCGCGATGTGGGAATCGCCCCACCCGGTTGGAAATCCGTCCGACAACCCGGACGGTCGCGCCGCGACCGCTGGCGCGCGCCCGCAAGTGGCCCCGCTTCGGCCACGGTCCCGCCCCGATCCGCGGCCACACCGACCTCGAGGCGCAAGGGGCGCCGATTCCAACTCCGTCCATGGGGGTGCTAGACTGATGCTTGCCACCCGTTCCCCGACGATCCGCGCGAGCTTCGTTCCCGTGAGCCAGACCATCGCACTCGTCGACGACAACCGGAATATCCTGACCTCGGTCTCGATGGCCCTCGAAGCCGAGGGTTACAAGGTCGATTGCTATTCCGACAGCGTCGAGGCCCTGCGCGCGATCGCCGGCGCGCCGCCGGATCTGGCGGTCCTCGACATCAAGATGCCGAAGATGGACGGCATGGAGCTCCTGGCCCGCCTGCGCCGCGACCTCGACCTGCCGGTGATCTTCCTGACGTCGCTCACCGACGAGACGGACGAGGCGCTCGGGCTGCGCATGGGCGCCGACGACTACATCACCAAGCCGTTCTCGTTGCGTCTGCTCACCGAACGGATCCGCGCCGTGCTGCGGCGCATGGCGCTGGCGTCGGGCATGCGGGACGAGGACGACGAGGACGAGCCGCCCATCGCGCGCGGCGACCTCGTGCTCGATCCGGCGCGCCATCGCTGCGCCTGGAAGGACGGCGACGTGACCCTGACGGTCACGGAGTTCCTCATCCTGCGGTCGCTCGCCCAGCGTCCGGGCCATGTGAAGAGCCGCGACCAACTCCTCGACGCGGCCTATGACGACAACATCTATGTCGACGACCGGACGATCGACAGCCACATCAAGCGCATCCGCAAGAAGTTCCGGTCGGTCGACGAACACTTCGCGCAGATCGAAACCCTCTATGGCGTCGGCTACCGGTACAAGGAGGCGTGAACCGCGTCCGACCGGTTTCGAGGAGGCTTCGCACGGCGACGGCCGCGCGGCGGACGCGGCCGGGACCGGGAAGGATCCGGCCGACCGTCGGCCGGCCTCGTCGCTCACGCGGAAGCTGCTGGCCATCAATCTGGCGCCGTTGGCGTTGTTCGTCGCCGGCGTCCTCTACCTCGACAACTACCGCGAGGGGCTGATCGCCGCGAAGATCGACTCGCTGTCGACCCACGGCGAGGTCATCGCGGGCGCGCTGGGCGAAACCGTCGTCGCCGTCGGCCGGGACGACGCCACGCAGCCCCCCCTCACCCACATCATGGAAACCCAGGCGCGCTCGCTGATCCGCAGACTGGTGATCGGCGTCGGGGTCCGCGCGCGCCTGTTCCATGCGACGGGCGAGATGATCGCCGACAGCCGGGAGCTCCTGGGCGTCGGCGGGCTCGTCCAGGCCGAGGCGCTGCCGCCGCCCGGCGACGAATCCGAGCTCGACCGCTGGCTGCGAAGGGTCGACCGGATCGTGCTGGGCATCGCGCCGGCCTTCGGCGAATACGAACCCTATGTCGAGCGCGCCGAGCAGGCGGCGGCGGACTATTCCGAGCTCGGCGCGGCGCTCGCCGGCGGGACCGGCCACGCCCTGCGCGACGCCGGCCGGGACGGCCTGATCCTCACCGTCGCGGTGCCGGTCAGCCACTACCGCCAGGTCCAGGGGGCGCTGCTCCTGTCGTCGACGCTCGAGGATGTCGAAACCGAACTGCGGGAGGCGCGGAGCGACATTCTGGTCCTCGCGCTGATCGCCTTCGCGGCCACCGTGCTCCTGTCGATCTACCTTGCGGGCACGATCGCCCGCCCGGTGAAACGGCTGGCGGAGGCGGCCGACGATGTGCGCTTCGGATTCGGCAAGGCCGGCTCGATCCCGGACTTCGGCGGGCGCGGCGACGAGATCGGCGAGCTGTCCCGCGCCCTGATCGACATGACCCGCGCGCTGGAGCAGCGCACGGTCGCGACCGAGCAGTTCGCCGCCGACGTCGCCCACGAGATCAAGAACCCGCTGTCGTCGCTCAAGAGCGCGACCGAGATCCTGCCGAAGATCGAGGACGACGAGCGGCGCGACACGCTGTTGCGCATCGCGACGGAGGACCTTCGCCGCATCGACCGGCTCATCACCGATATCTCCGACGCCTCCAGGCTCGACGCCGAGCTGAACCGCGCCACGGCCGGGCCCGTCGACATCGGAGGGCTGCTCGAGTCCCTGGCGACGGTGCTGGCGGCGACCTGGGGCGAGGACGGCCCCCATCTCGAGCTCGGTCCCGACCTCGACCGCGGCCGGCCCGCGGGGCGGTTCACGGTCGACGGCGTCGAGGACCGCCTCGTCCAGGTGATGCGCAACCTCCTGGACAACGCGCGGTCCTTCAGCCCCGCCGGCGGAACGGTCACGATCGGCTGCCGGCGTCAAGGACGCTGGATCGAGGTGACGGTGTCGGATCGGGGCCCCGGCATTCCGGCCGGCAGGGAGGAGGCCATCTTCACCCGCTTCTACAGCGACAGGCCCGAAGGCGAGAAGTTCGGCACGCATTCGGGCCTGGGCTTGAGCATCTCGAGGCAGATCGTCGAGGCCCATGGCGGCGCCGTCGGGGCCGGCAATCTGGGCGCCGACCCCGACAGGCCCGAGGGGGCGCGGTTCGTCGTGCGTCTGCCGGCGGCCGAGGCGCCATGAGGCGCGGATCGCAGGCCGGCGGGAGTCGGGTTGCGAATCGTCATTTGACAGGCGACAAAATGGATTGCGCGCGACGATCGCATCGTTCCGGCGTCGCGGACTGAAGGCGTTCTACGAGGGCCGGACGATCCGGCGCGTGGCGCCGGCGTATGTCGAAAGGTCGCGGGACATCCTGGCGGCGCTCGATCTCAGCCGAGGGCCGGAAGGCATGAACCTGCCGGGGTTCCGCCCGCATGAACCGAAGGGTCGTTATGCGGTTTCGGCATCGGGCGACTGGCGCGTGACGTTCCGGTTCGAGGACAACGTGGCGGTCGATGCGGACTGCGTGGACTATCGCCGAGAAGGTCGGACATGGGGATGCATAACCCGCCGCGTCCGGGCGGCATCGTGAAGCGGCAATGCCTCGAACCCTCGGGCCTGGGCGTGACGCGGGCCGCCGAAGGACCGGGCGTCACGCGCCAGGCGCTTTCCGAGTCGGTGAACGGGCGCGCGAGGATTTCGGTGGAGATGGCGACAAGGCTGTCGAAGGGCCTTCGGCTCGACGTCCGAAACCTGGCTGGAGATGCAGACGGCCTGGGATATCCGGCAGGCCCGCGACCGCGCCGGGCGGATCGGGGTAGAGCGTTTCGCGGCGGCGTGACCCACGCGTTCCCGTGCGACGCGGCGGCGCTCTTCAGGTCCTGCGCGCCTCGCGCAGGACGATCAGGCCGCTCGCGACGAGCAGCAGCGCGCCCGCCGCGGTCAGCCAGTCGGGCGGCTGGCCGAAGACGAGCCAGCTTATGAGGCTGATGTAGATCAGCGCCACGTAGTCGAACGGAGCGACGATCCCGGTGGGGGCATGGGCGTAGGCCTGCGTGGTCAGGGCCTGGGCGGCCATCGCGGTGACGCCGAGCCCGAACATGAGGGCGAGCCCGGCGGGATCGGGCGCCACCCAGAGGAAGGGTTGGAACGGCAGGAGGACGACGACCGTGAACAGGGCCGCCCAGCCGACGATGGTGAGGCTGTCGTCGGTCCGGGTCATCTCCCGGGTCGCGACCATGGACAGGGCGTAGATGCTCGACGCGCCCAGCACGGCGAGGCCCCAGACCGAGAAGGTCCCGAACCCGGGCCGCAGCAGCACGACCACGCCGGCGAACCCGAGAACGAGGGCCGCCCAGCCCAGGGCGCCGAGCTTTTCCTTGAGGATCAGGGCGCCCAGGAGCGCGATCATCATCGGCCCCGTGAGGAACAGGGCGTAGGCGTCCACGAGCGACAGGTGGGTCAGCGACAGGAAGTAGAGGCCGAAGCTGACGAGCCCCGCGAAACCGCGAAACGCGATGAGGCCCGGACGCCTCGGGCGTATCGAGCGCGTCCGCCCCGTCAGGACGAGGATTGCGACCGCGCCGGCGAAGACGATGGCGGCGCGGACGAACTGCGACTGCAGGACCGGCAGTTCGGTCGCGAGCGCCTTGATGCTGCTGTCGTGGACGACATAGGCGAGCATCGCCGCGTTGGCGTAGGCGACGCCGAGAACGGGGCGGTCCCTCACCGGGCGCGACCGACGCTTTCACGAAGCCGGAAAGAACCCAACGCCGCCTCGACTCTCCGCACAGGGCGCGGACTATCCGCCCCCGCCGGAGCGGGCGCAAGGGTCCGGAAGGACCTCGCCGCCGCGCGGAACTGTCCACGCGGTTACAGCAGTTCGGAAGCGGCGATGACCAGGGCCGCGACACCGAGGCCCACGCCGACCATCCACATCACGAGGCTGTTCTTCGCGGCTTCGATGTTCGTCTTGGTCTCCTGGCGCAGGACTTCGATATCGGCCTTGGTTCCCTGGCGCAGGATTTCGATGTTCGTCTTGGTCTCCTGGCGCAGGATTTCGATGTTCGCCTTGGTCTCCTGGCGCAGGGCATCGATGTTCGCCTTGGTCTCCTGGCGCAGGGCATCGATGTCGGCCTTGGTTTCCTGACGCAGGACTTCGATATCGGCTTGGGTTCCCTGGCGCAGGCCCTCGATGTCGGCCTTCGTCGCGAGGTTGTGCTCGAGCAGAAGCGCCTGCTCGCGCACCACGCCCTCGGCCTGACGCTCGGGCATACCCGTTTCCGCCAGCCTGCGCACCGCCGCATGGGTGTCGTAAACGATGGTCGCCGTCCGCGTCATGGCCGTACTATAGGTCCTTCCCGTCGTCTTTGGAATGCGGGGAGCGACGGTCTGGGCTGTCGGTCGTCGCCTGCTCCACGAGCCGACGGCCGCGCCTCCGGGACAATCCGCCCCACCCGGGGCGGGGCGCGGTTTCAGCCCCCGGAACCCGCGGCCCGCCGGTGGATGGCGTCCACCGCCGCGTGGGCGGCGAGGACGGCGCCCTCCTGCCACCCGGGCAGGGCCGTGACCTGGTCCCCGGCGAAATGGATCGCCCCGTCGGGCCTGCGAAGCGCCTCCGGCGGCTCGTATCCCCGCGGCCAGCCCCCTTTCTGGAACGGCGCCTTGAGCCACGCCCGGCTGACCCCGCACTCCATCTCCTTCCCGTATCCGGGGTGGAGTCGCTCGCCCTCGGCGACCGCCGCATCGAGACGGTCGGCCGGGGACATGGCCGTGAAACGCAGGCCGGGTTCCTTGTCCCAGATGTACGCGCCCATCACGACGCCCTTGGCGCGGTGATAGCCTTGGGACGGATACCAGATCTGCGTGATGTCCCGGTCGGTCCATGAGATGCCGCCGTAGATGGCCGCGTCTTCCTCCCAGAAACGCCGTCGGGCCTGGAAGCCGACCTTGACCGCTTCGACGAACTCCACCCCTTCGATCGCGGCCCGCGTCTCGGGCGAGAAGTCGTTGGGAATGTCCTTGAGAACCGTGGCGGGGACGGCGCAGACCGCGAAGTCCGCCTCGACGGCCTTCAGGTCGCCGCCCGGCCCGTCCGCATGGACGACGCGGACGCCGCCGCTGGTTTTCCGGATCTCCCTGACCGGGCTGGAGTATCGGATCGAACGCCCGACGCGCGCCTCGAACGCCCGGGGGATGGCGTCCATTCCGCCGACAGGCTGGAACAGGGTCGGGTTCTGGTTCAGGAAGTGGCTGAAGTGGAGCTTGTAGCGCCAGAAGTCGGCTCGCAGCAGCTCGCCGAAGTCCAGGGGATCGTTCGCCTCCCCGGCCAGGAGGCCCGCGTTGGGCGCGTCCCGGTAGCCGCCGCGGTTCGAGCCCTTGTAAAGAAGATCCTTCTCCTCCAGCGCGCCGAAACGCACGAGCATGTCGAGGATCCGCTCCTTGTCCTCGGCGCCCAGCACGTCGTCGAGAGCCTCGCGGTTCACCGCCTTGGCGAGCAATTCGGCGATGTAGCCACGCAGATCCGTCATGACGCGCCGGGCCGCCACCGGCCGGCCGCCGAAGCGGCCCTCGTTGTGGAACAGGGCGGCGCGGTTGTCGTTGGTGAAGACCTCGAGGTCGACTCCGAACTCCCGGCAATAGCCGAGGACGGTTCGGTGATGATAGGGGATGCGGGCCGGACCGAGATTGGCGTAGAGATGGTCCGCGTCGTCGTAGCAGACCGTTTGACGGCTGTCGGTCTCCTCGATCGCGTCCCCTGCGCGCGCCGTCAGGTTGCGCCCCCCGGCGCGAGCGGTCGCTTCCAGGACCGTGCAGCCGTAGCCGGCCTTCGACAGTTCGTACGCGGCGGCCATGCCGGAGACGCCGGCGCCCAGGACGACGACGCTCTTCCCGGCGCCCGATCCCGGCGGCAGGTCGAGCGCGGACGCCTGCGCCTCGCCCGGTCCCAGCATTCCGAGCGCGTCCATGGCGCGGTAGACGGCGGCGGCTCCGGCCGCCCCGCCGACGGACCGGAGGAACTGACGTTTCGTAGCGTTTGCAGTCATGGAAGGCGCCTCCCCGGAAGGCCGCGGGCACCGCTCCAGACTATGGGGATCGCGCCACGAAGTCACATCTTCCCTGCCGCCCCCGTGCGACCGCGCGGCGGCCGGGACGGGCGCAAGGGACCGGACGAGCCCGCTCCGGTCAATGGACGCCGACCGGCTCCAGGTCGTGCTGGCGCGCGGCGGCGAAGGCCAACTCGCGCGAGGCCGCGACGGCGAGCAGCTTGCCGTCGGCGGCATGGATTCCGAAGGCGCGGCCCCGCTCGGTCTCGACCGGGCCGACGAAGGCCAGGTTCGGCGCGCCCAGGGCGGCGAACGCTTCCATGCCGAGCCCCTCGGCGGGGCGCGCGGCCGTCCTGTCGTTCTCGTGCATCGGTCTTCCTCCTTCACCTCCGGGCGGCGGGCTCCGCGGCGGTCATGCCCGCTCGGCCCGGCCCTCGACGATGCGTTCCGGGTCCCGGTCCCGGGCGTCCTGCTTGATCCGGATCGTGCGCCGGCGCGTCTCGGGCGCGGGGCGTTCCAGATCGACATGCAGCAGGCCGCCTGCGAGCGTGGCGTCGACCGCCTCGACGCCTTCGGCCAGCAGGAACGTCTTCACGAACCGGCGCGCGGCGATGCCGCGGTGGAGATAGACGCGACCGTCCTCGTGATCGACCTGCTTGCCGCGGACGACGAGCTGGTTGTCCTCGACGGTCACCGACAACTCGTCCATCGAGAACCCGGCGACGGCCAGCGTGATGCGCAGGCCCTGCTCGCCGGTTTGCTCGATGTTGTAGGGCGGATAGCCGTCGTCCGACGCCTTGGCGATGCGGTCGAGCATGCGCTCCACGCGGTCGAAGCCGAGCAGCAGCGGGCTGTCGAAGACGGAAAGGCGGGTCATGTCGCGACTCCTCTTCTCGAGCGAGCGGACGGGGACGGCGGGGAAACGCGCGGCCTGGAAGGCCCGCGCGTGGACCGTCGTCGCGCCGGTCCGAACGGCGCCGGCGTCATCGATATGGTGGATTGTCTCCCTTTTTCAAGGGCTTGACGACGGCGGGCCGGAGCGGTCCCGGGCGGATCGGGCGCGAAGGGCCTCGGCGTGGTGGGCGAAATGGTCCGCCATGAAGCTCTGCACGAACCAATAGCTGTGGTCGTAGCCCTCGCGCATGTTGAGCGTGAGCGGCTGGCCCGCGGCCTCGCATGCCGCCCGGAGCCTGTCCGGCAGCAGGTTGGGCAGGAACTCGTCGTCCGCGCCCTGGTCGACCAGGATGGTCGGACAGCGGTGGCCCGATTCGATCAGGTCCACCACGTCGTGACGCCGCCACGCCTCCCGGTCCTCGCCCAGATAGCCGGTCAGCGCGGCGACGCCCGGTTCGCAGCCCATCAGCGAGTTCATCGGCGCGAAGGCCGAGACGGAGCGGAACAGTCCGGGGTTCTTCAGCGCCAGCGAAAGGGCGCCGTGGCCGCCCATGGAATGCCCGAACACGCCCATCCGTTCCTCGTCGGCGGCGAACGCGCCGAAGACGACGCCGGGAAGCTCCTTCGCGACGTAGCTTTCCATCCGGTAGTGGCGCGACCAGGGTTCGGCCGTGGCGTCGAGGTAGAAGCCCGCGCCGGTCCCGAAGGCCCAGTCGTCGTCCTCGCCCGCGATCCCGGTGTCGCGGGGGCTCGTGTCGGGAGCCACCACGAAGAAACCGTGCTCTGCGGCCAGACGCTGGGCGCCGGCCTTGACGGTGAAGTTCTCTTCCGTGCAGGTCAGGCCCGAAAGGTAGAACAGCACCGGCGCCTTGCCGTTCCTCGCCGCGGGCGGCGTGTAGACGGCGAAGCGCATCGGGAGGCCGATCTCGGCCGACAGGTGGCTGTAGACGCCTTGGATTCCACCGTGGCAGCGGTTCTCCGAGACGGTTTCGATCGCCGCCACGGTCAGTAGACCACGACCGAGCGGATCGACTCGCCCTCGTGCATCAGATGGAAGGCGTCGTTGATGTCATCGAGCGGCATGGTGTGGGTGATCATGTCGTCGATGGCGATCTTGCCGTCCATGTACCAGTCGACGATCCTCGGCACGTCGGTGCGGCCCCTGGCGCCGCCGAAGGCCGTGCCGCGCCAGACGCGCCCGGTCACGAGCTGGAACGGGCGGGTCGAGATCTCCGCGCCGGCCGGCGCGACGCCGATGATGACGGACTCGCCCCAGCCCTTGTGCGCGCATTCGAGCGCTTGGCGCATGGTCGCGACGTTGCCGATGCATTCGAAGCTGTAGTCGGCGCCGCCCCCGGTGAGGTCGACCAGATAGGGTACCAGGTCGCCCTCGACCTCGTCCGGATTGACGAAGTGGGTCATGCCGAACGTCCGGCCCAGCGCCTCGCGCTTCGGGTTGATGTCGACGCCGACGATCCTGTCGGCGCCCACCAGGCGCAGGCCCTGGATGACGTTCAGCCCGATGCCGCCCAGGCCGAAGACGACGCAGTTGCTGCCCGGCTCGACCTTCGCGGTGTTGATGACGGCGCCGATGCCGGTCGTCACTCCGCAGCCGATGTAGCAGATCTTGTCGAACGGCGCGTCCTCGCGGACCTTCGCCAGCGCGATCTCGGGCACCACGGTGTGGTTGGAGAAGGTGGAGGTGCCCATGTAGTGGAACACCTTGTCGCCGCCGATCGAGAAACGGCTCGATCCGTCGGGCATGACGCCCTGGCCCTGCGTGACGCGGATGGCTTGGCAGAGGTTGGTCTTGCCCGAGGTGCAGTATTCGCACTGGCGGCATTCCGGCGTGTAGAGCGGGATCACGTGATCGCCTTTCTTGAGGCTCGTTACGCCGGGGCCGACATCGACGACGACGCCGGCGCCCTCATGGCCCAGGATGGCCGGGAAGACGCCTTCCGGATCGGCCCCCGAAAGGGTGAACGCGTCCGTATGGCAAATGCCCGTCGCCTTGATCTCGACCAGCACCTCGCCCGATCGGGGGCCGTCGAGATCGACCTCCCCGACCGTCAGCGGATCGCCGGCCTTGTGTGCAACCGCGGCGCGCGTCTTCATGGCGTTTCCCCCCGGACTGAAGGACGATGGACGAGCCGCATCGTGACGGCGCGCGCGGCCGAATTCAAGCCGGGGAGGCGCAAGGCGTCGCCGCCCGGAGCGGCGGCGCCGACCGGCGTCGAGGAAGCCCGCCATCGGGACCGGAGCGCGCGCCCCGACGATAGGCCGGAACCGCTCCGGGGCCGCTTGCCGCAAGCGACAGGCAGGCCATGGCGATTCCGTCCGAGGCGGAAACGCTATAAGGGTTTCGGGTTCCATCCACGACCTGCCCACCGCCGGGCAGGGATCGGGCGCCGCCATGAACGCGACATCGCAGGATCGACAGGATCTGTCGGCCTCCGCCGGGACCGCGGCGGGCGGCGCGCGTTTCCAGATCGGGATCTCGCGCGGCCTCCTGATCGGCTTCGGCGGGCTGGTCCTGCTCGCCATCGTCGCCGTGCTCGCGGTCGGGCTGTGGAGCGCGCGCCAGAACACGTTCGACCTGCTGCGCGACAAATCGGAAGCGACGGTCGGGCTGACCCTGGCGCGCATCGAGCAGTATCTGAAGCCGGCGGAAGACCAGATCCTGCACCTCGGACGCCGGCTCGAGAGCGGCGAGATCGACGGCTCGGACGACGACGAGGTCGGCCGGTCGCTCGCCGGCGCGCTGGCGGCGACGCCGCAGGTCTACGCCGTGGTCCTGATACGCCCCGACGCACGCATGGTGTCCGCGCTTCGCCGCCCGGACGGCGTGACCGTCGACGTTGTCGACGTGAGCGACAACCCGGTGAACCTGTCCATCGCGGAGTCCATGCGCGCCGCGCCCGGGCTATCCTGGGGCGAGGCGGTCTATCCCTCGGCGGAGGTCGGAACGCTGCTGAACGTGCGCTACCCGGTGCGCCGGGAGGGCCGCTACATCGGCGCGCTCGCCGCCGGGGTCCGCGTGAACACCCTCTCGACGTTGCTGGAGGACACGGCGAAGGCGCTGGGCGGCGGCGCCTTCGTGCTCTACGGCGGGGATCTCGTGCTCGCCCATCCGGATCTCATCGACGGCGCGTTCGCGCTCGACGCCGCCAATCCCCTGCCGATCGCGGCCCGGCTCGGCGATCCCGTCGTCGCGGCGGCCCTGCGCGGTCACGCCGTCACCGACCTCGAGGCGCGAACGGGCATCCGGATCGTCGAGACCGGGGGCGAAGAGGTCGCGCTGCTCTCCCGGACCGTGCGCCGCTACGGCGACCGGCCGTGGCTGGTGGGCGTGCATTTCCCGGCCGCCACGCTGACCGACGAGTTGGACCGCCTGCGCTGGGCGGCGAAGGCGGGCGGCGTCGTGCTGTTGCTGTCGCTGGCCGCGGCCTGGGCCATGGCGCGGGCCCTCGGCACGCCGTTCGACCGGCTCGCCGCCGCGGCCGAGCAGGTGCGCGGCCTCGCGCTGGACCGGGTGCGGCCCCTGCCGGGCAGCCTCTTCAGGGAAGTGACGGCGGCGGACCGGGCGTTCAACGCGATGGTGGTCGGGCTGCGCTGGTTCGAGACCTATGTGCCGCGCGCCCTTGTCCATCGGCTGGTCAGGCAGGGCGAGGGCGCCGATTCGCGCTCGGTCAGCCGCGAGGCGACGGTGATGTTCACCGACATCGCGGGCTTCACGCGCCAGTCGGAGGCGATGAGCGCGGAGGCGACCGCCCGTTTCCTCAACGACCACTTCGCGATGCTGGCCGGCTGCGTGGACGCCGAGGGCGGCACCATCGACAAGTTCATCGGCGACGCGGTGATGGCGTTCTGGGGCGCGCCGGAGGAGACGCCCGACCACGCCCCGCGCGCCTGCCGGGCGGCTCTCGCCATGCGCGCCGCGGTCGCCGCCGACAACGCCCGGAGGCGCGCGGAAGGGGCCGCTCCGATCCGCGTACGGATCGGCATCCACACCGGGCCGGTCGTCGTCGGCAACATCGGCGCGCCCGGCCGGATCAACTACACGATCGTGGGGGACACGGTGAACGCGGCCAACCGGCTCGAGCAGCTCGCCAAGGAAGTGGCGTCCGACGAGATGGACGTGGCGATCGTGCTCAGCGGCGCGACGGCCACCGCGGCCGGGGACGCCATCCGCCCGACCGGGGCCGGCGCGCGGCCGATCCGCGGCCGGGAACGGGAGATCGCGCTGTACCGGCTGTGAGCGCGAGGCCGCCGGTCCCGGGACATTGCGCCGGGCCGCCGCCCAGGGCACGATGCCGTCTCCGCGAACGTCATGTCCGTTCCCCACCGATCGCGATCTTGGAGGACGCCTTGCGATGACACCCGATATCCGGCGAATCCGCCGCGGCCTCGCAGCGTTGCCGGCCGTCCTGTTGGCAGCCGTCGGGGCGGACGGCGTCCTCGCGGGTTCCGACCGCATTCCCGAGTTGGCGGACAACGTGGAAATCTGCCGGGCGCCCGATCCCCGGAACCCGTCCTCGGCGTTCGAGATCGAGACCTCGGAACCGGACGACCGCGGCGACTATTGGATGACCTACCGGTGCCGGGAACCATGCGCCGATTGGACGCAATGCCGGGCGCCGTCCTATTCCTCGCGCGGCGAGGCGCTGATGGACGGCGACGCGCCGAGACAGGCGCTGGCCTTCGTGGTCGATTCCATGGGCGGGCACCTGTCCTTCACCGCGGGGCGGCGGGGCGGGGGAACGGTTCTGCTCCACTCCGGCATTGGCGGGACCATGTACACGGGGAGACGCACGGCGGAAGGGATCGAGGAAGCCTCCGACGCCGGAACCGTGATGCTGCGCTGGGACGCCGGTTACACGGCCGGTTCCGCTCCCCAAACGGCGGAGTGGGGATGGTTCACGCGGACGTCGCCGGACGCCACCCGGGTATGGCGGCTCAACGAGCGCGTCGCCGGCGCGATCGCCTGGGTCCATGAGAATCTGGCGGGATCCGGCGGCTTCGGAACGGTGGGGTGCAGCATGGGAGCGCAGGCGACGTTCGGCGCGGTCTACTGGCACGGCCTGGATGACGCGGTGGATTACCAACTGTTCATCGGCGGCCCGCCGCTCTGGGACATCAACGCCGGCTGCGGACGCCGCGCGTATTCGGAGGGCTATTGCGATGCCGACGCCGCCAGGGCCTGCGTCGGCCACGCGGATTGCGCCGGTTCGGGCCATGACGACGGCCGGTGCGTCGCGCCCGGGACAATCCCCCTCGCTCCTCTGTACGAATCGGTGATCAACCACGTTCACGCCACGTCTCTCTGCGACATCCGGCAAGCGGGCGCCGCCGACGCCGGGCCTTATGAACCGTTCGACGAAAGCAGCCTCGCCTTCTCCGATGGAGATTGGGATTTCGACCATCCGGTGGATTTCCATGTCGACCTGGGCCCGCCACAGGATTTGGAGGGAGGCCGTATCGGCGGCGACGAGGATTGGGCGCTGGGCCATTTCATGCGGGTCTTCAACAGCGTGGAATCGAAGGCCGGCCACGAGAAACGGTGGATGACGCGACGCGACGCCGACCACTGCGAGTCGTTCTATGACGGCAAGGCGGCTGAGGCCGTCCTGTCGGGCATGGGCCTGAAGTAGGACCGGGCGTCCGGCCTCGCCGCCGCGGTTTCCCGTTTCCCGCCCAACCTCTCCCTTACCCCGATGCGCCCGCCGCGGGTGGGCGCATCGAAGGGGGACCGGGGCGGTCCCGGACCGGGCGGGCGTCAGGACGCGCCAGCGCCGGACAGCAGGGCGGGAAGGTCGGCGACGCTGTCGATCACCGCGTCGAACCAGGAGCCGAGCTCCTCCCTCGAGGCGGCCCCGGTGCGGACGCCGATCGCGGCGCCGAAGCCCGCGGCCCTCGCCATGCGGGCGTCGGCCGCGGAGTCGCCGACCATCGCGGCCCGGTCGGGCGCGATACCCGCCGCCGAGCAGAAGGCCAGACCCATGCCCGGCCCCGGCTTGCCGCCGTATCCCGCGTCCGCTCCGGCGACGAAAATCATCAGTTCACGGATTCCGAGGCGCTCGGCCGTCCAGCGCGCGGTCTGCGTGTCGTCGTTGGTGGCCATGCCCAGAGCCAGCCCCCGCCGCCTCAACGCCGTCATCAACGGCGCCATGTCGGCCGTCGCCACGACATCCCGCGTCGCGTGCCGGGCGAACATCGACAGCACCCGGTCCGGAAGGTCGGGGGGCGCCTTCGCGCCCAGCGCGTCGCGCCAGAGCTCGATCAGCTCGCGGTTGGTGCCGCCGGCGAGCGCCGAGTCCGCCTCCAGCCTGCCGGTCCGCCGGTCGTATCCCGCGGCCAGGAGCAACCGGTCGGCCATGTCGGGCGTCGCGAGCGCGGCCGCGAGCATGTCCGCCGCCTCGCGGTAGGCCGGCGTCCAGGTCGCGAAGAAGTCGATCAGCGTCCCGTCCTTGTCGAACAGAAGCCCCCCGATGGCGGTCCAGTCGATCATGGCCGGCGCCTTTCCGGTCGAAACGCAACGCCTCGCATGTCCAGGAGCGACGAGACGCGCCGCTCCCACATCCCGCGCCGGCGCGGGATCTCGTCACGCCACCGCCCGGCGCCCGGCCCGGCCCTCCGCCGCCGCGCGAGGCACCAGGCGAGCGACACCAGGCAGGCCACCGCGCACCATGCGTCGAAGTCGTCCGCCGTCCGGTCCTTCCCCGCGCGCTCGAGCAGCATGTGCGTTTCCTCGGGCGCGAGATCGGCCTCGGCGGCGAAGTAGGCCAGATCCCACATCGGATGGCCGCGGGCCGAATACTCCCAGTCGAGCATGACGATGCGGTCGCCGGTGTCGATCAGGTTCTCCGGCACGGGATCGACATGCGCGGGTACGGCGTCGGTTTCGCGCAGCGGGGTCCGCTCGCGCAGCGCTCCCGCGGCCGTCCACGACGGGCCCACGGCCTCGGGCCCGGCGGGGTCGGAGACGCCGGCGTCGTCGAGGTAGCCGTCGATCGTCTTCCAGGGGTCCATGAGGCCCGCGAAGCCGTCGCGGGCCTGGAGGTCCAGGATGCACCGGGCCAGCCGGCCGAGCAGGCTTCCGTCGAACGGGCGGGCGGTCTCGTCGAGGCGCCGGCCGTCGACCCAGGCCGTGACCAGGACGCCGCGTTCGGGGCTGTCGAGCAGAATCTCCGGCCCGAGGCCGGCGGCCCGCGCCAGCCGGCCGTGCCGCCGCTCCAGGCCGCGGTCCACAAGGCCCCGCGTCTCCCTACCTTCGACGCGGACCGCGAGACGCCGTCCGCCGGCCTCGACCGCGAAGCCGCGGTTGCCCGAACCGGACAGCGGCGTCGCGTCGCGCGCGAGGCCCGGGTCGAGGCCGAGTTCCCCGAGCGCCCATTCCAGCGCCGTCATCGCCCGGGTTCCATGCTTGCCACGGGTCGCGCGGGCCGCGAGACTGGACCGCCATGGTGTCCCCGGAGGAGTCGCTCGCGAGCCTGCTCGAACGCATCCGCGCCTGCGCGATATGCGCCGCCCACCTGCCGCGCGGTCCGCACCCGGTGCTCCGCGCCGCCACGAGCGCCCGGCTGCTGCTGATCGGCCAGGCCCCCGGAACGCGCGTGCACGAGACCGGGGTCCCGTGGAACGACCGGAGCGGCGATCGCCTGCGGGAGTGGACGGCGCTCGCGCCCGGCGTCTTCTACGACGACTCCAGGGTCGCGATCGTGCCGATGGGCTTCTGCTTTCCCGGAACAGACCCCCGGGGCGGCGACCGCCCGCCCCGGCCCGAATGCGCCCCGGCCTGGCACCGGGACGTCCTTGCCCGCCTGCCGAACGTCGAGCTGACGCTGCCGATCGGCGGCTATGCGCTGGCCTACCATCTCGGGGCGCGCCGCAAGCGCACGGTGACGGAGACGGTCGCGGCATGGCGCGAGTTCCTGCCCGGCGTCGTCCCGCTTCCCCATCCGTCCTGGCGCAACACCGCATGGCTGAAGCGCAATCCCTGGTTCGGCGCCGAGCTGGTCCCCGAGCTTCGCCGCCGCATCGCCTCGGTCCTGGCGTGACGGCGGCTCATGTCCGCGGGCCCCACGCCAGATCGAGCAACCCGTAGACCCCGAAGCCCAGGATGACGAGGCCAGCGAGCGCGTTCATCCAGGCAAGGCCCTTGCCCGTGAACCGCTGGCGGAAGACGGACGCGACGCCGACCAGAAGGAACCACCAGGCCGAGGCGCCGACGAAGACGCCGACGATCACCAGCCACGAGTCGAGCAGCCCGTCGGTCCTCTCGGACACGCCGAAGGCCGCGAAGATCGAGAGGAAGGCCACGACCGTGATCGGGTTGACGATCGTGACGGCGAAGGCCGAGCCGAAGGCGGGAAGCAGGGTTTCATGGTCGGGCCGGGCCGGCGCCAGAGTCCGGCCGCCGCGCGCCGAGGCCGTGTGCGCGCCGAGGCCGATCAGCGCCAGCGAACCGAGAGCCTGGATCGCGGGACGGTGCTCCTGCAGGAAGCTCTCGACCACGGCCACCGAGAAGATGGCGAGCGCTCCGAACACCGTGTCGCCCAGGGAGGCGCCGAGCCCCGTCCCGTAACCCACCCCTCGGCCGTCCGCCAAGGTCCGCTGGACGCACAGGACGGCGACCGGACCGACCGGAGCGGCGACGAAGAACCCCACGGCCACGCCCGTGAACAACAGGCCCGCTTCCATCCACCCGCCCCGCGACTCCCCGTGGACACCGGCCCGCGCGGTTTACCGCCCGCGCCCCGCCCGCGCAAACGCGGCGGGGCGGGACGGTCCGCTGCTCAAGCCTCGACGCCGACCGCCTGCTCGACCGATTCGAAGCCGTCCTCGGCCAACCGCCGCTCCAGTCCGTCGAGCATGGCCGTCACCAGCCGCGGTCCCCGGTAGATCAGGGCGGTATAGAACTGGACCAGGCTGGCGCCGGCCTTGATCTTCTCGTAGGCGGCCCCGGCCGAATCGACGCCGCCCACCCCGATCAGGGGAAGCCGCCCCCCCTGGGCACGGAAGACCGCGCGCAGCATCCCGGTCGAGCGCCGGAACAGCGGACGGCCGGACAGCCCGCCGACCTCGCGGCGCGCCGCCCCGGCCAGGGCGTCGGGCCTCTCGACGGTCGTGTTGGAGATCGCCAGGCCGTCGAACCCCTCGTCGGCGGCCAGGGTCGCGGCCAGAACCGCGTCGCCGTCCGCCATGTCGGGCGAGAGCTTCAGGATGAGCGGCGGGCCGCCGCCCAAGGCCAGAACCTCGCGCTCGCGCGCCAGCGCCCCGAGCACCGGCCGCAGGTTGTCGGGCGCCTGGAGGTCGCGCAGGCCGGGCGTGTTGGGCGAGGAGACATTGACCGTAACGTAGTCGGCCAGGGTCGCCAGGCGCGCGAACGCCGCGCGATAGTCCGCCGGCGCGTCTCCGGCCGTCGCGTTCATGCCGATGTTGACGCCGAGGACGCCGGCCGGCCGGCGCCGGGCCAGGCGCCGGGCCATCCGCTCCGCGCCGGCGTTGTTGAAGCCGAGCCGGTTGATCGCGGCGCCCTCCTCCGGGAGGCGGAACATCCGGGGCCTCGGGTTGCCGGCCTGCGGCAGGGGCGTCACCGTGCCGACCTCGACGAAGCCGAAGCCGAGCTCGAGCGCGCGGCCGGGCGCCCGGGCGTCCTTGTCGAAGCCAGCGGCCAGCCCGAGAGGATTGGGAAAATCGAGGCCGAAGCGGCGCAACGCCAACGAGGGGCGTTCGCGGCGCCGCGCGCGGCCCGCGAGCCCGAGCTCCAGGGCGCGCAGGGCGATCCCATGGGCGGTTTCCGGGTCCAGCCGGCGCAGCAGCGGGCCCGCGAGCCGAAAGGGGTCGGGCACGGCGCCGGCCTCCGGTTCCCGGCCGAACCTAGAGCGTTTCCGTCCCAGACGGAAACGCTCCGGCCTCCTTCCGCCCGCGGCGGCGGCCGTCTCTGGCAAGGCCCGCTCCGATGCGCTAGTCTCGACAGGATCGAAGGAGGGACGCATGGCGGAGGCCGCGCTCGACACTCTGGCGACGGCCCGCGGGCTGCGGGAGGGCGGCTTCGACGAGGGTCAGGCCGAGGCGATCGCGGTCGCCATCCGCGAGGGCGTCACGGGCGGGGTCGCGGTGCTGAACGGCCCGCCGTTCCTCGCGCCACGCGGGCTGTCCTAGCCTCCGCGCGGGAACGGATGCCCTGTCGCCGGACCGCCGTCCTTCCCGCGGAGGACTCGTCCCACACCCGTCGGAACGCGGCCGGCGGCGCCGGCCCGCGCTGAGCGGGCGACCCTCGGCGCACGGAGACACCATGGACCAGCTCACCTATCACGACGGCGGTTTCCACGAGGGCAACCCGATGGTCATGGGGCCGCTCGACCAGTCGTTCTGGTTCGCTACCATGGTCTTCGACGGCGCGCGGGCCTTCGACGGCGTCATGCCGGATATCGAGCGCCATTGCGGACGCTGCCTGAACTCGGCCCGCGTGATGGGCATGGAGCCCGCCGAAACCGTCGAGGACTTGGTCGGTCTGGCCGCCGACATGGCGCGCAGGTTCCCGCGCGACAGGCACCTCTACATCCGTCCGACCTACTGGAGTGGCGAGAGCGACTCCCTGTGGGCCGTCGCCGACCTCACCAGGTTCCTGATGGTCCTGGAGGTCGCGCCGATGGAGAAGCCGACCGGGTTCTCGGCCTGCCTTTCCGGCCTGCGGCGTCCCGCCCCAGACATGGCCCCGACGCTCGCCAAGGCGGCCTGCCTCTATCCGAACTCGGGCGCGGCGGTTCGCGAGGCCCGGCGCCGGGGCTTCGACAACGGCGTGATGCTGGACCACGAGGGCCATGTCGCGGAGTTCGCCACGGCGAACCTGTTCTTCACCAAGGACGGTCAGGTCCACACCCCGGCCGCCAACGGGACCTTCCTGGCCGGCATCACCCGCAAGCGCGCGATCTGGCTGCTGCGGGACGCCGGATACGACGTGGTGGAACGCGCGGTCGCCTACGACGAGGTCGCGGCGGCCGACGAGATCTTCTCCACCGGCAACTACAGCAAGGTGCTGCCCGTCACCCGGATCGACGGCCGCGAGCTCCAGCCCGGGCCGGTCTACCGCAGGGCCCGGGAGCTCTACTTCGACTTCGCCCGCGACGAGGGGTTCAGGCTCTAGGCCCCCGATGAACGAGCACCACGCGGTCAACCGGCGCTGGTGGGCCGAGGTCACGCCGGTCCACGCCGCGAGCGCGTTCTACGACGTCAAGGGGTTCCTCGCCGGGCGCTCGGCGCTGGGCGCCGTGGAGCGCCAGGCCGTCGGCGATGTCAGCGGCAAGAGGCTCCTGCACCTGCAATGCCACTTCGGCCTGGATACGCTCTCCTGGGCCCGCCTGGGCGCCGCGGCGGTCGGCGTCGATTTCTCCGCCGAGGCCACGACCATGGCCCGCGACCTTGCCCGCCGCGCCGGCCTGGCCGGCCGGGCGCGGTTCGTCGAGGGCGACGTCACGGCGGCGGGAACGGTCGAGGGCGGGCCGTTCGATGTCGTCTTCACCTCTTTCGGCACGGTCGTCTGGCTGGCGGACCTCGACGGCTGGGCGGAGACGATCGCGGCCAACCTGTCGCCGGGCGGGTTCTTCTACTTCCTCGACGCCCACCCGGCCGCGACGATGTTCGACGAGGAGGCCGAGGAGCCGACGATCGCCTACGACTACTTCCAGGCCGGCGAGCCGGTCCGCGAGCAGGGCGGGGGCGCGGATTACGCCGACCGGAGCTACAGGATCCGGTCCGAATCGCGGTCGTTCACCTGGAGCGTGTCCGCCATCTTCTCCGCCCTGGAGGCCGCCGGACTGACCGTCTTCGAGGTCCGCGAGTATCCCTTCGGGGCCTGGCGGCAGTTCCCGGACATGACGAAGGCCGCCGATGGCTACTGGCGCCGCCGGGACGGCGCGAAGCCCCTGCCCCTCCTGCTCGGCTTCAAGGCGAGGCGGTAGGGCGCGGGGGTTCATGACCCGGACCGGCTGCTGGACGAGTGCGCGGCCCGAGCGGCGATGCCGGCGGTCACTCTCACGGTCGGCGTGACTTGCCGCGACTTCGCGGCGGGGCTGTGCGAGATCGGCCGCCGGTGGGATGACGCGGACATCGCGTGGGCGGCGACGGGCGCCGTGGCCGCGTCGATGCTCGCTCCCTATCTCGCGACGGTTACGACCGGCGAGGTCTATGTCGACAGGGCGACGGTCGCCGGGATCGAATCCGCGGCCACGAAGGTCGGCCTTCGACCGATCCACGGCGGACGGCTCACCCTGCGTCCGTTTCCCACGGTGACGGCCAGACGGCTCGTCGCGATGCGAGGCGGCCCGCGCGTCGCCCCGTGGCCCCGCGTATATGCGGACTTGCGCGCCGTGGGCGGGCGCGGCGAAGAGGCCGCCGAGCATCTTCGAGAAGTCGTCCGTGGCCAGTGAACCGCCTCCCCGGTCCCGGGCGGCGCGGGCGGCGGCGGAGACGGCGCTGTTGCGCGTCGTCCGTTACTACGGGCAACGGCCGGAATTCGTCGTGCTCGGAGGGCTGGTCCCGGAACTGCTTTGCGCCGAAAGCGCGCTCCAGCACGCCGGGACGACCGATGCAGACGTACAGGTCGATCCCGAAATCGCATGTGGGGCCGTGAATGCGGGCCGGCTCAAGGGGGCGCTCCACGATACCGGGTTTGCCCCCGGAGGCTTCTCCCGCATGTCGCGGTAGAACACGCGGGTCATGGCGGTTTCGACCGGCGCGGGTCCCGCGACGCCACCGGGTCCGGTCATCCGTCCGACGCCGGACCGCCGCGCCGCGCGGCCCGGGAAACCCGCGCGCGGCCCTCCAGGAAGGGAATCGACCGGACGAGGGCCTCGATGCACGAGGCGGTGTCGAGCGTTTCGCAGGCGAAACCCACGCTCGGCGGCCTCGGCGGCGTCGGCCCCCGCCAGAAGAGATGCTCCGGCCAGCTTCCATCGGGCCGTTGCCGGCGCAGGATCCGCTCGAGCGTGGCCCACAGGTCCTCGCCCTCCGGCGCGGCCCCGAGGAGGTGCAGGGCGGAGAGAGAGCGCGCGGTGCGCAGCGTATCGCCGTAGCCGTCGTCCGCGCCGCGCAGGGCCCGGATCCGGTCCGCGAGCGGGACTCCGAGGTCCCGGAACGCGGGCGCGCCCCGATGGCGGGCGCGGGCGACGGCGTCGTAGAGGTCCAGGATGTCGGGATAGTAATGGGAGCTCCCCTCGCCGCTTCCTTCCCGGACCAGGCCGGCGAGCCACTCCGCCGCCCGTTCGCCCGGCGCGTTGCAACCCTGAAAGGCGAGGTAACCCACGACGTTGGCGTTCACCACGCTGTCCACGTCCACGACGTTGGTGTCGGTGGGCGGGGTCAGCCAAGTCCTGAACCTGCCCCGGTCGTCCCGCACCGCCGACGGATATCCGACGTTCTTGGCGAACAGCACCCACGGGTGCCACGGAATCGCCGTGGAGCAGATGCTGAGGCTGTCGAGATCGTTCGGCAGACGCGGCCAGTAGCGCCACACCCCCGGATAGCTCATGGACCGGACGATGAACTCCCCCGATCGGTCGCGGATGGCCGCGGATCTGGGGTCGTCGCAGACCGCCAGGGTGAGCGCGCCGAGGGCGGCGACGAAGGGAGCCTGCTCCTCCCGCGCGGGTCCATCGAGCTCCAGGTTGTCGTAGGATCGCGACACCCAGGCCCCGTCGGAACGGACGGTGGCCTCGAGAAAGGCGAGACCCCGGTTCACGGCGTCGCGCGCCGCCTCCCGGAGCCGCGGCGCGACCGCCGGGGAGTCGCCGGCGGGCGGTTCGGATGCTTCGCGCATGACCACAGGGATACCCGCTTTACGCCCAAGGTGCCGAAAGTATATACACGATCGCAAACAAGCATACACTGTCCCGCCCGTCTGCGGGACCGATCCGGCGACGAGAATTCCGTATGGAATGTGGTGCGGGCTCCGTCGCCACCGGGTCCGTTCGAGCGCATGCGGACCCCCCTCCCGACCTCTCCCCCGTCAGGGGGGAGGAGCGGCGCATTGGGTGTCGGTAATTCATGTCCACCATAGACACGCCATCGGGGGTATACTGCGGGACGGTGGGAAACCGGGGAGTGTCGCGTCTTGTTGTTCCATAACAAGGTCTTCAGGCAGGATGCCGTGGCGCGCCGGTCGCGCACGGAACCCCTCGACGACCGGCTCCAGGTCACGGCGCCCCACGAATGGATGGTGCTGGCCGGACTCGGCCTGTCGCTTCTCGCGTTCCTCGCCTGGGGGGTGTTCGGAAGCGTGGAGCGCGGCCTCTCGGTCGAGGCCGTGCTGGTCGCGCCGGGCGAGCGCCACGCCGTGGTCTCCCCCGTGTCCGGCAACGTCATCGAAATCATGGCCGAGATCGGGGACGTCCTGGAGACGGGACAGACGATCGCCCGGGTGCGTCCGCCGGAAGCGGAACGCCAGGCCCGAATTGCGCGGAGGATCGTGGACGCGGTCGAGGACGGGATACGCCACGCCGAGGGCGCCGCCGCCACGGTCCAGGAAGCGCTGCTCGCGGTGGCGCGAATGGAGCTCGGAAAGATCGAGATCGACGCCGGGGAATCGATCGTCGCCCCGCGCGGAGGAAAGCTCGTGGCGCACCGTCTGGCTCCGGGCCGGCCCGTCGGCGCCGGGGAGACGGTCGCCCGGATCCGGGGCCTGTCCGAGGATGCCTGGCAGGCGCTGGCCTTCGTATCGCCGGAAGACGCCGGAAAGCTCACGGCGGGCATGGACGCGAAGGTGCTCGTGGCGCTGCCCGAGCGGCCGGGTTCGAGCGCGCTGGAAGCTCGCGTGCTGGAGGTATCCCCCCGGCCCGTCGCCGCCCCCGAATGGCTCGCCGCCCTCGGTCTTTCGACTCCCGCCCCCGCGCACCTGCTGCGGCTGGTCCTGAACGAACCATCGCTCCCGCCGCTCGCCGACGGCGCGGGAGGACTCGCGCGGATCGTGTTGGGGGAGCAATCCCCCGCGGCCCTGCTGCTGGCGAGCGGGAGCGCCCAATGACCGCCCCGGCGAAGCCATGACCCATCGATCCCAACTGGACGAGGCGCTGAAACGGGTGCGCGTGTCCAGCGAGGCTCCCTCGCGGCGCCGGGCGCGCACCCCCGTGCTGCTGCAGCTCACCCAGACCGAGTGCGGGGCCGCGTGCCTCGGGATCGTGCTCGCGCACTTCGGGCGCTGGGTCTCGATCGAGGAACTGCGGGAGACGTGCTCGGTCGGCCGGGACGGATGCAACGCGGCCGATATGGTCCGCGCGGCGAGCCGGTACGGCCTCGAGACGAGGGGATGGCGCAAGGAGCCGAAAGAGCTCCGGAGCATGGCCCCGCCGATGATCCTCTTCTGGGAATTCGACCACTTCGTCGTTCTCGAGGGCTTCGGCAAGGGGCGTTTCCTGATCAACGACCCGGCCAACGGCCACCGGACGGTCGGCGAGGAGGAGTTCGACCGGGCATTCACGGGGGTGACGCTGACGTTCGAGCCGGGGACCGATTTCCGGCCGGGCGGCGTCCGCCCGGGCCTCCTGTACCGGATCCTGCCGTGGTTGCGCGACGTCAAGAAACCGCTCGCGTTCGCGATGTGCTGCGGGCTGCTCCTGGCGCTGCCTTCCCTGGCGCTGCCGTTCCTGGCGGGCCTGTTCGTGGATTTCGTGCTCTCCGGGCGCGAACCGTCCTGGGGCGGCGCGCTGACCGGAATCCTTCTCGCCGCCGCGGGCCTGCTCTACCTCCTTACCTGGCTCCGGGAACGCTGTCTCAGGCGGCTCTCCGTGCGCCTTTCCGTCGATCACGCCGAGCGTTTCATGACCCGGCTGCTCCGGCTTCCCATGCGGTTCTTCTCGCATCGATTTTCCGGCGATCTGACCTCCCGGATCCAGCTTCTCGACGCGGTCTCCAACATCGCGACGGCGCACTTCGTCGGCATCCTGATCGAGCTCGTCACCAGCGTGGCGTTTCTCGGACTCATGCTGGCCTACGACCCTCTGCTCTGCGTCCTGGTCGTCGGGCTGAGCGCGCTCGGCGCCGTGGCCATGCGCATCCTGGCCCGGGCGCGCGTGGACGAGAACCGCAAGCTCAGACGCGAGCAGGGAATGCTCTACGGGATCGGGATGTTCGGCCTCGGCAAGATCGACACCTTGCAGGCGACCGCGTCCGAGGACGACTTCTTTTCCCGCTGGACGGGGTATCAGGCGCGAGAGCTGCTCGCCCGGCAGAGGTTCACCGAGCTCGGCTACGTGAACGCGGCCCTGCCGGTGCTGCTCCTGATTATCGGCAACGCGGCGGTGCTCGGCCTCGGCGGCTGGCGGGTGATGTCCGGCGACATGACCCTCGGGATGCTGACGGCGTTCTACATGGCGGCGGTGAACTTCATGCAGCCGATCGGACGCTTCATCCAGTTCGCCGACATGTTCCAGATCCTGGAGGCCGACCTCCAGCGTCTCGACGATGTGTTCGACGCGCCCGAGGACCGCGACTTCGAGCCCGTTCCCGACGCCTCCGCGGACCGGCTCTCGACCGCCGGGCGGCTGCGGCTGAAGGGCCGGATCGAGCTGCGCGACGTCACCTTCGGCTACCAGGACAACCGCGAACCCCTGCTCAAGGATTTCAACCTGACCATAGAGCCCGGCCAGCGCGTGGCGATCGTCGGCCCCAGCGGGTCGGGGAAGTCGACGCTTTCGGCGCTGGTGGCCGGCCTCCACCAGCCGTGGTCGGGAGAGGTCCTGATCGACGGACGCCCGCGCGGCGCGATTCCTCGCGAGCTGCTGCACGGTTCGGTGTCCCTCGTCGACCAGCACATCTTCCTGTTCTCGGACACGGTACGCGAGAACCTGACCATGTGGGTTCCGGAAGTGCCGGACCAGATCCTGGTGGCGGCCGCGCGGGACGCGACCATCCACGAGGAGATCGTCTCCCGGCCGTTCGGGTACGACGCCCCGGTCGACGAGGGGGGGCGCAACTTCAGCGGCGGCCAGAGGCAGCGGCTGGAGATCGCGCGCGCGCTCGTCAACGACCCGTCGGTGCTGATCCTGGACGAGGCGACCTGCTCTCTCGACACGATCACCGAAGTCCGGATCGACGACGCGCTGCGGCGCCGGGGATGCACCTGCCTCATCGTGGCCCATCGGCTGAGCACCATCCGGGACTGCGACCTGATCGTGGTCCTCGACGGGGGGCGCGAGGTGCAGCGGGGCATCCATCAGGAACTGATGCGGGATGCCGACGGGCTGTATCGTCAGCTCGTGGAAGCGAACTGAACGAGCCGCGCGCGGAGCGAAGGACATGGAGAAGCAGGCGCTGGACAGGCTCGGGCAAATCGCGATCTCGCGGGGCGAGGCGTTCGTCGGCGGCGGCAACCGGCCCATTTTCCTGTCCGATCCCGAGGTGGTGTGGTACGTCGTCGAGGGCGCGGTCGACATTTTCACCGCCCGGCACTCCGGAGACGAGGCGGAATCGGACTTCAGGCAACTCCTGCGCGCCGGGGCCGGGCGGCTCGTCTTCGGCGTCGGCGAGGGGGAGGACAACTCCTCGTCGTTGTGCATCGCCAAGGGACTCCCCGACACCGAGCTCCGCCGCCTGCCCCGGACGGCGTTCGCCGAACCCGAGGTCGCCGAATTGCTGGCCGAACAGGTCGATTCCTGGATCGTCGATCTCGCCGCCGCGATCGCCCGGGAGGTGACGCCGCGCCCGCGCCCCGAGCGCTTCCTGACCGCGGGCGAGGATGTCGGAACCGTGAACGAGAACGTGCTGACGACCCGGCGCGGCGTGGTCTGGGTCTCCAGCCCGGAGGGGAACGCGGCCTTCCTCGACACCGGCGAGCCGGCGGGCGGCGGTCCCGGCTTCACCCCCGTCACGGTCGATAGCTGGATAAGGCTGTTCCGCCCCTCGCGGCTGATCGTCACCTCGTCCGAGGCGCTCGAAGCCGACGGCCTCCTGTTTCCCGCCCTGGCCGAGTTCCATCGGCTGGCGCTGTCCGCCGAGGAGCTCAACAGGCGCCTGACGCTCGTCGACATGGCCAACCTGCAACGCGCCCAGGCCCGGCATCGTCGCCGGAGCGAGGAACACGCCCGCCACGACCTGTTCGGCGTCCTGGATGACCGCCGCTCCATGGTCAGGACCGGCGAATCGGCGCTGCTGGGCGCCCTCGAGCTGGTCGGCCGCCACGAGGGAATCCGGTTCCGCTCTCCGCCTCGCCGGAGAGGAATGGACGAAGGGGATCCCGACCTGACGGAGATTCAGCGCGTATCCGGGGTCCGCGCGCGCAAGATCAGGCTCGACGACGACGACCGGTGGTGGCTCGGCGACAGCGGGGCGCTGCTGGCGTTCCGCCGCGGATCCGGGAACCCGGTGGCGCTGATTCCAGGCATGTCGGGACGCTACCGCGCGGTCGACCCGGAGACGGGCCGTTCGGAGCGGGTCGACGCGCGTCTGGCCCGCGATCTCGTTTCCGAGGCGCACTTCTTCTACCGCGCTCTGCCGCGGGACGGAGCGGCCCGCGCGGCCTCTCTGTTCCGCTTCGCCTTCCGCGGGCTCGGGGGCGACCTCGCGCGCTTCGCCCTCGCCGGGCTGCTCGTCGGCCTCCTGATGTTGGCGCCCTCCATCCTGTTCGGCGCGCTCGCGGACCGCGTGATCCCGAGCGGATCCGGCTGGCAGCTACTGGAACTGTCCCTGTCCCTGGTCCTGCTGGCGATCCTCACGGCGTTCCTGCAGATCCTCCAGGGAACGGCCCTGATGCGACTGGAAGCCCTCGCGGCCGCGCGCGTCGGAGCGGCGCTCTGGGACCGGATGCTCGGCCTGCCGTGGTGGTTCTTTCGCCGCTTCTCCTCCGGCGATCTGGCCATGCGCGCCATGACCTTCCAGGAACTGCGCGATCAGGTTTCGGGCGTGGTCGGCGGCGCCCTGCTGTCGGTGATCTTCCTCCTGCCCACGTTCGCCCTGCTGTTCCTTTACGACACCGCGATCGGCTGGCTGGGCCTGGCGCTGGGTCTTTTCTCCCTCGGGACGACGTCGATCATCGGCGTTCTCCAACTGCCCCACCACCGGCGCCTGTTCGCGATCTCGCGGCGTCTGGCGGGAACGCTGCTGCAACTGCTGAACGGCATCGGCAAATTGCGCTCGACCGGGTCGGAGGGGATCGGGTTCGCCATGTGGGCGAAGGGTTATCGGGAACAGAAACAGACCGAGATGCGGCTCGGCAGGCTGAACGAGCATCTGGTCGCCTTCATCGCCGCCGTTCCCCCGCTGGCCGCGGCGGCGGTGTTCGCGGTCGCGACGCACGACGGCGGCGCGACCCTTCCGACGGGGGACTTCCTCACCGTCTACGCGGCCCTCATGGTGTTCTATGCGGCGTTGGCCCGGCTCGGCGGCTCGTTCTCCGCCGTCGCCGCCATCGTGCCGGCATACGAGCAGGCGACGCCGATTCTGGAGGCGACGCCGGAAACCGGCCTCGAAGGCGAACCGCCGCCGGAGCTCGTCGGCGATGTCCACATCGATCACGTGAGCTTCCGCTACACCGAAGACGGCCCTCTCGTCCTCCGGGACGTCTCGATCCCCGCCCGCGCGGGCGAGTTCGTGGCCATCGTCGGGGAGTCCGGGACGGGCAAGAGCACCCTGTTCCGGCTCGCGCTCGGACTCGAGACGCCGCTGTCGGGGGCCGTCTACTACGATGGGCGAGACCTCGGACGCCTCAACAAGCGAGCGGTGCGCAGCAGGATCGGCATGGTGGTGCAGGACGCGTCGATGCGGCCCGGGACCGTGCTCGAGAACATCGTCGGACTCTCCGGGGATCTCACCGAGGAAGACGCCTGGCGAGCCGCCCGCCTCGCCGCCATCGACGAAGACATCGCCGCCATGCCGATGCAGATGCATACGGCTGTCGGCGACGATTCGTCGCTGTTCTCGGGCGGGCAGATCCAGCGGATCGCACTGGCCGCGGCGCTGGTCCGGGATCCGAGCGTCCTGTTCCTGGACGAGGCCACCAACTGGCTCGACAACAGGAGCCAGGCCAAGGTGATGCGGAGCGTGGCGGAACTTGCCGTCACCCGGTTCGTGAGCGCGCACCGCCTGTCGACCATCCGGATGGCCGACAGCATCCATGTGCTGCGGGACGGCCGGGTGGCCCAGACGGGCACCTTCGACGAGCTGATGGAGACCGACGGTCCCTTCCGGAATCTGGTGCGCCGGCAGATGACCTGATCCGACGGCACGGAAGTTCCCGCGATACCGGGCCGAAACTCGCAACCGGGGAATGTCCCCGACCCGGCGTCGGACAACTCCGCGGCACGGGACGGCGACCGGTCCCATCCGGGACCATGACCTCATTCTCCGTGGCCGCCGCCGAGCGGGGGGCCTCGGGTCGGACCCTCGCTCGGCGCTCCGGCCCGGCGGCCGTCTTCAGATCGCTTTCGCCGAACGGCCCGGCGGGATTACCAATTGAGCTCCCGGCGATGCTGCTCGTTGACGAGGCCAAACATACCGCCAGCGACCGCCTGCAGGTCGCCTTCGCCCAGTTTGCTGTCGGGCGGAAGAACCAGATGCGCGGTCGCGCCGCTCTCTTCATGGACCTCGATCGACAGCGACGCCGGAATGGCGACGCCAAGCTCTTCCTCGAGCGCTCCCTTCGGATCGCCGAGCAGCCGGGCACGGAACTCCGCGTCCCCGGCCGCCTTCTCCACGATCCTCGTCCGCACTTCCTTCGGTGTTTCCATGGGTCCGCTCCTCTCGGGTGACGATGCCATCCATGTCATACCACTACGCTTCCGGCGTCAAATACCCTTGACGACGATGGACAGCCTGGCTGGCCCGTCGAGCGGGCCTCAACCCCGATTCGCGCGGCCCGGCGGGATTACCAATTGAACACCGAGCGAGCGTTACCGAGACTGCCGACAAAACCGCCGGCGACCGCCCGCAGATCGGCGTCGTTCAGCTTGCTGCTGGGAGGAAGAACCAGATGCGCGGTCGCGCCGCTCTCTTCGTGGACCTCGATCGACAGCGACGCCGGAATGGCGACGCCCAGCTCCCGCTCGAGCGCTCCCTTCGGATCGCCGAGCAGCCAAGCGCGGAAGTCCGCGTCCCCGGCCGCCTTCTCCACGATCCTCGTCCGCATTTCATTCGGTGTTTCCATGGGCTCACTCCTCCTCGGGCGATGATGCGCTCCATGTCGTGTCGCCACAACCCCAATTCACGCGGCCCGGCGGGATTACCAATTGACGCGAAAAGGATTGTAGCCTCCGGCGACCGCCCGCAGGTCGCTTTCGCTCAGCTTGCTGTCGGGGGGAAGAACCAGATGCGCGGTCGCGCCGCTCTCTTCGTGGACCTCGATCGACAGCGACGCCGGAATGGCGACGCCCAACTCCCGCTCGAGCGCCCCCTTCGGATCGCCGAGCAGCCGGGCGCGGAAGTCCGCGTCCCCGGCCGCCTTCTCCACGATCCTCGTCCGCATTTCCTTCGGTGTTTCCATGGGTTCGCTCCTCCTCGGGCGATGATACGCTCCATGTCGCGCCGCCACGCTTCCGGCGACAAACGCCCTTGACGACGATGGACAGCCTGGCTGGCCCGTCGAACGGGCCTCAATCCCAATTCACGCGCTCGGCTCGATCGGCTCGACCGCGGAAAACGGGTTCGACGCCATGATGCGCGCCCGCGGGACCGCCGGGCGGCCTTGGGATTACCAATTCTGCACACCCCATTTCCCTATGTCGCCCACCGTGGTGCCGCCGGCGACCGCCCGCAGGTCGCTTTCGCCCAGCTTGCTGTCGGGAGGAAGAACCAGATGCGCGGTCGCGCCGCTCTCTTCATGGACCTCGATCGACAGCGACGCCGGAATGGCGACGCCAAGCTCTTCCTCGAGCGCTCCCTTCGGATCGCCGAGCAGCCGGGCGCGGAACTCCGCGTCCCCGGTCGCTTTCTCCACGATCCTCGTCCGCACTTCCTTCGGTGTTTCCATGGGTCCGCTCCTCTCGGGTGACGATGTCATCCATGTCATACCACCACGCTTCCGGCGTCAAATACCCTTGACGACGATGGACAGCCTGGCTGGCCCGTCGAGCGGGCCTCAACCCCGATTCGCGCGGCCCGGCGGGATTACCGGTCGTCGATGGCCGTATCGACATTCCGCTCCAAAACCCTCGACTGCCCACCGCCGCGGCGTCTCGGAGCCCTCGCGACGAAGGCCGGCGGGACAGGTGGGCTAGTCCCGCATGAGGGAGCAGGTCATGCCGGCGTATGCCTTGGCGTCGACCCCGGCGTCCGTGACCGTGAGCTTGACGTGGTTGATCCCCTTGTAGACGAGGAACACGCCCCGGCGGTCGTATATCCTGTCGAGCGCGCACCACTCCATCAGCCCCCGGGCCTTCGCCGCCAGGCACCAGCCGCGTCGCGCCAGCCGCTCCACGACCGGACGCCAGTCGCTCCGCCCCGTGATCAGCCAACTGTCCAGTCCGTCGCTCCACGATCCCGCGTGGTACAGCTCTAGGCCGAGCCGGGGCAACAGCCCCGTGGCGGCCATGTCCACCGACAGCCGGAACCGGGGCAACGCCTCCCCGAAGTCGGCCAGGATCTCCGTCGCCGGGCGGATCGACCCGCGCCCGCCCAACCGCTCCAGCACCCCGCCGATCTCGTCGCGCCCGATCCCCTGGATCACCAGCCGCACCGCCCGCGGCGTCCTGTCCGGCAACGCGCCGACATGGGCGACCCTGCCGCCCGGCGGCAACGCCGCCAACGCCCGCGCCACCGACCGCCGCGCCTCCCCGTCATCGGTCCAGCCGACCGCCTCCGCCAGCGCCGCGACCGGCAAGGGCCGCGGGCGGTCACGCGGCCCGGGCTCCTCCGCGAGCCGCACCTTCAGAAACACGCCCGGCTCCGGCCGCCGGCCGGCCGGCGTCTCGGCCAGGTCGTATTCGAGCATGGTTCCGGCGATGCACCCGCGCAACGCGGAGTCGGCTTGCCCGATCCGGACGAGGTACCGGGCCAGCGCCGCGGCCGTCGAGCCCGGATGCGCGGCTTCGCCCCTGTGGATGAAGTGCCGCGCAAGCGGGCTCCCCGGTCCGACCGCCACGAACAGGTCCGCGGCGGGCGTCTCCTTACCGAGCCGAAACTCGCAACCGAGAGGCGTCGCCAACCCGGCGTCAGGCAACCCCGCGGCACAGGCCATCAACCGGTCCCACCCGGGACCGTCGAGCAAAGCGCGCGGTACCAGTGGGCGGAGGACCTCCGCGAGCACCGGCGCGCGGCGCGCACCGGGCGTCGATGTACCGCGCAGCGAGCCCGGCCCGGTCGTCTCGACCGCGGAAAACGGGTTCGACGCCATGATGTATGTCCGCGGGACCGCCGGGCGGCCCGGCGGGATTACCAGTCAGCCGCGATATTCCAATTCCCGCCACCGGCGACCGCTTGCAGGTCGCTTTCGCTCAGCTTGCTGCTGGGAGGAAGAACCAGATGCGCGGTCGCGCCGCTCTCTTCGTGGACCTCGATCGACAGCGACGCCGGAATGGCGACGCCCAACTCCCGCTCGAGCGCCCCCTTCGGATCGCCGAGCAACCGGGCGCGGAACTCCGCGTCCCCGGCCGCCTTGTCCGCGATCCTCGTCCGCATTTCATTCGGTGTTTCCATGGGTCCGCTCCTCTCGGGCGATGGTGTCAAAAGCCGTCGTTACCAATTGATGTCGTAGTACCCCGGATGCCTTTCAAACCCGCCGGCGACCGCCCGCAGGTCGCTTTCGCTCAGCTTGCTGTCGGGCGGAAGAATCAGATGCGCGGTCGCGCCGCTCTCTTCGTGGACCTCGATCGACATGGACGCCGGAACGGCGAGGCCCAACTCTTCCTCGATCGCGGCCTTCGGATCGGAAAGCAGCCGGGCGCGGAATGCTTCGTCCGCGGTCGCTTTCTCCATCAAGTGCCCGCGCAGCTCAGTCACGGTTTTGGTTTCGGTGCTCATGAGCTTCCCTCCATCCTGTGTTCGCCGCGGCGTCGGTCTTCGTTCGCCGTCGAGCGGAAAACCAGCCGCATCGGCCTCACCAATTGAGACCGGCCTCTCTGAGCCCTTCTCGTTCGGCCGGAGTGAAGATGCTGAACCCGGCCGTCACCGCCCGCAAATCGCCTTCGCTCAGCTTGCTGTGGGGCGGAAGAACCAGGTGCGCGGTCGCGCCGCTCTCTTCGTGGACCTCGATCGACAGCGACGCCGGAATGGCGACGCCCAACTCCCGCTCGAGCGCCCCCTTCGGATCGCCGAGCAGCCGGGCGCGGAAGTCCGCGTCCCCGGCCGCCTTCTCCACGATCCTCGTCCGCATTTCCTTCGGTGTTTCCATGGGCCCGCTCCTCTCGGATGACGATGCGCTCCATGTCGCGCCGCCACGCTTCCGGCGACAAATACCCTTGACGACGATGGACAGCCTGGCTGACCCGTTGAACGGGCCTCAACCCCGATCCGCGCGGCCCGGCGGGATTACCAGCTGGCAATTTCCCTGTTTATCGCCTGCGAGATCCACCTACCGCCGGCGACCGCCCGCAGGTCGCCTTCGCTCAGCTTGCTGCTGGGGGGAAGAACCAGATGCGCGGTCCCGGCGCTCTCTTCGTGGACCTCGATCGACAGCGACGCCGGAACGGCGAGGCCCAACTCTTCCTCGATCGCCCCCTTCGGATCGGAAAGCAGCCGGGCGCGGAACGCTTCGTCCGCGGTCGCTTTCTCCATCAAGTGCCCGCGCAGCTCAGTCACGGTTTTGGTTTCGGTGCTCATGAACTTCCCTCCATCCTGTGTTCGCCGCGGCGTCGGTCCTCGTTCGCCGTCGAGCGGAAAACCAGCCGCATCGGCCTCACCAATTGAGACCGGCCTCTCTGAGCCCTTCTCGTTCGGCCGGAGTGAAGATGCTGAACCCGGCCGTCACCGCCCGCAAATCGCCTTCGCTCAGCTTGCTGTGGGGCGGAAGAACCAAGTGCGCGGTCTCCCCGCTCTCTTCGTGGACCTCGATCGACAGCGACGCCGGAATGGCGACGCCCAACTCCCGCTCGAGCGCCCCTTTCGGATCGCCGAGCAGCCGGGCGCGGAACTCCGCGTCCCCGGTCGCCTTCTCCACGATCCTCGTCCGCATTTCCTTCGGTGTTTCCATGGGCTCGCTCCTCTCAGACGATGATGTGCTCCATGTCGCGCCGCCACGCTTCCGGCGACAAACGCCTTTGACGACAATGGACAACCTGGCTGGCCCGTTGAACGGGCCTCAACCCCAATTCGCGCGGCCCGGCGGGATTACCAAGTGCGGGGGTCCCACTCCTGTCCACGGGGACGAGCGCCGCCGGCGACCGCTTGCAGGTCGCTTTCGCTCAGCTTGCTGCTGGGAGGAAGAACCAGATGCGCGGTCTCCCCGCTCTCTTCGTGGATCTCGATCGACAGGGACGCCGGAATGGCGACGCCCAACTCCCGCTCGAGCGCCCCTTTCGGATCGCCGAGCAACCGGGCGCGGAACTCCGCGTCCCCGGCCGCCTTGTCCGCGATCCTCGTCCGCATTTCCTTCGGTGTTTCCATGGGTTCGCTCCTCTCAGACGATGATGTGCTCCATGTCGCGCCGCCACGCTTCCGGCGACAAACGCCCTTGACGACGATGGACAGCCTGACAGCCCGTTGAACGGCCTCAACCCCGATCCGCGCGGCTTGGCGGGATTACCAGTGGCTGATGGCCGAATCGACATTCTGCCCAAAAAACCTCGACTGCCCGCCGCCGGCGACCGCTTGCAGGTCGCTTTCGCCCAGCTTGCTGCTGGGAGGAAGAACCAGATGCGCGGTCTCCCCGCTCTCTTCGTGGACCTCGATCGACAGGGACGCCGGAATGGCGACGCCCAACTCCCGCTCGATCGCTCCCTTCGGATCGCCGAGCAGCCGGGCGCGGAACTCCGCGTCTCCGGCCGCCTTGTCCGCGATCCTCGTCCGCATTTCCTTCGGTGTTTCCATGGGTTCGCTCCTCCTCGGGCGATGATACGCTCCATGTCGCGCCGCCACGCTTCCGGCGGCCGGGGTCGAAGCGTCGTATCCGCCGGCCGCGCGGGCCGGACCTCATCTGGAGTATACTGGAACGATCGGGAGGCGGCAACCGTTAGGACGCCATGAAAAGACTCGCCAAGTTCGTCCTGCCGGCGCTGTTGCTCGCGATCGCGAGCATGGGCTTTCTCTATCTGCGCGCGACCCGCCCCGAGGCGACGCCCGCGCCCGCCGATGAACGGGCGCTCCCGGTCGCCGCGGTCGAGGCGCGGTATGTCGACGTCCGGCCCGTGATCGTCGAGTTCGGCGTCGTCGTCGCCGGCAGCGTCGTCGAGTTGCGGCCGCTGGTGGCCGGCCGGATCGCCGAACTGGGACCCAACTTCATCGAGGGCGCGGTTGTCCGCGGGGGCGAGACGCTCGCCGTCATCGAGCGGTTCGACTACGAGATCGAGGTGGCCGACAAGGAAGCCGCGGTCGCCGAATCGCGGTCCCGCCTCGAGGAGGCGCGGGCGGAGCTGGACGCCGAGCGCCGGTTGCTGGCCATAGCCCGCAAGCAGGCCGCGCTGCGCATGGCCGATCTGGAACGGAAGCGCGAGCTGAGCGAGCGCGGCGCGCTGTCGCGCAAGGCCCGGGACGACGCGACGATCGCCGCCAACGAGGCCAATCGGTCGGTCGTGTCGGCGGAGCAGCGCCTGGAGAGGCTGACGGCGCGGATCGAGCAGTCGAGCGCCGCGCTCGCGCGCAGCGAGGCCGCTCTGAAGCGGGCCCGGCGCGACCTCGACGAAACCCTGCTGGCGGCGCCCGAGGACGGCTACCTCGCCGACGTGGCCGCGGCCACGGGACAGCGCGTCGGCGTCGGCGACCGCCTCGCGCGGCTGATCGTCGCGCGCCGGCTCGAAGTCTCGTTCCAGCTGAAGCGGGGCGACTTCGGGCGCCTGGTGGGCGGCGATGGCGAGCGGGCGGCGGATCGGCTGCTGGGGCGGGCGGTGTCGGTGACGTGGCGCGTCGGGCCGCGCGACTTCGCGTACGACGCGGTCATCGAGAGGCTCGACGCCGAGATCGACCCGGCGAGCGGCGGCATCGGCGTCCGCGCGCGCCTCGTCGACCCGGATCCCGGCGCGCCGCTTCGGCCCGGCGCCTTCGTCGAGGTTCGCATCCCCGGCGAGCTCTACCGCGGAGTCCTGCGCCTTCCCGAAGGCGCGGTCGATGGGGAAGGCAACGTCTACGTCATCGAGGAGGGCCGGCTCGCGCCGCGCCGCGTCGAGCTGCTGCGGCGGATCGCCAAGGACGTGCTGATCCGCGCCGACATCGCGCCGGGCGCGAGGATCGTCATCACCCACTTCCCGGAGATCGGCCCCGGACAGCGGGTAGAGGAGCGGTGAGCGCGCGAGACGACGCGGACGCGGCGGAACGGGGCGCGCGGAGAAGCGGCCCGATCGCCCTGTTCGCCCGCCATCGCAACGCGCCCAATCTGCTGCTCGCCCTGATGGCGATCGTCGGCGTCTTCGGCATCGTCAAGATGAACGCGCAATTCCTGCCCACGTTCGGCATCGACTTCGTGAGCGTATGGGTCGAATGGCCGGGCGCCGCGGCGGAGGACGTGGACGCGAAGCTGGTGCGGGCGATCGTCCCCGAGGTCCGCTTCCTGGACAACGTCAAGCGGGTGCGCTCGACCGCCACCGAGGGGGGGGCGAGCGTCAACGTCGAGTTCAAGGCGGGCGGCGACATGCAGGCCGCGCTGTCGGACGTGGGAGCCGCGGTCTCGCGCATCAGCACCCTGCCGGAAGACGCCAAGACGCCGGAGACGAGGCGCATCGCGCGCTACGAGACGATCCTGCGCGTCGTGCTGTCGGGGCCGCATACGGAGGCGGCGCTGAAAGCGCATGCCAAGAGTCTGCGCGACGGCTTGCTCGACCGGGGAATCGACCGGGTCACGACGACGGGCATGCGCGACGAGGAGATCCTGGTCGAGGTGCCGTCGGCCGCGCTCCGCCGGCTCGACATGACCCTGGCCGACATCGGCGCCAGGATCCGCGAGACGTCGCGGGACCTGCCCGCGGGCGACGTGGGGCAAGGGCGCCGGCATATCCGGAGCCTCGGCCTGGTCGACACCGCCCGCGGGATCGAGGACATCGAGCTGAAGGCGCTCGAGGACGGCCGCGCGATACGCCTGGGCGACGTGGCCCGCGTGCGCGAAGGCTTCGACGAGGACGCCGCGGAGGTCCGGCGCAAGGGACGACGCGCGATCGAACTCCACGTCCAGCGCGCCGTCCAGGGCGACGCGCTGAAGATGGCGAAGATCGCGGAGGCCTATCTCGACGAGGTCGCGCCGACCCTGCCGGCGACCCTCGATATGGAACGCTACGACGTGGCCGTCAGCTCGATTCGCGACCGGATCGACCTGCTGATCCGGAACGGCGCCAGCGGCTTGGCGATCGTGATCGTGATCCTCATGGTGTTCCTGCGGGCGCGGGTGGCGTTCTGGGTGATGGCCGGCATCCCGGCCTCCCTGCTCGCCGCCTTCGGGATCATGCTGGCTGCCGGCCTGACGATCAACATGGTCAGCCTGTTCAGCCTGATCATGACGATCGGAATCATCGTCGACGACGCGATCGTCGTCGGCGAGCACGTCGAGACCCGCGGCCGCCAGGGGCTGTCGCCGCTCGCGGCCGCGATCGACGGCGCCCATCGGATGGCCGTTCCCGTGTTCGCGGCGGCGCTGACGACGATCAGCGCCTTCCTGCCGCTGTTGTTGATCTCCGGGACCCTCGGCCAGATCATCGCCACCATTCCGCTTGTCGTGGTCGCGGTGCTGATCGCGAGCCTGATGGAGTGTTTCCTGGTCCTGCCGGGCCATCTGAGCGCCGCCTCCGCGCCCTCCCCGACCGGGTGGCCCGCCCGCTACCGCCGATGGTTCGACGGCGGGTTCGCGGCGTTTCGCGACGGGCCGTTCCGGTCCTTCGTCGAGGTCTGTATCCACTGGCGCTACGCGACGCTGGCCGTCGCGGTCGGACTGATGCTGCTGGCCGCGGGCATGGTGGCGGGCGGCCGGGTGGGCTTCACCTTCTTCCCGTCGCCCGAGGCGGACCGGGTCTTCGCCAACGTCACGATGGTTCCCGGCACGCCGCGCGAGGCCACGGTCGCGATGCTCGACGAGGTGAATCGCGCGCTCGACGCGACTGTCCGCGAGCTGGAAGGCGACGACAGCGACCTCGTCCGCATGGCGATAACGACAATCGGCGTCCCGGCCAGCGAGGATCCCGGAGCCGGCGACAATATCGGCGGGGTCGAGGTGGAGCTGCGTCCCGCCGACCTGCGCGACTTGCGCATCGAGCCGTTCATCGACGCCTGGCGCGCCAGGATCCGCCCGGTCGCCGGGCTCGACACCCTCACCGTCTTCGGGGCCCGGGGCGGACCGCCCGGCAGCGACGTCGACGTGAGGTTCATCGGCGACGACGTCGTGGCGCTCAAACGGGCGGCGCTGGAGTTGCGGGCGCTCCTCGAACGCTATCCGGGAGTGCGCGCCATCAGGGACGACCTGCCCTGGGGCAAGCGGGAGACGATCCTGGAAGTCACGCCGCGCGGCCGCTCGATGGGCTTCACCACCCGGACGGTCGGCCGCCAGGTGCGGGACGCCATCGAGGGCGTGATCGCGACGCGCTTCTCGCGCGGCGACGAAGAGGTCGCCGTCCGGGTCAGGCTTCCGGCGGACGAGCGCGACACGGACATTCTCGACCGCCTGTACTTGCGCGGCCCGACGGGCGCCGAAGTCCCGCTCGAAGAGGCGGTCTCGCGGCGGGCCAACCAGGGCTTCGCCTACATCAGGAGCGAGGACGGGCGCCGCCAAATCTCCGTCACCGCCAAGCTCGACGCCGACGTCATCACGACGGGCGAACTGCTGGCGGCCATCGAGCGCGACGGGTTGCGCCGGATCGCCGAGCGCCACGGGGTGGACCTGGCCCTCAAGGGCCGGTCGGAGGAGACCCGGGAGACCCTTTCGGACATGATGTTGGGGGCGCTGATCGGGCTCGCCGGGATCTACATCGTCCTGGCCTGGGTGTTCTCGAGCTACGGCCGGCCGCTCGCCGTCATGGCGATCATTCCGATGGGATTCGTCGGCGCCGTTCTCGGGCATTGGCTGTTCGGCTACAACCTGACCATCCTCGGCCTGGTGGCGCTCATGGGGCTGTCCGGCATCGTGGTCAACAACTCGATCATCCTGGTCACGGCCATCGGGCGGCGCGCGGAGACGGAGGACTTCCTCGAGGCGATCGTCGGGGGAGTCCGCGACCGGCTGCGCGCGATCGTGCTGACCTCGGCCACGACGATCGGCGGGTTGAGCCCGCTGCTGCTCGAAACGAGCCTGCAAGCGCAGTTCCTGATTCCGATGGCCTTGACGATCGTCTTCGGCCTCGGCTGCGCGGCGACGCTGGTGCTGTTCGTGATGCCCGCCCTGTTGGCGGTGGGCCGGGATCTCCACCGGATTGGGAACGCCCTGCGGCCGGTTCGGCCCATCCTCGCCCGCGGCGCGTCCGGTCCTGCGCGGGAGGGCGCCGGGGAGCATGGGAGTGGGGGCCATACCTGACGTGTCCCGCGAGACACCCTTGGCGCCCAGGAGCCGTCCAGCTCTCGGCGCGCGGCGGACGTCACGGTCGGGAGTGCAAAGCCCGAGCATGGCCGCCGCGAGCGGCGTTCCATCCGGGTCTCCAGCGAACCGGACGGTTCCCCGACCTTCCCCGGCGTCGGACAGGTCTTCGCCGTGCGGCGCGAAACCCGTGAGGTGAAGTCCGGCAAGCGGCGAACCGGGACCGCCCGTGGGGTCACCGGCCCGGCCCCCGGAAGCGGCAACCCAGGAACGGCTGCTCACCCTCGATCGCGGGCGCTGGACGATCCCGGCGTGGCGCTTGCGGCTGGCGGCGTTCTTGCGCGGGGAGCGTCCGGCCTCGATTACGGCACGGGGGCCGCACAGGCCGACCTCCGCGGCCTCACGACTCCTCGAACCCGTGCGACTTGAAACCGAGCGTCCGGCAGTTCTCGTCGATCGCGCGCCGCAGGTCTTCGGAAACGCCGTCCGGAACCCGGGATTCGATCTCCACCGTCACCGTGACCTCGCCGCCGGGCAGCGTCGTCAGGTGCTGCAGGACCTCTTCGGCCAGCTGCCCCATGTCGCGGCCGGCCCGGTCCGGGTCGATCTCGACGGTGCCGAAGAAGCGGCGCGGCCGGAACGGTGGCGTCGACTCTCCACCGGCGCTGGACCCGCCCGTTCCTGGGGTATCGCCGGGCGGCGCGCCCGGTTCGGGATCCGCCGCGCCGGGCGCTGGGCGATCCGCCGCGATTTGCGCCCGAGCTACATCCGGTTTCACCAACACGCTCGCCGCATCGACGTAGATCGCGGCCGCCGCCACGCCGAACGTCAACCCCTCATACCGGCGCCGCCGGCGAGCGGGTCCGCGGCGCCCTTCACATCCAGACGGTCAACAGCCGCCACAACCGGATCGAGGGCTTCCCGCGGGGCTTCCGCGGCATCGCCACCAAGTACCTCGATAGCTATCCAAGGTGGTTCCATCTCATCGAACTCGGTGACCGGCCATCGCCGAGAGCCTGTCTCGATGCCGCGATGGCCAAGACACGCCTACAGTTTGCGAACTGAGCCATACCAATAGTCGCTGGTACGACACGCCACGACGCGGTCATGAACGGCGAGGGGACGAGCTTCACGATGTTCGGACATGCGGGTGGCCGCGGCGAGAGCCTTCGGGACGCCAACCGCGGACCCGCCTACCAGGAGATACGGAACTTCAGGCCGACGCCGTGCTCGGGCGCCGCCGAGTCGCTCTCGCGACGCTCGACCTCGAGGGCGAGGGCGGGGTCGAGTACCGAACCCAGTCCGAAACGACCGCCCAGGCCATAGCTGCGGTCGCCCGCGTCTTCCCCGCGGTCGAACTTCAGGGTCGCGTCGAACGACTCGTCGAAGCGGTAGCCTACCTGCATCCCCAACCGGCCCGCGGTCGAAGGCGAAGCGCCGCCCTCGGGCGCGCTGTCCCACAGCGATCCCAGCCCGCTCTCCGGCGCACCCCATTGCGGCGACAACGATATCCACGGCCCCACCCCGTCGCCGCCGGGGTCGAACCGCACCGTCAGGCTCGCCCCCCACTCCTCGAACCCGTCCGACTGGTGCGCCAGCAGATACCGCCCCCGCGCCGCGCCTTCGATCCCCCGCCCGGTGTCTTCATAGGCCACGCTCCCGCCGACCTCGGCGCCGTAGCCCTTGTCCACGCGGCCGCCGTCCCAGCGCCCTCCCAACTCGAGCTGCTTGCGCAGCCGCGCGGAATCCGTCAACGGCCACGCGGCGGCGCCCTCCACGACCAGCCGCAGCCGCTGGGCCCCCGCTTCGGTCGCCGGCAGCCCCTCGACGGCATCGGACTCCATCTCCACCGCGAAGCCGTCTCCCTTCAGTGCCCACGTTACATCGCCGGCGGCGCCCAGAACCTTGCGCCATCCCAGCGCCGCCATCCGCATCTCGATCGCGGTTCGCGCCGTGCCCGCCCCGTCCACCAGCCGCGCCTTGCCCCATCCCGCGCCCAGCAGCGCCCACAGGCCCAGGTCCTCGCGCGGCGTCCAGTGCCCGTAGGGGAACACGCTCGTCAGCGTGGCATCCACCGTGCCGTCCTCGCCCGTCAGCCGGTAGCCCATGTCCCCCCGGCTGTGCGCCAGCGCCACCCCCGCCAGAAGGTCCCGACGCAGGCGGGTATCGGCTCCCAGGAAGCCGGTGAACACGTCCCCTTTCGTCTCGAGATCGCTCGCCGGCCGGCCCGAGAACCCGGACGCAACCGCCCGTCCCCACATCGTCCAGCCGACGGGCGCACCGGGCGGGTCGTCTTCCGACCGTCCCACCGACAACGCGAACGAACTCTCCGTCAGCAGTTCCCGCATCGACGGGCTGCGCTCGTCCCCTGTTTCCGAAAGGCCGTCCCTTGTGCGACGGGTACTCTCGAACAGGTCCTCCTCGTCGTCGGCCGCCGTCTCCGGGGCCGCGGCGAGACCGAACGGCAACGCGTGCCCGCCCAGCGTCACCCGGGTTCCCGCCGTGGCGTCGGCGAACCGCTCCCCGACCACGCTGACCGCCTCCGACGCCAGGGTCCGGCCGAACGACGCCAACAGCGCCGCGAAAGCGTTGGTCCGCGCGGGGTTGTCGTTGTCGATGATCGTGCCCGTGGCCGACGCCGACGCGCGTGCGCTTCCCCTGACGTGGGAGGCGGTCAGCGTGAACGTCTCGCGGGGCTCTTCCGTCTCGTCGTCGATCGTCCGCACCGGGATCCTCACCGAGGTCTGGCCGGCGGCGACCATGAAGTTGAATCCGGTCGCGCGCGCGGTGGCGTCGCCCCCGCTCGCGGACGCCGGCGCCGTCGTGTAGTCCTCGTCGGCCGACGCCGTGCCCGGCGCCGTGACGAACCGCACCGCCATGTCCTCCGGCGGCGCCGGCGACAGCTTCAGAATGAACAAGACGTCGTCGCCCTCCTCCGCTTCCGCGTCCTCCAGCGAGAGGGTAATCCGAGGCCAGACTTCGATGGCGAAGGTCAGCGACGCCGCGTCACCGTCCGCGTCGGTGGCGGTCCAGGTGTAGACGGTTTCGCCCATCGTCACGGTCGGCGCGCCCGCAACCTCGTGGGAGCCGGCGGGGCGCGCCACGCCGGCGGGAAGGGTCGGGCTCAACGTGTAGCTCAGCGCGCCGTCGCCGCCCGTGGCGGTCGGCAGGGTTAGAACGGAAATGGCCGTGTTCCGGGTCCACGCCTGGTCCGGGATCGTGGCGTCGCCGAAGGTCGGGAGTAGGTCGGTATCGCTATGCGTGACATCGTTCACCGTGATGTCCACCGTGTCGCTGACGCTCGCGCCACCCGCCGTCACCGTCAACCGGAAGGTGAGGATCGTCATCTCCGACACCTCCGGCGCGGTGAACGAGGGACGGTCCGTGTTCGCTCCCGTCAACGACACGGTCGGCGCGCCCGCGGTCTGCGTCCAAGCGTAACTCAGACCGGCGGGGCCGGAGCTATCGCCGCCGTCCAGGGTCACCGCGTCCCCCCCGTTCACGGCCTGATCCTCTCCCGCATCGGCCCTCAGCACGACCGGGGGCGATATGGCCCCGTCGTCGTCCGCGATCGTCAGGGTCACGCTCGACGGCGCCGCCACCCCGTTGCCGCCCGTGGCCGTCCCCGACACCGACACCGTCTCGTCCGCCTCGTCCGTCGTGTCGCCCACCGCCGACACCGTCACCGTCCCCGAACTCGTCGTATCCCCCGACGCGATCGTCAGCGTCCTCGCGCTCGACAGCGCGAAGTCCCCCGCCGCCGCGGTCGCGCCCGTCGCCGACACCGTCACCGTCACCGCTTCGCTCGACGCGCCCGAAAGCGTCGCCGTCACCGTCGATACGCCGCCACCCTCCGAGATCGATGTCGGAGACAGCGCCAACGCCACCGTCGGCAGCGTCTCGTCGTCCGTCAGCGTCAGCGTCGCCCCGGTGACGGTCATCGTCTCCGATTCGGCGGTAGCCTGGTCGTTCGATACCGTCGCCGTCACCGTCGTCGAACGCCCGCCGACGCCCTGGTGAACGTCGTCGTTCACCGCCGTAATGATCGCCGTGTCGGAGGCGTTCGCCGTCTCGCCCGCCGCGATCGCGATGGTCGTGTCCGAACCCACCGTGTAGAAGCCCGCCGCCGCCGACACCGTCACCGTCGTCGCCGCGCCCGACGGCTGCGACAGCGTCGCCGTCACCGTCGCCACGCCCCCGTTCTCCGAGACCGACGACGGCGACAGCGCCAGCGTCACCCCCGGCGCCCCGTCGTCGTCCGCGATCGTCAGCGTCACGCTCGACGGCGCCGCCACCCCGTGGCCGCCCGTGGCCGTCCCCGACACCGTCACCGTCTCGTCCGCCTCGTCCGTCGTGTCGCCCACCGCCGACACCGTTACCGTCCCCGAACTCGTCGTATCCCCCGACGCGATCGTCAGCGTCCTCGCGCTCGACAGCGCGAAGTCCCCCGCCGCCGCGGTCGCGCCCGTCGCCGACACCGTCACCGTCACCGCCTCGCTCGACGCACGGTCCAGCGTCGCCGTCACCGTCGTCACCCCGCCACTCTCCGAGATCGATGTCGGAGACAGCGCCAACGCCACCGTCGGCGTCGCCTCGTCGTCGGTCACGGTCAGCGTCACGCTCGACGGCGCCGCCACGCCGCTGGCGCCCGAGACCGCCGCCGTCACCGTCACCTGCTTGTCCGGCGAATCCGTCGCGTTGTCGATCGCCGTCACCGTCACCGCGCCCGTGCTCGCCGTCGAACCCGCCGCGATCGTCAGCGTCGTCGCGCTCGACAGGCTGAAGTCGCCCGCCGCCGCGTTCGTCCCCGCCGCCGCCGACACCGTCAGCGTCACCGCCTCGCTCGACGCACGGTCCAGCGTCGCCGTCACCGTCGAGACCCCGCCGTTCTCCGAGATCGACGCCGGCGACAACGCCAGCGCCACCGTCGGCGTACCTTCGTCGTCGGTCAGCGTCAGCGACGCTCCCGTCACCGCGCCCACGCCGTGGCCGTTCACGGCGCCGCCCGTCACCGTCACCGAACGGTTCCCCACGTTGTCGATGGCGTCGTTCGCCGCCGTCACCGTCACCGTCCCGACGCCGCCGGTCGCCCCGGCGGCGATGGTGAGGGTGTTGGGCGAACTCACCGTGTAGAAGCCCGCCGCCGCCGACACCGTCACCGTCGTCGCGTGGCTCGACGCACGGTCCAACGTCGCCGTCACCGTCGCCACGCCCCCGTTCTCCGAGACCGACGACGGCGACAGTGACAGCGTCACCCCCGGCGCCGCGTCGTCGTCCGCGATGGTCAGGGTCGCGCTCGACGGCGCCGACACCCCGTTGCCGCCCGTGGCCGTCCCCGACACCGACACCGTCTCGTCCGCCTCGTCCGTCGTGTCGCCCACCGCCGACACCGTCACCGTCCCCGAACTCGTCGTCGAACCCGACGCGATCGTCAGCGTCCTCGCGCTCGACAGCGCGAAGTCCCCCGCCGCCGCGGTCGCGCCCGTCGCCGTCACCGTCACCGTCACCGCCTGGCTCGACGCACCCGAAAGCGTCGCCGTCACCGTCGACACCCCGTCCGTCTCCGAGATCGATGTCGGAGACAGCGCCAACGCCACCGTCGGCAACGCCTCGTCGTCCGTCAGCGTCAGCGTCGCCCCGGTCACCGTCACGGTCTCCGAATCCGCCGCGGCCCGGGCGTTGGCCGCCGTGCCCGTCACCGTCGTCGAACGACCGGACGCCCCCTGGTGAACGGCGTCGTCCGCCGCCGCGATCGTCGCCGTGTCCGTGGCGTTCGACGTCGCGCCCGCCGCGATCACGATGGTCGTGTCCGAACCCAACGTGTAGAAGCCCGCCGCCGCCGACACCGTCACCGTCGTCGCCGCGCTCGACGGGCGCGACAGCGTCGCCGTCACCGTCGCCACGCCCCCGTTCTCCGAGACCGACGACGGCGACAGCGCCAGCGTCACCCCCGGCGTCGCCTCGTCGTCGGTAACGGTCAGCGTCACGCTCGACGGGTTCGCCACGCCGCTGGCGCCCGAGACCGGCGCCGTCACCGTCACCTGCTTGTCCGGCGAATCCGTCGCGTTATCGACCGCCGTCACCGTCACCGCGCCCGTGCTCGCCGTCGAACCCGCCGCGATCGTCAGCGTCGTCGCGCTCGACAGGCTGAAGTCGCCCGCCGCCGCGTTCGTCCCCGCCGCCGCCGACACCGTCAGCGTCACCGCCTCGCTCGACGCACGGTCCAGCGTCGCCGTCACCGTGCTCGACCCGGGGTTCGTCCCGTCGTGCTCGGCGATCGTCGCCGGGCTCAGCGCCAGCGTCGCCACCGGCGTCGCCTCGTCGTCGGTCAGCGTCAGCGACGCTCCCGTCACCGCGCCCACGCCGTGGCTGTTGGTCGCCGTGCCCGTCACCGTCACCGAACGGTTCCCCACGTTGTCGATGGCGTCGTTCGCCGCCGTCACCGTCACCGTCCCGGCGCCGCCGGTCGCCCCGGCGGCGATGGTGAGGGTGTTGGACGAACTCACCGTGTAGAAGCCCGACACCGCCATCACCGTCACCGTCGTCGCGTGGCTCGACGCACGGTCCAGCGTCGCCGTCACCGTCGTCGAGCCGCCGTCCTCCGCGATGGCGCTGTCCGCCACCGTCAGCGTCACCCCCGGCGTCCCGTCGTCGTCCGCGATGGTCAGGGTCACGCTCGACGGCGCCGACACCCCGTTGCCGCCCGTGGCCGTCCCCGACACCGACACCGTCTCGTCCGCCTCGTCCGTCGTGTCGCCCACCGCCGACACCGTCACCGCGCCGCTGCTCGTCGCATCCCCCGACGCGATCGTCAGCGTCCTCGCGCTCGACAGCGCGAAGTCCCCCGCCGCCGCGGTCGCGCCCGTCGCCGACACCGTCACCGTCACCGCTTCGCTCGACGCCCCCGACAGCGTCGCCGTCACCGTCGAGACCCCGCCGTTCTCCGAGATCGACGACGGCGACAACGCCAGCGCCACCGTCGGCAGCGTCTCGTCGTCCGTCAGCGTCAGCGTCGCCCCGGTCACCGTCACGGTCTCCGAATCCGCCGCGGCCCGGGCGTTGGCCGCCGTGCCCGTCACCGCCGTCGAACGACCGGACGCCCCCTGGTGAACGGTGTCGTCCGCCGCCGCGATCGTCGCCGTGTCCGTGGCGTTCGACGTCGCGCCCGCCGCGATCACGATGGTCGTGTCCGAACCCAACGTGTAGAAGCCCGCCGCCGCCGACACCGTCACCGTCGTCGCCGCGCTCGACGGGCGCGACAGCGTCGCCGTCACCGTCGCCACGCCCCCGTTCTCCGAGACCGACGACGGCGACAGCGCCAGCGTCACCCCCGGCGTCGCCTCGTCGTCGGTAACGGTCAGCGTCACGCTCGACGGGTTCGCCACGCCGCTGGCGCCCGAGACCGGCGCCGTCACCGTCACCTGCTTGTCCGGCGAATCCGTCGCGTTGTCGACCGCCGTCACCGTCACCGCGCCCGTGCTCGCCGTCGAACCCGCCGCGATGGTCAGAGTCGTCGCGCTCGACAGGCTGAAGTCGCCCGCCGCCGCGTTCGTCCCCGCCGCCGCCGACACCGTCAGCGTCACCGCCTCGCTCGACGCACGGTCCAGCGTCGCCGTCACCGTGCTCGCGTTGTTCGCCCCGCTCTCGTCGATCGTCGCCGGGCTCAGCGCCAGCGTCACGGTGGGCGTACCTTCGTCGTCGGTCAGCGTCAGCGACGCTCCCGTCACCGCGCCCACGCCGTGGCCGTTCTCCGCCGTGCCCGTCACCGTGACCGAACGGTTCCCCACGTTGTCGATGGCGTCGTTCGCCGCCGTCACCGTCACCGTCCCGGCGCCGCCGGTCGCCCCGGCGGCGATGGTGAGGGTGTTGGGCGAACTCACCGTGTAGAAGCCCGCCGCCGCCGTCACCGTCACCGTCGTCGCCGCGCTCGACGCACGGTCCAGCGTCGCCGTCACCGTCGTCGAGCCGCCGTTCTCCGCGATGGCGCTGTCCGACAGCGACAGCGTCACCCCCGGCGCGGCGTCGTCGTCCTCGATGGTCAGGGTCGCGCTCGACGGCGCCGACACCCCGTTGCCGCCCGTGGCCGTCCCCGACACCGACACCGTCTCGTCCGCCTCGTCCGTCGTGTCGCCCACCGCCGACACCGTCACCGCGCCGCTGCTCGTCGTATCCCCCGACGCGATCGTCAGCGTCCTCGCGCTCGACAGCGCGAAGTCCCCCGCCGCCGCGGTCGCGCCCGTCGCCGACACCGTCACCGTCACCGCTTCGCTCGACGCACCCGAAAGCGTCGCCGTCACCGTCGTCGCCCCGCCACTCTCCGAGATCGATGTCGGAGACAGCGCCAACGCCACCGTCGGCAGCGTCTCGTCGTCCGTCAGCGTCAGCGTCGCCCCGGTCACCGTCACGGTCTCCGAATCCGCCGCGGCCCGGGCGTTGGCCGCCGTGCCCGTCACCGCCGTCGAACGACCGGACGCCCCCTGGTGAACGGTGTCGTCCGCCGCCGCGATCGTCGCCGTGTCGGAGGCGTTCGCCGTCGAACCCGCCGCGATCACGATGGTCGTGTCCGAACCCAACGTGTAGAAGCCCGCCGCCGCCGACACCGTCACCGTCGTCGCCGCGCCCGACGCGCGCGACAGCGTCGCCGTCACCGTCGCCACGCCCCCGTTCTCCGAGACCGACGACGGCGACAGCGACAGCGTCACCCCCGGCGCCCCGTCGTCGTCCGCGATCGTCAGGGTCGCGCTCGACGGCGCCGACACCCCGTTGCCGCCCGTGGCCGTCCCCGACACCGACACCGTCTCGTCCGCCTCGTCCGTCGTGTCGCCCACCGCCGACACCGTCACCGCGCCCGTGCTCGTCGTATCCCCCGACGCGATCGTCAGCGTCCTCGCGCTCGACAGCGCGAAGTCCCCCGCCGCCGCGGTCGCGCCCGTCGCCGACACCGTCACCGTCACCGCTTCGCTCGACGCACCCGAAAGCGTCGCCGTCACCGTCGTCGCCCCGCCACTCTCCGAGATCGATGTCGGAGACAGCGCCAACGCCACCGTCGGCAGCGTCTCGTCGTCCGTCAGCGTCAGCGTCGCCCCGGTCACCGTCACGGTCTCCGAATCCGCCGCGGCCCGGGCGTTGGCCGCCGTGCCCGTCACCGTCGTCGAACGACCGGACGCCCCCTGGTGAACGGCGTCGTTCACCGCCGTAATGATCGCCGTGTCGGAGGCGTTCGCCGTCGAACCCGCCGCGATCACGATGGTCGTGTCCGAACCCAACGTGTAGAAGCCCGCCGCCGCCGACACCGTCACCGTCGTCGCCGAGCCCGACGCGCGCGACAGCGTCGCCGACACCGTCGATACACCGCCGTTCTCCGAGACCGACGACGGCGACAGCGCCAGCGTCACACCCGGCGCCCCGTCGTCGTCCGCGATGGTCAGCGTCGCGCTCGACGGCGCCGACACCCCGTTGCCGCCCGTGGCCGTCCCCGACACCGACACCGTCTCGTCCGCCTCGTCCGTCGTGTCGCCCACCGCCGACACCGTCACCGTCCCCGAACTCGTCGTATCCCCCGACGCGATCGTCAGCGTCCTCGCGCTCGACAGCGCGAAGTCCCCCGCCGCCGCGGTCGCGCCCGTCGCCGACACCGTCACCGTCACCGCTTCGCTCGACGCACCCGAAAGCGTCGCCGTCACCGTCGACGCCCCGCCCGTCTCCGAGATCGATGTCGGAGACAGCGCCAACGCCACCGTCGGCAGCGTCTCGTCGTCCGTCAGCGTCAGCGTCGCCCCGGTCACCGTCACGGTCTCCGAATCCGCCGCGGCCCGGGCGTTGGCCGCCGTGCCCGTCACCGTCGTCGAACGACCGGACGCCCCCTGGTGAACGGTGTCGTTCACCGCCGTAATGATCGCCGTGTCGGAGGCGTTCGCCGTCGAACCCGCCGCGATCACGATGGTCGTGTCCGAACCCAACGTGTAGAAGCCCGCCGCCGCCGACACCGTCACCGTCGTCGCCGAGCCCGACGCGCGCGACAGCGTCGCCGTCACCGTCGCCACGCCCCCGTTCTCCGAGACCGACGACGGCGACAGCGCCAGCGTCACCCCCGGCGCCGCGTCGTCGTCCGCGATGGTCAGGGTCGCGCTCGACGGCGCCGACACCCCGTTGCCGCCCGTGGCCGTCCCCGACACCGACACCGTCTCGTCCGCCTCGTCCGTCGTGTCGCCCACCGCCGACACCGTCACCGTCCCCGAACTCGTCGTATCCCCCGACGCGATCGTCAGCGTCCTCGCGCTCGACAGCGCGAAGTCCCCCGCCGCCGCGGTCGCGCCCGTCACCGACACCGTCACCGTCACCGCTTCGCTCGACGCACCCGAAAGCGTCGCCGTCACCGTCGTCGCCCCGCCACTCTCCGAGATCGATGTCGGAGACAGCGCCAACGCCACCGTCGGCAGCGTCTCGTCGTCCGTCAGCGTCAGCGTCGCCCCGGTCACCGTCACGGTCTCCGAATCCGCCGCGGCCCGGGCGTTGGCCGCCGTGCCCGTCACCGTCGTCGAACGACCGGACGCCCCCTGGTGAACGGCGTCGTTCACCGCCGTAATGATCGCCGTGTCGGAGGCGTTCGCCGTCGAACCCGCCGCGATCACGATGGTCGTGTCCGAACCCAACGTGTAGAAGCCCGCCGCCGCCGACACCGTCACCGTCGTCGCCGAGCCCGACGCGCGCGACAGCGTCGCCGACACCGTCGATACACCGCCGTTCTCCGAGACCGACGACGGCGACAGCGCCAGCGTCACACCCGGCGCCCCGTCGTCGTCCGCGATGGTCAGCGTCGCGCTCGACGGCGCCGACACCCCGTTGCCGCCCGTGGCCGTCCCCGACACCGACACCGTCTCGTCCGCCTCGTCCGTCGTGTCGCCCACCGCCGACACCGTCACCGTCCCCGAACTCGTCGTATCCCCCGACGCGATCGTCAGCGTCCTCGCGCTCGACAGCGCGAAGTCCCCCGCCGCCGCGGTCGCGCCCGTCGCCGACACCGTCACCGTCACCGCTTCGCTCGACGCACCCGAAAGCGTCGCCGTCACCGTCGACGCCCCGCCCGTCTCCGAGATCGATGTCGGAGACAGCGCCAACGCCACCGTCGGCAGCGTCTCGTCGTCCGTCAGCGTCAGCGTCGCCCCGGTCACCGTCACGGTCTCCGAATCCGCCGCGGCCCGGGCGTTGGCCGCCGTGCCCGTCACCGTCGTCGAACGACCGGACGCCCCCTGGTGAACGGTGTCGTTCACCGCCGTAATGATCGCCGTGTCGGAGGCGTTCGCCGTCGAACCCGCCGCGATCACGATGGTCGTGTCCGAACCCAACGTGTAGAAGCCCGCCGCCGCCGACACCGTCACCGTCGTCGCCGAGCCCGACGCGCGCGACAGCGTCGCCGTCACCGTCGCCACGCCCCCGTTCTCCGAGACCGACGACGGCGACAGCGCCAGCGTCACCCCCGGCGCCGCGTCGTCGTCCGCGATGGTCAGGGTCGCGCTCGACGGCGCCGACACCCCGTTGCCGCCCGTGGCCGTCCCCGACACCGACACCGTCTCGTCCGCCTCGTCCGTCGTGTCGCCCACCGCCGACACCGTCACCGTCCCCGAACTCGTCGTATCCCCCGACGCGATCGTCAGCGTCCTCGCGCTCGACAGCGCGAAGTCCCCCGCCGCCGCGGTCGCGCCCGTCACCGACACCGTCACCGTCACCGCTTCGCTCGACGCACCCGAAAGCGTCGCCGTCACCGTCGACGCCCCGCCCGTCTCCGAGATCGATGTCGGAGACAGCGCCAACGCCACCGTCGGCAGCGTCTCGTCGTCCGTCAGCGTCAGCGTCGCCCCGGTCACCGTCACGGTCTCCGAATCCGCCGCGGCCCGGGCGTTGGCCGCCGTGCCCGTCACCGTCGTCGAACGACCGGACGCCCCCTGGTGAACGTCGTCGTTCACCGCCGTAATGATCGCCGTGTCGGAGGCGTTCGCCGTCGAACCCGCCGCGATCACGATGGTCGTGTCCGAACCCAACGTGTAGAAGCCCGCCGCCGCCGACACCGTCACCGTCGTCGCCGAGCCCGACGCGCGCGACAGCGTCGCCGACACCGTCGATACACCGCCGTTCTCCGAGACCGACGACGGCGACAGCGCCAGCGTCACACCCGGCGCCCCGTCGTCGTCCGCGATGGTCAGCGTCACGCTCGACGGCGCCGACACCCCGTTGCCGCCCGTGGCCGTCCCCGACACCGACACCGTCTCGTCCGCCTCGTCCGTCGTGTCGCCCACCGCCGACACCGTCACCGTCCCCGAACTCGTCGTATCCCCCGACGCGATCGTCAGCGTCCTCGCGCTCGACAGCGCGAAGTCCCCCGCCGCCGCGGTCGCGCCCGTCGCCGACACCGTCACCGTCACCGCTTCGCTCGACGCACCCGAAAGCGTCGCCGTCACCGTCGTCACCCCGTCCGTCTCCGAGATCGATGTCGGAGACAGCGCCAACGCCACCGTCGGCAACGCCTCGTCGTCCGTCAGCGTCAGCGTCGCCCCGGTCACCGTCACGGTCTCCGAATCCGCCGCGGCCCGGGCGTTGGCCGCCGTGCCCGTCACCGTCGTCGAACGACCGGACGCCCCCTGGTGAACGGCGTCGTTCACCGCCGTAATGATCGCCGTGTCGGAGGCGTTCGACGTCGAACCCGCCGCGATCACGATGGTCGCGTCCGACCCCACCGTGTAGAAGCCCGTCACCGGGGTCACCGTCACCGTCGTCGCCGCGCTCGACGGATGCGACAGCGTCGCCGTCACCGTGGACCCGCCGCCGTTCTCCGAAATCGACGACTCCGACAGCGCCAGGGTCACGCTCGGCGGATCGTCATTGTCCGCGATGGTGAGGGTCCGGCTGGTCGGGTTCGCGACCCCGCTGGCGCCCGAGACCGTCGCCGAGACTGTCACCGACTTGTCCGGCGCGTCGGTCGCGTTATCGACCGCCTCGATCGTCACCGTTCCGGTGCTCGCCGTGGCCTCCGCCGCGATCGTCAGAGTCTTCGCGCTCGACAGGCTGAAGTCGCCCGCCGCCGCGTTCGTCCCCGCCGCCGCCGACACCGTCAGCGTCACCGCCTCGCTCGACGCACGGTCCAGCGTCGCCGTCACCGTGCTCGCATTGCCCGCCCCGCTCTCGTCGATCGTCGCCGGGCTCAGCGCCAGCGTCGCGGTCGGCGTCGCCTCGTCGTCGGTCAGCGTCAGAGGCGCGCCGGTCACCGCCACGGTCTGCGAATCGGCCGCGGCCTGGGCGTTGGCCGCCGTGCCCGTCACCGTGACGCTGCGGTTGACGACATTGTCGATGGCGTCGTCCGCCGCCGCGATCGTCGCCGTGTCCGTGGCGTTCGCCGTCTCGCCCGCCGCGATCGTGATCGTCGCGTCCGACCCCACGGTGTAGAAGTCCGAGACCGCCGTCACCGTCACCGTCGTCGCCGCGCTCGACGCATGGGAGAGCGTCGCCGACACCGTCGTCGTGCCGCCGTTCTCCACGATGGCCGTATTCGCCAGCGCCAGGGTCACGCTCGGCGGATCGTCATTGTCCGTGATGGTGAGGGTCCGGCTGGTCGGGTTCGCGACCCCGCTGGAGCCCGAGACCGTCGCCGAGACCGTCACCGTCTCCGCCGCCTCGTCCGTCGTGTCGTCCACCGCCGTCACCGTCACCGTGCCGGTGCTCGTCGTCGCCTTCGCCGCGATGGTGAGCGTCTTCGCGCCCGACAGCGTGAAGTCGCCGGCCGCCGCAGTGGCGCCCGTCGCCGCCACCGTCAGCGTCACCGCCTCGCTCGACTTGCCGCTCAGCGTCGCCGTCACCGTGCTCGCATTGCCCGCCCCGCTCTCGTCGATGGTGTCCGGCTTCAAGGCGTCCGGCTCCGACAACGCCAGCGCCACGGTGGGCGTAACTTCGTCGTCGGTCAGCGTCAGCGTCGCGCCGGTTACCGCCACGGTCTCCGAATCGGCCGCGGCCCGGGCGTTGGCCGCCGTGCCCGTCACCGTCACCGAACGATTGCCCACATTGTCGAGGTCGTCGTCCACCGCCGCCACCGCCGCCGTGTCCGTCGCGTTCGCCGTCTCGCCCGCCGCGATCGTGATCGTCGCGTCCGACCCCACGGTGTAGAAGTCCGACACCGCCGTCACCGTCACCGTCGTCGCCGCGCTCGACGCATGGGAGAGCGTCGCCGTCACCGTCGCCACGCCGCCGTTCTCCGAGATCGAAGACGCCGCCAGCGCCAGCGTTACCCCCGGCGGATCGTCATTGTCCGTGATGGTGCCCGTCCCGGTCCCCGCCGTGGTCGAGACCACCGCGTTCGTCGGGCCGCTCAGCGTCACCAGGATGGTCTCGTTCGGCTCGTCCATCGCGTCCCCGGTGATCGAGACGTCGAAGGTCCGGCTCGTCGTCCCCGCCGCCAAGGTCAGCGTCCCGCCCGAGATCGCCGTGTAGTCCGTCCCCGAAGTGGCCGTGCCGGTGCCCGCGTCCGCATAGGCCACCGTCACCTGCTTGCCGCTGGCCGCGCTCAGCGTGGCGGTGTAGGTCAGGTTCACCGCGCCGCTGTCGCCCTCGGTCACGCTCGGCGAATCGATCGACAGCGTCGGCACTCCGTCGTCGTCGGTGATCGTGCCCGTCCCGGTCCCCGCCGTGCTCGATACGCTCGCGTTCGTCGGATTGCTCAGCGTCACCAGGACGGTTTCATGGACCTCGTCCGTGGTGTCTCCCGTCACGGAAACATCGAATGTCTTGCTCGTCTCCCCCGCCGCGAAGGTCAGCGTGCCCGCCGTGAGCGCCGTGTAGTCGGTCCCCGAGGTTGCCGTCCCGGTCCCGGCGTCCTCGTAGTCCACGGTCACCTGCTGCCCGCTCGCCGGATCGAGCGTCACGGTGTAGGTCATCGTGGTGGAACCGGTATCGCCCTCGTCCACGGTCGGCGTGTCGATCGACACGGTCGGCGAAGGGTCGTCGTCGGTGATGGTGCCGGTGCCGTCGGCCACCGCGATGGTGGCGTTCCTCGGGCTGCTCAGCCGGGCCAGGATCGTCTCGTCCGCCTCGTCGACCTCGTCTCCGTTCACCGTGACATCGAGTGTCCTGGTGGTCTCTCCGGGCGCGAAACTCATAGCATAGGGGCCCCACTCGTTGTAGTCCGTTCCCTTCGTCGCGGTGCCCGACTGCACATCCGCGAGTGTCATAGACACATGCTCCTCGCTCGCCGAACTCAGACTCACCGTGAATGTCAGCGTGACCGTCGAATCGGCGCCGCCCTCGGTGACCGTCGGCGAGTCGATCGACATGGCCGGCGGATCGTCGTCGTTGATCGTGCCGGTCCCCGTCCCCGCCGTAGTCGAGACGGTCGCGTTCGTCGGATTGCTCAGCGCCACCACGATGGTCTCGTGCGGCTCGTCCGCGGTGTCCCCCGTCACCGATACATCGAACGTGGCTGACGCGATCAGTGTCCTCACGGCAGCGAAGGTGAAGGTGCCGCCGGCGATGGCCGTGTAGTCCGTTCCCGAGGTCGCCGTCCCGGTCCCCGCGTCCGCGTAGTCCACGGTTACCTCTCTTCCGCTGGCCCCGGTCAGACTCACGGTGTAGGTCAGCGTCACCGACCCGTCGTCCCCCTCGGTCACGCTCGGCGAGTCGATGGAAACCGTGGGCGGATGATCGTCATCCTTGATCGTTCCCGTCCCCGTCACCCGCGGCTGCCCGTTCGCGGCTTCGCTCACCGCGAGCACGATGGTTTCGTCCGGTTCGTCTAAATTGTCGTCCCGCACGCGGATCTCAACGGTCTTGCTGACTTCCCCGGCGCCGAAGGTCAGCGACCGCTGGCCCGGAGCGGTGACGCCCGTCTCTCCATAATCGGAGCCCGCGGTCGCCGTGCCGGTCCCCGTGTCCCACCAGTACACCTGCGCCGACTGCGAGCGCGCCGCGCTCAGCGTCACCGTGAACCGCATCGTGGAGGTCGATCCGAGATCGGCCAGATCGGTCACGGTCGGCTCGGTCACGGTCGGCGACGAAACCGACAGCGACGAGGCGCCGTCGTCGTTGGCGATGGTGCCGGTCCCCGTCGCGGTCAGGATCGTCGCGCCCGAGGCGTTGCTCAGACGCGCCACCACCGTCTCGTGCGGTTCCACGGTCGTGTCGCCGGTCACCGACACGTCGAAGGTCTGGCTCGTCGTCCCCGCCGCGAACGTCAGCGTCCCGCCCGAGATCGCCGTGTAGTCGGCGCCGGAGGTCGCCGTGCCCGTCCCCGCATCGGCGTAGGACACCGTCACCTGCCGGCTGGCCGCCGCCGTCAGCGTCACCTCGTAGGTCAGCGTCGCCGACCCGCTGTTCCCCTCGGTCACTTGCGGCGACGAGATCGAAAGCCCCGGCGTCGTGTCGTCGTCGGTGATCGTGCCGGTCCCGTACCGCGTCCCGAGGGTCGCGCCGGTGTCCTGGCTCGCGAGGAACAGTTCCGCCACCACGGTCTCGTTCGGTTCCTTCACCGTGTCGCCGGTCACCACAACGGACACCGTCTTGCGCGTCTCGCCGGCTGCGAAACGGAGCCACTGCAGCCGGAACGGCGGGTAATCCGTTCCCGCCGTCGCGGTGCCGGTCCCGGCGTCCGAGAAACGCACCCTCAGCTGTTCCGCGCTTGCCGGGAACAGCGTCACCACGTAGCTCAGCGTCGCCGAGCCGCTGTTCCCCTCCACCACGCTCGGCGAACTGATCGAGAAGGTGGGGGTGCCGTCGTCGTCGGTGATCGTGCCAGTGCCCGTTCCCGCCGTGCTCGATACGACCGCATTCGTCGGGCTGCTCAGCGACACCAGGATGGTCTCGTTCGGCTCCAGGTCGGTGTCGCCCGTCACCGACACATCGAAGGTCCGGCTCGTCGTCCCGGCGGTGAAGGTCAGGGCGCCGGCGGTGATCGCGGTGTAGTCCGTCCCCGAAGTGGCCGTCCCCGTCCCCGCATCCGCATAGTTCACCGTGACCTGTTTGCCGCTCGCCGGACTCAGGGTCACCGTCCAGGTGAGGGTCGCCGAGCCGCTGTTCCCCTCCAGCACGCTCGGCGAGCCGATCGAAAGCGTCGGCACGCCGTCGTTATCCGTGATGGTGCCGGTTCCGGTCGCCGTCGAAATCGTCGCGCCGACCGCGCTGCTCAGGGTCACCTCGACCGTTTCGTTCTCCTCGTCCGAGGCGTCCCCGGTCACCGAGACGGTGATCGTCTTGCTGGTCTCGTTCGCCGCGAAGGTGAGTACGCCGGCGGTGATGGCGGTGTAGTCTGTCCCCGAAGTCGCCGTCCCGGTTCCCGCGTCCGCATACGCCACGGTTACCTGCCGCGAACTCGCCGGACTCAACGTCACGGTGAACGTCAGGTTCTTCGAGCCGCTGTCCCCCTCGGCTACGCTCGGGGAGTCGATGGAAAGCAGATACCCGTCGTCGTTGACGATCGTGCCGGTCCCCGTTCCCGTCGCGATGGTGGCGCCCGAGGCGTTGCTCAAGGTAACCACGACGGTCTCGTTCGGCTCCTCCGTGGTGTCGCCCGTCACGGAAACGGTGATCTCCCGACGGGTCGTTCCTGTGGGGAAGGTCAAACTCCCGCCGGTGATGGCGGTGTAGTCCGTCCCCGAAGTCGCCGTACCCCCGGTTCCCTCGGCCCAGTCCACCGTCACCTCCTGCCCGCTCGCCGGACTCAGGGTCACCGTGTAGGTCAGGGTCTTCGAGCCGCTGTTCCCTTCGTTGACGCTCGGCGAGCTGATCGACAGCGTCGACGGCGTTTCATCGTCGGTGATCGTGCCGGTTCCCGTTCCCGCCGTGCTCGATACGGTCGCATTGGTCGGGCTGCCCAGCGACACCAGGATCGTCTCGTCCGCCTCGGAGAGGGTGTCGCCGATGACCGACACCGCGAAGGTCCGGGTCGTCGTGCCCGCCTCGAAGGTCAGGCTTCCGCCGGTGACCGTGGTGTAGTCCACCCCGGCAAGCGCCGTACCCGTCTCGGTGTCGGCGTAGTCCACCGTCACCCGCTGCCCGCTCGCCGGACTGAGGGTCACCGTGTAGGTCAGGTTCTTCGAGCCGCTGTCCCCCTCGGTCACGCTCGGCGAATCGATCGACAGCGTCGGCGCGCCGTCGTTGTCCGTGATCGTCCCGGTCCCGGTCGCCGTCGAAACCGTCGCCCCGGACGCATTGCTCAGCGTCACCAGGATGGTCTCGTTCGCCTCGTCGGTCGTGTCGCCGGTGACCGACACGTCGAAGGTCCGGCTGGTCGTCCCCGCCGCGAAGGTCAGCGTGCCGCCGGCGATCGCCGTGTAGTCCGTGCCCGAGGCCGCCGTGCCGGTTCCGGCGTCGGCGTAGTCCACCGTCACCTGCCCGGTGCTGGCCGTGCTCAGGGTCGCCGTGAACGTCAGGTTCTTCGAGCCGCTGTCGCCCTCGGTCACGCTCGGCGAGTCGATGGAGACGAGGACGCCGTCGTCGTTGACGATCGTCCCCGTTCCGGTGGCGGTCGAGAGCGTCGCGTTCGTCGCGCCGCTCAGCGTCGCGACCACCGTCTCGTTCAGCTCTTCGTCGGTGTCGCCGGTCACCGACACGCTGAAGGTTTTCTCGGTGTCGCCCGGCGCGAAGGTCAGCGTCCCCCCGACGAGCGCCGTGTGGTCCGTCCCCGAAGTTGCGGTTCCGCCCGTGCCCGAGGCGTAGGCCACGGTCACCTCGCGCCCGCTCGCCGCGCTCAGGCTCACCGTCCACTCGAGCAGCCGGGTGCTGCTGTCGCCTTCGTTGACGCTCGGCGAGTCGATCGACAGCGTCGGCGTCGGGTCGTCGTCCGTGATCGTCCCCGTGCCGAACACGTCCGGGCTGTTCGGTATAAAGGCCTCGGCGACCTTTATACCGACCGTTTCGTTCGGCTCGTCGCGCGAATCGGTTATCACCGGCAATTCGTACGTCTGGATGACCTCGCCGGGCTCGTATTTCAGTATCCAGCCTGTAATCGTGGCGTAGTCGAGCCCTGGCGACGCCGTGCCGGTTCCCGCGTCCCCCACCCACACGGACGTCGACTGCGAGCGCGCCCTGCTCAGAGTCACGGTGAACCGCAGCCTCGACGCCGGCCCGCCGGTCCCTTCGACCACGGTCGGCGAGGAGATCGAAATCGACGAGGCGCCGTCGTCGTTGGCGATGGTGCCGGCGCCGGTCGCGGTCAGGATCGTAGCGCCCGAGGCGTTGCTCAGACGCACAGCGACGGTCTCGTGCGGTTCCACGGTCGTGTCGCCGGTGACGGATACCGTGATGTTCTTGCTGGTCTCGTTCGCCGCGAAGGTTAGCGTCCCCCCTGTGAGCGCCGTGTAGTCGGTCCCCGAGGTCGCCGTGCCGGTGCCCGCATCGGCGTAGTCGACCGTCACCCGCTCGGCGATCGCCGCGCTCAGGGTCACGGCGTAGGTCAGCGTCGCCGATCCGCTGTTCCCCTCGGTCACCCGCGGCGACGAGATCGAAAGTCCCGGCGTCGTGTCGTCGTCGGTGATCGTGCCGGTCCCGTACCGCGTCGCGAGCGAAGTGGTCGCGAGGTTCTGCCACACCGAGATTATCTCGAGCACCACGGTCTCGTCCTGCTCCTTCACCCGGTCGCCGGTCACCGAGATCGAAACCGTCTTCTCGGTCTCGCCGGGATCGAGACGGACCCACTGCGGGATGAAAGGCGTGTAGTCGGTCCCCGCCGTCGCCGTCCCCGTCCCGGTATCGCGAAGGTACGCATACACCCGCCGCTCGTGCGCGCGGCTCAGCGTGAGCGTGAACGTCAGCATCCGGGAGCCGCTGTTGCGCTCCTCCGCGGTCGGCGAGTCGATCGACAGCGCGTGCGCGGCGTCGTCGTCGGTGATCGTGCCGGTGCCGGTGGCCGTCCCGATCGTGGCGTTGGTGGCGTTGCTCAGGGTCACCCTGAGGGTCTCGTTGCGTTCGCCGTCGGTGTCGCCCATCACCGACACGTCGAAGGTCTCCTCGGTGTCCCCGGGATCGAAGGTCAGCGTGCCGTCGGCGATGGCGGTGTAGTCGGTCCCCGGGGTTGCCGTGCCGCTGCCCGTATAGCCGTAATCCACCGTCACCCGCTTGCCGCTCGCCGCGCTCAGCGTCACCGTGAAGGTCAGGTTCTTCGAGCCGCTGTCCCCCTCGGTCACGCTCGGCGAATTGATCGACAGCGACGGCTCCGGGTCGTTGTCGGCGATGGTGAGCGTCCGGCTCGTCGGGTTCGCGACCCCGCTGGTTCCCGACACCGTCGCCGACACCGTCACCGTCTCGTCCGCCTCGTCCGTCGTGTCGTCGTTCGCCGTCACCGTCACCGCGCCGGTGCTGGTCGTCGCCTCGGCCGCGACGGTCAGCGTCTTGGCGCTCGACAGCGTGAAGTCGCCGGCCGCCGCGGTCGCGCCCGCCACCGACACCGTCAGCGTCACCGCCGCGCTCGACTTGCCGCTCAGCGTCACCGTCACCGTTGTCGCGTTGCCCGTCCCGCTCTCGGCGATCGTCGCCGGACTCAGCGCCAGCGTCGCCGCCGGCGTCGCTTCGTCGTCGGTCAGCGTCAGCGTCACGCCGGCCACGCCGCCGATGTCCTGGCTGTTCGATGCCGTCCCCGCCACCGTGGCGGTGCGGGCCGTCACATTGTCGATGTCGTCGTCCACCGCCGTGATCGTCACCGTGTCCGAGGCGTTGGACGTGCTCCCGGCCGCAATCGTGATCGTCGCGTCCGCCCCCACCGTGTAGAAGCCCGAAACCGCCGTCACCGTGACCGTGGTGTCCGCGCTCGAAGCGCTGCTCAACGTCGCGGTCACCGTGGTGGCGCCGCCGTTCTCCGCGATGGACGAAGCCGCCAGCGCCAACGTCACCATCGGTGGGTCGTCGTCGGTGACGGTTCCCGTCCCGGTCCCCGCCGTGGTCGAGATCGTCGCCCCGGACGCGTTGCTCAGGGCCACCAGGATGGTCTCGTCCGCCTCGTCCACCGTGTCGCCGGTCACCGAGACGTCGAAGGTCCGGCTGGTCGTCCCCGCCGCGAAGGTCAGCGTCCCGGCGACGATCGCCGTGTAGTCGGTCCCCGAGGCCGCCGTGCCGGTCCCGGCGTCGGCGTAGTCCACCGTCACCTGCTGGGCGCTCGCCGGACTCAACGTCGCGGTGAAGGTGAGCGTCTCCTGGCCGCTGTCGCCCTCGGTCACGCTCGGCGAATCGATCGACAGCGTCGGGGCCGGCTCCAACTGCGCCGCCGCCGGCGACCCTGTCGCCACCGCCAGCAGCAGTGCCGCCGCCCCGGCAACCACACCGGCCCTGGTCATCGGACGGCGGCTACCCCGTATCGCCCGGCCGTCCCCCCCCCCCGATCCGGGATCACATGTCGTAGGACGTGCCGGCGGGGGCTCGGCCAGTGCGCAAATAGCAACATGTACGGCCCTTCGTTTGCCGTGAAAGTTACCTGTGAATTCGGCGCAACCCCTTCCGCGCGACACCGGAGTAGTGCGCCGGTGTCGCGCGGAAGGGGTTGCGCCGAACGGTACCCCTCTCGCGGACTGCAACCGGTAGGCGACCCCGATATGGTCCGAAGTCCGCCCGCGCATCGGGTACCTGATTTTCAGATACGGGGTGGCTGGCCCTCCGTCAATGATCGTCTCGTGCGAATATCCCCAACCCTCGCATCCCGGCGCGCCACGTTCCCGCGTTGGCTGTTTCCTCGGCCAGCAACAAACTACGCTGGAGCCTCCTTCCACGACTTAGGGGGGCGGGGGGTTATACCGATTATACATAAACGCACTTGTGATCGGCCGTGAGCGGCGGTGAGGAGGTTCGGGCGACCCTGCGGACGGGCAGCCTCGCCGAAGGAACGATCGCGGTGCAATCCAGACGCGCGAACGGACTCGCCGACCCGTAACGCCGGCACGGCGGCCGCTCGCCCGGTGATTCTTCCCGGCGGGCGGTAGGCGCGGAACGCGGCGCGGTCCGGACCGTCTTCCGCAAGCTGACGAACGACCCCGGCCCGGCGCCAACGCCGATCCCCGTCATGTTTCGGCCGACCCTATCCGTATAGCCGCCGGCGCCGCCGTCGTTAATCCGCGCCCCTGAATCGCCCCGCGCCTTCGAGAGGGAGAGCCTGGCCGTGAGCGGGTCGGCGGGCGGCCGAGCGCGGGCTCTACGCCGCCCGCCGGCGCTATGCCGAGCGCCGGGCCAGGGGCATCTGCGGCGGCGCTTCGCAAGGGGCCGCGAGGTGTCGGCCCCGCGCCGACCGCTCGTACGAACGTTCCGGTCACTTCCGAGGCATCCCGGCGTGGGACCCCAGCTACACCGCGATCGAACGCGCGACGGGCCGGGAGCATGGACGAAGATGAGGAATCCGACGAAGCCATGGAAGAGCGCTGGACCCCTCGCCTCCGACGCTGAAGTTCCGGCGCATCGATCGGCTCAGGGGCTTGGACAAGGAATTCGTGCCGGTGACGGTGGCACGATCAGTCCGTCCCCTTCCACGGCGCGCCGGGTAGAAGCGCGATGAGCCACACGGAAACCTCTTGCGCCGCTTCCTCCATGGCCCACCGGTAACCGTGTGCGAGCAGGGGACCGATATCGGCGCCGAACCGCAGGTCGCGCAGCTTGCCCGACAGGTTCCGTTCGAACAGGGCACGGGTCACACGACCGTCTTCCCGTTTCATGTACGTATTGAACGCCGCGACGATGCGACGAGGGTCGGCCGTCGAACCGTTCAACGCGGTGGCCAGGTCGAACAGGTCCCGGCCCTTCCTTCGCTGGTAGAGCGCGCGCAGCTTGGTGGCGAGAAGCTCGTCCAGCTCGTAGGTCACGATATCGGCGGCTCCGTGGAACCAGCGCGAGGCCACGGAGAACGGAACCCTCCTGAGCCCGAACACGGAAAAGTGCTCGCGGGAATTGATCTCCACCTTCAGGCGAAGACGCAACGGCGGTGTGTCCTCGGACTCGAAGCGGTAGACGAACGTCACGCGACCTTCGGTCTGCTTCCATCGGGGCTTGCCGAGCCACGGGTCGAGCGCCTCGCGCAAGGCGTCCATCATCGGGCCGGCAGGTCCGGGGACGGTCCGAACCAGGTCGATATCCTCGGAATAGCGGGCGGGCGGCTTCAGGTAGAGCCTGTAGAGTGCTGTGCCGCCGCGAAACGCGAGCCCTTCGGCCAGAACCGGATGGGAGAACATCTCGACCAGCGCCCGGCCGATGACCAGATCCTGCTCGACCTGGGAATCCTGGACCCACGGCGCCCGCGTTCGCCATTCGGTGATGTAGTCGCGCGGGATCACGCCTCCGCCTCGACCTCGGCGTTGATGCGCAGCCGCCAGTCCGCGGCGCGCGGCGCGCGGTCGCGGGGGCCGGCCGGCAGAAGCGGCGCGATGTCGCGGGCGCGCCGCCGTACATGGGCCTTCAACGGCGCGGTCTTGTCCGCCGCGCCGATGCGTTCGAGGAGGTAGCCGAGGCGCTGCGCCCAGGGAACGGGCGCGGTCCGCGCCGCGCCGGCCAGAAGGTCCGGATCGATCCGCTCGGCGAGCTCGGAGAGCACCGTCGCCACCTGATCCAGTCCGCCGGCGCGTTGTTCGTAGCCGACAAGATCGACCGCCGTCGCCTCGACGCTGGAAACCAGGATCGTTCCGCGCGGCGTGTTGAAGCTCTGGACCGCCACCTCGGCAATCCGCTTGCGGGCGATGAAGGAGACCCCGACGACGCCGCAAGATATCGGCCGTCGATTACCGGCGAGAGCAACCTGGAATGCCTGCGGACGGTGATGCGCCGCGCCGTGGTACTGGGCGGCGGACAAGAGAGCCGCATAGTACGGTCGCTTCGGATGCTCCATGAGCGCCGGGACGAACTGGTCGGCCGGCAGACAGCCGAGACGCCTGTACTCGGGCGGCAGGATGACGTAGAAGCCGCGGGCGGGACTTGCGATCAGCCCCTTTTTCGCCAGCCGGCCGAGCGCGAGCCTGGTCGCGGCGGCGGATACGCCGAGCGCGGATCGCATATCCGCCGTGCCGAAGTGGTATCGGCCATCGGCGGCGAACCCGGCGATGACATCGCCAGCTCTGGGCGTTTCCGTATCCATGCGCACAAAGTATCGCCGTTCGATACATTCGGGAAGAGATTTCACGATTGTCCGCTGTCGTCGGCCCAGTCGCCCAAACCTTCCACGGAGCTTCCCGACGGGTTTCCCGGCTCGGCCAGCCGCCCGGCGCCCCGAGGCTTCGGTCGTCACAACCCGAAGTCGTATTCGACCCGTTTCGGTTCCGGCGCTTTCTCCGGTTCGGGCGCGCCACCCTTGTCCAGTGCGCCGGACGGCCTGTCCGGCATCTCTTGCCGGCCGCGGTCCCCGGTCTTCTCCCGCGCAAGCGGTCTCTCCGCCGCCGCGCCGATGCGTTCGAGGAGATAGCCGAGGCGCGCTCGCCGGTCGCGGTTTCCAGCCTCTCGCGGAGCGCCCTGGCGTCGTCCGTGACCAGCTCCGCCCTGCGCCGGGCGCGGCCGATCTCGACGTAGAAGCTCTTTTGCGTCGTCAGGTGCGGATGGTTCGCCTCCATGACGGCGTTGACGCGAATGAAGGAATGGATGAGTTCGGCGGCGCGTCTCGTCGGCCGCGCCCCCCGTGACGCGGTGGTCGGGCGCTATGAGGCCTTCAGGTTTTCCGAAACGGTGGCGAGGAGCTTGTCGAGAGTGGCGCGGGTTTCGTCCGAGGCTTCTCCCGCGACCGTCACGCGCACATGGAAGCGGAGGTCGCTGCCGGCGGCCGCTTTCGTCATGTCGGGGACGACCTCGCCCAGACTCTGGATCTGCCAACCCTCGAGCGCCGTGTCCCCGGCAGGGGGGTGGGGCGGCGGCGGTGGGGTTTCCGGCCGTTCCAGGCGCAGATTGCCGGCTTCGTCGTAGCCGCAATCCAGGGGGCCGCTGTCCTCGGCGAGCTGGAGCCAGCGGCTTTCCACGCCGGCCTTGATGCTGTCGCGGACGAGGCCCCAGGGAAGCGCCACACCGTCCGCCTGGGACGCCGCGCGCACCAGCGCGGCCCCGTTCGCCGCGCCGTCCTTCCATCCTCCGGGGAGCGCCTCCTCGAGAAGCTCCTGCGGCGAGATGGGCGCGGGCGCCGGATGGAGCGCCGCTTCCTCCCCGTCGAGCGCGCCCACTGGAACGCGTTCCTTCCACAAGGAGGTCGGGCCGTTGGTGAGCCACACCGTTCCTCGCTCGATCCCGCGCCGCGCCGCGTCGAGGACCTCATCTTCGGAACAGCGCGGAACGGCGAGGCTCTCGTTGTAGCCCGCGCCGCTCGCGACGCTCACCTGTTTGCCGCCGCTGAAATAGCCCTCGATCGCCCGCAGGGCGAGCCCGGCCTCCGCCTCGCCTTCCCGCAACACGGACTGCGCCTGTCCCGCCGTCGCCCAGAGTTGCGGCAAGACGCCGGGGGCCAGCAATCCTTCCGACAGGCGGCTCAACGCCGCCTTTTCCGGCAGCACCGCTTCGAGCTGCGGGTCGTTGCGCGAGTCCGGATCGACCGCTTCGCGCCACCAGCTGCGCGCGCTGCCATCGGGCCGGGCGAGCCGCGCCACGAGAAGGCCGCGTTCCACCCCTTGCAACACCGTGTCGAGCAGCACCTTCGGGTTCAGCACCTTGGGAAGGCGTGGATGGCGGGCGAACGCTCCCGCCAGATCCTTCACGAAGCGGGCCTCCTCGCCTTCGCGCCACAGGTCGTAGGGGCCATCGGGCAGAAGCGCGGCGGCGTCCACCGCCGTCTCCTTGATACGCGCGCGCGCATCGTTCTTGATTTCGGTAAAGAGCGGCCCCGCTCCGGCCGCGAGCCTGAAGGCGTGGACGCCATTGCTTTCGTCGACGGTGACGACGACCGACCACGCCTGCCGGATCGCGTCGGGAAGGCGACCCCGCGCTTCCTGCAAACGCCGCCGCAGGCGCTCTTCCTGCATCGGGTCGACCTTGTGGCCATGAAGTTGCTCGGCCACATCCTCCCAACCGAGAAGGGCGCGCATACCGGCGCGGGCCGCTTCCAGCCCGTCTTGCGACGGCGCCGCGGCCACCACGGCGTTACGATGCACGCGCGGCCGGTCCGGCCCGCCGGCCTCGTCGAGAAAGCGCCTCGCCCATGCGCTCGGCTTGCCGGAATCGGAGGCGGCGGCGGCCCCCAGAACCGCATAGCGGAAGCTGCCGTCGTCCCCCACGTCCCTCGGCGATGCAGGCAGCAGGTGAGGGATCGCCCCGACAGCCCGGGCGCCGTCCGTCAACGCCTTCGTCGCGCGAATGGCGTCTTCCAGGCGCGCTTCCACCGCGTCCGCGCCGACCCGCCGCCGGCAGGCCTCGTCGTGCATCTGGCGCAGATTGGGGCGGTGGCCGAGCCGCCAGGATTTCGGCAAGCCCGGGGCCGCCGGCTCGTCCACGCCCATGTCCTCGTCGTCGAGGAACCAGGAGACCTCCCGCCAGCGGCGCAATCCCTTTTCCAGTTCGATGGCGTCCGGCGCCAGGCTCCCCGCCATGCGCACCAGGTCCGGGGTGTTGACCTTGTGGCCGATGGGCTGTGAATGGAGGAAAACGGCCACCACCGCCTGCTCGGCTTCGCGACCGTTCGCGAGCGCTGGCAGTTCGTCCTGAATCTGCCGCGCCTTGGCCAGTTCGGCTTCGAGCAGGGGAACCCAGTCCGTTCGCCGTCCTTCGGACGACTCCGCGGTCGCCACGCTCGCGAGTTCGCGCATCGCCTCGGAAACCCCCTGCTCGCCGGGCGCCGCCAGCAGGACCGAAGGGCCGACCAACGGGCCGTTGTCCCACGCTTCCGCCTCGCGCAAGGCGGTGGCGAGGATGCGCAGGATGCCGCGCGTGCGCTGGAAGCCTTCGAGTTGGGTCCAGCGGCTGTAGAACACGTCGGTCAAGTCGGGGTGGAAGGGGAAACTCTCCAGGAAGCGCGCTTCCTCGGCGGGCTTTTCCTTCGCCGTCGCGTCGTGGAGACGGGCCAGCCCCTGCACCACGGCGATGGCGTGGGGCCGGAAGGCGTCGCGGTCCTGGATGTCCTCCGGGACGAAGAAACGGCGCCGCAAGACCTCCGCCACGTCTTCCTTCTGGACCGGCTGCACCCCTTCCTCGCGCTGGCGCCGGAACACGTCGAACAGTCCCGACACCAGCGCCCCGCCGATCTCCCCCCGTTGCTTGCCGGGATCGGTCGCCAGCAGCGACGCCACGATGGCCGCCCGGTCCACCTTGGTCACCGCCTGGGTCAGGTACTGGAAGAAGTCCTTGATGCGGTCGCGCCAGACCGGGTCCATGCCCGCCTTCTCGCGGGCGTACATCAACACCTCGTCCACCAGGATCAACGTCGCCAGGCCGCGCTCCAGCGGCTTTTCGATCAGCTTCCGCAGCAGGGGTTCGGCCGGCGGCGTTTCGCGCTCCTCGTCCCTGCCGTCGGCGTGGACCGTGCGCAGCCCTTCCGCGCCCGCCAGCTGGAAGGCCAGCACGCTCCACGGGTGGCGCAAGGCGCGCGTCTCCCCGTCCGGCGCCCGCACATCTTCGATGCCCTGTTCGGCGTCGATCTTGTCGAAACACAGGGCCACCGTGAAAGCGCGCGGCAGACCGGCGCCGACATGGCTGCGGAACTCCCTGACCGCCGGCAGGTCGGGCAGCGTTTCCGGGTCGCGGAACAGGTGGTAGAGCGCGATCAGGGTATGGGTCTTGCCGCCGCCGTAGGTCAGCTCCAACTGCCTCACCGCCTTGTCGCTCCGCCCGCGGAGGCGTCCGGGTGCGAAAATCGGGGCGGAAGTACTACGTCGTCCAGACCCGCATCGACGGCAAGCTGCGCTGGTTTACCCTCGGGCCGCACGGACCCTTGAGCCCGGATCAGGCGCGCGGACGGGCGCTGGAGATACTGGCGCTTGCGAAGAAGGGCATCGACCCCCGGAACGCGGCGGCCCGACGAGAGGCCGAGCCGACCATGGCCGATCTCGGCCGCAAGTTTCTGGACGAGTACGTCCCGGTCCACTGCAAGCCGAGCACGCGGCAGGAGTACTGCCGCTCGGTCAGGCTGTTCGTCGATCCCGTGATCGGGGCGTTGCCAGTCGGGGAGGTTCAACGCAAGGATGTCGCCACCCTGCATCATGGCCTCCGCGACAAGCCCTATCAGGCCAACCGGACCCTCGGGGTGCTGTCGAAGATGTTCTCCCTCGCCGAGGTCTGGGGCTGGCGCCCGGACGGGTCCAACCCTTGCCGGCACGTCAAGCGCTACAGGGAACACCGGCGCGAGCGCTTCCTGTCGCCCGAGGAAACGGAACGGTTGGGTGAAGTGCTACGCGAGACGGAGGACGAGATACCCTCCGCCGTCGCCGCCTTCCGCCTGCTGTTGCTCACCGGCTGCCGGATGTCGGAGATCCGCGACCTGCGCTGGGAGTACGTCAAGGACGACTGCATCGAGCTTCCCGACGCCAAGACCGGCGGGCGCGTCGTACCGCTCGGGCCGGAAGCCCGCGCCGTGCTGGCGGCCCTTCCCCGCGAGCACGACAACCCCTGGGTGATCGCCGGCAGACTTCCCGGCTCGCACCTGACCGACCTGCAACGCCCCTGGCGGCGCATCCGGGCGCGCGCCGGGCTCGAAGACGTGCGCATCCACGACCTGAGGCACTCCTTCGCCAGCCGCGCGCTGGCGCTGGGCGAGAGTCTGACCATGATCGGCAAGCTGCTCGGCCATACCCAGGTCCAGACCACCGCCCGCTACGCCCACCTCGCCCGCGACTCCATCCAGAACGCCGCCGCGCGCATCACCGGAAGCATCGGTGGGAGTCTCATGAGCGGCGACAAGATGGCTTCATCGAGCGGCGGCGAGGACGCACCGATCGAAACGGTTTGATGAGATACCGTCTTTATGGAAATATGGCTTGATGAAAACGACCATCGACCTCCCCGACACCATGTTCCGGCAGGCCAAGGCGCTTGCCGCCGCCCGTGGCGTCACCTTGCGGTGTTTCTTCACCGAGGCGCTTGAGGAACAGCTCCGACGCTGCGCGGGCGGAAACCAGGCCGGCAACGGGCGTCCTCCCTGGATGGCCGGCTTCGGCGCGCTGTCCGATCTCGCGGACGAACATCGTCGCGTCCTCGGCGCGATCGAGGAGGAGTTCGAGAGGCTCGCTCCCGAAGACCTCGCGTGATCCTCGACACCAATGCCTTGTCCGCATGGGCGGAGGGTCGCGCGGCGGTCGAGGCGCCTCTTCGTTCGGCCGAGCGGCTGGTCGTCCCCAGCGTCGTTCTCGGCGAATACTATTTCGGCATCCGCCAGTCGCGTCACCGAAACCGCTATGAGGAATGGCTTGCCCGGTATCTGCCGTTGACCGAGATCGCGGCCGTCACCTCGGCGACGGCGGATGCCTATGCCGCCATCCGGCTGGAATTGAAACGCTCGGGTAGTCCCATACCGGCGAATGACGTCTGGGTCGCGGCGCTCGCCCGCCAGCACGCCCTCGCGGTATTGAGCAACGACAGCCATTTCGATGTCGTCGACGGCATGAGGCGGATCGCCTTCTGAATCGGACAGCCTCAACCATAGCCGCCATCCGAAGAAGGCAAGCGCCTCCCTCGCTATCCGGCGCCGGTGTCGTTGATCGGGCGGCTGGGGCCTTGGATCGGCGCTGGGCGGCCGGAGCTTGGGATCGGCGCTCTTCGCGGACGCCTTTCGTCGGGTGATTCACGCCGGCGCGACGCTTACGGTCTACGCGGTCATCGTCGATGCGAAGGATGCGCAAACCCAAGCCTTCCATGAGCGTTTCGGGTTTGTCCGCCTTGCCGGACGCAGGACGGTGCCCGTTCTGTCCCGTCGTTTCAGCCGAACGCCCGATCGGGAACTGATCCCGTTCAGGACCTCGGGCCTCCCGACGCCAAGACCGGCGGGCATGTCGTGCGGCTCGGACCGGAAGCTCGCGCCGTCCCGCAACACCCTTGGCGGCGCATCCGGGTGCGCGCCGGGCTCGACGATGTGCGCATCCACGATCTACGCCACAGCTTCGCCAGCGGCGGCTTGCTGGTCGGCGAGGGGCTGCCCATGATCGGGAAGCTGCTCGGTCATACACAAGTGCAGACCACCGCCCGCTACGCCCACCTCGCCAACGACCCCGTCAAGGCCGCCGCCAACCGCATCGCCAGCCGTATCGCGAAAATCAGCGGATAGCGTCTTGACAAGAGGCGTCGGCCGACGCCTTATCCGTACACATGTGTACGCTATTCCATGACCGGTGACGAGTTCGTCAGGCGAATCCGAAGGCTCGGCCGGGAGCGGGGCGTCGCGGTGCGCTTCGAATCCCGAAAGGGCAAGGGAAGCCACGGCCGTCCGCATTACGGGGATCGTTTCACCACGGTCAAGGACCGCCGCCAGGAAATCGGCCAAGGTCTCCTCGCGGCCACGATCCGGCAGCTCGGACTGTCCCGGGAGGACATCCGGGGAGATGGAGGAAGGGCAGGATGACGCGATCGACGCCGTTGGCGTATCCCGTCAAGCTGGAGACGGAGGGTGGGAACTCCGTGCTGGTGTCGTTTCCCGATATCCCGGAGGCGCTGACGGAAGGCTCCACGAAGCGAGAGGCGCTGGCGGAGGCCCGGGACTGCCTCGTCGCCGCTCTCGGCGGATACATCGAGGGCCGGCGCGACATTCCGCGGCCGTCACCGGGGAGGGGACGGCCGCTCGTCGCGCTGCCCGCGCTGGTCGCCGCCAAGATCGCCCTCTACCGCGCGATGCGCGAGCGCGGGCTCGGCAACGCGGCGTTGGCGAAGCAATTGGGGACCGTGGAAGGAACCGTGCGGCGTCTGCTCGACCTCGATCACCGGTCGCATATCGGCCAGGTCGAGGCGGCGCTTCACGTCCTCGGACAGCGGCTGGTGGTGGCGACACGGGCCGCGTAGGGACGCCCCTCGGGGCGGAGCCCCGATTTCCGGCCCATATCTTCGGAAGAGAGGGTGTGGCGGCGCGCGTGGGGCGGCTCCGCGGCCAGGTCCAGACCCACCGCCCGCTACGCCCACCTCGCCAACGACCCCCTCAAGGCCGCCGCAAACCGCATCGCCAGCAGGATCGCCAGCGTTGCGGGGCGATGGAGACCGTATCGAAGCACAAACTAGCTGATAGTATGTTCCTGGACGTTCCGTGCGGCGTCCGGCTCGCGCCGCCGGCGCGGCGTTCGGTCGAAAGGCAAGGGACATGGCGCGGGGAAGGCCGAAGAAGCGGCGCGGAGATTCGGGGGCAAAACCCAACGACGCCAAGATCGCCCCCGAGGCCGAGCTGTGGGCGATGGCCGATGCCCTGCGCGGCTCGATGGACGCGGCCGAGTACAAGCATGTCGTCCTCGGGCTGATCTTTCTCAAATACATTTCCGACGCCTTCGAGGAAAGGCGCATCCGCCTGGAAGCCGAGCGGGCGCAGGGCGCCGACCCCGAGGACCCGGACGAGTACCGCGCCGACAACATCTTCTGGGTGCCGCCCGAGGCCCGCTGGGGCCATCTCAAGGCCCGGGCGCGGCAGCCCGCCATCGGCCAAACAGTCGACGATGCGATGGCTGGGATCGAGCGCGATAATCCGGCGCTCAAGGATGTGCTGCCCAGGGACTACGCGCGGCCGGCCCTCGACAAGCGGCGGCTCGGCCAGCTCATCGACACGATCGGCAACATCAGCGTGGGCGACGAGGACGCCCGCTCCAGGGACGTGCTCGGTCGCGTCTACGAATATTTCCTGTCGCGGTTCGCGAGCGCCGAGGGCAAGAAGGGCGGTGAGTTCTACACTCCGCGCTGCGTCGTCGGGCTCCTGGTCGAGATGCTGGAGCCGTGGCGCGGCCGGGTCTACGACCCGTGCTGCGGGTCTTCCGGCATGTTCGTGCAATCGGTGGAGTTCATCGACGCCCACGCCACCGGCAACGGCAACGGCGGCCGCGCGCGGGGCGGCGTTTCGATCTACGGCCAGGAATCGAACTACACGACGTGGCGGCTCGCGAAGATGAACCTCGCCATCCGCGGCATCGAGGGGCAGATCGCCCACGGCGACACCTTCCACGACGATCGCCACCCCGACCTCAAGGCCGATTTCATCCTCGCCAATCCGCCGTTCAACGTGTCCGACTGGGGCGGCGAGCGCCTCGCCGACGACAGGCGCTGGCGTTACGGCGTTCCACCCAGAGGCAACGCCAACTTCGCCTGGGTGCAGCACATCGTCCATCGTCTGGCGCCCGGCGGCGTCGCCGGCTTCGTGCTCGCCAACGGCTCGATGTCGTCGGCCCAGTCGGGCGAGGGCGAGATAAGGAAGAACCTGATCGAGGCGGATCTCGTCGACTGCATGGTGGCGTTGCCGGGGCAGCTCTTCTACTCGACCCAGATCCCGGCGTGCCTGTGGTTCGTCGCCCGCGACCGCGGCGGTGGCGGCAAGTTCCGCGACCGGCGCGGCGAGGTGCTGTTTATCGACGTCCGCAAACTCGGCGCCATGCTCGACCGCACCCACCGCGAGCTGACCGACGGGGACATCGCCCGTATCGCCGGCGTCTACCGCGCCTGGCGCGGCGAGGAAGGGGCGGGCGACTACGCCGACGTTCCGGGTTTCTGCAAGAGCGCGGCGCTGGAGGAGGTGCGCAAGCACGGTCACGCGCTGACCCCCGGCCGCTATGTCGGCGCGCCGCCGCGGGAGGACGACGGCGAGCCGTTCGAGGACAAGATGAAGCGCCTCGCCGCGCGACTGCGCGAGCAGCGGGCCGAAGGCGCGCGGCTGGACAAGGCCATCGCCGCCAATCTCGAGGCGCTGGGGTTCGGGGAATGACCCCGGTCCACTACCATGCCGGTCGCTTCCCGCCCGACGACCGCATCGACTGGCCGGCGCTGGTCCCGTTGCTCGAACCGGCGGCCACGGCCATCGGGCGCTACGACGGCATGCTTACCGCCATACCGAATCCCGATGTCCTGCTGGCGCCTCTGGCGACCCGCGAAGCGGTGCTTTCCTCGCGAATCGAGGGCACCCAGGCCACCATGGGCGAGGTGCTGGAATTCGAGGCCGGGCAAGAGGCGCCGTCGCCCGAACGCCGTGACGACATCCGCGAGGTGCTCAACTACCGCGCCGCTATGCGGCGGGCGGAAGAGACGCTGCGCACATTGCCGCTCTCCGGGAAGGTTGTAAGGGAGGCGCATGGCGTGCTGATGTCCGGCGTGCGCGGTGAGGGCAAGGCTCCCGGCGATTACCGGCGCGTGCCTAACTGGATCGGTCCACCCGGATGCGGCATGGACGAGGCCCGATATGTGCCCATCGGCGCCGACGAGCTCGACGGCGCCATGAGCGTTTGGGAACGCTACATCCATGGCGACAAACCCAACCTCTTGGTGCAGACCGCTATCGTGCACGCCGAGTTCGAGGCCCTGCACCCGTTCCTGGACGGCAACGGCCGCCTGGGGCGGATGCTGGTGCCCCTGTTCCTGTGGCAACGCGGCCTCATCGCCCAGCCCGTGTTCTACATCAGCGCCTACTTCGAGGCCCACCGCGACGCCTACTACGACGGCCTGCTCGCCGTCTCCCGCGACGGCGACTGGACAGGCTGGTGTCGCTTCTTCCTGGAAGCGGCGCGGGCGCAGGCCGAGGACAACCTGGACAGGACCCAAGGCATGTTGAACCTCTACGAGGACATGAAGCAGCGTGTGCCGGAACTGCTCCGCTCACGCCATGCCATCCTCGCCCTGGATTGGATTTTCCAGAACCCTATCTTCGGCGGCGCCGCCTTCGTGGCCGGAGCAGGCATCCCCGCCGCCACTGCCCGGCGGTTCCTGTCCGCGCTGTCCGAAGGAGGAATCCTCCATGTCATCAGGGCCGGAAGGGGACGACGGACAGGCATCTACACGGTCCCGAACGTTCTTCGCGTCGCGGAGGGGCTCGGACCGTCTCGATCTCCGCCCGCGGCGCCGGGTGTTGCTTGTCGCCCACAATCTCGGAAAAATGAGCGATAACAGGCCTATTCACTCATGGGTGGGCGACAACCAATGTCTCGTCGCGGGGCCGCGCGGGGAGGCCGCCTGAAGCACTCGCAGGGCAATGATGGTAGTTTTGTCCCCATGCGAGGCTCTTCTCGATCAATGGCTCGACCGGAAGGTGTGTTTGCCGCTCACCTGCGAAACATAACGTTGTTTGTCGATCGTTATTCACCAAAAATGATCGAAACCACGCCTTGTCGCTCATCCATGAGCGGCAACGCGACGGCGGCGGGGTCCGGCGGGAGCGGGGCATGACGATCGACACGACCTTCCTGCGGCGCTGTATCTGCACGCTCGAGCGCGCCCTGGACGGGATCGGCGGGCGCGGAGAGGGGGGCGACTTCCTCTACGACATCTACCGCGCGGCCTGCGTCAAGGAGTTCGAGCTGGTCCTGGAGCAGAGCGGCAAGCTGCTGCGCAAGCGTCTCGCGGCCTTCTTCGCCAGCAACCGGCAAGCGGACCGTCTGGCCTTCAAGGATCTCTTCCGCCATGCCGCGAAGCACGGGCTGATGGAGCCGGAGGCGGCCGAACGCTGGATTCGCTACCGCGACAACCGCAACGACACCGCGCACGACTACGGCGAGGACTTCGCCGAGGCCACGCTCGGGCTGCTGCCGGCCTTCGTCGCCGACGCCAGGGCGCTGGCCGACGCCATCGAGGCGGGAAACGATGGCTGACCGGCCGCATCCGAGGCCAGGACACCGCCGGGCGCTGGAGGAGATCCCGGCCGGCGGGCCGGCGGATATCGAGGAAGCGGCCCGGGGGACGGCGGCGGGCCGTTCGAGGACAAGACGACCGGCCTCGGGAGCGGCGGACCGAGGGCGCGCCGCCGGACAAGGCCACCGCCGGAAATCTGAAAACGCCGGGATTCTGGAGCGGCGAAGCATGAGCAACGCGGATGAAACGCGCTGGAAACAGCGCCTCGGGAATTTCGACACGGCGCTCGCGCGGCTCGACGAGGCTTGCAAGAAAACGTCCTACACGGATCTCGAACGCGCCGGATTGGTCAAGACATTCGAGTTCTGCTTCGAATTGTCCTGGAACGTCCTGAAAGACCTTCTCTTCTACGAAGGATACGAAGAGAAGGTTCCGCGTTCGGCCATTCGCAGGAGCTTCGAGGTGGAATACATCGACGAACGGGATTGCGAGCTTCTCCTGGAAGCTCTGGACAAGCGCAATGTCCTGAGTCGCGCCTACCGGAAAAGCGTCGCGCTCGACGTCGAAGCGTCGATCAAGAAACGTTACCATCCCGCCCTGCGGCGGCTTCATGCGGCGTTGAGCGCAAGGGCCCGGCGATGACCGATGGCCTCGAAGACGCACACCGGGCCGCGATCGTCGACGTGCTCGCCGCCAACGAACGTGTGGAGCGAGCGGTGCTGTTCGGATCGCGGGCGACGGAGACGTTCACCGACGGCTCCGATGTGGATATCGCATTGTTCGGCGAAGAGCTGACGATCGCGGATCGGGCTCGTTTGGCCGAAGCCATGGAAGAACTGACCGTTCCGCACCGGGTCGATGTGCTCTTGTACGACGGGATCGACAACGAAACGCTGCGCAAGCATATCCGGCGAGACGGAATCGAGTGGTACGGACGACGAGAAGACGCACCGGGAGTCCGGCTGCATCTGAAGCCGGAGCACCGCCGCGTGCTGGAAGCGCTGTTGCGGGAGCGTCTGCCCGGCGTCGAGGTCTGGGCCTACGGCAGCCGCGTGAGCGGGCGGAGCCACAATGGCAGCGACCTCGACCTCGTGCTGCGCGGGCCGGGCCTGGAGGAGATTCCGGCCGGCCGGTTGGCGGATTTCGAGGAGGCGGCGCGGGAGTCGGCTCTCCCCTTCCTGGTGGAGGCGCGCGACTGGGCGCGCCTGCCGGAACGGTTCCATCGGGAGATCGAGCGGGACCATGTGGTGCTGGTGGGGAAATCGGAACGGGGTACGGGCGGAGGCTGGCCGACGGCGCCTCTCGGCGATTGCATCGAGATCAACGATTCCACTTATTTCCCGAAGGAAGAGTGGCCGTTCGTCAATTATCTGGATACTGGCAACATCACGGAAAACCGGATTGCCGAAATTCAGCATCTGATCGTCGGCAGAGACAAGATACCGAGCCGCGCTCGGCGAAAGGTCCGGCCGGGCGAAATCGTCTATTCCACTGTCCGTCCAAATCAGAGACACTTCGGACTTCTGAGAGATATTCCAGAAAATTTTCTGGCATCCACCGGGTTTTCCATTATCGCCGGAAAGGAAGGCGTTGCCTGCACAGACTTCATCTATTGGTTTCTGGCGCAGGATCACATCGTAGAGTTGCTCCATAGCATCGCCGAGCACAGTACGACGGCTTATCCATCCATCAGGCCCTCGGACATCGAAAGGCTGGAGATAGAGCTTCCATCTCTCCCCGAACAACACGCCATCGCGCGCGTCTTGGGCGCGCTGGACGACAAGATCGAGCTGAACCGGCGCATGAACGAGACGCTGGAGGCGATGGCCCAGGCGATTTTCAAGGACTGGTTCGTCGACTTCGGCCCCACCCGCGCCAAGATGGAGGGCCGCGATCCTCAGTTCGATTTCGAAGTCTGGGACCTGTTTCCGGGCGCGCTTGATGACGAAGACAAGCCGGTTGGGTGGAACAGCAGATCCCTTGATGAGATTGCCGAGTTTCTGAATGGTCTCGCACTTCAGAAGTTTCCTGCCTTAAACTCCCAAGATAGTTTGCCAGTTATCAAAATTTCTGAGTTACGTCGCGGCATAACGACGAGCTCAGACCGTGCTTCTCTCGAAATTCCAGAGAAGTATATAGTCAAAGATAAAGACTTCTTGTTTTCGTGGTCTGGAAGCCTCTTGGCTCGATTCTGGACTGGCGGCGAAGGAGCCCTCAATCAGCACCTCTTCAAAGTATCGTCTGATCGATATCCAAGATGGTTTTTCAGCCAGTGGATTTACCATCATTTGGAGAGATTTCAGGCGATAGCGGCATCGAAGGCGACAACGATGGGTCATATCCAACGGGTTCACCTGAAGGAGGCGATGACTCTCTGCCCTCCTGACGACGCGCTGAATGTACTCGGCGGGGTTATGGGTCCGTTGGTGGAGAGATCAATCGAAAACGAGTTGGAGGCCCGTACGCTCACGCGGATCCGGGATGTGCTGCTCTCCAAGCTCATATCCGGCGACATCCGCGTTCCCGAGGCCGGGAAGATGTTGGAGGCCGTCGCATGACGCGCGTCTCCATCGATCCCGAACTGATCCGCTGGGCGCGCGAACGCGCGGGGCTGGAGCGGGCGGAGCTTGTGGCTCGGTTCGGGAAACTGCCGGAATGGGAGGAGGGAGCGGCGCGGCCCACCCTGAAGCAAGTGGAGGCGTTCGCCCGCGCCGTTCACGCGCCGGTCGGATACCTGTTCCTCGGCGAGCCGCCGGAGGAGGCCGTTCCCATCCCGGATTTCCGCACCCTCGCCGGGCGGACCGTGACGCGCCCCAGCCCGAACCTGCTGGATACGATCCATGCCTGCCAGGAACGGCAGAGCTGGTATCGCGAGTTCGTCCGGGGCGAGCGGCAGCCGGAGCTCTCCTTCGTCGGCAGCGCGGCGGTCGGCGCGCGCCCCGAGACGATCGCGGCCCGGATGCGCGACACCCTCGATTTCGACCCGGCCGCCCGCCGCGCGTGCCCGACATGGGCCGAGGCCTTGCGGCTGTTCGTCCGCCAGGCCGAGGACGCCGGCGTGCTCGTCATGGTCAGCGGCGTCGTGGCGAGCAACAACCGCCGCCGCCTCGACCCCGCCGAGTTCCGCGGATTCGCCCTGTGCGATCCCCTCGCGCCGCTGGTCTTCGTCAACGGCGCGGACACGAAGGCGGCGCAGATGTTCACGCTCGCCCACGAGCTCGCGCACCTGTGGTTGGGCGCTTCGGCCCTGTCGAACAGCGAGGCCGCGCCGCGGCCTGGCTTCCGGCGCGAGGAGGTCTGGTGCAACGCCGTGGCGGCGGAAGTGCTGGCGCCGCTCACCGCATTGCGCGCCGAACTGCGCGTCGGCGAGGCGCTCCCGCGGACGCTCGCCCGGCTGGCGCGCGTCTTCAAGGTCAGCACCCTGGTCATCCTGCGGCGCCTGCTCGACGCCGGCTGGCTCGACCGCGGCCGTTTCGACGCCGCCTGGGAGCAGGAAACGACACGGCTGCGCGCCCTTGCGCGACGCGGCGGCGGAGGCGGCGATTTCTACCGCACGACCCTCTCCCGCGTGAGTCGCCGGTTCGCCCGCGCGCTCGTGGTCAGCACGCTGGAAGGGCGGACACTGTACCGCGACGCCTACCGGATGCTCGGCGTGTCCAGAACCGAGACGTTCAACAGGCTCGGGCGCGAAGCCGAGGCAATGGGATGACCGTATATCTCCTCGATGCGAACGTCTTCATCCAAGCCAAGAATCTCCACTACGGTTTCGATTTCTGCCCCGCGTTCTGGGACTGGCTGATCGATCGCAACCAGGACGGATTGGTGGCGAGCGTCGAAAAGGTCGGCGATGAGTTGCGCGCCGGCGACGACGATCTGGCGGAATGGGTCGAAGAGCGTGGCGTCGACTTCTTTTCAAGGCCCGATGACACCGTGATTCCCGCGCTGAGGACCGTGAGCGACTGGGCCCGCGGCGCCGGCTACGAACCTGTGGCGGTCGCCACCTTTCTGCAGATCGCCGACTACTGGCTCGTCGCGCACGCTCTGGCTCACGGTTGCGCTGTCGTCACCCACGAAGTCCCCGCCGACACCATCCGGAAAATCAAGATTCCGAACGCCTGTGTCGGCCTCGGCCTGCGCTGCGTGAACCCCTACGAAATGCTGCGGCGGGAGCGGGCGAGGTTCATTCTGGGGACCGTTGGAGAAGCCGCCTGATGCCGGGCGTTTCCGAATCCACCGTCGAGGACGCCGCCCTCGACTGGCTCGCCGGTTCCGGCCGGGTTACGACACCGTTCGATGACGAGCGCAAGCCTTGCCCAAACGGAGGCGGATGGGTTTCTGAACCGAGTGGACATACCCGGATTTCGGAGGGCGGATCGCGGCGGCGCCGGTCTCGACAGGGGGACTTACCAGAACCGCGGGCGGCGGGTCGCGATCTCGGCGCGGCTCGATTTCGGCGGCCAGCCGCATCGCAACCCCGATGGAGAGGAGATCGGATCGCCCCACCCGTACATTTACCGGGAGGATATAGCGACAAGTGGATGTTCCCGGTTCCGGGAAGACCGATTTGAGAACTTGGACGACCCGTGGAAAGCGCTTGAAGACTTCATGCGGTTCTGCAATATCGTCAAACCGCTCGGTATCCGGAAGGGGGCTGTTCTCATGATCGAGGAAGTGCAATCGCTTCTGGACCGATACTGGGTCTGGCTAAAGGATCGAACGAACCTTCGTCAGGTCGGCGACTGGATAGAGATCGCCACGCCGTATCTGGATCGTCATAACGACTATCTTCAGATCTACGCCAAGCGATACAATGGCGGGTTCGTTCTGACCGACGACGGATATACGATCGAGGATCTGGAGCTGTCCGGGTGCAAGATCGACAGCGCCAAGCGACATGTTCTGTTCAAGACGACGCTTGACGGCTTTGGCGTTCAGGCCAACGAGAAAGCGCTGGAAGTTCGAACGTCCGAATACGACTTCGCGTTGCGGAAACACAACCTCGTACAGGCGATGCTCGCCGTGAACGATCTGTTCTACCTGGCGCCTCCCGTAACCGCCAGCCTGTTTTACGAAGACGTCGTCGCCTGGCTCGATCTTTCCGGTATCCGATACACGCCCAACGTGAAATTGACCGGCAAGAGCGGCTACGATCATCGGTTCGAGTTCGTCATACCGAAATCGAACGTCCGGCCGGAACGCATGGTGCGCACGATCGACCGCCCGAACCGCGACACCGCGCAGGCGGCGGCTTTTTCCTGGATCGACACCAGGGACGCGCGCTCTCCAGGTTCCCTCGCCTACGCCATCGTGAACGATTCGGATCGACAGGTCCCGGAAAGCGTGATGGACGCGATGCGAAGCTACGAGATGCGCCCGATTCCGTGGTCGGAACGGGACGGTGCGCGAGAGGAGCTCGCCGCGTGACGTCCTCTCTTTTCCAAGCCCGGCCCCCGCGGTCTCCGGTCCAGCGGCGCGGCGGCGGTTCAAGCCCGGCGAAATTCCCTTCCCGACGCCCGCGCGCGGCGGCCGCCGGTCTGGCCTTCGCGGCGGTCGTGGCCTTGGGATTCCCGCTCCTTGCCGCCGAACCGCCGCCGCCCGAGCCCGCCCCGGCCGCCGCTCCCGAAGCCGAACCGCCCGCCGACGCGCCCGCGCAACGGCGGGCGACGGAGACGCCGGGCGAGACCGGCTTGGACGACGCGCTTGCCGTCGAAGTCGAACGGCGCTTCAACGACCTGCGGCGCGAACTGCTGGACGACCGGGCCAGGACCCTCGACTGGTGGCTCATGGCGGTCGCCATCTTCCTGACGCTGCTCGGCGTCGTCGCCGTCGTCGCCGGCTATCTCGGTTTCAAGCGGTTCCGCGAGATCGAAGCCGAAGCGCGCGGGAATGTCGAGAGGGCCGGAGAACATGCCGAAAAGGCGCGGGAACTGGTCGAGAATATCGCGGAGAAGCGCGACGAGGCCACCTCGCTGGTGCAGGGGATGACCGCCGCGACCGCCGCGGCGGAACCGGACAAGGCCGACAAGGCCGCGCAAAGCGCCCAGGCGGATCCCTTGGCGTCCCCGATCGACCGATCGGTCGCCGCCGCCATCCTGCTTCAACAGCGGGGAAACATCGAAGAGGCTATCGAGAAGTGGCGCGCCATCGCCAACGTCGCGGACGGAATCGACAACGAGCTCGGAGCCCGGACGTGGTTCTCCGTCGGCTACCTCCTTCAGAAAGACAAGCCCAACGATCCGGAATCGGCGATCGCCGCCTACGATGAGGCGATCCGGCTGAAGCCGGACCTGCCCGAGGCCTACTACAACCGGGGCGTCGCGAAGCACGCCCTCGGTCGGCACGAGGACGCCATCGCCGACTATGACGAGGCGGTCCGGCTGAAGCCGGACAATGCGGAAGCCTACATCAACCGGGGCGCCGCGAAGCACGACCTCGGTCGGCACGAGGACGCCATCGCCGACTACGACGAGGCGGTCCGGCTGAAGCCGGACAACGCGGAAGCCTACATCAACCGGGGCAACGCGAAGCACGACCTCGGTCGGCACGAGGACGCCATCGCCGACTACGACGAGGCGGTCCGGCTGAAGCCGGACTTCGCGGAAGCCTACATCAACCGGGGCATCGCGAAGCACGACCTCGGTCGGCACGAGGACGCCATCGCCGACTATGACGAGGCGGTCCGGCTGAAGCCGGACTTCGCGGGAGCTTACAACAACCGGGGCATCGTGATGCACGACCTCGGTCGGCACGAGGACGCCATCGCCGACTACGACGAGACGGTCCGGCTGAAGCCGGACTTCGCGGAAGCCTACATCAACCGGGGCAACGCGAAGCACGACCTCGGTCGGCACGAGGACGCCATCGCCGACTACGACGAGGCGGTCCGGCTGAAGCCGGACAACGCGGAAGCCTACATCAACCGGGGCAACGCGAAGCACGCCCTCGGTCGGCACGAGGACGCCATCGCCGACTACGACGAGGCGGTCCGGCTGAAGCCGGACAACGCGGAAGCCTACATCAACCGGGGCGCCGCGAAGCACGACCTCGGTCGGCACGAGGACGCCATCGCCGACTATGACGAGGCGGTCCGGCTGAAGCCGGACCTGCCCGATGCCTACAACAACCGGGGCAACGCGAAGCACGACCTCGGTCGGCACGAGGACGCCATCGCCGACTACGACGAGGCGGTCCGGCTGAAGCCGGACTTCGCGGAAGCCTACATCAACCGGGGCATCGCGAAGCACGACCTCGGTCGGCACGAGGACGCCATCGCCGACTACGACGAGGCGGTCCGGCTGAAGCCGGACGATGCGGAAGCCTACATCAACCGGGGCAACGCGAAGCACGACCTCGGTCGGCACGAGGACGCCATCGCCGACTACGACGAGGCGGTCCGGCTGAAGCCGGACTTCGCGGAAGCCTACATCAACCGGGGCAACGCGAAGCACGACCTCGGTCGGCACGAGGACGCCATCGCCGACTACGACGAGGCGGTCCGGCTGAAGCCGGACTTCGCGGAAGCCTACATCAACCGGGGCAACGCGAAGCACGACCTCGGTCGGCACGAGGACGCCATCGCCGACTGCGACGAGGCGGTCCGGCTGAAGCCGGACTTCGCGGAAGCCTACAACAACCGGGGCAACGCGAAGCGCGCCCTCGGTCGGCACGAGGACGCCATCGCCGACTGCGACGAGGCGGTCCGGCTGAAGCCGGACTTCGCGGAAGCCTACATCAACCGGGGCGCCGCGAAGCACGACCTCGGTCGGCACGAGGACGCCATCGCCGACTACGACGAGACGGTCCGGCTGAAGCCGGACTTCGCGGAAGCCTACATCAACCGGGGCGCCGCGAAGCACGACCTCGGTCGGCACGAGGACGCCCTCGCCGACTATGACGAGGCGGTCCGGCTGAAGCCGGACTTCGCGGGAGCCTACAACAACCGGGGCAACGCGAAGCGCGCCCTCGGTCGGCACGAGGACGCCATCGCCGACTGCGACGAGGCGGTCCGGCTGAAGCCGGACTTCGCGGAAGCCTACATCAACCGGGGCGCCGCGAAGCACGACCTCGGTCGGCACGAGGACGCCATCGCCGACTACGACGAGACGGTCCGGCTGAAGCCGGACTTCGCGGAAGCCTACATCAACCGGGGCGCCGCGAAGCACGACCTCGGTCGGCACGAGGACGCCCTCGCCGACTACGACGAGGCGGTCCGGCTGAAGCCGGACTTCGCGGGAGCCTACAACAACCGGGGCAACGCGAAGCGCGCCCTCGGTCGGCACGAGGACGCCATCGCCGACTACGACGAGGCGGTCCGGCTGAAGCCGGACGATGCGGAAGCCTACTACAACCGGGGCATCGCGAATGCAGCCCTGGGCCGCAAGGACGGGGCGCGGCGGGATTTCGAGACGGCCCTCGCCCTGGCTCGCGCGGCGGGTGACGAAACCGAGGCCGACAAGGCGCGAGGCAACCTTGAACGGCTCCTCGGCGGCGGAGACCCATGAGAGCGCTCCCGCGCCTTCGGGGCGGGCTCCGCCGACGCCGGACCGGCGATTCCACTCCGGTGCGGAACGTCCCCACGCCAAACGCCGACGCTTTCTTCCATCGAGTCGTCTCTTTTCCAATTACTCGCTTTATCAAGTATTTTTTACTCACTGCAATGAGTAATCGGGACTACACGCAGCCCCGCCGTCTTGCTCGACCGTCCGCGGGCGCCGCGCCGGTTTCTCCAGGTCGTCACCGGGATGTCGTCCCGACATCGCGCCGTGCTATCGTCGAGGACCTGTTTCGGACGCGCTCCCGACGGGGCGCCCGGACATCCCGGGAGACGACGAGATGAGCAAGACGACGTCCCACCGAGTCCGCACGCCGCCGCGCATCGAATACCTGAAGGTGCGGAACTTCCGGGCCTTGCGGAACGTCGAGATCGGGAAGCTGACGCCGATGACGGTGCTCCTCGGCCCCAACGGCAGCGGCAAATCCACGGTGTTCGACGTGTTCGCGTTCCTGGCGGAGTGTTTCGAATCCGGCCTGCGGCGCGCTTGGGACCGGCGCGGGCGGGCCAGGGAACTCAAGACCCGCGACGCCGGAGACGCGGTGACGATAGAGATCAAATACCGTGAACGACCGAGGGATCCGTTGGTCACTTACCATCTGTCCATTGACGAGTCGGCCGGCGCACCGGTAGTCGTCCGCGAGTGGCTGAGATGGAAACGAAAAAGCTACGGAGCGCCTTTTCGTTTCCTTGAGTACCGCCGTGGCCAGGGCCAAGCCACGAGCGGCGAGACGCCGGACGCGGAAGACGAGCGGATCGAGACACCGCTCAAATCGCCCGACCTGCTGGCGGTCAACGCGCTCGGGCAGTTCCAGCACCATCCGCGCGTGGCGGCGCTGCGCGACTTCATCATGGGCTGGCACGTGTCCTATCTGTCGGCCGACAGCGCGCGCGGCCAGCCCGAGGCGGGTCCGCAGGAGCGTCTGACCACGAGCGGCGACAACCTCGCCAACGTCATCCAGTATCTGAGCGAGCGGCGCCCAGGGCGGCTCGACCGTATCTTCGAAACGTTGCGCCGACGCGTGCCGCGCATCGAGCGCGTTCTGGCCGACGCCATGCCGGACGGCCGGCTATTGCTGCAAATCAAGGATGCGCCGTTCAGCCGCCCGGTTCTGGGGCGCTTCGCCTCCGACGGCACGCTGAAGATGCTGGCCTATCTGGTGCTCCTGCACGACCCGGAACCGCCGCCCTTCATCGGTATCGAAGAACCGGAGAATTTCCTGCACCCGCGACTTCTGTACGAACTGGCGGAGGAATGCCGGAACGCTAGTGCTCGCACTCAGCTGCTGGTTACGACCCATTCACCGTTCTTTCTCGATGCGCTGCGGCCTAAGGAGGTGCGCGTGCTTTGGCGCGACGAGAAAGGTCACACACAAACACGGCGAGTGCATGACATACCCGGTGTGCCTCAGTTCGTCGAGGCCGGCGCTCAACTCGGCGAATTATGGATGGAGAACCAGTTTCGGGTTGGCGATCCATTGATGAATCAGAGAAGTCCAGTAAGTCATCTGGATTGAGACGGATTATGAGGGTGAGTCATCTGGAAATCCTGTCCGAGGAACGTTCGATGGAAGCGTTCCTGGAAATGCTGTTGCCTCGAATGTTGCCCGCAGGTTTGACTTTTCTCATCCACCCATTTCGAGGAAAGGATGATCTGTTGAAAAAACTTCAGGAAAGACTGAATGCTTATGCCAAATGGTTGCCCGCCGAATGTCGACTCGTCGTCGCAGTCGATCGCGACGACGACGATTGCCATGAGCTCAAGGCGCAACTTGAACAGGCGGCGACCGATACGGGTCTGCTTACGCGCTCGCAAGCCTGCGGTGGGTCGTGGCAAGCGGTCAACCGTATCGTGGTCGAGGAATTGGAGGCTTGGTATTTCGGCGACTGGCAGGCGGTGCGCCAAGCCTATCCACGTGTATCAGCGAACGTTCCGAATCAGGCTCGCTATCGGGATCCCGACGCGATCCAGGGCGGCACTTCGGAGGCATTCGAGCGTATCCTGAAGAAGCCCGGCCGTTTCCAAAACGGGTTGCGCAAGACCGAAGCCGCGCGGGACATCGCCCCCAACATCGACCCGGCGCGCAACCGTTCGCGGAGTTTCAGAGCGTTCCGCGACGCCTTGACCGAGGCGACCGCGTGACGCGAGCGGAACCGGCGCCGTTCCGCGAGGGATATCCGACGCCCGCCACGCTCACCGTCCGTGACTTCAAACGCTTCGGCGAGGTCGAGGTCGAGTTGGAAAACCCCGTCGCGTTCATCGGCCCGAACAATTCGGGGAAGATCTCGGCCATGCGGGCTCCGTCCCTGTCGATGGCCCGTCGCCGTCGTCTTCGGAGAACGCCGTGACCCGTTTCACCGAATCCGAGGTCGAGGACGCCGCCCTCGAATGGCTCGTCGGTCTCGGCTGGACCGTCGCCCACGGCCCGGACATTGCCCCCGGCGCGCAGGACGCGGAACGCGCGGACTACGGCGAGGTCGTTCTGGAGCGCCGGCTTCGCGGCGCGCTGGCCCGGCTCAATCCCGACCTGCCCGACGAAGCCCTCGACGACGCCTTCCGCAAGCTGATCCGCCCGGAGGGCACGACGCTGGAGGTCCGCAACCGTGCCTTCCACCGGCTGCTGACGGACGGCGTCGCGGTGGAGTATCGCGGCGACGGCGGGGCGATCCGCGGCGCGCAGGTCCGCGCCATCGACTTCGACGACGCGGACGGCAACGACTGGCTCGCGGTCAACCAGTTCACCGTCGTCGAGAACCGGCGCGAACGCCGCCCCGACATGGCGCTGTTCGTCAACGGCCTGCCGCTCGTGCTGATCGAGCTCAAGAACCCGGCGGACGAGGACGCCACCGTCTGGACCGCGTGGCGGCAGCTCCAGACCTACAAGGCCGAGCTGCCGGCGCTGTTCGCCCTGAACGCGGCGCTCATCGTTTCGGACGGGACGGAGGCGCGGATCGGCGCGCTCACGGCCGGGCGGGAGTGGTTCAAGCCCTGGCGCACGATCTCCGGCGAGACGCTGGCCGATCCGCGCATGCCCCAGTTGCGGGTGATGCTGGCGGGCGCGTGCGAACCGCGCCGGTTCCTGGCGCTGGTCCGCGACTTCATCGTGTTCGAGGACGACGGGTCCGCCGCGCCGGCCAAGAAGATGGCCGGGTATCACCAGTTCCACGCCGTCGAGGCGGCGGTCGCGGAGACGCTGCGCGCGGCCGAGTCGCGACGACCGGGCCCGGAGCTCTCGGAGGGGGTGACGGGACGCTACGAGTCGGGCCGCCGGCCGGGCGGCGACCCCGGAGACCGGCGCGTCGGCGTCGTCTGGCACACCCAGGGCTCGGGCAAGAGCCTGACCATGGCCTTCTACGCCGGGCGCGTCGTCCGAGAGCCCGCGATGGCCAACCCGACGATCGTCGTGCTGACCGACCGCAACGACCTCGACGACCAGCTCTTCGCCACGTTTTCCCGCTGCCGGGACCTGCTGCGGCAACCGCCGGTCCAGGCGGGAAGCCGGGCCGACCTGCGCCGCAAGCTCGCCGTCGAATCGGGGGGCGTGGTGTTCGCCACCATCCAGAAGTTCTTCCCGGAGGAAAAGGGCGACCGGCACCCGACGCTGTCCGACCGGCGCAACGTCGTGGTCATCGCCGACGAGGCGCACCGCGGCCAGTACGACTTCATCGACGGCTTCGCCCGCCACATGCGCGACGCCCTGCCCAACGCCTCGTTCGTCGGCTTCACGGGCACGCCGATCGAGCTCCGCGACGCCAACACGCGCGCCGTCTTCGGCGACTACATCAGCATCTACGACATCCAGCGCGCGGTCGAGGACCGGGCGACGGTGCCGATCTACTACGAGAGCCGACTCGCCAGGCTGGCGCTCGACGAAGACGAGAAGCCCAACATCGACCCCGACTTCGAGGAGGCGACCGAGGGAGAAGAGATCGAGCGCAAGGAGAAGCTCAAGACCAGATGGGCGCAACTCGAGGCGGTCGTCGGCGCGGAGAAGCGCGTGGCGCTCGTCGCCGCGGATATTGTCGCGCATTTCGAGCGCCGTATCGAGGCCATGAACGGCAAGGCGATGGTCGTCTGCATGAGCCGGCGCATTTGCGTCGACCTCTATCGCGAACTGGTCCGCCTGCGCCCGGATTGGCGCCACGAGGACGACGACAAGGGACACGTCAAGGTCGTGATGACCGGCGCCGCCGCCGACCCGCCCGGCTGGCAACCCCATATCCGCGACAAGCGGCGCCGCGAGGCGCTGGCCAACCGGTTCCGCGACGCCGGCGACCCGCTCCGGATCGCGCTCGTGCGCGACATGTGGCTGACCGGCTTCGACGCGCCGAGCCTGCACACCATGTATATCGACAAGCCGATGCGCCGCCACGGGCTGATGCAGGCGATCGCGCGCGTCAACCGCGTCTTCGGGGACAAGCCGGGCGGCCTCGTCGTCGACTATCTCGGGCTCGCCCACGAGCTCAAGCGGGCGCTCGCGACCTACACCGAGAGCGGCGGCGGCGGGCGGGCCGCGCTCGATCAGGCGGACGCGGTGACGGCGATGCTGGAGAAGCACGAGGTCTGCCGCGCCCTGTTCCATGGTTTCGACGCCTCCCGGTGGATCGCCGGCTCGCCGACGGAACGGCTGGCGCTTCTTCCGGCGGCGCAGGAACACGTTCTGGCGCAAGAAAACGGCAAGGAGCGCTGCCTGCGAGCGGTGCTTGAACTCTCCCAGGCCTTCGCCCTCGCCGTACCGCGCGAGGAGGCGATCCGCATCCGCGACGACGTGGCGTTCTTCCAGGCTGTCCGGTCGGTGCTGGCCAAGCGCGCCGAAGGGGAGGCGCGCCCCGAGGAAGAACTCGATCACGTCGTCCGCCAGCTCGTGTCGCGCGCGGTGGCGTCGGACGGCGTCGTCGACATCTTCGCCGCCGCCGGGCTGGAGAAGCCCGACATTTCGATCCTGTCCGAGGAATTCCTTGCCGAGGTGCGGGACATGCCCCGGCGCAACCTCGCGGTCGAGCTGCTGCACAAGCTGTTGAAGGGCGAGCTCGCCGTCCGCCGGCGGAAGAACGTCGTCCAGGCGCGATCCTTCGCCGAGATGCTGGAACGGACGCTGCTGCGCTACCGGAACCGCGCCGTCGAGGCCGCGCAGGTGATCGAGGAGCTGATCCAGCTCGCCCGCGATCTACGCGAGGCGAACGCCCGGGGCGAGAAGCTCGGGCTGTCGGAAGACGAACTCGCCTTCTACGACGCGCTCGAGACCAACGACAGCGCCGTCGAAGTGCTCGGCGACGAGACCCTGCGCGACATCGCCCGCGAGCTCGTCGAGACCGTGCGGGGCAACGTCACCATCGACTGGACGCTCCGCGAGAACGTCCGCGCCAACCTGCGCCGGCTGGTCAGGCGCATCCTCCGCAAGCACGGATATCCGCCCGACAAGCAGGAAAAGGCGACGCGGACCGTGCTCGAACAGGCTGAGGCGCTGTCCGCCGGCTGGACGGCGTGACGGAGCGATGCGCGAGCTTTCCTTGCTGCCCCCCTCCACGCAAAGGCCGACATCGCGCCCATAATCGCGGGGTCCTGTTCGTACCGCCCGTTGCACATCGTCGCCCGGCAACCCAGACCGCCCCGTAGAGAACGGCGTGCGCCTCGTTCCGCATCGACGCTCGCCCACCACGACGGCTCCGCTCCTCTATCCCCGCCGGGCCCGACCGATCGCTTCTCTCCCGCCGCGGCCATTTCCTACGCCTGTCGGCGTTGGTTGTTCACACCCGCCGCACCCCGGTGCATGTCGCGCCATGTCGGCGACCCGCTGCGCCGCGCCGTCAATCGAATGACCACCGGGAGCCGGCCGCAAGGCGGCGATGCGTTTCGGGAGAACGCATCGCCGAACGGCGCTCCCGCGCCCCGCCGGGCAGGCCGGCGCCGGAAACTTTTTCCCGTACCCGGTCGCGCGCCGTCGCACGCCCGCGCGCGTCCGTCGCGGTTCCGTAGGAAACCCGCGTTTCCACCGTGTTGCGGGAGCCATGTGTTCATTCCATGTTCTCGTCCATGATCCGTAACACGCCCCGGTCCTCGGCGCTCGACGCACCGTCCTGGCCACCCGCCAAGGCTGACTGTTCCCGCCGGGGACCGATATCGCGCCCGCCCCCGATGCCGTTCGGCCCGATCCCCGGCTCCCTCGTATTCCCCGTCGCGATCGGCATGCTCGACCGGATCTGGCTGCCTCGGTTCCGCGCCGCCGCCGCCGGCGTACGCGATCCCGAGACCAACACCGTTGAAGCGGGTGCGCCGTGACCGGGGCCGGGGGCGGTACCGGGCGCGGCGTCCACGCCGCCGCCCGCGGCTTGCGTACCTGGAGGCGGCTCCTCGGCATGGCCCTCGCCGCCGCCCTGATCGGCGCCGCGAGCGCCGCCGCCTGGAAGGCCGCGCGCACCACCACCGCCCACCAGTGGTACGCCGTCGGTATGCTCGTGCTCGCCGAGACCCTCATCGATGCCGGCCTGAGCCCCCACCGGCCCAAGGAGATACGGCATGCGGACGGAAGAACCGAGACCGTGACCCTCGGCGCCATCGCCGGCCACCGGCCGCTGCTCGCATTGCGCGAACGCATCATCGGCGACCTCATCGACGCCGCCCTGCTCGGATTGGGGATCGGCGCCGGTGTCGTCGTCGCGGCCCTTGTCGCGCTCCACTACGCCGGCGGCAGGCTCAAGCGCGGGCGGCGCCCGCGCGGCGGCGAACCGCTCTCCGCCCGGCGACTCCGGCGCGCGCCGCGTCTGCCGGTGCTGCCGGCCGAAGTGGCCCGCCTCGACAGCCTCGCCGGCTACCTCAAGTTCCCCGGCGCTTGGCCGGTCGCGCGCATTGGGCTGCGATACGCGAAACGCCTCAAGATCGCCGAGCGGTTGGCGCCGAGGGTGGAAGGGGACGCCGGCGCCGGAGAAGCGGCGGCGCCCGGGAAAGCCGAGGCGGCAAGGCCGGAGGAGGCAAAGGATGCAATTGAACAGGCGCGCGAGGCGGAGGCCGCGGTCGACTTGTGGGAACCCGACCTGTCGTCGGTGGACCCGGGACGGGACCTCGAAACGGGGGCAATGAGCCGCGCCGCCGAAGGATGGCCGGAGGAGACCGCCCCGTTACCGACGACGACCGATGCGGGCAGGGAGAACGCGGAGATCTTCCAGCCGAGCCCGAGAGAAGAACGTTCCAGGGAAGGCAACGGTGGGGACGCGAGCGACAGTTCCCCGGTTGCGAACCGGCCGGACGCGCGGGACCGATCCGCTCCCGGCGACGGGAAACCGGCGAGCGGGCCGATCCGGATCTGAGATGGTCGCCTCCATCGGCGCCGTCGCCTCGCCCGCCCAAGGCGTCACCTATTACGAACGCGACGGCTACTACGCCAGGGACGATCCGGCCCACAAGGAAGGCAGCGCCTGGTTCGGAAAGGGCGCCGAGGCGCTCGGCCTCGAAGGCTCCGTCGACGCGGAGACGTTCAAGGACGTGCTGGCGGGAGAGGTCCCGGACGGAACGGGCCGCCGGCTCGGGCGCAAGGACAGGGACGGCAACGTCCATCACCGGCCCGGGCGGGACGTCACCTTTTCCGCTCCCAAGTCGGTCTCGCTCGCCGCCCTGATCGGCGGCGACGGGCGCGTCGTCGTCGCGCACGACCGGGCGGTGCGACGCACCCTCGCATGGATCGAGGCCAACGTCGTCGAGACCCGGATGAAGGACCCGGAGACCGGACGCATGGTCCGCGCCGGCGGCCAGGGCATGGTCGTCGCCGCCTTCCGGCATGACACCTCGCGCAACCTCGACCCGCAGCTCCATACCCACGCGGTGCTCGCCAACATGGTCCGGGGCGGGGACGGCAAGTGGCGCACGATGGCGAACGAGAAGCTCTATGCCTCGAAGATGCCGGTCGGCGCCATGTACCGCAGCGAACTGGCGCGGGAGTTGGGAGCGCTCGGCTACCGCATCGAGAAGACCCATGCCGACGGGCGCTTCGAGATCGCCGGGGTTCCGCGCGCGACCGTCGAGGCGTTCTCGACGCGGCGCGCCGAGATCGAGGCGGCGATGGCGAAGCACGGTCCCGGCGACACTGCCGGGAATCAGAGCCTCGCCCAGCGCGCGGCGCTGATGACCCGCGCCCACAAGCGCGACGTCGACAAGGAAGCACTTCGGCAGAGTTGGGAAAAACAAGCAGCCGGTCTCGGCTTCGACGCGCGGACGCTTGCCGCGGAAGCCGTGCCACGGGAGGCCGGCAAGGACGCGGGCCGTGACGCTACGGGTCCTTCCGACGACCGGCAGCGTTCGGGGAAGGTTGCCGAGGCCGACCGGGCCGCGGCGTGGGCGGTGGCGCATCTCTCCGAGCGCGAGGCGGTGTTCTCGCGCACCGACCTGCTGGCCGCCATGCTCGCCTGGCGTCCCGGCGCGGTGGCGATCGGCGAGGCCGAAGACGCGGTAACACGATTGGAGAAGGCCGGGACGTTGCACGCCGCGAACCTGCCCGTTCCCGGGCAGTTGCTCACCACCGACAAGGCGGTCGCCGACGAGAAGGAGACCGTCGCCCTGATGCGGAGTGGCCGGGACCGGGGCGCGTCCGTCATGCGCGGCCGCGCCGTCGGCAAGGTGCTGCGCAACGGCCCCCTCACGCCCGGGCAGAAGGACGCGGTGAAGCTGATCCTGTCTTCGAGCGACCGGACGGTGGGCGTCCAAGGCTACGCGGGGACCGGCAAGACCGCGATGCTGAACCGCGCCCGCGCGCTCCTGGAGAAGCGCGGGTTCGAGGTCAAGGGCTTGGCCCCGTCGGCCTCGGCCGCGCGCACCCTGGAGAACGAAGCCGGCATCCGAAGCGAGACCCTGCAACGGTTCCTCGCCCGCAACGCCGGCGTCGCTCAGGGACGGCTCACGGACAGGGGCGAGCGCCAGATGCGCGCCGCGTTCAAGAAGACGGTGCTGGTCGTGGACGAGGGTTCGCTCGCCTCCACCGTCCAGGCCCGCGATCTCCTGCGGATCGCCAACACCCTGCGCATTCCCCGGGTCGTGCTGGTCGGCGACGAGAAGCAGCTCGATGCGGTCGATGCCGGCAAGCCCTTCGCGCAGTTGCAGCGGGCGGGCATGAAGACGGCGACCATGGACGAGATCATGCGCCAGCGCGACGCGGGTTTGAAGGCCGCCGTCGAGGCGAGCCTCGCGGGCGATGTGCGCAAGGCGTTCGAGAAGCTCGGGTCCAACGTCGCGGAGGTGAAGGCGGACAATCTCGCCGGCGCGGCCGCCGCGCGCTGGCTCCGACTCTCGGCGTCCGAACGCGAGAACGCCGGACTGATGGCGCCGAGCCATGAACTGCGGCAGGCCGTCAACGGCCATATCCGCGAACGTCTCGCCCGCGACGGCGCGATCCATGGGGCGGCTCTCGATGTCGAACGGCTGGTGTCATATGGCTACACCGGCGCGGAGAAGGCGCTTGCCGCCAACTACGCGCCCGGAGACGTGGTCGCGTTCCACCGCGCCTACAAGCGGCTCGGGGTCGGGAAGGGCGACGAGTTGCGCGTCGTCGGTATCGACCGGGCCGCCGACGCCGTGAAGCTGGAGGGGAAGGACGGCGGAATCATCTCCTGGGACCCCTACAGGCTTGCCGGCGGGACGGGCGGGGTCGAGGTCTACCGGGTCGACGCCATCGAGCTCCGCCAAGGCGATCGCATCCGATGGACCCGGAACGATGCACGGCACGAACTCGTCAACAGCGCCACGGCGGAGGTCGTTGCGGTAAAGGACGGGACGGTGAGGTTCCGCCTCGAGGACGGACGGGTCCTCGACATGCGCAAGGACGATCCGCGGTTGCGTCACGTCGACCGCGCCTGGGCGTCCACCGTCCACGCCTTCCAGGGCCGCACCGTCGATACCGTCATCGCGGCGATGGAAGCGAATCACCCCCACCTGACCACGCAGAAGACGCTCTACGTCGAGATCGGCCGGGCCAGGGATCGCGCCGAACTGGTGACCGACGACCGGGACGCGCTGCGCGAGCGGCTAGAGGCCGCCACCGGAGAGCGGGTCTCGGCGCTGGAGGCGATCAGTGTGGAGCCGGAGACGGTAGTAGTGCGTAAAGAGGCTGGAGGATGCGGCCGGGAGGTGGTGCACGAGGCACCGGCCGAGGTTTTGGAGAAGGCGCGTGACCCCAAGGCAGAGAAGGTGTCAGAGCCCGAAAAGCTCCATGAGGCGCATAGGATCGCATACGATCTTGATCTGTAGTACAACAAGCGTATTCCAGCCGATGTGGAGAAGGTGAGAAGAGACGAATTGGATGCGGCACCGTTTCTATGTAGGAAATTGGAGAGACTTTCTTGGTGAATATATTATAAGATTTGACTATTATTTATAAATGTTTTATCATTATTCAGATAGTATTGATAAGAAATTTCTTATACCTATGGAATCTTCTCATGTTATCCTCTATGATAAATTATGGAGGGCTGGTATGAAGGTGGAAAGCTACGATACTCGGACGGGATCCCAACCGCCCATGGATCTAGACGATGATTGACACGGTGTTGCTCAAGGTTGCGAGCAGGTGCAACTTGGATTGCGGCTATTGCTACGTCTATCACATGGGCGATGACGGTTGGCGTGGCCAGCCGAGGCGCATGTCCGATGCGGTTCAACTGGCAGCCGCTCGCCAACTGGCGGATCTCCAAACCTGCTTGGGGCGACGGCTTCATGTCGTACTGCATGGCGGAGAACCGCTGCTGGTCGGGCCCAAGCGATTGCGCCACCTGTGCAGCATGCTTCGCGCCGCTCTTCCCGTGCCCTGCGAAGTTCACGTGCAGACGAACGGTGTGCTCCTCACTGACGAGATCATTGACATCTTCGTTCGTTTCGACGTCGGGATCTCCATCAGCATCGATGGTCCCTCGGACGTACACGATCGGTTTCGCGTCGACCGCCGAGGCCGCGGATCGCATGACCGTGTTTGCGACGCAATCGCCCGGCTGGTCGCGCGGGAGGACGCACGTCCTTTGTTCACGGGTGTCTTGGCAGTGATCGATCCCAAGTCAAGTCCCAGCTCCGTTTATGCATCTCTCAAGGCCACTGGCGCTCCAAGCATCGATTTCCTGGTTCGCGATGGGAACCACACGCGCCTGCCAGTCGGCAAGACAAGAGCCGATTCAACTGAATTCGGACGCTGGATGGTCGAAGCTCTCGACATTTACCTTAGCGATCCGAAGCCGCCACGTGTGCGGATATTCGATGACATGCTCCGCCTCATCATGGGAGGAAAGGCGCACAAGGAAGGGGTTGGTATCACGGACTATGGCATCCTTGTGATTGATACGGATGGACAAGTTAAAAAGAATGACACCCTGAAGGTTGCCCACAAGGCTGCGGACCACTTCGAACGGACATCGTGGTCCATTCTTTCAGACAGTCTACTTGATATCGTCCGCAGTCCAACCTACTCGGATTATCATCTCCAACAGCAGCCGACGGCACCAGAGTGCCACGCCTGTTCTGAGCTTCATGTCTGCGGCGGCGGAATGGTAGCGCACCGATGGAGTGACGACCGTGGTTTCGATAATCCGTCCATCTTCTGCGCCGATCAATTGCTGTTGATCACCCGTATGCGAGAATGGTTGAAGCATCACAAGGCCGTGTGAACGACAGAGAGGAGACACTTGATGGCTAACACAAACGATTCTACCGAACCCCAAGCAGGGGAGAGTCTGGATATTCAACTGGAAAGCATCAACAGTGCCGCCTTGACTCGACTGATCGAGGAAGTTCGGAACGACGGCAACGGCGAGCCCACAGTGTCAACTGCTTATAATCGAACGTATCATCGCCACAACAGGTGATGGCAGTCTCGTGATCTCCATACATTCCCCTTATGGGTTCTTGCGGGAAAATATCGCCAAGGCGGTAGAGTTCCGTGATTCCCCGTTTCGTTATTTTCTCACGAAGCGTTGCCTAAATCTCGATATCGAGCGAGAGATCCTCGAGTGGTTCGAAACCGATGCGCCTTGGCGGCTCGTAGAGACCGACTTCTACGAGCAATACGAGTTCAGCATGCTCGACGCCGCCCTTCCGCAAAACCTGTCCCGGTTTGCCTCTCCGGATTATCTCCAGGCGCTCCGTAACGCGATAGCGACAATTTTCGACATCTCGCTCGATGATCGAGTCGCCCTTCTGGCACATAAGTTGATACCCGGCCAGCGTATTGCCATCCATAATGATTATCTCGGCGGAGACGAGACCCATCGCCTGACCGTTCAGCTTAACCGGGGTCTCAGCGACGAGGACGGCGGGCTGTTCCTGCTGTTCAACAGCTTCGATTCAAACGATATCCATCGAATTCTCCGGCCGGTTAGTGGCAGCGGTATTGGCTTCGAGATTGGCAACAACTCCAATCACGCTGTCTCCCGTCTGCACTGCGGAGAACGCTATACGCTTGTCTACTCCTTCTACGCGCTACGCCGTGCAGAGTGATATTCCGAAAGTATTTAAGGCGGCACTCTCTTGCCCAGACGAGCCATGGTTTTCCGACATGTCGAAAATCGTGACCGCAGTTGTTTGGGGCAAATTCGCGCACTGCGGCTTTATTCCGGCGAACTACGACACACATAGATGGTTGAAAAACGACCCGACAGCCGCCCGCCCTCACTTTGGCACACTTGATCTCGGAAACTCTCTTCAATGCCGAGTCGAAACGCTACCCGCGTCGAGCCGAATCCGCTACGAAAAATCCGGCCTGATCTTTCTCCCATGCGTCTCGATCAAGGCTAGTATCCCGATCCTCCAGTCGGCATTGTCGTTCGTTGCCTTGGTTCCGAGTTTGCACGCGACCGTCGCACGGTATCTGCGGTCTCTACACATTCTCCAAGCACCTGGAGGAGACTATGACGTCAGTCATAGCGATCCCAAGGTTCCGTTCTCAATCTTCGTATCGATTCCCATTTCCGAGCGAGAGAGGCGATTGCGCTTGGCCGAGTCCATCATCCATGAATGCATGCACCTCCAACTTACCCTGATCGAGGAAATGCTGCCACTCGTTACAGATCAAGAGGCACGTTCCTTTTCTCCGTGGCTGCGAACGCTACGGCCCCTCGCCGGTGTTCTGCATGGCCTTTACGTCTTTACGGTGATCCACACTTGGTTCAAAGTGCTGCGTCATGATGCCTTACTAACGCCGAACGAAAGGGCGTTCGCTCGAAAGCGCCAGGACGAGATCGCTCAAGAAGCAACGCAGGTGGCTGGCTTCGCATCGATGGAGGGGTTGACGAATGAGGGGCGGTGCTTGGCTCGTTACCTGAATCAATGCCTTCATCTATAACGCAGATGTATCATTCAATAGGGCGAATGCCATGGCGCTGAATACTGCTTCCGGCAAAACCGCTGCCTCAAGCTTACGGCGAGTTTCCCCCAAGAGATGCGTAATCCGGAAGTTGGGATCGCTATCCGATATCTGGACTATTTTCAACAAAGAATCTAGCTCTCGTAAGCGCTTTAGTCGCTCTTCAATCAACTCTGAGCGATTGAGGCCAACGGTTTGAATCGTCTTTCGTCCAGCTTCGGTTAGGCCGATAGCAAGTTCCTGTCGAAATCCAATGTGTTTGCGCGGATCTTCCGAACCGCCGGGGTTAAGAATAAGAGGTGTCTCAGCGTCGACATTATCGATGTGCGAGCGAGCACGTTTTGTAGGATCGTCGAGAGGAAACAGATTTTTCTTGTGGCTTCTGTTACATATTTGACAGCACCAAAATAGGTTATTCCATGAATATGCCAACCAAAAGTACCCAGGAGTTAGTTTTTCCGAGTCTTCATCCTGTTGTACCGCGCCCTTGGGCCTGTAGTGTTCGACATCGCCCGAAGCATGCGCAGAAAATTTTCCTTCACAAAAGCAACATTTTTTGTGCTGGGCTCTTTTTAATACATCCCTAACCGTTTTGTGGCCGTAGATTTTTTGGTCGAATCTAAACTTCCTCACACCACAGATGTAATCGTTTCTGTTCGCGTTGTAGGTTTCGCAATCTTCTCTGGTGCGACGAACTCCTTCGTTGCGCAGTTTCATGGGCGCATGTGGTTTGCACACGAAAATCACGAGGTTTCTCTATTGGATTGAAGGTTTGCTGCGGCGCGACGAATGATTTCCATCGCGCTCTGATCTTTGGAGGAGTCTGCTGTTGGTAGTTCACGAACCCTGTTATCCAGCTCGGCAAGCTCTGATTGCTCCATATCTGACAGTTCTCTCTTCTCCACGAGTTCCTGCCGGCGCATCAAGATCTTTTCTACGTCGGGCGAGCGTGCCGAAGAAAGATCGAACAAATCACTTGTGATCACCTGATCGAGACGCCAGTCTTTAATGATAGCTGGCTCGTTGAGAATCAGAGCGTGATCGCCGGATTTTCGAAGAACGGCCAAGTTGGTGTCCAGAGAGATCTGCGCCATCAAGGGACTATGAGCGGTCGCGACGAACTGAACATTCGGGAAGTGTCCGGTGAGATGTCCACGAATATTGCGTTGCCAGAGAGGGTGAAGATGAAGGTCTATTTCATCGACGATGACGATTGCCGGTTCGCGAAGAGGATTCGGACTGTTCGGATAGCGCTCAAGCAATCTCCAAGCGATATCGATCGTCCAAGCAAACACGGTCTGATAGCCGAGGCTCAGCTGACCAAGCGGGACATTCCCATAGGGAGTTTTTACATGAATCCCGGTTCGGCCAGGAGGAGCAACTGATCCCGGCGGACCAAGGATTTCGATATCTTGGGGGCAGTCAACGTCCGGCAGTATCTCGACAAGCATTCTTCTCAGGCTGCCAAGTCTCTCCTTCACGATCGGATCACCCTTCATGGAACCAAATTCCAGACGATACAGAAGATCTTCGGCATCGTGGAGAGCGGTCGCTGCTTCGAACAGAGAACCAACTGGATCGATCATGCTGACCTTATTGGTATTAATCGTTTTGGGATGCCGTCCAGCACCGTAGGCCAAGACAAGCGGCTCATCGATCCGCTTTTTGGTTCTCTTCGAGAAATTGCCGTCAGTCTCGAAACCTGTGATGCGACCCTCAGTACGAGTTATTTTGAGTGAGGTCGAAATGGATCCCCTCCCCGGCCGTCGTCGGCCCGTTAACGGTTGCCCGAATGAAAGTTGAGCTTTCAGACATGCCCGCGTATCAGCGACAGACCGCACAAGTGCATCCAGCACGTCATTGTCTTCCTCACTTGCCAGCTCTGGCTCAACCGGGTTAGGAGTTGGACTGCTATTTTCGTCGTCTGGGTTGAACACCGGACGCATGCGCGCGATACATTGGAGAAGCGTGGTCTTGCCAACGCCGTTATCACCGACGATGAGTGTCCAAGGGGCGGGACGATCATTGTTATCGACAAGCTTCAGTTCCTGCCGCTCGCTGAAGGAACGGATGTTCTCGAGCACCAGCTTCGTGAAGTAGACTGGACAGTTAGATAGTTTTGACATTAGCGGCTCCGGTTACGAACCTTGAAAACCGTGAATCGATGCATCTCTACATCAAAATCATTCGATAGATGGGTGATTTAAGCAAGTTTCAGAACCTTGTCAAGTACACTTTTCAACGTCTCACCCCTCCTCACGGTATCTTACATTCCCAGTTTGAATCGCGGACATCGCTAACTTTCTCCAAGTCATCATAAGTTGATCCGCGACTGTGATTTCTGCTCTGAGGCCACAAGAATCCGCATCGAAACCTCATGCTTCATCATCTAAGATGTTCGATGTGTTCGCGAGATTGGAAGACGGTTCTTTCGCCTCGCCAAGCCACTCTGGCGCAACTTGTGAGATGTTGCGGCGAATCTCCTCTACCTCGTCGTCGCGTCCGGCGGCGATCATGTCGTGCGCCATGGCCTGGGCCGTGAACATGCATGAGCGCAACATACGGATCTCGTGCTCGGTGCGCGGCCATTCGCGGCGGTTGAGCGCCTCCATGGCGAGCTCGACGAGAAGCCGATTCGCCGTCAGACCTCGCTCCTTCGCAGCGTTTTCGATGCGCTTCCATTGCTCGGGGGTGACCCGGATGTTCTTTTGCAGCGTCCGTGCCATCGGTTTCACCAACTTTTCCGCGCGCTTCGGACGCAATCCGGTCCGGGAAAATGCCGAACATTCCCGGCGCCGCGCCCGTCGAGGACCTCGTTCGTGGACCGCGGAGCTCCCGAACGAGGCCTTTGGCCAAGATACCGGATTGGTAGCCATCATCAACCAGCGCAGATCCGCGCGCGCCCATTTTGAGCGTATGTGGGAGGATAGGCTATTTTCCACTCTGGCGGAAGAACCGGTGTCACCGCCATGTGTGACGTCCAGCCGATTGATATCGTTCATGTATGCTCCGCGCATTCGGGGAGCTACCGATCCGGGTGCACTTTCCCCGGCATGACAGGCGCGCGCGGGGCTGCGATCGCTCGTGACGGAGCGCGGTCAAGCGTACGTTTTCGCAGCCTTTTCAACACCTTGCAGCGTGCTGCGTCGGGTGTGAGGGTAGAAGCTCCCACTGGAGTCCTACAGGCGTTCGTGCCGTACACACCGCGTCGGGCCCGGGAGGCCGTCGCCGCAAGGGTTTGGAGCCATCGCGGCGCTTGAGCGAGACGACCGATCCGCGATCTCCGAGCGCGTTCCGCGTCGTCGTCCCGACGACAGAGGTAACAAAGTGCGGCGCGCGGTGCAAGCGGGCCGCGGCATTCTTCACACATCGCGCACCGGAGGCGGTCGCGGGTCGGTTCGTTACCTTGGCGCATGAGTGCTTCCTCACATGTTCCTCCGAGCAGTCAGGCGCCGCACACATGTTCCCGCAACGCAGGGACGGGCGGTGCAAGCGCCGGTGTTCAAGGCGATAGTTCTCCATTCACTCGTTACCGCGAGCGCGGGAGAGGAAGGCGCACACGTTACCGCGGCGTCAGCCGCGCGACGGCGAACGGTGGCGTGGACGGAGCCGCGGGCAGTCGTGCGAAGCACGCTGCCGGACGCGGCGACGGTCGCGCCCGCACGGGAGCCGGCGGTCGTGTCGCCACGACCGCGGACGGCCGTGCGGATGCCGGTGCGCGGCGAAGCCGGCGCCGGCGACGTGAGCGGTGCAATGGCGGCGAGCGAGGCGATGGCCGCGGCGAGCACGGCGCGAAGCGCCGGCGAGAGCATCCACGCGGCGGGCCGTGAGGGGTTGCCGGCGCGGCGTTGCCCGCGCCGCCGCACCGGATCGTGACGGGGAAGATGAGCGGGCCGCGCCGACGGATCGGCACGGCCCGCGATGGCGCCGCGGCTCAGGCCGCGACGCGCTGGACGGGGATGCCGAGCTTCGTGGCCTTGTCGATCAGGTTCCCGGTGATGCCGTTGCCGGGGAAGGCGATGAGGCCCTTGGGCAGGAGGTTGAGCAGGTCGTCGTTGCGGCGGAAGGGCGCGGCCCGTCCGTGGCGGTCCCAGTCGGGCTTGCACACCACTTGGTGGACGCCGTTCCGCTCGGCCCATTGCGCGGCGATCTTCTCGACGCCGGGACCGCCGCCGTGGACGAGGATCATGTCGGCGTACTTGGCGCGGACCTTGTCGAGGCGAGTGAACACCGCGCCGGGGTCGGTGACGGTCTTGCCGCCGGCGACGGCGACGAGGGTTCCCTCGGGCAGGTGCACGCGGGTCTCGCGGTCCTTGCGGGCGCGGATGAAGTCGCGGGCGTCGATGGCGGCGGAGGTGAGGTGTCCGGTCCGGCTGGTGTGGCTGCCGTGCCTCGGGCGCCACTGTTCACCGGTCTCGGCGCGGTAGGCGTCGGCGGCGGTGTCGCGCAGTTTCTCGAAGGCGTCGCGGCGGTCGCCGAGGTTGCGGGCGCGGTCGGTGACCAGTTCCAGTTCGCGGGCGTTGATCTCGGTGCCGTCCTGGGCGCGTTCGAGGTCGCGCATCTCGGGCGTGAGCCTGTCGACGGCGCGGTCGAGGCGCTGGACCTGAGCGTGCAGCGTGTTGACGAAGCCCCAGAGGAGGCTCTCGCGCTCGTCTGCGAGCTGGAAGCCGTCGGGCGTGACGCCCTCGGCGATGATGCGGAACGCCTCGCTCATGGCGGCGATGGCGTCGTCGCGGTCCCAGATGTCCCTGGGATCGTGCTCGCCGGGTTCTGGCGTCGCGCCGAAGAGCGCCGCGTTCTCGCAGACCGTGGCGGTGACGGAGTGGGTTTCGAGGGTGTCGGTATCGAAGGTCATGATGTTGCTCCCCTGAGCTGCGTTGAACCGTGCGGGTCGTTGCGTCCCGCTGTGACGGTTCGTTGGGACACGCTCGCGCAGGGGAGCCACCGGGGCCGCAAGGCATAACCCGCCGCGGTGCGCGAGTGGTGCGGGCGCACAAGCGAGCGTAGCGAGCGCGGAGCCACGGTCGCGCGCCGCGGCGGGTTTAGGCGCACAGCGCCGTTGCCTTGCGAGTCCCGGCCGGAACGGAGCGTAGCGGAGTGGAGGACCCGCGAAGCGGGTTGGCGGACTGAGCAAGCGTGGCACAATGGGCCGTCACAGCGGAGAGCGTATTTCTCTCCACCTGCACGGCCCCCATCGGCGGTTCCGCCCGCACGGCGTCCGGGATGAGTGACGGGCGGTGCCGTCCGCCGAACCGCGCCGCGGTCTTGGCTGTCACCACAACGGGTGGGTGTCGACCATCCGCTCGACGACGGCGCGGATACGCGAGCGGTCATGGATCCTGACCGGGCCACGCCAGTCCTCGCTCAGGTGGGCGATGTAGACCACGGCGCCGGGAACGAGGATATCGGGGTGGCGGTAAAGATCGCCGACGCACTCGCCGTCCGCGAGGATGCGCGCCTCGTCCTCGGCGATGCGTTTGAAGGTGATGTCGGTCATGCCATCCTCCATGTCGTCTGGATACGCTGGCGGCGGGGTAGGACTTCTCTCCCGCCGCGCGGTTCGCCCCGCGGCGAGCTTCGCTCCGCCTCCCGCGCGTTCGGTGCGGAGACCACCGAACGCGCGGCGGGAGCAGCCTCGGAACCGGCTGCAAAATGAAAGGGACCGGCGCCGAAGCACCGGTCCCCGAGACGGGAGGGAGAAAGTGGAAGCGGATCAGAACGGGATTTGGTCCATGTCGTCCGCCTGTGCCGGGGCGTCGCCGGCCGGTATCGCCGAACCGTCCACCGGCGCCTGGGCATCCGCCGCGCCGTTGCCGTTGGCGCGATCGAGGAACTGGATCCGGGAACCGGGGACGAGCAGGATCTCGGTCGAGAACCGGTCGCTGTCCTCGCCGTCCCTGCGCCAGCGCCGGGTCTGCATCCTGCCCGCGACATAGACCAGCCGGCCCTTCCTGGCGTTCCTGGTCAGCATGTCGACCAGGCCGGGCTGGAAGGTGACCGCGCGGTGCCACTCGGTGCGGTCGACCCGCTCGCCGGAGTTCTTGTCGACGTAGCTCTCGTCGGTGGCGATGCTCAGGTTGGCCACGCGGCCCCCCGAGACGAGATGGTTGACGGTGACGTCGGCGCCGAGGCGGCCGATCACTTCCGCGCGGTTCAATCCGAAGCTCATGGTGTTCTCCTTCGTGCTCTCGATGATGACGTTGGTTGGCGAACGACGGGACCGCGATCTCTCTCCGGTCCCTTGCCGTTCACCCTTCCCTCGCTTCCCTCCAACTCCCGTGCGCCGGGACCTCGCGGTCGGGGCAGTGGCGGGCGCGGTCGTCGGCCAGCGCGTCGCGGACGGCGCGAGTGTCGAGGCCGATCTCGGCGAGCAACCGGCCGCCGGACGGGGTGATGGGGTCGTAATCGGAGTAGAGATCGAACATGCCGGGTCTCCTTGGCTGTGCCACGCCCGGGACGAGGGAGACCTTCTCCCTCTCCTCCATCGGGCGCTCGCCCGACACCCGCTTTCCTCTTCCTCCAGATGGCGGCCCCGTCGCCGAGGGGGACCGCTCAGGCCCAGCCCGTGAACGAGGCCGTGATGGGCGCGTCGGCCACGATCTCGACCTGATCCCTCGACAGCCTGGCGAACGCGAGACAGAGGGCGACATCGGCCTCGCAGTCGAACGGGCCGTGCTCCCGGCCCGTCACGAGTTCGATCACGGTGTAGCTGGGGTCCCACACCGGGATGCCACGGAAGTGACCGGAGCGTTCGTACGAACGGTCGGCGCAGGGCCGGCACCTCGCGGCCCCTTGCGAAGCGCCTCCGCAGTCGGTGCAGATGCCCCTGGCCCGGCGCTCGGCGTAGCGCCGGCGGGCCGCGGCGTTCTTGCGTTCGGGCGAGCCGCGTTCGGCTTCGAGCGCGGCGCAGGGGACGCAGCGCGATTCGCCCGCGAAGGCCGGCTGCCCGCACCGGCCGCAGAGGCCCTCGGACCGGCGGGCGGCGTAGAGCCCGCGCTCGGCCGCCCGCCGCGCCTCCCGGCAGGGCGCGCAGGCCGTGCCGCCCTCGACGGGCGGCCGGCGCCCGCACCTCGTACACAGACCGGCATCGCGGCGCGCCTGCTCGCGCTTGCCGCTCCTCGCGCGGGCGCCGCGGCGCCTGGCGTCCGGGTCTCTGCCGCCGTACGGCTTGCCGGCCGCCTTGCCCGCCGCATAGCGGGTGCGTTCGGCCTCACGCCGCTTCTTGCCGCAGCCCTCGCAGACGGCGCGCTCCGGGGCGGACGGCGCCTTGCCGCAACATGGACAAAGGCCCTGGGCCAGACGCTCGGCGAGCTTCCGCCGGTAGCGCCGGCGCTCGGACGCGCGGGCCTTCTCCGGGTCTCTGCGCGGCTTGCCGGCGGCGCGGAGCCTGGCGTCGCGGGCGCGTTCCGAAGTCCGCCTTTTCTCGGCACATGCCTCGCATACGCTGCGATCCAGCGCGGGCGGCCGTTGCCCGCAACGCGGGCACAGCCCGGCGGCGCGGCGTTCGGCGATGCGCCGCCGGAACCGCTCGCGGTCGCGCGCCCGCCCTACATCGGGGTCTCGACAGGCCATCCTGGCGTCCTCCTGTCGGGATCGGGAATCCGGACGGCGGACGCCCGGCCGGCGACGGGCCGGCGGGACGTCCGCAAGAGCGCGCCGGTCAGCCGCGCTGGCGGCGGTCCGTGAATATCCCCATCGCGCGCCAGCCCCAGAGCTGGACCCCCGAGCCGCGCAGCCTGACCCCCGTCGCGATGATGATCTCGTCGCGCGCCGGCCGCATCTTCGCGACCGCCTTCACCGATACGGTCGTCGGCCGCGCCTTGCGCCGGCCCTTCGGCTTCGTCCCGTCGGCGTGGACGGGAACGATGTCGCCGTTCGCCAGGGAGCGGAACCGCTGGACGGCGTAGCGGTCGTCGTCGAGGCCGCCGCCGGTGAAGTGGGTGAGGAATGTGCGCGCGTCGCCGCGCGGTGCGATGACCGTCTGCATCGTGCCGTGCTCCTTCGGGCAGGTGAACGGGGACGGCGGGACTGGCTCCCTCCGAAGCGCCGCCCGCCGCCCGTTCACGGCCGAACCTTTCCTCTCGAGGGCGCGGGGCGATTCAGGGGCGCGGATTAACGGCGGCGGTGCCGACGGCTATACGGATAGGGACGAGCGAAACATGACGGCGGCCGGCACTGCCGCCGGGCCGGGGTCGTTCGTCAGCTTGCGAAAGATGGTCCGGACCGCGCCGCGTTCCGCGCGTACCGCTCGCCGGGAAGGATCACCGGGCGAGCGGCCGCCGTGCCGACGTTACGGGTCGGCTAGTCCGCTCGCGCGTCTGGATTGCATCGCGTAGATTGGGCTCCCGGACGAACGGGGGCCTGGCCATGGCGAGTATCACGATCCGCAACCTCGACGACGACGTGAAGACGCGCCTGCGCGTTCGCGCCGCCGAACACCACCGCTCCATGGAAGAGGAGGCGCGGCTGATCCTGCGCGATGCCGTCGGACGCAAGCCGGGTTCCCGAGACCTCGCGAGCATCGTCCGCTCACACTTCGGGCCGGCCAACGGCGTGGACCTGGAGCTGCCACCGCGCGAGCCCGCGCGCGAACCGCCGTCCTTCGATTGAGCCCGCGGCCATGATCGTGCTTCTGGACACGAACATCGTGTCCGAACTGATACGCGAGTCTCCCGATCCGGCCGTCGAGGCGTGGGCGGCGGCATGAACAACACGACCGAAGCCTTCGCGCGCGTCAGGATCGATGCACCGATCCAAGGTCGCCCTAATTCGTCGGGGCGCTTCTCTGAAACTGCTGACGCTGGTCGCGAAGAACGGTCTGGGCGCGGTCGCATGGCAGTACGCACCATCTCCGCCCGAAGCCGCGTGAAGCTCGGCGCTTCCAGGTTCGAGACGCATCGGGGGGCCATGTCATGACAGGCGCACAGATGAGCCTCGATCTCGCGGGCAGGCCGGGCGCACGCGTCATCCTCGATCGCATCCGCGGCGAGAGCCGCGACGAGTCGGAGAAGGGGCGTTGGTTCGAGCAGCTGTTCATGCGGATCGCGCTTCAGCAGCCCGAGTTCGAGATCGACGGGATCTGGCGCTGGCCCGACTGGCCCGAGCGCGAGGCGTTGACCGGACTCGACGGCCGCGACATCGGGATCGATCTCGTGGCGCGGAGGACTTCGGGAGAGTGGGTCGCCATCCAGTGCAAGTGCTACGAGGATAGGCATACCCTCGGCAAGGGCGAGGTCGACAAGTTTCTCGGTGGCTCCCAACAACCGGTCTTCCGCCTGCGGTGGATCGTGGCGACTTGCCGGTGGGGACCGAATGCGGAGCGGGCAATCCAGAACGCCCATCCCCAGGTCACGCAGATCGACTTCCGCGAGTACCTGGACGTCCAAGTCGAAGAGCAGGACGCCAAGCGCCCCGTTCAGGAGGCGTGGCCCCTTCAGGCGGAAGCGATCGAGGACGCGGTCGCCGGACTTGCCAACCACGACCGGGGCCGCCTCATCATGGCGTGCGGCACGGGCAAGACCTTCACAGCCCTTCGCATCGCCGAACAGCTTGTCGAAGACGGACAGCGAATCCTCTTCGCGGCCCCGACCATCGCACTGGTCTCGCAGGCGCGGCGCGAATGGCTGCGGCAGACCACGCGTGAACTGTCGTGCGTTGTCGTGTGCTCCGATCCGACCGCCGGGGGACGCAACGAGAACGAGGACATCCGGATATCCGAGCTTGAATGTCCGGTCTCGACAGACCCGGCCGAGATCGCCCGCTCACTTGACGGCGACGGCCCGACCCGCGTCGTGTTCTGCACGTACCACTCGCTGGGAAGGATCACCGAGGCTCAAGCGTTTCACGACGCCCCGGCGTTCGATCTGGCCATCGCCGACGAGGCTCATCGCACGACGGGAGCGCTTCTTGGGGAGCGCGGTTCGAACGGTGCCCGGAAGGTCGATTTCCAGGAATTTCACGACGACGCGCGGCTGCATGCCCGCAAGCGTCTCTACATGACCGCCACCCCGCGGCTTTACACCGAACGTTCCAGGAGCAAGCTTGCCGAACAGGGGATCGATGTCGTCGACATGGGCGACTACGGAGTCTATGGCCCGGAGCTCCACCGGCTTCCGTTCGCCAAGGCCGTGGAACACAGAATGCTCTCGGACTACCGGGTGATCGTGCTCGGCGTGAGCGAGGCGAGCGTCACGCCGGGCCTGCGGCGCCGTCTCGAAGGCCTCGACACCTCGACGAAGCGCAAGCAGACCCCGACCACCAACGACATGACGCGTGTGCTCGGCGTTTCGCTTGCAGTGAACGGCGTCACCGAAGGCAAGGCCCTGGAGCAGCCGGGCGAACTCCCGCGAACCATGGCGTTCGCAAACAGCATCCTGCGCTCGAAGTGGTATGCCGATGCGCTCATGGAAAGCGAGGTCCTGAGGGCCACCACCAGACGGATGCAGGCAGGCCGGGCGATGAAGGTCGTCGCCCGGCACCTCGACGCGTCGGCGAGCGCCCTCCAGCGCAACCAGGAGCTTCGAGCCCTCGCCCATGCCGGCCGGGACGGTGAATGCCGGGTTGTCTGCAACGTCAAGCTCTTCACCGAAGGGGTGGATGTGCCGCAGCTCGATGCCGTCGCGTTCCTCGACCCGCGGGACAGCCAGGTTGATGTCGTTCAGGCAGTCGGGCGCGTCATGCGGAAGGCGCCGGGCAAGCGCTTCGGCTACATCATCATCCCGGTCGTCGTCGAACCGGGCCGCGACGTCGCGGCCGCTCTGGAGCGGGGCACCGAAGGCTACAGGACCGTCGGCCGGGTTCTGCGGGCGCTCCAGGCCCATGACGGGCGCTTAGCTGAATCGCCGGCCAACTTCATCAAGGTCTATGAACAGGCCACGCCGGACGCTCCGGGAGATTCGGGCGGCGGCACGGCGCATGAAACCGAGAGCGGGCAGATCCAGCGCGAACTCGACCTGAAGGAAGCCGAACAGGGGATTTACGCGCATGTGGCGGCCGCCTCGGGACTCGGCAAGCCGGGTCAGCTCGTCGCCGACGAAATCGCCGATACGGTCAGGCGCGCAAGCGCCGTACTCCAGGAAGAGGAATTGGAGGGATCTCTCGCGGAGGCACTCGATCTCGTACCGGAAGATGACGGTGGCGCGAAGGGAATATGTACCGTCGCGGCGCTCATGCTCTGCAACGCCTGCCTCCTGCAGCGGCGCCTGCGCGACGAACCGGAGATGAAGACTATCGTGCGGCTCGACAAGATCTCGGGAGCGAGCAATCCGAGAGAGGTCCTCGAAATCGCATGGGAATCCATCCTCGAAAAGGACTACGCGCCGGTGTTCAGGCCCGCCCTGGTGGTGCTTGCGGCGCTGCGTGAAGGCAAGGCGATCGACGACGCGATACGGGTCGTCGCCGAATGCGCGAACCGCGTCGCGGATTCATTGAGCGATCTCGGCTACGACCACGCCGGACCGCTCTATCACCGCATCCTCGGCTCCGCGAAGAGTGATGGAGCGTTCTATACGAACAACCTGTCGGCAATCATGCTCGCACGCCTCGCGTTCACCCAGGATCTGATCGACTGGTCGGATCCCGAAGCGGTCGCGAAGCTCCGGATCATCGATCCCGCGTGCGGAACCGGGACGCTGCTGATGGCGGCTCTCCAGACCATCAAGGCTCGCGTCGCCGGTTCGAGGGAGATGAGCGCCGAGGATCGCAATGCCCTGCACAAGCGCCTCGTGGACGATGTGCTCTGCGGTCTCGACATCAACCGGCACGGCATCCAGCTCGCCGCCTGCAACATGACGCTGGGCGCGCCGACCGTCGACTACGCGCGCATGAACCTCGTCACCATGCCTCACGGACCGCAGGGCGACGGACCGCCGAAGGCGGGGTCGCTGGAAATCCTGACCGCTGCCGACGACGCCCGGGACCTGCGCGCGATGACAGCGCCGCGACGGTCGCTTGAAACCCTCGACGCTGCCCAGGTCAATGAGAGTGCGGAGATCCGGTTCCCGTTGCGCGATCTCGACGCCGTTATCATGAACGCTCCGTTCACCGCCAACGAGAACCGAAGCAGGAAGTATGGCGAGGCCGGCAGAAAGGCTATGCAGCGTCACGAACTCGGCATACAGGAACATGTAAGGCGCAGAGACAGCAAGGCGGGAAAGGTCGTCACCGCGAACAGCATCAGAACCTTCTTCACCCCCCTCGCGGACATGCTGATCCGCGATGCGCCGGGCTTGCTTGCCATGGTCATTCCGACCACTGCTTGCATAGGCCCCAGCGGAGTAGCGGAACGAAAGTTCCTCGCCGAGCGGTTCCACATCGAGACCGTTGTGACCAGCCACGATCCGCGACGAATCAATTTCAGCGAGAACACCGCTATTCACGAGTCGCTGCTCATATGCAGGCGCCGAACCGGGACCAATGCTTGTTCGGACCGGCCAACCCGCTTCGTCGCGCTGCGCACGATGCCCTCGACATCCGAGGAGGCCATCGAAGCCGTGGAGGCTATCCGGACGAGCGACACCGACAAATGGATCACCGTTTACGAACAACCCGGGACGCGCATCAGAGAAGGAGACTGGCGGCCGTGCCAGTTTCTCGACCCGGTGCTCGTTAGCGCCGCGATGCAGCTCGAACAGGAAATGGGGCTCGTACAACTGGGAGACCGATATCCTCTCGGGCCCGCAGGCCGGCGAATCCGCGACGCATTCAGTCCCGTCGACGACGACGATAACAGCTACCGCGTGTTCTGGGGCCGATCGAAGGATCTGCGGACCACCATGGAGGCCGTCCCGGAACAGAGTGTCACCGACAGGAAAGAAACGCTGGCCGCTCGCTATCGGAATCAGGCCGGACACGTTCTTCTCGCGGCCAAGTTCAGGACGGATTCCGGTCGGCTCCTCGCAATTTTCAGCAACATCCCGGCTGTTGGCTCGATGTGGGTTCCTATCCAAGGCCAGACGACGAGTCTCGACGAGGCGAAAGCGCTGTGTGCATGGTGCAACAGCACGCTCGGAGCGCTCGGGTTCTTGATGAGGCGAGGAACGATGTTGACGAATCCGTCATTCTCGCAGGCCGAGCTGACCACGCTGCGAGTTCCGGACTTCAAGGCGACGAGCGCCGCTGTCCTCGCCGAAGCGTACGAGCGCACCAAGCACCTGCCGGTCAAACCGTGGAAGAATGGGGCCGATGACGGCATGCGCGAGCGCCTTGACCAAGCTGCGGCTCAGACGACGGGGATGGATATCGAAACGATCAGGGACTGGAGAACGCGGATCAGTCGTGAACCGACCGTTAGCAATGATCATGCTACGAAGAGTTGTTTGCAGGCCAATATTTCTCGAGTAAATGGATCAGATATGTCCACGGAGCTAGAGCATGGCTGTTGACTACTCAATGAGAATCTCTCGGCTGACCGTCGATAAGCTGGGTGTTAAGCTCTATGACAAGGTGTCCGCCGTCATCGCCGAGCTAATCGCAAATGCCTACGATGCCGACGCCACCAATGTGACGGTTCGAGCGCCAATGGGACAATTTCTGGCGACCCGGGCTGGGGGTATCGTGTCGGACAAGGGTTTCGACATCCAGGTTGTCGACGACGGGTTCGGCATGACGCCCCAGCAGGTCCAGGACTTTTTTCTCGTCGTCGGAGCCGAGCGACGTAACGATGCCAAACGAGGCAGCCTCTCCCCTCGCTTCCAACGCAAGGTCATGGGCCGCAAAGGTGTCGGAAAGCTGGCGCCCTTCGGCATCTGCAAGACCATCGAGGTGATCAGCGCTGGCGGAGATCTCATCGACGGCAGTGACACCGATTCCGGTTCCACGGGCTACCTTACCTCCCACATCATCCTCGACTACGACAGCATCGTGGTGCTCGGTAACGAGCCTGACGAACGCTACAAGCCAGCCGTTGGTGACCGCGACGAGTCGTACTCCCCGGAGGCGGGGACTCGAATCATTCTGAAGGACTTCAACTACCGGAAGGTCCCCGACATCAATGTCCTCGGCCGTCAGCTCGCCCAACGCTTCGGCATTAGGTCACAGAACTGGCAAGTCCAGCTCACGGATAATACGAAATCCAATCTGCTACCGCAGACGGTTGGTGACTTTGACATCGAAACGATGCCGAGCACGAGGCTCACGTTTCAGCAGGACGGCTCTGTACTCGGCCCCGACGGCAACCCCGCAAGGGAGTTCACCGCCGGATTCGACCACGAGGGCATGTTTCGTCCCGTCACCGGATGGATGGCTTACTCGAAGGCTCCCTACAAAGACGATCTCATGGCTGGGGTTAGAATCTACTGCCGCGGCAAGATCGCCGCCCAAACATCCATCTTCAATCAAGGAGCCGGCTTCACCGGAGAACACAACATCCGCTCCTACCTCGTAGGCGCACTTTATGCTGATTGGCTCGACGAGGACGAAGACCTCATCCAAACTGATCGACGAGACATTCTCTGGTCGGATGAACTCGCCGCCGCCTTTCAGACCTGGGGCCAGAAAATCGTTAAACGGATCGGCACCCTGTCGCGGGACCCATTGCGAAAGGCGACCTTGGATCTGTTTCTCGATGCGGGCAATGTCGACGCGCGGATCTTGAGAGCCTATCCGACCGAAGAGCATCAAGGCATCCGTAATAGTGCCAAGGAGATCGCCCGATCCTTCGGGCGCACGATCAGCCGGGGGGAAGTCGAAGACGCCAGCGTTGTGAACGATCTGGTTGATCTGAGCATCACCCTCGCTCCTCACATCACGCTCAACTCCATGATGAAAGAAGCGGTCGCCGATGTGGACACTCCGCTCTCTGTCCTAGGCTTGTTCCTGCGTACGGCGCGACTGGCCGAGCTGTCCTCGTTCGGCAGAATAGCGGAAGACCGTATCAAGGTCATCGACCGTCTCGAGATTCTGAAGGACGCCGACGATACCGAAGAGAATGACCTCCAGCAGCTGATCACCAACGCTCCCTGGTTGATCAACCCTGAATGGGCGCCGGTGACTGAAAATCAGACCTTCTCGAGTTTGCGTCGGGAGTTCGAGAAGTACTACGAAGGCAAGACTGGCCAATCCATCTCGTTGTCCGATTTTCAGGAGACGGGCAAACGGCCGGACTTCGTCTTGTCGAATCAGGAAGGCACGGTGCAGATCATTGAGATCAAGAAACCGCATCACAGACTGTCTAACCCCGAAATGGACAGGATTGTCACATACTATGAGAACATGGAGGCGTTCCTTGATGACCCTGGGCACGCCGAGTTTCATAAGAATTTCTTCGACTTCCACGTCACCGTTGTCTGTGACAGTCTCGGGTTGAGAGGTGCCCAGCGCGCCGCCTTCGACGGTTATCGTGCTCAAGGTAAACTGACGCACGTGAATTGGGCGGCATTTCTCTTCAAATCAGAACAGGTACACAGGGATTTCCTGAGCGAGGCGCATCGTCAACGTACCGCCAGATCAGCGGTCCCCGACGACTGTTGACACACATGACTCTGACGGCAATTGACATCTTCGCCGGTGCCGGCGGTCTGACGGTCGGCCTCAAACGCGCGAGCTTCCGCGTCGTCGCTGCGGTGGAACTTGATTCCCACTCGTTCGCTACCTACAAGGCAAACCATCCTGAGGTCAAGTGCCTGAAGCAGGACATCACGACCGTTTCTGGCGTTGCCCTGCAGGACCTCGCAGAAACGGACCGGATCGATCTTCTGGCAGGTTGCCCACCGTGCCAGGGATTTACAAGCCTGACGGCGAAGTACAAGGACAGGGAGGATCCTCGCGACACACTCGTTCTGGAGATGGCTCGCCTGACTGAGGCAATACGGCCGCGGGCGATTATGATGGAGAATGTCCCCGGTCTGGCGCAAAAGGGCAGTTCCCTTTACGGTCGGTTGCGATCGCGACTCCAAGCTCTCGACTACCGACTGACGGAGGGAATACTGCAGGTCGCCGACTACGGTGTTCCACAGTTTCGACGACGCCTCGTCCTGCTCGGCGGCCGAGGTTTCGAGATTGCTCTTCCCGATGCCACTCACTCCGGTTCGTCGACTGGCGACTTAGCACCGTGGCGAACGGTACATGATACAATCAAAGACATGCCGGAACCTATTACTTTGGCGGAAGCCAAGGCTAGGGGCCAAGTCGAGCGATCCGACTGGCATGTCGTCCGAGATCTGTCGCGCAAAAACATCGAACGGATCAAAGCCGCGAAAGCTGGGGAGACATGGACCCACATTCCCGAACATCTCCGGCCCAACTGTCACCGCGACGGTTATATCGGGTTCACCAATGTGTACGGAAGGATGGAGTGGGACCGTCCGTCGCCGACGATCACCGGCGGCTGCACCACGTTTAGCAAAGGACGCTTCGGCCATCCGAAGGCCGATCGGACGATCTCTGTACGGGAGGCAGCACTACTACAGACATTCCCTCTCGACTACCGCCTTGATACACCGTACATGGACTATGCATGCAATATGATAGGTAATGCGTTACCATGCAATTTCGCCGAAGCCCTGTCGCGACGGTGTGTTGAACAACTTCGGAAGCAGCCGCCCGTTGACCTGTCGCTAGGTCTGTCGAACCAAGACTGAAGTCCGCCGGGTACGACTCTTTTCTGCTCAGAAACGCCCATGGAAGAATCGGCCCGCTACAAACCGGGCCGGACGGGCTAGCTCAATACCACAGCGGGTCGCGCGGCTTGGGACGTTTGCTGCTGTCCTGAGCCGTCGAATCGGTCTGAACCTCGACGGGATCACCGCCTAGCCAGTCGATGTCCCGGCGTTGGGGAGGCTCCCCCGCGCCACTTTCCGGGTCCATGTCGTCCGGCACTGGAGGCGGCTCGGCCCTGTATCCCATGGCGCGTGCGATGACGGCCGCCGCCCGCGCGGCGGCGTCGCGCAACGCGCCATCGTCGAGATGGGCGTAGATCGCGGTGGTCTCGCGCTGGCGGTGTCCGAGCAGCCGCCCGACGGTGGTCAGCCCGACGCCGTTCATGACGCCCTGCGAGGCCCAGGTGTGGCGGCAGTCGTGGATGCGGAGGCCGGGCAGCCCCGCCTCTTCCCGGATGCCGACCCAGAACGTGTAGAGCCGGTCCGATGAGAGGTCGTCGGGGAACACCCGTTCCCTGCCCTCGGGCCGGGGCAACGCCGCGAGCAGCCTTGCCGCTTCCGGCCCGAGCCAGACGGTGCGCGGCCCGGTCTTGGAGTCTTCGAGGCGCGCGCTTGCGCCGTCCTCGCCAAGCTCGCCGATCTCGTCCCACTTGAGGTCGATGACTTCGGAGAGCCGCGCCCCGGTGAGTGTCAGCAGGCGGACCGCCGCGACCGGCCACGGGTGTTGCTCCCGGCGCCGGTCGAGCACCGCGCCGAGGCGCTCCAACTCTGCGCGGCCGAGGTATCGGGCGACGGGCCTGCGCGGGTTCTTGACGATGTTGGCGCAGGCGTCGGGGATGTGCTCGCCGATCTCGCCCCACTGGCGGGCGGCGGCGAGCATGGCGCGCAGGATCTCGAAGGCGCGGTTGGCCGCGCCGGGCTTGTCCGCGCTCGCCGCGTCGAACCATGCCGAGACGCGGGCGTGGTCGATGGCGTCGAGCCTGAGCTTCCCAAAATGCGGCAACAGGCGGTTGCGCAGGTAGATGTCGAAGGTCTCGAGCGACGACGGCTTCCAGCGGTGCATTCGCCGCTCCCTGTAGCGGGCGGCGAAGTCACGGAACAGCGGCGCCTTGGTCTTGCGCGGCGCCGCGATGGCCTCGCCGCCCCACAGGCGGGCGAGGACGGTTGCCGCTTCTCTCCGGGCCTTCTCGATGCCCATCTCGGGGAAGCGTCCGAGGGTGATCTTGCGCATGCGGCCCCGGACGCGGGTCTGGACGATGAAGGACCTGACGCCGGAGGGATGCACCCGCACCCCGAAATGCCCGAGCGTCCCGTCCCAGAGGGTGTACTCCTTCGCCGCCGGCTTCGCGGCGGCGATGGCGTTGACGCTCAGCCGGGGATGGCGGTGTCTACTCGTCATGGCCGGCCTCCTTCCCGCTTCCGGTCATGGCATCGTTGACGATGCCGGAGATGCGCCCCGCCGCCTCGCGGACGTGCTCGTCGGCGAGATGGGCATAGCGTTCGGTGGAGGCGGTGTCGGCATGGCCGAGCAGGCGGCCGACGGTGTAGAGGTCGAGGCCGCTCATCACGGCATGGGAGGCGAAGGTGTGGCGGCAGTCGTGGATGCGCACGCCGTCGAGCCCGGCGAGGTCGCGCAGCTTGTGCCAACGCAATCCGAGGTCGGCCATCGGGCCGTCGCCCTTGCGGTTCGGGAAGACGAACCGTCCCTGGCGCGGCAGTCCGTTGAGGACGGCGCGGGCGGGCGGCGGGAGCTGGACCGTCTTGGGGCCGGTCTTGCTATCGGGCAGCACCGCGCGAGCGCCGCGTATCCAGTCCCAGCGGAGGCCGGTGATCTCGGACGACCGCGCGCCGGTGAACAGCAGGAGCCGGATCGCGGCGGCGGCCTGCCGGTCGTCGGCGTGGTCGAGCACGAAGCCGAGGCGCTTCAACTCGTCCAGCGACAGGAAGCGCTCGCGCGGGACCGTCCTGTAGCGGCGCATGTCGCGACAGGGATTGGAGCCCTGCGGGCGGAGGTCCCAGAGTTCCGCCTGTCGCATCATGACGGAGAGCACGGGCAGGGTCCGGTTGGCGTTGCCCGGGGTGCCGCTCATGGCGTCGAACCATCGCCGCACGTCGGGGCGGGCGATCTCCGCGACGCGCATCGCGCCGAAGAAGGGCAGGAGGTAGTTCCGGGTCATCAGCCGGTTGTTCTCGCGGGTGGAGGGTTTCCAGCGCCGCGCCTGTCGGCGCATGAACTCGTCCGCGAAGTCGGCGAACAGGGGGCCGGTCTCGCGCTCGGCCTTTGCGGCGGCGATGGCGGCGAGGGCTTTCTCCCTCGCCTCGGCGGCGGTGATCTCGTCCGCCGTGCCGAGGACCGTCATGGGCGCTCCGACCGGGCGCAAGACGCGGACGAAGAAGGTCTTGGTACCGTTCTTCGCGAGCTTGAAGCCGAACTGGGGCAGGTCCTTGTCGATGACGGTCAGGCCGCGAGTGCCGGGTTTGCGTTCCTTGAACGTGCGGCGGACGGTCCGTTCGTTGATGGCGGCATGGATGCGCACGGGGCTTCTCCGTTGTCCGTTCCCTCGGGCGCCGCCCGTTCGCAGGGAACGGGGCGGCGGTTCCGGGGAGACAACGCGGCCCGCGCGCGGGATCGCGGCTGTAGGCTCAGTCTGGCCTAACGTACTGTCATATAACGGAAACCGTCCGGTGAAGGCGGGCCGGTCGGGTCTCGCTCAAGGCACCGGGGTGCGTCGGGTGTGGAGTGAACCGGCTTCCATGCCGCGATCGTACCCTGGATGTCTTGAGAAGGGATTGGGGCCGCGGGACCGGCGAGGGGAGCGGGCCGGTGGGGACGCGACTATGGGTCGCGCGGGCGGCGGCGCCGACGCGGGGGGATGTCGCGCGGCGGTGGTGAGGCGAGGAAGAAGGGCCGATCCCGTGGCGGGGACCGGCCCTGGCGGTCGGGGTGTCGCTCAGGCGGCGACGCGGTGGACGGGGATGCCGAGCCGGCGCGCCTTGTCGATGAGGTTCTCGGTGATGCCGGAACCGGGGAAGGCGACGAGGCCCTTGGGCAGGAGGTTGAGGAGGTCGTCGTTGCGGCGGAAGGGCGCGGCGCGTCCGTGGCGGTCCCAGTCGGGCTTGCAGACGATCTGGTGGACGCGGTTGCGCTCGGCCCATGAGGCGGCGATCTTCTCGGCTCCGGGACCGCCGCCGTGGACGAGGATCACGTCGGCGTGACGGGTCTTGACGCGATCGAGGGTGTTCCAGATGGCGCGGACGTCCTCGGCCTCCTTGCCGCCTGCGACGGCGACGAGGGTTCCGTCGGGGAGGTGTGCGCGGGTCTCGCGGTCCTTGCGGGCGCGGATGAAGTCGCGGGCGTCGATGGCGGCGGAGGTGAGCTTGCCGGTCTGGCTGGCGTGGGAGCCGTGACGGGGGCGCCAGTGTTCGCCGGTCTCGGCGCGGTAGGCGTCGGCGGCGAAGTCGCGGAGCGTCTCGAAGGCGTCGCGTCGGTCGCCGAGGTTGTGTGCGCGCTCGGCGATGCATTCGAGTTCCCAGGACTTGACTTCGGTTCCGTCCTGGGCGCGTTCGAGTTCGCGCATCTCGGGGGCGAGCCTGTCGACGGCGCGGTCGAGGCGCTGGACCTGAGCGTGGAAGGTGTTGACGAAGCCCCAGAGGAGGCACTCGCGCTCGTCGGCGAGCTGTGTTCCGTCGGGGGCGACGGTCTCGATCAAGGCGTGGAAGGCCTGCTCGATGCCTGCGAGCGCCTCGTCCCGGTCCCAGACGGGTCGGTTGTCTGGTTCGTCGGGACCGGGAGTTGCGCCGTGGCGCCTGGCGAGTTCGCAGACGGCGGCGGTGGGGGAGGCGGTGTGTCCGGGCTCGCGGTCGTCGCCGGTGCCGCCGTCGAAGCCGGCCTTGGCGAAAGCGTGGGCCATCGTGGTGTCGGCGGCCTGGGTGTTGTCGAAGGTGTTCATGAGGTTCTCCAGTTCAGAGGTCGGTCCAACGGGACGGTGTGCCCCGTCGTGATGTCTGGTTGGGACACGCGCGCGCAACGGAGCCACAACGGCCGGAATGCCAGCGCCGGGGAGCCGTCCGAGTGGTGCGGGCGCACAAGCGAGCGGAGCGAGCGCGGAGCCACGGTCGGACGGCTCCCCGGCGCTCCTTGGCATTGCGAGTCGTTGCCGAAGCGGAGCGGAGCGAAGCGGAGGACCCGCGGTAGCGGGTTGGCGAAGGGAGCACGCGTGGCACAATCGGACATCATGACGGGAGGCTGTGTTCTCTCCCCCCGGACGGCCCCCTTACGGCCTCGCCGCCGGCACGGCGCCGGGGGATCGGACGGAGGCGGTTCGGAGGACCGCCATGGCGCCCGCGGTCATCGTCGCGGTCACCGGAGCGGGTGGGTGCGGACGAGACGCTCGGCGACCTCGCGGACGCGGGCGCGATCGTGGACGCGGACGGGTCCGCGCCAATCCTCGTCGAGATGGACGACGTAGTAGTGCGCGCCCGGCACGAGACAGTCGGGCTGGCGATAGATGTCCCCGACACGATCGCCGTCGCGATAGATGCGCGACTCGTCGGGAGCGATACGCTTGAAGGTGACGCGATCCATGGCGCTGTCCTTCCCGTGGTTGGCGAAGCCGGATGGCTTGCGCGCCGGGGGCCGGCTCTCTCCGTCCCCCGTGGCGATCGCCCCCTCCCCGCTTCTCTCCACTCCCGTTCAACGCGCCGGCCCACAAACGAGTGCGCCGCCCGCGTTCACGGACGGTCGCGAGCCGGGGTGTGGAACAGGGGCGCGATCCTGGCGGCGAGCGCTGGCGCGCCGAATGCGACCGGGTCGTCGTTGAAGTCGCCGCGTTCGGGGACGACGACGGCGGTGGGAACGCCCAGGTCGCGGCAGCGCCGCCGGAGGCGGTCGGCGGCGCGTTGGCCCTCGGCGTCGTTGTCGCAGGCGATGCGCGAAGCGCGAGCACGGCCGTTCCGCCGGCCAGCAGCGAGAGGCGGTGGACTCCGACCGGCGGACAAAGAAAAAGGGCCGGCGCGCGAGGCGCCGGCCCGAGTGGGAGGGAGGAGAGGAAGGCCGCTAGAATGGGATCTCGTTGTCGATCCCGTCCGCCGCCTGGACGGCCCCGTTGCCGGCCGCGGGCGCCACGCCGTTGGCCGCCGGCGCGCCGTTGCCGTTGGGCTTGTCGAGGAACTGCACGCGCCCGCCCGGGACCAGCATGATCTCGGTCGAGAAGCGGTCGGTGTCCTCGCCCTCCTGGCGCCACTTGCGGCTCTGCAGCTTGCCCTCGACGAAGACCAGCCGGCCCTTGCGGGCGTGCTTCTCCAGCATCGCGATCAGGCCGTCCTGGAAGGTGACGATCCGGTGCCACTCGGTGCGGTCGCGGCGCTCGCCGCTGTTCTTGTCGATGTAGCCCTCGTCGGTCGCGATGCTGAGGTTGGCCACACGCCCGCCGTTGGCGAGGTGGTTGACGGCCCTCCTGTCAGATGTGCGCATGCGCGCGCACTAGAAGCCAATAGATACTAAATATCAATGTGATATAGGCATTCCGCTTCGCCGAGCGCCGCCAGCCGTTGACCCTGATATCCCACAATACGCTTTTTTGGGTTGATTCTTGGGTTGATTATTCGGGCACTGGCGGTATGATCGCAGGATGAAACAGAACACCGCATCCAAAAAACGCGTCGCCAGGGTCAAGCTCACGCTCACCAAGCGCACCGTCGAGGCGCTGGAGCCCGCGGACAAGCCCTGGATCGCATGGGACGACAAGCTCGTCGGCTTCGGCTGCCGCGTCCAGCCCTCGGGAACCAAGTCCTTTATCGTCAACTACCGCGCCGGCGAAGGCGGGCGCAGGGCGCCCAACAAGCGTGTCGTCGTCGGACGCTACGGCCGCGTCACCCCCGAGCAGGCAAGGCGCCGCGCGCAAGAGCTGCTCGGGCGCGTCGCGGGCGGTGGCGACCCGGCCGGCGAGCGGGCCGACGCGCGCGCCCTGCCGACGCTGGGAGAGGTCTGCGACGACTACATCGAGTCCGGCCGCGGTCGGGCCGACGTGACGCAACGTTCCTACCGCCGCTATGCCAACCTCTATCTCGGCGACTGGCGCTCCCGGCCGATCGACGCCATCACCCGCCGCGATATCGAGAACCGCTTCCATCTTCTCACCGAGCGTCACGGCGGGGTCCCGGCCAACCAGGCCCTGTCCTTCCTGCGCTCGGTCTACCGCCGGCCCTGTGTCGACCATGACGGGTTGCGCAATCCGGTCGAGCAGTGGCTCGCGGGCGGCGGGCGTTACCATCCCCACCGGCGGCGGAAGATATCGTCCCCGGCCGAGGTGCTGCCCAAGTGGCGCGAAGGCATCGATGCGGTGGTGCGCAACCCCGTGCACCGGGACCTGATGCTGTTCGGGCTCTACACCGGCATGCGCCGGGGCGAGATCATCTCGCTGCGCTGGGAGCGGGTGGACCTCGAGGCAGGGCTGTTCCGGGTCGAGGAGACCAAGACGGGGGTGCCGCTGGAGCTGCCGATCACGCGCCAGCTCGGCGTCATCCTGGCGCGCCGCCGGGCGAACAGCGACGCGATGCCGGCGGACATGCGGGCCTGGGTGTTTCCGTCGCTGTCCAGCAGGTCGGGCCATGTCGAGGAGCTTCACGGGCACTATGCCCGCATTGCCAAGGTGAGCGGCACGAAGTTCTGGTTCCACGGGCTGCGTAACGTCTTCATCACTGTGGCCGAGCGCGAGCTCATGCTGCCGCGCTCGCTGACCAAGCGGCTGGTCAACCACGCGCGCCCGAGCGACGTGACCGAGGGCTACGCGGCGGACTGGACCGTCGAGCTGCTCCGCGAACCCGCACAGCGCATCGCCGACCGGATCGATGAGCTGGGCGTGGTCGCCTCGCGAGCGGCGGCCTGAGAGCGGGCTGGCCTGCAAGCAGCGCGTCCGCGACGGCCGCCGGTGGACCGATGGGTTTCCGGGTTCATCGCAGTCGAGTCGCGAAATGGCCACGTGTCAGCGGGAAGGGATTGCCTTTCCAGCATCTTCAATGGTACGAAAGTGCAACTTTCCAACGAACCGCGCACGAGCCTGCCATGCCGTTCGTCACCGTGAAGCCGAAGTTGTAGGCCACCATTCCAGCCAAGCTACGCAGAGGCATCGACCTGCGCGAAGGCGACATCATGGAGGCGACCCTTGTCGGCGACGGTATCCTGTTCACGCCCAGGGAGGTGGCGGATCGGGATGCGGCCGCCAACCGCATTTCCGCCAGCTTTGCGGCGGCTCGTCGCACGCCCGGGGAGCTCGGCCGTTCCGAGGACGAGATCATGAGGGACTCGATCGCCGAAACTACCACGTCGCGCCGTGAACGCCGTCGCCGTGAGACATGAGGGTCGTCCTGGACTGCAACATTCTGGTGTCGGCGGCGCGAATCAACGGCACGTGCCGTGAAACCGTCGTGCGGAGTGGGTGATGCCGGCGTGGAGGGCGCACACCGGCCCCGAGGGGTGTTTCGGCTCGGGCAGGGGCTGCCCGCTCTGAGCGTGGAGCCAGACCGCACCACCGCGCTCGACGAGCTGCGCGCTAAGCACAACGCCGTGCACGGGCTCGTCGAGCCGCACCACACCGACGCCGGAGATACGCACATTGTCGCGCCGCAGTCGCCCCTTGTTGCGCGCGCGCACGTCTCTCGGCGACACCGCCTCGTCATGCTCGCGGAGCGCGAGAGATGCATGCTCGGCGAGCGCGTCCATGCGCGTGGAGAACGCCTCTCGCGCCTGCGACACAGCCGCGCGCTGGAGCTTCACGTTCTCCTTCGGGAGTGCTCCGCGAGCGCGGGGCTCCAACAAGCGCCGCCACAGGGAATCCTCCCCCGCCCTTGCCCGCACGGGCAGGTCCGGGTGGCGCATGAGCACCCCGAGCGACCAGTCGTAGGCCGCGGTCTGGATCGCGCGTGCGTGCGCGAGACCCGGTCTTCCTCGGCGTGATTCGGCCTGTCCCCTAAAGTAAATCCACGGACCTGTGAATTCCAACAAACTGCAGGTGCGGCAATAGTATTCTTCCTGTTCCGGTAGGAATTTCCACATTTCCGAGGACTTTTCCGAACATAAAAAACACGTTATCAGGAATTGAGATATCGTCCGGAATACCGGAAACGATGTACTGGCCGGTAACTTCGAACAACGACTTCTCATCGGCGAAAACTCCCATTGATCGAGATCTCATCTGCCGAAGAACAGCCCTGACCACTACAACTTTACCTTCATACTTGAAGGGATTTTTCTGCAATATACGTGGAGAAATCTGAATCGCTTCCTCAATTCCAAATCCCTCCAAGACACTCAACCAAATTCGCTTCCTCCGTTCCTCTCGCTCTAGTCTTTGTTTTCTTTCCCGCTCTTGTTGGAGTTTTCTCTGTGCCTCTTGCGCAATCTTGAGTTTTCGTGAGCGTTCCTTTCTGACGACATCACGAGCACGGGATCGTGCTTGGCTGAGCGCCGGATGCGAGTATTCTAGCCATTCACGGTCCACGTCGTCAGTCGATGACTTGGAATCTCGTCTAGTCTGCGCCGACTTGTCGTAAGATCTAGCCTTGGCGATTTTCTTCCCATTTTGATAGATACCCACATCAACATTGGAGTATTCGTATTCATTGCTGACAGTTTGTCCAAGCAAGCCAGTTCTCTTCCTATAGGGGCATCTGTTCCATGCTAATTGTTCGGCAACAGAAAGGACGTAGGCAATTATCACGGGAGAAGTACCGTCCAATGTAGGCGAAATTTGAGCCGCCACACGGCGATATCTGGAGCTGTCGTGGCACTTCTTGAGAGTCAACTGTACTTGACCCTGCTGTATAAACGGTACTCTTTTTCCCGCATTCAATATTACTCCTGTCTTCTTCGACATGTATTCGGTGAAATACTTGATGCCTTCTGAAGACCATTCCAACTTTCCCGTACCATCGGCAAATCCACTCTTACATGACCCGTCCCATTTGACTGTTGTATTCTTAATCCATCCGAGATCTTGTACTTTACACTGGGTAGATGGGTCAACAACCCACGTGTCACTCGCCATAGCGGGTGACACTACCAACGCGGATGTTGCAAGAAAGAGGGCACGGGCCAACATTTTTGAACCTCCTCGAATCGCTTGTACAGGGTGAAGAGCCATACCCGATAGAGCTTTACCAGCACCCACCGTCAGAGCTCAGAAATGTTCTCTCGTAACCACGACTTCTTCTTGGCATCTGGATTTCGCAAAGTATGACTAGGCCGTCGGCAAAGCCCATCAATGCCTGCCGGCTGTCGGGAGAAAAGGCAACCGCCTCTGCCGAGGCATCGTACCGCCATTTGCGAACGGTTCTTCCTGTCTGCGAATCGTGCAACTCGACCTCGTATTCCTCGTCTCCCGTCAGAACCCATCTTCCGTCGCGGGAAATGGAGACAGACGTTACTCGACGGCCGTTTTTCCATTCGTGCAGTGTCTTTCCGGTCGAAACGTCGCGCAACACGGCGGTCCCGTTCGCCGCTCCGGTCAATACCCTCCGTCCGTCCGGGGAGAAGGCGGCAGCCATGACGCCGCCGCCGCCCGATCCTCGGTGCTTCCATGTTTGGAGAGTCTTTCCAGTGCTTGCGTTGCCTAGGACCGCACGACCGTCGGCAAAGCCCGCGAGAATCCACCGCCCATCCGGAGCCAGGGCGACGGACGTTACCGGAGATTTGCCTCGCCAGGAGCGGCGGATTTTCATGCCCCGCGTGTCAACCAACAGCGCCTCGCGTCCAACCCCGACGAGAGCCAGCCCGCTGTCCCGCGATAGGGCGACCGCTCCCACAGCCCGGCGGTGTTGCCACTCGCTCCGGATTCTCCCCGTGCCGACATCGTGCAGCGCGACTTCTCCGTTCTTTCCTGCCGTCAATACGGCGCGCCCACGCGGAGACACCGCAATGGTGCTCGCCCCGCCCGACCGTCGTCGCGTCAAGTCCACATCACTCAACCCACCGTCGTGCCGCCACGTGCGTAGAAGATTCCCGGTTTCGATATCGTGCAATGCCGCAGTCCCGTTCCGGTCCACCGTTAGTGCTTGTCCGCGACCGGGGGGCAATGCCACTGCAACGACGCCTCCCTCGTGGCGCCAGACTTGTACAGGCGCGCCTTCCTTTCGGGGCTCGGACACGCGCATCTGCTGCATGGCCTTGCGAACGCGCGCGAGGGATATGTTTCCGATCCGCTGGCCGGTCGCCAGCTTCACGGCGAGGTCCGTGGCCGGAAAACGCTCGACGATCCTCGTAAGGTTGTCGAAAGCCAGCTTCAGAAGTTCGTACTTCCGTTGCCCCGATGGCTCGGTCTCGGCCGCTTCCATGGCCTTGATCGCCTCGATCATCAAGGTGTTGGCACGGCCTTGATCGTCCGTCGTGGCCATCTCCTCAGTTCCCTCACGAGAGGGAGGTTCCGACTCCTCTTCGTGTACGACGGGAGATTCGGATTGCTTCCTGGCCCTGGCCATGTAACGTGCCGCGGCAGCCTTTGCCATGGTCCGGATCTTCGCGGCCTGCGACAAGACATTGACCGCTCGGGTATGACCTTTCCTTTCTGCATAGTGGCGCGGTAGCAGCCCGCGCTTGTTCTGCATGCTGGCATTCGCACCCGCCCTCAACAGAGCCTCGATTGCCGAGGCGTGTCCGTTTACGGCGGCGTAGTGGAGGGGTGAATCCCTGTGCTTGTTGTCCTTCGCATCGAGGTTCGCGCCGAACTTTGCAAGAGCCTCGATCATTGCGACCTCTCCGAAGAATGCCGCGGCGTGGAGCGGTGTTCGTCCTTGCGAATTGCTCGAACTAGCCTCCGCTCCCAACTCAAGCAGAGACACAACTGCTGACGTGTGTTGCGCCAGCGCAGCGATATAGAGGGGCGTTCCTCCCTTGCCATCTCTCGCATTGATGTCCGCGCCTTTATCCGCCAATGCTTTGATTGCTGCGGACTGTCCCAAAGCTGCTGCTTCATGCAGAGGCGTTGTGCCACTTGCAGTCCTTGCGTTCACGTCCTTCCCAGCGTCAACGAGAAGCTCGATCTGTCCGACATCTCCTTTCGCGGCAGCTTGGTGAAGCTGTGACCATTCCGCAGGTGTCGTGGTGCTACACGCACTGAGCAGGACCGTGAGGCAGAGGACAAAGATTCGTCTCATTACGCATCAACTCCGATGACCGGCACAGTGCATCGTGAGGCTATTGGCAGTTCCTATTACATTGTGCGCCATGTCGATGTAGCATCGCCGCAGTCTCCGATGCCTTGCGGTATATCGCGTAGTCCAGAGGCGTCCAGCCATTTCTGCTCGCGGCCCGCACGTCCGTGCCTCGACCGATCATGAACTCCGCTAGGTCTCGGGAATTCTCCCATGCCGCCAGATATAACGGCGTGCGGGCAGCACTCGATGTTGGATCGACCTTCGAACCGCCTGCGATGAGGTGCGGCGCGGCCAAGGCTGCGTTGAACCATGCCGCGAAGTGCAGGGGTGTCTGACCGTTCCGCGTCCAATCACTGAGATCATCGCCATCAAGATCGCGCCCGAATGCTGAAAGTGCTCCGGCCAATTCACTACCGAACGGTTGGCCATCGCTTTTCAGCCGGGCCTCGGGATCCGCCCCGGCCTCCAACAGTGCCGACGCGAGACCGGGCAGGTTCAGGGCGGCTGCGTAGTGCAGGTCCGTCCAGCCGCTCTCGTCTTTGGCATCGGGAGAGAACCAGCGCCCAAGCAGCCCGGCGAGCTTGATCGCATCGGGCGAGAACCGGCCGCTGTAGGGCAGATGGTTCAGCGGCGTATAATTTGGAGATTGAACTACTGTTTCAGCGACTGCCGCGGCAGCAACTGAGCGTGGCATTTCCTCTACATTTTCCATGACTCGCTTGAACGATCTGGTTGCGGCCGTAACAGCGTTAGCCGCCTGCGGATTGCTGCCCCCGTAGGACAGCGTCTTCAGTCCCTGAACGTGCGAATCCTTCGCAAAGACCGCCTTCGCCTCGCCGACCAGCCGGTTGTACTCCGCTATCCAGCCCTTCGCCTTCTTGCTTTCGTCGTGATAGCCGTCGCGGGCGCCCTGCGCCGAACGCTTCGCCAACGATGACGCCGAGGCCTTGAGCGCCTCATGCGAAACGAACGACGTCATATACGCCTCCAGCCCCCCGGCCGCGGTCGTGACCGCGCCCGCGGCCTGCGGGTTGCTGCCCCCGTAGGACAGCGTCTTCAGTCCCTGAACGTGCGGGTCCTTCGCAAAGACCGCCTTCGCCTCGCCGACCAGCCGGTTGTACTCCGCTATCCAGCCCTTCGCTTTCTTGCTTTCGTCGCGATAGCCGTCGCGGGCGCCCTGCGCCGAACGCTTCGCCAACGATGACGCCGAGGCCTTGAGCGCCTCATGCGAAACGAACGACGTCATATACGCCTCCAGCCCTCCGGCTGCGGTCGTGACCGCGCCCGCGGCCTGCGGGTTGCTGCCCCCGTAGGACAGCGTCTTCAGTCCCTGAACGTGCGAATCCTTCGCAAAGACCGCCTTCGCCTCGCCGACCAGCCGGTTGTACTCCGCTATCCAGCCCTTCGCCTTCTTGCTTTCGTCGCGATAGCCGTCGCGGGCGCCCTGCGCCGAACGCTTCGCCAACGATGACGCCGAGGCCTTGAGCGCCTCATGCGAAACGAACGACGTCATATACGCCTCCAGCCCCCCGGCCGCGGTCGTGACCGCGCCCGCGGCCTGCGGGTTGCTGCCCCCGTAGGACAGCGTCTTCAGTCCCTGAACGTGCGGGTCCTTCGCAAAGACCGCCTTCGCCTCGCCGACCAGCCGGTTGTACTCCGCTATCCAGCCCTTCGCTTTCTTGCTTTCGTCGCGATAGCCGTCGCGGGCGCCCTGCGCCGAACGCTTCGCCAACGATGACGCCGAGGACCGCAATCCATCTGCCCGTCTCCGCTGCTCTTCCGACGGGGAAACCGCCTCTGGAGGGGATACGACCTCGATGACCGCGATCCTCTCTTCCGTCCGGTGCGCCGATTGAGGATCTTCCAACCAAAACTCTTCGATCAAGATATCAAGAGAATGGACGTCCATCGCCAGCGACATCCGACCAATCAGGGAGTCCTTGTTCTTCCAGAAAGTCCTGGCCGCGTTTCGTTTCATTGGAACGAAGAGCTGCGCCTCGAGATCCACCAAGCCTGTATGTACGGCAAGGCTTCCGATGAAGACTCCATGCTCCGGATCGTATTTCTCCAAATCGACCTCAATATCATCCGAGGAAACCACATCGGCACCGTCAAGCAGCGTACGCACACTCTGGAACAGCGGCTCTACCTCGCTCCTCAAGAGAGCGTCATACTTCTGGTTGATCGCGCTCTCGGACTTCGCCTTCTCCAGCGCGGCTTCGCTCTTCTCCTGCACGTCTCGCTTCAGGTGTTCGGCTTCCGTCTCGAACATATCCTTCGGGGCGATGGACGCGAGCGCCGATTGGTAGGCTTCGTCCGCTCGCTTGAGGTCCGACAATCGGAGCGCTTCAATTCTGTCCCGGTTCGCCCGGATCTCGCCTCGCAGACGCAGCACCTCCGACACGGGATCCTCCGGCTGGGAAGCCGAGGCGGCACCCTTGGATGCTGAATCCGAGCCCGCTCGAACGGCGATCTGCTCCGGTTCCGGCGGAACGACCGGGATGCTCTCCGCCGCCGCGACCACGCCAGGCGCCCACACGGTGAACAAAAGCGCGGCAGCGGCTGTCGGCAATTGAAACCTCGACATCGACATTCTCCCCGTCACTGTCCTCAACAAGCCCCCCGGATCTCTCAGACGACGGCGTCGTTCGTTCGCCGTACCGCTGGGTGCGCTGCGATGCCGCAGGCGGTTGGGGGTGTGTTCCATCGCAGGCATGTTGGATTCAAGCCTGGTGTGGCGGTGGCGATGACCGCTTCAAATCGGCGAACGCAAGAAACGCCGCCACCCCGAGCAATACGATCGTCACGAGATTGAAGAACCCAAATCCGAAATAGACCAGAATTCCAATCACGGAAACCGCCATGATCGAACCCCCGACAATCGGCTTCGCAAGGACCATTCCCGCCCCGACGAGAGCGATAACCGGTAGAGCGATGCTCACGAACTGCAATTCATCGCCCGTCCCCTTGCCATCCAGATTGGCGACAGCCCCCAGTGCATAGCCGAACTGGCCGTAACCCAAGGCCATCAGCCCGCCGATGAGCCCCATGACGAACGAAGCGATCTTCATTTCAATTCTCCCTGTGACGAGGCAATCGCCGCTGGCTGAAACCGCATGCCCCCGCATTGCCGACGGCGTTCCTGAACCCGACGCCCAAGGGCTTCATGGTTCGAGCGTCCGGGCAACGCGGAAGCCGAGGACATTGCTCCGGTAGCCCGGCGCATACCGGACGCGAAACGCGGAGCGGAGGAACCGGGGTTCGTTGAGCCAGGATCCACCGCGAAACACGCGCCGGTCGCAGTCGCCGCTCTCCCACGCACCGCCGTCCGAGGGAGCGCTACGGTAGCTGTCGTTCCAGCAATCCTCGAGCCATTCGAATACGTTGCCCAACAAGTCATGCAATCCGAACCCGTTGGCGTCGTACGAGCCTGCCGGAGACGTTTGCGGGTGGCCGTCGTCGCAACCAATAGACCGCGGATAGTCGGTGCTCGCATCGGCGCCGTTTGCGTATCGGCATTGGGCGGACGAATCCGCCCCCCAATAGCGTACTGTCGCCGTCCCCGCCCGCGCCGCATACTCCCACTCGGACTCGCTGAGCAGCCGATACGGTTTGCCCGTTCGCTCCGACAGCCAGCGCACATACGCCTTCGCGTCGTTCCAGGACACGCACGTGACCGGATGCTCATCGTCCTGCGGGAACCCGGGGTCGCGCCAGCCGGTTCGGGGCCGCTCGGTCCACTTGCCGTCCCATGCCCAGCACGACTGGCCCATCGCGCGGTTTGTCGCGGAGACGAAACGACCAAACTCGCTCCGCGTCACCTCGTGCACGCCCACTGCGAAGCGATACCCGATGGTTACCGGGTGAACCGGGCCTTCGTTGTCGAGGCGCCCACGCTCGGTCGGCGGGGAGCCCATGTCGAAGCGCCCGGACGCAATCACGACCATCTCAGGACAGTCCGGGCAATCGCGGAAGAGACTGCCGGCGGCGCGGTCGCGATCCGATTCGTCTCGTTCGGTTCCCGCGGGCTGCTCCGCCCTTGCCGGCTGAAGGACGGAGAGACGTTGCGCCAGTTTCGCGATGTCCGGATCGAGCCCATTCAGTACGTCCTTCACGGTCTCCCGGAGCCCTCGCTCTTCCGCTCTCTGCTCCAGGATCCTTCGGTTCAGGAGGCGGATATTCGCCGCCACCTGGCCGAGGCTCGGCCTTCCGTCCGGCAACGGTCGCCCGCTGCTGCGGACCGCCAGCTCGTCAAGCCGCGCATCTTCCTGGTCCAACGCCGACTCGGCCGCTACGAGAGCCGCGTCGACACGCTCCTCGAGTTCGGCAAGCGACCGGTCGTCGGTCGCCGACGCGCCCGCCGATACAGACAGTGCCGCGAGGATTGGCAACAGAGTCAGCGCACTCCGACACCGGTGTCGCACGGTGGAAGCGAGCCCCACGAGTCTGCACATCGCCTACGGCTCGCGCCGCAACTGCGACGCGGGAACGAACCCGATCCCGGACGGCGCCGCGACGAGGCTCCAGCCGCCGGCGGCATCGGTCGCCAGTCGGGCGACTAGCGTGTCCGCCTTCACTACCGCGAACGGCGGATGTCCGGGCGTGGCGCGCAGGTTGACCTCTATGGCGGTACGTGACAGGCCCGGATCAGGCATGAATGGCTGTTCCGTGGCCGCCTCCGGCATTGAGAACGCCTGAAGCGTCTCCGGTGTCAGCCTACCCAGGAGCGCACGCATCGTCGCCATGTCTCGCTCCAGCCGATCCGCCGCCCCGGCGCGGTTGCGCCAGAGCGCAAGCTCGGCTTCGCCTGCCGGTCGAACGGTCGCCGAGAGACGATCGAATTCGCTCGCAATCGCCTGGCGCCGTGCGTCGAGCTCCGACCGGCGCGCTGCGAGGCGCCCGGCAAGGCGTTCCAGCGCCGCTGCCTGCGTCGCGCTATCGACTGTCGGAGCCGACATCTGTCCGTCCGGCGACACCTCCGATGCGACCTTCTGCGCCGCCGCTCCTGTTACCAGCAGCAGGCCGAAGCCGAGAAACACGGAGGCAACGAGCACCGGCTTGAACGCGCCGCGGGCCGCTTTTGCCCTCATTCGATACGTCCTTCCATATGGATGCCCAGAAGTATACAGCCACCCACGCTGAGCGCAAAACACGCGAGAAGGCCTCCCAAGGTCGCCCGTGATCCTCTGGCGCCCGCAAGACCGAGCACAACCAGTGCGACCACGAGCAACGCCGCCAGGGCTGCCCCGGCGGCGCCAGTCGTTGGCAGCCATCCGAACGCGGGAAGCGCCGGTTCCAGCCATGCGGCAACCGCCACGCTTGCCGGCGCCGCTGAGAGCGGCGGGGACTCCGCCCGGTTGAATCCCAGCGCGATACCGGCCAGCGGAACGAGCACGAGTCCGAGCGCGGCCACAGCCCTGATCCACCACGCATTCAAGTCCTGCGCCGGGATGCTGACCGGACATGCGAGCTCCGTAGATGGAACAGTACTTGTCCAGGCGCCTAGCCCGATGCCGAGAAACAGCACGCCCACCCCGGCCAGAAGCAGCCCGGCCAGCGCTCGTCGGCCAGCGCTCCGAATTCCGACGAGCCGCCACTCGAGGAGCAGCACGAAGGCATAAACCCAGAGTGCGCCCCAGGGCAGTGGCTGTGCCACATCGAACGTCGTCTCCGGACTCTGCCGGCTCAGCCACAGCGCGCCGGCAGAGACAAGCGCGAATACGCAGGACAGCCCCAAACACAGGCGCGCTGCGGCTCTCGGAACCTCGAAGGTCGACGAACTCGTCGCCGCAGATCGGCAGGCCGCTCGAATCCGAATAGTCGATGCCCACACCATTTCGCAGGCCGGTGTCGCCGCAGCGGTCAGCACGCCAAGCGCCGCAAGGAGCGGCAAGCCGGACATCACGAGCCCTCCAGGGCGATGGCAATGCGGGTGCGCATTGCGCGTTCGCACGCCGTGGGCAGCAGCTCGGGGGCCTCCAGCGCGCGGGAGAGAACGCGACGGCCATGCGCCTCCTCGCCCGCCCACAGCCACGCGACGCCGGACGCCAGCAGCGTCGCCGAGCTTTGCGCGCCAAAGCGCTCCAGGGACCGCGCCAGCTTCGCGAACTGCCGCGTATCGTCGGCAAGCTGCGGAAGGAGACCGAGCACTTCGATCAGGTTGCGTGCATGACGCAGGCAGGCCGCCGCGCCATGGCTCGGCTCGTGCAGGACACGGATGAGAACCGGCAGTCTGTCGCGATAGGCGTTCCAGTAACCGGGGTCGCGTGTATTGGCCGCGGTGAACGCGGCAAGGGCCGCAGCGGCGTCCCCGCGATGGACGGCGATGCGACCCTCCAGATAGTGCCGGTCGGCTTCACAGGACGGCGGCAGATCCACCCCCGCACTCCACCCGAGCGCGGCCTCCGCCGCGTCGACGTCTCCGCGGCGCAATGCAATCCGCGCCAACTCCACGGCGGCCCGGGCCCGAATCCGGACATCGGGCGAATCGAGAAGGGGATGCAGGAGCTGCTGTTTGGTCTCCGGATCGTTGGCGAAGGCCGCGATGACCAAGCGTTCGCGCGTCTCGGTATCCACGCCGCGATAGAGGCGGCGATAGCGCATCCCGCAGGTATCACCCGCGTATCGGGCTCCGGCTATGCGTATGTCCGGAGCCAGGGCGCCGACTCCTTCCGTATTCAGCTCGTCCCACATGCGCTCCCACGCCCCCAGCGCGGCCTGGATCTTCGCGGGATCCTCCGTCTGGGCGGCAGGCACGGCGTTCGCGGCGTCACGGGCGCAGACGTCCTCCGGCCGATGGGTCCCCATCAGGCCCAGAAGCAGCGCCAAGGCGGCCAGCCAGGCGGCGCTTGCCAACCGACAGGAGCGTCCTCGAAGTGCAGGCGCCATCGCGACCGCTTCTAGAAGTCGAACTCGAAGCGCGCAAAGTGCGCGACGCGCCGCTCGATCTTCAGCGGGGCATCGTCCGGCCAGAGGAACCAGCGCAGCCAGATCGGCTCTTCGCGCAATCTGCGGTAAAGCGGTTCAAAGGCGTCCATGCCCGAGGGAAAGACCACGAAGTTGGGTGCCAAACCGTGCGTCTTCATGCGACCGACGATTTTCGCAGAGACCGCTTCGACGGTGTCCGGAGCCAGAGGCGTTGCCGCTCGGGCCAGCACCGGCAGGTCGGGAACGAAAGTGGCCGAGAACGAGTCGGGATCGCGCGGCTCCATCGCGGCGCTGACCCGCAGCTTTCCGCCCGGCAGTTCGACGGTGTCGCGCAGCCCGCCCGCAATCAGCGCATCGACGTAGCGTTCCTGCTCCCAGCGCACGATCCGCCCGTCGAACACGAGGTAGTAGTCGAGGAACGGCCGCTCCACCAGCTGCGGCTGGGCACGAAGCGCCAGCCGTGACTCCTCCGCGAAGCGAGGGTCGCGAGGGACCGACGTCTCCGGCCTCGCGGTGAGCAGCGCAAACATCGTCACGATCATCACGATGGCCAGCGTGTTCGTGGCGATGTCGAGGAAGCTCGCGTCGCTGGCGTTCTCGTTCACTTCCCGCCGCCTTTGCGCCATTCTTCCAGCAGCGCCGCGGCATCCCCCCCATCGCCAAGCGGATACAGCTCCAGCATCAGACCGGTGGGCGGCTTGTCATCGGCCGTTACCGACCGTGCCGAGATGTCGAGGTAGCGTTGGAAGCCGTCCAGAAACGCCATGCGCGCTTCGTGGCAGTTGCCGCCAAGGGCAAGGACGAGGCTGCGGAACGGGCGTCCATCGCCGGCAAGGGCTTGCAGGAGCTCGATACTGCGCTCGGGCGAGACGGCGGGTCCGGTGCTTCCGTCGGGCCAGTGGGCGGTCAGGCGATCGCCCCCGACGCACGTCACGATGCTGTCGATTCCGGGCGGAATTCCGTCCTCTACCTCTGCGATGTTCTGAAGGGCGAAGGTCACGATGAAGATTCCAATGGTCCCGAAAATGATGTCGAGGAACGGCAGCAAGCTCATCTGCGTGGTAGCGCCTGATCCGGCGAGGCCAGCCAGGGCACCCGCGCTCCCTCGGCTTTCGTCGCTGCTCGACGGGAAGCCGCGCACAGCCCTTAGGCTTCCCCGGAGTCGGCGGACGAGGGGGAATGCCGGTCTCCCGGTTCGGCGGCCTGCCGAGGCGTGTCCAATGCATCGTTGACCTCCGGCGACGTCAACAGGGAAAGTACACGGTGGCGGCTCTCTTCCGTCACTTCGCTCTCGCGGGCAACCAGAATCATCTGCAACAGCATGATCGGGATGACCGTGGCCAGTCCGAGCAGCGTGGTATCGAATGCGAATCGCAGACCGCCGAGCACCGCCAGCAGACCCTCGGCCGACTGTCCGCCGGCCCCCGGAGCGATCACGGCTTCCAGACCGTTGATCGATCGGGCGATTCCCACCACGGTGCCAATGAAACCGAGCAACGGCAGCACCCAGACAGAGAAGCGAAGCGGCAGCAACCCAAGCTCGGCTTGGCGCTGACGCTCGACGGCGTAGCGATCCGCAAGCTCCTGCGGATCGCCCGCGCCCCTGCCGATACGCAAGGATGTGGCGTCAGCGCACGACCTGATGGGCCGGCCGGCGATGAGAACAAGCCAGGAGGCACGTACCTTGCTTCCCGGGAGTTCCAGACGCCGCAGACGGTCGCGATCGACGACGATGCCGATCAGTTGCAGGGCGCCATACAGCGCCGAGGTCAGAAAGAGGGTGACGATCACCCGGCTGAAGGCGTTTCCGAAGAACCGCTCGACGAACGGCTGAAGCACCGCCCCGGTCTCTGCGTCCAGGCGCATTGCGAGCGGCACGAGGCTCGCGACCAGCGCCACGGCGAGCGCCGCGGCCAGAATCAGGGGCGCCGCAGCGTAACGCCGCGTGAAAGTGCGGGCGAGTGTTGCGAAGGCGACGTGCGAAGGCGCTTGCGATCCCGGATCGGGCTCCCCGGGAGCCGCGCGGATCATGGCGGCATCCGCTCTCGGGCGACGGCAAGCTCGTTGCGCAACGCGCTCAGGCGCGAATATTGCTCTTCGAAGCTGCCAGCCACGGCCGCCATCTTCCCGTACAGTTCTTCCAGACGCATCTGTTCTTCGGGCTCCTTGGCCGCATCGGCAAGATCGAGCATCTCCTCGGCCCGCGCCCAAGCGTCCTTTCTTCGTGCGTCCATCTGAGCGAGCAATGTGTCGATCCTGGCGAGGGTTTCTTCTATGGTAGCTGGCGCATCGTCTGGCCCGGATCGGATGGTTCTGCGTGGCTCATCCTCGTGCTGTGCGGCAATCGGCTCCGCGCTCGACGGGCAGAGGACTGCGGCGAGCGACAGTGATACCACGGCTACTCCCGCCGAGCAGAGGCGGAGGAGTGCGGATCGAAGCGGAGAGGCCGGCCTCGGAAATTCCGCCACCCGACAGGCTTCCGATCGGGTGGCGGAAGGGGCGCGCCAGATGCTTGGCGGCACGGTCTACTGCGATATGGCGGGTCCGGCGACCACTTGCGTCTGATCGACGATTTCGCGCATCGAGTCGTTCATGCGGCCCAGATTGTCGCTCACCGTCTGCATGGCTTCCAGCGCGCGATCCGCTTGCCCGAGATCGTAATAGGCCAGAACCACCTCGCGATCGGACAGGATCTGGTCGAGCATCGCCATCGACTCCGCGCGCTGTGTGAGAATCTGCTTGCGCAGCTCTCCGGCCTGCTCGATCTTCAGGCTCCACTCTTCGGCGATCTGGTCGAACGCCGGATTGGTCTCCGACTTCTCCAGCGCACTCTTCCGGTTCCCGTCCCAAATTTCCATGGCCCGCGTCAGCTCGGTCCAAATATTGCCGTCCTCGGCCAGGCTGCCGTGCACCGCCTCGATCGATACCTGCATCTGCTCGAGCAGCTTCGCGCCGTCTTCCCGGCTGTTGGAAGCGCCCTTGAGTGCATCCATGACAGCGGAAATATTCTGTTCCAGGTCGACCGCGATGGTCTTGACGCCCTCGACCAGCCGCTCCATGTCGGGCTGCCCGTTCTCGGATGCGCCCTGCTCTTGCTGCGCGGGTTGCTGCGCATCGGCCGTCAGCGAGAAGCCGGCCAAGGCAATGGCGATAGCCAGGGCGGCTGCAATCGATGTCTTCATGTCCGGTTCCTCCAGTGGTCCGTAAGGCAACGTATCGCGTCAGTTGGGGATGGGGTTCGGGACTTCCTCTTCCGCCACTTGGCGGATCTTTGTGCTGAGATCCCGCAGCGAGGTGACCAGACGCTTCGTCACTTCTACGCTGAGTTCTGCCGACTCCACCTTCAATTCCATGCTCTGGTAGAACTGCGCGCGCAACAGTTCGCGCAATGCATCCTGCGCGTCCTGCCGGCCGGTCAGGATGAGGTCGGTCAGCTCCCCGTAGCTCTTGATCGTCTCCTCGACCCGCATGATCAGTTGATCGCGGTTCGGGTAGCTGGGCGGCTGCCGCTCGAACCACCGTTTGAGCACGATTACATTGGCCTTGGCGCCTTCGAGATTGTCCATCAACACGCTGTTCGGTGCGAGACCGTCCAGCATCCCGCTCACCTTGCCTTTCAGCTCGCTGAAGAGCGCGCCGGTCACCGTGCGACCGTCCTCGAGCACCATCGACTTGACGTTCTCGAGCGCGCTCTCGGCGGTCGTGATCGCCCCTTCCAGATCGGCGATGATCTTGTTGAGCTCGGCGTATGTGGTCTCGATGCTCTCGCGTTCAAGCGCGTTCTCGTTTGCAAAGCCCGGAGGCGCCATCGCAGCAAGTGCTCCGGCAAGCAAGACAACGCAAAGGCAGCGGAGCGACATGGACCTCTCCAAGGGCCTAACGGTGGGTCGCACGGATCAGCCGGCGACCGCATGGGCCAAGCCATCGACGCCGATGGGTTTGCAGCGCCAGATCGATAAGATTCAATGTGTAGGCATGCCTCATCGGCAAACGGCCTCGATTTCTCGCTGAAACTGTCCGAGCTCCTGCACGAGGCGCTTGCGTTTGCTGATGCCGCGCAGCAGCGCGCGCTCAAGATCGGCGACCCGATGCGTCATGCGGCCCAGCCGCTCCATTTCGACCGCCAAACGTTGCATGCGAATGTTGCTTGTGGTCGCACTGAGCTCGTCGTCCGTCGCTTCGCGCAAACGGTCGACACAACCGGTGAGCCTCTCCACGACCCGGTAATCGGCCGCGAGGTCGAGCGCTTCGATCCCACCGAGCGCGGAGCCGATGTGTTTCGCCAAGCGCTCCGTGCAAACGCGCTCCATGTCGAGCACCGTCCTGCGGAGCATGGGCAACTCGTCGTTCACGGCAATGATCGCCCTGCCGTGTTCGTCATACCGTTCCTGCAGTGCACTGATTGTCTGTGACAGCTCTCTTCTCGAGCCGCAGGCCGCTGACTCGCCATCTGCGCCAGCGGATCGGACGCCAGCCTCGCGATCCGATCGCGCGGCGCCGGCAGGAACGGCGAGGCTCGACGGGGCCACAATCGACGGTGGAGCACCGGTAGATACTCCAAGCGCGCGCCGCTCCTCGGCAAGCTCTTCGGCAAGCGCATTCAGACGAGAGAATGCATCGGTTACCTCCAACGATTCGGCCGACTCGGCACTACGCGCTCCCATGTGTACCACCATGGCGACGGATATGACGAGTACCCCGAGCTTCATGTCACTGCGTTCGCTTCTCGAACTTGGCCGAAACAGGAAGGGGTACCCCGTGCCCGGCTATGTCGTGCAGTTTCAATTCCGCCGCTCGCCGGGAAGGACATCGGCGCAGGTCCTGTTCGAACACGGCCGCAAGTAAGCGGATCTTCGCGCGATATCGTGCCTGTCCTGTCACAGTCTTCCCCGAATGTGCCGCTTGGGCCTACGCGCGCAAGCGCCGTGCCACGCCCACAAGTATCGCACGCGATGCCTCTCGCCTTGTATCACTGCTACGGCAAGTAAGAAAGACGACCGCGCGCGGCTTGTATGCGGTGCCGATTCACCCCCTGCGACGATGGAAAACCGCGTCCCTCGATGTCGCGACAACGGGCACCGCGCGATTCTCGCGAACAACGCGCGGCGCAGAGACCGCGGCGCGGGTCGACGGCGCCTGCCGCGAGGTCGTCGAGCGGGTCGTGCGCCATCACGAGATCGTCCTGTCCGCGCCCATCCTGTCCGAATGTGAAGACGTGGCCGGACGGCCCGGCCAGGCGCCCAATCGCGACACGCTGAGACTGGTCATCCGGGAGATCGCGCGTCTGGCCGTCATGGTCGAGCCTGAGGATCTCGTCTTCGGTCTGCGCGATCCCGACGACGAGGTCTATCTGGCGACGGCCGCGGCAGGCGGCGCGATCCTGATCACCGGCAACAGGCGGGACTTCACGGAGCCGCGCTACGTGCCGGTCGAGGCGTGGTCGCCGCGCGCGTTTCTCGACCGGACGGCGTGAGCGGCCGCCGGGCGGTCCGTCGCCTTCCGATTCGCTGAACCCGGCGCGTCCGGGGCATCGGGCGGACAGCGCCGAACGGCCGTTCAACAGGTTCGACAACGCGGGCCGGCCCACGCCCAGCCTCTTCGCGGTTTCCGTCACCGACATGCCGGACGGGATCACGCGCTCCCTGATGAAGGCGCCGGGATGGGCGGGCTTCTCCGATTGTCGTGACATGAGGGCCTCTTGCGAGATTTCTTGCAGGGGACATAGTGTAGCGCAACACGCTACACTATCAACTTGGCGAACTTTGTCAATGCGCTCCAACACCGCTGTCGCTAGCCCATGATGTGTCCGGTTCAGGTGGCACGGGAGTTGTCCGGTCAGGTGTCTCCGCAAGGAAGCGCCTGGATGAACCGGACGACATGGTGACAGGAACGCAGGATGCGGAAGTTCGAGGATGTGCTGGGGCGCTTCGAGGCGAAGCGTCTTTCGGCGATGGGTGCGGCGGAGTCGCCGGGGATGTCGGAGCGCAGCTTCCGCCGCTACCGATGGTGTTATGAGGACGAGGGGCTGGAGGGGCTGTTCGACCGCCGCCGGTGCCCACGGACCGCATCGCATGGGTCCTCAAGCAGGACCGGACGCGGCATGGGGGCTGGACGGTCAAGCATGTCCACGACCATCTCCGGGACCGCCACGGCTTCGCCTTGAGCGACACGTGGACCAAGACTGTCCCGCGGCGCGCCGGCTCGGTCAGCTAGGCGTCCAGGCGCGGCGCCCATCGGCGGCGCCGGCCACGCAAGCCCTACATCGCCACGATGCTCCACCAGGACGGCTCCCGGCATCGCTGGCTCGACGGACAGCCGCCGCTGAACCGCCATGCCCAGTCGAAGGCGTTTTGCCGACGCATCGGCCGGTTCAAGCCCGACGGCGGGCTCAAGGACATGATGGCCAAGATTACCATGCCGGCCATGCACAAGGACGACCCGGTCGCCCTGCCGGCGCCGCGGGAACGGCAGAACCGGCCCGGGCCCATCGTCCTCGGGCCGGATACCGAAGCGCCGCCGGTCCCGGCGCCGACGACCCTCGACGAGGCGCGTCCGCTCGACCTCCGGCCCGTCGTGCGCGGCGCCCGAGAGAGCGGGCTTGTGGAACGCGTTCGTCGCCCGCTACCACTACTTCGGATACAAGACCCTGGTCGGCGTCCAGATGCGCTACGCCGTCCATGACCGCGACGGCGGGCCGATCGCCATCCCCAACCTCGGCTCGCACATCCTCGCCATCGTCCGCCGCCGTCTGCCGGCGGACTGGACCGAGCGCTACAACACAACGCCCGTCCTCATCGAGACCTTCGTCGAGACCCCGCGCCACACCGGCGCCGTCTACAGGGCCTCCGGATGGATCCACGTCGGAACGACCCAGGGTCGCGGGCGTTACGACCGTCAAAAGCAGTACGACAAGCCCCGGAAGGACATCTGGCTCCGACCCCTGAGAAGAAATTGGAGCCGCACGCTCAACCGCTAGAATCTACCGTCCGTACCGGCTTGGCCGAACCCTTACCATCAAGGTGCGCTGGGGTGCGCGGAGCTTGGAATTGAAACGGTGCCTATATGGTACCTGGGAGAATCTCAAACCTCGCGCCCAAAAAGAAAATCCCCACTATCTTGTTGAGATAGCAGGGATTTTTTGGTAGCGGGGGCAGGATTCGAACCTGCGACCTTCAGGTTATGAGCCGGATATTCTCCTTGGTCGTTCGATCCTGCCTCACCTGCGCTAAAATGCGCCAGAATACCCTAACATGCTATAACTGCTTCGTTTTCTCCTTCTCTCGTCGCCAGATTCAGGCTTGATTCGCCGCCACGCATGCGCTTCGATGCGCTCCGATTTCATCTCACCCGCTTACGGTATGCTTACGGTAGATCGCGCCGGCATCCCCGTCAAGCGGACTCGAACGGGGTATGGCAATGGCGAAGCTGCAATACCGGAGCATCTCCAAACGGACGGTCGACGGCCTCTCGGTGGAGGGCAAGGATGCCGTCTTCTGGGACCGGGAGTTGTCCGGTTTCGGGGTGCGGGTCTATCCATCCGGCACCAAGGTCTACATCGTCCAGAGTCGGGCGCGGGGGGCGTCGAAACGGATCGCGGTCGGTCGTCACGGGGTGATCTCCGCCGATCAGGCGCGCCGCAAGGCGGCCATGCTGATCGCCCGTATCAAGGCCGGCGAGAACCCGGACCCTGTCCCCTCGGCCGCGCCGGCGAGCGAACCGACGGTCGCCGATCTCGCGGGGCGCTATCTGACGGAGCATGTCACGGTCCGCTGCAAGCCCCGGACGGCGGAGGCCTGTCGGTGGCTGGTCGCGAAGTTCGTACTGCCCGAGCTGGGCGCGCTCGCGATCGAGGCGGTCGAACGCGAACACATCGCGGCGTTGCACCACCGGCACCGGGGAACGCCCTATCAGGCGAACCGGATTCTCGAGGTCGTGCGAAAGATGTTCAATCTGGCCGAAGCCTGGGGACTGCGGAAAGACGGCGCGAACCCTTGCCGGTTCGTGGAGAAGTACAAGGAGCACAAGCGGGAGCGGTTCCTGACGGAGGACGAGTTCCGCCGGCTGGGACAGGTGCTGAGCGAGGTCGAGGCCGAGGGCTCGGAAGCGCTCTCGGCGGTGACCGCCATCCGCCTACTGATGCTGACAGGGTGCCGGTTGGGCGAGGTCCAGACGCTTCGTTGGGAAAACGTGGACCTGGAGGCGGGCGAACTGCGGTTGCCGGACAGCAAGACCGGCGCGCGGATGGTGCCGCTGTCGCGGGCGGCGGCGGGCGTGCTCGCCGCCCTGCCCCGCGACCCGGACAATCCCTGGGTCATTGCCGGCAGGAAGCCGGGGGCTCATCTCACCGACCTGCAGCACCCCTGGCGGCGCATCCGGGCGCGCGCCGGTTTGGGCGACGTGCGCATCCACGACTTGCGGCACAGCTTCGCCTCGCGCGCGCTGGCGCTGGGCGAGAGCCTGCCGATGATCGGGAAGTTGCTCGGCCATACGCAGGTTCAGACCACGGCGCGATATGCACATCTGGCGCGGGATTCGGTGAAGGCCTCCGCGTCTAAGGTCGCCGATAGCATCGGCGCGGATATTCTGACCGGAGGTGCGGGATTGGATGCGACTTGAGCCGCTATCGAGGAACGCGAAGGGTGCGCCGTCTCGTTCGTGCATCGTCACTGCTGTCGCTATCATAGCAAAGGTGCTATAAGGGAACGGTGGTGGATTGGAGCGTCGAGACCCTGAGCGCGACGGTGGACAGGGAGCTTGGGGCACTGTCTGTCGACATGCGGGCGCGGTTTGCGCGAATCTGCCAATTGATCGCCGCGGTTGGGCTGGAGCGCGTAGGGGCGCCTCACGTCAGGCACTTGACCGGGCCGCTTTGGGAAATGCGCATGAGCGGTCGGGACGGGATATCGCGGGCGCTCTACGTTACGGCCGGGGAGAGGCGGGTCGTGGTGGTGCGGGTGTTCCTCAAGAAGACCCCGAAGACACCCCGCCGGGAGATCGATTTGGCGCTGCGGCGCGCCAGGGAGGTGATGGGATGAGCAAAGTGACCGATCTGCATGAGGAATGGAGCCGTGATCCGGGTTATCGCGAGGCCTATGACCGGCTTGGCCCGGAGTTCGATCTCTCCCGTTCTCTCATCGAGGCCCGCACACGCGCCAAGCTCACGCAAGCCGAGCTCGCGGAACGGATGAAGACGACGCAATCGGTCGTGGCCCGGCTCGAGAGCGGCCGCGCCCATCCCTCGGCCAGAACCCTCGAAAAGGTCGCGCGCGCCACCGGCACCCGTCTTCGGATCAGTTTCGATCCAGCGTAATGACAGTCTTCAGAGGACGGGTACCGGTTCATTGTTCGCTTCGACTGTGCGCACCAAGTCGGGTTGTGCCCTTCTTGGGAGGTACCTGCAAAGTATGACGCGGTCGATGCGCCCGCGATCCCGTTTCGGCGATGCAGCAAGCGTTCTACGGCGAGTGCAGGTTGCGGGATGGTCGTCCTCGATACCCCGGTGATTCTGGGCATTCTTTCTCTTCCAGAACGATGGAGTTTCCTGCTGGCTTATTTCAGCCAAGATGATCCAAGAGTTCGATTGGTCATGCAGTCATAAGCATCTTCTTCTGGCTCCTCAGCAATCTCGTCACGATGGGGAACGTCATCAAGGTGGAGCAAGGAGATGGCGAAATCGTACCGGTCGGAAATCAGTGAGACTTCCTCGCACGGCTCGGGGAGCCACACATCTGCATCGTGAGCAGCGGTAGCCTTGCCGCTTGAGCAGTCAGGCTTCATTGGGAGCGATATCTCGGGTATGGCAACAGGCGGCACGTTGGCAGTGCGGAAGAAAGCCCCCGTCTTGAGAGCATGGGAGCTCGATCGTGACCAGAGGATGAAGCCATCCCGTGAAAGGACGAGGACGGAACGACGTTTCGTGTACTCGAGCCATCGCAACGTCGCGGCGGTGAGCGATACGTCATAGCGATCAGCGCACCCGCCAATATCGTCCAGCGTCGGTTTGGCCCGCGGCCCGATCTGGCAGCGGAAGTCGTCGAGCGGCATCAACAGCGTCGCGGCAAACATGTTGGCCTGCTGCTCGGTTTGGCGGTACTCGCTGTCCCAGCGGACCATATCCTGCGGGCTGCACTTGATGCCATCGGGATGATCCCGCCGATGGAGGAGGTAGTGGCCGAACTCGTGCGCCAGGGTGAAGTTGATGCGACCCTGTGATCCAACAGCCTTGTTGTAGACGATACCCCAGCCCCTCCTGTGCGAAGGTGCGCGGCAGAGAGCGCCTTCGAAACCGGGCAAGCTGTCTCCCCGTACCAGGGTCACGGGGTCGTCGGGGAAGCGTTGGTGACTATAGTCCTTGGCGAGCGGCCCCACCTTGACCGGAAAGCGATCCGGCCCGTCACCGTAGGCGCGGTTGAGAAGGGTGGTAAGAGTGTTCGCCCAGCGCTCGCGGTCGGCCTCGTCCGCCTTGCGGTCCACGACATTGTTGCGGTCGCCCGGCACCAGGACGCGGACATAGGCGACCTCGTCGAACACCGGCCACCCTTCTGCCTCGCCGCGCTGCTTGTTCTGGACCGCGCGCGCGTAGAAATAGGCGATGTAGTCGTCGCGCGTGCCGGCTTCCTGCTCGGCGGCGAGGTTCTGCCAATAGGCGGCGTCGCCCAGGATTGGGTCCATCCGTTCCTCTCATGTGAGACGGTCGAAAAAAAGGCGGCCCGGAAGGCCGCCCGTCGATGCGCGGTCGGGGCCCCGTTCCCGGACGCCCCGCACGCGGATTCGGTTACACGCCGGAGGCGCTCAAGCCGCGGCGGAGCCGATATACCCCCGCTAATTGCCGCCGCGGCTGTTGGAATACGCCTGCGCGTTCGCCACGCGGAGAGCGGGTTCCGAACGCCGGTTCAGGCTCTGTCTTGCCGACTCGAGTCGATGACCAGCGAAGACAACCCAGGACAGGACGAACAACGGGAACGACGTCGCAACCAGATAACGGAGCACCGCCTCGTTAGCTTCGATCAACGCCTTTTCGATCGCCCGCCGCCCCTCCGGCGACAAGTCCCGAATCGACCGCGAATGCCGCTCACTGTATTCGCGGCCAAGGTCACGCATCCGGCGGTTCGTGGCCATCAGCAAAAGACGCCAGAAACCGAGCTCCTCGACGAATCGGATCATCCCGTTCAGCGTGTTTCTGGTGAGGTCATAGGCTTCCGCATCGAACGGAAGCACCTCGTCCGCCGCCGCCTGGAACAAGCCGTCCCGCGCGGCGAACAACCGGTAACGGGTCCGGTCGATCCAGTATTGACGGTGGGGGCCGTAGAACTGCCAAGCGAGCAGGGCCACCCCCAGCCAAGCCATCGATTTGAACAGCGCTTCCATGGTCAGTCCTCCGGGGTCAGTCCTCCGGGGTCTCTCCTCGCGCAGTCAACCCACTCGAACTGCGATCCTTGTCTATCTTACGTTCCGCCGCGATCTTGCCGGCCGCCAAAAACTCCACCGTATCGCGAGCCAACTTCCGCTGATTCCAGCCGTATAGCACCCCGCCAAACCCGAAAGCCACCGACAGAGCACAGACCACCGCCGCCCAGACGACGCCCTTCGCGATCGGCAGTTGCAAAAGCAGTTTTATGTCCGCATGAGTCACCTCCCCGGCAAGCTCGGACACGGACAAATAAAAGAAGAAGGACGGAAGTCCGTACTTTGCCACCGCCGGCAACATCTTGCTCAGCACATCGTGCCGCGCGGCGATCCGCGCGATCTCGACATCCTCTTGGCGCGGCTTCGGTTCACCGACGCCAGATCCCGCGGCAGCCACCCGAGTGCGTCCTCCCATCGCTGGCCGCGATCGCGCGACCGCTCCATCCGCTCTCCCAGGTTCATTATGGTGCCCCGCGCCCAGAAATCAATTCGCGCATCCGCGGGCCGGACCCCCGGGCGGCCTAGAAGGAGGCCGAACGGGGGTGGGTGAGGATCGCCGGGCGGGCGGCGGCGGCGGCGTTGGCCGCGGTGATCGTCACCCCCTCGATCCTGGTCTGGGCCGCCGCGGCGTCGTCGAGCTTGCCCGCCCGCGCCGAGGTGTGGAGCGCGGCGTCGGCGGCGCAGTTCGCCAGCACGTTGACCTTCAGCCCCGCCCCCTGGCCGCGGGCGCCACCCAGCCGAAGGCGTCGTCGGCGAACGCGGTCTGGGCGATGTCGATCTCGTGACCGTCATCGACCGCCGCCTTGGTGCCGGAAGCGGCCTGGAAGGCCTCGTCGACGGTGACGTAATCGTAGCGGGCGATCGCGCCGGCGGCCTGGACATAGACCCATTCGGTGCCCTCGGAGCTGGCGACCCGCGTGCCCGGCGCGTGCTCGGCGGCGGGCGCGGTGGAGTCGAGCCGCGCGCCGGCGAGCGGCGCGGTGGCGTGGTGGATGGACATCGCTGGTCTCCCCTATGCGTGCATGACGCCCTGCAGGGCGGCGTTGGACATCGTCAGGTTCCCCATGAAGACGATCGGTCGCGTCCTGGTTGACCGACTGGTGCCTGGCGAGCGGCTCCATGTTGGGTCCTTAAATCGTAGCCGGACGGCACACCGTGGAACATCGGTTGCGCGCCGGGCCAGCTCGACATCGCGCAGATCGGGCCATTGGGCGTGATGCACGTCTTCGTCGTGACGGCCCACCATCCGGTCGTGCCGTCGACCTCGTTCGCACTCGATCTGGACCGTGTATCGTCCGGCCATGCGAGCTTTCCCGACGCCCATGACGGTGCGTTCGTGACACCGTAACACCAGCGCCGACAGTCCATCCGATCACGCCGCCGGGCCCGGGCAGCCATTGCCGAGCAACCCTTGTCGCCTGCGGCACGGCGGCGGTGCCCGCCTCTTCGATAGCCGCTTCACCGGTTGACCGAGCCTTCCGCCCATGCCCCGCGCGCCGCGAAGAGTCCGGGTTGGGCCGTGAGCGGGGCGGCGGCCGGATGTCCGGGCGAGGACATCCCCGCCGTTCCCCGACACCGGCATGAAGGAGACGGCGCCATGCACGCAGCGATCGCGGTTCCCGGAAACTCCCGCACGATCCTGACCCACCTGTTCGGTCGCGGCCTCGAGGACGACCGCTACGTGGTCGAGCGCTTCCAGTCCATGGCCGACGGCGAGATACGTCGCCGGCCCGGCGACACGCCGGCGACGAAGAAGGGCCGGCGCAAGGCGAAGGGGGAGATCGTGTCGCTGAAGGCCGTGCGGGCGATGCGGCCCGCGCGCAACGAGATCATCGTCTGCACCGGAATGCGCATCGAGGGCGGCGTCCAGTACTGGGGCGACCTCGCCACTGGCCTGTTCGTGGAGCGCAAGCGGGGCTGAGCGGCGTTCTTCGGGGACATCCCGCCGGCCCCGCGCCGGCCGGGCGTCCCTCGCCTGGACTTCAACCCCGGCCGGGAGGACGCCGACATGGCTTACAAGGACCCCGAGGAGGGCCGCGCGCGCGACCGGGAACGGTTCCGGCGGCGCACCGCCGAGCGTATCGCCCAGGGCCTGTGCCCGAATTGCGGCAAGGAGCCGCCCGAGCCCGAGCGCCGGCTGTGCGCGCCCTGCGCCGGGAAGCGGCGCGAGGCCGAACGCGTCCGGGACGCGAAGCGCCGGGCCGCCGGCGAGCCCCGCTACAGGAACCCCGAGACGGAACGCGCGCGCGAGCGGCGGCGCACCGCCGAGCGCATCGCCCAGGGCCTGTGCGCCAATTGCGGCAAGGAGCCGCCCGCGCCCGATCGTACCTTGTGCCGATGTTGCGCCGAGAAGCGGCGTGCGGCCGAACGCGCCCGCTACGCGAAGGCCAAGGCCGCGGGCAAGCTCTACGGCGGGCGCGACCCGAAGGAGCGGCGGCGCAACGCGCGCGGCACGGCCAGGCGGCTCTATGAAGCGCGTCGCGAGGCCGGCCTGTGTACCCGGTGCGGCTTGCGCCCGCCGGTCGAGGGCGGCGCGGCCTGCGAGCCGTGCCGCGAGGCGCGGCGCGCGGGCGAACGCCGGCAGTGGGCCGCGCGGCGGATGGACGGCCTGTGCGGCCGATGCGGGGAGGCCACGTTCGACGGCGCCTCGCGCTGCGGCCGATGCGCCGCGCTGGAGGCCGGGCGCCATCGGCGGAAGAACGCCGCCAGCCGCAAGCGCTACGCCAGGCGGCGGGCGCGGGGCCTTTGCACCGACTGCGGACAGCCCTCGCAGGGGGCGGCAAGGTGCGAACCCTGCGCGCGCCGGTCCTACGAACGCTCGGACCACTTCCGCGGCATCCCTCTCTGGCCGGCCCGGTACACCGTCATCGAGATTGCGACCGGCGAGGACCACGGGACGTTCGAGAGCCTGGCCGAGGTCGCCGCCTGCCTCGCCTTCGCCAGGCTGTCCTTCGACCAAGTCGAGGTGCTCGGCGACGTCTCGCCGATGGCCGCCTTCACCGCATACGAGTGACCCCCGCGCCGGGGGCTGGCCCCGAACCCACCACGGCCGCACGGCGAGTCCCATGAGCCGCCACGCGGGTTGCCCGCCTTGCCCGGCGCGACCGGTCGGCGCGGTTCCCGGGCTGGAAAGACGAGGAGTGGAAAGCCTGGAAGGGGCGAGCGCCCCGAGGTCGGGAGGGAGACTCCCACCCGGCGGCGTTCCCGACCCCTCCATCACGGGAGCTTTCCATGTTCGACGACCTCTTCGAGACACCGACCGCCGTCCGCCTCGCCGACGGCAACGACGACGACTTCCAACCGTCCTTCGCCAGCGACCGGCTGCTCGCCGAGATCGGACTGCCGGTCCGGGCGATCCGCGAACTCCGGGGCCTCTCTCCCGGCGCCGGCGCGGACGGATGACGAGAGTTGGAGAAGGGCTTGGAGAAGGTGAACGGGAAGGGATCGAGAGAGACCGGACCCGTTCGCCAACCCAACGTCAGCAACCAGGAGACACGATCATGGCATTCGGACTCAACCGCGCGGAGATCATCGGCCGCCTCGGCGCCGACGTCACCGTCAATCACCTCGCCAACGGCGGGCGTGTGGCCAACCTCAGCATCGCCACCGACGAGAGCTACATCGACAAGAACTCCGGCGAGCGCCGCGACCGCACCGAGTGGCACCGGGTGGTCACCTTCCAGGACGGGCTGGTCGCGATGCTGGAGAAGCACGCTCGCAAGGGCCGGCTGGTCTACGTCGCGGGCAAGCTGCAGAGCCGGCGCTGGCGCAAGGATGGCGAGGACACCGACCGCTTCTCGACCGAGATCATGCTGGTCCCGGGCGGGCGCGTGCAGTTCCTCGACAAGCCCAACGGCACCCCCGCCCCGGCGCCCGCGGCCGGTAACGAGGCCGTCCAGGCGGCGGACGAGATCGGCGACGAGATCCCGTTCTAGCGGGCCTTCCTCTCCTCCCTCCCACTCGGGCCGGCGCCTCGCGCGTCGGCCCTTTTTCTTTGCCCGCCGGTCGGAGTCCACCGCCTCTCGCTTCTGGCCGGCGGAACGACCGTGCTCGCGCTTCGCGCATCGCCCGCCCGCCGCGCGCCGGCGAGAGGCCGGGGGTGGGCCGGGACGGCGCGTCCCGCAATCCCCGGAGGGAGCCGCCATGAACGCCACCGATATCGCCGCCGCCCTCGCCCGGCGCGCCGAGCAGGTCTGCCGGCGCTACCTTCCCAACGGCCGCAAGCAGGACCGCTACTGGACCTGCGGCGACGTATACGGCGCCAAGGGCCGCTCCCTGTTCGTTCGCCTCGCCCCGCCCGGCGCACCCGGCAAGTGGACCGACGCCGCCACCGGCGAGCATGGCGACCTGCTCGACCTCATCCGTCTCGGCATCGGCACGGCGTCCCTCAAGCCCGCCCTCGACGAAGCCCGCGCCTTCCTCGCCATGCCGGCGGCCCCCGCCGGCGGCGAGGCCGGCGCATACGACCGCATCGAGGCCGCACGCCGCCTCTGGCGCGCCTGCCGCGCCATCGACGGCACCCACGCCGAGGACTATCTCCATACCCGCGCCATCCACCGCTGCCGCTTCCCCGCGCTGCGCTTCCATCCCGCCCTCGACTACCGCGACCGCCGTGGCTTCCGACGCCTGCCGGCGCTCGTCGCCGCCGTCGCCGACGACGACGGCGCCATCGACGGCATCCATCGCACCTGGCTCGATCCGGCCGCGCCCGCCAAGGCCCAGGTCGCGCATCCACGCAAGGCGCTCGGCCACGTCCACGGCCGCGCCGTCCGCTTCGGCAGCCCCGGTCACGGCACCCTGCTCGTCGGCGAGGGCATCGAGACCGTGCTCTCCCTGGTTACGGCAGTCCCCGCCATCCCCGCCGCCGCCGCGCTCTCGGCCGGGAGCCTCGGCGCCTTCGCGCCGCCTTCCGGCCTCGCCCGCCTCGTCATCGCCCGCGACAACGACGCCGAGGGCCAACGCGCCGCCGACCGCCTCCGGCGGCGCTGCCGCGACCTGGGCGTTCCCACCGCCGTCGTCGTCCCCGAACGCGGCGACTTCAACGACGATCTGGTCGCATTCGGCGCGCAAGCGCTCGCCGCCAGGATCGCGCCCCTGTTCCATGCCCCGGCTCGCGGGCGCGCCGTGAACGCGGGCGGGGCGCTCGTTTGCGGGCCGGCGCGTTGAACGGGAGTGGAGGGAAGCGGGGAGCGGGGCGACCGCCACGGGGGGCGGAGAGAGAGCCAGCCCCCGGCGCGCCGCGCAAGCCATCCGGCTTCGCCAACCACGGAAAGGACAGCGCCATGGATCGCGTCACCTTCAAGCGTATCGCTCCCGACGAGTCGCGCATCTATCACGACGGCGATCACGTCGGGGACATCTACCGCCAGCCCGACTGTCTCGAGCCGGGCGCGCACTACTACGTCGTCCATCTCGACGAGGACCGGCGCGGACCCGTCCGCGTCCATGACCGCGCCCGCGTCCGCGAGGTCGCCGAGCGTCTCGTCCGCACCCACCCGCTCTGGTGACCGCGACGATGACCGCGGGCGCCTGGAGGCCCTCCGAACCGCCTCCGCCCGATCCCCCGGCGCCGTGCCGGCGGCAACGCCGTAAGGGGGCCGTGCGGGTGGAGAAACACAGCCTCCCGTCGTGATGTCCGATCGTGCCACGCGTGCTCCCTTCGCCAACCCGCTACGCGGGTCCTCCGCTTCGCTTCGGCAACGACTCGCAATGCCAAGGAGCGCCGGGAAGCCGTCCGACCGTGGCTCCGCACTCGCTCCGCTCGCTTGTGCGCCCGCACCATCGGACGGCTCCCCGGCGCTGGCATTGCGGCCGTCGTGGCTCCGTTGCGCGCGCGTGTCCCAACCAGACATCACGACGGGGCACACCGTCCCGTTGGATCAACCTCTGAACTGGAGATCGTCATGAACCGCTTCGACAACACCAAGACCGCCGACACCACGATGGCCGACGCCTTCGCCAAGGCCGGCTTCGACGGCACCACCGGCGACGACCGCGAACCCGGACACACCGCCTCCCCCACCGCCGCCGTCTGCGAACTCGCCAGGCTCCACGGCGCAACCCCCGGTCCCGACGAACCCGACAACCGACCCGTCTGGGACCAGGACGAGGCCATCGCCGGCATCGAGCAGACCTTCCACGCCCTGATCGAGACCGTCGCCCCCGACGGAACCCAGCTCGCCGACGAGCGCGAGTGCCTCCTCTGGGGCTTCGTCAACACCTTCCACGCACAGGTCCAGCGCCTCGACCGCGCCGTCGACAGGCTCGCCCCCGAGATGCGCGAACTCGGACGCGCCCAGGACGGAACCGAAGTCAAGTCCTGGGAACTCGAACGCATCACCGAGCGCGCACACAACCTCGGAGACCGACGCGACGCCTTCGAGAAGCTCCGCGACTTCGCCGCCGACGCCTACCGCGCCGAGACCGGCGAACAGTGGCGGCCCCGTCACGGCTCGCACGCCAGCCAGACCGGCAAGCTCACCTCCGCAGCCATCGACGCACGCGACTTCATCCGCGCCCGCAAGGACCGCGAGACCCGCGCCCACCTCCCCGACGGAACCCTCGTCGCCGTCGCCGGCGGCAAGGAGGCCGAGGACGTCAGCGCCATCTGGAACACCCTCGATCGCGTCAAGACCCGACACGCCGACGTGATCCTTGTCCACGGCGGCGGCCCCGGAGCCGAGAAGATCGCCGCCTCATGGGCCGAGCGCAACCACGTCCACCAGATCGTCTGCAAGCCCGACTGGGACCGCCACGGACGCGCCGCACCCTTCCGCCGCAACGACGACCTCCTCAACCTCCTCCCCAAGGGCGTCGTCGCCTTCCCCGGTTCCGGCATCACCGAGAACCTCGTCGACAAGGCGCGCCGGCTCGGCATCCCCGTCCACCGCGTCGCCGCCTGAGCGAAACCACCCAAGGCCGGTCCCCGCCACGGGATCGGCCCTTCTTCCCCGCCTCACCACCGCCGCGCGACATCCCCCGCGTCGGCGCCGCCGCCCGCGCGACCCACCGTCGCGTCCACGCCGGCCCGCTCCCCTCGCCGGACTCGCGGCCCCAATCCCTTCTCAAGACATCCAGGGTACGATCACGGCATGGAAGCCGGTTCGCTCCACACCTGAACGCAGCACGCTGCAAGGTATTGAAAAGGCTGCGAAAACGTGCGCTTGACCGCGCTCCGCCATGATCGATCGCAGCCCCGCGCCCGCCTGTCGTGCCGGGATGGGTGCGACCAAATCGGTAGCCCCCCGAATGCCCGGAGCATACGTGAACGATATCAATCGGCTGGGCGTCACACACGGCGGTGACGCCGGTTCTTCCGCCGGAGTGGAAAATAGCCAGTCCCCCGGCGAGCGCTCAAAATGGGCGCGCGCAGAGACGCGCTGGTTGATGACGGCTACCAATCTGGTATCTTGACGACAGGCTGCGTCCGAGCGCTTCGGCGGTCCGCGAACGAGGTTCTCGACGGGTGCGGCGTCGGGAGCGTTCGACGGTTTCGTGGCCAGGATTACATTTGAAATCGCGCGGATGGATTGCCGAAACGCATGATGAAGACGCTGCAAAAGAACATTCGGGTCACGCCCAAGCAATGGGACCGCATCGAAAACGCCGCGAGGGAGCGCGACGTTTCGGCGAACCGGCTCGTCGTCGAGCTCGCCATGGAGGCCCTCAACCGCCGCGAATGGCCCCGTACCCAGGCCGAGATCCGTGTCGCGCGGGCCTCGCTGTTCGCCGCTCAGGTCCTCGCGCGCGACCTGATTGCTGCCGGGCGCGAGGACGAAGTCGAAGAAATCCGCCGCGATATCTCCATGATCGCTCCAGACCTGCCGGATGAGCCGTCAGGATCGGCACGAGATTACTCGGCTTCGACAGCTTCCACGGGCGACAATGCGTAGGGTTTCTACGAATTTATGTGGCGCGCCAGTTCGAATCGAAAGGCCACGGGACCGACCGCACTCGACTTGAGACGGCGAGCGTCGACATCGCTAGGAAAGCTCTGATCAAGTTTGGTGTTTTGTTACAATAGGCTTTCATGGTTTGAGTTTGAGACTGGACGATGGGACAGGCGACGTTTGCGGATTTGGAGTCCGTGAAGCGGGTGACGCGTCGGGAGAAGTTTCTTGCCCGCATGGACGGGTTGATCCCGTGGGAGCGTCTGGAGGAGCGCCTTCGGCCGTTCTATCCGAAGGAGGGGCGGGGTCGGCGGCCTTACGCGTTGTCGGTCATGTTGCGGGTGCACTGCGTGCAGTTGTTCTACAACCTGAGCGATCCGGGGATGGAGGACCTGCTCTACGAGGTCGAGTCGGTTCGTCGGTTCGTGGGTTTGCGGCTGTCGGGTCCGCTGCCGGACGAGACGACGATCCTCAAGTTCCGGCATCTGTTGGAGAGGCATGGCCTGGGCGAGGTGCTGTTGGGAGAGATCAACGAGCACTTGGCGTCGCGGGGCTTGCGGCTCCGGGAAGGGACCATCGTGGATGCGAGCCTTATCGAGGCGCCGTCGTCGACGAAGAACAAGGCGGGCAGGCGGGACCCGGAGATGCGCCGGACGAAGAAGGGAAACCAGCACGGCCTGTGTACGACGGCGGCGAACGCGGGCGACGTGACGGCGGCGCATCGGCTGTTGCACGGCGCGGAGCGGCGGGTGTGGGGGGACGCGGGCTACCAGGGGGTTGGCAAGCGCCCGGAGAACGACGGCGGCGCGGTGGACTGGCGGGTGGCGCTGAAGCCGGGCAAGCGGCGCGCGCTGGCGCCCGACAGCGCGGCGGCGGCGTGCGAGCAGGCCAGGGCGTCGGTGCGAGCCAAGGTCGAGCATCCCTTCCTGTACCTCAAGCGGCGCTCCGGCTACGCCAGGGTGCGCTACCGGGGGCTGGCGAAGAACAGACAACGGATCGCGCTTCTGCTGGGCTTCGCCAACCTGATGATCGGCGAGCGCCATCTGGCACTGGCGTGAGGCGGAAGCGACCCGTCCGGGCGGTACGGAACCCGCCGCCGGGGCATCGAAACCGGGGGTTCCGAGCCTCAATGGCGCTTCCCCAAGCCCCATCGGGCCTCGGGAATGCTCCCTCCGCATAACCAGACAGCTTGATCAGACCTTCCCTAGGGCAACAGCGTATCGTTCAAGTGGGTACTCCGTGGGGTGATGCTCGCGCTGCGTTCGGTTTTGCACCGGCGGTCGAGCGTAGCGGCTCAGGAGCCTCGATCAACCGGAAGTGCATAGCGTACTTCCGGCATTGGGTCGGATCGTGCCTCTGTTATCCATTCATTCAGTATTGGCTTGTTGATACCTTCCTCGTTTAGAGCCGCCGCCAATCTCACAGCTTCTTGGCGAATCAAGCTGACATCAGAGCTACGAGTTTCATCGCGCCAATTTTTGTAGTCTGTTTCAACGCGTAGGAGGGCAAGTGTATCGACTAGCCGATACCGATCCGTCTCCGAAACTATACCTGTCTCAATAAGAAGGCGTACGCAGTAGAGAGCAGAAATCAGTCCCGGATCCCGCCTCATCAGGCATATTGAAACGGTTTCGTCAACAAGTACGTCAGGTACCAGAACATTATCGCTCCTTGCAAATCTCTTAAACCATAAAACTGCTATCAAAGCAGATGTGACAACATCCGGATGCTGGCTAACCAACCCCCTCTGAATCACCTCTGTTACTCTCCCGGTCAATGTTCTGTCATGTTTCACAAGTACCGGAAGGGCCTCTAGAAGTGTCGGCAACGATCCGTCTGACGCATGGTCTAAAAGTGTCTTAATTCGATCATCACCAATCATGGATGCTGAAAGCGATGGTAACACAGTTACAGCTAGCGCTCGACCAATCGAATTGGCGATCCGGTCACCTTCTTGGTTTTGACCCGAAAAATCGAATTGAATATCTTTTTTTCGTCGCCAACTCAAAGCGTGATCTAGAATACGGAGTGCCTCTCTTGGCTTCAGTTTATAAGGATTGTACTTCCCTTGTGGCGAGTACGATGCTCCGCAAAGTCCTTGAAGAAGATCGTCCTCGAAAGAACCATCTGCGAGTTTAGTTACCACGATGGTATCGAAGATTTTCCGAACCTCACCGACATCGGGAGCTGGCAAGTTCAAAAAAACATGTGGAAGGAGCCCGATATCGGTAGGAAAGCCGTTGCTATCGGTATATCGCCAAATCGCGTTCCCGAAACTTTTAGCTTCTTCATCTGTCAACATACCGGCCTCAAAAATCTTGACGAGCCTGTACGTAGCATCCTGACGTGACGGCTTGCTTGAACCACTATTGATGACCTCGGTGAGAGAAGCTATCCGTGAACACCATTCATCAGTTTGTTTCCTGACTCTCCATGCGTCTCGGCTCAGAGCCATAATCACATTGATCCAGTTGGACTCCTGTATAAATAAAGTTTTCTTTTCCGAAGGCAATGGCAAACACAAAACATCGAGAGCAGCCTCTCCATGCCGAGTCGGCTCAAGCGCCTGTAGGCTCCGTTTCATAAGATTTTCTAGACTCTTAAAGAGGAGAAAGTCGTTTACATTCGGATCATGAGCTAACGATACTCCGAAACGAAACAGTTCGAGCGCCTTCTCATCTTGGAATCTTATGCCAAAGCGGGAAAGAAGCTCAATCAGATCAGGCATGCGATTGACCCAGAGAACATTTCGCAGCGTCGAACCGTCTTTCTGCACTTCTGTGAGTTTGTTCTTTCCAAACTCAATAGCACCACGCACTTTGTGAGCAGCGTCAAATATGGTTTCCAATGGTAACTTGGCGACTGAAACTCGACTGAAATGACTGTCTAATGACTTGATATCGTTGGCAACCATCGCGCGTACCGATGCCCAGATATCCATAGTATCCGGCTGCCCAGAAACTCGTACGGCTTGGGAAAACCGATATCCGAGAATATTCATGAAACCAAGTTGAAATGGTATGCCGACGTGTTCCGCCAAGCGGATAACATCGTTACAAGGAGAAGTCACGGTGAAGCTGATAAATCGAGTGCCTGGAACGCTATAGAAGCCCGCATCAAATTGAGGATATCGATCTCGTGAATCATCTCGCTGTTTTCGCTCCGTGTGAGCAATGCTGCTGTCGATCTCCTGAAGCTCGTCCCAGGGATCGGTGTCGCCGACCTTATAGTCAAGAGGCCAATCCGGCTGATCCCCGAACGGAGACAGTTCTGATTCGAAACGTACGTTTTCCACCAACCATAATGCCCAAGCCTCACGAGAGAGTAACCATAGCGATCTCGGATCCTGTGCCCGCCGCTTCCGAATTTCACGATAGGCTTGATGAATCAATGTGGCGGCAGCGCGGCTATCCATGACTTCAACGGTGAGCGCGGCACGGCGCAGAAACCAAACCGGATCGTCACCGATAATGCGTTCGACGTTCTCTACAATAAAATTGTAGTCCAGTTCGTCTCGTGCTTTCAGACAACGCTCGTAGAGCGCTTCCACGTCCGCATCCGGATCGTTCAGCTTGTCGAGGAACTGAATCCGCTCTTCAAAAGTCGACCAGTCCCTCCTATGCCGAGATTCTCGGACGATTGCCGCGCGGAGAAAAATTTTCTTTTTCAAAGAAAGCGAATCATCTTCGTCGGCTGATACGAGATCGGATGCAGCACACGCAACGGAATCCGGCAACGGCCAGAAAGCAGTTTCCCACCGCCAGATTGTTTCATAGAGAATCGTGGCCTTCATCGATTTTGAGGCTGTATCGAGGTTCTCTAAGATGGTGCTCACGGATCTACTGGAGGAATGCCGAAGGCTTGTCCTCAATGATGAGGGCGTCACCAACCAGCCAGGATGGGTTTCCCTGTCTTGTTTCCAGACTTGCGCAAGATCAGCCAGCCGCGAGCTCGAAGCAGGTAGCCTTTCCATGATTTCATCTTCAGAAGTAGGACTCCACTTCGCTTTCGGTGGTTTTCCTTGTTCAAGATACTCTAGGAATATCTCGACCGCACGACGATTCCGATCTTCCTCTGGCAAATCCCTTACAAGAGGACCAAGATCGATCGGTATAACGTTGCGACTCTCGAGAAGACGACGTCGAGAATTGGAAAGATCAAGATTTCCGAGAAGCCGGATTGGTCGGGCTGCGTCCCCAAGTTGATCCCGAACCCACCCAGACCACTCGAGGAAATTAGGGTCGTCACCGGAGAATCCGATCAAGCAGAGTTCATTCTCAAGCAGAACCTGCCGTCCGAGATTCACAAACGGCGCGAACTTGGTGGGATATGTTCGGAAGTCTTCCTGGGTGAAGATGAACGGGCCATCCGACGGTAGACTGCCGTGCAGCTTGACGATTCGAGGGGATCGCGTATGGGCAATGTCAGATGGTGTACGGATGACGTCATATAGAAGGTCCGGGTTGGAGTCGACAGATCTCTCCAGGAGGGTATCCCAATTCGTGGTCAGCACGTCCGACCATGGCAGCGACAGCAAACGGCGATGAATGTCTCCCGGGCTCCATTCGCCATCCCTGACTTGGCATCGGATCAGATTTTCCAAGGCGGGAGCACCTAACGCCGCCCGGTATTCCTCCGCAAGGGTCAGCGGATCGGATGGGCCGCCCCCCTTCGGATAGAGCTCGTCCAGCATAGCCTTCTGAAAATCGGACCACAATGGGGCAAGCGGCGTCGTATCGGCTGCCAAGTTCGCAAACCTGCTGAAGCCTGCGCCTACCATCACGGCGGCACCATGAACTTCTCCGATTTTCCAGAGTGCTTTTTGGACTTGGCGTAACACTGGATAATCAGGAAGCGCTTCTATATTCTGCATATCCACCGATATTCCCCCATCCGACGGACATGCTCCCGAGACGACGAACCACCAATGAGTAAGGCAATATCTCGATCAACTACGGATGTCAGTTTCTTTAAAGTCACCGCCCGACTCCCTTTACAAAAGAAAGCTCTCCAAGCACCTTCTCGTGCCACCTCCCCGTGTATGCCGTTCGCAGGGACGGCCTTGGCCGATACCCGACATCATCAAGGAGTCGCTCCAACGACACGAGCCGCTCGCGGAACCCCATCCGGACCCCGAAACGAAGGCTCGCCTTGTCCGGTCCGCACAGCACCCAGGCCTCGTCCCGATGAAGCGCGTGAGCCCAGAGCGATGCCTCGCCTCTATCCAATATGATGTCGTGCGCCCGAATCGCCAGTTCCGCGCGCTCGCGATCTTCGACGGAATGGACCGCTGCCAGCGACGCGCGCAGCTCTCCTGCATCGATCCGTCGCTCCGGTCGCCGCCGCTGGAATCCCGTCTGAGTTTCGGTCACGCAGTCCTCGACGGTTTCGACACGATAGCCACCCGTGAGCGCACGCCACGAACCGACCCGGTGCGACTCCAGGATGACGTTCGTGTCCACGAACACGGAGCCTTGGTGACGCGCCACTTCACAGATCGACCGGATGCACGACGCCATGCGCCGCGAACAGGTCCGCCAAGTCTTCGACGGTCAGGTCGAGCAGGCCGGCGACGCGGCGGAGCGAGACATGGCCCCCGTCGATGGCGAGAGCGAGAACCTCGACGAAAGGTCTCGAGAACGGGACGGGCAGCTCACCCTCCGGGACATCGTGCCCGTTGTTGCGCAGGGCCGCCTCGGGCAATGAACGCGCCACGGCCGGCTTCATCTCGCCGAGCGCGACCAGCCGCCACCGCAGCGCCGAGGACGTCACGTGGAGCTCGTCCGCCACGGCGTTCAGCCGCGCGACCGACTCCTCTTCGCTCAGGTCCGACCAACCGCCGAACCGCTCCAGCGCGCCGGCCGGCATCAGCACCGCCGCCGCGAAATTGTTGGCGAGCTGCTCCACGCGGTTGCCTCCGGTCTCCATTGCCTCTTCGGAGTGCTCGGGCGGCATCGCGTCCCAGGTCAGGATGTGGAACAGCTCGTGGGCGAGGTCGAAATGGCGGCGGCCGGCGACCTCGCGGCGCGCGATCAACACCGCGTCCAATTCGGGCAAGCGGCAGGCCGCGCCCGAGATACCGTCATGGGCATCGACCATCAGGACCAGGATGCCCAAATCCCGTTCCATGACCTCCGCCAGACCGATCGCCGGCGTTTCGCCGAGGCCGAACTCGGCGACGAACCGCTCGCCGGCCAGCATGGCGTCCTCGAAACGGGAATGCCGGGTAAGACCGAGCGCCCGGCGCATGAGCGGGGCCTCGCGCCCGACCCGCGGCGCCAAGGCGCGGAACGCGGCGATCCAGCGCCCGGCGTCGCGTTCGTACTCGCCGAGCCGTTCCGCTCCGACGCCCGTCTGCCGCCACGAGAAGCGGCCTTCGCCGGCGAGCCGGAACGGATCGGTGAAATAGTCCAGCGGCGCGCGCAGCTTCTCGACCGCGAGCACCAGTTCGTCCGCCGTCACGCGGCGTGCGCCGGTCTCGATGGCCGAAACGGTCTGCCGGTCCTTGAAACCGAACAGCCGCGCGAGATCGTCCTGGGAGAGCTTGCGCTCCTCGCGCAGCGCCTTGATCCGCGTGCCGATAAGCCGCGTCGTCACTGGAACCTCCTCGCCGCGTATATTCTTGCGATTTGGACTATGCAAGTAATCTAGGCGATATCGCCTCCGTGGACAATAGAAAATCCAATCTCCAACTTCGGCGCCGCCGAATTTCATGCCGCGCGTCAGTCTACATCTCCATCTCGACCTCGCGCGACTCACGGACCTTCTCGGGCTTCGGTGTCTGGTGTCCCGGTTCCGGCGTACCCTCCTTCCGGCCGCGGCCGTGGACGGGTTCCGGTTTTCGGACCTTCACCCGCTCGGACTCGACTGCCTCCAGCGCCGCGATGCGCTCTCCGGTGGCAGCCTCCAGCCGCTCGCGCAATGCGTTCCGGTCGTCGGTCACCAGCTCGGCGCGGTCGCGAGCCCGGCTGATCTCGACGTAGAGCGTCTTCTGCGTGGTCAGGTGGGGGTGGTTGGCTTCCATCGCCGCGATGACGGTATCGACGGTGCGGCCCTGGAAGGCATGGACGGTGGACGCCCAGGCGCGGTCGATGTGACGCAACTGCGGATCGTCCTTGCGCATGTCCAGTATCCGCCCGTCCTCAAGGCGGAATCTCACGCTTCCGTCCTTCACCGCCGTCACCTCTGCCGCCGCGCTGTTGACGAGTTCGTGGCGCGCGTCGTTCCGGGTCCAGCGGATGCGATCGCCTTGGCGGAGCTCGATGGCGTCGACCCGGTAGACCTCGACCCCGCCGGTCCTGCCGGCAAACCTGTAGGGGTCCCAGGAGACGATCCCACCGTCCTTCCCCTCCAGCTTCACGGCGTCGGCGGCCCGGTCGATGGCGACGACACGCAACTCGTCGCCCTTCCCGACCCCGAGCCGCTTGTAGGCACGGTGGAACGCAACCACATCGCCGGGCGCGTAGTTGGCGGCGAGCGCCTTCTCCGCATTGGTGTAGCCGAGCGAGACCAGGCGCTCCGTTTCCATCGCCGGCCCCGCGATTGCCCCGTCCCGGGTCAGCCGTTCCCGGATGATGTCGTTGATCTCCCCGCGCAGCACGTGGCTCGGGGCCATCAGCCCGGCGTTCCCGCGTTCGGAGACCGATAGTTTCAGCCAGCGCGCGGCGGCCGCGCCGGCGAGATTGTCGGCCTTCACTTCCGCGACGTTGGGACCGAGTTTCTCGAACGCCTTGCGCACGTCACCCGCGAGGCTCGCCTCGACGGCGGCCTTCAGACCCGCGTCGCGCTGGCGCATGATCTCGTCCATGGTCGCCGTCTTCATGCCCGCCCGCTGCAACTGCCCGAACGGTTTGCCGGCATCGACCGCATCGAGCTGCTTCTCGTCGCCGACCAGCACGACCCGGGGAATGCGCAAGACGTTGGCGATCCGCAGGAGATCGCGGGCCTGGACGGTGGAGGCGAGCGAGCCCTCGTCCAACACCAGCACGGTCTTCTCGAACGCGGCGCGCATCTGGCGCTCGCCCCTGGCCGTGAGCCGCCCCTGGGCGACGCCGGCGTTGCGGGCGAGGAACCGTTGCAGGGTCTCGCTTCGGATGCCGGCTTCGTTCGCCAGGGTGCGCGCGGCCGAGGCCGACGGGGCGAGGCCCTTGACCTCGAACCCGCGCTTCTCCAGGAGCGCGCGGGCGCGGTTCAGCATGGCGGTCTTGCCGGTCCCGGCGTAGCCCTGGACGCCCACCGTCCGGTCCTTCGCCGACAGGATCAGCTTCACCGCGTCCTTCTGACCGGCCGTGAGGGGTCCGTTGCGCAGCGCCTTGTCGACGGCGCGGCCGCGCATCGCGGCGGCGCCCCGGTCCCGGCCACTCCGCATCAGGGCGACGGTCTCCTTCTCGTCGGCGACCGCCTTGTCGGTGGTGAGCGAGTCTCCCGGGACGGGTAGGTTCGCGGCGTGCAGCGTTCCGGCCTTCTCCAACCGCGCGACGGCCTGCTCGGCCTCGTCGATCGCGACCGCGCCGGGGCGCCAGGCGAGCATGGCGGCCAGCAGGTCGGAGCGCGAGAACACCGCCTCGCGCTCGGAGAGGTGCGCCACCGCCCACGCCGCGGCCCGGTCGGCCTCGGCAACCTTCCCCGAACGCTGCCGGTCGCCGGAAAGGCCGGCGGCGGCTCGGCCCGCGTCCTTGCCGGCCTCCCGTGGCACGGCTTCCGCCGCGAGAACTCGCGCGTCGAAGCCGAGACCGGCGGCCTGCTTCTCCCAACTCTCCCGGAGCACGTCCTTGTCGACGTCGCGCTTGTGGGCGCGGGTCATCAGCGCCGCGCGCTGGGCGAGACTCTGATTGTCGGCAGGGTCGCCGAGACCGTGCTTCGCCATCGCCGCCTCGATCTCGGCGCGCCGCGTCGAGAACGCCTCGACGGTCGCGCGCGGAACCCCGGCGATCTCGAAGCGCCCGTCGGCGTGGGTCTTCTCGATACGGTAGCCGAGCGCTCCCAACTCCCGCGCCAGTTCGCTGCGGTACATGGCGCCGATCAACATCTTGGAGGCATAGAGCCTCTCGTTGGCCATCGTGCGCCACTTGCCGTCCCCGCCCCGGACCATGTTGGCGAGCACCGCATGGGTGTGAAGCTGCGGGTCGAGGTTGCGCGAGGTGTCATGACGGAAGGTCGCGACGACCATGCTCTGTCCGCCGGCGCGGACCATGCGTCCGGTCTCCGGGTCCTTCATCCGGGTCTCGACGACATTGGCCTCGATCCAGGCGAGGGTGCGCGTTACCGCCCGGTCGTGCGCGGCGACGACGCGCCCGTCGCCGCCGATCAGGGCCGCGAGAGAGACAGACTTCGGCGCCGAGAACGTGACGTCTCGTCCGGGCCGGTGATGGATGTTGCCGTCCTTGTCCTTGCGTCCGAGCCTGCGGCTTGTTCCGTCCGGAACTTCTCCCGCCAGCACGTCCTTGAACGTCTCCGCGTCGACGGGGCCTTCGAGCCCGAGCGCCTCGGCGCCCTTGCCGGCCCAGGCGCTGCCTTCCTTGTGAGCGGGATCGTCCCTGGCGTAGTAGCCGTCGCGCTCGTAGTAGGTGACGCCCTGGGCGGGCGAGGCGACGGCGCCGATGGAGGCGACCATCTCAGATCCGGATCAGCCCGCTCGCCGGTTTCTCGTCGCCGGAGGCGGATCCGTCCCGCGCGTCCGGCCGGTTCGCAACCGGGGAACCGTCGCCCGTGTCCCCACCGTTGCCTTCCGTGGAACGTTCTTCTCCGGGGCTCGGCTGGAAGGCCTCCGCGTTCTCTCCGCCCGCATAGGTCGCCGCCGGTAACGGGGCGATCTCCTCCGGCCAGCCTTCGGCGGCGCGGCTCATTGCCCCCGTTTCGAGGTCCCGTTCCGCCCAATCCGCCGCCGTCGGGTCGAGTTCCCACAAGTCGAGCGTGGCCTCCGCGTCGGGCGCCGGCCCGATCACGTCCTTCGTCCCGCCCGGTTTTCCTTCCGTGGTTTTCGAACCCGGTCGGGCAGCCTCGCGCTCGGCTTCTCCGGGCGCCGCCACCTCTCCGGCGCCCGCTTCCCCTTCCGCCCTCGGCACGAACCGCTCGGCAACCTTGGGGCGTTGTTCATACCGCAGCTTGATCCGCGCGACCGGCCACGCGCCGGGGAACTTGAGATAGCCGGCGAGGCTGTCGAGGCGGGCGATCTCGGCCGGTAGCACCAGCGGGCGCAGCGCGCGGCGCGCGCCCAGCGTCACCCCGTCGCGCGGCGTCTCGGCGCCGTAGTTGACGCTCTCGGCCATCTCCTCGATCTCCGCCCGCCCCAGGCTCTCGGCCGACCATTCCGCGGTGTCGCGGTCCGGGGCGGCGAGCACCACGCGGGTGCCGCAGAGCCCGGAGACGGTCTCCGCCCCGTCGCGCCCGTAGAGGTCGCGCAGCGCCGAGAACACCTGCACCCCGAGCACGAAGCAGCCGCCGAACTGGCGGCTCTCGGCGAGGCCGGGCCGCAGGCTCGGGACCTGGTGCAAGGTGGGCAACTCGTCGAGCACGATCCAGATGCGCCGCCCGTCGTCGCGCGGCAGCGACAAGAGCGCGTTGACGGCGATCTCGAGCCAGGTGGAGATCAGCCCGCGCAGGCTGGCGTGCTGGTCGCCGCGCGAGGTCAGGAACAGGAACCCGCTTCCGCCGTCGTTCCCGATCCAGTCGCGGATGGAGAACGGCGGTCCCTCATCGGGCAGCAGTTCGAGGGCGCCGATGTTGGCGGTGAGCATGGCGCGGACCGATAGCGCGGTCTTGGGGTTAGCGGGATCGACGATGGACTGGGCGACGGTGCCCTCCATGGCTTCGGCGAGGGCGTCGAGGCTGGTCTTGAGCAGGTGCTCGACCAGGACCCGGTTGCAGGTCTCGCCCTGCTTCCAGAACACGGCGGCGCCGTGGGAGAACAGCTGGCGGGCGGCGGTGATCCAGAAGGGATCGACGGCGTCCTTCTGGCGGGGGATGAGGGCGGCGGCCATGGTGTCGAAGTCGCGCGCGTTGCGGGCTTCGAGGAAGGGCGACCAGCGCGGTGCGCGGGCGTCGAGGGGGTTGAGGAGGACGTCGCGTTGGGGATCGAAGAAGGTCTCGGCGTAGCTGCCCATCTTGTCGTAGAGGACGCAGCGCTCGCCGCGCGCGCGGATCTGTTCGACGAGATCGGCGATGAGGACGGTCTTACCGGAGCCGGTGGTGCCGGAGACGATGGTGTGGCGGGTCTCGGCGCGGCCGGGCCAGGGGATGCCGGCGATGCGGTAGGGCGGTTCGCGCGGCGGCCCGAACGGTAGCGGAAGGCGTGGCGGCGCGACGCGGCGGCGGAGTTGCCTTGCGGAGACCAGTTCGCCGCCGCGCAGGCGCCGTCCGCGCTTGAGCCTGCGGCCCGCGTAGTGGAGCGCGACAAGGGCCGCGACGACGATGCCGGCGCCGATCCCCGATCCGAGCAGGGCGGCGTTCAGGAGGTCGTCGAGCATCTGGCTCCGCAACGCGATCAGCGGCCGGTGGTTGGCGATGGTGCCGAGGGTCACGGTCTCGACGCGTCCGTCGGGGTGGCGCACGTCCTTGGGCCGGTGGGGGCTCAGGCCGGCGTCGATGAGGGTCTCGGCGAGCACGAGCATGCCGACGGCGTACCATTCGTGGCCCGTGGTGGTGCGCGCGGCCTTCCAGGCGGCGGCGCTGGCGGCGCCGATCAGGGCGGCGGCGAGGACCATGCCGGCGAGCCGCCGCCAAGTACGCAAGCCGCGGGCGGCGGCGCGGACCCCGCGCCCGGTATCGCCCCCGGCCCCGGTCACGGCACGTTCGCTTCAACGGCGCCGGCCTCGGGATCGCGTGCGCCGGCGGCGTTGGCGTCGTGGAACCGAGGCAGCCAGATCCGGTCGAGCATGCCGATCGCGACGAGGAACACGAAGGAGCCGGGGATCGGGCCGAACGGCATCGGGGGCGGGCGCAATACCGGTCCCCGGCAGGAACGGTCAGCCCTGGCGGATGGCCAGGACGGTGCGCCAAGCGCCGGGAATCGAGGCGTGTTACGGATCATGGATGAGAACGTAGGATGAACATATGGCTCCCGCAACACGGTGGAAACGCGGGTTTCCTACGGAATTGCGACGGACGCGCGCAGACTCGCGCAGGCGTGCGACCGGGCATGAGAAAAAGTTTCCGGCGCCGGCCTGCCCGGCGGGGCATGAGAGCGCCGTTCGGCGATGCGTTCTCCCGAAACGCGTCGCTGCCTTGCGGCCGGCTCCCGGTGGTCGTTCGGTTGATGGTGCGAGCGCAAGGGAGCACACCCGTTCGTCCCCCGGCAGGGGCTACAGCGGGCTGTATCAGGTGTGAACAACCAACGTCGAATGGGTGCAGGAAATGGCCAAGGGAGAGAGAACGATTGGGCCGGGCCCAGCGGGCGGAGTCGGACACGGCAGTTGAGCGAGGCCGTCGAAGCCTCGATAATCGGCGAACGGACCGCGACGAAAACACGGCTTGGAACATATGGGGCTGGCGGTGGCGACTCTTGAAGATCTGCACACTGAGGGACCTACCCGACTATCCTCCCGACCGCAACACGGCCACCGGGTGGTGCTGTCAAGTGATTTTCATCTCCGTACAGTCGTCAGGCTATCAGGATACTATGTATTCACCAGTGGCCACACTTTCCGATTATCGTGTGTTTCTCCGGGGAACAGGTGTTCATAAAATAACTTCCCTATCCAATGGATCCGATTTACGATCTCGACCGGCAATGGATCATATGTCGAGCCATCGTCTACCCCGTACCGATGGTAGTTCAAACTCCGAATCTCATTCATTGATTCGAGAAGCCAGTCGTCTGAAAGCATTTCCGCATTCAATTGATCATTGTCATTGAAGAATAATGAATACGGCTTCTTCGAACAAGCGTGTGCAAGTTCTTGATCATACTGTACATATGTGTCGTTTTTCGATTCATTCATATTTATTGTTCCAGTGGCTTGCCGGGTAGCCGATTCCAATATGCCACTCACTGTATCTCGGTAGGTGGCATATTCTTTTTTGAAAGCTACGGAAGCCTGTATGAGATCATTCTGTAAGCCTTTCGGCAGCCTATCCCACACCTTTATCATATTGTGAGTTTTTGGGAATTTCCATGTTCCGTGTTCTCGGAATCTTGCGTGCGTACAAACGGCCTTAAGACACATTTCAACTCCAAGATAGATATTGGATGTAGGGAGTCTGTCTCTATCCAAAAATACCGATGTCAGCATATCATACAATTTTGAAATCTCCATTGCGGCGTGATTATTCCACCAATGATGCTTGTTGAGTGATTCGCTAAATTGGATCATATTCCTTATTTGACTGTGAGCGCTTGCTCGGCGGTACTCTTTCATAATTTCACCTAGATATTGACGGTCAAGAATTCTACCAGTCGCATAGAAGCCTCGTCCTCTCAAGTATAGATTGTGATGCTCTCCAAATACGGAGTCGATGAATGGTTCGTTTAGTGTATACTCTTGTCGTTTTTCGGTGCAACATCGAAATGAGTATTGCAGTCTGGGCCTGAGCCAGCATATCCACGGAATATCATGGCTATCCGGCAATTGTAGATAGTCTTTTGCCGTTGTCGTCATTGTCTTTCCGTGTCCACTTGCGGGCTTGGCGCCGTCATCGCTCGTCAACGCATGGCTCCTTGCGAAACCATCAAACCCAGGAACGTCGTCACCGCCTGATCGAGCCGCGCGACGTTCTCGCCGTCGAGTTCGCCGATCCGCTCGCCGATCCTCTGTTTCGATACGGTGGTGATCTTGTCCACCATGATACGAGACGGTGCGTCGATCCCGTTGCGCTCGTTCGGTTCGATCGGGAGGCGGATCGACGGCGCTTCGGCAGGATCGGTCGTGAAGGGGCAGAGCGTGATCGAATCGGTGCCGTCGAAATCGTCGTTCTGGACGATAACCGCCGGACGCGGTTTGCCCGTGTAGTCTCCGCCGCCGGAAACCGTCCATATCTCGCCGCGCCTCATTCATGGTTCCAATCGGAGATGGCGTCGACGAATTCCTGGTCCTCCCGCGCCCGCGCGCCGCGGGCGACGACGAGGGACTGGCGGTGGGCCTCGGCCCGGAAGGCGGACGCGGCGCGAGCAGGATCGGATTCGTCGTCGGCCAGCGGTTCGGGCAGGGCCGCGACGATACGGACGGTTTCCACACTGACATGGATGACGCGGCGGATTGCGGCGATCAGGTCGCGCGGGTCGTCGAACCAGCCGTTCGGGTCGTTGACGATGCCGCTCTCCCTGTCGCGGACGATGCGGTAGCGGTCGATGAACCATTCGAGAGGGGTTCGCCCATTGACTTGGTATTCGTGCGCCTCGGCAGGGATGCCGCGCAGGCTCACGTGGTCGTTGACGCGGAGGATTGTCTTTTCGTCGTCGAACCGCATCGCCCGATCGCCGATGCGGAAATGCTCCGGTCGCGGTTCGCCTGAGCCGGAAAACACAGTTTCCAGGGGATATTCCTCGCAAGCCTCGTGGCCCAGATGCAGGGCTGCGAGGGCGCGCCCGGCCTCGGCGAAGGCGTGAAAATCCGCCGCGAAGGGAATGCGCGGCAGTTCCTTGGCGAGGTCGTTGGCAAAGCGCTCGCGCCAGTCGGGGGCGTGAAGGACGCCGTAAACGTAATCGAAGACGTCGTCCTTGCCGATCGTGTTGTCAGCGTAGCGCACGCGGAAGGCATGAAGGGCGCTATCGGTGATGTTGTCGACCCGCTCCAAGCCGTGGCCGATTCCGGGAAGATCTCCCTGGGCGTCCGATGGTCGTTGAAATCTGTATCGCGGGAATAATTGGCCCTTCGATATGAGTTCTCGATCCGTCATAGAATTGACCATGAAAGCTGAAAATGGTTTGGTTGATCCTGTTCCTGTAACGCAAATTATTCGGTTTTCTTTTGAAGAATCAGGGAAGATATTTCTCATTTGCCCGGGTGCAGATGAGAACATATAATCTGCATATAGGTACTGCTTAACAAACGGTCTGTATGCTACTATCAGAATTTTATCTTTGGAAAATTCAGCAGGGATACGTTGCCTAATTCGGCGTTTCAGTTCTCTATTCCATCGAATACTCGAAGAATGTCTACGTGCGATTCTATCCACATCCGGGATACCATCTTGTGTAGTCCCTACATCCCGGAGAGCGGCAAGATAGTCTTCCACCATATGGCGAGCATTCTCGGCGCAAGCCTCGTAGGAGAAGTTGTATACTGCGGTATCCCAACCAGACTGGTACCCATTGCTGAACAGCGCGAATACCGCCTCGTCCGTCCTCCCCGCCTTGGCGTCCTTCGATCCCAGCGGGTAGAGGGCTTGAAACTCGTCGCTGCGTTGGCCGATCCAGTCGTGGTGCCGGTCGGGCGCGATCTCCCGCCAGTCGTCGATGCCCGCGATGGAGCCGGCCTCGCGCAGGAAGGCCAGCTTCTCCTCGCGCTTGAGGTAGTCCCCGACGTCGCGATAGAGGATGCGGCAGCCGTCATGGGCGGCGTCCGGGTTGCGGACCAGGATCGTGATCGCCACTGGCGCGCGGGAGCCTTGGCCGAAGATCTTGCCGCCTTCCCGGCGCGAGCGTTCACCCTGGGTCCGCTGGTTGCCCCGCAGGTTCAGGACATGGATGGCGGTGAACTCTTCGGCCAGGCAGGCGCGTACCCCCGAATCCACGTTGCCGTCAATCCAGGAGCCGTTGGTGACGAGAGCGACGACGCCCCGATTGCCGATACGATCCGAGGCCCAGCGGATCGCCATCTTGTAGGTATCGTAGAGGCTGTTCTTGAGCGTCGCCTTCGAGCGGGCGGCGTAGGTCTCGGAGATACGCTTCTCCATCTCCGGGTAATCCACGTTGGGATTGTCGTCCGCGGAGCTCCGCTGCCCCGCCGACCACGGCGGGTTGCCGACGACGACCTGGATCGGCGCCTTCTGCTGGCGCTCCACGCGCGCGCTGTTGTCCGGCAGCCAGACCTTGGGGAAGCCGGTCCTGTCGGTGTGCAGGTTGAACGTGTCGGTCAGGACGATGCCGTCGAAGGGTTCGTAAGCGCTTTCCGTTCCGCGGCGGCCGTGGAACGCCTCCTCGATGTGGACGGCGGCGATGTAATAGGCGAGCAGGACGATCTCGTTGGCGTGAAGCTCCTCGTGGTATTTCCGGGCGAGGTCGGAGTCCCGGATCAGCGCCGACTGGAGCAGCCGGACCAGGAAGATGCCGGTTCCGGAGAAGGGGTCGAGGACGTGGACGCCCTCGTCGCTCAGGCCCCGGCCGAACTCGCTTCGCAGCACGCGGTCGGCGCTCGCCAGGATGAAGTCCACGACCTCGACCGGCGTGTAGACGATGCCGAGGCGATCCGCGTCCTTCTTCAGCGCCGTGGCGAAGAACTTCTCGTAGAGCTCCATCAACACCCGCTGGCGCGCCTCGCTGTTGTCGAGGCCGCGGGCGCGCAGCCGCACGCTTTCGTAGAAGCCTTCCAGGTCGCGGGTCTCGTTCTCGAGTCCGAACTCCCCGAAATCCCCCCGCAGCGCGTCGAGCGCGCGGGCCACCGGGTTGCCGCCGGCGAAGTCGTAGCCCTCGAACAGCGCCTCGAAGACCGGCCGCGTCAGGATGTGCTGCGCCATCATCGAGACCGCGCTGTCGCGGTCGATCGATTCGTTGATCGACGTCTCGAGCTCCTCGTGGAAGGCGTCGAACCACTCGCGCAGGGTCTCGTTGTCGGGGTTGGCCAGAAGCGCGTCGATGCGGTGGACGAGCCGCGCGAAGATGTCGGCCACGTCCCGGGCCCAGGTCTCCCAGTATTTCCGGTCGCCGCATTTCTCGACGATCCTGGCGTAGATCGCGTCGGGCGGCAGATCGAGCGGTGGGAAGGGCAGGCTCCCGGTATCCGGGACGTCGACCCCGTCGCCGGTGAAGATGATGCGGTCGGTCGGCGTGTCGTTGAGGTCGATCTTGTTGATCTCGGCGCCGAACCGGTCATCGTGCGAGCGCAGCGCGCGCAGCACGCTCCAGACCGCCGCGAAGCGTTCGTTGTCGTCGAGCGCGTCCGCCGGATCGACGCCCGCCGGCACGGCGACCGGCAGCACGATGTAGCCGTAGGTCTTGCCTTCGGCCTTCCGCATGACGCGACCGACGGCCTGTACGATGTCGACCTGGGAGTTGCGCGGACTCATGAAGAGCACGGCGTCGAGGGCCGGCACGTCGATGCCTTCGGAGAGGCAGCGCGCGTTCGAGAGAATGCTGCAGGCGCCTTCGGAGCCGGCCTTGAGCCATTCGATCCGCGCCTTGCGTTCGAGCGCGTGGTGCTGCCCGTCGACGTGGCGCGTCTCGCAACGGAACGCGCCGGGCCGCTCGGCCTCGGGCAACAGTTCGATGGCGCGTCCGACGATGCCGTCCCAATGGGCGTCCAGCCGCTTCGACGAGGCGATGGTGTTGGTGAACGCGATCGCGCGGGAAAGGGGAGAGGCGGAACCGTCCCCGGAACGCTTGTTCTCCGGGTTCTGCAATGCGCGCCAGCAGCCGACGATCTTGGCCGCGTCCGTGATGTTGATCTCGCTTTCGTCCGACGCCAGGTGCGCTTGCAAGGCCGCATCGACGCGTTGCTCGGACATGGCGAGAACCACGACCTTGTAGTCGGAAAGCAGGTTCCGCTCGACGGCCCTGGAAAACGGCAGGCGATGGAACTCCGGCCCGTAGGTGTCCGGGTCGTCCATCGAGAACACGTCGACGTCATGGCGGGCCGCCTTCGCCTTGGCGCTCTCCGTGTAAAGGCGCGGCGTGGCGGTCATGTAAAGGCGCTTCGCGACGCGTATCCGTTGCGCGTCGTGCACCAGCACGAACGGCGAGGTCTTGTCGCCGGGACGCTCGACGCCGGTCGTCCGGTGGGCTTCGTCGCAGAGGACGATATCGAACGCCGGGGCGCCTTCGTTCTGGGCCTGCTCGACGATGCCGAGCGAATGGTAGGTGCAGAAGACGACCGTCATCGCGTCCGATCGCGCCTCGCGCAGCGCCAGGGAGACCGCCGGCGGGTCCGTGGTGACGGGGATTTCGAGTTCCTGAAGCGATGCGTCCTCGTCGTTGCGACCTGCGCGGGTGTCCGAACAGATGCCGACGTAGCGGTGCGGGATCGTCTTCTGCGTCGCCCATTCGCGCATCGACTGCGCGAACAACGAAATCGACGGCACCAGATAGAGCGTCCGGCCGCCGACGCCGGCGGCGGCCTCCGCGATGCGCAGCGCCGTGAAGGTCTTGCCGGTGCCGCAGGCCATGACGAGCTTGCCGCGGTCGTGCGCCGCGAAGCCGGTGGTCACGTCGTCGAACGCGGCGCGTTGGTGCGGGCGCAAGCTGTAGGGTTCGCGCCGGAAAGACAGGTCTTCCGGTTGGCCGCGGACGAGGTCCGGCCAGTCGAACGGGCGGCTTGCGAGGTCGCCGAAGCGGAGCACCGCGCAGGCGGGCTTCAAGGGCAGGATGGTCTTGACGGCGTTCGGCCCCCACCCGTCGCCGGTATCGACGACGATGCGGGCGGTGAAAGGATCGCGGGCCGAGGCGGCGATGAACGAGTCGAGGTCGGGCTTCGATATCCGCGTGCCGGGGGCGTAGCACTTGCACTGGATGGCGCAATGGCCGCCCTCGCGCTCTTCGGCGACGAGATCGATGCCCGTATCGGTGGCGTCGAAGCCGGGCCGCGAACCCGCCCACTCGGACCACAGCCGGACGTCGGAGAAGCGTTCCGCGTAGAGGGGGTCCTTGACGAAGTATGCCTTCATCAGCCGCTCGAAGAGACGTCCCTTCTCGGCTTCGGACCCGGCAATGGACCGGATGTGGTCCAGCGTCTTCTGAAACCCGTCGTTCAAGCCCTACGCTCCCCGAGACGTCGCCAAGACCGGACCCGTTCTACGCCCCCGCCAGCCGGCCAACCATGATCGGTCCAGTCCCGACCTTTCCCGCCGCAAGCCGCTCGATGATCCTCATACATAGTAGCTTCCCGTCCGTGGCGGAACCGTCACGCGGCGCGTGGCGCGACTTCCCGCTCGATCCGGCGGCGCGCCGTGCGCTCGGCGACATCCAGATCGTGACGGGTCTGAAGGTTGATCCTGAACTCCGGCGTCGTCCCGAAATAGCGCCCCAGCCGCAGCGCGGTATCGGTCGTGACGGCGCGTCAGCCGCGGGCGCGGAACCTTGAGCTCACGGGCAAGCCGGTACACGCTGAGCTCCATCGGCTCCAGGAACTCGTCGCGCAGAACCTCGCCGGGATGCACCGGCGGTAGCCGCCGCCCCGAAGCCACGTCCGAGAAGTCGACCTTCCGCCGGTCCACGTCTTCGCGTTCGATGGTCATGATTGCCTCATCTCCTCAATGGTAGTCGACAATTTCCACCTCCCATGCGCCGCCGTCGCGCCAGACGAAACAGATACGCCATTGCTCGTTGACGCGAAGGCTATACTGCCCTCGACGGTCGCCGACGATCCGCTCCTCGATCTGGTTCTTGCGTCACCCGAAGGGCATCCGAACGCCGAGGAGCGCCGCTTGTTCTACGTCGCCATCACTCGCGCCAAGCGCCGTGTCTTCCTGCTTGCGGATAGCGATCCGCCTTCTCCCTTCGTTCTGGAATTGATCGATGACGGGTACGACGTCACTGTCTTCGGGCGGTTGCCGGAAAGCGACGTACCCTGCCCAAGGTGTGTCAAAGGGCGCTTGGAGCGGCGCGAAAACGCCCGGAACGGAAGCACCTTCTACGGCTGCTCGAATTGGCCATATTGCGACCACAGACGACCCGCCTGTCCCGCTTGCGGCAAGGGACTGCCGGTCAAGGCAGAGGAAACCTTCCGTTGCCGCGACTGCGGTCAGACCATTGAAGGCTGTCCCAGATGCGACGGCTGGCTGCAACCCAAGAACAGCAGACACGGCCCGTTCCTGGGGTGCTCGAACTGGCCCGTTTGCGGTTACACCCGAGATACCCAGCGGATGCGATCTGGAAACCAGACTGCTGCCGAGGCTTCCGGTCTCGGGCGGCGAACGAGCCGGCCCTCTGGTGAGCGCAGGTGACGGATGCATCCGCAGGGCCGCCGGCTGGGGCGCGGGAATGTCTGTCCGGTTACCGAATTGGCCACATGAGGCGTCAGTGGATGCCGTGTTGGCACAGTGTTGATTCTGTGATCCGCCCGAAACCACGGGAAGAACGAGGACATCTAAATATCCTTTATTCCCAATAAGTTGTCTATTTCGTGGAGACGCATTCAAGCCTTTGCGGTTCAATCCGAAGGACATGACGATCTCCTTGTGGTCCTGGTTGCTGACGTTGGGTTGGCGAACGGGGCAGGTCTCTCTCGATCCCTTCTCCGTTCACCTTCTCGAACCTTCCCTTTCCCTCTCGTCATCCGTCCGCGCCGGCGCCGGGAGAGAGGCCCCGGAGTTCGCGGATCGCCCGGACCGGCAGTCCGATCTCGGCCAGCAGCCGGTCGCTGGCGAAGGACGGTTGGAAGTCGTCGTCGTTGCCGTCGGCGAGGCGGACGGCGGTCGGTGTCTCGAAGAGGTCGTGGAACATGGAAAGCTCCCGTGATGGAGGGGTCGGGAACGCCGCCGGGTGGGAGTCTCCCTCCCGACCTCGGAACGCTCGTCCCTTCCAGGCTTTCCACTCCTCGTCTTTCCGGCCCGGGAACCGCGCCGACCGGGCACGCCGGACGGGCCGAGGCGACTACCCGGCGCCGGACCGGTCCCGAGATCGGGGTGGGGTTCTTCCGGTCGCGCCGGGCAAGGCGGGCAACCCGCGTGGCTCTCCATGGGACTTGCCGTGCGGCCGTGGCGGGTTTGGGACGCCCCGGCGCGGGGGGTCACTCGTATGCGGTGAAGGTGGCCATCGGCGAGACGTCGCCGAGCACCTCGACCCGATCGAAGGACAGCCTGGCGAAGGCGAGGCAGGCGGCGACCTCGGCCAGGCTCTCGAACGTCCCGTGGTCCTCGCCGGTCGCGATCTCGATGACGGTGTACCGGGCCGGCCAGAGAGGGATGCCGCGGAAGTGGTCCGAGCGTTCGTGGGATCGGCGCGCGCAGGGTTCGCACCTTGCCGCCCCCTGCGAAGGTTGTCCGCAGTCGGTGCAGAGGCCCCGTGCCCGCCGCCTGGCGTAGCGCTTGCGGCTGGCGGCGTTCTTGCGCGGGGAGCGCCCGGCCTCCAGCGCGGCGGAGCGGGCAGCGTGCGAGCCTGCTGACGAGATCGGACGGGGCGGTTCTGTCATTGGCACCTTCCGGGTGTTTCCCCGGCGCGTCCGGCGCTGAAGGCGGGCCCGGACGTGGAAGAGTCGGCGGCGGGCGGCGATTTCGAGCCGCATGCCGGGCCGCCGGCTGTTCAGCGGCCCGGCGCCATCGCTTGCGGGATTCCCTTCGCCGGCCGCAATCGTTTCGGGAAGGGCGAGCGGACGGCGAGCTTGCGGGCGTGCAAGCCGCGGTTATGATAGGGGCGATATCGCGAAGGAGGGAACGTGATGCTGCGTTATGTTGCGGGGCTGGCGGCGGTCGGTCTGCTGGCGGTCGGCGGGGCTGCGCGGGCGGATTACGAGGCCGGGAAGAATGCGCTTGAGGCAGGGCGTCCGGCGGAAGCGCTGTCGGAATGGCGAGCCGCCGCGTCGTCTGGCGACCGGCGGGCGATGCTCGCGCTGGGGCGACTGTTTCTGAAGGGCGTCGGCGCGCCTCAGGATTACGTTCTGGCGCACATGTGGCTCAATCTCGCGGCGAGCCGCGGCGACGCGGAAGCCGCGAAGGAGCGGAACGCGCTGTCGGCGCGGATGACGCCGCAGCAGATCGCCGCCGCGCAGGATCGCGCGCGATCCTGGCGTCCGGGACCGGGTTCGGTATTCCGTGACTGCGATGTCTGCCCGGAGATGGTTGTGTTGCCTTCGGGGAGTTTTCGGATGGGCTCTCCGTCGTCGGAGAAGTATCGCTTGGACAACGAGGGACCGGTGCGGCGGGTGAGGATCGGGTATGCGTTTGCGGTTGGGAAATACGAGGTGACGTTTGCGGAATGGGACGCGTGCGTGTCGGACGGAGGTTGCGGCGGTTACCGTCCGTCGGATAGGGGCTGGGGCCGCGGCAAGCGTCCGGTGATCGAGGTGAGTTGGGACGATGCGAAGGGTTATGTGGATTGGCTGAGTCGGAAGACGGGGAAGGAGTATCGTTTGTTGTCGGAGTCGGAGTGGGAGTACGCGGTGCGGGCGGGGACGACGGGTCCGTTTCACACTGGGGGGACGATTTCGACGGATCAGGCGAACTATAACGGCGACCCCGCCGGCGGGGTCAGGATGATCGTGCAAATGCCTTCCCTTGTCCGGTCCTCGAAATCTATGGCGAACTATAACGGGAACTCCGTCGGCGGGGTCAAGTGGGTATACCGGAGGCAGACGGTGCCTGTGGGTAGTTTCGGGGGGAACGATTTCGGGTTGCACAACATGCACGGGAACGTGTCGGAGTGGGTGGAGGACTGCTGGAACTGGAGTTACGCGGGGGCGCCGTCTGACGGGAGCGCTTGGGAGAGCGGGGATTGCGGACGGCGGGTCATGCGTGGCGGTTCTTGGGGCAGCTATCCGTGGTTCCTCCGATCGGCGAGGCGCCTCGGGGTCGATGCCGGGCTCCGGGGCTACAGCTTCGGCTTCCGTGTTGCCCGGACGCTTGCGCGGTAGCGCGAGCTTGTCTCGTGGTTCTTTACTTCTTTACCTCCGGGTGGGGTCCAGGGGGCGAAGCCCCCTGGCCGGAAATTTTCGGCGCCCGGCGTCCTCGAGTCCGGTTGCGCGCCGCGTCGGCGGCGACCTGTCGGGCGATCTGGGACTTGGCGCATCCGGGCGGCCCCCAGACGATGGCCGGCTGGCGCGCTTCGACCAGAAGCGCGAGGGTGTCGGCGAGTTCGCCGGGGCGCAGCGAGTAGTCGGCGGAGATGGTGTCGGGGTCGGGCATGACGGGCTCCGGGCGGGATTGCGGAAGCGAGGGAAGGCGCGGCCCGAACGCCCCTCGGCGTCCAGCCTTCGCCCGGACCCCCGGCCCGGCTCCGACTCCTGGCGACGCAAGGCGGTAGCGTCCAGAGAGAAGCGGGAGAGGTCGAGGGGAGGGGTGGCGCTTTCGACGACGCCAATGGCCCGAAGTTGTATGAGATATGGGTGCCGAAACCGCGCTGACATGCGCCGGAGTTGAATTGAATCCGCTTACGGTATGCTTACGGCGCCAGGAACAGGTTCACGGGACAGGAATCGAAAACCCCCGGAAACGACAATGTTTCCAGGGGCTTGCAATGGTTGCGGGGGCAGGATTCGAACCTGCGACCTTCAGGTTATGAGTCTCGCGTGTATGTTTGCGCTCCAGTGCGCATGACTGCGCTGTAAACGTCATATATGCCATAATATCAATGCACTATGACGGACACCATTATATCCAACCCTGCCGCACCTGCGCTGCAATGCGCTCCATATCGATTTCTCGTGTTGATACGTGTGTTGACATGAGTCGTCAAGCAGGCCACGTTCCCCGCATGGAAACCCACACCGCCAAACGCGTCGCGAAAACCAGGCTGACCCTCACCAAGCGCGCCGTCGATACCCTCGAACCCGCCGGCACGCCCTGGATCGCATGGGACGACAAGCTCACCGGCTTCGGCGTCCGCATCCAGCCCTCCGGCGTCAAGTCCTTCATCGTCAACTACCGCGCCGGGGAGGGCGGCAGAAAGGCCCCCAACAAGCGTGTCGTCCTCGGCCGCCACGGCAAGATCGCCCCTGATCAGGCGCGGCGTCTGGCTCGGAAGGTCCTCGGCAAGGTCGCCGACGGCGACGACCCGGCCGGGAACCGGGCGGAGGCGCGCGCCATGCCGACGCTCGGGGACGCCTTCGAGGACTACATGGCGGTCAATCCGAACCGGTCCAGGCGCACGAACGGGCTCTACCGCTACGAGGCCAAGCGCTATCTCGGCGACTGGCTCTCCCGCCCGCTCGACGCCATCGCCCGCCGGGACGTGGAGACCCGCTTCAACCGCATCACCGAGGATCACGGGTGGTCGCCGGCCAACCGAGCGATGTCCCTGCTGCGCTCGGTCTATCGCCGGCCCTGCGTCGATCTCGACGGCCTGCGCAACCCGGTCGACCTGTGGCTCGCCGGCGGCGGCAAGTTCCACCGCAAGGTACGGCGCAAGATCTCCACTCCGGCCGAGGTCCTGCCCTGCTGGCGCGCCGGCATCGAGGCGGAGGTCAATAACCCGGCGATCCGGGATGCGCTGTGGTTCGGGCTCTACACCGGCATGCGCCGCGACGAGGTGCTGACCCTGCGATGGGAGCGAGTGGACATGGCGGCGATGACTTTCCGGGTCGAGGAGACCAAGACCGGGGCGCCGCTGGAGCTTCCTGTCACCCGGCAACTGAGCGCCATCCTCGAACGCCGCCGGGTGGAAAGCGAAGGCCTGCCGGACAACGTCCGCGCCTGGGTGTTCTCCTCCCTCACCAGCGCGTCGGGCCATGTCGAGGACCCGCACCATCTCTATGGCCGGATCACCAGGACCGGCGGCGCCAGGTTCTGGTTCCACGGCTTCCGCAACTGTTTCATCACAGTGGCCGAGCGCGAGCTGATGCTGCCGCAGAGCCTGACCAAGCGGCTGGTCAACCATGTCCGACCCAACGACGTGACCGAGGGCTACGCCGCCGACTGGACCGTCGGACAGCTTTGCGAACCCGCGCAACAAATCGCCGACCGGATCGATGTACTGATGGAAGGGGATGTTCGTTCCAGGGAGACTGCCGCATAATGATAAGCGTCAAGCTGGAATCGTACGCCCTCTCTCATATGGATGACTAAGAAGACGTGTCATATCGCCGGCAGAAATTCAAGGATACTCATAGATTTCTAATTCGAATTATACCAAAGTCTGTTTAGTTTGCCCCACTTTTGAAGGAGCGTTTTCCCTCTTCGTAGGCTGTGTCATATGGTTGCGCACCACAGCATATGGAGTTGCGCTATGGCCGTAGCCTTACAGATGGATTACGACGCGGTCCGTGTGCGGCAGGCGGCCCGGTCGGTGAAGGATGGCAGCCAAGCGCGGCGTCTTCTGTCGATTGCGGCGGTTTACGAGGGTAAGCCATGGTCGGAAGCGGCGTCGCTTGGCGGCATGGACCGCCAGACCTTGCGGGACTGGATACACCGTTTCAACGCCGAGGGAACCGACGGTATGGCAAACCGCAAGGCTTCGGGCGCCCCGCGCAAGTTGACGGCGGCGCAGATGTCGGAACTGGCCCGGATTGTCGAGACCGTCCCCGATGTCGGGCGCGATGGTGTGGTGCGCTGGCAGCGCGTCGGCCTGCGGGATGTGATCGAACGCCGGTTCGGGGTTGCATACCATGAGCGCTCGGTGTCGCGACTTCTCCACGAGCTGGGGTTTTCGCACATGAGCGTCCGCCCACATCATCCCAAACAGGACGCTGAGGCGGTGGAAACATATAAAAATGGCTTCGCGCAAGCCTTGCCGACTGAATCGCGACCCTGCCGGACGGGACCGGGATCGAGCTCTGGTGGCAGGATGAATGCGCCTTGGCCAGAAAAACGGAATGGTGCGCCCGTGGGCACGCACGGGCATACGACCGCGCCAATTACGCGACCAATGCTACCACAGTGCCTATCTGTTCGGCGCCATCTGCCCCGACGCCCACGCAAGTCCTCTTGCTCGACGGTGCTGCCTACACCACCGATGTCCTGAACTGGCCGCGCAACGCCAGCCCCATGCGCCTGCCTCCCTACACGCCCGAACTGAACCCGACCGAGAACGTCTGACAGCACTTACGCCAGATGTGGCTCTCCAACCGCGTCTTCGACACCGACAAAGACATCGGCACTGCCGCCTGCGACGCATGGAACCGCCTGCTCGACACCCCAGAAAATCGCCGCCATTAGAATGCGCAACTGGGAACATAAAGGTCAATACCAATAGCCGCTGGTATGAGTCGTATATCGATCAACGAAAGCAGTTTGAATTCGTGCCGGCCGGTCCTTCGTCCTTTTGTTTTAGTGCAATTCGGTCAAGGGGAAAATTGTTTCCAATACGACTTACGAAAGATTGATCTACTTCACCGATCCTTAAGGTGGAACTTAATTTTGCAAACATTTCTATCAATGTACCTGGAGCCAACAAGCCTCTTTCGCTGTATTTCCGCATTATACTTGGGCTTCAGTTGGGAAATTAAATCGTATTCAACGATTTTGATTTTTTTCTTCGTCTTACCCATACTTAAGTCTATGGAAAAAGCTAGAATTTGTGATGATCGAAGAAGCGCTTTGAAACCTTGAAACGAGCGTGTATTCGCATTCTCGCAAGCTCTCTTATTTTGTTCGCATCCTTGTCTTTTCTTGCAGTTTTCTCCACAATAATTTATACGGAAACTCCCTCCCCTATCTTTCGGGCGATAATGTTGAGATATCCTGGTTTTCAAATCTTGTTTCCAACCTGCGCCAACATATAACACGCCACAGATCCTGTGTTGAAATATGTACACGCCATAGCAATCCTTAAGAGATGTTAAACGGGAAAAACGCCCCCGGCCTGAGCACCGAAACGGCTCTCCGGCATCTATTGGCGGACAAGATTGAAATTCCGACATCGCTGTTTTCCCCTCGATGGAATTAGCTGATGTTCTCGTCAAATCTGACACACGTCAGCGCAGTTTCGACGTAAAGGTTCGGCTGTCCCGGTATGGGCGACGGGTTTTAGCAACGGATATCTTGGTTCAGCGCGCGTTCATCACCTCTACCCGCCCGGCTCAGCTTGGCCGAACCTCTACGTTTCGGCACCCGTATCTCATACAACTCTGTCACCGAAGGTGCCATCCCTCCTCTCAACCTCGGCCGCTTCTCTCTGGACGGTATTGCTCTCGCACCGCCGGGAGACGGGCCGGGGCCGACGCAGCGCCGGCCGCTCCTGATTCCGTACAAACGCCCCGCACCACCGTGAGGCGGAGCCGGGCCGGGGGTCCGGGCGAAGACTGGACGCCGAGGGGCGTTCGGGCTGCGCCTTCCCTCGCTTTCGCAATCCCGCCCGGAGCCCGTCATGCCCGACACCATCTCCGCCGACTATTCGCTGCGCCCCGGCGAACTCGCCGACACGCTCGCGCTGCTGATCGCGCCGCGCCATCGCCGCCATGATCTTCTGATTCATCGTCCAAGCCGTCGGCTGCCCGATCCCAAGCCGGCACCCCAATTCCACCGACGAGATACCGTTCTTCGCCGTCGCAATCAAGTGGATGGCCGCGAACCACGTCACCAGAGGCAGCTTGGTCGAGTGGAAGATCGTCCTCGCCGTCGGCGAGGTCTGCTTCTTGCAGCGATTGCACTGATAGACCGGCCGGCGCGACGGAAAGCAGTGCCCACGATGACCACAGCCCGGACAGACGAAACCGTCGCGTCAGCGCAGCCGGGCCAAGGCGGCCCGGCATTGCTCTTCGGTCCCGAACGCGACGCCAAGCTGCGAAAGCTTGCGGTTCAGAAAGAAAACGCGAAGATCGATTGACCGCCGCGGGATTGCGGCATTGGCCGCGGCGGCGTTTTGCATGCGGCGTCGCCGATCGCCGCTGGCCACGGTAGCCCGGCCTCAGCTGTCGAGTCGATGGGCACTCCCCAAGCGCGGCAACAACGCCGCGACACCAACGGCACGGGATCCGCGGCGGGCGCCGCCCGTCCGCTCCCCGGTGCGATGTCTCTTGCGCGGAAGAGGAGAGCGAAGCCGGAAGGGAAGCGCCAACGGACGCCAAGGCCAGGGTCCGCAAAAGGCAAGCGAGTCGAGACGGGATCGCGGTCCGTCCCGACCGTGCTCCCCGGCTCTCTTGACTCGGTCTCGAACACGGGTGTCTTCGCGCACGGCACGGCGAGACCTATGATCGCGCCGTGCAAACGTTATGCCGCGATTGCGGCCGTCGGCCGCCTCCCGACGCCGGGACCTGCCCGGTCTGCAACTCTTCGCGCATCCTGCGGCACGGCGAGCTTCACGACCTCGCCATCGCCCATGTCGACTGCGACGCCTTCTACGCCGCCATCGAGAAACGCGACCGCCCGGAACTGCGCGACGTCCCGGTGATCGTCGGCGGCCGCCACCGGGGCGTGGTCGCCGCCTGCTGCTACCTCGCGCGCACCTACGGCGTGCGCTCCGCCATGCCGATGTTCCAAGCCCTCAAGGCCTGCCCCGACGCCGTGCTCGTCAAGCCCGACATGAGCAAATACGCCGCCGTGGGCCGTGAAGTCCGGGCAATGATGCTGAGCCTGACGCCTCTGGTGGAGCCGCTTTCCATCGACGAGGCGTTCATGGACCTCTCGGGCGCCGAGCCTCTGCATCGCGCCAGCCCGGCGGAGACCCTGGCGGCGCTGGCGCGCCGGGTGGAGGCCGAGCTTTCCATCACCGTCTCCATCGGCCTGAGTTACAACAAGTTCCTCGCCAAGATCGCCTCCGACCTGGACAAGCCGCGCGGGTTCGCGGCGATCGGCCGGGCCGAGGCCCGGGCCTTCCTCGCCGGCAGGCCGGTCGGCCTGTTGTGGGGCGTGGGCAAGGTCATGCAGGGCCGCCTCGCCGAAGACGGCATTACCCTGATCGGCGAACTGGCCCGCGTTGGGGAGGCCGAGCTGGTCGCCCGCTACGGCAAGATCGGCCAGCGGCTGTTCCTGTTCAGCCGGGGCGAAGACGACCGTCCGGTCGATCCCGACCGCGAGGCGAAGAGCGTCTCCTCGGAGATCACCCTCGACGAGGACATCGCCGACCCGGCGAAACTGCGCCCGATCCTGTGGCGGCTGGCCGAGACGGTGGCCCGGCGGATGAAGAAGGCCGGCGTCGCGGGCCGGGGCGTGACGCTGAAGCTCAAGACCTCGGAGTTCCGCACCGTCACCCGCGCGCGCCACCTGCACGGCGCCACGCGGTCGGCGGAGGAGATGTTCCGGGCGGCCGAGCCGTTGCTCGCCCGCGAGGCCGACGGCCGCGCCTTCCGCCTGATCGGCATCGGCGCCCACGATCTGGTCGAGCCGGGGCGGGCCGCCCAGGGCGACCTGTTCGGCGGCGCTTCGCCCGACAGCGGCGTCGACAAGACGCTGGACGCGGTGCGGGAGAAGTTCGGCGACGACGCCATCGTCAGGGGCCGGGGCTTCGGCGTGAAGCTCGAACGCCAGGGACCCTCGAAAACGGAGTAACCCGGCCCGCGTTGCCCGCCCCGCGGTGTGGCCGGGAGATGTTCCGAGACCATGGCGCGTTGTCGGCGGCCGGCCGCGGGACCACATCGTGTTCGGCCGCGACCGTCCGGCGATCGAGTTCGAGATGACGATCGATCCCCGGCGTGCGCTCGGCCTTTCCGACCGGGCGCCGGCCGGGGTCTTCCGCGAGAACGCCGGGGCGCGTTCCCCCGGCGCGGCCCCGGAGGTCAACTGATCCTCGTCGGCAGGTGGTTGGGCAGCCAGCCGACGACGACCTCCCGGTCGCTATCGTCCCAGAAGAAGTAGAGGCGGAACCCGCGGCGTTCGTCGCGGGCGTTGCTGCCTTTCAGATGCCGTTCGAGCTGCCGATTGCGCCCGCCATGCTCGACGTTATAGGCGTCGCCATGCTCGCCCGCCCGCGTGCCGGCGAAGGTCGGCTCGTCCTTGAGCCCTTCCCGGGCCAGCGCCTCCCGGTATGCGGCCCGCCTGTCGGGGCCGCCCTCCAGGCGCATCGGGACGTAACGATCGCGCAGGATCAGCAAGGCGCGATACGCGAGCGCGACATCCTCGAACTTCGATTTCTTCGCCGCCCCGATCGCCCTCGGATGCAGCCGGACCTTGCCGTCCAGATGCTCCTTCGACCATTGCTCGAGTTGCTTGAGGCTGTCTGGAACGGTCGGCCCGTCGGGATGCGCCCCCGCATTGCCTTGCAGGCGTTCGAGATGGGCCACCCGGTCCTTGAGACTCTTGATCTCCTTCCGCGCGGCGCCGGCGGCGTTGCGCTCCTTGCCCAGCGCCTCCGCCAGTCTCAGATTCTCGATCCTGAGCTCCTCGTTCTCCCGCCGCGGCGCGTCCAGCCATTCGTCCCCCGAGGGTGTGGCCGGGGGAACGAGGGTGCGCGGCGGCTCCGGGGCGGTCCGCCTCGCGACGAAGGGGAACGGCGGGTGCTCCTCTCGGTTCGCGGCTCCGACGGTGGCGCGCAAACAGGTGGCGACGAGGAAGTCTTCGAAGGCTTCCGGTCCGCCGGCCCAGGCGGATATGCGCGTTCCGACGGCGAGCGGATGATCGCGGGGTTCCGCCCGCCAGGGATCGAAGCCGGGCTTGTAGGTCCGCACCGCCTGGCGGAAGACGGACAGTTCCTTGCCGACCCGATCCGTCAGGGCGAAGGCGGCCGTCGCCGTGACGATGGCGACATGGGCCGCGCCCAGCGTGCGTTCGAAGACGGATCGCGGCGAGACCAGCGCGGTCGAGGGATCGTCGTCGAGATCGTGCGTGGCGATGGTCAGCACGTCCCGCTCGCGCTCCGGGTCGCGGAGCAGTGCGAGAAGCGTCTCCGCCCGTTCCGGCGTATCGACGAGCCAGGGCCCGGCGCCGACCGGCCGGCCGTCGACGGCGACGTCGAACCGGTCCGCGATCCGCCGGACGAGGCCGGGAACGGACAGGGCGGGCGGGCTTTCTCCCCGCGCCGCGCAGCCGAGCCGCACATGTACGCTTATCGCCGCTCCGTCCCTGGCAATCTCGGCTTCGGTCGCCCATAAGCGGTCCGGCGCATCCCCGTCGGCTTCGTCCAGCCGCGCCGTCCAGCGGCCGGCATCCCGCGCCGGCGCCGCTCCGGCGCGGAGCGGACCGGCCCCGGCGAGTTCGAACCCTTCGCCGCGCCACGCTTCCGCCGGCAGACGCCGCCCGGCGCGGTCCTGCATCCAGCGCAATACTTCGTCCCGCACTTCGCCGAACGCGCCGTCGAGATCGTCCGCGGGGATGCGTATCGTTATCCGACACGCCGGCGGCACGGGCCGGCGCGCACCGCGCATGCGCGGCAGCCCCGACGCCAGCTGCTCGGTCAGACTACCTCCCTCTCGGGCGGCCATCGCACGATCCCGTCTTGTTTCCGCCGGCACGGCGGCGCCGGCATCCTCCTTCGTCTTCCCGCCGTCGTCCACCTGTCGGCTTGCCGCGCGATGGCCTTGACCTTCCCGACGGCCTCGGCGGGCGCCGCCTTTCCCGTGCGGAAGACGGCTTGCGGCCCGGACGCGCGGGAACCCTTCCTGTCGGGATCGGGAACCCGCGACCGTCGGGCGCTGCGTTCACCGAAGCGAACCGCAAGCGCCGCTCACGTCACGAGAGAGCGGTCCGTGGGCCGGGGCTGGCCCCAAACCGCTACGGCCGCGCGGCGAGTCCCATGGAGAGCCACGCGGGTTGCCCGCCTTGCCCGGCGCGACCGGTCGGCGCGGTTCCCCCGGGCCGGAAAGACGAGGAGTGGAAAGCCTGGAAGGGGCGAGCGCCCCGGAGCGAGAGGAAGACTCGCGCCCGGCGGCGCTCCCGACCCCTCCAACACGGGAGCTTTCCATGTTCGACGACCTCTTCGAGACACCGACCGCCGTCCGCCTCGCCGACGGCGACGACGACGACTTCCAACCGTCCTTCGCCAGCGACCGGCTGCTCGCCGAGATCGGACTGCCGGTCCGGGCGATCCGCGAACTCCGGGGCCTCTCTCCCGGCGCCGGCGCGGACGGATGACGAGAGGGAAAGGGAAGATTCGAGAAGGTGAACGGAGAAGGGATCGAGAGAGACCGGACCCGTTCGCCAACCCCACGCCGGCAACCAGGACCACAAGGAGACCGTCATGTCCTTCGGATTGAACCGTGCGCAGGTGATCGGCCGCCTCGGCGCCGACGTCACCGTCAACCATCTCGCCTCGGGGGGCCGCGTGGCCAACCTCAGCATCGCCACCGACGAGTCCTACATCGACAAGAACTCCGGCGAGCGGGTCGACCGCACCGAGTGGCACCGGGTGGTCACCTTCCAGCCCGGCCTGGTCGACATGCTGACCAGGAACGCCAGGAAGGGCCGGCTGGTCTATGTCGCGGGCAGGATGCAGACCCGGCGCTGGCGCAGGGACGGCGAGGACAGCGACCGGTTCTCGACCGAGATCCTGCTCGTCCCCGGTTCCCGGATCCAGTTCCTCGATCGCGCCAACGGCAACGGCGTGGCGGATGCCCAGGCGCCGGTGGACGGTTCGGCGATACCGGCGGGCGGCGCCCCGGCGCAGGCGGACGACATGGACCGGATCCCGTTCTGAACCGCCTCCGCCTCCTTCTCTCGGGGGCCGGCGCTCCGGCGCCGGTCCCTTTCATTTTGCAGCCGATTTCAAGTCCGCCAGCGCATCCGGACGGCATGGAGGATGGCATGACCGACATCACCTTCAAACGCATCGCCGAGGACGAGGCGCGCATCCTCGCGGACGGCGAGTGCGTCGGCGATCTTTACCGCCACCCCGATATCCTCGTTCCCGGCGCCGTGGTCTACATCGCCCACCTGAGCGAGGACTGGCGCGGCCCGGTCAGGATCCATGACCGCTCGCGTATCCGCGCCGTCGTCGAGCGGATGGTCGACACCCACCCGTTGTGGTGACTGCCAAGACCGCGGCGCGGTTCGGCGGCCGGCGCCACCCATCCCTCACCTCGAACGCCGTGCGGGCGGAACCGCCGATGGGGGCCGAGCGGGTGGAGAGAAATACGCTCTCCGCTGTGCCGGTTCATTGTGCCACGCTTGCTCAGTCCGCCAACCCGCTTCGCGGGTCCTCCACTCCGCTACGCTCCGTTCCGGCCGGGACTCGCAAGGCAACGGCGCTGTGCGCCTAAACCCGCCGCGGCGCGCGACCGTGGCTCCGCGCTCGCTACGCTCGCTTGTGCGCCCGCACCACTCGCGCACCGCGGCGGGTTATGCCTTGCGGCCCCGGTGGCTCCCCTGCGCGAGCGTGTCCCAACGAACCGTCACAGCGGGACGCAACGACCCGCACGGTTCAACGCAACTCAGGGGAGCAACATCATGACCTTCGATACCGACACCCTCGAAACCCACTCCGTCACCGCCACGGTCTGCGAGAACGCGGCGCTCTTCGGCGCGACGCCCGAACCCGGCGAGCACGATCCCAGGGACATCTGGGACCGCGACGACGCCATCACGGCAGTCTGCGAGGCGTTCCGCATCATCGCCGAGGGCGTCACGCCCGATGGCTTCCAGCTCGCAGACGAACGCGAGAGCCTCCTCTGGGGCTTCGTCAACACGCTGCACGCTCAGGTCCAGCGCCTCGACCGCGCCGTCGACCGGCTCACGCCCGAGATGCGCGACCTCGAACGCGCCCAGGACGGCACAGAGATCAAGTCGCGCGAGCTGGAACTGGTCACCGACCGCGCCCGCAACCTCGGCGACCGCCGCGACGCCTTCGAGCAGATGCGCGACACCGCCGCCGACGCCTACAAGGCCGAGACCGGTGAACAGTGGCGCCCGAGGCACGGCAGCCACACCAGCCGGACCGGACACCTCACCTCCGCCGCCATCGACGCCCGCGACTTCATCCGCGCTCGCAAGGACCGCGAGACCCGCGTGCACCTGCCCGAGGGAACCCTCATCGCCGTCGCCGGCGGCAAGACCGTCACCGACCCCGGCGCGGTGTTCACTCGCCTCGACAAGGTCCGCGCCAAGTACGCCGACATGATCCTCGTCCACGGCGGCGGTCCCGGCGTCGAGAAGATCGCCGCGCAATGGGCCGAGCGGAACGGCGTCCACCAGGTGGTGTGCAAGCCCGACTGGGACCGCCACGGACGGGCCGCGCCCTTCCGCCGCAACGACGACCTGCTCAACCTCCTCCCCAAGGGCGTCATCGCCTTCCCCGGCAACGGCATCACCGGGAACCTGATCGACAAGGCCACGAAGCTCGGCATCCCCGTCCAGCGCGTCGCGGCCTGAGCCGCGGCGCCATCGCGGGCCGTGCCGATCCGTCGGCGCGGCCCGCTCATCCTTCCCGTCACGATCCGGTGCGGCGGCGCGGGCAACGCCGCGCCGGTATCCCCTCACTGCCCGCCGCGTGGATGCTCTCGCCGGCGCTTCGCGCCGTGCTCGCTCGCCGCCATTGCACCGCTCGCGTCGCCGGCGCCGGCTTCGCCGCGCACCGGCATCCGCACGGCCGTCCGCGGTCGTGACGACACGACTGCCGGCTCCCGTGCAGGCGCGACCGCCGCCGCGTCCGGCAGCGTGCTTCGCACGACTGCCCGCGGCTCCGTCCACGCCACCGTTCGCCGTCGCGCGGCTGACGCCGCGGTAACGTGTGCGCCTTCCTCTCCCGCGCTCGCGGTAACGAGTGAATGGAGAGCCATCGCCTTGAACACCGGCGCTTGCACCGCCCATCCCTGCGTTGCGGGAACATGTGTGCGGCGCCTGACTGCTCGGAGGAACATGTGAGACAACACTCATGCGCCAAGGTAACGAACCGACCTGTGCACCAGCTCCGGTGCGCGATGTGTGAAGAATGCCGCAGCCCGCTTGCACCGCGCGCCGCGCTTCGTTACCTCTGTCGCCGGGACGACAACGCGGAACGCGCTCGGAGATCGCGGACCGGTCGTCTCGTTCAAGCGCCGCGATGGCTCCAAACCCTTGCGGCGACGGCCTCCCGGGCCCGACGCGGTGTGTACGGCGCGAACGCCTGTAGGACTCCAGTGGGAGCTTCTACCCTCACACCCGACTCACCTGAAGGTGAAGGTACACCGAGCGCGCGCCTGGTCTCGCTCCGCCGCCACTGAAGCGCCTTGTTCGCGCTTGCCCGTGATGGGAACCCGTCCCTGTTTCGTGTGACATGTATCAGATTGATATGATTGGATATTTCGTCGTGTCCCCGTCGTGTCACACGGCAGGGATCCCATGTCACACGAAACCAACACGACGTGCCCGTGTCGGTTGCGTGAACCGGGGTTCGCGATAGGCTATGAAACCGGCGCGGAAGTACCGGAAAACTGACACCACCGGCCGGTCCCGTGCCGAAAACCGGAGAAAACCGATGGCCGTTCAACGCTCCCAGCACTCGATCCGGTTCTCCGACGACGAATGGGACGTCGTCGTCCGGGCCGCCGAACGCAACGACGTGACCCCCGGCGCGTTCGTCCGAGAGACGGCGACGCGCGCCGCCGCGGAGAATCTCGACCTGAGCGACGCCCGGCTGACCCCTGAACTGATCGAGCTCGTCAAGCGAACCTTCCGCGGTGTCCACCTCCTCGCGTTCCTCAAACGCGAGGAACTCGCCGAACTCGGCAAGGCGGACGACATCGAGCGTGCCGCCAAGGCAGCGAAGGTCGCGCAATCCGACACGCTCGGTCAGGATGAAAAACCTAAGAAATGAGTCCCGCAATCGACATTGCGAGTAATTCGGAGACTAAATTCGAGTATTTATAGCGCATTAGATAATATTTGATTTTCAACAAAAAAACGGAGTGAGAAAAGGAAACAAGATGATCAGAGATTCCCTTACATTGAAGAAATATCAAGATCAAGCAAGTCTCACCGACTGCGGCCCGCAGGATTTCATGTTCCCGATGCTCGGACTCATCGGCGAAGTCGGGAGCCTATTCAGTGAGATCAAGAAACAGCAGAGAAATACCGCTTCTTATGTCGGCTATACGGACAACGTCTGTGAAGAATTGGGAGATGTTCTCTGGTACCTAACCGCAGTTTCTTCACGCGCCCAACTTCCAATCTCTGATATAGCATATGCCGCCAAACAAGGTCATTTCGATTGCTCTGCGAAGGCCCCAATAAATTTCTCCTTCATAGAGCTTCAAAATCAACCTCCTTTATTTTCACCCGAACCGACACCGAAATTTGAGAAAACTCTGTTGCGTCTCTCTGGTGCTGTGGGGTCTTTAGTCAGCGATTATCAGGACAGAAAACTAGAAGACGACCAGACTGCGGTTTCTCGACATCTTATCAAGATTTTGTGTGTTTTGATCCAAGCAGCTGATGAGGCTGGTATCACTCTTGATCAGGCGGCCAAACACAATGTCCAAAAAATTCTTGATCGTTGGCCCAAGAAACGTGAATATCCTGCGGCCTTCGACGATGATTTTCCTGAACATGAACAACTTCCTCGAAAGCTTACAATCGAGATTTTTGAACACCCATCGGAAATGAAAGAAAAAAGCTATGTTATGCAACGTTGTAACGGCATTTATATAGGAGATCGTCTTACGGACAACAAAATGACCAAGGACGATTATCGGTTTCATGATGTATTTCACTATGCTTACGCTGCCGTTCTAGGTTGGTCGCCTGTCACGCGCGCTCTCTTTCGTCTGAAACGCAAAAGCAACCCTCTGATCGATGAAGGTCAAGATGGTGCCCGCGCCGTTCTCATCGAGGAAGGTATCGCTACCTGGATATTCGGTCAAGCCAAGAGGATTGATTTCTTCGAAGGCCTGGAACCGGGCAGCCTTAGCTTCGACTTGCTCAAGAACGTCCGTAAATTTGTTGCCGGATACGAAGTTGAACGTCGTCCCTTGTGGCTTTGGGAAGAGGCGATCCTGCAAGGCTATGACGCCTTCTGCTTCCTCAAAGAACACCGACGTGGTGCGATTCATATCGATATGCATCGAAACCGACTCACGGTCGAGAGCATACCGACATGACACCCGGGAGCTTCGTGAATGCTCTAGCTGAAGTCCGATTGTCGTCCGTCTTCAATCCCTACAGGGACTATTGCACGATCTACGATTATCCCAACGCCGCCACGCGGCGAAAGCGCAATCTGGAGAATTTCATCACAGCCGCGTTGGATCATGCTGTTGACACGATCTGGATTGCTCGCGATCTCGGGTATCGAGGCGGCCGTCGAACGGGTATCCCCCTTACAGATGAAATACATCTTGACCGAATAGGCAGTCTTTTCGGAGGTATCAGTATAGAACGGGTCACCTGCGGTCCGGCATTTGAAGAGCGAACGGCCGCAATGGTATGGAAAGCAATCACTCGAATAGAGCATCCTGTCCTCTTATGGAATGTCTTTCCATTCCATCCCCACGATCTAGATAACCCGTTTTCCAATCGCCGCCATACTATAACAGAACGTAAAGCCGTGTCTATTTTTCTCCCCGCTCTCATCGATATGGTCAAGCCTAAGAGGTTAGTTGCAATCGGTCGAGATGCTCAGAATGCACTCGACAATACGAATCTTCATGTTATCGGCATACGCCATCCGAGTTACGGTGGACAAAATGACTTCATGTCTGGTTTACTCGATCTCTACGGTTTGCCTTAACGCCATTTTCGGCGTTTCTGATACGTCCAGACGGAATCTACAGTCAGCCATTCACATTTGAGTTTCAGAACATCTCTCAAGCAATCTACTAATTCTATCCCGCGTAATCCCGTCCGGTTGATCGATCTTTGCGTGAGTGGACAGAACCGTTAGAGAACCGATTTCGATACCCCCCTCCTTGGCCACGAATGCCATGAGCCAACCGAGCCCAATCAGATTACCGAGAAGTTTCTCGATGTAATAGTGATTCCGGTAGATCGCTGTTAACATCAGCTTCTTTTTCACACCAGGCAAGAGCTTGAAACTCAGGAAGCTCAGACACTGTCCACCGTAAGGAGATTGATCGATATCCCGTTCTGGATCGAATATGGAGATATCGAACTTATTGAGAGATATATTCTTTGGATCACGAATCCTGTCTATGGTGTTTTTCAGTTGATCGATAGATTCGCCTTTAGTTGTACGATATGCTGTCATCCTTTCAAAATAGTATCCAGACCAACGATCAGTCCTGCGCACTCTCGGCAGAACTTTCGTGTGAAACTCTCCGATGAAGTCTGGTGCTCCATAATGGCGATAAAGTCCATTTGGAAAAATGGTGTTCGCAATGCTGAATAGAGATTTATCGAAGCCGTTTAGAAAAGATTCGACTATAGATACAATCGGATTTTCAATATCCACGCCTGATATCGGATCGGCAATGTCAAACATAATATTGTGAGCTTCGTGGCCCGCTTGATCATCTACGAAGCTGGCCGCTGTTAGCCATGCACTGGCGCAATCAGGCTGTGGATGGAGGCGATGTGACATCAGCAGTCTCTGCAAGAATATAACATCCGAAGATCCGAGGCATCAGGAACTCTTCCGTTAGCCAAGCATAACCGTCCCGCCCCCAGCCATCGCCCCAACTGTTGCGGACCAAAAACACGCGCTGGCCTTTGTGCAGACCGTGACCGACCGCCACGACGGCGTGCGGCCGCGTAACATCCGCCTGTTCTCCCGCCGATGGATCGATGATCCCTTCTCCCCCGGGGTGATCGAACGATGTCGACAGGTGCAGGAGCACCAGAAGTGGCCTGTCTTGGTCTAGGATGGCAATAATCTCATCGATCGCATTAGGTCGACACTCTCCCAACCGGCGATAAACTTCGCCGACATCCCGCGGTGGTTTCCAGCATGTACTATCTACGGACGCAGCATCCAGATATGGCCACCCCTCCTCGCGAGGCTGCCCATCACATCGGAGCGCCTCAAGTGTGGCCAGTATGGTCGCACCGGAGTTGGATGGCCGACCGGCACGGCGCTGCGCATGGTAGAACACGAACTCGCAAGATAGGGGCACCCAAGACTCTCGCAGGCCCGCGTGCAGGTCGCTGACCGCAAACGCCAAGCACGTCGGCCGCTTCCCTTGATCCCGTACCGGGCCGAAGAGATCGCAGAGGTTTTTTCTCTCATCGATCTCCGTCACGTCGCCTCCAGCACCCGACGGCGCTCGACCCGAGAGTATCCCTCGCCTTCCGGGCCGGTCAGGTCGTAAGTCAGTTCCAATCGCTTCAGTGGCTGCTCCGGTTGCCATGGGCGCCGCTCACTTAAAGAAATTTGCCCCTGTTTCGGCTCTTCAAGAGCCACCGTCAGCCGGCGAAACGTGGGATTTCCGATACCGAAGTCATGGATTTTCTCGCGTACATCGCTTACCAAGGAAAAACCTTTGCGCTTCAGCTCTTCGGCATCCCACAAAAATCCACTCCCACCATGCTCTTTGAGACGAAGCACGAAGAGGTCGTTCCGACTGCCACTGATCGACATGTGCGCATCGCGTTCCGTAAGTAACCATACGTCTCGGCGATAGTCTGGGGGACGATGATCTCCGAGAAGCTCCTTCTTGAGGTTGCGGACCTTTACCTTCGAGAAATCGGTCGCGATGCTCGATGTGATCAGCTTGTAGTGTTGCAACGTTCGCCACGTTGCTTCGAAGCTGGCACCGAGTCGCAACGATAGTTGGTAGACGACGTCGGATTTGGTGAAGTGATCCTTTTTCCAATCTTGCTTCTTTGCATGCCAAGCGATCAGCCATCGCGGTATCAAAAAACCCATGGCAAAAGCGTCCGCTTCCACCTCCTGCAGATCGTATTCCGGGTTGGCGACGAAGGGAGACCGTCGCAGGATATCCTCGTTGTCCAGACTCGGTTCGTGATTCAACCGGAAATGGCCGAGTTCGTGCGCCGCCGTGTAACGCTGAACACTGAGCGGCCGCCGCGTCGTGATCAGAACACCCAAAGCCGGCTCGCGCAGATAGGCTCCAAGCAATCCTTTCAGTGGCCGCAACACGAGCGGCACACCCAATTGCACAAGTGCGCCGAAGACATCGATGTTATCACCATCGCACTCGACGCGTTGTTGACTGCCGAGCTGTCGATGCAGCCGCTCGGCCGCCATAGCGCCGTTCCTCACGGCGCTTTGGTAGTTTGCGTTCATATCATTCTCACGAAGGCTGCGCCCGCGCCCGCAGATACTCGGTGAAGCGTCCCAGCTCTTCTCGATCTTGTGTCGACAAGGACGCAGCTTGCCGTGCGATATGGGCGACATCGAAAGGCAATGCGGCAGTCGACGCATCCTCTCCGGTAAAGTAGCTCACCTGTTGTCCATACAGCTTGGCCAACCGCGCCAGTTCCAGAACCTCCACCCGCCGCTGGCCGTTTTCGATGTCTGAAAGCGCTGTTCGCGGAATCTTGAGATGTGCCGCGACATCTTCCTGCTTCAGCCCAAGGTATTTGCGCGCATCACGCAACCTCCCGCCAAGCTGTCTCCGTTCGGCATCCTCTCGATTCCCTTTCTCCACTGTGTCGTTCATCACCGGCCTCCTCTCCGCTTGCGCCATTCCCTTTCTATCCTCGGCATCAGACATCCGATAGCTTGGTCAACAGATCGATAACCACCGGCACATACCACAGACTCGGGTAGTTCGAACTCCAGCGCTGGCTCGATCGCGCACAGGATCCCCACGACTACGAGCGAGTCCAAGCGGATCAGTACGGCGCTTTGCGCCTCGGCCTCCTGCGGCCACGACGTGCCGCGTAGATCAGCCTCGACCTCCGCCGCCACGATCAATTCATCGCGCAAGCATGCTTCGACCTCCGCCGCCGGAAAGGCGGCGATGGTCTTTGGCTTGGCGACCGTGACCACCATCGGCATGTCCGTGACGCTCCAAGATCAGACCTCCTTATACTGTAATGCCTGATTTTCAGACATACAAGCCTTTTCGTCACCGCCCCCGATCACGCCCAAGTGCCCGAGCCTTGATGCCGTCACCCGATGCTGAACCGTGATCGGGTTTCTGACTCCCCAGGTTCAGCAGTGGGTTCGGTCAGGCCGAGGCGTGAGGAGTGTCGGCACAAGCCGTGTGATCGCCTCCGGCTGCACGGGGGCATCCTGAAACGGCTGTGACGGGGCATGCAGCCGCCCGTCGTCATCTCTCCTGATGACGCCTGCTTCAGCCTGCCAGAAGCTGCGTCCGAGTATCCGCGTCCCATACCTGCGCTTCAGAACCGACTATATCAAGCAACTCGACCACCGATGGCTCCAAGTGTCAAAGCCCCAGATCGCATTCGATCCGTTTCGGCTCCGGCGCTTTCTCCGGTCCGGGCTTGCGGCTCTTGTCCGGTGCGCCGGACGGCCTGTCCGGCATCTCTTGCCGGCCGCGGTCCGTGGCCTTCTCCCGCGCAAGCGGTCTCTCTACCGATACGCCGATCCCTTCGAGCGCCGAGACGCGCTCGCCGGTCGCGGTTTCCAGCCTCTCGCGGAGCGCCCTGGCATCGTCGGTGACCAGCTCCGCCCTGTGCCGGGCGCGGCTGATCTCGACGTAGAAGCTCTTCTGCGTCGTCAGGTGCGGATGGTTCGCCTCCATGACGGCGATGACGTTGTCGACCGTGCGCCCTTGGAACGCATGCACGGTGGACGCCCAGGCGTGATCCAGATGTCGGGGTTGCGGGTCCTTACGCCCGAGTTCGAGCCGCCGACCGTCCTCGAGCCGGAACGCGACACGGTTCCCCCGAACCGACGAGACCTCGGCGGTGTGGCTGTTGACGAGGCCTAACCGGGCGTCGTTCCGGGTCCAACGGATACGGTCTCCGGCGCGCAGCTCGATCCCCTCGGCGCGGTAGACCTCGACGGCGCCGCGCCTGCCGCCCACGCGGCGGGGCTGCCAGCGGACGGTTTCTCCGTCCCCGCCTTCCAGTATCACCGTCCCCCTCGCGCGATCGACGCGCGCGACCCGGCGTTCCTCGCCCTTCTCGACTCCGAGACTCTTGTAGGCGCGGTGGAACGCCACCACGTCGCCGGGCGCGTAGTTGGCGGCGAGAGACTTCTCCGCGTCGGTGTAGCCGTACGACACCAGCCGTTCGACATCGAGGGCCGCTCCATGGATCGCGCCGTCGCGGGCGAGACGTTCGCGGATATGGCCGTTGACGGCCTGCCGCAGTTCATGGCTCGGCGCCATCAGCCCGGTGTTCTCGCGTTGCTCGGGCGAGAGCCCGAGCCAGCGGGCGGCCGCAGCGCCGGCGAGGTTGTCCGGCTTCACCTCGGCGACGCGATCGCCGAGCTTCTCGAAGGCGCCGCGCACGTCGCCCGCGAGGCTGGCGCGCACGGCCGCCTTCAGCTCCGCGTCCTTCTGGCGCAGGATTTCATCCATGACGGCGGTCTTCATGCCCGCCCGCTGCAACTGCGCGAACGGCTTGCCGGCATCGACGGCATCGAGCTGCTTCTCGTCGCCCACCAGGACGACGCGCGGAATGCGCAGCGTGTCGGCGACCCGCAGGAGATCGCGAGCCTGGACGGTGGAGGCGAGCGAGCCTTCGTCCACGACCAGCACCGTCTTTCGGAACGCGGCGCGCATCGCGCGCTCGCCCCTGGCCGTGAGCCGTCCCTCGGCGACGCCGGCGTTGCGGGCGAGGAACCGCTGCAACGTCTCGCTCTCGATGCCGGCCTCGGTCCCGAGCGTGCGCGCGGCCGAAGCCGACGGCGCGAGGCCGATCACGCGATAGCCGCTCTTCTCGGCGAGCGCGCGGGCGCGGTTCAGCATCGTGGTCTTGCCGGTGCCGGCATAGCCCTGCACGCCGACCCTCCGGTCCTTCGACGAGAGGATCGACTTCACCGCCTCCCTCTGGCCTTCGGTCAGCCGGCCGTTGTGGAGCATCAGCCCGACCGCCCAGCTTCGCATGACGGGTCTCGACGCGCCCCGGCCGCGCTCCATCAGCGCGACGGTCTCCTTCTCGTCGGCGATCGCCTTGTCGGTGGTCAGCGAATCGCCGAGGATGGGCGCGTTCGCGGCATGCAGCACGCCCGTCCTCTCCAGCCGCGCGACCGCCTGCCCGGCCTCGCCGATAGTGACGGCGCCGGTTCGCCACGAGAGAGTCGCGGCCAGCAGGTCGGAGCGCGCGAACACCGCCTCGCGCTCGGAGAGATGCGCCACCGCCCATGCCGCCGCCCGGTCGGCCTTGTTCTCGATCCCCGGCCCGGCGTCTCGACCGGCCCTGGCGGCACCCGCGTTGCCGGCTTCCCTTTCCAGGGCCCCCGCGACGAGCCCTCGCGCGTCGAAGCCGAGTTCGGCGGCCTGCTTGCGCCAGCTCTCGCGCAGCGCGTCCTTGTCGACGTCGCGCTTGTGCGAGCGGGTCATCAGCGCCGCGCGCTCGGCAAGGCGCGGGCTGGCGGAAGGATCGCCGAGGCCGCGCGCTTCCATCGCCGCCTCGATCTCGGCGCGCCGCGTCGAGAACGCCTCGATGGTCGCGCGCGGAACCCCGGCGATCTCGAAGCGCCCATCGGCGTGGGTCTTCTCGATGCGGTAGCCGAGTTCCGTCAACTCCCGCGCCAGTTCGCTCCGGTACATGGCGCCGACCGGCATCTTCGAGGCGTAGAGCTTCTCGTTGGCCATGGTGCGCCACTTGCCATCCTCGCCCCGGACCATGTTGGCGAGCACCGCATGGGTGTGGAGTTGGGGGTCGAGATTGCGCGAAGTGTCATGGCGGAAGGTCGCGGCGACCATGCCCTGGCCGCCGGCGCGGACCATGCGTCCGGTCTCCGGGTCCTTCATCCGGGTCTCGACGACGTTGCCCTCGATCCAGGCGAGGGTGCGTCGCACCGCCCGGTCGTGCGCGGCGACGACGCGCCCATCGCCGCCGACCAGGGCGGCGAGCGAGACGGACTTCGGCGCCGAGAACGTCACGTCCCGCCCGGGGCGGTGATGGACGTTGCCGTCCCTGTCCCTGCGCCCGAGCCGGCGGCCCGTTCCGTCCGGGACTTCTCCCGCCAGCACGTCCTCGAACGTGTCCGCGTCGACGGGTCCTTCGAGGCCGAGCGCCTCGGCGCCCTTGCCGAACCAGGCGCTGCCTTCCTTGTGGGCCGGATCGTCCCTGGCGTAGTAGCCGTCGCGTTCGTAGTAGGTGACGCCCTGGGCGGGCGAGGCGACCGCGCCGATGGAGGCGACCATCTCAGATCCGGATCAATCCGCTCGCCGGCTTCCCGTCGCCGGCGTCCTCGCCGCTGCCTTCCCTGGAACGTTCTTCTCCGGGGCTCGGCCGGAAAGCCTCCGCGTTCTCCCTGCCCGCATCGGTCGTCGTCGGTAACGGGGCGGTCTCCTCCGGCCATCCTTCGGCGGCGTGGCTCATTGCCCCCGTTTCGAGGTCCCGTTCCGCCCAATCCGCCGCCGTCGGATCGGGTTCCCATCCGTTCATCTCCGGGACGGCATCGTCTTCGACGTCGATCGCGACCGTCGCCTCGCCCGGCCTCGCCGCCTCGGCTTCCCCTTCCACCCTCGGCACGAACCGCTCGGCGACCTTGGGGCGTTTCGCGTACCGCAGCTTGATGCGCGTCACCGGCCATGCGCCGGGGAGCTTGAGGTAGCCGGCGAAGCTGTCAAGGCGAGCCACTTCGGCCGGCAGCACCGGCAGACGCGGCGCGCGCCGGAGTTGCCGGGTGGAGAGCAGTTCGCCGCCGCGCGGGCGCCGCCCGCGCTTGAGCCTGCCGCCGGCGTAGTGGAGCGCGACAAGGGCCGCGACGACGACACCGGCGCCGATCCCCAATCCGAGCAGGGCGGCGTCGATGAGGTCGCCGATGATGCGTTCGCGCAGGGCGAGCAGCGGCCGGTGGCCGGCGATGGCGCCGAGGGTCACGGTCTCGGTTCTTCCGTCCGCATGCCGTATCTCCTTGGGCCGGTGGGGGCTCAGGCCGGCGTCGATGAGGGTCTCGGAGAGCACGAGCATGCCGACGGCGTACCACTGGTGGGCGGTGGTGGTGCGCGACGCCTTCCAGGCGGCGGCGCTCGCGGCGCCGATCAGGGCGGCGACGAGGGTCATGCCGACGAGCCGCCTCCAGGTACGCAAGCCCCGGGCGGCGGCGCGGACCCCGCGCCCGGTATCGCCCCCCCGCGCCGGTCATGGCGCACCCGCTCCCATATCCAACCGCGCCGGGCTCGGGCCGCGCCGGGCGGCGAAGACCCGAATGGCGTCCCGCGGGGCTTGCATGCTGTTGATCATGAATAGGAACATAGAAAGAACATATGGCCTCGGCAATGGCCTTCGATTGCGTCTTCCATACAGATGGCGACAGGCTCGCGCCGGCATGCGCTCCGCTACGGGAAAAAGTTTCGCGAACCCGCCGCGTGGACGCGATTCTCCCCATGCGGGACGTCTCGCCGGCTATCGGCCGTTGCACCTCCTACGTGCACCGGCTCCCCGAACGCGGCATGCCCAAGGTACTTGGCTCCCACAACCGCGACGGCTCGCCGACGGTCGATACCGCGCGGCGCCAGTCCGCCCATGCCGCGGCACCGGGCGCCTGGATACGCGGACGGGTCGTTAGGAGAACCGATCGAATGGACTATGTTGGATACCGGCCCGGCGCTCGGGACAGGCCGATCGTCGCCTCGTGCTCAACGGAGTGTGGGTTTTGCGCGGGTGTATAGTTTTGCGCCCGGAGGGATCGATCGATGAGCGGTGACGTCCCCGTACATGAAGGACAGGTCCTCACCGGCCCGTTGTTCAGCGAGCCGATGCGGGTCGAAACCGTTCGCCCGGACGGCGCGGACGCATGGGTCGCGGGCCTCGTCGGACTGCGGTCGGAGCGGTTTCGCCGCGTTACGCTGACCTCGGGCGACATTTCGAGCCTCGCGGTCGCCGAGCCCACGTTCACCTACGACGGCGACGGCCGGCTTCTGCGGCTCGGTCTCCAGGCCTGGTCGCTCGGCATCGCCTACGAGTTCGATCCCTATTTCGGACTCTCGATCTCCCGGGTGGATCCGCTCCCGCATCAGCTCGAGGCCGTCTACGAGCACCTGCTCAAGCTGCCCACGGTGCGGTTCCTGCTCGCCGACGACGCCGGCGCCGGCAAGACCGTCATGGCGGGTCTCCTCGCGCGGGAGCTCAAGCTCCGGGGCCTGATCGAGCGCGTGCTTGTCGTCTGCCCGGCGAACCTGGCCTTCCAGTGGCAGCGCGAGCTCAAGGAGAAGTTCGACGAGAAGTTCCTCGTTCTCAAGGGCGGCGACATCCGCGACCAGTTCGGCGTCAACCAGTGGCTGGAGCAGAAACAGGTCATCACGTCGCTCGACCTCGCCAAGCGAACCGAGATCCTGCCCGGTCTGCGTCAAGTGCGCTGGGACCTGGTGATCGTCGACGAGGCGCACCGCATGTCCTGGTCGCCGCCGGCCCGCAAGACGGCGCGCTACATGCTCGGCGAGATCCTGCGGGACAGCGCCGACCACATGCTTCTGTTGACCGCGACGCCGCACAAGGGCGACCCGCGGAACTTCACGCTGTTCCTGCAGCTTCTCGACCGCGACGCCTATGCCGACGTGACGTCCATCCGGGAAGCCATGGGCCGCCAGCGGGCGCCGTTCTACCTGCGGCGCACCAAGGAGGCGATGGTCTACTTCCCGGAGCGTCGGGCCGACGGGGCATGGGCCGCGAAGCCGGTGTTCACCAAGCGCATTCCGCGCACGGCGGACTTCGCGATCGACGGCCCGGAGTTCGAGCTTTACCAGGAAGTCACCCGTTTCGTGAAGCGGCAGAGCGCGCGGGCCTCGGCCCAGGGGGACGACCCGAGGGCGCGGGCGGTCGGGTTCCTGATGTCGCTCTATCAGAGACGCCTCGCCTCCAGCACCCACGCCATGCGCCGGTCGCTCGAGAATCGGGCCAAGCGCCTGGAGGACGGCCTCGGACGGGCGCGGGACCTGGTGCGGCTGGCCCCTCCCAGCCTTCCCGATCCGGAAGAACTCGAAGAGCTGGAGGACGCCGAGCGGGAACGCCTCGAGGAGATACTGGAGGCGATCACGCTGGCCGGCAACGCGGAGCAGGTGCGCGAGGAGATCGCGGAGCTTCGGCAGCTCGCCGAAAAGTCGAAGGCGGTCGAGGGATCGCGCGGCGAGGCGAAGCTCGGCCGACTCGAGGACATCATGCGGGACGAGGGGTTCTTCGACCGTCCCGACCAGCGGCTGCTGTTGTTCACCGAGTTCAAGGACACTCTCGACTACCTGATGGACCGTCTGAGGACATGGGGCTTCAACGTCGGCTGCATTCACGGCGGCATGAAGCCGGGCTCGCGCGACGAACCGGGCACCCGGCTCCACGCCGAGCAGCAGTTCCGCGAAGGGGCCATTCAGGTGCTGGTGGCCACCGAGGCGGCCGGAGAAGGAATCAATCTCCAGTGCTGCCACATCCTCTTCAATTACGACATTCCCTGGAACCCCAACCGGCTCGAGCAGCGCATGGGCCGCATCCACCGTTACGGCCAGCGCCACGACTGTCTGATCTTCAACTTCGTGGCCGCCAACACCATCGAGGGACAGGTGCTGCGGCGGCTGCACCAGAAGCTCCACGAGATCCGCGACGCTCTCGATGACGACGCGGTGTTCAACGTGATCGGCGAAATTCTGCCGGCCGCCCATGTGGAGCGCGTGTTGCGGGACTACTACGCCGGCAAGCTGGGCGACGCCGATCTCGAGGACCGTCTCCTGAAGGACGTGGACGAGGGCCGTTTCCGGGCCATCTGCCAGACGGCCCTGGAAGGTCTCGCTTCAAAAAAGCTCAACCTCGACATGCTGGTCGAGCGCCGGGCCAGGGCGCGGGAACGGCGCGTCGTACCGGAAACCATCGCGCGGTTCATGAAGGAGGCCGCCCGGGACGCGGCCCTGGCTCTGAAGCCGGTGGGCGGTCTTCCCCATGCCTTCGAACCGGGCCGGACGCCGCCAAGCCTGAAGCGGCGCGAACGCGAGCCGGACTGGAAGCTCCCGGAACTCTCGGACCGCTACCCGCGTTTGTCGACGGACCGCGACACGGCGGAGGAAAACCAGCTCGAATGGGTAACGCCCGGACACCCGTTGTTCGAGGCCCTGCGCCGGCATGGCCTCGAACGCGGCCGGGACGCCTTCGCCAAGGGCGCCTGCTTCCATTCCCTGGGACACACGACACCGACGCGGCTCGACTTCTACCGGGCGCGGGCCGTGGACGGTCTCGGGCACGTCATCCACGAGCGGCTCCTTACCGTGGAACTGACGGAAGACGGCGAGCCGCGCCTCCGCGAACCGGATATTCTCGGCAACCTCAGCCCCGCCGCGGCGCCGGACGGTCTGCCCGCCGCGGCCGCCCTTCCGGAGGCCACGGCCTGGCTCAACGAGAACGTGCTGGCGCCGTTCCTGGGCGAGGTCCGGGCGGAACGGCTGGCGGAGGTCGAGCGTATCGCCGAACACGTCGAACTTTCCCTGACCGAGGTTCTGCAACGCATCGACCAGGAGGTCGGTCGCGCCGCCGAGGAGCTGAACAAGGGAACCGCCGGCGCCGAGGGGCGTCTTGCCCAGGCCGAGGCCCGTCATGCCGAGGCGTTGGCGCGGCGCGAGCGCCGCCGCGAGGAACTCCAAAGGCAGCGCGCCGTCACGTTGCAAGGCGTCGAACGGCTCGCCAGCGTGCTGGTCCTACCCCATCCGGAACGCGAAGCGCCGGATGTGCGACGGCTGCGCCCGAACCCGGAAACCGAAGCGATCGCCATGCGGGTGGTCACGGAGCACGAGGCGGCGCGGGGGCGCCAAGTCTGCGACGTCCACGAGAAGAACCTCGGCTACGACGTGACCAGTCTCGATCCGGCGTCGGGCGAGCTGCGCCTGATCGAGGTCAAGGGCCTCGCGGCCGCGACCGGGAGCATCCTGCTCACGCCGAACGAGCGCCGGGTGGCGGAGGACCGCCGCGACTGCTACTGGCTCTATATCGTGACCGGCTGCGCCACGGCGCCGGAGCTTCAGGAACCGGTCCGCGATCCGGCCCGGTTCCCGTGGCGCGAGGTCACCAAGGTGCGGCACTACTGGCTCGAAGTGAACGCGATGACCAGGCCGATGGCGTTGCGCGAGGATGGGGCCGAATACGGCGGCGGGGACGGCGCGCGGGAGAAACGCGATGGCGAATGAATTGAGATTCCGGCGTCTGCGTCTCAAGAACTGGAAGAATTTCCAGGATGTCGACGTCGAGATCCGGGACCGCATGTTCCTCGTCGGCGCCAACGCCGCCGGCAAATCCAACTTCCTCGACGTTTTCCGCTTTCTCGGGGACCTGGCGTCCCCCGGCGGCGGCTTCGGGGAAGCCGTCGGCCGTCGGGGCGGCGTGAGCGCCATCCGCTGCCTGGCGGCGCGGCGTTATCCCGATGTCGAGATCGAGGTCGAGTTGCGGGAAGACGGCGCCGACCGTTGCTGGCGCTACGAAATCGCCTTCCATCAGGACAACCGGCGCCGGCCGCTGTTGCGCGGGGAACGTGTGACGCTGGACGGCGAGACGATCATCGACCGGCCCGACAGCGAGGATCGCGGAGACGCGGCGCGCTTGACCCAGACCCATGTCGAACAGGTCAACATGAACCACCGGTTTCGCGACTTGGAGGCGTTCTTCGCCTCGGTCCGTTATCTGCACATCGTACCGCAGCTCGTGCGCGAACCCGACCGGTCGGTCGGGCGCTCGAACGATCCCTATGGCGGCGACTTCCTGGAACAGGTCGCCAGGACGCCCGAGCGCACCCGCAACGCCCGCCTGAAAAGGGTCGAGAAGGCTCTGCGCATCGCCGTCCCGCAACTCGAGGAGATCGCGCTCATGCGCGACGACCGCGGGGTTCCGCATCTGCGCGGCAGATATCGACACTGGCGCCCACACGGCGCCTGGCAGGGCGAGGGGCAGTTTTCCGACGGCACGCTGCGCCTGATGGGGCTGCTCTGGGCGGTCATGGAGAAGGAAGGCCCCTTGCTGCTCGAAGAGCCGGAGCTTTCTCTCCACCCGGAAATCGTGCGCGTGCTGCCACAGATGCTGGCGCGCGTGCGGCGCCGAACCGCGAGACAGATCTTCCTGAGCACGCATTCGCCGGAATTGTTGCTCGACGAGGGAATCGGTCTCGACGAAACGCTGCTTTTCTTCCCGGAAACCGGAGGCGCCAAGGTCGTTTCCGCGGCTTCCTTGGATGACGTCCGCCGGCTCCTCGACGGCGGCCTCTCGCTGGCGGAAGCCGTAATCCCCCGGACGCGGCCGCCGGACGTTCAAGAACTGCCCCTGTTCGCGGATCGTTGAAGGAATGCCGCGCCCCCTCATCGACGCCGCGGTCGAGGGCGTGACCGACGAAGCGGTCGTCGAGCGGCTGATCGACCATGCCGGCGGCCAAGTCGGGACCGTTTATGGGAAGAAAGGCAAGAGTCACCTGTGCCAGAAGATCGCGGGCTACAACAATGCCGCGTTTCATGCGCCCTGGCTCGTCCTCGTCGACCTCGATGCGGCCCCGGCCTGCGCCCCGTCCTTGTGCAATACGTGGCTTCCCCAACCCGCGCCGCGCCTCTGTTTTCGGGTCGCGGTGCGAGAGGTCGAGGCCTGGTTGATGGCGGACGCCGAAACGCTCGCCGGCTACATGGGCGTACGGCAAGGTCGTGTGCCCGGCGCCCCCGAAGGGCTGGACGACCCGAAGGCCGCCATGGTCAGTTTGGCGCGACGTTCGTGCCGCAAGGATATCCGCGAAGATATGATACCCCAGAACGGAAGCGGCCGTCGCGTGGGACCGGCCTATTCATCGCGGCTCATCGAGTATGCCGCGACCGCATGGCGCCCCGGCGTCGCCGCCAGGAACGCGGAGAGCCTGCGGCGCGCGATCGACTGTCTCCGCCGCCTCGTCGCCTGGCGTCCCGGTCCCGGGGGCGTTCGATGACCGCGACCGAATCGCTCGCGAGAGCCGCGTCACGCGGTCATGGCGGCGGGGATCGCCCCGTGGAGCGTTCCCGAAGACGCGCGGGCCCGGCGGCGACGGTCGCCTCGGGGACGCGAAGGACGGGCGCATGATCCCGCGCGACTGCAAGCGGCTGGCCGAGGTGGATTTTCCCATCGCCGCGGTGTCGCGCCACGCGGTAAGGGAGAAGAGGTTCCCTGTCCCTCGAGGACTGCCGTCCACCATGCATCACTGGTGGGCGCGCCGTCCGCTGGCGTCGTCGCGGGCGGTGTTGCTGGCGCTACTGTGGCCGGACCCGTGCGACCCGCATTGCCCGGAGGCGTTCAAGGAGGCGGCGCGGGCGCTGCTGCCGGCCATCCCGCGCTGCGACCCGGGCGCGGACGACGAAGGTTTGCGGGGCGCGCTGCTGCGCTTCATCGCCGATTTCGCCAACTGGGACCTTGCCGCCCATCCCGACTATCTCCACGCGGGCCGCGCCTTGGTGAAGGCGGCGCATGGCGAGGAAGCGCCGCTGGTGGTGGACCCGTTCGCCGGCGGCGGCTCGATCCCGCTGGAGGCGCTGCGGCTCGGCTGCGAGGCGTTCGCCAGCGACCTCAACCCGGTGGCCTGCCTGATCCTGAAGGTCATGCTGGAGGACATCCCGCGCCGCGGGCCGGGACTGGCCGACGAGCTGCGCGCGGCCGGGGCCGGGATCCGCGACGCGGCGGCGAAGGAACTCGCCGATCTCTACCCGGCGGACCCGGACGGGGCGACGCCGATCGCCTATCTGTGGGCGCGCACGGTGCGCTGCGAGGCGCCGGATTGCGGGGCGGAGATCCCGCTGATGCGCTCGTTCTGGCTGTGCAAGAAGCCGAAGCGCAAACGGGCGCTGCGGTGCCGGATCGAACGGCCGGAAGGCGCGCCGCCGCAAGTGGCGTTCGAGGTCTTCGAACCGAAGGCGGAGTCGGAGGTCCGCCCCGGCACGGTGACACGCGCCAGGGCGACCTGCCCGTGCTGCCGCGCGGTGCTGCCGCCGGATCGGGTGCGGGCGCAGCTTGCCGCGCAACGCGGCGGCGCGGACGCGGTGTTCGACGACGCGGGAAGGCGCATCGGCGGGGCGCGCATGACGGCGGTGGTGACGCTGAAGCCCGGCGAGCGGGGCCGCCGCTACCGTCTGCCGACCGACGCCGACCATGCGGCGGTGCACAGGGCGCAGGCGCGGCTCGCCGGCATCCTCGACGAATGGGAGCGCGGCGGCGGGCGGGGGTTGTGCCCGGCGCCGGACGAGCCGCTTCCGCCGATCGGCACGTTGGGCTTCCGCGTACAACGCTACGGGATGCTCCGATGGGGCGACCTTTTCACCGCGCGGCAGAAAGTATCCTATATCCTGACGATCAACAGAATAAGGGAAATCTGTCTCGGAAACAAGAACGATGTGATAGCCGAGCTGCTGGCGTTCGCGACCGACAAGGTAGCCGATTTCAATTGTTCTTTGGCGATGTGGCGGCCTTCCAACGAAGATATTGGTCATCTCTTCGGTCTTCAGGTTCTACCGCCCTCTTGGGATTTTTCCGAGACGAACATCACTGGCGCGGCGTATGTCGGCCTGGATCGTTCGACCCGTCATGTATCGGAGGTTATCTCCAAGATTTCCTCCGCTACCTCCCTGTCGGGATCCGTGCAACAAGCGGACGCTGCAAATCACAAGCTACCCGATCAAGTCGCGGGCGTCTGGTTCACCGATCCACCGTATTACGACGCGATACCCTATTCGGACCTTTCCGACTTCTTTCTCGTCTGGCTCAAGCGTGTATTGCCGGACCATCCGCTGTTGCGCGATCCCTTCGATCCCGACAACCCGCTCTCGCCCAAGGCGCGCGAGGCGGTGCAGGACGAGACCAAGACCCGCGACGGCCACCCCAAGGACCGCGAATGGTTCGAGGAAACGATGGCGAGCGCCTTCGCCGAGGGCCGCCGCGTGCTGTGCGACGACGGCGTCGGGGCGGTCGTCTTCGCCCACAAGACCACCGAAGGGTGGGAGGCGCTGCTCTCGGGCTTGATCCGGGGCGGCTGGACCATCACGGGGTCCTGGCCGATCGCCACCGAGATGGCCACGCGCCTTCGCGCCCGCGATTCCGCGGCCCTCGCCACCAGCGTCCACCTGGTCTGCCGTCCGCGCCCCGACGACGCGCCGGTCGGCGACTGGGCCGACGTGCTGCGCGAACTGCCGGAGCGCGTCGCCGCCTGGATGGCGCGCTTGCAGGGCGAGGGCGTGCGCGGCGCCGATCTGGTCTTCGCCTGCATCGGCCCGGCGCTCGAAATCTTCAGCCGTTGCCGCGCCGTCGAGACCGCGGACGGCCGCGAGGTCGGCCTGCCCGAATATCTCGAAAAGGTCTGGGAAGTGGTGGGCCGCGCCGCTCTCGAACAGGTGCTCGGCGCGGCGGAGGCGCGCGACGGTCCGGCCGGCGCGCTCGAGGAAGACGCCCGCCTGACCGCGTTGTTTCTCTGGACCCTCCAGAGCACCGAGGCTCCCGAAGGGAACGGCGAGGAGGACGAGGAGACGGTCGCCAGGGCGACGGCCAGGGGCTTCAACCTTCCCTTCGACGTGGTGCGCCGCTTCGCCCAGCCCATGGGCATCGACCTGGAGCGCTGGACCGGCCGCGTCATCGGCCAGGACAAGGGCGTGGTGCGCCTGCTTCCGGTGGCCGAGCGGGCCAGGGCGCTGTTCGGCGAGGACGGCGCCCGCGCCGCCGCCGAATGGATCGGGGACGACGCGAACGCCGGCCCGCAGCCGACCCTCTTTCCGGACCTGGATGTCGCGCCGAAGCCGGCCCGCCGGGGACGCGGAAACAGGACCGTCCTGGACGGCGACACCGAGCTTCGACCGCTCGACGCGACCGTTCTGGACCGCGTGCACGCGGCCATGCTGTTGCAAGCGGACGGTCACGCCAACGCGCTGCGGGCGCTGATCGCCTCCGAACAGGATCGCGGCCCGGACTTCCCGCGCCTCGCCAACGCGCTCTCCGCCCTCTATCCGCGCGGCAGCCGGGAAAAGCGCCTGTTGGACGCCATGCTGCTCGCGGCGCCGCGATAAAGGGGGACCGTTGCCGTGGCGAAGATCGAGGGAATCAGGATCGCCAACTACCGGGTGCTCAAGGACGTCACGCTGGGCAAGGTGTGGGATATGCCACGAGTCGACTCGTTGACTCCGATGACGGCCGTCATCGGCAGGAACGGGGTCGGCAAGAGTTCCCTGTTCGACGCCTTCGGGTTCCTGGCGGATTGCCTGAAGCTGGGCGTCGAGGAGGCCTGCGACGCGCGGGGCCGGGGCGGGTTCGACCGCATCCGTTCCCAAGGCAGCGCCAGCCCGATCGAGTTCCAGATCTACTATCGGGAGGAGCCGCGCGCGCGGCCCATCACCTACGAGCTGGACATAGACGCGGACGACATGGGCCGCCCTTACGTCGCGCGCGAGCGCCTCCGGCAGCGGCGCAAAGGGCAGAAATACGGTAGGCCTTTCTCGTTCCTGATGATGAACGACGGTAGGGGAGTGGCCTGGAAAGGGGACGCGCAGGGACAACAGGTCGAAGAGGACGAGGAAGCCGGGTTCGATCTAACGGAGCTGCTGAAATGGATTTTGGAGATACAGAACAGGGAAGAAAGCGCGGAAACGGAGATCGTCGAGCTCCAGGACAAGCGCCGGCTCGGCATCGCCACGCTCGGCGCCCTGAAGCAACACCCCAGGATCGCGGCCTTCCGCCAGTTTATCGAGGGGTGGTATCTGAGCTACTTCGCGCCCGACGCCGCCCGCGGCCTGCCTCTGGCCGGCCCGCAGCCGCACCTGAGCGTCCACGGCGACAATCTCGGCAACGTCGTGCAGTTCATGGAGCGCGAGCATGGAGACAGGTTCGCGAGCGTCTTGCGCCGGATCGCCGCGAGAATCCCCGGCATCGACAGGATCGACACGCTGCGCAGCCCCGACGGCCGCCTGCTTCTCCGCTTCAACGACAAGGGGTTCGACGACCCCTTCTACGCCCAGCAAATGTCCGACGGCACGTTGAAGCTGTTCGCCTATCTGCTCTTGCTGGAGGACCCGGAGCCGCCGCCGTTCATCTGCATCGAGGAGCCGGAGAACGGGCTGTATCACAAGCTGCTGCAAACCCTGGCCGGCGAGTTCCGCGGCCATGCGACCGGGAAGGAGAACGCGCCGCAGATTTTTGTCACGACCCACCAGCCCTATTTCGTCGATGCGCTCCGACCCGATGAAACCTGGATTCTCGAAAAGGGCGAGGACGGGTTTTCCACAATCCGCCGCGCGAGCGACGACGAAATCCTCCAGGCCATGTTCGAGGAAGAACTGCCGCTCGGCGGCCTGTGGTACAGCGATTATCTCGATTGAGCGGCCGCGCGATGCATTTCGAGATACTGGTCGAGGACGAATCGGGACGCATCGCGGTCGATGGCGTTCTCGGGAAGATTCTCGGCGCCAACGGATCGCGCCATAGTTGGAGGACGCACGGCTATAGAGGCTTGGGCCGCATCCCGAACGATTGGCGCGGCGGAACCGATCCGGCAAAACGGATCCTTCTGGACCGGTTGCCGAAGCTGTTGCGCGGATACGGAAAGAGCCTCGGCGATTCGGAGGCGGTCGTCGTGGTCGTGGACCTGGATTGCCGGGACTGCATGACGTTCAAACGGGAACTGCTGGGCGTGCTGAACGCCTGCGACCCGCGCCCGACCGCGCTGTTCAGGATCGCCATCGAGGAAATCGAGGCCTGGCTTCTGGGCGACCGCGACGCCGTGAAGGCGGCCTATCCCGGCGCGAAGGACCGGGTGCTGGACGGCTATCGGCAAGACAGCATATGCGGAACGTGGGAAGTTCTCGCGGACGCCGTCCACGCGGGCGGTTCGGCGGCGCTCGCAAGGGCCGGCTATCCCGAGACGGGACAAGCGAAATGCAAGTGGGCGCGGAAGATCGCGCCGCGCATGGACCCGGACCGGAACCGGTCGCCGAGCTTCCGGACATTCCGCGACGGGCTGCGGCGCCTGGCGCGGGCGTGATGGGTAGCGCGCTGGCGCGGAGAAGTAACGCCGCCCCGTTGCCGGCGGCGAACGGACGATGAACGACGCCCGCATCCATCCTGGAGAAAGAGCACAGACCATGCCGAACCGGATCGAATCCGTTAGCATCAAGGGTTTCCGGTCCTTCGCGGATGTCGAGATCGAAGACCTGCCGACGGCGACCGTCCTGATCGGCGCCAACGGCTCGGGAAAATCCAACTTCGTCCGCTTCTTCGACATGACGAGCTGGATGATTGGGGCGCACCGGCTGGCCGAGTTCGTCCAGCGGCAGGGCGGCGCCGACGACCAGCTGTTCGGGGGAAGCAAGGTCAGTCCGTTTATGGAAGCCGAAATGACCATGCGGACCGAAGCCGGACGAAACGATTACCGCTTCGCGCTCGCTTACGCCCACCCGGACCGGTTCGTGTTCACGGACGAGGCGTTCCGGTTCAGCCGAGAGGGTTTGGGAACGGAAGCGTCCTGGCAACATCTCGGAAGCGGCCACGCGGAGGCGCGGATCGTCGAGGACGGGCAGAAGAGCGCTCGCGTTCTCGTTGGCCTGTTGAGGCGCTGCGCCGCATACCAGTTTCACGACACCTCGGACGACTCGCGGATCAAAAAGAAGTGGGATGCCGAGGACAACAGATACCTCAAATCGCATGGTGGGAACCTGGCCGCGATTCTGCTCCGTCTCGAACGGGAGGACATGCGGCGTTTCGAGTCGATTTGCGACCATGTCCGGCGCGCGCTTCCGATCTTCGACCGGTTCGAGATCGAGGAGGATCACGGAAAAGTCCTGCTACGGTGGAGAGCCAGGGGGATGGACAAGACCATCGGCGCTCACCTGACCTCCGACGGCTCGCTCCGCCTGTTCGCGCTGGTGACGCTGTTGAACCTCCCGTCCGAGATGCTCCCCGACGTGCTGTTGCTGGACGAGCCGGAGCTGGGGCTGCATCCGGCCGCCGCGGCCTTGGTCGGCGACATGATCAAGGCGCTCGCCAAGGAGCGGCAGGTCATCGCGGCGACGCAGTCGCCCCTGCTGGTCGATGCGTTCGACCTCGACGAGATCCTCGTCCTGGAGCTGCGGGACGACGGGCGGACGACCGTCCGCCGGTGTGGCGAAAGCGCGTATCGGGACTGGTTGGAGGAGTATACGACGGGCGAGCTGTGGCAGAAGAACCTGCTCGGGGGCCGTCCGTGATCCGCCTCGCCGTATCGGTGGAAGGCCAGACCGAAGAAGAATTCGTCAAAGACGTTCTCGCCAACCGTCTGCGGCCGATGGAGGTCGAGCCATTTCCGGTCCTGCTCGGCAGCGCCCGGAGCGGCGGCCGCGGCGGCGGCAACGTCAACGCCGGACGACTCGTGTCGGACATGGTCTATTTGCGCCGGTCTTTCGATGCCGTGACGTCGCTGGTCGACTTCTACGGCTTCCGCGGCAAGGGAGACCGGACGGTCGAGGCGTTGGAGAAACACTTGGAGCAGGAGATCGAAACGCACATTCCGGACGCAAGACGGGTGTTTCCCTACATCCAGAAATACGAGTTCGAGGGCCTGCTGTTTTCCGACCCGGCGGCGTTCGGGGCGGTCGGGCGCGCGGCGGACCGGAGCATCGCGGAGCTGGCGGCGGTCCGTCGGCAATTCGAGACGCCCGAAGACATCAACGACGACCCCGAAGGCGCGCCGGGTAGGCGGATCGCGCGCGCGGTCGTGGGATACCGAAAGCGCCTCCACGGCCCGCCGGTCGCGCGGCGGGTGGGCTTGGCGACGATCCGCGCGGAATGCCAGCGGTTCCATGCATGGCTGACGCGCCTGGAAAAGCTGGCGGAGCCGGCCTGAGTCGAGAGGCGCGTCTCGTGTCCTTTGCCGTTATCGTAGGGCCGCGCGCAACCCCGGTGAGACGCCACGCCGCCGCAAGCGCCCGGATGGAAAACGACGCTTCAAGCGACGCATCGGAGGGAACGAAGATGACCCATGATGAATTGCTGTCCCGCATCACCGTGCGCGCCGATGTCTTCGGGGGCAAGCCCATCATCCGCGACATGCGGATCGCGGTGGAGCATGTCCTCGGGATGCTGGCGGCGGGAGATACGGCGGAGACGATCCTCCGGGAATATCCGGATCTGAAGCCGGAGGACATCCAGGCCTGTCTGCTCTTCGCCCACCGGTCCATAGCGGGCGAGCATGTGCACGATCGGGTTCCCGTGCGAGAGGCCTCGTGAAGTTTCTTCTCGATTCGTGTGCGGCGTCGCGAACTTTGCACCAGGCGTTGATCGACCTCGGACATGACGTTCTCTCCGCCCGTGAGGGATATTCCCACGCCGCGGATGAAACGCTGCTCGCCCTGGCATACGTGGAGCGCCGGGTGCTCGTCACCAAGGACAAGGACTTCGGCGAGCTGGTCTTTTTGCGCCGCCTGCCGCATCCGTGCATCGTGCGGCTGGTCGGGTTGCGGGTGACGGGGGAAGTGGACGCGATGCGGGATTTGATCGAGCGTCACGGCGATGCGATGCGCGAAGGCGCTATCGTCGTGGTAACCGGGAGACGGGTACGGATACGCTCGGCGCGTCCCGGGGAGCGGGACGATGGCTAGGGACCCTTGGTACAAGGTCGTCACGCCGCGCAAGGAGGTGCGCGAGGGCCGTTCGTTCAGCCCGGACGAGTTCGCGATCGCTCTCGAGCAGGTGGTCGCCGGGACCGCGCCCCCGGACTATCGCGATCCGGCGCAGTTCTTCTCCCGCACCTGCTTTACGCGAGCCTTGAGGGAGCATACCGGCATGGTGCTCCGGCGCCTCTCCGGCAAGACGGAGAACACGGCGCCGGTTCTCACGCTCGTCACCCAGTTCGGCGGCGGCAAGACGCATACGCTCACCGCGCTCTATCATCTCGCCAATGACGGCGCCGGGGCGTCCGGGTTGCCCGGCGTTCCGGGCCTGCTGACCGGGGCGGGGGTGGCGGAAGCGCCCGATGCCCGGGTCGGTGTCTTCGTCGGCAACGCCTGGGACCCCGCGGAGGGCCGGGAGACGCCGTGGATCGATGTGGCCCGCCAACTGGCGGGCGATCGCGGCGTCGCCGCCCTCGGCGCCGCCGCGCGGACCGCCCCGCCGGGCACGGAGGCGATAGGCCGGGTCTTCGCCGCCGCGGAGGCTCCGGTGTTGCTGCTGTTCGACGAGGTTCTGAACTTCGTCAACCGCCACCGCCGCATGGCCGAGAGCTTCCACGCCTTCGTTCAGAACCTCACGGTCGCGGTCACCGGCACGGCCGGGGCCGCGGCGGTCATCAGCCTGCCGCGCAGCCAGGTCGAGATGACCGATTGGGACCGGCAATGGCAGGACCGGATCACCAAGGTCGTCCGCCGCGTCGCGCGCGATCTGATCGCCAACGACGAGGCCGAGATCGGCGAGGTCGTCCGCCGCCGGCTGTTCGAGGACCTCGGCGACGAGCGCGTCCGCGGGCGGGTGGCGAGGACGCATGCGGACTGGTGTTTCGAGCGGACCGCCCGGCTTCCCCCGGAATGGATGGCCGTGGACAGCACGGCGACCGAAGCCAAGGCGCGGGAGCATCTGAGGAGCCGGTTCGAGGCGTGCTACCCTTTCCATCCCTCGACGCTCTCCGTCTTCCGTCGGAAATGGAGTGCGCTCGCCCAGTTCCAGCAGACCCGCGGCACGCTGGCGATGCTGGCGCAATGGATATCCTGGGCGGCGCGCGTGCAGTTCGAGCAGGCGCGGACGGAACCGCTGATCACGCTCGGGTCGGCGCCGCTGGACGTGCCCGAATTCCGCGCCGTCGTCCTCGGCCAGTTGGGCGAGCAGCGGCTCGACGTGGCCATCGCCGCCGACCTCGCGGGACCCACGGCGCATGCCAGGGCGCTGGACGCGGACACCAAGGGACCGCTGCGCGACATCCACCGCCGCGTGGGCGCGGCCATTCTCTTCGAGTCCTCCGGCGGGCAGGTGGACAAGATCGCCCATCTGCCCGAGCTGCGGTTCGCGCTCGGCGAGCCGGAGGTCGAGACGACGACCATCGACAACGCCGCGGCGGCTCTGGAAGCATCGGGCTTCTTCGTCCGCAAGATCGGGACGGACGGCTTCCGCATCCACCACCAGGCGACCTTGAAGAAAGTCGTCAGCGACCGGCGCGCGTCGCTCGACGAGGAGACGGAGATCAGGCCCGCGATCCGCAAGCTGGTGGAGGACGAGTTCGCCCGGGGCGCCACCCTTCCGGTCATCCCCTTCCCCGAGGACGGCGCGGCGATCCGGGATACGCCGCGCCTGACGCTGGTCGTCGTCGATCCTGGCGTGGAATGGCAGGACGGCGGCCGAGCCGTCGAGCGGATCGCTCGATGGACCGGGGAGCGCGGGACGTCGCCGAGGCTGTACCCGGGATCGCTCGTCTGGTGCGCCAAGAAACCCGGACGGGAGCTTCGAGAGCGGGTCGAATTGTGGCTCGCCTGGCGGAGGGTCTCCCGGGAAATGGCGGAAGGCGTTCTCGGCCCGGAGTTCGACCGCGCCGACCGCGCCGAACTACAGGCCAGGGTCAAGGACGCCGAGACGGCGGCCAGGGACGAAGTGTGGGGCGGCTATCGCTTCGTGGCGCTCGCCGACGCCAAGGCCGAAAGCGGGCTCAGGATCATCGACCTGGGCGCCGGCCACGGCAGCGCCAGCGAAACGCTCTGCGGCCGCGTCGTCGGCGCCCTGAAGACCGAGGCGCTGCTCAACGAGTCCGTCGGCGCCGGCTATCTCGACCGGCACTGGCCGCCGGCGTTCAAGGACAGCGGGGCCTGGCCGCTCACGAGCCTGCGCCAGAGTTTCCTCAACGGATCGCTGACGCGGCTCGTCGATCCCGACGCCGTGTTGCGCCGCAAGATCGTGGAGTTCGTGGAAAGCGGGTCCTTCGGCTTGGCGTCGGGCGCCAGGGACGGCGGCCAATACGAGCGGCTGTGGTACGCGGAGCCGGTCGGCGCCGAGGAGATCGCCTTCGAACCCAGCGTCTTCCTGCTGACCAAGGCCAGGTCCGACGAACTCCGGTCGGCGCCGAAGGGGGAGCCGCAACCGGAATCCGAAGCCGGCGCGGAGCCGGATTCCCGGCCCGAAGCCGGCGCCGGACACGAGCCCGAGCCCGAACCCGAGCCGGATTCCGAGGGCGGGACGGCGACGCTTCGCCTGACGGGATCGATACCGCCCGAGCTTTGGAACCGGCTCGGCACGAAGGTGATCCCGAAGCTCCGCTCCGGCGACGGACTCACGATGGGAATCGATTTCACCGTCGCCGTCGCCGCGCCGACGGCCGGGAACCTGGAGGCCGATCTCCAGCAGATCCTGGCCGATCTGGGTCTTGACGATCGCATCAAGGTCGACCGTTCGTAACCGGCAAGAGGAAACCCCGCGCCCGCCGCCTGACCGTCGTCACGTTTCGGGCCACTGCCGGGCCGCGTGCGGCACCCGAAGTATCGTGACAGCGTGGGGGCTTCGGCATGGACGACGAGGGAGTTCGGCAGCTTGCTCTCGAATCGCGCCGCCGCGTCAAGGAACAGCAGAAGCGCGTCTTCAAGAGCGAGTTCCGAAACACCCATTTCAGCTACATCCTGGGTAGGGACGGCGTCGAGCAGTTCGTGGCGACGCCGGAGCTGCACAGCGACGAGGCGATCGACAACGACCCGTTGCCGCCCGGACAGGTCTGGGGCGTCGGCGCCCGCTCCGACGGGGCCGGTGCCGGTCTCGACCGCATCGACGTCACCCGCGGGCCGGGCGGCGGCGTGTGGAACGTCCGGCGAGATCGGCGACCCTCGGCTCGGTCACCGCGGCCGAGGGGAGGGCGGGGTCCGGATCCTTGCCGGCCCGATGCGGGCGATCGGCACGGCCGCCTTGCGTCGCGCCTGATCGGCGGGGATCGCTCCGTGGCGGCTGAGGGCGATCCGTCCGGATTTCCCCAGCGCCCAAGTCCGATAGGTCGTGGGTGGGGTAGACCCGCGCCCCGAAGCCGGACAGCCAGCGATCCCGGAAGACGCATCCTTGTCCTCCACCGAGGGTCCGTCGACCGTCCTCTTGGAGATGCCCCGGTATTGCGGTTTCGCCACTGCCGTGCCCCGGCTCCGCTTGACGGGGGAGCCATAAGTAAGCGTTCGGTGGCGCCGTGATGGCCCCGGCGGGCAGAGGTGGTGAATGTCCGCTGAACCAGGAAACCAGGAGATCCGTTGGCTGAACCCGTCGCCCATACCGGCTTGGCCGAACTCTTAACCCTTCGGCGAGACAGATGCCGATGATCGGGTCGACACATGTGCTGACTTGGTGTTGACTCGATGATAGGAGGCAAGGCCCCAAGAATCGAAAGCCCCCGGAAACGATAATGTTTCCAGGGGCTTGCGGTGGTAGCGGGGGCAGGATTCGAACCTGCGACCTTCAGGTTATGAGTTTCGATTCCTGTCCATGACAGAGCCGCGCCCGCATGCGCGGATATATGATAAACAGCGTTATTTCATATAGTTGCGCGCTTCCCCTTCGTCACGCCTGCGCTCTATTGCCTTTCGGTTTGAAACGAATCGTTTGCCAATCGTTCGCCAGCCTGATATGGGTACCCTTCGCCGTCAAGGGAAATCGGACCGTGGCGAACCGCACCCCCCGCCTCACCAAGCGCGCCGTCGATGCTCTGAAGGCGAATGGCGCGGATGCCGTCCATTGGGACGGCGAGCTCACCGGCTTCGGCGTCCGGGTGCGAAAATCGGGGCGGAAGTACTACGTCGTCCAGACCCGCATCGACGGCAAGCTGCGCTGGTTTACCCTCGGGCCGCACGGACCCTTGAGCCCGGATCAGGCGCGCGGACGGGCGCTGGAGATACTGGCGCTTGCGAAGAAGGGTATCGACCCCCGGAACGCGGCGGCCCGACGAGAGGCCGAGCCGACCATGGCCGATCTCGGCCGCAAGTTCCTGGACGAGTACGTCCCGGTCCACTGCAAGCCGAGCACGCGGCAGGAGTACCGCCGCTCGGTCAGGCTGTTCGTCGATCCCGTGATCGGGGCGTTGCCAGTCGGGGAGGTTCAACGCAAGGATGTCGCCGCGCTCCATCACGGTCTCAGGGACAAGCCCTATCAGGCCAACCGGACCCTCGGGGTGCTCTCGAAGATGTTCTCCCTCGCCGAGATCTGGGGCTGGCGCCCGGACGGGTCCAACCCTTGCCGGCACGTCAAGCGCTACAGGGAACACCGGCGCGAGCGCTTCCTGTCGCCCGAGGAAACGGAACGGTTGGGTGAAGTCCTACGCGAGACGGAGGACGAGGTGCCCTCCGCCGTCGCCGCCTTCCGCCTGCTGTTGCTCACCGGCTGCCGGATGTCGGAGGTCCGCGACCTGCGCTGGGAGTACGTCAAGGACGACTGCATCGAGCTTCCCGACGCCAAGACCGGCGGGCGCGTCGTGCCGCTCGGGCCGGAAGCCCGCGCCGTGCTGGCGGCCCTCCCCCGCGAGCACGACAACCCCTGGGTGATCGCCGGCAGACTTCCCGGCTCGCACCTGACCGACCTGCAACGCCCCTGGCGGCGCATCCGGGCGCGCGCCGGGCTCGAAGACGTGCGCATCCACGACCTGAGGCACTCCTTCGCCAGCCGCGCGCTGGCGCTGGGCGAGAGTCTGACCATGATCGGCAAGCTGCTCGGCCATACCCAGGTCCAGACCACCGCCCGCTACGCCCACCTCGCCCGCGACTCCATCCAGAACGCCGCCGCGCGCATCACCGGAAGCATCGGTGGGAGTCTCATGAGCGGCGACAAGATGGCTTCATCGAGCGGCGGCGAGGACGCACCGATCGAAACGGTTTGATGAGATACCGTCTTTATGGAAATATGGCTTGATGAAAACGACCATCGACCTCCCCGACACCATGTTCCGGCAGGCCAAGGCGCTTGCCGCCGCCCGTGGCGTCACCTTGCGGTGTTTCTTCACCGAGGCGCTTGAGGAACAGCTCCGACGCTGCGCGGGCGGAAACCAGGCCGGCAACGGGCGTCCTCCCTGGATGGCCGGCTTCGGCGCGCTGTCCGATCTCGCGGACGAACATCGTCGCGTCCTCGGCGCGATCGAGGAGGAGTTCGAGAGGCTCGCTCCCGAAGACCTCGCGTGATCCTCGACACCAATGCCTTGTCCGCATGGGCGGAGGGTCGCGCGGCGGTCGAGGCGCCTCTTCGTTCGGCCGAGCGGCTGGTCGTCCCCAGCGTCGTTCTCGGCGAATACTATTTCGGCATCCGCCAGTCGCGTCACCGAAACCGCTATGAGGAATGGCTTGCCCGGTATCTGCCGTTGACCGAGATCGCGGCCGTCACCTCGGCGACGGCGGATGCCTATGCCGCCATCCGGCTGGAATTGAAACGCTCGGGTAGTCCCATACCGGCGAATGACGTCTGGGTCGCGGCGCTCGCCCGCCAGCACGTCCTTGCGGTATTGAGCAACGACAGCCATTTCGATGTCGTCGACGGCATGAGACGGATCGCCTTCTGAATCGGGCGGCCTCAACCATAGCCGCCATCCGAAGAAGGCGAGCGCCTCCCTCGCTATCCGGCGCCGGTGGCGTCGATCGGACGGCTGGTGGCGGATCGACGCTGGGCGGCCGGAGCTTGGGATCGGCGCTTTTCGCGGACGCGTTTCGCCGGGTGATTCACGCCGGCGCGGCGCGCGCGGTCTACACGGCCATCGTCGATACAAAGGATGCGCAAACCCAAGCCTTCCATGAGCGTTTCGGGTTCGTCCGTCTACCGGATGCAGGACGGCGCTCGTTCTATCCTGTCGCTTCAGCCGGACACCCGATCGGAAACCGATCCCGTTCAGGACCTCGAGCCTCCCGACGCCAAGACCGGCGAGCATGTCGTGCGGCTTGGACCGGAAGCTCGCGCCGTCCCGCAACGCCCCTGGCGGCGCATTCGCAAGCGCGTCGGCCTCGATGACGTGCGCATCCACGACCTGCGGCATTCCTTCGTCTCGCGCTAGCGCTCGGCGAGAGCCTGACCATGATCGGCAAGCTGCTCCGGCCACACCCAGGTCCAGACCATCGCCTGCTACGCCCACCTCGCACGAGGCTCCATCCAGAACGCCGCCGCGCGCATCACCGGAAGCATCGGGCAAAACCTTTGACAGCACGGAAACCGGCCGAATAGTGTAACCTGATAACGGCATTGAGCCGTTGAAGGGTGAAATGGCACTCTGAGAGTATGATGCAGGGTGCCCCGCACCCGGGTGAGTCGGCATCGCGGTAAACCCATGCAGGAGTATGAAATGCCTCCCGCCCCCCGCTCTCGGCTTTGCCGTGCCACTTCCCGACGCGGCACGCACCTTGCCGCCGCTAGCCATGGGTCACCCGATTTCGTGCCGGAGATGCTCGCAGTTCCACCTTTTCCTGTAGGCACCGCCCGGTGTCGAACACTTGCGGATGCGGCGACGGGTTATGTGGCCGGAGACAGCCGGACAGCGCGCCGACGCAGCAGAACCGAGTTTCGGTCGGTGCCGCGACGGGCATCCTGATGACGATACCCGGGCATCCTCCGGCCGGATTCCAGCCCGAATATCGTGAGGACGTCCGGCACGTTGTCTTGCCAACAATCGGGTCCCACCGGCGATGAGCCTCCAAGATGTCCAATACCGGGAAGACTATCGATCCGGGCACGACAACATCCTTGAGGATTTCTTTCGCCCATCGCTGCGCGAGGCGCGGGAGTATTGGAGAGCGGTTGGATATTTTTCCAGCTCGGCCTTCGAAGCCTTCGGCGCGCCGCTTGGGGAATTCGTCGAGAGCGAGGGCCGCATCCGGCTAATCACCTCGGTCGAGCTCTGCGAGACCGACCTCAAGGCCATCGAAGCGGGCACGGCGAAGCGTAAGGTCTGCGCCGAGCGCCTCGTGCGGATCATCGACGAGGAGTTTACCGAGGGCACGAGCGACGGCACGGCTTGCCTCGTCCGGCTTCTTGAGATCGGCCGACTGGAGATCCGCATCGCGGTCCCGAAGACGGGTACCGGGATCTATCACGAGAAGATAGGTATCTTCCTGAACGGTAGCGACTACGTCGCCTTCACGGGATCATCAAACGAAAGCCGTAACGCGTTCGAGAACAACCGCGAGTGCATCGACGTGTACACATCTTGGGGAAGCGCATCGCGGGCCGAGCGGAAGCGGATGCATTTCAAGGTTCTATGGAACCGGGAGGACGCTGGTGTCGACGTCTACAGCTTTCCCGAGGCGGCGAAAAAGCAGTTGCTGCGCATCCGCGCCGAGCGCGATGAGGAGCGATTTCCCCAGCAAGAGATGCCCGCCAAGTGGCGCCATCAAGCCGAGGCCGTGAAGACGTTTCTGGTGGCCGAGCGTGGTGTGCTCGACATGGCGACCGGCACGGGCAAGACGCGCGTCGCCATAGATATCCTCCAAACGCTCTTCAAACGGAACGAGGTCGACAGCGCCATCGTGTCCACCAACGGCAACGATCTCCTCGACCAGTGGTTCAGACAGCTACAGAACGCCGCAAGGACTCTCCGGGAGCCTCCCGTCATCTCCCGGCAGTACGGCGACATGAAGCAGCTGGATAACTTCGCGCTCGAGATCGGGAACCGGATTTTACTGGCGTCTCGGGATTCCTGCGCCCGGGCGCTGCGCCGCCTGAGCCAAGCGGAGGCTGGCCGCACGCTACTCGTCCACGATGAGGTCCATGGGTTGGGAAGTCCCGGCAATCGGGACCGGCTCGACGGACTCTCGAAAAACATACGCTTCCGGCTGGGACTGAGCGCCACGCCGGAGCGAGCCTACGACCAGGAAGGCAATGCCTTCATCGAAGACCATATCGGTCCTGTGATTATGACCTTCGGGCTGGATGAAGCCATCGAGCGAGGGGTGCTCGCTCCCTTCGACTACTTCCCCCTGCCGTACGAACTCACCGACGGAGACCGCGAGCGTATCGCGGCCGTCTACAAGCGGCGCTCCGCGAGGGAAGCTGCGGGCGAGCCCATGGCGGACGAGGAATTCTGGATCGCGATCGCCCAAGTCTACAAGACGTCAGAGGCCAAGCTCCCCGTCTTCGAAACGTTCATCAAAAAGCGTCAGCACCTCCTGGAGCGCTGCATCGTCTTTGCGGGTGATACAAGCTACGGCCGCTCGGTCATGGATATCGTCCAGAAGTTTCGGCCCGACATTCATACCTACTTCTCGGGCGAGGACGCCGATACGCTGAGGCGGTTCGCCCGCGGAGACCTCGAGTGCCTCATTGCCTGCCACCGTCTGTCCGAGGGCATCGATATCCGCTCCCTTCGAACGGTGATCCTGTTCTCCTCGGATAGGGCGCGCTTGGAGACGATCCAGCGCTTGGGCCGCTGCCTGCGCGTCGATCCCGGCAATCCCGGAAAAGTCGCCAACATCGTTGATTTCGTCCGCGAGAGCGGCGAAGACGACGATCTGAACGCCGACGAGCTGCGCCAGGATTGGCTCGCCGGATTGTCCGGGAAGCGATCCTTGGAGTGACGACATGTCCCTAGACCCGAAGATTCAGGAGGCGATTCAGATGGCCGTCCAGGCGTCCGGCCAGGACGAGTCCCTCTCGAGGGGGCTGGTGGCTTGGTTCGACGCGGTCTCGTCCGGCAACGAAGAACTCACCCACAGGGAGTCGACGGACCGGCGTCTTGAGCATCTCTATGGCGACACGGTTCTTCCTCGGGACGACGACAGTGCCAAGACCGACAAAGACCTGGAGACATCAGTCAGGAAGGTACTGGAGAACTTTGATCTCGGCGCGGAGGAGGATGCCGGGCTGGGCGATGGTGACCGGAGCGGTGCCTGATGGCCACGACGCTGCACATTCTCGGCTGGAAGGTCGAAGGACTGAGATGCCCGGATCACGAGATTGACTTCTGCGCCGGGCGGGACCGACCATTTCTTGTCTCCCTGATCCAGATGCCGAACGGCACGGGAAAGACGACCACGCTCGAGCTCCTCAGAGCAGCCCTGTCCGGCTCCCTTGATGGGATCCAAAACTCCGCCGCCGTTGAGGAGTTCCGCAAGCCGGGGACCGGGAATGAGCGTGGAGAGTTCGCGCTTCGCCTGGAGCTCGACGCCCGTCCGCTGACGCTGATCCTCGAGTTCGACTTCGAGATGGGACGCGTCGACTACAAAACCACGTGGCGCGACGGTCAAGAGCACGGTTTCCGCCCCCCACAACAGCTCCGGCGGTTCCTGAACAAGACGTTTGTGAACTTCTTCGTGTTCGACGGCGAACTGGCCGACGACCTGCTAGACTCGAAGAAGACGGACGCCCGGAAGGCGATAGAAAGCTTGTTTCAGGTCGATCTTCTCGACCGGATGAGGCAGTCGGTCGAAAACTACTGGGAGCGGCGAACCGAGAACGAGACCGCGAAGGGGCAGACCGGTCTTACTCAAAGCTTGAACCGTTTCCGGAAGTGGGCGGCGCGCCTCGAGCTTCTGAAGCGAAGCAAGGACGCCTTTGAGCGAGAGCTGTCGGACGTCGAAGACCAGCTGAAGAGGTGGGGAGCCAAGTACGAGGAGGAAATCAACAAGGAGAAGGTCCGGGCCAAGAGGATATCGGAGGCACGGCAGCTCGTCGAGAAGCTCAAGAACGGCGTCGCCGAGACGACGAGGTCGGTCCTGGATAACATGCGGGAGCCGCAGGCCCTGTCGCCCGTGTTCGCGCGGGCGCTTATGGACCTCAAGTCGGGCCTCGACCGCGTGAAGCTTCCGGAGAGCGCCGCCCGGGAGTGGTTCGAAGAGTTGGCAGACGAGGACGAGTGTGTCTGCGGACGGCCGATAGGCGAGGATGTCCGGGTCATCATCCGGGAGCGCGCCACGAACTATCTTGGCTCCGACGACGTCATACTTCTCAATCGCATCAAGTCCGACATCTCGGAAGCTGCGGGCGCTTCCGCGAGCGGGCCGTCGGAAGAGCTGTCCAAGCGGCTTAGGGAGCTGGCCGAGCAGTCCAGGCAACTACAGGACGCGGAGAATGACTTCGTCCTGCTGCAGAGGGAGGCCGAGGAGGACGAGGCCGTCAAGGCGATGCGCTTCGAGATCGAACGCCTGAAGGAGCAGCGGGACAAGATCCGGGAGGAACTGCGGAAATACGAGGACGGGGGCGATAGGATTCCGGCCGACAAGATGAAGTCCATGGATCCGGAAGGGGTGTTTTCGATCAGGGTCGCGGAGACTGCGAAGGCGGTCTTCCAGCAGGAGGTCGAGCGGCGCGAGGAAATCCGGAAGCTCACGAGGCGGAGGGACGTCCTCGCTAGAATACTGAAGAGAGCCTACGCGGAGGCGAAGCAGGAGATCGCGGAGGAAATCCGGGACAAAACCAACGAGCGCGTCGACCGGCTGATGCCGAACAACGACATCCGCGTCGACCGGATCGACGGGGCCTTGCTGCTGCAGGGCCGGCCGAGCGGCAGCGCCGGCGAGAACCTGTCGGTGGGATACGCTTTTCTCGCGACCCTGTTCGACCGCTCTGGAGAGCACCATCTTCCGTTCGTGGTTGACAGCCCAGTCATTCCGATCGACCGCGACATCCGCGCGCCCATAGGCAACCTGTTACCGAGGCTCGCCGGGCAGGTGATCGCGTTCATCATCTCGACGGAGCGCGACGTCTTCCTTCCCAGCCTGAAGGCGGCGAGCGGCGGTGGCGTGCAGTATGTGACGCTCTTCAGGAAGGGGGCGACCCGCCCCGACGAGTGGGCGACGGCGGTTCCAGGGGCCGTCGAGACCGCGGATGGCTTCTGTGTGTCAGGAGAGGACTTCTTCATCGAGTTCCAGGGCGAGGACGAGGACGGCTGATGGACTTCTTCATCCGGAAGACAGCCCGCGACTGGTTCCGGGACATATGGGACGAGTTCAACGCACTTCCGGGAGCGAAGGCTGCGCCGAACTTCGATGCCTTTTATTTCTGCTTCATCGCCGGCATCACCGCAAACCGGAAGGAGTACCTGCCGGCCGAAGAGACGGCGCAGCTCGTCCCAGAGTTCCCCGAGGCCTACAAGAGCCGTGGCGCACTCTTGGTTGCGCTCTTCCTCAACCAGGAGATCCGGAACCAGGGTGTGCTGCTGACGGAACGGAAGAGAGTACACGACGACATATCGAAGCTCGTCGATCCCCGCGCGGCGAATCATCTCAGCGACTACGGCGTCCGCGAGTTCAACAAGTATTCCTTTGGGGGCTACGAAGCCCTTCTGGAGTGGTTCGACGGCGACCGGCCGCGCTCGCTCGAGACGTTCCTGCGGACGTTCAAGCTAAAGCTGGATGAGGCCCTTCCCACAGGAGATGTCGGATAGACATGCCAGCGAGGAGCGGCTACGGGGCTGGCCCGGCCGAGCCTCAGCGGGCGGGAGCTGCCCGGGCACGCCAGCGGCGGACGTGGCCATGCATCGAAAGGAACCCGCGATGTTCAAGGAGTTGAGGGGACCTCGATCAGGTGACGAGTTCCGGGACTGCGACGCGTGTCTGGAGATGGTCGTAGTTCCGGCTGATCGTTCCTGATGGGATCGCCTCCCGACGAGGTGCGCTGGGGCGGCGACGAGTGTCCGGTTCGCCAAGTGACGACCTTGAAGTCTCTCGCGGTCGGGAAATGCGAGATGACGCTCGCGGAGTGGGGCGCCAGCGTGGCGTCGGAAGGTTGTGGAGACTACCAGCCGAGCGACGAGGGCTGGGGGCGCGATCGCCAGCCCGTTTTCAGCGTGAGCTGGGACGATGTGCGGGCTTACTCGCAGGCGGCAGCCCCGCACCCGACCTTGAACAAGTCAGGCACGTCCAGCCTCGCCGGCATCCGCCGTCTGCCTTCCGGGCGACCATGCGCCGACGGGTGGCGACCGCAGCGGATAGCGCGCCTCCGTTCAGTTTCATCCCCGATCGGACGGAGCAGCGGCGCGGAAATCTTCGGAGCGAACGTCGTCTTGGCACGCTGCGGTCAACGAGCACCATCGACGCGGGTAGCCGTGTCAGATGGCTGCCGCCGTTCCATGCTCGGCGCCCCGAAGGGGCGGGACGAGAGGAGTGCTCCCTCCTCCTTGATTGCGCCCCGGGCTGTCTGTAGATTGCCTACTTGCCGACGATCCGCTTGTCTCGAAACGCAATCCGCCACCCGAGAAGCGCGCCGACACCGGCGGTTCCTCCCGCAGAACCGCGACGAAACCTTGGAGAACCCGTCATGACATCCGATTTCAACGCGGATAGGATCCGCAAGACCGCCGACGATGTGCTGGAGAAAGACAGGAACTACAAGGAAGCGCTGCGGCTTCTGCTCGACTGGCATCAGGACAGGGAAGACCACAAGATCGCCTTGCCGGCCAAAATGGGTACCAGCAAGTCGTATCTGATTTCGGTATCCCTCGGCTGGATAGCCGCGAACGTCTACTTTTCTCGCGACCTTCCGATATTCAAAGAGCATGTCCGTGCGGACTCCAATACAATCAACATAAACGATACGACTGCGGTCTACCTCCAGCAGAGGGCACCGGATTACAGTCGACAGCTGCCGATGGCGATGTATCTCGCGACCCGGGAGCACCACAAGTTCCCGCCCTTGCTGCTGGTGGCCTATCAGGATTGGGTGTACAATCAAAGACACGACAACTGGGGCCCGGACGGGCGGGCCATGATGGGCTCCCTGAACGTCGAGAGCCTAGACACCAAGTCCTGCGTAGTCGATCTCGACAGCGCGACCACGAGCTACTTCGCGCTCGACGGTCAGCACCGTCTCATGGCCATCAAGGGGCTGAAGGACTTGCTGGATAACGGCCGGCTAAGTCCCAAGAAAAGGGACGGGTCACCGATATCCGGCAAGGATGTGACGCGGGAGGAGATTGAAGGCTACTACGAGGAGAGGGACATCGATCTCAACCGGCTCCAGAGCACCATGAATGAGGTCATGGGCGTCGAGATCATCCCGGCCGTCCAGGATCGAGAGACCTTCGGGGAGGCGGTTTCCCGGTTACGGAACGTTTTCGTCGACGTGAACGAGAACGCGAAGCGACTCGAGAAAGGCGAGCTCACCCTCTTGGAGGAAAACGACGGATTCAGGATCGTGGCGCGCACGGTGATGACCAAGCACAAGATGTTCAAGGGCTCGTTCGGCTTATCGCTGAACGTTGACACCAAGAGCAATCAGATATCGGAAGGCTCGGAGAGCTACACGACGCTCAGCACGCTTGTGTCGATCACGGAGGAATACCTGGGAGCGAAGCCGGAATTCAAGGGCTGGAAGCATCCCGTTCTCGACCTGAAAGGGCGCCGCGGCGTGGGCTTACTCCGACCGAACGACGACGAGATCGAAAAGGGTCTGGCGGCGATGACGGTATATTTCAACGCGCTCGCGGAGCTGCCATCCCACCGAAACATGATCGCGCATTTCGATGAGGAAGCCGAACAAGAAAGCAAGTCCCCCTCCGGGCTACGAGGAGGAAACGAACAAAACATCTTGTTTCGCCCTATCGCTCAGGTGGCGCTGGCACGGGCCGTGACGCAGCTAGAAACCAAGCAAGAGGCAGACTTGGCAGGGTTGGTGGAAATCCTATCGCGGCATGAAGCACTTGGGGATCTTCACCTTACGCACAAGACGGCTCCTTGGTTCGGCATCCTGTGCGATCCGGAGGAGAAGGTTCGGCGACAGAAGAGGTACGGAGACCTCTGCGCCGAGATGCTGGTCTACTTGCTGGGAGGAGATTCCGTCGATGGTGAGGAGCGGCAGGAGCGCTTGCGCGACGACTTCTTCGAAGCTCGGAGAGGCGCGGCGGATTCCGACGAGCCGATGGCATGGAGCCTGTCGGGCCACCTGAAGACGAAGGACGACTTCAAGCTTCCCGACCCATGGCGGTAGACATACATCTCGCTCCCGCGTCCGAGTGTCCGTCGCTGGACAGACTGCGCTTCGGGAGCATGGGTGACATCGGGCGGGCCAGCAGGGAGTTTTCGGAAAATTTCAGGAACATCGAAGCGCGGGAGGTGCTGGACTCCTACAGACAGTACCGCCTCAGCTGCATCCGGACGAGCTTGTCCCTCCTCAAGAAAGCCGTCCTGCCGAAGAGAATCCTGATCAGCGCGCGCCTGAAGCGCCTCGAAAGCGTGTACAGGAAGATGCAGAGGAACCCGGACAACCCCCCGCCGTTGAACGGGATGGACGACGTCATCGGGTTTCGGATCATTTGCGAGTCGTTCGACGACGCCGTCGCCCTCGGCGAGCAGATCGAGAACGAGGTACCGGCTCGGACGAAGAACTACATCGAGAAGACTCACGAAGCTGGGATCGGCTACAGGGCGATACACGGGATCGCGAGGTTCGGGCAGCCGCTGGGCGACGCGCACGTCACCGTGCGCTTCGAGATCCAAATCAGGACTTGGTACCAGCATCTCTGGGCCTGCTGGTGCGAAAGCTACGGAGAACAGGCCAAGGAGGGGTTCAGCAACCCCGAGCGCACTGACCGGGAGATCATGGAACGCCAGAAGGAGGACCTGAACGACTGCTCGCGGAGGGTAGCCGCCTGGGAGGAGATGCATCGCGGGGAAAGGCAAGAGGAGCTGCCGCCGTTCATCAACCCCTACAGTCTCGCCGTTGCCTGGGTGAAGCTACCCGACGATTACGACTTCCTCGCCTGCGGCACCGACGTGGACTCGGCCGTGAGGAACCTGCGCTATCTCGAGGATCAGAGAGGGCTCCGGCCCCTACTGCTCGTCGGAGTCGCGGACAGCCCCCATCTCAAGAGCGTGCTGGCGCGGACGCACCCGAACTTCGTGGGCGGCATGTCCCTCGATCCGCAGCACTGGCTGCCGGACGGGGCGTGATCGCGTCGCCCGACACTGCCGAGACGCGGGCGGGCGGTTGGGCGTCAGGCGAGAGCCGCGATGCGACGCGACACCGCTAGCCAGTCGACGTCGGGCGTCATGTGACACCAAGAGACCCTGACGGCGCCCGCGATGGCCGGCCCCGGGAGTCCCATGGCGGCAAGGACATGGCTCGGCTCGTAGCTTTGCGACGTGCAAGCCGAGCCGTTCGAGACCGCGATCAGGTCCTTGAGCGCCACCATAAGCGCCTCTGCATCCACGCCCTCCACGGAAAAGTTCAGGACGTGTGGCATGGCACGCTCTGGATCGCCGTTCAAGCGGATTCCAAGAGGGGAAAGTGCGTCGAGCGCGTCAGATCGAATCTCCATGCAGCGTTCGCGCCGGATCGCGTGATCCCGCCCGGCGATCTCCGCGGCAAGCCCCATGCCGGCGACGAGCGGAACTGGCAGCGTTCCGTGCCGCAGACCGCGCTCCTGTCCTCCACCGAAGGAGATGGGCTTGAGCGGCGGCCGCCGGAAGCTGCGGCGGCGGACGATTAGGCATCCCACGCCTACAGGACCGTAGATCTTGTGGGAGCTCACGCTGATCATGTCGATGCGCCCGTTCCGCAACGGCTTCAGGTCCTTGCCAAACCCCTGGGCGGCGTCGACATGGAAGTAAGCCGGCCGGTCCCCGAGAAAGTCCGCGACCTCGTCCAGGGGCTGGAGGATGCCGGTCTCGTTGTTCGCGTGCATGATCGAGACCAGGATGGTATCGGGACGAAGCACGCTAGCGACCGCCTCCGCCGACACCGTGCCCGATGCATCGGGATGGACGAGCGAGACCTCGAAGCCGCGCTTTTCAAGCTCCTCCAGCGGCTCTAGAACCGCCTTGTGCTCCATGGCCGTCGAGACGATGTGGCGGCGGTTCTCGCCGTCTGCGTGGGCCACAAGGCCGAGAAGCGCGATGTTGTTGCTTTCGGTCGCGCCGCTCGTGAAGAGCACATCCTCTGGCTCCGCGCGGACGACAGACGCCACCTGCTCGCGCGCCCTCTGGACGGCCTTCTTCGCTTGTAGCCCGTATTCGTGCGTCCTGCTACCGGCGTTGCCCGGCACCTCGCTCCACAACCGGTGCATCTCCTCAAGTACGGCGGGCTCGATCGGGGCTGTCGCGTTGCAGTCGAGGTAGACTGGCCCGGTGGCCCCGACTTGCGTGGAAGTGGCGGCATGCTGCATGGGTTGCTCCAGTCTGGCCGCGCGGCCGGGCGAGCGTTCCGAACCGGCGACGGGTCTGATCCGATAGCACTTCGCCGCTCCAGCGACAAACGTATCGGCCTGCAGACGACGTGGCGGCCGTCCGGGCGCCTCCGCGGGTGGTTCGAAGCACTGCCTTGTTGACAGATGTTTGTATTGTATGTTTTTTAGTTTGTGCTAAAACATACATACAATGGGAGAACGCCATGCCCGCCGACTTCGAGTACGTCTTTCCCGCCATTCGGGGCATCCAGGCTCGAAGGGAGTATTACGCCTCCATGTGCCCCCTGAGGCTGATCCCGAAGCTGTTCATCTTCGACGGCGAAGAGATCGCCCCCGAGCTCCGCGCCCAGCGCCACCTCAACAAGGCCCGCCTCCCGGAGATGTCCCGCTATGTGGCCGAGAACCCTGACGACTACGTCTTTTCCGCGATCACGGCTTCCATAGACGGCAGCATTTCCTTCGAGCGCTTGAGCGATGACGAGCGGGCGGGTCGCGTCGGGCTCCTCCGCGTCCCGATGACAGCTCGCTTCGTCATCAACGACGGGCAGCACCGACGCGGCGCCATCGAGATGGCGCTCAAACAGCGTCCTGAACTTTCCGACGAGACCATCGCGGTCGTCTTCTTCCACGACGCCGGGCTCGATCGATGCCAGCAGATGTTCGCCGACCTCAACCGCTACGCCGTCCGCCCCTCCAAGTCGCTCGGGCTCCTCTACGATCACCGCGATGAGGTCGCGGAGCTCGCCAAGACGCTGATCAAGCGGTCGACGGTCTTCAGCGGCCTCGTGGAGCTTGAGAAAACCACGCTCTCGCGGCGCTCGGGACGCCTGTTCACCCTGAGCGCTATCTACAACGCGACCGGCGAACTCCTGAGGGATTTCGACCTTGAGGACCCACAGGAGGCAGCTGAGCTCGCGCTCGCCTTCTGGGAGGCGGTTGCCCGCCACGTCAGGGAGTGGGAACATGTGCGGGCGGGACGCGCCACAGCTGGCGAGATCAGGACCGACTACATCCACACCCACGGCGTCGTGCTGCAGGCGCTGGCCCGGACCGGGAACGCCCTTATCCAGCAACACCCCAAGGACTGGCCCGACAAGATCGGGAGGATCGCGGACATCGACTGGAGACGCGACAACGGCAACCTCTGGGATGGTCGGGCGCTGCTGGCAGGCAAGGTCCGAATGTCCCAGAACAACGTCCTGCTGACCGCCAACGCTATCAAGACCCGCCTCGGGCTCCCGCTAACGCCCGACGAGCAGCGGATCGAGGACGCTTTCGCGAGGCATGGCCATGACGGGATCTGAGTTCGGGCGGGCGATGTCCGCCTTCGAGCAGCTTGGCTTCAAGCAGACCGTCGCAAGGCTGCTCGACGAGGTCACTGCGCTCTACAAGAACGACCATATCCCATGGGTGATCGGCTACAGCGGCGGCAAGGACTCGACAGCCGCCCTGCAGCTGGTCTGGCTCGCGCTAGCGGCGCTGCCGAAGGAGCAACTGACGAAGCCGGTCCACGTCATCAGCACCGACACTCTGGTCGAGAACCCCATCGTCGCGCTCTGGGTCTCGAAGTCGCTGGAGAAGATGGGAGAAGCCGCTCGCAAGCAGGGGCTGCCGCTCCAGGCCCACCGCCTGACACCCGAGCAGGAGAACACGTTCTGGGTGAACCTCATTGGACGCGGCTATCCGGCACCGCGGCCGAAGTTCCGCTGGTGCACGGAGCGCCTCAAGATCCTGCCTTCGACCAGCTTCATAAGCTCGGTCGTCCAAAGCCACGGTGAGGCGATCCTCGTCCTTGGCTCGCGCAAGGCGGAGAGCCGAAAGCGGGCGCAGGTCATGGAGAAGTTCGAGCGCCGGCGCGTCCGCGAGAAGCTGAGCCCCAACGGCAGCCTTCCCAACTCCTTCGTCTACACGCCGCTCGAGGACTGGAGCAACGACGACGTGTGGCTGTTCCTGATGCAGATCGACAATCCGTGGGGCTATCGGAACAAGGATCTGCTGACCATGTACCAAGGGGCGTCCGAGGGTGGTGAGTGTCCGCTAGTCGTCGACACGACGACGCCGAGCTGTGGCGACAGCCGCTTCGGATGCTGGGTCTGCACGCTCGTCGAGAAGGACAAATCCATGCAGGCCATGATCCGGAACGACGAGGAGAAGGAGTGGATGCTGCCGCTCCTCGAACTCCGTAACGAGCTCGATCCGCCCAAGACGGCCGACGGGGACCGGCTGCTCCGCGACTTCCGGCGCATGAGCGGCGCGGTCCAGCTGTTCCGCGGACGCCCCATCCCCGGCCCCTACAGGCAGGAAGTCCGGGCTGACTGGCTCCGCAAAGTCCTCCGCGCCCAACGCCATATCCGGGAGCACGGCCCCGCCGAGGTGCGCGACATCGAGCTCGTCAGCCGCGCGGAGCTCGAGGAGATCCGCCGCATCTGGGTCGTGGAAAAGCACGAAATCGAGGACGACCTGCCGCGTATCTATGAGGAGGCGGCCGGCGAGCCCTATCCGGGCCGCAGGCTCGACGACAACCCGATCTTCGGCCGGCCCGAGATGGAGGCCCTCGCTGAAATCTGCGGCGGCGATGAGCATCACTACCAGATGGTGCGGGAACTCCTGTCGGTCGAGAAGACGTACAAGTCGATGCTGCGCAGGGCGGGACTCTTCGAGGCGATCGACCGGGCGTTCCACAGGCACTTCTACGAGGGCGTGGAGGATGCCACGGAGCGGGCACTGTCCCGGCGCAGGTCGATCGACGAGGCGCGCGAGCGGGCGTTCGGCCGCAACGACCCGATGATCCAGGAGACGCGCGACCTGCCGGTCGACGAGGAGGCGGCCGCGCCGTGATCCTTGACGAGATCGTCCTCCACAACTTCGGACTCTACGCCGAGCGCCAAGCGGTCGCTCTGACGCCGCCCGGCGACGGTCGCCCCATCGTCCTGTTCGGCGGCCTCAACGGCCACGGCAAGACGACGCTGCTGGACGCTATGCAGCTCTGCCTGTACGGGGCGCACGCTAGGATCTCGAACCGGAACGGGCTGTCTTACCAAGACTACCTGTCCCGCAGCGTCCACCGGGGCTCGGGGACGCGCGAGGCCGCCATCGAGCTTTCTTTCCGCCACACCGTGGACGGCAAGGAAGACCGGTTTCGGCTGCACCGATCGTGGCGACCCGGGGGCAACGGGTATCGCGAGCATTTCGAGGTGCTAAAAAACAAGAAGCGCGATGATGGCTTGGCCGAGCACTGGATCACGCAAGTCGAGGACCTGATCCCGCCCAACATCGCCAACCTGTTTCTGTTCGACGGCGAGCAGGCCGAGGGCTACGCGGCGCAAGATAGCTCCATGCGACTGATCGGCACGGCGATCCACAATCTGCTCGGGCTTGATGTCGTTGACCAGCTCGACAAGGATATCCAGACCTATCAGCGCCGGAAGCGGGGCGAGGAAAAGGACGATCCGAGCCGCGGCGAGATTGAGAAGGCTGAGGCGTCGCTCAAAAAGCTGCGCGAGCGGCTCTCGGATCTGAGGCAGGAGCAGGCGGGGCTCAGGACCAATCAGATCGACCCGGCGCGGAAGGCGCTCCGGGCGGCCGAGAACGAGTACCGGAAGCTCGGCGGTGAACTCTACGAGAAGCGTGTCGAGATCGAGCGCGATCTGGCCGAGGCCGAGCGGGCGCTCGGCGATAGTGCCGCACGGCTACGCGACTTGGCGGCGGGCGACCTGCCGCTCCTAGTAGCGGGCAGCCTCCTCGATGCGGTTCGGGAACGCGATCTCTCCGAGGAGGAGACGCGCCGGTCGCGAGAGGTTTTCGCGATCCTCGGCACCCGCGACGAGGCGCTGCTTGAGCTCCTGCGGGAGTGTGGGATAGGTCGCGACGACATAGATGCCGTCGCGGCCTATCTCGGTGCGGACCGCGAGGCGCGCCGCGAGACCGGCGCGCGTGGCACGGTCCTCGATCTGCCGCCCGATGCGCGGGCCAATCTCCGCGAGATCCTCGACGGCAGACTGGCGGGGACGGCGCGGGTCGTGGGTGGCGAGCTCGAGCGGTGGAGGAAAGACGGAGTGCGGGTGGAACACCTCCGCACGATGCGCGCCAGCGTCCCGGGCGAGGACACGATCGCCGCAGCGGTGCGCCGGAGAGACAGACTGATCGCCAAGATCGCTGTCCTTGAGGCGGAGGAAGCGGCGATGAAGAGCGAGACCGAGCGCCTCGTCCGCGAGATCGAGCGCGGGGAGCAAGCGCTGTCCCGCCTCCTCGAGGCTGACGCGAAGGAAGAGTGGCTGCGTGAAGACCGCCGCCGCATCCTGCGGCACGCGGCACACGCCAGGACAACGCTGGGCGCGTTCCGAAAGGTTGTCATTGAGCGCCACGTGCGCAGGATCGAGCAGCTCGTCCTCGATAGCTACCGGCAGCTGCTCCGGAAGGCGTCGTTCGTGACCCGCCTCGCGATCCACCCCGAGTCCTTCGCGCTCACACTCTACGGCCGCGACGGGAGCGAGCTGGGTGCCGAGCGCCTGTCCGCAGGCGAGCGCCAACTCCTCGCGATCGCACTGCTGTGGGGCCTCGCGAAGACCTCGGGACGGCCGCTGCCGACCGCCATCGACACGCCGCTCGGGCGGCTCGACGCCAGCCACAGAACACATCTCATCGAGCGGTATTTTCCGTTCGCGAGCCACCAAGTTCTGCTGTTTTCGACCGACGAGGAGATTGTCGGCACGCATCTCGAGAAGCTCCGGCCCTATGTCGGCCGCAGCTACCGCCTCGACTACGACGACGCCAGCGGCAGCACGTGGATCGCGGAGGGGTATTTCGGGGGGGTGAAGGCGGTATGACGGCGATCGAAAACGTGAGGGTCTCGCAGCGGGCGAAGGACCAACTGATCAAGCTGAAGCGGACGACGGGCATTCCGCACTGGAACGTGCTGTGCCGCTGGGGCTTCTGCCTGTCGCTCGCGGAGGAGGGCGCTCCACCGGAGACGGATATCCCGCTCGACAGCAACGTTGAGATGACTTGGCGGGTCTTCGGCGGACACCGCGCCGACCTCTACATGGCGATCCTGAAGGAGCGGCTTTGCCGCGACGGGCTTCCCCTCAATCCCGAAACCGTCTCCCGGCAGTTCCGCCTACACCTGCATCGCGGAATCTCGTATCTTGCGGATGGCAGCAAGATCCGCGGGGTCGACGATCTCGTCTCTTTAACCATCGCTTCCGGCGAATGCCGGCAAGACGCCTGCGGAATCATTTCTGGCCCGACTCCGGAAGTAGTCGAGGTTGGTTCCGCGACGACAGCGTAAAGGTGCTTGGGCGGTATCGAAACCTGTCTTCACCGGTCACGGCAGGCGGCTTGACGGTCGTGTCGGCTTCACGTCCCCATACAATCTTCTGGCGTCACCGCCAGACGAACCGCGTCGGCGCACACCGTTTCGTCCGCGCTCCAGCGAACGGGCATCTCCGATAGGGCGGCCGTCAGTGTGCCGGCCTGGCCGCGTTCGATCTCGCCCAGCCGGGCCTTGCGCCACAGCGCGTTGGCGACCTCGGACGCCATCAGACGCGGCGCATGCAAGTCGTCGTCCGTCAACAAGCGATCCGCCGCGTCCGAGCCGTCCTCCGCGACCAGCCATTTGACCGCCACGCTGGCGTCGACCACCAGACGCATTAGACCGCGCGATGGCCGCTGTGACGATCCTCCCGGATCAGGGCCTCCGAGGACGTTTGCGCGCGCCCTTCGGTCTTCCGCCGCAGCTGCGCGGCCAGAGCCCGGAAGGAGGCGCGCTTCGCCGTCATGTCGTCCTCGACCGCGTGCGCGAGAATGTGGCGCGCCTCGCCTTCCAGGGAGCGATCGTTCTCCGCGGCCCGCCGCTTGAGGCGTCGGACCACGTCGTCGTTCAGTCGCCGCACGTTGATCGTCGCCATCGCATTCTCCCCAACCGCTTGCCATCAATTCGGTATCATGTTGCGGCAACGCACTCAAGCGTCGCTCCAGCCTCGGCCTTACCGTCCCCGCCGGGCCCGACCGATCGCTTCTCTCGGCATGCGCCAGTTTCCTACGCCTGTCGGCGTTGGTCGTTCACACCTGCCGCACCCCGGTGCATGTCGCGTCATATCGGCGACCCGTTGCGCTTCGCTACGCCGGAGCCGCCGGAGGGCGTCCCGGCGTTCATGGGAAAGTGCGTCGCATTTTGGTGGCGCCTGTATATCGGTTGTATATCGGTCTGGTTTCCCACAACGATATCAATGCCTTGGGCGGCGCCCCCACGTCTTGCGGCGGGCCGCCGGCAGGGGCGGGGAAGAGCCTGTTTCCCACGGTGCGACCGAATCGGTCGCGCGCGGAGACGCGCCCAGTCATGAGAGGGGGACAATAAGGCGGACACGCGACACGGATGCCTCGCCCGACAGACGTGCGCGGCAATACGATCGGCGCGGCCGGAAGCGGAGCCGGAAAGAAGCGGATCTGGCTCGAATGGGTCCGAGCATTCGGCCGGGACCGGACCGATTCCATGCTCTGTTTCGTTCCGGTCTGGCGCGGTCGCGTCCCGATCTTGCGAAGGCCGGGAGGCGATCCGGTGTTCCGCCGACGCAACTTTCGTACTGGACTTGGCCAGGACCGGGCGCGGTCCGCTACAGACCGAAGTCCATATCGACCGACTTCGGCTTCGGTTCGGGAGCGATTTCGCGTTCGGTCCGGCGTTCGGACTCGCGTGAGCGGCTGTGTCCGCGTTCGGTTTCGCGAGCGCGACCTCTCGAATCGGGAGCCTCCCGGTCCTGGCGAGCGGTCCGGTCCGGCGATTCCCGATCCGGTTCCCGGTCGATCCCGCGCTCGATTCCGTGTCCGACCTCGCGCTCCCACTCCGGTTCACGGCCCGCTTCCCGGGCCCGCTCCGCCGCGCCTCGGCCCTCGCGGACCTGTTCGCCGTCCTTTTCGAGAGACTGTTCCCCGCCGATCTCGACGACGAGGACGACGTATTTCTTCGCGGCGTCGAGCGCCGCGACCCGCTCGCCGGTCGCTTTCTCGATACGGTCGGCGAGCCGCCTCGCGTCGTCGGTGACCAACTCGGCCCGGTCGCGCGCCCGGCTGATGGCGACGTAGAAGCTTTTCTGTGTGGTCAGGTGCGCATGCCCCGAGGGCATCGCGGCGATAATCCGGTCCACGGTCCGGCCCTGGAAGGCGTGAACCGTGGACGCCCAGGCCCGGTCCAGGTGACGGAGTTGAGGGTCGTTGTTCGCGAGATTCATCGAGCTTCCGTCTTCGAGCCGGAACCGGATGCTGTCCCGGTCGATAGATTCCACTTCCGCCACCTGCCCGTTGACGAGACCGGAGACGGGATCGTTGCGCGTGAAGCGCACCCGGTCGCCGGCGCGAAGCTCCATCGCCTCGCTCCGGTAGATCTCGACCCCGCCCTTCGCGCCCGCGACCCGCCAAGGTTGCCATTCGACGATGTTGCCCCGGCCGTCCCTGAGATGAACCGTGTGCGCCTCGCGATCGACCTTCGCCACCTCGCGTTCGTCACCCTTTTCGACCCCGAGCGTCTTGTAGCGGCGGGTGAAGACCACCGTATCGCCCGCCGCGTAGTTCGAGGCCCGGGACATTTCGGCGCGGGTCAGGCCGCGCGACACCAGCTTCTCGCCCTGTCTCGCGGGACCGGAGACCGCCCCTTCCTCGATCAGGCGGTCACGGACGGTCTCGTTGATCTCGTCGCGGAGCGCCCGTGTCGGCGCGATCACGCCCGTCGCCTCGCGCGGTCGCGCAGACAGTTCAAGCCAGCGTTCGGCCGTATCGAGGCCGAGATAGTCCCGGTCCACCTGCGAGACCCGATCCCCGAGCTTCGCGAAGGCGGTCTTCACCTCGCCCGCGAGACTGGCGCGAACAGCTTCCTTCAGTTCCATATCGCGCTGGCGGAGGATTTCGTCCATCGCCGCCGTTTGCATCCCCGCGCGTTTCAGTTGCGCGAAGGGCTTGCCCGCGTCCACCCCGTCGAGCTGCTTCTCGTCGCCCACCAGGACCACGCGGGGAAGGCGAAGCGCGGTCGCGATCCGGAGCAAACCCCGCATCTGCTCGCTCGACGCCAGCGAGGACTCGTCCACCACCAGGATGGTTTTCGAGAAGGAAGCACGCAGATTCCGCAACCCCTTCGCCGCGCCCCGGCCTTGCGCGATCCCCTCATGGCGCGCGAGGAACCGTTGCAGGGTCTCCGATGCGATCCCGGATTCCTCGTCGAGCGTCTTCGCCGCCGAGGCCGAGGGCGCGAGGCCCATGACCTTGTGCCCGCGATGTTCGGCGAGCGCGCGCAGGCGGTTCAGCATCGTCGTCTTGCCGGTCCCGGCGTAGCCCTGCACCCCGACCACCCGGTCCTTGCTCGCAAGCACAACCTTGACCGCTTCCTTCTGACCTTCGGTGAGCCGGCCCCGGTGGAGCCTGGTTTCCGCGATCCAGCGGCGCACGATCGTCTTTCCCGCGCCCTGTCCCGCCCGCATCAGGGCGATGGTTTCCGATTCCCGCGCGATCGCCGCATCCGTGGTCCAGCACCGGCCGCGGTCGAGATCCTTCGCCGCGTGAAGACCGCCCCGCCGTTCCAGTTCCGCGACGGCGCGTTCCGCCGCCTCGACCGTGATCGCGCCGGGTTCGCGGCTCAGCGCCGCCGCCAGCAGATCGGTATGGCCGAACACCGCGTTGCGCTCGCTCAGATGCGCCACCGCCCAGGACGCCGCATTCGTCGCGATGGCGTCGCGGCTCGCGAACGGATCGGCCGGCGGGCGCTCTCTTTCCGCTTGCCGCGCGTTCTCGCGTACCGCCCCGGCGGAGAAGCCGAGTTCCGTCGCCTGGCGCTCCCAGGCGCGCCCCAGATCGCCCCGGTCCACGTCGCGTTTGCTCGCCCGCGTCATCAGGTTGGCGCGCGCCGCGAGATGTGGGTTGTCGCGGGTCTCGCCGAGGCCGTGTTCCGCCATCGCCGCCTCGATCTCCGCCCGCCGCGTCGAGAACGCCTCGATCACGGCGCGCGGAACGCCGGCGATCTCGAACCGCCCGTCCCCATGCGTCTTCTCGATGCGATAGCCAAGCCCGGAAAGACCTTGCGCCAGTTCCGCCCGGTAGATCGCCCCGATGGCCATCTTGCCCCCGTAGAGCCCGTCGTCGACCGTCGTCCGCCACTTGCCGTCCCCGCCCTGGACCATGTTGGCGATCACGCAGTGCGTGTGAAGCTGCGGATCGAGGTTGCGGGAGGTGTCATGACGGAACGTCGCCACCACCGTCTTCTGCCCGCCGGCGCGGATCATCGCGCCCGTGGCTGGATCCTGCATCCGGGTCTCGATCGCGTTCTTCTCGATCCAGGCGAGCGTGCGCCCCACGGCCTTGTCATGCGCCGCCACGATCCGCGCATCGCCGTCGACCAAGGCCATCAGCGAGACCGACTTCGGGGCCGACAACGTGACGTCGCGGCCCGGCCGATGATGGATGTCGCCGTCCCGGTCGCGGCGGCCGAGTTGTCGCCCACCCGGAACCTGGCCTTCGAGGATCGCGGTGAAGGTGTCGGGATCGACCGGACCGGACAGCCCGAGAGCAGCCGCGCCCCCGCCGGCCCAAGCGCTCGCTTCCCGGTGCGCGGGATCGTCCCTGGCGTAATACCCGTCGCGCTCGTAGTAGCTCGCACCCTGCGACGGCGACGCGATCTTGCCGATCGACGCTACCATCGCGACTCCCCGGCACGCGCATGCGCTTGTTCGCCCTGCCCATCCATGCTTCGAACATAGAAAGAACATAACGGGGTGACAAACACCCCACTGACAGCGCGCCGCTCACGACCGGGTCGGCGTCAGCGGGGCGCTTGGATGCCCGGATCACGGTCGTGAGCGCATTCCCGAATGGAGCCAAGGGGAAACCGAACGTCCGTAGTAATCCGTGTTCTCGATAACAATCTCCTCCGACAGACAGTCGTCGATCCTATTCGACGCGGCCTCCTCTCTTTCGCAGATCAACCTCCGCCGTTCGAAATCATGCTCCCAGAGAAGAGCCTCCTTCCATTCAAGGATAGCGGCGCGCTCAGCCATGACCTTCGGATGAGTATGCAGCCATCGCAGAAAGGCCACCGCGTCCGCAGTTCGATGCCAAAGATCGCCGTATTGTGACACATAGCCCTGTGCCAGCTCGGGCTCGGCCAGATTCGAGCCATGCCAGATCGCAAGCGGCAAGGGATCGGGAGTCCCACAAAGGATTTCCGCGACATAACCGTTATCGATGAACCCATGTCGGAGGCTGGTCGCCGCCGCTGTGTGCTTGCCCTGCCGTAGCAGCAGCAGCGCCAGCTCGTACCGGTAAGGTGGATAGTTCGCGCCTTCGGCCTCGAAGACGGCGCCGGCCTTATCCTCGTCTCCTGCACGTAGATATTCGGAACCGATGATGTATCGGATACCCTGATTATCGTTGGGGTTCCACGCCAGCATCTTCTCCATGAGCGACAGGGCCTTCCGGTTCTGCCTGAGCCGCAGGTGGCAGAAAACGGCACCATGCGCGGCGCGCAGAAAAGGGCGGTTCTCAAGATAGCTCCATTCGATCATGCCATGGAAATCGGATGGGATGGCCTCCGCACCTAGTGCAAAGCCGCGCATGTAAGCGTCCAACGCGCGTTTTGGCTTGTCCTGGTTGTACAAAGCGGAGCCGAGATGCGCGTGGCCATCGATAAATTCAGGATGACGGGCGACGAGATCCCGCAGCTTGGTGAGATATTGGGAGGGGCTGAGCTGCCCGGCGTCGTCCCGATCAAGGAGATCGTCCAGCTCCTGAACTGCGTCATCGTGCCTCTCCGGATATCGGAAGACAGCACCGTCTTCCCAGACTTCGAGGGTGATCGTCATATTTCATCCTGTTCTTAGGGGAACTGAGCAGAGATCATCGCGATGGTCACACCGGCCGATCCCGACCATTTTTGATTTTATGCTTTGTGGTGTGCAAGCCAAATCCGCTTCATCATCAGGTGATCAACGAGACCGATTTGAGCATCGACAGGATGACATCCCGCCCTGGCCGGTGATGGATGTTGCCGTCCCGACCCTGCTTAACCCAAGCGCGAGGCGGCCAGCACCTTGCCTTCGAGGATCGCTGTGAAGGTCTCGGCTGCCGGACCCGAGAGACCGAGCGCTGCCGCGCCCTTGCCCGCCCAAGCGCTCGCCTCCCGGTACGCGGGATCGTCCCCTGGCGTAGTAGCCGTCGCGCTCGTAGTAGGTCACGCCCTGCGCCGGCGAGGCGATCTTGCCGAGCGACGCTACCATCGTGGCCGCGCCGAAACGTTCGCGCGCTTGTGTTCGCTGTGCCCATCCGTGTACCGAACATAGAAAGAACATCTCAGGCTGGCAAACACACGCTGGAATCGCGTGGTCCGTGAGTGAACTGGCGTCAAACGCTCGCTCGACGACGCTGGACTTCGCTTCCCGGTGTTTGCCAATCGTTTGCCAACCCGAGAGAATTGAGTCTCAGCGAAACGAGAAAGCCCCCGGAAACGGCAATGTTTCCAGGGGCTTGCGATGGTAGCGGGGGCAGGATTCGAACCTGCGACCTTCAGGTTATGAGCCTGACGAGCTACCAAGCTGCTCCACCCCGCATCGAGCTCGCATCACACACCGTAGAAGACGTGACCGCCACCGGGCCGCGAGGGCCGGCGGCAGGTTTCGAAAGCCTGGCGGCGACCTACTCTCCCACGCCTTGAGACGCAGTACCATCGGCGCTGGGGGATTTAACGGCCGAGTTCGGAATGGGATCGGGTGGAGGCCCCCCGCCAGAGCCACCAGGCTGTCGAAACGCGCCGCCGGACGAGACCGCTCCCGCCGGGAGCCGCTCGCGGACGGTTCGGAAACGCATGGCGATGTGGTGGTCCAGCGCGGACTCAAGAGCCCAGGCGCGAGGGCCCGCGGAACGAAGATCAAGCCGATCGAGCGATTAGGACCAGTTAGCTTCACGCGTCGCCGCGCTTCCACACCTGGCCTATCGACGTGGTGGTCTTCCACGGCTCTCAAGGGAAACCTGGTTTCGAGGGGGGCTTCCCGCTTAGATGCCTTCAGCGGTTATCCCGTCCGCACATAGCTACCCGGCGGTGCCGCTGGCGCGACAACCGGTACACCAGAGGTGCGTCCATCCCGGTCCTCTCGTACTAGGGACAGCTCCTCTCAAGTTTCCTGCACCCATGGCAGATAGGGACCGAACTGTCTCACGACGTTCTAAACCCATCTCACGTACCACTTTAATCGGCGAACAGCCGAACCCTTGGGACCTGCTTCAGCCCCAGGATGTGATGAGACGACATCGAGGTGCCAAACACCGCCGTCGATGTGGACTCTTGGGCGGTATCAGCCTGTTATCCCCGGCGTACCTTTTGTCCGTTAAGTGATGGCCCTTCCACGCGGAACCACCAGATCACTATGACCGACTTTCGTCTCTGCTCGGCCCGTCGGCCTCGCAGTCAGGCAGGCTTATGCCATTGCACTCGACAGCTGATTTCCGACCAGCTTGAGCCCACCTTCGCGCGCCTCCGTTACTCTTTGGGAGGCGACCGCCCCAGTCAAACTACCCACCATGCAGGGTCCCGGACCCGGATTCACGGGCCTCGGTTAGACACCAACGATCATCAGGGTGGTATTTCAAGGCTGCCTCCACGCCGGCTGGCGCCGACGCTTCAAAGGCTCCCACCTATCCTACACAAACAATCGCTAATGCCAGTGCAAAGCTGTAGTAAAGGTGCACGGGGTCTTTCCGTCTGACCACGGGTACTCCGCATCTTCACGGAGAATTCAATTTCGCTGAGTCGATGTTGGAGACAGTGGGGAAGTCGTTACGCCATTCGTGCAGGACGGAACTTACCCGTCAAGGAATTTCGCTACCTTAGGACCGTTATAGTTACGGCCGCCGTTTACCGGGGCTTCGATTCAAGGCTCGCACCTCTCCTCTTAACCTTCCGGCACCGGGCAGGCGTCAGACCCTATACGTCGTCTTGCGACTTGGCAGAGCCCTGTGTTTTTAGTAAACAGTCGCTACCCCTTGGTCTGTGCCCCCCGCCCTGGGTTGCCCCGGGGCGGGGCCTCCTTCTTCCGAAGTTACGGAGGCAACTTGCCGAGTTCCTTCAACATCGTTCTCTCAAGCGCCTTGGTATGCTCTACCATCCCACCTGTGTCGGTTTCGGGTACGGTCTGTAAGCCAGAGCTGTTTCCCGGAACACCCTCACGGCCCGGAGCAATCCGATAAGCCCGGACCGTTTACGGTGTTCGTCACTTCTGGCAGGCCCAGGAATATTAACCTGGTTCCCATCGACTACGCCTTTCGGCCTCGCCTTAGGGGCCGGCTCACCCTGCGCGGATTAACCTTGCGCAGGAACCCTTGGGATTTCGGCGAGAGTGTTTCTCACACTCTTTGTCGCTACTCATGTCAGCATTCTCGCTTCCGATACCTCCAGCGGCCCTCGCGGGTCCGCCTTCGCAGGCTTACGGAACGCTCCGCTACCACGCGCCAGGCGCGTCCGCAGCTTCGGTGCATGGCTTGAGCCCCGGTACATCTTCGCCGCAAGACAGCTTGTCTAGACCAGTGAGCTGTTACGCTTTCTTTAAAGGATGGCTGCTTCTAAGCCAACCTCCTGGTTGTCTTGGCCGTCTCACATGCTTTCCCACTTAGCCATGACTTAGGGACCTTAGCTGGCGGTCTGGGCTGTTTCCCTTTCGACCACGGATCTTAGCACCCATAGTCTGTCTGCCGTGATTGTGCTCCCCGGTATTCGGAGTTTGGTTAGGTTTGGTAAGGATCGCTCCCCCCTAGCCCATCCAGTGCTCTACCCCCGAGGGCAAGACACGACGCGCTACCTAAATAGCTTTCGCGGAGAACCAGCTATCTCCGGGTTTGATTGGCCTTTCACCCCTAGCCACAGGTCATCCCCGCCTTTTTCAACAGACGTGGGTTCGGTCCTCCAGTGCGTGTTACCGCACCTTCAACCTGCCCATGGCTAGATCACCCGGTTTCGGGTCTGATACCTGCAACTGATCGCCCTGTTCAGACTCGCTTTCGCTGCGCCTACACCTAACGGCTTAAGCTTGCTGCAGACACCAAGTCACTGACCCATTATGCAAAAGGTACGCCGTCAGGGCGCCGCTCGGCCGTAACCGCGCGTTCCCCTCCGACTGCTTGTAGGCATCCGGTTTCAGGTTCTGTTTCACTCCCCTCATCGGGGTGCTTTTCACCTTTCCCTCACGGTACTTGTCCACTATCGGTCACCAGAGAGTACTTAGGCTTGGAGGGTGGTCCCCCCACGTTCAGACAGGATTTCACGTGTCCCGCCCTACTCGGGGACCTCCGACCGACTTACCCGTACGGGGCTATCACCCACTACGGCCCGCCTTTCCAGACGGTTCCGGTTTTCGATCGGAGGCCACTGGCCTGGTCCGCGTTCGCTCGTCACTACTGACGGAGTCTCGGTTGATGTCCTTTCCTCCGGCTACTGAGATATTTCAGTTCGCCGGGTTCGCCTCTCTGGCCTATGGATTCAGCCAGAAATGACCCCTAAGGGCCGGGTTTCCCCATTCGGAAATTTCCGGATCAAAGTTTGCTCTCAACTCCCCGGAACTTATCGCAGAGTGCCACGTCCTTCATCGCCTTCCGGTGCCAAGGCATCCACCGAATGCCCTTCTTGCGCTTGATCTTCAGCGAGCTCCCACGCGCAGGCCGAAGCCCGCGCTGGAGCACCACACCGCAAACCGGACACGCCCCCGTCCAAAGGCCGGGCGAGCATCCGCTTGCGTCAATCACGTCCCCATACGATGTCAAAGAGAAGTCTGTCCGATCGGGTCCGCCGCCTCGCCGGCGCCGCTTTGAAGAGGAATGGTGGAGGCGAACGGACTCGAACCGATGACCTCCTGCTTGCAAAGCAGGCGCTCTCCCGACTGAGCTACACCCCCCGCCGCGCCGTGGCGGGGTGGTGGGCCTGGGTAGATTTGAACTACCGACCTCACGCTTATCAGGCGTGCGCTCTAACCTAACTGAGCTACAGGCCCTGAATGTCGTCTCCCACCCAGGCGTTCTCGGGCAGACCTGTCGAAACCGGAAGAGATGCGAAGGCGGCGATGCGCCGCTGCTTGAAGGAGTGCGCTCCATGGCCGGAGGATCCGGCCATCCGAACGGCGTTCCTTTAGAAAGGAGGTGATCCAGCCGCAGGTTCCCCTACGGCTACCTTGTTACGACTTCACCCCAGTCGCTGACCCTACCGTGGTCGGCTGCCTCCTTGCGGTTAGCGCACCGGCTTCGGGTAAAGCCAACTCCCATGGTGTGACGGGCGGTGTGTACAAGGCCCGGGAACGTATTCACCGCGTCATGCTGATACGCGATTACTAGCGATTCCGACTTCATGTCCTCGAGTTGCAGAGGACAATCCGAACTGAGACGACCGTTAGGGATTGGCTCCACGTTACCGTATTGCATCCCACTGTAGTCGCCATTGTAGCACGTGTGTAGCCCAGCCCGTAAGGGCCATGAGGACTTGACGTCATCCCCGCCTTCCTCCGGCTTGTCACCGGCGGTTCCTCCAGAGTGCCCGGCCGGACCGATGGCAACTGAAGGTGAGGGTTGCGCTCGTTGCGGGACTTAACCCAACATCTCACGACACGAGCTGACGACAGCCATGCAGCACCTGTGCACTGTCCAGCCGAACTGAGGGGACCGGTCTCCCGGTCCCGCGACAGGCATGTCAAGAGCTGGTAAGGTTCTTCGCGTTGCGTCGAATTAAACCACATGCTCCACCGCTTGTGCGGGCCCCCGTCAATTCCTTTGAGTTTTAACCTTGCGGCCGTACTTCCCAGGCGGGGTGCTTAATGCGTTAGCTGCGACACTGAAGAGCATGCCCCCCAACGTCTAGCACCCATCGTTTACAGCAGTGGACTACCAGGGTATCTAATCCTGTTTGCTCCCCACGCTTTCGCACCTCAGCGTCAGAACTTGGCCAGTGAGCCGCCTTCGCAACCGGTGTTCTTCCGAATATCTACGAATTTCACCTCTACACTCGGAATTCCGCCCACCTCTCCAAGTCTCTAGCCAAGAAGTTTTGAGAGCGGTTCCGGGGTTGAGCCCCGGGCTTTCACTCCCAACTTTCCCAGCCGCCTACGCGCGCTTTACGCCCAGTGATTCCGAACAACGCTAGCCCCCTCCGTATTACCGCGGCTGCTGGCACGGAGTTAGCCGGGGCTTCTTCTGCAGGTACCGTCATCATCTTCCCTGCTGAAAGGGCTTTACAACCCTAAGGCCTTCATCACCCACGCGGCGTCGCTGCATCAGGGTTTCCCCCATTGTGCAAAATTCCCCACTGCTGCCTCCCGTAGGAGTCTGGACCGTGTCTCAGTTCCAGTGTGACTGATCGTCCTCTCAGACCAGTTACGGATCGCAGCCTTGGTAGGCCGTTACCCCACCAACAAGCTAATCCGGCGCGGGCCCCTCCAAGTGCGGCCGAAGCCTTTCCCCCGTAGGGCGTATGCGGTATTAGCTACAGTTTCCCGTAGTTGTTCCCCACACTAGGGTAGGTTCCCACGTGTTACTCACCCGTTCGCCACTCAGGACATCCCCCGAAGGGGAGCCTTCGTTCGACTTGCATGTGTTAGGCACGCCGCCAGCGTTCGTTCTGAGCCAGGATCAAACTCTCAAGTTCGATGTCGAAGCTTGCGCTTCATCCGGCACGAACATGCGCGTGTTCGGTCACGCTCAAAGGATCTCTGGGATCCATTGACTGACTTGCTTCGGGTCTCTCGACCCCAACTCAAGACGCGTGACCGGTACATCGGCATGTACGAGCGGTACATCGCGCACCGCCGCCCACGCATCTCTTCCTTCTCTTCACTTGTCAAACAGCTGGCCGCGTCGAGCGGCGCCGCCCTTGGTCTCCCGAGGAGCGGGGCGCGCGTTATACGCAAACCGGCGGAACAATGTCAAACACCTTCGGGAGCTTTTTCGCCGCGCCGCCGCGGACGCTCCGTCCGAAACGGCATGACGGCCCACAAGCCTTTGAAATCTCATGGTTTTTCCACCTTCCCCACGACCCGTTGACAAGCATCCGTCGCTTCACCAAGTTAGCCGCCGGCCCGGCAAGGGAAACCAGGGAGCGGGCCCGCGGGGAATCGAGTCCGGTCCACCCCGCCCGCGGCGATTCACGCTCGAGGAGACCGCGATGGCGCCCCATCCGGCCGTCTTTGCACTGATCGGCGCGCTCTCTTCGGTCGCCGCCGCCGGTTTCGCTCCGGCGTCCGCGCGGTCGGACGGCGGCGCGACGCGGGACGCGCCGGTCGGCGGCGCGTGGACGGCCGGCGCGTCCCTGTCGAAGGCGACCTTCCAGGTCGCCCGGGGCGACACGCTGATCGCCCTGCTGGTCGAGGCGGGCGGCGACGCCGACGACGTCGACGGCGCGATCGACGCCCTGGAGCGCATCTACGACCCCACGCGCCTGCAAGCCGGCCAGACCGTGACCGCCGTGTTCCGCACGCTCGACGACGGACGCCGGGAGCTGGCGGCGGTCGGCGTCGCGCTTGGCGACGCCGATTACGCGGTCGCGAGCCGCGTCGCCGAGGGCGGTTTCGTGGCCGATCGCGTCGACGAACCGCCGGGCGGCGCCCTGCTGGGGCCGGCGGTCCCGCCGGACGCGCCCCATCCCGAGAGCGGCCTCGCGGTCCGCGAGCTCGAGGCGCGCCGCGGGGACACCCTGATGCGGCTGGCCGTCCGCGCCGGCGCGACGAGACGGGAGGCCGACCTCGCGATCCGCGCGCTGACGAAACTGGTCGATCCGACCTCGCTGCAGATCGGCCAGAAGCTCCAGGTCGCGTTCTCCGGGCGCGGCGCGGATACGTCGCTGGCCGCGATGAGCCTGACGGTCGCCGACGGCCGGTACGTCATCGCGGAGCGCCGGACCTCCGGCGGCTTCGCGTCTTATCGTCATGACGCCCCGTTCACGGCGCCCTCCCCGGCCATCGCGCCGGCGGGCGTCCTCGACATCGCCTCGGCGGTCGACGCGCTTGCCGCGAACGGCGCGCGGACCGAACGGATGACCATCGCCCAGGGCGACACGATCATGGACCTGGTCGTCGAAACCGGCGCGACCGTCACCGAGGCGCACGAGGCCGCGCGGGCCTTGGCCCGCCATTTCGATCCCCGCCGCCTCCAGATCGGCCACAAGCTCCATATCGTGCGCACCGCCGGACCCGCGGGATCGGGCTTCAACGTTCTCGGCATGGTGATCCTGGACGCCGGCGACGATGGCGTCGTTCTGGTCAGCCGGCTTCCCGGCGACGGAGGGTTCGCGGGGAGCAGCGTCTCGGACCTGTCCCAGATCGCGCTCGCCGCGCCCGAAGAACGCGCCGCATCCGAAGATGTCGCGGGCAAGGCGGAACCGGCGGTCGCCGGGGCGTCCCGATTCGTGGACTTCAGCCGCCCGCTCCGCATCGAACGGCTGTCCGTCGAATCGGGCGACACGCTGATGTCGCTGCTGCTCCGCGCCGGCGCCGGGCGCGGCCAGGCCGATCTCGCTATCCGGGCGCTGAGACCGCACTACGATCTTCGCCGGATGCAGATCGGCCAGGAGGTCAGGCTCGCGTTCGAGGACCGCGACACCGGTGGCGCGGCCCTGATCACGGTCAGCATCGAGATCGGGGACAACCTCTATGTCCAGGCCGACCTGCGGGGCGACGCCTTCACCGGCGGGCGGACCACGGTCCCGATCAACCCGGCCTTCAACACCGGCCTCGCCGCTCCGTCGCGCCCCGCGGTCGAGGAAGATGGACGGACGGACGACGGCGCGGCGCCCGCGGGCGAAGCCGAAAGCCGCCTCGAGCTTTCGGCGCGGGCCGAACAAATCTGGTTCACGGCGCGCAAGGACGACACGATCGCCGGACTCCTGCGCCAGATCACCTCCAACGGCCGCGAGATCGGCCGGATCGTCAACACGCTGGCCGACACGGTCGACCCGGCCAACCTGGAACCGGGCCTGGAGCTCGTCGTCGTCACGGACGAGGACGGCGAAGGCGTCCATGTCATCGCCCTGTCGCTCGACCGGCCCGAAGGCGGCGTCGTCGCCGTCGTCCGGCGGCGCGATGGCGGTTACGCGCCGCGCCCGGCGAGCGGCCATGTCGATCTCTCCGACTTCGCCGTCGCCCTGGCGGAGACGGAACCCGGCCCCGGAGACGCCGGCGGCGACATCCTCACGTCGATCGAGATCGCCGCCGGCGGAACCCTCATGCGCGGCCTTCTCGATCTCGGAGTCGACCCCATGCAGGCCGGCGAGGCGGTCGGCGCCCTGCGCGCCGTCTTCGACCCGCGCGACATCCGGGCCGGCCAGATCGTCGAGGTCGCGACCGGCGAGGGCGGCCTCCTGGGCCTCGCCCTGAACCCGCGGGCCGGCGAGCGGATCGAGGTCGCGCGCGACGGGGAAGGCTTCGTCTCGCGCCTGATCGAGCTTCCGGTGGAGTTGCGGCTGGTCGTCGCGGCCGGCCGGATCGAGACCAGCCTGTACCAGGCCGCGCTCGACGGCGGCGTTCCGCCCAACGTGCTGGCGGAGATGATCCGCGCCTACAGCTTCGATATCGACTTCCAGCGCGAGATCCGGCCCGGCGACGGCTTCGAGCTGCTCTACGAGGAATTCGTCGGCGAGGACGGCGGCGCGGTGCGCCACGGCCCGCCGCTCCACGCCACCATGCGGCTTTCCGGGTCGACGCTGCCGATCTACCGCTTCACGCCCGAGAGCGGCTTCATCGACTATTTCAACGACAGGGGCGAGAGCGTGCGCAAGGCGCTGCTGCGAACCCCCATCGACGGCGCCCGGATCACGTCGGTCTACGGCATGCGGACTCTCGGAGGCTACACCCGCATGCACAGGGGGCTCGATTTCGGCGCGCCGCCCGGCACGCCCATCGTGGCCGCGGGAGACGGGACGATCGAGAGGCTGGGTTGGAACGGCGGCTACGGCAACTACATCCGCATCCGCCACAACGGCGCCTACAAGACCGCCTACGCCCACATGAGCGGCTACGCCAGGGGACTGGGCAAGGGCAGCCGCGTGCGCCAGGGCCAGGTGGTCGGCTATGTCGGCAACACCGGCAACTCCACCGGGCCGCACCTGCACTACGAGGTCCTGGTCAACGGGGAGCAGATCAATCCGCTCGACGTGAACCTGCCGTCGGGCGAAATCCTCGAGGGCGCCGAGCTTCAGGCCTTCTATGCCGTCCGCGACGAGCTCGACGCGCTCTTCGCGCGCACGCGCGGCGAGCGGCGCGTCGCCAGTGGCGACTGACCTCCTGACGGACGGCCCCGACGACGCCGACGCGACCGTCGTCCTGGCCCACGGCGCCGGCGCGCCGGCCGACAGCGATTTCATGAACCGGGCGGCCCGGGGCCTCGCCGGTCGCGGCCTGCGGTGCGTCCGGTTCGAATTCCCCTACATGGCCGCGCGCCGGACGGACGCCGGCCGCCGGACCGGTCGCCGGTGCTGCTGGAGACCTGGCGCGAGGCGATCGCCACGCTGGGCGCGCCGTCGTCCCTCGTCATCGGCGGGAAATCCATGGGCGCGCGGATGGCGAGCCTCCTGGCCGACGAGGCGGGCGTCGCCGCGCTCGTGGCGCTGGGCTTCCCCTTCCATGCGCCGGGAAGGCCGCCCGGCGGACGGATCGGCCATCTCGCCGGGATCCGTACGCCATCGCTCTTCGTCCAGGGAACCCGCGACGCCTTCGGCGGCCGGGAGGAGGTGTCCGGCTATGCGCTCTCGGACGCCATCGCGTTTCACTGGATCGAGGACGGCGATCACGACCTCGCGCCGCGCAAGAAGAGCGGACTCTCCCGCGAGGCCGCCATGACCGGCGCGCTCGACGCCGTCGCGCGGTTCGCGCGGGCCGCGATCCGCGGGCCGCGCCGGCGCGGCGGGTGACAGCGTCCCTCCCCCCGGTCCAGGATGGGACGGCCATGACGAGCGTGACGGATCGCCTGGACGGCGGCGACATCCTGGTCATCGACGGAGGCATGGGCACGGAGCTGCAGCGCCGCGGGGTCGGGATGGACGGCGAAGCGTGGGCCGGCGCGGCCTTGGAGACGGCGCCCGACGCGATCCGCCGCATCCACCGCGCGTTCATCGAGGCCGGCGCCGATATCGTCATCGCCAACACCTACGCCGCCGCGCCCCATGTCCTGAAACACGCCGGGTTCGACGAGGCCCGGACGCTCGGTCTCAACCGCGCCGGCTGCGGGTTGGCGCGCGAGGCGGTCGAGCAGGCCGGGGCGGACCGCCCCGTCCATGTCGCGGGCTCGCTCTCCAGCTTCCGGGCCGGACTCGACCTCGACAAGCTGCCCACCGAAGCGGAGGCGCGGTCCAGCTACACGGCCCAGGCCGAGGCGCTGGCGGAGGGGGGCTGCGATTTTCTGGTCTGCGAGATGCTGCTCGACGACAGCGTCTCGCCGATCGCCGCCGAGTGCGCGGTGGCGACCGGGCTCCCCGTGTGGCTCGGATTGAGCGCCCGCGTCGAGGACGGCCGCGTGATGGGCTTCAGCGAGCGCCAGACGCTGTCCTTCGAGGCCGTCATGGACGCCTGCCTGATCGCGGACGCGCAAGCCGCCGGCGTCATGCACAGCGACATCGCCACCACGCCCGCGGCGCTGGAGGCGTTGAAGACCCGGTGGTCCGGCCCGCTTTTCGCCTATCCCCACTCCGGCGCGTTCGTCATGCCCCACTGGCGGTTCGACCGCGTCATCGCGCCGGAGGACTACGCCAGGGAGGCCCTGGGCTATCTCGAGGCGGGATGCCGCGCCATCGGCGGCTGCTGCGGCCTCGGCCCCGAGCACATCGCGGCGGCAAGGGCCGTGCTGCCCCACCGCCTGCCCGCGGCCTAGGCTTGTCCGCGTCACCACCAGCGGATCGGCGAATGCGTGATGATCTCGTTCCGGTCCTCGTGGACGATGAGGTTCTGCTCGTGGGCGGCGGTGCCGAGGCCGTCGATGTGGAGGAAGGCTTCGACGCCGAGCACCATCCCGGCCTCGAAGCGGTCGCCGGGCTCCGACATCCCGACGCCGATGTAGGGGTGCTCCCAGTAGAGGCCCGTGCCGTGGCCGTAGAGCGGCCACTGTTCGTTCATCTGGCTGGCGCCATCCCGGAACGCCTCCGAGAGGCGGTCGCCCAGTTCCGCCGCCTCGTGGACGCGGACGCCCGGGCGGATCGCGCCGATCACGCCGTCGACGATGGCGACGCAGTTCTCGATCAGGCTCGCCTGGGCGGCCGTGGGCCTGCCTCCGGCCACCGCCGTGCGCCCGGGATCGAGCCAGTAGCCCTGGAAGACGATGCTGTCGAGCCAGCCGCGCACGAGGTCGCCCGGTTCCGGCGTCGCGGCGCCCGCGCCGGTGAAGGGATCGGTCGCCCAGCGGGAGATGTGCGCGCCATGTGCCACGGGAATCATCTGGCACACCGCGCCGGAGCGGCGCAGCTCGCGGATGGCCTCCGCCACCGCCCCGGCCTCCGACGCGCCGCCCACGAGGCCCTCCATCAGAAGGTTCAGCGAGCGCGTGGCGATCTCGCCCGCCTCGCGGAAGCGCTCCATCTCGGCCGGGCTCTTGATGCGGCGGACGCGCTGGACGAGCGTCTCGTCCTCGACCCACCGGACGCCGGGCGCGGCGGCATCGACCAGGCGCCAGTACTTCAGGGGCAGGACGTCCGCGCCCACAAGCGCCACCGGACCGTCGAGGCGGCGCGCGGCGAGCGCCCTGCCCACCGCCGACATCGGATCGTTGTGACCGCTGACCCGCTCGACGCTCAGAAGCTCCCGGCGCGGGCCGGGCTCATCGACGATCAGCTCGGGTTCCTCTCCCGGCTCGAGGATCGCCGCCGAGAAGGAGCGCGCCGTGTTGAGCCGGTTGTCGATCTCCTGGCCCGAGGCGCAGGAGTAGTGGTTCGTGAGGTAGAGCACATCTCCGCAGCGGTCGTAGGAGCCGCCGCCGCGGCCGAAGACGACCGCCGCCCGATAGCCCTTCTCCGCCATGCCGGCCAGAACGCCCGACCAGCGCGCCTCGTATTCGGCGAACGCGAACAGCCCGCTCATGGCGCCGCTCCCCTGAAACCGCTGCGCAACGCTGCCCCAGACCGGCGCGCCGTCCAACCGCGATCTGGCGGTGGAGCCGTCCCGACGCCATAGTCCGCGCGAGGAAGATCGAGGAGAGAGCATGAACCGGGGCCTCAACGACGACATCGCCCGGCCCGTCGTCGTCGACACGGCGTCGATGGACTGGGAGGCAAGCCCCAGCCCCACCGTCTGGCGCAAGCGGCTCGACCGCATCGGGCCCGCCGAGGCCGGCCGGGTCACCTCGGTCGTGCGGTACGATCCCGGTGGCGGGTTCCATGCCCATCCCCATCCCGGCGGCGAGGAAATCCTCGTGCTCGACGGTGTGTTCTCGGACCGGACCGGCGACTATCCCGCGGGCAGCTACCTCCTCAATCCCGAGGGATTCGAGCACAGCCCGTTCTCCGAGGAGGGCTGCCTGCTCTTCGTGAAGCTGCGGCAGTATCCCGGCCTCGGCCGCCGGCGGATCGCGATCGGGACCGACCGGATGGCGTGGGAGCCGGCCGGGGCCGCCGGCGTGACGCAGAAAACGCTCTACCGCGCCGCGGGCCGTCCCGAAACCGTCCGGCTTCTCAGGATCGAGGCCGGCGCCGGGCTCGGCCTCGACGGAACGGGCGGAACCGAGGCGTTCGTGATGGAGGGCCGCCTCGAGGCCGGGGGCGCGGAGCTCGGCCCGGGCGGCTGGCTGCGCCATCCCGCCGGCATGGCGACAACGTTCCGGGCTTCGACCGCCTGCGCGCTCTACCTGAAGGCCGGGCGCGGGCTTGGCCCGGCCCTTCCCTTCGCCCAGACTGGCGCGGCGGCGGCGCCGGGAGAGGAGAAGCGTCATGGGCGGACGGCTTGACGGGAGGACCGCGCTGGTGACCGGCGGCGGGCGCGGCATCGGGGCGGGAATCGCCAGGGTTTTCGCGAGGGAGGGCGCGAGGGTCGCGATCGCCACGCGCACCGTGAGCCGCGGCGAGGCGGTCGCCCGCGCGATCGCGAGGGCCGGCGGACAGGCCTGGGCGATGGAAACGGACGTGGCCGACGCGGCGCGGGTCAAGGCGACGATCGCCGAGGCCCGGAAACGGCTCGGCGCGATCGACATCGTCGCCCACAACGCGGGCGTCTTCCCGTCGTCGTCGATCGCGACGATGAGGGAGGCCGAGTGGGACCGCGTGCTCGACACGAATCTCAAGAGCCTCTTTCTGATCGCGAAGGCTGTCCTGCCCCACATGACCCGCCGCAAGTACGGCCGCATCGTCGTGACGTCGTCGATCTCGGGCCCGCGGGTGGCCATGCCCGGGTGGAGCCACTACTGCGCCTCGAAGGCCGGCGTGAACGGCTTCATCAAGGCCGCGGCCCTGGAGGTCGCCAGACAGGGCGTGACGATCAACGCCGTCGAACCCGGCAATATCCTGATCCGCCGGCCCGGTTCGCGCGAGGCGCGCGAGCACGAGGCCACGATGGCGCCCGCGATCCCCATGGGCGAGCTCGGCGCGCCCGAGGACATCGCGCACGCGGCGCTCTACCTGGCCAGCGACGAGGCCCGTTACGTGACCGGCCAGACCATCGTCGTGGACGGCGGCCAGATTCTGCCCGAAAGCCAAGCCGGCGTGCTTTAGGGCTCGTCCGCTTCGCACGATAACGCTCCAGCCTCGTTTCGCTCGCGGCGGACGGCCTCCCCGACCGGGCCTCCCGCGCGGGAACGCCGCGAGCGACAAAAAGCCGTGGCGCTCCCGTCAAGGACGGACGCGCCATAGGGTCTCGGCGCAACACTTGGCGGAGGTTCGCGCGGCGAGGGGCTAGAGATCGCGGAGCCGGAGCAATGGCCGAAGCAGAAGCATCGAGCATGGCGGCGGATAACAGAAACGGGGAACGGATCGAAGCCCGCATCGCCGCGCAGCTAAGCGCCGTCGCGGCGCGCAAAGCGGCGACATTCGCGCGGCCCGACGTATGCGCAGTTTTTGGAAAGAAGATTCGAAACGAACAAAGATCTATCTCGACACTTTAGTGACGAAATTTTTTATGAACTCACTCATGCCACAGGCATCGACACATACAGCCAAGATAGCTTCTCAAACAGAAACTGGTGATCTTGCTTTGTTAAGAATAGGAAGAACACCATCCTTCAATTCGCACTGGTTTTGCCAAGTTCTTTCAACTTTTTCCAAGTCTTGACATTCAAGCCAATAAAAGAAAACCACTGCTCCCTCTTTAGTCACGGACATTTTTTCAGGATCATCCAAATGCTCACCAAAACGTCGTCTCAAATTCTTTGTTAAGCCCACATACAATACTTTTCTTTGAAACGAGGCAAGAATATAACATCCAGAATCTTGAGGAATAAATCGCTGGCGATCACGACGGAAATTCTCTCTGTCGCCTTGTTTCGGGCAAGGATCAAGATATTGAACATTCATAATTCAATCTCAGAAGATATTGATAACTTGTGCAGAGCTTTGGTCATTTCTTGAGCAACGTGGTTTATAGCTCCCGCGTTTAGCCCACTTGCCTTCCCGCCTCTTGCCCACCATTGAGGATGCCCAACACCAGAGAACTCGCCTTCAACATTTTCAAAGCATTTCGAAAGAAGATTTTTCATCGCACTTACGGTGAAGCTGCGATCCTCTTGAAGTTTTGTGAAAAATGGAATCGAAAACCGACAGAACAATTCTACTCCATTATATCTATAAAGGACTGAGGCGTTTCCATCGTCGATAAGATCAGCAATAGCTTTCCAATAGTTGAGAAATATCTTACGTTCCTTATTAAAATCGTTTATTACAGCAATTGGATTGTTTGCAGTCAGAACATATTTGACAATCGCTTTCACAAATGAACCTTGATTTATCATCATGTTTGGTGATGAGTCGTTTGCCATTTTTATCTTATTATTCCAAGGAGAACTTGGCTCCTCATTCAAAAAATCCACAAATCTAAGAGACTTTTCAACTTCCCCTCTCTCCACGACATTTAAGATCCATTTCGGCAAACTTGGAATATCTTCAACATCTACAGCCTCGGTCAATCGGGCCATAATTCTCTGTTCCACCGCTTTATCAACACTTTTCTGTGTCGTGTTGACGATCAAAAAGTGACACATTTGATGGAGCTTTGGTAGATTTGCGGCGATATTAACAGGAACTTCAAATTCGAGAACCCGATCATCCTTCTTGGCGGCCATTTTCAGACCTTCTAAACGATGCTGTCCGTCTACAACACTAAATGGCCCTACGGTAGTCGTATCGAAACTGATTATATTTGTGGTTGAGTCAAAGTCGAGAACCTTGTCAGTTGCCAAAAATACTGATGTGGGCAGAAACGCATCTTGATGTTCTTGTCCCTTCACGATGTAGTCAGAGAGTTTCCTAGCTCGTGCTTGGTTGAGTAGACGTTGGTACCCGGAATCACCTGATTTACTCGAATCTAAAGTTTCGACGGAGTAAAAACAATCTTGGATTAAAGTTTTGACCTTGATTGCTGTCGAAAACAAAGTCAGATCACCCTGTCGCACTTTAGCCGCAGGTAGATGCAATATTGACATTTGTAACGCCTCTCAAGACAAGCGTATCGTACATACCAAAGCCAAAGTGGTAATTCAACCGATTTCTTCCCGCATCGGAGACCGGCTGCTCGTTTCCGACGATCATGTGGCACCTGTGAAGACCCCGGTGGAGCGGTCTGGCGGAGGGGGCGGGATTCGAACCCGCGAGGGCTTGCGCCCAACACGCTTTCCAGGCGTGCGCCTTAGACCGCTCGGCCACCCCTCCTCGGGCGGCGGACCCTAGCCGCGCGGCCGGAGCAGGGCAAGGCGGCGGGCGGCTCCGCGCCTTCCGCCGGAACCGGAGGGGTGTTTTTATTTTGTTCTTGACACGGATGGCCCGTTTGCCTTACGTTTCGGAACGACGCTCGGAGGAGAGCGCCCCGCGGGAGTCCCGCGTCGAAGGGCGTCCCCTTCGGCAGGCTCGGGCCGGCCGAACCCTTCGGAACCCAGTCTCTTCGGCCTCTAATCCCCCAGCTTCAGCGCCGCGAGGAAGGCGTCCTGGGGGATCTCGACGTTGCCGAACCGGCGCATGCGCTTCTTGCCCCTCTTCTGCCGGTCGAGCAGCTTGCGCTTGCGGCTGACGTCGCCGCCGTAGCACTTGGCGAGCACATCCTTCCGTAACGCCGGGATCGTCTCGCGGGCGACGATCCGGCCGCCGATCGCGGCCTGGATCGGGACCTTGAAGAGCTGGCGCGGGATCGCGTCCTTGAGCTTCTCGCAGACGGCCCGGCCGCGCCCTTCCGCGAGCGAACGTTCGACGATCGCGCTCAGGCCGTCGACCGCCTCGCCGTTGACCAGGATGTCCATCCTCACGAGGTCGCCCGCGCGGTAGCCGTCGAGACGGTAATCGAAGCTGGCGTAGCCGCGGGTCGCCGACTTCAGCCGGTCGTGGAAGTCGAACACGACCTCGGCCAGCGGCAGGCGGTAGACCGCCATGGCCCGGCCGCCGACATAGGTGAGCTGGACCTGCTCGCCCCGCTTGTCCGTGCACAGCCGCAGCACGGCACCCAGACGCCCATCGGGCGCCACGATCGTGGCCCGGATCCACGGCTCCTCGACCTGCCCGATCAGGACGGGATCGGGCAGGTCGGCGGGATTGTGGAGCTCGAAGGTCTCCCCGTCCCCACGCGTCACGCGGTAGACCACGCCAGGCGCCGTGGCGATGAGGTCGAGGCCGAACTCCCGCTCCAAGCGCTCCTGGACAATCTCCAGATGGAGCAGGCCGAGGAAGCCGCAGCGGAAGCCCAGCCCCAGCGCCGCCGAGGTCTCCGGCTCGAAGTGGAAGCTCGCGTCGTTCAGCCGCAGCTTGCCCAGGCTGTCGCGCAGGTCGTTGTAGTCCGCCGCGTCGGCCGGATAGAGGCCGCAGAAGACCACGGGAACGCTCGGCTCGAAGCCCGGCAGGGCCTCGGCCGCCGGCGCGCGGTCGTCGGTGATGGTGTCGCCCACGCGGCACTCGGCGATGTCCTTGATGGCGGCGGTGAAGAAGCCGATCTCGCCCGGCCCCAGCGCGTCCACCGGCGCGGGCTTGGGCGTCATGACGCCCACCCGGTCGATCTCGCGCGCGGCGCCGGTTCCCATCATGCGCACGCGCTGTCCCTTGCGGAGGCGGCCGTCGATCACGCGCGCGAGGATGACGACGCCGAGATAGGGGTCGTACCGGGAATCGACGAGCAGCGCCTTGAGCGGCGCGTCGCCGCCCGCGCTCCTCGGCGGCGGCAGTCCGGCGACGATGGCCCGCAGCACGGCGGGCATGTTCTCGCCGGTCTTGGCCGACACCCCGATGGCGTCCGAGGCGGCGATCCCGACCGCCTCCTCGATATCCGCGCGCGTCTTGCCGGCGTCGGCCGCGGCGAGGTCGATCTTGTTGATGACGGGCAGGATCTCGAGGTCGGCCTCGACCGCGAGCCAGGCGTTGGCGACGGTCTGGGCCTCCACGCCCTGGGTGGCGTCGACGATCAGCAGCGCGCCCTCGCAGGCGCGCAGGCTGCGGCTGACCTCGTAGGTGAAGTCGACGTGGCCGGGCGTGTCGATGACGTTGACGAGATAGGTCCGCCCGTCCTCGGCCACGTAGTCGAGGCGCGCGGTCTGCGCCTTGATGGTGATGCCGCGCTCGCGCTCGATGTCCATGGCGTCCAGCACCTGCCCGCGCATCTCGCGCCGGTCCAGCCCGCCGCACAGCTCGATCAGGCGGTCGGCCAGGGTCGACTTGCCGTGGTCGATATGCGCGACGATGGCGACGTTGCGGATGCGGTCGAGGGCGGTCATGCGGCCGGCGATATCCCAGCGGGACCCGTTCAGCCCCGCAGCTCGCCGCCGGTCTGTCTGGCCACGGCGGCGACGATCCTGTCCGAGACGGCCTCCAGTTCCCCGTCGGTCATGGTGGCGTCGACCGGCTGCAGCGTGACCGCGACGGCCAACGACTTGCGGCCCTCCCCCAGGGCCTCGCCCTCGTAGAGGTCGAAGACGCCGACCTCGCGGACGAGCGCCTTGGCCGCGCCCCGGACGGCGCGCACCAACCGCTCGGCGGACACGCCCGCGTCGAGCACGAAGGCGAAGTCGCGCCGGACGGGCTGGTAGGGCGAGACCGAGAGGCGCGGGCGGGCGACGGTCGCCGCCCTGGGCTCCGGGACGTCCTCGAGACGGATCTCGAAAGCGGCCACGGGACCCGAGGCGTCCGCGTCCGCGACAACCCGCGGGTGGAGCTCGCCGAAGGCCGCCAGGACCTTCGGCCCCAGGCGCAGGACGCCGGAGCGGCCGGGGTGGTACCAGTCCGGCGCCTCGGCGGCCGATTGCGGGGTCCCGGCCGGCGCGCCGACCGCGTCCAGCACGGCGAGGGCGTCGGCCTTGGCGTCGAAGACATCGACTGCGCGGTCGGCCCGGTTCCAGTGGCGCGGTCCCGAACGGCCGATCCTGAGGCCGGCCACGGCCGTCTTCTGGTCTCCGGGCCCGGTCCCGCCATAGACGGGACCGATCTCGAACAGGCCGAAGTCGGCCAGGCCGCGGGCCTGGTTGCGCGCCGCAGCCGCCAGGAGCCCGGGCAGGCCCGAGGGGCGCATCGCGTCCATATCCGACGAGATCGGGTTGACGAGCGTCAGGCCCCGGTCGCCGCCGCCGAAGGCGCGGGCGGCCGACGAGGCGATGAAGGAATAAGTGACCGCCTCGTCGAGCCCGCGGGCCGCCAGCGCGCGGCGCGCCCAGCCCACCCGCTTCTGGCGCGTCGAGAGCGCCGGACGCGCGACCGCCGCCTCGCGCGGCAGCGACGCCATCGGCACCCGGTCGAAGCCGTGGATGCGCAGGACCTCCTCGATGACGTCGGCCTCGCACTGCATGTCGTGCCGCCAGGTCGGAACGGTCACGATCCAGGCGTCCTCGCCCGCGTCCGCGACCCCGTAGCCGAGGCCGGCGAGGATCGCCCCGGCCCGCGACCCGTCGATGGCGACCCCGCCCAGGGACCGCACGCGCGACGGCCGCACGGTCATGGTCCGGCGCGCGGCGGGAATCGCGCCCGCCGTCACCGCATCGCTCGCCTCGCCGCCGCAGATGTCCAGGATCAGGCGGGTGGCGACTTCCATGCCCTCGGGCGCGAAGGCGGCGTCGACGCCGCGCTCGAAACGCTGGCGGGCGTCGGTGACGAGGCCCAGCTTGCGCCCCGTGGCCGCCGTGCGGACGGGATCGAAGAGCGCGATCTCCAGGAAGCCGCTCGTGGTGTCCCCGTCGACGCCCGTCGACACGCCGCCGATGACGCCGCCCAGGCCGAGCGCGCCGGACTCGTCGAAGATCACGGTCATCTCGCCGTCGGTCTCGTAGGTCTTGTCGTTCAGCGCCTCGAAGGTCTCGCCGGGTTCGGCGAGGCGCGCGCCGATCGCGCCCCTGACCTTGCCGGCGTCGTAGATGTGGGCCGGCCGGCCGAGGTCCAGGGTGAGCCAATTGGTGATGTCGACCAAGGCGGAGATCGGCCTCAGGCCCACGGCCTCCAGCTTGCGCCGCATCCAGGCCGGGCTGGATCCGTTCTCCAGGCCCCGGAAGTGACGCCCGATGAAGGCCGGGCATGCGTCCTTCGCGGCCTCGTCGAAACGCAGCTCGATGTCGATCGGGCTCCGGTAACGGCCCTCCACGGGGGACGTATCGAGCGGCCTGAGCGCGCCCAGCCCCGCCGCCGCGAGGTCGCGGGCGACGCCGCGCACGCCGAAGCAGTCGCCGCGGTCCGGCGTGACGCCGATATCGAGGACCGGATCGTCGAGGCCGGCGAGCCTGGCCCAGGACGCGCCGACCTCGGCGTCGGCGGGAAGCTCGATGATGCTCTCGTGGTCGTCCGACAGGCCCATCTCGCGCTCGGAGCAGAGCATGCCGCGGCTCGCCACGCCCCGGATCTCGCTTTCCTCGAGAGCGACGCCGGCGCCGGGAATGCGGCTGCCGGCCGGCGCGAACACGCCCTTCATGCCGGCGCGCGCGTTGGGCGCGCCGCAGACGACCTGGACCTCGCCCTGTCCCGTCTCGACGATGCAGACCCGCAGGCGGTCGGCGTTGGGATGCCGTTCGGCCCCGACCACATAGCCCACGGTGAAGGGCCGGAGCTCCTCGGCGCGGTCCTCGACGCCCTGGACCTCGAGCCCGACGCGGTTCAGCGTCCCGACGATCCCGTCGAGCGCGGCGTCCGTCTCCAGATGGCGCCTGAGCCAGTCGAGCGTGATCCTCATCGGGCCAGCCCTCCGTGGAGCGTCGGCGCGTCGAACGCCCGGAAGCCGTAGTGCCGCAGCCACCGCAGATCGGCCTCGAAGAAGCCGCGGAGATCGGGAATGCCGTACTTCAGCATCGCCAGACGGTCGATGCCGAGGCCGAAGGCGAACCCCTGCCAGACGTCGGGGTCGATCCCGCCGTTGCGCAGCACATTGGGATGGACCATGCCGCTGCCGAGAATCTCGAGCCAGTCGTCGCCCGCGCCGATCTTCAGCTCCCCTCCCTCGAAGGAACAGCCGATGTCGACCTCCATCGACGGCGCCGTGAACGGGAAGTAGCTGGGGCGGAACCGCATGGGCGCCTTCTCGACCTGGAAGAACGCCTCGACGAAATCGCGCAGACAGCCCTTGAGGTGGCCGAGGTGCGTGCTCTTGTCGATCGCGAGGCCCTCGACCTGATGGAACATCGGCGTATGCGTCATGTCGCTGTCGCCGCGGTAGGTCCGGCCCGGCGCGACGATGCGGATCGGCGGCTCGCTCGAGAGCATGTGGCGGATCTGGACGGGCGAGGTGTGAGTGCGCAGCACGGGCCGGCCGCCTTCTCCGGAGGCCGGCAGGTAGAAGGTGTCGTGCTCCTGGCGGGCGGGATGCTCGTCGGGGATGTTGAGGGCGCCGAAATTGAGCCAGTCGTCCTCGATGTCGGGGCCCTCGGCGACGGCGAAGCCCATCTCGCGGAAGATCGCGACGACCTCCTCCGTCACCTGGCTGACGGGGTGGACCGAGCCCTGGGCCTCGGGCCGGGGCGGGAGCGAGATATCGACCCGCTCGGCCTCCAGCCTGCGGTCCATCTCGGCGCGCGCCAGCTCGGCCCTCTTGGCCTCGATGGCGTCCCGCACCGAGTCCTTCGCGCTGTTCAGCTCCCGGCCCATCTCGCGCCGCCGGTCGGGGTCGAGCCCGCGGAGCCGCTTCATGAGCCCGGTGATGTCGCCTTTCCTGCCCAGCGCGTCGACTCGGATGGCGTCGAGGCGCCCGAGGTCGGTCGCCGTCTCGATCTTCAGCAGCAGCTTGGCTTCTAGCGTCAAGACGTCGAAGTCCGCCGCCGCGCTGGCGCCGAGCGTGTCGTTCTTGGTGGTGTCGATCTGATCCTGCATCTCGGGGAAGTCCAAACATGACGAAGGGGGCTCGCGCCCCCTCGTCTGTCGATGGCCGGAAGATACCGGCGGCGCGACGGGAGCGCCTTACGCCGCCTTTTCGACCGCCGAGCGGGCCCGGTCGCAGAGCTTCGCAAAGGAAGCGGGCTCGCGCACCGCGAGATCCGCCAGGATCTTGCGGTCGAGCCCAACCCCCGCGAGCTTCATCCCGTGCATGAACCGGGAATAGGTGAGGCCGTGTCGGCGCGCGCCGGCGTTGATGCGCTGGATCCAGAGGCCGCGGAAGTCGCGCTTGCGCGCGCGGCGGTCGCGATAGGCGTACTGCAGCGCCTTCTCGACCCGCTCCAAGGCGATCCTGTAGCAGTTGTTGGCCCGGCCGCGGTATCCCTTGGCCAGCTTCAGCACCTTCTTGTGACGGGCGTGGGACGTCGTCCCGCGTTTCACTCGCGCCATCGGTTCAATCCACCCGCCGCGACGTCAGCCGCCGCCGGCCAGCAGACGCTTGACCATCTTCTCGTCGGCGCTGGCCACCGCGGCGGCGCGGCGCGTGCCGCGAATGAACCGCTTGGGCCTGCGGCGCATGAAGTGGCGCTTGCCGGCATGGTTGCGCTTCAGCTTGCCGCCGCCGGTGAAGGAGAAGCGCTTCTTCACCGAACTCTTGGATTTCAGCTTCGGCATGGCTCCGTCCGAAAGCCGGCGTTGACAAAAACGGGACCCGGGGCGCGGTCCCCCCGGAACGGGCGCGCGTTATATCCGCGCGCGCCGGGATATGCAAGGGGCGCGGCGCCGGAAACCGTTACTTCGGCGCCATCACCATGATCATCTGGCGGCCTTCCATCCTCGCCATCGCCTCGATCTTGGCGATCTCCTCGGCGTCGTCCTGGATGCGGCCCAGGAGCCTGCGGCCGATCTCGGGATGGGCGAGCTCGCGGCCGCGGAACCGGATGGTCACCTTCACCTTGTCGCCTTCGCCCAGGAACTTCATCAGCGAGCGCATCTTCACGTCGTAGTCGTGGTCGTCGATGCCGGGCCGCATCTTGATTTCCTTGACGTCGAAGGTCTTCTGGCGCTTGCGCGCCTCGTTGGCCTTCTTCTGGGCCTCGTATTTGTACTTGCCGTAGTCCAGCAGCTTGCAGACCGGCGGATCGGCGTTGGGCGAGATCTCGACGAGGTCCAGTCCGGAATCTTCCGCCGCGCGCAGGGCGGCCTGGATGTTGACGACGCCGACCTGCGATCCGTCGGCGCCGATCAGGCGCACCTGCGGAACGCGGATATCCTCGTTGGCGCGCGGACCGGATTTCTCGGGCGGCGCCATGCTGTATCGTGGGCGTGCGATCTAGACGACTCCTCTTTGCTGGCGGCCGGGGCGCATCAGGCCGGAGGCCGCGATTCGTCCGCGAGTTTATGAATGGCGTCGGCAAGTGCAAGGGATTGCTGATCCCCGCTTCCGAGACGGCGCAGAGACACCGACTCCTCCGCGGCCTCGCGCTTCCCGACCGCGACGAGCGCCGGGACCTTCGATGTCGAGTGCAGACGCACCTTGTAGCCGATCTTGTCGGCGCCCGTGTCGAGGATCCCGCGCAGGCCGGCTCCGGCGAGCATGCCGTGCACCCGCGCCGCGTAGTCGTCGACCTCGTTGGTGACCGTCGCCACCGCGTACTGCACGGGCGCCAGCCAGAGCGGAAAGGCGCCGGCGTAGTGCTCGATCAGCACGGCGATGAACCGCTCGAACGAGCCCAGGATCGCCCGGTGCAGCATGACGGGCCGCCTGCGTTCGCCGCTTTCGGCCACGTAGCTCGCGTCGAGCCGCTCGGGCAGCACGAAGTCGACCTGCAACGTGCCGCACTGCCAGTCGCGGCCGATGGCGTCGCGCAGGACGAACTCCAGCTTCGGCCCGTAGAAGGCGCCCTCGCCCGGATTGAGCGCGAGCGCGAGGCCCGCGGCCTCCGCCGCATCCCTGAGCGCGTCCTCGGACCGGTCCCAGACCGGATCGTCGCCGGCGCGCACCTCGGGCCGGTCGGCGAACTTCACGGTAATGTCGTCGAAACCGAAATCCCCGTAGATCGAGGCCAGCAGCTCGCAGAAGCGGACCGTCTCGGACGCGATCTGATCCTCGGTGCAGAAGATGTGCGCGTCGTCCTGCGTGAAGGACCGCGCGCGCATCAGACCGTGAAGCGCGCCCGAGGGCTCGTAACGCAGGCACGAGCCGAACTCCGCCATGCGGAGCGGCAGATCGCGGTAGCTCTTCACGCCCCGGCGGAAGACCTCGACGTGGCACGGGCAGTTCATGGGCTTCATCGCCCAGACGCGATCGTCCTCGGTCCGGGCCGTGAACATGTTCTCGCGGAACTTCTCCCAGTGGCCGGACGCCTCCCAGAGCGTCCTGTCGACCATCTGGGGCGTGTTGACTTCCCTGTAGCCCTCCGCGTCGAGCCTGCGGCGCATGTAGTCCTGCACCGTCCGGTAGAGCCGCCAGCCGTTCGGGTGCCAGAAGGCGGACCCGACCGCCTCGTCCTGGAAATGGAACAGGTCCAGCTCCCGGCCGAGGCGGCGGTGGTCGCGCTTCCCGGCCTCCTCCAGCCGCGTCAGGTGTTCCCGGAGCTGCGACCCGTCGAGCCAGGCCGTGCCGTAGACGCGCTGCAGCATGTCGTTGCGGCTGTCGCCGCGCCAGTAGGCGCCCGCGAGCTTCATGAGCTTGAAGGCCCTGGGCAGCTTGCCCGTCGACGGCAGGTGGGGTCCGCGGCACAGGTCGATCCAGTCGCCCTGGCGGTAGAGCGTGATCGTCTCGGCCTCGGGCAGGTCGCGGACGATCTCGGCCTTGTAGGTCTCGCCGAGCGCCTCGAAGAGGGCGACGGCCTCGGCGCGGTCCCAGACCTCGCGCGCGATCGGCTCGTCACGCTCGACGATCTCGGCCATGCGCTCTTCCATGGCCTCCAGGTCGGCGGGCGTGAACGGTTCCGGCCGCGCGAAATCGTAGTAGAAGCCGTCCTCGATCACCGGGCCGATCGTGACCTGGACCTCGGGGAAGAGTTCCTTGGCGGCCTGGGCCAGAACGTGGGCGGCGTCGTGGCGGACGAGATCGAGGGCCTCGTCCGACGCGGCCGTGACGATCTCGACCGCGGCGTCGCGCCCGATCTCGCGCTTGAGGTCGCGCAGTTCGCCCTCGACCTTGACGGCGAGCGCGGCCTTCGCCAGACCGGGACCGATCGCGGCCGCCACGTCCGCGCCGGTGGCCGGCGCGTTGAACTCGCGCACGGATCCGTCGGGCAATGCGATCGCCACGCGGGCGCGCTGCGCTTCGGCGCTCATGATCGGACGACTCCGGGTTCGGGTTGCGCGCGTCCCTCGCGGGCGCGCGCAACCTAGTGGCGCGTTCCGGCGAGTCAAGCGGGGGGACCGCCGCGCGCCGCGGCGGATGGCGCCGGTCCAGGCGGCGGGCGTCTTCGCCGTCATGGGAAGTCGATCAGTTCGCGGTAGACATTGAGGGTCGCGGCGCACATCGCCGGCCGGCTGAAGAGGCCGACGGCCCGCGCGCGCGCCATCGCCGCGAGCTTCACCCGCGCCTCCTCGTCCAGATCGAGGGCCTCCGCGACGGCCCGGGAGAGGGCCGACGGGTCGTTCGGGCGGACCAGCCAGCCGGTCGAGCCGGCGTCGACCGTCTCCCGGGCCCCGCCGTGGTCGGTGGCCACCACCGGAACGCCCATCGCCTGGGCCTCGACGGCGACGCGCCCGAAGCCTTCGGGCGCGACCGACGCGGAGACGACGACATCGGCCAGCCTGTAGGCGGCGGGCATGTCCCGCACATCCTCGATCATGACCACGCGGCCCTCGAGGTTGCGCCGGGCGATGGCCCTCTCCAGCTCGCGGCGCTGGCCTTCGCGGCCCCATCCCACGCCGACCAGGAGGCAGATGGCGTCGCGCTCGAGGCGCGCCATGGCCTCGACCATGACACCGTGGCCCTTCCAGCGGGACAGACGGCCCGGCAGCATCGCGACCGGCACGCCGTCCGGCAGGTTCCACCGCGCGGCGAGGCTGGCCACGCGCTCGGAGCCGACGGCCGCCGGGTCGAAGCCCACCATGTCGATTCCGCGATGGATGCGGCGCAGGCGGTCGTCGCCCACCGCGTAATGCTCGCGGACATGATCGGCGATGAAATCGGAGATGGCGATCACCCGGTCGCCCCTGGCCATCACCGCGTTGTAGGATTTCTTGATCCGGTTCGAGAAGTTGTAGGCGGCGTGAAAGGTCGTCACGAAAGGGACGCCCGTGCGTCTGGCCGCCTTCAGCGCCGACGCGGCCGGCGCCCGGGATCTCGCATGGATCAGGTCGACGCCTTCGCGGCGTATCAGGTCGGCCAACCGGCCGGCGTTGCGCAGAATCGTGAAGGGCGACTTCGACCCGGCCGGCATCGGGATGTGCGTCGCCTTCGTCCTCAGAAGTTCCGGTTCCAGCGCGCCGCCTTCGGACGCCACCAGCGCCCTGCCGCCCACCGCGACGATCGCGCGCGAAACATCGATCGCCGCGCGTTCCGCTCCGCCGACTCCGAGCCGGGGAATGACCTGCAGGATGACCGGGCCTCGGTCTTGCCGATCGCGATTCATGCTATGTGGGAGCCTGCTCGCCGACGAACCCGGACCCTATACCCCATGTCGGAAACCGGCACGACAACGCGGTGGCTCGACCACCCGGACGGCCATCGGCTGGCCTGCCTCACGGCGCCGGGAACCGGCGCCGGCGTGGTCTTTCTCGGAGGCTACGCCTCGGACATGACCGGCGCCAAGGCGAGCTTCCTGGACCGGTGGTGCCGGGACCGCGGGCGGCCCTGCCTGCGTTTCGACTACCGCGGCCACGGCCGCTCCGGCGGGGCCTTCGGCGAAGGGACGATCGGCCGCTGGACCGACGACGCGCTCACGGCGTTCGATGCGCTGACCGAAGGACGCCAGATCCTGGTCGGCTCCAGCATGGGCGGCTGGATCATGCTGAATCTGGCGCTCCGCCGCCCCGAGCGCGTCGCCGGACTGATCGGCGTCGCGGCGGCGCCGGACTTCAGCCAGGACGTCTGGTGGACGATGACGGCCGAACAGCGCGCGGCGACGCCGCGCGACGGCGCGGTCTCCCTTGAGGACGACGACGGCGCCACGGCGTTCTCGCGCGCCTTCCTCGAGGACGGCCGGGCCAACCTCCTGCTCCGCGCGCCGCTCGAAATCGACGCTCCCGTGCGCCTGCTGCAGGGGATGCGCGACCGCGCCGTGCCCTGGGACACCGCGCTGCGCATCGCGCGGTGCCTGACGACCGACGATGTCGTCGTCGATCTCGTCAAGGACGGCGATCACCGCCTGTCGCGCGCCGAGGACCTCGCGCGGCTAGGCCGGACGCTCGACGAGCTGCTGGAGGTCCGGCGCGAAGCCGCCAGATCGGCGGCCATCCCGGACCGGTAGTCCGGGTGACGGAGCGCCACGTCCAGTTCGTCCTTGATGCGATCGTTCCGGACCCGCTTGTTGTCGGCATAGAAGCTCCGGGCCATGTCCGGGAGATCGGCGTCCTCGAAGGCGACCGGCGCGGGCGGCGCCACGCCCAGAAGTCCGCAGGCGTATTCGACGACCTTGTCGGGCGCCTCCGGTTCGTCGTCGCAGACGTTGTAGACGGCCCCGGGCCGGGGCCGGGCCATGGACGCCCGCAGCACCCGCACGATGTCGTCGACATGGATGCGGGAGAACACCTGTCCCGGCTTCACGACGCGACGCGCCCGTCCCCGGCGAACCTGCTCCAGGACGCCCCGGCCGGGGCCGTAGATACCCGCGAGCCGCAGGATGTGCACCGGCAGTCCGTAGCGCTCGTGCATCGTGAGCCAGGCCTCCTCGGCGGCGACGCGGCGCACGGCGCGCTCGAGACCGGGCGCCGCCGGAGTCGCCTCGTCGACCCACGCGCCGCCGCGGTCGCCGTAAACGCCCGTCGTCGAGAGATAGCCGACCCAGACCAGCTCCTCGGCCCGCGCGACGACGCCGGCGAGACGGTCGAGCGGCGGACAGACCGCATCCGGCCCGGGCGGGATCGAGTCCAGCAGATGTGTCGCTCCCAGCACGGCTTCGGCCAGTCCGTCGCCGGATTCGTCTCCGTCGAACGGCACGGCATGGATGCCCTCCCGGCGAAGCGCGGTCCGCCTGGCCTCCCGGCGCGCGGTGCCGGCGACCGTCCAGCCCTCCTTCAGAAGCCCGCGCGCCAGGGCGAGGGCGCTGTAGCCCAGGCCGAAGCAGAACAGCCGGTTCACGCGGCGCCTCCGTCCCACTCGCGGCGCACGGCGGCGTCGGTCTCGGCGTCGTAGCGTCGCCGCCGGCGCCGGGCGAAGGCGGCGGCGTCGGTCAGGCGGCCCAGGGCCCAGACCGCCATGGCGCGGACAAGGGGCGAGCCGTCGTCGAGACGCGCGACCGCCGCTTCGCCGGCCGCCGGATCGGAGCTGTTGCCCAGCGCGATCATCACGTTGCGCACGAAGCGGTCGCGGCCGGCGCGCTTGATGGGGCTGCCGCGAAACAGGGCGCGGAACGCGGCGTCGTCGAGCGCCGCCAGACCGGCGAGCCGGGGCGCGGTGAGCTCGGCGCGCGGCAGGAACGCCGGCTCGCGGGCGGCGGCCGCGAACTTGTTCCACGGGCAGACCGCCAGGCAGTCGTCGCAGCCGTAGATGCGGTTGCCCATGGCGGCGCGGAACTCGCGGGCGATATGGCCCTTGTGTTCGATGGTGAGATAGGAGATGCAGCGCCGGGGGTCGAGCCTGTAGGGCGCGGGGAAGGCGCCGGTCGGGCAGATGTCGAGACAGGCGCGACAGGATCCGCAACGGTCCTCTTCCGCCCGGTCGGGCTCCAGCGCCAGCGTGGTGTAGATCTCCCCCAGGAACAGCCAGGATCCGAAGTCGCGCGACACGAGGTTCGTGTGCTTGCCCTGCCAGCCGACGCCAGCGCGCGCGGCCAGCGGCTTTTCCATGACGGGCGCGGTGTCGACGAAAACTTTCACGCCGCATTCCGCCGTTCCGGCCATCCAGCGCGCCAGCGCCTTCAGGCGCTTCTTGAGGACGTCGTGGTAGTCGCGCCCGCGCGCGTAGACCGAGATCGCGCCGCGACCGTCGCGGCGCAGGTCGTCGAGCGGGTCGTGGCCCGGCCCGTAGTTCATGGCGAGAGACACCACGCTTCGGGCGTCGGGCCAGAGCGCCTTCGGGTCCGCCCGCTCGTCGATCCGCCGTTCCAGCCAGTCCATGTCGCCCGCCGCGCCGGAGCCGACCCATTTCCGAAGGCGGTCGCGCCAGATTTCCCGACCCTCGGCGGGCGCGATTCCGACCCGGTCGAAGCCGAGGGACCGGGCCTTGGCGCGGAGACGTTCGGGATCGAGCGCGGGCGTCGTCATGGCCGGATGGCGGCCTCCGCCCGGAAGTCGAGGTCGTCGTAGTGGCTCGCCGGCGGCAGACCCGGCAAGCGGTCGTCGAGCAGGGACCGGAACGACGGACGGGACTTCACCCTCGCATACCAGTCCCGCGCGCCTTCGTGGCGGGACCAGGGGACATCGCCGAGGTAGTCGATACAGGAAAGCTGCGCCGCCGCGGCCATGTCGGCGAGGCCGAAGCTGTCGCCGGCGAGCCAGACCCGGCGTTCCACGAGCCAGGCGATGTAGTCGAGATGCACCCGGATGTTCGCCAGACCCGCCCGGACCGTCCCGGAGTCCGGTCCGGTACGGCCCCGATACCGTTTCTGGACCTTCTCGCCGAGGATGTTCCGGGTCGCTTCCGCGTACATCTTCTCGTCGAACCAGGCGACGAGACGGCGGGTCTCGGCCCGCAGCGCCGACGTTTCGCCCAGGAAACCCGGCCGGGGCCGGATCTCCTCAAGATACTCGACGATGGCGCGGCTGTCGGCCAGCACCGCGCCATCGGCCTCCACGAGGACCGGCACGGTTCCGGCCGGGTTCATGGCCAGGAACGCCTCGCGCCGCTCCCACACTCTCTCGGTCTTCAACGCGAAGCGCAGCCCCTTCTCCTTCAGAGCGATGCGAACCTTGCGGCAAAAGGGCGAAAGCGGCAGATGGTAAAGCTCGCGCATCGCGCGACGCTATAGCGTTTCCGCCCTCGACGGAATCGCCATGACTTGTTTGCCGCTCGCGCGCCGTCATCCCCGTCAGGCGGTGTCGCGGACCTCTCCGTCGTCGAGCGGATGGGCGAGGCGCCCGATCATCTCTCTCGGACAGACCTGCCAGAAACGGCCGACCCGCAGGTCCCATTCGCGCAGGAGCCTGATGGCGTAGTCGGACTGGGTTTCCCGCGCGTGAAGGGCGACGAGGGACTTGGCGACGCCCTCCCAATGGGCGCTCGCCAGACGCCGGTAGACGACGCTCTCGGCGTTGATGCGGCGCGGCAGGAGGTCTTCGGGGTCGTAGACGAACGCCATGCCGCCGGTCATGCCCGCCGCGAAGTTCGCGCCGACGGACCCGAGGATCACCGCGGCGCCGCCCGTCATGTACTCGCAGCCGTTCGAGCCGCAGCCCTCGACGACCGCATCGGCGCCGGAGTTGCGCACGGCGAAGCGTTCGCCGGCCTGACCCGCGGCGAAGAGCCGGCCGGCCGTGGCGCCGTAGAGCACCGTGTTGCCGACGATCGTGTTGAGCTGCGAGGCGCGCCCGCTCGAGGCCGGCGGGCGCACGACGATGGCGCCGCCCGAAAGCCCCTTGCCGACGTAGTCGTTGGCGTCGCCGAAAACCTCCAGCTTGAGGCCCTGGACGGCGAAGGCGCCGAGCGACTGGCCGGCCGAACCGCGCAGGCGCGCCGTGATGTGGCCGGGCGCCAGGCCCGTCATGCCGAAACGGCGGACGATCTCGGACGACAGCCTCGTGCCGACGGCCCGGTGCGTGTTCCTGACGTTGTAGGCGAGCTGCATCTTCTCGCGCTCGACCAGCGCGGCTCGGGCGTCGGAGATCATCTGGGCGTCCAGGGTGTCGGGCACCTCGTTGCGTCCCCCGGCCGCGCGGTGGCGCGGGTGGCCGCCGGGGTCGGCCTGGACCAGGAGCGGGTTGAGATCGAGATCGTCGAGATCCTCGCTGCCGCGGCTCACCTGGGTCAGGAGGTCGGTCCGGCCGACGATCTCGTCGAGCGAACGGGCGCCGAGCGAGGCGAGGATTTCGCGCACCTCCTCGGCGATGAACGAAAAGAGGTTCACGACCTTCTCGGGCGTGCCCTCGAACTTGGCGCGCAGCGACTCCTTCTGGGTGCAGACGCCGACGGGGCAGGTGTTGGAGTGGCACTGGCGCACGAGGATGCAGCCCATCGCCACGAGCGACGCGGTGCCGACGCCGTACTCCTCCGCGCCCATCATCGCGGCGATCACCACGTCGCGGCCCGTGCGAAGACCGCCGTCCACGCGCAGGGCGACCGTGTGGCGCAGCCGGTTGAGCGTGAGCACCTGGTTGGCTTCGGCGAGCCCCATCTCCCACGGCGCGCCGGCGAACTTGATGCTCGTCTGCGGGCTCGCGCCCGTGCCGCCGACATGGCCGGAGATCAGGATGACGTCGGCCTTGGCCTTGGCGACGCCCGCGGCCACCGTGCCGACGCCGGCCTGGCTGACGAGCTTCACGCAGACGCGGGCGTCCGGGTTGATCTGCTTGAGATCGTAGATGAGCTGGGCCAGGTCCTCGATCGAGTAGATGTCGTGATGCGGCGGCGGCGAGATCAGCGTCACGCCCGGCGTGGCGTGCCGCAGCCTCGCGATCGTTTCCGTCACCTTGAAGCCCGGAAGCTGGCCGCCTTCGCCGGGCTTGGCGCCCTGGGCGATCTTGATTTCGAGCTCGCGGCAATGGGTGAGGTATTCCGCGGTCACGCCGAAGCGGCCCGAGGCGACCTGCTTGATCGGCGAGTTCGGATTGTCGCCGTTCGCGCGTGGCTGGAACCGTTCGGGATCCTCCCCGCCCTCCCCCGAATCGGACAGCGCGCCGATCCGGTTCATGGCGATGGTGAGCGTCTCGTGCGCCTCGGGCGAAAGCGCGCCCAGGGACATGCCCGGCGTCACGAAGCGCTTGCGGATCCCGGTGATCGATTCGACCTCGTCGATGCCGACCGGCGCGCGCCTCGTCTTGAAGGCGAGCAGATCGCGCAGATCGAATGGCGGACGCCTGTCCATGCCGTGCGCATAGCGCTTGTAGAGCCGGTAGCTGTCGGTCGCGACCGCGGTCTGCAACGTGTGGATCAGGCCCGCCTCGTAGGCATGGGCCTCGCCGCCGCGCCGGTAGCGGTAGAGGCCGCCGATGGGAAGCGCGACGACCTCGCGCGAGAACGCTTCGCCGTGGAGCTTGAGGGAACGGCGCTGGATGCCCGTGAGCCCGATGCCGGAGATGCGCGACGGCATGCCGGGGAAGAACTCGGCGACCAGCGTGCGCGACAGGCCGATGGTCTCGAAGTTGTAACCGCCGCGATAGGACGAGATCACCGAGATGCCCATCTTGGACATGATCTTCAGGAGTCCGTCGTCGACCGCCTTCTTGTAGCGGGCCACGCAGTCGTCGAGCGCGCGGCCTTCGAACAGGCCCCGGCGGTGGCGCTCGGCGATGCTCTCCTCGGCGAGGTAGGCGTTGACCGTAGTCGCGCCCACGCCGATCAGGACCGCGAAGTAGTGGACGTCGAGGCACTCGGCCGAGCGCGCGTCGAGCGAGATGAAGGTGCGCAGCGACTGGCGCACGAGATGGCTGTGCACCGCGCCCACCGCGAGGATCATCGGGATCGCGACGCGGTCCGGACCCATCTCCTCGTCGGAGAGGATGACGTGCTCGCAGCCGCCGCGCACGGCGTCCTCGGCCTCGCGCCGGATGCGGCCGATCGCGTCGGACAACGCGTCGGGGCCGCCGCCGGCCGCCTGGAAGGTGCAATCGATCGCTATCGCCGTCGCCTTCATGCGGCGCCGTATGGCGGCGTACTGCGCATTGGTCAGGACCGGCGACCGGAGCTGGAGAATGCGCGTCTGGCTTTCGTCCTGGTCGAGGATGTTGGACAGGTTCCCGAGCCGGGTGGTCAGGGTCATGACCCGGCGCTCGCGCAGGGAATCGATCGGCGGGTTGGTGACCTGGCTGAAGTTCTGCCGGAAGAAGTGGTGCAGGCCGCGATAGTGGTCGGACAGCACCGCGAGCGGCGTATCGTCGCCCATCGAGCCGACGGCTTCCTTGGCGTCCTCGACCATCGGCTGGAGAATCAGCTCCAGATCCTCGACCGAATAACTCGCGGCGCGCTGGACGGTCTTGAGCGCGCCCAGATCGAACATGCGCCCGGCCGCGTCGCCGGGCTCCACGAGATCGTCGAGATGGACGATGTTGCCGACCCACCGACCGTAGGGCTGCTCGGCGGCGAGGCGCTCCTTGAGCTCGAGATCCTCGTAGAGCCGGCCCTCGGCGAGATCGACGGCGATCATCTCGCCCGGGCCCAGACGTCCGCAATGAACGAGTTCCCGCTCGGCCAGGGGAACCATGCCGGTTTCCGAGCCGACGAACAGCAGGCCGTCGCGGGTCCGGGAGTAGCGCATCGGGCGCAGGCCGTTGCGGTCCATGCCGGCCACGACCCAGCGGCCGTCCGACGCCGCGATGGCGGCCGGCCCGTCCCAGGGTTCCATCACCGTGTTGCAGTAGAGATAGAGCGCGCGGATCTCGTCCGGGAGACCGTCGGCGCCGCCCCAGACCTCGGGGACCAGCATGGTCTTGACCAGCGGCACCGAACGCCCCGCACGGACCAGGAGCTCGAAGACCGCGTCGAGCGCGGCGGAATCCGAGCCGCCCGAGGCGATCACGGGCTTGATGACGTCCAGATGCCCGGCGAAGGCGTCGTGATCGATGCGCGCCTCGTGGCTTTTCATCCAGTTCGTGTTGCCGCGCACGGTGTTGATCTCGCCGTTGTGGGCGAGCATGCGGAAGGGCTGGGCGAGCTTCCAGGTGGGGAAGGTGTTGGTCGAGTAGCGCTGGTGGAAGAGCGCGAAGCTCGAAACGAACCGTTCGTCGAGCAGGTCCGGATAGAAGGCCGAGAGCTGTTCGGCCAGGAACAGGCCCTTGTAGACGACCGAACGGCACGACAACGAACAGATGTAGAAGTCGGCGACCTGGGCCTCGCGCACCCGGGCCTCGATCTTGCGGCGAATGATGTAGAGGTCCCGCTCGAACCGGTCGTCGGCGACCGCCTCCTCGTTGGCGATCATGATCTGCTCGATCTCGGGCCGCGTGGCGTTCGCCTTCTCGCCGATGACCGCGCTGTCGATCGGAACCTGTCGCCAGCCGAAGATGCGGTAGCCGAAGTTCAATATCTCCGATTCCACGATCGCGCGGCAGATCTCCGCCGCGCCGAGGTCGGTCTTGGGCAGGAACGCCATGCCGACCGCGAGCCGGCCTCCGCCCGGCTCGTGGCCCGTGCGCTCGACGTGCTCCTTGAAGAAGTCCTGCGGAATCTGGACCTGGAGTCCCGCGCCGTCGCCGGTCTTGCCGTCGGCGTCGACCGCGCCCCGGTGCCAGACCGCCCTGAGCGCGTCGATCCCGGCCTCGACGACCTGCCGGCGCGGCTTTCCGTCGATGGCCGCGATGAATCCGACGCCGCAGGCGTCGTGCTCGGAATCGGCGAGGTAGAGCCCGTCCCGCTCCAGGCGGTTTGCTTCCTCCGCGCGTCTCCGAAGGTCGCGGCCGGCCATGGCGGTCTCCCTAGCCCGCCGCCCGGAGCGGCCGCGAGGCGGCCGCCTCGAGGTCGAGATGGATGGCTTCCGCGGCGTCCCGGCCGTCGCGGATCGCCCAGACGACGAGCGAGGCGCCGCGCACGATGTCGCCCGCGGCGTAGACGCCGGCGAGATTCGTGCGGCCGGTGAGCATGTCGGTCTTGAGCGTCCCCCACCGGGTCAGGGCGAGATCGCCCGTCCCGAAGCTCTCGGCGATGGGTTCCGGGTCGAACCCCAGGGCCATGAGCACGAGATCGGCTGGCAGACGGCGCTGTGAGCCCGGAACGACCCGGGGCGTCGGACGGCCGCCCTCGTCCGGCTCTCCGAGGCGCATCCGAACGGCCCGCACCGCCTCCACCCGCTCGTCGCCCAGGAACGCCTCCGGCGTGGCGAGGAACTCGAAGCGCACGCCCTCTTCCATCGCATAGGACACCTCGCGCTGGCTGCCGGGCATGTTGTCGCGGTCGCGCCGGTAGAGGCAGGTCACCGCCCTGGCGCCCTGGCGGGTGGCGGTGCGGACGCAGTCCATGGCCGTGTCGCCGCCGCCGATGACGACGACATGCTTGTCCCGGGCGTCGAGCGCGCCGGACTCGAAGGCGGGCACGGTATCGCCCAGGCCCATGCGGTTGCTGGCGGTCAGATAATCGAGCGCCGGAACGACGCCCGCGAGACCGACGCCGGGCGCCTTGATGTCGCGCGCCACGTAGACGCCGGTCGCGATCAGGACCGCGTCGTGCCTGTCGCGGAGATCGGAAAACGACAGGTCGCGGCCGATCTCGGTCGAGGTGTGGAACACGACGCCGCTCCGGGCGAGGATGTCGGTGCGCCGCCGGACGACATCCTTCTCCAGCTTGAAGTTCGGAATGCCGTAGATCAGCAGGCCGCCGATGCGGTCGTGCCGGTCATAGACCTCGACCCGGTAGCCGTGGCGGCGCAGGGCGTCCGCGGCGGCGAGCCCCGCGGGCCCTCCCCCGACGACGCCGACGGACCGCGGCCGTTCGGCGCGCGGCCGCGGGCCGGAAACCCAGCCGCTCTCGAACGCGGTCTCGGCGATGTAGCGCTCGACCGCGCCGATCGTGACGGATTCGAACCCCTTCTCGATCACGCAGTTGCCCTCGCAGAGCCGATCCTGCGGACAGATGCGGCCGCAGATCTCGGGGAAGGTATTGGTCGCCGAGGAGAGGTCGTAGGCCTCCTGGAGGCGCCCCTCCGCCGCGAGCTTCAGCCAGTCCGGGATGTTGTTGTGGAGCGGGCAGTGGACCTGGCAGAACGGGATGCCGCACTGGGAACAGCGGGCGGCCTGCTCGCGCGCGCGCTCCGGGACGTACTCGTCGAAAATCTCGTCGAAATCGGCGCGGCGCACGCCGGCCGCGCGTTTCTCAGGCCGGCGCTGCGGCACATCCACGAAGGTCAGGAGATCCGCGGCCATCGTCCATTCCCGTCCCCAACCGAGCGGGGATGCGCGTTCTAGGGGATTTTCCGTTCCCTTGCGAGCGGATTCCACATGGAAAGTCAGAATATGCGACCTATTTATAGCCTGAATTCGACGGTATATGTGTCAGAAAGAACAGCGTCGACCGATGAGATGCTGTTTGTGTCAGTGTTGCTGATCCATATTGGCTGAACGAAGCGGCCGGACGCCATGCTACGATGATCCGCCCCGACGGAGTCCGGTTGACGTGACGTTGCTGCAACTCGCCGTTCTGTCCCTGGTCCAGGGCATCACGGAATTCCTGCCCGTCAGCTCCTCCGGCCACCTGATCCTGACGTCGCGGGTCCTGGGCTGGCCCGACCAGGGCCTGGAGATCGACATCGCGGTCCATGCCGGAACCCTGCTGGCCGTCGTCGTCTACTTTCTGCGCGACATCGCCCGCATCGTCGCGGGCCTGACCGAAACCGGAAGCGCCAGCACACGTCCGCTGGCGGCCATGCTGATCGTGGCGACGCTTCCGGTCGGCGCGGCGGGTTTCGCGCTCCACGAGATGGGGCAGGATACGGTCCGGGACGTCTCGATCGTCGCCTGGACAACTCTGGGGTTCGGATTGCTGCTCCTCGTTTCCGACCGGTTCGGCATGACCCTGCGGCGCATGGAGCACATGACCTGGGCCCCGGCCGTCGCGATCGGGCTCGCCCAGGCGCTCGCGCTGATTCCCGGCACGAGCCGGTCCGGCGTCACCATGACGGCCGCGCGCTTCATGGGCTTCGAACGCGAGGCGGCCGCCCGCTTCTCCCTGCTGTTGTCGATTCCCGTGATCCTCGCGGCCACCGTGCTCGCGGGCCTCGACGTCTACCGGAGCGGCGAACCCGCCATGACGCGCGCCGCGCTGATCGCGGCCGCCATGGCCTTCGTCTCGGCCATCGTGGCGATCTGGCTGATGATGGCGTGGCTCCGCCGGGCGACCTTCACGCCGTTCGTCGTCTACCGGGTCGCGCTCGGGCTGGCGTTGCTGGCCTGGGTCTACGTCTAGCCGAAACGCGGCCTGCCGCGCGCGCCGCCCCGGCGGTAGCGGGAGAGATAGCGCGGGACCATCGCCTCGACCGTCGTGGGAACGACGCCGAGGTCGTCGAAACCCGGCATGCCGCGGTCGACCACGTTGTCGATCCGCAGCAACCGGACCTGGTCGGGCGTCAACGGCGGCCTGGGCAGAAACTGCAGGGCCAGGGCCTGGACGCGGGCCGCCAGGAACGGGACCGGCACGAGCATGACGTTGCGCCGGGTCTCGCGGCGCACGATCTCCATGAGCTGGCGGAAGCTGTAGATCGACGGACCGCCGAGCTCGAAAACCCGTCCGCCGGTCCCGGGGTCGGCGAGGCACCGGACGATCGCGGCGGCGACGTCACCGACATAGACCGGCTGGAACCGCGTGGCGCCGCCGCCGAACAGCGGGATCGCCGGCGAGAGCGCCGCCATCCGGCCGAACAGGTTGAAGAAGCCGTCCTCCGCGCCGAACACGACGCTGGGGCGGACCACCGCGGCGCCGGGCATGGCCTGGAGCACGGCCCGCTCGCCGGCCGCCTTGGAGCGCGCGTAGGACGACGGAGACCGCGGCGACGCTCCGATCGACGAGACCTGCACCATGCGCCCGCATCCGGCCCGGGCGGCCGCTTCGGCGATGTTCCCGGCGCCTTCGACATGGATGCGGCGGAACGTGCGGCGGCCGCGCTCGTAGAGGACGCCGACGAGGTTGACGACCGCCTCGGCGCCGTCCACCGCCGCCGCGACCTGCTCGCGGCGGGCGATGTCCGTCCGCACGGGCGCCACCTGCCCCACGTCGCCGAGAGGCTGAAGGAAATGGGCGCGCTCGGCGTCGCGCACCGCGACGATCACGCGCCAGCCGTCGTCGGCCAGGCGGCGCACGAGATAGCGGCCGATGAAGCCGGAGCCGCCGAACACCACGACATCGCGACGCGCCATTCCAGGACCTCCGCGTTGGCGCCGCATCTTAGTTGCGCGCCGGAACCGGGCAAGCGGGCGCCGGCCTTGACAGGCCGGAGCGCGATCAATACTTGGAGCGCCGAGCCCAGGTGGCGGAATTGGTAGACGCGCAGGTTTCAGGTACCTGTGGGGGCAACCCCGTGGAAGTTCGAGTCTTCTCCTGGGCACCACGTCCGCTCCGGACGATCCCGCCGACTCGAATTTTGCCTCCCCCGGACGAACGCGACGCCGCGCTCCCGCTTGCGCTCGGAACGCGCCGGGCCTAGCTTTCCATGGACTTGCAACGGCCCGATTGGCGGCATGGCCCATCTGCTCTATCAGGGCGACCTGCCGGACGATCTCGATCTCGGCCCGGTGGTCGCCGTCGATTCCGAAACGATGGGCCTCAACCCGGCGCGCGACCGTCTGTGTCTGGTGCAGCTCTCGTCGGGCGACGGCAACGCGCACCTGGTGCAGATCGCCCGGGGCCAGACCGGGGCGCCCAATCTCGTCGCGCTGCTCGGCAATCCCGACATCCTGAAGATATTCCACTTCGCCAGGTTCGATCTCGCGGTCATGAAGCGCCGCCTCGGCGTCACGGTCGCTCCCGTGTACTGCACCAAGATCGCCTCCAGGCTGGTGCGCACCTTCACCGACCGGCACGGCCTGAAGGACCTCTGCAAGGAGGTGCTCGATGTCGACATCTCGAAGCGGCAGCAAAGCAGCGACTGGGGCGCGCCCGAGCTCAGCAACGAACAGCTCAGGTACGCCGCGTCGGATGTGCTGCACCTGCACCGTCTCAGGGACGAATTCGACCGCCGCCTCGCCCGCGAGGGGCGCGCCGAACTGGCGCGGGCCCTGTTCGACTTCCTGCCCTACAGGGCGCAGCTCGACTTGTCCGGCTGGGACGAACCCGACATCTTCGAGCACTGAGCCCACCATCGTGGAGAGCCGCCCGGCATGACCCATGACGGAATCCCGACAGCCGCCCCGGGCGCCGCCCGCCCACCGGGGCCGGCGGCGGCGCAAGGCCACCGTCGCATCGGAGGCGGCGGGCGCCACACGCGGTTCGTCGGCCTGATGCGCTGGCTGCTTCCCGTCGGCGCCCTGTCGCTCGCCGTCACGGTCATCGTCTGGCCCCACCTCAACGTCGCCGACCGGGGGACCATGGTCGACCTCGGGACGCTCGACCTGCCGGTCGGGGACCGACCGGTCATGACGAACGCGCGCTTTCTCGGCGCCGACAAGGACGGAAACCCCTACATCGTGACGGCGACGGCCGCCTGGCGGGAACAGGGCCGAGAGAAGATCGTCCACCTCGAGAACCTGCGGGGCAGCGCGATACTGGAAAACGGGGTCGGGACCACCTTCCGATCCGACCGGGGCGTCTACGACCAGGCCAGCCGGCTCCTCGTGGTCGAAGCCAACGCCAGCGTGTCCACGGACGAAGGTTACGAATTTCACAGCGACTACGCGCTGATCGATCTCGACAAAGGCGTCGCCGAAGGCCATCTTCCGGTCTCCGGGCGGGGACCCGCGGGCGCGATCGACGCCCAGGGCTTCCGCGTCGCCGAGAACGGCGACCGCCTGTTCTTCGACGGCCGGGTCCACCTCACGATCCTTCCGGGAGCGCAGCCATGATCCCGCGCCATCTGGTCTCTCCGGCGTTCGCCGTCCTCGTCCTGGTCTCGCTCCCCGCGGCCGGCCAGACGCTCGACACCTCGCGGCACGACAGGAGTCTGCCGATCGCGATCACGGCCGACAGCATGGAGGTCGAGCAGAACGAGCGGCGCGCCACGTTCATCGGCGACGTCGATGTCGAGCAGGGCGATCTGGCGCTTCGCTCCGACAAGCTCGTCGTCCACTATCGGGAAGGCGACGACGGCGAAGACTCGATCCACTTCATCGAGGCGTTCGGCAACGTGTTCTTCGCGACGCCCGACGAGACGGCCCAGGGCGACATGGGCGCCTATGACGTCGACACCGGGGTCGTCACGCTCGCGGGAAATGTCGTCCTGACGAACGCCGAAGCGGTGCTGAGAGGAAATCAGGCCACCATGAACCTCGAAACCGGCCAGAGTCTGGTGACCGGCGGCGACGATCGGGTTAATGTGCTGTTCAACGCGGATGCGGATGAGAATTAGGATCCCGCCACGATGGCGTCTCCTGTCGAACGACCCACGCTTGTCGCCCACAACACCGGTCTGGCCGCTCGCAACCTGAGAAAGAGCTACCGGCGCCGCCCCGTCCTGCGCGACGTGAGCGTCGGCGTGCGGCGGGGCGAGGCCGTGGGGCTGCTGGGGCCGAACGGCGCCGGCAAGACGACCTGCTTCTATCTGATCACCGGCCTGATCGTCGCCGATTCCGGCGCCATCGCGCTCGACGGTCACGACGTCACGGATCTGCCGATGTACCGGCGCGCCAGGCTCGGTATCGGCTATCTGCCCCAGGAGGCCTCGATCTTCCGCGGCCTTTCCGTGGAGGGCAACATCCGCGCCGTGCTCGAGGTGGTCGAGAAGGACCGCGACGCGCGCGAGACCGTGCTGGACGAACTGCTGGCCGAGTTCTCGATATCGCATCTCAGGCGGACGCCGGCGCTGGCTCTCTCGGGCGGCGAACGGCGGCGTGTCGAGATCGCGCGCGCGCTCGCCTCCAGGCCCGGCTTCATCCTGCTCGACGAGCCCCTGGCCGGCATCGATCCGATCGCCGTGGGCGACATCCGCGACCTCGTCGCCCATCTCAAGGATCGCGGCATCGGCGTCCTGGTCACCGACCACAACGTGCGCGAGACGCTCGACATCATCGACCGCGCGTACATCCTCCACGAGGGCCGCGTCCTGATGGAGGGCGCGCCGGACGAGATCGTGGCGCACGAAGGCGTGCGCCAAGTCTATCTCGGCGAACGTTTCCGCCTCTAGAGCGTCCGGCCATGACGATCGCGCCGCGTCTCGACCCGCGGCAGACGCCGTCGCTCGCGATGACGCCGCGGCTGCATCGGTCGGTCAAGCTGTTGCAGCTCTCGAATGTCGATCTCGCGGCTTATGTCGAGGAGGAACTCGAGCGCAACCCGCTCCTGGAGCGCGACCGGATTGAGGATGCCGAACCGCCGGTCGCCGCGTCGCCGGAGCGGGAGCCGGCCCGGACCGAAAGGAACGACGGCGACCGCCGCGACGGCGCGAGGAACGCGGACCTGGACGCGGCGGGCTCCATGCCCTGGGGCGCGGCGCATGGAGCGGCCGCGGTCGACGCCCCCGACGGCGTGGAGCGAACGGCCGCCGGCCGCGTGTCGCTCCATGACCATGTGGCGCGGCAGATCCGGATCGCGTTCGACGGACGCGACGAACGGTCGATCGCGGTCCATCTGCTGGGGTCGCTGGACGACGCCGGCTATCTCACGACCACGATCGCGGACGCCTCCGACCGGCTCGGCCGCGGCGCGGTGGCCTGCGAGCGGGTCCTCGCCAGGCTTCAGCGCCTCGATCCGCCCGGAATCTTCGCGCGGGACCTGAAGGAGTGCCTCGGGCTGCAGCTCCGGGATCTCAACCGTCTCGATCCCGTCAGCGGCGCCGTGCTCGACAATCTGGAGCTTGTCGCGAAACGGGACGTCGCCGCCCTGCGGAAAATCCGCGGATGCTCCGACCGGGACATCCTCGACGTGCTCGGCGAGTTGAAGGCGCTCGATCCCAAGCCCGGACTCCGGTTCGAGGCCGGTCCCGTCCAGGCGGTCGTCCCCGATGTCGTCGTGAGGACCGGCGCGGCCGGCGGCTGGAATGTGGAGCTCGACGCCGAGCGCCTGCCGCGCGTCCTGGCCAACGGGCGGTACTTCGCCGAGGTCCGCGGCGGCGCCCGGTCGGACGCGGACAAGACCTTCGTCGCCGAACGGTGGGCGGAGGCGAACTGGCTGGTCGGGGCGCTGGACCGGCGGGCCCGGACCATCCTCCGGGTGGCGCGCGAGATCGTTCGCCGGCAGGACATGTTCCTGGCGCGGGGCGCCCGCCACCTGAAGCCTCTCGCGCTGCGCGACATCGCCGACGCGCTCGGGCTCCACGAAAGCACCGTGAGCCGCGCGACGAGCAACAAGTTCGTGCTGACGCCGCGAGGCGTCTTCGAACTCCGGTACTTCTTCGCGGCGGCGCTGGACGATACCGGGGGCGGGCCGGCGCATTCGGCCGAGGCCGTGCGCCACCGGATCAAGGCGCTCGTGGAGGACGAAACCCCCGCCAAGGCGCTGTCCGACGGCGACATCGCGCGCGCCTTGCGGGGAGACGGCGTCGGCATCGCCCGGCGAACGGTCGCCAAGTACCGCGAGGCCATGCGGATTCCGTCGTCGGTCCGGCGCAGGCGCGAGGCGCGGCGGATCGGCGCGTCCCGACCTTGACGGCGCCGCCCCGCCATCGACCGGTCATGTCGTTCGGTGGCGACGGTTCGCGGATGGCCGCCGATTTCGCCCGGAGAGAGACGAGCGGGGTTCCCTGAAGCGGGGGCCGGGGTCTCCGGGGCCGTGAGTGGAAACGAACAGCCGGAGGAAGACCCCCATGCAGGTCCGGGCCCCGCCTTGCGATGCTGTCCGAAGCGTCTGGGTCGCGTCGGGTTCGAGCGCCGGTCGCCGACTCAGTGAAGAATCTGGCTCAGGAAGAGCCGGGTGCGCTCGCTCTTCGGATTCTCGAAGAACTCGATGGGCGGCGCCTGTTCGACGATCTGGCCCTCGTCCATGAAGATCACGCGGTTCGCGACCTGGCGGGCGAACCCCATTTCGTGGGTGACGCAGAGCATGGTCATGCCGCTTTCGGCGAGGTCGACCATCACGTCGAGCACTTCCTTGATCATCTCGGGATCGAGCGCCGAGGTCGGTTCGTCGAACAGCATGATCCGCGGCTCCATGCAGAGCGAACGCGCGATGGCGACGCGCTGCTGCTGTCCGCCGGAGAGCTGCCCCGGATACTTGCCCGCCTGCTCGGGGATCTTGACCCGCTCCAGGTACCGCATGGCCAGCGCCTCGGCGTCGGCCCTGGGCATGCGCCGCACCCAGATCGGCGCCAGCGTGCAGTTGTCGAGAACGGTCAGATGGGGAAAGAGGTTGAACTGCTGGAAGACCATGCCGACCTCGCGGCGGATGGCGTCGATGTTCTTCAGGTTGTGGGTCAGTTCGGTGCCGTCGACGACGACCTTGCCTTCCTGATACTCCTCGAGCCTGTTGATGCAGCGGATCAGGGTCGACTTGCCGGAGCCGGACGGTCCGCAAATGACGATGCGTTCGCGCCGCGCCACCGATAGATCGATGTCACGCAGCGCGTGAAACGCGCCGAACCACTTGTTGAGTCCGGCGATACGGATGATCGGATCGGCGCTGGTCGGTTTCGTTTCGGCTTCCGGCACCGCTTTCCCTCCCCTAGTGTCGCGTCGTGTCCAGACGCTTTTCGAGGTTGATCGAGTAGCGCGACATGCCGAAACAGATCACGAAGAAGAACAGCGCCGTCAGCACGAAAGTCTCGTAGTCGACCTTGCCCAGCCAATCGGGGTTGGTCTGCAGGAGCCGCGCCTGGCCCAGGATGTCGAACAGGCCGATGATGATGACCAGCGTCGTGTCCTTGAACAGGCCGATGAAAGTGTTGACGATGCCCGGAATCGATATCTTCAGCGCCTGCGGCAGGATGATCAGCCGCATCGTCCGCCAGTAGCTGAGCCCCATCGCCTGCGCGGCTTCGTACTGGCCTTGGGGGATCGCCTGCAAACCGCCCCTGATCACCTCGGCCATGTAGGCCGAGGCGAACAGCGTGATCATGATCATCACGCGGACCAACTGGTCGAGCGAGACCTCCGGCGGCAGGAACAGCTGCAAGATGACGATCGCGACGAACAACAGGGTAATCAACGGCACGCCGCGTATGAACTCGATGAACGTGACGGACAGGATGCGGACCGCCGGCATGCGCGAGCGCCGGCCGAGCGCCAGCAGGATGCCGATCGGCAGCGACAGCACGATGCCGGTCAGGCCGGCGACGAGGTTGAGCATGAAGCCGCCGAACTTGTCGGTGGTCACGCCCTCGAGGCCGAGACCGCCGACCAGCAGAAACGCCGCGATCGCGGGATAGGCGAGCGAGAACCAACGGCCGTAACGCACATAGGGCAAATTGCCGAACAACAGGTAGGCGAGCGCCGGCGCCAGCAGGACGATGGCCAGATTGACGCGCCAATAGGCCTCGGCCGGGTAGAAGCCGTAGAGGAACTGGTCGATGCGCTGGTCGAACCATGCCCAGCACGCGCCCTCGGCGGTACATTCCCTGCCGGATTCGCCGGTGAAGTCGGCGTCGAGCAGCGCCCAGTCGAGCATCGGCGGCACGATCCACCACAGAAGCGCGAGCGCGAGCAGCGTCAGCGCCGTGTTCGGATAGCTGGAGAACAGGTTCGCGCGCATCCAGCCGATCGGACCGACGCTGGCGATCGGCGCCGGTCGCTCGGGCAGCATCTCCGCCCGGTCGCGGTGGAACGGCCGGTCCGTCATCGTTCCACCAGCGCGATGCGTTTGTTGTACCAGTTCATGAACGCCGAAGTGAGCAGGCTGAGCATCAGATAGAAGGCCATGTAGATCGAGATCACCTCGAGCGCCTGGCCGCTCTGGTTGAGGATGGTGTCGCCGATCGAGACGATGTCCTGGTAGCCGATGGCGACGGCGAGCGAGGAGTTCTTGGTCAGGTTGAGGTACTGGCTGGTCGTCGGCGGGACGATCACGCGCAGCGCCTGCGGCAGGATGATCTTGCGCATCGTCAGCCCGCGCCGCAGGCCGAGCGCGCTGGCCGCCTCGGCCTGTCCCTTGGAGACCGACAGAATGCCGGCGCGGACGATCTCGGAGATGAAGGCTCCGGTATAGGTCGAGAGCGCGAGCCACAGCGCCACCAGTTCCGGCGTGATGTTCAGGCCGCCTTTCAAATTGAACTGTCGGGGAACCGGCTGCTCGAAATCGAGCGGCTGGCCAAGGATGAAATAAACGATCAGCGGAACGACGGCGACCAGCCCGAGGCCCGCCCGGCCGACCGGAAATGTCCGGCCCGTCGCATCCTGGCGCGCCTTGGCCCAGCGCGAGATCAGGACGGTCCCGACGACGCCGGCGAGGATCGTCGCCAGCACGATCGCCGAGCCGCTCTCGAAGATCGGCGCGGGCATGCGCACGCCGCGGTTGTTGAGGAAGATCGAATCGCCGATCGACAGGCTCTCGCGCACCCGCGGCAGCGCCAGCATGATCAGCCACCAGAAGATGATCTGCAGCAGCACCGGGACGTTGCGGATGAACTCGACGTAGACCGCCGTCGTCCGGCTGATCAGGTAGTTGCTGGAAAGTCGCAGGACGCCGGCGCAGAAGCCGATGATCGTCGCGGTGACGACGCCCATCGCGGCGACGAGAATGGTGTTGATGCCGCCGACGACGAACGCGCGTCCGTAGGACGAGGTCGACGAGTATGCGACGAGACGCTGATTGATGTCGAACGAAGCGGTATCGAACAGGAAGCCGTAGCCAGAGGCGAGGCCGGCGCGTTGCAGGTTCGCAATCGTGTTCGAAGCGATGAAGGCGATGAGCAGCGCCAGCCCGAGCACCAACAGCAACTGGAAGAGCACGCCTCGGGCGCGCTCGTCGGTCCATACGCGACCGATCCCGCCGTCACCGGCGATGGCTGAGCTTCTGGCCACGGTCCCGCGGCCTTACCCGGATTCCGGTTGCGGCGGCGTCCCGCCCGGAGGGCCCGGGCGGGACGGTGCTGTCGTGAACGCTAGCGGATCGGGGGCGAGTAGAGGATGCCGCCGTCCTTGTAGAGGGCGTTGAGACCCCGCGCCAACCCGAGCGCGGTGTCGGGGCCGATATACCGATCGAAGATCTCCGCGTAGTTGCCCTCCGCGGCGATGGCGCGGACGGCCCATTGCGCGTCGAGGCCGAGCATCTCGCCCATCGAGCCCTCGGAACCCAGCATGCGGTTGACCTCGGGGTTGTCGGTGCCGTTGGCCATCTCCGCGACGTTGGCCTGGGTCACGCCGAGCTCCTCGGCGCTGATCAGCGCGTTCAGCACCCAGCGGGCGATGTCGGCCCACTGGTCGTCGCCCTGGCGCACCAGCGGCCCCAGCGGCTCCTTGGAGATGATCTCCGGGAACACCATGTGCGCATCGGCGTCGGCGAAGGTCGTCTTGGTCGCGGCGAGGCCCGAGGCGTCCGTCGTGTAGACGTCGCAACGCTCCGCCTCGTAGGCGGCGCGCGCCTCGGCGTTGGTCTCGATCGGCACCGGCTCGTAGGAGATGCCGTTGGTGCGGAAGAAGTCCGCGAGGTTGAGCTCGGTGGTGGTGCCGGTCTGGATGCAGATCGAGGCGCCGTCGAGCTCCCCGGCGCTCATCACGCCCAGCGCCTTGCGGCCGATGAAACCCTGGCCGTCGTAATAGTTGACGCCGATGAAGGTGAAGCCCAGGTCGACGTCGCGCGACAGGGTCCAGGTGGTGTTGCGCGAGAGCACATCGACCTCGCCCGAGGCCAGCGCCGGAAAGCGGTTCTTGCCGGTCAGGTTGACGTAAGAGACCTTGCCGGCGTCGCCCAGCACGGCGGCGGCGAGCGCCTTGCAGTAGGCCACGTCGAAACCCGTCCAGTTGCCGTCGTCGTCGGTGAAGGCGAAGCCGGGCAGGCCGGTGTTGATGCCGCATTGCAGCGAATCGTTGGCCTTGACGTCGTCCAACGTGCCGGCCATGGCCTGGCTGGCGGCCATGACGGCGCCCACCGCCAAGCCGAGAACTCCGAATGATCGCATAAGTTGTTCCTCCCGGAATGAAGCTTGTGACGAGTGAACATACATAGCGCTCCCTTCGGGAGTCAAGTCCGGGCGGCGTGTCCATGGGCGCTCCGCCCGGTGCGTCACACGACCGGACGCCCTGGAACGACGGCGCCCGGTTTCGGGGCTTTCGCGGACGCCGGCCCGCGCTCGTCGGCACCGCCGCCATGGCCGCGTCGAGCCCCCGCGTTTTCCGCCGCGAGGCCGTCGTCGCGCGCCGGGCGGGAGGAATCCCCGGCCCGGCTCAGGCCCCCTCCGGCAGGCTGTCGACGATCTCCCGGATCTTGGCGTTGACCGCGTCGGGCCGGTGGCCGCAGAGCGAGAGGTGGGCGAGGCCCTCCAGGCGGTGGAAGTGGCCGTCGCCGGCGAGCTCGGCGCATTTCCTGCCCAGGCCGGGCGGCGCCTGCATGTCGAGCCCGAAGCCGATGACATGCATGGGCACCCGGCAGCCGGGCAGGCGGCCGGTCGTGTCGAAGTCGAGGCAGGCTTGCCACTGGGCGTCCAGCATGGCGCCGTCCCGGTGTTCGTAGGCCGCCGAGGTCACGCCGCGCAACCGGGCCCAGAGGCCGGGGTTGTCGAGCACCTCGGGCGGGTACATGAAGGCCGCGTAGTGGGTCATGGCGAAGTCCGGCGGCAGGTCGCCATGCTCGCGCCGGTAGCGGACCTCCGCCTCCATCCATTCCCTGGAGAAGCCTTCCGAGACGGCGAAGGTGCCCATGGGGATCGCCAGCCGGACGAGATGCGGCCAACCGATCGCGAGCTCCTGGACGATCAGCGAGCCCATGGAGAGGCCGGCCGCGATCACCGGCGGCGCGCACCGCGCCTCGATCAGCTCGGCCGCGTCGCGCGCCATGTCGAGGATGGTCCAGGGCGGGCCTTCGAGATGCCCGGTCTCGCCCACTCCGCGCGGGTCCATGGTGGTGTTGCGGAAGTCGCCGAACCCGTCCACCTGCCAGCGCATCTCCGCGCCGCGCTGGTCGCCGCCGGGCAGCCAGACGATATCGGGGCCCGAACCCGTCTGCTCGTAGTAGAGGCTGGCGCCGGAGGTCCTGAAATGGGGCATGGCCGTTCCCTCCCGCTCAGGCGAGCGACTTGTCGATCTTCTCCGTGAGGTCGGGCGACAGGCCCTTCCTGGCGCGGACGCGCCGGAGCTCGGCCTTCATGAGGTCCTGGCGCCGGGCGTCCTGGCGCCGCCAGCGGCCCAGGGGGTCGACGAGGCGGGACGCGACCTGAGGGTTGAGGCCGTCGAGCTCGATCAGGCGGTCGGCGAGGAAGCGGTAGCCCGCGCCGTCCCTCGCATGGAAGTTCACCGGGTTGCCCATCGCCAGTCCGCCGACGAGCGCATAAACCTTGTTGGGATTGCGGATGGCGAAAGCCTCGTGGCCGAGCAGCGCCGTCACGCGCCCGACCGCGCCCGGCAGCGGCGAGGTCGCCTGGACGCCGAGCCACTTGCCGATGACGAGGTCGTCGCCCCTGAAGCGCCGGTAGAAATCGTCGAGGCAGGCCGTCCGCTCCGGCGCGTCGAAACGTGCGATGAGCGTGAGGGCGGCCAGCCGGTCGGTCATGTTGTCGGCCGCGTCGTACTGCGCCTTCACCAGCGCGATGGCCCCGGCGTCGGCCGGGGCGGCGTAGTAGGCGAGCGCCACCGCCTTCAGCGCGCGCCGGCCGGCCTGCCGCGGGTCGGGACCGAACGGCTCGTCCGTCCGGCACGCCTCCCAGGCCGCGAGCCATGCGTCGCGGTGGCGCTCGCCCGCCGCCCGCCGCAGGGCCTCGCGCGCGGCGTGGATGGCGTCGACGTCGACCGTCTCCATCCGGTCGGCGAGGTAGCTCTCCGACGGCGGCGAGAGCATCCGGGCCTTGAACGCGGGATCGAGGGACCGGTCGGCCAGGACCGCGCCCAGCGCCTCGACGTAGCGGTCGTCGACCGACGCCCCGGCTCCGCCGCGGATCCCGTCGACCATGGCGAGCAGCACCCCGGTCCCGTACTGCTGGCCCGCCTCCCAGCGGGCGAAGGGGTCCGTGTCGTGCGCCATGAGGAAGGCGCGGTCGTCGTCGCCGAGGTCCGTCTCCAGGCGGACCGGCGCGCCGAACCCGCGGTTGAGCGACGGCGTCGGCGGCGCGCCGACGTTCTCGAAGCGGAACGACTGCTCCGCCCCGGTCAGGTCGAGGACATGGCTCGTCGCCGCGCGGCCGTTCACCGCGGTCTCCATCTCGCCGCCGTTGGGGCCGATCAGGCCGACCTCGAAGGGCATGTGGAGCGGCGCCTTGTCCGGCTGGCCGGGCGTCGGCGCGGTCTCCTGGCGGAGCGTCAGCTCGTAGGTCCGGTTCCCGGCGTCGTAGACGCCGGACGCCGCGACCGCCGGCGTGCCCGCCTGGCCGTACCAGAGCTTGAACCGTTCGAGGTCGGCGCCGTTGGCGTCGGCCATGGCGGCGACGAAGTCGTCGCAGGTGACGGCCTGGCCGTCGTGGCGCTCGACATAGAGGTCCATGCCCTTGCGGAAGCCGTCGCGGCCGAGGATGCGCTCCATCATGCGGATCACCTCGGCCCCCTTCTCGTAGACCGTGGCGGTGTAGAAGTTGTTGATCTCGATGTAGCTCGCCGGCCGCACGGGATGGGCCAGCGGGCCCGCGTCCTCGGGGAACTGGTCGGCGCGCAGGCGGCGGACGTCGTCGATGCGCCCGACCGCGCGGTCGCGCATGTCGGCGCTGAACTCCTGGTCGCGGTAGACCGTCAGCCCCTCCTTCAGGGAAAGCTGGAACCAGTCCCGGCAGGTCACCCGGTCGCCGGTCCAGTTGTGGAAGTATTCGTGCGCGACCACGCTCTCGATGGCCTCGTAGTCGTCGTCGGTCGCGGTCTCGGGACTCGCCAGCACCAGCTTCGAGTTGAAGATGTTGAGGCTCTTGTTCTCCATCGCGCCCATGTTGAAGTCGCTCACGGCCACGATGTTGAAGGTGTCGAGGTCGTACTCCAGGCCGTAGCGCTCCTCGTCCCACCGCATGGCGCGCTTCAGCGCGTCCATGGCGTAGGCGCACTTGTCCCGGTTGCCGTGCTCGCTCCAGATGCGCAGGGCGACCGCGCGGCCCGAGGCGGTGGTGAAGCCGTCCTCCAGGCAGCCCAGGTCGCCGGCGACGAGGGCGAAGAGGTAGGACGGCTTGGGGAACGGGTCGCGCCACACGGCGCGGTGGCGTCCGCCGCCGAGGTCCGCCGTTCCGGCCAGGTCGCCGTTCGACAGGAGCACCGGGCAGGTCCGCCTGTCGGCGTCGATCGCGACCGTGTAGGCCGCGAGCACGTCGGGCCGGTCGGGATAGAAGGCGATGCGCCGGAAGCCCTCGGCCTCGCACTGGGTGCAGAACATGCCCGACGAGACGTAGAGCCCTTCGAGCGCCGTGTTCCGGGCCGGCGCGATGGTGGTTTCCGTCCCGAGCGAAAAGGCCCGCGGCGGCGCGTGGATGACGAGGCCGGTCTCGTCGTGGCTGTAGGCGTCCGCCGGCAGGGGCGCGCCGTCGAGTTCGAGACGGTCGAGGGTCAGATCGTCGCCGTCGAGCCGGAACGGCCGAGCCTCGCCGCCGGCCTCGTAATTCGCCGCGACGGCGAGATCCGCCCGCACCTTCGTCGCCTCGGGGTCCAGCTCGAAATGGAGCGCGACGGTCTCGACCCGGTAGTCGGGCGGAGAATAGTCGGCGAGATGGATCGCGCGAGGTTCCTCGGTGCGCATGGCCTCTTCCCGTCGGTCGCGCATCCTGAACGATTCGGGGGAGACGCGCCAATCCGTATGCGTTCCCTCAAGCGCCGGGCGCTCGAGGCCGAACGAACGAACCCAACCCTACTCCGCGGCGATCGCCGGGTAGTCCCGGGCGGCGCCTTCGGAGGTGAGGAGGCCGTCGGCGAGATCCCGGTCGATCGCGGCGCGGGACCGCTCCGAGGCCGCGCCGTAACCGCCGCCGCCGCCGGTATGGATCGTCAGGATGTCGCCCTTGCGCAAGGCCATGCCCGCCTTCGAGTCGACGGGGATGATCTCGCCGCCGCGACGCACCTCGCAGCGGCCGAGCGTGCCGTCCGCGCCGCCGAAGAGGCCCTGGGGCGCGATGCGGAAACGGTCGGCGTAGATCGCGAAGACGACGCCGTCCTCCGCGATCTCGTAGGCCCGCGTGAAGCCCAACCCGCCGCGGAACCGGCCGGCGCCCGCCGAATCCGGCCGGAGCCCGTAGTCGACGACGCGGAAGTAGTCGTACTCCATGTCGAGGGCCTCGACGGGCGTGTTCGAGCAGTTCGACAGCGGGCTGTCGATGGCGTCGCACCCGTCCCGGGCGACCGAGGCGCCGTAGCCGCCGCCGAAGATCTCGACGTAGACCCGGTAGCCGGTCTCGGTGAGGCGCGACAGGGCGAACACGGCCGTGGTGTCGAAGCCGCAGGCGATGACGCGGTCGGGCGCGGCCCGCGCCAGCGCCTTCATCACCGCGTTGAAGACGCGGTAGGCGGGCTCCATGCGCGCCCGCACCGGCGCGGGCGGTTTCGGGTTGAGGATCGAGCCGTAGGGCGCCTGGATCGCGAAGGGCCGCTTGACGCCCTCGTTGAACGGGATGTCGGCGCTGGTCAGCACCGATTTCACGCAGGCGAGCGCGGCCGAGACGGTGGAGGAGAAGGGACAGTTGAGGTTGCGCGAGACCTGGGGCGCCGTGCCCTCGAAGCCGATGGCGATGTCGTCTCCGGCGACTTCGAGCCGCGCCCTGACCGGCAGCGGGTCGTCCGTGACGCCGTCGTCGTCGACCGCGTCCTCGCCTTCGTAGACGCCGTCGGGAATGGCCGCGATGGCCGCCCGCACGCGCCGCTCGCTGTAGTCGAGCAATTCGGCCATGGCGGCGAGCACGGCGTCGGCGCCGAACTTCTCCGCGAGCTCCCGCAGCCGCAGGCCGCCGATCGCGTTGGCGGCGAACTGCGCGTTGAAGTCGCCGATGGTGAGCCGTGGCACACGGATGTTCGCCGCGACCAGCCGCTCGAAGGGGCCGCCGTTCCAGTCGCGGTCCATGTTGTAGCGCGACGGCGGGATCAACAGGCCCTCCTGGTAGATGTCCGAGGCGTCGGCGTTGAGCCCCGGCGCGCCGCCGCCGAGGTCGAGATGGTGCGCCACCGACGCGCCGAAGCCGATCACCGCGCAGTTGAAGAAGATGGGCGAGAAGATGAAGACGTCGGGCAGGTGCTGGCCGCCGTTGAAGGGGTCGTTGGTGATGTAGAAGTCGCCCGGCGCCAACCTGTCGACCGGATGGGTCGCCGCGCAGGGCTCGAAGGTCATCTTCATGGGCCCCAGCTGCATCGGGATGAGCTCGGCCTGGGCCACGACGTTGCCGTCGCGGTCGAGCAGGGCCGCCGAGGCGTCCTGGGCCTCGCGCACGATGGTCGAGTAGGCGCTGCGGATGAGCTTCGCGCCCATCTCGCGCGCGCCCGCGACGAGTCCCTGGCTGATGACCGCGTAGTCGACCGGATCCAAGGCCATGGCCGCCTCCCCTCTCCGGGGGGCATTGTGGCGCGGACGCCGCTCCGCGTCACCTCCCGCCGCCCGCGTCGCGGGGCCATCGCGTCCGGCCGGGATTCAACCCCTCCCTCATCCCGGGTGGCCACCGAAGGCCGCGTATCGAAGGGCGGCCCGGCGGGTGACGAAGCCGTCGGCGACATCGTCGGCGATGGGGGCCGGGAGGTCTTCATCGACACCGCTCCCGACCTGTCGTGGTTCGCCCGCCGCCTGTCCGACGCGGTCCCGAATCCGTGGCAGGCGGCCCGCATCGCCCGAAGCCTTCTGGAGAGGCTGCGGCAAGCCGGCGAAACCGACGCCGCGATCCACGGCCGGCGGTCCTGGCTGATCCACGAGTTGCGCAAGCATGTCGGCGAGGGCGTCGAGACGCTGGCGCGGGCCGTCTTCATGGAGAAGCTGGCGCGGCAGGAGATCCGCTTCGACCTGGAGGCCGGCCAACCCGGTTTCGAGATGGCTGGGCGCTATGAGATACCGGCGCCGGACGAGGCCGGCCTGATGACCGGGAACGACCGCCGCCCGCTGCAACTGAGCCTGTTCGAGCCGGTCTACACGCACCAGTTCGACAGCGGCCTGGAACGCAGGTTCGCGCGCTATCTCGACGAACGGAAGGCGCTGCGATGGTGGCACCGGGTCGCCGCGCGCCAGGGAGGCGATTACTATCTGAAGAGCTGGAGGCGGAACCGCATCTGGCCCGATTTCGTGGCCGTTGGCGGCGACAGGAAGGGCCTGGAGCATCTTCCGGTCTTCGAGACCAAGGGCGCCCATCTCGACTCCGACGACGCCGGTTACAAGAAGCGCGTGCCGGACGCCCTGGAAGGCGCGTTCGACCGCGGGTCGATGACCGTGCGCGACGGCCCCGCCAAGGGCGTCTTCCGGCTGGTGTTCGACGAGGCGGAGTTCCCGGCGGCGCTGGACGGTCTGGACTAACCGCGCCTCAGCACGAGGTTGTGGCGCTCGTCGGCGGCGGCGGTCCAGCCGGGCGGGATGGAGACGGTGGAGGTGCTGTCCTCCAGGAGCGCCGGGCCGGCCAGCCTGTCGCCCCGCCGGAGCGCCGCGCGGTGGCCGCCGACGCCGTCGCGGGCGGCGCCGCGTTCGTACAGGGACCAGGGGGCCAGCGGCGCGGCCTCGCCGGCGCCGTCCTCGCGCAGCGCGGGGACGCGCGGCAGCGGCGCGGTCGCGCCCAGGCGGAAGGCGACGATCTCGATGGGGTTGGCCGCGTCGCCGCCGTGCATGAAGACCCGGTGGTGCTCGGCGGCGAAGGCCCGGCGCAGGGCGTCGGCGGTCAGTCCCGGCAGCGCCGCCGGGTCGATCTCGACGGCGACCTCGAAGGCCTGGCCGACGAAGCGCATGTCGGCGTGGAAGGCGAGCTCCGGGGCGCGGCCCAGCCCCATGAGCGCGAAGCGCTCGACCGCGCGCCTCCTCATCTCCTCGAAGACCTCGCGCACGGCCGCGGGCGTGTCGTCGCCGAGCCGCATCCTGCGCGTGGTCGAATCGAACTGCCGGTAGTCGGCGGCGAGCAGCCCGTAGGCCGAGAGCACGCCGGCGTTGGGCGGGACGACGACGGTGTCGACCCCCAGGTCCTCGGCCACCCGGGCGGCGTGCAGCGGGCCCGCGCCGCCGAAGGCGACCATGGCGTAGTCGCGCGGGTCCTTGCCCCGTTCGGTCGAGACGATCTGCATGGCGCGCACGATGTTCGCGTCGGTCACGCGGACCGCGGCGTCCGCGGCCTCCTCGGGCGACATGCCGAGGGCCTCGGCGACCGGCCGGAAGGCGTCCCGCGAGGCCTCCGGGTCGATCGTCATCCGGCCGCCCAGGAAGGCGCTCGCCCGCAGGGTGCGGCGGATGACATGGGCGTCGGTGACGGTGGGATCGGTCCCGCCCCGGCCGTAGCAGGCCGGGCCGGGGTCGGCGCCGGCGCTCCGGGGTCCGGCGCGCAGCATGCCGCCGTCGTCGATCCAGACGATCGAGCCGCCGCCCGCGCCCACCGTGGCGATGTCGACGATGGGCGTGCGCACCGGCAACCCGTCGAGCGCGAACTCGGCGGTGAGCTCCGGCTCGCCGTCGGTCACGAGGCAGACGTCGGTCGAGGTTCCGCCCATGTCGAAGGTCACGAGGTTCCGGAAGCCAGACCGCGCGGCCTGGCGCACCGCCCCCATCACGCCCGCGGCGGGCCCGGACAGCAGCGCGGTGATGGCGTTACGCCGCATGCCGCCGGCCGGGAGCCTGCCGCCGTTGGACTGCATCACCGAGAAGCGGCCGGTGAAGCCGTCGGCGGCGAGCCTGTCCTCGAAACGCTCGAGATAGGCGTCGATGACCGGCTGGACATAGGCCGAGAGCGCGGTCGTCGAGGCGCGCTCGTACTCGCGGAACTCGCGCGTGACGGCCGACGAGCAGGCGACCCGCATGCCCTGGCAATGGCGGGCGACGAGGCTCGCCAGCGCCTCCTCGTGCGCCGGGTTGACGTAGCCGTTGAGCAGGCAGATGGCGACGGCCTCGTAGCCCCCGTCCCTGAGCCTGGGGATCAGCTCCCGCTCCACGGCTTCCGGGTCGAGCGGCTCCAGCACGCCGCCGTCGGCCAGCACGCGCTCGGCGACCTCGAAGCTGTCGCGGCGGCGCACGACCGGCTCGGGCTTGCGGTAGGCGAGGTCGTAGACGCGGCTCCGGCCGTGCCGCTGCATGATGAGGATGTCGCGGAAGCCCTCGGTGGTGACGAAGGCGATCTTCGCGCCCTTGCGCTCGAGGACCGCGTTGGTCGCGATGGTCGAGCCGTGGGCGAGGTCCTCGATGGCGCCGATGTCGACGCCCGAGGCGGCCAGCGCGTCGAACGCTCCCCGGTCGGGCTCCGACGGCGTCGAGGGCGTCTTGACGACGACGATCCGGCCCTCGCCGTCGATCGCCACCAGATCCGTGAACGTGCCGCCGACCTCGATCCCGACGCGCATGGCGCTCTCCCGCGTGCCCGCGCGCGAAAGCGTAGAGCGGATCGCGCCGGCGCGGAACACCCTCGCGGGACCGCCTCCGGCGCGGTGGCGTTGGACCGAGCCCCAACCCTTCCCTCGGACCCGTCGAAAGGGCGTTCCCGTCCGTCCCGCCCCTGTTCCGCCGCGCGGGAGCGCCCTATGGTGCGGGGACGCTTCGAGGAAGACGCGATGAGACCGATCCTCCGCCGCCTCGCCCTCGCCGCCGCGTTCGCGCTGGCGCCGACCGCCGCGTCGACCGAGGACCGGGACGAGGCGATCGCGCGCGTCGAGGCCTATCTCAACGCGATCACGACGCTCGATTCGCGCTTCGTGCAGGTCGACCACGACGGCGCGACGACGACGGGCGCGTTCCAGCTCAAGAGGCCCCACTTCGCGCGGATCGCCTACGACGACCCGCCGACGCTGCTCATCGCGCGGGGCCAGAAGTTCATGTTCTGGGACGGCGAGATCGGCCAGTTCCACGAGGGCCCGGTCGGCGCCTCGCCGGCGAGCGTGCTGCTCCATCCCGAAATCCGGCTGGAGGACGCCGCCAACGTGCTCCATGTCGGGCGCGACGGGAACTACCTGACGGTCACGATGGAGCCCGCCGACGAGCCGGGCGCGTGGCGCCTAACGCTCGCCTTCGAGGAGGACCCGTTCGGCCTGCGCCTGTGGTTCGTGCGCGACGCCCAGGGCCATGTCACCCGCGTCACCCTGGTCGACGTCGTCCACGGCGCCGCGCTCGACGACGCCCTGTTCGAGTTCGACCCCGCCAGGACGGCGAAGCCGGAGTGAAACGAGCGCCCCCTTCGGTGGGCTACCCGGGGTGAGGGAGAGGTTGGGCGGGGAACAAGAAACCCTCATCCCGAGGTGGCGCGAAGCGCCGTATCGAGGGACGAATGCGTTCCGGACGTCGTCCCGGCGTGGGCCTCGACGAGGTCCAGCCAGCGCCCGGACACCGTCCCGCAGAAGGCGAGCGCGCCCGCCTCGTTCCGGGCGAAGTCCTCCGGCCAGCGGGCGTGGTAGCCGGGATCGGCCTCGCGGAGGCGGTCGCCCATCTCGGCGAACCACTCCTTCCAGAGCTCGGCCGAGCATTCGAAATGGCCCTGGAAGCCGTAGCTCGCGCCCAGCCGGAAAGCCTGGTTGGGGCACCTCTCGCCGGTCATCAGGCGGACGGCGCCGGGCGGGATGTCGAAGGTGTCCTCGTGATACTGCAGGATCCGGACCGGGCCGAGGCCGCCGAGGAGCGGGTCGGCCGCAGCGGCCCCGGTCGGCGCGAGCTCGGCGAAGCCGAGTTCCGTCCAGCCCTGCCTGCGCACGCGGGCGCCGAGCGCCCGGGCCAGCACCTGGCTTCCCAGGCAGACGCCGAGCACCGGCTTGCCGGCGTCGTGGAACGCGCGGGCGAGCGCGGCGGCGGCGGCGAGATAGGGATGGCCGGCGTCGTCCTCGGCGTGCTGCGGGCCGCCCAGCATGGCGAGCCCGTCCCAGCCGCCGTGGCCGCCGGGCAGGCGGTCGCCCTCCTCGACGCGGCGGCGGTCCACCTCGACGCCGCGGGCGTCGAACGTCCCGGCGATCTCGCCCAGATGGCAGTTCGGCCAGAACTCGAGGGTCAGGATGCGGACCAAGGGATGGCGCTCCGGTCGCACGGTCGGACCGCGACACTGGCAAGAAGCCGGACGCCGCGCAAGCCATGCGTCCGGCGCAAGCCACGGCCTCGGATACGGCAATGGCGCCGCGCGGCGCCGGACACCAGATTCGGACGTGTCGGAGACGCCGGCGCCTCCCCCTGACGACGGCTCTGGACGACTCCTGGACGCGCTCCGGCGCGCCAGCCACGCCGTTCCGGCGCCTCCGGCGCCCTTCGCCCGCCTCCGCGGGAGACGAGACGAACGACCGGACCCACGGGAAGAAGAACGATGCTGCACGACCTGATCGACGATGTCCGCGCCTGGCGCCGCCGCCAGCGGACCCGCCACGAGATTTCCAGGCTCGATCCGCGCCTGCGCGCCGACATCGGCCTGCCCGAGACGGGCGACCTCGACATCGGCGCGAACGCCCTCCCCGGCGCGCGCTTCCGCGGCCGCTCCCGACCTTGACAACGGAGTCCGTGGCCCGCCACAGAGCACGGCCATGGACACTCCGCGCCTGAAAGCGGCGCCGCTCGCCGCCCGCGGCAAGGTCCGGGACGTCTACGATCTCGGCGACCGGCTGCTGATGGTCGCGTCCGACCGCATCAGCGCGTTCGACGTGGCGCTGCCCACGCCGATCCCCGACAAGGGCCGGCTGCTAACCCAACTCTCGCTGTTCTGGTTCGAGAAGCTCGCCCCCATCGTTCCCAACCACGTCCTGACGACGGACCTCGCCGGCCTCGGTCTCGAGGCCGGAGAACGCGCGTGGCTCGAGGGCCGGTCCGTCGTCGTCCGCAAGGCCGAGGTGCTGCCGGTCGAGTGCGTCGTCAGGGGCTATCTGGCCGGCGGCGGCTGGAGGGACTACCGGGCGACCGGCGCGGTCTCCGGCCTTGTCCTGCCCGAGGGCCTGGAGCAGGCCCAGAAGCTGCCCGAGCCGATCTTCACGCCTTCGACCAAGGCCGCTCCCGGCGGCCATGACGAGGCCATCGCCTTCGAGCGGATGGCCGGGACGGTCGGCGCACGCCATGCCGAACGGGCCCGCGCGACCGCGCTGGCGCTCTACCGCGAGGCCGCGGCCTACGCCGCCGGGCGCGGCCTCATCCTCGCCGACACCAAGTTCGAGATGGGTCTCGCCGACGGCGAGCTCATCCTGGTCGACGAATGCCTTACCTCCGACAGCTCGCGCTACTGGCCCGCCGACCGCTACCGCGCCGGCGTCTCGCCGCCCAGCTTCGACAAGCAGGTCGTGCGCGACTGGCTCTCCGCCCTGCCGGACTGGGACGGGACTCCGCCGGGCCCCGAGCTGCCGCCCGACATCGTCGCCGGGACTCGCGCGCGTTACGTGGAGGCCTACGAACGGCTGACGGGGCGGACCTTCCCGTCGTGACGCCGCGTCCGCCGAGGGCGGGCCCGCCACGATTTCCCTGTCGCCCGCGGCGGATGGCCGCGCTCAGGACCCTCCGTCCGGCGGCAGCACGGGCCCGACCGGCAACACCGGGATCGGGCCGACCCGGAGCATGCCGTCCTGGATCGAGACATCGACCGCCAGCCGCATGCGGCCGTCGGCTTGGCGGGTCGCCATGAGGTCGAGCGCGGCGCCCGCGAGCCGGGCGTGGCCGCGCTCCAGGCCGCCGGCGTCCGCCAGGGCGGCGAGCAGGTCGCGGTAGCCCACGACGTCGACCCGGAAGGCGCCGATGGGCCGCAACCGGCCGTCGAGCGCGAGCGCGCCCGTGGCCTCGACCTCGAGCGGCGGCCAGTCGACCGAAAGGGCGACCACCTCGACCGTGCCGCCCGCCGCGCGCCACGCATCGAGACGCCGCGACGCCGAACCGCCCTCGGGGAGGCGCCCGGTCCACAGCAGCGTCGTCTCGACGCCGGACGCGACCGTATCGAACGGCGCCGCCGCCCGGTCCGCCAGCCCCAGCCCCCGGACCGCGAGGCGGACCTCGTACGCCGCGTCGCCGTCGACCGACGCGACGCCGACGTCGAGGCGGTCCGCGGTCACGGGCGGCAGGTCCGGGGCGTAGGTCGCGGCAACCTGCTCGAACGCGCCCGAGAGAGAGCGCGCCTTGCCATCGAGCGTATCGACCGCGACGCGGCCCGCCGCCATGCGCAGGGCGATCCGCCGCGGCGCGGCGCCGTCGCCGACGGTCACCGTCTGCTCGCCGGGCAGGTCGATGGAGAACGAGGACAGGGTCCATGGCGCGACGCGGGCGACGAGCCAGGGCCCCCGCCATGCGACCTCGTCCGCGCCGCTCCGCCACGTGACCGAAGGATCGGCGATGGAGAGTTCGAGCGAGAAGGGAAACCCGGAAACCTCCGTCTCGCCGTAGGAAGCGCGCCAGGCCTTGCCGGGAGACGGCGCGGCCCAGGAGGCGATCCGGTCTTCCGAACGCGCCGCCAGCGCGTGCCAGTAGACCGTCCAGGCCACGGCGAGCAGCGCGGAAACGGCGAAGGCGGCGATCGGGGCGCGGCGCATGGCCGGAGCTTACAGGACATGCCGAAGCGGCGGCCAGCACCCGCCCCTTTCGGAGAGGGCCGGCCGCGTTCGCCGTCTCATGCGTCCCGGACGGGGACGGGAGATTGACCGCCCTCCCGGACCTGTCCGACACTCGTCCCCGCGCGGACCCGGGACCTCTCGGAGCCGGGCCGCGGCCGCTTCCGGGAAGGACGACGGGGCCGCCGGCGAACCGAGGGAAACACCCATGAAACGTCTCGCCGTCCAGTCGCGTCAGGCCCTGCCGACGTCCGCCGCCCGCTCCATGATGCGGACCGCAGCCTCGCGGGCGCCCGCGGTCCATCGGCTGTTCCGGCGCGTGAGGGCCATCCTGAAGCCCGCCTCCCTGATCGCCGACCTGCCGCGGTACAGCTACGGCGTCTGGCTCGGCCATCTCGGCGAGGCGCATGCGCGGGGACTGCCCCGCGAACCGGGGACGGTGTGCGAGATCGGCCCCGGCGCGACGGTCGGCGCGGGGCTGGCGGCGCTGATCTCGGGGGCGGACCGGTATGTCGCGATCGACGGCGCGTGGGCCTGGGACACGGAGAGGAACCTGACGATGTTCGACGCCCTGGCGGAGCTGTTCCGCCGCCGGGCGCCGCGGGACTCGTCCGGCGGGTTCCCCGCCCACGTCCTGACGGACGAGCGCATGGAGCGCTGCCTCGAACCGGAGCGTCTTCGCCGCATCCGCGAGTCCATCGTCCGCGTCAACCGGGACGGCTCCCGCATCCGCTACATCGTCCAGAAGGGCGGCGATCCGATGCGCGCGCTCGACGGGTCCGTGGACATGGTGTTCTCGCAAGCCGTCATGGAGCATGTCGGCGAGCTGTCCCTGGCCTACGAACGGATGAGCCGGTGGCTCGCGCCCGGAGGCTTCATGTCCCACGAGATCGACTTCCGCTGCCATCTCACGGCGAGGGACTGGAACGGACACTGGGCCTATTCCGATCCCGTCTGGGCGGTCATCCACCTGGGCATGGATCCCCTGATCAACCGCGTCCCCTGTTCGGAGCACATCCGGCTGATGCGGCTCCACGGCTTCGACCCGGTGGTCGAGAGACGCCGGCGGGACCGTTCGGGGATCGCCCGGTCCATGCTCGCGCCGCGCTTCCGGGACATGAGCGCGGAAGATCTCGCGACGCGGGGGGTGTTCGTGCAGGCCGTCAAGCCCCGGCGGGAACGGGGCGGAGCGAAGGCTTCGCGCCGGGACGCCGGCCTCCGGCCGGGGCGATCCGCCGGGCGTCAGCGCTCCGCCGCCTGGGAGTCGGCGATAGCCTTGTGATGGCGGATGACCTCGGCGATGACGAAGGCCAGGAACTTCTCGGCGAACGCCGGCTCCAGACCGGCCTCGGCGGCGAACGCGCGCATGCGGTCGATCTGGCGCGTCTCGCGGACCGGGTCGGACGGCGGCAGGTCGCGCCCGGCCTTGAGACGACCCACCTCGCGCGTCAGCTTGAAGCGCTCGGCGAGCAGGTGGATGACCGCCGCGTCGAGGTTGTCGATGCTCGCGCGCAGACGCAGCAACTCCTCGGGAACGGCGTGTCCGGTGTCGTCGTCGTGGGCCATGCTGGTCCGGTCGGTGCGCCGGGGCGCGCTTAGAACGGTTCCGGCTTTGCCGGAACCGCTCCGGGGGCGCGACCGCGGCCCTCGGGGTCGTCCGCCGCGAGCGACGGACAAGCCATGACGGTTCCGTCGAAAACGGAACCGCTATAGCCGATCACGCGCATTTCGAGAAGCCGCAGGAGGTGCACAGGTTGCAGCCTTCCTGGTGGATCAGGCTGGTCTGGCTGCAACGGGGACAGGTGTCGGGCGCGCGGCTTCCGCCCTTCCCGCCGGCGCGGGCCAGGATCCCGGCGCCGCCGCCCTCCGCCTTGATGAAGCCGATGTCGACCATGTGGGTCTCGAGCACGTCGCCGATGGCCGCCAGAAGCGAGGGCACATAGCGCCCGCCCATCCACTGGCCGCCCCGGGGATCGAACACGGCCTTGAGCTCCTCGACCACGAAGCTCACGTCGCCGCCGCGGCGGAACACCGCCGAGATCATGCGGGTCAGCCCCAGGGTCCAGGCGTAGTGGTCCATGTTCTTGGAGTTGATGAAGACCTCGAACGGCCGCCGGCGGCCGTCGCGCACCGTGTCGTTGACCGTGAGGTAGATCGCGTGGTCGCTCTCGGGCCAGCGCAGCTTGTAGGTCTGGCCCGGCAGCACCTCGGGCCGGTCGAGCGGCCGGGTCATGTAGACGACGCCTCCGGTGTCCCAGGCGTCCGACGGCGTCTCGGGCGCGGGCTCCTCGAGCGGCAGGCGCGGCTCGTCGGCGTCGGCCTTCGGTCCGGCCTCGAGCACCGCGCCGGTGACGTCGTTGGGCCGGTAGGTCGTGCAGCCCTTGCAGCCGGTCTCGTAGGCCAGCGCGTAGACGTCCTTGAAGGCCTCGAAGGGGATGTCTTCCGGCACGTTGATGGTCTTCGAGATCGAGCTGTCGACGTACTTCTGCACGGCGGCCTGCATGGCGACGTGGTCGGCGGGCCTGAGCGACTGGGCGTCGACGAAATAGTCGGGCAGCGGCGCGTCGGGCCCGTGCGCGCGGCGGTAGAGGCGCGCGGCGTAATCGGCGACCTCCTCGCTCCTGCGGCCGCCGTCGGGCATCAGCACGTTGCGCGTGTAGGTGAAGGCGAAGACCGGCTCCAGGCCCGACGAAACGTTGCCGGCGAAGAGCGAGATCGTGCCCGTGGGCGCGATCGAGGTGACCAGCGCGTTGCGGACGCCGTGCTCGGCGATCGTCTCGCGCACGTCGGCCTCAAGACCGCGGACGCTCTCGCCCGCCAGGTAGGGCTCGCGCTCGTAGAGCGGGAACGCGCCCTTCTCCCCGGCCAGCCGGGCCGAGGCGAGATAGGCCTGGCGCCGCAGGCGCCGCATCCAGGTCTCGGTCAGCTCCAGGGCGCGCGCGCCGCCGTAGCGGGCCTTCATCATGATCAGCGCGTCGGCGAGGCCCGTGACGCCCAGGCCGATGCGCCGCTTGGCCCGGGCCTCCTCGGCCTGCGCCTCCAGCGGAAAGCGGGAGATGTCGACCACGTTGTCCATCATCCGCACGGCCGCGGCCACCGTCCTGTCGAAGGCCCCGACGTCGAACGCCGCCTCGTCGGTGAAGGGGTCCGCGATGAAGCGCGACAGGTTCACCGAACCCAGCAGGCAGGCACCGTAGGGCGGCAGGGGCTGCTCGCCGCAGGGATTGGTGGCGCCGATCGTCTCGCAGTAGTGGAGGTTGTTGCGGCGGTTGATGCGGTCGATGAAGATCACGCCCGGCTCGGCCCAGGCGTAGGTCGCGCGCATGATCCTGTCCCACAGCTCGCGCGCGCGGACGGTCTTGTAGACCACGCCGCCGAAGGTGAGCTTCCAGGCGTCGTCGGCCTCGACCGCGGCCATGAAGGCGTCGGTGACGAGCACCGAGAGGTTGAACATGCGCAGGCGTCCGGCTTCCCGCTTGGCCTCGATGAAGGCCTCCACGTCGGGATGGTCGCAGCGCATGGCGGCCATCATGGCCCCGCGACGGTGGCCCGCGCTCATGATCGTGCGGCACATGGCGTCCCAGACGTCCATGAAGGTGAGCGGACCGGAGGCGTCGGCGCCCACGCCCTTCACCGGCGCGCCCCTGGGCCGCAGCGTCGAGAAGTCGTAGCCGATGCCGCCGCCGGCCTGCATCGTGAGCGCGGCCTCCCTCAGGTGGTCGAAGATGCCGGCCATGTCGTCGGGGACGGTCCCCATGACGAAGCAGTTGAAGAGCGTGACGTTGCGGTCGGTCCCCGCGCCGGCGAGAATCCTGCCGGCCGGCAGGAACTTGTAGCCCGCCATGGCCTGGAAGAAGGCCTCCTCGTGCTCCGCCCCGCGGGAGTCCTCCTCGACGGAGGCCAGGGCGCGCGCCACGCGCCGCCACGTCGCCTCGACGTCGCCGTCGACCGGCGCGCCGCCGGGCGCCTTCAGGCGGTACTTCATGTCCCAGATCCGCAGGGCGATCGGCGAAGGCGCCTCGGTCATGACATCATCCAAAGCTCGGCGTGCCGGGAAAGCGGCATCATAGCGCGTCCGGCCGGGGTTGGGAACAAGTCGTTCTTTCTTTGTTTCGGGCGAGTCGGTCCACGGCCCGTCCGTTGTCCCCGGAATTCACGCATGGCGCGCCTCCTCCACCAACCGCGCGGTCTCGCTTTCGATGCGTTCCGCGAGCGTGTCCTCGAAAGCCTCGCGCGGCAGACCGGAGGCGATCGGGGCGAGGAAGGCCAGCACGGCGCGGCCCGGACGCTTGACGATCCGTTTCCGGCCCCAGAAGACGCCCGTGTTCAGGGCGACCGGCACCACGGGCAGGCCGAGTTCTCCGTAGAGCGCGGCCACGCCGGGATGATAGCGCCGCCGCTCTCCCGGCGCCGTCCGCGTGCCCTCGGGAAAGATCACGATGGAGCGCCCCTTGCCGGCCTCGGCGCGCGCGCGGCGCAGCATGTCCCTGAGCGCCGCGGCGCCGGCCGACCGGTCGATATCGATGATGTTCATGGCCGCGACGAACCAGCCGGCCACCGGGACCTTCACGATCTCGCGCTTCAGCACGAAGCAGGCGTCGGGCATGCGCGAGCACAGCAGGTAGGTCTCCAGCGCCGACTGGTGCTTGACGGCGTAGATGACCGGCCCCGGCGGCGCGCCATCCAGGCCCCGAAGCTCCAGACGGAGGCCGACGAGGTTCCGCAGGAGCCAGAGCTGGACGCCGCCGACCCAGGGCGCGACACGGCCGGCGCGACGCCGGGAGACCGCCAGAAGCGGCAGGCAGCCGATCCCGACCGCCGTCACGGTCGCCAGCGACGCCGCCAGGAACAGGAGCGATCGCAGCAGGATCATGCCGGCGGCCAGGCCAGGCTCACGAGATACTTGGCGTATTCGTCGACCAAGAGAACGAAGGTCCGCGGATGGCGCCACCAGGCTTCGACCCTGACGCCGCCGGGAAAGACCGGATGGGGTACGATCTCGATCTCCGGCATGGCCCGGTGGAACAGGTAGAGACTGCGCGGCATGTGGTAGTGGGCCGTCACCAGCCGCATCGACGCGCGCCCGCCGGCCGCCATCCAGACCGCGGTTTCCCGCGCGTTGCCGACCGTGTGACGCGCGTCGTGGCCGAGGTCGATGCAGCAGGCCAGCGTCGCCGGCGCCTGGGCGTTGACGTCGAGGATCGTCGTCACATCGACGCCGGAGTAGACCCCGGAGACGAACAGCCGGTCGGCGAAGCCGGCCTCCAGCAGCTCCAGACCGGCCGGGAGCCGTTCGCTGCCGCCCGTCAGAACGACGATGGCGTCCGTCCGGGTCGTCATGTCCGCGACGCGCTGCGGGATGCGGTCCATGAACCAGACGAATCCCGCGCTCCAGGCCAGCAGCAGGACGCCCAGGCCCGCGCCCAGGCGGCGCGTTCGCGATCGCCGGCGGCGTCTCATGGCGCGCGGGACGCCGCCGCAGGGGCCGCGACCGCCGAAACCGGCGCGCGAGGACGCTCCTCGGGGTGCGGATCCGGGCCGGATGACGGGTCGATACCGCACGGCTCGTCCACGCCGTTTCCGCGGCGGAGTCCGGTGCTCTCGAAACGAATCACGCCTTCAAGCCTCGCCCCAAACCGCGCCGCCGGCGGGGCCGGACGTCCCTTGCCGGCCCCGCCGGCCCCGCCTATAGAGCATAGCAGCAGGGGCGCGTGACGCCACGCGAAGGGGCATGAATCTGGACTGTCCGTCATGCGGGACGACGTTGCGCCTGCCCGAAGGCGCGTTGGGCGAGAAGGGGCGCAAGCTGCGGTGCGCCGCCTGCAAGCACATCTGGTTCCAGAAGCCGGTCGGCGACCCGCCCGTCGCCGGGGCCGCCGCGCCTTCGCCTCCCGGACCGGCCGCGCCCGCCGTCCCTTCCGACGACGAGACGGCCGGACCGGAACCGGTCCGCAAACCGGTCGGCGGCCGGCTCCTCGCGCTGTTCCTGCTTCTGGCGGTCGCCGGAGGCCTGTTCTGCGGACACCACTGGCGCGCTCCGATCATGCGCGCGGCGCCCTGGACCGTGGAGCTTTACGACACGATCGGCTGGGTGGGCCCGCCGGCCTCGCATGGGCTCGAGTTCCGCGACCTCGCGTTTTCCTTCGAGGAGCGGGACGGTCGGCCGCTGCTCGTCGTCAGCGGCCGGATCGTCAACTCGGGCGACGACCTCGTCCGCCTGCCCCGGCTGCGCGCGGAAATCCTGGACGCCGCGTCCCGCCCGCTTCGCGACTGGACCTTCGCCGCGCCGGCGCCGGCGCTCGGCCCGGGCGACGCGGCGTCGTTCCGCTCGGTCTATCCGGATCCGCCGCGCACGGACGGCGCGCCCCGCTATTCCGTAACGTTCGAGGACATTCGCTAGGGCGTCCCTCGATACGGCGCTTCGCGCCTACTCGGGACGGGAGACGCCGCCGTGGCGGAGGCGGCGCTGCATGAGCACGCTGTCGAGCCACCGTCCGTGCTTGAACCCGACATTCCGCAGGACGCCGACATGCTCGAACCCGAGCGCGCGGTGCAGCGCGATCGAGGCGCGGTTGGCGGAATCCCCGATGATCGCCACCATCTCCCGGCGGCCGGCGGCTTCGCAGCGCCGGATCAGCTCGGCCAGGAGCAGGCGGCCGACGCCGCGGCCCTGGTGGAGGCGGGAGACGTAGACGGAATTCTCCACCGTGTGGCGGTAGGCGGGCCGGGACCGGTAGGGTCCGGCATAGGCGTAACCCACCACCTCGCCATCGTCGTCCGCGACGAGCCAGGGGAGGCCGGCGCGGAGCACCTCGCCGCGCCGGGACGCCATCTCGGCCCGCGAGGGCGGCTCCACCTCGAACGAGGCGAGGCCGTGCAGGACATGGTGCGCGTAGACGGCGGCGACGGCGGGCAGATCGTCGTCCGTCGAGTCCCTGACGGCGGGCACCGTGGACCCCCGGCTCAGAACCTGCGCAGGAGACGTCGCAGGTATTCCTGCTCGTCGAGGGGGCGGTACTGCTCGCCGGCGCGCTTGTAGAGCTCGTCGAGAATCTCGCGCGCCTTGACGATCGCGCCCTTGTCGGGGAGGGAGAAATCGGTCGTGTCGGCGTCGCCGTCGCCGCCCAGGCGTCGACCCATGGGATCGCGCGGCGCGGCGAAGTAGTTCCGGCCGTCGCCCACGACATCCTCGCCGGCCCGGTCGAGCATCTCCCGCATCAGCGCGTCGGCGCCGGCCCGCAGGTACTCGATCGCCTCGGTCTGGTGGTCGACCGCCTGGCCCGGCCGGTCGGCGTCGAGCTGGCGCACGGCGCGGCCCATGGACCGGTCGGCCCGCGAGAACTCGCGGACGGTTCCGAAACCGAACTCTTCCATGCGTTCCATCAGGTTTTGCAGCACCGTCCGGATCCCGTCCTGGCTCAGCGCCTGGTCCCCGGTGTCGAACGCGCCGGTCTCGTCCCCGCGCAGGAGCTCGAACGTCTCGTCGAGCAGGTCCTGCTGGTTGGCCATGAGCTGGCGGATGGTCTGGATGACCTCCGCGGCCTGCGCGCCGATGTTGCCCGTGAGGTCCGAAAGGTTGCCGACGGAGATGTTCTCCATGATCTCCTGAAGCCGCGTGAGCAGCGTCTGGGCCTGTTCGGTCGAGCCGGTCCGGACGAGCTCGCGGATCTGGTCGACCAGATCCGTCAGCTCGCGGCTGCCGACCGCCTTGAGCGCGTCGGTCGGATCGAACAGGTCGCCGGGGTCGGCGCGCAGCCGGTTCGACAGCGCCCGCATGTAGTCTTCCATGGCGACCCGCAGCTCCTCGAGCAGGCGCTCGATCTCCTCTTCGGAAGCGCCTTCCGACAACGCCCGCAGGAGCCGTTCCTGCAGGGCGCGCACCCTCTGCTCCGCGAAGGCGAGCGGCCCCTCCTCGATGGCGAGAGCGGCGTCCCACATCAGTTCGATCACCGCCCGGCGCGCCGTTCCGGATTCGTCGGCGTAGAGCAGCCGCTTCGCGCCCGCCACGAGGGCGAGGTGAACGCCCGCGTCGTCCAGGTAGGCCGACGGATCGAGCGTCAGGCCCTCCAGCATCAGGGCCGTCGTTTCGCCAAGGTCCGGATCCTGAACGAAGAGTTTGCGCTGGTCGCCGATTTGCCGGGCCACCGGATGCATGAAGTACCGCTCCGGCAGCGTGAGGAAATACTCCTGGCTCCGGCCGGTCTGGCCGATCACGTCCTCCGCGGTCAGCACCAGACTCACGTCCATGCCGGCCCAGGGATGCGCCATGAGGTTGTAGAACGCCGGCGCCTGCACTTCGCGCACGCCGACCTGGGCGATCGGGACGCTCAACTCCAGCGTCTCGTCGTCCGCGCCCCCGGCGCGGCGAATGACGCCCCGGATGGCCGAAAGCCCGTAGTCGTCCCGCGCCAGCACGTCGAGGCGGAGGCTGGTCCTGAGCGTCTCGGTGGGATCGTCGGTCAGGGCGACGAGCGGGCCTTCGTCCCCGATCACCTCGATGGGCCAGGCCGCGATCTCCCGGCCGCCCTGCGCGATGGCGAACCGGCCGCCTTCGGTGAAGACATGGACGACCTGGAAGCTCCCCGGGCCCGCCGGCTCGAAGGGCGCGGCCGTGTCGTCGATGGCGAGGACGGGGGGCTCCGAACCGCCGCGGACCTGGGCCACGAGCTCGCTGCCCTCGGGAATCCCGACCGGCGCGATACGGTCGCCCTCCCCCAGGGCGTCGAGCCAGAGCGGGGGCACGCCCGTGTAGGACGGGGGCGTGATCCAGAGCGTCAGCTCGCCGGTCGCGCCCAGCGCCGCCGGGCCCGAGAAGTCCGGCGACAGCGCCGCCGCGAACCGGTCGCGCGCGCCGGACCATCCGGCGATCAGCCCGCAAGCCAGGAGCAGGACCGCGACGGCGCGCAGCGCGAACCGGTCGTGGAACGGCACGCGGGACAGGGGCCGGCCGACACGGATGGCGCGGATGCGTTCGGCCATGCGCCGGCGGTGCGCCTCGAACAGGGCCTGGCTTCCGGCGTCCCGCATGTCGCCGGCGTAGCTGTCCTCGATGGCCAGAAGCGGCCTGTGCTCGAACCCGCTCTTGAGCTCCAGACGCCTCAGCGCGGCCTCCTCGCCGCGCCATGCGAGACCGCGCAGATCGCGCCACAGGAGCACGGGAACGGCCGCGGCGAACAGGGCGAGCAGCACGACATGCAACGGTCCGGGCAGCCAGGTCCACAGCCCCAGCAGCGTCAGGCCGGCGAAGAGGAGCAGGACGGACGCGCCGCGCCACAGCCGCGTGAGCATGTCCTCCCAGAAGAGGGCCGCGCGCGCGAGAAGGATCCGCCGCGCCACCGCGGGCGGCCGCCGCCCGTGTCCGGGAGAATAGGGCGCCATGCCGGCTCCATCGGCCCGGCGCCGTCCGCCGGGCGTCACGCGGCGTCGGCCGCCGAGCTCCACCGTGGAAGACTCTCCAGCGCCATCGCCTCGTCATGGCTGGGCCTGCGCCGGACCACGGCCTTCTCGCCGCCGCGCACCAGCACCTCGGGCGCCAGCAATCGCCCATTGTAACCCGAGGACATCGCCGCGCCATAGGCGCCCGCCTTTCCGATCGCCACGAGATCGCCGGCCCCGAGATCGGGCAGCGGCGCGTCGACCGCGAGGATATCGCCCGATTCGCACACCGGTCCCGCCACGGTCGAGGGATGGCGCGGGGCCGCCTCGTTCCGGTCGACCGGCCAGACGGGGTGATGGGCGTCGTAGAGCGTGGGCCGGATGAGATCGTTCATGGCCGCGTCGACGATCGCGATGCGCCGCTCCCCGGCCTGCTTGACGGTGTTGACGGTCGCCACGAGCACGCCCGCGTCCGCCACCAGCCAGCGGCCCGGCTCGATCGTGAGCCTGGCGCCCGAACGCCGGGCGACATCGGCCAGGAGGCCGGCGTAGGCGTCGAGCGGCAGCTCCCGTTCGCCGTCGCGGTAGGCGACGCCGAGGCCGCCTCCGAGATCGAGACGGGAGACGTCCAGACCCTCCGACCGCAGCCGCGCCGACAGATCGAGCAGGCGGCCATAGGCTTTCGCGAAAATCTCCACGTCCCGGACCTGCGAGCCGATATGGACCGCGAGGCCGACCGGAACCACGCGGGAAAGCCCGGCCGCCGCATGGTAGAGCCGGATCGCCTCGTCGGGCGGCAGGCCGAACTTGTCGGTCCTGCGTCCCGTGTCGATCTTGTCGTGGCCGCCCGCCGACACATCGGGATTGACGCGGAAGGCGACCGCGGCCGTCGCGCCCAGCGCCTCCGAGACGGCGGCGATCCGGTCGAGCTCCGCCGCGCTCTCGATGTTGATCTGATGGAGCCCCTTCCCGATCGCGAAGGCCAGTTCCTCGCGCGACTTGCCCACCCCGGAAAAGACGATCCGTCCGGCCGGCACGCCCGCGGCCAGCGCGCGGCGGATCTCGCCCTCGGACACGACATCCGCCCCGGCGCCGAGACGGCCGAGCAGCTCGACGACCGCGAGATTGCCGTTGGCCTTCACCGCGTAGGCGATGGCCGCTCCGCTGGGCGCGACCGTCCGGGCGAGCCTGTCGTAACGTTCCCCGAGCGCCGTGGCGCTGTAGCAATAGAACGGCGTGCCGACATCGGCCGCGATGGCGGCCAGGCTGACGTCCTCGACGTGAAGACGGCCGTTCCGGTAGTCGAAGGCGCTCAATCGTCCTGCTTCTCGTCGTCCTCGTCCCCGGACGGCGGCTGCAAGGGGCCCTTGCGTCCGCAGGCGGCGAGGGCGGCCGTCAGGGCCAGCATCAGGGCGGCGCGTCGTGTCATGACAGGAACCTCCTGCGCGCTTCGGCGGCGGCTTGCGCCACCCTGTCGGGCGCGGCGCCGCCGAAGCTGGTGCGGCTGGAGACCGAGGCCTCCACGGAGAGCACATCATAGACCGACATGTCGATGCCCGGCTCGATCTTCCGCATCGCATCGAGCGGCAGGTCCGCGAGGCCGCAGCCGGCCTCCTCGGCGGCCTTCACGAGACGGCCCACGGCGCGGTGCGCCTCCCTGAAGGGAAGGCCCAGCGCCCGGACCAGCCAGTCGGCGAGATCGGTGGCGGTCGGGAACCCCCGGGCGGCCATGGCGCGCATCGCGTCCCTGTCGACCGCGAGGCCCTCGATCATGGCCGTGGCGGCGGGGATCGCGAGCATGAGCGTCTCCGCCGCGTCGAAGACCGGCTCCTTGTCCTCCTGCATGTCCTTGCCGTAGGCCATCGGCAGGCCCTTGAGCACGGTGAGCAGGGCGACCAGCGCGCCGGCCAGGCGTCCGGCCTTGCCGCGCACCAGCTCGGCGGCGTCCGCGTTGCGCTTCTGCGGCATGATCGACGAGCCGGTGGTGAGGCGATCGGGCAGGCGCGCGAGGTTCCAGGCGGGGCCGGTCCACAGCACCAGCTCCTCGGCCAGACGCGAGAGGTGGACGCCGCAGATCGCGCCCGAGGCCAGGAACTCGAGGCAGAAATCCCGGTCCGAGACCGCGTCCATCGAGTTGGCCGCGGGACGGTCGAAACCGAGCGCCGCCGCGGTCGCCTCCCGGTCGATCGGGAAGGACGTGCCCGCCAGCGCCGCGGCGCCCAGGGGGCACTCGTTCAGCCGCGCCCGGCCGTCGGCCAGGCGCCCGCGGTCGCGCCCGAACATCTCGACATAGGCCAGCAGGTGGTGACCGAAGGTCACGGGCTGGGCGGGCTGCAGGTGAGTGAAGCCCGGCATGACCGTCGCGGCGTGAACCTCGGCCTGGGCGATCAGCGCGGCCTGGAGGCCGCGCAGGCCATGCTCGACGGCGTCGAGCGTGTCGCGCAGCCACAGGCGCATGTCCGTTGCGACCTGGTCGTTGCGCGAGCGCGCCGTGTGAAGCCTGCCCGCCGCGTCGCCGATCAGCGTCTTCAGGCGCGCCTCGACGTTCATGTGGACGTCCTCGAGCGCCGGATCGAAGTGGAAGACGCCCGCCTCGACCTCGGCGGCGACGCGGTCGAGTCCGTCCTGGATCGCGGCGTCGTCCTCCCCGGAGAGGACGCCCTGGGCCGCGAGCATGGCGGCGTGCGCCTTGGAACCCCGGATGTCGTGGAGCGCGAGGCGACGGTCGAAGGCCACCGACGCGTTGATGCGTTCCATGATCTCCGACGGGCTTTCGGCGAAACGCCCGCCCCACATCGGATTGGCGGTCGCGGGCCCGCTGTCGCTCGGCGACGTCATGGCGCGCGCCTTAGAGCAAACGGCCGGCGGATGGAAGCCTTCGATACGCCCACCCGCGGTGGGCTGCCCGGGGTGAGGGAGAAGCTTGGGTGGAGAACGGGAAACCCTCGTCCCGAGTGGGCCCGTAAGGACCGTATCGAGGGCGTGCGCTGGCGGACGGGTCGCCTGGGCGAACGGGTGTAGACTTCCCCGGCGTTCCCGCGACTCCCGGTCGGGGACGCGCCATGCGCCACCCGCACCGCCGCGACCATGTCCCGACCCGACAACCGGGCGGCCCCGAGCCCGCCCTCCCGCGACACCGCCCCGCCGGACGCTCCGCCCGGCCTGCTTTTCGTCGTCGGGCGCGTCTTTCTGCCCTTCGCGCTCGGCTATTTCCTGTCCTACATGTACCGCACGGCGAACGCCGTGCTGGGACCGGTGCTCGGCCGGGAGCTGGGGATCGACGCTGCGGCCGTCGGCCTTTTGACCGGCGCCTACTTCTTCGCCTTCGCCGGCGTGCAGATCCCGCTGGGCATGGCGCTCGACAGGTACGGACCGCGCCGGACCCAGACGGCGCTGCTGGCGGTCGCGGCGGCCGGGGCCTTCCTGTTCGGTCTCGGCGGGGACACGCTCTCGCTGGCCCTGGCCCGCGCGCTGATCGGAGCGGGCGTCTCCGGCTGCCTGCTCGCCTCCTTCAAGATTTTCGCCCTGTGGCTGCCGAAGCAGAAGCTGCCGCTGGCGAACGGCCTCCTGCTGGCCTGCGGCGGCGCTGGCGTCATGGCGTCGTCCTCTCCCGTGCAGGCGGCGGTCGAAGCGATCGGCTGGCGCGACCTGTTTCATCTCCTCGCGGCGGCGACCGCGGCGGTCGCGGCGGTCGTCTTCCTCGTGGCGCCCGAACGCCGCGCCGAAGGCGAACCCAGGGACCTGGCCGGCCAGATCCGGGGGCTGGCGCTCATCTTCCGCTCGCGCCCGTTCTGGTCGGTCGCCCCGCTCGTCATGACGGCCCAGGCCGCCTGGATGTCGACACAGGCGCTGTGGTTCGGCCCCTGGCTGCGGGATATCGCGGGCCTCGACGCCGGCCGGGCGGCCGACGCGCTTTTCATCGGCGGCGTCGCCATGGTGCTGGGCTACGCCTCGCTCGGCTGGCTGACCGAGCGGCTGAGCCGGGTCGGCGTCCGGGTCGGCGCGGTCGCGGGCGTCGCCACCGCCGTCTTCATCGGCGTACAGGTCCTGCTCGCGACGAGCGCGCCGCTCCCGGCCTGGATGCTGACCGCCGCGTTCGCGTACACCGGCGGCGCGCCAACGCTCTTCTACGCCGGGCTGACCCAGAAGTTCCCGGTCGCCATGGCGGGCCGGGTCAACACCTCGCTCGCGCTCTTCACCTTCGCGCTCGCGGGCCTGCTGCAGCTCGCCATGGGCGCGGTGCTCGATGTCTTTCCGACCGGGGACGGCGGCTACACGGGCGCGGGCTATCTCGTGGCCTTCGGCGGCTGGGCGGCGGTCCAGACGACCTGTTTCGTCTGGTTTCTGCTGCGTCGCGACGGCTGAGGCGTCAGCGCTCCAGGCGCTGGCCGACATCCCGCTCCACGGCCCTGGCGTAGCACAACGCCGCGAGCGCGAGATCGCCCAGGGCGAGCCCGCGGAAGGCGAAGACGATCCGCTCGCCGCCGTTCCGCCGGCCCGGAATCGCGCCGGTCGCGAGGTCCTTGAGGTCGCCCGCGACGAGTTCGGGCGCGACCATGGGATCGGCCATGGAGCGTTCCTGCTCGGCGTCGTCGATCACGATCCTGTCGACGCGCGCGATGCTCTCGGCATGCCAGGGCCGGGTGAGATCGGTCATGGCCGCGAAACAGCCCGGCTCCATGAGGTCGGCGTCGAGGAAGGACGCCTCGAGCGCGGTGTGGGGTACCGACGAGACCACGAGGTCGGCGCCCGCCAGCGCCGTCGCGGCGTCGCCGCAGTCCTCGGCCTCCAGCCCCAGACCGCGCGCCATCGCGGCCAGCCGCTCCCGGTTCGCGGCGCGCCGGCCCAACATGCGGATGCGCTTCAGGGGAAAGAGCTGGCTGAACGCCTCCAGATGACAGCGCGCCTGCCGGCCGCAGCCGACGAAAGCCAGCGTCCCGGCGTCCTCGCGGCCCAGGCGGTGGGCGGCGGTCGCGGACAGGCCCGCCGTGCGCGCGCCGGTGATCCAGTCGCCGTCCATGACGCCGAGCGGCAAGCCGCTGTCGCCGTCGAAGACGGTGACGAGGGCGCCGATGGTCTCGAGACCCCGCCGCGGGTTGGCCGGATTCATGCCGAGCGACTTCACCGCCATGAGCGGCGGTTCCGTCGAGGACGCCAACATCGACATGTGAAGCCGACCCCGGCCCGGCAGGACCTGGGCCTTCGGCGTGTTCCAGGCCCCGCCCGCCGCGGCCTGCCCGAGAAGGCTCTCGATGGCGGCGACGATGTCGCGGGCGCCGATTCCGAGGCCCTGGACGTCCCGGCGACGGAGGTAGAGCAACGACTCTTCGGCCACGAGCCTACTCCGCCCGGACGGCGAGGCCGGCGGACGGCCGCCTAGCGGGTCGGAACGGGCTCGTCGCCGGCATAGTCGTAGAAGCCCCGGCCCGTCTTGCGGCCCAGCCAACCCGCCTCGACGTATTTCGCGAGAAGGGGACACGGCCGGTACTTCGTGTCGGCCAGGCCGTCGTAGAGCACCTGCATCACCGAGTAGCAGATATCGAGGCCGATGAAGTCCGCCAGCTCCAGCGGTCCCATCGGATGGTTGGCGCCGAGCTTCATGGCGGTGTCGATCGAGTCCACCGTGCCGACGCCCTCGTAGAGCGCATAGACCGCCTCGTTGACCATGGGCAGCAGGATGCGGTTCACGATGAAGGCCGGGAAATCCTCGGCGTTGGCCGGGACCTTCTCCAGCTTCACAGCGAGGTCGCGGACGGTCTCGAAGGTCTCGCCGTCGGTCGCCAGGCCGCGGATCAGCTCCACGAGCTTCATGACCGGAACCGGGTTCATGAAGTGCATGCCCATGAACTTCTCGGGCCGGTCGGTGGCCGCGGCCAGGCGCGTGATCGGGATCGACGAGGTGCTCGAGCAGACGATCGCCTCGGGCTTCAGCGTTTCCGTAAGCCGGGCGAAGATCTCCTTCTTGACCGCCTCGTCCTCCGTGGCGGCCTCGATCACGCAGTCGCAGTCCGCCATCTCGCCGGGGCCGTCGACGACCTCGATCCGCGCGAGCGCGGCCGTCATGGCGTCACCGGTGATGCGTTGGCGGCGCACCTGGCGTTCCATGTTGCCGCGGATCACCTCGATCGCGGCCTCGGCGAAGGCCCGCTTCGCGTCGACCAGAGCCACGTCGTAACCGGCCAGCGCGCAGACATGGGCGATGCCCGATCCCATCGCGCCCGCGCCGATCACGCCGATCTTCCTGATCTCCATGGAGAGCCTTTCCCTTCGAACGGGGACGGAGGACGCCCCGACGCCCGCCGCCGTCCCGGACTAGCGGGCCTGGACGCCTTGGTTCCGCAGTTCCGCCTTCAACTCCGGCACGGCCTGGAAGAGGTCCGCCACGAGGCCGAAATCGGCGATGTGGAAAATCGGCGCCTCCTCGTCCTTGTTGATGCAGGCGATCACCTTGCTGTCCTTCATGCCCGCCAGATGCTGGATCGCGCCCGAGATGCCGACCGCGATGTAGAGCTCCGGCGCCACCACCTTGCCGGTCTGGCCGACCTGGTAGTCGTTGGGGACATAGCCGGAGTCGACCGCCGCGCGGCTGGCGCCGACGGCCGCGCCCAGAATGTCGGCGACCTCCTCCAGCATGGCGAAGTTCTCGCCCGACTGCATGCCGCGCCCGCCCGAGATCACGACGCGCGCGGTGATGAGTTCCGGACGCTCGTTCCCGGAGAGCGCCGCGCCCTCGAAGGTCGAGAGGCCGGCGTCGGCGGCGCCCGGCGCCGCCTCGACCGTCGCGGATCCGCCTTCGGTCTCGGCGGCCTCGAAAGCCGTCGTGCGCACGGTGACGATCTTGACGGCGTCGGTCGACTGCACGGTCGCCATGGCGTTGCCGGCGTAGATCGGGCGCACGAAGGTGTCGGGCGAGACGACCTCGACGATGTCGGAAACCTGCTGGATGTCGAGCAGGGCGGCCGCGCGCGGCATGACGTTCTTGCCGGTCGTGGTCGCCGCCGCGACGATGTGGCTGTAGCCGGACGCCATGCCCGCGATCAGGGGCGCGACGTTCTCGGCCAGTTGGGCGCCCAGCGCGGGATCGTCGGCGACCAGCACCTTCGCCACGCCCCGGACCCTGGCGGCGGCCTCGGCCACCGCGCCGCAGCCCGAGCCCGCGACCAGGACATCGGCGTCGCCGCCCATCAGGTTCGCGGCCGTGACCGCGTTCAGCGTGGCCGGCGACAATTCGCCGTTGTCATGCTCGGCATAGACGAGGATCGCCATCTCAGATCACTCCAGCGTCGTTGTGAAGCTTGTCCACGAGCTCCGCCACCGAACCGACCTTGAGGCCGCCCTGGCGCTTCGGCGGCTCCTCGACCCTGAGCGTGTTGAGCCGCGGCGTCGTGTCGACGCCGAGATCGGCCGGGGTCTTCCGGGCGATCTCCTTCTTGCGCGCCTTCATGATGTTGGGCAGCGAGGCGTAGCGCGGCTCGTTGAGGCGCAAATCGACGGTCAGGACCGCCGGCATCCTGAGCGCCACGGTCTCGAGGCCGCCGTCGACCTCGCGGACGACCCTGACGGCGCCGTCCGACGCGTCGACCTTCGAAACGAAGGTGCCCTGGGACCAGCCCAGCAGTCCCGAGAGCATCTGGCCGGTCTGGTTGGCGTCGTCGTCGATCGCCTGCTTGCCCAGGATGACGAGGTCGGGCGCCTCCTCCCCGACCACGCCGGCCAGCATCTTGGCCACCGCCAGCGGCTCCAGTTCGCCGTCGTGGACGACATGGATGGCGCGGTCCGCGCCCATGGCGAGCGCCGTGCGCAGGGTCTCCTGGCTCTGCTGGGGCCCCAGCGAGACCGCGACCGCCTCGTCCGCCGCGCCGGCCTCCTTCATGCGAACGGCTTCCTCGACCGCGATTTCGTCGAACGGGTTCATCGACATCTTGACGTTGGCGAGATCGACGCCCGTCCGGTCCGCCTTCACGCGGACCTTCACGTTGTAGTCGATGACCCGCTTGACCGGGACGAGGACCTTCATCGCATCCGTCTCCAGGCGACCGCCGTGACAGGAAAAAGGGGAGATGACGCACGGGAGATCGCGGTCATTTCGCAGGCGCGGAAACTAGGGCCGCGCCAAGCCCCGTGTCAACGCGGCCGGCGCGCGTCATACGGGACCGCCCCGCGTCCCGCCCGGTTTCCAGAGCACGTCCGCCGCACCGTCGTCGTTGAGCCGGCGGGCCATGACGAAGAGGTGGTCCGAGAGGCGGTTGGCGTACTTCACCGCCTCCGGGTTGACCTCCTCGGCGGCGGCAAGCTCCGTCATCAGCCGTTCGGCGCGGCGGATCGCGGCGCGCGCATGGTGAAGATGCGCCGAGGCCGGCGAACCGCCCGGCAGGATGAAGGACGCGAGCGGCGCGAGCCCGGCGTTCATGGCGTCGATCTCGTCCTCCAGACGCTGGACTTGCCCGGCCGTGACGCGCAGCGCGCCGGCGGCGCGCCGGCCGTCGTGGGGCGTGCAGAGGTCGGCGCCGAGATCGAAGAGGTCGTTCTGGACGCGCGCCAGCATGGCGTCGTCCTCGCCCGCCGCATGGAGCCGCGCGAGGCCGACGATCGCGTTGGCCTCGTCGGCCGTGCCGTAGGCCGCGACGCGCGCGGCATGTTTCGGGACGCGCCGGCCGTCGCCGAGCGAGGTCTCGCCCCCGTCGCCGCCCCGCGTGTAGATCCTGTCTAGCTTGACCATCGCTATCCCGTCGGATTGGAGCCGGAGCGAACGCGCGCCGGCGGCCGCGCGGTCATCCCCCGGCCGCCAGCAGGAACATGACGCCCAGCAGGATCAGGGCGGCGAACTGGAAGCCGACGCGGAACCGCATCAGCCTGTTGCCGTGCCTGCGGTTGAATTCGCCGCCCCTCGCGAAGCCGCCGATGCCGACGAACAGCACGGCGACCGTGAGGACGACAAGGATCGTGGCGGCGATTGCGAGCCAGCTCATCGCGGATCCCTTTCGTCCGGGAACCCGGCGCGACTGGAGGACGACCGTGACATGGGCGCCGCGCGCGTCCTACCCCGGACCGGCGGCCGACACAATCCGGCGGCGCGACCGTCCGGGCGGGACAGGACCGCGGGCGGCCGGAAACTCAAGGCGCGTATCCCGCGACGAGGCGTTGGAGCAGTGGCCGGTAGCGGGCGAAGCCCGGCGCTCGGACCTCGGGATCCTTGCCTTCGCCGTCCCAGCGGCGGATCCGGATCGCGTCCTCGCCATGGCGCCCGTCCGGCGAAGGCCCGGGCTTCCCCGGCCCACGTGACGCCGCCACGGAGCGGACCGAGGCGCCGGAGAGCTTCCCGCGGTAATCCGGTCCGACCGCGCGGAAGCAGCGCCTGGCGTCGACGTGAAGCCGGATCGATTCGGTCGCCGCCGGCGGGAAGAACGGCTCCAAGGGCCGGGCGCCAGCCCAGTCGTGGCGCGTATCGGCGTCCGCCTCGCCGGGGCCGACATAGTAGCCGATGTCGTGCGGCGGCAGCCGCGAACAGGCCGTCGAGCCTGTCGACGATGGCCCCGCGGCCGTGGAGCACCCGCTGGTTGTCGAGGATGAGAAGATCGCCGGGCCCGGCCTTGAAGGCGACTTCGAGTTCGGGCCGCCGCGGCGCCTCCGCGAAGCGGCGGTAGGCGCGGTAGAAAGCCGGCATGACCTCCGGCGCCAGATCGAAGGTGTCGATCGAACGGTTGTTGAAGCGGATCTCGAACGGGACGCCGCAGTCGGTCCCGCGCACATAGCCGAAGGATCGCGCGACCTCGATCGCGGTCCCCGGCGCGGTGGGGACGTTCCGGAACAGCGCGAAGCCGAGGTCGCGCATGTCCGCGAGCCAAACGCGCCGGGCCGCGGCGCAGGCCCTGGACGCGGGCCAGTCGTGGACCGGCAGGGCCCGGGCGAGTTCCGCGCCCCACGGGCGGCGCGCGGCGGTCCTCCGCGCGGGCGCGGCATGGGTCCGCGGCCAGTCCAGGCCGCAGCGCGCCTCATGCCCGTCGGGCGCGAACCGAACCGTCGGCGCGCCGTCGCCGTTGACGACCGATTCGATGGCGAGGTCCGGCGCGAGGCCGGCGATGCCGAAGAGCTTCTGGCCGTTGGCGCGCCGCGCCAGGGGGCTGGGCGAGTTGTCGCGCGGCCAGACGGCCAGCACGGTGTCGACGCGCCCGCCGCTCCAGGCCAACCCGAGACGGTCGCCGGCATTCGTGAAACCCGACAGTTCGGCCATCGCCGGTCTCCGTGACGGTCGCCGGACCATCCTGACCGGACGGACGGCCCGCTTCAATCGCGCTTCCGCGTGGGGGGCTCAGTTGGCGTCGGAGAGAAGCCGGCGGGCGATCACCTGGGCCTGGATCTCGGCCGCGCCCTCGAAGATGCTGAGGATCCGGGCGTCGCACAGGATGCGGCTGATCTCGTACTCCTGGGCGTAGCCGTTGCCGCCGTGGATCTGGAGCGCGTTGTCGGCGTTCGACCAGGCGACGCGGGCGCCGAGCAGCTTGGCCATGCCGGCCTCCAGGTCGCAGCGTCTGCCGGCGTCCTTCTCGCGGGCCGCGAACCAGCAGAGCTGGCGGGCGATCATGGTCTCCACGGCCATCCAGGCGATCTTGTTGGCGACGCGCGGGAAGCCGGCGATGGCGCGGCCGAACTGCCGGCGTTCGGTGGCGTAGGCGAGACCCAGCTCCAAGGCGGCCTGGGCCACGCCCACGGCGCGGGCGCCGGTCTGGACGCGGGCCGATTCGAAGGTCGCCATGAGCTGCTTGAAGCCCTTGCCCTCCTCGCCGCCGAGCAGGTTGCGCGCCTCCACCTCGAAGCCGTCGAAGGCGATCTCGTATTCCTTCATGCCGCGGTAGCCGAGCACCTCGATCTCGCCGCCCGACATGCCCTCGGCCGGGAACGGGTCGGCGTCGTCGCCGCGCGGCTTCTCGGCGAGGAACATGGAAAGGCCGCGGTAGCCCTTCTCGTCCGGGTCGGTCCGGGCCAGCAGGGTCATGACGTCGGCGCGCGCGGCGTGCGTGATCCAGGTCTTGTTCCCGGTGACGCGGTAGACGCCGCCATCCCTGACGGCGCGGGTCTGGAGGCTGCCCAGGTCGGAGCCCGTGCCGGGCTCGGTGAAGACGGCGGTGGGGATGATCTCGCCCGAGACGATGCCGGGAAGCCAGCGTTCCTTCTGCTCCCCGGTGCCGCCGTTGATGATGAGCTCGGCGGCGATCTCGGTGCGCGTGCCGAGGGAGCCGACGCCGATGTAGCCGCGGGACAGCTCCTCCGTGACGACGCACATGGCGACCTTGGACATGCCGAGGCCCCCGTGCTCCTCGGGCACGGAAAGCCCGAAGACGCCGAGCCCGGCGAGCTCCCGCAGCAGCTCCAGCGGGATGAGGTCGTCGTCGAGATGCCACCGGTGGGCGAAAGGCCTTACCTTCTCCCCGGCGTAGCGGCGGAACTGGTCGCGCACCATGGCGAGGTCGCCGGCGAGGCCGTCCTCGCCGAAGCCGCTGTCGCGCCAGCCGGCGGCGAGGATCTCGGCGAGCCTGCGGCGCGGGCCGTCGCCCGAGGCCTTCGTCAGGACGGCGACGTCCGGGGTCCAGAAGCGGTGGAGGTCGCCGTCGGAGACGCCGAGGTCGTGGGGCCGGACGATCTCGGCCTGGCTCATGGCGACGCCGCCGGCGAACTGGGCCAGATACTCGCCGAAGGCGATCTGCGCCGTGAGACGCTCGACCTCGCCCAGGCGCCCGGCGCCGTCGAGAGCGCGCGCCCAGCGCAGCATCTGGCGCAGGCCCTCGAGACAGGTCGCCATCCAGGCCAGCCCGTGGGCGGCGTGCTGGTGACGGTCCACGAGCCCGGCCTCGACGCCGCCACCGGGACCGGCGACCATCCCGCGCACGCCGCGCCGCGCCGCGTCGTGCAGCCCCTCGGCGGCCGCGAGCGCGCCGGCGCAACGCTCCATCAGGTCTTCGAGAACGGTCATGGCGCCTCGCGCTCCGGACGGCCGCGCGCGGATCAGGCCTCGAGCACGTCTTCCAGCGTCCGCAGGCCGGGTCGCGGGGACTGCACGAGGACGGCCATGTTGCCGGGCTTGTGCTCGTTGCGGCGCATCTTCATGTGGGCGCGAGGGATATCGTCCCAGGCGAGAACCTCGGACATGCAGGGATCGATCCGGCGCTCGATCACCAGCTTGTTGGCCTGGCTCGCCTGCATCAGGTTGGCGAAGTGGCTGCCCTGGATGCGCTTCTGGCGCATCCACACGAAGCGGGCGTCGAAGGTGATGTTGTAGCCCGTGGTGCCGGCGCAGAAGACCACCATGCCGCCGCGCTTCACGACGAAGCAGGAGACCGGGAAGGTCGCCTCGCCCGGATGCTCGAAGACGACATCGACATCGTTGCCCTTGCCGGTGAAGGCCCAGATCGCCTTGCCGAACTCGCGGCACCTCTTCATGTAGGCGGCGTAGCCCCCGGCGTCGGAAACCTCGGGCAGGCGGCCCCAGCAATCGAAGTCGCCGCGGTTGATGACGCCCCTGGCGCCCAGGGACATCACGAAATCGGTCTTGTCGTCGTCGCCGATGACGCCGATCGCGTTGGCGCCGGCGGTCGCGGCGAGCTGCACCGCGAACGAGCCCAGACCGCCCGAAGCGCCCCAGACGAGCACGTTGTGGCCGGGCCTCAGGATGTGCGGACGGTGGCCGAACAGCATGCGGTAGGCGGTGGCCAGCGTCAGCGTGTAACAGGCCGATTCCTCCCACGTCAGATGCCGGGGACGCGGCATGAGCTGCTGGGCCTGGACGCGGCAGAACTGGGCGAAGCTGCCGTCGGGCGTCTCGTAGCCCCAGATGCGCTGGCTGGTGGAGAACATCGGGTCGCCGCCGTTGCACTCCTCGTCGTCGCCGTCGTCCTGGTTGCAGTGCACCACGACCTCGTCGCCGACCTTCCAGCGCTTCACCTTGGAGCCCACGGCCCAGACGATGCCCGAGGCGTCGGAACCCGCGATGTGGAAGCCGGCCTTGTGGACGTCGAAGGGGCTGATCGGAACGCCGAGGGAAGCCCAGACGCCGTTGTAGTTGACGCCCGCGGCCATCACGAGGACCAGCACCTCGTTGCTGTCGATCCCGTGGACCGGCACGACCTCGACCTGCATGGCGGTCTCCGGCTCGCCATGGCGTTCGCGCCGGACCGCCCAAGCGTACATCTTCTCCGGCACGTGGCCGAGGGGCGGGATCTCGCCCATGTCGTAGAGGTCCTTCACGGGTGCTTCGTACCCGGTCGGCAACGCTTCGGCTGGCTGGGCCATCCCTCGTCTCCGGCAGACATCCGAGTCTCGTCGGGGGCCGTTTGCTGCGATGCAGCACCCGCTGCGCGCACATGCCCCGAAGGCCATTGTTTTTCCGCGCCGCGGCGTTTGCAACTTGTTTTGCATCGCAGCAAGATGGCGGGGCGACAGCGCGATGCGGACGGCGGCGATGAGCGACGGAGACTCCACGGCCCCCCCGCGGCGCGGGAAAGACCGGCCCTGGCTGATGCGGACCTATTCGGGCCACAGCACGGCCAGGGCCTCGAACGCGCTCTACCGCGCCAACCTCGAACGCGGCCAGACCGGCCTTTCCATCGCCTTCGACCTGCCGACCCAGACGGGCTACGACGCCGACGAGGCGATCGCGAGAGGCGAGGTGGGCCGGGTCGGCGTGCCGGTCGGCCACCTGGGCGACATGGAGACGCTGTTCGACGGGATTCCCATCGGGAAGATGAACACCTCGATGACGATCAACGCCACGGCGGCCTGGCTCTTCGCGCTCTACATCGCGCTCGCCGACAAGCGCGGCGTCGCCCGCGGCGACCTGACGGGCACGATCCAGAACGACATCGTCAAGGAATACCTCTCGCGCGGCACCTACATCTTCCCGCCCGCGCCCTCGCTCGGGCTCACGACCGACGCCATCGTGTTCTCCGTCGCCGAGACGCCGAAGTGGAACCCAATCAACGTTTGCCCCTATCACCTGCAGGAGGCGGGCGCGACCCCGGTGCAGGAGATCGCGTTCTCGCTCGCCAACGCGATCCAGATCCTCGACGCCGTGAGGGCCTCGGGCGCGGTGGACGACGCGGATTTCGCCCGCGTGGTGGGCCGCGTCAGCTTCTTCGTGAACGCGGGCATCCGGTTCGTCACCGAGATGTGCAAGATGCGGGCCTTCACCGAGCTGTGGGACGAGATCTGCGCCGAACGCTACGGCGTCGACGATCCGAAGCTGCGCCGCTTCCGCTACGGCGTGCAGGTGAACTCCCTGGGGCTCACCGAACAGCAGCCCGAGAACAACGTCTACCGCATCCTGCTCGAGATGCTGGCGGTGACGCTGTCCAGGAACGCGCGCGCCCGCGCGGTGCAGCTCCCGGCCTGGAACGAGGCGCTCGGCCTGCCGCGGCCCTGGGACCAGCAGTGGAGCCTGCGGCTGCAGCAGATCGTCGCGCACGAGACCGATCTTCTGGAGTTCGGCGACATTTTCGACGGCAGCCACGAGATCGCCGCCAGGGTCGCCGCGCTGAAGGAGGCCGCGAAGGCCGAGCTCGCCGCCGTCGAGGCGCTGGGCGGCGCCGTCCCGGCGGTCGAGACGGGCTACATGAAACAGGCGCTGGTCGAATCGAACGGCGCCCGCGTGGCGGCCATCGAAGCGGGCGAGATGCCGGTGGTCGGCGTCAACATGTTCACCGAGTCCGCGCCCTCGCCGCTCACCGAGGGCGCGGACGGCGGCTTCATGACCGTCGACGCCGCGGCCGAGGACGAGCAGCTCGCCGGTCTGGCGGCCTGGCGGGACGCGCGCGACGCCGACGACGCCGCCGAGGCCGTCGCGGCCCTGAAGACCGCCGCGCGCGAGGGCCGCAACGTCATGGAGCCCTCCATCGCCTGCGCGAAGGCCGGCGTCACGACGGGCGAATGGGGCCGCGCCCTGCGCGAGGTCTTCGGCGAATACCGCGCGCCGACGGGCCTCTCCGCCGCCGGCGGCGCCGCGCCGCCGGACGCCATGGCCGAGGCCCGCGCCCATGTCGAGGCCGTCTCGCGGGCCCTCGGCCGCCGGGTCAAGCTGCTGGTCGGCAAGCCCGGCCTCGACGGCCATTCCAACGGCGCCGAGCAGATCGCGCTGAGGGCCCGGGACTGCGGCATGGAGGTCGTCTATCAGGGAATCCGCCTGAGCCCGGAGCAGATCGCGGCGTCGGCGCTGGAGGAGAGCGCGCACGTGGTGGGGCTCTCGATCCTCTCGGGCGCGCATGTCCGGCTCGTGGCCGAGGTGCGCCGCCTGATGGACGCCGAGGGCTGCGGCGACATTCCCATCGTCGTGGGCGGCATCGTTCCGCCGGAGGACATCGACCCGTTGAAGGCCGCCGGCGTCGCCCGGGTCTACACGCCCAAGGACTACGAGATCACGGCGATCGTCCGCGACATCGCCGATGTCGCGGGAGAGCGCCTGTCGAAGGTCGCCTGACCGGTCCGCCGCGGGCGACGAGGGCCCTAGTAGCCCTCGCCCCGGACGAGGTCCGCGTCCAGGGCGACGCGCTTGCGGCCCATGGGCGCCCAGCCGGCCACCCTGAGCCTGTTCGTGCGCTCCTCCCGCCGCTGGAGCGCCTCGGGCCCCAGGTCGCCGGGACCGTCGCCCGCCACGCCGTTGAGCACCTCGTTGGGGTGCTTGTGGTCGACGAAGCCGAGATTCACGGCGCCGAGGTCGTAGCCGACCAGCTCCTGGAGCCGCCGGGGGAAGGTCCGGGCCACTTCGGGCGGGCAGGCCATGTACTGGTTCTCCTCCTGGCGCAGCCAGCCCAGGGCGAACTGGATGGCGCAGCCGGTGCGCGCCGCGTCGGAGCGATTCGCGCCGCCGCCGTGGAGGACGGCGCCGTTGTAGAGCAGCATCGCGCCCGCGGGCATCTCGGCCTGCGCGACCTCGCTCCCGACCGGCGAGCGGTCCTCGTCCCACAGGTGGCTTCCGGGCGCGAGCCAGGTCGCGCCGTTCTCGCGCGTGAAGTCCGTCACGGCCCACATCGTCGCGCAGATCGTGGGCGGGGCCGGGTTCTGGAAGGGATAGAGCCCCGCGTCGCGGTGGAGGACCTGGGCGGTCTCGCCCGGCAGGAGATGCATCACGCCCGTGTAGTTGATCTGGAAGCGGACGCAGAAGGGGCCGAGGACGCCTTCGACGACGCCCAGCAACAGCGGGTCGAGCGCCATCCCGCGCGCCGCGCCGCTGCGGGCCAGGAGACGGCCGAAGCGGACGGTCCTCGCGCCCATGAAGGCCTCGCGGCCGGCCGGCGTCGCGGCGATCGGCGGCCCGAGCTCGCCGCGCAGGCGAGCGAGACCGTCCGCGTCGAGCATGTCGTGGACGATGGCGTATCCGTGCTCGGCGACCGACTCGGCCACGACGGCGGGACCGGCGGATCTCCCGAAGGCGTTGAGCGCGGCCATGCGAACCCTCCCGGCGACCGCGCCGATTCTAGAACGGTTCCGTTTCCCGCGGAAACGTTCCGGTCCTTTTGGCAAGTTCGGGGTGAGGGGTGTTCGTGGTTCCCCTCATCCCGCGCGGCCTCGAGCGGATCGTCCGGCTTCGGCGCGCGCTCCGCCAGTCGGCGCCGGAGATGCGGGAGGTCATGGGAAAGGCGCGCTCGCCTATCGCGGCGAGACGGGGCCTCATGCGGCGCGCCGCGGTGGAGACCCTTCCCGGATCGGGCCGCTTCCTTTTCGCATCGTAGATGACGGCGACCCGCGGGATCTCGTCGTCGTCCATGTCGAGGGACGGTTCGACCCGGATCGATTCGATTGGAAGGTCGGAGCGGCGCTCTTTCAGGACTTTCTCGACCGTCGCTTCCACCTTCCGCATGTCCGCCATGGCGATCTTCCCGGCGCGACCGAAGAGTCTAGCGCATTGTGCGAGACATGGAATCCCGTCCTATTCCGCAGCCTGGCGGTTGGGGTCGTAGTGGGTGTCGGCGCGGCCGTCGACGAACATGCCGTCGTCGCCGTAGTAGCGGCGCTGGTTGGCGACGAGCGGACGCGGCGGGTCGGCCTTGAGCCAGAGGCGGAGCAGCAGTCGCTTCCTATCCGGTTCCGGCCAGTCCTCGAAGCCGGTGCGGGAATGGAGCGTCGTGTAGTTGTTGATGAAGCTCGCCCAGCCCGGCTCCAGCCCGAATCGGAAGACGATGTCCTCCCGATCGGCGACCTCGCCGAAGAACGCCAGCGCCTCGGCCTCGCGGCCGGTCGGCGCGACGCCGGTCTCCTCGGCCGCCATGTGGATGAACTCGCGCAGGAAGACGCAGGAGAGCCTGCCCCCGGCATGGCCGAAGACCGGGACCCGGTAGCTCGTCACGGTCCCCTGGCCGGGCGGCTGCTCGCCGAACCAGTGGTAGGCGTAGCCCTCGAAAAGCGGCTCCAGCAGGTCGGGCCGCGCCGCGGCGATCTCGTTGTAGACGGCCACGGAGCTCGCCAGCCTGCTCTCGCCGCCCGACTTCGCCCGGCGGATGCACAGCAGGCCCACGATGTCGTCGGAATCGGTATGGAGGTTGAGCTCCTTGGCGCTGCGGTAGCCGCGCTCCCGCGTGCCGGGCCTGGAGACGTCGGTGACGTAGCCCAGGCGGTCGCCCATGGGGCTCTGGCTGACGCCGCGTCCGAAATGGGCGCCCACGGCCCAGTAGGCCATCCCCAGCTCCTCGTCGGTCATCTCCCCGACGGGCCAGCCGCGCACGATGAGGAGGCCGCGGCCGTCCACGAGCTCGTGGCGCAGGTCCAGGAGGTCGGACTCGATCTCCGGCATGGCGGTGTCCGCCCCGGTCATCTCCCGCAGGCCGCGTCCGGCCGCCCGGGCCCGGGCGACCGCGCCGCGCAGGGCGTCCCTGTGGCGCTCGTCGAAGTCGAAGGCGACGGCGTCGGGTCCGGAAAAGTCGGCCCCCTTCCAGGCCGACGGGTGGTCGATGATCGCGGGTGTCGCCCCTCTCATGGCTCCGCCTCCGTGCCGGCGCGGAGTATGCGCTCCCGGCGGCGCGGAGTCCAAGGCCGCGAACGGCGGGCCGCGTCCCCTCAGAACCGGTCCCCGGGCAGGACCAGGACCGGGGCGGCGACGCCGTCCGTCTCCGCGACGGCGAGGACCGCATGGCCGTCGGCGCGGGCCGCGGGCGCGATCGCGCCGGTCAGGAGGTCGATGCGCGAGGCGGGTCCGGCGCCCGCCGGGACCGCGATTTCCGCCGCGCCGGCGTCGGGCAGGGCGAGGACGATCGCGCCGGCGTCCGAGCGCAGCTCCACATGGCGTCCGCCGGGGCAGACGCCCGCGCGCCCGGGCCGGAGCGCGCCGTCGACCGCGTTGAGCGCGGCGTTGAGATGGCGCACCGCATGGAACGCGGGGCGCGGATTGAAGCGGCGGTCGAGCACGCCCCGGCGCGGGAAGTAGCCGCGGTCGAAGTCGATGAAGGTGTCGGCGAAGACGGTGACGTTCGCGAAGGCCGCCGCGGCCGCCACGGCCTCCGCGATACGCGAGGCGGCGGCATGGTCGTCGGCGGTCTCGAGGGCCGGGTTGGCGCCCGTCATGCGCAGGTGGACGGAGGCGGCGACGCCGAGGCCGGCGGCGACGCCGCTCGCCCCGGCGACGGCCTCCCAGGGCGCCATGTCCATGGTCAGGCGGAAGACGAAGCCGGCGAGCGCGCCGGCGAGTTCGGGGCGCGCGAGCAGCGCCGCCATCCGGTCCCCCTCGTCCGCGAGGAAGCCTTGGTTGATGGCGTGGTAGTACTTGCCCGCCTCGGCGCGCTGCTCTTCGGTCGAGCGCAGCCTGGAGAGGTAGACGGGTACGCCGGCCGACCGGGCCGCGTCGCCGACGCCGGCGATGTCGCGCTCGAGGGCCTCGAAGTTGAGGCCGATCTCCCAGGACGACAGCAGGTCCCGGTGGCGGGCGACGAGGTCGCGGACGCGCGCCGGAGGGTCGCCGAAGGTGAACAGCGTGAACCGCTGGCCATGGCCATGGAGCGCCCGGAGGCGCTCGGCGCGCTCGGGAAGCAGGAGGTCGCGCAGGGGGATCCGGACCCTGCGCACGCCCATCTCCCAGAGCGCCATCAACGGGTAGTCGTTGCGCACCGCCTTGCGGTCGAACTCGTCGAGGCCGCCGGTGGGCGGGATCTCCACGGTGTCCATCCAGTTCTGGCGCATGTCGAAGCCGAAGCCGTCCCGCCGGTTCAGCCGGGGATGGACGGGCGCGATACGACGGCCCGCGGCCGGTTCCGGAGAGCCCGCCTCGGCCACGGCGCCCCAGGTGCGCACGATCTCGCAGAGGTGTCCCCGTTCGTGCACATGGACGACGGCGTAGCCCAGCTTCGGCGTGTCGTTGCGCCCGAACTCGCTTCCGGGCTCGGGCGCGACGCGCTGCATCTCGCTGTAGTCCAGGCGGACGAAGGCGGTCGAGGGCAGGAGGTAGCAGTCGGTCGCGCCGTGCCGGTAGAACCAGAAGTTGTGGACATGGCCGGCGAACAGGGCCTCGACGCCGTGCTTCTCCAGGAGGCCCAGAAGCCAGCCGCGGCCGGGCTCGCCGAGGTTGTCGTAGTTCTCCTCCTCGTCCGGCCTCGTGAAGTAGGGCGGGTAGTGGCTCATGAGGAAGAGGCGCTTGCCCCGGCTGGCGGCGAGGTCGGCCTCCAGCCAGGCCCGCTGCTCCGCCTCGGCGGCGAAGCCCGAGTTGAGGATCTGCGCGTTGACGATCGCGACGTGGCAGCCGTCGTGGTCGAACGACCGGTACTGCGGCCCGAAGTGCCGTTCCCACAGCGCCAGATGCGCCTCGGCGACCCGGGCGGCCGGCGCCCAGTCGTTGGGCTTGTCGCCCACGTCGTGGTTGCCGGGCGTGAGATAGAGCGGACGCCGGAGCGCGGCCGTCTGCTCGTGGAAGCGCGCCGCCGCCTCGGCGTAGAGGTCCGGGATGGCGGGCACCGGATGCACGAGGTCGCCCACGTTGACGACGAAGGCGAGGTCGCGGGCGTTGAGGTCGCGGATGACGTGGCGCAGGCGGCGGTTGGCGAGGCGGTTGGCCTCGTAGGGCGAGTTGCACGCATCCTCGCCCTGGTTGACGTGGGTGTCGGCGATGACGCCGAAACTGAAGCGCCGCGGGCCCAGGGGGCGCGTGTCCGGGGCGTCGCCGGTCATGCGTCGGGCGGCGGCTCCGCCGCGCCGAGCTCGACGGCGAAGGCCTCGGGGCCCGGGACGTCGGCGGCGGGGAGGCCCGTCACGGGCCCGGGCCTTCCGTTCCAACCGGTCGATACGGCACGGTTTCCTCTCCCGGGAGTCCCCGCGACCGTGCCGCTTTCGCGCTCCCGGCGCAACCGCGAAGGGAGAACGGGCCGATCCGCCGGGGCGGAGATGGGCGATGTCCACCGTCCGGCGCGGCCTTCCCCTTGCCGGCGCGCGGAGTCTGTTGTGAAATCCGGTCCCATCGTCGCCGGAAAGGGAGCGAAGGGCCGCCATGAACGCGACACGCAATGGACGCGACCGGCGCCGCCGTCCGGTCGCCGACGCCATCGCCGATATCCGCGCCGTCATGGACGCGGGACCGTCGCTCGAGACTCTCGCCCGGGGGAAGGCGAGGCTGATCGAACTGGCGAAGCGCCGCGAGCTCTTCACCTTCGAGGACTTCCCCCTGCCGGACGACGACGCCATGGAGCGGTCCTACCTGATCCACGAGGACGCCGACGGCGGCTACGCCCTCTATGTGAACTCCGGGGCGCCGCACCAGCACTACGCGCCGCACGATCACGGAACCGCCTGGGCGATCGTCGCCGGCGTCGAGGGCCGCGAACGCCATCGGTTCTATGCGCGTCCGCCCGGCGCCGGGCCGGGCGCGGGGCCGATCGTCGCGAAGGGCGAGGCGATCGTCGCGCCGGGCGGGGCGGTCGCCATGCGGCCCGACGGCATTCACGCGGTCGACGCCATGGACGGCAAGCCGCTCCTGCATCTTCATCTCTACGCCAGCGGCTTCGCCCGGCAGGGCGAGCGCTGGAAGTACGACCCGGACAAAGGCGTGGCCGCGCCCTTCCTCCTGGACGAGCTGGGGAGCATCGCCGACGCCCGCTGAGACGGCGCGACCGCGGGCCCGGCCGCCCGGGACAAACGGAGCTGACATGGCGAAACTGACGACCGAGGCCCTCGAGGCGTGGCGCGACCGCGAACGGCGCATGGCGTTCGCGACGACCGGCGCGGACGGCGCGCCCAACGCGATCTGGGTCCTGTGCGCCGAACTCCACGGCGACGAGGCCATCGTCATCGCCGACAACTCGATGGCGAAGACCCTGGAGAACATCGCCCGGGGCGGCCGGGCGTCGCTGCTCTACATCGCGCCCGAGCGCGAGGCCTACCAGGTGAAGGGCGCGGTCGAGCGCCATACCGACGGCCCCGTCTACGACGGCATGAAAGGCTGGCTCGATCCACGCTATCCGGGCCGCGGCGCCGTCCTGCTCCGCGTCGAGGAGGTCTACCGCGGCGCCGAGCGCATCGCGTGAGGACGCCGCGCCGGGAGGGAGACCGACGCCATGACCCCGACCCACGACACATGACCCTGACCCACGACATAGTCCGCGCGATGGTCGACCGCGCCCTCGCCGGTCCCCGCGTCCATCCGTCCATCCGGATGGCCGTCGCCGTGGTCGACGCCGGCGGCTACGCGCTCATGGCGGTCCGCGAGATCGGAGCGCCGCCGCTGCTGATGGACATCGCCGAGGCGAAGGCGAAGTCCTGCGTCGTGATCGGCATGCCGACGCGCGCCATCATGGACCTGGCGCTGAAGAAGCCGACCTGGTTCGAAAGCGCCTCGCGCGTCGCCCAGAGCACGGTCGGCCTGCCGCTCTGGGGCGCGCTCGGCGGCGTCATCGTGCGCGACGGCGCCGGAGAGCTCCTGGGCGCGGTCGCCACGGCGGGCGACACCGGCGCGGGCGACGAGGCGCACGCCAGACGCGCCATCGAGAGCGTCGGCCTCGTCGCCGACGTCGAGGGCCTCGACGTGGAGTGGTAGGGCGGCGCCGGACGTCCGGGACCGGAAGACTCTGGAGCGGGTCCGTCTCCGACGGGACCGCCGCGGTTTCCTTGTCGCTCGCGGCGGCCGGCCGGCGCCGGCCGCGGGGGCGACGCGAAAACGGCGGGCCGCGGTCGCGGCCTTTCGCGATCCCGTCGAAAACGGACCCGCCTATCCGCGAAACCCGACCCGCGATGAGGGTTCCGCGGGGATAGGCCGCTCCGCGGGCGGCGATCGCGGCGACTCCCGACGGTGGCCCGAGGGCGGTCAGCAGGCGTCGGGCTTACAAGCGGCGGCGCACCTCCATCAGGCGCGCCTCTTGCCCGGCGCTTTTCAACAAGACCCGGAAGACACCAGCTCGTCCTCGACGTGTTCATACATGGAGCAGCTCCCATCGGCGTAGCGCAAGACCCACTGGCCATGCTTCTTCCCGTCGACGAAGGGGCCTTCGTAGACATCCCCATCGGCGTCGCGCCCGACCCAATGGCCATGCAGCTTCCCGTCGACGTAGGGGCCTTCCGCGACCCGCCCATCGGCGAAGCGCTCGACCCAATGGCCATGCCTCACCCCGTCGACGAGGGGGCCTTCCTCGACCGCCCCATCGGCGAAGCGCACGACCCAATGGCCATGCCGCTCCCCGTCGACGTAGGGGCCTTCCCCGACCGTCCCATCGGCGAAGCGCTCGACCCAATGGCCATGCCTATGGCCGCGACTCAGCGTTCCGGTCCCTTCGTCACCGGAGGCGTCGGACAGGGTCCCCTTCCCGTGCGCCAAGCCGTCCTCGCAGCCGCCGGACCATTCGTATTCGTGTGCGCCGACTTCTACATGTCCGTATACGTGGCAGCCCGGCCGGTTATCGATCTCGACCAGGCAATGTCGGTGGTCTCCAGCATCCACGCACTCCGGCAGGTCCGCCGGAGGCGCGGCTTCCGCCCCGCCCCCAAGCAGCGCCCGCGCCTGCCCTTCGTCCAGGTAACCCGTCGCGGCGTCGTTCCGGGCCTCCTGCCAGCCGCCGATGGCGCCGCGCGTGCGCGGGCCGAACGAGCCGTCCGCCGGGCCGGGGTCGAAGCCCTCCGCCGCGAGCCCTTCCTGCACCCGCCGCCGCTGGTCGCGGGTGAGGCCCAGCGCCTCCTCGCCCGCCCGCGCGTCCGCGACCGCGTCTCGCGCCTGTTCCTTCAGGTCGCACGCGCGGTCGTATCCGTGCGCCCGGTCGAGCGCCCGATGGGACCAGCCGCCCTCCCTGGCTACGTTGTAGGGGATGAAGCCCCTTGCGTCCTTGACGCACGGGTCCGCGCCCCCGGCCAGCAGCGCGTCCACCACTTCCGCCTCGCCGGAGCTCGGGGCCTTGTCGACGGCGATGTGCAAGGGCGTGTCGCCGTTCGGGGCCTTGCGGTCCGGATCGGCCCCGGCCCGCAGCAGCAACGCGGCGATCTCCCCCGTGTTGGTGCCGTTCCGCGCGAAGAACAGCAGCGGGGTCAGGCCGTCGCGGTTGACCGCCTCCGGGTCCGCGCCCGCGTCGGTCAACGCCCGGACCGCCTCCGCCGACTGGCGGCCGTGGGGACCGACGGCGGCGTGAAGCGGCGTGTTGCCCCACCGGTTGGCCTCGTTCGGGTCCGCCCCGGCGCGCAACAGGAGCTCGAGACCCGGGGACCCGCCATGGTCGCGCGCCGCGACGTGCAACGGGGTATCGCCGTCCCGATTGGCGACGTTCGGGTCCGCGCCGCCCTCGAGCAGCACACGCAGGGACGCCACGGACTTCCCCTCGAGGACCTTGGTCGTGTCCCGGATCGAAGCGGCCCAGTGGAGCGGCGTGTTGCCGTCATCGTCCCTCGCGTCGGCCCCGCCGCCGTTGGCGAGCAGCGTCTCGAGGGTCCGCGCCGCCCCGCCGTCCGCCGCCCGGTGCACCGCGGTCCGGCCCAGGGTGTCGGGAGCGTTCGGGTCGGCTCCCCGCTCGAGGAGCTGGCGGACGATGTGCAGGTTGGCGTCATTCCCGGAGGCGTTCCGCAGATCTTCATCGCCCGCGCCCCGCGCGCCCGCGGGGACGAAGGCGAGCAGGACGGCCAGCGGCGCGGCGGCCGCGAAGGCCGGCAGACGTCTCGACGAAAAGCCCATGGATCGCCTCCCGCGCCAGTGGAACGCGCCAATATTCCAGAATCCGCGAGCTCTCGTCAAACCTGCCTATGCGTGAAACCCGACCCGCGATGAGGGCGCGGCAGGGGATGGGTTCGGGCCGGAAGGGCCGCGCGGGGACTCGCCCGGGGCCGGATCCTCTGGAACACTCGGGCCGGCGAGCACCGGGAGGATGACATGGGCGCGTTCGACTATCCCGACTGGGACACCTTCGCGACGACGAGCTTCGCGGCGGGCCGCGAGTTTCCACTGATCGCGCCGGAGACGCCGAGCTTCATGTCGCGGCCGGTCGCCGCCGGGCCCGCCGACCTCGAGGGCGCGGACGTGGCGATCATCGGCGCGCCCTATGTCGCGGCCCGGGACGGCCTCTACGCGGGCGTGCCGATGGAGGACTGGATCGAGGCGCCCAAGCGGGTGCGCCAGCAGTCGGCGCGTTACCCCGGCGGCTACGTCCAGGACTTCGACCTCGACGTCTTCGAGCACATCAGGATGGTCGACTACGGCGACGCCGACATCCCGCCCGAGGTCATGGAGAGCCAGACGCCCGAACTGATCCTGGAGGCCCAGGCGGCCGTGGAGGCCAAGTGCAACGACGCGATCCGGGCCGGCGCGACGCCGGTGGTGATCGGCCAGAACAGCCCCTGCGGCAGCTTCGCCATCGCCAAGGCGTGCGCGGAGAACACGGACGGCCCGGTGGGCTGCGTCAGCCTCGACACCCACTGGGACGCCCAGCCGCTCGACGCCCTGACGGGCGATCCGCGCATCGCCGGCGCGTCCTCGTGGAAGCACAAGATGTACGAGTTCCTCGACAACATGCACCCCCGCCACCTCGTCGAGATCGGCGAGCGCGGCATGCTGGAGGACAAGGCGGTCGTGCGCCGCTACCTCGACGAGGGCGCGCGCTTCATCAGCTCGTGGGAACTGCGCTCCGGCCTCGGCGTCGAGGGCTGCGTGGAGGCGCTCGACCGCGCCTGGGACGGCACGAAGGGCGTCTACGCCCACTTCGACATGGACGTGATCGGCGGCGCCGGCCCCGCGCCGGGCGACATCCTGGGCGAACTGGTCGAACCCGTCGCCCTGACCGACTACGAGATCATCCGCATCGCGCACGAGATCGGACGCAGGGGGCTGACCGGCTTCAGCTTCATCTGCATCCCGCCGGGCTCGGCCGCCGTCTACCGCACGATCGTCTACATCGTCGTCTATCTCGCCGCCGGCCTCGCCCTGCGCAAGCTCGGGAGGGGCCACGACCCCGCGTAGGGCGCCGCGTCCTTGCGACAGGCGCCGGAATGACCCGCATATCCGCGCCCGCGAAGAGGGAGGATACGATCGCGACCCTCGCGGACACAGCCGGAGGCGAGCGGATCGATCCGCGGCTCGGCGGAACGGCCAAACGGCGGATCGAACGGGCGGCTTCCTCTTGCCGGCCGCCGCGCCGACGACCGGTCGGCACGGGGACGCGGTCCGGCTTGTCCCCGAGACCGTCATGGCGTCCTCCCCGTTTCCATCCGGCCGGACGGTCGGGACTCGATCCGGGGGCGTCCGCCGGCGTAGACTGGGCCGACGACCCGCAAGCCCAGGAGCGGCGCCATGCCCCGTCCCATCCCGCCCAAGCCCCGGCGCGCCCGGCAGCTCCTGCCGAAGGAGTGCTACTTCTCGCCCGAATGGTTCGAGCGCGAGCACGCGGAACTGTTCAGCCGGGCCTGGACCTTCGCCTGCGTCGCCCAGGACCTGCCGGAGCCGGGCGACTACAAGGCCGTCCAGGTCAACCGTTACGCCATGATCGTGGTGCGCGCGAAGGACGGCGGCCTCAACGCCTTCCACAACACCTGCCGGCACCGGGGCACCCAGATCTACGAGGACGGCGCGTCCGGCAACTGCCGCCACGGCGTCGTCTGCCCCTACCACGCCTGGACCTACAGTCCCGAGGACGGCGCCCTGCGCGGCCTGCCGAAGAAGGCGCTCGCCTTCGCCGACCTCAGGCTGGAGGACTGGCCGCTGCACCGGGGCGGCGTTGGCCGGATCGGCGACCTGATCTTCGTCAACCCGCGAGAGACGCCCGAGGACGACTTCGAGACCTGGCTGGGCTCGATGCGGAAGACCCACATGTGGCCGCATTCCCTCGAGGGGCTCTCGGAGAAGCGGCCCGTGCGCTACGACATCCTCGGCAACTGGAAGACGTTCTGCGAGAACGCCATGGACGGCTACCACCTGAGCTACCTGCACGACAGGACGCTCATGGGCCCGGACATCGAGGACCAGGACTGGGACGCCGTCGGACGCCACTGGGTCTTCATCGGCCAGGGCGAGAACGAGTCGCGCCGCGACAGCCACTACGCGCCGATCCCCGGGGTCGACGTCTCGGGACGCCATCCCGCGGTCTGGCAGTTCTTCCCGAACTCGGGCGTGCTCTCGTCCTCGATCTTCTTCTCGGCCTATACGATCGCGCCCGTGGAGCCCGAGCGGTGCCATCTCGAGCTGCGCACCTGGATGGCGCCCCGCGAGGCCGGGGACGCGGGCCGGAAGCGCGCGCGGCCCAGCGGCACCTCCGGCCACGGCCACATCATGAAGGACGGCCGGCGCTACATCTCGATCGCGGAGCTGGGCTGCCACGCCATGGAGTCCCTCGATTTCCAGATCGAGGACATGTGGGTCGTGGAGCAGCAGCAGAAGGCGTTCCGCCACCCCCTCATGAGGACGGGCGAGCTGGCCGACCGGGGCGAGACCTCGCTCACCTGGTTCCAGGCCAACATCCTCGACCACGTCCCGCTGGAGGGACCCGCCCTCCCGCTCGCCGCCGAGTGACGCCTCCCGCCGCCGCCGCGCCGTCCGCGGGCGAGCGCGCGGAGGTCGCCGAGAGCCTGTCGGACGAGCTGCGCCTGCACCGCCGGGTCGCGGTCCCCATCGTCGCCACGTTCCTGGTGGAACTGGGCATGTGGTACACCGACGCGATCATCGTGGGACGCCTGGGCGCCGCGCCGTTCGCCGCCGTCGGCCTCCTGGGCGGGCTGTTCTGGGAGACGCTCTTCGTCTGCTTCGCCCTGCTGTCGATCGCGGGCGTCCTGATCGGCAACGCCTATGGCGCGGGCGACACGGCGGGCGTCCGGCGCGCCTTCCGGCACGGCGTCATGCTGGGCGCGCTGCTCTGCCCGCCGGTCATGCTGCTCGCGGCCGTCACGCCGGACCTGCTCGCGCCGACCGGCCAGGAGCCCGAGGTCCTGCGCCACGGCGAATCCTACGTCATGGCCGTCCTGTGGTCGGCGCCGGCCGTGCTCTGGTTCACCGCCCTGCGCGGCCTCGCGACGGCGCTCTCGCGGCCCGGCCTCGTGACCCTCGTCTCCGCCGTCTCGCTGCCGTTCAACGCCGCGCTGACCTGGTGGTTCGTGTTCGGCGGATGGGGGATCGACGCCATGGGCGTCGCCGGCGCCGCCTGGGCGACCGTGGTCACGACCTGGCTCGGACTCGGCGCGCTGGCCGCGGCGGTCGCCTGCTGGCGGCCCGTGGCGCGCTTCCGCCCCTTCGACGACTTCTTCGCCATGGACGCCGGCGTCTGGCGCCGGATCGCGCGCCTCGGCCTGCCGGTGGCGGGCGTGCGCGTGGTCGAGGGCGCGTCCTACCAGGCGCTCAAGATCGCCATGGGGGCGTTCGGCGCGGCGGCGCTGGCCGCGCACCACGTCGTCGCCAGCATCGCGGGCCTGTCGACCACGCTGGTCATCGCCATCGCGCACGCCGGGATCGTCCGCGTGAGCCAGGAGATGGGCGCGCGACGGCCCGCCGCCATGCTGCGGGCCGGCTGGGTCGCCATCGCCGCCGCCACCGCGACGGCCGCCGTCGTCGCCGTCCTGATGCTCGCCGCGCCGCTCGACGCGGCCTCGATCTTCCTCGCCATCGACGACCCCGCGAACGCCGACGCCCGGTCGCTGATCGCGCCGCTCGCGACCGTCGCCGCCCCGCTCATCGTGTTCGAGGCGGTCCACATCGCCGCGACGCGGGCCCTGCGGGGCCGCCACGACACCTGGGTCCCGATGTGGATCTCCTCCGCCGGCGCCTGGCTGGTCGCCGTGCCGCTGGGCCTGGCGCTGGCGTTCTCCTGGGGCGTCGGGCCCGTGGGCCTGTGGTGGGGCCTGGGCGCGGGCTACATGGTCACCGGCGTGCTGATGGCGCGGCGCTGGCGCCGCGGCCCGACGCCGTTCCCGCCCGCGCGGAACGCCCCGCGGGGATAGAGCGCGCCCGTCCCCTTCGGCAGGCTCGGGACAGGCTCTTCGACAAGTCCAAGGCGCCTCGGGACGAGGGGATGCGTGCTTTGTCCCCACCCGAAATTCCCCCGCCCCGGGTGGCCGCCGGAGGCGGCGTCTCGAAGGGCGGCCGCCGCGAGCGGCAAAGACGCCATGGAACGGGCCGCTCCCCGGGCCCTCAGCCTTGCCGGCGCACCATCAGTTTCTTGGTCTCGGCGATGGCCCTGGCCGGGTTCAGGCGCTTCGGGCAGGCCTTGGCGCAGTTCACGATGGTGTGGCAGCGGTAGAGCTTGAACGGGTCCTCGAGGTCGTCGAGGCGTTCGTCGGTCGCCTCGTCCCGGCTGTCGACGATCCAGCGGTAGGCCTGCAGGAGCACCGCCGGGCCGAGATAACGGTCCGCGTTCCACCAGTAGCTCGGACAACTCGTCTGGCAGCAGAAGCACAGGATGCACTCGTAGAGCCCGTCGAGCTTCTCCCGGTCCTCGGGCGACTGCGGACGCTCCTCGCCGGGCGAGGCCGGCGCCCGCGCCCGCATCCAGGGCTTCACGGAGGCGAGCTGCTCATAGGCCCCGCTGAGGTCGGGCACGAGGTCCTTGACCACGTCCATGTGGGGCAGGGGATAGACCCTCACGTCGCCCTTCACGTCGTCGATCGGCATGGTGCAGGCGAGCGTGTTGACGCCGTCGATGTTCATCGCGCAGGAGCCGCAGATGCCCTCGCGGCACGAGCGGCGGAAGGTGAGCGTCGCGTCGATCTCGTTCTTGATCTCGATGAGGGCGTCGAGGACCATCGGCCCACACCTGTCGCGGTCGATCTCGTAGGTGTCGAGGCGCGGAGTCCCGGCGCTGTCCGGATCGTAGCGGTAGACCCTGAAGCGCGCGCGCCGCCCGGCGCCCCCGGGCGCCGGATGCGTCTTGCCGTCGCGGACCCTGGAGTTTCTCGGCAGCCGGAATTCGGCCATCGCGCGTCTCCCTCAGTAGACCCGCGCCTTGGGCGGGATCGGATCGACCTCGCCGGTCAGCGTGTTCGTGTGGACGGGCCGGTAGCCGATCGCGGGCTTGCCGGCCTCGTCGAGCCGGCAGATCGAATGCTTCATCCAGTTCTCGTCGTCCCGTTCGGTGAAATCCTCGCGGGCGTGGGCCCCGCGGCTTTCCTTCCGGTTCTCCGCGCAGGCGATGGTGACGACGGCCTGGCGCAGCAGGTTGTCGAGCTCCCAGGTCTCCAGAAGGTCCGTGTTCCAGATCATCGACCGGTCGGCCACCCGGACGTCGGCGAAGCTGGCGAACACCTCGTCCATCTTGCGGCGGCCCTCTTCCAGGACCTCCTGGGTGCGGAACACGGCGGCGTCGGACTGCATGGTGCGCTGCATGGCGTCGCGGATGGCGGCGGTCGGCGTCCCCCCCTTGGCGTGGCGCAGCCTGTCGAGCCGCGCCAGCGTCGCCTCGCCGGCGTCCCTGGGCAGGGCGCGCGCGGCCGACCCCGGCGCGACGATCTCGGCCGCCCGGATCGCCGCGGCGCGGCCGAAGACCACGAGGTCGAGCAGCGAGTTCGAGCCCAGCCGGTTCGCGCCGTGGACCGAGACGCAGGCGGCCTCGCCCGAGGCCATCAGGCCCGGCACCACCGCGTCGGGATCGCCGTCGCGCGGGGTCACGACCTCGCCGCGATGGTTCGTCGGGACGCCGCCCATGTTGTAGTGCACCGTGGGGAGCACGGGAATCGGCGCCTTGGTCACGTCGACTCCGGCGAAGATCCTGGCGCTTTCCGAGATGCCCGGCAGACGCTGGCCGATGATCTCCGGGTCGAGGTGGTCGAGTTTGAGGAAGATGTGGTCCCTCGCCTCGCCGACGCCGCGCCCCTCGCGGATCTCCATGGTCATGGAGCGGGAGACGACGTCCCGGCTCGCGAGGTCCTTGGCCGACGGCGCGTAACGCTCCATGAAGCGCTCGCCTTCCGAGTTGACGAGATAGCCGCCCTCGCCGCGCACGCCCTCGGTGATGAGCACGCCGGCGCCGTAGACGCCGGTGGGATGGAACTGCACGAACTCCATGTCCTGAAGCGGCAGGCCGGCGCGCAGCGCCATGCCGTTGCCGTCGCCCGTGCAGGTGTGGGCCGAGGTGCACGAGAAGTAGCAGCGCCCGTAGCCGCCGGTGGCCAGGATGGTCATGTGGGCGGCGAAGCGGTGGATCGCGCCGTCCTCCAGACACCACGCCGTCACGCCGCGGCAGGCGCCCTCGTCGTCCACGATGAGATCGAGAGCGAAATACTCCAGGAAGAACCGGGCCCGGTGGCGCAGCGACTGCTGGTAGAGCGTGTGGAGGATGGCGTGGCCCGTGCGGTCGGCCGCCGCGCAGGTGCGCTGGGCCGCGCCCTTGCCGTAGCCGGTGGTCATGCCGCCGAAGGCGCGCTGGTAGATCTTGCCCTCGGGCGTGCGCGAGAAGGGCACGCCGTAGTGCTCGAGCTCGATGACGGCCGCAGGCGCCTCCTTGCACATGTATTCGATGGCGTCCTGGTCGCCCAGCCAGTCGGCCCCCTTCACGGTGTCGTACATGTGGTAGCGCCAGTCGTCCTCGCCCATGTTGCCGAGCGCGGCCGAGATGCCGCCCTGGGCCGCGACGGTATGGCTCCGGGTCGGGAAGACCTTGGTGACGCAGGCGGTGTTCAGCCCGGCCTCGGCCAGGCCCAGCGTGGCGCGCAGACCGGCGCCGCCGGCGCCCACGACGACGACGTCGCAGGCGTGATCGACGATCGGGTAGGCGGGAGACGCGGCCATGCCTCGACGGTCCTCCGGCTCAGGCCGCCAGCATGACGACGGAGACGATCCCGGCCGCGGCCAGGAGGCAGGTCGCGAGCGTCAGCGCGATCCGCAGCCCCACCTTGACCGGCTCGCCGTGCACGTAGTCCTCGATCACGACCTGCAGGCCGAGCTTCATGTGGTAGAGGCCGGCGGCCAGGAGCAGCACGAGCGCGACGGGCGTGACCGGAATCCGCATGATCTCGACGAACTCCTCGTGGGTCGCCGCCGCCAGGACCGGCAGCAGCCCGACGAGGAAGACCGTCAGCGGCGCGAGCGCGATGGCGGTCAGGCGCTGGCGCCACCAGTGGGACGTCCCGGTCCGGGAGGATCCGAGCCCGCGGCGCTCCACGGTCACGGGCCTTCCGCCACCGCGAGGCCGAGGAGCCAGATCGCGGCCGTCAACAGCACGGTCCCGGCCACGACGGCCCAGCCGGTGCGGCTGACGGTCTCCAGCTCGAAGCCGAGCCCCGCGTCCCAGAACAGGTGCCGGACGCCGTTGAGCAGGTGGTAGACGAGGCAGACGGAGAAGACGAAGAGGAGCGCGTAACCCGGCCAGGACCCGGCGCAGCGCTGGGCGATGTCGAACCAGTCCGGCCCGGCCGCCGCCGCCGTCAGCCACAGCACGAGGAGCGCCGCGCCCAGCGACAGCACGATCCCCGTCGCGCGGTGGCCGATCGACAGGACCGAGGTGATCTGCGGCCTGTAGATCTGCAGGTGGGGCGACAGCGGCCTTTCGCGCATGTCGGCCATCGGCGTCTCTCCTTGCACGAGACGGTGCGCGCGGGCGGCCCCCGTGGGCCGCGAGCGACAAGCAGGTTATAGCGATTCCGCCGAAGACGGAACCGCCATGGAGCGGGTCCGTCCCTCGATACGGTCCCTTCGGGACCCGCTCGGGACGAGGGGTGTTCGTTCGCGCTCTCGCCCAACCCCGCCCCCACCCCGGTTATCCGCGCGGCATCAGAACCCAGTAGTCCAGGTCGAGGACCTTGTCGGGATGGTCCTTGCCGTCCCCGTCCCGGTCGGGGAAGTCCCCGCAGGGGCGGTTCCTGGCCGCCACGGTCCGGACGCGGACGGCGCCCGCGTCGTCGCGGACGGCGAGCCGCGCCTTGTCGAGGATCTCGGACCAGGCGTAGATCGTGTCGCCCGCGAAGGTCGGCGCGGTGTGGCGTCCGCCGTTGAGGCCCGCGACGCGGAACGCGTTGGCGAGCCCGTTGAACGACAGGGCGCGGGCCAGGCCGATGACGTGCCCGCCATAGACGATGCGCTTGCCGAAGCGGGTCTCCGGGGCGCGGTGGAGGTCGAAATGGACCCTCGCCGTGTTCTGGTAGAGCCGGGTCGCCATCTGGTGCTCGGCTTCCTCGATCGCCATGCCGTCCCCGTGGTCGATCCGCTCGCCGGCGGCGACGTCGTCCCACCCGCGCCGGTCGCCCGCGGCGGTCCGGTCGTAGCCCCCGAGCGCGAGGCCGGGCGGCGCCGAGAGCGAGGCCGCGTCGACGGCCCCGGGCAGGTCGGGCGCGAGCGGTTCGGGCGCCGCGCTGGCGGCGTCGCGCTTGGCGACCATGACCCAGCGGACATAGTCCAGCACCGTCTCGCCGCGCTGGTTGGTCCCGGTCGAGCGGACCCAGACCACGCCGGCCCGGCCGTTCGACAGTTCGCGCTTGCCCAGCACCGCGGAGACCGCCTTCAGCGTGTCGCCGGGATAAACCGGCGCGCCGAACCGGCCGTCCGCGTAACCCAGGTTGGCGATGGCGTTGAGCGAGACGTCCGGCACCGTCTTGCCGAAGACGATGTTGAAGACCAGCACGTCGTCCACCGGACTGCGCGGCAGCCCGCAGGCCTGGGCGAAGGTGTCGGCGGAGTGGAGCGCGAAGCGCGATCCCGTCAGCGCCGTGTGGAGCGCCGCGTCGCCCGTCGTGACCGTGCGCGGCGTGGCGTGGCGCAGCGTCGCGCCGACCTCGAAGTCCTCGAGGAAGCGGCCCGGCCGGGCGCTCATGCGCCCGCGCCCGCCACGCGCTCGATGGCTTCGGCCAGGCGCAGGACGCGGCGCGCCTCGGCGACGTGCAGGTTCTCGATCAGCCTGCCGTCGACCGCCACGACGCCCCTGCCCTCCGCGGCGGCCTCGGAGTGGGCCTCGATGATGCGGCGCGACCATGCGATCTCGTCCGCGGTCGGCCCGAAGACCGCGTTCGCGACGGCGATCTGCCTGGGATGGATCAGCGTCTTGCCGTCGAAACCCATGGCGTGTCCCTGGTGGCAGACCTCCTCGAAGCCCTCGTCGTCGTCGAGATCGAGATGGACGCCGTCGAGGATCGAGATGCCGAAGGCGCGCGCGGCCAGCATGCAGATGCCGAGGCTCGTGACCATCGGCAGGCGGTCGCGGGTGTGCTGGGCCGCGAGGTCCTTGGTCAGGTCGGAGGTCCCCATCACCAGCGCGCCGAGGCGCGGGCTCGCGGCGGCGATGCGCTCGGCGTGCAGCATGGCGAGCGGCGTTTCCATCATGCACCACACGGCCATGGTCTCCGGGGCGCCGGCGACGTCCATGATCGACAGCACCTCCCGGATGTAGCCCGCCCCCTCCACCTTGGGCAGCAGCAGCGCGTGCGCGCCGGAGCGCGCGGCCCGCACGATGTCGTCGCGCCCCCAGGGCGTGGCGAGGCCGTTGACGCGGACGACGATCTCGCGCTCGCCGTAGCCGCCGCCCCTCACCGCCTCGCAGACCCGCCCGCGCGCATCCTCCTTGGCGTCGGGGGCCACGGCGTCCTCGAGGTCGAAGATCAGGCCGTCGGCGGGCAGCGACCTGGCCTTCTCCAGCGCGCGGGCGTTGGAACCCGGCATGTAGAGCACGCTGCGTCGCGGCCGGATGGTGCGCGGCATGAAGCATCCCCCCTGTCGTGTCGATGCGCGGCCGCACTATAGTCGCGGCCCCGGAGCGGGCAACCGCGGGAGGGGCCCCGGAAACCCGTCAGGCCGTCGAACGAACCGTGTCCCGCAGTCTTTCGACGGGGATGGGCGGCGTCTCGGTATGGGCTATCGCGTGGCAGTTGCGGCATAGCGGAACCACGTCCTTCAGCGTCGTCCGCCGCTCGCCTTCCGCCACCGGATCGAGATGGTGAATCTCGATCACCGAGGCCCGGGACTCCGGCACCGGCTTGTCGCAAGCGCGGCATCGCAGGCCGTAACGCCTGAGCGCCTCCCGGCGGATCGCGGGGTCGCGCTCCGACCTGGACAGCGAGACATCGACACGGGCGCCTTCCGCCCAACTCCGCTCGAACCGTTCCGGCAGGAACCGGCCCAGCGTCTTGTAACGTTCGTCCAGGATATAGAGCGCGCAGCGAGCGTCCGGCGTCCGCAAGCCGCGCCCGGCGACCTGCCGCATGCGCCGGACGGCGATGTTCCTGCTGTCGATGTAGCGGCTCACGATCTTGTCGTCGAGAACGCTCGGCCGCCCGAACGGGATGCGCGGAACCACGATGGAGCGCCAGCGCAGCGGCGTGTCGAGCCCGGCCCAGGCGCCCGCCGCGACCAGGACGCCGTCCGGGCCGACGCGCGCGGCGGCTTCGGCCGTTGTCTCCCCGTCCCCCGTTCTCACGACGGCTCCGGGAAGCCGCGCGCCCAGTTCTTCCGACAACTCGTGGCTCGGCGTCGCGACGAGGCAGGGCTTTTCGGCCATCCCGACGATCTCCGCCGGGTCGCGGCCGGTCGGCGTCTCGACCGTGAGGTCGCCATGGCGTTCCGGCTCCACGACGCTCGACAGGCGGCTGACGTTCCCGACGCCCATGGCGCGCCGGAAGTCGTCGAAACTCCCGCCGACGGTCAGCGTCGCGCTGACGAAGGCGACATTGCCGCGGTTGGCGACGCGCTTGAGCAGCCGTCCGGGTAGGCTGTGGATGAGCGCGACGCCTCCGTCCTCGTCCCCGCCGACCTTTTGGTACCAGGCCGGTTCGTCGAGCGCCTCCCGGATCATCCAGGCCTTCGCGCGGGTTTCCGGTTCGAGGCGCGGCCTGTCCAGCAGGGCCGAGACCGTTTCCCCGACGGTCGTGAGCGCGACGCCCGCCGCCGCCAGGTCCCCGGCGGTTATCGCGAGGTCCTTCCGCAACGCCGCCGCCCGCGGCAGTTCGTCCGCCTCGTCGAACAGGAGATAGCCGCGCTTCGTCGCGCCGTTGTAGTCCCCGCCGAGCCGCCAGTCGATCATGACGCTCGCCGCCGTGCAGAACATGACGCGGCTTCGCATGGCGTTCCGGCGATGGGCCTCGTAATCGGCGCGCGTGTCGAACGCGCCCGCCGGGCGGAACGCCTTGGCGCCCAGACCGACGGCCGCGCGGTCCGGCGAGGAGAGAAGCTGGTCGATCAACTGGTGCGTGGGGAGCACGACGGCCGCGGTCCCGCCATGGTCCGCCAGCGCCTTCAGGCAGGCGCGGGTCTTGCCGATCCCGGTCCCGCCCTCGAGCAGGAGAGGACCGTCGCCGACCTCGATATGTCTTGCGACCAGACGGTGAAAGTTCCTTTGTTCTTGAGAGCGAAACACGCTGTCCTCTCCTGTCCTCTCCTCGTTTCGGAAACCATCTTCTTGCAGGGTGGTTTGTCCGGCCGTCCCGGTCCAAGTCGGGACTCTCCGGTTTCAGTAACCATCTCCTTACAGGGTGGCTTGTCCCTCCCAGCGCGTCGCGCCGTAGCCGATGGTGTTTCAGTAACCACCTCCTTACAGGGTGGCTTGTCCGCGCGGCGAGGACGCGCGCGGCGAGGTCTAGTTTCAGTAACCACCTCCTTACAGGGTGGCTTGTCCGGAGGCCGACGCATGGGCCATCACGACGAAGTTTCAGTAACCACCTCCTTACAGGGTGGCTTGTCCCGCCATCCAGGGCGAGGACGCGCCGACGTGGTTTCAGTAACCACCTCCTTACAGGGTGGCTTGTCCCCTGCGGATGTTCGATGTCCCCGCGATGCTGTTTCAGTAACCACCTCCTTACAGGGTGGCTTGTCAGAGGCCGAGCGTTATGGCCAGGCCACGATGTTTCAGTAACCACCTCCTTACAGGGTGGCTTGTCCCGCTCCAAGGCTTGGCCATGGCGATTAAGGTTTCAGTAACCACCTCCTTACAGGGTGGCTTGTCCACCCGCCTATGCCGAGGCTTTGGGGCGCGCGTTTCAGTAACCACCTCCTTACAGGGTGGCTTGTCCGAGCGCGAGCGAGCCGAAGAACGGCTGCGTGTTTCAGTAACCACCTCCTTACAGGGTGGCTTGTCCGATGCTGGGCGCCACGGCGCTCGGCTACCTGTTTCAGTAACCACCTCCTTACAGGGTGGCTTGTCCCCCCGTCACCGGGGATCTCCGACTCCTGTAGTTTCAGTAACCACCTCCTTACAGGGTGGCTTGTCCAATCGTCTCGGCCGACAACGCCGTCAGCGTGTTTCAGTAACCACCTCCTTACAGGGTGGCTTGTCCGGTCTGGCGGATGGCCGGCGGCGGCGCCCTGTTTCAGTAACCACCTCCTTACAGGGTGGCTTGTCCGCAAACGCTGCTCTCGACTGCCGCCTGGCTGTTTCAGTAACCACCTCCTTACAGGGTGGCTTGTCCAACTTGCGCATGGAACATGCGCTACGCGGCGTTTCAGTAACCACCTCCTTACAGGGTGGCTTGTCCCGCTTTCCATCAGTCCCGTGAAATACATGAAGAATTCTACTTTCCGGAAGAGAAGTCATCGACTCTGGACGCCGAATAACCGCCGATCGCGATGCGTTTCTTCAATTCTCCATCTTCCATGACATCGAACGTCCCCGCGATCTCGCCGCAGCCGCGCGCGGATTGCGCGCCCAGAACAGGAGACCGGCTCAGGCAATCCAGGCCGTATTCGATCATCTCCAGGTCACGGTCGCTCGCACGCAGGACGACGATACGGCCCTTGAGTTCCATCCCGGCGGGAAACGCCGCATACTCCGGGATATGCCCGCTGGATGATTTCATATCTCCCATGTCGTTCTCGTACTTTTCGGAAAGTTTACTTGCCTTTGCAAGCTGCTCTTCCAAATCCCCGATGGGATTCCCTTTCTTCTTCGCGGCCCTCATCCTCGATTGTAGGGTCTTCACCACTTTCTCAGCCTCTGCGCGTCGGTGGTTCGCCTCTTTCCGGGCGTAGTACCGTTCGGCGTCTTCTTCCGAAAACATGTCGATGACGCCTTCGGTGGCATCCAGGTCCTTGCGGACGATATGGTGCTTTTCGGGGAGCACGTTGGATTCCGGCAGGAAATGACCGACCCGCAAGCGGCTGGCGACGCCGAGGCCGCATCCGAACAGGTCCTGCACCGGCGATTCCTTCCGCCTCCGGCGAATCTCCATCAGGTCGATATCGCCGGCCTGCCGCTCGCTTTCGGCGTCCTGGCCGATGAGTTCGGCATAGACGCGCTTGAGGTCGTAAGGCTTGCCGTCGGCCGCCGCGCGGCGCATGTCGCGGGTCACGACGGCGCGGCGCAGGAAGCCGCGTAGCGTAGTGGCTGGCAGGTAGCCCGTCTTCAAGGGGTTGCCGTCCGCATCCTGCCCGCGTGACATGACCGGAAATCCGTCATGGTCTTCCTGTTTCGGCATCTTGATCGACAGCGGCCCGACCGTGGCGATCCTGCCTTCGATAACGATTGTCCGCATTGTCCCGTTCCCTCGTTGCGTTACAACACCAGCATTCCGAACCCGAAGGTTTGCGCGGTCGATCCGACGCCGTCGGCCACGGCCCGCGCGAAGGCCGCCGCGTCGGTGACGCGCAGCACGCCGGCGAAATCCGTCCGGTCCACCGTGAAGGGGCGCGATCCGGCCTTGTCCACCGTCATGAAGCCGGCGCGGCAATGGACCGTCAGCGGCTCGAAACCGAGCCGTTCCCCCCGCCGGCGCAGCCAGTCGCGCCGGCTGCGCCAGTCGGCGGGCGGGTAATAGCGGTGCCGCCCGCGGACCTTGCGGGAGACGCAGGCGCGGAGCTCGAACGCGGCGAGGCCGCCGGCGGAGACGGCGCGCGGGGGGACGCCTTCCGGCGTCAGCGGCTTCGCCGTCCGCACCAGGACCCTGTCTCCCATATCGACGAAGAGCGGGCTCTCGCCGTCCGTCAGGCCCCGCACGAGACGGTGCAGGGCGTAACCCCGCAGCGACGGCGGTTTCGGGATGCTGTGGTCAAGCAGCAAGGCGGCGCCTCCGCTTCTCCAGTTCGCGCCGGAACCGGCCCAGCGCCGGGTCCTCCGGATCCGCGGGGCGGGTATGGTCGAAGGTCTCGACGCCGTCCGGCGAACAGATGCGCACGGCCCGCAAGTCCAGCGTCATGAACAGGTGCGCGACCGGGACCGGCGACTTGTCGAAGACGAGGAATATGCGCGGCCCGCCGTCCCAGGCGTCCAGTTCCTCCCCGAACGCCTCGGCGCGCGTGCGCGTGTCGTAGTCGACGCCGTCCGCCGCCAGCCGTTGCCGCATGACGGTTCCCGAAGGCCGGACGATGGCCCAGCCGGACATCAGCCGCGCGGGCCGCTTGTCCCGCATCCCGTGCGGCCTGGACAGGACGCGCCATGCATCCATATGCGGCCGATTGCCCGGAGGCGCCGGGTCGAGATACCGGCCGAAGCTCTTGTTGAAGAACTCGAACGTATTCACCCGTTCGGCTCCGGCGCATAGCAGACCGCCCGGTTCTCCGGGAGCCAGTAGGCGGGACGCCAGGCGGCGTCCACCCTGGGCGCGCTCCCGTCGCCCCGGAACATGGCGACGGGCACCGGGCGCAGGGGTTCCCCGAACGGGCCGGTCACGCCGTCGTAGTCGCCCGGCTTCACCGACCATTCGGAAACCTCGCCGAAACCGCTCGCGCGCCGCTTGCCGATGAAATGCGCCTGCTTCAGCAGCCGTTCGACGGCCTCTCCGCGACCTTCCGCATACCAGGTCGCTTCCGGCGCGTCGAAAGCGGCGTAGTCGTTCATCACCGCGCCGAAATCCTGCCGCCTCGCGCGGCCGATCTTCCGGTAAACCCTGCCCTGCCCGTTCTTCGGCAGCAGGTCGGGATCGAGCGCATGGTCCGCGCGGAGATTGGCGACGAAGTGGACGCGGCGGGAGGGACAGGGGCCGAAAATCGCCGCGCTCGCGTGGAACAGGCCGTCCGTGCTGGCCAGCGGGATGGCGCGATGGGCCGCCTCGATATCGCCGAGGCGCTCGAACAGCAGCGCCCCGAGCAGGGCGTCGAGGGTCAGGTAGCCGCCGCCGGGGACGATCGGCGTCCGCAGCGCCGCCGTTACTTCGAGTCGTTCCATACCGGACCTCCCAAGGCCATTCAGCGAGGCCGCCGGCGTCGAGGGACAGTGACGCTCCGCGCTGGACCGGTCCGGTCGCGCTGGCCGGAGGGTTCCCTCCGCCGGTATGCTGTCGGTTCGCCAGCGTTCGCGTCAATCATGCGTCGATTCTGGCATGAACAAACTGGAAACGCAAGGCGGGCGCCTTCAACCGCGGGAGGGCCGGACGGCCATGGACATCCTCACCATCCAGTCCCATGTCGCCCGCGGCCATGTCGGGCTGAACGCCGCGACGCTTCCGCTGCAGTTGCTCGGCTTCGAGGTCGACGCCATCCCGACGGTGGTGTTCTCCAACCATCTGGGATGGCCGGAGGTCAGGGGCCGCGCCCTGGAGCCCGGCTGGATCCGCGACCTCGTCGATGGCGTCGCGGCGCGCGGCCTGGAGCGCTGCCGGGCGCTGCTGACCGGCTTCATCGGCGGCGAGGAGCTGGGCGAGACGGTGCTCCACGCCCTCGATGCGCTGCGCGCCGCCAATCCGGACGCGATCTACGCCTGCGATCCCGTCATGGGCAACGAGGCCGGCTTCTTCGCGCCGCCCGGCGTACCCGAATACCTGCGCGACCGCATCGCGCCGCGCGCCGACATCCTGTTCCCCAACCACATGGAGCTGGAGTTCCTCGCCGGCGGCGCGGTCGCGACGGTCCCCGAGGCGCTGGAAGCCGCCCGCGCCGTCCAGGCCATGGGTCCGCGCGTCGTCGTGGTCACGTCGCTGGAGGCCCGGGCCGGCTTCCCCGACACCGTCCCGGTCCTCGCCGTGGCCCCGGACGGCGCGTGGCAGGCCCGCGTTCCCCGGCTCGATGTCCCGGCCGACGGCGCGGGCGACCTGGCCGCCGCCGTCTTCACCGCCGCCACCCTCGACGGCGCCGCCCCGCCCGACGCCCTGGCCCACGCCGTCGGCGCCGCCCACGGCGTGATGCGCAGGACCGCCGAGCTCGGCCTGCCGGAACTGGCGCTCGTGGCGGCGCGCGGGGAGATCGAACGGCCCACGGCCGAGGTGACGGTCAATCCGTTTCCGTAGACCGCCGGACGGGCCGGACTTCGACATGGCCCGCGAACCGGTTTGACAGCCGGGAAAAGGGATGGCGATAAAGCCGACCCGGAAAATGCTGGAACCGCGATGACCGGAGATGCACTGGGCGTCCGCGTGGACGCGATGAGACGAAACGACCCATACCCCGGTCTTTCGCGGCGCCCGCTCCACCGACGGAAGCAGTGCGGCGCGGTTCCGTTGCTGGTTTGCCTCGCGCTTCTAGCGGCCTGCGGCGGAGGCGGAGGCGGAGGCGGTTCCCCGCCGCCGGTCTTCCCCCCGGCGCCCGCCACGCCGAACCCGGTCGGACTCGAGTTCCGGCCGACGAACCTGCCCGCTCCCGCGCCGTCGGACGGCATGGACTACCGGACCGCGGAATACCTGGAACATTGGGGACTGGATAGCATCTCCGCTCATACGGCCTACCAGCGCGGCTATTTCGGCCAGGGCGTGACCATCGCGGTCGCGGACGACGGCATGGACCTCACCCATCCCGATCTGGCGGGCAGGATCGTCGCGCCGAGGCGCCTGATCCCGGGAGACGCGCTCGTGAGCGAGGACACCAAGAGGGATGGGAACCCTCTCGTGCACGGTACCTATGTCGCCATGCTCGCGGCGGGGGCGAGGGCCAATGCCGGAGGGACCTTCGAGGTAACGGTCGACAGCGGCGCCCCGATTCCCACCAGGAACGTTCATGGAGTCGCGCCCTCGGCCTCGATCATGCCGATAGAGATATCCGGCGGCGAACCGCCGGCGGCGATCCAGTACGCGGCCGCCAACGGCGCTCATGTCATCAACTTCAGCATCGGATTGGCGCCCAGCCATTATGGAACATACGAAGGAAGGCCCGGGGTATGGCTGACCGCGCCCTTGCCCTTGTTCAATCCTCTTATTCGCGAGGACAACTATCTGAGATCCCAGTTCGCCCAAGTCGAAGAATATCTCAAGAACAGGGACATCGTGGCGGTGTGGGCGACCGGCAACAATGGATGGAACGCCATCAACAACAGGATCAACATGTGCGGGAAAAACACCCGGGGCGAAGATGGCTGCGCACTGGGAGACATATCGGTCCCCGCCACGGAATTCATGGAGAAGTTCACGCGCGAGGGCGACACCGTCCCTTTCAAGGATTTGTGGGGCGCGGACTGCGGCGGCGACAGCTGTGTCGACTACAACTCCGGAGGAGAATGGAACGAGGCTCCGTTGTTCGCGCCCGGACTGCTCGGGAAATGGCTGGCCGTCGCGGCGATGACGGAAAACGGCGAGATCGCTTCGTTCTCCAACGGATGCGGCGCCGCGAGGAACTGGTGTCTGGTCGCGCCGGGGGAGGATCTCCGAATTCTCCCCGGCCAGGATTTCCCCGGCACGGGGATCGGCGGCACCTCATACGCCGCCCCCATGGTGAGCGGGGCGTTGGCGGTTCTCAAGAGCCGGCTGACCGGTATGCCGATGGAGGTCGTGCAAGCCCTGCTGCTCGTCTCCGCGGACCCGCTTGGGACACGGGCGAGCGACCCCGACGAGCCGGACCCGGTCTATGGCTGGGGACGGTTGAATCTCGGAAACGCGATTACCAGGCAGGATACGGTCCGCCTGCCGTATTCGGTCGTCGAACCGAGCGCGGGGGCTTCGCTGCGGACCGCCCGCGTAACCCTGTCCCCCGCCCTCGCTCACGCGGGCGAGCGGATGCGGGCCGTCGAGGTCGCCGCGGGCGACGTGGGCGGCGCGTATTACAACACGAAGCTGTCCGGCATCGTCGATATCGCGACTCCCCCTCCCTCCCGCGCGTTGGGTTACGCCGCCAGGGACATGCTCGCGCCGGCAAGCGGCTATCGCGTCGAGAATTCCGTCGTGTTCGCCGATCTCGGCCGGGACGCCAGGGCTCTTCACGCCGTGGGGATGGATTTTCCCACCGGCGCGTTCGGCCGCTGGCGGTTGAGTCACGACCTGTGCGGCGGTTGCGAGACGTCGGCATGGCGAGAATGGGGCCGCGTTCCAGGGGCCGCCGCCCCCCCGTCCCTCCCCTTCTTCGACCGCTCCGGAGGGGCCGTCGCGCTGCACATGCGGGGCGACGGCGCGCGGCCGTTCGTCGCGTTCAGCGGGCGGGAATCGCGGCGGACGCCGTGGCGCCAGTTCGGCTTGCAATGGCGGCGCGCGATCGACGGTTTCGACCTTGAGGCGGAGATCTCGCGCATCGACGAAAGCCGCAGTGTCTGGGGTTCGACGTTCGGCGCGCTCGGAAACACACGAACCGAAACCCTCCGGAAGAAGTTGTTCCTGTCGGGCCCTCTGGGCGAGAGCGAGAGTTGGCGCGGGTTCGCCGGATACGAACACAGTTCCGGAGAAGTCTCCGTGACCGGAGGCATGCTGTCCGGCATATCCGGGCTGCGGGCGGAAGGATGGTCGATGGGGGTCCAGGGGCGCGATACACTCCGGGACGACGATACCCTGCGGTTTTCCGTCGGCCGGGAAACGCGGATCAGGGACGGACAGATCCGGATCGACCATCTGCGGGCGACCGGAAGCAGTTTTGTCGAGGCGTTCTACCTCGGACGGCCGCAGTCTCTCGAGCAGCGGCAGGCCGCGATCGATTTGCGCGCCCGCCCGACGACGCGCTATTCCCTGGGCTACGCCCTGCCCGTCCAAAGGGGCGCGCGACTCGCCTTCGGCCTGGAATACGAAGACAAAAGCCGGGACCATGGAATCTCCGCTCAATTGCGAGTGGCCTTCTGAGGCGTCTTCCGATCCGGAAGTCCGACTCCGGACCGCGGTAGCGTCCCGGTTTGAAGTCCGGCGCTCCCCGCAAGCGGCGTCCCTCGATACGGTCCCTTCGGGACCTGCTCGGGATGAGGGGAGGAGGCCGGGACGGGGGGGAGTTGTGCTTTGTCCCCGCCCAAAAATCCCCCTCACCCCGAGGCGCCCTCCGAAGGAGGGCGTATCGAGGGGGGGACTATGGACCCAAGTATACAAACACAACATTTAGTGTTTAGAAACGCGCCTCAAGCTACTGGATATCGTGTTTGCACAGTAAAGTACATATTCCCATACAAACCCCGCGGCGCCCGGTTCCCGGTTCAGCCCGCCTTGTCGAGCGCGCCCCGCAGGCAACGGCGGTCCAGCTCCTCGGCGATCTGGACGGCGTTGAGCGCGGCGCCCTTGCGCAGGTTGTCGGAGACGATCCAGAGCGACAGGCCGTGCTCGACGGTCGGGTCGCGCCGGATGCGGCTGACGTAGACCGCGTCCTCTCCGGCGCAGTCCTTCTGGGTGGCGTAGCCGCCCGGCTCGCGCTCGTCGATCACGACGACGCCGTCGGAGTCCCCGAGCCGCTCGCGGGCGTCGTCTTCGTCGAGCGGGGTCTCGAACTCGACGTTCACCGCCTCGGCGTGGCCGACGAAGACCGGCACGCGCACGCAGGTGGCGTGCACCCTTATCGCGGGATCGAGGATCTTCCCGACCTCGGCCGCCATCTTCCATTCCTCCCTGGTCGAGCCGTCCTCCATGAAGACGTCGATGTGGGGGATGCAGTTGAAGGCGATCGGCTTCTGGAAGACGTCCGGCTCGTGCGTCTCGTTCCAGAACATCTTCTTGGTCTGGTTGTAGAGCTCGTCCATGCCCTTCCTGCCCGCGCCGCCGGTCGCCTGGTAGGTCGCCGCCACGACGCGCCGGATCGGCGCCAGATCCCGCAGCGGCTTGAGCGCCACGACCATCTGGATCGTCGAGCAGTTCGGGTTGGAGACGATGTAGCGGTTCTCGAACATCCCCAGGTCATGGGGATTCACCTCGGGAACCACGAGCGGGATGTCGTCGTCGTAGCGGAAGCGCGAGGTGTTGTCGATCACGACGCAGCCGGCCGCCGCCGCGCGCGGGGCGTGGACGTCCGACACTTTCGCGCCCGGCGAGAAGAGCGCGAGGTCGACGCCCTTGAAGTCGAAGGTCTCCAGGTTCCGGCACGTCAGGGTGTCGTCGCCGAAGGACACCTCGCGCCCCAGGGAGCGGGACGAGGCCAGCGCCACGACCTCGTCGGCCGGGAAGTTCCGCTCGGCGAGGATCGAGAGCATCTCGCCGCCCACGGCGCCGGAGGCACCGACGACCGCGACCTTGTAACCCATCGCCTTCTCCCCGCCCGCGTGCGCCGCCACGCGGAACGCCCGCCGGATTCCAGGACAACAAAAAGGGACCTTGCGGCCCCCGGTTCGAACACGTCCGACGGACCGACCGGGCCGCGGGTCAGCCCGCCGTCGCCGCCAACGCGGCGGTTGTCGCCGCGCCGCGTCCGGGCGCGTCGCCGGCCCAGGCGGGGCGGTCCGCGCCGGACCGGAGGATTCGACGGTTCGTCATGGCGCGCTCTCTACCCCCGCGCGGCCCGCCTGTCCAGTTCGCCGATCAGGGCGTCGGCCATCGCGCCGGTCGAGACCTCGGTCTTGCCGTCCTGCATGATGTCGGCCGTGCGCAGGCCGCTCGAGAGCAGGCCCGAGACCGCCGCGTCGAGCAGGTCGGCGTCCTCCCGCAGGCCGAAGCTGTAGCGCAGCATCATCGAGACGCTCGAGACCATGGCGAGCGGGTTGGCGAGGTCCTTGCCGGCGATGTCGGGCGCCGAGCCGTGGACCGGCTCGTAGAGGGCCGGGGTCCGGCCGTCCTTCTCGGCGCCGAGCGACGCCGAGGGCAGCATGCCGAGGGACCCGGTGAGCATGGCGGCGCAGTCCGACAGGATGTCGCCGAACATGTTCGTGGTGACGATCACGTCGAACTGCCCGGGATCGCGGACGAGCTGCATGGCGGCGTTGTCGACGTACATGTGGGACAGCGCGACATCGGGATACTCCTCGGCCCCGAGCCCGGCCATTTCCTCGCGCCACAGCAGGGTCGCTTCGAGCACGTTCGCCTTGTCGACGGAGCAGACCCGGCCGTCCCGCTTGCGCGCCAGCTCGAAGGCCACCCTGCCGACCCGGCGGATCTCCGGCGTGGTGTAGACCAGGGTGTTGACGCCGCGACGCTCGCCGCCGCCGATGTCCTCGACGCCGCGCGGCTCGCCGAAGTAGACGCCGCCCGTGAGCTCGCGCACGATCACGATGTCGAGGCCCGAAACCAGCCCGGCCTTGAGGCTGGAGGCGTCCGCCAGCGCGGGGAACACGGAGGCCGGGCGCAGGTTGGCGAACAGGCCCATCTCCTTGCGCAGCCCGAGGAGGCCGCGCTCGGGCTTGAGGGAGAAATCGAGCCCGTCCCACTTCGGCCCGCCGACCGCGCCGAACAGCACCGCGTCGGCGGCGAGCGCCTTGTCGAGCGTCCCGTCGGTCAGCGGCGCGCCGTGGGCGTCGTAGCTGGCGCCGCCGACAAGGTCCTCCTCGACCTCGAACGAGAACCGGCCGCGCGCGCCGAACCAGTCGATCGCGCGGCGCGCCACGGCCATCACCTCCGGCCCGATCCCGTCGCCGGGCAGCATCAGGAGCGTCCCGCCGGTGCCCGCGGGCGCCTTGTTCAGAGCCACGGCCGGTCTTCGCCCATCCTCGCCTCGTAGGCCGCGATGTCGGCCTCCTTGCTCAGGCTGATCCCGATGGGGTCGAGGCCCTCGAGCAGGCGGCGCTTGCGCTCGGGCTCGATCTCGAAGGCGAGGGTCGAGCCGTCGGGCCGGGCGATCGTCTGCGCCTCGAGATCGACGGTGAAGCGCGCGTTGTGGCCGGCGCCGGCGTCCCGCAGCAAGGCGCGGACCTCGTCGTGCGGCAGGACGATCGCGAGGATCCCGTTGTTGACGCAGTTGGCGAAGAAGATGTCGGCGAAGCTCGGCGCGACGATGCAGCGGATGCCGAAGTCGAGCAGCGCCCATGGCGCATGCTCGCGGCTGGAGCCACAGCCGAAGTTCTCGTCGGCGATCAGGATGGAGGCGTTCCGGTAGGGCTCCCTGTTGAGCACGAAGCCGGGCTTCTCGCGGCCGTCGTCGTCGTAGCGCATCTCGTCGAACAGGTGGACGCCGAGGCCCGTGCGGCGGATCGTCTTCAGGAACTGCTTCGGGACGATCATGTCGGTGTCGACATTGATCATCGGGAGCGGCGCGGCGACGCCGGTGAGCGTGGCGAACTTTTCCACTCTGCGGCCTCCCGGCGGCCTAGCGCGCGAACTCGCGCACGTCGGCGAGAGCGCCCCGGATCGCGGCGGCCGCGGCCATGCCCGGGCTCACCAGGTGGGTCCGGCCGCCGCGGCCCTGGCGGCCCTCGAAGTTGCGGTTCGAGGTCGAGGCGCAGCGCTCGCCGGGGCCGAGCCTGTCGGCGTTCATCGCGAGGCACATCGAACAGCCCGGCTCGCGCCAGTCGAAACCGGCCTCGACCAGCACGCGGTCGAGGCCCTCCTCCTCGGCCTGCCTCTTCACCAGGCCGGAGCCGGGCACCACCATGGCGTGGACGCCGTCGGCGACCCTGCGGCCCCCGGCGATGGCCGCCACCTGGCGCAGGTCCTCGATCCGGCCGTTGGTGCAGGACCCGATGAAAACGCGGTCGACCGGCACGTCCTTGAGCTTCGTGCCGGGCTGAAGCCCCATGTACTCGAGCGAGCGTTCCATCGAGGCGCGGCGGTCCCTGTCCCGCGCGTCGGCCGGGTCGGGCACGCTGCCCGAGATCGGCAGGACGTCCTCCGGGCTCGTGCCCCAGGTGACCTGCGGCTCGATGCCGGCGGCGGGCAGATCGACCTCGCGGTCGTAGGCCGCGCCGGGATCGGACGGCAGGGTCTTCCACCAGTCCGCGGCCCTGGCCCAGTCCGCGCCCCGGGGCGCCATGGGACGGCCCTCCATGTAAGCCAGGGCGGTTTCGTCCGGCGCGATCAGCCCGGCGCGCGCGCCGGCCTCGATCGACATGTTGCACACCGTCATGCGGCCCTCCATCGAGAGCCCGCGCACGGTCGAGCCGGCATACTCGATGACATGCCCGGCCCCGCCGGCGGCGCCGATGGCGCCGATGACGCCCAAAATGAGGTCCTTGGCGGTGACGCCGGTTCCAAGGCCGCCCTCGACCGTGACGCGCATGGTCCTCGACCGCCGCTGCGACAGGGTCTGGGTCGCCAGCACGTGCTCGACCTCGGAGGTCCCGATGCCGAAAGCCAGCGCGCCGAACGCGCCGTGGGTCGCGGTGTGGCTGTCGCCGCACACGATCGTCATGCCGGGCTGCGTGAAGCCCTGCTCGGGGCCCACGATGTGCACGATGCCCTGGCGCGGATCGTCCATGTCGAAGAGCGCGACGCCGAACTCCCGGCAGTTCTCCGTCAGCGTCTCGACCTGGACGCGGCTTTCCTCGTCGTCGATGCCGGCGCCGCGGTCGGTCGTGGGCACGTTGTGGTCGGCGACGGCGAGCGTCGCCCCCGGCCGGCGCACCGCGCGGCCGGCCTGGCGCAAGCCCTCGAAGGCCTGCGGGCTGGTGACCTCGTGGACGAGATGCCGGTCGATGTAGAGCAGCACCGTGCCGTCGCCGTTGTCGGCGACGACATGGCTGTCCCATATCTTGTCATAGAGCGTCTTGGGAGACGTCATGACGCGCGCGTCCGTCCGCGCCGCGGACCGCGGGCGGCCCCGGCGGCGCGGCGGTCAGGCCCGGGGCTTCCGGGCGCGGTCATCGCGCTTCTCGGGAATGCGGGCCGCCTTGCCGGTCCGGCCGCGCAGGTAGTAGAGCTTGGCGCGGCGCACGGCGCCCCGGCGCACGACCTCGATCCCGGCGATGCGCGGCGAATAGAGCGGGAAGACCTGCTCGACGCCCTCGCCGTAGGACAGCTTGCGTACGGTGAACGAGGAGTTGATCCCGCGGTTCTTGCGGGCGATGCAGACGCCCTCGTAGTTCTGGATGCGCTCGCGGGCGCCTTCGACGACGCGCAGCGCGACGCGCACGGTATCGCCCGGCGAGAAGTCCGGGATGGCCTTGTCCGCCGTGAGCCGGTCGATCTGCCGCCGCTCGATCGTTTCGAGAATGTTCATCCGTCACGTCCTCCGCCGGCCCGCGGCCGCTATCCGTCGTCCACCGCTTCCGCCCCGCGGCGGCGGCGCCAGAGATCGGGCCTGCGTCGCCGCGTCGCCTCCTCGGCCCGCTCGCGCCGCCACGTCCGGATCCGTTCGTGGTGGCCCGACAGCAGCACCTCCGGCACCTCGCGCCCCTCCCACGGATTGGGCCGCGTGTAGTGCGGATACTCAAGCAGACCGGCTTCGAAACTCTCGTCCGCCAGTCCGTCGGGCGCACCGACCACGCCGGGCAGGAGCCTGACGCAGGCGTCGATGAGCACCACCGCCGCCGGTTCGCCGCCCGAGAGGACGTAGTCGCCGACCGAGATCTCCTCCAACTCCCGCGCCTGGATCGCCCGCTCGTCCACGCCCTCGAAACGGCCGCACACGAGCACCAGACGCCGGCGCGCGGAAAGCTCCCGCACGCGCGCCTGGGTCAGCGGAGCGCCGCGCGGCGAGAGATGGATCAGCGCTTCGTCCTCGCCTCCGGCGACCGTGGCGTCGATGGCCGCGGCCAGAACGTCGGGCCGCATGACCATGCCGGGTCCGCCGCCGAAGGGAGCGTCGTCAACGGTGCGGTGCTTATCGCCGGCAAAATCGCGAATGTCCACACATTCCAGCGCCCAGAGGCCGGATTCCAGCGCCTTTCCCGCCAGAGAGGCGCCGAGCGGACCCGGGAACATCTCCGGGAACAGGGTCAGCACCGTGGCGGTCCAGGGCGTTCCCGGCCCGTCAGGCATCGTCGAGCGCCCCTTCGGGCGGATCGACCGCGATCCTCCCGGCCTCGACGTCCACCACCGGGACGTTCTCGCGGGTGAAGGGCAGGAGAAAGCTCCCGCGCCGGTCCCGGCCGAGGACCTCCACGACATCGCCGGCGCCATAGTCGAGGAGCGCCCTCACCGTACCCAGCAGCCGGCCGTCGACATGCTCGACCGGCAGGCCGATCAGGTCATGGCGATAGAACTCGTCGTCGCCGGTCTCCGGCAGCCGGCCGCGCGGCACATAGAGCCGCGTGCCGTTGAGCGCGGCGGCCCCGTCGCGGTCCTCCGCGCCCTCGACCGTGGCGACCACCCGTCCGGGGCCGGGCGTTTCGATCACCCGGACACGGAGCGGCCGGCCGCCGGGTCCCGCGTGCAACGGGTTGAAGTCGGCGATCCTGGCCGGCGCCTCGTTGAAGCAGGCCATGCGCACCGCGCCCCGCACGCCCTTGGGCGCGCCGATCACGGCGAGGCAGACCCAGCCCCCCGGGCCGGCCGCGCCCGCTTCAGGATGCGCTCTCCCCGGCATCCCCCTCACCGCCTTCCGCGGCGGCGGCCTCGCGGGCCTTCTGCTTGCCGGCGCCCCGGGTTCTGGGCGGCATCGGAACGATCTCCGCCGCGCCCAGGAACACCGCGACCCGGTCGGTCGGCTTCGCGCCCCGGCCCAGCCAGTGTTTCACCCGGTCGGCGTCCACGGTCAGGCGGTCGGGATGACCGTCCGGCAGCATCGGCTGGTAGAGGCCGACGCGCTCGATGAAGCGGCCGTCGCGCGGGGAGCGCGAGTCGGCCACCACGATGCGGTACATCGGACGCTTCTTGGCCCCGCCGCGGGCCAGACGAATCTTCAACGGCATCGACGGCAGTCCTTCGTGTCGCGCGCCCGCCCCGGCGGCGGCGCGTCAAGCAGACCTTGGGATACGGGGCGCGTTACATAATCTCCGCAAGGCCCGTTGGCAAGCCCGGACATCGCCGGGTTCCGCTCCGCCGCCGACCCCGGCCCGCCGGAGCGGACGCGCCGGTCCGGATTGCATCGTCCGCGACCCGCTTCGTGGCGTTTCCGTCTTCGACGGAATCGCCATGGCTCGGTTGTCGCTCGCGGCAAGCGGCTCCGGAGCGGTTCCAGCGAAGCCGGAACCGCTCTAGGCTGCCGGAACGGCGGAACATCCACGGCCGGGGGAGTGGAGCGCAGCATGTCGGGTCCGGGAGATTTCAAGCCGTTCGATTCGGGCGTCACGCCGCGCTACCAGGAGCCCGCGACCTTCATGCGCTCCCGGCGTCACGCCATCGGTCCCGACGTCGACATCGCGCTCGCCGGCGTGCCCTTCGACCTCGGCGCGACCTACCGCCCGGGCGCGCGCCACGGTCCCGCCGCCACGCGCGAGGCGAGCCGCCTGATCCGCGCGGTCAACCCGGCCACCAAGGTCGCGCCCTTCCGGCTATGCAACATCGCCGACGTGGGCGACGCGCCGACCCACCCGCTGAAGGTCGAGGAGAGCTGCGACATGATCCAGGACTTCTACGAGGAAATCCACGCCGCGGGCGCCTGGCCGCTCTCGGTCGGCGGCGACCACACCGTGCCGCTGCCGATCCTGCGCGCCATCGCCCGCGACCGGCCCCTGGGCCTGTTCCACGTCGATGCGCATGCCGACACCTTCGACGAGTTCATGGGCGCGACGATCAACCACGCCACCTTCCTGCGACGCGCCGTGGAAGAGGGTCTGGTCGACCCCCGGCGGACCGTCCAGGTCGGCCTGCGCGGCACCCGTTACGGCGACGACGACATCGGCTACGGCGCCGATGTCGGCATCGCCATGGTCCCGATGGACGATTACGAGACCATGGGCCGGGACGCCTTCATCCGGTTCGCGCTGGACGTCATCGGCGACGGACCCTGTTACCTCACCATCGATATCGACGGGCTCGACCCGCGCGACTGTCCCGGCACCGGCGTGCCGGAGCCCGGCGGAATCTCCATGCGCGACATGCAGGTGATCCTGCGCTCGTTCCGCGGCGTCGAGGCGGTGGGCGGCGACATCTGCGAGGTCTCTCCGCCGCACGATCCGACCGGGATGACCTTCGTCAACGTCGCCAACCTGATGTTCGAGATGGCCTGCCTGATGGCCGAGAACCGGAGCAAGGCGTCATGAGCCGGGACTGGAACCTCGACGGCCGCGTCGTCGTCAACTGGAAGACCTGCGAATGGCGGCCCTACCCCGCGCTCGATGGCGGGGAGACCGGCCTGATGTGGCGTCCCGTCCGCGCGACGCCCGGGCCGGGCGACGGAACCTACCTGTTGAAGGTGGCGCCGGGCGGCCGGGCCAAGCTGCATGTCCACGGCGGCCGGGAGGAGTTCGTCGTCCTCGAGGGCGAGCTGGTCGACGGCGACGGCGAAGTCCTCGCCGAGGGCGACGTGGTGAGCTACGAGCCCGGCACGCGCCACCGCACGACCTGCCCCAGGGGCTGCACGCTGATGGTCTGGATCGAATCGCCGATCGCCGCGGTCGAGGGCGACGACGAGATCGAGGCCATGCGGGCCGGGCGCAGAATCGTCAACTGGAAGACGGCCGATTACGAGCGCTACCCCAGCCTGCCCGAAACCGCCGACCCGATCGACTGGCGCAACGTCCGCGCCAACCCGGAGACGGGCGAGGGCCTGTCGCTCATCAGCTTCCCGCCGGGCGCCGGCTCCGCGCTCCACGAGCACACGGGCTGGGAGGAATTCGTCGTGCTGAAGGGAACGCTCACCGATCCCGACGGCGCGACCTACGAGACCGGCGACGTCGTGAGCCTGCCCCCCGGCAGCATCCACGCCTCCCGCTCCGAAACCGGCTGCGTCACCGCCGTCGTGATCGAAAAGCCCTTGAGGACGCTGGCGTAGGGCGAACCGCGACGCGCGAACGGGTTGATCGGAGCTTTCGGACGCGGAAGACTGGTTGGCCCTGTCCGCGCCGGAGACGACCATGCGGAACGCCACCGAACGCGAAGTCCGCCGCGACCTTGCCGCCGCCCACCGCCTCGCCGTGAGGGAAGGGCTGAACGAGGGCGTGTGGAACCATCTGTCCGTCATGTCGCCGGACGATCCCGAAGTCATGCTCATCACGCCGGCCGACACCCACTGGAGCCTGGTGAACGCGAGCAACCTCGCGGCGATCGCGCCCGACGGCATGCCGGCGACGGAAGGCGGCGCGGAGCCCTCGGTGGCCGGGTTCGTCATCCACGCTCCCGTTCACCGCGCGATTCCCGAGGCCAAGTGCCTCATGCATGTCCATTCGCCTTACATCACCGCGCTTTCGATGCGCAAGGACATCAGGCTCGACACCCGCTCGTCGCAGCAGGCCGCCCAGTTCCACGGCGACGTCGCCTACCACGAGGTCTACGACGGCCTGCTCGACGACGAGGACGAGGGCCGACGCATGGCCGACGCGATGGGCGGCAAGCGCATCCTGATGATGCGCAACCACGGCGCCATGGTCGCCGGCGGGACCGTGGGGCGGGCCTGGATCGACCTCTACCAGCTCGAGCGGGCCTGCATGTACCAAGTGCTGGCGACCGGAGAGGGCTGCGAGCTCAACCGGATTCCACGGGACATCGCCGCCGGCATGTCCGCCGGCGCCCGCGGCGGCGCCCGTCACGACCGGTTCTTCCGCGGCCTGCGCGACCTGCTCGACGCGACCGAGCCGGACTACGTGAATTAGGGCGCCCGATCACCCGTAGTAGCCGGCGCGCACGGTCGCGCCGATGAAGTTGCAGAGCAGCCGTTCGGCGTGGATCGTGGTGATGTCGCCGACATCGCGGCCGGGCGCGATCTCCACGAGGTCCATGCCCAAGACCCGCCCCTTGCCCACGAGACCGTGGATCAGCTTGCGCGTCTGCGCCCAGTCGAGGCCGCCGGGCGTCTGGGCCATCACGGCCGGCATGATGGTGGGGTCGAGCCCGTCGGCGTCGATCGTGAGGTAGTAGGGCCCGCCGTCGGGGATGCGGTCGAGCACGGCGTCCATGCCGATGTCGCGCATCTCGTAGGCGGTGACGATGTCGGCGCCGTAGGCGCGGGCGTCCTCGACCTCGCCGCCGCGCGCGCTCCCGATCCCGCGGATGCCGATCTGCACGATGCGGCCGAACCAGGCCATCTCGGACGCGCGCCGGATCGGGCTGGAATAGCCTTCCCGCTCGCCGTTGACCTCGTCGCGCCAATCGAGATGGGCGTCGACATGGACCAGCGTGATCTCGTCGTCCCGTTCCAGGGCCCTCATCACGGGGATCGGAACGCCGTGGTCGCCGCCCAGCGTGACCAGCACCGCGCCGGAGGCGAGAATCCCGCGGGCGGCGGCCTCGGCCCGCCGGTAATGTTCGGCATGGTCGTTCATGTCGGCGGTGACGTTGCCGCAATCGACCACCCGGACGGGCCGGTCGTCGAGCAGGGGACCGCCGAGATCCCAGTCGAAGTGGTCGCGGGTGTAGTCGGCCATGCGGGAGCGCTGGCGGATGGCGTCGGGCGCGCGGCTCTGGTCGTTCGCCATTTCATCGGGCCGGTAGGGCTTGCCGTAGGGGACGCCGAGAATGGCGATGTCCGCCTCGAGGCCGTCGAGATCGAGCGCCAGCGGAAAGTCCAGAAAGGTCGCCGGCGGCGCGCCGGGCGCGGCGGTCAGGTCGTGGCCCATCGTGCTCTCCCCACGGTCGGTGAAGAACGATAGCAACCGGGCTCCGGCATGGCGACCGCGTTTGCCCCGCGCCGGATACGGTGGCGCGCGAGCGCCTCAAGGCGTTGTGAACGGGTTTGATGGCGTCGTGGTCTTGATGTTTCGGGCCGCCGCCGCCTTCTGGAGCACGGGGCCAGGCGACCGGCCGGGAACCCGCGCCAGCCACGATACGAGAAAGGGACCACGAACCATCATGACCACCGGACGCAGCCTTCTCTCTTCCCTCGCCCTCGCCGCCGGCCTCGGCGCGGCGGCTTCCGCCGCCCAGGCCCAGGACGACGCCACCGTCATCGCGCTGACGCAGACCGGCTGCCAGTTCGTCGAGGCGGAAGGCGGCGTCGACCACGGGTTCGCGCCGGCCCGGAAGGCCGACTGCGAGCGGATCAACGCCGAGGCCGGGAGCGACCGCGTCGGCGACGGGCGCACGCTCCGCCTCGAACCCGGCAAATACGTCTTCCGCGTCACCAACGTCGATGTGCCCTACATGCTCGGCTTCTATCTGCGCGCCGAGAGCGCGATCGACCGGGCCTTCCTGCCGAGCGTTTCGGGCGGCGGACTCCATCTGGGCGTCACCAAGGACTACGCGATCGAGCTGGAGGAAGGCGAGTACGTCTACTCCTGCCCGCTCAACACCACGCCCGACTACAAGCTGGTCGTGGGCGGGGGCTGATCGTCCGGCCGCGGTCGAGGCTTTTCGCGGGACCGTGGTTTCGGCGTGGTTCGCGACCGGACCGCGGCCGGGTGGAACCATCGAATGGCCCCATCTGGCGGTGTGAAGCCGTCCCGAATCGTGGATTGAGATCGGTTGCATCCGTTGCGGATCGCAAAGCGATTCAAATCCCAACGGGATCCGTTCCAGAATGGCGGCTCCGTTGCGGTCGCCGGCGGGTCGCCAGGGCACGGGAGATGTCGCGATGGGTTCGCCGGGGTCGGGGTTGTCGCGCCGCTCGACTCTCGCCCTCGCCGCGGGCGGTCTGGCGGCGACGCGGATGCCGACGCTCGCCGTCGCTCAGGACATGGCGTTCTTCCGCATCGCGACAGGCGGCACAGCGGGCACCTACTATCCGGTCGGCGCGCTGATCGCGAGCGTGATCTCCAACCCTCCCGGCTCGCGGCCCTGCGACAAGGGGGGAAGCTGCGGCGTGCCGGGTCTCGTCGCGTCCGCGCAGTCGTCCGAAGGCTCGGTCGCCAACATCGAGGCGGTCGCCTCGGGTCAAGTCGAATCCGGTTTCTGCCAGTCCGACGTCGTGTTCTGGGCCTACAACGGCACGGGCGTCTTCGAGGGCGCGGAACCGAGGCGGAACCTCCGGCTGATCGGCGGCCTCTACCCCGAGGTCGTGCAGATCGTGGTGCGGCGCGATTCGGGAATCGCCTCGATCCCCGGGATGGCGGGAAAGCGCGTCTCGCTCGACACCGAAGGCTCGGGCACGCTGGTCGACGCCCGGATCATTCTGGGCTACTATGGTCTGATCGACGCCGATCTCGACGCCGCCTACGTCCAGCACGGATTGTCGGTCTCCATGCTGCGCGCCGGCGAGCTCGACGGCTTCTTCGTCGTCGCCGGCTATCCGGCCAACTCGGTCTTCGATCTCGTCCAGGAGGGTCTGGCCGGCCTGCTGCCGATCCCCGCCGAGGACGCCCTGCAGCTTCTCGCCGGCCACCCGTTCTTCTCGCTTTCGGTCGTGCCCGAAGGCACCTATCCGGGCCTGCCCCATGTCACGACGCTCGCGATAGGAGCCCAGTGGATCGTGACGCCGGATCTGCCCGACGAACTGGTGTACGGCGTCACGCAGGCGCTGTGGCACGAGAACAGCCGGGCGCTGCTCGAGTCGGGGCATCCGGCCGCGCGTCAGCTCAAGCTTTCCAACGCGCTGCTGGGCGCGGCGATCCCGCTCCATCCGGGAGCGCGCAGGTACTACGAGGAAGCGGGTCTCGACCTCTCCCACGTTCCGCTGCCCGACGACGGCGCCGACATCGTTTGAGCGTCAGTAGCCCCGTTCGAGATCCACGACGTTCATGAGCGGTTCGCCGGCGCGCATGCGGCGATAGTTCTCGGCGATTTGCGGCGCGCAGGTGCGGGGAACGGTGAAGGCCGCGACGTGCGGGAACGTCACGATCCTGGGGTGGTACCAGAAGGGGTGATCGCCGGACATCGGCTCGGCGCGCTGGACGTCGAGCGTGGCGCCGGCGATGCGCCCCGAATCGATCGCCGCGATCAGGTCCTCCTCGACGATGTGACGGCCGCGCGCCGCATTGATGACGAAGCACCCCGGCTTCATCCGGGCGAAGCGTTCGGCGTTGAAAAGGTCCTCGGTCTCCGGCGTCAGCGGCAGGAGACATATCACCACGTCGCAGGGCGCGAGGAAGTCGGCGAACCGGTCCATGCCGTGGAAGCAGGCGACCCCTTCCCGTCGCTTCGGGCCGCGGCTCCAGCCGCACACCCGGTAGCCCATGGCCGACAGGACCCGTGCGCAATGGCCGCCCATCTCGCCGAGTCCCGCGATCCCGACCGTCACGTCCCGGGGGAGCGGCGCGCGGCGCTCCTCGTAGCGGCGTTCGCGGTGAAGCTCGCGGTAGGCGTCCCAACCGCGCAGATGGTTGAGCATGGCCATCAGGCACCATTCCGTCATCTGCTCGGTCATGGCGGGATCGACGATGCGCGTCACCGTGACGCCATCGGGGATCGCGCGTCTGGCCACGATGACATGATCGACCCCGGCGCCGAGCGAGGCCACGAGCTTCAGGTTCGGGTAGCCCGCGAGTTCCTCGAGCGGATGGAGCCAGACGAGCGCCGCGTCGATCTCGGCCGGGTCGCCGGCCTCCCCCGGAGTCCGGAAATCGAGACCGGGCAGTTCGGCCGTCAGCAGCGCGCGCCACTCCTCGCCGTCGGTCTGCCTGCTGAGGTAGAGCAGGGCCATGGTCGCCTCCCGGCCGTCGGGCCGGGGGACTATAGTGGGGTCCCGCGCCACGTCCACCGCGGGACGGAACGGCGCCGGAGCATCGACCGTTTCGGACATGGCCGGGTTCGGATCGACCTGTATGTGCGCCATCCTCTCCGTCCGCTGTCCGCCGGGCCGTCGCGGCGACCGCTCCGGTCCGGTGTCCGGAACGGCCGCCCGACCGAATCCGCAGGCGAACCCAACGACGCGGCCGGCCAGTTGCATCCGGGCGCGAAACCGGCTTGACTTTCGCTTCCCTTGCCGTGCGTGGAACGAAAAGATTCATCAATCGTATCCGATAGTTGGCGCTGGACAGTCCGGCTGATCGCGTGGCCATGGCGACCGCGACCCTGCCCGCCTCCTGGTACACCGACCCCGCGGTCGCGGAGCGGGAACGGCGCGCGATCTTCGCCAGGAACTGGGCGCTGTTCGGGCCCGCGCACGAGCTCGCCCGGCCGGGCGCCTACGTGGCGCGGCCGGTCAACGGCTGGCCGGTCGTCGTGCTGCGGGACCCGGAGGGCGCGCTGCGCGCCTTCCACAACGTCTGCCGCCACCGCGCGGCGGCGTTGTTCGCCGACGGGGCCGGCGTCTGCGCGGCGAAGATCGCCTGCCCCTACCACGGCTGGACCTACGAGCTCGACGGCCGGCTGAGCCTCGCCCCGCGCTTCGGCGAGCGGCTCGACCCCGCCGAGGTCGCGCTGCTCCCCGTCCGCGTCGACACATGGCGTGGCTGCGTCTTCGTCTGCGTCGACCGCGACGCGCCCGACCTCCCGGCCTGGCTCGGCTCGGTCCCCGGCCTGTGCGCCGCCTATCCCGAGACGGAGGACCTCGCCTACCACGGCGCGTTCGCGGTGGAGGGCCGGGCCAACTGGAAGACCTATTGCGACAACACGGTCGAGGGCTACCACCTGCCCTTCGTCCACGAGCGCCTCGCCCGGTCGGTCGAGGGCGCCTCGGTCGAGATCGCGGGATACGACAACCACCGCCTTGTCTGCTTCCACGTGACCTACCGCGGGACGGGCGCGGACCTGCGAGGTTCGTCGGGCCTGTGGTTCCACCGCTATCCCGGCTTCCAGGCCGTGATCGGGCCGACGGGCTTCAAGGCCGAACGCATCGAACCCGTCGGCGCGGGCGCGCTGCGCTCGCTCAGTTGGGCTTGGTACGCCCGGGACATGGACGGGGACGAGGCCGCCGAGAGCTTCGCCTGGGCCGAGTCCATCGTGCGCGAGGATCTCGGCGTCTGCGAGACCGTCCAGCGCAACCTGGAGGCGGGCGCCTACACGGAGGGCCGGCTCTCGCCCGACATGGAGAAACACACGGCGGCTTTCCAGGCCCTCGTGCGCCGCGACCTCTCGCGGGACGACGCCCGGTTCTGACCGCCCACGCCGGTCAGGCCCACCAGGGCATCGGCGTCGTGGAGAGCAACTCGACGCCGTCCTCGACCACCAGCATGTTCCGCTCGAAGCCGGCGCTGCCGAGACCCGGCAGGCCGAAGAAGGCCTCGACGCCGAGCGCCATGCCCTCCTCGAAGACGTCGTCGGCGTCGCACATCCCGACGCCGAGATAGGGCTTCTCGAAGAAAAGGCCGAGGCCATGGCCGAAGTGGGGCCACTTCTCCGCCATCTGGTTCGATTCCGCGCCGTACTGGCGGGAGAGATCGAGCCCGTGGCGGGCGACGTCCATGACGCGCGCGCCCGGCCCGATCCGCTCCATGACCGCCTCGACGATGCGCGCGCCGGTCTCGACCATCTCCTTCTGCTCGGCCGAGCGCGGCCTGCGCCCGCACACGGCGGTGCGGCCCGGATCCTGGTAGTAGCCCTCGAACATGGGGCCGTAGACCCAGGCGCACAAGGTCGCCCCGCTCCGGCGCGTCGTGGGTGTAGGCGGCGATCGGATTGGCGACGAACTGGTTGATGAGGTCGCCGTGGCAGCAGGGCAACATGTGGATCGTTCCGCCCGAGCGCACGACCTCCCTGGCGGCCTCCGACGCGGCCTCGGTCTCCGGCCGGCCCATCACGAGGCCCTCGACGAAACGGGTGAGCGCGCGGCTCGCCGTGGCGCCCGCGATGCGCGGGGCGTCCCGTTCGGCGGACGACTTGACGCGGCGGACCGACAACACGAGGTCGTCCTCGATGCGCCAGTCGATCCCGGGCGCCTCCTCGCGCATCGCGTTCCAGTAGCGCGGCGGCGCCGCGTCGGAGCCGACAAGGCCCACGGGGCCGTCGATCCCGGCGGCCTCCACGGCCCGGGCGATGTCGCGGAACGGCGTGTTCGACGAGACGATCCGGTCGGTCGCGATGAGATCGGTCCGCGGGCCGGGCTCGTCGGCATGAAACTCCGACGGCTCGCCCACCCGGAGCAGGACCGAGTTGAACGACCGGCCCTCGAAGATCGGACTGTCGTAGCCCTGGCCCGACGCGGTCGAGAAGAAGTTCGTGAGGTAGAGCACATCGCCGCACCGGTCGTTGGTTCCGCCGGAACGGCCGAACACGACGGCCGCCTCGAGATCCCGGCGCCGCATTTCGGTCTCCACGGCGGCCCAGCGAGCCTCGTACTCCTCGTCGGGAAAGAACCGGCCAAGCTGGGTCGCGACGGAAGCCTCTCCTGTCTCCGGCCGCGGTGTACCGCCCCGCGGCGGCGGCCGCCCGCCTCTCGCCTTGCGCCGCCGCCTGCGATAGGCTCGCGCCCCTCCGGGCGGGCCGCCGGCCTCAAGCCTCCGGACCGCGCTCCGACAGACCGAACCGTCATCGTTCCCGGGAAGACACGCCATGGCCTCGAACCTGACCGCGGTCCCGCGGGACATGGACCGGCGCCACCATCCGCATCCCTTCACCGACGCCAAGGGTGTGCGCGTCATCGCCCGCGCCGAAGGCGTCCACATGTGGACCGCCGAGGGCCACCGCGTGCTCGACGGCATGGCGGGCCTGCGGTGCGTGAACGTCGGCTACGGCCGCAGGGAGTTGGCCGAGGCCGCCCGCAGGCAGATGCTGGAGCCGCCCTACGACAACACCTTCTCCCACACCTCGACCCAGCCCACCGCGGAGCTGGCCGCGAGGCTCGCGGAGGTGACGCCGGAGGGCTTCAACCGCGTCTTCTTCGGCGATACCGGCTCGGACGCCAACGACACGGTCTGCAAGATGGCGCGCCGGTACTGGAACGCGAGGGGCGGGAAGACCGAGAAAACCACCGTCAGCCGCAAGAACGCCTGCCACGGCGCCACGATGGCGGCGTCGAACCCGCGCGGGCTCGTCGCCATGCGCCCCCTCCACGACCTGCCGCCGCCGGGCTTCGTCCACGCCGACTGTCCCCACTGGCGCCGCTTCGGCGGCGACTCGCGGACCGGCTTCACCTGTTCGGGCCATCCGGTCGCCGCCGCCGTGGCGCTCGAGAACATCGACATCATGCGGGGCGAGAAGATCGTCGAGACGGTCGGCGCCGACACCGGACCCTGTTTCCAGGAGACTGGACGACCATCCGCTGGTGGCCGAGGTGCGCGGCAGGGGGCCGATGGCCGCGGTCGAGATCGTCGAGGACAAGGCCTCCCGCAAGGGGTTCGACCCCGGCCGGAAGGCGGACCTCCTGGTCCGCGAGGTGGCCTGGCGGCGCGGTCTCCCGGCCCACGCCACGGGCGACTCGATGGCGATGTCGCCGGTCATGACCCGCGACGACGTCGACGAGATGGTCGACGCGGACGCGCTCGACGCGGCGCAACTCCCGCCGCGCGGATAGGCGCGGGAGACCGGCGGCCATGATCGGGCGGTTCGCAAGCAGGCTCGGCGACCGCCTGCCCGCGACGCTGGTGGCGGGCGCGATCCTGACGGCTCTGGGCGCATGGTTCGCGTCGGATCCCTGGCGGCGCGACTACCCCGCGGCGGCGGACCTCGTTCCGTTCGAGGGCGAGGCCTTCGACGCCATCGAGGTGAGGAAGCGGCGCGGCGCCCTCGCGCCTTTCATGACCGACGATCCGCTCGAGCTCCAGGCCGTGCTGAACCCCGGCGAGCGGCTCGTGCTCTACACCAGCGCCATGCCGCGCTACGAGGCTGTCAAGACGGCCGTCGCCTCGGGCCCCGCCGTCTACCGCCTCTGGAACGACGCCCCGACGGAAGAGGACCGTCGCCTGATCTGGGGACTCGACAACGACGCCGGCTCCGTGGTCGCCGCGGACGAAGCCGTCGCCGGGCTGAAAGAGGCGCGCGCCGGCGCGGCCCAGCTGCCGGCGGGGATCGGCGTCTTCGGCCTCGCGCTCCTGTGGCTGGGCCTGCGCGCCCGCGCGCGGGCCGTAACGGGGTCCGGCTAGGTCGCGCTTTTTTGCACGTCGGGGCCGCGGCGCTTGAGGAAGCCCCGCGCCGCGCCCGACCGCGCCGGCGAGACCGTCCCGATCGACGCCGCCTTCGTCCACGACCGCGTCGGCGAGCTCGCCGGGAACGCGGATCTCTCCCGTTTCATCCTTTAGGCGCTCTCACAAGCGGCCCACCGTCTTGGGCGCGCCCGTCTCCGGCGGGATCGCGACAGGCCGCGATGGCGTATCCGTTCCGGACGAGCCGGGCTCCGACATCCTTTCCGTCGCAAACCGCCGCGCCGACGATCCGGCCGTAACGGTCGCGGTCCTCACGGCGACGCGGACGCGCTTGCCGCCGATCGCCCCGATCCCGTCGCCATCGGTCACGTACGCCTTGCCCGCGATGACCGCTCCCGGCCGCGACGCGCGTCCGCGTCGGCCGGCGTCCCGGTCCGTCATCCGCCCCAGAGTCCGCGCCCGCGATGCCAAGCCTCGATGGACTCCTCGGGATAGCCGGGGAAGTGGACGTTTCTGGCGTCGGCGGGCGGGACCTCGACCCAGGACGGCGCGCTGTCGAGCATGATGTGGACGGTTTCGGGCGCGGCCGGAAGCTCCGAATCGACGACGCCGGCGAAGGGATGGACGAGGTCGGGCCAGTCGGGGTCGTGGACCCACAGCGCCGTCCCGCAACGCTTGCAGAAACGGCGCTCGACACGGCTCCGGGCGCCGTCGATCGGGGCATGCCAGACCGCGACGTTCTCCGCGCCATCGACCGCGAGCGTGCCCGCATCGCCCGAAAGGTTGATCGCGGCGCCGGCGCTGCCGGCCGTCTTGCGGCAGATCGAGCAGTAGCACCGCATGTAGGGATGGCGGCCATCGCTCTCGACGGAGAAGCGGACGGCCCCGCAGTGGCAGGAGCCTTCGAGGGTCGGCATGGCGAGTCTCCCCGGATGGGCCGGACGTTCGCCGGAAGCCTATGGCGCGTCCGTCCTTGACGGAAGCGCCACGGCGTCTTCGCCTCCGGGCGATCCGCCTCCGGGCGGTGCCCGCCGCGGGGACGCCGCCGGCCAGCGCGGTTTCCTCGGCAGGACATGGAAGACGCCGTCGCAGGCGGATGAAGGCAAGCGCTTGAGCGCCGCGACGACGAGGCCCGCGAGCGCGACGATGCCGTCGAAGAGAGGCGCCGGACCGGCGTCGTCATGCGCGCGTCCATGCGCCGCCCGCTCTCGGCGACGCGCTCCATGAACTCCGCCTTGAGCGCGGTCGGCGCGGCTTCCAATCCGGGCCGCGTCACCGGATCGCCGGCGGTCGCGGCGGCCTGCATCCGTGTCGCGCGGACCCTGGCTTGCCGGGAATCCATACCCGCGGGCTCGAGCGCCTCCGCGGCGGCGAGCGTATCGAAACGCGACGCCATGGCCGGCGCCATGCCCCGCCGCCGCGCGAAGGGTCGAGCGGCGCCGTCGGTCAGCGCGGCTTTCTCAGCAGGATGTAGAAGGCGCCGTCGCCGCCGTCCCTGGGCTGGGCCGGCGCGAAGTCCAGCACCCGGTCCCGGTTGGACGGCGCTTCGAGCCATAGGGGAAGCTCGCCGCGCAGGACGCCGGTGCGTTCGGCGAGCGGGGACCTCTGGCCCTTGCCGGTGATGACCAGCACGCAACGGCAGCCCCGCTTCCGGGCGCGGGCGAGGAAGGCGTCGAGGGCGGCGCGCGCCTCGCGGCGGGTCATGCCGTGCAAGTCGCAGCGCGCGTCGATCGGCATCCGGCCGCGCCGGAAGCGCTGGGCCTGGCGCCGGTCGAGTCCGCCGCCGGGCGCCCCGGACGCCGCCTCCCCGCGGCCGGGAGGCTTGAGTGGGCGGGCCGCGCCGGCCGCGGATCCGGATGGGCCTTCGACCGCGCCGTCGCCACCCTCCCGCCGTTCCGGGGCGTCGGGCCGCGCGCGCCCCGGCAGCGGATCGACCGTGCGGGCGATCCGCCGCCACAACCGCTCGTCGTCGCCGCCGAGCGGCGGGGCCTTCCCGCCCGCCATCGGTCAGGCCGCGGCCGCGCCGGCCGGAACGGGCGCGCCGAGCGAGCGGGCCAGGAAACGCTGGAACTCCCAGATCGTCCGCTCCTTCTCGCCCAGCGGTCCCGGCGCGGCGCGGCCGCTGGCGAGCGAGCGGGCGATGGATTCGACGATGGCGCGGTCTTCCAGGTTGATCCGGTCGAAGGCCGCCTTGATCTCCGCGCGCACCGCCTCGCGCGCGGGGCCCGCGTCGGGCCAGAGCGGACGCGCGACGGTGACGCCCCAGAGCACGTTGACGCGGCCGGGGCCGTCGGGCTGGAGCGACATCCAGAAGCCGCGGGTGAGCGACGCCGAGACCACGTGGCTCGGGAAGACGTGCATCAGGGGGAAGCGGGCGCGGGTGTCCTCGGTGGCGTCGGGCCAGATCCGGTCCTGGAGTCTCGAGGTGTCCATCCAGTGGATGTTCCAGCCCTCGCCGCCGGGTTCGCACCGCACGCCCTGCGTCGGCGTGAAGGGTTGCAAGGTGTCCTTGTGGCTGGAGAACAGGTGGTAGCTCTCGGTGAAGTTCTCGGCCAGGGTCTTCCAGTTGCACGCCCAGACCTCGTCGGCGCGCCACGCCATGACATGGTCGGCCATGCGGTAGGCGGCGATGCGCTCCGAGAGGCCCGCGAGGCGCTCCGAGACCGACGCGACATCGGGGTCGAGGGTCACGTAGATCCAACCCTCCCACAGGTCGGTCCTGAGTTCCTCGAGGCGGACGCCGGCGCCATCGAAGCGTCCGCCCATGAAGGGGGCGGTCCGCAGCCCGCCGTCGAGACCGTAGGACCAGGCGTGGTAGGGGCAGACGATCCGCGCCGCCCGGCCGACGCCGGCGAGCAGCTCGGCCGCGCGGTGGCGGCAGACGTTGACGAAGGCGCGGACGGCGCCGTCCTTCTGTCGCACCGCCGCGACCGGCGCGCCGGCGATCCGGTGGGCGATGTAGCCGCCCGGCTCCGGGATCTCGTCGCCGCGGCCGACGCAGACCCAGTCCGCCCGGAACAGCCGCTCGACCTCGAGGGCCGCGAGCGCGGGGTCCGTGTAAGCCTCCGCCGGCAGCGTCCGCGCCCGTTCGAACGGCAGCGCCGCCGTGCGGCCGATCCCGGCGAGGAGCGAATCGGGGCCGGTCATGGCCTCAATCCTCCCGCACCACCACGATGTGGAGGTGTTTCGGGCCGTGGACGCCGGTCTGCAGCGTCTGCTCGATGTCGCCGGTGCGGCTGGGGCCGGTGATCATGTTGACCGTCCGGGGCATGGCGCCGTCGCCCGCCGCGGCGCGCAGGCGGTCCCAGACGTCCTCGCAGGCGCCGGCGATCTCGGAGGCGCGCACCACGGCGATGTGGGTCTCGGGCAGGAAGTTCATGGTGGCGGGGCTCTCGGGGCCCGAGGCCATGACCAGCGTGCCGGTCTCGGCGACGGCCCCGAAGGCCCGGTTGACGCCGACGCGGTCGGTCTCGCTGGGCGCGCGGCGGTGGACGGCCAGCGCGCCCGCCCGCCAGTCCATGGCGTCGAGGTCGGGATGGGGCGCGACCGCCGCCGCGGCGGGCAGGTTGCGGCCCCTCAGGTAATCGGCCACGGCCTCGGGCGCGTCGGCCGCGCGCGCGACGAAGGAGACGGTGGCGTCGGCCGTCCGCGCTTTCCCGGCGAAGAGGTCGACCGGCGCCTCGCGGTCGAGGGCGATCCGGGCCGGCGGCGCGCAGCGGCCACGGGCGGCGAGGCGGGCGGCGACCGCCGCGCGCGCGGAACCCTCGTCGGCCTTCCCGCGGCCGACACCCCGGCGGATCCGGTCCAGGACGGCCTCGCGCGCGTTCACGGCCGTTCGCCCCGGGACCATCGCGTCTGGAACGTCGTCCCCTGCGGCGCGGCGAGGTCGCGGTCGCGCGTCCAGGCGCCGGCGCCCGGCAGGCGCGCGAAGCGCCCGCGACGCCGTCCCAGCGCGCCGAGCGCGCCCGCGGCGAGGCCCGTGAGCCGGCGGTAGAGCCGGGGCCTGCGGGCGAGAAAGGCCCACAGGGCGAGGCCGCGCCGCGCCGCCGCCGGGGCGCGGCCCGCCTTCGCCTCCTCCTCGCGGAAATGGCGCAGCATCTTCGGGATCGGGATGCGCATGGGGCAGACCTCCTCGCAGCGCCCGCAGAGCGTGGAGGCGTTGGGGAGATGCCGGGTCTCGTCGAGGCCCGCGAGCGCCGGCGTCAGCACCGCCCCCACGGGTCCCGGATAGGCCGACCCGTAGGCGTGGCCGCCGACCTTGCCGTAGACCGGGCAGGCGTTGAGGCAGCAGCCGCAGCGGATGCAGCGCAGGATCTCCGCGGTCGGCGAGCCGAGCAGCGCCGCGCGGCCGTTGTCGACCAGCACGACGTGGAAGGCGTCCGGCCCGTCCGGGTCGTCCGGACGCCGGGGTCCGGCCGAGAACGTGGTGTAGGAGGACATCTCCTGGCCCGTCGCCGAGCGCGCCAGCACCCGCAGGATGCAAGCGGCGTCCTCGAGGGTGGGGACGACCTTCTCGATCCCGGCGAGCACGATGTGGACCCGGGGCAGGAGCTGGGTGAGGTCGCCGTTGCCTTCGTTGGTGACGATCGCGGTCTGGCCGGTCTCGGCGATCAGGAAGTTGGCGCCGGTAATGCCGACGTCGGCCTGGAGGAACGTCCGGCGCAGCACCGCGCGGGCGTCGGCCAGCAGGCCGTCGAGGTCGTCCGCCGCGCGGTCGGCGAGGTCCTCGTGGCGGGCGTTGAAGAGCGCGGCCACCTGCCGGCGGTTCTTGTGGATCGCCGGCGCGATGATGTGGCTGGGCGGCTCCTGGGCGAGCTGGACGATGTATTCGCCGAGGTCGGTCTCCACCGGCTCGACGCCGTGGGCCTCGAGGAACGGGTTCAGTCCGATCTCCTCGGCCACCATGGTCTTGCCCTTGGCGACGGTCCGCGCGCCCGCGGCGCGGCAGATCTCCAGCACCTGTCCGCGCGCTTCCGTGTCGTCGCGCGCCCAGTGGACCTGCCCCCCGCAGGCCCGGACCGCGTCCTCGAAGGCCTCGAGATAGAGATCGAGGTGGTCCAGCGTATGGCTCTTGATCTCGACCGCCGCGTCGCGCAAAGCGTCGAACTCCGGCAGGGAGGCGCGCGCCCGTTCCCGGCGCCGCAGGAAGTTGCCCTTGAGCCGGGCGAGATTGCCCTGCAGCACCGGATCGGCCAGCGCGTCGGCCGCCTTCTCCTCGAAACGCGCGCTCGCGAGCCGGTGGAGGGTCACGGCGCGGCCTTCCCGATCGCCGGGGCCGCGGTGTCGCCGGCGAGCACCTCGGCGACGTGGCGCACCTCCATGTCCGAGCCGCGGCGGCCGAGGACGCCGGCGATGTTGAGCAGGCAGCCCATGTCGGCGGCCAGCGCGACGGAGGCGCCCGTCTCCTCCAGGCGGTCGGCCTTGTCGCGCGCCATGGCCGACGAGATCGCCGGGTACTTCGCCGCGAAGGTCCCTCCGAAACCGCAACACACCTCGCGGTCGGCGGCCTCGGCCAGCGTGAGGCCGGCGACGGAGGCGAGCAGGGCGCGGGGCTGGTCGCGCACGCCCGCCTCGCGCAGGCAGGAGCACGAGTCGTGGTAGGCGACCGTGGCCTCGCACGCCGCCTCGACGGCGCCTACCCGCGCCACCTCGACCAGGTAGCGTGTGAGCTCCCATGTCCGGCCGGCGAGGTCGAGGGCGCGGGCCTCGTCGGGCGTACCCGCGAAGAGATCTGGGTAGTGCTTCGCCACCATGCCCGCGCAGGAGCCCGACGGCGCCACGATATGGTCGTAGCCTTCCAGCGCGTCGAGCATGACGCGGGCGACGGCGCGGGCCCTGTCCCGCTCGCCGGAGTTGTAGGCGGGCTGGCCGCAGCAGGACTGCGGCGGCGCCTCCACCCGACAGCCCGCGTCCTCCAGGAGCTTCGCGGCGGCGAAGCCGACGGAGGGGCGGAACAGGTCGACCAGACAGGTCACGAGGAGCGCCACGCGGGGCCGTGCGGACGATGGGGCCATGGTCTCTCGAGGGAGCCGGACGCCGGCAGACTGTTACGGATCGAGCGACGCGACAAGATCGGTCGAGACCAGATGGGGCAGGAGGATCCAGTACCGCCCCTCGCCCTTCATGCGTCCGGCGTTCCATTCCGCCCGGTCGCCGTGGCCGAAGAAGATGTCGCCCCGCACGGGACCGGCGATCGCGCCGCCGGTGTCCTGGGCGATCATCAGCCGGTTCCAGGGACGCCCGTCGGGCAGCGTTGTCGAAAGCCAGACCGGCACGCCGTAGGCCAGGAACGCGTCATCGACCGCGAGGCTGCGGCCCGGCGTGAGCGGCACGCCCTGGGCGCCCAGCGGGCCCGGTCCCTCGATCTCCTCGAAGAAGACATAGCTCGCGTTCGTCCACATGACCTCGTCGGCCCGGTCGGGGTTGGCGTGGAGCCAGTCGCGGATCGACTGCAGCGAGACGTCCTCGCGCGCGAGGGCCCCGCGGGCGATCAGTTCGCGGCCGATGGCGTGGTAGCCGTGCCCGTTCTTGCCCGCGTAGCCGACCCGGACCGCGCCGCCGTCGGGCAGGCGCACCCGCCCCGAACCCTGGATGTGGAGGAAGAACGCCGCGACCTTGTCGTCGACCCAGAGGAGCTCGAGGCCGAGCCCGGCGAGCGCGCCCCGGTCGATCTCCTCGCGGCTGGGGATCGCCGCCAGCGTGGCGGGCATGCGGTAGAGCGGGTAGCGGTAGGTCTCGCTGGGCGCGCGCGACCCGTCGAGCAGCGGCTCGTAGTAGCCGGTGAAGAGGCCGATGTCGCGGTCGCCATCGGTGGCGAGCCAGGGCCGGAACCGGGTTTCGAAGAAGACGCGGGCGAAGGCCGGGTCGGTGGCGCGGCCGGCGCGGCAGACCTCCCGCCACGCGCCCGAGAACCCCATGCCGGTCGAACCGTCCAGCGGCGCCGCGGGATCGCGGTCCTCGATGGCCGCGCAGGAGACGAGGAAGGTTTCGAGCGCCGCGGCGTGGTCGTCCAGCGCCCAGCCCGGCACGCGGTCGAACGACGAGGGCGTCAGGACCAGTTCGTCGGGCGGATCGCCGCGGCCGGCGCAGGCGGCGAGCAGGCCCGCCAGGGCCAGGGCCGGAAGCGCGCGCGGGAGAGAAGCCGCGCTCACCGCGGGCTGCGGGTGGCGACGAGCCGCCAGTTGGGATCGTTCGAGCGGCTGTCGCGCGCGAAGGTCCAGAGGTCGGCGACCTCGACGGGCGCGGTCGGATCTCCGGCGACGATGCGCTCCTCGCTGTCCTTGACCACGTCGGTCTGGTCGCTGTCGAAGCGCACGGTGACGCGGGCCTCGCGCCCCTCCATCGAGGCCTCGACCAGCTCGCAGCGGTTGACGGCGACGAGCTCGACCAGCCGCCTCGTGTCGCCGACGGCCCGGTCCTCGACGGCCCGCGCGAAGCCGCGGTAGACATCGGCGTCCAGATACGGCCTGACCTTCTCGATCTCGCCCTTGTGGAAGGCGTCGAGGATCATCTCGAAGGCGGCGCGCGCGCCGGCCAGGAACTGCTCGGGATCGAAACCGCGGTCGGCGAGCCGGATCTGGGCGACGCCCGCATCGAGCGAGGCGTCCGGCGCCGCGTCCTCGTCGTCGCGCTCGCGCGGCGGCGCGGCCTTGCCCTCGTCGGCCTCGGCGCCGCTCCCGCCCATGGCGACCGGCGGGGGGCGCTCGTGGCCGGTGCGCCGGCCCAGAACGTTGAAGAGCTTGAAGAAGATGAGGCCCGCCACGACGGCGAAGAGGAGCGTTAAGGGGTCCACGGAAACCGCTGCCTGTCCAGATCGGTGGTTGCCGCCGGCGCGGGCCCGTCCGGGGAGCGCCGCCTGCTTCGGCCCAGCCTAGAGGGTCGGACGGGCGCGGTCGAGTCGTACGCGCTGGCCCCGTCCTTCAGAGGCGCTAACATGGACATGGCGATCCTTGCGGGCCTCATCGACCATGCCCCTGCTTCTTCTTGCCGCGTTTCTGGCCGTACCGCTGGCCGAGGTCTTCCTTTTCATCGAGCTGGGCGGCGCGATCGGCGCGCTCTGGACCGTGCTGCTGTGCGTCGCCACCGCGGCGGCCGGCGCGGCCGTCGTGCGCGTCCAGGGCCGCGCCGTGGCGGCGAGCGCCCGGGAGACCCTGCGGGCGGGGAGGATGCCCGCCGTCGAGGCCTTCGACGGGGTCTGCCTCCTCGTCGCCGGCCTCATGCTCCTGACGCCGGGCTTCTTCACCGACGCCGCGGGCTTCCTGCTGCTCGTTCCGCTCCTGCGCCACGGCCTGCGCCGGATGCTGGCGCGGCACGTTCGCGCGGCCGGCCCGCGGACGCGGGCCGAGCCGGGCGGGGCGGCGATGGACGGCGAGTGGACGGTCGTCGACGATCCGCCCCCGCCCCCCGGAGACCGGCGCCTCGGCGGCCCCCGCCCGTAGGCGGGGTCCGCGGCGCCGGCGGAACGACCGGGGCGCGCCGGTCCGGGGCTTTCGTTCGCGCTTGCGCCCGGTCTGCCGCGTGCCCAAGATGGCCGCCGTTTTCGCGACGGAGACCGCCGTGGCCGGGATCCAGGTCGGCATCGTCATGGGCAGCCAGTCGGACTGGGACACGATGCGCCACGCCGCCGAGACGCTCGACCTTCTGGGCGTGGCCCACGAAACCCGCATCGTCTCCGCGCACCGGACGCCCGACCGCCTGTTCGCCTATGCCGAAGCGGCGCGCGGCCGGGGCCTGAAGGCGATCGTCGCCGGCGCCGGCGGGGCCGCCCACCTTCCGGGCATGACGGCGGCCAAGACGCCCGTCCCGGTGCTCGGCGTTCCGGTCGAGAGCAAGGCGCTCAACGGCATGGACAGCCTGCTGTCGATCGTCCAGATGCCGGCCGGCGTTCCCGTCGGGACGCTCGCCATCGGACGCGCCGGCGCCGTCAACGCCGCGCTGCTGGCGGCCGCCATCGTCGCCAACGGAGACCCGGACGTGGCCCGGGCGCTGGACGACTACCGGGCCGGACAGACGGCCTCGGTGGCCGAAGCGCCGGGCGGCGACGCCTGAATCCCGTGCGCGACGATGCGAGGACGCTGCCGCCCGGCGGCACCATCGGCATCGTGGGCGGCGGCCAGCTCGGGCGGATGGCCGCTCTGGCCGCGGCGGCCATGGGATACCGCTGCCACATCTTCTGCCCCGACGAGGACAGCCCCGCGGCGCAGGTCAGCGCCGCCGCCACCGTCGCGCCCTACGACGACCTCGACGCGCTCGACCGTTTCGGCGCCTCGGTCGATGTCGTCACCTACGAATTCGAGAACCTGCCGACGTCCAGCTTCGCCCGCCTGGAGACCGCGGCGCCGGTCAGGCCCCATTGGCGCTGTCTCGAGGCGACCCAGCACCGCGTCGCGGAGAAGGATTTCGTCAACGGCCTGGGAATCGGGACCGCCCCCTACCGCCGGGTGACGAGCGCCGCCGAGCTGGACCGCGCCCTCGGCGACCTCGGCCGGCCGGCCGTTCTGAAGACCGCCCGCATGGGCTACGACGGCAAGGGCCAGGTGACGATCGGCCCCGGCGACGACCCGGCCGGAGCCTGGACCGCGATGGGCGGAGCGGAAGGCGTTCTCGAGGGGTTCGTGGACTTCCAGCGCGAGATCTCGGCCATTGTCGCGCGAACGGTCGACGGCGACGCCGCCTGCTTCGACGTCGTCGAGAACGTGCACCGCGGCCGCGTTCTCGCGCGGACCCGGGCGCCCGCCCGTCTCGCGCCCGGGCTCGCCGACGAAGCCCGCTCGATCGCGGAACGCCTCGCCGCGGCCTTCGACATGGCGGGACTGCTGGCCGTCGAGATGTTCGTCACGCGCGAGGGCGGACTCCTGGTCAACGAGCTCGCGGCCCGGCCGCACAACTCCGGCCACTGGACGATCGACGCCTGCCGCACGAGCCAGTTCGAGCAGTTCGTCCGCGCGGTCGCGGGCCTGCCGCTGGGCGATCCCGGCCGCCACAGCGACGCGGTGATGACGAACCTCCTGGGCGACGCGGCCGGGGACTGGCCCGGCGTCGCGCGCGAGCCCAACGCGAAGCTCCATCTCTACGGCAAGGCCGACGCGCGGCCCGGGCGGAAGATGGGCCACGTCACGAGGCTGTTCCCGAAGACGGGCGGCTGAAGGCCGGGGCCGCGCGGCGGCGCGCGAGCCGGCGCACGACGGCGTCGGGATCGGGCAGCCGGCGCCCGACCCGCGCCTTGGCCTTCTGGAGCCGCATGACGTCCCCGATGCGGCGGTCGAGGAAGGCCCAGGTCGCCTCCCCGTCCTCGCTCGCGTCGCCGAGCCAGAACAGCAGGGTCGCCATGTAGACGCCCGCGAGCAGCAGGCGCTTGGTGTAGAAGTTGTGGTCGGTCGACGCGTCGCCGGCGGCGCGCCACATCGCATCGACCGTGCGGTAGAGCGCGCGCAAGCCGCCCGGCCCGTCGCCCGGCGGGATCCGGAGCGCGAGCGCCCGGCGGACCGCGTCCTTGCGCCCGGCGTACTGTTCGAGCCTGACGCGCACGGCCGTGGCGATCCTGTCCCGGACGCGCATGGCGCCGAGGTCGCGGCGCGCGAGCTCGGTTTCCATGGCCCGGTCGGCCTCGGCCGCGAAGAACGCGACCATCTCGTCCGGGCCGCCGGGAAACAGGCGCCGGACATCGGCGGGCGGAAGGCCACGGTCGTCCGCGCCGGCGCGCATGGCCGCGAAGGTCCAGCCGTCGAAGGGGACATGCGGCAACGCGGCGGCCAGCAGGAGGCGGCGCTCCGCGTCGCGCCTGGGCGTGGCCGAGGGCGCCGTCACGCGCCGTCCCCCTCTCCGGCGGCGAGGAGCCGGCGCGCCTCGGATTCGAAGATCAGTTTGGTCATGTCGGTCATGCGCTGGGGATAGAGGATGCCGTCCAGATGGTCGAACTCGTGCTGCGCGACGACCGCGTGGAAGCCCTCGACCGTGCGGTCGATCCGCGCGCCGTCGGGCGTCACGCCGGTGTAGCGCACCTTCGGCGAACGCGGCACGACGCCCTGGAGGCCGGGAACGGACAGGCAGCCCTCCCAACCCTCGACGCGCTCCTCGCTCAGCAGCTCCAGGGCGGGGTTGACGATGGCGGTGACGCCTTCGTGGCCGGGGTCCTCCGGCGCGATGAAGACGGCGACGCGGAGCGGCACATGGACCTGGGGCGCGGCGAGCCCCCTGCCCTCGGCGTCGCGCATGGTCTCGATCATGTCCATGACCAGCTTGCGGACGCCCGGCGCGGTCGGGTCGGGCGCCTCGTCGGCGCGGCGGCGCAGGACCGGATGGCCCATGCGGGCGATCTTCAGGATGGCCATCGCCGGCTCCTAGCCGTGCACCATGTCGCGGCCGTGGTAACGGAAGCCGAATCCGCCGCCCTTGCCGAAGACATGGCCCATCGACGGCGCGGGAAAGTGCTGGGTCAGGACGAAGATGTCCGTGTCGGCGACCGATTCGAGGAAGCGGCGGCGGGTCGCCGCGGCCATCGCGCGGTCCCAGTCGTACACGGGGCTCCACTCCGGGTGCGGCAACTGGAAGGGGGCGTGGATCAGGTCGCCGCACATCACGGCGCGTCCGCCGCCCGAGCCGAGCCAGGTCGCCACGTGGCCCGGCGTGTGGCCTTCGGTCGGCTCCAGCCAAACGTTGTCGTCGAGGGCGAAATCCTTGGCGACCATCTCTCCCAGACCGGCTTCGAGGACCGGCTGGACGCTCTCGCCGTAGACGCTGTCCCCCTGCCTCGCCTGTTCCTCGGCGAAGTCGAGCTCGTCCCGGTTGAAGAGGTACCTGGCGTTCGGGAAGGTCGGCGTCCAGCGGCCGTCCTCCAGGCGCGTGTTCCAGCCGGCGTGATCGAGATGGAGGTGGCTGCACAGGACGAGGTCGACATCCTCCGGGGCGACGCCCGCGGCCGCGATGTCCTCGATGAGGGTGTAGTCCGACCGCCGGTTCCAGGCCGGCGTCGAGGGGTGGTTCTTGTGATTGCCGACGCAGGTGTCGAGCAGGATCGTGCGGTGCGCCGTCCGGACCAGATAGGTCTGGACCGGCATGATCGTCCGGCCGGAAGCCGGGTCGATGGCGGCCGGCTCGAGCCACTCGAGATAGGGCGCGATGGCCTCCGGCGTGGCGTCGGGAAAGTCCTCGTGCGGCAGGTTGCCGGGCTCGCGGGACTCCTCGATCCGGTCGATGCGGATGTCGCCAAGAATCAACGTCATGCCCGTCACGCCCCGATCGGCCCCCGGCGCAGCCTACAGGCCGGCCCCCGGAGAGGCCAGCGGGCGCTTCACAAGGCCGGGACGCCGTGCTAGGAGCGCCGTACCTCCGCGGAACGGAGCGGGCCGGGTCGAGCCCGGGCCGAGACGACAAGGGAGAAGGATCATCGTCCAGGTCACCGTACGCGACAACAATGTCGACCAGGCCCTGCGCGCGCTGAAGAAGAAGCTGCAGCGCGAGGGCGTCTACCGCGAGATGAAGCTGCGCCGCCACTTCGAGAAACCTTCCGAGAAGAAGAAGCGCGAGCGCGCCGAGGCCGTGCGCCGCGCCCGCAAGCTGGCGCGCAAGCGGGCCCAGCGCGAAGGCAACGCCTAGGGCGGGCCCATCCCCGGCGAACCCGCGACCGCCGGGCGGGCTTCAGCCCAGTTCCTTGACGATGTCCTCGACCATTTTCTTGGCGTCGGCGAAGAGCATCATGGCGTTGTCGCGGTAGAACAGCGGGTTGTCGATGCCGGCGTAGCCCGGCGAGAGCGAGCGCTTGACCACGAGCACGGTCGCGGCCCTTTCGGCGTCGAGAACCGGCATCCCGGCGATGGGGCTCCGGGGGTCGGTCTTGGCGAGCGGGTTGCAGACGTCGTTGGCCCCGATCACGAAGGCGACGTCGGCCGTGGCGAACTGCGAGTTGACCTCCCCGAGCTCGAAGACCTCGTCGTAGGGCACGTTCGCCTCGGCCAGAAGCACGTTCATGTGCCCCGGCATGCGGCCCGCGACGGGGTGGATGGCGTAGACCGCCTCGACGCCTCCGTCCTTCAGCCGGTCGGCCATCTCGCGCAGCGCGTGCTGCGCCTGGGCGACCGCCATGCCGTAGCCCGGCACGATGACGACCTTGCGCGCGTTCCGCAGGATGAAGGCGGCGTCGCCGGCGCTGCCCCGTTTGACCGTGCGCTCGCCCAGGTCGTCCGCGGCGGCGGCGGCGGCGCCGAAACCGCCCAGGATGACATTGACGAACGACCGGTTCATGCCCTTGCACATGATGTAGCTCAGGATCGCGCCCGAGCTGCCGACGAGCGCGCCCGTGATGATCAGGAGCTCGTTCCCGAGCGTGAAGCCGATGCCCGCCGCGGCCCAGCCGGAATAGCTGTTGAGCATCGAGACGACGACCGGCATGTCGGCCCCGCCGATGGGGACGATGAGCGCGACTCCGATCAGGAAGGCGAGCGCGGCGACCGACCAGAAGGCGGTCTCGCCCCCGCCCGCGACGAACCAGACGCCGAGTCCGGCCATGGCCAGGCCGATGGCGAGGTTCAGCGGGTGCTGGCCCGGGAAGACGGCCGGCGCGCCCGAGACGAGCCCCTGGAGCTTGGCGAACGCCACGACGGAACCGGAAAACGTGATCGCGCCGATCGCCATGCCGAGGATCATCTCGATCCTGCTGGCGGTCCCGATCGCGCCGTCGGCCGCGACGATGCCGTAGGCTTCGGGCGCGTGGAGCGCCGCGGCCGCCACCAGCACGGCCGCCATGCCGACGAGACTGTGGAACGCCGCGACGAGCTGCGGCATGGCCGTCATCCGGATCCCGAGCGCGATCGCGACGCCGATCGCGCCGCCCAGCGCGAGACCGCCGAGGATCCACGAATAGGAGACGACCGCCGGATCGGCCACGGTCACCGCGATCGCGATGGCCATGCCGACGACGCCGATCGCGTTGCCGCGGCGCGACGACGTGGGCGAGCTCAGCCCCTTCAGCGCCAGGATGAAACAGACCGCCGCGAGCAGATAGGCGAGGGCGGCGGCGTCGCCGCTCATCGCTTCCCTCTCCCGGCGCGGTCCTTCCTCCTGAACATCCGCAGCATGCGCTGGGTCACGGTGAAGCCGCCGAAGATGTTCACCGCGGCCAGGGTGACGGCGATGAAGCCGAGCGCCTTCGAGGCGTCGAACTCCTCGGGCCCCGCCGCGATCAGGGCGCCCACGACGATGACGCTCGAGATCGCGTTGGTGACGGCCATGAGCGGCGTGTGGAGCGCCGGCGTCACGGACCAGACGACATGGTAGCCGACGAAGATCGCCAGCACGAAGATCGCGATCCGGAAGACGAAGGGATCGGCCGCGGCTTCCATGGGTCTCAGTCCTCCCCGGATTCGACGAGCAGGGGATGGACGATCTCGCCCTCCCGCATGGCGCAGGCGCCGGCGACGACCTCGTCCTCGAAATCGAGCGCGAACGCGCCGTTCTCCCTGTCGATGAACGGCTCGACGAGGTTGAGCAGGTTGCGCGCGTAGAGCGCCGACGCGTCGGGCGCCATGCGCCCGGGCGCGTTGGCGAAGCCGACGACGGTGACGCCGCCGGTCCGGATCGCCCGGTCGCGTCGCGTGAGCTCGCAGTTGCCGCCGCCCTCGACGGCGAGGTCGACGATGACGGAGCCGGGCTTCATGCCACGCGCCATCTCCGACGTGACGAGCTTCGGCGCGGGCTTGCCGGGAACCTGGGCCGTGGCGATGCAGATATCGCTCTTCGCGAGCGCCTCGCGGATCGCCGCGGCCTGCCGGCGTTTGTAGTCCCCGCCCATCTCCCGGGCGTATCCGCCCGCGGTCTCGGCGTCGCCCGCGCCCTCGATCTCGACGAAGGCCGCGCCCAGGCTCTCGACCTGCTCCCTGACGGCCGGGCGGACGTCGAACGCCCGGACGACCGCGCCCAGCCGGCGCGCCGTAGCGATCGCCTGGAGGCCCGCGACTCCCGCGCCCAGGACCAGCACCTTCGCGGGCGCGAGCGTGCCGGCCGCCGTCATCATCAGCGGCATGACGCGCCCGTAGTGGACGCAGGCGTCCAGCACGGCCTTGTAGCCCGCCAGGTTGGCCTGCGACGTCAGCGCGTCCATCGATTGCGCCCGGCCGATGCGCGGCACGAGCTCCATCGCGAGCACGGTCAGCCGCTTGGCGGCGTAGGCCCGGAACTGGCCGCGGTCGACCAGCGGGTCGACGAGGCCGATCAGGACGGCGCCGTCGGGGATGAGCGCCACCTCGTCGATCCCGTCCTCGCCCGCGCCCGCCGGGCGGCGGACCTTGAGCACGACATCGGCGCCCGACAGCGTCGCCGCGGGACCGGGCGCGACCCGGGCGCCGGCCTCGGCGAAGGCGGCGTCCGCCATGCCCGAAGCCTCGCCCGCGCCCGCCTCGACGGCGACCTCGACGCCCATGCCGGCGAGCGTCCTCGCCGTGTCGGGCGAGGCGGCGACCCTGGTTTCCCCAGCGCGCCGCTCCTTCGGGATCGCGACCTTCATTCTGGAATCCGGCAATGTCGGCGGGGATGGACGCGGCGCACCATGACCGAAGCGGCCGTCCTTGTGAAGGGTTCGCGCGCTCATCCAGACCGTCGCCCGTTTCCGGTTTCCGGCCGGCCCGCGCCATTTTGGCTTGTCACCCCCCCCCCCCCCCCCCCGTGTTAGCCGCTCCGCGTCGGCTCCACCGACGGTTCCAGAAGCGGCCGTCGCGGGGGCTGTGCCGTTTGACGGCGGCCTTTTCAACAAACAGGGGCTTCAAGATGACTTCGCTCAGGCTTGCGACGTTGGCGTGCGGTGTTGCGCTGATCTTTACGGCGTGCTCGTCGAGCACGACGAGGTATGTGAACCAGGGCGGCGATTCGCCGCCGCCGGCCCCGGCCCCGGAGCCGGAGCCCCCGATCTGGAGCGTGTCCTTGGGCGAGGAGGTCGCGCCCGAGCGGTTCGCGCGGATCATCGCGCCCGCGCGTTCGACCGGGGGCGTGACCTGGACGGCGCGCACGGACGCCACCACCGGCGCGGCCGTCGCCAGCGCCATCAAGGACGAGGCCGTCCTTTACGAGACCGGCAAGACGCTGATCTCGGCGGACGGCAACGGGAATGACGAACTCCAGCTGCGGGGCCTCACCGTGCGCGGGGAGCTGGACAGGGGACCGGACACGACCGGGGATCTGGAGTTCCACGGCGGCGCGGGCGACCTCGGCGTCACCGCGGGCGACGGCGACTGGGACCGCACCGACGCGAGGGTGCTGAGCTCCATCCAGCTCCGGAGGGACGGCGGCGGCTTCACGATGAAGATGGGCGGCCCCGGCGTCATCTTCTTCGACATGGAGAGGCGCACCGCGCTCGGGCCGTCGAGCGGTTACTCCAACGCGTTCGGAAACGGCGCCTGCGGCCAAGGCGCCGACGCCGACGGCTCGACATGCGACGACCACGCCACGTCGGACATCGTGGCCGTCTTCGACACCCCGGCGATAGATCCGGACGGCGACGCGGCCTACCACTTCAGCATGGTCGTCAAGGCGGACACCGACCTCACCCCGATCGTGGAACCGCGCCCGGTCAACGAACACTCCAGCAGCGGCGTCGCCCCCGACGCCGCCAAGGCTCCCTGGTGGGTGGCCTCCCATGACATCCACAACCGGCGGGCCTACAGGGTGAACCCCGATTACACCGGGGTCGTGGACCCCGGCGCCGACGGAGCCCTGGGCGGCACCGGCGACGACGCCGACACGACCGGTTACGCGAACCTCGCCGGCGAGGAATACACGGACCCCGCCGACGGCTCCAAATACAAGGTCTTGTGGTTGTCCCGCGCTATCGCGGCGCCGACCGGCGCGATGCTCTTGGAGCCCAGACGCGCGACAAGGATCGCCAGCGGCCTGCCCGCCGACGATCTCGGCGTCTACACCGTCAAGCTCTCGAACTACGCCGGCGTGGACGGCGACGACGAGCACCGCTACCTCAAATACGCCGCCTACGGCCTGTTCAACTTCTGGGACTACTCGACCGCGAGGCCGCGGTACGGCCGGATGCAGGCGTTCCACTTCGGCTACGACGCCTTCGGTGGCGCGAACGGTGAGCCGAAGGATTTCTCCACCGACGAGGTCACGGCCACGTTCAACGGCAAGACCACGGGCTGGGTCTTGCAGAACAGGGCCAACGACCACATCTCGCGGCTCGTCCGCCTGCGGGGCGACGTCTCGCTGACCGCCACCCTGGGCGGCGGCTCCAGCAACGGCGCCGTCTCCGGCTTCATGAAGAACATCGAGTTCCTGACAGACGGCGCGTGGTCCACGCTCTATCTCCAGAATCACCCCACCGCGGAGGACAACAAGGCGGTGGACCTGCAGTCCGCCAACATCGGAGCGGACGGCTCGTACGCGGGCGTGGCGGTGCCGGTCTTCGACACGGCCGGCTTCGCGGAGGGCCGGTACGGGGGCGCCTTCTACGGCCCCCGGGAACTCGGCGAACTCGAGACCGCCGGCTACTGGATGCTGCCGAGAAACCTGACCCACGCCTTTGCCGGCTGCCCCAGCGGCAGGGAGGGCGCCGCGTGCGTCACGTTCGGCTCCATCATCGGCAGCTTCGGCGCCGTGAGCGAGGAGCCGGCGCCGTAGTCCCCGACGCGCCCCGCGCGCCCGGCGACGGACCCGGACGCCCTCTCCCCCGACAGGGGAGAGGGCGTCCCTCCGTCCGGGAAACCGGAACGCGCCGCCGCGGGCGCTACCCGGAGTGGGGAAGGGGGTGCGCCGCGGCGCGGGTCACGGCGCCCGGTCCCCGCGGAAGGGCGAGTATGCCCGCCCGATCGTCTCGGCCTCCCAGTCGACATGCCGGACTGTCCGCCGCCGCCGCCGTTTCCAGCCCGGCGCCCATCCGATGGCGGTTCGATCGGAACGATGTCGCCGCCGTCGGACATCGGCCGGGCGCCCCTTGGGGCGAGCTCGCCCCAAGGGGCGCCGTCCCATCGTCGGGACCGCGACACCGGATCCGGACCGTCCCCACCGGCCCCGAGGCGCTTTGCAAACGTCGGCCGCGGCCCGCCACGGCGCCGGAGGGGATCAGAACAGCCGGCGGAACGAGAGTTCGGCCCTGTTGCGCCGGTATTCGAAGATGGCGTCGATGTTCGACTCGCGCCGCTCCTGAACGAGGGACAGCACCGGGGCGAAGCCGAACAGCTCGAGACGGTCGTTGGAGACGATCAGCCGTCTGATCGCGGTCCGGTCCCGGCGGTTCTTATCCAAGCTGATGATGAAGTGCCTCTGGTCGTCGTAACGGGTGAACATCACGTCGTGGATGAGACCGAGGCTGAAGCCGGAGACGCCGAAGACCGGCGGCAGGTCGATGCTGGCGAACCCGCCCACCCGGCGGGTGCGGGAGCGCTGGCTCAGGCCGTCCGGGCGGACTCTCTGCAAGCCGCCGCGCAGACCGAGCAGGACCGACGGGGTCGCCGCGAAGTTCAGGCTGAGGTCGAGATCGGAGCGCGGGCCGTCCAGGGTCGCGGCGTTCCGCCGGTGATGCCGCTCGATCCGCTCCGCGCTGGCGGAGAGCCACAGTTGCTCGCCCAGCCGCGCATCCGCTTCCAGGCGGGGGCCGATCCCGTGGCCCACGATCTCGCCGCCGAACCAGCGGCGGTCCGCCTTGGCCAGCAGGCTGACGCGGCCGAGCGGAAACAGCGCCTGCGGCCCGGCGTGCAGCGACAGCGTCATGTCGTCGAACCGCCGCCCGGGATATTCGCGCCGGTAGAGGCCGGCGCCGAGACGCAGCCGGGTCGCGCTGTCCTCCAGCAGCCGGAACGGCAACGGATGCCGGTATTCCCCGGACGTCGACACCACGAATCCGACGCCGGAGTCCGCGCGCGCGCGCTCGTCGAGATCGAACTCCAGCCTCTCGCCCGTGAAGAAGTTCCTGAGGCGGGACGCGAACCGCTGCGCCGACGGCCCGGCGTTGATATTGCTGTCGGGCGCGACCGACAGCCCGAACGACCCCGAGACCCGCTTGCGCGCCTGCGTCAACGCGAGGTAGCGCGACACCGCCTCGGCGATCTCCGGCGGCAGGTCGCCCGCCAGCGCGCGCCGGAAATGGTGCGCCGCGGCGTCGCAATCGTCGCCCAGCAGGTGTTCCAGAAGGTCCTCGGGCTCCTCCAGGCAGCGCCCGCGCTCGAACAGGACCCGGGCGAGCTCCAGCCGCGCTCCGGCGAGCCCGGGCCGCCGCTCCAGGATGTGGCGGTAGCTCGCCGCGGCCTCGTCGAACAGCGCCCGGCGGGCCGCGTCGTCCGCGGGCGCGCCGGGACCGCCCGCCGGCAGGCCGGCCGCGGCCGAAGCCGCCATGCCGCGGAAGAACCAGGCGTCGGTGTCGTCGGGCGCGCCCTCGGCCAGCGGCCGCAGCAGGCCGAGCGCCGCCGCCGGATCGCTGAAGATCATCGCCCGCGCCCGCTCCACCTCGGACGACGTCGCGGAGACCGGGGCGTCGGCGCCGTCGGTCGCGCCCTCGGCCGCCGCCACCACCCGGCTCCAGTCCGGCGCGCCGGAGAGAAGGAGCAACGCCGCGGCGAGAGCCGCGAACGGGGCCGCCGGTCGCCGGTGTTCGCGGAGAGTGCGCCGGCGCCGGGAATCCAGGTCGGTCATCTTGAATCCGGTTCGAGGATGAACGGGGGTCCGAAACACGCGGACTGTAGCCCCTCGCCGTCCGGGTTCCAAGCGACCGGGCGCGTTCCTGCCCGCGCATGACCAGGCGCCGCCTACCGCCCGGCCGGGCGGCCGCGCCGCCGCCATGCCGCGAGCGGCAGCGGCAACAGGACGAGATGGAACAGCAGGATGGCCGCGACGAGGCCGTGGGGATCCCAGAGATCGATCGCGATTCCGCCGAGCGCCGGGCCCAGGATCGACCCGGTCCCGAACATCAGGCCGAAGACGGCGGTGGCCGAGGGCAGGTCCGCGCCCCGGAACCGGTCGCCCACGAGCATCACCGCGATGCCGTAGTGAGCCGAGCGCAAGCCGCCGAAGACCATCAGGTAGGCGACCAGGAGCCAGGGATTCATGACGCCGATCCAGGGGAGACCGGCCGTGGCGACCGCGCCCAGCGCCACGAAAAAGGCCAGCAGCAGGGTCCGGTCGATCCGTTCCGCGAACCAGGCGATCAGGAGAGGCATCAGGACGCCGCCCCAGCCCATCCAGCCCAGCATGCGGGTCGCCCCGGCCTCGTCCATCGCGAGCCTGAGGCCGTAGACGGCGAAGAGCGCCATGAACGCGCCGCCGATGGCGCCGAAGAGGAGGTTCGAGACCATCGGCACGGGCGCCAGCCGCACATATTGGTGCAGCCGCGCGGAGGGCCGCCCTTCCGCCGCGATGCGGTCGCCCAGGCCGGCCAGCAGCGGGAGCATGACCGCGACGACCATGGCCGCCGCGGCGGCGAACGGGGCCGCGCCTTGCGACCCGACCTCCGCGAGGACGAAGGGGCCGGCGGCGTAGCCGGCCGCGACGGCGCTCATGTAGACGCTGACGGTGCGGCCGCGGCGGCGGTCGTCGCAGGCGTGGTTCACCCAGGTCTCGCCCGTCGTCCACATGGTCGCCTGCGCCGCGCCCAGGGCGAAGCGCAGCGGAAACCAGAACCAGACATCGACCGCCAGCGCCATCGCCGCGATCGCGGCCAGCGCCAGGGCGGCGCCGGCGAGCATCAGGCGCGCCGGGCCCATCCGGCGGATGAGCCAGGGCAGGACCGGGATCGCCAGGAAGACGCCCGTCATCTGCGCCGCGCCGCTCAACCCGATGAGCGAGCCGCGCACGCCACGGTCGTCGAGGACGACCGACAGGAGCTGGCCGGTGTAGCCGTAGAGCATCGCGATCGCCGTCATCGAGGCGATGACGGCGAAGAGGCCGACAAGCCGGCCTCGCGGGCCCGCGCCGGCGGGCGCGGCGGCGTCCCGGTCCATCGACTACTCCCGCGAAGCTGGGCCGCGCAGGGTTAGCGCGCCGGCCCCCGCGCCGCAATCGGACTCCGGCCGGGCCGCCCACGGTTTTCGGATGCGGGACATCCCTTCGATACACGGCCGCCGGCCGCCGTCCGGGACGAGGGAGGGATCGCCCCCCGGCCGAACGCGGCGGCCCCGGGCCCGCGGAGCCCCGGCTTGCCCGCGCGGGGCCGCCTCCCTATGGTCGCGGGCGTTCCGCGTCCCCGGGGCCGCCGATGAAACCCATCCGCGACTGGTTCCACCAGACGTTCTCCAATCCGCAGGTCCTGATCCTGACCTGCGTGCTGCTGATCGCCGTGGCGGCCATCGTGTTCGTGGCCGACATGGTGGCGCCGGTCATCGCGGCCATCGTGATCGCGTTCCTGCTCGACGGACTGGTGCGCTGGCTCGAGCAGCGCCGCGTCGGCCATCTGGTCGCGGTGAACCTCGTCTTCCTCGGGTTCATCCTGGCCGCCCTGTCGTTCCTGCTCGGCCTCATGCCGGTCCTGTTCCGCCAGACGGGGCAGTTCGCCGCCCAGCTTCCGCGGATGACTCAGCAGATCCAGGGGCACCTCCTGGCGCTGCCCGAGCAGTATCCCGGCCTGATCACCGAGGAGCAGGTGCGCGGCTTCATGGCCGAGATCGGATCGAGCGTGATCGACGCGGCCACGCTCCTGCCGTCCTTCGCCGGCGCCTCGATCGTCGGCCTGCTGACGGCGATCGTCTACCTGATCCTGGTGCTGCTGCTCGTCTTCTTCATGATCAAGGACAAGGAGAAGATCACGGCCTGGGTCGTGAGCTTCCTGCCGCGCGACCGGGATCTGACCAGCACGGTGTGGCGCGAGGTCAACCTGCAGATCTACAACTACGTGCGCGGCAAGTTCTGGGAGATCCTCATCGTCGGCGTCGTGACCTACGCGGTCTTCGCCGCGCTCGAGGTGGATTTCTCGATCCTTCTCGCCGTGATCACCGGCCTCTCCGTGCTGATCCCCTATGTGGGCGCCGCCGCCGTGACCGTGCCGGTCGCCGTGGTCGCGCTCGTCCAGTACGGCATGAGCTGGGAGTTCGCCTACGTCCTGATCGCCTACGGCGCGATCCAGGCGCTCGACGGCAACGTGCTCGCGCCGGTCCTGTTCAGCGAGGTGGTCGACCTCCATCCGGTGGCGATCATCGTGGCGATCCTGGTCTTCGGCGGCCTCTGGGGCCTGTGGGGCGTGTTCTTCGCCATCCCGCTCGCCACGGTGGTGCAGGCGGTCCTGCGGGCCTGGCCGCGCCCGTCGACCTGACGCAGGCCGATCTGACGCGCGGTCCCGTCCCCGGAGGAACCGGCTTCCTTGCGTTTCGGGAACGCCACCCTACGATGACGGCCTGGCCGGGGCCGACCGGCGTGACGCCGGTGAAGCGCGCGACGCGCCGGCGGCGCGGGGCAACGCGGAGGCGCCGGGCGTGTTCAGGCTGATCGTGCGACGGCTGATGCTGGGGTTGACCACCCTGCTCGCCGTCTCGCTCATGGTCTTCGCCGGGACCGAGTTGCTGCCCGGCGACGTCGCCCAGGCCATTCTCGGACAGTCCGCGACGCCGGAGAACGTGGCCGCGCTGCGCGAGCAGATGGGCCTCAACCAGCCGGCCCATATCCGCTACTTCGACTGGCTGGGCGGCGTGCTGGCGGGCGATCTCGGTCAGTCGATCGCCAACAAGATCGATGTCGGCCGGGTCGTCGAGCCGCGCTTCTGGAACACCATCAACCTGGCGCTCTACGCGACCGCCGTGGCGTTTCCGCTCTCGCTGGCGCTCGGCCTGATGTGCGCGGCCTGGCCGGAAGGCGCGTTCGACCGGACGACCACGGCGGTCACCGTGTTCTTCATCTCGATCCCCGACTTCGTCATCGCCATCCTTCTCATCATCGTCCTGTCGGTGGAGCTCGACCTCTTCAGCTTCATCGTGAAGCGCCCGCGCTGGAGCGACCTCTTCAACACCCTCGGCCTGACGTTCCTGCCGATGCTCACGCTCGTGCTCACCGTGCTCGCCCACATCATCCGCATGACCCGCGCGGCCATCCTGGACGTGCTGAAGCAGGCCTACATCGAGATGGCCCTGCTCAAGGGCGCCTCGAAGTGGCGCATCATCCTGCGCCACGCGGTCCCGAACTCCCTGGGCCCGATCGTCAACGTCGTCGCCCTCAACCTGGGCTATCTGGTCAGCGGCGTCGTGGTCGTCGAGGTGATCTTCGTCTATCCGGGCCTCGGGCGGCTCATGGTCGACTCCGTGTTCTTCCGGGACGTGCCGCTGATCCAGGCCTGCGCGCTGGTGTTCTGCGCCTTCTACGTCCTGCTCAACATCGCGGCCGACATCCTGGCGATCTTCGCCAATCCGCGCCTGAGGCACGCCAAATGACCGCCGCCGCCCCGGTGAAAAGCGTCGGGCGCAAGCGGAGCAAACGCGCCCGCCCGAAGCCCGACGGCTGGGCCTGGGCGGGAATCGTCATCGTCGGCCTGGGCCTGCTGCTCGCCGCCGTCGGACCGTTCCTGGCGCCTTACGGCGTCGGCGAGATCGTCTCCGCCTCGCGCTTCGCCGATCCCGGCGGCGGCGCGATCCTGGGAACCGACACGCTGGGCCGGGATGTCCTGAGCCGCCTGCTCCACGGCGCGCAGCTCACCGTGGGCCTCGCGCTGGCGGCGACGGTTCTCGGTTTCCTGATCGGGATGGGCCTCGGGTTCTCAGCGGCCGAGATCGGCGGCCGGTACGACGACTTCGCGACCTGGCTGATCGACACCATGCTGTCGTTCCCGCCGATCCTGCTGGCCCTGATCGTCATCGCCTCCCTGTCGTCGGATATCCCGGTCCTGATCGGAACCATCGCGGCGCTGCATTTCTCGCGCGTCGCGCGGGTCGGCCGGGCGATCGCGATGAACATCGCCGCGCTGGAGTTCGTGGAGGTCGCGCGGGCGCGCGGCGAACGGCTGTGGTCCATTCTGGCGCGCGAGATCTTCCCCTCGACGATCCGTCCCCTGGCCGTCGAGTTCGGGCTGCGCATGACCTACTCGATCCTGTTCCTGTCCAGCCTCAGCTTCCTGGGCCTCGGCATCCAGCCGCCCGACGCGGACTGGGGCTCCATGGTCCAGGAGAATCGCGGCGGCTTGCAGACCAAGGCCTATCTGCCGGTTCTCGCGCCGGCTTTCGCCATCGCGACCCTCACGGTCGGCGTCAATCTCATCGTCGACTGGCTGGGCGCGCAGTCGGGGCGCGGAATCTCCGAGGAACTGACCGGGTGACGGCGCTGCTGCGGATCGAGGACCTGGTCGTCGAAGGCAGGCCCCCTTCCGGAATCTGGGTCGAGACCGTCCACGGGTGCAGCGTCGAGGTGCGGCCCGGCGAGGTGGTCGCCCTGATCGGCGAATCGGGCGCCGGCAAGACCACGGTCGCGCTGGGCGCGCTCGGCTACACGCGCCCCGGGACCCGGTTCAAGAACGGCCGGGTCCTGCTGGAGGGCCGGGACATCCTGACCATGTCCACCCGGGAACGGCGCGACATCCGCGGCAGGGATATCGCCTATGTGGCGCAGAGCGCCCAGGCGGCCCTGAACCCGGCGATCCCGGTCGTCGACCAGATCGCCGAGAGCCTGATGCTTCACGACATCGCCGACGGGGCCGCCGCGAAGGAACGCGCGATCGAGCTTCTCGACCTGCTCGACCTGCCGCACCCGGAGGAGATCGCCCACCGCTACCCCCACCAGACGTCGGGCGGGCAGCAGCAGCGCATCATGATGGCCATGGCCATGGCCTGCCGGCCCAGGCTGCTCGTTCTCGACGAGCCCACCACGGCGCTCGACGTCACCACGCAGATCGAGGTCCTCAAGGCGGTCAAGGACGTCATCCGCGACCGGCGGACCGCCGGCATCTATGTCAGCCACGACCTTTCCGTGGTCGCCCAGGTCGCCGACCGCATCCTGGTCATGAACCGGGGCCATGTCGTCGAGGAAGGCGCGACCGACAAGATCCTCCACGACGCCACGGAGGAGTACACACGGACGTTGCTGGGGGCGGTCAAGCCCAGGCCGACACGCGACACGGCGGCGTCCGACTGGGATCCCACCGCCGGCCAGAAGCCGATCATGACCGTGCGCGGGGTCGATTCGACCTACGAACGCCAGCGCATGTTCGACAGGATCGAGCGCGAGAAGTACGTCCTCCACGACATCGATCTCGAGGTCTACCCGCGCGAGGTCCTCGCGGTCGTGGGCGAGTCCGGCAGCGGCAAGTCGACGCTCGCCCGCGTCATCGCGGGCCTCCAGCCGACCCTCAACGGCGAGGTCGCCCTGGGAGGCGAGACGCTGCCCGCTCTGGCCCGCCGGCGGACGAGGGAGCAGCTCCGCCGCATCCAGATCGTCTTCCAGAGCCCGGACCAGTCGATCAATCCGGAGAAGAGGATCGACGACGCCATCGGCCGGCCGCTCGAGCTCTATTTCGGCATGTCGGGATCGCGGAAGCACGACCGCGTGGCGGAGCTGCTGGAGATGGTCGGCCTCGATCCGGACCACGCCGGCCGCTTCCCCGCCGAGCTCTCGGGCGGCCAGCGGCAGCGCGTCTCGATCGCCCGCGCCTTCGCGGCCGAGCCGGACATCATCCTGTGCGACGAGGTCCTGTCGTCGCTCGACACGGTCGTCGCCGCCCGCATCCTCGAGCTGATGCGCGAGCTGCGGGAAACCCACAAGGTCGCCTATGTCTTCATCAGCCACGATCTGTCGACCGTGGCCTCGATCGCGAACCGGGTGGCGGTGATGTACGCCGGCCGGATCGTCGACGCGGGACTCACCAAGGAGGTCTTCGCGCCGCCCCACCATCCCTATACCCAGCTCCTCATCCACTCCGTGCCGGCGTTGCGCCAAGGCTGGCTGGAGGAGGCGATCGGCGGCCGCGAGGCCGAGGCCGGCCTGCGCAGCAACGTCATGCTGCACGACCTGCCCTGCCCGTTCCGCATGCGCTGCCCGGTCGCGATCCCGGGGAAATGCGACGCGGAGCCCGCGCCGCGTCGGGACATGGGCCACGGGCACGCGGTCTATTGCCAGCATACCGAGACCGAACTGTTCGAGGCCCAGGACCGTCCCTGACGGCCGGGAACGCCGCGCCATGGCCCAGGGGCGCCGGGCGCGGGCCCGCCTCAGTCCAGCCTGGGCCGCGTCCCGGCGTCGCCGTAGAGCGGCAGCAGCGCCTCGACCGCCCGCGCCACCCGGAACGCCGTCCGGTCGTCGTAGGGGTTGGCGGCGATCTGCACGCCCGTGGGCACGCCGTCGCCGGCGAAGCCAGACGGGACCGAGAGACAGGGCAGGCGGCTGAAGGCGTTGAAGAGGAACGTCATCACGATGTCGCGGATACCGCACGCCTTCCCGTCGACGTCGATCGGGTCGGCCCAGTCGCGCCACTCGGCCGGGATCCCGGTCGCGCCGACGGTGGGGCAGAGGAAGGCGTCGTAACGCGCGAGCTCCGGGCCGAACCTCGCCCAGCACGCGCCGACGGTCTTCATGCAGTCATGGAACATGCGCGGCGTCACGGCCTCGTTCTGGCGCGCGAAGACCGTCGTGTAGTCGCAGACGAGCCCGGGGTGGCGGTCGACGGCGTCGGAGAATTCGTCGGCGTAGATCAGACCGCCCCACGCCCCGGCGGCGGCGAGCGCCTCGCCCGCCCACGGCGTTTCGATCTCCTCGACGACGGCGCCGGCCTCGGCGAGCTCCTCGATCAGCGCCAACGTGTTCGCGCGCACCGCCCGGGACACCGTGTGGACGCCCAGGTCCATCGACCAGGCGAGGCGCATCCCCGCCGCGCCGGGGAAGGAGTCCGGCAGGGCGAGCGGTTCGGCCAGCGTGGCGTGGTCGCGCGGATGGAGACCCGACATGACGTTCTGCATCAGGGCGGCCTCGGCGGAGGCGCGCGTCATCGGACCGACATGGAAGAAGGCGTCCATGGCGACCTCGGGACTGCCCGGGTTGCGGCCGTGGGGCGGCTTGTAGCCCGCGATCCCGCACATCGCCGCGGGCATCCGGATGCTGCCCGCGCTGTCGGAGCCCGTCGCCAGCGTGGTCGCGCCCGCCGCGACGGCCGCGGCCGCTCCGCCCGACGAGGCGCCGCAGGTGATCTCGAGGTTCCAGGGGTTGCGCGTCGCGCCGTGGAGCCTGGACGTGCAGGTCCAGGGCCAGACGAATTCGGGGCAGGTCGTCAGCGCGTGGACGATGGCGCCGGCCTCGACCAGACGTTCGACCGACGGATTGGTGTGGTCGGCGACGTTGTCCTCGAAGATCAGCGAGCCGAACGTGCGCGGGCGTCCCTCGACCGCGGTGTCTTCCTTGACCGCGACCGTGAGGCCCTCCAGGGCGCGCGGCCGGCCGCCGGTCCCCGCATAGCGGTCCTCGGCCCGGCGCGCCGCCTTCAGCGCATCCTCGAAGAACGTATAGGCGAGCGCGTTGACCCTCGGCTCCACCGCCCCGGCCCGCGCGATCTGGGCCTCGAGCACCTCGACCGGCGACAGCGTGCGCGCCGCGAACCGCCCCAGCGCCTCGCGGGCGGACAGATAGCAGAGATCGAGATCGGGCATCGCGGATCTCCCCTTGGGAGCGGTTGAGGCCGGCGCGCCCGTGTGTCACGAAACCGTCGCGCGACCGGCTCGGGATGCGCGCCCACGCGGGAGGCGGCTCGGCATGACGGATTTGACACGCAGGCTGGCGGCGGAGTTCGTCGGGACGGCCTTTCTTCTCGCGGCGGTCGTCGGTTCGGGAATCATGGCCGAGACGCTTTCGCCCGACAATCCCGGCGTGGCGCTCCTGGGCAACGCGATCGCGACGGGCGCCATCCTGGCGGTGCTGATCCTGGTCTACGGGCCGGTGTCGGGCGCGCACTTCAACCCCGCCGTGACCGTCGCCTTCGCCCTCCGCCGCGAGATCGCGCCCCGCGACGCCGGCCTCTACATCGCGGTCCAGATCGCGGGCGCCTTCGCGGGCGTCATGACGGCGCATATCATGTTCGAGCAGCCGTTGCTGTTCGCCTCGACCCACGCGCGGACCGGGGCGGGCCAGTGGACCGGCGAGGCCGTCGCCACCTTCAGCCTGCTCGCCGCCATCCTGGGTTGCCTGCGCTGGCGGCCCGAGGCGGTCCCCTATGCGGTCGGCCTCGCCATCGCGGCGGGCTACTGGTACACCTCGTCCACGTCCTTCGCGAACCCGGCGGTCACCATCGCCCGCGGCTTCACCGACACCTTCTCGGGGATCGCGCCGGCCCACGCGCCCGCCTTCATCGCCGCCCAGATCGCCGGCGCCGCGCTGGCCGTCCTGTTCTTCCGCTGGCTGCCGCCGCCCGGCGAGGAAGGCTAGAAACGGGCCCGGCGCCGGACGCGAGGGCCGTCCGGCGGAGCCTGTAGCCCCCGGGAACGGGAACGGGCTATGTAGGAGCGGGACGGAGGGCGACGCCGTGACGAGCTATCGAATCGCCGCGATCCCCGGCGACGGAATCGGCCGAGAGGTGATGCCCGAGGGCATGCGCGCGGTCGAGGCCGCCGGCGGCCGTCACGGCCTGTCGTTCTCCTGGGAGCGGTTCGACTGGTCCTGCGAGGTCTACGCCAGGACGGGCCGCATGATGCCCGAGGACGGGCTGGAGCGGCTCAGGTCCTTCGACGCCATCTTCCTGGGCGCGGTCGGCTGGCCGGGCGTGCCGGACCACATCTCGCTCTGGGGGCTCCTGATCCCGATCCGCCGGGCCATGGACCAGTATGTCAACCTGCGCCCCGTGCGCCTGTTCGACGGCGTGCCCTGCCCGTTGGCGAACCGGACGCCCGGCGAGATCGACTTCTGGGTCGTGCGCGAGAACGTCGAAGGCGAATACTCGCGGATCGGCGGCCGGCTCTACGAGGGCTCCGACGAGGAGATGGCGCAGCAGGCCAGCGTCTTCACCCGGCGGGGCGTCGACCGGATCGCGCGGTTCGCCTTCGAGCTGGCGCGGAGCAGGCCGGCGAAACACCTGACGTCGGCGACGAAGTCCAACGGCATCTTCCACACCATGCCGTTCTGGGACGAGCGTGTCGAAGCGGTCGCCCGCGACTATCCCGACGTCGCCTTCGACAAGTACCACATCGACATCCTGGCGGCCCATTTCGTGCGCCACCCCGACTGGTTCGACGTGGTGGTGGGCTCCAACCTGTTCGGCGACATCCTGTCCGATCTGGGTCCGGCCGTGGCGGGTTCCATCGGCATCGCGCCCAGCGCCAACATCAACCCCGGGAAGACCGCGCCCAGCATGTTCGAGCCGGTCCACGGCTCGGCGCCGGACATCGCCGGCCGGGGCGTCGCCAATCCCATCGGCCAGATCTGGTCCGGCGCGATGATGCTGGACCATCTCGGCCATCCCGAGGCCGCCGCGGCGATCGTGGCCGCGATCGAGACCGTCCTGCGCGAGCCCTCGGCCCTGACGCCGGACCTCGGCGGCGGGGCCGGCACCGCGGACCTCGGCAAGGCCATCGCCGAGGCGATCTGAGAGGGACGGAAAACGAATGCGGTTCGGCGTCGGACAACCCAATCCGAGGACGGAAGACCCGAGGCTGGTCCGCGGCCTGGGCCGGTACGCCGACGACGTGAGCCTGCCGGGCCAATACTACGGCGTCGCCGTGCGCTCGCCCCACGCCCACGCCGGGATCGGCGGCATCGACACCCGCGCGGCGGCCTCCGCGCCGGGCGTGAGGCTGGTGCTAACCGCCGCCGACCTGGAGGCCGAGGGGATCGGCGCCCTGCCGGTGGCCGGCGGCCTGAAGAACCGTGACGGATCGCCGCTGGCGGACATCCCGCACCCGGTCCTGCCGGCGGACCGGGTGCGCCACGTGGGCGAACCGGTGGCCTTCGTCGTGGCCGAGACCGCGGCCGGCGCGCGCGACGCCGCCGATCTGGTCGCGGTCGACTACGAGCCGCTCGCGCCCGCCATCGGCACGGCCCGGGCCCTCGATCCGGGCGCGCCGGAAATCTGGCCCCAGGCGCCCGGCAACCGCGTCCTGGACTGGGAGATCGGCGACGCGGCGGCGGCGGAACGCGCGCTTCGCGAGGCCGCCCATGTCGTGGAGCTCGCCGTCGAGAACAACCGGGTCGCCGTGGCGCCGATGGAGCCGCGCGCGGCCCTGGCCGAATGCGATCCGGCGGACGGGCGATTCACGCTGCGCGTCTGCTCCCAGGGCGCCCACAAGCTCGCCGGGCCCCTGGCCGACGCGGTGCTCAAGATTCCGCGCGGCGACCTTCGCGTGCTGACCGGCGACGTCGGCGGCGCCTTCGGCATGAAGAACTTCCTGTTCCACGAGTATGCGCTCGCGCTGGTCGCCGCCCGCCGTCTGCGCCGGCCGGTGAAGTGGACCGCCGACCGGAGCGAGAGTTTCGTGAGCGACCTGCAGGGCCGCGACCGGGTGATGACCGGCCGCATGGCCTTCGACGCCGACCGCCGCATCACCGGGCTCCAAGTCGAGACGATCGCGAACTTCGGCGCCTATATCTCCCAGTTCATGCCCTTCGTGGCGACGCTCGCCTCGACCGCGGTGCAGTCGATGGCCTACGCCATACCCGCCATCCACGCCCATGTGACGGGCGTGATGACCAACACGGTGCCGGTCGACGCCTACCGGGGCGCGGGCCGGCCCGAGACCGGCTTCATGGTCGAGCGCCTGCTCGACAAGGCCGCCCGCCGGTTCGGCATGGCGCCCGCCGAGCTGCGCGGGCTGAACCACGTCAAGGCGGATCGGTTCCCCTGGGACACCGGGCTGGGCTTCGTCTACGACTGCGGCGAGTTCGACCGCCACCAAGCGCTCGCTCTCGAACGTTCGGACGCGGCCGGATTCGAGGCGCGGCGGGACGAATCGGAAAGGCGCGGCAAGCTGCGCGGACTGGGCGTCGCCGGCGTGTTCGACCGCTGCGGCGGCCTCGGCCCCGACATGGTCGACCTGCGGATCGATCCCGGGGGCGGCGTCCTGCTCAAGGTCGGCACCCAGACCAACGGACAGGGCCACGAGACGGCCTACAAGCAGATCGTCGCGGGCGGGCTCGGCGTCGAGGAGAGCCGCATCCGGGTGCTGCAGGGCGACAACGATCTCGTGCCCTTCGGCTCCGGCAACGGCGGCTCGAACTTCATCGCCGTGGCGGGCAGCGCGTGCGCCATCGCGGTCGGCAAGGCCATCGAGAAGGGCAAGCGCATCGCGGGCCATCTTCTGGAGGCGGCGGAGGACGACATCGCGTTCGAGGACGGCGCGTTCCGCATCGTCGGGACCGACCGGACGGTCGGTCTGGCCGAGGTCGCCGCCCGGTCCTACGACGCGGGCGACCTGCCGCCCGGCGAGGAGATCGGCTTTCAGGCGATCGGCGGCTTCAAGCCCATGGACGGGCCGACTTATCCCAACGGCACCCATGTCTGCGAGCTCGAGGTCGATCCCGAGACCGGCGCGGTCGAACTGCTGCGCTATGTCGCCGTCGACGACGTCGGCGTGGTCGTCAACCCGCTCCTGGTCGACGGCCAGGTGCATGGCGGCGTCGCCCAGGGGATCGGTCAGGCCCTCGCCGAGGAGGCGGTCTACGATTCCGCCAGCGGCCAGCTCCTGACCGGCTCGTTCATGGACTATCCCCTGCCGCGCGCCGCGGACCTGCCCGACATCGAGACCGGCCGCATCGTCGTCCCGACCGCGCGCAACCCGCTGGGCGTGAAGGGCAACGGCGAGTCCGGCGCGATCGGCGGCCCGCCCGCGGTCGTCAACGCGCTGGTCGACGCGCTGTCGCCCTACGGAATCGAACACATCGACATGCCCGCCACCCCGATGAAGGTCTGGCGCGCGATCCGGGAGGCGCGGGCCGGACGGGACCGGGTCTGAGCGCCGGGACGGCCATGGGTCGTTCGCGAGTTGCGCTCGCGGAAGATCTGCCAGGTAGGCTTCCATGTCCGAACAGTCGAGATGGCCGTTTTGCCATGCGCTGTCCGCTGCGCGCAACGCGGCGACACAGGACTTCCGTTTCTCTCCGATCCGCTCGGGCAGGATCCTGGTCGCCGGCGCACAGACATATCGAGAGGTAGCAGGCCGCGCTCGAGCGCTCATTGCCTTCAATGAAGGGATGGATCCAGTTGGGACGCCAAAGGGTGTAGGCTCCCACCTGTGTGGACGTCCAAAGGTCCCAGTTCTCATGGATCGTCGGGATAAAGCGATCCATCGGATCCGGAACTTTCTCATGATTGAGGAGGAATATGGTCCCCCATGTAGATCGGCCCCTCCCTGAAGCCTCCGTCAAACTGACAGATATTGGCGACGGCGACATGGTTGAGAGCCCACAGGGTATACTTGTCGATTGATCGAGATGGGTTTTGCGCCAATCCGATTTCGATGCAATTCAAAAGAAAGTCGTATTGGCGAAGAAAGTTTTTCTCTTGAACATTTTAAAAAGAGCGCCGTCCTGCTTTTTCGTTACCAGCACAATGCGCCCGTCTATCGGGTGAGTTTGATTCTATTGGCGGATTTTCTCGCCGATTCCCGTGTAATCCCAGAATCGAAGGGAGCATTGCCATATACGAAACTGACTCGTTGCTCCCTGAGCTCTTCCTCGGCCACCATCCCGTGTTTCGCCCGTTCGAGCAATCTTTCGAGCCCGGGTCTCGCCGGAGGGGATTTCAGCACGGACTTTCTGGCGACCGTCTGTGACGCTCCCGCTCTGTCGATACCGGCGGACATCCTTGTCTGCACCTCCCGCCGGCGGAAAGCGCCAGCAGGATTTTCCCGGTCGGTTCCGCGGATCGGCTTTGACCCGACGGAGCAACGGCGTCAGAGTGCCGGCGAACCAAAGGCCCCCGCGACCTAGGAGGCCCAGGCATGACCGCGATCCCCGCATCCGAGTTTCCCGAACGGCGGGAGAAGGCGCGGCGGGCTGCGCGGGCGGCCGGTCTCGCGGGCCTGCTGGTCTGCTCGCGCGGCGGCGGCACGACCGACCGCTACGCGGACGTGAAGTACCTGACGAACTTCTACACGCGCTTCCCCTTCATCCCGGACGTGCCGGGCGAATGGACCGGCCGGGCCCACGCCTTCGTCGTCCTGCCGGCCGAGGGCGAGCCCGTGCTCATCGCCGACGACAGGCCCGAACGCGACGAGGAGATGGCGATCGCCGACACGGTGGTGACCGGCGATGTCGTCGCGGCGGTCATCGACGCCTTGAGAGCGGCCGGCCTGGAGGAAGGACGCGTCGGCGTGGTCGGCTCCGACACGTTGCCCTGGAGCATCCATGCGAGACTCGCCGCCGGTCTGCCGGCCGTCGAATGGCTGCCGGCCGACGAGCTCCTGGGCCGCATCCGCATGGTCAAATCGCCCGCGGAGGTGGAGAAGCTGCGCCACGCCTCGTGGGTCGGCTGCCGCGCGACCGAAGCCATGCTGGAGAAGGCGGAGGCCGGCGTCACCCACGGCGAGGTCGTCGCCGCGGGCATGGACGTGCTCGTCACCCGCGGGGGCATCCTCTACAACTCCTTCATGTCCTCGGGCCGGGGCGGCAACGACCCGACCGCGGTCGCCGGCGGCTTCCCGACCTGGGGGTCGGACGAGGCGCTGGAGGACGGCGACTGGTTCCACGTCGGGATCTCCGGCGCCGTCGACGGCTACTACTTCGACCACGCCCGCTCGAAACCGATCGGCCGCCCCACGGCCGAGCAGACGCGCGTGTTCGAGGCGCCCATGCTGGCCGTCCAGGCCGCGATCGCCGAGGTCCGGCCGGGCGTCACGGCCTCGCATGTGGCGCGCGCCGGTCGCGAAACCCTGGAACGCCTGGGTTTCGAGCTCGAGGGCGCCTTCAAGGGCTTCGGCCACGGCGTCGGCCTCGGCTGGGACTCGCCCTGGCTGGTCGAAAGCGACCGCACCGTTCTGGAGAAGAACATGGTGCTCTGCGTCGAGCGGAGCGTGCGGCACATGGGTTATGTCGGGGACTTCGAGGAAACGCTCGTCGTGACCGACACCGGCTGCGAGTTGCTCACCGACGCGCGTCGGCGGTGGTGGTAGCCGGAACGGACGCGGCGGGGTTCCGGGCCGCGCCGGCGTCGTCGAGGGCCTGGCTCGCCGCCAGCCAGCGCGCCTCCGCCTTGCCGAGCGCGTCCTCGACCCGGGCGCGCCGTTTCATCAGGTCGGTCACCGTGAGCGGCGGTTCGCGCGAGGCGTCCGAGCCCGGATCGAACAGGGCGCGGTCGATATCGCGGCGCCGGCGGGCGAGCCGCTCGACTTCCCGTTCGGCGTTCTCGACCGCCCGGCGCAGGGCGCGGGTGCGGTCGCGCGCCTCGGCGGCGAGACGGCGTTCGTTCCTGCGGCTGCTCTTCGGCGCGGCGGCGCCGGCCGCCTCGCCGCCGCCCCGGCCGAGGACGAGGTCGCGGTAGTCGTCCAGGCTTCCGGCGAACTCCCTGGCGCTCCCGTCGGCGACCAGGACCAGCCGGTCGACGGTCAGTTCCAGGAGATGCCGGTCGTGGCTGACGATGACGACCGCTCCGCCGTAGCCGTTGAGCGCCTGCACGAGCGCCTCCCGCGCGTCGACGTCGAGGTGGTTGGTCGGCTCGTCCAGGATCAGCATGTGGGGCGCCTCGCGCGTGACGAGCGCGAGCGCCAGACGCGCCCGTTCGCCGCCGGAGAGATGGCGCACGGCGAGCTCCGCCTTGTCGCCCGAGAAACCGAAGCGGCCGAGTTGCGCCCTCGCCATGGCCGGCTTCGCGTCCGGCATCAGGCGCGCCATGTGTTGCAACGGCGTGTCGCCGGGTTCCAGCTCCTCGACCTGATGCTGGGCGAAGTAGCCCACCCGCAGCTTGCCGCTCGCCGTCAACCGGCCCGCCATGGCGTTCAGGCGCCCCGAGAGGAGGCGGGCCAGCGTGGTCTTGCCGTTGCCATTGCCGCCCAGGAAGGCCACCCGGTCGTCGGGGTCGAAACGGAGGTCGAGGCCGGAGAGCACGGGCTCGCCGGCGACGTAGCCGACCGCCGCGCGGTCGAGCACGACGAGCGGCGGGCGCAACCCGGCCGGGTCCGGGAAATCGAACGACAGGCTCGAATCCTCGGCCGCCGCGGCGACGGGCTCCATGCGCGCGAGCGCCTTCAGGCGGCTCTGGGCCTGCCGCGCCGTGTGCGCCTTGTAACGCCACCGGTCGACGAAGGCCTGCAACCGGGCGCGCTGGCGTTCCTGCCTGGAGCGCGTGGCCTCGATCCGGTCGAGCCGTTCGCGCCGTTGCCGCTCGAAGGAATCGTAGCCGCCGCGGTAGAGGGTCGCCCCGCCGCTCTCCAGATGGAGGATGTGGTCGACCGCCCCGTTGAGCAGGTCGCGCTCGTGGCTGATGACCAGCAGCGTCCCTCGGTAGCTCCCGAGGAAGGATTCGAGCCACAGCGCAGCCTCCAGGTCGAGGTGGTTGCCCGGTTCGTCCAGGAGCAGCAGATCCGGACCCGAAAAGAGCAGCGCCGCGAGCGCCACGCGCATGCGCCAGCCGCCCGAGAGGCTGTCGAGCGGCCGGCGTTGGGCCTCTTCGTCGAACCCGAGGCCCGCCAGGATGCGCGCCGCCCGGGCCGGCGCGCCGTGGGCGCCGATGGCGTTCAGGCGCTCGTGGATCTCGGCGATGCGATGGCTGTCGCCGGTGGCGGCTTCCTCGGCGAGCAGCGCGGCGCGCTCCGCGTCGGCGGCCAGCACGCGGTCGAAAGGCGTCCCGGTCCCGCCCGGCGCCTCCTGGGCGAGGTAGCCGACGCGCATGTCCTTCGGCATCCCGATCGAGCCGTCGTCGGCCTCCCGCAGGCCGGCGACCGTCTTCATCAGGGTCGACTTGCCCGCGCCGTTGCGCCCCACGAGCCCGACGCGGCTGCGGATCCGGATCGAGGCCGACACGCGGTCGAGGACGACCTTGCCGCCGAGCCGCACGGTGACGTTCGAGAGCGTCAGCATGGCGCGGCTGATACCACGGCCCGCCGAGCCGCGTCACCGGGCCGCTTGGCCCCGCGTCCGGCATCTCCTATGAGGGGCGCCGAGCGGCCGCCGGACGCCTCGATGAACCAGACCTTCGTCTCCCACCTCGAATGCTCCATGACCGGCCAACGCTACGAGGCGGGCCGCGTGCGCGGCCTTTCCGACGCGGGCCGGCCCCTCCTCGTGCGCTACGATCTCGAGGCGCTCGCCGCGTCGGTCGGCAAGGACGCCATCGCCGCGTCGGACGCGCCGGGATTCTGGCGGTATGCGCCGTTTCTCCCCGTCACGGAGCCCGGGAACCGGACCACGCTCGGCGAGGTCGTGACGCCGCTGATCGCGCTGGAAGGCTCCGCGCCGGGTCTCGGCGCCCGGCCCGGCCGCATCCTCGTGAAGGACGAGGGCCGGTTGCCCACGGGTTCGTTCAAGGCGCGCGGGCTGTGCCTCGCCGTCTCCATGGCGAAGGAGCTCGGCCTCGGCCATCTCGCGATTCCGACGAACGGCAACGCCGGCGCGGCGCTGGCCGCCTACGCCCGGCGCGCCGGCCTGAGGGCCACCGTGTTCTGCCCGGCCGACACGCCCGAGATCGGCGTCCGGGAGATCCGCCAGCAGGGCGCCGACGTCTGGAGGGTCGACGGCCTGATCGACGACTGCGGCCGGATCGTCGGCGCGGGCCGGGAGAAGGCCGGCTGGTTCGACGTCTCGACGCTCAAGGAGCCCTACAGGATCGAGGGCAAGAAGACGATGGGGCTCGAGCTCGCCGAACAGCTCGGCTGGACCCTGCCCGACGTCATCTTCTATCCCACCGGCGGCGGCACGGGCCTGATCGGCATGTGGAAGGCGTTCCGGGAACTCCGGGACATCGGCTGGATCGACGGGCCGCCGCCGCGCATGGTCGCCGTGCAGGCCGAAGGCTGCGCCCCGATCGTGAGAGCTTGGGAGACAGGCGAGGAGCACGCGCCCCGGTGGGAGGACGCCCGGACGGTCGCGGCCGGAATCCGGGTTCCGGCGGCGATCGGCGATTTCCTGATCGTCCGCGCCATACGCGAATCCGGCGGGTTCGCGATGGCGGTGTCCGACGAGGCGATCGCGGTCGCCCGCGACCACGTGGCGCGCATGGACGGCCTCCTGCTGTGCCCCGAGAGCGCCGCCGCCGCCGCGGCCTGCCGCCGCGCGCTGGACCGGGGGCTCGTCGGCCCGGACGACCGCGTGGTGCTCTACAACTGCGCCACGGGCCTCAAGTATCCGATGGCGCCGGTGGAGCGGCGCCTCGACAAGGACGAGAACATCGATTTCGACCGATTCGCGTGAACGGCCGCCGCCGGCGCGCCCGCTTTCGGCCCGTCCCTCGATACGGCGCTTCGCGCCTGCCCGGGACGAGGGGATTTGTGCTTTGTCCCCACTCGCAAACACCCCTCGCCCCGGATAGCCGCCGGAGACGGCGTATCGAAGGGAGCCTTCAGGATCCGCCGGAGGCGCGCGCCCGCTTTTCCGCGCGCCGGCCGTGGTAGCCGACGAGGAGAAACCACATGAAGACGGCCAGTCCCGCGCCCATGAACTGGGTCGCGCTGTCGTCCGAACCCGCGGCGACGAGGAGGCCGAGCAGACCCAGGGCCGCGAACAGGAACGACACTCCCAACATGCCCAGCATCGCGCGACCTCCCCCGGTTTCGACGTCGCGCCGAGAATAGAGCGGTTCCGGCCTCGCCGGAACCGCTCCGGACAAGCGATTGCGTCCCCGGCCGGACGGCGGCGGCGGAGCGCCCCGTTCAGCGCCGACGGGCGGCCGCTTCCCGGCGATAGGGGTGGGGGCCTACTTTTGATCGATGTGTTTCGGGAGACGCCGGGTGGCGGCTTTCAAGAGCCCCCGGTCGGCGGCCGCTTCCCGGCCACGGGGGTCGACCGGGTAGACGCCCATGATCCGGCGCTTGCGCGAAAAATAGTCGAGCTCGCTCAGGGCGCGCCCGAGCGCGGCCTCGGACGGATGGCCCTCCACCTCGGCGAGGAAGACCGTGGCCGCGAAGGCGCCGCCCACCATGTAGCTCTCGAGCTTGGTCATGTTGACGCCGTTGGTGGCGAAGCCGCCGAGACACTTGTAGAGCGCCGCCGGCACGTTGCGGCATTCGAACATGAAGGAGGTGATTACCGGCCCGGCGTCGGGACCGGGATCGTGCGGTTCGCGCGACAGCACCACGAAGCGCGTCGTGTTGTGGGGCTCGTCCTCGATGCCGGCCTCGACGATCTCGAGCCCGTAGGTCTCGGCCGCCAGCCTCGACGCGATCGCGGCCCGCGTCGGGTCCCCGGCCTCCGCCACCTCCGCGGCGGCGCCGGCGGTGTCGGTGTGCGCGACCGGCGCGAGTCCCAGCCGGTCGATGAGCCTGCGGCACTGGGAGAGGGCGTGGGCGTGGGAATGCACGGTCTCGAGGGTCGCCGGGCCGGCGCCGGGACAGGCGAGGAGATTGAGGCGCACGCGCTCGAAGTGCTCGGCGACGATATGGAGGCCGGCCTCGGGCAGGAGTTGGTGGATGTCGGCCACGCGGCCCGCCGCCGAGTTCTCGATCGGGATCATCGCGAGCTCCGCGCGGCCTTCCGCGACCGCGGCGAGGGTGTCGCCGAAGGTCTTGCAGGCGAGCGTCGTCATCGCCGGGTAGCGCGCCACGCAGGCGGCCTCGGAGTAGGCGCCGCGCGCGCCCTGGAAAGCGATCGCGGCGGCCGGATCCGCGGCCCGGTCGCCGCTCTCGGCGCGACTGTTCGACGAGGGCATGGGGGAAAGCCCGGTGGGTGCGGACGGCCGGCGCGGGCGTCCTTGAACGTGGCGTCCGACTATCCGCGCCGGACATGTCCTTGTCAACGCGGGCGGAACGGCCCGCGCGCTTGCGGGCGGTCCCTTTCCGAACCAAGATCGCGCGACGGCCCCACAGATCGCGAGCGGGATTCAGTACGTCCATGTCACCAGGCGGGGAATCGGGGGCTGGCGGCGCCGGTCCGGCGGCCGGGGAGCGCCTTTTCGCGGGATACCGGACCCGGCCCGCGTTCTTCGACGAGATGTTCGAGGCGACCGGCGCGCCGCGGCCCCATTGCCGGGAGCTCTGCGCGGCGCTCGACGCGATGCCCCCCACCGAGATCGCCGCCATGCGGGAGCACGCCGAGCGGTCTTTCCTGCACCAGGGGATCACATTCGCCGTCCATGGGGAGGAAGGGGCGGAGGAGCGGATCATCCCGATCGACGTCCTGCCGAGGCTCCTCGCCGCCGCCGACTGGGACCTGGTCGAGCGCGGATTGCGGCAGCGGATCGAGGCGCTGAACCGCTTCCTCGCCGACATCTACGGGCCGGCGCGGATCCTCGCGGATGGAGTCGTGCCGGCCGACCTCGTGCTCGGCTGCCCGCAATACCGTATCGAGATGCGGGGCCTCGAGGCGCCGCACGGCGTCCATGTCGCGCTCTGCGGCACCGACATCGTGCGGACCAACGACGGCTTCGCCGTGCTGGAGGACAATCTGCGGGTTCCGTCCGGGGTGTCCTACATGCTGGCCAACCGGCGGGCGCTGAAGACCAGCCTGCGCAACCTGTTCCGGCGTCACCGGGTGCGCGGCGTCGAGCACTACGGCCGGCTGCTGCGCCAGACCCTGGCCGAGCTCGCGCCGCCCGGCGTCGCCGACCCCTGCATCGTCCTGCTGACGCCCGGCGTCTACAATTCGGCCTTCTACGAGCACATGTTCCTGGCCCACGAGATGGGCGTGGAGCTGGTGCGGGGCGGCGACCTGCTGGTCCACAACGGGTTCGTCCACATGCGGACGACCGCCGGGCTCAGGCGGGTGGACGTGATCTACCGCCGGATCGACGACGACTTCATCGACCCCCTCGCTTTCCGCGCCGATTCTCAGCTCGGCGTCCCCGGCCTCTTCTACGCCTACCGGCTCGGCAACGTGACGATCGCCAACGCGCCGGGGACCGGCGTCGCCGACGACAAGAGCGTCTACGCCTACGTGCCCGACACGATCCGCTACTATCTGGGCGAGGAACCCCTGCTCGCCAATGTCGAGACCCACCTCTGCCGCGAGGCGGAAGGGCTGGCGTACACGCTCGACAATCTGGAGACGCTCGTGGTCAAGATGGTCGGCGAAGCCGGCGGATACGGAATGCTCGTCGGCCCCCACGCCACGCCCGCCGAGCGGGCGGCCTACGCGGCGGAAATCCGCGAGAACCCGGCCAACTTCATCTCCCAGCCCGCGCTCGACCTCTCGGTCTCGCCCTGCCTCACGGACCGCGGGGCGGCGCCGCGCCATGTCGATCTCCGCCCGTTCGTGCTGCGCGGCCGCGAGACGCGCCTGGTTCCCGGCGCCTTCTGCCGGGTCGCCCTGGTCGAAGGCTCGCTCGTCGTCAATTCGAGCCAGGGCGGCGGCGGCAAGGACCTCTGGGTGCTGTCCGACTAGCGGCATGCTCTCGCGCAACGCCCAGGGCCTCTACTGGATGAGCCGCTATCTCGAGAGGGCGCGGCACGGTTGCCGCCTTCTCTCGGACCAGCTCGAGACGATCGAGGACCGGCCGGTCGAGCAGATCGACCGGAGCTGGCGGCGCCTCTACCGGGCCCTCGGCCGCACCCCGCTCGGCGGCCCTCTCGAGGCGAACCGGGACGACGAGGACTTCATGCTGGCCGACGCCTATACGCTGGCCGACGACCTGACCTTCGAGCCCGACAACCCCGATTCGATCCGCAACTGCCTCGCCGCCGCGCGCGAGAACGCCCGGCAGGTCCGCAACGCCATCGGCGACACCATGTGGTCCTGCCTCAACCTCGCCTATCTCGACCTGCGCGATGTCGGGATCGAGACGATCTGGAACGACCGGCCGGGCGCCTTCTACCGGCGCGCCGAGGACGCCATCCGCGCCTTCTCCGGCGTCGCCGAGAGCGCCATGTACCGCGACGACGCCTGGCGCTTCCTCCGGCTCGGCCGCTTCCTCGAACGGGCGCAGCTTCTCGCGGCGCTGCTGGACGCGCATATCGCCACGTTCCCGACCGGCGACCCCGACGGCGAAGCGGACTGGCTCTCCCTGCTCGGGATCTGCGAGGCGCGGTTCGCCTACCGCCGCCTCCATTCCCTCGAACACCGGCCGGACCGCGCGGTCGATTTCCTGGTCGCCGATATCCGGCTCGCACATTCGATCCGCCACGCATTGGACGAGATCGCGGATGCTCTGGACGCCGTCTCCGGGGAACGGCGGAGCGGGGCCGGGCGCCGCGCCGGCCGGATGGCGGCCGGGATCGACCGCGACTGGCCCGGCCGCGACCCCGGGGACGACGCCACGCGGACGGCGCTCCGGGACATCGGCGGGTCCTGCCGCCGCCTGCACGACGACATCTCGGCCCTCTACTTCGACTACGAGATCGAGGACGCGCCATGACCTGGCGCGCGACACGGCGGTTCCTGGTCGAACACCTCTCCGAGTTCCGCTACGGGGAGCCCGCGCGGGGCAGCCTGATGGTGCTGCGCCTGCGCCCTCGGGAGGACGGCGGCCAGCGCGTTCTCCGGTTCGAGCTGGGCATCGACCCCGCCGCCGCGCCGGTCCCCTTCCAGGACCCTTTCGGCAACGCATGCCACCTGTTCAACGTCCACCGGACGCACCGGCGCACCGCCGTGCGCTCCCTGGCGGAGGTCGAGACCGTGGACGCGCCATCGTTGCCGGAACGCATGGAGTCGGACGCCTGGGACGCCCTGAACGAGGCCGCGATCCGCCTCGACCATTGGGCGTTCCTGGCGCCCAGCCGCTTCGCCCGGCCGGGCCCGGCTCTGGCGGCGTTCACGGAAGGCAGGGGAATCCGCCGCGGCGACGACCCGCTCTCGTCGCTCCTGGCGCTGGCGGCCGCGCTCCACGCGGCCTTCCGCTACGAGCCAGGCAGCACGGCGGTCGATTCGCCCATCGAACGCATCCTGGAGACCGGCCGCGGCGTCTGCCAGGACTACACCCACGTCATGCTCGCCATCGCGCGCTCGTGGGGCGTCCCGAGCCGCTACGTGTCGGGCTATCTGCACCCGGAAGGAGCGCCGGGCGAGCAGACGCCCGCCGGGGCCAGCCACGCCTGGCCGGAGTTCCTGCTTCCCGGTCCGGGCTGGATCGGCATCGACCCGACCAACGACACGCTCGCCGACCACCGCCATGTCCGCATCGCCGTGGGCCGCGACTACGCCGACGCGGCGCCGACCCGGGGCGCCGTGTTCGGCGGCGGGGAGTGCCGGCTCGATGTGCGGGTGACCGTGACCGGGGGCGCCGAGCCCGAACCGCCCCACGCGCCGCGCGCGGAGCGGCCGAACCTCCGGGACGCGACGCCAGCGACGCCGGCCTCGCCCGCCGGCGCCGATCAATAGCCCCGCGCGGCCCGGCTCCGGGGACGGCGCGAGGCCGTGGCCGATATCGACGATCGGCGAGGAAATCCTGCTTCTCGCGCTCGATTGCGACACCGGACGGATCGGCCACGCCTTGCCGGACCATTGCGTGAGCATCGCTCTCGGCGGCGCCGTCTCGATGGATCTGGCCCCGGCCGATCGTATCGACACCGATCCGCGCCGCTTCGTCGTCGCGAATCCGGACCCGGCCGGCGAGCCCGTTCTCGACGGCGCGTCGAGCCGGATCGTGGCGGGCGGCCGACTATTGGGTGAGCGCGCTCGCGGACGACCGCGAGGCCGCGCGGGAGAGGCTCGCGGACCGGCTGGCGGAACGCGGGATCGCGACCCGCGCGCGAGCCGGCGAAGGGCGAGACGGCCGCCCGGCCGGGACGCATCGCGCAGCCGCCGGAGCGGGCCGTTTCCGTTCCGCATGGAAGCGCGCCGGCCCCGTTCTACCCCCCGCCCCTTCGGTAGGCTCGGTCGAAGCGGGCGAGGAAGGCCGCGCGTTCGTCCTCGCCGTAGCCCGTGAACGCCAGCGTCACCTCGCAGCGGTCGATGACGACCCGCGCGATGCGGCGGGGCTCGGCCGGCGCGACGGCGATGGCGACCCCCTTGCCGGCCGCGCCGACCCGGACGCGGCGTCCCGAAACCGTGTGGTCCCGGCCGTCCAGCGCGCGGGGCAGGAGGCGGAAGAAGTCCGGGACGGTGATCGCCATGTCCTTGACGACCGTGACGCGCCCGTCCGTCATCCGCCGGCGACCGGAGGCCAGGCGGCGAGCGCGTCGCCGTCCTCGAGCGCGCGGGTGGCGCGCTCGGCGGGCGCGACATAGAGACCGTTGATGAGCACCAAATGGGCCTTCTGGCGGGGCACGCCGAAACGGTCGAAGACCCCGAAGACCGTGGCCCCCTCTTCGACCTCGACCTCCACGGCGTTGTCGACCGCGCCGTCGGGCATGTGGGGCGCAAGCGAAGCGAAGAGTTTGAGCGTGACCCGCATCGCGGCCTCGCGAAGGTCGGAACCGCCCCAGTATAAGCCATGCCGCCCCGGCTGGCACGGCGCGGCCTGGGACGCGGATCTCGCCGCCGGCCCCGAGGCGCCTATCGCCCCGGCGCCGGCCGCGCGGTGTCGGGAAGCCAGGTCGCGAGCTCGGGCCAGAGCACGAGGATCGCCACCATCAGCACCATGATGGCGAACATCGGCAGGGCCGTGGCGGCGATGTAGCCCATCCGGTGCCGGGTCATGCCTTGAAGAACGAACAGGTTGAACCCTATGGGCGGTGTGATCTGGGCCATCTCGATCGCCACCGTGACGAAGATGCCGAACCAGATCATCGAGAATCCGGCGTCGTGGAACGCGGGAACGTTCACCATCGGCTCGACCACGGCCATGGTGAGGACGACCGCGGAGATGCCGTCGAGAAAGCACCCGATGACGATGTAGAAGACGGTCAGCGCCGCGATGAGCGCGTAGACCGAGAGGTCCAGCGTGGCGATCCACCCGGCGAGCGCCCTCGGCAAGCCGGTGAAGCCCATGCTGAGGGACAGGAACGCGGCGCCCATCAGGATGAACGCGATCATGGCCGAGGTGCGGACCGCGCCCATCAGGCTCCGCGCGAACGCGGTCCAGGTCAGGCTCCCCTGCGTGGCGGCGATCGCGAGCGCGCCGAGAACGCCGATCGCCGCCGCCTCGGTCGGCGTCGCGAGCCCCAGGTACATCGAGCCGATCACCGCGACGACGAGGCTCAGGACCGGGACGAGGAAGCGCAGGTTCCGGAGTCTCTCCGCGAACGCCACGGGGGCCTCGGCGGCAGGACGCCGGTCGCGGCGGACGACATGCCATCCCGCCACATAGGCCATGAACATCGCCGCCAGCGCGAGGCCCGGCAGGACGCCCGCCATGAACAGCCCGGCGATCGACTCGTTCACCGCGACGCCGTAGACGATCAGCGTCAGCGACGGCGGAATCATCAGGCCCAGCGTCGCCGATCCCGCGAGCGTACCGATGGTCATGAATTCCGGATAGCGCCGGCGCCGCAGTTCGGGAATCGACATCTTCCCGACGGTCATCAGCGTGGCGGCGGACGACCCGGACACGGCCGCGAAGATCGTGCAGCCCACGACATTGGCGTGAAGCAGCCCGCCCGGAAGCCTCGCCGTCCACGGAGACAGGCTCCTGAACATGTCCTCGCTGAGACGGGTGCGGAACAGGATCTCGCCCATCCAGACGAACAGCGGCAGCGCGGTCAGCGTCCAGCTCGAGGACAGGGACCAGATGGTCGTGATCATGGCGTCGCCGGACGGACGCGCCGTGAACGCTTCCATGCCGACATAGGCCGCGCCCATCAGGGCCAGCGCGACCCAGACGCCGGAACCCAGCAGCAGGAACAGCACGAAGAGGAAGACGGCGACCCTGGCCCAGACCTCGTCGCCGCCGGCGTTGTCGAGAAGCAGCCAGAGGCCGGCCGCCAGAAGGCCGCAGGCGGCCAGCGCGGCGAGCCGTTGCCGGAGACGGGGCGCGCTCAAGGCTCCCGGTCCACGGGTACGGTTTCGTCCGCGAGCTCGGCTTCGCCAACGCCTTCATGGTCGGTCAGGAGAACGCGGACGAACTGGTCCGCGAAGGCAACGGCGAGGATCAGCGTGCCCGCGGACATGGCGAGCTGCGGGATCCAGAGAGGTGTCGCGTCCTGCCCCTGGCTCACGTCGTTGAGCCGGTTGGACCAGATGTTGGCCTTGACGGCGTACCAGGCGAAGTGGGCCGCCAGGACCGTTCCGACGCCGTGACACCAGATCTCCGCCATCCGCCGATGGCGACCCAACCCGCTCAGGAGCAACCGGACGCGGACGTGCGCGCCCGCGTTCAGGGCGTAGGCCAGGGCGAGAAACGACGCGGCCGCCATGAAGTAGCCCGCATAGTCGGGGCTTCCCGCGACGACCTCGCCGGTCCAGCGGGCCAGCATCTGCGCCGCGATCGTCGCGAGGAGCGCGACGAGGCAAGCCGCGGCGGCGACGCCGCCCGCCAGATAGAGCCCGTCGAGAACGCGCCGGACAAGCCGCGGCACGATATCCCCGCGTCGCGATCAGCCGGGCGGGGTCAGGGGCTGGAAGCCTGCCCGGCCATTCCGGCGTAGGCGTCGAGAAGCCGGGCGCCGTCATCGCCCGCCGCCTCGGCCCATTCCTCCGCCATGACGGCGCCGATGTCCTTGAGCCCGGCCTCGAGCGTCTCGCTCGGCGCCTCGACGGTCATGCCGTTGGCGGCGAGCTGCGACAGATACCAGTTCGCGAGCTCGCGGGACCGGGTCGTGCCGGCGACCTCCGCGAGCATGGCCGCGGAGCGCAGGCAGTTCCGCGCGTACCCGTCGAGCGCGTCGAAGGCGTCGGCGTTCGCGAAGACGTAGTTGCGCGGCATCCAGGCCTGAAGGTCGTAGAAGCGGTCGAGCTGCTCCCACACCTTGCGGTCGTAGCCCGTCGCCCCCGACGAGATGAACGCCTCCGCGACGCCGGTCGCGAGCGCCTGGCTGAGCTCGGCGGCCTCGATCTGCACCGGCAGCATGCCCGTGAGCTCCGCGAACCGCGCGGTCGCGGCGTTGTAGGCGCGGAACTTCACGCCGGCCAGATCGTCCACGGCCTCGACCTCGCCCTTGGCGTAGAGGCCCTGCGGCGGCCAGGGAACGGCATAGAGAAGAACCAGGCCCTGCTCGGCGAGCAGCGCGGCGAGCCGGTCCTTCGCCGCCCGCCAGAGCCGGTCCGACGCATCGTAGGACGTCGCGAGGAAGGGCACGGAGTCGTAGCCGAACAGCGCGTTCTCGTTCTGGTGCGCGCTCAGGAGCCGTTCGCCGATCGGCGCCTGCCCCGTCTGCACGGCGCGCTTGATCTCGTTGCCCTTGAACAGCGAGCCGCCGCCGTGCACGACGATCTCGAGCCCGGAGCCGGTGCACACGCCGACGGCTTCGGCGAAGAGCTTTCCGTTCCGGGTATGGAAGTTCGAATCCGCATAGGCCATGGGCATGTCCCATTGCTCGGCGGAAAGCGGACCGGCCGAGAGGGCCAGGACGACGAGCGACGCGGCAAGTTTCTTCACGACCCGATCCTCCGGTCGAAGGGACGCGCCGGGCCTCCCGGCTCCGCGGGCCGGCGCGTCCGGATGGCGGGAGTCTCACACTCCGAGACGCGAGAGCGTCTCGTTGCTCGGGACGCCGTCGGGCGTCCAGCCGCGGATCTCGTAGTATTCGGGCAGCATCCGGTCGAGCCCGGTCGTCCTGCCCTGGGCCGGACCGGTCTTCGCCGCGTCCTTCAGGAGACGCCCGGGCAGCGTGTCGTCCCTGCCGGTGAAGCCCGCCGCCAGGTTGAACTGGCGCTCCAGGTTCCAGATGCGCTCCCCGACCTCGAGCAGGCGCTCGGCCGTCCACTCGCCCTCGCAGGCCGCATCGACCTGGGGCGCGAAGTCCTCCAGCGTCCAGGCGAAGGTCGTGAAGACGCACATGCCCGTCGAGTCGACCGCCGCCGTGGCGTCCTGGAAGGCGCGCACGAGGCCCGCCTTGCCGTCGGTGACCAGCGGGTCGGTCTTCTCGGGAATGCCGAGGATCTCGGACGCCACCGTGTAGCTCCGAAGATGGCAGGCGCCGCGGTTCGAGGTGGCGTAGGTCAGACCCATGCCCTGGATGCCGCGGCCGTCGTAGGCCGGGAACTCCTGGCCCTTGACCGCCATGGCGAGCTCGGGACGGCCGTACTTCTCGCACAGCCGCTTGGAGCCCAGGCCGATCTCCGCGCCGAAACCCTCGCCCTTGCCGGTGAGTTCCACGACGTCGCACAGCGCCTTGGCGTTGCCGAAGTCGAGCTCGATGCCGCCGGTCCGCGCGGTGGTGATGACGCCCTCCTCGAAGAGCTCCATCGCCGCGCCGACCGTGGCGCCGAACGAGATCGGATCGAGGCCCTGCTCGTTGCAGATGAAGTTCGCGAAGGTCAGCGCCTCGAGGTCGCCCACGCCGGTCGCCGCGCCCAGCGCCCAGGCCGCCTCGTATTCGAGGCCGCCCGAGACGATCTGGTATTCGGGCCGCTCGGCGACCGAGAAGTGCGTGCGGTCGATCTCCGAGACACGGCCGCAGGCGATGGTGCAGCCGAAGCAGGCGGCGTTCGTCACCAGGTTCTTCCTGCCGTCGGTCTCGCGCACCTCGGCCATGGCCTCGGCGCCGATCTTGTTGGCGTCCTCGAACTGGCTGTCGCGATGGTTGCGGGTGGGCAGCGCGCCGACCTCGTTGATCACGTTCATCAGCACCTGGGTGCCCATGGCGGGCAGGCCCTGGCCGGTGACCGCGTTCTCCGCCAGGACCTTCTTGGCCGCATCGGTCGCCTCGATGAAACGCTTGGGATCCTTGACCCGGACGCCCCTGGTGCCGCGGATGGCGACGGCCTTGAGGTTCTTCGAGCCCATCACCGCGCCGACGCCGGAACGGCCGGCCGCGCGGTGCATATCGTTGACGACACAGGCGTACTTCACGCCCTTCTCGCCGCTGACGCCGATCGAGGCCACGCGGATCATGGGGTCGCCATGCCGTTCCTTGATCCCTTCCTCGGTGTCCCACACCGACCTGCCCCAGTAGTCGGAGGCGTCGAGGAGCCGGGCGTCGTCGTTCTGCAGGAGGAGGTAGACCGGATTCGGCGCCCTGCCCTCGAAGACGATCATGTCCCAGCCGGCGTTCTTCATCTCGTTGCCGAAGAAGCCGCCCGAGTTCGAGCAGGCGATCGCGCCCGTCAGCGCGCCCTTGGTCACGACCGAGTAGCGGCCGGCCGTCGAGGCGCAGGTGCCGGTCAGGGGACCGGTCGTCATGATGAGCTTGTTGTCGGGAGAGAGCGGATCGACCTTGGGATCGATCTCCTCATAGAGGTACTTGGTCGCCAGACCGCGCTGACCCAGATAGGCCCGCGCCCACTCCATGTTCAACGGTTCGCCGACGCAGACGCCTTCGGTGAGGTTCACCCGCAGGATCTTTCCAGTCCATGCCATTGTTCTGCCCTCCCTCAGGCCTGCGCGGCGGCGTCGGCGGTGGCCGCCGAGGCGCGCATCTTGTCGAGACCGGTCCAGTTCGCGTCGACGTAGGCGATGGCGTCCGTCGGGCACGCCCTGGCGCACTCGGGATCGCCCCCGCACAGATCGCACTTGACGACCTTGCCGGTGTCCGCGTTGAAGTTGATGGTGCCGAAGGGGCAGGCGATCGTGCACACCTTGCAGCCCACGCAGAGCGCGTCGCTCACGACCTTGGCGCCGGTGGCCCGGTCGATCGAGATCGCGTGCGTCGGGCAGGCCTCGGCGCACCAGGCTTCGGCGCACTGGGTGCAGGTATAGGGCACGAAGCGCCCCTTGCCCTCGAAGTTGAAGACCTTGATCCGCGACTTCGAGGGATTGAACGAACCCTCGTTGTCGAGCGAGCAGGCCAGCTCGCACTGCAGACAGCCCGTACACTTGTTCGGGTCGATCGATAGCGACTTGTGCATGGATGCCCTCCCCCGCCGCCGGCGCTGGCGACCGGACGCATGATAGAGAGGTTCCTCCCGGATTGGTAGACGGAATCGATGGCATGAAAGTGAGAATGACTTGCAGTTACAATAGGTTGGCTCCGCTCGAACGGATCGCGCGCCACAGGGACTGGGGGGTGGCCGGCATGTCGACGTGGTCCACGCCGAGCGCGTCGGCGACCGCGCTCATGACGGCGCACGGCGCCGGCACGCAGCCCGCCTCGCCGGCTCCCTTCACGCCCAGCGGATTGGTCGTGCAGCGCGTCTCGAACATCCACGTCTCGAACGCCGGGAGGTCGTCGGCGCGCGGCATGGCGTAGTCCATGAAGGACGCGGTCAGGAACTGGCCGGCGGCGTCGTAGCGGGTCGCCTCCAGCATCGCCTGGCCGACGCCCTGGGCGACGCCGCCATGGATCTGGCCCTCCACGATCGCCGGATTGACCGCCACGCCGACGTCGTCGGCCACGACATACCGCACGATCTCCAGCCTGCCCGTTTCCGGGTCGATCTCGACCTCGGCCACGTGACATCCGCCGGGAAAGGTCGATCCCCGGCCGACATAGAAAGCGTGCTCGTCCAGACCCGGCTCGAGGCCGTCCCGGGCGAGGCTGGCGCCGCCGTAGGCCGCCTTCGCGACCTGGGCGAACGTCAGGCCGCGGTCGGTTCCCGCGATCCGGAAGACGCCGTCGACGAACGCCACGTCGCCGACCGAAGCCTCGAGCGCCGACGCGGCGACCCCGCGCCCCTTGGCGATCACCTTGTCGGCCGCCGCCGCCGCCGCGTTGCCCGCCAGATGGACGCCGCGCGAGCCGAAGGAGCCCTCGCCGTAGGCCACTTCGCCGGTATCGCCGCAGACCACGTCGACCGCCTCCAAGGGGAGCCCGAGACGGCCGGCCGCGATCTGGGCGTAGGTCGTCTCGTGGCCCTGTCCGTGGTTGTGCGTGCCGACCTGGAGCGTCGCGGAGCCGTCCGGATGGACGCGCAGACGCGCGTATTCGTGGCCGCCCTGCCCGCCGCCCTCGCCGTCCCCGTCCACGGGCCGGCCTCCGACGCTGGGTTCGAACCACGCCGCGATGCCGAAGCCCCGGAGCTTGCCTTCGGTCTCCGCCGCCGCGCGGCGGGCCTCGAAACCGTCGTGGTTTGCGTGCGTCAGCGCCGAGCGCATGGCGCGGGGGAAGTCGCCGCTGTCGATCTTCAGGCGGCCCGCGGTGACGAACGGCATGTCGTCGGGCCCGATCATGTTGCGCCGACGGATCTCGTCGCGGCCCAGTCCGAGCTTCGCCGCCGCGATGTCGGCCAGGCGTTCGACGACATAGGCCGCCTCGGGCCGTCCCGCCCCGCGGTAGGCGTCGACCGGAACGGTGTTGGTGAAGACGCCGTGGACGACGATGGCCATCGCGGGGATGCGGTAGACGCCGGAACACGCGGGCGCGTGATACAGGCTGGGAATGGCGGGCGCGAACGAACTGACGCACCCGCCCATGGCCGCCAGCACCTCGGCCCGGAGAGCGAGAAACCGTCCGTCGGAGTCGAGCGCCAGCTCGGCGTGGGTGGCGTGGTCCCGCCCGTGGGCGTCGCCCAGCATGGCGTCGGCCCGCCCGCCAGCCCAGCGGACCGGCCGCCCCAGCTTCAGCGCCATGAAGGCCGTCACCGTCTCTTCGGGATAGAGGAACAGCTTCGCGCCGAAACCGCCGCCGACATCGGGCGCGACGACACGCATCGCCGGGGGATCGAGACCGATCGCCGGCGCCATCATCTTCTGAAGGTCGTGGGGCTTCTGGTGGCTGGCGTGGAGCGTCAGGCGGTCGCCTTCGGGGACAGCGAGACAAACGCGCGGCTCGATCGGATTGGGCACCACCCGGGCGTTCACGAGATCGATCGATACGACGTGCTCGGCGCGCGCGAAGGCCGCGTCGGTCGCCTCCGCGTCGCCCCAGTCGGAGGTGTAGTAGCGGTTGCCGGGCGCCTCGTCCCAGATCCGCGGCGCGCCGGGCTTCACGGCCTCGCGCAGATCGCAGACGGCGGCAAGCGGCTCGATCCCGACGGTCGCCGCGGCGGCGGCGTCCTCGGCCGCCTCCCGGCCGCGCGCCACGATCACCCCGATGGGCTCGCCGACGTAACGCACGCGCCCGACGGCCAGCGGCGGCCGCGGAAGGGCCTTGAGATCGCCGTCCCGTCCCCTGATTTGCCGGAAACACGGCAGGTCGCCGATCCCCAGTTCCTTGAGGGTCCGGCCGTCGTGCGCGGCCACCACGCCCGGCATGGCCCTCACTTCGTCGAGACCGGTCGACAGGATCGTTCCGTGGGCATGGTCGGAGCGCACGAACGCCGCATGGAGCATGCGGGGGACCTCGAGATCGGCGACATACCGGCCGCGCCCCGTGAGGAAGCGCCTGTCTTCCTTGCGCCGGACCGGCGCGCCCGGACCGACCGGGGTCACGGCCGTCGCCCGGCTCGCGAGACGCCGGGCGGAACCAGCGGCCGCGCCAAGGGGATCGCGCCGGGCACCCGGTCCTCCGGCACCTCGCCGGTCTCGGACTCGTCGAACCTGTCGAGCATCGCCAGCAGCGCGCGGGCGGTCTCGCGGTCGGGCGCCATGCGGGTCATCAGCAGCGGCGTCTTGCCGCGTTGCATGGCGACGGCGTTGCAGGCGTTCATGCAGTGGGTCAGGCAGACGATCTCCTGGACGCGACCCTTCCGCTCGGGCGGGGCCTCGTCCCTGACCAGATCGAACAGGCGCCGACCGGGCCGGACCGCTTCGTCGTCCACGGAACGGAGCGCCTTCCAGCGGCAGGTGACGCAGACTCTCAACGTCGCCGCCTGGCCGCGTCCGCGCCGGCTGCCGGGTTCCCGCACTGCCCGCTCTCCGTCGGTGGGCCGCGATGCTGCACAAGCCGCCCCGGCTCCGCAAGACAATCCCGGCGGGATTGCTTCGGGGCGCGATCCGGTGTTGCCTGCGCCCAAAGGGAGGACGGGATGGCGCGCAGGATCGTCGTGATCGGCGGCGGCGTGATCGGGGCCAGCGTCGCCTGGCATCTGGCCCGCCGGGAAGCCGGCGACATCACGCTGCTCGAACGCGACAGGCTGGGCGCCGGCACGACATGGCACTCCGCCGGCAACATCACGTGGATTCCCGGCGAGGACCACATCCTGACCCTCCATGACGACCTGGAGCGCGTCGCCGGGGAATCCGGACAGGATACGGGCTGGCTTCGGACCGGCAGGCTCTTCCTGGCCCGCGGGGAGAACACGTTGCGGAGCTTCCGCGCGATGGCGCGCACCGCCGACGCCATGGGCTTCGCCGATCATGGCTTGCTGGAGCCCGGGGAGGCCGCGAGACGACACCCCTGGCTTGCCGGAGAGCATCTGGCGGGCGCCTGGTTCAACGGCAAGTCGGGGCGCGTGAATCCCGCCGGCCTGACGGCGGCCTACGCCAAGGCCGCCCGCCGCCGCGGCGTCACCATCCGCGAGAGCTGCGGCGCCACGGGCTTCGATATCCGCAACGGCCGCCTCGCCCGGATCCGCACGGACCGGGGGCCTCTCCGGGCCGACGCCGCGATCGTGTGCTGCGGCCTGTGGTCGCGCCGCCTGCTGAGCGCGCTGGACCTGCCGCTGCCCCAGTGGGGCTGCCAGCACTTCTACATCGTCGCCCGCGGCGCGTCCCGCCTGGAGCGCGCCGTCCCCTCCTTCGTCTGCCCGGACGACCTGATCTACGGACGGGAGGAGGTCGGGGACATGCTGCTCGGCTGCTTCGACGAGGAGGCCCTGACGCTCGACGGACCCCACGGCGCGCCGCCGGACGATTTCTCCTTCTCGCTGCTTGACGGGAACTGGGACAAGTTCGCGCCCTACGCCGAGCGCGCCGCGGAGCATTTCCCGTGTCTCGCCGAGGCCGGGATTCGGCGGTTCGTCAACGGGCCCGAGAGCTTCACGCCCGACGGCGAGCCGCTTCTCGGCCCTTGCGGCGGCATCGACGGCCTCTTCGTCGCCAGCGGCATGAACTCGGCGGGCGTGACCTGCTCGTCGCTGGCCGGCCACGCGATCGCCGACCTCGTGACGGAGGCGCCGGAACCGTCCTTCGACCCCAGGCCCTACGATCCGGCCCGGTTCGGGGACCGCGCCGGCGACGAGACCTGGCTCGCCAAGCGCGCGAGCGCCGTCGTCAGCGGTCACTACCGCGCGCGCCTCGAGGCGTGACCGCCCCGCTTCCGGCCGGAAGCGGGCGTCGGGAAGTCCGCGCCGTCCGCGGCCCGGCATGAGAGCCGGCGCCGAGGCCGCCCGCGCGGAAAGGCGGGCCGTTACCGGTCCGCCCCCTTCTGCGCGGCGCGCGCGATGGCGGCTTCGAGGCCCGCGACCGCGACCCGGAGCGCTTCGCGCTGTTCGGCGGAGGCGGCGCGCTGCTCGTCCTGGCCGGCGATCAACGCCCTGAGCGCCTCGCGCTGTTCGGCGTCGGCCTCACGCCGCTCGGCGGAGGCGGCGCGCTGCTCGTCCTGGCCGGCGATCAACGCCCTGAGCGCCTCGCGCTGTTCGGCGTCGGCCTCACGCCGCTCGGCGGAGGAGACGCGCTGCTCGTCCTGGCCGGCGATCAACGCCCTGAGCGCCTCGCGCTGTTCGGCGGAGGCGGCGCGCCGTTCGGCGTCGGCGGCGCGCCGCTCGGCGTCGGCCTCACGCCGCTCGGCGAACGCGGCCATGGCCTCGGCGTGGCGTTGGTCCTGCTCCCGCGCCCTGGTCTGGCCCATGCGCTGCATGGCGCGGATGCCGTACCAAACGATGGCGATCTGCCCCGCGCCGATGGCGACCTGCGCGATGGCGACCCAAAGGGCGGCGTCGCGGGCGGCGAGGGTAGCGGTTTCGAATTCGGTCATGCGGGAGCTACCGTGGCGATAATGCAGAGGCTGTCGGACCCTGCCATTCACCATAGCGTCCCCACGGCGTTCCGGCCAGCCGCGCGAGACCGGCCATGCCCGTTCTCGCCGATGGGAACCGCATGGCCGGCGATCTCGCGCCGCCACGCCCATGCGGGACCGGACCGGGATTTGCCCGGAGGCCAAGCCGCGCTACGGTCGACGGCGCGATCCCCGGAGCCGCGTTCCGGGCGGCGCCCCCATCCTGTCCACCCGGAGGTCCGCCATGACCCTGCGCGCCGTCATCGCCATGATGGAGCACGAGACGAACACCTTTTCGCCCGTGCCCACGCCGCTCGCCCGTTTCGGGTCGCCGGACGTGCCCACGGGGCCGGAGGTCTACAGGCGGTTCAAGGGCACCGGCACGGGCCTCGGCGCCTTCCTCGACGTCGCCGACGAGGCCGGCATGGAGATCGCGACACCGATCGCGGGCAACGCCGCGCCTTCGGGCCGCGTCGAGAAGGCCGCCTACGACGCCCTGTGCGACGCGATCTGCGAGGCCGTCGCGGCGGGCTGCGACGTGTGCTTCCTCGACCTCCACGGCGCCATGGCGACCGAGACGACCGACGACGGCGAAGGGACGCTGCTCGGGCGCATCCGGGAGATGGCGCCCGACCTGCCGGTCGCCGTCAGCCTCGATCTGCACGCCAACATCACTGAGCGGACGGTCGCCAACTGCACCGTCCTGGTCGGCTACAAGACCTACCCGCACATCGACATGTACGAGGCCGGCAGACATGCCGGCGACATCGCGGTGCGCGCGCTCGAGGGCGAGGCGGAGCCGGTCATGGCCTGGGGGCGGCGGCCGATCCTGGCCCAGACCCTGCGCATGGGCCACGACGACCGCCCGATGGGCCCGATGCTCTCGATGGCGCGCGAGGAGGAAGCCAACGGCCTGCTCGCCGCCAGCGTGTTCGGCGGCTTCCCGCTGGCCGACATCCGCGACGCGGGTCTCGCCGTCGTGACGGTCGCCGACGGCGACCGCGCGCGGGCCGAGGCGGCGGCCGAGCGCCTGCTCGGCCACGCCTGGAGGGAGAAGGAGGAGTGGGTCTTCCATTCCGACCCGCTCGCCGACTCCGTCGCCAGGGCCAAGGCGATGACCGAGGGTCCCGTCATCCTGCTCGACCACGCGGACAACTCGGCGTCCGGCGGCACGCAGGACACGACCGCCGTGCTCGGGGAAGTGCTCGATCAGGGCCTCGAGGATGTCGCCATGTTCGGCATCTGCGATCCCGAGGCCGTCGCCGCCATGGAGGCCGCGGGCGTGGGCCGCGAGGTCGCGCTCGACCTCGGCGGCAAGACCGGCATGCCCGAGATCGGCAAGGCGGGCGAGCCGCTGCGGGTGACCGGCAAGGTGCGCGCGCTGACCGACGGAGACTTCACGGTCACCGTGCCGATGGGCCGAGGCACGACCGTGTCGATGGGCAAGTCCGGCATCCTGGAGGTCGGCCATGTCCAGATCGTGGTCTGCTCGCGCCATACCGAGCCGTTCGACCTCGGCTGCTTCCGCAGCGTCGGGATCGAGCCCGCGCACAAGCGCTATCTGATCCTGAAGTCCCGCATCCACTTCCGCGCCGGCTTCCGGGCCATCGCCAAGGCGGAGATCCCGTGCGACGGCGTCGGCGTCACCAGCAGCGACAACGGCCTTTTCGCCTTCCGCAACGTGCGGCGTCCCATCTACCCGCTGGACCCGGATTGTCCGGAACGGCCGAACTACGGCTGATTCTCTCCTTCCTCGCGGGCCGGACCGGCCGCGCCGGCGGTCTCGGAAAACCCGGCGCCGCGCCGCCCGTCATCCACCGGTAGACGGCGCGGCCGTCGAGGGGCGGCTTCGCGACGCGCCCGGACGCCCGAGCCGGAAGCTTCGGAGAAACGCGCGCGGGCTTCGGCGACCTTGCATGTGGCGGACGGCGCGGTCCGATCCCGGTGTCCGCGCGGGCGGCGAAAGGCGATAGTCCGGCGCCCCACCGGCCTGCTAGGGTGCCGCCCATCCGGACGCGAGGGGACCGAGCCGTGGCGCGCAAGCAATCGAAGGTCATCGTCACCTGCGCGGTGACGGGGTCGATCCACACGCCGACGATGTCGCCCCACCTGCCGGTCACGCCCGACGAGATCGCCGAACAGTCGATCGCCGCGGCCGAGGCGGGCGCCTCGATCGTCCACCTGCACGCGCGCGACCCGAAGGACGGGCGGCCGACTCCCGATCCCGAGGTCTTCATGCGGTTCCTGCCGCGGATCAAGCAGAACACCGACGCGGTGGTGAACATCACGACCGGAGGCGGCGCGGGCATGACGCCGGAGGAGCGGCTGGCCGCCCCGCTGCGCGCCAAGCCCGAGATGTGCAGCTTCAACATGGGCTCCATGAACTTCGGGCTCTTCCCCATGCTGAACCGCTACAAGGAGTTCAGGCACGACTGGGAGCGCCAACATCTCGAGGGCTCCAAGGATTTCATTTTTCGCAACACGTACGGGGACATGGAGTACATCCTCAAGGAGCTGGGGGAGACGCACGGCACGAAGTTCGAGTTCGAGTGCTACGATGTCGGGCACCTCTACAACATGGCCAGCCTGCTCGACCGCGGGCTCGTCCGGCCGCCGGTCTTCGTGCAGACCGTCTTCGGCATCCTGGGCGGCATCGGAGCCGACCCCCGGAACGTCGTCTTCATGAAGGACACGGCCGACCGGCTCTTCGGCGATGACTACTACTGGTCCGTCCTGGCGGGCGGGCGGAGCCAGATGGCGCTGTGCACGATGGCGGCGGTCATGGGATCGAACGTGCGCGTGGGCCTGGAGGACAGCCTTTACATCGCCAAGGGCAGGCTGGCCGAGAGCAACGCCGACCAGGTGGCCAAAATCCGCCGTATCCTGGAGGAGCTCTCCCTCGAGATCGCCACGCCGGCCGAGGTCCGCGAGATGCTCCGACTCAAGGGCGGCGACAGGGTCGACTTCTGAGGAGAGACATGCCCGACACGACCGTCACCGGCGGCGCGGCGACCGATTTCGAGCGGATCGCCGGGCGCGTCCTCACCCGCCGCGGCCTGCTGGAAGGCGGCGCGGCCTTCGGCGCCGCCGCCTTCGTCCCGGGCGCGACGGCGCGCGTCGCCGCGGGCGGCGGGCGTCTGGCCTTCAACGCCGTCCCGGCCAATACGCTCGACACCGTGACCCTGCCCGACGGCTACCGCTGGCGGGTCCTGATCCGCTGGGGCGATCCGCTCTGGTCGGACGGGCCCGAGTTCGACCGCGAGACCTGCGGCGACGGCGCGAGCCAGGAGCGGGCCTTCGGCGACAACAACGACGGCATGGCGCTCTTCACCGACGGCCGGCGCACCCTTCTCGCGGTCAACCACGAGTACACGAATCTTGAAATCATCCACCGGAACCGGGAAACCGGCCGTCCGGAGACGGCGGACGACATGCGCAAGGGCAAGGCCGCCCACGGCGTGTCGATCGTCGAGATCGAGGAAGGCGACGGCGGCTGGGCGGTGGTGAAGGATTCGCCCTTCAACCGCCGCATCGCCGTCGACACGCCGATGGAGATCGCCGGTCCCGCGCGCGGCCACGACCTGCTCGGGACCGAGGCCGACCCGGCCGGCGCGACGAGCCTGGGCACCTGGAGCAACTGCGGCGGCGGGCGCACGCCCTGGGGCGCCTACCTGACCTGCGAGGAGAACTTCGACGGCTACTTTTCGTCGAGCGATCCGGCCTACGAGCCCGGCCCCGAGATGCGCCGCTACGGCGTCGGGACCCGGGACTGGGGCTACGGCTGGGCGGCGGCCGACGAGCGTTTCGACTTCTCCAGGCATCCCAACGAGTGCAACCGCGTGGGCTATGTCGTCGAGATCGACCCGTTCGATCCGGCCTCGACGCCCAGGAAACACACCGCGCTGGGCCGCCTGAAGCACGAGAACGCCGAGGCAGTCGTCGCCGCCGACGGCCGCGCGGTCGTCTACATGGGCGACGACGAGCGCGGCGAATACCTCTACAGGTTCGTCAGCGCGGGAAGGTACCGGGCCGGCGGCGACAATTCCGGCCTGCTCGAGGACGGCGCGCTCCACGTCGCGAAGTTCAACGACGACATGTCGGGCGAGTGGATCGAGCTCTCGCCGGAGACGACCGGCATGGCGAGCCGGGCCGAGATCTGCGTCCATACCCGCATGGCCGCCTCGGCGGTCGGCGCGACCACCATGGACCGGCCCGAATGGGTCGCGGCCAACCCGGCGCGCGCGGAGGTCTGTTGCTGCCTGACCAACAACAAGAACCGCGGCGTGAAGCCGAACGCGGGCGGCGACGACACCCCGGTCAACGGGCCGAATCCGCGCGAGAGGAACCCCTACGGCCAGATCGTCCGGTGGCGCCCCGCCGGCGGCGACCACGCCGCGGCGGAGTTCGCGTGGGACCTGTTCGTCGTGGCCGGCAATCCGGCCGTCCACGACGACGCCTACGCCGGCTCCGCCAACATCGACGCCGGCAACATGTTCAACGGGCCGGACGGGCTGGCCTTCGACGAGGACGGCCTGCTCTGGATCCGGACCGACGGCAAATACACGGACGCCGGCGACTTCGCGGGCATGGGCAACAACCAGATGCTCGTGGGCGATCCCGCCACCGGCGAGATCAAACGTTTCATGGTCGGCCCGAACGGGTGCGAGGTCGCCGGCGTCGCCTGGAGCCCGGACCGCCGGACGCTGTTCGTCGGCATCCAGCACCCGGGCGAGGACGGCGTCGAGAGCCACTGGCCCGACGGCGGCGGGAGCGTGCCGCGCTCGTCGGTCATCGCGATCGCGCGCGACGACGGCGGCACGATCGGCTGACGCCAGCGCCGTCCCTCGATACGGCGCTGGCGCGTCCCCTCGGGACGAGGGGGGAACGTAACCGCCCCCGCCCCTCGGGGGCGCGTATCGAAAGCCCGCCCCGAACCCGTCGAAGGGGCGGGATCAGGCCATCTTGAACTTCTTCCAGAGCATCCGGCCGTCCGGCAGGAAGGCCGGCGCGACCGTGTCGCTGTAGACCGTCGGCGTCAGTTCATGGGTGATGAAGCGGTAACAGCCCGATTCCTCCATGAGGTCCTGCATGCGCTTGTACATGCCGTCGCGCGCGGCCGGGTCCATCGTGACCAGCGCCTCGGCGTGGAGCTGGGCGTACTCCTCGTTGTTGAAGCGCTCCCAGTTCCAGACCCCGACCTGCTGCGGCGTGAACCACATGGTGTACCAGCCGGGATCGGGGAGCGACGAGAAGCGCGAGTACATGATCTGGAGGCTCTTCCACTCGTCGCCCGAGGATTCGTCGCCCATGGTCCACCAGACGCCGGGATCGTGGACGTTGATCTCGGCCTCGATGCCGACGTCGGCCAGATTGGACTGGATGACCTGGCAGGCGGCCAGGTAGGTCGCCTTGTTGAGGGTGTCGATGCGGCACGAGAAGCCGCCGGCCATGCCGGCTTCCTCGATCATCCGGCGCGCGAAGTCCGGATCGCCCTCGATCGGGACGATGGTGCCGTCGCGGTGGCCGACGAGGCCCGGAGGGATGATGCCGTTCGACGGCGCGGCCAGGCCGAAATAGGCCGCCTCCAGGATCTGGCCGACGTTCACGGCGTACTGCACGGCCCGGCGCAGACGGATGTCGCCGAACCGCTCGTTGTCCTGGTTGACGCCCATCCAGACATACTTGAGCGAGGGATGCTCGGCCAGGACCACGCCCTCGGGCGTGTTGGCCTGGAGCTCCGGCCAGGAGGTGATCGGCACCGTCGTGATGTCCAGGTCGCCCGCCAGGAAGCCCACCTCGGCGGCCTGCTCGTCGGTGATCGGGTAGATCTCGATCGTCGAGAAATCCGGGTCCGCGTTGGGCCCGGCGTAGCCGTCGATCGCCGAGAGGGTGAGCTTCTGCGACGGCGACCACTCCGAAATCTCGTAGGGGCCGGCGACGGCCGGCGGCTCGGCCTCGTAGCGCTTGCCGTCGAGGGCCTCCACGGCCTCCTTGCAGACGATCATGCCGCGTCCCGACGGCATCGTGGTCGTCCACAGCGGCGCGTAGGGCTCATTGAGGACGATGGTGCCGCCGCGGTCGTCGTTGACCTCGACCTCCTTGAGCGCGCTCCAGTCCTCGGCGTAGGGCGACGCCATCTCGGGGTCGGCGATGCGTTCGTAGGAATACTTCACGTCGCGCGCCGTGATCTCGCCGAACCCGTTGGTCCAGCCGATGTCGTTCCTGAGCGTGAAGTTGATGTGGGTGTCGTCGACCTGCTCGATCTCGGCCGCCGCCTCGGGCTCCCAGCCCCACTCGTCGCCCGGCTTCTGCGCGACGAGGCCGAGCATCAGGCACTGGTTCACGTCGGTTTCGGGCGCCGACAGGATGTAGCCCGGATCGAGGACCTGGATGTCCGAGTAGTTCCGGGCGCGCAGCGCGCCCGAGTGCCGGTCGGCGCGGACCGCCGAACCCGCCCCCGCCGCCGCGGCGGCGCCGGCCGCCGAGGCTTCCATGAAGCGGCGGCGGGATAGTCTGAAGCTGTCGTTGGGCATGGTTTCCTCCCCCATTGCCGCGAGGGAACCCAGGCCCCTCGCCCGGACGCCATGTTAGCCGACGGCGGCCCGCGCCTGTCCAGCGCCAATTGCCGGTTCGGGGGACGTCTGGAAACCCGCCGTCGATCCGCGCGGGCGCGGCGCGCCGGCAAGCCGTATGCTATAGCGTCGTCCCGTCGGATCGGGGCCGGTCCCTCGATACGGTCCTTCGCGTCTGCCCGGAATGAGGGAAGCCACAAACATCCCCCGCCCCGGGAAGCGGCCGAAGGCCGCGTATCGAAGGGCCTGTCCCGAGCCTGTCGGAGGGCGCCCCCCTTCGACGGGCCCGGGGACCGCCGCCGCTCCCGGTTCAAGACGACGGGACGAGGTTCCATGAGAGCGGACGACCGATCCATCCTCGGGGCGCCGCCGCCGCGCGCGACCGGAAGTCGGTGGACGAAATCGGCGTCCGCATGACCCCCGGGAGAAACACCGTCCTGACGGTCGGCCATTCCAACCATCCGCTGGACCGTTTCATGGGGCTCCTGCGCCGGCACGCCGTCACGGCGGTCGCCGACGTCCGCTCGGCCCCCTACAGCCGGTTCAACCCGCGGTTCGACCGCGAGACCCTCGGCGGGCGCCTGAACGCCCTCGGCGTCGCGTACCTGTTCCTCGGACGGGCGCTCGGCGGGCGGCCGGACGACCGCTCCTGTTACGAGAACGGGCGCGTCCGCTACGACCGCCTGGCGCGCACGCCGCTCTTCCGCGAGGGAATCGAACGGGTCGTCCGGGAATCGGGAAACGAGCGCGTCGCGCTGATGTGCGCGGAGAAGGAGCCGCTGGACTGCCACCGGGCGCTCCTGGTCGGCCGCGCCCTGGTCGAGCGGGGCGTCGCGGTGGCCCACATCCTCGCCGACGGGACCCTCGAGCCCGACGACAAGACCATGGACCGGCTTCTGGCCTCCATGAAGCTCCCCGGGGAGGACCTGTTCCGGTCGAGGCGGGCGTCGATCGCGGAGGCGATCGCCCGGAAGGCGGGCCGGGTCGCCCACGCGGACGGGGCGTCGCCCGGCGGGACCGCGCGGGACGCGCCATGAGGCCGCCGACCATCGGCTTCACCGGCAAGACCGCCGAACGTTTCTTCACCCTGCTCCGCGACCCGGGCTCCGGGCGCGTCGTCGACGCGCGGCTCGCGGGCTTCGCCAAGAGGCGCGACCCGGCCCGGTTCCCGAAGACCGTCCGCGGCGGGATGGGATACGAGCACTGGCCCGATCCGGCGCCGACGAAGGAGCTGCTCGACGACCGCCGCAAGCGCCGGATCGACTGGCCGGCCCACGAGGCGCGGTTCCTCGATCTCATGCGCCGCCGCGTCGAACGCGCGATCCCGAAAGAGGCCATCGCGGACGGCCGCCCGCCGCGCGGCGAGGACAAGCCGCGCCGCCGCCACCGGTGGCGGAATACCTGAAACGCCATTGGGGCGACGTCGAGATCGTCCACTTGGGGTGAACGCACCCCCGGGGCGGGCGCCCCGCTCCCCGGCCGAACGCGCGCGCCTCACTCCCCGGCGTCGGCGGCGACCGTCATGCGGACGATGCGGTCCGGGTCGGCCACCATGCCGTTGGCGCCCGCGTCGCCCCGTTCGATCCGGTCGACGAACTCCATGCCTTCGACCACCTCGCCCCAGACCGTGTACTGGCCGTCGAGGAAGCGGGCGTCGGCGAAGACGATGAAGAACTGGCTGTTGGCGCTGTCCGGGTCCTGGGCGCGCGCCATGGAGACGACGCCGCGGACATGGGGCGCGAGGGTGAACTCGGCCTCCAGGTCCGGCAGATGGGAACCGCCCCGTCCGGTGCCCGTGGGATCGCCGGTCTGGGCCATGAAGCCCTCGATGACGCGGTGGAACGCGACGCCGTCGTAGAAGCCCTCGCGCGCGAGCCGCTCGATCCGCGCGACATGGTTGGGGGCGAGGTCGGGCCGCGTCTCGATCGCGACGCGGCCGTCCTCGAGGTCCATGTAGATCAGGTTCTCGAGGTCGGCGGCGTCGGAGCCGGCGGCCGGCGAGACCAGGGCCGCGAGCAGCGCGGCGGCGAACGGGAACCGTTTTGTCATGGAAGCTCCGGCCGGCGGATCGGGGTTGCGGGTCGGGACCGGCGGACGCCGGCGGGCGGACCGTGGACCGGATCGCCGCCCCGCGTCACGGGCTGTCCCGGTTCGAGGCGCATGAGACGGGAGAGGGTTCTTCGGCGGTGTGTCCGGCAAGGTACTCGATAGGGGTTTGCCCGTCGAGAGCCCGATGGGGTCGGAAGGCGTCGGACCCGCGCGGACGGACGTCTCCCCGCGGAATGGCGTGCGCGGGACGGCGTTCCGACCGCGAAGCGCCGGCGGGAAAGACCCGCCGCGCCCCGGAGAACGCGGCGGGTTCCGGTCTCGGGCCTCCGGCGAACCGCTACGGCGCCGGGTCGCTCACGGCGCCGAAGCTGCCGATGATGGAGCCGAACGTGATGCAGCCGCTTCCCCCCGCCGGGGGACAGCTCACCGACGGTATATCGTCGCCGATGTGTCTCGGCAGCATCCAGTAGCCGGCGGTCTCGAGTTCGCCGAGTTCCCGGGGGCCGTAGAAGGCGCCCCCGTACCGGCCCTCCCCGAAGCGTCTGTTCGCCGACGCCATCGTCTTCGCCACGCCCGCATAGGAGCCGTCCGGTCCGATGTCGGCGGGCATCAGGCTCACCCCGTTCATCGCGGCTTGCGTGTAGTGAGAGAGAATATCATGAGCGAACCTGGTCCACGCGCCGTTTCTCAGGTACTCGAAGTTCTCCATGGAGCCTTCGATGGCGCCGTTGCTGAGGCCGCCGCCCAGGGTGGCGGTCAGCGAGACGTCGCCCCGGCCGCCGCGCGGCGAGGCCCCCGGGCGAGGCCCGCCAGGAAGGCCAGGTAGCCCGACCGGACCGGCTCCTCGCCGCGCGCCGCGACGATGGCGTCGTGCAGCTCGCGCAGGCGGTGGAAGGGCACGCCGGGATAGGTGTGGTGCGCGGTGTGATAGACCATCCGCCACGACAGCCAGCGCATGAAGGCGGTCGTCTTCACGGTGCGTGTGTTGCGCCAGGTGTCCGGCCCATGGGGCATTCCGCCGTGCTCGATGAAGTTCTGCGGCTGGTGCGTCCACGCGGTCGCCAGCATCGGACCCCACCACAGGATCGCGAAGGCCCAGGTCTGGAACGCGACCGAGACGGCCGCGACCGCCGCGTAGAGCGCCAGATGCCAGCGCGCCTCGGCGACGACCGTCCTCTCCTGCTCGTCGGTGAGGTAGTATTCGGAGACCGGAATCCGCCGCCCCGTCGCGGCGTGCCGGACCGTCGTGGCCAGGAGGCCCAGCCAGTAGGTGACGCCGATGAGCGACAGCAGGTCCGCGAACGGGCCGTTGTAGAAGCTCCGGTAGACCAGTTCCGCGTCCTTCTCGGGGTCCTGCGTATGGCGGTGGTGGCAGAAATGCTGCCAGCGGTCGTAGTCGCGCGGGAACAGCAGCACGAAGCCGGTGAACCGGCCCAGCCACTCGTTCAGCCGGCGGTCGCGGAAAACGGTGCCGTGACTCGCCTCGTGCTGGGCGGCGTAGAGCCAGTTGATGAGCGCGCCATGGGCGAGGAAGAAGGGCGCGCCCCACCAGCTCCCCCACGTCAGCCACAGGCCGCAGCCCGTCGCGCAGAGCGCCAGCAGATGGCCGCCGAGCTGGACGGCGCCGGCCCGGTCCGACTTCTCCATCAGACGGCGCAGAAGCCGGGGGTCGACCCTGGCGCGCCCCTCGGCGGCGAAGTCCCGATCCATGCGCGCGCCTCCATGCCGAGCGGGTGGGCGGAACGCTTCCCGACAGGCCATGGCCCGTTCGTCGCCCGCGGCAAGCCCGTGGAACCGTTCTTAGGACGGATCCCGCCCGCGCGCCACGGCTTCGGCCAGGAGGCAGAGGATCTCGAACATGAAGGTCGCGCCCACGAGCGCCGTGTTGCCGCTGGGGTCGAAGGGCGGGGCGACCTCGACGACGTCGCCGCCGACGAGGTCGAGGCCCCGCAGGCCGCGCACCACCTGCTGGGCCTCGCGGGTCGTCATGCCGCCGATCTCCGGCGTGCCGGTGCCCGGCGCGTAGACGGGATCGAGGCCGTCCACGTCGAAGCTGATATAGGTCGGGCCGTCGCCGACGACGCGCCGGGCCTCCGCGACCACCGCCTCGGGGCCCATCTCGACGAAGTCCTCCATGTAGATCGCCCGCATGCCGCTCTCCTCGGCGAACGCCATGTCGTCGGGGTAGTAGATCGAGCCGCGGATGCCGATCTGGACCGTGCGCTCGGGGTCGAGCAGGCCCTCCTCCACCGCGCGGCGGAACGGCGTGCCGTGGGTGAACCTGTTTTCGCCGAAGTAGCGGTCGTTCGTGTCCGAGTGCGCGTCGAAATGGACCATGCCGAGGGGCCGGTCCCGGGCGATGGCGCGCATGATGGGGAGCGTGACGAGGTGGTCGCCGCCCGCCGAGAGCGGAATGGCGCCCGCCGCGTGGACCTTCTCGTAGAAACGCTCGACGCGCGCCAAGGTGTCCATGAGGTCGATGGGATTGACCGGACAGTCGCCGAGGTCGGCGACCTGGGCCAGCTCGTAGGGCGCCAGGCGGCTCACGTGATGCACCCGGCGCATGAAGCTCGATTGGTTGCGGATCTCGCGCGGGCCGTGCCGGGCGCCGGCCCGGTTCGTCGTGCCGCCGTCCCAGGGCACGCCGATGAGCGCGATGTCGACGCCGGAGGGGTCGCGCGTGTGCGGCAGGCGCATGAAGGTCGGGATGTCGCCGAAGCGCGGCGTCATCGCGGCGTCGACCGGCTGGTTGTAGTTCGCGGTCATGGCCTCTCCCGCTCGCGGTCCGGGAAGGATGCCCCGGCGGCCCGCGGACCGCAACGCGGGCCCGCGGCGGACCGGCTCGCTCCGCCCGGTCCCCGACCGGCGCGCCGTGCGCCGGTGGCGCGTCCCGGACGGCCCCGGCGGGACCGGCCCGACGACGGACCGCGATCCGTTCTCCCCGCGGAGAACGCTCGTCGCGACGGGCGTCCCGTCGCCGAGGCTTTCGTGGCGGACGACACGGACCGTCGTCCCGTTCGCGAACGCGCGGGCGCCGACGCATCCGACGCCCGGCGGATCGGCCAGAACGGCCTCCCAGCTCTCTATCGCGGCGCGGCGGCCGGTGGACACGTCCGGGGAGCATCGGCCATAGTCCGGCCCGGACAAGAGAACTTCGATGGAGAATCGCATGACCGGCGGTTGGACGCGCCTGGGCGCGACGGTCCTGGGGCTCGCGGCGATGGCCGCGGTTCCGGCCTCGGCGAAGGTGGAAGGCGACACCGTATACCTGGGCGCGGCGCTCTCGCTGACCGGCAAGTATTCGATCGACGGCGAACACACCCGGAAGGGCTACGACCTCGCCGTCCAGACGATCAACGACGCCGGCGGCGTCGCGGTCGGCGGCCGGCGATACAAGCTCGACATCATCTACTACGACGACGAATCCACGCCCGCGCGCGGCGCGCGACTCGCCGAGCGCCTGATCGACCGGGACGGCGTCGAGTTCATGCTCGGCCCGTACAGCTCCGGCCTGACCGAGGCGGTCGCGTCCGTCACCGAGCGGCGCGGCGTGCCGATGGTGGAGGCCAACGGCGCCTCGCGCTCGCTCTTCGCCAAGGGCTACCGCTACCTCTTCGCGGTGCTGTCGACCGGCGAGCAATATCTCGCGAGCGCCGTGGCGCTCGCCGCGGAGATCGCGGAGCGGGAGGGCCGGGACCCGTCGACACTCACCCTCGCCGGCGCGTTCGAGGACGATCCGTTCAGCCAGGACGTCCGGGCCGGCGTGCTGGCCGACGCGGAAGCCCTCGGCATCCGGGTGGCGATCGACGACCGGCTCCCGCCCGAGATGGACGACATGGCGGCCACGCTCGCCAGGGTGAAGGCGCTCGGCCCCGACATCCTCGTGGTGTCCGGCCACGCCAGGGGCGCGGCGCTGGTCATCCGCCAGATGGAGGAGATGCGCGTCGAGGCGCCGATGCTCGCCATCACCCATTGCGACAGCGCCGACATCGTCGGCGCGTTCGGCGCGGCGGCGGAATACACGCTGTGCGCCAGCCAGTGGGCCCCGACGCTGACCTACGAAGACGACGTGTTCGGCTCGGCCGCCGATTTCGCGGCGACGTTCGAGCAGACCTACGGCTACGCGCCGCCCTACCAGGCCGCCGAATCGGCCGCCGCCGTGCTGGTCTTCGCGGACGCCTTCGAGCGCGCCGGCGCGTTCGACCGGGACGCCGTGCGCGACGCGCTCGCCGCGACCGACATGCAGACCTTCTACGGCGACATCCTGTTCGACGAGACCGGCCGGAACATCGCCAAGCCCATGGTGCTCTACCAGGTGCAGGACGGCGCGTATGTCGTGGTCGCGCCCACCGCCCGGGCCGCGGCCGGCGTCCGCTGGCCAACCCCGCCGTGGTCCGAACGCGAGTAGGGCGGCGCCGGCGCGCTCCCGGACGCCGGGCGCCTCTTCCTCCGCGGGCGGGTCTGTTGCAGACTCCGGCCCGGCGCGGATGGGGAGGAACCCGGCGGTGAACGACACCAGCGGCGACATCGAGTTCCTCGTCACCGACACGCCGCGATTCCCCGAGGACGAGGCCCACAAGGCCGTCAAGCGCCTGTTCGGCCTCGACGGCGACCTCAAGCCCCTGGACTCCGACCGCGACCAGAACTTCCGCCTGACCGGCGACCGGGGCCGGTGGGTGCTGAAGTTCTTCCACCCGGACGTGGACGCCGGCGTCATCGATTTCCAGACCGGGGCCCTCGTCCACATCGCCGCGACGGACCCGGGCCTGGGAACGCCGGCGGTGGTCCCGACCCGGAGCGGAAAGCCCTACGGCCGCGCCAGGGCGCCCGACGGGCGCGCCAGCATCGTCCAGCTGCTCACATGGGTCGCCGGCGTCGACCTCCACGAAGTCCCCGACACGCGCCGTCTGCGCCACAACGCCGGCGCGCTGGTCGCCAGGCTCGACCGCGCGCTGGCCGGCTTCTTCCATCCCAGCGCGCTCCACACCCTGGTCTGGGACATCAGGCAGGCCCCCGCGCTGCGCGTCCACACCGGCGACATCGCCGACAGGGAGCAACGCGGGCCGGTCGAGACGGCGCTCGACCGCTTCATCGGGAACGTCCTGCCGCGCTGGACCCATCTCAGGAGCCAGACGATCCACAACGACGCCAACAAGGCGAACCTGGTGGCCGATCCGGAGCGGCCCGAGGAGATCGCCGGCGTGATCGACTTCGGCGACACGATCCACGGACCCATCGCCGCCGAGGTGGCCATGACGGCCGACACGTTCGCCCTCGACGCGCCCGACCCGGTGGAGCGCATTGTCGATGTCATGATGGGCTTCGACTCCGTCTTCCCGCTCGAGGAAGAAGAGCTCGACGTCCTGTTCGACATGGTCGCGGCGCGTTTCGCGGTCCTGGCGGTGATCGTGGCCCGGCGCGCGGTCGCCAGGAAAGGGTCGCCCGACTACCTGCCGGGGCACGACGCGATGGCGGCGCGTTCGATCGACGCCCTGCTGACGGTCGGCCGCGAGGCCGCGACCGGCCGGTTCCGCGACGCCCTGCGCATGCCCGCGCGCTGCGCCCAGGGCACGGTCGACACGCCGGAAGCCACGGACCTCCCCCGGCTGCTCAGGCGGCGGCGGCGGTATCTCGGCGGGCGCCTCACGCTCTTCTACAGGAACCCGCTCCACATCGAGCGCGGCCGCGGCGCCATCCTCTACGACGCCAACGGGCGCGCCTTCATCGACGCCTACAACAACGTCGCCAGCGTCGGTCACTGCCATCCCCACGTGGTGAACGCCATCTCCCGGCAGGCCGCCGCGCTGGGCACGAACACGCGCTACGTCTACTCGATCCTGGCCGACTACGCCGAGCGGCTGCAGGCCACCATGCCCGCGCATCTGCGCTGCTGCGTCATGGTCAACTCCGGCAGCGAGGCCAACGACGTCGCCTGGCGGATGGCGAAGCTCCTGACCGGCCACACCGGCGGCGTCGTGATGAACGGCGCCTACCACGGGATCACCGAGGCGATCGCCGACCTCTCGCCGGAACACGCGGCGGACCGGGCGGACCACGTCGCCGAGCTGATGTCGCCCGATCCGTACCGGGGCCCCTGGGGCCACGGCGAGAAGGACCTGGCCGGGAAGTACGCCGCCGACGCCGACCGGGCCATCGCCGAACTGGAGGCCAAGGGCCATCCGGTCGCCGCCTTCATGGTGGACACCTCGTTCTGCACCGACGGCATCCCCGACGTGCCCAGGGGCTACCTCGGGAAGGTCGCCGCGAAGGTGCGGAGGGCCGGCGGCATGGTCGTCGCCGACGAGGTGCAGTTCGGCTTCGGCCGGCCCGGAACGCACATGTGGGGCTTCCAGCACCGCGGCATGAGGCCCGACATCGTGACCGTCGGCAAGCCGGTGGGCGACGGCTTCCCGCTGGGCGTGGTGGTGACGACCCCCGCGATCCTCGAGGCGTTCGGCAAGGCGACCGGCCTCTTCAGCACCTTCGGCGGCAATCCGGTGGCCTGCGCCGCGGGCCTCGCCGTGCTCGACGCGATCGAGCGCGAGGAGTTGATGGAGAACGCCAGGACCACCGGCGCCTACCTGCTCGACGGCCTGCGCGGCCTGATGGACCGCCACGAGGCGATCGGCGACGCCCGCGGCCACGGCTTCATCGTGGGCGTCGAGATCGTGAAGGACCGGGAGACGAAGGAGCCCGACCCCGAACGCATGGCCGCCGCGCGGGACCGCATGCGCGAGCTCGGCGTGCTCGTCGGCCGCGAGGGCCGTTTCGGCAACGTCTTCAAGATCCGGCCGCCCCTGGTGTTCAGCCGCGACAACGCCGACAGCCTCGTCGCCGCCATGGACCGGGCGATGACCGAACTCGGGGGAAGATGACCGTGTACAGCCACATCACGCTCGGCGCGAACGATCTCGGGAAGGCGGTGGCGTTCTACGACGCGGTCGCGGCGCCGCTCGGCCTCGAACGCCGCTTCATGGAGGCGGAACACCACGTCGCGGGCTACGGACCGGCCGGACAGCCGCCCCGGCTCTTCATCTGCAAGCCCTTCGACAACCGGACGGCGACGAACGGCAACGGCGTCCATGTGGCGCTGCTGGCGCCCAGCCGCGCCGCGGTCGACGCCTTCCACGCGGCGGCGCTGGCGGCGGGCGGCAAGGACGAGGGCGCGCCGGGACCCAGGCCGCAATACCACGAGCACTACTACGGCGCCTATGTCCGCGACCCCGACGGCAACAAGCTGCAGGCCTGCTGCCACCGTCCGGAGTAACGGGCCCGGCCCGGCGTCATCCCGGACGGGGGCGCGAAACGGCCGGATCGGCGTCGTCCTCGACGACGCGCAGCGCCTCCTCGACGACGCGGACGCCGGCCCCCGGCTTCCCCGCCCGCGTCGAGAGGTGGCGGCGCCAGGCCCGGGCCCCGGGTCGCCCCCGGTAGAGGCCCAGGATGTGGCGCGTCATGCGGTGGAGCGGGACCCCGCGGGACAGGTTGCGCTCCAGATGGGGCAGGAACGCCTCGACGATCTCGCGCCGCGACGGCGCCGGCGCGTCCTCGCCGAAGACCAGGCTGTCGGCTTGCGCCAGGACATGGGGCGCGCGGTAGGCGGCGCGGCCGATCATCGCGCCGTCGACATGCTCCAGGTGCCGCAGCGCCGCCGCGAGGTCCGGGACGCCGCCGTTGACGACGACCTCGAGACCCGGCAGGCGCCGTTTCGCGGCATGGACCACGTCGTGGCGCAGGGGCGGAATCTCCCGGTTCCGCCTGGGCGAGAGACCGTTCAGCCAGGCCTTGCGGGCGTGCACCGCGAAGCTCGCGCAGCCGCTCCGGGCGACCCGCGCCATGAAGGCCGGCAGCGTCTCCTCGTCGTCCATGTCGTCGATGCCGATGCGGCACTTGACCGTCACCGGCAGGGCGACCGCCCGCCCCATCGCCGCCACGCAGCGCGCGACGAGATCGGGCTCCGCCATCAGGCAGGCGCCGAAGCGGCCCGACCGCACGCGGCCGCTGGGGCAGCCGACGTTGAGATTGACCTCGTCGTAGCCGTATCCCTCGGCGATCCGCGCCGCTTCCGCGAGCGTCCGGGGATCGGACCCGCCGAGCTGGAGCGCGACCGGATGCTCGACCGGATCGAACGCCAGGAGCCGGTCCCGGTCGCCGTGGATCGCCGCCTCGGCCACCGTCATCTCGGTGTAGAGCAGCGTGCGCCGCGTGACGCAGCGCAGGAACGCCCGGTCGTAGCGGTCCGTGCGGTCCATCATCGGCGCGACCGACAGTCTTCTGGACAGGCGGATGCGGTCCACGGCCCGGCCCTCCGAACAGCCGGTCCCATAGCACGAAGCGCCATGCGGCCGGCAGGCCCGGAAAGCGCCGCCATCGAGCCGTTTCCAGCGGGACCCGCGGCGAACCGGCTCGCGGAACCCGGCGCCGGCCTCGCCGACGCCTCGCCACTTGCGTTCGATACGATATACTCCGACCCGCTCTCCCCCGACGAGGCCGCGATGATCCCGCCAAACAACATCCGGGCATGTCCGGTCTGCGATCCCCCCCCCCCCCCCCCGCCCCGGCGACTATATCGGCAAGCTTCCCGTCACTATAAATCTCCGTAATCTCGAAAAGACGGACGACTACGATCTGGTTTACTGTCCGTGCGGGGAGTTGATTTATTGTTCGCCTTGCCCGAGCGAACGCGATATACATGTGATGTACACCGAGAACCAGGAGTTTGATCATCCTGTTTATCGAGATGACGGACATGTCGAACTTATACTCGAATATTATAGGTCGTCGTTTCTTTCGATTTTGAATTATCTTGGATATTTGCCCTCGGAACCCCTGCGGATACTCGAAGTCGGCGCGGGTTTGGCCTGGGTTTCCAGAGTCGCCAAGAGCGTCAATCCGCAAAATTCGACCGTCGCTCAAGACCTGACACATATAACCAAAGACGAAACGCCTTGGGTCGACCGCTTCATCGTGGAGGATCTGCTCGAAGGCCGGTCGGTCGATGAATTCGGACCCTATCATGTCGTTTCTCTCACACACGTCATCGAACATTTGGTCGATCCGAGAGCCGTAATGCTTCGCATCGCCGAATTGCTCGACCGATCCGGAATCGTCTTCATCACCGCGCCCCATCGTCCCGAAGGCTGGAAGCGCGGATCTTCGTCCATTGAGGATTGGAGAAAATGGTCCCATAACCATGTCCCAGGACATCTACAGTACTTTTCCCGTGGAAGTATGGAGAAGCTGGCCACGGCCTCCGGATTGGAGTTGGTTCACTGGGTCGACACTCATGAAAACGGTGGGGGATTCGAGGCTTGGTTGCGCCCCGTCCCCGGATCGCCGAAGGCCGGACCCGCTTCACGATGGAAGCGTGCCACGGAGTCCGGGAAGGCCGTCGTCGCCCGATGGAGACGCCATTGCCTCTACCGCGGCGTCCCGCCGCCTGGCTCCGGCGGGGGCTAAAGCTCCCACTCGACGACGCGGTCCGCCAGGTCCTCGTCGCGGACGCGCCGTTCCGAGACCGCCCGGCCCCGGAGCGAGACGCCGGCGCGGTGCACGGTTTCGGGATCGCCCGAGACGAGGGGGTGCCAGTCGAAGAGGTCCCCGCCCTCGGCGAGCAGCCGGTAGGCGCAGGTGGACGGCATCCAGCGGAGGGCCCCGATGTTGTCGGGCGTGAGCCTGACGCAATCGGGCACGCGGCGCTTGCGATGGCCGTAGTCGGTGCAGCGGCACGTGCCGATGTCCAGCAGGCGGCAGGCGACGTCGGTCGTCTCGATCTCGCCCGTGTCCTCGTCCTCCAGCTTGACGAGGCAGCACTTTCCGCAGCCGTCGCACAGGGATTCCCATTCCCGCCGCGACATCTCGCCGAGCGGCTTGCGCCGCCAGAACGGTTCGCCCGCGCTCAATAGACCTCCGCGTAGCGGCGGCGGACCGCCGCGTCGTCGAGGCCGTCGAGCGCCGCCAGCTCCCCGCGCTTGTGCATGACGTAGGCGTCGAAGAGCGCGCCCGGCATCAGGCCGCGGACGCCGTCGGCGGCTTCCAGGGCGTCGAGCGCGGCGCCGAGCGACTCCGGCAGGCGGACGACGCCCATGGCCGCGCGCTCCTCGTCGGTCATCGCGTCGGGGTCCGACGAGGTCGCCTCGGGCGGGGGAAGGCCCTCGCGCAGGCCCTCCAGGCCGGCCCGGACCAGGATCCCGAGCTGCAGGTAGGGGCTGGCCGCGGCGTCTCCGGCGCGGAACTCGACGTTGAAGGCCGCCGCCACGTCGGCGCCCGGCGCGTCGGAGACCGGGCAGACGCGGATCGCGGCCTCCCGGTCCCGGAACCCCAGGTTGTTGAAGGCCGAGCTCCAGGAACGCGGCTTCAGGCGCCGGTAGGACGCGGCCGAGGGCGCGGTCACCGCGACGATCTCCGGCAGGCGCCGCAGGACGCCCGCCACGAAGCTCCCCATCGCGGCCGAGACGCCGTGGCGCCCCGCGGGATCGTGGGCCGCCGGCCGGCCCTGGCGGTCCCGGAAGCTCATGTGGATGTGGACGCCGTTGCCGGGACCGTCCGCCGTCACCTGGGGCGAGAAGCTGACGCGCCGGCCGAGACGTTCGGCCGTGGCCCGCGCCATCTCGCGCACGACGACGGCGCGGTCGGCCGCCGCGACGCCGGCGGCGGGCTTGACCGTGACCTCGAACTGGTTGGCGCCGAACTCCGGCAGGAAGGTCTCCGGCTCCGCGCCGGCGGCGTGCAGCGCGTGGAGGAAGGCCTCCGGGAACGCGCCCGCTAGACGGACCTTGTCGAGGCTGTAGGAGTCGCCCGGCCGGTCGCGCATGCCGCCGTCGTGGAACTCGTGCTCGAAGGCCGCGACCAGCGCGAGGCCCGTCTCGCGCTCCAGCGTCTCGACCGCGTCGCGCAGATAGTGGCGCAGGCAGCAATCCCACGGCGCGCCGTCCATGTGGAGGAGGTCGCCCAGCATGAAGCGCTCGGCCGCGCCGCCGTCGCCGAAATCGACCTCCACCCCGGTCGCCGGATCGGGCGTCAGCACCAGGTCGCCCAGAGGCCCCCAGGGCGTGGCCGGAATCCGGCCCCAGCAATCGATCATGTGGTTGGTGAAGGTGTAGCCGACGCCCTTCTCCAGCCGCTCCGCGCGCTCGGTCGCCGGAAAGCCCTTGCCCCTCACCTGTCCGGCGAGATCGCTGGTGACGACCATGATGAGCGGAACGCGGCGCACGGCGTCCTCCCGTCCGGCGGCCCGGCCGTCACGCGAAGCCGTAGATGCGCTTGGCGTTCCCGTGGACGATCTTGCGCTTGTCCTCCGCCGGGACGCCTCCGAAGGTCCGCTCGATCACGGCCTGGCTGTGCGGGAAGGTCCCCTCGTCGTGGGGGTAGTCGCTGCCCCACAGCAGGACGTCGGCGCCGGTGAAGTCGAGCAGGCTGAGGGCGACGGGGTCGTCGCCGAAGGTCACCGCGCCCTGGCGGCGGAAGAACTCGCTGGGCTTCATCTCCAGCTTCGGGCGGATCCACATGTGCTTCTTCTCGACCTGCTCGTCCATGACGTGGAGCAGCCAGGCGAGCCAGCCGGCACCGCATTCGACCACGACGAAGTTGAGGTCCGGGTAGCGCTGCAGGGCGCCCGACGCGACCAGCAGGGCGACGGGACTCTGGCCGCGCGCCATGCTCATCGCCATGTGGGCCAGCGCGCCGCCGTGGCCTTCCTCCTCGCCCCAGTCCTCGGGATAGTGGTCCTCGCTCTCGGAGAAGGCGTGCAGCGACACGACGACGCCGTGGTCGGCGCAGGCCGACCAGAGGCGGTCGTAGTCCGGCAGGTTGTAGGGCCGGCTCTCCACGGTGAGCGGTATCTTGACGCCGCGGTAGCCCGCCTTCGCGACCCGGGCGACCTCCCTTTCGGCCTCGTCGAGGTCGATCACCGGCACGATGGCGACGGGCGCGAAGCGGTCCTTGTGGGCGCCGAACAGTTCGATGCCCCAGTCGTTGTAGGCGCGCGCGACGGCGAACTGGTAGCCGGGGTCGCGCGAGTTGTAGAGGAAGAGGGAGCTGTTGGGATAGATGACCTCGGCCGTCACGCCGTCCCGCGCCTGATCCGCCAGGCGGCGCCCGATGTCGCGCCCGCCCGTGGGATCGTGGCGGAACTCGCGGTTCCGGTCGTCCTCGCCGGCGCGCCCGGCCGCGAGGTCGACCCTGCGCGGCCGCTTGCCGTCGACCACCGAATAGACCGCGCCGTCGCGCTCCTCCATGCGCGGGGCCCGCTCGCGGTACCTGGCGTCGAGCCACTCGCTGTAGAGTTCGGGCGGTTCCTGGACGTGGCTGTCGGCCGAGATGACGGGCGCGCCTGTCATGCCGTTCTCCTCCTGTCGCCGGGAGAGAGTGCATCCGCCGCCGCCCCCGATGCAAGGCGGGCGTCGCTTTCCGGCGGGGCGGCCGCATGTCGCCGAGGCCCCATCCTTCCCTCGTCCCGGGCGGCGCCTCCGGAGGGCGGCGCCCTCCGGTCCCGAATGCGATGGCCTTGCGCTTTCTGGACAAACGGTTTCGGCCTTGTAGTCTGGCGGCGGCAGACCGCGCGGCGGGGGCCATGTCGATTCCCGTCTGTCGCCGTCCCGAACCCGTCCGGTCCCCTTCTCCCCCGACCGACATGCCGGGGCGCGCCTGATGGAACACCTCGCCGGCGTCGTGGGCGGGCTCGGCCTGTTCATCTTCGGGATGAGGTTCCTGACCGAGAACCTCAAGAAGCTCGCGAGCCGGCGGCTGCGCCAGACCGTGCGGCGCTGGACCGCGAACCGGTTCGCGGCGCTTCTCTGGGGCGTGTTCGCCGGCGTCGTCACCCAGAGCATGGCCGCCCTGACCTTCATCACGGTGGGCGTCCTGCGCTCGCGGCTGCTCACGATGAGGGGCGCGCTCGCCACGATCCTGGGCGGACGCCTCGGCATGACGGCTCTCGTCATGATCGTCACCTTCGACATCAAGACGGTCGCGCTCTGCACCGTCGGAGTCGCCAGCGCCGTGATGGTCGCCGAGAGGCTGTCGAACTACCGGGCCGTCGCGGCGTCGTTCCTCGGCGGAGCCATGGTCGTCCTCGGCCTGGTGCTTCTCGAGGAGGCCGCCGCGCCGCTCGCCGACCAGCCCTGGTTCCGGGACATGGTGGAGGGAACCGGAAGCTCGCCGGCCCTCGCCTTCCTGGTCGCCGCGCTGCTGGCGTTCGCCGTGCAGTCCACGGGCGCGGTCTCCATCGTCGGGATCAGCCTGGCGACGGTCGGGGTCATCTCCGTCGACCAGGCCATCATGACCATCTACGGCAGCTTCATCGGCTCGGGCGCGGTCATCTACCTGTTGTCCGCCAACCTGACGGGGCGCTCCCGCCAGCTCGCCATGTATGTGGTGATCCTCAACGCGCTGATCTGCGCGGCGCTCGTCCCCCTGCTCTACGCCGAACTCCATCTCGGCGTGCCGTCGATGAAGGCCCTGGTCTCCGCGACCGGCCTCGATCCGGCGCGACAACTGGCCCTCGTCTACGTGGTCATGGCCCTGATCCCCCTGCCGGTCATGCTGGCCGGGCTGGGGCTTTCGGTCAGGGTTCTCGAGAGGCTGTGGCCGGTCTCGGAGATCGACGAACTGTCGCGGACGGAGTTCATCCTCCCCCAGGTCTCGGGCGACGCCGAGACCTCCCTGATGCTGGCCGACCTCGAGCAGAAGCGCGCGTTCGGGATGCTGCCGCGCTACTTCGACCTCGTGCGGCGGAACGAGGACGTGGGCCCGCTCCGGGACGCGCTCCGGACGGTGCTGTCCGAAACCGGCGAGTTCCTGACGGACCTCGAGGTGCTCCATCCCATGCGGGCCGTCGAGGACCGCAACGCGCTGCTCAACCGCCAGAAGCTCCTTTCGTGGCTGGCGGACGCCATGGCCGTCATGGGCGCGGGGCTGCTCGGTCTCGGCGACCGGCCGGTCCTCCAGCGGTTCCGGTCGAGCCTGTGCGAGGGCGTCGACGGCGCTTTCCTGGCCGTGGCCGACGCGATGGAGAGCGGCGACCGGCGGTCCTGGGACCTGGCGAACCGGCTGATCGACGACCGCGGCGAACTGATGGGCAGGATACGGAGCCGGTATCTGGAGTCGGACCCGGCGGCGCATCGACGCGACTCGGCGAACCTCATGTCGATCACCAACACCACGGAGGAAATCTTCTTCCTGCTGTCGAAGCTCGTGGAGGACTTCGATCCGTATCCGCGCGACGAAGCGTGACCGGGAACCGCCCGGGCCGGCTTCCGCCGCGAAACGTTTCACGTGAAACGCATAGGGAACATCTCCGGCCGTCCCCCTTCGGCAAGCTCGGGGCGGGCCCTTCGGGGGGCTACCCGGGGTGAGGGAAGTTCGCGGTTCTTCTCCCTCTTCTTCCCCCGTCCCGAGGCGGTCCGAGGGACCGTATCGAGGGACGGCCAAGGGCGGAAACGCTCTAATCGAACGTCCGCGCGGTCTACCCGGCGCCTTCCTCGATCACGCGCAGGTCGTGGTAGCCCACGGCCGCCACCGCCGCGCCCAGCCCGAGCAGGACGACCCGCGCGACGCCGTCGAGGACCGTCGCGAGAAAGCCGGCCGACTCTCCGTCCATATCGCCCGCGGCCATCCGAACGCCGGCCAGAACCGCGCCCAGGACCAGGTCGATGACGAGCGAGACGAGAAACCACAGGGCGATCGCGCCGAGGACCCGCCAGCGGCGTCCCCCGGTGAGCCGGGCGCTGCGCGCAAGCCCCGCCACGGGGCCGACGCCTTCCACCACGATCGCCGGCACGGCGACCCAGAACACGGTGTAGAGCCAGACGCCTCCGACGAAGAAGACGATCGCGCCGACGACGGGGACGACCAGCGCGACCGCGAACAGGATCCCGGCGGTCGCCACGACGACGAGCGTCAGGAGCAGCAGGTTGGGAACGAAGCTCAGCGACCGCAGGAGGATCTCGACGCCGCCGGCCCCGCGGCCGCGCAGATGGGACACGACGCCGTAGGTCACGCCCGCCGAAAGCCACAGCCAGGCGATGGCCGACACGACGACGAACGCGAGCGTGGACAACGGGTCCGTTTCCATGGCGGCGACCAGGGCCTCGCCGTCGCCGCCCGGCGGCGCCGCGTCGTGGACGGTGGGGGCCAGAAATCCGGCCAGCAGGGCCGCCGACGCCGCGGCGACCGCGAGCGGAACGAGACCGGCCAGATTGGCGAAGAAGGACGAAAAGCCGCGGGCGACCACCTGGCCCACGCGGAAATCCGTGACCGTCATTGAGACGCCCCCACTCCGGCCCCGATGGAATCTGGACGCCGAGGGCGGTCTTGCCAAGGGCCCGGGCCGCGCGAAACGATCCATACCCTCGCGGAGTGGGCTTGACAGCCGCGACGATAACGCCGGCGCGTCGCGCCGGCGTCCACCCGACCGGCGTTGTGCTCACCGGCCCGCGCCCCGACCGGACGCCGGGTCGGGGCGGCGGTTTCTCCTCCCCGACTCCGCCCCTTCGATACGCCCACCCGCGGTGGGCTATCCGGGGCGAGGGAGAGGTCGGGTGGGACAACGCACGAATCCCCCCGTCCCGAGGGCGCGCGAAGCGCCGTGCCGAGGAACGACCCGTTGGAAGATCGCGTCCGCACTTCCGGATCCATCGCCCGGCGCAAGCGGTGGAGAGCGGCGAGATGGCGGGCGCGGCCCGACAGGGGCGTTGAGTGGCTTTCGCGGGGCCGGTAGTCTTTCGCGCGACGCAGCGACGACCGCGAGGATCCGGATGCCGGGACGTGCGCCAGCCTTTATGAAACCCCGTAACCGGCTCGCCAGCGGCATCGCTCTGCTGGCGCTGGCCGCCTCTCCGTCCTGGGCGGGCGGCTGCGACGACTGGAACACGGCGGGGTTCTTCGCGGAGGCCACGGCGGACGAGGTGCGCGGCTGCCTGACCAGGGGGGCCGATCCCATGGCGCGCGACGACAAGGGCTGGGCGCCGCTGCATGTGGCGGTGATGTATGCGACCGACCCCGCCGTTCTTTCGCTTCTGCTCGAAGCGGGAGCCGATCCGAACGCCCGAGGGACCGCCGAAGGGACGCCGCTTCATTTGGCGACCATTTATGCGGTCGATCCCACGTTCTTTTCGGTTCTGGTCGAAGCCGGCGCCGACCCGAATGCGCGAGCGCGCGACGGCTCGACACCCCTTCATATGGCGGTGCAGGATGCGGAGGATCTCGTTGTGTTCTCAACCCTGCTGGCTCATGGCGCCGACCCGAATGCGACGGACCGCAAGAGCTGGACGCCGCTTCATATGGCGGCGGGGAAAGCGACCGATCCCGCCGTCGTCGCGGTTCTGATCGAAGCCGGGGCCGACCCGAACGCGCCGGGACCCAAAGGCCACACACCGCTCCATGTGGCGACGTGGCGCACGGACGGCGCGGTCATCGTCTCGGCTTTGCTGTCCGGCGGCGCCGATCCGGCCGCGCGGAGCGCCGACAATTGGACCCCGCTTCATGTGGCGGCGGTCAATGCGACCGATCCCACCGGGGTTGCGCTTCTGGTCGCGGCCGGGGCCGATCCCATGGCGCGCGCGGACGACGGTCTGACGCCGCTTCATGTGGCCGCGGTCAATGCGACCGATCCCGCCGTCGCCTTGGCGCTGCTGGAGGCCGGGGCCAATCCGAACGCGCCGGGACCCGAAAGTCTGACACCGCTTCATGTGGCGGCGATGAATGCAAGCGACCCCGCCATCGTCACGGCCCTGCTGGAGGGTGGAGCCGATCCGAACGCGCGAGGCGACCAAGACTGGACGCCGCTTCATACGGCTGCCCACTACTCGGACAATCCGGCGATCGTCACGGCCCTTCTGGAGGGTGGAGCCGATCCCGGAGCGTGGACCGACGCCGGAGAAACCGCGTGGTATCTCATTCAAGACAACGCCGCGCTCCACGACACGGCGGCGTTTCGGCGTCTGCGCGACCTGCTGGACAGGTCGGGCGAGTGAGGCGACGCCGCGTGACGGCGACCGGAGCGGGGGAAGTTCGGCTGGGGCCGCGTCGGTCGGAACCCCGATGGGGCCGGGCGGATCGGGGAACGTCGCGGCATTGCGGCGCCGGCTATCCATCGGCGGCGCAACATGCGGACAATCCCGCCATCGTCACAGCCCTGCTGGAGGCGGGCGCCGACCCCGAGGCCCGCAACGACAAGGGCGAAAGCGTGTGGGACGTGGCGCAAGGGAACGACGCCCTCCGCGACACGGCGGTCCACGAACGACTGCGCGCCCTGGCGGGGGAGTGAGCGACCGCGTCTTGTCCCGCGGCGACCGGGCCGTGGCCGCCAACCGCGCGACGTGAGCCCGGGGGGCCTGGGCGAACGGGCCGCGATGCGTTCGATGCCGAGTCGACGCGAGGCGGGGCCGCCCCGCACGGCTCGGAGCGAGGGAAAGGCGAACGACACCCCTCATCCCGAGTAGGTCCGAAGGACCGTATCGAGGGACGACCCGTTGAACGACCGCATCCGGATCTCCGGATCCGTCGCCCGGCGCAAGCGGCGGGCGGCGAGGCGGGCGAACCGGAGGGTCTGCGCCCGGTGGCGGGCGGCGTTCATGGGCGCTTCGGGCGCGGCGCGCAGGATGGCGGCGTCGAAGCGGTCGGCGACGATCAGGCCGTGGCGCTCGGGCAGGACCTCCCGCGGAAAGGCCCCGGTCACGGCGAAGTAGAAGAAATCGCAGAAGTCGAGGTATTCGATCCACTTGGCGTCGGCCCGGAAGTCGGCGAGCGAGGTCTTGATCTCGACGATCGTGAAGCGGCCCCCGGCGTCCAGCGCGACGACATCGGCGCGCCGCCCGTTCTTCACCGTGAACTCGGCGAGGCTCGCCCGGTCCATCGCCTCGAACAGGCGCGCGACGCCGCGCGCGAGGCCCGCCGCCTCCCGTTCACCGGCGGCGGCGGTCACGGGCCGGCCCCGTCCGCCACCCCGGCCTCCGCGAAGGTCGCCATGCCGGCGTGGGTCGCGACCGCCGCCTTCACGAGGAGCGCCGCCGCCGCGGCCCCGGACGCCTCGCCCAGCCGCATTCCGAGGTCGAGCAGGGGCCGGCCGCGGCGGCCCATGCCGAGACGGTCCAGCATCCGGGCCGCGGCCGGCTCGGCGCTCAGATGGCCGGCGAGGCAGTGGTCGAGAGCGCCGCCGTCGAGCCGCTTGAGCACGGCCGCCGCGGCGCAGTTGACGAAGCCGTCCAGGATCACGGGGACGCGCTTCACGCGGCATCCCAGCATGGCGCCGGCCATGGCCGCGATCTCGCGCCCGCCGAGACAGGCGAGCGCCGCGAGCGGGTCCGCGAGACGGTCCCCGTGGAGCGCGAGCGCCCGGTCGATCGCGTCGGCCTTGCGCGCGACGCCGTCCGCGTCGAGGCCGGCGCCGGGGCCGGCCCAGTCGCGGCCGGCGCCGCCGAAGAGCGCGGCGCCCAGGGCCGCCGCGGCGGTGGTGTTTCCGATGCCCATCTCGCCGACGCAGGCGAGGTCGGCGTCCGCCGCGGCGCCGAGGCCGGCCTCGAAGGCCGCGCAGACCTCGGCCTCGGTCATCGCGGGGGCCTCGCAGAAGTCCCGGGTGGGGCGGTCGAGCTCCAGGGGCACGACGGCGAGCTCGGCGCCCGCCAGCGCGGCGAGCTGGTTGATCGCCGCTCCGCCGGCCCCGAAGTTGGCCACCATCTGGCCCGTCACCTCGGCCGGGAAGGCGGAGACGCCCCGGGCCGCGACGCCGTGGTTGGCGGCGAAGATCGCGATGCGGATCCGCTCGATCCGCGGCGGATCGCGGCCCTGCCATCCCGCGAGCCAGACGGCGACCCGCTCCAGGCGTCCGAGCGAACCCGGCGGCTTGGTGAGCCGCCGGTCCCGCGCCTCGGCCGCCGCGATGGCGTCCGCGTCCGGCCCGGGCAGGCAGGCCAGGAGGCCGCGGATGTCGTCGAACGTGGCGATGGTCATGGACGGGGCCGCGCGTCGGGGGTCGGGCGCACTATAGCGCATCCGTCCCCGGCGGGCCCGCGCTTGACCGCCTCGGGACGCCGGCCGATAAGCGCGCCATGGACATCGGCGACATTCCCCGGGACTGGACCGGCCGCCTCCGCGTCGCGGCGGCGTTCCTGACCCGCCTGCCGGTCGGCCCCGCGGAGGACACGGCCCTGGCGCGCGGCGCCGCGATGTTCCCCGCGGTCGGCGCGGGGATCGGGCTCGCCGGGGGGGCCGGCTTCGCCGTCGCGGCCTGGATCGGCCTGGGGCCGTGGCTCGCCGCCGTGGCCGCCGTCCTGGTCCTCGTCGCGGCCACCGGGGCGCTGCACGAGGACGGGCTGGCCGATGTCGCCGACGGCCTCGGCGTCCGGGGCGCGCGCGAGAAGAAGCTCGAGGCCATGCGCGACAGCCGCATCGGCGCCTTCGGCGCGATCGCGCTGGTGCTGGCGCTGGGCGCCCGGATCGGCGCGCTCGCGGAACTCGCCGATCCGGCCTCGGCGGTCGCGGCGCTGGTGGCCGCCGGCGCGCTCTCGCGGGCCTGCGTCGCGGTCGCGATGCGCGCGATGCCGCCCGCCCGCGAGGACGGCCTGGGCGCCGCCGCCGGCGCGCCGGAGTTCGGGGAGACCGTCGCCGCGCTGTCCCTGGCCGGCGTCGTCGTCCTGGTCGCGCTCCTGCCCTGGGCCTGGCTCCCGGCGGTCGCCGGGGGCTGCGGCGCGGCCTTCGCCATGGCGTGGCTCGCCGGACGCGCCTTCGGGGGCCGGACCGGCGACGTGCTGGGCGCCGTCCAGCAGGCCGCGGAGATCGGCGTGCTCGCCGCCGCCGCGGCCGCGCTGTAGGCGCCGGCCGTGGTCCAGACCCGCTGGTGGTGGGTGCGCCATGCGCCCGTCACCGGGAACCGGGGCCGGGTCTACGGCTCGACCGATCCCGACGCCGACACCGACGATCCGCCGAGCTACGAGGCGCTCCACGCCATCCTGCCGATGGACGCCCGGTGGGTGACGAGCCGCCTGGGACGCGCCAGGCAGACGGCGGCGGCCATCGCCGCGGCCGGCGGACGCGCGATCGACCCGCGGGAGGAGGCCGACCTGGGCGAGCAGGACTTCGGCGACTGGCACGGCATGACCTACGACGAGATCCGCGCCCTGCCCACGGCCCACCGCTTCTGGCTCGCGCCGGCGACGCACCGCGCGCCGGGCGGCGAGAGCTTCGCCGACCTCCGCGTCCGGACGGGCCGGACGATCCGCCGCCTGACCGGGGACTGGGCCGGCCGGGACATCGTCGCCGTCGCCCACGGCGGCACGATCCGCGCGGCGCTCGCCCTCGCGCTCGACCTCGATCCCGAAGCGGGCCTGCGGTTCGCCACCGACAACCTCTCCCTCACCCGCATCGACCATTTCGCCGGCGGCGACGGCCATCCCGAGACCTGGCGCGTGGTGTGCCTGAACCGCCCGCCCCACGGGCCGCCGGACCGGCGATCCTCCCGCCGCCCTTCGATACGCCCTCCTTCGGAGGGCTACCCGGGGTGAGGGGTATTTTGGATGGGAACGAAGCACAACTCCCCCCGTCCCGAGTAGGCCCGAAGGGCCGTATCGAGGGACGGCCCCGAGCTTGCCGAAGGAGCCCGCTCCGCCTCAGACGGGCCTGGGCCGTTCGCCCCGGACCGTCACCCGGTGGCCGGAGCGCGTCTCGGGCCAGTAGTCGAACAACGCCATGTGCTGGGCCGCGCGGTTGTCCCACATGGCGACGGAGTCGGGCCGCCAGCGGAAGCGGCACTGGAAGCGCGGCTGGCCGATGTGCGCGTAGAGGAAGTCGAGCAGGGACCGGCTCTCCGCGGGCTCCAGCCCGACGATGTGGGTCGTGAAGATCTCGTTGACGTAGAGCGCCTTGCGCCCGGTCGCCGGGTGCCGGGCCACGACGGGATGGACCGCGGCGGGATAGCCGCCGTCGCGGGTCTCCTCGGGCGCGGTGCCGTGGTAGCCCGCGTAGTTGTGCTCGCTGGCGTGCGCCGCCTCGAGGCCGTCGAGCAGGCGCCGCATGGGCCCGGAGAGCGCCTCGTAGGCGGCGTACATGCTGGCGAACAGGGTGTCGCCGCCGGCCTCGGGGACCCGGTGCATGTGGAGGATGCTGGCGAGCGGGGGTTCGGCGTCGCAGGTCACGTCGGCGTGCCACCGGCGGCCCGCGTAGGTCTTCGAGTCGCGGTCGGCGTGGATGCGGAGGACGCCCTCGCGGCCTTCCACGTCGCCCTGGGGGTGGACGTGCAGCGGACCGAAGCGACGGCCCAGCCTCTGCAGCGCGGCGGGGTCGAGGGTCTGGTCGCGGAAGAAGAGCACGAGGCGGTCCATCCAGGCGTCGCGCAGCGCGCCGAACGTCTCGTCGTCGAGGGGCCGGCCCAGATCGACGCCCGAAACCTCGGCGCCGATGGCGGGCGTGACCGGCGCCATGGCGAGTCGACCCATCGCGGACCCTCCGTCTCCATGCCGCCGGCCATTGTGGTCCCGCCCGTCCCGCGGCGCAACCGGCCCGTCCGATCGGCGCGGCCGGGGCCCGCCCCGAAGTTCTGGTCGTGTCGGGCTGTTGGCCGTGTCGCGCGTCCTTCGATACGCGCCCCCGCGGGAGCGCTACTCAGGGTGAGGGGTGTTTTAGGTGGGTGAGGGGTGTTCGGGATGGGAACGAGGCGCGACTCCCCTCGTCCCGGCCTCCTCCCCTCATCCCGAGTAGGCGCGCCAGCGCCGTATCGAGGGACGGCGGGCGGTGGCGTCCCGGTTTGGAATCCCGGGGCCGCGGGGCGGCTTTCAAGGGCGGAGGGCCGGTCCCCCGCGGGCAGGGCGCGGACAGCGCCCCTGTCCCCTCGTGGGTTGTCAAGCATCCCGCTTCCACGATCCGGCGCATGGCGGGCGCGGCGCGGCGTGTCCCGGTCCGGAGCTTCCCGCGAGCGGCGTCCCTCGATACGGCCCTTCGGGCCTACTCGGGACGGGGGGAGGAGGCCGGGACGGGGGGTTCTTGTTTCCTCCTCACCCCAAAACTCCCTCACCCTGAGTAGCCCTCCGCAGGAGGGCGTATCGAAGGGGCGCGCGGCCCCGGGATTCCGGACCGGGACGCGACCTGTCCGCGTCGCGATTTGCCAAACGCGCCCGGAGCCATCATGGTCCGTCGCGGCGGTTCGGGTGCGGCTCATGACTGTGGAAACGTCGATCGTTCCGGCGGCGAAGTTCGCCGACCCCGGCGTCACCGCCACGGGCGCGCGGCGCGCCTCGGTCGGGCTGCGCGGCCTCGCGACGCTCTGGATCAACACCGGGACGCTGTGCAACCTGGCCTGCGCGGGTTGCTACATCGAGTCGAGCCCCCTGAACGACCGGCTGGCCTACATCGCCGCCTCCGAGGTGGCGGCCTATCTCGACGAGATCGAGAGGGACGGCCTGGGCGTCCGGGAGATCGGCTTCACCGGCGGCGAGCCCTTCATGAACCCCGAGTTCATGGCGATGGCCGGCGACGCGCTCCGGCGCGGCTTCCGCGCGATGATCCTGACCAACGCCATGCGCCCGATGATGAAGTGCGCCGACGCCCTGCTCGATCTCCGGGACCGCTACGGCGGGCGGATGACGCTCCGGGTCTCGGTCGACCACTACACCAGGGTCCGCCACGAGCTCGAACGCGGCAAGCGCTCGTGGGGGCCGATGATCGAGGGGCTGCGCTGGCTGGGCGAGAACGGCTTCGCCGTCCATCTCGCCGGCCGCACCCGCTGGGAGGAGGACGAGGCGAGCCTGCGCGAGGGGTTCCGCGCCTTCGTCGCCGAGATGGGCATCGAGGTGGACGCGGACGATCCCGTCGAGCTCGTGCTCTTCCCCGAGATGGACGAGACCGCCGACACGCCCGAGATCACCGCCGCCTGCTGGGACATCCTGGGCGTCGATCCCTCGGACGTCATGTGCGCCAGCTCGCGCATGGTGGTGAAGCGCAGGGGCGCGGAGAAGCCGGCCGTCGTCGCCTGCACGCTCCTGCCCTACGACCCGGAGTTCGAGCTGGGCGGAACGCTGGCCGAGGCCTCGGGCCCGGTGGCGCTCAACCACCCCCACTGCGCCAGGTTCTGCGTCCTGGGCGGCGGGTCCTGCAGCAAGGGCTGACGCCGGCCCGCCGGTCGACGTCCCGCCCATGGCGAACGCCCCGTGGATCGGCCGTTCGTCGAGCCGCCGGGCCTCGGCGACTTCCCCGGTCGTCTCCGGGAACGCCACGGCGTGCGGCGCTCGCGCTCCGCCCGGCCGGTCGAGAGACGGTCGCCCAGAAGCCCGGCCAGCGCCTCGTCGTGGTCGGGTAGGGGACCGGCGCGCATCGGAACCTCGCGGCGTTTCGGGGACGGGACGGCGCTACACCATGTCCACGCTGGCATAGCGCAGCGGGCGACAGCAGGACAGAACAGGAAAGCACACATAAGGAATTGACTCGTGCTCTGGATGGGGCAGTATGAAGCAATGCAGATAACGGCCTTCCACGGGTCGTCGGCCTACAGTAGAGTGACTCCAATGGCAGATAGTTCCCTGTTTGATCGTATTGATCGTCGAATTGCACTCGATCGTGAAGAAGGCGATTATGCCTACTTCAACGCTTTAATGTTGAAACTCGAATACATCACAAAAATCGTAGTCTCTGGAATGGTTTCATGTATTGGAGAGGACTCAGATCGACACAGGTACACTCTAGAACATAAACTTGTTCGTGCCGACTCTCTCGGCACATGGACAACTGTATTGAACACAGCATTGGTTGGTCCACCATCCCAAGTTTTACTACCAAACGCTCGCAACCTTGCTCGGGAGTTAACCGAGAGAGTAGGCCCTGGGGATTGGCGCTACGAATGTGTGAATTCTTTATCTTGTGCTTCAATTGAGCTCGAAGTGAACATTGAGAGAATTAGCTCAAAAGTGCCTCTCCGGCGCTATTTCGATGTGGTAGTCGAGATTCGCAACGGAACTCGTGGACATGGCGCCACAACTGCAAATCAATGTGGTAAAGCATGTCCATATCTAGACGAATCACTCTCAATTGTCACCAAAAAGATGAAGCTTTTCGAACTGCCATGGGCTTATCTTCATCAAAATTTGTCTGGAAAATATAGGGTATCACCACTTTTGAATGACTGTACGTCATTTGATTATCTCAGGAAAACACGTGGGGAACGCCTTTCTGATGGTGTTTACATGCACCTCGATGGTTCTGGTTTCGTGAATGTTCCTCTAGTTTTCAGTGACTCCGATCTGAGTGATATTTGGCTTCCTAATGGTAAATATCAAAAAAAGAAGTTTGAGTCGTTGTCATATGTAACGAACGACCGGCGTGAACGTGATGGCTCGGCGTGGTCAGCCCCACCCACTGGCCTCCCACAGAGCGAGACAGAGGGAAGTAACATCCTTGAGCCTATGGGTAACACCTTTTCTAACGTACCTCCTTTGCCATCGCTCAACATTGCCCGGCCCAATCTTGAAGGACAGCTCATCGACGAGCTCCTGAAGCAAGATAGACATCCAATCGTTACCTTGACAGGTCCTGGTGGTATCGGAAAGACGACAATTGCATTAAAGGCAGTCCATGCCATCTCCACTCGAGATCCGGCACCATATGAAGTGATTCTCTGGATAAGTGCTCGGGACATCGACTTGTTGAACTCCGGCCCAAAGCACGTGTCTCGACGTGTGTTCACCCAGCGCGACATATCGCGTATCGTAGTAGATCTTATGGAACCATCCGCATGTCGGAAGAGAGGATTTGATTCGGATGTCTACTTTCAAGACTGCATGTCTTATGGTGCCGCTGGAAGCACATTATTTGTATTGGACAATTTTGAAACTCTACAAAGCCCTGTCGACACTGTTGAATGGCTGGATACGCATATTCGCTCCCCAAATAAAGTTCTTATAACAACTCGATTTAGGGATTTTCTGGGAGATTATCCGATTGAAATTGATGGTATGCAGGATGATGAGGCGCTTGAGTTGATTGATCGACACGCGAAATGGCTGGACATCGATAAAATTTTGAGTAGTAATAATAAATGGGAACTTGTGCAGGAGTCTGAGGGTCATCCATATGTGATCAAGATATTGCTTGGACAAGTTGCCAAGGAGGGAAAAGCTGTTAATCCTAAACGGATTATTGCATCCTCCGATAATCTTTTGGATGCATTGTTTAGGCGAACATATAATGCGCTTAGTCCTGCTGCACAACGAGTATTTTTATTGCTATGCAGTTGGAGAGTAGTGGTGCCAGAAGTGGCTGTCGAAGCTGTTTCCCTTCGACCGGAAACTGAACGCTTTGATGTCAAACGTGCATTAGATGAACTGATAAGATTCTCCTTAGTATCTAGCAGTACTTCAGATCGAGACAACGAGAGGTTTGTGGATGTGCCTCTGGCTGCGGCAATTTATGGTCGACGTGAATTAGAAGTAAGTCCATACAAGATAGCCGTTGAGGAAGACCGAAAAATTCTTATGGAGTTCGGATCGGGAAGACGTGAAGACACTCGACATGGAGTTTTCCCTCGCATAGAAAACCTAATTCAAACCGTTTCGAGACGCGTGAATGATCGACCAGGTGAACTGGAAAAGGTATTACCAATTCTGGATTATGTCGCAAACCGTTTTCCTAAGACGTATATGCGTATGGCGGATTTGGTTATGGAAGTTGACACTAATGCAGATGCGATTGATCAAGCAAAGACATATGTCAGGGATTTTTTGAGAAAAGCCGAAGTTGTTGACAGGCACACTGGCTGGATGAAATTAGCTGGGCTGTGTCAATTGAGTGGGGATGTAGTAGAGGAGATTCATGCCATTTGCGAAGCTGCGTTGTTGCCTACAGCTGACGTGTCGGATTTGGGCAATCTGGCTGGTCGCATCAATTTCCGTATTCGAGACCTCAAGGATCAAGGAGTGAATGAGGCATGGTCGCCAGAAGTGCGGGAGTTTCTCGAACGTGTAGCCCACGTCATGGAACAGCACCTAGACGAATTCTCGGGCACCGAGTGCTCTCGTTTGGCTTGGCTCTACCTGAACATCGGCAACGCAGAACGCGCTCGCGATGTGACAAGAGTTGGGCTCGATGCGGAGCCAGATAATAGTTACTGTCAAAGTTTAGCCCAACGCTTGGAGTTGAACTGATAACTGATTTGCGATCTATCAGACAACTCGTGTGGTCGGATAGTGGACGAGATGGGAGAACGCCATGAGCGAGACGCCGCGCCTGATGCGGACCTTTCCGGCGGCGCCGGACGAGCAGGTCACGCTGGAGAACATGCAGCAAGGGCCCTTCAACCGCTGGGCCTTCCGCGACCTCCGGCGCATGCTGCCCACGGCCAACGTGTGGCGCGGCGACGGCGCGGTCGCGGACCTGCCGGTCCGCCCGGTCCATCTCGACGACATCGCCTTCGCGGACGCCGGGGGCGCGACGCTCACGGTCAAGCAGGTTCTGGACGACGGCTACACCGACGGCTTCGTCGCGCTCCACCGGGGCGCGCTCGTCGCCGAGCGCTACGGCGACGGCGTCGAACCCCACGAGCCGCACCTGCTCATGTCGGTCACCAAGTCCTTCGCCGGGACGCTCGCGGGCGTCTTGGCCGAGCGCGGGCTCGTCTCCCCGGACGACCGGGTCACCGACATCGTCCCCGAGGTCGCCGGCTCGGCCTACGACGGCGCGCTGGTGCGCCATGTCCTCGACATGACCGTCGGCATGGACTACGACGAGGACTACGACAACCCGATGAGCGACATCGGCCTGCTCGACATCGCCGCGGGCTGGCGGCCCCACCGCGAAGGCGCGCCCGACAACCTGCGCGCCTACATCGCCACCATGCGGCCCGCGGGCGAGCACGGCGCGGTCTTCCACTACGTTTCGACCAACACCGACCTCCTGGGATGGATCCTGGAGCGCGCGGGCGGGACGGACTTCGCCACGCTGCTGAGCCGCGAGATCTGGCGGCCCATGGGCGCGGAGTTCGACGCCTATGTCACCCTCGACCGGCTGGGCGCGCCGCAGACCGACGGCGGGCTGTGCGTCGCGACCCGCGACCTCGCGCGCTTCGGCCAGCTCCACCTCCAGAACGGCGTGATGAACGGCCGGCGCATCGTGCCGGAATCGTGGATCCGCGACTTCCGCGAGAACGGCGACGCCGGCGCCTGGGACCGGGGCGACTTCGCCGGGACGCTGCCGGGCTGCCACTACCGCTCGAAGTGGTACACCGACCTCGAGGACGGGCGCCGGCCCTTCTTCGGGATCGGCATCCACGGCCAGATGCTGTTCGTCGACCCGGCCGCCGGCGTGGTGTGCGCCAAGCATTCGTCCCATCCCGCGCCCTTCGAGGAGAAGTTCTTCGACGACATGAAACGCGCCTTCGGGGCCATCGCCCGCGAACTGGGAGGCTGAGATGCCCGGCGGCGACCCGACGCGGACCTTCCCGGCCGCGCCCGACGAGCAGGTCACGCTGGCGAACTGGCGCACCCCGCCCCACAACCGCTGGGCCTACAGCCATGTCGACGAGCTCGTCCCCTCGGCCCGGATCTGGCGCGGGCGGGAACCCGCGACGCCGCTGGAGCGGGCGCCGCGGGACCTGTCGGCCATCGCCTACACGGACCGCACGGGCGCGGAGACGACCTTCGCCCGGTTCCTCGACCGCCACGAGACCGACGGCGTCTGCGTGCTGCACCATGGCCGCATCGTCATGGAGCACTACCGCGGCGAGCTCCTGGACCACCGGCCGCACATCCTGATGTCGATCTCGAAATCGATCGCCGCGCTGGCGGTCGGGATCCTGGTCGAGCGCCGCGAACTCGACCCCGGCCGGGGCGTCGGCCACCTGATCCCCGAGGTGAAGGGGTCGGCCTTCGAGGACTGCACGCTCCAGCACCTGCTCGACATGACGGCCGGCGTCGACTTCACCGAGGACTATCTCGCCGACGCGGGCCTCATCGCGGAATACCGCGAGGTCTCGGGCTGGAAGCCGCCGTCCGATCCGTCCGACCCGGGCGACCTGCGCTCCTGGATGACGACGCTCAAGAAACGGGGCGAGCACGGTGCCGCCTTCCACTACGTCTCGCCCTGCACCGACATGCTGGGCTGGGCGATCGAGCGCGTCACCCGCAGGCCCTACGCCGAGGCGGTCGGCGAGCTGTTGTGGCGCCCCATGGGCGCCGAGTTCGACGGCTACGTCACGGTCGACCGGCTGGGCGCGCCGCGCGCCGCGGGCGGCGTGTGCGTCTGCCTGCGCGATCTGGCGCGCGTCGGCCAGATGATGCTGGAAGAAGGCCAGGCCAACGGCCGCCAGGTGGCGCCCCAAGCCTGGGTGGCCGACACCCGGTTCAACGCCGACAGGGCGGCCTGGGCCGCCGGCGAGGGAGCGGCCGCCAACCCGCGCGGCGGCTACCGCAACAAATGGTGGATCGTGGGCGACGAGCACGGCTGCTACACGGGCATCGGCGTCTTCGGCCAGTACCTCTGGATCGACCCGGCGGCGAGCCTGGTGATCGCCAAGTTCGCGTCCCAGCCGCTGCCGACCGACGAGACCGTCGACGCCGACACCGCGCGCTGCTTCCTCGCGGTCGGCCGGGCCCTGCGGGACTGAACGCTTGTCGAGCCGCCCGGCCGGGCGGCCGCCGGGCAGACCGATCCGACATCGAGCGACACGGTGGCGATGGCGTAGCCGGTCCGCCCGGTCCGGGGCACGGGCCCATGACGGTGCGGGTCATCGCTCGCCTCCTATCCGGCCGGGCCCGCCCGCTGGCGCAGGCTGGCGAGCAACAGGACCGCCAGCGTGAACAGCGCCAGCGCGCCGGCTTGGTGCAGAGCGCCCAGCCAGACCGGGACGTAGGCCAGCAGGGCGGCGACGCCGAGACCGGCCTGGAGGACGGCCGTGGCGGCGAGCGCCCCGGCGGCCATGCGGGTCCCGCGCGTCGGGGACGACCGCGCCAGCCCGAACCGGCAGACGACCGTGGCGAGCACGGTCGCGACGGCCAGCAGGCGATGGTTGAACTGGACCGCCGCGACATTCTGGAACGGATTGAGCCACACGGGTTCACCGGCGAGGTAGTCGGCGGGGACCAAGCGGCCGTCCATGAGCGGGAACGTGTTGTAATGGAGCCCGGCGTCGAGCCCGGCGACGAAGGCGCCCGACACGACGGTCAGCGAAACCAGCGCCAGCAGCGCCGCCGCCCTCCGGCGCTGTCCGGCGACGGCGCGCTCGGCCGGCCCGTAGTCGGGGTCGCGCGCCAGCCCGGCGGCCGTCCAGACGAGGCCGCCGTAGATCAGGAAGGCGAGCGCCAGATGCATGGCGAGCCGGTAGTGGCTCACGCTGGGACGGTCGACCAGGCCGCTCTTCACCATGAACCAGCCGACGGCCCCCTGGAGCGCGCCCAGGCCGAGGAGCAGCCACAGGCGCCGCGCCGTCGGCGGATCGAGCCCGCGGGCCAGAAGGAACGCCATGAAGGGAACGAAGAAGGCCAGCGCGACGATCCGGCCCAGCGCCCGGTGGGAGAACTCGAACCAGAAGATCGTCTTGAAGCCGTCGAGCGCCATGCCCCGGTTGACCGTCCGGTATTCGGGCGAGGCCCGGTAGCGCGCGAACTCGGCCCGCCACTCGGCTTCGCTCATCGGCGGAATCCACCCGGTGACCGGCCGCCAGTCGGTCATGGAAAGCCCGGACCCGGTCAGCCGCGTGACGCCGCCGACCACGACCGTGACGAAGACCAGCGCCGCCACGACCGCGAGCCAGCGCGCCACGGCGCGCCGGGCGCCGGGCGTCATCGCGGCGCCGGGGGTCATCGCGGCGGGTCCTCCCGCCAGTAGCCGGCCTCCACGAGCGCCTCGGCCACTTCGGGCGGCATGTAGGTCTCGTCGTGCTTGGCCAGGACCTCGTCGGCCATGAAGACCGCGTCCGGGACCCGCGCGCCCGCGGCGCCGCCGACGAGGCGGCCGGCCGCGACGATTCCCTGGCCCTCGCGGAACAGGTCCGGGAGGACGCCGGTGTAGGAGACCGGAACCGAGGCCGCGCCGTCGGTCAGCTCGAACGTGGTGGTGAGCCCGTCCCCGGTCCTGGCGACGCTGCCTTCGACGACCAGCCCGCCCAGACGGATGCGCGCGTCCGGCCCGACCGGCTCGACCGCGAGGTCGGAGGGCGAATAGAAGAACGTCACCTTGTCCTCGAGCGCCGCGAGGACCAGCGCGGCGGCGAGCGCGAAGCAGGCGAGGCCCGCGGCCAGGAAGGCCATGCGCCGTCGCTTGCGCGTCATCGGCCGCCCCGCTCCCCGGTCCCGCCTTCCAGACGCTCCAGCTCGGCCCGCCCGCGGCTCGCCTGCCGGACGCTCGCGACGACGAGGCCGATCAGGATCGCCGCCGCCGCGCCGTAGGCGGGCCAGACCGTCGCCGCGTGACCCCCCATGTCGAGGAACTCCGCCATGGCCGCCGCCCTAGGCGCCCGCCGCCCGCCGCCGCGTCAGGACCTCGACGCGACGCGCGGCGGATTCGCCGTCGATGCGCACGAGCAGCACGGCGACGTAGAACGCCGCGAAACCGGCCGCCATCGTCAGCAGCGGCCACAGCATGGACCCGTGGATGGCGGGACCGTCGAGGCGCAGCACGCTCGCGGGCTGGTGGAGCGTGTTCCACCAGTCGACCGAGAACTTGACGATCGGCAGGTTCACCGCGCCCACCACCGCGAGGATCGCCGCGGCCCTGCCGCCGCGCTCCCTGTCGTCGAAGGCGCCGGCGAGCGCCATGTGGCCCAGGTAGAGGAAGAACAGCGCCAGGACCGACGTGAGCCGCGCGTCCCACACCCAGTAGGCGCCCCAGGTCGGCTTGCCCCAGAGGCTCCCCGTGATGAGCGCGACCGCCGTGAAGCAGGCGCCGATGGGGGCGGACGCGCGCGCGGCGAGATCGGCGAGCTGGTGCTTCCAGACGAGGAAGGACGCCGAGAGCGCGGCCATGACCGCGTAGCAGAGCATCGCCATCCAGGCCGCGGGCACGTGGATGTACATGACGCGGACCGTATCGCCCTGCTGGTAGTCGGGCGGCGCGAAGCCCAGCGCCCAGACCAGGCCGACGCCGAGAAGGCCCGCCGCCAGGGCCGAGGCCCAGGGCAGGACGCGCCGGCTCAACCGCCGGAAGCGGGCGGGACTGGCGAGGCTATGCGGGAACGAGGGCACGTCGGCGGCGCTCCCCGGACGGACGCGGGCTGACTACACGGCGCATGGCGTCGCGTCCAACCGCGATCACTCCAGCGCGAGCCGCAGGGCGGCGGCGCCGGCGAAGGCCGCGAGCGGAACGGCCGCGACCAGGATGGCGGCCTCGATCAGGATATGGGGCAGCGCCGGCAGGCCCGCCTGGGCGGCCTCGACGCCCGAGACGCCGAACACCAGAACGGGGATGAAGAGCGGCAACACGAGGAGGCCGCAGAGCGCGCCGCCGCGCCGGGCGCCCAGCACCAGCGCCGCGCCGATCCCGCCGGTCAGGCTGAGCGCCGGCGTGCCGACGGCGAGCGACACGGCCAGCGGCCCGTGGGCCGCGCCGTCGAGCCGCAGCATCGCCGCCATGAGAGGCGACAGCAGCGTGACGGGAAGGCCCGTGACGAGCCAGTGCGCCAGGCATTTGGCCAGGACCGCCGCTTCCAGGGGCAGGGGAGAGAGCGCCAGGAGGTCGAGCGAGCCGTCCTCGAGGTCGGGACGGAACAGGCGGTCGAGCGAGACGGTCGCGGCGAGCAGGGCGGTGACCCAGACGACGCCCGCCGCGATGCGCCCGAGCAGCGCCGGATCGGGTCCGACCCCGAACGGGAACAGCGCGACCGTCACGACGAAGAACCCGAGCGTCAGGGCCGCCTCGCCGCCCCGCCTCACCGCCAGCGTCACGTCGCGGCGCACGAGCGTCCAGAACGCGCTCACGGCTCCCCGCCCAGGGCGAGCGTCCGGACCCGGCCGAAGGCCCCCCCGTCGTGGGTCGCCACGAGCGTCACGCCTCCGCGGTCCCGGTGCGCCGCGACGAGGTCGGCCAGACGCGCGGCCGAGGCGGCGTCGAGCGCGGCCTCCGGTTCGTCCATCAGCCAGCATCCGCCGGGCCGGGCCGCGAGCCGCGCGAGCGTCAGGCGCCGCCGCTGCCCCGCCGACAGCACCGCCGCGGGCAGGTCCGCCAGACCGTCCAGGCCGAGCGCCTCGAGCGCTCCGTCGACGGAAGCGCCGCCTTCGAGGCCGATCCAGAAGGCGAGGTTCTCGCGCGCGGTGAGGGCCGGCTTGACCGGGTTCTCGTGGCCCGCGAACGCCATGGCGCGGCGCCACGGCCCGGGTTCGTCCCGGGTGTCGCGGCCCCGCCAGCGCACCCGGCCGGCGGCCGGCGCGAGCAGCCCGGCGACGAGGCGCAGCAGACTGGTCTTGCCGCTTCCGTTGGGTCCGCGAAGGACCAGGACATCGCCCGGGCCGAGGGCGAACGACAGGTCCGCGAACAGGCGCCGGCCGCCCCGCTCGCAGGTCAGGTCGCGGACCTCCAGGACCGCCGTCGCGCTGTCCACCGCCATGCGCGCGGCACTCTACAGGCCGGCGCCGAACGCGGTAAGCCGGTCGCGCCGCGTCTTGAAGAGAAAGCGGTTTATTTCTAAATTTGTACCGGACGACAGGGGAGGCGCGACGATGTTCCAGGGTTGGGTCAAGGCCGCCGGCCTCGAGGAGCTCCGGCGAAAGGGCCGCGCCGTCTTCCGCCTCGACGGCCGCCAGATCGCCCTCTTCGACACCGCGAAGGGCGTCTACGCCTGCAACAACCGGTGCCCCCACGAGGGCTACCCGCTGCGCGAGGGCACGCTCGACGGGGGCTGCCTGCTCACCTGCAACTGGCACAACTGGAAGTTCGACCTGGAGACGGGCGAGAACCAGCGCGACGGCGACAAGCTGCGCGTCTACCCGGTCGAGATCCGCGGCGGCGACGTCTGGATCGAGATCGTCGACCCGCCCGTCGAGGAGCGGCTGGCGAAGTCGCTCGAGGGTCTGAAACAGGGTTTCGTCGACCACGACTACGAGCGGCTGGCGCGCGAGATCGCCCGGATCGCGCGGCTCGGCGTCGATCCCACGGTCGCCGTCAAGGAGGCGATCCGCTGGTCGCACGACAGGATGGAATTCGGCTGGACCCACGCCTACGCCGGCGCGGCCGACTGGCTCGCGCTCCACGACGAGCACGCGGGCGAACCCGAAAACCGGCTCATCTGTCTCCTAGAGTCGATCGGCCACATGTCCGACGACACCTTGCGCGAGCGCATCTACGCTTACGCGGAAGGCGTCGAGGACTGGGACGAGGAAGCCTTCGTCCGGGCCGTCGAGGACGAGGACGAGGCCCGCGCCATCCGTCTGACCCGGGGCGCGGTCGCCACGGGCGACGCCTGGAGCGCCATGGAGCGCGGCCTGGCCCGCGCCGCGCTGGCCCACTACGCCGACTTCGGCCACTGTGCGATCTACGTCGTCAAGGCCGGCGCGCTGATCCGCCGGCTGGGCGAGGATATCGCCGAGCCGCTCCTGGTTTCGCTCGCGCGCGGCCTGACGTCGGCCTTCCGCGAGGACCTGATCCCCGAGTTCCGCGGCTACGGCGCGGCGCTGGAAAGCTTCGGATCGAAGCCCAACGGGTCGGCGCCCGCCGCCGCGGACTACGCCGGGCTGAACGCCAACAAGGCGGTCGCGTTCACCGCCGAGCACGGCGCCGCGCCCGCGCTCGACCTCTTCCGCGGCCTGCTCGCGGCCAACGCGCTCAACATGGTGCGCTTCGACCTGAGGTTCCTGGACGACCTCGACCGGCCCTACGGCGGCGATTTCGGCTGGCTCGACCTGACCCACGGCCTCACCTTCGCCGACGCGGTTCTCGCCCTCTGCTCGAAGTATCCGGATCTGTGGCCGGCGGGATTGCTGCAGATGGCCTGCTTTTCCGGCCGCAACATCGCGCACCGGGACGAGACCGTGGACCCGGACGACTGGACGGTCGCCGACCCGGACGCCTTCTTCGCCGAGGTCGCCCGGACCCTCTTCGACCACGGCCAGGACGAATACATCGTCTCCGTCCATCTGGTGAAGACGGCGGCGGCGGCGCGCAACCTGGCGGCCTCGCGGGAGACCGGGCGGGCGGGCGAACTGGCGCTCGCCGCGCTCAACCGCCTGCTCCATTCGCCGGTGCGCCGCAAGATGGTGCGCCGCGCCGCCCGCCAGGCCATGCGCTTCGTCGAGGTGGACGTCTAGCCGTGGAGTGTCGCCGGGTTGTCCTCTGGCCGGTTGGGCCGGCTTTGGCGCGCCGTGCGCAATCGCGCGCGCCGCCCGCAACAGCTTCTGGACCAACAGGGTGAAGCCCGGACCGGTCGGCCTGGCCGACGAGGCCGAGCGTTACACCCGCATGGCGGGCGAGATCGCCATCGAGGCGCGCGACCGCCCGCGGCCCCGGGCCTATGTCGCCGGCGGCATGGCCCCGCCCTACGGCGGGCGCGACGCGGCGCCGGTCGACCGCGAGGACCTGCCGCGCGAGTTCGCGATGCGGGCGCGCGTGCTGGCCGGGGTCGACGTCATCCTCCCCGAATACGTCGGCTGGATCGAGGACTGCGTCGCCGCGGTCGACGCGGTGAGCGGGGCCGGCCTTCCGGTCATGCCGGGCGTGCGCCACGTCACCGCCGAAGGCGCCATGCGGCACGGCGAGAGCTTCGAGGACCTCGTGACGGCGCTCGGCGACCGCCCGGTCGAGGCGATCCTCCTCATGTGCTCGCCGCCCGAGCATGTCGATGCGGGCCCGCCGAGGCTCCGGGCCGCCTTCGACGGGCCGGTCGGCGCCTATCCCAACATCGGCTACGGCGAATCCGACGAGAACGTCGCCGAGGGCGGCCACTTCCACAGCCTGGACACCGCCAGCCACGGGCCGGACCGGCTCGCGGCCTTCGCCCGGCGCCGGTTCGACGACGGCGCGCGCGTCGTGGGCGGCTGCCGCGCCACCACGCCCGACCGCATCGCCGCCATCCGCGCGCTGGTGTAGGCGGGACCGCGGGGCTTTCCGGAAAGGCGGGGCCTCGCCGGCCCCGGTCGCCGGATATCGCGGGCGCTCAGGCGCCGAGTTGCGGCTCGGCCCGAGGCGGCGCCGGGCGGGCGGGCGCGGCCGGCCCGCGCCGGCGGCGGCTCAGATTCTCGCGCAGCATGAGCGCGGACGGCGTGACGATCAGCGTCAGCATGGTCGCGAAGGCCAGGCCGAAGACGATGGCGCTGGAGAGCTGGACCCACCACTGGGTCGAGGGCGCGCCGACCTGCACCGCGCGGCCGAAGAAGTCGATGTTGACCTGCATGACCATGGGCGTCAGCCCCAGGATCGTGGTGATCGTGGTGAGCAGCACGGGCCTGAGACGCTGGGCGCCGGTGCGCAGGACCGCCTCCATGGGGTCCGCGACGGTCCGCTTGAGCCGGTCGAACGTGTCGATGAGCACGATGTTGTTGTTGACCACGATACCCGCGAGCGCGATCACCCCGATCCCCGACATCACGATGCCGAAGGGCCTGCCGGTGACGAGCAGCCCGATCATCACGCCGATGGTCGACATGACGACCGCCGACAGGATGAGAAAGGCCGAATAGAAGCTGTTGAACTGGGTGACCAGGATGATCGTCATCAGGAAGAGCGCCACGCCGAAGGCCTTCATGAGGAATTGGGCCGCCTCTTCCTGGTCCTCGTTCTCGCCGCGGAAGCCGACATCGACCCGCGGGTCGAGCGGCGCCTCCGCGATCCAGGCGGCAAGCTCCCGGACCATGGCGTCGGCCAGGACCCCTTCCTCGATGTCGGCCTTGACGGTCATGACGCGCCGGCCGTCGATCCGCTCGATCGTTCCGGCCTGGGGCGCGGCCGAGCGCGTGACGAAGTTGGAGAGCGGCACCTGGCCGAGCGAGGTCTGGATGCGCAGCCGGTCGAGCTGGTCCAGCGTGCGCCATTCATCGGAGAAACGCGCGCGCACATCGATCTCCTCCCTGGAATCCCCGGGCCGCACGGTCGAGATGAGAAGCCCGTTGGTCACGAGCTTGACCATGCCGCCGATCGAGGAGACGTCGGCGCCGAACTTGGCGGCCTGGGCGCGGTCGACCTCGATGTCCCATTCGATGCCGGGCAGCGGGCGGCTGTCCTCGATGTCGCGCAGCCCCGCGGTCGCGTCCATGCGTTCGCGGATCAGCGCGACGGCGGGCTCGATCAGCGCCGGGTCGGCGGCCGAGACCTGGACCTGGATCGGCTTGCCCGCGGCCGGCCCCTCCCGCCGGCCGCGCGGTTCGATGACGATGCCCGCGAGGTCCGAGGCGCGCTCCAGCACCTCGGCGAAGATCTGTTCGGCCGGACGGCGCATATCCCAGTCGACCAACTCGACGCTGATCGAGCCGATCACGTCCTCGGCCTCGTCCGACGGGCCGCCGCGCCGGCCGACGCCGACCCGGGTGTAGACGGTCTCGAACTCCTCCATGTCGAGGATGCGGCTCTCGACCTCGCGCACGAGCGCGTCGCGTTCCCGGATCGAGAGGTTGCCGCGGGCGTGGATCTGGAAGACCGCCTGCTCGGGCTCGATGTCGGGGAAGAACTCGACGCCCTTGCCGAACACGCCATAGGCCGCCTGCACGCCGACGAGGACGGCGACCGCGAGCGCCAGGACCTTGGCCGGATGGCGCAGCGCGCCGCGCAGCACCGACAGGTAGACGCCGGTGAATCCCCCGACGTCCGACAGCGACCCCCCCGCGTCGGCCGCGAGCGCCATGGCGCTTTTCGGATCGGTCGCGCCCGGCTTGCCGAAGAGCGAACCCAGCGTCGGGACGAAGACGAGCGCCATGGCGAGCGAGGCCGAGAGCGTCGCGATCAGCGTGATCGGCAGGAACTTCATGAACTCGCCCACGATGCCGGGCCAGAACATGAGCGGCAGGAAGGCGGCCAGCGTGGTCATCGTCGAGGCGGCGATCGGCCAGGCCATGCGCTTGGCCGCCGTCATGTAGGCGTCGCGCCGGCGCAGGCCCTCGGTCATCTTGCGGTCGGCGTATTCGGTCACCACGATCGCGCCGTCGACCAGCATGCCGACCGCCAGGATCAGGCTGAACAGCACCACGATGTTCATGGTGAGCCCGGCCGCCGAGAGCACCAGGATCCCGGTCAGGAACGAGCCCGGGATCGCCACGCCCACGAGCGCGGCCGAACGCCAGCCCAGGGCCCAGACGATCACGATCATCACCAGCAGGACGGCCGACAGCACGTTGTTCTGAAGGTCGGACAGCATGTTGCGGATGTTGTTGGACTGGTCCTGCGAGAAGGCGACCTCGACGCCTTCGGGCCAGTCCGCGCTGGCTTCGGCGACCGCCCGGCGCACGTTCTCGATGGTCGCGATGATGTTCTCGCCGGTCCGTTTGGAGACCTCGATGGCGAGCGCGGATTCGCCGGAGACGCGGGCGAAGGATTCGGGGTCCTTGAAGGTGCGGCGCACCTCGGCGAGGTCGGAGACCGCGGTCACCGCGTCGCCCTGCACCTTGACCGGGAGCGCGAGCAACTCGTCCGCGCCCTCGATCAGGCCCGGCACCTTGACGCCGAACCGGCCCGCGCCGGTGTCGAGCGCGCCCGCCGCGACCAGCCGGTTCGAGCGGCCGGTGAAGCCGATCAGCTCGACCGCGTCGAGGCCGTAGCTTTCGACCAGCATGGGGTCGATCACGATCTCGACGAGCTCGTCCCGGTCGCCCCGGATGGCGGCCTCCAGCACCTCCGGGAGCCCTTCGATCTCGTCCTGCAGGTCGCGCGCCAGTCTCAGCAGGCTGCGCTCGGGCACGTCGCCCGACAGGGTCACCACGAGGACGGGGAAGAGGGAGAGGTTGACCTCGTGGACCGACGGCTCGTCGGTCTCGTCGGGCAGGTCCGGCCTGGCGAGGTCGACCTTGGCGCGGACGTCGTCGATCGCGGCGTCCGGGTCGAAGCCCGCGTCGAATTCCAGCGTCACGTTGGCGCCGCCCTCGTAGGCGGTCGAGGCGACCTCCTTCACGCCGTCGATGCCGCGCAGCTCCTGCTCCATGGGCCGGATCAGGAGCCTCTCGGCGTCGCCCGGCGAGATGCCCTCGTGCGACATCGAGACATAGATGATCGGGATGTCGATGTCGGGATCCGATTCCTTGGGAATGGCGATGTAGGACAGCGCGCCGGCGATCAGGACGAGCACGAGGGTGAGAAGGATCGCGCGCGGCCGCGAGAACGCCGCGTCGATGATCCCGATCACGACGCTTTCGAGAAACTGGAGCCCTCGACCGCCACCGGCTCGACCGTTTCGCCCGCCGCGACATAGTCGTGGCCCACGGTGATCAGCGTGACCTCGCGGGGCAGGCCCGCGACCCAGAGACCGTCGGCGCTGGCGGCGACGATCGTCACCCCCATGCGCCGCACCGTGTTGTCGGCGTCGACGACCTTCACGCCCAGCGTGCCGTCATCGGCGAGCGACAACGCCGAGGGCGATATGAAGTGGCTCGGGACGGTCTCCAGCGGCAGCAGGACATGGGCGGTCATGCCCGCCGGAATGGCGTGGTCCGGGTTGGGAACCTCGAGCTCGATGCGGAAGGTGCGCGTTTCCGGCTCGGCGACCCGCCCGATGAAACGGACGGTCCCGTCGACGGTTCCGCCGGTGATCAGGCGGGCTTGGCCGGCGTCCCCGACCGCGAGCCGGCCGACCTCGCGCTCGCTCACGGCCGCGACGACCGCGATGGGGTCCATGTCGAAGATCCGGCCCACGGCGTCGTCGCCGCCGAAGCCGTCGTTCACGACGTCGCCCACCTCGACGCCGAGGCTGTCGAGCACGCCGGCGAACGGCGCCCTGATCCGTGTCCGTTCGATATCGAGCCTGACCGCGGCGAGTTCCGCGTGGGCGGCGCGCAGGTCCGCGCGCGCCTCGGCGTTGGCGATTCTCGTGCGCCAGCCGCTCTCGGCGAGTTCCGAGGACGCATCGAACGCGATCCGGAACCGGTCGACCAGCGCCTCGGCGCGGGCGAGCCGCTCGGGCCGGTCGTCGAGCGCGATACGCGCGACCACCGCGCCCTCCTCGACGATCCCGCCTTCCTCAATCTCGATCGCCTCGATCCGGCCGGAGGTCTGCGCGCGCAGATCGACGTCGCGGCTGGCCTCGGTGCGACCGGTGACCGAGAGCGTCACGACATAGGGTTCGGCCGTGCTGGAAGCCACCCGGACCCGGGTCGGCGCGCGCCCGTCCGCGGCGGCCCCGGCCGTCTCCGTGCTGGCCGTGGCCGGCCCATCGTCGCCGAACTGACCGGACAAAACCCACACGGTGGCCCCGACCGCAAGCGCGATGGCCAGGAAGTGGGACGATTTCATCGGTCTGCCGCCCGTTTCGGAAACTGGATACGGCGGAAGCGGAGATCGCGCCCCGCGTCATCTTGTCATGTCCGCAACGACTAGCCCCGGCCCCCAACGCTGTCAACCGCGCGTCCGCGTCCCGAGGAGACGGCGGGGCGGGCGCATCGCGCCGCTCTGGAATCGCGGACAAGTCGCCGGCGTCGCCATACCGTCCCCGCGACGCCGAACGATGAGCGCGATGAACGGCGAGGTCTACGCGGCGCCGGTGGAAGCCGGCGCCAGCGAGGACCGTGCGCGCGAAGCGGCGAAATCCGTGCCCCGGCACGACACCGACATCGCCGGGGTCGAGGCGAGCCAGTCGCAGCTCGAATGGATGTCCGGTTCCGCCCTGGCGTTCGTCGTCGCCATCATGTGGCGCGTGTTCGGATCGCCTTCATCGCCGGCCTGGCGGCCATGAAGGCGGCGGGAAAACCGCCCTACCGCAGGCGCTTGCCGGTTTCGGCGATGGCGTCGTCGATCAGCCGGGCCTGCTCGGCCTCGCCGATCTTGTCGTCCAGGAGCTTGCGGGTCGCCCGGAGCGCCAGATCGGCGGCGGCGGCGCGGACCTCGCGCACGGCGTCGGCCTCGGCCTGGGCGATGCGGTCCAGGGCCGCCTGTCGCCGACGCGCGACCTCCCGCTCGAGGTCTTCCGCGGCGCGCGCGGCCAGCCGCGCGGCCTCTTCCCGAGCCGCGGCGACGAGGCCTTCCGCCTCCCGTTCGGCCTCCCGCTGCCTGCGCTCGTAGGACGCTAGGAGCTCCTGGGCCTCCTCGCGCAGGCGGCGCGCCTCGTCGAGTTCGCCGGCGATCTTCCGGCCGCGGGCGTCGAGCCCGCCCAGGACCATCTTCGAAAGCGGCCTGAAGGCGGCGCCGACGGCGAGGACGAACGCGACGGCGACCCAGAAGGCGGGGTCCTCGACCAGACGGTTCATGCCCGGCCCTCCCGCGCCGCGGCGACGGCCCCGGCGAGGTCGTCGTCGGAGACCGCGGCGCCGATCAGCTTGGCCGTGGCGGCGCGCGCGGCCTCGGCGGCCATGCCGGCGAGGCCGTCCATGGCCTCGGCCCTGGCCGCGTCGATGGCGCGCCGGGCCTCGTCGATCCGGCCGGCGACCTCGGCGTCGAGCGCGCGGCGGCGCGCCTCGGCCGCCGCGGCGCCGGCCTCCGCCGCCTCGGCGAGAACCGCATGGGCGGCCTCGCGCGCGCCGACCAGCGAGGCTTCGTGGGCCCGCATGGCGGCGTCGGCCTCGGCCTCCGCCTTCCCGGCCGCGTCCAGATCGGCCTCGATCTTCTCCTTGCGTCTGGCCAGAACGCCGCCGATGCGCGGCAGCGCGACGAACGCCATCACGCAGTAGAGCGTGACGAAGCAGACGGCCAGCCAGAAAAACTGCGGCAGAAAGTGCCAGAATTCCAGTTGGGGCATGGGCTTCGGACCTTCCCGTTCGCGCCGCGCCGCATCGGCCCGCCGGACGGACCGGCGCGGCGATCAGAACACGAAGAGCAGGAGCAGCGCGATGAGCAGGGCGTAGAGCGCCACGGCCTCGACCAGCGCGAAGCCGATCCACATGAAGCCCTGCACGCTGCCCGCCGCGGCCGGGTTGCGGCCGACCGACGAGATCATCGAGGCGAAGATGTTGCCGATGCCGACGCCGACGCCGCCCAGTCCGATCACCGCCAGACCGGCGCCAATGAGCTTTGCAGCTTCAACTTCCATGATCCGATGCCCTCTCTTTGTCCTGGGGTTCGTCGTGGCGGCGCGCGCCGCCGGTGATTCAGTGCATGTGGATCGCGTCGTGCAGGTAGATGCAGGAGAGCACCGCGAAGACGTAGGCCTGCAGGAACGCGATGGCGAACTCGAGCAGGGTGAGACCGACCACGGCGGCCATCGGGATCGCGCCGGGGACGATGTAGAAGGCGCCCAGCGGCGCGACGAAGCCCGCGAACACCTTGAGCATGGTGTGGCCCGCCGTGAGGTTGGCGAACAGCCGCAGGCCCAGGCTCACGGGGCGGATCAGGTAGCTCAGCAGCTCGATGGGAATGACCAGGGGCGCGAGGAAGCCCGGCACGCCCTGGGGCAGGAAGAAGCCGAAAAAGCCGACGCCGTGCCTGACGAAGCCCACGATGGTGACGCCGATGAAGACGACGAAGGCCAGGCCGAAGGTCACCACGATCTGGCTCGTCACGGTGAAGCTGTACGGCAGCATGCCGATCATGTTGCAGAACAGGATGAACATGAAGAGCGAGAACACGAACGGAAAGTAGGGCCTGCCCTCGTTCCCGACGTTGTCGCGGATCATGTTGGCGATGAACTCGTAGGAGAGCTCGACCAGCGACTGCATGCGCCCGGGAACCATGGAGCGCCTGCCGATCGAGAGCATGGTGAAGGCGATGATGGCCGCGGTGGCGATGGCCATCACGCGGGCGGAGTTGGTGATGTCGAGGTCCAGACCCGCGACGTCGATGTCGATCCACGTCTCGACCGCGAACTGCTCGAGCGGGTTGTGCCCTCCGCCGCCCTGGGAATCAGTCGCCACGCGCCCGGTCCTCTCCGTCCTTCGACGGACCGCGGAGCGATCCGTGGGTAAAGCCGCTGACGGTCTTGTAGACGTTGACGAACCCCGCGCCCATGCCCATGACCAGAAAGACGATCAGGAACAGGGGCGCCGTGCCCAGCTCGCCGTCGATCCAGAGCCCCAGAAGGACGGAAACGCCCAAGGCCGCAACCATCTCGATCGCCAGCCGGACGGCCATGCCGTATCCGGACGCCATCGCGCGCTTCCCGGGATCGGGCCGATCCGCGGCCCCGTCCCGTTCGCGCGCGGCGGCGATCCGCCGCTGCAAGTCGGAAAGGTCCGACGGACGGTCTCGCTCGGCCATGACCACCGCCCCTCCGTCATGCGCGGCGACCCTGGAGCCGGGCGAAAGAGCGGGCGAACCTTACGGACGGCCCCATGCCGTGTCAAGGCGGGCCGGCGACTCTTTGCGGCCGTGATTTCCCGTTCGGAAACAACGCGTTGACGCATTCAGCCCGTGGCGCGCAGCCGCTCCGCCGCATCCAGGTCGACGGACACCAGCCGGGAGACGCCGGGTTCGCTCATGGTGACGCCGAACAGCCGGTCCATGCGGGCCATGGTGAGCCTGTGGTGGGTGATGACGAGGAAGCGGGTGGCGCCGGATCCGGCGAACTCGTCGAGCAGCTCGCAGAAGCGCGCGACATTGGCGTCGTCGAGCGGCGCGTCGACCTCGTCGAGCACGCACACCGGCGACGGGTTGGTCAGGAAGAGCGCGAAGAGGAGCGCCAGCGCGGTCAGCGCCTGCTCGCCGCCCGACAGCAGGGACAGCGTCCGCAGCTTCTTGCCCGACGGGCTCGCCTCGATCTCCAGCCCCGCTTCGAGCGGATCGTCGGAACCCACCATGCCGAGGCGCGCGCGACCTCCGAACAGGCGTTTGTGAAGCGCCTGAAAGTGGCCGTCGATGTCGCGGAAGGCGGCCATCAGGCGCGCGCGGCCCTCCCGGTTGAGTTCGCCGACGCCGCGTCTCAGACGCGCGATGGCCGCCTCGAGATCCTCGCGTTCCGACAGCATGACCGAAAGCTGCTCCTCGACCTCGGCGGCCTCGATCTCGGCGCGCAGGTTGACCGGTCCCATGTTCTCGCGCTCGCGCACGATCCGGCCGAGCGCCTGTTCCAGCGCCTCGACGTCGGGAAGCCTGTCGCGGTCGGCGACCCGCTCGTTCAGGTCCCCGGGCGACGTCCGGAGGCGCTCCCCGACCTGCCGCGCGACGTCCGCCGCCGCCTGGCGCGCCCGCTCGACCGCGCCCTCGCGCCGCGCGCGTTCCTCGCGCAAGGACGACAGCGCCGCCTCGGCCCGCCGCAGGCCGCCGTCGCGCTCGGCGAGCCGACCCTCCGCCGCGGCGCGCGCGTCGGCCGCCCCGCGTCGGACCGCTTCGGCCGCCTCGAGCCGGTCGGCGAGGTCGCGGCGCTGGGCCTGGATGCGCGCGGGCCTCAGCTCGAGCGCCGCCCGTTCGGCCTCGCCCCGTTCGAGCCGCGCCTCGAGGTCGTCGATCCGCGCGGAGGCGCCCGCGGCGCGGGCCTCCCACGACCGCCGTTCGCCGGCGACGGCGCTCAGGCGCCGCTCGCGGAACTCGGCGTCCCGGTGCAGGCGGTCGCGGTCGGTCCGGCGGCGCGAGAGCTCCGCCCGTCCGGCGGCGAGCTCGTCGCGCAGGGCCTCGAGGCCGCCGTCGCCGTCCGGCGGCGGCATCCCGTCGCGTTCGCCGTGCGCCTGGAGGATGGCGGCGGCGAGCTCGCCGCGTTCGGCCGCGATGCGTTCGGCCCGCCGGGCGAGGTCCTCGCGGCGGGTTTCGGCCGTCTGGCTGCGGCTTTCGCCGGCGCGCCGGGCCTCCCGGGCATGGGCGAGACGCTCGACCGCCGCGTCGGCCTCGGCCCGGGCGGATCGTTCGCGCCGGGCCGCCTCGGCGACGGCTTCTCCGGCCTCGGAGAGCGCCCGCCGCGCCTCGTCGCGGCGGCGCCCGGCTTCGCCGGTCCGCCGGCCCAGGACCTCCAGCCGGCCGCGCCGCGCCAGCCTCCCGGCCGCGCCGGTCTCCGCGTCGTTGACGACATAGCCGTCCCATCGCCACAACCGCCCGCTCCGGGTGACGAGCCTCTGGCCGGGACGAAGCCGACGGACCAGTTCGGGCCCGCGGAGCTCGTCGACGACGCCGACCTGGTCGAGACGGCGCGCCAGCTCGCCGGGCGCGGAGACGCGGTTCGCCAGCGGATCGGTGCCGTCGGGCAGGGGCGGCGCGTCGGCATAGGGCGGCAGCATCGTCCAGCCGGTCGCGCCGTCGGCGCCCAGCGGCGCATCCAGATCGTCGCCCAGGGCGGCGCCCAGGGCCGCCTCGTAACCGTCGGCGACGCGAAGCGAATCGAGCACCGGCGCGCGCCCGCCGTCGTCGTGCTCGAAGAGCGCCGCCAGGGCCTCGCGCTCGGCCTCGAGGCCGGCCAGGCGCGCGTCCGCGTCGCGGAAGCGGGTGCGGCGCGCCTCCTCCAGTCCGCGTCGTTCCTGGAGCGCGTCCCGCGCCGAGGCGAGGCCGGCGCGGATCTCGTCGAGCGCCCGGCGCGCCCGGTCCTCCTCGCGGCGGAGCCGGACCGGCGCATCGGCCTCGCCGGCGTCCGGGACGAGCCGGCCGCGCTCGGCCTCGACCTCCCGAACCTCGTCGTCGAGACGCGCGACGCGCGTCTCCAGATCGGCGAGGCGCGCGTCGAGCGCGCGGCGTTGCTCGGTCCGCGCCGCGCGCTCCTCGGCCAGCGCGGTGACGCGCCGTTCCAGGCCGGCGACCGCGCGCTCTGCCTCCTCGCAGGCGACGGCCGCCGCCGCGACGGCTTCGGCCTCCCCGTCGCGCTGTCCGAGCAGACCGGCCTCTTCCCGGACGAGGCCGTCGAGCGCGCGGGCGGCGTCGTCGGCGAGCGTCCGCTCGCGGTCGAGGTCGCCGCCGATCTGCTCGATCCGGCTCGCGGTCTCGCGCCTGCGTTCGTTGAGGCGCCGCTCTTCCGCTTCCAGCGCGACGCGGGCGACGTTGAGCTCGTGGAGAGCCGCGCCGGCGTCCCCTTCCGCCTCGCGCAGCGGCGGCAGGGCCTCCGCCGCCGCGGTCTGGGTCGTGGTCGCCTCGGCCACCGCGCGGGTCGCCTCGGCGACCTCCCGTTCGATGGCCGAGAGCGCGTCGTCGCCCGCCGCGACAGCGGTTTCGGCGTCCCGCCAGCGTCGCAGCAGCCAGCGCGCCTCGGCGTCGCGGACGCGGTCGCTCAACCGCCGATAGCGCCGGGCCTGGCGGGCCTGCCGCCGCAGGCCGGCGAGCTGGGCCTCGAGGCCGCCGATCACGTCGCCCAGACGCTCGAGGTTGGTCTCGGCGGCGCGCAGGCGCAGGTCCGCCTCGTGACGGCGCGACTGGAGACCCGCGATCCCCGCCGCCTCCTCGAGGAGATGGCGACGCGCCGCGGGCTTGGCGCGGACGAGGTCGGCGATCTGTCCCTGGCTCACCAGGGCGGAACTGCGCGTGCCGGTGGCGATGTCGGCGAAGAAGAGCTGGACGTCGCGGGCGCGGGCCTCCTGTCCGTTGATGCGGTAGCTCGACCCGCCGCCGCGCTCGATGCGCCGGGCGATCTGGATCTCGTCGTTGTCGTTCCACGCCGCCGGCGCGTCGCGCCGCGCGTTGTCGAGGCTGACCGTGACTTCGGCGACATTGCGCCCGGGCCTCAGCTCGGCGCCCGAGAAGATGACGTCGTCCATGCCGCCGCCGCGCATGGTCTTCGCCGAGGCCTCGCCCATGACCCAGCGCAGGGCCTCGAACAGGTTCGACTTGCCGCAGCCGTTGGGCCCGACGATGCCGGTCAGCCCCCGTTCGATCGCGAACTCGGCGGGATCGACGAATGACTTGAAACCGCTGAGGCGCAGGCGGGAGAAATGCACGTCCGGCCCTCAGTCCGTGCTCGGGATGGAAGGGCGGCGGCGCGTCATTCAGGCGTCGCCCTCGATGCCGCGAAGCAGCTCGTCGAATTCCTCGAAGCTCATGTTGCCGGAATGGCTCTCGCCGTTGACGATGAAGGTGGGCGTCGCCTCGATGCCGTACCTGTTGTCGCCCGCGAGCCGGACCGCGAGGATGCCGTCGATCAAGGCCCGGTCGGCCAGACAGGCGTCGATCGTGGCGGGGTCCTGGCCGGCCATGCGCACGATCCGCCCGATCGCCTCGACCGGGTTCTCGGACCGGGCCCACCGGTCCTGGAGCCGGAACAGCACGTCGACGAAGGCGAAGAACCGCTCCTCGCCGCCGCAGCGCGCGATGGCGGACGCCATCAGGGCCACGCGGTCGAGCGGAAACTCCCGGAACACGAGCTTGGCGCGCCCGGTGTCGAGGTACCGCGTCTTCAGTTCCGGCAAGGTTCCGGTGTGGAAGGCCGCGCAGCTCGGACAGGTCATCGACGAATACTCGACGATCTCGATCGGGGCGTCCGGATCGCCCAGGATCATGTCGGGCAGGGGCTCGGGTTCCTGGGCCTCGGGCGCGACGGCGGGCAGCGCCGCCGCGACCGCGATGGCGGCGATAAAATCGCGTCGCTTCAGCAAGATACGATCCTCTTCGGGACAGGTGGCGGCGGAGCGGGTCGGCATGTCCGAGTATAGCGGGTGGGAATCCGGCGTCTCAAGCGTCCCGCCGCCCGCGGCCGGCCGGCGTCGCTGTGGACAACCCGGCTCGCGCGCCGCCGCCACGGCCGCCGAGCACCGCCCGGCCCAGGCGTTCGAGGGCGTCGCGCAGGCCCTCGTCGTCGACCGCATCGAGCATCGCGCCGAGGCGGGCCTCCTCGGCGTCGGTGAGCGGCCTCGGCGTGCGTCGCCGTGGCGGTTCGGGGCGTCGGACGTCCCCCTGCCGGAGCTTGAGCCGCGTGACGGCCCGGTGGCCGAAGAACGTGGCGATCCGCTCCAGCAGCTTCGGCTCGAGATGCTGGAGCTCCAGGGCGAACGCCGGCGCGACCCGGACCGTGAGCGCGCCGTCGCGGGCCAGACGCTCGGGCAGGCAGACGGCGGCGAGACGCTCGCCGACGACCGCCTCCCAGTCGGTGACCAGACGGGCCGCCGCGAAGCCGTGCTTGCGATAGACCTTGGCCGCCGCCTCGGGCAGCAGCAGGCCGGCGCGGGTCGCCCGCCGCCGTCTGCGCTCGTCGCCCCGTTGTCCGGCGGCCCGTCTCGCTGCCATCGCCATCCCCTTCCGGCAACGTCCCGTGCTACTTCTTCCCCACGGGCCATCGCCGCCGTGGCCGATGGCGTCGTGCGGCGGCAATGTGGCGAGGCGATGGCGGGCGCGTCAACTTCGGATCGACGGACGGGACAGCTCCTGGGCTGGTACGACCGGCATCGCCGCGACCTGCCCTGGCGCGCGAAACCCGGCGAGGCAGCCGATCCCTACCGCGTATGGCTCTCGGAGATCATGCTGCAGCAGACCACGGTCAAGGCCGTGATCCCCTACTTTCTGCGCTTCGTGGAACGCTGGCCGACCGTCCGCGACCTCGCCGCCGCGGAGCGGGACGCGGTGATGGCGGCCTGGGCCGGGCTCGGCTACTACGCCCGCGCGCGGCGTCTGCACGATTGCGCGCGCCATGTCGCCCATGCGCTCGGCGGCCGGTTCCCCGACACCGTCGAGGGCCTCCGGGCGCTTCCGGGAGTCGGAGCCTACACCTCGGCCGCGATCGCCGCGATCGCCTTCGGCCGTCCCGCGGCGGCGGTCGACGGCAACGTCGCGCGGGCGATGGCGCGCCTCCACGCCATCGCCGAACCCCTGCCCCGCGCCGGGAAGGCCATCCGCGCGATGACCGGGGCGCTCGTGCCGGCGGACCGGCCCGGCGACTTCGCCCAGGCCCTGATGGACCTCGGCGCGACCGTCTGCACGCCGCGCCGTCCCGTCTGCGGCCTCTGTCCGTGGCGCGACGCCTGCGCGGGACGAAAGGCCGGAACCGCGGAGGACCTGCCGCGCCGCGCGCCGAGGAAGGAGCGGCCGCGCCGTCACGGCCTGGTCTTCTGGCTCGAACGGCCCGACGGCCGCGTGATGCTGAGGACGCGGCCCGCCGACGGCCTGCTCGGCGGCATGCTGGAGGCGCCGTCGACACCCTGGCGCGAGACGCCCTGGGAGCTCGACGACGCGCTGGCCCATGCTCCCGCGAACGGAGCCTGGGCCCTGCTCGCCGGCGCGGTGCGGCACGGCTTCACCCACTTCTCCATCGACCTCAAGGTGGCGGCGGGAGCCTGCGGCGAGACCGGCCCGGAGGGGGACTGGCGCCACCCCGACCGCTTCGCCGAACTGGCGCTGCCGACGCTCACCCGCAAGGTCGCCCGCCACGCGCTCACGGCCCGGCGGCCAGCGCCGCGACCGGACGGAACGACCGGCGGTGATGGGGCGTGAGGCCCAGGCGTTCGAGGCCGGCGCGATGCTCGGCGGTGCCGTAGCCCGCGTTCCGTTCCCAGCCGTAGCCCGGATGGGCGCGGGCGAGCTCCGCCATCAGCCGGTCGCGCGTCACCTTGGCCACGATAGAGGCCGCGGCGATCGAGAGGCTGCGGGCGTCGCCCCGGACGATGGCGGTGGCCGGGCAACCGAGCGCCGGCGTCCGGTCGCCGTCGACCAGCGCATGGGCCGGACGCACGGGCAGGGCCTCGACCGCGCGCGCCATGGCGAGCATGGCGGCCCCGAGGATGTTGAGCCGGTCGATGTCGGCCACGCCGGCCGTGCCGACGCCGACGGTCGCCGAGGTCTCGATGGCCTCCAGAAGCTCCTCGCGCCGTCCGGCCGTCAGCGCCTTGGAGTCGTCGATGCCCGCGGGGACGGCGCCGGGGTCGAGGATGACGGCGGCGGCCACGACGGGGCCGGCCCAGGGCCCGCGGCCCGCCTCGTCGAGGCCGGCGACGGGCGCCGCCACGCCGCGCTCGAACTCAAGGTCCGGGCTCGCCACGGTTCTGTCCCGCCGGCGGCCCGGCGTCGGTCTCGGAACTGTCGGGCGCGGCGTGGCGGCGGCCCCGGGCGAGCGTCCGGCCCCTCTCTCTCGTCCAGACGATCGACGTGTGGGTCCTGGCGGTCGCCAGCGGATAGAGCCTCGCGAGCAGGTCCTTCAGGGTGTCGGCATGGACGGCCAGGCGCTGGATGCGCCGCGCGCTGTCGAGCCAGAGCGGACTGATGATGAGGCTGAGCGCGATCACGGCCACGAACAGCCGGTAGCCTTCGTCGCCGATCGCCCCGACGGACAGGCCCAGCGCGAGGATCACGAAGGAGAACTCGCCGACCTGGCCCAGGGCGACGCCGCCCAGCCAGGCGCGCGGCCAGGGCTCCTTGAGGAAGCGCAGGACGCCGACGTTCATCGCCGTCTTGCCCAGCGTGACGATGAGCAGCATGAGCAGGATCTCGCCCAGGTTGCGCCAGATGAACCCGAGATCGATCAGGAGCCCGATCGAGAGGAAAAAGACCATCAGCAGCAGCCCCTGGATGGGCAGCGTCGCGCGCAGCATCGTCTCCCGGTCGGTGCTGTTGCCGAGCAGGAGGCCCGCGAGGAAGGCGCCGTAGGCCGTCGACATGCCGAAGAGTCCGCCGAGCGCCGCGGCGGCGAAGCACAGCGCCACCGCGCCCACCGCGATGAGGTCGGCCTGGTCGCGAGCGAGGTCGCGCAGCGGCAGCGAGATCCGGCCCCGGCGCCCCAGAAACCAGATCAACGCGGCCAGGATCAGGACCGAGCCGATCAGCGGCAGGATCGCCCCGACGGTCACCGCGCTGTCGGGGGCGAGCGTCGCGATGAACAGCATCATCGGCACGATCGCGAGGTCCTGGGCGATCAGGATGGCGATGGCGCGCCGGCCGACCTCGCCCTTGATCTCGCCCACGTCCTCCAGGAGCTTGATCGTCACGGCGGTGGACGACAGCGCGATGCCGAAGCCGATCAGGACGCCCCGTTCCCAGGGCCAGCCGAGCGGCCAGGTCAGCAGCAGGATGACGGCCGTCGCGATCGCGATCTGAAGGCCCGTGCCGATGACGGCGAAGCGCAGGACCGAGCTGAAGTCGCCGACGTCGAGCTCCATGCCGATGCTGAACAGGAGCAGCAGCACGCCGAGTTCGGCGAGCAGGCCGATCTGCTCCCGGTCCTCGACGAAGCCGAGCACCGACGGCCCCAGGACGACGCCCGCCAGGATGTAGCCCACGATCGCGGGCTGGCGGAGCCTGCCCAGAAACAGGCCGCAAGCCAGGGCGACCGACACGACGATGGCGATTTCCGTCAGGTGCTGGCCGTGCTCCATGACCCCACCTTACCACGCCCACCCGCGGCGCGGCGAAAACGGCGCTCCCGCCCTACGACGCCGCGGCCCGGCCCTCCAGCGCCGCGCGGACCCCGGCGGCGGCGTCGCCGCTGCGGGCGGCGCCGTCCATGTTCGAGGTCCAGGTGTAGTCGCCGCAGAAGTGGATCGGGCCGACGGAAGCCCGCAGGAGTCCGAGGTCGGCCATGCGTCCGGGATACATGTGGGGCAGCGCGTGGCGCCAGCGCTTGAAGCCGACGAAATGCACACGCTCCGCGAGGTCCGGATGCGCGGCGGAGAACGCGCGAAAGGCGCCCGACCGGATCGAGTCGGGGCCGTCGTCCCACACGACGCGGGCGTGGCGGTCGTGGATGTAGGAATGGAAGCAGCCGCCGTCGCGGGCGACGTCGCCGGGCGTCCTCGGGACGAAGCCGTTGGCGCAGTAGACCGCGTCGTGGCGCGACGGCGCGAGCGGAAAGGGCTCCGCCCTCCGGCCCTGGGGCAGGACGGCGATGGGCGTGGCGATGTTGCGGCCGTAGCGGACCCGGCCGAGCGCCGCGGCCTTGCCGGCCGGCAGGCCGACGATCGCCTCGCGGGCGACCGTCGCCGGCAGGGCAGCGACCGCCTGCCGCGCGTGGACGACGACCGGGCCGTCGGGTCCCCGCGCCTCGATCCGGCAGCGGTTCGCGTCGACGACGACGCGGGTCGCGGCGGTCCGGGTGAGGATCGTCGCGCCGCTCGCGGCGGCGAGCGCCCGGGTGAGCGCGCCGGTTCCGCCCCGGAACACGGTGTCGCCCCGGTTGCCGCGGGCGACCGGCTCCGTGGCGAAGGCGCTGGTGCGCTGGTCGCCCCAGACCAGCATCAGGCCGTAGAGCGAGGTTTCGATGGTCGAGGCGAACAGGAGCTGGCCGCACCACCGCTCGAAGAAGTCGTGGACGCAGGCCGGCGCGCCGTCCAGCCACTCGGCCACGGTGACGCGGTCGAGCTCGGGCGCGTCGGCGGGTCTGGGGCGGCTCATCTCGTCCCGGAGCCGCGCCGTCCAGACGTCGATGTCGGCCCGCTCGTCCGGCCGCGCCGCCATGCGGAACTCGTCGGAGTGGAACCCGCTCGGCGTCAGCCCAGCCCGAGCGCGTCGGCGATCTCGACGATCCTGGTCTTGTCGTCGCTGACGTACTGGGCCGCGAAGTTCGCCCAGCTTCCGTCCTCGAACGTCTTCGAGAGCGTCCGCCCGCCGACGTGGCTGTCGGCCTCCAGAACGACCGCGTCGAGATCCGAGAGCCGCCAGGCCGCCGTCAGCCCCGCGACGCCGGCGCCCAGGATGGCGACGTCGGCCGTGAGCTCCATCGTTCTCCCCGCCCGCCTCACTCGATGCAATAGCCGCCGTCGACCATCGGGCTCCGGCCGGTGACGAAGGCGGCGGCGTCCGACGCGAGGAAGACGACGGGGTCGGCGAACTCCTCCAGCCGGCCGCGCCGGCCCAGCGGCGTCAGGTTGCGCGCTTCCTCCTCGAGGTCGCCGGCGCCCGGGTTGACGTCGCCGGAGGCCGGCGGGCGTTCGGTGTAGCCGGGGTTCATGGTGTAGCCGGGGTTCATGGTGTTCGCGCGGATGTCGTCGGGGGCCCATTCGACCGCGAGGTTGCGGGCGAACCGGCCCAGCGCGCCCTTGGCCGTGGCCACGGTCGCCAGCCCGGCGTAGCCGACCGCGCCGGAGCTCGCCGAGATGAAGACGATCGCGCCGCCGCCCGCGTCCCGCGTCGGGTGGGTAGGCGGCCTGGCGCATGTTGAAGTAGCCCGTGGCCTCGATGTCGAGGCGGGTCTTCCGCATGTCCGGGCTCGCCTCGGCCGCGAGGGCGTGCGGGTTGCCGACGGCGTTGCGGACCGGGATGTCGAGCCGGGCCGTCGCCTCGAGCGCCGCGGCGACCGGGCCGTCGCAGGCCGCGCGGTCGGCGGTGTCGGCCGGGTGGCCGAGGGCCCGGCGTCGAGGATGGCGGCGGCCCTCGCCGCTCGGGTCTCCGGCGTCCTGGCGTTGGTCGCCACGCAGGCGCCCGCCGCCCCCAGGCCGCGTCCCGACCCCGTCACGACCGCCGCGCGGCCCGAAAGGTCGAAAGACCGTCTCGCCGCCATTGGCTCCGCCTCCCCGGCGTAGTCGACCGAAGCATGACCGCCGCCGGCCGCGCTGTCACGGCGGGGGAACGACGCGCCGGTCGGAAAGCGTAGGGGGCTTCTATCGCCGCGTTCGTGCTTGGGTCGCTTGCATGAAGACATCTTCCAGTTGGGTCGCAAGCATTTCGCTCAGAAGAGACTCACGCTCCGATAGATCGAGCCGGTCGTTCTTCGCGGCCGCATCCGCCGTCTCCAGACCTTCGTAGTCTGGTCTTTTGTTCGCCGAAATCCGGTCTGGAATCTTGCTCGATCCCGGCAATTGGAACCCGATCCCTGTACAAAGCATCAAATAGAAAACAACCAGTTGTTCAAGCCGCCAGCCCGGAACCGAAGATGCATGGCCTACAGAAGCGCGAACTGGCCGGGGTCGGCGGCGGGCTTGACGAAGCGGGTGGAGTCGAGCTCCGGGCCCCGGTTGTCGAGGCCGTGGCGGCGGCGGGCGAGCGCGAAACGGCGCGCGATCATGTCGGCGAAGGGCCCGGACCCTTTCATCCGCCCGCCCCATTCGGGGTCGTAGTCGCGTCCGCCGCGGCAATCGCGCACCAGCGCCATCACGCGCGCGGCCCGGTCCGGCTCATGCGCCTCCAGCCATTCGCGGAAGAGGTCCTTGATCTCGTGGGGAAGGCGCAGGAGCGTGTAGCCGGCCGTCGTCGCGCCGGCCTCGCGCGCGGCCTCCAGCACCGCCTCCATCTCGCCGTCGTTGAGCCCCGGCACGACGGGCGCGAACATCACGCCCACGGGAACGCCCGCCGCGCTCAGCGCCCCGATCGCCTCGAGCCGCCTGGCCGGGGTCGGCGCGCGCGGCTCCATGCGGCGGGCGAGGCCGCGGTCCAGGGTGGTGACGGAGACGAAGGCCCGGGCCAGCCGCCCGGCGGCCATGGGCCCGAGGATGTCGGCGTCGCGGGCGATCAGCCCCGACTTGGTGACGACGCCCACGGGGTGGCGGCATTCGGACAGCACCTCGAGGATCTGGCGCGTGACGCGGTGGCGGCGCTCGATCGGCTGGTAGGGGTCGGTGTTGGTGCCGAGCGCGATGACGCGGGGCCGGTAGCCCGGCCGGGCCAGCTCCCGGCGCAGGAGGGCGGCGGCGTCGGGCTTCATCGTCAGCTTCGATTCGAAGTCCTGGCCCGGCGACAGCCCCAGCCAGGCGTGGGACGGCCGCGCGTAGCAGTAGACGCAACCGTGCTCGCAGCCCCGGTAGGGATTGATCGAACGGTCGAACGAAAGGTCGGGCGACGTGTTCCTGGCGATCACGGTGCGGCTCGAATCGATCCAGACCTGCGTTTCGAGCGGCGGCGGATCCTCCTCGATCGCGCCCCAACCGTCGTCGAACGGGTCGTGCGCATGGGTCTCGTAGCGGCCCGTCCGGTTGCTCGCGGCCCCGCGGCCCTTGCGTTGAAGCAGGTGGATCCTGTGCCGGGTCATGGCGTCTCCCGATTCGATTCTCGATGAGAACAATAAAAGAACAAACAGGATTTGGCAAGACCGTTCGGCGGATGCCGCGAAGCCGGTATGATCGCGCCATGGACCGTCTGGCCGTCGTCATTCCCACGCTGAACGCCGCCGCGACGCTTCCCGGAACGCTGGAGGCGGTGCTCGCCGCCCCCGCGGATCCGGTCGAAACGGTCGTGGTCGACGGCGGATCGCGGGACGCCACGCCCGAGTTGGCGCGGGCGGCGGGCTGCCGGGTGGTCGCCGCGCCGCGGGGCCGGGGCGGCCAGCTCGCGGCGGGCGCCGGGGCGACGGACGCGCCCTGGCTGCTCTTCCTTCATGCGGACACGCGGCTTCAGGCCGGATGGCGCCGGGCCGCGGTGGCGTTCGCGGCGAGGCCGGCCAACGCGGAGCGGGCCGGGGTCTTCCGTCTGCGCTTCGACGATCCGTCGCCCGCGGCGCGGCGCGTCGAATGGCTCGCCGAGCGCCGCGGCCGCTGGCTGGGTCTGCCCTACGGCGACCAGGGGCTGCTGATCTCGCGCGCCTTCTACGACAGCCTCGGGGGCTTCAGGCCGATCCCGATCATGGAGGATGTCGACATGGTCCGGCGCATCGGGCGGCGCGGACTGGTCACGCTGCCGTGCGACGCGCTGACCAGCCCGGCGCGCTACCGCGGGATGGGCTACGGCCCGCGCATGGCGTGGAACCTCGTCTGCCTGGGTTCCTACTTCCTCGGCGTGCCGCCGCGCCTGGTCGCGAAGCTCTACGGATGACGCCGCGGCGCCACGCGATCGTGATGGCCCGCAGGCCGGAGGCGGGCAGGGTCAAGACGCGGCTCGCCGCCGCGGTCGGCGACCGCGCGGCGCTGGCCTTCTACCGGGCGGTCCTGCGCCGGACCCTGGCGCGCGTCGGCCGCGGCGGGCGCTGGTCGACCGTCATCGCGGCGACGCCCGCCGGCGCGGCGGACTCGCCGGGTCCGTGGACCCGCGGCCTGCCGGTGATCCCCCAGGCCGGAGGCGACCTCGGCGAGCGCATGCGGGCGGCGATCGACGCCATGCCGGCGGGGCCGGTCGTGGTCGTGGGCAGCGACATTCCCGATCTTCGGCGCGGCCACGTCGCCCGCGCGTTCCGCCTGCTGCGCACGCACGACGCCGTCTTCGGTCCCGCCGACGATGGCGGCTACTGGCTCGTCGGGGTGGCGCCGTCGCTGCGCGGCGCGCCCCTGTTCGGGCCGGTGCGCTGGTCGACGCCCCACGCCCTGGCCGACACCGCGCGGGGCCTGCCCGCGGGCGCGCGCGCCGCGCGCCTCGAGGTTCTGCCCGACATCGACACGGCCGACGACCTCCGGCGCTGGCTCGCCCGCCGCGCCGGCGGCCGGAGCGGTCCGTCCGCGGCGGCGGCGTGAGCGGGCCCGCCTTGCCGGCCGACGGCGAAGCCGACGGGCTGTCGGCTTGGCGCGTCGCGCTCGCCTCGCTGCTGCTGATCACCTGCGGCATGGGGATCGAGTACCTGCTGTGGTCCAACGTGAAGACGATCTCCGACGACATGGGCTGGTCGCGGGGCACGACCTCGGCCGCCTACGCGCTCGAGATGCTCGGGACCGGCGCCGGCGGCATCCTGATGGGCCGCTGGGCCGACAGGATCGGCGCGCGGCCGGTCGTTCTGATCGGCGCCATGATGATTCCCTCGGGCGCGCTGACTCTCTCCCACGTCACCCAGCCCTGGCAGTTCTGCCTGGTCTTCGGCGTCATGATCGGGTTCGTCGGCAACGCCACGCTGTTCGCCCCGCTCATCACCGCGGCGACCCGCTGGTTCGTCCGCCGGCGCGGGCTCGCCGTCGCCATCGTGGCCTCGGGCCAGGGCGTGGCGGGCGTAATCTGGCCTCCCGTCTTCGACAGCCTCATCGCGCTCTACGGCTGGCGCGGCGCCGTCTTCGTCTACGGCGTCTTCGCCATGATCGCCATGCCGCCCCTGGTCTTCCTGCTGAAGGGCGACCCGCCGGGCTGGTCGGCCATGCAGGCCGAGCGGGAAGCCCGGAGCGGAGCGGCGTTCCGGTTCGGAGGCATGGCCGAGAACCTGCCGTTCGTTCTGCTGAACGGCGCGATCCTGTGCTGCTGCCTCGCGATGGCCATGCCGCTGGTCCATATCGCCTCGCATGTCCGCGACATCGGCTACACGAACTCCGACGGCGCCTTCCTGCTGGCCTGGATCATGGGCGCGTCCTTCGTCGGCCGGCTGGGCATGGGCTTCCTCGCCGACAGGATCGGCGGGATCAAGGCCATGTTCATCGCTTCGGGAATGCAGGCTTCGGGGCTCCTCGCGATGGCCCCGTCCGACGCCCTCGCGGTCCTGCTCGCCGGCGCCACCGCGTTCGGGCTGGGGTTCGGCGGGCTGGTGCCGATGTACGCCGTCGCCCTGCGCGCGATTTACCCGGCCCGGGGCCTGGGCTGGCGCGTCGGCGTGATCTTCCTGTCCGGCGCCGTCGGCATGGCCGCGGGCGGTCAGCTCGCGGGCTCCATGTTCGACTGGACCGGCACCTATCGCTGGGCGTTCCTGCTGGGCTTCGCCGCGAACGCCGTCAACCTCGTGCTGATCGCCACGGTCGCGGCCATCGCGCGGACGCACCGGCCGCGCCCCGCGGCGACGCCCCGCTGACCGGCCCGGGGCCGGACTGGTCCAAGCTTTCGACAACCGTTGGTTCCATAGCGGGCCGCGGATGTTGGTGTGTACTGGCCTCATCAGGGAGGCGCCGCCGCGCGAGGCGGCCCAAGGAGCGAGGCGGGCAATGGAGTCGCGCCGCGGCATGGACCGTGGCGCCGTCTTCCCGCGAGCGTCCGCGAGTCTCCCCCGACGATGGCCGGAATCCTCCGGCGCCATGGGGTAGGGAGAGTCCACATGACCATGAAGAAGCTGTTGGCGGGCGTCGCGGCCGGCGCGTTCGCCCTCGTAACGAGCGCCACGGGCGCGCTTGCGATCGACTCGATCACCGTCGCCTACTTCCTGGAGTGGCCGACGGCCAACCAGGTCGCCCAGGTCGAGAAGACCTACGACGAAGCGCTGGGCGTCGAGGTCGAATGGCGCGCCTTCGGCAACGGTAACGAGATGACCCAGGCCATGGTCTCGGGCGACGTTCACATCGCCTACAGCCAGGGTTTCGTTCCGTTCGTCGTCGGCGTGTCGAACGGCGCGCCGCTCAAGCTGGTGGGCATCGCGGTGACCTACGCGGAGAACGACCTCTGCATCGTCCGCGACGATTCGGGCATCACGAAGGAGAACGCCGGCGAGCTCGAGGGCATGAAGGTCGCCACGCCGATCGGCAACGTGACGCACTACAAGCTGCTGCGCACGCTCGACCACCTGGGCGTCGACGCCTCCATGGTCGACCTGGTGCAGATGAACCCGGCCGACGCGGCGGTCGCCCTGATCCGCGGCGACGTCGCGATGGGCTGCGCCTTCGGCGGCGCGCTCGACCGCATGAGGGAGGTCGGCTCGCCGCTCATGACCGGCGCCGAGCAGGAAGCGGTCGGGATCAACACCTTCGACATCGTGACCGTGACCGAGGACTTCGCCAACGAGCATCCCGACCTCGTCAGGACGTTCATGGAGGTCACCGAGGCGGCCAACATGGCCTACATGGCCGATCCGGCGTCCGCGCTGTCGACCATCGCCGGCGCCGCCGGCATGGACGAGGACGCGACGACGGCCATGCTGGCCAACTTCGGCTTCCCCAGCGCATCGGACCAGATGGGCCCGAACTGGCTGGGCGGCGGCGTGCAGGAGATGACCAAGGGCGTCGCCGACGTCATGGTCGAGGCCGGAAACATGGAATCGTCGCTGGACGACTACTCGCCGTTCGTCGACGATAGCTTCCTGCAATAGCGGGAGGGACGGGCGGCGGGACAGCCCGCCGCCCCTTTCCGCCCGGCAGGTTGGGGGGCGTCCGTGGCGGGCATCGCGATCGACGGCATTTCCATGGTTTACACGCTGCCCGGCGGCGGCGAGGTTCACGCCCTCAACGATGTTTCGATCGACGTCGACCAGGGCGAGATCGTCAGCATCCTGGGCCCCTCGGGCTGCGGCAAGACGACGCTTCTCAACATCATCGCGGGCTTCCTGTCGCCGACGGCGGGCGAGGTCCGCATGGGCGGGACGCGGGTCGAGGGCCCGGGCGCCGAACGCGGCATGGTGTTCCAGCAGGGCGCCCTGTTCGAGTGGCTGACCGTCGCCAGGAACGTGGCCTTCGGGCCGCGCATGGCGGGAAGCCCCGTCGCGGAGGCGACCGAGAAGGTCGAGCGCCTGCTGACGACGGTCGGCCTCCAGGGTTTCGGGGACAAGCCGGTCTACCAGCTCTCGGGCGGCATGCAGCAGCGCGTGGCGCTGGCCCGGTGCCTCGCGAACGATCCCGACGTCATCCTGATGGACGAGCCGCTGGGCGCTCTCGACGCGCTGACCCGCGAGAAGATGCAGAATCTCGTGCTGAAGCTCTGGAAGGACACCGGCAAGACCATCCTCCTGATCACCCATTCGGTCGAGGAGGCCCTGTTCCTGGGCGAGCGGCTGATCGTGATGGCGCCGAGGCCCGGCCGGATCGAGAGGGAGTTCCGCCTGCCCTTCCCGGAACAGGCCCTGTCCCAGCCGGCGCGCGAGGTGAAGGCCGGCCCCGACTTCGTCGCGACCCGCGAGGAGGTCCTCTCCATGATCTGGAACATGGAGGAGGAGATCATGGGCCAGGCCGAGGCGGACCAGGGCTAGGAGCGGGATCATGGACGACAAGACGAAGCCTTCCGACCTCTCCGTCTGGCTGGGACTCGCCGACAACACGTTCACGCGCCAGAAGACCGTGAAGTTCGGCGACGCCACGGCGGTCAACTCCGGCCGGTTCTATTCGATCCTCGCCGTCGCCGCCTGCCTCGCGGCCTGGATCGTCGCCTCGGTCTTCGAGCTGGTGGAGCCGTTCTACTGGCCCTCGATCGACGGCACGTGGGACCGCCTGGTGAAGATCGCCGGCGAGGGGTTCCGCAACGTCGCGCTGTGGGACCATATCGGCATCAGCGTCTACCGCGTCCTCTCGGGCGTGTTCTACGGCACGCTGGTCGGCGTGCCCCTGGGCTTCGCCATGGGGCTGTCGTCCACCGGCCGCGGCCTCTTCGATCCGATCGTGGAGTTCATGCGGCCGATCCCGCCCCTGGCGCTCATCCCGCTCGTCATCCTGTGGTTCGGCATCGACGAGTTCGCCAAGATCTTCCTGCTCTTCCTGGCCTCGCTCTTCATCATGACGATCGCGGCCCGGGCGGGCGTCTCCAGCGTGCGCATCTCCAAGGTGCACGCGGCCTACTCCCTCGGCGCCTCGAAGCTCCAGATCCTGCGGCACGTCATCCTGCCCAACGCCCTTCCGGAGATCTTCACGGGCCTCAGGACCTCGATGGGCGTGTGCTGGGGTACGGTCGTGGCGGCGGAACTGGTCGCCGCCGACAGGGGCCTGGGCTCCATGATCATGATCGCCAAGAACTTCCTGCAGACCGACACGGTGGTCATCGGAATCATCATCATCGGGCTGATCGGCTACATCATCGAGCTGATCATGCGCCGGCTCGAGCGTTGGCTCATCCCCTGGAAGGGCAAGGGCTGAGCGTCGTCGGCGCGACAGGGCCGCCTCTCGCCCGGGCGGCGGAACCGATGGAGAGGCCGCGCGCGCCATCGCGCCCATGGCGCATTCCCCCGTTGGGACCTTATTCATCCGGTGAGGCTGAAAACGACCGCGCAATGTATCTTTCCGCCTTCGCCGCCGCGGCGGCGAAGGCGGCGCGGCGGTCGTCACGACGGCTTGCGGGCGGTCGCGCGACCGGATTCGGTCAGCCGCGGCATGAGCTCCACGAAGTTGCAGGGGCGGACGCGGTGGTCGAGCTGGTGGACGAGAATGTCGTCCCAGGCGTCCTTGCAGGCGCCGGGCGAGCCGGGCAGGGCGAAGAGGTAGGTTCCGCCCGCCACGCCCGCGGTGGCGCGCGACTGGACGGTCGAGGCGCCGATCTTCCGGAACGAGAGCCAACGGAACAGTTCGCCGAAACCGGGGACCGGCTTCTCGTAGACGGCCTCGAAGGCTTCGGGCGTCACGTCGCGGCCGGTCACGCCGGTGCCGCCGGTGGCGATGACCGCGTCGACCGTCTCGTCGGCGATCCAGGACCGCAGCGCGGTCTCGATCCCGGCCCGCTCGTCGGGGACGATCCTGCGGGCGGCGACGGTGTGGCCCGCGCCCTCGATCCGTTCGACCAGCATGTCGCCCGACCGGTCGTCGTCCGGGGACCGGGTGTCGGACACCGTCAGGACGGCGATCCGGACCGCGACAAACGGCCTGCTCTCGTCAATTCCCGGCAAGGCGCGCCTCCCCTTCCGGATAGAGCGGCCACGAGCCCGCGGCCACCATGTCCAAGGTGGGCGTCGCGGCGCCCAGCCGCAAGCGGTAGATCCAGTAGTCCGCCATCACCGTCTCGATGAAGAACCGGGTCTCGCGCGAGGGAACGGTCTCGATGAAGAGCAGGGGATCGAAGGTCGCGCCCGTCTTTTCGATCCAGCGCGCCAGGTTCCCCGGCCCGCCGTTGTAGGCGGCGAGCGCGAAGAACAGGTTGCCGTCGACGGCGTCGAGCCCGAGCAGGTAGCGCACGTAGTCCTGCCCGAGGCCGAGCGCGACGACGGGATCGTCGAGCAGATGGCGCCTGGCGCCGGCATAGCCGGCGTCGCCGGAAAGCCATGCCGCGGTCGACGGCAGGATCTGCATCGGTCCGCGAGCGCCGGCTCTGCTTCGCACCCGCGCGCGGAACCCCGATTCCCGCCGCATGATGGCGAAAAGGAGGGCTGGATCGATCTCGAAACCGCCGGCCGGCCGCCAGTTCGGCGTCGGATAGAGGCCGGTGTCGAAACGTTCGGCAAAGCCGGAAAGAAGCTCGCGGGACAGGCGGTACTGGGTCGCCGGCAGTCCGAGATCGGCCGCGAGGCGCAGCACCGCGATGGCGAATCCGGGGCGGTCGTGGGCGCCGAGGCCATCGAACTCGGCGTCCGCCCTGTGCTCCTGCCCGACCTGGGCGAGCGCGACGGCCCGTCGCGCCTCGGGGAGCGCGGCGAGCGTGGCGCGCTCCAGCTCCGAGAGGACGGGGAGACGCTCTTCGAGCCGGATCTCGTCGCCCAGCGCCCGCCGGGCCAGAAGGCCGTAGAAGGTGTAAGGCCGTCTCGCGGCGATCGAGAGGTGGACCCGCACCCTGGCGGGATCGCCGGAGAGCAGGTTGAGGCGCGCCGCCCAATAGGCCCCGGCCGCCACGAGCTCCTCGCCGGGATCGCCCGCCGCGAGCGCCTCGAAGGCCCGCCGCGCGGCGTCCAGCGCACCCTCGCGATAGGCGGCGAGGCCCGCGACCCATCCCGCCAACGGCGTCTGGCCGCCGGACCGTTCGAGCGCCGGCTCGGCCAGCGACCGGGCCGCGCCGTCGTCGCCGGCGATGAAGAAGCCGCGCGCGACCTCGGCGGCCACGCGGTCCCGGGTCAAGGGGTCGGCGAGCGCGGCGAACGCGGCGCCTCCGAGCTCGGCGCGGGCCGATTCGTTGTCGCCGTTCCAGATGTGCCGGCGGATCCGGGCCACGATCTCGCGCGGGGCGGCGCGGTCTCCCGCCGAGAGGTGGCCCCACGACGGCTCGCGGACCGGATCGCCGGAGCGGCGCGGGCCATCGTTGACATGGGCGACATCGCCGATCCGCCCGGCCCGCGGCGCGGTGGGCGCGGCCGCGGCCGCCGGCCGGCGTTTCAACGCGAGGCGGTGGACGCGCTCGGCGCCCGGGTGGTCGGCGTAATCGCGCAGCCAGCCGCTCAGCTCCTCGAACGACGAACGCCAGCCGGTCGGATGCATGTAGCGCTGGAACAGCACGTGCCCCATCAGGACGGGATCGTCGAGCCGCGCGATCAGGCGGTCCGCCGCCGGCCAGTCGGCCAGCGCCTGCGCCGCGAAGATACCCCGGTACGCCCCGACATCGCCGTCGCCGAGCACGGCGAGGAGCGCGTCCGTGGGGAGCGCCGGCTTGGGCGCGGGAACCGGGACGCCCCCGGCGGCCTCGATGGGGACCGCGGCCCGTTCGGGCTTGGGTTGCGGCGACGGCGGCGTCGGCTGCGCCGAGGCGCAACAACCGATCAGCGCGACCGCGAAACCCGCGGCCCTCGCCAGGGCGCGGCCCTTGCGTCCGGGTTCCCGCGCCGGCGGCGGCGACCGGGAATCCTTCCGTCGCCGTTCCCGCCGGGCGGCCGGTCTCGCGGGGGTTCGGCGGCCGGCCGACAACGCGACGACCGCTAGGGCCGGGTTTCGCGCCGGGCCGGAGCGGGCGCGACGCCCAGCTCGTCGAGCTTGGCCCGGATCGCCAGCAGGTCGCGCCAGGATTCGCGCTTGCGGCCGGGCTGCCGCAAAAGGTAGGCCGGATGGAACATGGCGATGGCCGGGATCGGCTCGCGCCCCTCGCGCTCCAGGCTGAACCAGCGGCCGCGCAAGCGGGTGACGCCCTCGGTCCGGTTGAGCATGGCCTTGGCGGCCGTTCCGCCGGTGTAGACGAGGACGGCCGGCGCGACCAGCTCGACCTGGCGTTCGAGGAACGGCAGGCACAGGGCGATCTCCTCGGGCGTTGGCGTCCGGTTGCCCGGAGGCCGCCAATAGAGGGTGTTCGTGATGTAGACGCTGGCGCGGTCGAGTCCGATGGCGGCGAGCATCCTGTCGAGCAGCTTTCCCGCCGGACCGACGAAGGGCTTGCCCTGGCGGTCTTCCTCGCGGCCGGGCGCCTCGCCGATCATCATGACGCGCGCGGCGGGATTGCCGTCGTAGACGCAGGTCGTGGTCGCGGTGCGCTTGAGCGCGCAGCCCTCGAAGGCGTGGATGGCGGCCATGAGCTCGTCGTGGGTCGTCGCGGCCCGGGCCGCGGCGCGCGCGTCCCGGTCGCTCGCCTCCGGCGGCGGGGCCGCGGGGGGCGCCGGAGGCGGGGGCGGTTCGGGGTCCCGCCGCGCGGGAGGGGCCGGCCCGTCCTCGAAACGGTTCACGGGCTCGGCCGCCGCCGCTTCGTCGACGCCGATGTCCGCGTACCAGCGCAGCAGCGCCGCCGCTTCGTCCCGTGTCACGGTCATGGCCGCACATTAGAGCGGTTCCGGCAAGGCCGGAACCGCTCCGGGGCCGCGAACGCGGACGGCCGTCGCCATTGGGTGGTTTCCCCCGGCCGCGATCCGCTCTAAGAGGAGCCGCGGCGGGCGGACAGGCGGGAGCGGCGCGATGAGCGACGTTGAGCGCGAGAGCATGGAGTTCGACGTGGTCATCGTGGGCGCGGGGCCGGCCGGTCTCGCCGCGGCGATCAGGCTGCGTCAGTTGGCCCTGCGAACGGGCCGGGAGGTCGCGGTCTGCGTGATCGAGAAGGGGTCGGAAGTCGGCGCGCACATCCTCTCGGGCGCGGTCATGGAGCCGCGGGCGCTCGACGAGTTGATTCCCGACTGGAAGGACAAGGGCGCGCCCCTGAACACGCCCGTCACCCGGGACAAGTTCCTTTTCCTGACCGAATCGAACGCGATCCGTCTGCCCACCCCGCCGCAGATACACAACCGCGGCAACTACATCGTGAGCCTGGGCAACGTCTGCCGCTGGCTCGCCGGACAGGCCGAGGCGCTGGGCGTCGAGATTTTCCCCGGCTTCGCGGCCGCCGAGGTGCTGTTCGACGAGGCGGGCGCCGTGAAGGGCGTGGCGACCGGCGGCATGGGGATCGGCAGGAACGGCGAAAGGAAGGCGCACTACGAGCCCGGCATCGAGCTCCACGCCCGCCAGACGCTGTTCGCCGAGGGCTGCCGCGGCCACCTCTCCAAGAGGCTCATGGAGACGTTCGGCCTGCGCGAGGGCGTCGATCCGCAGACTTACGGCATCGGCGTCAAGGAGCTTTGGGACGTCGATCCCGCAAGGCACGAACGGGGCGCGGCGATCCACACCGTCGGTTGGCCGATGGATTCCCGGACCTACGGCGGCTCCTTCCTCTACCATATGGAGGACAATCAGGTCTCGGTCGGTTTCGTCATCGGACTCGACTACGAGAACCCCTATCTCTCGCCCTTCGAGGAGTTCCAGCGTTTCAAGACGCACCCGGCGATCCGCGAGGTCCTCGAGGGCGGCAAGCGCGTCGCCTATGGCGCGCGCGCGATCAACGAGGGCGGCTTCCAGTCGATCCCCAGGCTCACCTTCCCGGGCGGCGCGCTGATCGGCTGTTCGGCCGGTTTCGTGAACGTGCCCAAGATCAAGGGCAGCCACACGGCGATGAAGACCGGCATGACCGCCGCCGAGGCCGTCTTCGCCTGGCTCGGCGAGGAAAACCCGGCGTCCGGCGAAGTCGCCGCCTATCCCGAGGCGCTCGGGAAGAGCTGGGTGTGGGACGAGCTCCGCAGGGTGCGCAACATCCGCCCCAGCTTCCACAAAGGTTTCTGGGCGGGCTTCGTCTATTCGGCGATCGACACCGTGCTGCTGCGCGGCCGGGCGCCATGGACCTTCCGCAACCGGCCGGACCACGCCGCGCTGAAGCCGAAATCGGAGTGCAAGCCGATCGCGTACCCCAGGCCCGACGGCGAGGTTTCGTTCGACCGCAACAGCTCGGTCTTCCTGTCGGCGACCAACCACGAGGAGGACCAGCCCGCTCACCTGACCCTCAAGGACGCCGGCGCGCCGATCTCGGTGAACCTGGAGACCTACGACGCGCCCGAGCAGCGTTACTGTCCGGCCGGAGTCTACGAGATCGTCGAGGGCGACGACGGACCCGCCCTGCGGATCAACGCGCAGAACTGCGTGCACTGCAAGACATGCGACATCAAGGACCCGACCCAGAACATCGTCTGGGTGGCGCCCGAGGGCGGCGGAGGGCCGAACTATCCCAACATGTGACGCGGGCGCGGGCCACGGAGCCGTTCGCCGCGAGCGAGCCCTGACGATTCCGTCGAAGACGGAAACGCTGTAGAGTGGCGAACCGGATCGTCCTCCCGGCCCCGCCATGGAAGGGCCGCGCGACCATGCATGCTCCGAAGCGTGCCGTCCTGTCCCTGCCGATCGCGGCGGCGACCGCGGTGCTGCTGCTCGTGTCGTGCGGGACGGCGGACGAGACGCCGGTCACGGGAACTCCGGACGCCTCCGCGCCGGCCCTGGCGCAGGCCAGCGACGGCGTCGTCGACATCGTCCCGGAGGCCGATGGCGCGCCCGCGCCGGTCTCCTCGCCCTCGGGGGCCTATCTGGCGGCGCTGGCGGCGATCTCGGCGCGCGACATGACGGCCGCCGCCGACTACCTGCTGGCGGCGCTGACGGCGGATTCCGGCAACGGGGAACTGCTGCGCAGGACGCATCTGGCGCTGGTTTCGGCCGGACGGATTCCCGAGGCCCTGCCCATCGCCCGCGAGCTTGTGGAGGGCGGGAGCGTCGACCGGTTCGCGCCGCTCACGCTCGCCGCCGACGCGCTCGACCGCGAGGCGTTCGACGAAGCCGCCGACGCCCTGCGGCGCCTCCCGCTCGACGGCTACAACACGATCCTCGCATCCCTGCTCGAAGGTTGGGTGGCCGCCGGGGAGGGGGATTTCGACGGCGCCCTGGCCGCCATGGGACCCGCCGACATCGACGACGGTTTCGACGCCGTGCGCGCCCACCACATCGCGCTGATCGAGGAGTTGGCGGATCGTCCCGAAAGGGCCGAGGCGGCCTTCGCGCGGTCCATCGACGGCGAACCCGGCGGCGTCTATCGCCCCGTGCTCGCCTATGGCGGTTTCCTGGAACGGTCGGGGCGGCCGGACGACGCCCGCGCGGTCTACGAGTCCTTCCGGGCGGCGAATCCGGATTCGCTGTGGCTCGACCGGGCGGTCGCCCGTCTCGACGGCGGCGGCGCGCCGCCGCCGATCGGGGGAGCGCGGAAGGGCGCGGCCGAGGCGCTCTTCGCCGTGGCGAACGCGGCGCGATCCAACGACAGACCCGGGATCGCGCTGGCCTTCGGCCAGCTCGCGGCCCATCTCGCGCCGGGAAGCGATGTCGTCTCGCTCCTGATCGGCGACATCCTCGAGTCCCAGGGCAGGTACGAGGACGCGGTCGCCGTCTGGCGGCGGATCGACGCCGGATCGCCTCTCGACTGGAGCGCGCGGCTGAGGATCGCGCTCGGCCTCGACGACGGCGGCCAGCCCGACCGGGCGATCGCGATCGTGAGCCGGATGGTCGATGAGCGGCCGGACCGCTCCGACGCCCTCATGACGCTGGGCGACATCCTGCGCATGCGCGAGCGCTGGCCGGAGGCGGTGGAAGCCTACGACGACGCCTTCGCCCGTATGGGCGCCGACGCCGAGACCGATTGGCGTCTGCGCTACGTGCGTGGCATCGCGCTGGAGCGGTCGGGCGACTGGGACCGGGCCGAAGGGGACTTCGTGGCCGCGCTCGACATCGAGCCCGACCATCCCCTCGTGCTGAACTATCTCGGCTACACTTGGGTCGACCGAGGCGAGCGCCTCGAACAGGCGCTCGACATGATCCAGCGCGCGGTCAACCGGCGCCCGGACGACGGTTTCATCATCGACAGCCTGGGCTGGGCGTTCTACCGGCTGGGCCGCTACGAGGAGGCCGTGGCCCAGCTCGAGCGCGCCGTCGAGTACGAGCCCGGCGATCCGGTGATCAACGACCACCTGGGCGACGCCTTCTGGAAGGTGGGCCGTCGCGTCGAGGCGCGGTTCCAGTGGCGCCGCGCGGTCTCGCTCAGCGGCGACGACGACGCGCTGGCCGCCGCCATCCAGGCGAAGCTGCGGTCGGGCCTTGACGACGACGGCGAGACCTGAGACGGCCGGGCCCTTCCGGGCCCGCGCCAAGGTCAACCTCTACCTCCACGTCACCGGCCGCCGCGACGACGGCTACCACGAGATCGACAGCCTGATCGTCCGTACGGACCTCGCCGACCGGCTCTGGCTGACGCCCGCCGACGAGGACGGGCTCGAGATCGCCGGTCCCTTCGCCGCGGCGCTCGACGACGGGCGGGCGGGCGGCAACCTCGTCATGCGGGCGCTTTCGGCGGTGCGCGGGGCGAGCGGACGCGCCGACCGCTTCCATGTCCGCCTGGAGAAGAACATCCCGGTCGCCGCGGGCCTCGGCGGCGGCTCGGCCGACGCCGCGACCACGCTCGGGGCGGCGGCCGGGCGTCTGGGCTTCGGCGGAGACCTCGCGCCGCTCGCCCTGTCGCTCGGCGCCGACGTGCCGGCCTGCCTGACGGACCGGCCGGTCCTGGCGTCGGGAATCGGCGAGCGCGCGGCAGCGGCGCCGGCGCTGCCCTCCTGCGCGCTCGTGCTGGTCAATCCGCTGGAGCCGGTCCCGACCGCGGCCGTGTTCGCCCGGCGGCGGGGCGGCTTCTCGGCGTCCGGGCCGCTGGACGCGCCGTCACCGACCCTCGAGGCGCTGGCGGCGGCTCTCGCCGAGCGGAGCAACGATCTCGAGGAAGCGGCCATCGCGCTGGAGCCGGCCATAGCGGAGGCGCTGGACGCGCTCGCCGCCGAATCGGCCGTGCGTCTCGCGCGGATGAGCGGCAGCGGCGCGACCTGCTTCGGCCTCGTCGCGACGGTCGCCGAGGCCCGGAGCGCCGCCGCCGCGATCGCCGCCCGCCGTCCCGGCTGGTGGTGCGAGGCGACCGCCGTCCGCGCCGCTCGGGAGCGGGCGCGCCCCCCGCCCGGACACCCATGAAGCGCGGGGCGACGGTTGCCAACCGCGGGTCCCCCCTCGCCCCGGCGGGGAAGGGAGAGAACGGCCGCGCGCATCCATGTCCCTTCCCCCGGAAATGGGAGAGGGTTGAGGTTCGGCGCGCCTGTCCGTCCTGAACGAGGCCGCCTTCGACAGGCTCGGGACGGGCGGCGCGTCGGGAAGGACGGAGCCGGAAGGTCAAGCTAATCCGCCCCTTGGGCCGCCCTCCATTCGGCCATCGTCCTGCCGCCCTTGCTGCGGTTGCAGCCCGAACACAGGAGTTGAAGGTTGTCGGGGTGGTCTGTTCCGCCCCGGGATATCGGCAGGATGTGATCCACATCCATGACCCGGAACGGGAAGTGCGTGCCGCAGCTCGCGCACACGCCCTCCTGTTCGCCGTAGAGGCGGTGGCGGTGCGTCCGGTAGTTGGGAAGTTCGCCGAGGTCCGTCCGTTTCGGCGGATCCGTCAGCGCGTTCGCGCCGCCCCACGGCATGTCTCCGCGGTCGGCGGCGATCCGCTCGTCGACCAGCTTGACGGCGAGCGGCGACAGATCGATGCCCGCCCACCGGCGCTGCAGCCGGTCTGCCGCGACGAGAGTCGTGGCGCAGCCGCAAAAGGGGTCCAGGATCAGGTCGCCGGGGTTGCTGCTGGCGCGGACGATCCGGTCCAGCAGGGCGAGCGGCTTTTGCGTCGGGTAGCCCGTGCGCTCCTTCGCGTTTGGATTGATGATCGAGATTTCCCACCAATCCGACATGGGCGACCGCGCGTCCTCGCCCGTGGCGGTCGCCTGGCGCGCGCCGTCCACGACAACGGCCTGTTGCCTCTTGCCCTTCCACCTCTTCATGGTCCCTTTCGACGTGGCGACGAACTGGACGTTGAAGGTCGGATCGCCTCCGTCCCCGGCCGCATAGAACAGGATGACGTCGTGGTTTTTGGCGAACTGGCCTGCTTCCGTCGACCATTTGCGATAGCACCAGACGATCTCGTTCCTGAACGCCGCGCGCCCGAACACGGCGTCCATGAGAAGCTTCAGGTAGTGGGAAGCGGTCGGGTCGCAGTGCAGGTGGATCGAGCCGGTCGGTTTCAGAATGCGCCGCATTTCCAGGAACCGAACGGCCATGAAGATCAGGTAGGACTGCATTCCCTTGCCGTGGGCTTGGCGCGCCGCTTCGATGACGGAATAGGCCGCCGGGTTGCGGTCGGCCAACTCGCCGTGTTCGTGGACGTCCACGTCGTCGAGCGTCCAAGCGTCCTTGAACGCCGCCCCGGCCGCCTTCGAGCCTATCGGGGCCTCGTAGACGCGGTTCGAGTTGAACGGCGGGTCCAGATAGATCAGATCCACGCATTCGGAATTCATGCCCCGTAGCATGCGCAGGTTGTCGCCGGTCCAGACCGTGCCGCTGGTGAAGTTCGGCTGGGCCACCCATGAGCTCCCCGTTCAGCAGATGGCAGGATGACCGAGCGTTCATGCTTTGTCTACAACAATATCGCGGCGCGGGACCGCGATGTCCCGGTTCGGACCCATGCGGGACGCGGGCGATGGCTGGCGAGAGCGAGGCCCCCCTCACACCGCCGGGAAAAAGAGAGGACGCCGCCACGACAAACGTGAGCGACTCGTACGACGCGCCGGCCGTTTTGTGCATCCCGAACGGGGGCGTGCGCTTCCCTTGCGCCGCGCTTGCCGATAAACGGGCCGCCATGGAGAGCCTCGTTGAGAGAACGGCCGCGCGGGACGCCCGCGTCGCGGTGATCGGCTTGGGCTATGTCGGCCTGCCGCTCGTCCTGGCCGCCCACGACGCGGGTTTCCGGGTCCTGGGCTTCGACACGGACCCCGGCAAGATCGCGCGTCTGGAGGCCGGAGAGAGCTACATCGGGCACATCGCCTCCGGCCGGATCGGCGCCCTGGCCGCCTCGGAGCGGTTCTCGGGGACGGCGGAGCCCTCCCGTCTCGCCGAGGCCGACATCGTCCTGATCTGCGTGCCGACGCCGCTCACCGCCCATCGCGAGCCGGACATGCGCTTCGTCGAGGCGACGGCGCGGACCGTCGCGTCGACGCTGAGGCCCGGACAACTCGTCGTCCTGGAGTCGACGACCTACCCCGGCACGACCGACGGGCTGGTGAAGCCGATCCTGGAGGAGAGCGGGCTGGCCTCGGGCCGCGACTTCCTGCTCGCCTATTCGCCCGAGCGCGAGGATCCCGGCAACGCGGGTCACGGCGCGGGAGAGATCCCGAAGGTCGTGGGCGGCGACGGGGACGGGGCGCGCGACGCGGCCCGCGCCTTCTACGGCGCGATCGTCGACGCGGGCGCGGTGCCCGTGACCGACACGAGGACGGCCGAGGCGGTCAAGCTGACGGAGAACATCTTCCGCGCGGTCAACATCGCGCTCGCGAACGAGCTCAAGCTCGTCTACGAGGCCATGGAGATCGACATCTGGGAGGTGATCGAGGCCGCCGCGACCAAGCCCTTCGGCTACATGCCGTTCTATCCGGGTCCGGGCCTGGGCGGGCACTGCATCCCGATCGACCCGTTCTATCTCACCTGGAAAGCGCGCGAGTTCGAGGTCGCCACCCGCTTCATCGAGCTCGCGGGCGAGATCAACACGGCCATGCCGGCCCATGTCGTGGCGCGTCTCGCCGAGGAGCTGGACCGCCGCTTCGCCAAGGGGCTCAACGGCGCGCGGATCGCGCTCATCGGCATGGCCTACAAGAAGAACGTCGACGACATCCGGGAAAGCCCCGGCCTCAGGCTCATGGCGCTCCTGGAAGCGCGCGGCGCCGAGGTCGGCTACCACGATCCGCACATCGCCGCGATCGACACCGGCCGCGAGCACGCCGCGCTCTCGGGCCGCGAGAGCCTCGCCTGGGACGACGTCCTCTCCGGCGGACGGGACGCGGCGCTCATCGTCACCGACCACGACGGGATCGACTACGCGGCCCTGGTCGAGGCCCTGCCGCTGGTGGTCGACACGCGCAACGCCACGCGCGGCGTCGTACGGGGCCGGGAGAAGATCGCGCGGGCGTGACGGCCGGGGCGCGTCCTTGCGCCCGTTCCGGCTTTCCGGGTAGGTACGGCGCGCGGTTGGGGCGTGGCCAAGCGGCAAGGCAACGGGTTTTGGTCCCGTGATCCCAGGTTCGAATCCTGGCGCCCCAGCCAATCCCGCCGAACGGCCTCCGGTTCGAGGCGGCGGGCCGGAGACCGCGCCGCCCGCCGGGTCGCGCGGGGACCGTCCCGCGTGGCGTTGGAAAGGCCATGGGGCGTGCTGTCGGCGATGATATTTCTTATGTGTTTTCCTGTTTCTTTATGTGTTTTTCTCTCAATCTCGAAGTTCTCTGGAATCAACGCACATACGATATAGGGATGGCCTCCGGGAGGACGCCATGCAGGATCTCGGCGGCGCCTTCGGCGAGGCCTTTCGGCTGATCGGCGCGTTCGACGGCGATCTCGTGGAGATCGTCCTGCTGTCGCTGCGCGTGAGTCTGTCGGCCGTCGCGCTCGCCGCGCTGGTCGGACTCCCGCTCGGCGCGGCCGTGGCGGTCGCCCGCTTCCCGGGGCGGATGGCGTCGATCGCGGCCATGAACGCGTTCATGGGCCTGCCGCCGGTGGTGGCGGGTCTCGCCGTCTATCTGCTGCTGTCGCGCGCCGGGCCCCTGGGCGATTTCGGCCTGCTCTACACGCCCGAAGCCATGGTGATCGCCCAGGCCGTGCTGGTGACGCCGATCGTGGCGGCGCTGGCGCGGCAGACGATCGAGGACCTTCACGGCGACTACGACGAGCAGCTCCGCGCGCTGGGGATCGGACGGACGGGCGCCGTCGCCACGCTGCTCTGGGAGGCGCGGCTCTCGCTCGTGACGGTGCTGCTGGCGGGTTTCGGACGCGCGATCGCCGAGGTCGGCGCGGTCATCATCGTGGGCGGCAACATCAATCACGTCACCCGCGTCATGACCACGGCGATCGCGCTGGAGACGTCGAAGGGCGCCCTCAATCTCGCCCTGGGCCTCGGGATCGTCCTTCTGGCGATCGTCCTGGCGATCAACGCGCTGGCGGGACTGCTGCGCCATTCGGTCGCGGAGTCCGCCCATGCCTGACGATCCGCTCGCGGCGGACGCCGGCCGGACGCGGACAGGGGCGCTGCCGATCGCCGGACGCGACCTTTCCCTCGGGCGTGACGGACGCATGCTGGTCGATCGCGTGTCGCTGGCCGTCGGAACGCCGGGCGTGACGGCGCTGCTGGGGCCGAACGGGGCGGGCAAGAGCCTGCTGCTGCGCATGATGGCGGGACTGATCGCGCCCGACGGCGGCGCCGTGACGTGGGCCGGGCGGTCGCCCGACCGCGCCCGCGCCCATCTCGTCGGCGTGGTGTTCCACCGCCCCGTGATGCTCCGGCGCTCGGCGCTCGACAACGTGCGCTTCGCGCTGAAGGCCGCCGGAGTCCCCCGGTCCGAACGGCGCGACCGGGCCATGGCCGCGCTCGCCTCGGGCGGCCTCGATCCTCTCGCGTCGACGCCGGCCCGCGTGCTTTCGGGCGGCGAGCAGCAGCGTCTCGCGCTCGTCCGCGCCATGGCGACCGGACCCGAGGCGCTCCTGCTCGACGAAGCCACCGCCCACCTCGACCCGGCCTCCGCGCTCGCCATCGAGACCCTGGTGCTGAAGGCGCGGGACGGGGGCGCCGCCGTGCTCCTCGTGACCCACGATCTGACCCAGGCCCGCCGGCTGGCCGACCGCGTGGTCTGTCTCCATGGCGGCGGGCTCGAAGCCGATCTCGCCGCGGACGCCTTCTTCCGCGGCCCTCCCGCGGGCCCGGCGCGCGCCTTCGTCGAAGGCCGGCTCGTCGCCTGAGCCGGCCGCGGCAAAGAGTCCCGAGGCCGTGTCCCGCCTGTTGCCCTCTCTCGCCGCCGCCCTTGCGCTGACCGCCGGCGCGGCGGCCGGCGACGACTCCTTCATCGTCTTGCAGTCGACCACCTCGACCCGGAATTCCGGCCTGTTCGACCGCATCCTGCCGATGTTCGCCGAGGCGAGCGGAATCGAGGTCAGGGTGGTGGCCGTCGGCACCGGACAGGCGATCCGGAACGCGGCGAACGGCGATGGCGACGTGCTGCTGGTCCACGCCAGGGACGCGGAGGAGGCCTTCGTGGCCGAAGGCTACGGCGTCGAGCGGTTCGATCTCATGTACAACGACTTCGTCATCCTCGGGCCGTCCGCCGATCCGGCGGGGGTCGCGGGCATGGCCGACGCTCCCGCGGCGCTCGCCGCGATCGCCCGGGCCGGGGCCCGGTTCGCCTCGCGCGGCGACGACTCGGGCACCCACAGGAAGGAGCGCGACCTGTGGCGCATGGCCGGAGTCGACCCCGTCGCGTCGAGCGGCGCCTGGTATCTGGAAACAGGATCGGGCATGGGCGCGACGCTGAACACGGCCGCGGGCCTGGACGCCTACGTCCTCTCCGACCGGGCGACCTGGATCGTCTTCGGGAACAGGGGCGATCTGGCGCTTCATGTCGAGGGCGACGACGACCTCTTCAACCAGTACGGCGTGATCCTGGTCGATCCGGAGAGGTTCGGCCACGTGAAGGCCGCCGAGGGCCAGGCCTTCATCGACTGGCTCCTGTCGGACGCCGGCCAGGCCGCCATCGCCGGCCACCGGATCGCCGGCCGGCAGCTCTTTTTCCCGAACGCGAAGTGAGGACGCCCAGGGTCGATTCTTGCGAACAACGGTTGCGCGGATACCCGGGGCAACGCGGGGCGGGATCGGCGGCCGAGGCGGTCGAGGATGGCGTCGCGGCGTTCGGGCCAGAGGCCGAGGAAGGGCCGGGAGGGGATGTTGCGGCCGTCGTCGCCGGAGCCGAACTGGTGGGTGGCGGCGTAGACGAGGTTGGTCCCGGCGACGGCGGAATCGTCGTCGAAGTCGGAGAGGATGCGGGAGGCGAGGTCGCCGGTGCGTTCGAGGATGGGCCCCTCCGGCCCGTAGCCCTTGCGGCGGCGTTCGCGGACGGTCGCTTCGGCGAGCGGGTTCCACGCCTGGCCGTCGGGGGGCGCGGCCTGTCGCTCGAAGGACTCGGCGGCGGAGTCCTCGAGGTGGCCGGCGATCTCACGCATGACGGGGGAGAGGTCGGCGGCGCGGCGGCGCAGGCGATCGAGGGCGGCGCGGACCTCGCGGTCGTCGATCTCGACGTCGATCCCGATCATGCGGCCGTCCCTCCGAAGCTGTCGTTGACAACAAGATGGCCGGCGGTCATGTTGACCTCGGCGTCGGAAGCATTTGCACTACTCTCATGCCTTCGGGCGAGCGCGGGGGTTGTGGCCCGCCCGGTGCCGTTACCCTCCCTCCCGGTCGATCCTCTTCAAGCGCCGCCGCGCCGCGCGCAAGTCGTAAGGCTGCGCCTTGTGCAGACTGACGAGGTAGGTCTCCGACCGGTCCTCGGTGGCCTTGACGACGGCGCGCCACGGGCGGCCGTCCTCCTCGAGGAAACCCATTGCGCGGTCGGTCCCCTCCATGAACGTCTCCCCCGTATCGAGGATGCGGCCGGCGCGGGCGTAGTCGTCTGGCGCGAGGTCGGGATGGCGCCGCGCCTGCTTGGCGGCGGTCCAGGCCGAGAGGCGGACGGTCCGGGCCGCGCCGCCGATGGCCTCTCGGACGCGGTCGGGCATGACGGCGACGGGCCAGTCTCCGGCGTCGCCCCGGCCCTGGAGGTGGCGGCGGAAGATCGGGTTGTTCCAGGGGCGCCCGACGGCGGCGGCGAGGTCGGGCGGAGCGGCGTCGATCTTCGCGATCGTGCGGTCGGCGGCGGCGTGCCCCAGGTCGCGGCGGCCGGGGTTGTAGGACCATCCGGCGTCGGGGGTCAGGGCGCGCTCGCGCCCGTCCGCGCCGCGCCAGCCCCCGAAGCGGCTACACCACGCGCCTCCAAGCCGACCTCATCGCCGGACGCCGATCCGACCCGCGGCGACGCCCGTTCGCGGTTTGCGCAAAGTCACTCGCACGCAATTTCGGACTTTTTTCACGCGATTCTACTCAGCCGCGGCCGTTGAACCGGACGACGCCGAGGTCCGCGATGTCGTAGCCGCCCAGCTCCGCCGCCCGTTCCGCGAAACGCTCGGTGCGGGCGAAGGCGAGGAGCTTCTGGATCGGCTCCTCGAAATAGGCGTGGCGCCGGATCGCGAGGTCGAAGCGCTCCTGGGCGAGCGGGACGAAGCCGAGACCGAACTGGCGGGCCACCGCCTCGATGGCGAGTCCGGCGTCGGCCTTGCCGCTCGCGACGGCGTGGGCGATGTCGGTCTCGCTGTTCGCCGGGGCCGGCAGCTGCGCGGCCTTGCCCGCGACGCCGCCTTTCTCCATGAGGTGTTCGAGCAGGACCTGGCTCCCGGCTCCGGCCTGGCGGGGGATCACGGCGCGGCCGGAGAGGTCGCCGACGCCCCGGATTCCGGACGGATTGCCGGCGGCGACCACGAGGCCCTGCCGGCGGCGCGCCCATCCGACGAGGACGACCGACGCGAGCCCCGGCGCGCGCGCGACGTGGACCCGGTTCCAGCCGCCGTTCTCCGGCTCGAAGATATGGAGGCCCGCGGCCTGGGCTTGGCCGTCGGCGAGCTTCCCGAGGCCCGCGAGGCTGCCCTCGTAGACGGTCGCCAGGCCGGAACGGGATTCGCGCAGGGCCCAGTCGAGCAGGGGGTCGTGGCTTCCCGCGACCACCGGCGGCGACGGCCTCGGGGCTTCGAGGCCGCCGGCGTATTCGACGCTCCGGTCGACCCAGGCATCGATCGCGTCGCGGGGAAAGAGCAGCTTGCCGGTGACCCGGCAGACCGGAATGGCGCCGTCCGCCACGAGGTCGTAGACCTTGCGCGCCTTGATGCGCAGCAGGTCGGCGACCTCCCGCGTCGTCAGGTAGCGGTGGGCGGTCACAGGGGCCTCAGGGCGTCCGCGATCCGTGTCAGCTTCAGGGCGTCGTAACGCTCCTCCCTGTCCGGCCGGTCGTGGCCGAAACGGAAGCAGGTGACGCCGTTCCACAGGGGCTGGACGATCTGGCCGCCGTAGCCGCGCATCGTGGGGATGCGCACGTCGCGCCCGCCGTGGGTGGTCATCGGAAGCCGCCAGTAGGCGAGGCGGTAGGTCACGTCGCGGTTCTCGGCGGTGACCGTGCCGGTCGGCAGCCCCTTGTCGAAGCCGCCGTCGAGGCAGGTGGCCAGCAGCGACGGCTCCAGGAGCCGCTCGCCGCGATGGACTCCCCCGTCGGTCAGCAGCCGGCCGAGCCGCGCGACGTCGTCGAGGCCGAGGTAGAGGCCGAAGGCGGTCAGCGGAACGCCGGCGGCGCCGTCCGCCTCGAGGGTGCGGTTCGTGTCGGGCGCCGTCATGCCGATCGGCCGGTAGACCTCGTCGGCGACCATGGCGAAGAGGTCCGCTCCGGGGCCGCGTTCGCGCTTCCACACCGCGTCCATGGCCACGCCCGCCATGAAGAGGTCCTGGTCGCGGTAGCGGGCGACCTCGCCCGGCCCCCAGGGATAGGAGGGGCAGGCGAAGGCGCGGGCCAGCTTGTCGGCGCGGCTCCGGGCGACGTACCAGTCCCGGTAGGCGCGGTGGCTCGCGGCCTGTTCCGCGCCCGCTTCGGCGAAGGCCGGCTCGGTCAGGTTGTCGGCGTAGATGTCGGCCGGCCCGGCCTCGCGGCCCGCCGTGCCGACGCCCGTCGCCATGTCGAGGCAGTCGCGGATCGTGACGTCGTTCCAGCCGTCGTGACCGGCCGCGACCTCGATCGCGTCGCGCACGCGGGTCTCCGCGATCCCGGGGCCCAGATGCATGGCGAGGCGCAGCAGCGCGGTGGTTCCGAACGCCGCCTTGGTGGCAGACCACAGGCCGAAGCGCATGGCGCGCGGGTAGGGATAGGCGCCGTGGCGCGTGTGGACGCCGGTGGCGTAGATCGCGCCGTCGACGACGAGGCCGCTCACGATCTCGGTGTCGGAGCCCGCGCCGTGGTAGAGCGCCTCGACCAGGTCCACGCCGACCCGGTCCGCGAGATCGCGGATCGGGCGGATCGGATGCTCGCCGGCCCGTTCCGCCTTCCGCTCCGCGCGGCAGGCGCCGGCGCCCTCCGGCTCGCCCGGGACGGCCGAGGTCTCCAGGCGGCCCCACAGGTCGAGCCGTTCCGGCAGGTGGTCGGGCTCGGTCTCCGTCACGACCTGGACCGCGAGGTCGCCCGCGCCGTCCGAATCGTAGCGGAAGCGCGCGAGGCCGTGGTGGCTGTCGTTTTCCCTCTCGTTGGAGAGCTGGAAGGGAAACGCGGCGTGGCCCGAATCGTCGCCGGGCTCGGACCAGATCCGTCCCGGCCCCACCATCAGGTCCCAGTAGCTCTCCGGGTCGGGCCGGCGGACGAGGCCGCGCTCCAGAGGCAGAAGCTCGTCGCCGTCCGACGTGAACGCGAGCGCGACGGCGGGGAACCGTTCGGGCCGCCCGTCCATGGCGAAGTGTCCGAAAACGGCCGCGTCGCTGGCCGCGAGCGTCCCGCCCGCGATGCGCAGCACACCCTCGAAGGGCCGCCGCGCGGGACCCGCTCCGGGCGGCGGAGCGAAGGCGTCGTTGGGAAAGGGGGCGTCGAACGCTCCCGCCGCGTCCTTCTCCGTCACGGCGACCCTCCACGACGCGCCCCGCCGCCGATCGGACGGTCCGCGGTCGCCGGGGCGCTCAATACTCGTCGCGCCGGGGGAGGCCGTCGGCCGGTTCGTACCAGCCGGCGCGCGACCCCCAGAAGATGTGGCGCTCGACGCCTTGCCGCCCGCCGGGGTCGGCGCCGCCGTCGAGCGTGCCGACCGAGAAGCCGACCGTATCGGGGTCGTCGTCCGTCTCGCCATAGACGTGGGCGCCGCAGGTCTTGCAGAAGCGCCGGCGCAGGCTGGCCGACGAGGCGTAGGTCGAAAGCGCGTCCGCGCCTTGGAGCAGGCGAAAGCCGGAGCGGGCCACCGAGGCGTAGGTGGGGTAGAGCGCGCCCTGGCACTTGCGGCAGATCGAGCAGTGGCAGTGGTAGAGGTCGTGGGGCTCGGCGGTCAGCTCGTAGCGCACCGCGCCGCACAGGCAGCCGCCGGCCAGGGGGGAGTCGGGACCGGCCGTCATGTCACCCTCCATACCCCGTCGCCGTCGCCTTGCCGTCGGCGGGGTCGTACCAGGGAACCTTCGATTCCCAGAAGATGTGGCGTTCGCTCGCCGGGTCGTGACCCGGCGACTGGCCGGGATCGAGGCTGCCCAGGGCGACCGCCATGCCGTTCGGCGCCCGGTCGAAGACGACCGCGATCTGGCCGCCGCAGAAGCGGCAGAAGCGGCGGGCGAGACCCGGCGAGCTTTCGTAGCTGTCGAGGTTCTCCTCGCCCCGGATCGTCATGCGGTCGCGATCCGTGTCGCCGAAGCTGGCGAAGAGCGCGCCGTGCAGCTTGCGGCACATGGAGCAGTGGCAGTGCGCCACGTTCTCGAGCGGGCCCGAGATTTCGTAGCGCACCGCGCCGCACTGGCAGCCCCCCGAGATCGTGTCGTCGCCCATCGGTTCCCTCCCTCACGGCCCGAAGCCCGGCGGCCTCAAGACGCCGAGGCCCAGCTCCGCCTCCAGCGCCATGGCGAGCCGGACCAGACGGCCGTCATCATAGAGCCTTCCCCACAGAACGGAACAGTGGGGCAGCCATCTCGCCGTCGCCGTCTTCCCCGGCGCGGGCGCGGGGACATCCGCCTCGCGCCAGGCGAAACCGGTCGGCACGGCGATCGCGGGATGGCCCGTGCAGTTGGTGACGGTGAGCAGCGGGTTGCCCTCCCGGGGCGCGAGCAGCACGTCGACCCCGTCCATCGCGCCGGCCATCGCCTCCATGGCCTTGCGCCGCAGGCGGTCGGCCTGAACCAGCTCGACGGCCGAGATCAGGCGCGCCTGGCGGAACTCGTTGGGCCAGGAGATATCGCGTTGCTCGGGCAGATCCCGGTCGCGGCCCGACAGCGTGAGGTCCTCGAAGGCCGCCGCGGCCTCGGCGAAGAGGATGGTCTCGAGCGAGTCGTAGGGCAGATCCGGCAGACTGACCCGCCTGGCGCGGCATCCGAGCCGCTCCAGCGCCTTCAGGGCGTCGCGGTCCGCGCGGGCGGCGCCCGGCGCGCGCAGCCAGGCCGGGTCGTAGCCCACGACCGCGCCCGCGACATCGGCGCGGGCGTCGAAATCGAGCGGCACGTCGCGCGAACCCGGATCGGCCGGATCGAAGCGGTCGAGCGCCTGGAGGACGAGCGCCGCGTCCTCGGCGCCGCGGGTCAGGGGCCCCAGCTTGTCGAGCGACCAGCACAACGCCATCGCGCCGGTGCGCGGCACGCGGCCGAAGGTGGGGCGCAGGCCCACGACGCCGCAGCGGCCGGCGGGGCTGACGATCGAGCCCAGGGTCTCCGAGCCGATGGCGAAGCCGACGCAGCCCGCGGCGACGGCCGCGGCCGAGCCGGCGCTCGACCCCGACGCGCCCTCGTCCGGGTTCCACGGATTGCGCGTCCTGGCGCGATGCCACACGTCGCCGTAGGCGAGCGCGCCCAGCGACAGCTTGGCGACCAGCACCGCCCCGGCCTCGTCCAGCAGGCGGACGACGGCCGCGTCGGAGGACGGCGCGCGGCCGGCATAGGGACCGGCGCCCCATGTGGTGGCGATCCCCTTCGTGTCGAGCAGGTCCTTGGCGCCCCAGGGGATGCCGTGGAGCGGGCCGCGCGCCGCGCCGCGCCGGAGCTCCCGGTCGGCGCGCCGGGCCTGCCGGAGCGCGCGCTCCCCGGTCGGGGTGACGACGGCGCGGAGCCTGGCGTCGTGCTCCTCCAGCCGCGCGAGGTAGAGTTCCGTGAGCCGAACGCTGGCGATCTGGCGGCGGCGCACCCAGGTCGAGAGGTCGGCGAGGGTGGCGAACGCGATATCGGCGTCGCGGGCGGGCAGAGCGCGGGCGGTCGGGCGCGACCGCCTGAAACGCTCCTTCCCCGGCAGCGGCGTCCCGGGCAGACAGGGTTCGAACTGGGTCGCCGGGTTGAGCGCGTTGCCCAGGTCGACGGCGCGGCGGGCCATGTCGCGCGCCTGCTGCCTGGCGACGGTCCGCGCCAGTTGTTCCCGCTCGGCCTCGCTGTAGCGGACCGACATGACCTTCTCGGCTCCGGCGATGTCGGCGGCGGCGACCGTCCGGGTCTTCGAGCGCGTCGGCATGGGGCGGTCTCCCTTCGCGCCGGTCACCGCGCCGCGGCGGCGGCGAGATGCCGCCGGCGTTCCTCCCGCGCCGCCTTCAGCAGGTCGTGCATCGGCCCCCGGCGCCGTCCGACCCGTTCCAGCGTCTCGACCGTCCGTTCGAGATACTCGATGCAGGGGCCGAGCGGGCCTTCCGCGCGGCCGATGTGCCGGGCCTGGACGTCGAACGGGACGCGGCGGGCGTAGCGGAAATAGTCCGGATTGATGGCGAAGCTGATGGCCGGCGCGGTCCGGCCGCCGAGGTCGGCGCCGACCCAGATCGGGATGTAGGCGCCCGCGAGCATCTCGCGCCGCCATATCAGGCGGGTCTCGGATTCGATCTTGGCCGCCTCGATGCGGAGCGCCAGGCCGCGGCAGGACCCGCCCGGCTCCAGGCCCAGGGAGAGGCCGGGAAACTTCGCCGTGCCGCGGCCCAGGTGGAGCCACAGGTTGAAGCGCCGGCTCCAGCCGCGCACGAGCGCCGGGACGGACTCGGCCACGTCGCAGGCCGGGTTCCACATCAGCGAGCCGAAGCCGAAGACATGGAGGTCCTCGCCCGCGGGGTGGCCCGCCAGCGTGGCGCGCCTGTTGGCCTCGCGCTCGTCGTCGGGCAGCAGCCGGATCAGGCCGGCGGCGTGCGCGGCCTGGAGGTGGGGCGAGAGCTCGCCGCTGGCGAGCGCCTCCCGCGACAGGTCGAACCGTTCGCTCATGGAGCCGCGAAGGCCGCGTCGGGATCGAGGGGATGGAGCGGGCGCCGGACCTTCGCGTAGGCGAAGCGGGTGAGGTCGGGCGTGGCGAGCCCGCCGGAATCGCAGACGACGACGCGCTCGGCCAGCGGCTCGTAGGCGGCGCGGAAGTGCTGCATGGACTTGAGCGCCACCGTCTTCCTGGCGCGCGGGTCGATGCCGTGGGCCAGGAACTGCCGCAGGTCGATGATCTGCATGAGGTTCGAGACCACCAGGATTTCGACGCCCTTCACCCGGAACACCGCCGTGGGCCCGAAGCTCTTGGTGACGCCCGCCATCATCGGCCCGTCGAAGGTCATGACGCCGTCGGTGACCGAGACGACGTCGCCGGTGAGCGGGAGCGGCGGGCCGCCGAAGCGGGGGTCGGTCTTGCCGCCCAGGGGCGCGGTCATGCGGGCGCCGACGCCGGCGCCCGCGAGGTCGGCCGCGGCGGCGGGGTCGTAGAGCGCGCCGAAGCAGGCGTTGTCGAGGTCCGCGTCCAGCATGGCCGCGAGCAGGTTCGTGGCGTCGCCATAGGCCCCGGCGCCGGGGTTGTCGGCATAGTCGGCGATCACCAGGGGCTTGTCCTTGTAGTTGAAGTCGCGCGCGATCGCGGCGGCCTCGCCGACGCCGAGATAGACGTTGTTGACGACGTCGCGGGCCGTCCAGATGTCGTCCATGAGCTCCTCGGCGATCGCCTGGAACGACGGGTCGTCGCCGTCGCCGGTGACGATCGCGCTGGGCCCGACATCGGGGATGTCGGACTGGCCGAACCCGGCGTTGATCGAGATGTCGAGCACCCGGGGATCGGCCGCCATGAAGGCGTCGGCCTTCTTCCCGAGGCCGATCATGGGCTCCACGTCGGTCCGGCCGCCGTCGGCGCCTTGCAGCATGGGCCGGCGGGCGTAGGCGAGCCGCGGCCGGATCTCGCCGGCCATGGCGCGTTGCAGGAGGTCGCCCGCCCTCCTGGCCCGCGCGCGCATGTCGATATGGGGGTAGGTGAGATAGCTGCAGACGATCTGGACCATGCCGGCGAAGGCGGGGCCGACGTTGGCGTGGAGGTCCAGGGTGCAGCAGACCGGCGTGTCAGGCCCCGCGACGGCGCGGACGCGCCGCAGGAGCTCGGTCTCCGCGTCCTCGTGGCTTTCCGTCACCATGGCGCCGTGGAGCGCGAGCGCGATCCCGTCGACCGGCCCGTTCTCGACAAGGCCGTCGAGGATGAGGCCCGAGAAGTGCTCGAAGGCCTCGTCCGTCACCGGCCCCAGCGGGTTGGCGACGGCGGCCACCGTGTGGACCGGCTCCCAGCCGTGCTCGGCGGCCGCGTCGATGTATCCCGCCATCTCCGTGTTGGTCCCGGCCAGATGGGCCTCGATCTCGTCGGCGCCCCGATGGCGGATCATGCGCCCGAAGGCCGCGATATCGGTCTTGACCGCCGCGAACGTGTTGGTCTCGTGCATGAACTGCCCGGTCAGCACCCGGAACGTCATGGCCTCCTCCCGATCGTCGTTGTCCGCTCCGGCGTCCCGTCCGGGGCGGTGGCGGTCCCTACCGCGCGCTCGCCCAGTACTCCCTGAAGAAGCCCCCGTAGCCGGGGACGAGGTGGCCGTGGCGCGGCGCGATCCTGTCGAAGGCCGCGGGCAGGGCGTGGAAGGGGACGGAGGGGAAGACGTGGTGCTCGACGTGGTAGGGCATGCGCCAGGCGAGCCAGCGGACGAGCGCGTTGGTCTTCACGGTCCGCGTGTTCTCCAGCATGTCCGGCGCGTGGGGCAGGAGCGTGTGCTCGGCCAGGAGGTAGAGCCGCAGGGACCAGGCCGAGAGCGCCATCGGCGCGATCCAGTAGGTCGCGGGCGCCCAGCTTCCCGCCCCGGCCGCGGCGGCGGCGATCAGGCCGTAGCCCGCCAGGTAGAGCCGCGCCTGGCGCGCGCAGGCGGCCTTCTCGCCCGCGTCGCCGGGCATGAAGGGATCGTCGACGCGGCCCGCCGCGTGGCGCGCCAGGGTCTTGAAGGAGGACAGCCAGAAGGACCCGATCCCGGTCAGGTAGAAGAGGAAGGCGGCCCGCGTCGCCGGCTTGGGCTCCGCGAGCTCCGGGTCGCGCCCCTCGACATGGGTCTGGCGGTGGTGCTCGAAATGGAAGTGGCGGAACCACCGGAACGGCAGGAAGACGACGAACCCCAGCGCGACGCCCACGGCCTCGTTGAGCCACGCCGTCCGGAACGGCGTGCGGTGCGCGGCCTCGTGGACGCCGCAGAACAGGAAGACGATCGGGACGCCGAGCGCCATCTGGAGGGGAACCGCGAGCCACCAGCGGTCCCCGGCCAGCCAGACCGCGGCGCCGAGCGCGGCGATGGCGCCCAGGTGCGAGCCGAGCTGCGCGAGCCCCTTGGCGTCCGACCGCTCCGACATGCGGCGGACCTCCGCGAACGGGCAGATATCCCCCCTGGCGACGAATCCCTCCATGGCGAAACTGTTGGCGCCTCTCGGCGCGCCGCGCAAGGGCGGCTACGGCGCCGGCCCGAGAACATCCGTCAGCACCCGACGCGGCCAGTCGGCGTCCTCCATGAAGTAGACGCCGTCTTCTTCCCATTCCTCCTTCGTCCTCGGCGCGTCGCCGATCTTGTCGGGGGCCGTGACGGAGAGGACGTAGGCGTGCAGCCGCAAGCTCGGGTCCTCCTCGCGCACCCGTTTCTCGATCTTCTCGATCCCGGTGTGCAGGCCCACCTTCCCGCGTTCCTCGGGACCGAACCGGACCAGTCCCTTCGGGTCGAGGAAGACGATGTGCTGGCTCGCGCCGTCCACCAGCCAGACGATGAAGTCGGGATAGTAGGCGTGGTCGTCGAAGAAGGACACGCCGCGCCCCCGGCCGAGGTTGCGGATCAGGAACAGTTCCCGGCCCCGCAGGCAGGGATCGCCCGCCCCGGCCAGATCGGCCAGTTTCTCGACGACCTGCTTCTCGCCGTCGTTCAGGGGCGCGGGCTGGACCGCGACCTCGCCCTTTCCGGTCGTCGTCGCATACAGCAACGGCTTGTAGGCGTGGGCGTTCCGCATGAGGAGGCCGAATCCCAGATGGCGGAGCGGGCCTTCCCGGAGGTTCGAGACGAGGGCTCGAAGGTCCCCGATCGGTCGCGTTTCCCTGGCGTCGACCGACAGCGCGTATTCGCGGATGTTGTTGTCGTCGCATTCGTCGAGCGCCTTCGTCTCGATGTTGCCGATCTCCCATCGCGCGCGCCGCGTCCGCCAGAACCGGGCCGCGTATTCGGCGATCAGTTCGACGGCGATGTCCTCCAGCTTCCGCAAGTCCGCATAGCTCTTCGGCGCCAGCCGTTCCGGCGGCAGGCGGAGCGTGTACCAGTCGTCCCGGTCCAGCAGCGCGTCCACGGCCGCGCGGCCGATGGAGAGGTTGTGCCAGCCCTCCCGCAGCTTGCGCGCGAGCAGCCCGTCGTGGATGCGCCCGCGGTCGAACAGGGCGATGTGGCGCGGCTCCAGCTTGACCGGAGCCCGGTCCGCCGCCGGGCCGTCCCCGCGGTCGCCCGAATCGACGGCCTGCAAGCGGGAATGGAGGTCCATCTCGACGGTCGGGCTGTCCTTGCCGCCGGGTCCCGGCAGGACGGGGCGGTCATCGGACGTTTCATACTTCAGATCCCGTTTCAGCCGGACGATCTTCAGGTCCTTCCCGGCGAAGTTCCAGGTGACGGGCAGCTTGACGGTCTCCCGTTCCACGGCGATCCCGTCCGTGTCCAGCATGTCCCGGAAGGTCCGCATGTAGTTCGCGCGCAGCCCGAAGATGCGCAGGGTCTCCAGTTCCGCCAGCCGGTCGCCGTCGGCGGGAGGCTCGGCCCCGCTCTCGCGGTGGCGCTTCAGGCTCATGTTCCAGCCCTTCAGCCGCACGCCGCGCCCGAACATCTGGACGATCTCCGGCCCCTCGCCGACGCCGACATGCATCAGCCCCATGGTGCTCACCCGCCACGAGTTCCAGCCGGCGATGAAGCGGCGGGCGCCGATCACGACGTTCACCGTCGAGTCCGCCCGGTCCACGTCGGCGAACAGCCGCCGGGCGAACCCGGCCTCCCGCTCGACGGCGAGATCGGGGTTGCCGGCTTCGGTCAGCAATCCGTGGAGCGCGGCCGAATCGCCGATGTTGACCACGCCGAAGGGCGCGTTGTCGGCGGTGCGCAGGTGGAGCTCCCCTTCGCCCTGGGTGAGGTAGCGGACGCGCAGCCGTCCCGGCCCGTGGAACAGGGTCCGGCGGAGGTCGTCGTAGAGCGCGTCGGCGCTTTCGCCCTTCAGGTCGTCGAACCGGCCGGCGAAGAAGTCGGCGCCCGCGTCGTCGGTCAATCCCGATTCGCCGTCGAGCAGGCGCGCGATCATGGGGCGGACGGCGTCGCCATGGGCCAGCGCCCAGCCGAGGAAGTCGAGAATCCGCGCCACGTCCGACTTGGTGGCCTCGTCCGCGGCGGTCTTCCCCGTCACCGTCTTGCCGAGGAAGACCCAGAGCGGCCGGGTGACGTTGAAGTCCGTCCAGCCGGCGCGCCCTTCGCGCCAGATGCGGCACTGCCGGTAGAAGCTCAGCAGGCAGCCCAGCAGGTACATATCGCTGTTCGCGTCCTCGGCGCCTCGCGGCAGGTTGGAGATGGCGTAGTCCTTGCCGTAGCCGTCGGCGTGGAAGGCGCGGTAGGGGTAGTCGAACAGCAGGCACTTGCCGTAGGCGTCGCGCAGGCCGTCGTCCCTGGCGGCGATCTGGTTGAAGGTGGCGGAGTATTCGAACGCGAAGCCGCCGCGCGCCAGTTCCGCCCGCAGCGCCCGCCAGACCTTGCCGGACGCGCCGAGGTGCCCTTCGTCCACCAGCACGAGGTTGTCGTCGCCGAAGTCGCCCACGGCGACCCGCTTCACGCCCTTCTTCTCGGCCAGCTTGTTGATGTCGACGATCTCGATGGGCCCCAGCAGGTCCGTCCCGGCCTCGGCGGAGAACAGCCGGGCGGGCAGGTTGCTCTCCCGAAACTCGCGCTCGTGCTGCGCCGAAAGCCGCTCGTTCGGCGTCACCAGGATGACGTTGTTGGGCCGCCGGCCCGCCGCGCCGGCCAGACGCCGGTACTGCAGGATGTGGGCGTGCATGACCAGCGTCTTGCCCGAGCCGGTGGCGGACTGCACGGCGACGGTGCGCAGGTCCGCCGCCGTGTAGTCCGGCATCGAGGCGGTCGGCCGCTCCCGCTGTTTCGCCTTGTTCAGGTCGCGGCGCAGCGCCTCGGGGTCCTCGAAATAGCGGCGCAGGTAGTGTTCGGCGAACAGCAGGGCGAGCCACTGGTGCGGCTTCCAGCCCCGGCCGCGGTCGCCCGCCATGCGCAGCCGCCGGCTGAGGTTGGCGATCTCGGCGTCGTAGTCGGCGAAGCGGTCCGGGGCGATCCCGGCCCTGTCCGGGTTCAGGTAGAGCGCGCGGGCGTATTCGCTCTCCCCGCCGGCGACGAAGCCGGCCGGAACGTCCCGCAACCGGTCGAGCATGGCGGCGAGGTCGTCGTAGCCGAACTCCCGGCACAGGAAGCGGTGCAGGACGAGGCGGTTTTCGAGGGGAGTCATGCGCCGCCGGCCCGCCGGTGTTTCCCGGTCAGATAGGCGGCGAAGGAGGCGCAGGCCCCGAACATGAACATGGCCTCGTCCAGGCCGACATCGGGAGCGTCCCTGTCCAAGAGAGCATGGCGGACGCCCTGTTCGTCGTTCGTATAGCCGTAGAGCTTTTCGAACGCTCCCCCGAGCGCCGGATGTTTCAGGACCCCGGCTCTCTCCAAGGACTTCAACGCCGGCCCGAGGGTCTTGCCGGACCCCGGATCGATCGTGCGCGCGACCGATTCGACGGCATGGATGCTGTCAGCGATCGAATCGGCGTATTGTCCGGCGTTGATGTGTTCCGCAGCTTGACGCAGATGTGTCGCCGAACCGTCCATGCCGCCTTGGCGGACCGTTTCGATGGCTTGCCGCGTCGCCTCTCCCTGCTCCCCGCTCGCGCGCGGGAAGAACCGGTAAGGGTATTGCGACATATCCAGCCAGTAAGCCGCGACGTGCTTGTCGAACAAATTTCCAATCCGACTTGCAAACTCATCCGGATGCGATAGCTCATCAACCATGATTTCCAAAAGATCGAGAACATTATTGAATTTTCCGTTTACAAAAACGAGATCGAAGTCTCTCATAACTTTTTCGTATTCAGTTGAAACATGGCTTTCTGGGCGTTTTGTAAATCTTCCTAAAACACGTTCGATGAATCTAGCATCTGTGAATCTAACATCTGCACGTTTAGCATTATATATTTCAGTTTTTTCCAAGAGAAATAAACGAACTGCGTTCCATAGCTCTCGCCGTAAACTGCCCGAGATTTCCTCCAGACGCATCGGCTCCGGCAATGGCTCGTAGCCGTGGCGTTGCGAAAAGGTGAGGCGCTCCGGGACGTCTTCGCGCTCGGCGGTCATCGCCCGCCCTCCTCGAACATCAGTTCGCGGAACAGGGGTTCGATGGTCTCGGCGGTCCAGGTTTCGCCCTTTCGGCGGATGGCGTTCAGGGTGTGGTCGCCGTTGGCGTAGACGAGGTCGAGCGGGTCGGGGAAGCGGGCCCGATGTCCGGCGAACCAGCGGTTGAGCGCGGCGTTGTCCGTCGCCTCCAGGTTGCGCCAGAGGACGAGGCAACGCCGGCCTCGCGCGTCCCGGCCGGCGATGGCGAGCACGGCGCCGAGGCGGCGGCGGGATTCGACGTCGAGGCCGAGCAGGAGGTTGAAGGTCTCGGGCAGGTCCACCGGCGCGTCGCGGCGCGCGCCGTCGCGCACGACGGAGAGCGTGTAGACGAAGGGATCGGCGAAGGCGCGCGGCCCGGCGAGGCAGGGGCTGGAGGCGGTCTCCGCGTCCAGCGCGTAGCGCAGCCGGTAGTCCTCGACCAGCGCGGGATCGTTCGCCGCCAGAAGGCCGCCGTCCGGCGGCGTCAGGACCAGCCCGTCCAGCGTGTCCTCGTAGGATTCGAGGCGGACGTACTTCATGACCTGCGACACGCCCTTGTCGCGCGCGGCCGGCCTGCCCTCCTTCCAGTCCGGCGCATAAACGACCTTCTTGAGGCGCGGCAGCATCACCGTGTCGAAATGGTCGCCCATCTCGACCAGGATGTACTTGCGCCCGCCGCCGTCCTCGCGGTTCAGGTTGACGACCGCATGGCCGGTGGTCCCGGACCCGGCGAAGTAGTCCATTACAGGCGCACCATTATCGAGGCCGGCCGCAAACACAGCATCGCCTACCGTGTGTATCGACTTGGGATAAGGGAAAGGATTGGGTTTCCCAATAATGTCGCTTAGCAAGTTGGCGCCGAATGTTCCTGCATTGTATCGTGGACCTATCCAGTTACTAAATAAAGCCGCCCTACGCTCTCCAGCTTCAATCTTCTGATAGATCGTGCTTCTGTTGGAGCAAACCAATTTGCCACTTTCAACAAGTTCTCTGCATGACTCATGAGATCGCCGCCAAACCCGTTCATCGCCTTGAGCGCCAATTGGATAGACTCTGATATGGCCGTCTTCTGACCGGCTGGTTGGATAATCTCCAGAAGGCGGTGGTTCCAATCCTACAACCCTTTGAGAATCCGGTTCTACTAGAATAGCATAGAAGCTGTTTGGCCGTGCATAGCGGAAATTGCTCTCAGCGGTTCCACTGCGTTTGAAAGGTCGCAATTCTACATCACCGTTTTTCAGTCTTCCAGCAAGTGTCTTGTCCGATGTTATGGGAATGCACACCAACATATATTCATGGGTACTTGCCAAGGTTTTCGCTTTTCCTCCTTGAGGATGGTGGTTGACTACGATCATCTCGCGTCGCATCCATGGGCATTGCGTGTCTACCAATTTCGATAGATTCGCCATCTCAAAATCGTCAATAGCAATGTAAAGCACGGAATCACGCGAAAGGATATTTTGAAGACATCCGAAGTGGTTGGCCATCAAGGATAGCCATGAAGACCTCAGATACCCGTTCTTGTAAAGGATTTCCGAGTCGCCTGTGTTGTACGGCGGATCGATATACACGCACTGCACCTGCCCCGCATAGCGCGCTTGCAACAGGTTCAGCGCCTGGAAGTTCTCGCCGTGGACCAGCAGCCCGTCGGTCCGCTCGTCCAGCGGGCCCGCGTCGGAGAGCGCGGCCAGCAGGCGGTCCCTGAAATCCGCGTCGAAGTGGCGCGTGTCCAGCACCAGACGCGGGTTCGCCTCGAGGAACGCGGCGCCCAAGGGTTCGCCGTCGCCGGTCTCGCCGGCCCAGAGCGCCGGCGCCTCCCCGAACGACGGCCCGCCGCGGGCCTCGCCGCCGCCGCCATCCGCGATCCCGTCGATGGCGAACAGGTCCGCCCACTCCCGGCGCTGCGCCTCGTTGGCGGCGATCTCCGGCCGGAGCGCCTCGGGCGCGCGATCCAGCGTCACGCACCATTGCGTCTCCAGCACGAACTTCTTCTTGAGCCAGAGGCGCTTCTGAAAGTCCTCCAGTTGCGCCAGGAAGTCGACGATCTTCCCGCCGACATGGCGGACGGCGCGCATCCGCGCCAGCGCCCGGCGCAGCCGGCCGGCGTCGTCCGCCGCCAGGTCGTCCACGTTCAGGACCTCGGTCTTCAGGTACAGGTCGAGCTCGCGGCGCAGGAAGCCGCCCAGGTCCTTGTGGATGAAGTAGTCGAAGCTGTTCTTCGCCGTGTAGCGCGCGACGTGCCTGGCCAGCAGCGTGCGTTCGGGGTCGGCCCCGGTCGGCGCCGGGGCGGCCAGCGCCGCCCGCCAGTCCGGCCCCAGCCGTTCCGCCGCCTCCAGGATCCGCGCCGCCGAGTCCGCGTCGATCCGGTCCTGTTGCCGGGCGCCGTTGCCCGGCCACCTCTTCTTCTCGGCGTCGGTCAGCGGCCGGTGCTCGAAGCGGACCAGCAGGTCGCCGCCGTCGAGCGCGACCGCGTCGCCGCCCTTCGCCGGCACGAAGCGGCGCCGGGCGCCCGCGGCCTCCTTGACGTTGTCCCTCTCGTTGTCGGCCGCCGCGATCTCGAAGCGGACGCGGCGCGCGTCCCCGCCGCACGTGAAGGCGTAGGAAGCGTAGTTCTCGGCGGTCTTGATGTAGTACTGGTCGGCGTTGGCCCAGTGCAGCTTCACCTCCTCGCCGTCGTAGGGAATCAGGTAGGTCGGCCCACCGCCGCCCGAATAGCGCCGCAAGGACATGAAATCGCCCTCGCGGTAGTAGCGGCCGAAGAAGTCGGCGAGATGGCCGTAGACATCGGCCTCGGCCTCCGCGTCGTCCGTCGCCCCCGCCAGCCTGGCGCGCAGGGCGCGGACTTTTTCGTTGTCCTCGACGGGCGCCTCGAGCGCGGTGAGCCGCTCGACCGTCTCGTCGAGCTCGGCCCGGGTCCGCGCCCGCTCCCCGTCCGCGACGCCGGCCAGGGCGTCCTTCACCTGGGGCAGAAGGTCGCGGTCGAGGAACGCCTCGATCTCGCCCGCCTTCACGGTCATCACGCGGTAGAGGCCGAAATCCAGATCGCCGCGGTCGAGCTGGAACATCTCCCGCAGCACGCATTTCAACCGCTCGAACGTCTCGCCGGAGTCCGGAGCGGGACGCGCGGCGGACCCCTCGGTCCCGCCAGATCTGGACTTGCTCAAGGACGGACTCCCGACCGGATGCCGAAACGCTTTCGCGTTGCCGAATCGTTCTACCAAATCCGCGCGCCGGAAGGCAACCGGACACGGCGCCGCCGGACGGCCCGGAACTCCGCGCGCACGCGGTCGATGCGGCTTTCAGGACGCGCCGCGCCGGGGCTCACGCCGCCCGCCGCGGCGTGGAGGTCAACGGGAGGTCGAGTCTCACGCGGTCGTACGGAACCCGCGGGATCAGCGCGCCGCGCCGTCCTTCCCGCAGTTCCACGAGGCCGTAGCGCGACATCGTCTTGAGCGTGCGCGACAGGTTCGACTTGTTTCGCCCCGCGAGCGCCGCCAATTCGGTGAGCGAGGCCGGCTTCTCGCGGGCGATCAGCCCCAAAAGCTCCCGGTTGCGCCGCGAGAGAACCTTCGCGAAGCTCTCCACGGAGGTGAACCACACGCTCGGCTCGCCCTCGGTCGGCTTGCGTTCGCCACGGGCGATCTCCATGGTGCGCGTCTTCATCCGGTCGTAGCCGGCGACGCCGATCGTCAGGGTTTTCACGAGATCGATCCCCTTTCCTTCAGAACCGCGTCCACCTCGTTCCAGAAATCCTCGAGAAGCGCGGCGGCGTCCTTGTAATCGTAGGGCCGGACGGTTCTCAGCCGGTGTCTGTGGTCGCTCCCGCCGCGTTTCCGCCTTCCCGGACCTCGCCGGTCCCTCACCGGATGCGCATTGTCGAAGCCGACGAGCCTCGTTCCATCCGGTGCGTGCAACGTCAGCGAATAGCCGAGTCCGTGCGGCCGTTCCACCGTGACGCCGACGCGCCGCGCGACGAACTTCACCCAATGCCCGACATCGTCCACGAACAGGGTCAGGCCGTGAAGCTCCAGCAGCGTGTCGAGCCCAGGGTCGCGGTCAAACCCGGTCATCGCGTTATGTTATCGGATCGTGATAACCGAAGAAAGCGTCATGCAATGGCCCCGCGCCGACGCCGAAGAACAGGACTCCCGCCACGGACCGCTCACGCCGCCGGATCCACCGGGCCCGCGCCGGGGCGGCGGGGCCTTCAACCGGCCCCGAGCGGACCGCCGTCCCCTCTCCCGACCGGGTCCAGCGCCCTCTCGACGGCCCACCGGTGGCTGCCGTAGGTCAGCCGGGCGAGGACGCGCCGGGGGAAGAGCCATACGGCCTCGTGGTCGTCTTCGGCCGCGAGAGCGGGATCGGGCGCCACCTCGACGCGGAAGAAGTGGCAGAGCTTGTTGACCGGCTCCTTGCCGCCGCGGTGCGTGTGGTACTGGCGCGCGCGGCACAGCGGTTCGGCCCCGAGCACGCGGTGGCCCGTCTCCTCGGCGACCTCGCGCGCGACGCCCGCCTCGGGCGACTCGCCCTCGGCGAGGCCGCCGCCGGGCAGCACGACCCTGCCCTGGGACCGCAGGCACACGAGCAGCCGGCCCGCCGCGTCGACCGCCACGCCGTAGGCGCCGGGGCGCGGACCGTAGATTACGCCCGGCGCCCTGGCGCCGAACTGGGGGATGTCGCGGGGGTCCATGGGACTCGATCTATCGCGGGCGGACCCCGGCGGGCAACCGCGGACCGTCGCGCGCGCCCCCGGCCGGCGCGCGGAGACGTGACTCCGGCGCCCCGAAACCGGTAACATCGCCGCCCGCGCCCTCCGGAGGGCGCGCCATGGCCGCCTCGCCCGAGGGCGGCGGCCGCGGCGGGAACGGCGCGACCTTCAAGGCGCCGGCGCCCGGAGCGCCTCTTTCCGCTTCTTTCCCCAACCGGAAGGTCCCATGCCCGACGAACCGACCCTCGTGGCGCCGCGCAGCGTGCGCCGTTCCCCGTTCCACGAGGCCACGCTGCGCGACGGTTGCCGCCAGTACATCCAGGCCGCCTACACGATCTCGCACGAGGTCTACTACCCGCTGCGCCTGCTGGACGCGGACGTGGAATACGAGAAGCTGACCACGGCCTCGGTCCTGTTCGATCCGCCCGTCGAACGGCCGGTCGAGATCGCCGGCCCGGACGCCGCGGCCTACGTCGACCGCCTGCTGACCCGCGACATGACGAAATGCGCCGTGGGCCGGTGCCGCTACGCGATCCTGTGCGACCGGGAGGGGCGCGTGCTGATGGATTCGGTCATCCTGCGGCTGGAGGAAAACCGCTTCTGGCTCTCGGGCGACCTCGGCTGGATCCGGGGCTGCGCCGCGGGCCTCGGCATGGCGGTGGACGTCGACCTGGCCGAGGCGTCGCCGCTCCAGATCCAGGGACCGACCTCGCGGGACGTCGTCCACGCGCTCTTCGGCGAGGCGGTCTCCGGACTGAAGTTCTACCGCCTCGCCCGGGTGGAGCTCGACGGCATGGCGCTCGTCGTCACCCGCACGGGCTGGACCGGCGAACGGGGCTACGAGGTCTATCTCACCGACTTCGGCCGGGGCGTGGAGCTGTGGGACAGGATCCTCGAGGCCGGCAGGCCCTTCGGCCTCACGGCGACCGGCACGTCCAACGTCAGGCGCGTCGAGGCGGGCATCCTCGACACGTCCCTCGAGGCCTGCCCGCCGCACAACCCGTTCGAGCTCGGCCTGGACCGCTTTGTGGACTTCGGCAAGGCGTCGCCGTTCATCGGGCGCGAGGCGCTCGCCCGGATCGCGGCCGAGGGCGTCGCCCGCAAGCTGGTGGGCTACGCCTCCGGGGAACGGTTCGACGCGGGGCGCGAGGGCCTTCCCCCGCCCGCCGCGGACGGCGACGCCGCGCTTTGGACGGAGATATCGCGGCGTTCGAAGAGTTTTCCCTGGCCCGTCACGGACGGCGACGCCGAAATCGGCTACGCGACCTGCGCGGTGTGGTCCTCCGCCCTGGAGCGCACCATCGGCTACGCCATGGTCCCGCCCGGCCGCACGGCGGAGGGCGCCCCCCTGACGATCGCGACGCCGGACGGGCCGCGGCCCGCCGCGGTCCATCGCGTGCCCTTCGTCGATCCCGCCAAGACCCGGATGCGGGGCGCTTGACCGCGCCCGGCCCCCGGCCCATGGTCGCCGCCGCGGCGCCCCTGTGGCGGAACCGGTAGACGCGGCAGACTCAAAATCTGCTTCCGGCGACGGAGTGGGGGTTCGAGTCCCTCCAGGGGCACCAGACCGCGGCCGGAGCGGGCCCGGTCCCCGACGGGTTCGCGACAGGCCGCGAGCGGCGAGGAAGCCATGGCGCGTCCGCCGGGGACGGACGCGATACGGGGAGGCGTGCGCCATGACCGCGGTCGGGACCGTCGAGAGCCTGTGGCGCTATCCGGTCAAGAGCATGCGGGGCGAGGCGCCGCGGGAATGCTATCTCGGCTTCGCCGGCGTCTACGGCGACCGCCTCCACGCCTTCGGGAGCGAGGAGGCCGCGCCCGGCTTCCCCTGGCTCACGGGCCGCGAGCAGCGGCGCATGGTGCTCTACCGCCCGCGCTTCCGCCATCCCGAACTGGCGGCCCGGCCGCCCAACCTGGCCGAGGCGGAATCCGAGGCGCCGGGCCTGACGCCGGTTTACGCCGACCGGGAGGGTCTCGCGGTCGACGTCGAGACGCCCGGCGGCGAGGTCCTCGCGGTCGACGACCCCCGGCTGGCCGAACGGCTGAACGAGGCCATCGGCCGCCGCCACACCCTCTCGGTCGTGCGCTCGGAGCGCGCCATGACCGACTGCCGCCCTCTCTCGCTGTGCTCGCTGCAGACCGTCGCCCGGCTGGAGCGCGAGACCGGCCGGCCGGTCGACAAGCGGCGGTTCCGCGCCAACGTCTACCTCGACCTCTCCGGCGGCGCGGGCTTCGCGGAGGACGCCTTCGTCGGCCGGCGGCTCAAGCTCGGCGAGAAGGTCGTGGTCGCCGTGCTGGAGCGGGACCCGCGCTGCGCCATGGTCACCCTCGATCCCGACACCGCCGAGCGCGACCCCGCGATCCTGTCCCACATCGCCAAGGCCCACGACGGCTACACCGGCGTCTACGCCGCCGCGCTGGTGGAGGGCATGTTCCGGGTGGGCGACCCGGTCGAACTGCTGGACTGAGAACGGCCGTCAGTAGGTCCACGTCTCCGTGTGGGGGCGGACCTCGACCTCGTTGCTCCAGGCGGCCCTGGGCTGGCGGTGGACCCACCAGTAGGTCTCGGCGACGGCGTCGGGATCGGCCAGGACGCCGGGCTCGTAGGCGTCGCCGTAGAGTTCGCGCATGAGCGGCGTGTCGAGATCGCAGTCGAGCCGCATGTGCGCGACGTGCGCCCCATCCCTCGCGTAGGCCCTGGCGAGGCTCTGGGCCAGCGCGCGCAGGCCGAACTTGCCGATGGCGTAGAGCGGGTGGCTGGCCGAGCCGCGGAAGGCGGCGGTCGCGCTCGAGAAGAGGAGGGTCCCCTGTCCGCGCTCGCGCATGGTGGGCAGGACCGCCTTGGCGGCGGCCAGCGCGCCGACGACCTCCAGGCGGAACGCCTCCTCGAGTTCGTCGTAGGCGATGTCGAGCGGCGCGCGGCGCTGGAAGCGGTCGCGCGCGTTGTAGATCAGGACCTCGACGCGGCCCATCCCGCCGGCGGCCTCGCCCAGCGCCCGCTCGACGCTCTCGGGGCGGGTGGCGTCGGCGGCGAAGAAACCGGTCCGGGCGCCGGCCGACCGCGCCGCCTCCGACGCGGCGCGGCTTCCCGCCTCGCCGCGCGACACCAGGGCGAGATCGCAGCCTCCGGCGGCGAACCGCGCGGCGAGCGCCCGGCCCAGGCCCTCGCCGGCCCCGACGATGGCGCAGAGAGGTCGTGTCATGGCCGTCCTCCGGGTCTCCGGGCGTCCCGCTCAGCCGTAGAGCAGGACGCAGCGCACCTCGATGCTCTGGCGGTCGCGCGCGCCGGGCGGCGTGGCGGGGTCCCTGAAGGCGGTGTGGAAGCTGAAGGTGCAGGGCCCCCGGTCCCCGCCGGGGTTCGCGTCGCCCCGCGCCCCGCCCGAGCGCGCGAGCCCGCCGGCGGAGTCCCACTGCTTGATGAGCAGCGCCTCGTTCCGGGTCATCGCCGGATACCACCACCAGCCGTGCCGGGGCGCGTGCTTGGCGAAGTAGTTCTCGCCGGTCCGGTCGCGGTAGCGGATCTCGAAGACCACCAGCTCCCCGGGTTCGACGGTCTGGCCGTCGCACAGGGCGAGCGGCTCGCTCGCCACCGGCTCCGTGTCGATGTTGCGCCAGACGTTGACGATCGCGAACCGGCCGCCCGGCGCCAGGGCCCGGTCGACCGCCGCCCGGTCGACCGGGGCCGCGCTCTCGGCCAGGACGGACCGCAGGGTGTCGTTGGCGCCGGGCGGCCCGGCGAGGTCGCGCAGGCGTTGCGGGCCGCTGGTCAGCGTGTAGTCGCCGTGGACGAGATGGGCCGGCGCCTGGACCTGCTGCCCGCCCCTGATGCGCCGACCGCCCTCGTTGCCCGCGGTCGAGCGGATGTTGTGGTCGAAGGCCCGGACGCGGGCCGCGCCCGTGGCCTCGCGCAGGACCGCCTCGCATTCGCCATAGTAGTCCCGGACCACCCGGTCGTGGTCGTAGAAATCGAGGCCGGGGTCCGCGAGGGGCCGGTCCAGCAACTCGAAACCGTGGATGTCGAGGGTGCGCCGCCGTCCGCCCTCCAGCGCCCGCGCGTCGCCGACCGCGACCGTCCGCTCCTCGGTGACGACGCCCTCGAAGCCAGCGTCGTTGCCGTCGCGGTCGCGCCGGGTGAACACCTTGCCGTTGCGGTGGAGCGACGACTCGGCCTCCGGCGCCATGTAGCTGACGAGGCCGGGGGTCCGCGCAGGATCTCCGGCGGAGCGGTCGCGGGGCGCCGCCGCGGCGGCCCGCAGGTGTGGCTGGTTCATGGGACGCGCCTGTCTCCGGGTTCGATGTCGGCGCCGCGGGCCGGCCTCACGGCGCGCCGCGGCATGTCCTCGAGGAGCGCGTTTTGGCCGGCCGGATCGTCGGTGTCAATGCGGACGCGGGCGAACCCGTCGTCGCGCCGCATCCGGGAGAGCTCGCCTTCCGCGCCGTAGTGGACGCAGGGCGGGTGAACGGCGAACCGCCGCGGTCGCCGCGGAAGCCCCGTTCGCAAACCCCGGACGACCGGTGGACCCTGGGTTCGCCGGCCGTGAACGCCAGGGCGTCCCGGTCGAACGCCGCCGTTCCCGGCATGGCGCCGCCCGTCCATTGCTGGCGCACGCGGCAGTGGCGCGGGGCCGGGAACCTCGGCGGCCGGCGCATCTCGTAGCGAATCGCACCGCACGGGCGGCCCCCGGAGTGCTTCGTCCCGTCCACGCGCGTCCCTCCCGGCGTCGCGCCCCATGCCATGGCGCGTCGGGGCGCGCCGGTGTCCGTCGAAACGCCGGGGATCGTAGCCGCCGGGGCCATCGAGGCAAGGCGCGGCGAACGGCCCCAAGGCCATCGCGTTCGACCGGGGCCGACTCCTCTCCCCACCCCGAGGCGCTCCCGACAGGGGGCGTCCCCCTCGGCGGGCGGCTTCGTCGCGTCTCGAGGTGAGGGAAAAGGGACAGGGCGACCCGCCAGATCCCGAATGCGACGGCTCCGTGGCGCGGATCGTTCGCCAGGGCGGGCGGGGGCGGATAGGGTGACGTCCGGTCCATCGTCCGCTCGGAGACGCCCGTGCCCCCGTCCTTCGCCGCCTTTCCGCAAGCCGAGCACCGCGCCCGTCTGGCGTCGGCCCGCGCCGCGCTGAGAGAGGCCGGGCTGGCGGGCTGCGTGTCCGTCGCGCCCGAGCACCATTACTACTTCTTCGGCTACGATTCCTGGGTCGGCGTCAACAGCCTCCAGGCCGTCGTCTTCGGCGCGGACGACGACGAGCCGACGCTGGTCGTGCGCGATGTCGACCTGCCCCTGGCGCGGGAGACGGCTTGGCTCGACGACATCCGCGCCTACCGCCTGCACCTGGACGATCCCGCCGCGACGATCGCCGAAGCGGTCGAGGACAAGGGCCTGGCCGGCCGGGCCCTGGGCGTCGAGGCGCAGTCCCGCGCGCTGACCTGGGACTGGGGCCGCCGGCTGGAGCGCGCGCTCGCGCCGTCGTCTCTGGCCGACGCGACCGAGCTCCTGGGCGACCTGCGCCGGATCAAGTCGCCCGCCGAGCTCGCCCGCATGCGCCGGGCGGCGGCCCGCGCCGAGGCCGGGCTCGCGGCCATGCGGCGGAGCCTCCGGCCCGGCGTGTCGGAGACCGCGCTCGCGGCCGGGATCGAGGCGGCGGTGCGGCGGGCGGGCTCCGACTACTGGGCCATTCCGGTCGAACTGGCCTCGGGCGGGCGCAGCGAGGGCGGACATGCGACGCCGCGCGACCGCGCGATCGAGCCCGGCGACCTCGTGCACGCCGAGTTCGCCGGCGTCGACCGGCGCTACCACGCGGTCGCGATCGCCACCATGGCGGCGGGAGAACCGGGCGGCGAGGCTCGCGACCTCTATCGCCTGGCGCGGCGGTCCCTCGAGGCCGGCGTCGCGGCCGTCCGGCCCGGCGCTCCGGCCGGAGAGGTGGAGGACGCCTCCCTGGAGCCCCTCCGCCGGGCGGGACTCGCCGACGCCGCCATGATGCGGTTCGGCTACGGCGTCGGGATCGCCTATCCGCCGATCTGGCTCGAAACCCTGCGGATCGTCCGCGGCGTCGACCGGCGTCTCGAGCCGGGGATGACCTTCGTGCTGCACGCCTGCGTCACGCCGCCGGGCTCGGGCCGGGGCGTCGTCCTCGGCGGCACCTGGCTGCTGGCCGGCGACGGCGTCGAGATGCTGGCCGGCGCGGGCGCCCGCGATCTGGAGACGCCGGCGTAGGCCGGTCAGCGCGCGACCGCGAGGGCCGGGGCGGGCCCGCGCGCGGCGCCGATCAGATAGGCGACGACGCCGAGGTTGACCGCGTTGAAGGCGACCCCGATCAGGAACGGCCAGCGGTAGCCGCCGGTCGTGTCGAAGCCGACGCCGCCGATCCAGCCGCCCGCCGCCATGCCGAAGGTGCCGAAGAGGATGACGACGCCCAGGCCGCGGCCGGCCCAGCGTTCGGACAGGAACTCGCGCACGATGACCGGATAGGCGGGCGCGATGCCGCCGTAGCCGAACCCGAACGCGGCGGCGAGCGCGAGGACGGTCCCGAGACCCTCCGCGAAGGGAAGCAGGCCGAGCGTCGCGGCCTGCAGCAACGAGAACAGGAAGAGGGTCCTGAGGCCGCCGATCCATTCGATCATGAGGCCGGACGCGACGGCCCGGGCCAGGAAGCTCCCCGCCAGCAGGACCGAGAGCACGGTGGCCGCCTGCATCGGCGCGATGCCGATGTCGGTGGCGTGCGACTTGAGATGGGCGAGCGGCAGGGACATGGCGACGCAGCAGCCGAAGATCGCCGCGCACAGGAGCGCCATGAGCGCGCCGGGCCGGAGGCGCGGGAGGGAAACGTTCAGGCCGACGACCGCGGCCCCGGACGCGCCCGGGGCCGGACGCGGAGGCGGAGGCGGACGGCGCAGGAGAAACGACAGCGGCGTCATCGCGGCGACGCCGAACAGGCCGTAGACCAGATAGGTGTCGCGCCAGCCGATCGCGCCCAGGCCGTATTCGAAGAGCGGCGGCCAAGCGGCGCCCGCCACGCTCTGGCCGGCCGTGACCAGACCGACGGCGACGCCGCGGTAGCGCGCGAACCAGCGCGTGACGTTCGCGACCAGCGGCGAGAACAGCGCCGCGTTGCCGAAGAGCCCGATGACGAGGCCGTAGACCGTGAGGAACTGCCAGGCGCTGTCGACGATGCTGACCAGTATCGCGCCCGCGCCGATCATGAGGGCGCCCACCAACGCGGGACGGCCCATGCCCGTCCTGTCGAGCCACCAGCCCATGGCGACGCCGCCCAGACCTCCGCCGATGAACTGCAGCGAGTAGGCCGTCGACGGCACGGTGCGCGGCCAGTCGAAGCTCGCCGCGATGTCCTTCATGGCGACGACCAGAAGGAACAGCGCCCCGTTGCCGATCACCAGCATCAGGAAGGACGCGGCCACCACCACCCAGGCGTAGCGGCGGTCGTCCAGGGAACGCAGACGGCGGATCATCGGGGAACCGGCGCGGTTTCGGGGGCGCGTGTCGAGCGGCTCTAGTACTTGAGGACGCCGGGCTTCAGCACGTCCGTGGCGTCGCCGCGATAACGGGTGTCGGGCCGGTTTTGCGGGTCGATGCCGTCGGACCGGTAGATCTCGATCGCCCGGTCGATCGGCCGGCGCTCGCCTTCGCGCGCCGTGAGCCAGAGGCGGAGCAGCATGCGGCCCGTGTCCGCGCCGGGCTCGTCGTCGAAGCCGGCGCGGGCGTGGAGCGTGGTGTGGTTGTTGCAGAGCAGCATCCAGCCCGGCTCCATCATGAACTCGAGCTTCACCTCGGGCCTCGCCGCGACGTCGTCGAAGTAGGCGAGCGCGGCGCGCTCCTCGTCCGAGAGCTCCTCGCCCAGCTCCTCGCAGGCCATGTAGATGTAGCCCGCGACGTAGCGGCAGGTGACATGGCCGTCCCGTTCCGACAGCACCGGGACGCGGTGTCCGGTGACGGGCGCCTCGCCGGGCCCCTCCTCGCCGAAGCGGTGATAGCGGAAGCCGCGGTAGAGCGGGCCCAGATGTTCGGGCTTCTCCCGGAGGATCGCGTTGTGGACCGCGAGCGCGCTGGCGTACTGGGATTCGCCGCCCGACGAACCCTTGCGGATCGAGAGCATGCCCAGGATGTCGCAGGCGTCCGTGTGCAGCGTGAGCGGCAGCGAGTTGCGGTAGGCGCGTTCCTTGTGGTCCTTGCCGCCGACGTTGACGACATGGCCGAGCCTGTCGCCCATCGCCGACTGCGACCGGCCCTTGCCCAGATGCGCGCCGATACCCCAGTAGACGATCTCGGTCTTCTCGAGCGGCCAGTCCTCGACCGGCAGCCGGTCGACCAGCACGATGCCGCGGCCCCACATGATCTCCTCGTAGAGGGCCCTGAGGTCGTCCGCGATCGCGGGCAGGGGGAAGTGCTCGCGCTCGATCCGGTCGAGCGAGAGGCCGGCGGCGGCGACCCCCTCGTAGGCCTCCTCCAGCGCGTCGATGTGCCGCCGCTCCCAGGAGACCCCGATGGCGTCGAGCGAGCCGAGCCCCGCCGAGGTCCACGCCGAAGGGTGCTCGACCGGCCGCAGGTAGGTCTCGGCCATGGCGGCGCCTCCCGGTGGTCGCGGGGAACCTCTAGCAGGTTCCGGCGCGGCCGGTCTAGGCTCGCGCCATGGAGCACGAACCCCGGGCGGGCCCCGGACGCGAGGAGTTGGGCGCGCTGATCCGCCGCTGGCGGGACCGGCCCGGCGTGTCGTTCAGCGTGGGCGTTCCGGGCGCGGTCGCCGAGTTCCATCCCATGCCCGGCGAGCCGGTGGCCTGGGACGACCGCGCGGATGTCCTGGCCGGGCGCTGCTCCGGCGGCGCGATCCGGATCGGCCTCGCCGCCGGCGTCCAGCCGTTGCCCTACGACCTTCCCAGCCGCCGCGCCGGCCGCCGCGTCCGCGGCGTGCTCTTCTGCCTGCCCGCCGACCGGGCCGCCATGGCCGGCCGTAGCGTGCTGCGCGAGGCCGGCGCGTGGAACGGCCGGACGCTGTTCGACATCGGCGTCGGCGCGCCGACGCTCGACGCGATGGTCGCGGTCGATGACGCCTCCCTCGCGGCGACCCTGCGCGGCGCCGAGGGCGAACGGCTCGTCGGCGCCCACCATCCGGCGCTGGCGGCGCTGGTCGAGGCGAGCCCGCCGCGCCTGTTCCGTTCGGCGCTGGCGGAGATCCACGTGATCCAGCCGATCGCGCGGACGGCGACGCCGGAAGGCCCGCACACGCACCTGCTTCCCGGCCTGCTCGACGGCGGCGTCCACGACCGCCGCCTCGTCCTGCCCGCGAACCGGCCACCGTGCCTTACCATGCACGTCCCCGGCGACGATCCCGGTTGGCCCGCCCTCGCGGACCGGTTCGGCGTGGCGGGGACCGCCGCGAACCGCTGAAGGAGCCGCGCCATGATCGTCGTCTACGGTCTCAAGACCTGCGGCGCCTGCCGGAAGGCCCTGGCCTGGCTCCGGGCCGAGGGCCTCGCCCACCGCTTCCACGACCTGCGCGCCGACGGCCTGGATCGCGGGACCGTCGCGGCCTGGCTGGAGGAACTGGGCCACGAGGCGCTGGTCAACCGGCGCGGAACGACATGGCGCGGCCTGCCCGACGACGCCAAGGCGGACCTCGACGACGCCAGGGCCGCCGCCTTGATCCTGGAACATCCCGCGCTCGCGAAACGGCCCGTCTTCGACACGGGCGGCCGGCGCCTAGTGGGCTTCGGGGACGCCCGGAAGCGGCAACTCGCCGCCCGCGGATAGTCCGGCGGCGGCCCTTCGACAGGCTCGGAGCGAGGGAAGGGCGGGCCCCGGCGCGATGCGATGGCCCCGCCGTCGCCGCGATTTCCGGTTGTCGGCGGATTCGGGCGCTGGCAGGGTTCGCCGCACGGTCTGGCGGCGGGGTCCGGATGGCGCGTCTTGCGGTCGATATCGGCGGAACCTTCACGGACATCGCCTTGGAGCTCGACGACGGGAGACTGGAGACCTCCAAGGTCCCGACCACGCCCCGCGCGCCCGAACGGGGCGTCATGCGGGGCGTCGCCCTGGCGCTGCGGCGGGCGGGCGTCGGCCCGGCCGGGGTCTCGAGCGTGATCCACGGCACGACGCTGGCGACCAACGCGCTGATCGAGCGCAAGGGCGCGGTGACGGCGCTGGTCTGCACCGAGGGCTTCCGCGACACGCTGCGGCTGGCCTACGAGAACCGCTACGACCAGTACGACATCTGGCTCGACAAGCCCGAGCCCCTCGTGCCGCGGCGTCTGACGTTTCCGGTGGCCGAGCGCGTCGACGCCGCCGGCGGGGTCCTCAGGCCGCTCGACGAGGACGCGGTCGCGCCGGTCGCGGTCGCCCTGAGGTCCGAAGGCGTCGAGGCGGTCGCCGTCGGCCTGCTGCACGCCTACGCCAACCCGGATCACGAACGGCGCGTGCGCGACCTGCTGCTCGCCGAGGCGCCGGATCTCCACGTCACGCTCTCGTCGGAAGTATGCCCGGAGGTCCGCGAGTACGAGCGCCTGACCACGGCGGCCTGCAACGCCTATGTCCAGCCGCTCATGGCGCGCTATCTCGCCGCGCTCGACGGCGAACTCCAGGCCGCCGGGATCGGCGGACCCATGCTCCTGATGACCTCCGCCGGCGGCGTCTGCTCGCTGGAGACCGCGCTGCGCTTTCCGGTCCGGCTCGTCGAATCGGGACCCAGCGGCGGCGCGATCCTCGCGGCCTCGGTGGCGGCCGAGCGGGGCGAGGCGCGGGTCCTGAGCTACGACATGGGCGGCACGACGGCGAAGATCTGCCTGATCGACGACGCGGAGCCGCAGACGGCGCGGAGCTTCGAGATCGCGCGGGCCGCGCGCTTCGTCAAGGGCAGCGGGCTTCCGGTGCGCATCCCCGTGATCGAGATGATCGAGATCGGCGCGGGAGGCGGCTCGATCGCGCGGCTCGACCGCCTGGGCCGCGTCGCCGTGGGCCCCGACAGCGCGGGCGCGGAACCCGGACCGGCCTGCTACGGGCGCGGCGGCGCGGACCCCACCGTGACCGACGCCGACCTGGTGCTGGGCCGGCTCGACGCGGACGATTTCGCCGACGGGCGCATGACGCTCGACGTGGACGCGGCGCGCGCCGCCGTCGCCCGCGAGGTGGCCGACGGCCTCGGCCTCGACGTCGTCGAGGGCGCGGCCGGGATCTCCGAGATGATCGACGAGACCATGGCGAACGCGGCGCGGGTCCACGCGGTGGAGCGCGGCAAGGACCTGCGCGCGCGCGCCATGATCGCCTTCGGCGGCGCGGGCCCGCTGCACGCCTGCCGCATGGCCGAGAAACTGCGCATCCCGCGGGTCGTGATCCCCAACAGCCCCGGCGTGGGATCGGCCGTGGGCTTCCTGCGCGCGGCGATCGCCTACGAGGCGGTTCGCAGCCGCTACATGACGCTCGCCTCCTTCGACGCCGAGGCGGCCAACGCCGTCTTCGCGCGACTGGCCGCCGAGGCGCGCGCGGTCGTCCGCCAGGGCGCGCCCTCCGCGCCGCTGGACGAGCGGCGAAGCTGCTTCATGCGCTACCGGGGCCAGGGCCACGAGATCGAGGTTCCGGTCGGCGGCGGGGCGCTCGACCGCGGCGAGCGGGACAGGTTGCGGGCAGCCTACGACGACGAGTATGCCCGGCTCTTCAGCCGCGGCGTGCCGGGGATGGATATCGAGATCCTGGGCTGGAAGCTGGTGGTGGCGGCAAGGCCGTCCGGGCCGAACGGCCGTCCCGGCGGCGGCGACGGCCACGACCCCGCGCCGGCGGCCCGCCGCGACGCGGTCGATCCGCGTACCGGCGCGGTCGCCGCCGTTCCCGTCTACCGACGGGCCGCCATGGCCGCCGGCGCCCGGTTCGCCGGCCCTTGCGTGGTGACCGAGGGCCAGACGACGACGGTCGTGACCGAAGGCTTCGCCGGCCGCATCGACGGCTTCGGCCATATCGTCCTCGAACGCCGCGGGGAGGCCGCGCGATGAGCGACGCGCTGGACCGGATCCACCGTCAGGTCATGTGGGAGCGCCTGATCGCCGTGGTCGAGGAGCAGGCCCAGACCCTCATGCGCGCCGCGATGAGCCCGATCGTGCGCGAGTCCGGCGACCTCTCGGCGGGCGTCTTCGACCTCCGGGGGCGCATGATGGCCCAGGCCGTGACCGGCACACCCGGCCACATCAACACCATGGCCGCGTCGGTCCGGCATTTCCTCGACCGCTTCCCGGCCGGGACGATGGCGCCGGGCGACATCTACCTCACGAACGATCCGTGGCTGGGGTCGGGCCACCTCAACGACTTCGTGCTGGTGAAGCCGTGCTTCCTCGACGGCGTCCCGGTCGGCCTCAACGCCTGCACCTCGCACCTCGCCGACGTCGGAGGCCGCGGCTTCGGTCCCGACGCGGCGGACATTCACGAGGAAGGCCTCTACATCCCGCCGATCGCGCTGGTCGACCGCGGCGCGATCGACGAGACGCTGATGACCCTGCTGCGCGCCAACGGCAGGACTCCGGCGCAGAACGAGGGCGACGTCTACGCCCTGATCGCCTGTTGCGAGGTCGGCGAGGAACGGCTGGCCGAGATGATGCGGGAGTTCCGGCTCGAGTCCCTGGAGGGGCTCGCGACCTACATCGTCGATACGTCGCGGGACGCGACCCTCGCCCGCATCCGGGACTGGCCGCGGGGCGTCTGGCGGAACGAGATGACGATCGACGGCTACGATTTCGAGATCCGGATCGCGGCCACGATGACGATCGACGACGACCGTCTCGCGATCGACTACGCCGGCAGTTCCGGCCGCTCGCGCTACGGCATCAACTGTCCGCCGGCCTACGCCCAAGCCTACACGGTCTTCGGCGTCAAGTGCGTCGTGGCGCCCGACATCCCGAACAACGCGGGCGCGCTGGAGCCCTTCGTCGTCACCGCGCCGGAGGGCGCGATCATGAACGCCCGCAAGCCGGCCCCGGTGGCGATGCGCCACATCGTGGGCCAGCTCCTGCCCGACGCCGTCTTCGGCTGCCTGCACCGGGCCCGGCCCGGCTCCGTTCCGGCCGAGGGCACGGGCGTGCTGTGGGATCTCTCCCTGCGCGGCGGATTCGGCCATCTCCAGGGCGGCGACCGGACGCCGTTCGCCGTGGAGCTGGTCCACAACGGCGGCGCCGGCGGCCGGCCCGCCAGCGACGGGCTCGACGCGACGGCCTATCCCTCGGGCGTCATGGGGAGCCAGGTGGAGATGACGGAATCGACCGCGCCTCTCATCGTCTGGCGGCGCGAGTTGAGGCCCGACTCCGGCGGCGCCGGCAGGCATCGGGGCGGCCACGGCCAGATCATCGAGATCAGCTCCAGCGAGGGGGCCCCCTTCCAGCTCGCCGCCGCGCTCGACCGCATCGCCTTCCCCGCGCGGGGCCGGGCCGGCGGCCGGGACGGCGCCCCGGGCGTGGCGCGCCTGAGCGGCGGCAAGCCGATGAACGGCAAGGGCGAGCAGGACATTCCGCCCGGCGACCGCCTCTGGATCGAGACGCCCGGCGGCGGCGGCTACGGCGACCCCGCCGAACGCGACCCGGCGGCGATCGAGGCGGACCTGCGCGGCGGGCTGGTCACGGCGGACGCGGCGGCGCGGGACTACGGACCCCGTCCCGAAGCGCCGCGCCCGGACGGGCGGGCTTCTCCCCGGCGCTGAAACCGGGCGGTTCCGTCCCTCGATACGACGCTTCGCGCCACCTCGGGATGAGGGACGCCACGAACGCTCCCTCACCCCGGGCAGCCGCCGAAGGCTGCGTATCGAAGGGCGGCCCCGCGACAGGCTCGGGGACCGCCGCCGCTCCCGGGTCAAGACGACGGGACAAGGCTCCAGAGCGCCTCGGCGCAACCCTGCCATGCGCGATAGGCATCTTGCGTCGCGCGCCCGCGCGGACTCCGATGACCGTCGGCAGCCCTCGGGAGAGCGGGCCGGGTGCGGGGTCTCCATCTCCAGGTCTGGCTGGGCGTCGCCGACCTTCCCAACGCGATGCCGTTCGCCGTGCTCTACGGCCTTCAGGGCGTCGCCCGCGCCTTGCCGCTCACCGTCCTGCCGCTGATGGCGCTCGAGACCGTGGGTTCGGCCCAGGACGTCAGCGTGCTCTACTTCGGCGCGTCCTTCGCCGGGCTGGCCGGGAGCCTGTCGATGCCGCTCCTGGTCCACCGGTTCCGCAGGCGGCGGGTCGTCGCGCTCGGCGCCGTCCTGGTCTGTCTCGCCGCCGCTCTGCTGTCGCTGGGCGGCGCCATCCCCTTCGCGGCGGGCCTGACCTGTTTCCTGGTCGGCTTCATCGCGTTCGACATCGCGTTCAACCTCTACCTGATGGACCACATCCCGCGCCAGGAGTTCGGCCGGTTCGAGCCGGTGCGGGTCCTGTTCATGGGGTCGGGTTTCATCGTCGGCCCCTTCGGCGGGGTGCTGCTCGCCCAGGAGTTCGGGCGTCCGGCCCCGTTCATCGCCATGGCCGCGCTGACCGCCGTCTCCTATGCGGTCTTCCTCTACCTGCGCTTCTCGGACAACCGGGCGATCCGGGCGGCGCGGGCCTCGCCGCCCAACCCCTTCAGGTTCTTTCCCCATTTTTTCCGCCAGCCGCGCCTGCGTCTGGCCTGGCTGCTGGCGGTCGGCCGGTCGGGCTGGTGGGCCATGTTCTTCGTCTACGCGCCCATCTATTGCGTCGAGGCCGGCCTGGGCGACACGGTCGCGGGCCTCGTCGTCTCGGCCGGCTCGGGCGCCGTGCTGCTCTGCCCGCTCTGGGGCCGGCTCGGACGGCGCTGGGGCATCCGCGGGCTGCTGGTCGCCGGTTACGCCGCCTCCGCCGCCGGCAGCGTCGTCGTGGCGCTCGCCGCGGGAAGCCCGTGGCTGGGCGTGGCGGTCTTCCTCGCCGCGGCGTTCGCGGCCAGCACGATCGACGGGGCCGGCAACATGCTCTTCCTGCGCGCCGTGCACCCCCACGAGCGCGCGGAGATGACCAGCGTCTTCGCGACCTTCCGCGACACCTCCCAGATCGGGCCGCCGGGCGTCTTCTCCCTGTTGCTGGAGGTCTTCGCGCTGCCCTTCGTCTTCGTGGCGTCGGGCCTCGGCATGGCCGCGATGGCGTGGTACGCGCGCTACGTTCCCAGGCGGTACTGAGCCGGCGCGCCCGCCCTTCGATACGCCCCCCCGCGGCGCGCGCCTCGGGGTGAGGGCGATGTCGGGTAGGGACAAGGCACAAATCCCCTCGTCCCGAGGCGGCGCGAAGCGCCGTATCGAGGGGCGGCCCCGATCCAATCCGACAGGATGACCCTCTACAGGGGCTTGCGTCCGCGGGAGTAGCCCTGGCGCATCTCCCCGGACTCGCAGACGACGACCATGGCGCGCCAGTTCTCGACGAAGCGGTCGGCCTCGGCCCGGCCGATCCGGTCGACCATGGGCGCGCGCCATTCGCCCTTCATCTTCCCGTATTCCTCCCGCACGACGCGGCGGTACCAGTCCGAGCGGTCCTCGACCGTCACGTCGACGAAGCCGGTTTCGCGCAGCAGGGCTTCATGCTCCTCGAGCGTCCGCATGGCGTAGGTCAGGCCCTCGAGCCGGAACCACTCCCGCATGGCGTCGCTGTAGCCGCCCGGCGCCTTGAGCCAGTCGTAGACCGTGAACCAGCCGCCTGGCTCGAGCACCCGGAAGACCTCGGCGAACATGCCCTCCTTGTCGTCGATCTGGGTGAAGGCGCCGGAACTGAAGACGATGTCGAAGCTGGCGTCGCCGAACGCCATGGGCCCCGCCTCGACGACCCGGAACGAGACCCTGCCGGCCAGCCCCTTCGCCCGCGCCGCCGCGTTCGCCCGGGCCACGAGCGGGGCCTCGAGGTCGGTCCCCGTCACGGTCGCGCCATGGTCGGCCGCCAGCACGAAGGCGGGCCCGCCCAGCCCGCAGCCGATATCGAGCACGCTCTTCCCGGCGATGTCGAGACCCGCGACCATGCGGTCCACGTTGCCCTTGCCGCCCGGCGCCATGAAACCCTCGCCCCACGCGAGCTCGAGGGTGGCGATCATCGCGTCGTGGTATTCGTTCTCGTGGGCCATGCGTCGTCCCTTCCGCGCCGGCGCGAAGGCGTCTTCTAGATCACCGCGTCGATCAGGAACGGGCCCGGGCTCGCGAAGGCGGCGGCGAGCGCGCGGTTGAACGCCTCGGCCGTCTCGGCGCGCGCCGCCTCCACGCCCAGCCCGTTCGCCATCCGGACCCAATCGAGGTCGGGCCGGTCGAGGTCGAACATGTCGCGCGCCTTCGGTCCGGGGTTGGCGCCGACGTTCCTAAGTTCGCCATGCAGGATGGCGTAGGTCCGGTTGTTGTAGATGACCGTGACGACGTCGAGGCCCTCGCGCGCCTGGGTCCACAGGGCCTGGATCGTGTACATCGCGCTGCCGTCGCCCGACAGGCACAGCACCTTGCGGTCGGGGCAGGCGACCGCGGCGCCGGTGGCGCTGGGCAGCGCGCGACCGATGGAGCCGCCGGTGCCGAACAGCCAGTCGTGCGGCGGGCAGCCCCTGGTGTAGGCGTGCAGCATGCGGCCCGAGGTGATCGCCTCGTCGTCGACGATGCAGCCCTCGGGCATCAGGCGGCCGATGGCGCTGGCGATCTTGTCGATGGTGAGGCCGCCCGATTCGAGCGCCGGGCGTTGCTCCGTCTCGCGCGCGGGCTCGGCGTCGTTCGCGCCCACCTCGTCGGCCAGCCATTCGAGCGCCCCCATCGCGTCGCCGGCGGCGGGCGCCAGCAGATGGGTCCGGCAGGTCTCGGGGATCAGCACGCTGGGCTTGCCGGGATAGGCGAAGAAGGCCACCGGCGTCCTGGCGCCGACCAGGATCATGTGGCGCAGGCGCCCGGTGACGCCGAACGCCTCGTCGACGACATAGGGGATGCGGTCGGGCGTCACCCGGCCCGCGCCGCGTTCGCAACGCGCCGCCCCGAACTCGATCCTGAGCTCCGCGCCGGTCCTGGCGGCGATCCGGCCCGCGACTTCCGTCGCGTCCGCGCGCAGCGCGCGGTGGCCCAGCAGGATCATGCACGGCTCGCCCGAGCGCAGGGCGTCCGCGCAGTCGCGCACGGCCTCCCCGGCCGCCGGAGCGGGCGGCGGGACAGCGGGCGCGCCCGCCACGCCGCCGGCCTCGTTCCAGGCCGTGTCGGCCGGCAGGATGAGCGTCGCGATACGGCCGGGCGCGGTCCTCGCCTCCGCGATCGCCTGGGCGCCGTCGACCGCGACCGAGGCGGCGTCCGGGCAGGTCTTCACCCAGTCGGAGACCGGCCGGGCGATGCCCTCGATATCGGAGGTGAGCGGCGCGTCGTGCCGGATGTGGTAGGTCGCGTGCTCGCCGACGATGTTGACGACGGGCGTCAGCGCCTTCCTGGCGTTGTGGAGGTTGGCGAGCCCGTTGCCGAGGCCCGGCCCCGTGTGGAGCAGCGTGGCCGCCGGGCCGTCCTTCATGCGGCCGTAGCCGTCGGCCGCGCCGGTGACGACGCCTTCGAACAGGCCCAGGATGCAGCGCATGCCCTCGACCCGGTCGAGCGCCGCGCAGAAGTGCATCTCCGAGGTGCCGGGATTGGTGAAGCAGACGTCGACGCCGCCTTCGACCAGGGTGCGCACCAGGCTTTCGGCTCCGTTCATGGCGTGTCCCTTCTCGTCCTAATCCGCGTTCAGGAAGGCCCGGTACGTCTCGGCCAGGTCCCTGACCGAGGCCTCGACCAGACGCTTGCCCGCCTCGGGCGTCGACAGCGAGGGCAGGCTGCCGATGCGGCCGTCGGGATAGCGGCGGCGGTAGTCGTCGGCGTCGTGGATGCCCGAATAGGCGGGCGCGCGGCCCTCGAAGTTGGCGCTCTTGATATGGTCCGGACAGGCGTACTGCGTCACCGAGACCTCGCTGCACGTGGCGTGGCTGCCCTCGTCGGCGCCGTAGAGCGCCTTGCCGATCCCGGACACGCCCCTGGAGTCCCACCAGTTGGCCGATTTGCAGCGCAGCGGCCGCCGCGCTTGGCGCGTCAGCATCGAGACCTCCGAATGGATCTCGGCGAAGGCCGCCTCGATCGTCGCGATGTTGCCGCCGTGGCCGTTGAGGAAGAAGAACCGGTCGAAGCCGTGGCGCGCGAGCGAAACGACGCAGTCGCGCACGACCTGGATGAGCGTCGAGGGGCGCAGGCACATGGACCCCGCGAAGCCCAGGTGGTGCTGGGCGACGCCGACATGGATGGTGGGCGCGACCATGGCGCCCGTCGCCTCGCCCAGCCCGCGCGCGATGACCTCGGGGCAGATCGCGTCGGTCCCCACCAGCCCGTTGGGACCGTGCTGCTCGGTCGAGCCGATCGGCATGACGATGCCGGTCGAGGTCCCGAGATACCGCTCGACCTCCGGCCAGGTCGAAAGCTGCAATTGCATGGCGGTCTCCCCTCGCGCGAGGAGCCGACGATAGAGCAGATTCCGCGCGGGGTGAATCGCCCGCGTCCGGCGGTCCGGCGCGGCGCGAGACCCTCGGTGGGCACGCTCCCGAAACGGTCGAAGTCGCGGTCCTCGGCACGAGCCGGGAGACGCCGCTTTCCCGGCGGAGCGCCGCGATCCGGGCGTCGAAGACCGGGTCGCCGGCCTCGTCCGCCTCGCGCCCGGCCTCGACGAGGACATGAGAACCGGATTTCCGTCGGGCCGTCCGGGCGGACGCCGCCCCGCCCGGCGTCCGCTTGAACCGGGCCGCCGGGCCATGGCACAAGGTGTCACGGTCGGCGCGCGCGCCGCGCCATCTTCCGAGGAGGAGGCCGCCATGGCCGAGGGTCACATCCACGACGTCGCGCCCGAATGGGCCGAACGGGCCTGGGTCGACAACGACGCGTATCTCGCCATGTACAAGGCGTCCGTCGAGGACCCCGAGGGCTTCTGGCGCGAGCACGGCCGCCGGATCGACTGGATCGCGCCCTACACTAGGGTCAAGAACGCATCCTATGCCGGCGACATCTCGATCCGTTGGTTCGAGGACGGCGCGCTCAATGTCTCCGCCAACTGCCTCGACCGCCACTTGGAGAGCCGGGGCGACCGGACCGCGATCGTCTGGGAGGCGGACGACCCGGACGAGGCCTCGAGGACGATCACCTACAGCGAGGCCCACGGGGAGGTCTGCCGCATGGCCAACGCGCTCAAGGCCATGGGCGCGGCGAAGGGCGACCGGATCACGATCTACATGCCGATGATCCCGGAAGCCGCCTACGCCATGCTGGCCTGCGCCCGGATCGGCGCGGTCCACTCGGTCGTCTTCGGCGGCTTCTCGCCCGATTCGCTCGCCAACCGCATCCACGACTGCGATTCCAACATCGTGGTCACCGCCGACGAGGGCCTGCGCGGAGGCCGTACGGTGCCGTTGAAGGCCAATGTCGACGCCGCCCTGGAAGGCTGCCCCAGCGTCACCGGCTGCCTCGTGGTCCGCCGGACCGGCGCCGATGTCGCCATGGCCGCCGGGCGCGACCGCTGGTGGCACGAGTTGCGCGAGTCGGTCCCGGCGGACTGCGCGCCGGAGACGATGGGGGCCGAGGACCCGCTCTTCATCCTCTACACATCGGGTTCCACGGGCAAGCCGAAGGGCGTGCTGCACACCGCGGGCGGCTACATCGTCTACGCCTCGATGACGCACCAGTACGTCTTCGACTACCACGACGGCGACGTCTACTGGTGCACGGCCGACGTCGGCTGGGTCACGGGCCATAGCTACATCGTCTACGGCCCGCTCGCCAACGGCGCGACGACGCTCATGTTCGAGGGCGTGCCCAACCACCCGGACGCGAGCCGCCACTGGCGGGTGATCGACAAGCACGGCGTCAACATCTACTACACCGCGCCCACGGCGATCCGCGCCCTGATGCGCGAGGGCGACGGGCCGGTGAAGGCGACGAGCCGCGCCAGCCTGCGGCTGCTGGGCACCGTGGGCGAACCGATCAACCCCGAGGCGTGGGAGTGGTACCGCCGCGTGGTCGGCGACGGCCGCTGCCCGATCGTCGACACCTGGTGGCAGACCGAGACCGGCGGCATCCTCATCGCGCCGCTGCCCGGCGCGACGCGGCTGAAGGCCGGATCGGCCACCCGTCCCTTCTTCGGCGTGAAGCCGGCGATCGTCGACGGCGAGGGCGCGGTCCTGGAAGGCGCCTGCGAGGGCAACCTCTGCCTGCTCGACTCCTGGCCCGGCCAGATGCGCACGGTCTACGGCGACCACGCCCGCTTCGTCGAGACCTACTTCTCCGCCTATCCCGGCAAGTATTTCACCGGCGACGGCGCCCGGCGCGACGAGGACGGCTACTACTGGATCACCGGCCGCGTCGACGACGTGCTCAACGTCTCGGGCCACCGCATGGGCACGGCCGAGATCGAGAGCGCCCTGGTGGCCCACGACAAGGTCGCCGAGGCCGCCGTGGTCGGCGCGCCCCATGACATCAAGGGCCAGGGCATCTACGCCTACGTCACCCTGAACGCGGGCGAGGAGCCCGGCGACGCTCTCGGGAAGGAGCTGGTCCAATGGGTCAGGAAGGAGATCGGCCCCATCGCCAGCCCCGACTGGCTGCAGTGGGCGCCGGGCCTGCCCAAAACCCGCTCGGGCAAGATCATGCGCCGCATCCTGCGCAAGATCGCCGAGAACGACTTCTCCAACCTGGGCGACACCTCGACGCTCGCCGACCCCGGCGTGGTGGACGACCTCGTGGAGAACCGCCGGAACCGGTGAGGCGACCGACAGACGCTCCGCTTGCCAGCACCCTGTCCGCGCGTTCCATGTAACGGGAAAGCAACGGAGGTCGAGCCATTCACGCCACGGTCACTGTCCCGCCGGTGACCTCCAGCGAAACGCCGGCGCCTCTCGTCCGCCCGCCGGTGGCGCCTTCTCCGGACAACGGCCCGCGCGAGAAGTCCTTCGCGGCGGTCGACAAGGCCATGTCCATCCGTTTGGAAAAACCCGGTCCCCCGTTCGGGCGTCTCGGCCCTTCGGACATGGCCCGCGTCAACCGGTCGCGCGCGCTCTTCCCCGGCATCGCCTCGCGATCGACGCGGAACGTCAGGCCGCCTCGTCCCGGGTCGCGAGGTCGAAGCGGGGCGCGCGCGAGAAGACGCGGTGGACCGCGGGCTCGAAGGCCTCGAGCGGCATGGTCCCGGCGTAGTCCGGATCGAAGGCGATCTGGTCGTACTTCGCGCAGAAGTCGATGCAGTCCCGGTAATGGGGGTGGCCCCGGTAGGCGTCGCGCGCGTTGCGGTCGCCGCCCCGGTAGTGGGCGTAGTAGTAGGTCTGGAACAGGCCGTGGCGCTTCACGACCCAGGCGACCCGCTCCGAGACATAAGGCCTGAGAATGGCCGCCGCGACCTCGGCGTGGTTGTAGGGCGCGATGTTGTCGGCGATGTCGTGCATCAGCGCGCCCACCACCATGTCGTCGTCCTCGCCGTTCCGGTAGGCGTGGGTGGCGGTCTGGAGCGCGTGCTCCAGCCGGGTGACGTTGAGGCCCATCTCGGCCGTCTCCGTCGCCTTGAGCAGGTCCAGCAACTGGCCGGCGAGCAGGCCGTGCGCGTCCCTGATGGCGTCCGCGACGATCCTGTAGTCCTCGGCCGTGCCGTTCTCCATGTGGGCGAAGCTGACCTTTGGCATCTCGATGCTCCCGCCGGTGACGGACGCATTGTCGCCGCCGGCGGGCCGCGGGACAAGAGGCGCGGGACGCCGCCCAGCGGTCTGGCCCTCCCCCTTCGGATCGGCCTACGATGGCGTCCCGCCCCGACGCCGCGACCGCGCCATGCCCACGCTGCCGCCCGAGACCCTGGAAACCTTCCGCGCCGACGCGCTCGCGGGCGCCGGCATGAGGGTGGCCGAGGCCCGCCTGGTGGCCCGTCACCTGGTCGAGGCCGAGGTGAAGAACGTCGCCTCCCACGGCGTGAACCGGGTCGCCGCCTACCTCGACCGGTTCGCGGCGGGCGGGGCGAGGCCGGCGGGCGAGATCGTCCTCGAGCGGACGGGTCCGACCGTGCTCGCGGTCGACGGCGGAGGCGGGCTCGGCATTCCCGCCATGGAGCGGGCGGTCGACGAGCTGATCGCGATGGCGCGGGACCGGCCCATCGTCTGCGCCGGCGTGCGCAACGTGGCGCATACGGGCCGTATCGGAGCCTACGGCGAGCGGCTCGCCGCGGCCGGTCTGTTCGCCATGGTCTTCGGCGGAGGCGGCGCGGACCGCTGGGCCGTCGTCGCGGCCCACGGCGGGCGCGGGGGCGCGATCTCGACCAATCCCTGGGCGTTCGCGATGCCCGGCGGCGGCGCGGGCGACGTCTCGGCCGACTTCGCGACCTGCTCGGTCGCCAACGGCAAGGTGACGATTCGCCGCCGCACCGGGGAGCCCGTGCCCGAGGGCTGGCTGGTCGACAGGGACGGCCGCCCCACGACGAGCATCGACGACTACGACGACGGCGGCGCGCTGCCGCCGGCCGGCGGGCACAAGGGCTACGGCCTGGCCGTGATCGCCGAGTTGGCCGGCGGGGCCATGCTGGGCCGCGCCTTCGAGTTCAACTGGATCGTGATAGCCTTGCGGAAGGACCTGTTCGGCCCGGACGACTTCGACGCGGACGCTCGCGCGATCGTCGAGCGCCTGCGCGCCACGCCGCCCGCGGCGGGCGTCGACAGGGTGCGCGTGCCCGGCGACCCCGAACGCGAGAGCGAAGCCCGCCGCCGACGCGACGGCGTCGCGCTCCACGACGGCGTCTGGAAGGGGCCGGTCGAAGCGGCCGCGCGCGTCGGCGTCCCCCCGCCATGACGACCCCCGTTCCCGCCGGCGCGGCGGAAAGCGCGGGTCCCGCGCGGCAGGCGGCGCGCGCCCTGCGCCAGGAGGAGATCGCCGGCGCGCGGATCGGCGCGCGCCTGCGCGTCCTGCTGATCCCCATCGTCATGGCCGCGGTCCTGTACTGGGTGCCCGACGACACGGTGTGGCTGATCGAGGCCTGCCTGCTGGTCGTCCTGGCCATGGGCGCGGTGCAGATCGCCCTGCTGTCGGACCGCCACTTCCGCCCCTGGTATCTCCATGTCGCGGTGGCGGTCGAGATGGGAGCGGTCGGGCTCGGCATGTTCGGCGGTCATATCTTCTTCGATCCGCCGTGGCCGCCGCATACAATCCTCGACGGCGGCGTGGTGGTCTATTTCTTCTTCTTCCTGGCGCTCGTCGCGCTCGACTTCTCGCCGTGGCTCGTGCTCTGGGCCGGCGCCGTCGCCGCCGCGATCTGGAGCGCCGGCGTCCTGTGGATCGCGTCCCTGCCCGAGAGCGTCGCCGGGATTCCGCCCGGAGCGACTCTCGACGAAGCCCTCGCCCTTCTCCAGCATCCCCATTTCGTCGACCTGGACGTCTGGGCCCAGGACATCCTCGCCATCGGCATCACGACCGTCGCGATGGCCGCCGTCGTGCTGCGCGCGCGACGCCTTCTCGCGCGGCAGATCGCGGCCGCGCGCGAGCGGTCCAATCTGGCCCGCCACTTCTCGCCCAACATGGTCGACGCGCTCGCCCGCCAGGACAGCCCGCTCGCCGAGGTCAGGCGTCAGGAGGTGGCGGTGATGTTCGTCGACGTGGTCGGCTTCACGCGGCTCTCGGAGCGGCTCGGCGCCGACGGCACCATCGACCTGCTGCGCGCCCTCCACCGCCGGCTCGAGCGCATCGTGTTCGAGCATCGCGGCACCTTCGACAAGTTCCTGGGCGACGGCATCATGGCGACCTTCGGCACGCCCGAACCCCGGCCCGACGACGCGGCCAACGCGCTCCGCGCCGGCCTCGATGTCGTCGAGGAGGCCGCGGTCTGGAACGGCGAGCGTTCGCGCGCCGGTCGGGAGCCGGTCCGGCTCTCGGTCGGCCTGCATTTCGGCGAAGCCGTCCTCGGCGACGTCGGCTCGACGCGGCGGCTCGAATACGCCGTCCTGGGCGATACGGTGAACGTGGCGGCCCGGCTCGAGGAGCTGACGCGGGCTCTCGGCGTGACCCTCGCGGCGAGCGACGCGCTGGTCGGGAAGGCGGGCCTCTCCGACACGGGCCTGGTCGACGCGGGCGACCGGTCGCTGCGAGGCCGGGACGGCGCGATCCGCGTCTGGACCGCCGCGCCGCGTCCGGACGGCGGGAGCGGTCGATAACCGGCCCGGCGGTTCGGCGCGGGCCGGCTCCGGGGAGGACCGCGCGCCGCCTGCCCGTCCGGAACCCCGTATGATACCATGGCCGCGCTGCTTCGAACCGGTGCGGTGTCGTCATGAACCAGAGGAGCGGACTGCTTGCCGGACGACGGGCCCTCGTCACGGGCGCGGCCGGCGGCATCGGACGCGCCATCGCCGAGGCCTTCGCGCGGGAGGGCGCGTGCGTCGCCCTCGGCGACATCGGCCTCGACGGAGCTCTCGATGTCGCCGAACGCCTCGGCGAAGGCGCGCGCCTACAGGCTCGACGTCACCGACGCGGCGGAGACCGCGGCCGTCTTCCGTCGCGCCGCCGACTGGATGGGCGGTCTCGACCTGCTTGCCGCCAACGCGGGAATCTCGACGATGAATCCCGTGGTCGACCTCACCGAGGAGGAGTGGGACGCCAATATGGCGGTCAACGCCAAGGGCGTGTTTCTCTCCAACCGGGAGGCCGTGCGCCACTTTCTCGCCGCCGGCGCCGGGGGCGCGATCGTCGCCCCACGAATCGACGCGAGGCTCCACGAACCACGACCGAACCGGGACGAGGACACGCGATTGAAGCAGGCGGGCCGTCCGGTCCTCGAGGCGGGGCCGGGCGTTACCGACACCGGCTTGACAGAACCTGACAGACTTCCAACATCGCGCCGAGCACGCACATCCACGGCTATCCGGCCGGTCATGTCATGGCGGTTCGCCCGTCGAATCCGTCCGGCGTCGTGTTCGGGAGCGAGGAGAACCATGACCGTCCGCTTCGAGCCGACCCGCGCGATCGATATCGCCGCCCTCCTCGACGGCGGCGACGCGGCGACCGACCGGGCCGTCGCCGAGGTTCTGGCGAGCCACGGCGGCGCCGTCGTCACGGGATTTGCGGGGGCCGGCGACCTGGACGGCCGCATGGCCGAGGCCCTCGCCTTCTTCCGGATGGAGAGGGAGGCCAAGCTGTCCTGCGCCGTGCGCCGGTACGCGCCCGGCCACGCCAACCTCTATCGCGGCTTCCACCCGTCGTGGGAGGCCCCGGGTTCGCCCCGCAAGGAGTCCTTCGACATCGGACCGGAACCGCCGTTGACCTCGCCCGACGTGCCCGGCGCCGAATCCTTCCGCGAGGCCAACGTCTGGCCCGGCCGCGACCCGGTTCCCGGATGGCGCGACACGATGCTGGACCTCCAGCGCCTCCTGCGCGACCTCGCCGTGACGCTGATGGCCTCGGTCGCCCGCGGCCTGGGCCTCGCCGAGGAGCGGCTGCTGGCGCCGGCGCGAGGCCGGAACGCCACGCTGCGCCTTCTTCGTTACACCGCGCCGGGCGGCCCCGACAGGGGAGAGATCGGGGAGATCGGCGACGGCCGCCGGGCGGTCGCCGAGGCTCATGTCGACACGGGCCTCTTGTCGACGATCTGGCAAGACGCGGCCGGCGGCCTGCAGCTGAGGGGGCCCGACGGCGTCTGGCGCGAGGCGCCGGTCGTCGCCGGCGGTCTCTCGCTCCACTGCGGCGACCTCATGGCCGCGCTCACCGGCGGCCGGCTTGCGGGCACGCTCCACCGCGCCGTGGCCCGGAACGGAGAGCGCCATTCGGTCGGCTTCTTCCTGGAGCCCGACTTCGAGACCGGGGTCGTCGCGCCCCGGGGCGGCGCGGCCGTGTCCTACGCCCGCCATCTCGTCAACGAGTTCCCCGGCCGCTTCGAGGCGCCGAAGGCGGCGTGAGGCCGAGGCCTCGCGCGGCCCTTCCACGCCCGCGCCGTCCCTTGTAAGGTGTTCCGACAATCGGGATCCCGCGCAAGGGAGAGGTCGCGATGAATGTCATGCGGGCCGGCGGCGGCCACGGTTCCCATTCCCCGGTCGGCGACGACATCATCGAGGCGATGACGCGGGAGACGGCGGAGGCCAGGGGTCTGCCCAACGAGGCCTTCACCGATCCCGCCTTCCTCGCTCTCGAGCGCAAACACCTCTTCGCCCGCGCCTGGGTCTTCGCCGGACCCCTGAGCGACGCGCCGGATCCGGGAGACGTGACATGCGTCGACGTCGCCGGCCGCCCGCTCTTCATGGCGACCGGCCGAGACGGCGCCACCCGCGTCTATCACAACGTCTGCCCCCATCGCGGCGCCAGGCTCGTGGTCGAGGACCGGAAGAACGCGGCCGCCCTGACCTGCCCCTACCACGGCTGGACCTTCGGCCTCGACGGTGGCCTGCGGACGCGCCCGCACTATCACGGTCCCCTGGAGCACGACCGGGAGGGAAGCGGGGCCGAGCGCGATGGCCTGTTCGAGGTGCGCTCGGCGGTCTGGCACGATTGGGTGTTCGTCAACATCGACGGCGAGGCGCCCCCCTTCGAGGAGTACATGGCGCCCGCCATGAAGGAGTACGAACGCTGGAACCTGGAAGGCTTCCGCCGGGCGCGCTACCGGCCCTTCACGTTCCACGCCAACTGGAAGCTCGCGGTCGAGAACTTCTGCGACAACTACCACGTCTTCATGGTGCATCCGGCGCTCCACGACATGCAGGCGCCCCGCGACCGGTTCGGGATGCGGCCCGATGGGGTCCACATGTTCAACAACTACGTCATCGGCGGGGAGGGCCGCGGACTGACGCTCGATCCGGCCGGTCCGATGCTGCCCGACGTCGCGGGGCTTCCGGAGGACCTCGGGAAGACGTCGCCTTTCTGCAACCTCTTTCCGAACGCGACCATGGCGCTGTTCCCGAGCAACGTGGAGTTCTTCCTGTTCGAGCCCGTCGCCGTCGACGAGACGGTCATGCACGTCTGGTTCTATTTCGCCGAGGAGGCCGCCGACACGCCCGAGCACCGCGCCGCGCGCGACAAGGTGGTCGACGAATGGACCCTGCTGAACGCCGAGGATTCGGGCATCTGCCGCCGGCTGCAGGAAGGCCGTTCGTGCGACGCCTACGACGGCGGCCGTTTCGCGCCCTACTGGGACGCGGGCACGCCGCACTTCCACAGGCGGGTCGCCGAGGCGATCCGCGGGACCGGCGCGTTCGCGCGGTAGGGCGGGTCCGTTCTCGGCGGGCGGCTACGGCGGGTTCAGAGCAGCGTGTCGATGACGCGGTCGGGCGGCTTGTGGCCGTCGGCGTAGGTCTTGATGTTGATGATGACCTTCTCGCCCATGTCGATGCGGCCCTCGATCGTCGCCGAACCCATGTGCGGCAGCAGCACGACGTTCCCGAGCGCCAGCAGCTTCGGGTTCACGGCCGGCTCGTGCTCGAAGACGTCGAGGCCGGCGCCGGCGATCTCGCCCGCCTTCAGCATGCGGGTCATCGCCTGCTCGTCGATCACCTCGCCGCGCGAGGTGTTGACGATCGCGGCGGTCGGCTTGAGCAGCTTCAGGCGCCGCGCCGAGAGCAGATGGAAGGTCGCGGGCGTGTGCGGACAGTTGACCGAGATGATGTCCATCCGCGCGAGCATCTGGTCGAGGCTTTCCCACCAGGTCGCCTCGAGCTCCTGCTCGGCGTGGTCGGGGAGCTGCCGCCGGTTGTGGTAGTGGATCGAAAGGCCGAAGCCGCGCGCCCGGCGCGCCAGCGCCGACCCGATGCGGCCCATGCCGACGATGCCGAGGCGCTTGCCCCACAGCCTGTGGCCCAGCATGTGGGTCGGGCTCCAGCCAGACCACTCGCCCGAGCGGATCAGGCGCTCGCCCTGGCTCACCCGCCGGATCACGTCGAGGATCAGCGCCATGGTCATGTCGGCCGTGTCCTCGGTCAGGACGCCGGGCGTGTTGGTCACGGTGACGCCGCGCTCGCGGGCGGCGGCGAGGTCGATGTGGTCGACGCCGGTGCCGAAATTGGCGATGAGCCTGAGGCTCTCGCCGGCTTGGGCGAGGATCGCCTTGTCGATCCTGTCGGTGAGCGTGGGCACCAGCACGTCGGCGGATTTCACGGCCTCGGCGAGCTCGTCGCGGCCCATGGGGCGATCGTCGTCGTTGAGCCGGGTGTCGAAAAGCTCCATCATCCGCGTCTCGATGACGTCCGGGAGCTTCCTGGTCACGATGACGACGGGTTTCCTGGCTCGGGCCATGCGCTTGCTGCTCGCCTCGCTGCGACGGGGTCCCCGGGGTCCGGGGCGCGCGCTCTTTAGCAAACACGAGCGGCGGGAACAACGCAACGCGGCATCGGCGGGCGCGCCGGCCGCCGCCCTGCTGCTGGCGTTTTCCGGCCTCTGCGCCGCCGCCTCGGACCCGTCGCCGCTGCCCCGCTTCGCCTCGCTCAAGGCCGACGAGGTCTACATGCGCGCGGGCCCCGGACAGGGCTATCCGGTCGAGTGGGTCTTCGCGCGCAAGGGCCTGCCGGTCGAGATCGTGCGCGAATACGAGGACTGGCGCTACGTGCGCGACATCGACGGCGCCGAGGGCTGGATCCACCGGGTGATGCTGTCGGGGTCGCGCACGGTGATCGTGACCGGAACCGGGGTCGCCACCGCCTACGACGCGCCCGGCGGCGAGGCCGGAGCGGTGTTCCGCGCCCAACCCGGCGTGCAGGGCGAACTGATCGCCTGCGACGGCGCGTGGTGCCGCGTCGAGATCGGGGATACGAGGGGCTGGATGCCGATGGAAAGCCTTTGGGGCGTCTACTCCGAGGACGGCCTGGAGTGAGGGGCGGGCCTCGGGGCGACTTGGAGCGGCGTTCCCTGAGTGCTACGGATGCGCCGTGCGGATCGGGGGCCGGCCGGAGTCGGAATACCGAGGCGGGAACATGAAGGACAAGATCGGGATATGGGAGGTCGACGCCTCGTCGACGGATGCGAAACCGGTGGAAGCCGTGGATCGGGCGGACACCGAACGGCGTCTAGAGAATATTCTGGTCCGCGAACCGAACATGCTGATGCCGGGCCTGGAGCTAGTGGGCCGCCAGACGACGGTCGAAGGTGGCGCCCTCGATCTGCTTGGCGTGGATCGGGACGGCAGGCTTGTCGTGTTCGAGTTGAAGCGGGGAAAGCTCCCGCGGGAGGCCGTGATGCAGGCCATCGACTATTGTTCTTATCTGGAATCTCTGGAAGATACGGAATTGGCGACGCTTATCGCCGAACAGTCGGGGGACCGTGGAATCGACACGATCGAAGATTTTGAAGAGTGGTACCGCGAACGGTATGCAGGGAAGGGCCTGTCGGAGTTGAAGCCCGTGAGAATGGCGCTTGTCGGCCTCGGCGTGGACAGCCGGGCGGACCGCATGGTCGAGTTCCTGAAGAGGAGGGGGATGGATATCCTTTTCCTGACATTTCACGGATACAAGCTTGAGGGAAAGACGCTTCTGGCCCGGCTGGTCGAGGGAGATGTCGTCGAACGCAACCGCCGCCGTGCTACGCTCGCCGAACGCGTCAAGGAACGAGGCATGGAAGACCTCTGGAACGATGTGACTCATGCTCTGAAGTTCGGTCGTGAACACCCGAAGAAGTCCGGATTCACCTATTACCAAAAGACAATCGTTCTGCCCGACAATGTCCGGGTTTCCGGCTCCCATTCCGTCGAGATGGCGCGGGAAGACAGCAATATCCGGATCACCTTTTTTCCGGGAGCCGTCCATATGTGCTTGAATGACTTTCAGGAAGAAAAGGAGACGATCGGGTTCAAGACCGAGAAACCACCCAACGCGCCCCCTACGAAGAGTGTCTCGGAACAGTGGTTCTGCCTGTTGGACGCGGAGGAATGGAAGAAGCGCAAGGAGGCGATCGCCACGCTCACGAAGAAGGTACGCGATGCATGGGATGAACAGAGCACTCCCGAAAGCAACGGAACCGCGGCGTAACGCGCGGCGCCGGCCCTCCACAGGCGACCGCCCGCGACGACGGGGGGCCGCAAGGCGGGATCATCCGAGCCTCGCGCCCGCGACGCGCACCTCGTCGTCCCGCATCCCGCGAGCCCGCGCCAGTTCGTAGCTCGCCTGCATCCGCATCCAGTGCACGGCCGTGCCCCAGCCGATATCCTCCAGCGCTAGGGCCATGCTCGCGGACACGCCCGCCCTGCCGTTCAGCAGGCGCGACAACGTCCCGCGCTCGCAGCCCAAGCGGGCCGCCGTCTCGGTGACGTTCCAGCCGGCGGCGTCCATGCTCTCGCGGATCAGTTCGCCCAGATGCGGCGGGTTCGGCATGGGGGCCATGCGCTCGCCATCGTTATCGCTCATAACCCGATGCTCCTCGCGGTCAGTGATAGTCGACCAGATCCACATCCACGGCCTCGCCGTCCTCGAAGCGGAACACCACGCGCCAGTTGCCGGAGACGCGGATGCTCCACCGGCCCGCACGGTCCCCCTTCAGGGGATGAAGCCGGAAGCCCGGCGCGTCGGCGTCGCGGGGATGCGTCGCCTCCTGCAACCGGAACAGGATGCGCCGAAGACGCGGCGCGAGGCCGGCGGGCAGCCGGGCCGGATCGTTCCGCATGTGCAGCGACCGCAGCCCCTTGTGCCTGACCTTCATGGAATGGCGTGTAGCGCGCAGCGCTACACGCCGCAAGCTTCAGTCGGCGTATTTATCCGATCGGTCGGCGAATCGCACCGCCCTACTCGAACTGGCTCTCGCGCCAGCGGATGGCGGCGGACAGGCCCTTTTCCCGCTTGACGGCCTCGAACCGGCGGTACTGCTCGGTCTCCTGGGCGTCCAGGATGCCGCCGACCTCCACGCCGTAGGCGATGGCGCTCCTGACGCCCGCGATCTCGGCGCCCCGGTTGATCGCGGCCTTGGTGGTCTGCAGGCCCTCGAGGGAGATCGCGGCGGCGCGCCGGGCGTACCGCATGGTCTCGGCCTCCAGCCGGTCGTCGGGGAAGACCTTGTTGACCATGCCCATCCGGCGGGCCTCCTCGGCCCCGATCGTGTCGCCGGTGTAGAGCAGCTCCCGGGCGCGCTTGAGGCCGACAATCCAGGGCATGACGACGGCGGGCGGCGCCGTCGAGAAGCGGATCTCCGGCTCGCCGAACATGGCGCTTTCGCCGGCGTAGGTGACGCAGCACATCATGGCGAGCTCGCACGAGCCGGCGAGGCAATAGCCCCTGACCATGGCGATGACGGGCTTCGAGCAATCCCAGGGCGTGAACTCGAAGTCGACGCAGTCCTTGAGCATCCTGCGCGCGCCCATGGGCCCGCGTCCGTAGTGCTCGCCCCACTCGTACTTGAGGTCGTAGCCCGCGCCGAAGTGGTCGCCCGCGTGGGTCAGGACGACGACCGAGACGGCCGGGTTCTCGTCGAGCGCGCGCAGGGCGCCGGACAGCTCCCGCATGAACGGCGGGTTCATGGAGTTCATCTTCGCGGCCCGGTTGATCGTGACCTTGGCGATCCTTGCGTCGATCTCGGTCAGCACTTCGTCGCTCATGGCGTCCTCCTTCGGGGTTCTGGGCCGGGCGCCACCAGGGCGTCGACGGCGACGGCGCCGCCGGGCCCGGCGATGACCGGGTTGAGGTCGAGTTCGGCGATTCCGTCGCCCAGCGTCGCGGCCAGCACCGAGAAGCGGGCGAGCGCCTCGCAGAGCGCGTCGATGTCGGCGGCCGGCGCGCCGCGCGCGCCGTCGAGCAGCGGCCGCGCCCGGAGCCGGTCGAGCAGGCCGCGGGCGAAGGCGGCGTCGAATGGCGGCAGCGCCACGGCCGCGTCCCTCAGCGCCTCGACGAAGACGCCGCCGGCGCCGACCAGCACCATCGGCCCGAACTGCGCGTCGCGCACCATGCCGAAGACCATCTCGACCCCCTCGGGCGCCATCGCCGCCACGAGGCAGCGCGGGCCGAGACGGGCGGCCATGGCCTCGTAGGCTTCCCGGACCGCGTCCGCCCCCGAGAGACCGAGGACGACGCCGCCCACGTCGGACTTGTGCCGCGGGCCGGGCGTGGCGGTCTTGAGCGCGCAGGGGCCGCCGATGGCTTCGGCCGCCGCCGCGGCCTCCCCAGCGTCGTTCACGACCGTCGCCTCGGGCGCGGAGACGCCGAAGTCGCGCGCCAACGCCAGGCCCTCGGCCTCGTCGAACGGGCCGCCGTCGGCCAGCCGCCCGCGCCAGCGGGCGACGACGGCCTCGTCCGGGCGGTCGGGCGCGGCCATGCGGGAGGCGGGCCGGTGGTCGCGCCAGGCCATCATGCGGCCCATCGCCGTCACCGCCGGTCCCAGGCCGTCGATGAAGGGGACGCCGAGGCCGCGGAGGCGCCGCGCCGTCTCGTGGACGACGCCGTTGGGCACGGCTGAAGCGAAGGCCATCGGCTTGCCGGTCTTCTCGGCGATGGCGTGCGCGCCGTCGATGAAGCGGCCGCGGTAGGTTTCGACATCGCGCATGTCCGCGACCCAGACTCCCGCGGCGCAGTCGGGATCGCCCATGAGCGCCTCCCAGCAGTCGGTGAAGATCGCCACATAGTCGCGGCCCGTGCCCCAGGCGTCGAGCGGGTTGACCGGGTCCAGCCCATACTCCAGCCGGGCGGCCAGACGCGCGGTCGTGGCCTCGCCGATCCGGGCGAAGGGCACGCCGCGGCCGGCGGCGAGATCGACCAGATGCTCCCGCTCGCCTCCGGAATCGGCGATCGCCACGAGCCCTCCGGGCGCGAAGCGGCGCGGCTGCGTCGCCATCTGCAGGGTCGCGATCATCTCGTCCATGTCGTCGACGCGCAGCACGCCGTGCCGTTCGAAGACGGCGTCGTAGGCCCGGTCGTCGCCCGCCAGCGCGCCGGAATGGCTCAGGGCCATCGCCGCGCTCGCCCGCGTGCGCGCCGTCTTCAGCGCCACCACCGGCACGCCGCGCTCGAAGGCCTTGTCGGCGGCGGCGCGGAAACCCTCGGCGTCGCGGACGGTCTCGACGAAAAGGCAGATCGCGCGGGTCGAGTCGAGTTCCAGCGCGTAGTCCATGTAGTCGGCGGCCGTCGTCGCGATCTCCTGGCCCGAGGACACCGTGAGGTTGAAGCCGAGCCGTCCGTCGGTCTGGACCATGCCGAGATAGACCGAGCCGGACTGGCTGATCATCGCGACCGGGCCGACGTCCAGCCCGTCGCGCCCGCCGGCCAGCGTGACCTGCACCTTCTCGGCCCGGTTCACGAAGCCCGAGCCGTTGCCGCCGCAGACCAGAAGGCCGGCCTCCCGCGCCTTGGCCTTCATGCGGTCGAGCAGCGGCGGGTCGCCATCGCCCTCGAGGTAACCCGAGGCGAAGATCGTGACCGCCGGGACGCCGGCCGCGATCGCCTGGTCGAAGACGCTTTCCAGGCGCGCGTTGGCGACGTTGAGCATGGCGTGCTCGACGGGCCGGCCGATCGAGGCCAGATCGGGGTAGCAGCGCAGGCCGTCGATATCCTCGTAGCCGGGGTTCACGAGGAAGAGGTCGCCCTCGAAGCCGATGTCGACCGCCGCGCGCCAGGAGGTCCAGCCGAAGGTCTCGCGTTTGGGCGACGCGCCCACCACCGCGACCGAGCGCGGACAGAGCAGTGTCTGCAAACGGTGCCGGACCACGAACGGACCCCGCGGCGCTAGGCCGGCCCGCGCCGGGCGCCGCGGCCCCAGGCGATGAAGACGATCCGGCCCGGCTCGATGACCTGGAAGCGGCGCCAGGCGCCGCGCGGCGCCACCGCGCGGGGAGTCTCTCCGTCGAGACGGACCTCGTCCGCCCGCCCGTCGCCGCGCTCCAGAACGACGGTGAACGCGCCCGGGGTCCGCGGCGGCGCCTCCCCGCCCTCGGGATGCATTTCCCGGTGGCCCGTATCCGACGTCATCCCGCCCGCCGCCACGAGATGGCCGTCGGCGAGCGCGAACCGGCCCGCCATGAGATCCGACCGGAACCGTTCGCCGGCCTCGACCGGCGCGACCGCGCCGTCGCCGGCGAGATGGAGACAGGTCCGGGCCGGGTCGAAGGCTTTCCCGCTCACGACGCCTCAGCCCGGCGCGACCGTTTCGACGCCATGCCGTTCCAGGAGCGCGGCCATGCGGGGCCGCGCCTGGATGCGGCCGACCAGCGTGGCGACGTTGGCCTCGCGCGCGAGCATCGCCGGGTAGTCGTGGTGCATGTAGGCCTCGGCGAGGAACAGGATGTCGGCGGTGGTGAACGTCCCGCCGCAGAGCCAGGCCCGGCCGGCGACCGCCGTGTCGATCTGCGCCCACAGCGTATCGGCGTTGCGCCGCGCCCGGCGCCTCACCCCCTCGACGCCGCTCTCCTCGTCCGTATACCAGTCGGCGTGGAACTCGTTGGCGACGACCGGGTGGACCATGGATCCCAGATAGAGCATCCACTGGTACCAGCGGGCCCGCTCCGCCGTGCCGACCGCCGGCGCCAGGCCCGCGTCCGGATGCCTGTCCGCCAGATGCATGGCGATGGCCGACCCCTCGATCACCACGAGGTCGCCGTCGACCAGCGTCGGCGCCAGCCCGTCGGGGCGCAGCTTCAGATACTCCGGGTCGGTCGAGCGCCCGTCGGGAAGGGTCACGAGATCGTAGGCGACGCCGATCTCGTCCATCGCGCCCTCCGGCACCATCGACATCGTGTAGGGCTTGCCGTAGAGGCGGTACATGGCGGTCGCTCCCGTGCGCGGTCGCCGGAGCCTAGCCGCCCGACCGATCCGCCGCCAGCCGGCAAAGAGCGGGACCGATGCCCAGAATCGCCGCCAACGGGATCGCCATCCACGTCGAGAGCCACGGCGACCCGGCCGCCGCGCCGCTGCTGATGGCGCGCGGGCTGGGCAGCCAGATCGTCCACTGGCCCCGGGCCATGATCGAGCGCCTCGTCGCGCTCGGTTTCTTCGTCATCACGCCCGACAACCGGGACGCCGGCCTGTCCCGGAAGTTCGACGACTTCGGCCCGATCGACGAGGAGGAGCTGGCGCGCCGGGCGGAACGGGGCCTGCCGATCCGCGCGCCCTACCGCATCGAGGACTTCGTCGACGACCATGTCGGCGTCCTCGACCGTTTCGGCGTCCGCCGCGCCCATGTCCTCGGCGTCTCGATGGGCGGCATGATCGCGCAAACCATGGCGGCGCGCCGGCCGGAGCGCGTCATTACCATGACCTCGGTCATGTCGTCGTCCGGCAACCCCGACCTCCCCCTCGGCACGCCGGAAACGCGCCGGATGCTGCTGGCCCGGCCCGACGATCCTTGCGACCGGGATTCGGCGATCGCGTTCACGCTGGCGTGCGACCGGGTCTGGGGAAGTCCGGGCTATCCCTTCGACGAGGTCGAACGGGCCCGGCTGATCGGCGAGGCCTACGACCGCTGCTGGACGCCCGAAGGCGTGAAACGGCAGTACGCCGCGGTCCTCGCCAGCGGCTCGCGCGTCGCCATGCTCGGGACCGTCGCCGTTCCGAGCCTGGTGATCCACGGTCTCGACGACGCCCTGCTCCCGCCCGAGCACGGGCGCGACACGGCCCGGAACATTCCCGGCGCCGCGCTCGTCGAAATTCCGGGCATGGGCCACGACCTCGAAGGCGGCCTGGGACCGATGATCGCGGATCTCGCGGCGCGCCACGCGCGGGCCCATACAGGCTGAGCGCGGCGGCGGATTCGGGCCCGTCCAGGCTATCCCAGGCGGTTCTTCCAGCGCGGTGGGCGGCCCAGGCGAGACGCCGGGCCGTCCGCCGCGAGGCGGACGCGGACGGCGATATCCCGAAACGGCGAAGGGGAACCCTCGGGCTCCCCTTGCCTGTCGACACGGCCGACGGCCTCAGCAACAGACGCCGCGCGCCGTGGCGCCGATCTCCCGCGCGTCCTCGCGCGCCGACGCCGCGATCGAGGCGTTGTCGATCGCATCGGTGCCGTAGGTCGCCGAGACGCCATGGGTGTGGAACGTCTCCCAGGGCACGCCGGCCGGATCGACCGCCCAGGATTTCGTCGACCGGGCGTAGCAGCACGCGCCGTCGGTCGGCGCGCTCGAGGCGTGGCCCGCCGCGCGCAGGCGCGCGGTCACCTCGGCCAGCTCCTCGGGCGTGTCGACGTCGATTCCCATGTGGTCCATGCCGACGGCGCCGCCGCGCCGGGACATCGAGAAGTTGATGCTGGGCTCGTCGAGCCGGAAGCGGGCGTAATCGTCCTTCACGACGTCGGGCCTGGCGCCGAAGAGCGCGCCGTAGAAGCCGATCGCCTCGTCGAGATCCTCGACCCGGACATTGATGTGAACGCGTTTCATGATGCTCGGTCCTCCACGATGGGCGGGCCGGCCGCGATCCGGGGAACGAGCGGCCCGCAGCCCTCGGCGCCCCGGCAACAGTTTTCGGTGAGATACGCCATCAGCCGTTCCATAGCGTCGAACTCGGCGGCGTAGATCACCTGCCTGCCCGCGCGCCGCGAGGCGACGAGGCCCGCATGGACGAGATGGGAGAGGTGGAACGACAGGCTCGACGGCGCGATGCCGAGCGTCCTGGCGATCTCGCCGGCCGCGACGCCCCGCGGGCCGGCCTCCACCAGCAGGCGGAAGGCCGTCAGCCGGGTCTCCTGGGCGAGCGCCTGAAGCGACTCGATGGCGTGGTTCGGTTCCATGATTCGATAATTATGGAATTATAGAAGAAAGTCAAGAGGCCCGTCGACACGGACGATCCGGCGCGGGCTCGACGCGGGCCGCGGCATCGGCGGCGCGAGTCGCGCGCTCGCCGCCGAACGCGGTTGCCGCGTGACCGGGATCGACCTCACGCGCGACGACATCGACGTGGCCCGTCTCCCGACCGAACGGACCGGCCTCGCCGGGAGATGCGCGTTCCAGGCCGGCGGCGCGCTCGCCCTTCCCGCCGGGGACGGGAGCTTCGACGCGGCGGTCACGCCGCATGTCGCCATGACCGTCGAGGACAGGACGGGCTTCTACCGGGAAGTCGCGCGCGCGACGCGTCCCGGCGCGCCGTTCGGCCTGTTCGACGTGATGGAGGGACCGGTCGGCGGCCTCGCCTATCCCATGCCCTGGGCCGGGGACGTTTCGACCGGTTTTCTCCGCGGCGCGGCGGACACGCGCGACCTGCTCGCCGCGGCGGGCTTCGACCCCATGGCCGAGACCGGCCCGCGCGAGAGGGCTCTCGGCGTCTTCCGGGCGGCGTCCATCTCCTCGTCGGCGCCGGCACCGCCGGGGCGTTCCGCAACTACGCCGCCGCGCTCGAGGCCCACCGGGTCGATCCCGTGATGATGGTGGCGCGCAAGCGGTAGGGCGGGTCCGTTCCGGCGGACCCGCGACGGACCGCGACCGCGGCCGGGCCTCGCGATTCAGGGGTCGCGGCTCAGCCCTTCCTTCTCCAGGCGGTCCAGGTAGGCCCGCCAGACCGCTTCCCGGCCGGCGCCCAGGTCGTAGAGGGTGTTCCACGAGAAGAGGCCGGTGTCGTGCAGGTCGTCGAAGACGATCCTGATGGCGTAGTTGCCGACCGGCTCGACGGTCACGATGCCGACGTGGCGGCGGCCCGCGATGGTCTTCTTGCCGCCCGCGCCGTGGCCCTGGACCTCGGCCGACGGGCTTTCGACCCGCAGCAGCTCGGCGGGCAGCGCGAAGCGCGCGCCGTCGTCGAAATCGACTTCCAGCACCTTCTCGGCGGACTTGAGCCGGATCTCGACCGGCCAACGCCGCGTCGGCTCCGCTTCCATCTTCACGTCTCGTCCCCGTCCAGCCGCCGCGCCTCGTCGACCAGCATGATGGGGATGCCGTCGCGGATCGGGTAGGCCAGCCCCGCCTGCTCGCTCACCAGTTCCCGGCGCTCCCGGTCGTAGGCGAGCGGCCCCTTGGTCAGCGGGCAGACGAGGATTTCGAGAAGCTTCGGGTCGACGCCCGCGTCGTTCATGGCGATGCCCTTCCGGGGTTGCGTCCGCGCCCCACTCTACGCGATCCGGGCGGCCTCCCGAAACGATCCCCGCGTCTCGTCTGAAAACACGACGTCGATCGCGCCGCCAAACGTCGGATTACCGGCTATACTGCTTTTCCGACCGGCCCCGCTTGTCCTCGGGAACGAGTTTGCCGACATACGCGGTCGCGACATCGCCGACCACTTCCTTGCCGTCGAACCCATACCTACCGGGGCGGTCGGGGACCGGTTTCCACTCCTTCGGCTCGAACACGCCTCGGCACACATTTTTGATCACGGCGATGACGTGATCGGCATCCTTGGCTGTTTCTAGATTCACCTTCCACGCCTCGCGAACGGCCTCGTAGAGACTTCCTCTTTCCTTCATCCTATCGTCTCTGGTCTTGAGGTAGAGCAGCTTGTGGCCGGGATCGGGTTCCATGGTCTCTCGCGCATAGAGCTTGTCGAGTTGGACGGCGTTGGCAGGTCCTCGTTCCTTTCCGGAACCGGGGGTGATGTTGGCGAGTCCCGGCGTATAGTCGATAAGAGCGGCCTCGACCTCCTTCGCCGCCGCTTCGCTCAACCCGTGGCGGTGTATGACGTGCGTGACAGCCAGCCCCGCACGCCTGATTTCCCGGATGGTCCCGATCTTCATGTCCGCCTCGTTCTCCTCGCCCTCGAGCCCGGGCGTTGCCTTGACATGGCCGAATATCCGGTCTCCCTGTCCCTTCCCGATGTAGAAGGTCCGACCGTCCCTCGGGTCGATCAGCCGATAGACATCAGTGACGGAGCCGTTCGGCGACGCCGCTCTTGAATCCTTGCATGGCGGAGCTTCCCTTTTTGTAGCCGCGCGTCGCGCTATTGCCGCGTCGCGTCGTCCTCGTCGCCTTCGCCGCCCATCTGGAGCAGCGCCGCGAGGGTCCGGGCGCGGGCGACGAAGTCGGCCGCCTCCAGCAGCGCCTGCTTCTCCGGCGGCTGGAACGGGCAGACCATGGAAAGCGCCGTGACCAGGCTCTCGTCGTCGGCCTTCCCGATCGCCTCCCAGTCGGCGTCGATCCGCTTGCGCCGGAAGAAGGCCTTGAGATGGGCGATCAGCGCGTCGCGCTCGATCGCCCCGGCGCCGCCCCGGGAGCGCAGGTCGTCGCCGAAGGGCGCGAAGTCCGCCTCGACCAGCCGGTATCCGCCGTCGGCCCCGGGCAGCTCGCGCGCCATGCGGAAGCGGGCGACGCCGGCCAGCGTGATGAGGAAACGGCCGTCGTCGGTCTCGGTGAACCGGGTGATGCGGCCCGCGCAGCCGATGGAGAAGCAGTGGGCCCGGCCGATGTCCTCCGCCTCCTCGTCGGGCTGGATCATGCCGATCAGCCGCTCGCCCTTGAGCGCGTCCTCGACCATGGCGAGATAGCGCGGCTCGAAGATGTTGAGCGGCAGCGCGCCGCGCGGCAGCAGCAGGGCGCCCGGCAGCGGAAAGATCGGGATCGTCCCCGGCAATGCGTCGATCGAGCGGTAGTAGGGGAACCCGGTCATCCCCTCGCCCCATCCCGCCGTCCGCGGCGGCGGGAGACCCGCGGGGCCGGCGTCCGGGGTCCGGTCAACGGAACCAGGCCGCGGAAAGCCTGCGCCGGCCGTCCAGGGTGGCCTCGTCGGCCGGTCCCCAGGCATCGAAGAACCTGACCAGTTCGGCGCGCGCGATCCCGTCGTTCCAGTCGCGCGCGATCTCGACGATGGCGATGAGCTGGTCGACCGCCTCCTCGCGCCGGTCGGCCGCGGCGTAGGCCCGGGCGAGCTCGAGGCGGGCGTCGAGATCGCCGCCGTCGGCCGCGACCTTCGCCTCCAGGCCCGCGAGGTCGCCTCCCGCGCCCGCCATGAGCTCGAGCTGCGCCTTCACGCCCTGGATCCTGTCGTCCGCGGCGGTCTCGTCGTCGAGCGCCTCGAGGAGCGGGGCGACCTCGTCGGCGCGGCCCAGGGCGATCAGGGCGCGGGCGAGGCCCGCGATGGCGTCCGCGTTGTCGTCCTCGTGCGCCACGACCTGCCGGTAGAGCTCGGCGGCCTGCTGGGCCTCTCCGGCCTCGAGCGCCGCGTCGGCCTGCTCCAGCGCCTGCTCGACCGGGCTCGGGCCGATCGCGCCGGCGAGGCGCTCGACGAAGGCCTTGATCTGGCTTTCGGGCTGGACGCCGACGAAGCCGTCGACCGGCTGGCCCTTGTCGAAGGCGAAGACCGCGGGGATCGACCGCACCCTGAGCGCCTGCGCGATCTGGGGCTCCTCGTCGATGTTGATCTTGACCAGCTTCACCTTGCCCTGGGCGGCCTTCGCGACCTTCTCCAGCACCGGGGCGATCTGCTTGCAGGGCCCGCACCAAGGGGCCCAGAGATCGACGATCACGGGCCGGTCGCGGGACGCCTCCAGCACCTCGGCCTGGAAGGTCTCGGCGGTGACGTCCGGAGCCGCGCCGCCGCCGTCCGCCTCCGCGGCGGGACCGCCGCCCTCTCCGATGATGATCGCCATGGTCGCCGCCTTTCCGTCCGGGCCGGGTGTCGTCCGATAGATGGCGGATCGCCCCCGCGAACGCAAGGGAGAGGCTTCAGGCGGCCTCGGGCGCATCGACATTCACGACGCGCGGAACGTGGCCGCAGGCGCGGATGAAGGCGAGCAGCGCCCCGGGCGTGAGCGCGGTGGTCGCCTCGTTCGTGAGCGGGTGGTAGTTCACCAAGTCCGACGCCATCATCGCCTCGTCGAGCACCACGTTGACGCGGCGCCCGGCGTCGTTGATGAGCGCGAAGGGCGTCACCGCGCCGGGCGCCACGCCCAGCGCCTCGCCGAGGAGCGCGGCGCTGGCGAAGCTCAGCCGCGCGGAGCCGATCCGCTTGTCGAGCCCCTTCAGCGCGATCGGCGCGTCGTCGCGCGCCACGACGAGCCAGAGCGCGCCCTTCCTGTCCTTCAGGAACAGGTTCTTGCAGTGGCGGCCCGGCAGGTGTCCGCAGTGCTCCCGCGCCTCCGCGACCGTGAACACGGCGGGATGGCGATGGGTGACGTGCTCGATCCCCAGCGCGTCGAGCCGGGCCAGCAGGTCTCGTTCCGTCGCGGCCATGGGGCGGATTTCTAGAGCGTTTCCGGTTTTCCCGGAACCTCTTGGCCGAGCCGCCGCGCCCGTTCCAGGACCCGCTCCATGGCCCGCAGCACGGGCTTCTCGACGAGCTTGCCGTCGATCACGACGAGGCCGGTTCCCGCCTCCTCGAAGGCCGCGACGACGCGGCGCGCGTGCGCGACTTCGTCGGCCGACGGGCTGAAGACCGCGTGGAGCGGGGCGATCTGCCGGGGATGGATCGCGCCCTTGCCGACGAAGCCCAGCGCCCGGCTCGCCTCGGCCTCGGCGCGCATGCCGTCGAGGTCCTCGAGATCGAGCCAGGGCACGTCGATCGCGTCGAGCCCGGCCGCCATGGCGGCCGCGACCAGCCGCGAGCGGGCGTAGAGCAGCGGCTCCCAGGCGTTCCTCGCGCCGATGTCGGACGAATAGTCGACCGCCCCGAAGAAGAGCGCCCGGACCCGCGGGCTGGCCCGGGCGATGGCCGGCGCGGCCTCCAGCCCCGCCGCCGATTCGACGATGACGTGGAGCGCGGTGGCGAGCCCGGCGTCGTCGAGCAGGTCCGAGACCAGCGCGACCTCGTCGGCCGAGGCGACCTTGGGCAGCATGAGCGAGGGCGGGCCGTCCGCGCCCGCCCCGATGACGGCGGCGAGGTCGGCGAGGCCCGCCGGCGTACGCAGCGCGTTGACCCGCACCACCGTCTCGGCCGCGCCCGCGTCCGGCCTCGCGGCCATCAACGTCAGCGTCCGCTCGCGGGCCTCGTCCTTGTCGCCGGGATGGATGGCGTCCTCAAGGTCGACGCACACGATGTCGGCCCCCGAGGCCACGGCCTTCGGGAACATCTCCGGCTTGAGGCCGGGCATGAAGATGAAGCTGCGCCGGGCCCGCGCCCGGCCGCCCGCCGTCCCGCTCATGGCCGCCATCGTCGCGCCCCCGCCGGATCCGCGCAAGCGCTTGCGCGGGGCGCGCGATCTGCTATAGGGAGCGCCCTTCGCCGTTCGGAAAACCGGCGAAGGCGGCGCGCGGGCGGGCGTAGCTCAGGGGTAGAGCACAACCTTGCCAAGGTTGGGGTCGTGAGTTCGAATCTCATCGCCCGCTCCAGTGTCCCGGACGGCGGCGGTGGCGCCCGGGCATGCGTTGTTCATGTCCCGGAAGGTCGGGACGCGGCCTTGTGGCTGGCGGGTCTCGGAATGACCGAGCGGCGCGCCAGCTCGAAGGCCCTTCGGCTCCCGCTGGATGTCGTGGACCCCGACGGGCCGGAACGCCTCCGGTCGCCAGCGGCGTCGGCTCCCGGTAGACTGCGCCGCCCGTTCCGGAGCGCCGATGACCCGCGTCCCCCTCGACCGGCCCCTCGACCGCAAGGGGGTCGCCGCTTGGTGCCTGTTCGACTGGGCCAATTCGCCCACGCCCACGGTGGTCGTGACTTTCGTCTTCGCGCCCTATTTCGCCCGCGCCGTCGCGGGCGACGAGGCCACCGGCCTGGCGCTGTGGAGCTGGGGCATCGCGCTCTCGGCGCTGGCGGTCGCGCTCGTCGCGCCGGTCGCCGGCGCCGTCGCCGACGCGGCCGGCGGGCGCAAGCCCTGGATCGCGGCCTTCAGCCTCGTCACCGTCGTCGCGACCGCCCTGCTCTGGTTCTGCGCGCCGGAGGAGCGCTGGATCCTGCCCATGCTCGCGCTGGTGGCGCTGGTCAACTTCGGCTTCGAGACCGCCACCGTCTTCTACAACGCCATGCTGCCCGACCTCGCCGACACGCGGCGCATGGGGCGGCTCTCGGGCTGGGCCTGGGGGCTGGGCTACGCCGGCGGCATCGCCTGCCTGGCGCTCGCCCTGGCGGTCCTCGTCATGGCCGAGCCCGCGCCCTTCGGCCTCGACAGGGGCGCGAGCGAGCATGTCCGCGCCGTGGCGCCGCTGGTCGCTCTGTGGTTCGTCGTTTTCGCCTGGCCGTTCTTCGTCTGGACGCCGGACCGGCGGTCGTCGCGGGCCGCGTTCTCCGAGTCCGTCCGGCGGGGCCTCGCCCGCCTGGTCGAGACCGGGCGCGAGCTGCGCCGCCACCGGATCGTCGCGCGCTTCCTGATCGCCCGCCTGCTCTACATCGACGGCCTCAACACGCTGTTCGCGCTGGGCGGGGTCTACGCCGCCACCACGCTCGCGATGGACGAGGAAGGCGTGCTCACCTTCGCGATCGCGCTCAACGTCGCGGCGGGCCTCGGGGCGGCGGGCTTCGCCTGGATGGACGACCGCGCGGGCGCGAGACGGACGCTCGCGCTGTCGCTCGCCTGCCTGATCGCCGCGAGCGCCGCGATCCTGCTCGTGCAGTCGGCGCTCTGGTTCTGGATCCTGGGCCTCGTCCTGGGCCTCTTCGTCGGTCCCGTGCAGTCGGCCAGCCGCTCGCTGATGGCGCGTCTGGCGCCGCCGGAGATGACGGCCGAGATGTTCGGCTTCTTCGCGCTTTCGGGAAAGCTCACCAGCTTCGCCGGGCCTTTGCTGGTGGGCGCGGTCGCCTACGCCACCGACAGCCAGCGCCTCGGCATGGCCGTCATCGTCGTCCTGATGGCCGCGGGCCTCCTGGCGCTGCGGGGCGTGCCGGAACCGGCCGGCGCGAGCGAAAAAGCCTAGAGCGCCTCGCCCCGCATCAGCCGCGGCAGCCTGCCGACCGTGCCCATGGCGTGGCGCATGAACAGGCGCTTGAGCGGCGGCAGGCGGTCCACGGCGGCCAGCCCCAGGCCACGCGCCAGGACGACGGGCGCCAGCCGGTTGGAGAAGAGCCGGTTGAGGCCGTCGGTCACGCAGACGAACGCCATGGCGTCCGCGCGCCGGCGGCGGGCGTAGGCCTCGAGCGGGCCGCCATCGCCCGCGCCGAGTCCGAGCCGGCGGCCGTCGACGAGCGCCTCGGCCAGCACGGCGACATCGCGGACGCCGAGGTTGTAGCCCTGGCCGGCGATGGGATGGATGGCGTGCGCCGCGTCGCCCACCAGCGCCAGCCCGCGGTCCGTGAGCCGCGCCGCCAGCACGAGGCCGACGGGATGGCTCCACACCGGGCCGGCGAGCTCCAGCGCGCCGAGGAAGTCGCCGAAACGCCAGGCGACCTCCTCGAGGAAGCGTTCCCGGTCGAGCTCCAGGACCCGGCGCGCGATGGCGTCCCTCTCGGTCCAGACCAGCGAGGACATCCCGCCCGGCAGCGGCAGGATCGCGAAGGGGCCGCCGGGCAGGAACCGCTCGTGGGCGACGCCCCGGTGGGGCCTCTCGTGGCGCACCGTGCAGACGATGGCGGTCTGGCCGTAGGCCCGGCGCCAAGCCGGGATCCCGGCCATGGCGCGCAGCGGCGACGCCTTGCCGTCGCAGGCGACCGCCAGCCGGCAGACGATCCGCGCGCCGTCGCCGAGCGTCAGGGCCGCGCCGGCGTCGTCGCGCGTCATGGCGACGACCTCGGCGGGCGCGACGACCTCGACGCCGCCCGTCTCCGCGACGGCCGCGGCGAGCGCGCGGCGGATGAAGCGGTTCTCCACGATCCAGCCCAGCGGATGGTCGCCCACGTCGGCGTGGTCGTAGTGCAGGAACAGCGGCGCGTCGCGGTCCGAGACGCGGATCTCCAGGATCGGCTGGGCGTGGGACGCCATCCGCTCCCAGGCGCCGAGGGCCTCCAGCACCAGCCTGGAGCCGTAGGCGACCGACGAGGCGCGGCCGTCGAAGGCGTCGGCGAGCACCCGGCCGGGTTCGCCGCGCTCGATCGCGGCGACCGAGAAGCCGGCGCGCGCGAGCGCCAGCGCCGCGGTCATCCCGCTCAGGCCGCCGCCGACCACGGCGATGTCGAAGCGCCGCTCCATGGCGGGCATTCAACACCGGCGCTCCGGCCCTGTCATCACCGCCCCCGGCCGGCCGTGGGCGAAAAGAAACTGGAGCGCGTCCACGCGGAACGGATACGTTCCACGGTGGAGCGGCGCGGCCGGGCGGGGGAGCGACCATGACGGCGTGGCACGGGATGACGGGGCTGGAGCTCGGCGCGGCGATCGGGGCGGGCGCGATCGACCCGGTCGACCTCGCCGAGTTCTTCCTCGGGCGCATCGCCGCCGAGGACCCCGACGGGCTGGTGTTCATCCGCATGGCCGAGGACCGCACCCGCGTCGAGGCGGCGGCGGCCCGCGCGCGCCAGAGGGCCGGGCTGAGGCGAGGACCGCTCGACGGCGTGCCGGTCTCCTGGAAGGACCTCGCCGATGTCGCCGGCGTCGAGACGACCATGGCGACCAAGGCGTTGCGGGGCCGCGTGCCCGGACGCGACGCGGCGCTGCTGGCCCGCGCGACCCACGCCGGCGCCGTCTTCCTGGGCAAGACCAACATGACCGAGTTCGCCTTCTCAGGACTCGGCGTCAACACGACCCACGGCACGCCCGCGAACGCCCGGGATCCCGTGACGCCGCGCGTCCCCGGCGGTTCGTCGTCCGGCGCGGCGGTCGCCGTGGCGCGCGGCCTGGGGCCCATCGCCATCGGCAGCGACACGGGCGGATCGGTGCGCATTCCCGCCTCGGTCAACGGGGTGACGGGCCTGAAAACCACCGTCGGCGCGCTGCCCATGGACGGCGTCCTGCCGCTCTCGCCCCTGCTCGACACCGTCGGGCCGCTGACCGCCGACGCCGCCGACGCCGCGGCGGCCTGGTCGGTCCTGTCGGGCCGGCCCATGGCCGACCTTGAGGGCGCGAACCTCCGGGGCCGCCTCCTCGTCGCCGTCCGGGACCCGCTGTGGTCCGGCGTCGACCCCGGCGTCGACCGCGCCTGCCGCGAGGCCGTCGCCGCGCTCGAGGCCGCGGGCGCGACGGTCGAATGGCGCGACTCGCCCGAGCTCGCCGAGGCCATGCGGGCCATGGCCTCCATGGGCGGGCTCGTCGCGGCCGACGCCTGGTCGTGCTGGTCCGAGGTGGTCGAGGCCGACCCGGACCTGATCTACGCCCCCATGCTGCCGCGCTTCCGTTCGGGCATGGGGCAGACGGGCCACGGCCTCCTGCGCCTGATGCGCCGGCTCGACGAACTGGCCGCCTCGCTCCACCGCAAGCTCGCGGGCTGCGACGCCATGATCGCGCCCACCGTGCCGGCGCCGCCGCCGCCGATCGCCGAGCTGGTCGACGACATCCGGGCCTACACGGGGGCGAACGCGACGGCCCTGAGGAACACCACGCCCGGCAACCTCGCGAAACTCTGCGCGCTCACCCTGCCCTGCGGCAGGGACGACCTCGGCCTGCCCGCCGGCCTGATGCTCATGCAGCGCCCGCACGGCGAGGAGGCGCTCCTGCGCCTGGGCAAGGCCGTGGAGGCGGCGTTCGCCGCATGACCTCCAGCGGCGCCGGCGCGCCCGCCGACCCCCGCGCCGGGGCGGCGCGGGAGTATGCCGGGCCGGCGGAGCCCGGGCGGCCCGCCGGCCCCCATCCGCATGTGCTCGGCATCGTCCTGGTCGTCTCGGGACTCGTGCTGATCAACACGTCCGACTCCATCGCGAAGTGGACCCTCGAGGCCCTGCCGATCGCGCTCGTCCTGCTGTTCCAGGCCTGCGGCCTGTTCCTGCTCGCGCATGTCGTCTCGGGCATGGCGAACCCGCTCCGGCTGATCCGCACCCGGGACCCCTGGTGGCAGGCGGCGCGGTCGCTGTGCCAGCTCTGCAGCGGGCTGTGCTTCTACGCCGGGCTGCGGACGCTCCAGTTCGCCGACGTCGTCGCGATCCTGTTCGTCGGGCCCCTGGTCGTGACCGCCATGGCCCACGTCTTCCTGGGCGAGCGCGTCGGGCCGCGCCGCTGGGCCGCCTGCGCGGCCGGCCTGATCGGCGGCCTCGTGATCGTGCGGCCGGGCGCCGGGGCGATGGGCTGGGCGGCGGCCTGGCCCGCGCTCGCCGTCCTCTTCTGGTCCGTCTACATCGTCGTCACGCGCCGCATCTCGCGCCGCAACACCACCGGCAACATGATGCTCTGGGCCTCGTTCGCCCCGCTCATCGCCATGGCGGTCGCGGCACCGCTCACATGGCAGACGCCCTCGGGCTGGCAATGGGCGGCGCTCGCGGCGATCGGCCTCCTCTCGGCGACCAGCAACGGCGTCACGATCCGCGCCTACGGCCTGGCGCCCGCCTCGCTGCTCGCACCCTTCACCTATCTCGAGATCGTCGGCGCCACGCTGTTCGGCTGGTTCATCTGGCGCGAGTTCCCCGACCTCTGGACCTGGGTGGGGGCGGCCATCATCGTGGCCGCCGGCCTCTACGTCCTCCGGCGCGAGGCCAGGGCGGGGCGGGCGTGAGCGGGCGGAACCGGGACCGAGAGGAATTGAGTATCGAGTCCAAGGAAGCCCGGTAATTGGCGGACTCGAAACGATCTTTTTGCATCTCCGACCCAGCCCGTGCTAGACTCCCCTCCGACGGCGGGGCGGACGGCATGATCAGCGACAAGCTGGACGATCTCCAAGACTATCCGTTCTGGCGCATGAACGCGCTCGTCGGGGACATCCCGCTGCCCGACGGCCACGACGCCGCCATCCCGATGTGGATCGGCGAGCCCCGGCACGGCGTGCCCGAGATCGCGCGGGCGCCGCTTCGAGGAAGTTTCGAGGGCTACGGCGTCTACCCGCCGATCGAGGGCACGCCCTCCCTGCGCCGGGTCATGGCGGGATGGCTCGCCCGCCGCTACGACCTGCCCGAGGGCCTGATCGACCCCGACCGCGCCATGCTGCCGGTCCAGGGCACCCGCGAGGGCCTCTTCACGGTCGCGCTGGCCGCGACGCCGCGCGCGAAGGGCGGGCGAGCGCCCGCCGCGCTCCTGCCCAATCCCTTCTACCAGCCCTACAAGGGCGGCGCGCTGGCCGCGGGCGCCGAACCCGTGTTCCTGCCGTGCGCGGCCGGCGCGAACTTCCTGCCGGACCTCGACGATCTGGCGCCGGACCTGCTCGACCGCGCCGCGATCTTCTACTTGTGCTCGCCCGCCAATCCGCAGGGCGCGGTGGCCGACCTCGCCTACCTGCGCCGCGCGGTCGCCTTGGCGCGGGCCCACGATTTCCTGCTCGTGTCCGACGAGTGCTACGCCGAGATCTACGACCGGGAGCCGCCGCCGGGCGTCATGCAGATCTGCGCCGAGGACGGCGACCTCGCCAACGTGGTCTGCTTCCATTCGCTCTCGAAGCGCTCCAGCGCGCCCGGCCTGCGCCACGGTTTCGTCGCGGGCGATCCCGACTTCCTCGCGGCTTTCCTGCGCCTGCGCAAGTACGCCGCGGCGTCGAGCGCGATGGCGCATTACGCGGCGGCCGAGGCGCTGTGGTCCGACGAGGCCCACGTCGTGGAGAACCGCCGTCTCTACCGCGAGAAGATCGACATCGCCGAGCGCATCCTGGCGGGCCGCTTCGGCTTCTTCCGGCCGCCCGGCGGCTTCTTCCTGTGGCTCGATGTCGGCGACGGCGTCGAAGCCGCCCGGCGCCTGTGGGGCGAGGCCGCGGTCAAGGTCCTTCCCGGCCGCTATCTGGCCGAGGACCGGCCCGACGGCTCGAACGACGCCCAGGCCTACATCCGCGTCGCTCTGGTGAACGACCTCGAGACCACGAGGACGGCGTTGACCCGCATCGCCGAAACCCTCGGCTAGGGGAGAGACATGGCCCTACGCAACGCACCCGACCTTTCGATCCGCATCCTGCCGGCCCGGTCGTCGGCCTGGCTGAAGCGGCGCGCCGCCGAGCTGCTGGGCCTCGCCTGCGCCCTGGCGGCGGCCTGGCTTCTGCTGGCGCTCGCGACCCACAACGCCGCCGACCCCTCGTTCAACCACGTCACCGCGGCCGGCGCGCTCAACGCCGCGGGCCGCGCCGGCGCCTACGCGGCCGACCTCGCCTACGCCTGGACCGGCGCGGCGGCCTTCCTGCCGGTCCTCGTGCTCGCCGCCTGGGCGCGCCATCTGATCGTGCGCCACGCCCTGCCCCACGCCGTCTGGCGCGTGGCCATGGCGCCCGCCGCGCTCGTCGGGCTGACCCCGGCGCTGGCGTTGGCCGGCGAGACGGCCATCGCGGGCCTGCCGGCGGACGCCGGCGGGGTGGGCGGCGCGCTGCTCGCCGAACGGATCTCCTCCGTCCCCGTCCTCGCCGAACTCGGGACCGGCTGGCTCGCCCTGGGTCTCGCCCTGCCGGGCCTGGCGGCCTTCGCCGCCGCCGCGGCGCTGCCCTGGGCCGATGTCGCGGTCGCCGGGCGCGGCGGCTCCGCCGCATGGTCCTGGCTCGTCTCCCGGCTCCGCGCCGCCGGGACGATCTGGCGGCGCGCGCCGGACGACCGCGCCGCCCCGGTCCGACGGGCCGGGACCGTCGAGACCCCCGGCGGGACCGCGGCCGGCGCGGAGCCCGCGGCGGCGGTCCAGGGCCGGGTCCGGAGACGCGCCGACGCGAAGGGCAGGAAGCGCCGCGGGAAGGCGGTCCAGCAGACCCTCGACCTCGACCCCGGCGCCGGCTTCGCCCTGCCGCCCCACACCCTCCTGGCCGATGTCGACCCCTCGGCGCGCAAGCAGGTCGACGAGGAGGGGCTGGAGCGGAACGCGCGCATGCTGGAGGGCGTGCTCCAGGACTTCGGCATCCGGGGCGAGATCGTGGACGTCCGCCCCGGCCCGGTGGTCACGCTCTACGAGCTGGAGCCCGAGGCCGGCATCCGCGCGAGCCGGGTGATCGGGCTCGCCGACGACATCGCGCGCAACATGTCGGCGATCTCGGCCCGCGTCGCCGTCGTGCCCGGCCGCACCGTGCTCGGCATCGAGCTCCCCAACGCCGACCGCGAGACGGTCGTCCTGCGCGAGCTGCTCGAAACCGAGGTCTTCGCCAAGCGGGGCATGAAGCTGCCCATCGCGCTCGGCAAGCAGATCTCCGGCGCGCCCGTGGTCGAGGACCTCGCCGCCATGCCGCACCTCCTGGTCGCGGGCACCACGGGCTCGGGCAAGTCGGTGGCGGTCAACGCCATGATCCTGTCGCTGCTCTACCGCATGACGCCCGACGAGTGCCGGCTGATCATGATCGACCCCAAGATGCTGGAGCTCTCGGTCTACGACGACATCCCGCACCTGCTCGCTCCCGTCGTCACCGAGCCCGGCAAGGCGATCATGGCGCTCAAGTGGACCGTGCGCGAGATGGAGCAGCGCTACCGCGCGATGCAGAAGATCGGCGTGCGCAACATCGACGGCTTCAACAGGCACGTCCGCGAGGCCCAGGCCAAGGGTCTGGCGCTGACCCGCGCGGTGCAGACCGGCTTCGACCCCGAGACCGGCGAGCCGGTCTTCGAGGAGGAGGTCGTCGCCGACAGGCCGCTGCCTTACATCGTGGTCGTGGTCGACGAGATGGCCGACCTTATGCTCGTCGCCGGCCGCGATATCGAGGGCGCGATCCAGAGGCTGGCCCAGATGGCGCGCGCGGCCGGCATCCACCTCATCATGGCGACCCAGCGGCCGTCCGTGGACGTCATCACCGGCACGATCAAGGCGAACTTCCCCTCGCGCATCAGCTTCCACGTCACCTCGAAGATCGACAGCCGCACGATCATCGGCGAACAGGGCGCCGAGCAGCTCCTGGGCCGGGGCGACATGCTCTTCATGCGCGGCGGCGGGCGGCTCGTGCGCGTCCACGGCCCCTTCGTGGGCGACGGCGAGGTCCAGCAGGTCGCCGAGTTCCTGCGCCGCCAGGGCGAACCCGAATACATCGACGCGGTCACCGAGGAAACGCCCGAGGCGTCCGGCGGCATGGAGGGCCCCGGCGGCGGGGACACGGGCGACAAGGACCGGGCGCTCTACGACCGGGCCGTCTTCCTGGTCACCGGGGAACGCAAGGCGTCGACCAGCTTCATCCAGCGCCACCTCAAGATCGGCTACAACCGGGCGGCTTCCATTATCGAGCAGATGGAGCGCGACGGCGTCGTCGGCGCCGCCAACCACGTCGGCAAGCGCGAGGTCCTCGCCCCGCCCGCGCCGGAGGCGTAGGAGCGCGCTTCGCCGGACCGCGCTCGTTCCGTGGCCCGGCGGGGAGACCGCGGGAAGGGCGTCATGGCGCACGAGGGCCGGGGAGCGGCGGATACGCGTCGAACGCCGGTGTGAAAGACCGGGGGGCAAACGGGATTCGACCGCAGGTCACGGCTTTCACCGGTACACGGACTCCGCGAGGGTTCGTCCAGACGCATGCGCGGGATGGGATTGTGGGCTACACCAACAAGGGGGCCGCCTGTCGAGACATGGCCGGGCTCGGCCATGAAGCGGTCGACCGCGGCGTCTGCGTCACCGGGTTCGCGGACCGCCACGTCGCCCGCGAGCTGAACACGCTGGCGATCGTGCGCCCGACTGCGGTGGATCTGTCGACCAAGCGGTTCCGCCACCGCGACCTCGCCATCGACGGCGGACCGAATTCGGGGCGTGGGCATGAGCGTATCTCCCACCGTCAACCCGACGGGAACCGGTCGCCGTATCGCGTCCCGCCGCTCCAGGAAGCGTCTCGCGTTCGGCTGGTATGGCGGCAAGTTCTTCCACATCGACTTCCTGGCGCCGCCGATCCCCGGGGACGCCACGCATTTCCGCGACGTTTACGGTGGATCCGTGGCGATCCCGATGAACGTCGGCCCTTATCCGGTCGAGACCTACAACGACCTAGATTCGGAGCTCGTGAACTTCTTCCGGACCCCGCGCAACCGGACCGAGAAGCTCATCGAGGCGATCCGGCTTACGCCGTTCTCCCGCGAGGAATTGGCCATGGCCTGCGCCCCGGCGCGCGGCCTGTCCGACATCGAACGGGCCCGCCGGTTCTATGTGCGCGCCCGCCAGACCCGCACCGGCCCGGCGCAAAAGAGCGGCGAGGACCGGTGGGCGCATTGCGTCCTGACCTCGCGGTCGGGCATGTCCGGCGCGGTGTCGCGCTGGCTCGGGTCGATAGACCGGCTCGCGGACGTGTCCGAACGCTTGCGGCGCGTGCGGATCGAGAAGCGCCGGCCCTCGACGCGATCGCGCGCTACGACACCAGCGAGACGCTGTTCTATCTCGATCCGCCCTACGTGCACGACGCCCGCGGCGACGCTTCCGTGTACGGCTTCGAGATGTCCAACGCGGACCACAAAGAGTTGGCGGACGCGCTCCGCCAAGTCCGCGGCCGCGTCGTTCTGTCCGGCTACCGCACCGACCTGTACGACCGGCTCTTCGCCGGATGGACCCGCATCGACGCTCCCGAACGGCTATGCCATTCGGTTCGCAAGCCGAGACGGGAGGCCGTCTGGCTCAACTTCCGATGAACGCCGCCGAAGCCCGCCCGTCCCCTTCTCCTCATCCCGAGTAGGCGCGCCAGCGTCGTATCGAGGGACGCCCCTCCGGCCCCGCTCGCCGCGGGCGACACGCAAGCCATGGCGATTCGGTCCGCAAAAGAGTTCCGGAGCGGGACTCGCCGGGATTTCCGCTTGTTCGGCGGCGTGGCGAGGCGCAAAAGAAGCGCGCCTTCCCCGATCCCCCCGGACGCGCCATGTTCCAGATCTACCTGCCGATCGCGGAGATGTCCGTCGACATCTTTCTGCTGCTCGGCATGGGCGGCGCGGTTGGTTTCCTGTCGGGACTGTTCGGCGTGGGCGGCGGCTTCCTGATGACGCCGCTGCTGATCTTCATCGGCGTGCCGCCGCCGGTGGCGGTGGGTTCGGAGGTCAACCAAGTGGTCGCCGCCTCGGTGTCCGGCTTCATGGCGCACTGGCGCCGCCGCCAGGTCGATTTCAAGATGGGCGGCGTGTTGCTCATGGGCGGCATGGCGGGCTCGGTCTTTGGCGTCTGGCTCTTCGGGCTCCTGCGCGAACTGGGACAGATCGACCTCGTGATCTCGATTTCCTACGTCGTGATGCTGGGCGCGATCGGGTCGCTCATGATGGTCGAGTCGGCGCGCGCGGTCCTCAGGCGCAGGGGCGGGACGCCGGCGCGCGGGAAGGCGCATGTCCACCACTGGGGCCACGGCCTGCCCTTCAAGATGCGCTTCCGCACCTCGCGCCTCTACATCAGCGCGGTCATGCCGGTCCTTCTGGGGTTCTTCGTCGGCGTGCTGGCCGCGATCATGGGCGTGGGCGGCGGTTTCCTGCTGGTGCCGGCGATGATCTACATCCTGGGCATGCCGGTCGGCGTCGTCATCGGCACCTCGCTCTTCCAGATCACGTTCGTCACGGCCCTCGCCACCTTCCTGCACGCCACGAGCACCCAGACGGTCGACGTGCTGCTCGCCGGCCTGCTCACCCTGGGCGCGGTCGTCGGGGCGCAGTTCGGCGCCCGCGTCGGCGCCGGGCTGCGCGGCGAGGAATTGCGCGGGCTCCTGGCGCTGGTCGTGCTCGGCGTCGCCGCCACCCTGGTCTGGCGGCTGGTCTCCGAACCCGGCAGCCTCTACACGCTCTCCGTGGTGGGGCTCCATTGAGACGGCCCCTCGCGGTCCTCGGCCTCATGGTCGCGCTGGGCCCGGCGGGCGGGAGCCCGGCCGGGGCCCAGGAGCTGGTCGCCGATCTGTCCCGGCACGTGATTCAGATCGCGTCGGACTTCTCGGGCACGGAACTCCTCGTCTTCGGCGCCATCGGGACCGAGAGCGAAGCCGATATCGTCGTCATCGTGCGCGGTCCGCGCGACGAGGTGGTCGTGCGCAAGAAGGCGCGGCTGATGGGCATCTGGATCAACGCGGAGTCGGCGGTGTTCCGTTCGGTGCCCGGGTTCTACGGCGTCGCCGCCACCCGCCCGCTCGACGACATCGGCGCCGCCGAGATGCGCCGGCTCATGGAGATCGGCCTCGACGGCCTGCGCCTCGACCCGGACCCCGAGCTCGACGCCGGCGAGATCGCCGAGTTCCGCCGGGCCCTGATCGGGCTCAGGCAGGCCGAAGGGCTGTTCCCGACCGAGCCCGGGAAGGTCGATGTCGTGGGCGGTCGCCTGTTCCGCGCCCGCATCCCGTTCCCCGCCAGCGTGCCCGTGGGCGCCTATGTCGCCGACACCTTCCTCATCCGGGACGGCGAGGTCGTCGTCGCCCAGTCCTCGCCGCTCGTCGTCAACAAGGCGGGATTCGGCGCCGACATCTACGATTTCGCCCACGAGGAGGCCTCGCTTTACGGCCTTCTTGCCGTGATAGCCGCGGCGATGGCAGGCTTGACGGGCAGCGTCCTGTTCCGGCGGCCCTGACGGCGCCGCCGGCGAAGGGCGGCGCGGCCCGCCCGCGCGAACGAGCCACGCGGAGAACCATGAGCGACACCGGCACCGACAACAGGCCACGCACCGGGCGCGTCGCCGGCCAGGTCAAGTTCCTCGTCTGCGTCGACGGCTCGCCGCCCAGCAAGGTCGCGACGCACTACGCCTGCCGCCGCGCCAAGAACACCAGCGGCCGGGTGGCCCTGTTGCACGTCGTCCAGCCGGTCGCCTTCCGCCAGTGGTCGGGCGTCGAGGAGATGATGCGGGAGGAGCGGCGCGGGGAGGCCGAGGCCCTGCTCAACGACATCGCCGCCGACGTCAACGCCTGGGCGGGCGTCATGCCCGAGCTCATGGTCCGCGAGGGCCGCATCGGCGACGAGATCCTGGGCGCGGTCGACGACGACCCCACCATCGACCTGCTCTGCGTCGGCTCCAACCCGGCCGAGGGCCGCGGCAAGCTCGTCTCGTTCCTCGCCGGGCATCTCGCCAGCCGCCTGACCATCCCGCTGGTGGTGATCCCCGGCACCCTGACCGACGAGACGATTATCAACATCACCTGAGGTCGCCCGCGACCGCCTCCTTGACCGGGCGGCGGCATGCGCTATCTATTACGGATGGACCCCGCCGGCCCGCGGACATCCCAGCGGGAACGCCGGGGAAGGGGAGGACGCCCGTGTTCATCCAGACGGAAGACACACCCAATCCGCTCGCCCTGAAGTTCCTGCCCGGCCGCGCCGTCATGGGCGAGGGCACGGCGGATTTCACCGGCCGGGACGCCGCCGGACGGTCGCCGCTGGCCCGCCGCCTGTTCGACGTCGACGGCGTCGAAGGCGTCTTCCTCGGCGCGGACTTCGTCTCGGTCACCAGGAGCGAGGCGGCCGACTGGCAATTGATGAAGCCCGCCATCCTGGGCGTCATCATGGAGCACTTCATCGCCGGCCGGCCGGTGATCGAGGGCGCCGGCGAGACGGCCGACGAGAGCTTCGCCGAGGACGACGCCGCAGTCGTCGGCCAGATCAAGGAGCTGCTCGACACCAGGGTGCGGCCGGCGGTCGCGCAGGACGGCGGCGACATCGTGTTCCGGTCCTACCGGGGCGGGATCGTCTCGCTCGTCATGCAAGGCGCCTGCCAAGGCTGCCCCAGCTCCACGATGACCCTGAAGATGGGCATCGAGAATCTTCTCAAGCACTACATTCCCGAAGTCGTCGAGGTCCGGCCGGTCCTTTAGGCCGGAACCGCCTCGCATCCGTCCGGAGGCTTTCGATCGCCATGCGCGCCATCGTCTTGACCGCTTCGGTCCTGCTGTCCGCCCTCGCCGTCGCCCATGACGCCCACGACGAGGCCGTGTCCGACCGCGCGGAGACCGCGCCGGCGGTCCGGGTCGCGGCCCTCGACGCCGGCGTCGTGACCGCCACCAGCGCCGCCGCCGTCGACCGTCTGCTGACCTCGGCCGGACTCGTCGTGGACGAGGTCCGCGAGGGCGGCGCGCCCGTGCCGCGGCTGTTCGTGGCCGCGATGCCCGACGACATCGGCGAGATCGGCCCGGCGGGCGAGAGGAAGCGCATCTTCATCAAGCTGATGCTGCCGCTGGTGCTGGACGCCAACGAGCACATCCTGGCCGACCGGGCGCGCCTGCTCCATCTCGGGGCGCTCGTGGAACGGGGCCGCGGGCTCGACGCCGGGCAGCGGCGCTGGCTCGACGGGCTCGCCACGCTTCACCGCGTCGGAGCCGGCGACCTCGACGAGCTGGTCCGCCGGGTCGACGCCATCCCCGTCTCGCTGGCGCTCGCCCAGGCGGCGCTGGAGTCTGGCTGGGGGACCTCGCGCTTCGCCCACGAGGGCAACGCCGTCTTCGGACAGCATTCGTGGAACGACGACGACGGCATCGTGCCGGCGGCCCGGCCGGCCGGCAAGACCCATGTCGTGAAGTCCTTCGACGGGCTCAACGACTCGGTCCTCGCCTATCTGGTGAACCTCAACCGCCACCCGGCCTACGAGCCCCTGCGCGAGCGGCGCGCCGCTCTGCGCGCCGAGGGCAGGCCGCTCGACGGCTGGACGCTCGCCGGCGGCCTCCACGGATACGCCGAGGAGCCCGGCTACGTCGAGATCGTGCGCACGGTCATCCGCCAGAACGGGCTCACCGACTTCGACGACGCCCGGCTCGCCGATCTGGCGATCTGAAGCGCGCGTCGGCCCGCTACTCCGTCCCGCCGGGCGCGAGGAACGGCAGGCCGAGCCACCGGAACCGGCCCTCTCCGACCGGGAGCGTGCAGTTGACGCGGCCGCGGCCCGGCGGGAAGGGCCGGTCGAGCCGCAGTTCGACGCGGACGCCGCCCAGGACGGACAGGTCGATCTCCGCGCCGTTCGAGGCGAAGCAGGCCAGCCGGTCGAGCGGACCGACGCCTTCGAGCACCGTGAACCCGACGGCCGGCGGATTGGGCGCGCCGACGCCGACCGGCATGTCCCCGGGCAGAATGTCCTTCACCGGAAGCGGCAGGCTCTCCACGATCATCGCGAAGCGGTCGGCTTCGCCGTAGCGCTCGTTGAGCGCGAAGCGCGGCAGGGTGAAGAGGTCGGCGCCGGCGACGGCCACGCCCGAGTGCTGGCCGAACGCCGCGAGATAGCCCGCGTCCCGGACCATGGCGACGAGGTCGGCGCTGAACTCGCCATAAGGGTAGGCGAAGAGCCTGGGCGCGTGGCCCAGCTCCCGCGCGAAGGCCGACGTCATGAGCGCGAGGTCCTCCTCCATCGCGCCGCGGTCCATGAACGCCATGTGGGCGTGGGCCGCGCCGTGGGCGCCGATGGCCGCGCCCGCGGCCTCGAGGGCGCGCACCTCCTCCCAGGTGAGCGCGCCGCCGGCGCGGCCCACCGAGTCGGTGTTGACGAACACGGTGAACGGCAGGCCCGCCTCGACCAGACGGGGCAGGGCTTCCGTCACGATCGAGCGGGAAGTGTCGTCGATCGTGATCGCCACCGCGCGGTCGGGCAGGGCGCGTCCCTCGGCGAGCGCGGCGGCGACCTCCTGGAGCGGCAGCACCGTGTAGGGGCCGCTCGAGAGGATCTCGATGTGGCGCTCGAACTGGTCGAGCCGGATGCTGGTCGAGGGCAGGCTGTCCTCGCCGAACCGGTGGTACATGAGGATCACCGCCGACGGCGGCTCCTCCGCGGCGGCGCCCGCGACGCCGAGCGCCAGCAGGACCGCGGCCAGGGTCCCCTTGGCGACGGCCGGAACCGGGGCTACACGTTGGCGGCCGAACGACCGGAGACCCGCCATGAACCGGCTCGACGACGACGCCCTCGACCTCGTCTTCCGCGAGGCCCGGACCCATTCGCGCTGGTCCGGCCGGTCCGTCGACGACGTCACGCTGCGCGCCCTGTGGGACCTCGCGCGCATGGGCCCGACCAGCGCCAACTGCTCGCCGATGCGCGTCGTCTTCGTCAAGAGCGACAAGGCCAAGGCGCGGCTCAAGCCGCATCTTTCCGGTTCCAATGACGAACAGACCATGGCCGCTCCCGTCGTCGCCATCCTTGCATACGACACGGCGTTCCACGAGCACTTGCCGCGCCTCTTCATGGCCGAGGCGGTGGCGTGGTTCACCGCCAGCGAGGAGGTCGCGCATGTCACCGCCTTCCGGAACGGCACGCTCCAGGGCGCCTACCTGATCGTCGCCGCCCGCGCCCTGGGGCTCGATTGCGGCCCGATGTCGGGCTTCGACAACGCCGGCGTCGACAGGGCCTTCTTCGCGGGTACGACGCTGCGCTCCAACTTTCTCCTCAACCTGGGCTACGGCGACGCCTCGGGCCTCGAACCCCGCGCCTACCGCTTCGCCTTCGAGGAAGCCTGCGAGATCGCCTGACGGCCGCCCTTCGATACGCCGATACGCGCGCCCGCGGGGCGCTACCCGGTGCGAGGGGTGTTTTGTAACTTTACCCTCATCCCGATCGGGTCCCGAAGGGACCGTAATCGAGGGACGCGGCCGCGGCGTCAGCCCATCATGCCGGCGCCGGCCGCCTTGTCCGAGAGCACGGGATAGCGGCGCGGCCGGAAGAGCTGGTAGTGCCACCACTCCCTGACGTACCAGTCGAAGCCCGCGGCCGTCATGACGCCCAGGAGGAGGAGCCGGTTGGCGCGCTGGGCCGCGCCGATCCCGGGCGCGTCGTGGTGGCCGTTCTCCGTGAGGTCGTCGACCGGCCCACCCATGTCGAGGTCCCGGCCGTCGCCGCCGACCAGGGTCGCGTCGACCGCCACCCCCCGGCTGTGGGGCGAGCCCCGGCGCGGGTCGGCGACATAGGCGGGATCGGGCGTGTGGCGCCACAGCGCCCATTGCGCTTCCGAAGGCCGGAAGGCGTCGGCGATCCGGAGCCGGAGCCCCTGCTCTCCCGCATAGGCGACGGCGCGCTCGAGGCACGCCGCCGCGTCCGCGTGCAGGAAGCACCGGGGGCGCGCATAGATCCGTCGGCCCGTAAAGTTGTCGTCGCGCCCGTAGGCCAGATCGACGACCACATCGTGGCGCGGCGGTCCGATCTCGATCAGGGTCGTCACCGGAGGCTCCCGATTCGACCGGCCCCGCGCGAATCCGCGCGGCCGGGCGCGCTCGGGCGGCCTCGGGTCTGCCCGGCGGATCGGCCGGCGGCGGCGGGGGCGTCGGGGCGCGGCGCATGAACACCGCTTCCAGCAGCCCCTCGATCCACGCCACACGCTCGCGCAACCCGGCGATCTTCCCCGCTTATCTCCACGCGCGGCTCGCGACATCCCGCCGCGGCCAGGCGAACGGGCCGACGACGAGCGCGCCCCGCGCGACGAAACCGGCGAGATTGGCGTCCATGGAGCCATTCTGGCATCAGGATCGCTCGCCGGCCATCCCGAAGGAAGCAGGACCGGTTCGTCGCCGCGCTTCCCTCGACCCGCCGGGCCGGCCGGTCAGGTCTTGCGCAGGACAAGGCGCCAGACCGTCGAACCCTCGCTCTCGGGCTCGAGCGCCAGGATCGCGTGGCCGTGCTCCTCGACCGCGCGCGGGACGTTCTTCAACGGCTCGCCGTCGTTCAGCCGCACCTCGGCGGTCTGGCCCGGCTCCATCCTCTCGATCAGGAGCTTGGTCTTCACGAAGGTGAGCGGGCAGACATCGGGCGTGATGTCCAGCGTCGCGTCGGCCTCGCGGTCGGCCGCGGCTGTCGCGGAGGGCTCGTTCATCCCGATCCTACCCGGCGGTGGGGAACTCCATATACGGCGTCGGCGCCGCGCGGGTCAAAGCCCCGGGCCGGAGCGCATGGCGGCGGAGGCGAGAAAGGGCTAGACTCGATTCTCCAGTCCCGGGGAGGATCGCGTCGGGCGGCGGCGTTCGCCGCCCGCGAGTGGTATGTGCATGACGTCGCGGATCGAGCAGGCCTGCATCGACAAGGGCATGAAGATGACCGAGCAGCGGCGCGTCGTCGCGCGCGTGCTGTCGGACGCCTCGGACGCCCACGACCACCCCGACGTCGAGGAGGTCTACCGCCGCGCCTCGGCGATCGACAAGCGCATCAGCCTCGCCACGGTCTACCGCACCCTGCGGCTGTTCGAGGATGCGGCCATCATCCAGAGTCACGACTTCGGCGGCGTCCGCGCCCGCTACGAGGCCGCCGAGGACGACAGCCACCACGACCACCTGATCGACGTCGACAGCGGGGAGGTGATCGAATTCTACGACGGGGAGCTCGAGGCGCTGCAGGACAGGATCGCGGCCAGGCTCGGCTTCCGTCTCGTCGATCACAAGATGGAGCTGTTCGGCAAGGCGCTGGAGCCGCGCTCCGGGCGGCGCGGAGGCTGACGGCCGGCCGGGCCTTTCCGCCATGGCAGACAGCGCGTCCGGGACGACCCCCCTGGAAGCCGGCGTCATGCTGGGACCGCTGGAGCTGCGCCTGGCCCGCGGCGCCGACGAGGTGCGCGCCTTGCAGCGGCTGCGCTACCGGGTGTTCTACGAGGAGATGAAGGCCACGCCGGTCGGCTCCATGGCCGCCGAGGGCCGCGACTTCGACGATTTCGACGACATCTGCGACCACCTCATCATCCGCGACACCAAGCGCGACGGGGCGATCGTCGGCACCTACAGGCTGCTGCGCCGCTCGGTCGCCGAGCGCCACGGCGGATTCTACACGACCGGCGAGTACGACATCTCCAGGCTGCTCTCGGTCGAGGGCGAGCTGGTCGAGCTGGGCCGCAGCTGCGTCGACATGAACTACCGCGCCGGCGCGGCGGTCGCCGCGCTCCTGCGCGGCCTGGGCGCCTATGTCGACCAGCACGACATCCGGATCATGTTCGGCTGCGCCAGCCTGCACGGCACGGAACCCGACGCGCTCGCGCTGCCGCTGTCTTACCTGTCCTACCACCGGGCCGCGACCGAGGCGCTGCGCCCCCGCGCGCTCGACCGCCTCTACGTCGCCATGGAGCGGCTGCCGCGCGAGGAGGTCGACGCGGCGAAGGGGCTCGCGAGCCTGCCGCCGCTCATCAAGGGCTATGTCCGCGCGGGTTGCCGGTTCGGCGACGGCGCGGTGATCGACCGCCAGTTCAACACGACCGACGTCTGCGTGGTCCTCGACGTCTCGGCCATCGCCGACAAGTACGGCAAGCGCTACCGGGACCTGGACGTCGAGATCGGCGAGCAGGACGGTCCCGGCGGCGCATGATCGTCCGCGCCTTGTGGCGGGCGGCCGCCTACCTCGGATTCACGGTCGCCTGCCTTCCGGTCCAGGTCGCGCTCGTCACCCTCGGCGACAAGGCGAGCCACGCCTTTCCCCAGTTCTACCACCGCGTCGTGCTGCACATCCTCGGCGTCCGGCTCGACGTGCGCGGCCGGCCCAGCCGCAAGCGGCCCTGCGTCTATGTCGCCAACCACTGCTCCTATCTCGACATCGAGATCCTGGGCGCGCTGATCCGCGGCAGCTTCGTCGCCAAGGCCGAGGTCGGCGACTGGCCCTTCTTCGGCCTGCTGGCCAGACTGCAGCGCACCGTCTTCGTCGACCGCCGGCGCAGCCAGGCCGGCAAGCACAAGCGGACGATCGAGCGGCGGCTCGAGGCCGGCGGACGGCTGATCCTGTTCCCCGAGGGCACCACGGGCGACGGCAACCGCGTGCTGCCGTTCAAGCGCGCGCTCTTCGCGACGGCCCAGCGGAAGGTGAAGGGCGAAAGCGTGACCGTCCAGCCGCTGTCGATCGCCTACGCCGGCTTCTCCAACCTGCCGATGGACCGGGAGCTGAGGCCGCTCTACGCTTGGTACGGCGACATGGATCTCCTGCCTCACGTCTGGCGGATGCTGAAGGCCGGCGTCGTCACCGTGGTGGTGCAGTTCCATCCGACGCTGACCATCGACGAGACCGGCGGCGACCGCCGAGCGCTCGCCGAGCGCTGCCACGCCATCGTCGGCGACGGCGTCGCCGCGGCCCTCGGCGGACGCCTGCCGCCGCGCCGCCGCCGCGGCCTGGGCCGTCTGCGGAAGGCCGGGGCTTCGGCTGTCTCCAGCAAGTAGAGTTGGCCGGTTTATGTAGCCCATGGATTGACCGCTTCCGTTGAGGTTGTTGGCCCTGGGCGCAGGGAGTCGAAATGGATGGATTCGGGCGTGATGTGCCGTGATGTGGCGTGATGTGGCGTAACGTGTTGGGACGGCGCGGGTTTCGGGGCTTCGGGCGGGCGGAGATATAGGACAGCAGTACTGCCGTCGGGAGTCGAAAAAGATGGATTCCGGCGCGTTGGGCCGGTCCGGATGCGACATCCGGCGCGAGCGTTGCAAAAGCGGCCCCTAATCGTTGCAGGACCGTTGCAGGCGTTGCAAAGGGCGCCGCCGCCGGCGGCCGTCGCGGGGGGCCGGGGACCGGTTCAGGCGAGGGGTTCGACTTCGCCGCGGGCGCGGGCGAGGTAGTCCTGGAGGGCGGCCTCGGCGGCCACGGCGGCCTCGCGATCCGGGGCGGCCGGGACGGCGTCCATGAGCTCGTGGAGGACGCGGTCGTCGATGTCCATGTGCTCGTCGATCAGGATCTCGCTCGTGCCGGGGTCGACGGCCGGAACCTCGAGGCCGTCGAACACCGGCGGCAGGGTCGAGCGCAGCGGCTCGTCCAGGGCGGGCCAGTAGGCGATCCACAGCACGATCAGAAACTCGACCGGATCGTGGGCGGGGTCGCTCAGGTCCCAGGTCCCGGCTCCCGTTCCGACCGTGACCGGCTTCTCCGCGGCGAACACGCGGCGGAAGGACGCGACCTTGTTGTGGTCGCCCGAGACGGTCCCGGCCTCGTCGTCCCAGACGATCGTGCGGGGCTCGTCTCCGCGCAGCCAGTCCGGGATCGTGATGGTGTGGACGGCCATGTCAGGGATCGTAGCGGAACAGGACGCCGATGAGAAGGTCCAGCATCTCGGGGTCCTTGCGCGCGAGGTCGCGCAGGAGCTCCTCGCCCCAGACGGGGAAGAACAGCTGCTGCATCCCCATCGTGAAAACCTCTCTGGGTCTCTGGCCCGGCCCGTATTCGCGGCCGGCGTAGCTGTTGATGTACTGGTCCCTGCGGCCGATCTCCCCCGGCCCGCCGACCGTGACGCGCGGCTCGCCGACGGTCCGTCGGAGGTGTAGCCGGAAGAACAGGTCGTCGAGCCGGGGCATGGCCCTCTGAAGGTGGTGGACATACTCGTGGAGCGGGTTCCCCGGGTCCCTGGCCACGGATATCTCGTTCGGAACGCCCCCACCCGACCGCAGGAAGCCGCGCGGCGATCCCGCGATGGCGGTGAGCGGCAGGGCGTCGCCCGCGCGGACCCAGGACTCCGGCAACTCGCGGGAGGCGGCGCGCACCCGCTGGGCCGTGCGGCCTCCGCGGTCGCCGACCGCGACGGTCGCGGTCGCCTTTCCGGCGCCGCGCTCGGCGGCCAGACGCTCGCGCAGGCCGGCGCGGAAGCGCTCGGCGAAGTCCGGGGCCTCGACGCCGCCGGCCTTGTCGACCAGGCGCCGCCGCGTCCATCGCCGACTGCCGCTTCGACGCGAAGCGCCCCGGCCCATCCTCGAACTTCCGCATCCCGCGTTCCCGCGGCCATGTCGTCCGGGTCATCCAGCCCCCTCCTCGCGGGGCTCATAACCGGACAACTCCCGTGCTACCCGAACCGGACGCATCGTGTGCTGGCGACACGGAGGGCCGGGGCCGATTGACTCGCCGGCCGGGGCTGGGGCATGGTGGTCGCGAGGGGAGTCCCCTATCGGAGGATCCAGCCTTCCCGAGGCGAAGCCGCCGCACGCGAATGCACGAGCAACACGAAGCGCACTCTTGCCCTGCGCCCCGAGCGTCCACGACGCGATCCGCGATTGCCCAGAAAACTCTTCATCAAGACCTACGGCTGCCAGATGAACGTCTACGACTCCGGTCGCATGGCGGATCTCCTGGCGCCGCTCGGCTACGAACGGACCCGGGATCCCGGGACGGCCGACCTCGTCATCCTCAACACCTGCCATATCCGGGAGAAGGCGGCCGAGAAGGTCTATTCGGAGCTGGGCCGGCTGCGTCCGCTCAAGGAGAACCGCGAGGCCGCCGGCGGCCGGATGCTGATCGCGGTCGCGGGCTGCGTCGCCCAGGCCGAGGGCGAGGAGATGGCGCGGCGCGCGCCGGTCGTCGACATCGTCGTCGGTCCCCAGACCTACCACCGCCTGCCGGAGCTCGTCGCCCGCGCCCATCGCGCGGCGGGCGCGGTGCTCGACACCGACTTTCCGCCCGAGTCGAAGTTCGACCGTCTGCCCCGGGAGCGGGCGACCGACGGGCCCATGGCCTTCCTGTCGGTCCAGGAGGGCTGCGACAAGTTCTGCACGTTCTGCGTCGTCCCGTACACGCGGGGCGCGGAGGCGTCGCGACCCGCAGGCGCGGTAATCGCCGAGGCGCGCCGCCTCGCGGAGCGCGGCGTGCGCGAGGTCGTCCTTCTGGGCCAGAACGTCAACGCCTGGCGCGGCGCCGGTCCCGATGGCGGCTCGTGGAGCCTGGCGCGCCTGATCCGGGCGCTCGCCGCCATCCCCGGTCTCGACCGCATCCGCTACACCACCTCGCACCCGCGCGACATGTCGGACGACCTGATCCGCGCCCACGGCGCCGTCGCCGAGCTCATGCCCTGTCTCCACCTTCCGGTCCAGTCGGGCAGCGACCCGGTGCTCAAGGCCATGAACCGGCGCCACACGGCCGCCGACTACCTCCGGCTCGTCGGACGCATCCGCGAGGCGCGGCCGGACATCGCGCTCTCGGGCGACTTCATCGTGGGCTTTCCCGGCGAGACCGACCGGGACTTCGCGGCGACCCTCGCGCTGGCGCGCGAGGTGGACTACGCCTCGGCCTTCTCCTTCAAGTACAGCTCCCGGCCCGGCACGCCGGCCGCCGCCGCGCCCGCGCAGGTTCCCGAAGCGGTCAAGTCCGAGCGGCTGACCGCCCTGCGGGGGCTCCTCGACGCCCAGCAGGCCGCGTTCAACCGCGCCACCGTGGGCCGCGTCTGTCCGGTTCTCCTGGAGAAGCCGGGGCGCCACGCCGGCCAGATCGTCGGCCGCAGCCCCTGGCTGCAGGCGGTGCATGTGGAAGCCGCGCCGTCGGCGGTCGGCCGGATCGTCGATGTCGCGCTGGTCGAGGCGCGCGCCAACAGCATGGCCGGCGTCATCGCGCCGCCGGAGAGCGTTCCGGGCGAGGCGGCCTGATGGCGGTCGCGCCGCCCACCGAGGACGCCGAGGCGATGCGCTATCTCGCCTTCGGCGACAACGGGCTCCTGACCGCGCTCTACGGCGACCACGACCGGCACCTCGCGCGCATCGAGCAGCAGCTCGGCGTCTCGATCGCCTCGCGCGGGAACCGGGTCGCCGTCGCCGGGCCCGCGCGGTCGGCCGACACCGCGGTCGGCGTGCTGAACCAGCTCTACGGCCGCCTGAAGGGCGGGCTGGCCGTCGGTCCCGCCGAGGTCGACGCCGCCCTGCGTCTGGCGGCCATGCCCGAGGACGGCCCGGCGCCGCCGTCCCCGGCGATCGAGATCAAGACGCCCAAGCGCCGCATCACGCCCCGTTCGCGCAACCAGGCGCGCTATCTGCGGACCCTGCGGGAACGGGAGCTCGTCTTCGCGCTGGGTCCGGCCGGCACCGGCAAGACCTATCTCGCGGTCGCCATGGCCGTCTCCATGATGGAGGCGGGCCGGGTGGACCGCATCGTCCTGTCGCGGCCCGCCGTCGAGGCCGGCGAGCGGCTCGGCTTCCTGCCGGGCGACCTGCGCGAGAAGGTGGACCCCTATCTCCGGCCGCTTTACGACGCGCTCTACGACACGATGCCCACCGAGCAGGCGAACCGGCGCCTGGCCAGCGACGACATCGAGGTCGCCCCGCTCGCCTTCATGCGGGGCCGCACGCTGTCGGACGCCTTCGTCATCCTCGACGAGGCGCAGAACGCGACGCGCGTGCAGATGAAGATGCTGCTGACGCGCCTGGGCGAGAACGCGCGCATGGTCGTCACCGGCGATCTCAGCCAGATCGACCTGCCCGACGGCCAGACCTCGGGGCTGGCCCACGCCCTGGGCGTGCTCGACGGGATCGAGGGGATCGGCACGGTGCGCTTCACCGATGTCGACGTGGTCCGCCACGAGCTCGTCGCGCGCATCGTGCGCGCCTACGACGCCCTGGACGGCGGGCCGGGAACGGCGTGACGGATGGACGACGGCCAATCCCGTAGTACGACCGGCGGGGACGGCGCTCCGGGCGTCGACCTCGCGCTCGACGACCCCGCCTGGCTCGACCGCGTGCCGGACGCCCGCGGCGCTGCGCGGCGCGCCTGCGCCGCCGCCCTGGCGGCGGCGTGCCCGGACACGGCGGCCGGGGCGAGCCTTGTGCTCGCCGACGACGACAGGGTCCGCGCCCTGAACCGCGCCTGGCGCGGCGTCGACAGGCCGACCAACGTGCTGGCCTTCCCGAGCGCGGAGCGGTCGCCGGGCGAGACGCCGCGCGCCGACCCCGGCGACCCGCCCGGAGCGCCGGTCGGCCTGGGCGACATCGTCCTCGCCCGCGAGACCCTGCTGAGGGAAGCGGACGAGGCGGGCTTGCCGCCCGACCGCCACCTGGCCCACCTCGTCGTCCACGGAACGCTCCACCTCCTGGGCTACGACCACGGGGACGACGACGCGGCCTCGGTCATGGAGGCCCTGGAACGCCGGGTGCTGGCCGGGCTCGGCGTCCCGGACCCCTACCGCTGATCCCGCCGTGGCCGACCGGTCGTCCCCTTCCCCCTCCCCCGGCCAGAGCGGCTTCGGCGGCTGGCTGCGCCGTCTGGTCGGCGGGCGCAACGGCGAGAGCCTGAGGGAGACCGTCGAGGAGCTGCTGGACGAGGACGGGGAGGCCGGCGCGGCGCTCTCGGACGCCGAGCGCGCCATGCTGGTCAACCTGCTCCGGTTCGGCGAACTGCGCGTCGACGACGTCATGGTGCCGCGCGCCGACGTGATCGCGGTCGAGGCGCGGACGCCCCTGACGGACGTGGCCGAGCTGGTGCGCCGGGAGGGCCACTCGCGCCTCCCGGTCTATCGCGAGACGCTGGACGATCCGATCGGCATGATCCACGTGCGCGACCTGCTCGAGCACTGGGGCGCCGAGCCGCCGGGGCCGCCGTTGGCGGATCTGGCGCGGCGGGTCCTCTTCGTGCCGCCCTCGATGCCCGTCGTCGACCTCCTGATCAAGATGAGGACATCGCGCACCCACATGGCGCTGGTCGTGGACGAGTACGGCGGCATCGACGGGCTCGCCACCATCGAGGACCTCGTCGAGCCGATCGTCGGCGAGATCTGGGACGAGCACGACGCCGACGAGGCGCGCCTGCTCGGCGAACGGCCCGGCGGCGTGATCGAGGCCCACGCCCGCGCGCCGGTCGAGGACCTCGAGGCGATGACCGGCTGCGACCTGCTGCCCGACGAGCGCGAGGAGGACATCGACACCGTGGGCGGCCTCGTCTACGCCATGGTCGGACGCATCCCGTCGCGCGGCGAGGTGATCGCCCACAAAAGCGGCCTGGAGTTCGAGGTGGTGGACGCCGACCCGCGGCGCATCAAGCGTCTGCGCGTGAGACGCGCCGCGACCCGTGGCTGAGCCGGCCCGGCCGCCGCGCCTCGCGACGCTGCCGGGCCGGCTGGCCGGGCTCGCCGGCCGGCGCCGGGCCCTGGTCCTGGCCGGGCTGGGCGGCGGCCTCGCGCTCTCGCTTCCGCCGGTCCACCTCCTGCCCGCGGCGCTCGCGGGCCTGACCGGACTGGCCTGGGTCCTCGACGGCGCCGGGTCGGTCCGGCGCGCGCTGCTCGACGGCTGGTTCTTCGGGATCGGCTTCTCGCTCGCCGGGTTCTACTGGATCGCCAACGCGCTCCTGGTCGACGCCGGCCGCTTCGGCTGGCTCTACCCGTTCGCGCTGGCCCTGATCTGCGCGGGCCTCGGCGCGTTCCCGGCCCTCGCGGCGGGCCTCGCGCGGGCGTGTCCCCCGGGGCCGCCGCGCGTCCTCGCGCTGGCCCTGGCCTGGGTCCTGGTCGAATGGGTCCGCGGCTGGATCCTCACCGGCTTTCCCTGGAACACCCTGGGGAGCGCGCTCGCCCTGTCGGACGCCCTGATCCAGCCCGCCGCCTGGGGCGGGCCGTGGCTCCTGAGCGCGGTCGTGCTGGCCTTCGCCCTGGCGCCGGCCCTCGCGGGCCGGGCGGGGATGCTGCGGCCGGGAGGCGCTCTCGCCGGGGTGGCGGGCGCGATCGCGGTCCTCGCCGTCGTCTGGGCCGCGGGGGCCTCGCGGCTTGCGTCCGCGGCGCCGGAGGCGGAGACCGGACCGACGATCCGTCTCGTCCAGCCCGCGATCGCCCAGGAGGACAAGTCGCGCCCCGCGCTCCGCGCGGCGCATCTCGCGGCGCATCTCGCGCTCACCCTAGCGCGGCCCGCGGGCGAGCCTCCCGCCGTCGTCGTCTGGCCCGAGGCGGCCGTCCCCCACGCCCTGCTGCGCGAGCCGGCCACCCTGGCGCGACTCGCCGCGGCCGCGCCGCGGGACGGAGCGCTGCTGGTCGGCGCCGTGCGCGCCGGGGACGACGGATCGGGCGTGTCGCGGCCCCGCAACAGCCTGCTCGCGATCGACGCCACGGGCGTCGTCGGCGCCTACGACAAGCACCGTCTCGTGCCGTTCGGCGAATACGTGCCGGCGCGCGGCCTCCTGCCCTTCGGGACGATCGTCCCCGGCGGCGTCGGGTTCGCGGCGGGGCCGGGCCCCGCCGTGATGGCCGTGGGGAACCTGCCGCCCTTCGGGCCGCTGATCTGCTACGAGGTCATCTTCCCCGCCGGGGTCGTCGGCGACGGGGATCGTCCCGACTGGCTGGTCAACGTCACCAACGACGCCTGGTTCGGCCGTTCCCCGGGTCCCTACCAGCACTTCCAGGCGGCGCGCATGCGCGCGGTGGAACAGGGCCTGCCCGTCGTCCGGGTCGCCAACACGGGCGTCAGCGGCGTCGTCGACGGCCTGGGCCGGGTCGTGGCCCGCATGCCGCTCGGCCATCGCGGCGTGCTGGACGCGGCGCTCCCGGCCCCCTTCGCGGCGCCCCCGCTCTACGCGCGGATCGGCGATGCGTCCCTCCTCCTCGTCCTCGTCCCCGGCTGCGCCGCCCTGGCCTGGACCCTGCGGCGGCGCGGACGGCCGGTCCGCCAAACGTCTTGACCCGGAAGCGGCCTTCGGCGAGTGTCCGCCGCTGGCGGCCGGCGCCCGCCCGGCGTCGAGCGTTGTCCGGTCCCGAGAGGAGGGCGGCCGTGGCCCGAAGCAACCACCTGTTCACCAGCGAATCGGTCTCCGAGGGCCATCCCGACAAGGTGTGCGACCGCATCTCCGACGCCGTGGTCGACGCCTACCTGGCCGCCGCCGCCGACGCGCGGGTCGCCTGCGAGACGCTGGCCACGACGAACCGGATCGTCATCGCCGGCGAGGTCCGCGGACCCCACGAGGTCCTGGAACGGGTCGAGGCGCTAGCGCGCGGCGCCGTCAGGGCGATCGGCTACGAGCAGGCCGGCTTCCACTGGGAGAAGGCCGGGGTGGAGGTCCTGCTGCACGAGCAGTCGGGCGACATCGCCCAGGGCGTCGACGCGGCGGGCAACAAGACCGAGGGCGCCGGCGACCAGGGCATCATGTTCGGCTACGCCTGCCGCGAGACCGAGGCGCTGATGCCCGCGCCCCTCCATGTCGCCCACCGCATCCTCGAGCGTCTGGCCGAGGCCCGCCACGACGGTTCGGAACCGCTGCTCGGCCCCGATTCCAAGAGCCAGGTGACGCTCGCCTACGAGGACGGCGCACCCGTCCGCGCCGCCTCCGTGGTCGTCTCCACCCAGCACGACGCGAGCCTGGGCCAGGACGAGGTGAGGGAGATCGTGCGCCCCTATGTCGCGGAGGTCCTGCCCGACGGCTGGATGTGCCCGGACGAGGCGTTCTACGTCAACCCCACCGGCCGGTTCGTCACCGGCGGGCCCGACGGCGACTGCGGGCTGACCGGCCGGAAGATCGTCGTCGACACCTACGGCGGCGCCGCGCCCCACGGCGGCGGAGCGTTCTCGGGCAAGGACCCCAGCAAGGTCGACCGCTCGGCGGCCTACGCCTGCCGCTACCTCGCCAAGAACGTCGTCGCCTCGGGCCTGGCCGACCGCTGCGCCATCCAGCTCGCCTACGCCATCGGCGTCGCCGATCCCCTGTCGGTCTACGTCGACACCTACGGCGCCGGCCGCTGCGACGAGGCCCGGCTGGAGGAGGCCCTGCGCGAGGCCATGGATCTCACGCCCCGCGGCATCCGCGACCGTCTCGGCCTCGACCGGGCGATCTACGAGCGCACGGCGGCCTACGGCCATTTCGGCCGCGACCCCGAGGCCGACGGCGGCTTCTCCTGGGAGAAGGTCGATCTCGCCGACGCGCTGGCGCGCGCCGTCGGTTGACCCGCCGCGCCGCGCGCCGACCGGACGGGGCGTTCTCCGGCGGGAGCGGCCGTGACCGGGCGGCCCCGGGGCCCGGACCGCAAGCTCCACGGCCGGCGCAAGGGCCATCGCCTCTCGGCCCGCCGCCAAGCCCTGGTGGAGAACCTGCTGCCGCGGCTGCGCGTCGCGGTCGGCGCGGACGGATCGGTCGATCTCGGCGGGCCGGTCCCCGGCCGCGACCGGCTCTGGCTGGAGATCGGCTTCGGCGCCGGCGAGCATCTCGCCTGGCAGGCGCGCGCCCGGCCCGAGGTCGCCATGATCGGGGCCGAGCCGTTCCTGAACGGCGTCGCGGGCCTCTTGGCCCGTATCGACGAGGACGGCCTCGCCAACGTCCGCATCCTCGACGGCGATGTCCGGCCGCTGCTGGACGCCCTGCCCGAGGCCAGCCTCGAGCGGATCGCGGTGCTGTTTCCCGATCCCTGGCCGAAGGCCCGCCACCGCAAGCGGCGGCTCGTCAACCGCGAGACCGCCCGCGGCTTCGCCCGGCTGCTCGCCGACGGCGGCGAGCTGCGCCTGGCGACCGACGCGATGGACCACGTCCGCTGGATGATGGCCGCCGTCTGGCCGCTCGCGGACTTCGCCTGGACCGCGCGGCGGCCGGCCGACTGGCGCGAGCGCCCCGCCGACTGGCCCGAGACCCGCTACGAGGCCAAGGCCCGGCGGCAGGGCCGGACGCCCGTGTTCCTCGCGTTCCGGCGCGTCCCGCGCGGCGCTCCGCCCTCCGGCGCGCCCGGCGGCTCCCCGGAGTGAGGGAGGGTGCCGGCGCTCCCCTCGTCCCGGGCGGGTCCGAAGGACCGTATCGAGGGACGGCCCCGAGTCCGCCGAAAGCCTGTCCCGAGCTTGCCGAAGGGGGGCGCCGGCGGCGGTCAGGGCGCCAAGAGGCCCACGATCTCCTCGGCCTCGGCCTGGATCGGCCCGGCGATGGCATGGGCCCGCCGCGCGCCGTCGGCGAGCACGCCGTCGACATAGGCCGGATCGGCCGCCAGGCGCTTCATCTCCTCGCCGACCGGACCCAGCTTCTCGACCGCGAGCTCGGCCAGCCGCGCCTTGAAGTCGCTGAACCGGGCCGAGGCGTATTCGTCGACCACGGCCTGGCGCGTCGTGTCGGCGAGCGCGGCGTAGATCGCGACCAGATTCGAGGCCTCGGGCCGCGCCTCGGGGTCCCAGGTCACGCCCGGCTCGCTGTCGGTCCGCGCCTTGCGGACCTTGCGCGCGATCGTGTCGCGGTCGTCGGTCAGGTTGATGCGCGCGTAGTCGCTCTCGTCCGATTTCGACATCTTCCTCGCGCCGTCGCGCAGGCTCATCACGCGCGTGGCCTCGCCGGCGATGACCGGCTCGGGCAGCGGGAAGAAGTCGACGCCGAACCGCCGGTTGAAGGCGCCGGCGATGTCGCGGGAGAGCTCCAGATGCTGCTTCTGGTCCTCGCCCACGGGCACGTGGGTGGCGCGGTAGCCGAGGATGTCGGCGGCCTGCAGCACGGGATAGCCGTAGAGCCCGAGGCTCGCGCCGTCGCGCTTTTTGCCGGCCTTCTCCTTGAACTGGGTCATCCGGTTGAGCCAGCCCAGGGGCGTCAGGCAGGCGAGCATCCAGCCCAGGCGCGTGTGCATCGGGCACCGGCTCTGGTTGAACACGACGCAGCGTTCCGGATCGAGGCCCGAGGCGAGGAAGCCCGCCGCGGCCTCGCGGGTCGCGCCGGCGAGCCCGGCCGGGTCGTGGGGCATGGTGAGGGCGTGGAGATCCACGATGCAATAGATGCACTCGTGGTCGTCCTGCATCGCCACGAAGCGCTTCAGCGCGCCGAGGTAGTTGCCGAGATGCAGGCTGCCGGTCGGCTGGATGCCGGAGAACACCCGCTTCATCGCAACCTCGCCGCAGCCTGTCCCGAGCCTGTCGAGGGGGGGACCGGCGCGGTTTATGGCGCGGGCCGCGGGCCCGGTCAAGCGGGCCCGCGAACCCGTCTCAGGCCGCGAACCGCTCCGCATCGGCCATCGTCAAGGGACGATGACGGTCGCCCTCGCAAATCTCCAGTCCCTCGACGCCCATGGCCCCGATCATGCGTCTGCACCGTCCATCCGAGAGACCGCGCAGATTCATATGACATTCGTCTCCACCGGTCGAAGGTTCGTACTCCAGACTGGCTTCTTCCGGCAGTCCGGCTGTATCTATCCGCCAGAGAATCGGTGGATTTCCGGAAACCTCGGGGTGGTAAAAACGATATACGTGTGCGCATTCGGTTCCGCTACATTTTCTAGCACACTGTGTTGCGATGACCGATACACCGCCGCCACCTGAAGAGTTCCTGAACGCCAGACTCTTGAAACGTCTCTCTCTTTTACTGAAGTGCCTGGGATGAAGTAGTCGTATGACTTCTTCGACGTCCACGCCAGCCCCCTCGCATACTCGTCGATTTCGTCCAGCGAGACATCGCGCCGCTCATGGGCGATGTCGCCATCGATCTCATGCAGCACGTCCATCCGGCCGCCGGGACCGCAAAGGATCTCCAGAGTTTCGTTCTCGCGATAGCCGGAAACCAGGATACCGCCCCCGACATCGGGAAACACCTCGATCTCATGAGCGTTGCGCCCCGAAAGAAGCGAATTGACCGCGAGAGCCAAGTCGACCGCGATTCCGGTTGCGCCGCGACCTTCGCCGTAGTGCCATCCATTCCGCAAACGCGCGAACGACAGGATTTGACAGGTGGCGCGATCGTTTGCTTCAGTGCCCGAAACCACCGTCCCGGACGGCGACTCGTAGACCGCGTAAGGAGCTCCGCTCATTCGTCGCCGAGCCTCTTCACGCCTTTCCGGACCTCGTCCATCGTCACGATCGAATGCTCCGTCAGGCGCTCGAACTCGGCAACCGCGTCTCCGAGCTCCTTCGCCAGTGTCTTGGCCGTGGTGAACGACATATGCAATTTGCACCGCGGTTGCCCATCCGTCATGACAAGCAGACCGACATCGGACAGCGACAAGCCGATATCCATACCGTTAAAGTAGATATCCGGGATTGCAATGGCTCCCTGGTCAATCCGGGGAGCGTCGGCGTCCTCCCGCCTCTCCTCGGCCATGGCTTCCCTCAAGGCAGCCTGTCTGGAACGATCGGGCCGCGGCGCATCGACCGTTCACGCCGGTTGCTCTCGGACATGTCGCTCCGCTTCCGGGGAGTCGTCGGGATCGCTCGAAAATCGTCGCCGACGGACGTCCAGTCGCGCCACGGCGCGGGAGTGTCCGAGACGTGGAAGGCGTCCCGGCGCCGGACCGGCGCGGGGTCGAACGCCAGACCGGCGCCGACGATCCAGGCGCGCGTTTTCGGCTCAAGGCGTTGAATGCAACCGTACAGTCCCGTCCGATGGCGGCTCATGGCGATGGGTCCTCCCGCTCGCGAGCGTGGGCGTGGACATTGCCGTTGTCAACGGCCGGGACAGGCTTCGGCCGACCCGCCTTCGAGATCCATCGGAGCGTTTTGTTCCCCGCCCGGCCCGCGGACACGCCTGGAACGGCGGGCGTCCTCACGCCCGCGCCGCCGGTCTCGGGCCGAAGACGGCGGCGCCGACCCGGACATGGGTGGCGCCGAAGGCGACCGCCGTGGCGTAGTCGCCGGACATGCCCATGGAGAGCCCGGCCAGGCCGTTGCGCCGGGCGATGTCGGCGAGCAGGGCGAAGTGCGGCGAGGGCTCCTCGTCGAGGGGCGGAACGCACATGAGGCCCGCGACATCGAGCCCGGCCCCGCGCGCCTCGGCGACAAGGCCGTCGGCGCGGTCCGGCGGGCAACCCGCCTTGCGGGCCTCCTCGCCGGTGTTGACCTGGACGAAGCAGGCGGGCCGGCGGTCCTGCCTCTCCATCTCCCGGGCCAGGGCGGCGACCAGCCTGGACCGGTCGACGCTCCCGATCGCGTCGAAGAGCGCGACCGCGTCGCGGGCCTTGTTGGTCTGCAACGGGCCGATGAGGTGGAGCTCCAGGCCGGGGAACTCCGTCTTGAGCGCCGGCCATTTGGCCCATGCTTCCCGCACCCGGTTCTCGCCGAAGACGCGGTGGCCCGCCTCGAGCGCCGGCCGGACGCGGGGGGCGTCGTGGCCCTTGGCGACCGCGACCAGGACGATCCCGTCCGGCGCGCGGCCGGCCTCGCGCGCGGCCTCGGCGATCGTCGCCTTCACCCGCGCGAGGCCGGCGGCGACCGCGCTCATGGCTGGACGGCCGCGGCGGCGGGCGGCGGGGCCGGCTCCGCGCCCGCGGCGGGCAGATAGCCGAACCGCGCCATCTGGTCCCGGTGGGCCTCGACGACGCGGGCCGCCTGGCCGGCCGTCAGCACGTCGCGCCAGGCGCCGGCCCGGCCGCGGCGGAAGAAGCGCGCCTGGGCCGGCGAACGCTCGGCGAAGCCCGTCCGGGCCTCTTGCCGGGCGAGCGCCTCGAACGACACGGTCTCGGCCGCGCGCCGGATCCGGTCCGCCGCCGCGGGCAGGCGCAGGAACGCGGCCAAGCCCGAGAAGGCCGCCCGCGGGTCGTCGTGGAGGTCCTCGTAGCGCAGCACATGGAGCGCCGGGCCCGGCTTGCCGGTCCAGCTCGCGACATGCTGCGACCAGCTCCCCATGGGCTCGTGCGCGTGGGCCGCCGTCGCCGGGCTGACGTGCCCGTCGAGGTTCAGGAGGCCGATCGCGCGGTCGAGCGGCAGGCCCTGGTGGTCGGCGTAGCTCACGGCGACATCGAGCGGGTTCCTGACGATGTAGACGGCCCGGCGCGTGACCTCGAGGTTGATCGTCGGCCGGCCGCGGTGGCGCATCGCGGCGAGATGGGTCTTGCACAGGACGTCGCGGGTCCGGCCGCGCGCGAGCGCCGCCTGCGCCAGCGGCCGGACCCGGGCCACGTCCTCGGCCGTCCAGGCCGCCCAGGGGCGCGCCTCGATCGCCGTGAAACGGTCCGCCGCGGCCTCGTTCGCCGCGGTCTCGGCCATCCGGCCGAGGTCGAAGGGGCCGGGGGCGAGCAGGGCGTGCAGGAAGGCGCGCACCCAGGTGTTGCCCGACTTCGGATAGCTCGCGATCCAGACGATCCGGCCCACCGCGCGGGCCCTACAGGCCGGGCGGCAGATAGCCGAAGCGCGCCATCTGCTCGCGGTGGGCCTCGACGACGCGCGCCGTCTGCTCCGCCGTCAGGCCCGTCTTCCACTCGCCCGCGACGCCCTTGCGGAAGAACCGCTCCTGGTTCCCGGAACGCTCGGAGAAACCGCGCTTGCGCTCCTGCGCGGCCAGCACCCTGAACGAGGCGTTGCGGACGGCGCGGTCCAGCCGGGCCCGCGGGGGCTTCAGCTCCAGGAAGCGGGCGACGGCGCCGAAGGTCCTCGCCGGCCGCGCCAGCATGTCCTCGTAGCGCACGACATGGACGCGCCGGTTCCCGGTGGCGGTCCAGCTCGCGACGTGCTGGGACCAGCTCCCCAGGATGTTCGGCACGTTCCTGTCGTCGAAGTCGCTTTCCAGATACTCCGTCGCCATCAGGTCGATCGCCCCGTCGACCGCGACGCCCATGAAGTCGGCGAAGCTGAGCGTCACGTCCAGCGGGTTGCGCACGATGTAGATGGCGCCGGAGCTGACCGCCATGTTGACCGTGGGGTGGCCGCGGACGGTCATGAGCGCGTTGTGGGTCTTGCAGAAGGCCGAGCCCTTCTGGCCCCGGGCGATCGTCTCGTGCACCCGGGGCCTCAGGCGCGACACGTCCTCGGCCGTCCACTGCCCGACCGGCCTGCGGTCCAGCATGGCGAACCACATGATGAGGCTCTCGCCCTGGGACAGGGTGCCGCGCATGCGGTTGATGTCCATCGGCTCGCGGTCGTCGCGGAACAGGTTGTGGATGAACGCCCGCATCCAGGTGTTGCCCGATTTCGGATAGCTCGCGAGCCAGACGATGTCGCCCATGATCCCCCGTCTCGCCGCCGACGGCGCGGAGGGTCCTACACGACCGCGCCGGCCCGGACAAGAGCGCCGGCGCGGGCGGCTACAGGACGAGCTTGATCAGAGCGACGGTCAGTCCGACGGTGAAGCCGACGATCGCGACCGACGAGATCAGGACGAGGCGGTAGAGGTCGGCCTTCAGTTCCGCCATGCCCACCTTCAGCGCGGCCCCGTCGCCCTTGAGCGTTTCCATGTCCGCCTTCAGTTCCGCCATGCCCACCTTCAGGGCGGCCGTGTCGCCCTTCAGCGTCTCCACGTCCAGCCTCAGGGCGGCCGTGTCGCCCTTCAACGCTTCCACGTCCAGCCTCAGGGCGGCCGTGTCGCCCTTGAGCGTCTCCACGTCCAGCCTCAGGGCGGCCGTGTCGCCCTTCAGCGGTTCCACGTCGGCCCGCAAGGCCGCGACCCCGGCGTCCAGCCCGGCGATGTCGGCCTTGGTGGCAACGTTCCCGGTCATGGCCTCGCCGACGGTGGCGACCACGGCCTCCGCCCGGTTCTCGTCGAACCCGGCTCCGACGAGGGACTTCACGGCCTTGTGGGTGTCGTAGGCGAGCGCGCTCATGGGGCGGGACCATGGCACGGCGCATGGGTCCGGGCAAGCGCCCCGCCGGGAAGCGAGCGTCCCTCGATACGGTCCCCGCGGGACCTGCTCGGGATGAGGGGATTTGTCGAGGGAATGTGCGCCCTGTCCCCGCCCGGCCCCTCTCTCGCCCCGAGGCGCGGCCCCCGCGGGGGCGCGTGTCGAAGGGGGCGTCGTTTCCCGGATTCCCGAAGAAAAAGGGGCGGCCCAGGGGCCGCCCCTTGAAAACGCGAACGGACGCGCGCGGTCAGAAGCTGACCGCGATCGCCGTGCCGAGGAACTCGGAGTCGGAGTTGTCCGCTTCCGGGCGGTTCATGCCAAGGGCGCCGACCAGGGTGACCCCCGCGCCGAGGCTGTACGTCCCGGTCAGGCGGTGGAAGTTGTGGTCCACCGAGCCGGCGTCGTCCTCGACATTGCCCGTGGCGAGGCTGATCGCCCAGGGCCCCTCGCCGTAGCGGACGCCGAGGTCGTAGCGGGTCACGTCGTTGTTCGTGTCGTCGTCGCGCACGGCGTAGGAGCCGCCGACGGAGATGTTGTCGAACGACAGGACCAGACCGACATCCCAGTCCGTCCAGGAAGTATCGGGCGCTTCCTTGTCCCAGGCCACGTAGCCCGCGGCGAGGGTGACGCCGACGCCCGAGAGCTCGCCGTCGTAGCGGCCGGCGATCGACCACGCGTCGTTGCCTTCCGGCTCCGCCGGCACGTAGGAGTTCTCGGAACGCCGCTCCATTCCCGCCTCGGGCGCGTAGGAGAGGCCGAACTGGAAGCCGTTGAACACCGGCGTGAAGTACATCACGGACGCCGAATCGCCGACCTCGACGCCGGCGAAGGTCGACGGCCACATGGTGCTGACGCCGGCGCTGGAGCCGATCGAGAACGAGGGCGAGTTCAGGCCCCAGATGTAGGACGCATAGGGCGCCGCGGTCGCCATCTGGGTGGCCGCCGGATCGTCGTTGCCGATGCGAAACGTGCCGAACGAACCCTCGACCCAGACGTAGGTCTCGTCCATCTGGTCGCCGTCCTCCTCCTCGCCCTCGAGCTCGAAGCGGACGCCGACCTCGAGGCCGTTGTCGAGAACGGTCTTGCCCTTGAAGTGGATCTCGCCCTCGTTCCGGATGCCGTTGTCGTCGATGCCGTCGTCGTTGTCGTAGCTGGCAAAGTAGACGCCCCAGTTCTGGTAGCCCCCGACGCTGAGCGAGATCGGATCGGCCGCCTGCGCGTTCTGCGCGACCAGACCCGCCGCCACCAGCGCCGTGGTGCCGAGGAGTGCTTTCTTCATCGGGATTCCCCCTGGAGATTGAGTTTTGAAAACGGAGGCCATTGGACCGGCGCGACGGGGAAGATGCAACCGCTCCGGGCCCGCCCTGGGCAAAATACCCACACTCCGTGACATTTTCGCCACATCCCCCTTCGATCCTTCGGTACGCCGCCTTCGGCGGCGCCTCGGGATGAGGGGTTTTTGGGTGGGGGCGGAGCGCGCAACTCCCCTCGACAACGTCCCTCGTCCCGAGGCGGTCCGAAGGACCGTATCGAGGGACGCCGCTTGCGGGAGGCTCCGGACCGGGACACGCCGCGCGGCCGGCTTGCCGTCCGGCGTCTTGCCGGCTATACGACCGTCGGCGGCATGGAAGCCGGCCGGGCCCGGCCGCGGGGCCGATCCGCGGACCGTTGCACGGGAGCCCCCGCATGACAGAGTTCGAAACCGCCACCCTCGCCGCCCGCGACGCCGCCCTTTGGGTCGCCATCGCGCAGGTCGCCGCCGCGCTCGCCATCGGCGCCGGCCAGATCGCCGTCGTCTGGTACGGTATCCGCGCGATGCGGCGCATGGGCCGGACCCGCGCCCGCGAACAGGACCAGCGCCACGAGGAAGCCATGGCCGCCTCGCGGGAGCGCCACGAGGAAGCCATGGCCGCGCTCGCCGGTCAGCGCCGGGCGCTGGAAGCGTTGATCGAAGACCAAGGGGAAAGCCGCGAGGCTCTCAGGGAGACGATCGCCAGCCACGAGGAGAGCCGCGGGGAGAGCCGCGAGGCGTTCAGAGCGTTGATCGAGCGCGCCGCGCCGGGGGCCGCCCGATGACGGCGCGCCTTCCCGCGGCGCTCGTCCTGGCCTGCGCCCTGCTCCTTCCGGCCTGCGGGGGGCAGGTCTCCTACGAGGGCGTCGAGGACACGACCCGGACGCCCGAGGGCCGCTTCGAGCGGGACATCGACGATCCCGACCGGCAGACGGTGTTCGGCAAGGGCGGGGTCAACGCGCTGTTCGACTCGACGCGCGAGGACGGCGCGGGCGGCGGCCTGGGCGTCAACGCCTTCCTGTGGCGCGCCTCGCTCGACACCTTCGCGTTCCTGCCGCTGCTCTCGGCCGACCCGCTGGGCGGGGTGGTCGTCTACGACTGGTACGCCCCTCCGGACACGCGCGGCGAGCGCTTCAAGGTCACGGTCTACATCCTCGACACCCGTCTCAGGTCGGACGTGCTGCGCGTCGCGCTGAACCGCCAGGAGCGCGCGGAGGACGGCGCCTGGTACGAGGCGGCGGTCGATCCGGAGACGACCCTCGCGCTCGAGAACGCCGTCCTGACCCGCGCGCGGCAGATGCGCATCGCGCAACTGGGGCAGTAGCCGCCCCCTTCGATGCGCGGCCTCGCCGCGACTTCGGGGCGCATGGCGCGTTCCCGGCTCCGGAGCCCGCGCGGCGACCGGGCCGACGATCCATTCCACGTCCCGCAGGGTGTCGGTCACGCCGGTGGCCATCGCGGGGGACGCGCGCGGGCTCTTGCGCGCCCGGCGGAAGTCGTGGCGAGCGAAGTGGAGCGACCGGGAGTTTGTTCATGTCCCCGATACAGGGACGAAATCGCCCGTTATCGAGCAAAAATTCAGTTAGTGCAGGTATGGGTCCAAAGGCAATAGGTCAAGCCCGAGTCGGGCCAACTGCATCTCAATCGCCTCCAGTTGGTGAATGGTGTAGCCCCCCTCTTCCAGAGGTTGGGGGATGGAGAACATCCACTCTCGACCCCGATATGCGAACGAGAAGAACAGGGAGAACTCGTCATCCAAGTCCTCCCTGCGTCCGCAACCTTGGGAAACGATCTTCGCGACAACCGTGCCGACCGCACACACGGCCATCAGGCGGCCTCGTTTCTCGACCAAGAAAGACCTCCGGCCGTCGTCGGGACCAGCTTCCCTAATGCTTCCTCGCTGCGGTCCGCAAACCATTTCAGGAATGCGTGAACCGACAGCCCCGGGATGAAGATGGCTTCCTCACCGTGGTTCTCCCTGAACAAGACCGTGAGCGTGGCGCCCACCGCCTCGTACGCTTTGATCGGGTCCTTGTGCGCCACACACAGACCCAGCGTCTTGTCGTCATCGGAGACGAAGAAGTGAGCGCCATCCACATACTTGTAGAGAACGTTCACCATCTGCATAGCTATCGACTCCATCTCGCTGCGGCGGCCCGTCGCGCGATCTCACTCCGGCGTTCCGGCGCGGGCGCCGGCCTTGCCGGACCGCGCCTTCGCGGGCTGCTTACAGGTTGTCTCCCCGGTTTCTCCGGTAGCGATCCTGGCGACCGCCACGGCTCGGCCCACCGCATCGGCGGGGCGGCGCCCGCCCATGGGGCCTCCAGGCGCGCCCAGGGTCGGCCGCGTCGTCCATGTGCGTGGCCATGTCCGTGTTCTCCCGTGCTCCGGGTGGACGATGTCCCAATCGCCCACCCGGAGAATGTCGCCCCTTCGAGAGCCGATTGCAAGTAACGTTCATCGCGAGCCCAGCTCGCCGCCCCGAGCGGGGGCGGTCGCGCCGCGGCCCGGCTCGCCCTTCGACGGATGCGCGAATGACCCGGCCGATGTCGAACCGATACGCTACCGAGCCCCGGCCGCCCATGGATTCGGCGGCGGCCTTGCGCTAGCCTGCCCGCGTTCCCGGTGCGGCGGATCCGAGCCATGGCGCGCAAACCCTACGACTTCCGCGAGGCCGAGCCCCGCTGGCGCGGGGTGTGGGACGAGCGCGGCGTGTTCCGCGCCGGGGCGGAAGACGGCCGGCCGAAGGCCTACGTGCTGGAGATGTTCCCCTATCCCAGCGGCCGCATCCACATGGGGCACGTGCGCAACTACGCCATGGGCGACCTCGTGGCGCGCTACAAGAGGGCGCGGGGCTTCAACGTGCTGCATCCCATGGGCTGGGACGCCTTCGGCCTGCCGGCCGAGAACGCCGCCATGGAGGAGGGCGTGCACCCGCGCGACTGGACCTACGCGAACATCCGGACGATGCGCCGCCAGCTCCGGTCGATGGGGCTGTCGCTCGACTGGTCGCGCGAGATCGCGTCCTGCCACCCCGACTACTACCGCCACCAGCAGAAGCTCTTCCTGGACTTCATGAGGGCGGGCCTGGTCGACCGCCGCGAGGCCTGGGTCAACTGGGACCCGGTGGACCGGACCGTGCTGGCGAACGAGCAGGTGATCGACGGCCGGGGCTGGCGGTCGGGCGCGCCGGTCGAGAAGCGCCGGCTCGACCAGTGGGTCTTCCGGATCACGGCCTTCGCCGACGAGCTCGACGACGCGCTGGCCGGGCTCGAGCGCTGGCCGGGCAAGGTCCGGACCATGCAGACCAACTGGATCGGCCGGTCCGAGGGCCTGCGCATGCGCTTCGCGCTCAAGGGCCGGACGGACCGGCTCGAGGTCTTCACCACGCGGCACGACACGATCTTCGGCGCGAGCTTCATGGCGCTCTCGCCCGAGCATCCACTGAGCGCCGAACTGGCCGCGTCGGACCCGGCGCTGGCCGCCTTCATCGCCGAATGCGGCCGGACGGGGACCGGCGAGGCGGCCATCGAGCGGGCCGGGAAGAAGGGCCGCGACACCGGCCTCAGGGCGCTGCACCCCTTCGACGGCCGCGAGCTCCCGGTGTTCGTCGCCAACTTCGTGCTCATGGAATACGGCTCGGGCGCGGTCTTCGGCTCCGCGGCCCACGACCAGCGCGACCTGGAGTTCGCCCGCGAGTACGGCCTCGACATCCTGCCCGTGGTCGTCCCCCACGGGGTGGACGCCGCCGGTTTCGAGATCGCGGACGAGGCCTACAAGGGCGACGGGCTGCTCGGGAACTCCGGTTTCCTCGACGGCATGACGGTCGAGCGGGCCAGGGAGGAGGTCGCCCGCAGGATCGAGGCCATGGGCCTCGGCGAGCGCGCCACGCACCACCGGCTGCGGGACTGGGGCGTGTCGCGCCAGCGCTACTGGGGCTGTCCGATCCCCGTCGTCCATTGCGGGGCCTGCGGAATCGTACCGGCGCCGGACGAGGACCTTCCGGTGCGCCTGCCGGACGACGTGGAGATCGGCGAGCCGGGCAACCCGCTCGACCGCCACCCGACGTGGAAGCATGTCGCCTGCCCCGCCTGCGGACGCGACGCCCTGCGCGACACCGACACGCTCGACACCTTCGTCGATTCGAGCTGGTATTTCCTGCGCTTCTGCTCGCCCAGGGACGGCGCGCCCATGGACGGGGCGGCGGTCGCCTACTGGATGCCGGTCGACCGCTATATCGGCGGCGTCGAGCACGCCGTGCTCCACCTGCTCTATTCGCGCTTCTTCACCCGCGCGCTCAGGCGCTGCGGCTATCTCGCCTTCGACGAGCCCTTCGACGGGCTGTTCACCCAGGGCATGGTGACCCACGAGACCTACGCGATCCGGGAGGGCGGCCGCCGGGAGTACGTCCGGCCCGACGAGGTCGAGCGCGGCGACGACGGCGTCGTCCGCCTCGTCGCCGACGGCCGGGAGGTCGAGGTCGGCCGTTCGGAGAAGATGTCGAAGTCCAGGAAGAACGTGGTCGATCCCGAGCGCATCATCGAGGAGTTCGGGGCCGATACGGCGCGCTGGTTCATGCTGTCGGATTCGCCGCCCGACCGCGACCTCGAATGGACCGGCGCCGGCGTCGCCGGCGCCCACCGCTTCGTGCGGCGCGTCGCCCGGCTGACGCTCGACGCCGCCGACGCCCTGCCGCCGCCGGGCCGGCCCGCGCCGGCCTCCTTCGGGGCGGAGGCGGACGCCCTGCGCCGCGCCGTCCACCGGGCGATCGACGGCGTGACCCGCGACATCGAGGACTTCCGCTTCAACCGCGCGGTGGCGCGCATCCACGGGCTCGCCAACGCCATCGCGGAGTCCGCGCCCGCCGGCGACGACGGCCTCTGGGCGCGCCGCGAGGCGCTCGAGGCCCTGATCGTCCTGATCGGGCCGATGACGCCCCATCTGGGCGAGGAGATGTGGCGGGCCCTGGGCCACGACTCCCTGCTGGCCGACGCGCCCTGGCCCGAGGCCGACCCGGCGCTGGCGGTCGAGGAGACCGTCACCGTCGCCGTCCAGGTCAACGGCAAGCTGCGCGCCCGCCTCGCCATGCCGCGCGACGCGGCCAACGACGACCTGGAGCGGGCCGCGCTGGCCGACGACAACGTCCGGCGCGCGATCGGCGACGGGACCGTGCGCAAGGCGATCGTGGTGCCGAACAGGATCGTCAGCATCGTGGCCGACCGATGACGGGCCTCGCCCGGCGCGCCGTCCTGGCGGTCCTCGGCGGCGGGCTGGCCGCGCTCCAGCAGGGCTGCGGCTTCGCGCCGCTCCACGCCGGGACCGCCGGCGGGCGCCGTCCGGCGGACGCGCTCGCGGCGATCCGCGTCGCCGCCATCGGTTCGGGCGGGAACCGGCGGATCGGCCAGGTCCTCCGCAACGAACTGGTCGACCGCCTGACCGCCGGCGTCGGCCCGCGGCCGGCCCGTTACGACCTCGAGGTCGGGATCGGGCGGTCCAGCGCGGCGCTCCAGGTCCAGACGACCTCCACCGTGACCCGCTACAACCTGGTCCTGACGGCCAAGGTCGTTCTGCGCGACGCGGCGACCCTCGAGCCGCTCTACCGCGAGACCGCCCGGTCGACCGCCAGCTACGATGTGGTCGAATCCGAGTATGCGACCCTGGCGGCCAGCCGGAACGCCGCCGAGGAGGCCGCCCGCGACCTTTCCCACGCCATCGCCGACCTCCTGTCGCTCTACTTCGCCGGGAGCGGCGGAGGATGACGGCGCGCCGGCCGTGAAGATCCCCGCCCGCCGGGCCGACGGGTTCTGCGGGAATCCGGACCCCGGGGTCCGGGCCGTGCTCGTCCACGGGGCCGACGCCGGTCTCGTGCGCGAGCGCGCCGACCGGCTCGTGGCCGCGGCGGCCGGCGATCCGGCGGACCCGTTCCGCGTCGCCGAACTGACGGGCGAGGCCGTGGCCGGCGATCCCGCGCTGCTGGTCGACGAGGCCGGCGCGCTCGCGCTCGCCGGCGGACGCCGCGCGGTCCGGGTGAGGGACGCCGGCGACCGCGTGGCGGGCGCCGTCGAGGACATGCTGGCGCGGCCCACGGGCGACACGCTCGTGGTCGTCGAGGCGGGCGAGCTGGCGGGCCGGTCGAGGCTCCGCGCGCTGATCGAGAAGGCGGACCGGGCGGCGGCGGTCGCCTGCCACCGCGACGAGGGCCGCGCCGTCGAGGCGGTGGCGGCCGGGGAGCTCCGCCGCCACGGCGTCGAGGCCGACGGCGAGGCCCTCGCGCTGCTGGGCGCCTGGCTCGGCGGCGACCGGATGCAGACCCGCAACGAGGCGGCGAAGCTCGCGCTCTACGTCGGCGAGGGCGGCCGGGCGACGGCCGCCGACGTCGAGGCGGCCGTGGCCGACAGCTCGTTCCTGTCGATGGACCGCATCGCCCACGCGGCGGGCGCCGGACGGATCGACGAGCTGGACCGCGCCCTCGAACGCGCGCTGGCGAACCGCGACAACCCGGTCTCGATCCTCTGGGCCGCGCGCCGGTTCATGATGCGGCTCCACCTCTTCGTCGCCTTGCGCGAGCGGGGCGCGTCCGGGGACGAGGCGGCCAGGGCGGCCAGGGCGTTCCACTTCCGCGCCAGGGACGCCCTCAAGGACGCCGGGCGATGCTGGACCGCGCGCCGGATCGAACGGGCCCTGGGCCATCTCGACGAGGCCGACATCCGGTGCAAGACCGCGGACATGCCCGCCGCGACGCTCTGCCGCCGCGCCCTCCACGACATCGCGCGGGCGGCCCGGGCGGGCGGGCCGCGGGAGAACGGCCCCCACCCCCGCCCCGGATAGCGGCCACGGCCGCGTCTCGAAGGGGCGTCCCTCGATACGGCCCTTCGGGCCTACTCGGGATGAGGGTGTAAGCGCTTCGCCCCCACCCAACCTCTCCCTCACCCCGGGTAGCGGCGAAGCCGCGTATCGAAGGGGCCGATACGGCCCTTCGGGCCGCCTCGGGACGGGGGGAGTTTGTCGAGGGGATGCGCGCTTCGCCCCCGCCCAACCTCTCCCTCGCCCCGGATAGCGGCTACAGCCGCGTATCGAAGGGGCCGATACGGCCCTGCGGGCCTACTCGGGACGGGGGGCGTTCGTCGAGGGGATGCGCGCTTCGTCCCCGCCCCCCGGCTTCCCGGACGGAGGGACGCCCTCCCCTCCCGGCGGGAGGAGAGGGCGTCCGGGTCCGTCGTCTCCGGGGCGCGTCGGAGGGACTACGGCGCCGGCGGCGGGTCGCTCACGACGCCGAAGCTGCCGATGAGGGCGCCCCGGCCCGGATCCCCGGCGGTGTTCATCCGCAGGTTCCAGTAGCCGGCGGCCTCGAGCTCGCCGAGGGTCTTGGGGCCGTAGAAGGCGCCCCCCCAAGCGCCGTCGTTGGTGAAGTTGTCGATGCCCGTGCCGCCGACCCCGTTGTACGTCGCCCGCGCGACGCCTCTGAAGGAGCCGTCGGCCCCGATGTCGGCCGCTTGCAGCAGCACCGCCGCGGCGTCCGTGCGCGCCGGATCGTTACGGAGAATCCTGTAGTTGACGTCCGTCGACCAGATGTCGTTGCGCAGGAACTCGAAGTTGTTCATGGAGCCTTGGACGGCACCGTGTCCGGAGGCATCGTCCGCCGCGTTGCGCGCGTTGAAGGTGGCGGTCAACGTGACATCGCCCCGCATGCGGATGAGCTCCGTGAGCCTGCCGGCCTCTTCCAGCGTCCCCCGTATCATCCAGCCCGTGGTCCTGCCGTTGAAGGTCGCCACGATCGGGTTGGCGGCCGTACCCCAGTCCGCCGGCCTGTTGCCGTCCGTGTTGCCGAAGGCGTCGTAGCCGAAGTGGAACGCCTGCGCGCGCGCGTAGTTCATGCCCCTGGTCGAGTAGTCCAGGAAGTTGAACAGGCCGTAGGCGGCGTATTTGAGGTAGCGGCGCGTGTCGTCGCTCTCGTCGGCCGCCGTGCCCTTGTCGTCCACGCCGGCGTAGTTCGAGAGCCAGACGTTGTAGACGCCCAGCTCGTCGTCGGGCCGTCCGCGGTCGATCCTCTGGGCGCGCTTGGTCTCCAGCGGCTTCCAGTCGGCTCTCTCCGCGTCGGCGGCCAGCGTGGTGGCGAGGTCGGTGACGATGGGCGTTCTTTCGACCCTGTATCTGCCGTCCCCGTCCTCGTAGGGGCCGTCCGGGTCGGGTACCCGGAACAGCGTGTTGCCCGCGTCGTCCGTGAACTTGGCCCAGCCCGGAAGCGCGTCGAAGTCGCGGGTGTCCACGTGCGGGGCGGCGGGATTCACCGGGACCCGCATCTTGAAGTGCCAGGCGGCTTCGCCGTCCGGGTCCGCCACCGGCGTCCCGAAGGTGGCCGTCACGTCGCTCGCGATCGCGTCGTCGCACTTCCCGGCGGAGCCGGTGACGGCGCAGGTCGCGCCTTCGGGCTGGTTCTCGGCCTCGTACGCCGCGCCGCCGCTGCCCAGCGCGCCGAGCCGCTCGAAATCGAAGAAGATGGTGCCGTCGCCGCCCATCTTGAGGGTGAGGCCGTCCGCCTTCATCCGGATCGAGCTCTCGTAGGCCGCGTTCCAGTTCCTCCAGGCGCCCGTGTCGGCGAGGCCCTGGACCGGCGGGTTGTAGGTGCCGTCGGCGCCAACCCTGGCCCCGGCCGTGGTCTGCCGTCCCAGCGGGCCGCCGCGCACGACGATCCCGCGCAGCGCGAACTCGTCCGTCGAGACCGCGCCGGCGGGGCCCAGCCCCAGCGTCTTGCCGGCCGCCCAGGGGACGGCGACTTTCTGGATGTCGTTGTCGAGGGCGACGACGGTGACGGTGGTGACGCCGGCCGCGACCTCGATGTCGGTGCGGGTGCGGGCCGTCCAGGTGACGACGGGACCCTCGGCGTCCGCCTCGACGGAACCCTTGGGGGTCAGATGCAGGGGAAGGCCGATCCTCGACAATCGCGACGGCAGGAGCGCGTCGTTCAGGGACAGGCGCGGGTCGTAGGTGTCGGCCCGTTCCTTCTCGGCGTCGGCCCGGTCCCTCTCGGCGTCGGCCCGGTCCTTCTCGGCCTCGAGACCCGCCGGGTCTCCGACGGGCACCCGCTTGGTGTCGCTACAGGCGCCCAGCGCCAGAGCCGCGCCGCACGCCAACAGCGCCATGAATCTCGCGATCGTCATTGGAACAGGCCCCTCCTGTCGGTTTCGTGCGAGCGATCCTTGCACGCGGGGAGCTTCCCACCGGGGGGTCAAGGAGGCGCAAACCCGGGCGAAGTCATCCCGGAATTCCCGTCTCGGGTCATTTTCGAACAACACCCGCAAGCTCCCGCGGCCGTGACTCGCAGCCAGCGCGGAGCGGCTAACACGGGGGGGGGGGGGGGGTGACAAGCCAAAAATGGCGCGGGCCGTCACGGCTCCAGCAGAACCCGCGCCTCCTCGAGCAGGGCGGGCCAATCGGCCGTCCAGCAGCAGGCGTGGTCCCGCCCCGGCGCGACGACCACATGGGTCAGGTCCGGCGCGTCCATGCGCGCGACGTAGGGATCGACATCGGCGCGCGTGACGGTCGCGTCGTCGGCCCCGACGAAATGGACCTGGGGGATGCGGTCGATGGCGTCGGCGACATCGGCGGCGTTGAGCGAGCCGGCGAGGGGGCTGACCCCGTGGCGGCGGGTCCAGGCGGCGTGGTCGAGGTTGGCGGCCACGGTGACGAGGGCCCCGACATCGTCCCGCCGGGCGGCGACGAGCGCCGCCAGCGTCCCGCCGCCCGAGACGCCGACGAGGCGCAGGCCGCCGGCGCCGGCGCCGGCCTTCAGGACGTCGAGCGCGGAATCGAGCGACGCAACGACCTCCTCGCCGTAGCGCGCGACCGACCAGGTGTCGGACGGGCAGCCGGCGAGCGCGTCGGGCGGCAGGTAGAAGCAGGGCCGCGACAGCCAGGCGACGGCGCCGGACGGGTCCTGGACGGCCATCTCCAGCACCCGGGCCGAACGGGGCGAGGGATCGTCCGACAGTTCGGCGGTCGACGCCCAGGCGAACCCGTCGCCCTCGATGTAGACGGTGAGCGGCCCGCCCTCGGCGCCGGCGCCGTTCCGGTAGGCCAGGAGGTCGAAGGACGCGGTCTCGACCCAGAGTCCCTCCCAGCCGTGCGCCTCCGCGACCCCGGCGGGGATCCGGAGCCATGGGGAGTCCCGCCCGCCGGCGTCCGGGCGCGCCGCGCACGCGAGGACGGCGGCCAACACGCAGGCGACGGCGGCCGTGCGCGCCGCGCCCGCCGTCATGTCCCGCGCGGCGGGACCGCGCCGGCGGTCTCGACGATCAGGCCGTAGTGTTCCGGGCGGCGGTGGGCGGCGAAGTCGAAGACGCCGGCCTTGATGGCGGCGCCGGCGTCGAGGTCGCAGTCGGCCACGATGAGTTCGTCGTCGAGGGTGACGGCCTGGGCGGCGACCTCGCCGTTGGGCGTGACGATGGCGCTCGATCCCATCATGCGGACGCCGTCCTCCAGGCCCGCCTTGGCGACGCCGCAGACCCAGGCGCCGTTCTGGTAGGCCCCGGCCTGCATGGAGAGCAGGTTGTGGTGGACGCGCAGGTGGGGCGGCTCGAAGGTCTGGCCGTTGAACGTGGGCGTGTTGTAGCCGATCAGCACCAGCTCCACGCCCTGGAGGCCCAGGACGCGGAAGGCCTCGGGCCAGCGCCGGTCGTTGCAGATCAGCATGCCGATCTTCCCGCCCATGGTCTCCCACACCGGGAAGCCCAGGTCGCCGACCTCGAAGTAGCGCTTCTCCAGGTGCTGGAACGCCCGCTCCGGTTCGTGCCCGGCGTGGCCCGGCAGGTGGATCTTGCGGTATTTGGCGACGATCCCGCCCGCCTTGTCGACCAGGATCGCGGTGTTGAAGCGGCGCTCGCCGTCGGCCTCGGCGTAGCCCAGGTGGAAGCCGACGCCGAGCTCGCGCGCCGTGTCGAACAGGGGCCGGGTCTCCGCGCCCGGCATGGAGAACTCGTAGAAGCCGTCGAGCTCGTCGGGGTCCTCGATGAACCAGCGCGGGAAGAAGGCGGTGAGCGCGAGCTCCGGGAAGACGACGAGGTCGCAGCCCCGCGCGTGGGCCCGCCGCATGAGATCGACCATGCGGCCGACGGTCCTGGCCCTGCCGTCGGACCGCGCCACGGGACCCATCTGCGCCCCGCCGACCGTGAGCACGCGCCCGGCCATGCTCTCCTCCCTCCGGGATCGGGACCCGTAACCGGTGGGAAGGGTTGTAGTGGCGCGGACGATGCGATTCAACGCCCCCGACACGCATGAGAAGATGAAGGGCTCGAATCCGGGCTGTCGGGACCGGACCGCCGCGACCCGCCCGACGGCGGCCGGCCCGAAGGGAGCGGCGTCCACGAAGCCGCGCCGCGCGCCCGTTCGCCGCGCCGGCGGGAGCCGCCTCGGCGGGCCGCGCAAGAACATGCCCGGGAGCGAGAGGCAAACCCTCCAGGGCCGCGGCGCGGTTGACGAAACCGCCGCCGCCGGCGTCGGGGGCCGGGCCGTCGGCGGGATGCGCGCGAAAGTTCTCCCTTCCACCGGCGCCGGAACTTTGCGACAGTCCTTCCGCAAGCATGCGGAACCGGGAGCCATGGTCTACGCGGACGAAGCCCGCGCCCGTTGGGGAATGTCCGAACGCGGCCACGAGGCGGCCGAGCGGTTTCGGCGCCGCGATACGGCCGCCGACAACGGGATCGACTCCGGAGCACGGACGTGAGCGCCGCGCTTGAAGCCGTCCTGACGCCCGATCTGCGAAAGATACAACCGGATCGGCAACGGCGCTCCATTCCCACCCTCGCCAAGGACCCGGCGTCCGCCGCCCGGATACGGGGCCTGCTGGCCAATGTCGAGACGACGCATGAGGTCATCCTCGGCGACGCAAGGCAGACCCGACTGCCGTCGGCGTCGGTTCACCTTGTCGTGACGTCGCCGCCCTACTGGACGCTGAAGGACTACCCCGACAGCGCCGGGCAGATGGGCCGGCTCGGAGACTACGATGCGTTTCTGGCGGGCCTCAGGACGGTGTGGGAGCGCTGCCACGACGCCCTCGTGCCGGGCGGGCGCCTTGTGTGCGTGGTCGGCGACGTCTGCCTGTCCCGCCGCCGGAACGGCGGCAGGCACATGGTGGTCCCGCTCCATGCGTCCATCCAGATGCAGTGCATGGACATCGGATTCGACAATCTTGCGCCAATCATCTGGCACAAGATCAGCAACGTGAAGACGGAGACGGCCGGAACCGGCGGGGCCTATCTCGGCAAGCCGTTCGAACCCAACGGCGTCATCAAGAACGACATCGAGTTCATCCTGATGCTGCGCAAGCCCGGCGGCTACCGAAGGCCGAGCGCCGCCGCCCGGCTTCTCAGCGTCATTCCGGCGGACGATCACGACCGATGGTTCCGGCAGATATGGAACGACATCCGGGGAGCCTCGACACGAAACCATCCGGCTCCGTTCCCCGTGGAGCTGGCCGAACGCCTGATCCGCATGTTCAGTTTCGCCGGCGATACCGTTTTCGATCCGTTCACCGGGACGGCCTCGACACAGGTCGCCGCGCGGCGCTGGGGCCGCGACAGCATTGGCGTCGAAGTGGAGCCGGCCTATCGCGCCATGGCGCTGGCGCGGTTGGACGATGATCTCCTTGCAAGACGCCGTTGACGATCTCTACCGGATCGCGGTCGTCGAGAAGAAACGGCAGTCGCCCAACAGGCTCGCCGTGCTGGCCGACATGTGCGTGGAGCAACTGGCGCGGCGCGGTCTCGCCGACGCCGCCAGGGAACGCCCCGTGCCGGGCGTCGGGCGGTCCAAGGCGTGGGACGTGGGGTGGCCGAGCGACGGCAAGGCGCGTCTCGGCGTCAGCCTCAAATCGTTGTTGCGCAACATCGCCGGGACGGTCCCGAACCGCGTCGATGAGTTGACGGGCGAGATGGCGAACGTCCAGTTGCGGTCCCCGGAAATCGTCACCGGCTACATCATGGTCTTCAATACGACCGGGAGCGGCTTGCGGCGGGACGGGACGCGCTGGATCGATTTCTTCCGCGAGGCCATCGAGCGGCTGTCCGGCCGCGACGCGCCCGCTTGGGCCGCGGGCACGGTGGAGGCCTCGGCCATCGTGGAAGTCGATTTCTCCAAGGGTCCGCGCACGATCGCCGCGCCCGACATGACCGCCTTTTTCGATCGTCTCGCCGGTTGCGTGAAAGAGCGAAACCCCGATGCGTTCCGCTGACGGGGGAGGAGCTCGCGGTCGGCGAGCTCTCCGAAAGTCCGGGTGAAACCCTGTCGGCGCGACCGAGGAAGGGGGAAGACGCGAGGACCGGCGCGACGCCGGACGAGCCCGTCGCGAAAAGAGGGAGTTCTCGTCTTCCGGCTCTAGATCCCCGCGGCCTGGACCGCGTTGAGCGCCGCGGCCGTGGCGGCCTGGGTGGGCTCGATGACCGGGACGCCGAGGCGCTGCTCGAGGGCGCGCCGGTACTGCGCCATGCCGGCGCAGCCCATGATGACGACATCGGCGCCGTGGTCGCGCTTCAGCGAGGCCCCCACGGCGGTCATGCGGTCGAGCACCTTGCGCTCCCGGGCCAGTTCGGCGACGCCCATGTCGATGGCCAGGTCGGCGGCCAGCCTCTCCGTCAGCCCGAGCGAGGCGATCTGGCGGCGGTGGCGCGGCAGCGCGCCCGAGAGGATGGAGATCACGCCGAAGCGCTCGCCGGTGGCGACCGCCGCGGCGTAGGCGCACCGGGCGATGCCGTAGACCGGCGCGCGGCTCGCCTCCCTGGCCGCGTGGAGCCCGGGGTCGCTGAAGCAGGCGATGACGAAGGCCGACGTCCCGTCCCGCTCGCGCTCGACCGCGGCGACGACCGGGCCGGCGACCTCGGCGATGTGCCGGTCGGTCTCCACGCCGGGCGGCCCCTCCGCCAGCGTCACGCAGTCGATCGCCGGGCCGTCCGCGAACCGCAGGCCGTCGAGGGCGCGCGACATGCGTTCCGTGACGTCCGCGCTGGAGTTCGGGTTGATGACGAGGATGCGGCCGGCCATGGCGTCAGGCGGGCCTCACGAAGGCGCCGTCGCCGGGCCGCGCCAGCACGTCGCCGTCGAAAACCTTCGTCCCGCGCAGCCAGACCTCGCGCACGCGGCCGGAGAACTCCATGCCGTGGTAGGGGCTCCAGGGCGCCAGCTCGCAGTGGAGCGTGGCGTCGTCGTGGCGGTAGCGCTCGCGCGCGACGATGGCGAAGTCCGCGTCGGCGCCGATCCCGATCGCCCCCTTCCTGGGCCAGAGCCCGAAATGGCGGGCCGGCGCCTCGCAGATCATCCCGGCCGCCACGCCCGGCCCATGGCCGCGCTCCTCGCAGGCGGTCAGCATGGCGGGCAGCAGGCATTCGACGCCCGGCGCGCCCGGCGCGGCGGCGAAGATGTCGTCGTCGGGCTTGCGCTCCAGCGGCCACGAGCAATGGTCCGACGAGACGAAGGCCACGTCGCCCCCGGCCAGCCGCCGCCATATGGCCTCCCGCTGGTCGGGCCGGATGGGCGGGTTCACCTTGGCGCGCGCGCCGCGCTCCAGGACGTCGTCCTCGTCGAAGACGAGGTAGTGGATGCAGGTCTCGCAGGTCGCCTCGAAGCCCTGCTCGCGGTACTGGCGCGCCATGTCGAAGCCGCGGGCGAGCGAGGAGTGCACGATGTGCGCCCGCGCGCCCGTCTGGGCGCCCATTTCCAGGATCGCCGCGTTGGCGAGCAGCTCCGCCAGGGGCGGGCGGCTGGGATGATGGACGTCCGCGCCCGTCCGCCGGGCGTCCCTGAACCGCCGGATGGCGTCGTCCACCACCTCCTGGTCCTCGTTGTGGACCGCGACCGGGAGCCCGGTCTCCGCGATGGCCGCGAAGGCCCGCGCCATCTCGTGGTGCGGGATGCGCGGGAAACGGTGGGGGTTCGATTCGTAAGTGGACATCTTGAAGGCGCAGACGCCGCCGTCGGCGAGCGCCGCGATCTGGCCGGTCTCGACCCGTTTCTTCACCGAGCCGTAGAGCGCCACGTCGCAGCGGGCGACGGCGTTGGCCGTCTCGATCTTGGCCTCCAGCAGGTCCGGGCTCCAGACGGGGTCGGGCTCGTCGAAGGGCATGTCGACGATGGTGGTGACGCCGCCCGCGACGGCGCCGCGGCTCAGGTCCCCGAGGCCGCCGAAACCCTCGATCGAGCCGGCGTGGGTCTGTCCGTCCACCGCCCCGGGAAAGACGAGGCAACCGCGGCGGTCGGCGGTCTCGGCCGCGTCGGGGGGCTCGCCCCGGCCGAGCGCGGCGACCGCGCCGTCCCTCGCGCCGACCCAGCCGTCCTCGCAAACGCCGTCGGCGAGGACCAGATCGCCCCTCACCACCAGATCGAATCGCATCCTCCGCCTCCTTCCGCCGCGCGCCAGACTAGAGCAAGGTCCGGCGGACGTGATAGGGCCGGGCGGAAAAGCAGACGCAGTGGTCGGCCACCAGGGGCTCCAGGGCGGCGACGACCTCCTTGCGGTCCGCCGTGGCGCGGTCGAGCCGCTCCTTCGCGGCCTCGACCTCGGCGATCGTCCGCTCCAGGTCGATCGTGGTGAAGCGGCGGTCCTCGTAGACGAAGCGGCCGTCGATCATGACGTGCGTCACCGAGGCGCCGTCGTCGGCGTAGACGAGCTGGTTGAAGGGGTCGTTGAGCGGGACATAGGCGAGATCGCGCAAGTCGAGGAACGCGAGATCGGCCTTGAAGCCCTCGGCGACGCGCCCGATCGAGCCGTCGAACCCCATCGCCCGGGCGCCCCCCGCCGTCGCCATCCGGAGGGCCTCGGCCGAGGACACCCATTCGCGCGGGTCGTGGGTCAGGACGCGCGAGACGTAGGCCGCGAGGCGCATGGCCTCGACCATGTTCTGGTTGTCCGACGAGTTCGAGCCGTCCGAGCCCAGGCCCACGTTGACGCCCGCCCCGACCAGGGCGCGCACGGCGGCGAGGCCCGAACCCAGCCGCATGTTGCTCCCCGGGTTGTGGGCGACCGACGCGCCGCGGTCGGCCAGGCGTTTCATGTCGTCGTCGTCGAGCCAGACGCCGTGGCCCGCGGTGAAGCGGTCGGTGACGAGGCCGAGGTCGTCGAAATGGGCGGTCGGCGTCTTGCCGTAGCGGTCCCGGCCCACCAGCGCCTGGAGCTTCGATTCGGCCATGTGGGTCTGCACCGGGCACTGGAACTCGTCCGACAGCCGGGCGCAGGCGACGAGAAAGGCGTCGGTGCAGTGCATGGGAATGGTCGGCGCGAGCCCGAAGCGGATGCGGCCGGTGTCGAACGGCCAGGTGGCGAGGACGTCGCGGCAGGCGTCGATCGAGGACTGGAAGGGATCGAGCCGCCAGCCCTCGACCGTCCCGCGCAGGTCGGCGGGCAGGCTCTCGAGCAGCCCCGGCACGACCTCGTGGAACGAGAGGTCGGCCATCATGGGCGCGACCAGCGCCCTCATGCCGATGGCGTCGTAGGCCCGCGCCACCCGGTGCATGCCCTCGACGCTGGGGCGCGGCTGCTCCCAGGTGAGGTCGTAGACCGCCGTGCAGCCGCGCCGGATCATGTCGGCGGCGTTCAGCAGGGTGGCGAGATACTTGTCCTCGTGGCTCCGCTCCGCGCCGATCCAGGGGCCGGCGTTGAGCAGCAGCTCCAGCGACCACAGGTCGCCCCGGCCCTTGGCGAAGCTGCCGTGTCCGTGGGTGTGCGCGTTGACGAGGCCGGGAATGACGATGAGGTCCGAAACGTCGCGCTCCGGCGCGCCCTCGGGCGCGGCCATGCCGGGGGGGCCGACCTCCCGGATGACGCCGGCGGCGACCAGGATGTCGCGGCGGCCGGCCACGCGGGACTCCGCGTCGAGCACGAGGCCGCCCCGCAGGACCGTCATCTCGTCCATGGCGCGTCGCCCTCCATGTCAGCCCGCCGCGATCGCGCGGGCGAGGTGGTCGGCCCAGCGGTCCCGCGGCTCCCACCCCAGGTCCTCGCGGGCGGGGGCGAGGTCGTAGGCGCTGGCCCGGGGATCGTCGGCGTAGACCGAGGGACGCGCGATCTCCGGCGCGACGCCGAACCCTTCCGCGACCAGATCGACGGTGGGTCCGTGGCCGCACGTGTCGGGCCCCGTCACGAAGTAGACGCCGAAACGGACGCCCCGGGCCGTGAGCGCGGCGCGGAAGGCGCGCGCGGCGTCGGCGGGCGAGACGACGGCGCGGGTCGGCGAAAGCGCGGCCCGCAACTCGCGCCAGTCCCGGCCCGCGGCCGGCGGAGGCGGATCGACGCCCTCCATCCCGGCGGCGATCTTCGCGATCGAATAGGCGATGTCGGGCTGGGCCACGAGCGCCGGGCGCAGGCAGATCGCCTCCATCGGCCCCCGGCGCGCGAAGGTCCGGGCGAACTCCTCGCAGACCAGCTTCGTGACGCCGTAGGACGAACGCGGCGCGGGCGGCGTATCGACCGGCGCCGGCAGCTCCGACGGCGGGTTGTCCTTGCCGAGCCCCACCGCGGCCACGCTCGAGGCGAGGACGACCCGGCCGACGCCGAGCTCCTCGCACGCCTGCAGCACATGCCAGGTCCCGCGCAGGTTGACGTCGATGAAGGCTTCTTCTTCCGCGACGGCGCCGTCGTCGAGGGCGGCGAGATGGACGACGGCGTCGCAGCCCCGGAGCGCGCCGCGCACGGCGTCGATGTCGCGCACGTCGGCCTCGACGAAGGACACGTCCTCGGGCGACGGCTCGAGGTCGATCGCGCGGACGTCGCAATCGTCCATCAGCTCGCGCACGACCCAGCGGCCCAGGCGCCCGCTTCCGCCGGTGACCGCCACGCGGTCGAAGGGCGGGCCGCTCATGACGGTCCGGCCTTCGCCGGCGCGACCAGGGCGTCGACGGCCACGCAGCCCTCCGGACCCGCGATCAGCGGATTGACGTCGAGCTCGGCGATCAGGTCGCCCAGGGTCTCCGCCAGCACGGACAGCCGAGCGACGGCGTCGCAGACCGCGTCGACATCCGCGGCCGGGGCGCCCCGGACGCCGTCCAGTAGCGGCCGGCAGGCGAGGCGGTCGACGGCGCGGCGGGCGCTGGCGCGGCCCGCGGGCGGCAGGAGGAAGCGCCGGTCCTTCACGACCTCGATCAGGACGCCGCCGGCGGCGACCATCGCGAGCGGGCCGAACTGGGCGTCGACGACCAGACCCGCGGCGAGTTCGACGCCCCCGGGCGCCATCGCCGCCACGAGCGTCCGCGGACCCAGGCGGCGGGCCATGTCGCGCCAGGCCGTCCGCACGCCGTCCTCGTCGGCGAGGCCGGTCCTGACGCCGCCCACGTCGCTCTTGTGGAGGATTCCCGCCTCGGCGGTCTTCAGGACGACGGGGTATCCGATCGTCCCGGCGGCCGCGGCGGCTTCGTCCTCGCTTGTCGCGATCCGGCGGGCGGGGACCGCGACGCCGAAGTCGGCCAGCAGGTCGAGCCCGGCGTTCTCGTCGAGGGGAGCGCCCCCGGCCAGACGCGCGCGCCAGCGGGCGATGACGTCGCCGGACGGCGCGGGCGCGATGTCGCCGGGGCCGTCGTCGATGCGGTCGCGGCGCCGCATGGCGAGCTTCACGGCGGTCAGGAAGGTCTCCGTGCCGTCGACCACGACGACGGGGCTGTCCTTCGCCCGCTCGACGGCGGCCGGGTTGAGCGACCGGCTCCAGTGCTGGCAGATGAAGACCGGTTTCTCCGTCCGCCCGTCGACCTCCTCGGCCAGATCCAGAAGGTTCCAGCCGTCCCGGTCGATGAAGCCGAGGTCGGAGAACATGCCCGTCAGCGCCGAATCGCCGTCGTCGGCCAGCGCCCCCATGCAGCCGACGCACACGTTCTCCCAGTCGCGCCCGGTGCCCCAGATATCGGTCGGGTTGACCGGTTCGAGCCCGTATTCGAGCAGGCCGGCGAGCGTCCCGGCCGTGTCGGGTCCGATGTCGGCGAGCGGCACGCCCATCCTGTCGGCCATGTCGATCAGCATACCCCGGGCGCCCCCGGAATCCATGACGCCCGCGAGCCCGCCGGGCGCGAGCGTCTTGCGGTGCGACAGGAGGCGCGTCGTGGCCGCCAGCTCGTCCCAGGAGTCGACGCGCAGCACGCCGTAGTGGTCGAAGACCGCCTCGTAGGCGGCGTCGTCGCCCGCCAGGGCGCCGGAGTGGCTCCGGGCCAGCTCGGCGCTCCTTTCGGTCCGGCCCACCTTGATGGCGACGACCGGAACGTCGCGCGCGACGGCCTTGTCGAGCGCGGCCAGGAAGCCTTCGGGGTCCCGCACCGTCTCGAGGAAGAGCGCGATGGCCCGCGTGCTCTCCTGCTCCAGCGCGTAGTCCATGTAGTCGGCGGCCGTCACCGTGAGCTCCTGGCCGGCCGACACGCAGAGGTTGTGGCGGTGCCGCGGATCGACGAACTGGAGGGTCAGGAAGCAGGTCCCCGAATGGCTGATGAGCGCGATGGCGCCGGGCTCGAACCAGGCGTCGTCCTCGACGTCTATCCATGTCGCGCGCACGCCCGACAGGGAATTGACGAACCCCATGCAGTTGGCCCCGCAGACCAGGACGCCGGCCTCGCGGGCGATGGCCCGCAGCCGTTCCCTGAGTTTCGGTTCGCCCGTGTCGCCCTCGAGGTAGGCGCTGCCGAAGATGGTGGCCGACCGGACGCCCCGCCGGACGGCGTCGACCAGCGCCGCCTCGACGCCCGCGTTGGAGACCGACAGCACCGCGTGCTCGACGCCGCCGGGGATGTCGGCGAGCGCGGGAAAGCAGGGCAGGCCGAGAATCTCGTCATAGCCGGGATTGACCGGATGGACCGCGCCGGCGAAGCGCGGATTGGCGAGGTTCTTGAGGGTGGCGTGGCCGAAGGACCCCTCGCGGGCGGACGCGCCGACGAGCGCGATCGAGGCCGGTTCCAGCAGCGGTCGGAGGACATGGTCCCTCATGGCGCGCAAAGCTAGAGCGGTTCCGGCCGCGTTGGAACCGTTCCGGGGACGCGAACGCGGCCCTCCCGGCTTGCGGCGGCGCGCCGCCCGGACGATTTTGCCGGAACGGGCCCCTGCCCTATGCTCGCGCCAGCGACACCGTGCGTGGAGCCCCCCATGTCCCGAGCCCGCCGCCCGCCGTCCGTCGAACGGCTGCTCCGCGCCGCCGAGATCGCCCCGCTCGTCGCGACGTTCGGCCACCGGCTCGCGGTCTCCGCGCTGAGGTCGGCGCTGGACGGCGCCGCCGATATGTCCGCCGGCGCCCTGGCCGCGCGCGCCGAGGCGTTCTGTCTGGGACGCATGGAGACCGGACCCCGCCCCGTCTTCAACCTCACCGGCACGGTGCTGCACACCAACCTCGGGCGCGCGCCCCTGGCCGACGAGGCGGTCGCCGCCGTCGCGGACGCGGCGCGCGGCGCGAGCGACCTGGAATTCGACCTGGAGCGCGGCCGGCGCGGAGAGCGGGACGCGGCCGTGGAGGAGCGGCTCCGGCGGCTGACCGGCGCCGAGGCCGCCCTGGCGGTCAACAACAACGCCGCGGCCGTGCTCCTCCTCCTGAACACCCTGGCGCTCGGGAAGGAGGTCCCGGTCTCCCGCGGCGAGCTGATCGAGATCGGCGGCGCCTTCCGCATGCCCGACATCATGGCCCGCGCCGGATGCCGCCTCGTCGAGGTCGGAACCACCAACAGGACGCACAAGCGCGACTTCGAAGCCGCCATCGGCCCGGAGACCGCGCTGCTGCTGAAGGTCCACGCCAGCAACTACGTCATCCGGGGCTTCACGGCGGAGACGCCGGCGGCGGACCTCGCCGGCCTGGCCCACGCCCGCGGCCTGCCTCTCGCCGTCGATCTCGGAAGCGGGACGCTCGTGGACCTCGCGCGCTGGGGCCTGCCCAGGGAACCGACCGTGGCCGAGGCGCTGGACCGCGGCGCCGACCTCGTGACCTTCAGCGGCGACAAGCTGCTGGGCGGGCCGCAGGCCGGCCTCGTCGTGGGCCGCGCCGGCCTGGTGCGGCGGCTCGCGCGGAACCCCATGAAGCGCGCCATGCGGGCCGGCAAGATGACGCTCGCCGCGCTCGACGCGACCCTGGCGCTCTACGAAGACCCCGACCGCCTGCCGGAGCGCCTTCCCGCCCTGCGTCTCCTGACGCGGCCCGCGGACGGGATCGCCGAGCAGGCCGCCCGGCTGAAGCCGGCCGTCGAGCGCGCCGTCGGGGAGGCCTTCGCGGTCGAGACGGTCCGGCTGAGGAGCCAGATCGGCGGCGGGGCGCTGCCCGTGGAGGCGCTCGACAGCGCCGGCCTCGCCATCCGCCCCGGCCGGGGCGGCCGGGGCGCCGACGCCAGGCTGCGCGGGCTGGCCGGCGCGTTCCGGCGCCTGCCCCGGCCCGTCGTCGCCTCCCTCCGCGACCGCGCGCTCCGGCTGGACCTGCGCTGCCTCGACGACGAGGCCCTGTTCCTCGACCAGCTCGCCGCGCTGCGGGTTCCATGATCGTCGCGACGGCGGGCCACGTCGACCACGGCAAGACGACGCTCGTCCGCGCGCTGACCGGCGTCGACACCGACCGCCTCCCGGAGGAGAAGGCGCGCGGGCTCACCATCGACCTGGGCTTCGCCTACCTGCCCCTGCCCTCGGGCCGGACGATCGGCTTCATCGACGTGCCGGGCCACCGACGGTTCGTGCGCACCATGGTCGCGGGCGTCGCCGGGATCGATCTGGGCCTGCTGGTCGTGGCGGCCGACGACGGGGTGATGCCCCAGACCCGCGAGCACGCCGTCGTGCTGTCCCTCCTGGGCGTGACGGAATGCCTGGTCGCGCTCAGCAAGGCCGACCGCGCCGGCCGGGAACGGCTCGACCGCGTGGCCGCGGACGTCCGGGCGCTGCTGCGCGCGTCCGGGATCGGGCCCGCCGACGCGATCGAGACCGCCGCGCCCGCGAACATCGGCGTGGCGGAGCTGCGCGAGGCCCTCGAGGCGCGGGCCGGACGCCTGCCGCCGGCCGGGACCGCGGGCGGATTCCGTCTGGCGGTCGACCGGGCGTTCGTCGTCAGGGGCGCGGGCGTCGTGGTCACGGGGACGGTGCACGCGGGCGAGGCGGGCGTCGGAGACCGGCTGGTCCTGCTTCCGCGGGGCCGCGAGGTCCGGATCCGCGGTCTGCGCGTCCAGGACGCCGCGGCCGGACGCGCGAGGAAGGGCGAGCGCGCGGCGCTGAATCTCGCCGGGATCGACCGCGACGAGGCCGCGCGCGGCGACTGGGTCGTCACGCCGGGCATCCTCGCGCCGTCCCGCCGGACCGACGTGGAGGTTTTCCTGCTGCCGGAGGAAACCGCCGGCCTCAAGCACGGGACTCCGGTCCACGCCCATCACGGTTCGGGCCGCGCGACGGGCAGGCTCGCGCTGCTCGAGGGCGGCGGGATCGAGCCCGGCGGCCGGGGACTGGCGCAGCTCGTGACCGACACGCCGCTCGTCGCCGCGCGGGGCGACCGGCTCGTGCTGCGCGACCGGTCGGCGCGGCGCACCGTCGCCGGCGCGCTCGTGCTCGACCCCGCGGGTCCGTCGCGCGGGCGGGCGCGCGCCGCGCGCCTCGCGCGGCTCCGCCTGGGCGCGATCGCCGATCCGGACGCGGCGCTCGCCGCCGCGCTCGACGCGGCGCCGCACGGCGTCGCTCTCGACGCCTTCCTCCGCGCGCGCAACCTGCCGCCGGACGCGGCCCTGGGCTGGCGGGCCCTCGAGGGAACGCGCGGCCTCGCCCCGTCCCTTCCCGGAACGGCGATCCGCGAATGGCGCTGGAACGCCCTGGCGGAGGCCTGTCTGGCGGCCGTCGAGCGCGACCACGAGGAGCGCGGGGACCGGCTGGGACCGACGCCGGACGCGCTGCGGCGCGCGATTCCGTCGCGCCCGCCGGGTAGCCTCGTCGACGCGGTCCTGCGCCGGCTCGTGCGCGACGGCGGTCTGGTCCGCCGCGGCGCGGTGGTGCACCGGCCCGGCCGCGAGGTCGAACTCGGGCGGGCCGACGCCGCGCTCTGGTCGCGCGCGCGCCCGCTGCTGGAGGTCGAAGCGGGATCGCCGCCCGCCCTTTTCCCCCTGGCCGCGAGCCTGGAGCTCCCGCCGGCGGATCTGGAGCGGTTCCTGGACCGCATGACCGGCCTCGGGCTGGTCGTGAAGATCGCCCCGAACCGTTACCTGACGCCGGAGCGGATCGACGAGGCGGTCCGTCGGGTCGGCGAGGCCGCCCGGCTGCACCCGGCCGGCTTCACCGCCGCCCGGTTCCGCGATGTCGCGGGCGTCGGGCGGAACTTCGCCATCGACCTCCTGGAGTACATGGACCGGCGGGGCGTCACGCGCCGGCGAGGCGATCTGCGCACCGCGGGAACGGACTCCTGAAGCCGGGCCGAACGGGAGACTTCGCCCCGGCTCCCCGATTTCAGGACGGTTCCGGCCGCCAGAAGGGCGCGAGGCCGGCGAATGTCCGCCAGGCCGCCCGGATCTCCTCTTCCCGGCCGGCGCCTTTCGCGGTCCACCAGCCGGCGACGAGGCCGCCGGCGCGGGCCAGCCGCCGCCGCTTCCCGCCGCCCGGAACGCGGGAGATCGCCGCCGCGACCTGCGCCTCGGCGAGCGCGGCGTCGTTGGCCGCGCCGAGCAGGTCCTGCAGGCGGCCCAGGGCCTGGAGATGGGCCGCCCCGTCGCCGAAGGCCGAACCGACGAACTGGAGGGCGTAGCGCAGCCTCTTGATGTCGAGCCTGAGCGCGTGGCGTTCCGCCGCCGTCATGGCGTCGAAACCGTCGGCGCGCGCCATGACCCGTCCATGGATCGAATCGAGGGCGCCGCGCGCGGACGCCGCGAGGGGCCGCGACAGGGCGTCGCCACGGTCCCGGCTCCAGCGTCCCAGAGCGATCCAGTGGCCGGCCGACAGCACGAGGTCGGCATAGCGGGGCCGGCCCATGGTCTCCCTCAGGCCGTCGTAGGCCGCGGTCCTGGCTTCGCGCGCCAGCGCCTCGAGGTCCGGCAGGTCGTCGTCGCCGGGCCGGGCGGCCAGGACCGGCGCGACGATGTCCGCCAGCAGCACGTCGAGGTCGCGCGCCGCGCCCAGACGCTTGCCGAGCCACCCGGTCTCGCGCCGCAGCCGGGCCGCCTCGTCCGCGTCGAGCCATGGCGAGAAGAAGTCGAAGGCCGCGCGAAGCCGCCGGATCGCGACGCGCATCTGGTGGACGCCTTCGCTGTCGGCGCCGTCGAGCGCGGCGCACTGGTTGCCCAGCCAGTGGCCTTGGCAGTGCGCCATGACGGCGGCGATCCCGTCGCCCAGCGTGGCGGCGGCGTCGAGGCCGACCGGCCCGGCCTTGCGCCACGGCGGAGGCGGGCCGCCGGCCAGCGCATAGCCGCGTTCCGACTTCGCGCGGGGCTCGATCGCGAGCGGCTCCCCGCGCCGGAGGAGCGCCAGCGCCAGACCGTAGAGATCGGCGACCGGGCCCTCGACCAGCTCCAATTCGATCTCGCAGACCGGTTCGGTCCGGCCCGCGGCCTCGATCGATCCGCGGTCGATGGCGACCTCGATCCGGCTCCCGCCGCCGGCCGCCACCTCGACCGTCCGGCGGTCGATCCGGCTGACGCAGACGGGCAGGAGGTCGCCGTCGCCGATATGGCGGTAGCGTTCGCCGCCGGCCTCGCGCAGGAACCGGGCGCGGGGCGCGGGGCGGTCGAGAGGATCGTCGCGCTCCAGCCGCGCCTGCGCGTGCGCGCCCGTCTTGATCGTCTGGACCGGGGCGCCGCCCGCGCGGCGCACCCTGAGCGCGACGCCGTCTCTCCGGAGAAGCCGGTCGCGGGTGTCGTAGTAGACCGACTCGAGGCGCCTTTCCCCGGCCGCGCCGGCGCCGGCGAGCGGCGCGGCGGCCAGCAGCCGTTCGACGGCGCCGGGCGGGGCCGCGAGCTTGATCTCGATCTCGGGACGCCAGCTCCCGGCCGCCCCGCGCTCTCCGGTCTTCACGCCGATGTCCACACCCATCCGGGCTCGTCTCCGTTCCGGTCGACCGGCTCCACGTCCGCGACCCCTCCGGCCCGGACCCGAAGCCTCGCGCGGATTTTGCTTTGTATCCCGGTTGGAGCCGCGCTAGCCATGGCGAATGTCCGGAGGGGGATCGGTTCCGGTGGGCCGCATGGTCTTCAAAACCAGTGAGGGGCGTTCGACGCGCCTGGTGGGTTCGACTCCCACCCCCTTCCGCCGTCTCCGGGCGCGCGCCTGAGGTGAGGGTCGGACCGCACCGGCTCGACGTGGCGCTCGTCGGCGGCGGCCACGCCCATGTCGAGGTTCTGCGCCGCGCCGCGATGGAGCCGGCGCCGGGCGTCAGGCTCACCGTCGTGGCGCGCGACGCGGCGACGCCCTACTCGGGCATGCTGCCGGGCTACGTGGCGGAGCTCTACACCCGCGACGAGGCCCATATCGACCTGCGGCCGCTTTGCGCGCGGGCCGGCGCGCGGCTCGTGCACGCGCCGGCGACCGGGCTGGACCTCGACGCCCGCCGCGTGCTGTTCGACGACCGGCCGCCGCTGCGCTTCGACATCGCCGCGATCGACATCGGCTCGACGCCCGCCACCGCCGGCGTCGAAGGCTCGGAGATCGGCCTGCCGGTGAAACCGGTCGACCGTTTCCTCGAACGCTGGAGGGAGTTCGAGGACGAGGCCGTGGAGAGGGACGGACCCTGGCGTTTCGCGGTGGCCGGCGGCGGGGCCGGCGGCGTGGAGCTCTGCCTGGGCCTGCGCCGCCGCCTCGCGCGGCGGATCGCCGAGAAAGGGGGAGACGCGAGCGGGCTTCGCGCCTGCCTCGTCGCCGAGGCCCTGCTGCCCGGCCATGGACGCGGCGCGCGGCGGCGCCTGACGCGGGCCCTGGAGGCCGACGGCGTCGCGCTGCGCCTGGGCCGCCGCGTCGCGGCGCTCAGGCCCGGATGCGTCGTCTGCGACGACGGCGCCGAGATCCGCAGCGACGCGACGGTCCTGGCGACCGGCGCGGCGGCGCCCGCCTGGCTCGGGGAAACGGGCCTGGGTCTCGACGAGGACGGTTTCATCGCGGTCGACCGCCATCTGCGGTCCCTGTCGCATCCCTTCGTCTTCGCCGCCGGCGACGCGGCCGGCCACGCCGGGCTCCGGCTGGCCAGGAACGGCGTCCACGCGGTGCGCCAGGGGCCGCTGCTGGCGCGCAACCTGCGCGCGCTCGCCGCCGGCCGGCCCCTGGAGCCTTTCCGGCCCCAGCGCGTCACCATGGCGCTGATCTCCACGGGCCGGCGCCACGCCGTCGGCTCCTGGGGCGGTCTCGCCTTCGCCGGCGACTGGGTGTGGCGCTGGAAGGACCGGATCGACCGGCGCTGGATGGAACGCTACCGACGCCTTCCGGCGATGCCGGAGGCGGCCGGAACGCCCATGCGCTGCGGCGGCTGCGGCGCCAAGACGCCCGCGCGGGTCCTGCGGCGCGCGCTGGCGCGCCTCGACGCGCCGTCGCGGCCCGAGGTGCTGACCGGCCTCGACGCGCCCGACGACGCGGCCGTCCTCCGTCCCCCGGCGGGCAAGGTCGCGGTCCAGACCATCGACCACTTCCCCGCCTTCCTGGACGATCCCTATCTCTTCGGCCGCATCGCGGCGGTCCACGCCCTTTCGGACATTCACGCCATGGGCGCCGAGCCGGTCGGGGCCCTGGCGCTGGCGGGCCTCCTGCCGGGCGGAGACGGGGCCATGGAGGACGACCTCGTGCAGATGCTCTCGGGCGTGCTCGCGGCGCTGCGCGACGAGGGCTGCGCGCTGATGGGCGGCCATACGGGCGAGAGCGAGCGAGCGGCCCTGGGCCTCGCCGTGACGGGCTTCGCCGACGAGGGGGCGCTGATCCGCAAGTCGGGCCTCGAGCCCGGCGACGCGCTGGTCCTGACCAAGCCGCTCGGCGCCGGCGCGCTGTTCGCCGCCGACATGCGCGGGGAGGCCCGCGGCGCGTGGATCGGGGCGGCGCTCGACGGCATGCGACGCTCGAACGGGCCCGCGGCGCGGCTCCTGGCGGAGGCGGGGACGAGCGCCATGACGGACGTCACGGGCTTCGGCCTGGCCGGACACCTCCTGGAGATGGCCATGGCGTCGAACGTCTCGGTCGAGATCGACGCCGCGGCCCTGCCGGCCTACCCGGGCGCGCGGGAGCTCCTGGCGCGGGGCGTCGCCAGCACGCTGCATCCGGGGAACATGGCGGGTCTGGAGGGCTGGATCGACGCCGCGTCGGCCGATCCGCTGCTGTTCGACCCCCAGACCTCGGGCGGCCTGCTGGCCGGCGTCGCCGGGGAGAGGGCCGGGGCCGTCGTCCGGCGGCTGCGGGACGGCGGCGACGGCGCCTCGGCCGTCGTCGGAAGGGTCGCCGCCGCCGGCGCGCCCGCGATCCGCCTCGCCTGAGCCGGCGGAAGGGGAGGATCAGGCGAGGCGCTTCCCCGGCGCCAGCATGACGTCGCCGACATCGCGAATCGCCGGATCGTCGGCCGCGAGGCAGGCCTCGCGCAGGGCCCGGATGAGGTCGGCGGCGGCGGTTTCGGTCCAGAACCAGGCCACGACGCCCTCGCCCGCGTCGGGGCCCGGCCGGGCCGTGGCGGCCTCGATGTAGTAGGCCTTGAGGTCCTCCGACGCGAGGCGCAGGGCGTCGGCCGGCTTCATGCCCCCCGGCGTGTCCTCGCGCGCCGTGCCGTCGGTCCAGCGGGCCAGGAGCCGGGCCGCGTCGGCGGGCGGGAGGCCCGAGGCCCCCACGGTGGTCCGGGCGCGCCGGTCCAGGCCCGCCCGGTACCACGGCGCCAGTTCGTCGATTTCCCGCAGCGCCGCGTCGAGCGGTTCGCCTTCGCCGGCCGCCGGCGCCTTCGGGAAGCGCACCGGGCAGACCCAGCCTTGTCCGTCGTCATCGACGGTCCGGTCCGGCGCGTCCTCGGGGAAGTCCTCCAGCACCGGGCCCTCCGCCCGGTCGAGCAGCGCCAGCGTCGCGCGCAGGACGCGGGTCTGGAAGGCCGCGTCGTCGGGAACGCCGAAGGGCCGGCCCAGCGGGAACGTCACCCAAAGCGCCCGCGGCGGCGCGACACGCTCGGCCTGGCCGCGCACCAGCGCCACCAGCGCGGTCGCCAGTCCCTCGTCCTCCAAGAACTTCGCCAGTCCGCTCACGGCGCACGTGCAAAGGGGTCAGACGGGGGCGAGCACGACCGTGTTGACGCCCTCGGCCTTCATCGGGCCCGCGAGCGCGCGGGCGTCCGCCTCCATCGCGTTGGGATCGGTCGCGCCCATGAAGGAGTAGTGGAAGTCGGCGACCGATCCGATCTCGCCGGCCGCCGCGAGCTCCCGGAGCCGCTCCAGCGGAAAGACCGTGTTGACGTCCTGCTGGAATCCGGTGCGGTCGTGCCAAGTCGAGAGGTGGTCCATGACGACGTCCGGGGCGCGCTCGGCGGGGATGACGCGGTAGTCGGCGGAGCCGTCGGTGAACGGCCGGTCGCCGGGGAGCTTGAGGCCCGCCGACGAGATCAGCGCGACCCGGCGCTCGGCGGCGGGAGGCGGCGGGACCCAGGGCGAACCCGGCACGTCCGGGATGTCCCAGTCGCGCAGGAAAACCGCCACCTCCTCGTCGAGATCGGCGAGACGAACCATGATGCGTGGTCTCCATCGTGACGGCGCGAGCCTGCGGCCCCGGCGGGCGCCCTGTCAATCCGCGCCCGCGGGGACGGGCGGTTCAGGCGGCGTCGTCCGGTCGCGCGTGTTTCGCGAGGATGTCCCGGATGTCGCCGGGGCTTCTCGACACGTCCCAGGACCAGCGCCCGAAACCGCCATGGGCGTTGACGGCGCGCACCCATTCGTCGAGGAAACGCCGCTTGGTCAGGTCCCTGTCTCTGTCCCGGCCCTTGGTCTCCAGCACCAGCATGTCGCCCGACGAAAACCGGACCAGGAAATCGGGACGGTACTTCCGCACAGCGCCTCGATACACGTAGAACACCTCGAAGCCGAGATGGTCGTTCTTCGCCCAGGCGGTCACGTCCGGCGCGCGGTCGAGGGCGAAAGCCTCCGAAGCCTCCCATGTGCTGTCGTAGACGCAGAAGTTGATGTGGCTGCGGTCGGCGCGCCCGCAGGGCCTGGCCGTATGCCATGTGCGCATGTCGCCGGTGGCGCGGATCGGCCGGTCCCGGTCGAACACCGGCTCCAGCGTCTCCGTGTTCTCGTGGCGGATCGCTTCCCAGATGTGCTGCACCACCTTGGTCATGTTGAGGGTGACGACGAGGCGGCGCTTGAGATCGTCCCGGAGGAACAGCGCGGGCGCGATGTCGATCCTGTCCGACCGGATGAACCGCTCGACCAGCCGCGCCAGTTGCGCCAGCAGGAACGTCCGGTCGCCCGGCCAATCCTTCCGCATCTGGTCGTACACATCCCGCGCGGTCTCGAAAACGATGCGTTGGGCGCGGAACTCGCGCGCCAGTCTCTCCAAGTCTATGGAGTCGATCTTCGTCATGTCCGGCTTGCCGTCGACGACGGGGGCGAGCTCCGCGAGCCGGACGGTTTGTCCGGCGTCGAGAGCCAGAGGCTCCACCCGTTCCCAATCGAGCGACAGGCGCGGGCGGTAGCCGTGGTCGATGCGGACCACGTTGGGCCATGAAATTTCGAAAGCCGCCTTGTCCGCCTCCGGCCCGATGGCGGTCTTCGGTCGCGGCGGCGGCTGGCCGTTCTCCCCTCCCTCGTGAGGCAGAAAGGTGAAGGGCACACCGAAGACATTGACGTAATCCGGCTTGAGCAGGCCGGTGTCCGGGTCCGCGTCATAGGACGTGCGGCGCAGCCCGCGCCCCACCACCTGTTCGCACAGAAGCTGGCTGGTGAAGGCGCGCAGGCCCATGATGTGGGTGACGGTCTTCGCGTCCCAGCCTTCGGACAGCATCCCGACGGAGATCACGTTCTGGATGCGCGCGCCCTCCTTGCCGGGCTGGCCCACGGTGTCCACTTGCAGGCGCAACAACTCGGCCTGCTGCTTCTTTGTCAGCTTGCGCGGGCCTTTGTCCGCGGCCTCTCCGGCTCCGTCGGAACCGACGCCGGCGACGGGTTCGACCGCCGCCTCGGCGCTCTCGAGAACCTTCGAGTCGATATGGAGCGTCCGTTCCGGGTCGCAGAGCTCGCCGACGCGGACCCTCTTGCGGTCGAAGGCGTGCTTGACCCGCGCCGCGGTCTCGGTGCGGTTGGCGACGGTGATCATGACCGGCGGGGCGGCGCTCCCCCGCGCCGCCCACGCCCTGGCGGTCTCGCGCCAGTCGTGTCCGAGCAGGTGGTAGCCGTTCATCACCAGGTCCGGCAACGGCTCCTCCGGCTTGGCGCGGCGGTTCAGGTCGTCCCTGACCTCGGGATCGTTGTAGATGTGGTAGAGGCGGGATTTGTAGGTCCTGGCGTCGGGCGCCGCGTCGTCGCGGATCACCACCCGCGGCGTTTTGACCAGGCCGGATTCGATGGCGTCGTTCAGGCCGAAATCGCTCACGATCCAGCCGAACAGCGCCTCCTCGGAACTCCGCCCGCCGGACGGCGCGAAGGGCGTGGCGGAAAAGTCGTAGCAGGCGAGGACGCCGCGCGCCCGGTGGATCCGGTCCAGCCCGCCGACCCATTTGGTCGCTTCCTCGATGTCGCCCCTGGCGACGCCGCCGATCTTCGCTCCGGCGGGGACCCGCCATGCGTGATGCGCCTCGTCGTTGACGACCAGCACGTTCCGCGCGCCCGCCATGTCGCCGAGCGCGTCGCGGACCCAGGCTTCGTCGCTCTTGGCGCCCCGCTTGTCGACGCCGCGCCTGCCGGCGATCTTCTCCCCGGTCTCCCAGTTGAGCGCGTGCCAGTTGCGGACCGAGACCTTGCCCCGGCGCAGCTTGTCGAGCAGGGCCGGCGGCACGACGCGGAACGCCTCGTAGTAGTTCTCCGGGTGGGACGGTTCCAGGACGGCGAGGCGGTTCTTCACCGTGAGGCCGGGCGCGACGACCAAGACATGCCTGGAGAACCGGGGATCGCGCGGGTTGGCGGCCTTGTTGAGGATATGCCAGGCGATGGCCATGGCCATGACGACGGTCTTGCCGGCGCCGGTCGCCATCTTGGCGCACAGCCGCTCGAACGGTCCGCCGTCGGACGGGATATCGACGCCCAGCCGGTCGGCCGCCGGCGCCTCGGCGAGCCAGACGAGCGTTTCCGCCGCCTCGATCTGGCAGAAGAAGAAACGCCGGGCCTCGAACTCCTCGGGGTCGTTCCAGTGTTCCAGCAGGCGCTTCGTGATCCCCGTGACGCCCGGATAGCCCGCCGCGCGCCACGCCCCCACCCGCTCGCGGATGCGGTTGACGAGGGGGATCTCGACGAACACGCCGGGATCGTCGAAAGCCCTGGAATCCGGCGACGCCACGACATAGCCCGCCGGTCTCCGGCCGTCCGCGAGATCGAAGCGCCCTGTCGTCCGGTCGTAGCGCCAGTGCCGCGCCGGCTCCTCCCAGGGCGAGTTGACGATGAGCCGGTCGATGGCCGCCCGGCTCACGACTCCGCCTCCGGCGGGACCAGGCGTTCGAGTCGCGGGATGAGACGGGGAATGTCCCGCTCCACCGTTTCCCACACCCGCGCCAGGTTGACGCGGAAATACTCGTGCACGAGGCGGTTCCGCATTCCAACGATCTTCGACCAGGGAATCTCGGGATGCGCGTTCTTGGTTTCCGCGCCGACGCGGGACGCCGCCTCCCCGACGGTCTCTCCCGTCTTGAGGATCGCGCGTTGCGCCATACGGTCGCGTTGGAGTTCCGCGAAGGTCAGTCCATCGGCGAACGCCGCCGCCTCGCGCGCCGCCAGCAGCATGTCGAGAAGATACGCATCGTCGTCACGCCGCATAGATCGTCTCGACCGATTGAAGGATGGCCTTGCGGCGAATGTAGTTTTCGCTCCTTTCGACGTCTTCCCGTTCGACCAGGTCCACCTCTCGGCCGAAGATCGCTTTCAACTCTTCCTCCATCCGGACCATGTCGAACAGAGAATGACGCGCTTCTTCCCTGAACCCGGCGAGAACGTCGATGTCGCTGTCGGGGCCGAAGTCGTCCCGGAGCACCGAGCCGAACAGGGCCAGCTTCACGATGCTCCAGCGTTCGCAGAACGCGGCGAGCTCGTCGGACGGGATGGCGATGCGCGCGGTCATGGTTACAAGGCCAGATTGGCGTCTACATCGAATCCGGCGGTTTTCAATTCCTTGACAAGCCGCATTTTCCAACCTTCCGCGTCGTCCAGGGAAATGTAGACGACTCCATCGTAGTCCGATGGCGTTTCCACATCGCCCTTGACCAGGGCGCAGACTCGCTCCCGACCGAGTTTTCCGAGAAAGAAGCCCAACTCGAGGATGACATTCTGCCGCGCGCGGGGTTTGAGTTCGTCCGCATTTCCGACAAGCGCGCCAAGGTCGTCCGGGGTCAGAAGGACCACGGCGAAACCGACATCCGCGTATTCCTCGAACTTCTCGATGAGCGTGCGGCCTTGGTTCGGCTGCTCGTGCAGGATGATCGGCGTGAGTTCCGACTTCTCCAGAAACCTTGCGACCGTTTCCCTCACCGATTCGTCATGGCCATGAACGACAAAGATTCTATCCGTATTTCTTGATACTCTGAGTTTTGTATTGGATATGTCAGGGTATTTGTCGTCTTCTTCCCAGTATTCTTTAATTTCTTCGACCATAGATTCGAGAACAGGTTCAGCCGAATTCAAACCATTCACATAGGCTTTCTGGAAAGATGAATCGGGTATTGAACTTGAGTACATCGACAAAGAAAATCTGATATTTTCGAAATCTTTTATATGCCGTGATTCCTCTCCAAATGTATTAGCTATAGCTACTCTGGTATCTCTGCGCCACTTCTTGAACTCTGATGAGTCCCTTTGCAGGATTCTCAATTCTGGTATTTTATCGAGTGCTCTCTGTAAGCGCTCTATAGCCTTCGCCTTGCTCGGTCTCGCCATCACTCCAACTCCACGATCTTCAGGCTCTCGACGCCCCGGTCGTCCACGATCTTGACCGCCGCGCGGCCGTGGCCGCCCGCCTCGAAGGGCAGGGAGACCGCGCCGCGGTAGGCTTCGATCAGGTCCGCGTCGATCTCGGCCTTGAGGTTCCTGGCCAGCTTCGCCCAGCCGTCCCTGGGGCCGGCCATGGGGAAGAAGACCTGGCGCGGGAACAGGCTGCGCCCGTCGTAGTCGGGGTCGAGCATCCAGAGCGCGATCCGGTCCGCGCCGCCGGATTCCACGGCGCCGGTCCGGGTGTTGTAGTAGTCGAAGCCCTGGACGGAAACGCGGAACCGGCCTTCGTCCGCGCCGTCGGCGACGCGCTCGACCGTCACGTCGGGCTGGCCGATCAGCCAGAAGCTCTCGTTGCCCGCCCGCGCCTTCCTGAGGTCGCCGGTCAGCAGGTCGGCGTTCATCTGCGCCTTCAGCAGCGCGACGCCGGGCCATCGGGTCTCGTCGATGTCCTTGGACGCCTCGGGGTCGAACTGGAAGGCGGCGAAGACGATGACCTTCGGTTTCAGGGCGAGGAGTTGCGCTTCCTCGACGGCGCGCGCGACCTGGCGCTGCTCCAGCGGCGCGTGGTCCGGCCCGAAGGACACCGCGACGCGGGCGGGCTCCCAGGCGGTGGCGGTGTCGCGGAAGCCGTCCGCGCCCTTGTCGTCGGGCCGCGTCTCGCCCTCGGCGTGGAGCCATCTCGATCCCGGCAATGGCTCCAGGCGCGCGAAGGAGACGCGCTGTCCCGCCTTGCCGCGAATGCCGGTCTTCAGCAATTCGTCGCGCCAGTCGCCCTGCCGCGCGGTCGCGCCCATGCGCGCCACCGAGGCGTCGGCGGGCATGGCTTCCGGTTCCTCGATGTCGTCCAACGGCATGACCGCCGGCGCGGGGACCGCCTCCACGGTGAACGGCCCGGTGACGCGGGCCTTGCCGCGGTCGATGTTCGGCCGGTCGCAAAGCGTGACGGCATTGGGCGGCTCGTCGTAACCCAGGGTGCGCGCGGAAACGGTGGCGACGCCGCGGCAACGGAAGCCCGATCCGACGCCCTCCTCGGGATGGGCCAGCTCGTAGTAGTCGAAATTCGCGGTCATCAGCCGCTGCCGCGCGATGGCGACCGCCACGCGCGAGGTGTCGCAGGCGATCCAGCGTCGGCCCCATTGCTCGGCGACATGGGCGGTCGTGCCCGAACCGCAGGTGGGATCGAACACCAGATCGCCCGGATCGGTCGTCATCAGGATGGCGCGCTGGATCGCCTTTGTCGCCGTTTCGACCACATAACGCTTGTCCTTCGCCGACATCGGCGCCGCCCAGATGTTGTTGATGCGGCGGCCGGGAACCTCGTCTTCATAGCGTTTCCACATCAACGAAGACTGTCCCTCCAACGCTTCCAGCCTGTTCAGTTCCGCCAGTCGATCCATTCCTTCGGCGGAGATCGCCCAGTGCCGATCCGCGCCACAACGAAAGACACGCCCGTTGAACTCGTAGGGTTCGGATCGTCCGGTCGTGGAGACGCCTTGGGAGTCGAGGGGCATACGCCTGTAGATTCGCGCTCCTTTCGGAAGGTGGCTGTCCGGGTCGAAGCACTCTTCCGGAGTCGGCTTGCGGCACTGGCCGTCGGGCAGTTCGACCATCACATGCCAACTGAAGGATTCGATCGTTTCCGCCCGCGTAAGCGGTTCGTACAACTGCCGGTACTTCGCGATGTTTCGATCCTTGGCGTACCACAGCAGATAGTCGGCGACTTCCGGCAGCGCCGATGTCGAGCTCGCGCCGGTGGTGGCGTAGGAAATCGTCGCCATCCGGTTCCCGGCGCCGAAGACCTCGTCCATGACCATGCCGACGCGGTGGACGTTCTCGTCGCCGATCTGCACGAAGCAACTCCCGCTCTCGTGCAGGAGCTCGCGCGCGAGCAACAGGCGGTCGCGCAGATAGGCGAGATAGGAGTGGACGCCGAGTTCCCAGGTGTCGCGGAAGGCGCGGATCTGCTCCGGCTCTCGCGTCAGGTCCTCGTCCTTGCCGTCGGCGACCTCGCGCCGGTTGACGAACGGCTGGAAGTTGGAGCCGTAGCGGATGCCGTAGGGCGGGTCCATGTAGATCGTCTGGACCTGTCCGCCCAGGCCCTCCTTCTCCAGAAGGCTGTTCATCACCAGCAGGCTGTCGCCGGCGACAAGGCGGTTCGACCAGTTGCGCCGGTGCCGGTAGAACTCGATGGCCTGGCGGAGCGGCGGGTTCTCCTCCGGCGCGGCGAACAGCGAGAGCTGCGGGGCCGCGCCGTTGCGCTTGCGCGCCGCCTCGACGATCGTGCGCGGGTCGATCCGCTCGTGGACGTGCAGCGAGACCGTCGGGACCTCGAACGACGTATGCTCCACCTTCCCCGCCCAGGAAAGCTGCGGGTCGATGTGGGGGTCGTGGGCCCAGGCCCGTCCGCCCGCGTCCCGGTCGGTCTCCGGCGTCACGAGGCCGACGGGCGGGTTGTTCGCGCGCTCCTTGCCGGCGTGCGCGTAAGCCTCGATGTCCCGCTTCGCCATCGCGTTCCCTCGCACTCCAACGCCCGCCGGCCGCACGGGGTCTCCGGGCGCATCCTTGTAGCCCAGGGCGGGACGAACCGGCAAACCCGCCGCCCGTCGGCGACCGCGCGGCCCGCTATTCCGTCTCCGGCGGGACCAGACGTTCGAGCTGCTGGATGAGACGGGGAATGTCCCGCTCCACCGTTTCCCACACGATATCCATGTCGAGGTCGTCGTAGCCATGGATCGTGCGGTTGCGCATTCCCCTGATTTCGGCCCAAGGGATCGACGGGTTTGCCCCACGAAATTCCGGGGAGAGCCGTCCGGCCGCCTCGCCGACGATCTCGAGACGACGAATGACGGAATCCTGTAGTTGCGCGTCCCGCATGAAGTCGCGGCGCGCCACCCCCTGGAGATAGCTTTCCGCCAGGCGCGCGGACGAGAGAATGTCGAGAAGATACTCCCCGTCACGCCGCATGGATGGTTTCCGCCGACTCCAGGATGGCCTTTCGGCGCAGGCGATTTCGGCTTCGTTCCATGCCGCGCCGGCTGACGAGATCGACCTTGCGTCCGAAGATCGTTCCCAACTCCCTTTCCATCCGAACCATGTCGAACAGGGTATGGTGTGCGTCTTCCCCGAACGAGACCAGCATGTCGATGTCGCTGTCGGGGCCGAAATCGTCCCGCAGGACGGACCCGAACAGGGCCAGTTCCGCCACCCGCCAGCGTTCGCAGAACGCGGCGACCCGTTCGGAGGGTATCTCGACCCGCGCGGTCACGGCCCGAACGCCCGCTTCGCCATCGCGTTCCCTCGCACTCCAACGCCCGCCGGCCGCACGGGGTCTCCGGGCGCATCCTTGTAGCCCAGGGCGGGACGAACCGGCAAACCCGCCGGCCCGTCGGTGGCTACCCGGGATGAGGGGGATTTCGGGTGGGGGAACAAGAAACCCCTCATCCCGAGCAGGTCCCGAAGGGACCGTATCGAGGGACGCCCCGCCGCGCCTCGGGGTGAGGGGGAAGGGAGGGGGCGGGCCGCTCGATCCCGAATGCGACGGCCCCGGCCCACCCGCCGGCGCTACACGCTCTCCACGGTCTCCAGCATCATGGGGGCCAGTTCGTCGGCGGAGCGGCCGGCCCAGTCGCGTCCGGGCGCGGCCTCCAGCATCCGGCGCTGGCCTTCCCGCAGGCGCGCGAGCGCGTCGGCCATGTCGATGGCGGCGAGCGCGCCGTCGGCGACGACCCGGCGGCCGTCGACCCAGACGTCGCGCACGGCGCGCTCGGCCGCGACGACGATGAGGGTCCGCAGCGGCTCGCGCGCGGGCGCCATCGCCGGGTGGGCGAGGTCCACCGAGACGAAGTCGGCGCGGCAGCCCGGCGCCAGCCGGCCCAGGTCGTCGCGCCGCAGTGCGCGGGCGCCGGCGACGGTGGCGGCGTGGAAGACGTCGGCGTAGTCGAGGTCGGCCACGCTCTCGCCGGCGAGGCGCGCGGCGAGGGCCGCGGCGCGCATCTCGTCGAGCATGTTGTGGGGGTAGGTGTCCGTGCCGACGCCGACGTTGACGCCGTGGCGGATGTAGCCGCCCAGGGTCCTGAGCGCGATGCCCCGGCGCGAGAACACGGTCGGGCAGTGGGCCACCGTGGCGCCGGAATCGCGCAGCCGGTCGAGGTCCCCGCGGCTCGTCCAGTGCAGCCAGGGGTGGTGGTCGAGGAAGATGCAGTGGGCGACGATGCTGCGGTCCGTCAGGACGCCCATGTCGGCCATCCACCCGATCGGCGTCTTGCCGTGGCGGCGCTGCATCTCGTGGAACTCGGTCACGGACTGGGCGGCGTGGATGGTCCAGGGCAGGTCGCGCTCGGCGGCCCAGGCGTGGCTGTCGCGCAGCAGCTCCTCGGTGCAGGTGTCGACCTGCGACGGCGAGACCATGCCCGAAAGCCGGCCCGAGGGATGCTGGCGCGCGAGCTCGATCGTCCGCCGGGCGGTCTCGAAGCCCCGGCGCCCGGCGTCCGCGTCCCAGTCGTAGTCGAGCCCGTGGCCGTCCTTCGTGGACCAGCGGGCGTCGCGGAAGAAGGGCGCGACGACGGCGCGGACGCCGCTGGCGGCCAGCGCGTCGAGCCAGCCGTCGAAGGGGACGGAGAGGTCGACCACCGTGGTGACGCCCGACAGCAGCAGCTCGCCCAGCGCCACGTCGAGGCAGGCCCGGCGGCCCTCCTCGTCGACCGGGTCGAACACCGGCAGGTGCTCGTAGAGCGAGCTGTGCCAGAAGCCCGGCGAGTGCGTCTCGTCGGTGACGCCCTTGCGCATGGCCTCGCTCTGGGCGTGGGTGTGCACGTTGACCAGGCCCGGCATGACCATCCGGCCGCAGCCGTCGATCTCCGTCGCGGCCTCGCCGTCGTAGCGCTTGCCGACGAACGCGATGGCGCCGTCCGCGAAGGCCAGGTCGGCGTCGCGCAGGTAGACATGGCGGTCGCCGTCCCAGGCGACGAGCCAGGCGATGTCGCGGATCGCGGTGACGTCGGTCATGGCGCGCTCCCCACTTTGCTCCGCGATCGTAGCAGGGACGGGACGGAGCGGAAGCGTTCGGCTATTGTCCGGCCATGCGCATGCTGGAACCGGACGAGATCGAACCGCTCGCCACGGGCGCCTGGATCCTCGGCGCGGGCGGCGGCGGCAGTCCCTACGACGGCTTCCTCAACCTGCGCCGGCTCTGCCGGGACGGCGTCGGGATCCCGCTGATGGACCCCGGGGAGCTCGACGACGACGACCTCGTCGTCGCGGTCGCCACCATGGGCGCGCCGCTGGTGGGCCGGGAGCGGCTGGCCGATCCGGAGCTCTCGGTGAAGCCGGTCAGGGCGCTGGAGGACTATCTGGGCCGGCGCTTCCAGGCCGTGATGCCGGTGGAGATCGGCGGCGGCAACGGGCTCGAGCCGTTCCTGGTGGCGGCCGTCACGGGTCTCCCCGTGGTCGACGCGGACGCCATGGGCCGCGCCTTTCCCGAGGCCCAGATGACGAGCTTCTCGATCCACGGGCTGCCGATGTTCCCCATGGCGCTGGGCGATGTCCGCGACAACGCGGTGATCGTCACCCGGGCGGCGAGCTGGACCTGGATGGAGCGCCTGTCGCGCGCGGTCTGCACGGCGCTCGGGTCCACGGCGCCGACCGCCAAGGCGCCGCGCACGGGCCGCGAGGTGAAGGACTGCGCCATCCTCGGTTCCGTCACCAGGGCCCTCCGCATCGGCCGGACCGTCCGCGACGCCCGCGCCCGCCACGACGACCCCGTCGCCGCCGTGCTGGAGGCCGAGGGCGGGCGGCTCCTGTTCTCGGGCAAGGTGGTCGACGTCGACCGGCGCGCCACGGCCGGGTTCCTGCGCGGCGGCGCGGCGCTCGACGGCGTCGAGGGCGACGCCGGAAGCCGTTTCGAGGTCGACTTCCAGAACGAATACCTGATCGGCCGGCGCGACGGCGACGCCGCGGTCATGACGCCCGACATCATCTGCCTGATGGACGCCGAGTCCGGCGAGGCCGTGGGCACGGAGACCCTGCGCTACGGCCAGCGCATCGGCGTCGCCGCGCTCCCGGCCCCGCCGATCCTGTCGACGCCCGAGGGGCTCGAGGTCGTCGGCCCCCGCGCCTTCGGCTACGACATCGACTACCGCAGCGCCTTCGCGGAGGGCTGACGGCGGCCTCGCCATCCATGCGACGGGCCGCATGGGCCATACGCCATTCCGTATATCGGCTTCCAATACGGCGAACCGTATGCCGGCGTCGGCGAAGGGACCCGCCATGGAGCGGATCGCCCGCGCCTCGAAGCAGATCGGCGCCGCGATGCGAGGATATCGAGGATCTGTCCCGATGGCGCGCGGACCCGCGCGCGTCCGGGAACGATCGAACGATCCCTGGCGCGATCCGGCCGCCGGCTTCCGGCGATCGCGGAACCGCCGCCGGCGCCCCGGCCGCCGGGAAGGCCGGCCCGCCCCTCAGTGCGTGTGCGCCCCGGCGTCGATGTCGAAGAGGTCGCCGCGCTCGCGCAGCACCTCGTCGAGCCAGTCGGTGCGCATCTCCGGCGTCGAGGCGATCAGCTTCCGGGTGTACGCCTCCTTCTGCGGCGGCGTGAAGATCTGCTCCGTCGTGCCCTGCTCCACGACCTCGCCCTGGTACATCACGACCGTGCGGTCGGCGATGTTGCGCACGACGCCGAGATCGTGGGTGATGAACATGTAGGCCAGATCCTTCTCCTTCTGGAGACGGTCGAGCAGCTTGAGGATGCCCGCGGCGACCACCTGGTCGAGCGCCGACGTCACCTCGTCGCAGATGATGAGCTCCGGGTCGGCGGCGAGCGCGCGGGCGATGCAGACGCGCTGCTTCTGGCCGCCGGAGAGCTGGCCGGGGAAGCGGTCGGCGAGCTCCGGGTCGAGGTCGATCTCCTTCAGGAGCGCGAACATGCGGTCCTCGCGCTCCTTGCCGGTCATGCCGAAGTAGAAGGTCAGCGGCCGGCCGACGATCTCGGAGACGCGCTGGCGCGGGTTCATGGCCACGTCCGGCATCTGGTAGATCATCTGCGCCTTGCGCAGCTCTTCCTTGCGCCGGTCCTTGAGCGCGAGCGAGAACCGCTTGCCGTCGAACTCGACATGGCCCCGGCGCGGCGGCAGGAGGCCGGTGACGACCCGCGCCAGCGTCGACTTGCCCGAGCCCGATTCGCCCACCACGGCGACGGTCTCGCCCCGCCCTATATCGACCGAGATGTTCGCGAGGACGTCGACCCGGCCGTCGTAGCTGGCCGTCACGTCCTTGATCGAGAGCACGGGGTTCTCCGGCATGCCCGCGAACGCCTTGGTGTTGATCTCCTCGGTGCGCGCCGAGATCAGCTCCTTGGTGTAGGGCTTGCGCGGGGCGTGGAGCACCTGGTCGGTCGTCCCTTCCTCCACGAGGTCGCCGTAGCGCAGCACCATGATGCGGTCGGCGACCTGCGCCACGACCGCCAGGTCGTGGGTGATGTAGAGCGCGGCGGTGTTGTTGTTGCGGATGAGGTCGCGCACGGTCGCCAGCACCTCGATCTGCGTCGTCACGTCGAGCGCGGTGGTCGGCTCGTCGAGCACGAGAAGGTCGGGTCCGCAGGTCATGGCCATGGCCGACATCACGCGCTGGAGCTGGCCGCCCGAAACCTGGTGGGGATAGCGGCGTCCGATGTTCGAGGGATCGGGCAGGTCGAGACGGCCGTAGAGCTCGACGGCCCGCGCCGTGGCGTCGTTCTGGCTCATGACGCCGTGGCGCACCGCCGCCTCGATCGCCTGGTCGTTCAGGCGCCGGGCCGGATTGAACGACGCGGCCGCGCTCTGGGCGATGTAGGCCGCGCGCACGCCGCGCATCTGGCGCACGTCGTCCTCGTCCAGCGTCATCAGGTCGACGCCGTCGAAGACGATCTTTCCGCCCGTGATCTTGCAGCCGGGCCGCGCGAAGCACATCGACGCCAGCCCGACGGTCGACTTGCCCGCGCCGGACTCGCCGATCAGGCCGAGGACCTCGCCGCGCTTCAGCTTGACATCGATGTCGTTGACGATGCGGAAAGGGTTGCCGTCGGCCCCGCGCGCCTCGATGCGCAGGGCCCGCATGTCCAGAAGAAGGTCTTCGCTCACGGTTCCTTACCCCTCGAACTCCGCGGCCGCCGAACGGTTGGCCCGGGCCAGCACGTAGTCGACCAGCAGGTTCACGCCGATGGCCAGGATGGCGATGGCCGCGGCCGGATAGAGCGGCGCGGCGAGACCGTAGCTGATCGCGTAGGACTCCTCGCGCACCATCCCGCCCCAGTCCGCCAGCGGAGGCTGGATGCCGAGGCCCAGGAAGCTGAGCGCGGCGATGAAGAGGAACGCGAAGGCGAACCTGAGGCCGAACTCGGCGACCAGCGGCATCACGGTGTTGGGCAGGATCTCGCGCGTCATGATCCACCACAGGCGCTCGCCGCGCAGCCGGGCGGCCTCGACATACTCCATCACGGCCACGTCCATCGCGATGGCGCGCGACAACCGGAACACGCGGGTGGAATCCAGCACCGCGATGACCGAGATCAGGATGGTGATCTCGGTTCCCAGCACCGAGATCACCACCAGCGCGAGGATCAGGGTGGGAATGGCCATGAGCGCCTCGACGAGGCGCGAAAGGACCATGTCGACGACCCCGCCGAGCACCGCGGCCGCGAAGCCGGCGACGATGCCCATGGCGAAGGCGAGCACGGTCGCGACCAGCGCGATGGTGATCGTGGTCCTGGCGCCGTAGATGACGCGCGTCAGCATGTCGCGCCCGAGCCGGTCGCTGCCCAGCCAGTGCTCGGCGCTGGGCGGGGCGGTCGGATCGGTGAGGATCTCGGTCTCGTCATAGGGCGCCAGCGCCGGCGCGAACAGCATGACGACGAGATTGATGACGATGATGGCGAGCCCCACCCGCGCCGAGATCGGCATCTCGGCGAAGAACTGCTTCACCATCATCGCCCGGGTGGGACGGACCCATTGGGCGGTTTCCGAGGTCGTGGCCATTGTTCGCCCCCCTACTTGGGATGCCTGAGGCGCGGATTCGCCAGGATCGAGGCGAGGTCGGCGCCCAGGATCAGCAGCACCCAGACGCCGGCGAAGATCAGGCCGCAGGCCTGCACCACCGGGACGTCGCGCTTGGACACCGAATCCACCATGTACTGGCCCATGCCGGGGTAGGTGAAGACCACCTCCACGACCACCACGCCGACGACGAGATAGGCCAGGTTCAGCATGACCACGGTGATGATCGGCGAGAGCACGTTCGGCAGCGCGTGCTGCACCACGATGCGCCAGTACCTCACGCCCTTGAGGTGGGCCATCTCGATGTAGGAGCTGGTCATCACGCCGATCACCGCCGCGCGGGTCATGCGCATCATGTGCGCGACCGTGACCAGCGTGAGCGTGACCGCCGGCAGGATCATCACCGTGAGCCGCGCCCCTATCTCCATGCGGTCGTTGACCATCGAGATGCTGGGGAACCAGCCGAGTTGCACCGCCACGATGTAGATCAGCAGGTAGCCGATGAAGAACTCCGGCACCGAGATCGCCAGGAGGCTCGCGACCGAGATGCCGCGGTCGAGCGGCGTGTCCTGCCTGATGGCCGAGACGAGGCCCAGGCCGATCGACAGCGGCACCGCGATCGCCGCGGCCAGAACGGCCAGGAACATGGTGTTCTCGAGGCGGAATCCGACCTGTGGCGCGATCGGGCGCCGGTTGCCCAGCGAAGTCCCGAGGTCGCCTTGGACGAAACCCACGAGCCAGTCGAGATAGCGCTCGTGCGGGGGCCTGTTGAGGCCGAGCTGCTCGCGGATCGCCGCGGTGTTCTCCTCCGTGGCCGACTGGCCGAGGATGGCCGTCGCCACGTCGCCCGGAAGGATCTCCGTGCCGACGAAGATGATGACGGAGACCGTGAGCAGGGTCACGATCCCCAGCGCCAGCCTCCGCGCGACCAGTTTCAGCATGATCGCCGCCCCATGTAGTCCCAGTGAATGCCCCGAAGGACCATCGCCGCCCCGTCTCCCGCGAACCTGTCGATCCGGTCTCGCGGCATGCCCCGCCGCGTCCGTCCATTAAACCGCAATCGGCCGGCCGTGCAAACACGCGATATCCGGCCGGCGTCCGGACCGCCGCTCCCGGCGGCGCCCCGCCTTCGGCGGGGGCTGCGACCCCCGGTTGGCGAGGCCGCATAAATGCCCCGGTTTCGACATATATGAGACTGAATCCGCCGATTTTCCCGGTCGTGGCGGACCGTTGTCAACCGGGGGTTACAGTTCCGCCTCGATACGCGCCCCGGCGGCCTCCGGGGTGGGGGAGGGATCGGACCTCGGCCGGACGCCACCGCCCCGGCCGGCCCGCCGCGTCCATTGCCAAGTCTTCCGTTTGGGCCTAAGGGGCGGCGGAAGGCCGCGCGTCGCGGCCTCGCGGGAGCGGACGAAGCGCATGAAGCGTCTGCGGCGTATCCTCATCCGCGTCGTGCTGATGGTCGGCGTGCCCGCCGCGGCCCTGTGGATCGCGGCGGAGGCGTATCTCGCGGGCGGCCGGTACGTGACCGCCGAGAACGCCTACGTCAAGACCGACATCGTCAACATCGGATCCGAGGTGGACGGCCGCGTCGCGCGGGTGTTCGTGAGCGACTACGAGCGGGTCGAGCGGGGCCAGCCGCTCTTCGAGATCGACCCCGAGCCCTTCGGCGTCGCGATCGCCGCGGCCGAGGCGGAGGTGGCCGCGGTCGAGCAGGAGGTCGCGGCGCTCCGCGCGCTCCACCGCCGGGGCGAGGCGGAAGTCCGCGCAGCGGAGGAGGTCGTGCGCTACCTCCGGGGCGAGTTCGAGCGCCAGCGGTCGCTCGTGGCGGAAGGCGCCGGCGCGCGGGTCAGGCTCGACGAGGCCGAGCACGAGCTGGCCGCCGCCGGACGGGAGCTCGCCGTGCTGCGCGAGCAGAACGCGGTCGTCCTGGCCGACCTGGGCGGCTCGCTCGATTCCCCGGTCGAGAACCAGCCGATGCACCGCGCCGCCGCGGCCATGCGCCTGCGGGCTTCGCTCGATCTCTCCCGCACGCTGGTGACCGCGCCGACGGACGGGACGCTCTCCCAGGTCCCGCTCGAGGCCGGCGAATACATCGAGGCGGGCGACCCCGTGTTCGCCCTGGTCGTCACGGGCGATCCCTGGATCGAGGTCAACCTCAAGGAGGTCGATCTCACCCACATCCGGGTCGGCCAGCAGGCCACCGTCGTGGTCGACGCCTATCCGGACATCGTCTGGCCCGCGACGGTCGAGTCCATCAGTCCCGCCACGGGCGCCGAGTTCGCGCTGCTCCCGCCGCAGAACTCCACCGGAAACTGGGTCAAGGTCGTCCAGCGCGTGCCCGTGCGCCTGACGCTGGAGGAGGGGCGCGACATGGCGCTCCTGCGCTCGGGCATGACGGTGGCGGTGGCGATCGACACCGGCCGGGAGCGCACCTTCGACGGCGTCGTGGACGGCGTTCTCGCGGACGTTCTACCCGGGCAATGAACGCGAGCGGGACCGGCGGCGCCGCGGCGCCCCGGGACGCGGCCGGGAGGCCGAGGGGCCTCCGCTTCGTCCTGCTGGTCTGCTTCGCCACCCTGGCGACGATGGCCTACGACTTCACGTGGACCATCGTCGCGGTCGCCCTGCCCCACATGCAGGGCGCGTTCTCCACGACCTCGGACCAGATCGCCTGGGTGCTGATCGCCTTCATGCTGGGCAGCGCCACGGCGACCGCCAGCGCCGGCTGGTTCTCCAACCGGTTCGGGCGCAAGAACCTCTTCCTGTTCGCCACGGCGGGCTACACGGTCACGCTCGTCGGCTGCGGCCTGTCCGAGACCCTGATCGAGGCGTCGCTCTGGCGTTTCGTCCAGGGCCTGGTCGGCGCGCCGCTCATTCCGCTGGGCCAGACCATCGTGGTCGACGCCTTCCCGCGCCACCTGCACGGCAAGGCGACCTCGATCTGGGGCATCGGCATCATGGTGGGTTCGGTCGGCGGCCCGATCGGCGGCGGTTTCCTGCTGGAGACCTACAGCTGGCCCTGGATCTTCTACATCACCGTCCCGGTCGGCGTCGTCGCCTTCATCGGCGCCTGGCTCTTCGTGCCCTCGAGCGCGCCCGACAGGAGCCAGCCGTTCGACTGGTTCGGCTTCGCCACCCTGGTGCTCGGCGCCGGCGTCCTGCAGCTGGCGCTCGCCCGCGGGGAACGCGAGGAGTGGTTCGAATCGGCGGAAGTGGCGCTGGAGTTCGCCGCCGCCGGCTTCTTCCTCTACCTCTTCGCCGTCCACACGCTCTTCGCCCGGCGGCCCTTCGTCCCCCGCGCGCTGTTCGCGGACCGCAACTTCATGGTGGGCATGACCATGCTCACGCTCATCGGGGCGATCATCGTGCTGCCCACCTTCCTGATGCCGCTGATGCTGCAGCAGATCGCGGGCTACCCGCCGGTCGAGACCGGCCGCATGCTGGTGTTCCGCGGCGGCGGGGTGCTGGCGGGCCTCATCCTCCTCGCGTTCGTCGCCGAGCGGTTCGCGCCCCACGCCCTGATGGTCTTCGGGCTGATCCTGCTCGCCGTCCCGGCCTGGTTCATGGCGCGGTGGACGGTCGACGTGCGCTTCAACGACGTGGCCTGGACCGGCTTCGTCCAGGGCTTCGGCGGCGCCTTCATCTGGGTCCCGATCACCACGCTCTCGCTCTCGCACCTCACGGGGCGGGTGCAGGACCAGGCCTACTCGCTGTTCTACCTCTTCTTCGAGCTGGGCAGCTCCGTCGGCGTCGCCGCCATCGTCGGCCGGCACCTGCGCGACACCCAGATCAACCACGCCGCGCTCACCGAGCACATCACGCCGTTCAACGAGCTCCTGCGCTACGGCGCCATGGAGCGCCTCTGGTCCCGCGCCGACGCCGCCGGCATGGCGGCGCTGGAGGCGGAGATCGGCGTGCAGTCGGCCATGATCGCCTACAACAACGCCTTCTTCGCCACCCTCGTCCTGACCCTCGCGATGATCCCGCTCCTCTTCATGTTCCGCGTCCGGCGCGGGTGACGCCCCCGCCCGGGAACCGTAGACTGGGGCGTCGTCTCCGATGAAGGACCGGACACCGGCGCTTCGAGGGGCCGCGAGGGTCGTTCCCGTTGCGTTTCACGTGAAACGCTCGTCGGGGACGCCGGCGTCCGAGGACCCGCCGCCGCCGGCGGCTTGAACCGGGGGCGCGCCGTGGCCATCTGGAGCCCGCGCCCCCCGCGCCGCGTTCACGGGAACCGCCATGCCAGGACCGCTCCACGGCGTCCGCGTCATCGACCTCACCGGCATGGTCTCGGGGCCGTCGGCCACGATGATGCTGGCCGACCAGGGCGCCGACGTCATCAAGGTCGAGAACCCGGCCGCCGGCGGGGACCACACCCGTTCGGTCTCCCGCCACGGCGCCGGCCTCGCGGCCTCCTTCCTCAACAACAACCGCAACAAGCGCTCGGTCGCGCTCGACCTCAAGAAGCCCGGCGGCCTGCCCGCGCTCCTGCGCCTTGTCGAGGGCGCGGACGTGCTGGCGCAGAACTTCCGCCCCGGCGTGGCCGAACGCATCGGCGTGGGCGAGGCCGCCGTGCGCGCCCGCGCGCCCGCCATCGTCTATGTCTCGATCTCGGGGTTCGGCTTCGCCGGACCCTACGCCGCGAGGCCGGTCTACGACCCGCTCGTCCAGGCGCTCTCGGGCCTCGCCACCGTCCAGGCCGGCTCCGACGAGGCGCGCCCCCGGCTGGTCCGCACGATCCTGCCCGACAAGCTCACCGGCGTCGTCGCCGCCCAGGCGATCGCCGCGGCGCTCTACGCCCGCGAGAAGACGGGCGAGGGCCAGGCCATCGAGCTCTCCATGCTCGATTGCGTCGTCGCCTTCCTCTGGGGTTCCGACATGGAGAGCCAGACCGTGACCGGCGGCGCCATCGCCCAGCAGCACGCCCAGAGCTTCATCGACCTGATCTACGAGACCGCCGACGGCTACATCTCGGTCGCCGTGCAGCAGGACAAGGAATGGGCGGCGCTCGCCCGCGCGCTGGGGAGGCCGGAGTGGCTGGAGGACCCCCGCTTCGGGACCGCGGCGGACCGGCAGAGGAACATCGACGCCAGGCTCGAACTCACGCAGGCGGCGCTGCGCGCGGGCACGAGCGCCGAATGGCTGGCGCGGCTGGAGGCGGAGGGCGTGCCCTGCGCCCCGGTGCTGACCCGCTCCGCCATGGTCGGCCATCCCCAGATCCGGGCCAACGGCGCCGTCGTGGAGCACGACCATCCCTCGGCGGGGCGCCTGCGCCAGGCCCGGCCCGCCGCGCGCTTCTCGAAGACCGGTTTCGAGCTGCGCCAGCCCGGCGCGCTCCTGGGCGAGCACACGCAAGAGGTGCTGGCCGAGGCGGGCTTCCGGGCGGACGAGATCGCGGCGCTGCGCGACGCCGGCGTCCTCGGCCCCCGGTCCGGGGGCGCGGCGGAGCGGGCGGGACGCGCCGGCCGATGATCGATTTCTACTACTGGCCCACGCCGAACGGCTGGAAGGCGGCGATCCTTCTGGAGGAGCTGGGCGCGCCCTACAACACGATCCCGGTCGACATCGCCAGGGGCGACCAGTTCGGGCCGGAGTTCCTCGCCGTCAGCCCGAACAACCGCATCCCCGCGATCGTCGACCGGGACGCGCCGGGCGGCCCCGTCGGCGTCTTCGAGTCCGGCGCGATCCTGCACTACCTGGCGAGGAAGACCGGCCGCTTCATGAGCCCCGATCCGGCGCTGGAGAAGGAGACGCTGGAGTGGCTCTTCTGGCAGGTCGGGAACCAAGGGCCGATGGCGGGCCAGTTGTCGCACTTCGTGAACTACGCGCCCGGCGACAACGCCTACGCCCTGGAGCGTTACCGCAACGAATACGACCGCTGCCTGGGCGTGCTGGAGCGCCGGCTCGAGGGCCGCGACTGGCTGGTCGGCGGCGCCTATTCCATCGCCGACATGATCTGCTGGCCCTGGGTCCTGATCGCCAAACCTCTCACGGCGAGCCTCGACGCCTTCCCCAACGTGCGGCGCTGGCGCCAAACGGTGAAGGAACGGCCGGCCGTCCGGCGCGCGGTCGACCTGGGCAAGGACTACCGGAGGACCGCGCCGCCCGGCGAGGAGGAACGCGGGATCCTGTTCCGCCAGACCGCCGCCACGGCGACGGAACGGTCGGGCCGGCCCGCCGGCGGGCGTTGAGGCGGAGCGCGTCGCCGCGGCGTTTTCCGGCCCGGGACGGCTCCAGTCGCGCCGGGCCGCCCTTCGACAGGCTCGGGGACCGCCGCCGCTCCCGGTTCAAGACGACAGGACAAGGTTCTAGAGATCCCCCAAGAGCGCGGGATCCACCGCGAACGCGGGCGGCGACGTGAAGACGGGACAATGCCGGGGTTCGATTTTCAGGGGTCGCGGGGACGTGAAGAAGCGCGCGGCGAACTCGGCGGCGCACGGTTCGGTCGCCGTCGGCGTGTGTCCGGCCCCCCTGAAGACGAGATGGCGGCTGTTGGGAAGATGGGCCGCGGCGGCCTCGGCGTAATGGGAGGGCGTGATGGGGTCGAACCAGCCGCTGACCAGCAGCACCGTATGCTCGCTTCCAACCGGCCGCCGCTCCTCGGGATCCGCCGGCCGGACGTTCCATGGCCCGCACCATCCGGGATCGCCGAGAAGACGCCACGGACGGCCGTAGACCCCGTGTTTCTCCACACCGGCCCGCAATTCCCCGTCGTCCAGGAACGGGAGCGCCTCGCGGCACCACAGGGCCGCGTTGACACCCTCGTCGAGGCCGAAATCGCCGTAGTGCGAGACCTCCAGAAACGCGGTGAAGACGGTCGCGTTCTCATCGAGGGCGATCCAGAGGAAAAGCGGTATGTAGGGGAGGGCCTCGGTCCAATAGAGGAATCCATGGATCCCGCGGACCACGGAGTCGCCGTCGACCCGGGCGAACCCGCTCCAGCGATCCGACAGCAACGCCATGGCCCGCGGGCGCGCGTTCAGTTGCTCGATTTCGGCCTCGAAGCGTTCCTCGAGACCGGGGAACGCCTTCGCGCACGCCGGATCGTCCCGGCACGCCTGGAAGAGCCTGCCGAAGGCCAGCGCCGTCAATTCCGGCATGTCGCCGCCGTCGGCGTAAGGCGGCATCACGCCGTCCAGCAGGACGCGGCCGATGCGGTCGCCGTGGTCCCGGAGGAGGGCGAACGCGACCCGGGCGCCGTAGGAGAACGCCCAGATGTCGGCCTTCTCGTGGCCGAGGTCGTCGAGAATGGCGATGACGTCGCGCGCGGTCGCCGGCGTCGACAGCATGGCGGGGTCCACGCCTTCCGCCCGCAGGCGGCGCGCGCAGGCCTCCAGCGCGTCGAACTCCCGGCCCCAATCTTCTTCGGCGTCGGCGCCAACGGGCTTCCTCGCCTCTTCGGCGAGCCGGTCGATCTCCGGGCAGTTCATGTTGGGAACCGACGGCCCCACGCCACGCTGATCGAACAGGACCGCGTCCCTCTCGCGGATCAACGGCGCGACCGTCTCGAACCAGCCCGCCATGGGGTCGTTTTCGGGCCAAACGGATTCGAACACGGACCCGCCGGGACCGCCGCCGATCAGGACCACGGGGACTTCTTCCGCCGGTCCCCTCGCGCTGGACGAGATCGTGGCGACGGGGAGCAGGACTTCACCGCCCGGATCGCTCCCGCGGAAGGCCGGAACGGCGACATAGCGGCATTCGGCCGCGGCGTACCCCGGAGGCGTGAACCAGCAGCCGGTCCGGCCCGCCGCCGGCGTCTCGAGCCATCCGCCGAGCACGACGGTCGCGGCGACCGCCGCGAGCGCCACCGCGACGCCCGTGTTCCTCTTCACGGCCTCTCGTCCCCGCGCGCTCACTGGATGACGAAGTCGGGAGGTTCGCGGTACAGCTTGCAATCCGGTTCGGCGAAAGCCCCGTCGCCGCCGGGATTCCGGAGGAACCGGACCGCGGTCGCCACCGCGCATGCTTCGCCGGCGCTCGGGCTGTGTCCGGCTCCCCGGAAGACAAGGTGGGTGGCGTTCGGGAAACCCTCCGCGATCTCGGCGGACCATCGCGGGGGCGTCACGGGATCGTATGCGCCGCTCAGGAAGAGCGCCGGCGCGTCGGACACGACGGGCGAGCGGTTCTCCCGGGACATGGGTTCGACCGGCCAGTCCGAACATGCGGGCGTCGTGGCGATCGCCGCTCCCGCGGCGGCGACCGGACCGTACATTTCGGCTTGCGCCCGCAACTCCGCCTCGTCGGTGAACGGCACGAACTCCCGGCACCAGATCGTCAGAGACACGCCTTCGGACAAGCCCCAGTCGGCAAGGAGCGGATACCGGTAGAACCACGTGAGATTGTCGGGATCCCGCGCGCCGGCCTCGATGACCGCCGGCAGATACCGCAGGGCTTCCGTGACGTAGAAAGCGTCGTAGGCGTAGAAGACGAGGTCGTCGCCGTTCATGAGAACCCTCGCGCCCTCGCCCCACCGGTCTTCGCGATGGACGGCGAGCCTCCGCGGCTCCTCGTTCAACGTCTCCACCAGATCGAGAAAATCGTCGCGCAGGGTCGGGTAGGCCCCGGAGCATCGGGAATCCCGTTCGCAGTCATCGAAGAGCCGCTCGAAGGCGCGCCACGTCATCCATGGAAGATCGTTATCCACCGAGCCGTGGGTCGGAAGCGCGCTGTCGAGCACCGCGGCGCGGACGAGGCCGGGGCGATGCCGCATCGTCTCGAGAGCGACGCGCGTTCCGAACGAGAACGCCCACAGGTCGACGGTCTCGTAGCCGAGCTTCTCCGCGATCGTCGCGATGTCGAGAGCCATCGCGGTCGTGGATATCGCGCCGAAGTCCAGGCCCGAGGCGGCCAGCCTGTTCCAGCAGGCTCCGACGCTCCCGGATTGCCGCTGGAAGAACGGCGTTTCCGAACCGGGCGGGTCCGTCCTGCCCGCGGCGTCCCCGTCCGCTTCGGGGCAGTCGAGAGAGGGACGCGAGCGGCCGGTCCCGCGCGCGTCGAACACCACGACGTCGCGGTCGGCGCGGAGCCCTTCCGTTATCTCGAACCACAGGGGGGTCATGGACCATTCGGGATAGACGGTGTCGAAACTCGCGGCGCCCGGACCGCCGTTCACCATCACGACGGCCGGACCGCCGGCGGCCTCGGCGCCGCCCCCGATGACGGCCACGGGAAGGTCGAACGCCGCTTCGTCCGGATCGTCATGATCCCGGGGAACGAGGATTCGAAAGCACGCCACCCGTTCGCCGGATGGCGGCTCGAACCAGCAATCGACGGCCGCGGGGCCGGTCTCCGCCGGCGTCCGGAGCCATCCGCCGAACACGACGGTCGCGGCGAGCGCCGCGAGCGCCAGCGCGACGCCCATGGTCTTTCTCATGGCCTCTCGTCCCCGCACGGGCCGCCCCGTGGTAAGCTGAAGCCGATCCTCGACTCACACCCTACAGCAGGGAGGGGCGCCATGGGACGGGTCGCACTGGTCACGGGCGCGTCGCGCGGCATCGGACGGGGGGTGGCCATGGCGATGGCCGGGGCCGGCTACGCGGTCGCCGCGAACTACCGGAGCGACGACGGGGCCGCCGCCTCGCTCGAGGCCGAGGCGGGCGTCGGGACCTTCAAGTGGGACGTGTCGGACTACGACGCCTGCGAGGCCGGCGTGGCCGAGGTCGAGGCCGCCCTGGGGCCGGTCGAGGTCCTGGTCAACAACGCCGGCATCTCGCCCGACAAGTTCCTGCACAAGATGGCGCCCGAGGTCTGGCGCCAAGTGATCGACACCAACCTCAACGGCTTCTTCAACGTCACCCACCGGGTCATCGGCGGCATGCGCGCGCGCCGCTTCGGCCGCATCGTGAACATGGCCTCGCTCTCGGCCTTCCACCCCAGCTTCGGCGAGACCGCCTACGGCGCGGCCAAGGGCGCCGTCGTCTCCTTCACCAAGGCGCTGGCCAGGGAGAGCGTCGCCAGGGGCGTCACCGTGAACGCCGTGGCGCCCGGCTACATCGACACCGACATGGTGCGCGTCGCCCCCCAGGACTGGCTCGACAACCTGGTGGAGAACGTCATCCCGGCGGGCCGCCTGGGCACGGTCGGGGACGTCGCCCGCTGCGTGCTGTTCCTCGCCGCCGACGACTCCGACTTCATCACCGGCGCCACCCTCGACGTGAACGGCGGCCAGCTCATGCGCTGAGCGGGACTCCCGTCAGACCGGCGCGCGCCGGTCCCCCTCGCCCAGCGGCGGCAACCGGGCGATCTCCGCGCCGTTCTTCCGCTCCGCGCGCCGCGGTTCGTAGAGCTTCCGCGGGTTGAGCCGGAACTCGCCCGACGTCCCGAAGAAGCGCCCCAGACGCGGCGCCGTGTCGCCGGTGACGGCGCGCCGGCCGTTGAGGATTTCGGCGACGCGGTTCGCCGGAACCTCGATCCGGCGGGCCAGTTCGGCCGCGCTCATCCCGAGCGCGTCGAGGTCCTCGCGCGGCGTCTCGCCCGGATGGATGGGATCGCGCGTCATGACGTGCCCCCTCCTCGATGACGGGCGACGATGTCCGCCTCGGCCGGGCCGTCCTCCCTCACGCGCCGTCGGCCCGGTCGAACTGCAGCTCCGCCAGCCGCGCGTAGAGGCCGCGGGCGGCGACCAGCTCGTCGTGCCGGCCCTGTTCGACGATCCGGCCGCGGTCCATGACCAGGATGCGGTCGGACTTCAGGACGGTCGCCAGCCGGTGGGCGATGACGAGCGTCGTGCGGCCCTCCATGAGCCGCTCCAGCGCCTGCTGGACCATGCGCTCGCTCTCGGCGTCGAGCGCGCTCGTCGCCTCGTCCAGGAGCAGGATCGGCGCGTCCTTCAGCACCGCCCGCGCGATCGCGAGGCGCTGCCGCTGGCCGGCCGAGAGCCTGACGCCCCGCTCGCCCACGAAGGTCGCGAAGCGGTCGGGCAGGCGCTCGACGAACTCGGTGGCGAAGGCGGCGTCCGCCGCCCGGCGCACGTCGGCGTCGTTCGCCCCGGGCCGGCCGTAGCGGATGTTCTCGGCGATCGACGCGCCGAAGATCGCGGGCTCCTGGGGCACCAGCGCCAGGCGGTCGCGCAGGCGGTCGAGCCGCGCGCGGCGCGCGTCGACGCCATCGACGGCGACGGAGCCCCCGTCCGGGTCGTGGAACCGCAGGAGCAGCCCGAACAGCGTGCTCTTGCCCGCGCCGGACGGCCCGACCAGCGCCACCGTCTCGCCGCCCGCGGCCTCGAAGGTCACGCCATCGACCGCCGCCTCGTCGGGCCGCGCCGGATAGCGGAACGCGACATCCCTGAACGCGACGGAGCCCGGCGACGGCTCCGGCAGGTCCTCGGGCGAGGCGGGCGAGGCGATCGCCGGCTCGGCCGCGAGCAGTTCGCTCAACCGCTCGGCCGCGCCCGCGGCCCTCTGGAGGTCGCCGTAGACCTCGCTGAGCGCGCCGGCGGAGCCCGCCACCACGACCGCGTAGAACACGAAGGCCGCCAGGTCGCCGCCGCTGAGCGCGCCCGACAGAACGTCGCGGCCGCCCATCCACAGGACCGCGCCGACCCCGCCGAAGACGAGCAGGATCACGGTGGCGGTCAGGAAGGCGCGGGCCCGCACGCGCCGGGCCGCGGCGGCGAACGCCTCCTCCACGGTCCCGGCGAAGCGGTCGCTCTCGAACCCCTCCCGCGCGAAGGCCTGGACCGTGGGGACGGCGTTCAGGGTCTCGTCGATCCGGTGGCCGACATCGGCGATCCGGTCCTGGGACAGGCGGGACAGGATCCGCACCCGGCGGCCGAACACCAGGATCGGGACCAGCACGACCGGCGCCAGGAGCGCCACCGCGGCCGTCAGCTCGAAGCTCGTCACCGCCAGCATCGCCGTGCCGCCGACCAGCAGCAGGACGTTGCGCAGCGCCATCGAAAGGCTGGAGCCCACCACGGTCTGCAGCACCGACGTGTCGGTCGTCAGCCGGGACAGCACCTCGCCGGTGCGCGTGACCTCGAAGAACGCGGGCGGCAGGGCGATCACCCGCGCATAGACGTCGCGCCGGAGGTCGGCGACGACCCGCTCGCCGACCCAGGAGACAAGGTAGAAGCGAGCGAAGCTGGCGCAGGCGAGCAGGACGACGATGGCGATCAGCGCGACGAGCGCGCCGTCGAGCAGGCTCTCGTCGCCGCGCGCGAGGCCGCGGTCGACCAGCGCGCGCAGGCCCGCGCCCAGGCCCAGGACGGTGACCGCCGCCAGCAGCAGGGCCGCGAACGCGCCGGCGATCTGTTTCCCGTAGGGGGCCAGATAGGGCGCGAGACGGCGCAGATGGGCGAGATCGCGGCTCCGCGGACGCCCGCCGGCGCTCCCCCCGGCGCCGTTCTCCGGCGTCCTGCGTCTGGCTCTCGGCACGCCGCCCCTATACCAGCGGCCCCGCGGCCCAACAAGCGGGTCGGGCGGCCGCGGCTTGCCGCCGCCGCCGGGCTCCCCTATAAGGCGGCGCCCACGCAGCGAGCGGCGCCATGAAGAGCGGCATCCATCCCGACTATCACGAGATCAAGGTCGTCATGACCGACGGCGCCGAGTTCACCACGCGCTCCACCTGGGGCCGCGAAGGCGGCACCATGACGCTGGAGATCGACCCCAAGTCGCACCCGGCGTGGACCGGCGGCAACCAGCGGCTGGTCGACACCGGCGGCCAGGTGGCGCGTTTCAGCAAGCGCTTCGCGGGCCTCTCGCTCGACTGAACGCCACGCCGCCGCGGGCCGCGGTCGCGGCCCGGCGCGTGTCCGGCGGCGGCGGGCGCGCCTACCGACCGAGCAGCAGGGCGACGCCGAGCAGCGCGCCGGAGGCCGACCACGCCAGCACGAGGGCCAAGAACGTCGCGGCGCGCGCGAAGCCCCGGTCGAGCGCCAGATGGGCCGCGAAGCCGAGGGCGCCCAGGCCGGCCGCCGTCCACAGGAGCGGCGTCCCGATCCCCGTCAGGACCGCGGCGACCGCCAGCGCCGCGCCGAAGTCGAGGCACCACAGCGCGGCGGCCAGACGGGGCCGGCCGGTTGTCGCCGGACGGCCGCCGGCCGCCTCGTCGACGACGCGGGCGAGCCCGGCGATCGACGCGCCCGCGGCGGCCGCCGCGCACAACAGCGGCGCCATGTCGCGCAAGCGCGCGACGCCGGACTCCGGCAAGGCCAGGGCGCCGGCGCAGAACGCCGCCGCGGCGAGGGCGCCGCCGAAGGCCAACTCCAGCGTCAGGGACGGCCGCCCCGGCCCGGACGGCCAGATCGCCGCGAGGAGAACGGCGCCGAAGGCCGCGGCGGCGATCAGGACATCGAGCGAGACGCCGGCGGCCAGGACCGCCGCGAACGCGGCCATGGCGGCGACGACGCCGCGCCGCACGGTCGACGCCCGCTGGCGCAGGCGGCCCCGGACCGCGGCGGCGGCGGCGCCCGCCAGGGCGAGCGAGAGGATCGCCGCGAGGACCCCATGGGCCGCCGGCGGCGGAAGCAGCGCGGAAAGCCGGACCCCGGAGGACAGGCTCTCCGCCCGCGCCGCCGCCATCCAGCCGCCGCCGACCGCCAGCGCCACGAACCCGAAGAAGGGCCACGGCGCGTCCCGCCCGACGGCGCGCCACAGCTCGCGGACCTCCGCGCCGCCCAGCAGCAGCCAGAGCCCCGCGAGCGCGAAGAGCGGCGGCAGGTGCGGCGGGAAGGCGCGCCGCGCCCCCTCCGCCACCGCGCCCGCGGCGTCGGGCGGAAAGGCGTGGCCCTGCATGAAGACCGGCCAGCACGCCGCCAGCGCGCCGACCGCGACCGAGAAGACGAGGGACGGCGCCGCCCGGCCCGTCAGGACCGCGCCCAGGACCAGCGCCGCGACGGACGCCGCGGCGGCCTGCGCGGCGACGGTCTCGCCGAACGACAGTCCGGGCGCGGAACGTCCCAGAACCGCGCCGGCCGACAGCGCCAGAAGGGCGAGCGCGCCGGCGCCGAGCGCGGCGCCGGGCGGGAGCGCCAGGACCGGGCGGGCCGCGAGGGCGAACGCCAGGGCCAGGACGGACCAGCCCAGGGTCTCGCCCAGCAGCGCCCTGGCCCGGTCCGCAGGCTCGTCGAACGTCGGGACCGCCGGCCCCGCGGCGGGCAGCCAGAGCTCCAGCAGGACGCGCAGGCCGGCCGCGCAGAGGACCAGCACCGCCGCTTCGGCCGGACCCCGCGGCAGCCACGCCGGCGCCGGACGGGCGCGCGGCCCGGAACCCGGATCGTTCCCCATGGCGGAAGGATAGGGGGCCGCGAACGGCGGCGCCAGTTCGCGTCTCCCCCGGAGCGGGTCCGTTCCGCGACAGGCCGCGGCCGACAAGGACATCGTGGCGCTTCCACCGAAGACGGACGCGCCATAGGATCGTCGGATCGCAACGCCCGGACATCGAGGGGGAAGGCCATGTCGCGGTCGGTCATCATCACCTGCGCGGTCACCGGCAGCGGCGACACCGTCGCCAAGAGCGACAAGGTCCCGGTCACGCCCGAACGGATCGCCGGCGCCGCGGTCGACGCCGGCAAGGCGGGCGCGGCGATCTGCCACATCCACGTGCGCGACCCCGAGACCGGCGCGCCGTCGATGCGCAAGGACCTCTACGCCGAGGTCGTCGGGCGCATCCGCGAGTCCGGCAGCGACATCGCGATCAACCTGACGACGGGCCCCGGCGCGGGCTTCACGCCGTCGCCGGACGACCCCGCGGTCAACGCCAACCCCGGCGCCTTCAGGAAACCGGAGGAGCGGACGGCCCATGTCGAGGAGCTCCTGCCCGAGGTCTGCAGCCTCGATGTCGCCACCATGAACTTCGGCGAGCGCGCCTTCGTCAACGTGCCCCGGCATCTCGAGGTCATGGCCCGGCGCATCCGCGCGGCCGGCGTCAAGCCCGAGCTCGAAGTGTTCGACGCGGGCCACCTGCGGCTCGCGCGCAAGATGGTCGACGACGGCCTGATCGACGCGCCGCCGATGTTCCAGCTCTGCCTCGGCATACCCTGGGGCGCGCCCGCGACGCCCGAAACGGTGGCCTACATGCGCTCGATGCTGCCCGCGGACGCGGTCTGGTCCGGTTTCGGCATCTCGCGCCGGCAGATGCCGACGGTCGCGGAGGTCGTCAACCAGGGCGGTCACGTCCGGGTCGGACTCGAGGACAACCTCTATCTGGAGCGCGGCGTGCTGGCGACCAACGCCCAGCTCGTGGAGAAGGCCGCCGGCATCGTCGCCATGCTGGGCTGCAACGTCGCCTCGACCGGCGAGGCGCGGGAGATGCTCGGACTGCGGGGCGCGCGGTGATCGGCGTCGATCTCGCGGGCAAACGGACGCTGGTCACCGGCGCCGCCTCGGGCATCGGACTCGCCGCGGCGGCGCTGTTCGCGCGCAACGGCGCGAGGGTCGCCATGAACGACCTGCCCGGCAACCCCGGCCTCGACCGCGAGGTCGCGCGTCTCGGGGACGCCGGCCTCGACGTGCTGGCCGCGCCCGGCGACGTCGGCGACGGCGAGGACTGCCGCCGCATGACGGAACGGGCGATCTCGGACCTGGGCGGCCTCGACCACCTGGTCAACAACGCCGGCACGCCCGCCACGGCGTCGCCCGTGCCGCCGGCCGACCTCGAGGCCCTCGGCGAGGACACGTGGGACAGGATCCTCTCGGTCAACCTGGTCGGCCCCTACCGCTGCGCCCGGTCCGCGGTCGCCGCCCTGCGCCGGTCGAAGGGCGTCATCGTCAACACCTGCTCGGTGGCGGGCCTCACCGGCGCCGGCTCGTCGACCGCCTACGCGGCCAGCAAGGCCGGGCTGATCGCCATGACCAGGGGGCTGGCCAAGGCGCTCGCGCCCGATGTCCGCGTCAACGCCGTCGCGCCCGGCCTCGTGGACAGCCCCTGGGAATGCCGATGGCCGGACGACGAGGAGGACGCCCGGATCGGCCGCGTCCCGCTCGGACGCAAGGGCCTGCCCGAGGACTACGCCGAGGGCGTCCTGTTCCTCGCCGGCGCCGGGGCCTACATCACCGGCCAGACGCTCGTGATCGACGGCGGCCTGACGGCCTGAGAGCGGTTCCGGCTTTGGCGGGCGCGGTCCGCGGGGCCACCCGCCGCGAGCGGCAAGCAAGCCATGGAGCGGCGTCCCATCGTCTCGAACCGGGAGCGGCGGCGGTCCCCGGGCCCGTCGAAGGGGCGGCCCCCTTCGACGGGCCCGGAGCGAGGGACGCGGTGAGCGCGCGAACCCTCCCGCCCTCATCCCGAGCAGGTCCCGAAGGACCGTATCGAGGGACGGGCGCTACCGCCCCGGCCGCAGCGCGTGGCGGTGCGTCGCGTCGTAGAGCCGGCTGTCGCGGAACCCGGCGCCGCCCAGCACGCGGCCGACCAGGATGAGCGCGGTGCGGGTGAAGCCGGCCTCCTTCACCTTCGGCCGGATGTCGGCGAGCGTGCCGGCGACGAAGGCCTGGTCGGGCCAGCTCACCCGGTGGGCGACGACCGCGGGACAGTCCTCGCCGTAGAGCGGCGCGAGCGCGCGCACGACCCGCGCGAGGTTGTTGATCGAGAGATGGATCGCCAGCGTCGCGCCGGAGGCCGCCAGGGTGGCGAGGTCCTCGCCCTCGGGCATCGCCGTCGCGCGCACGGCGGTGCGGGTCAGGACGACGGTCTGGCTGACGCCGGGCAGGGTGAGCTCGGTCCGGAGCGCCGCCGCCGCCGCCGCGAACGCGGGCACGCCCGGCGTCACGTCGTAGGGGATGTCGAGCTCGTCCAGCCGCCGCATCTGCTCGGCGATGGCGCCGTAGAGCGAGGGATCGCCGGAATGGACGCGCGCGACGTCGTGGCCGGCGCGGTGGGCGTCGTCGATCAGCGCGACGATCTCGTCGAGATGGAGCGGCGCGGTGTCCGTCACCGCGGCGCCGGGCGCCGCCCGGGCCACGATCTCCCGCGGAACGAGCGAGCCCGCGTAGAGCACGACCGGGCAGGCCCCGATGAGGTTCAGCCCGCGCACGGTGATCAGGTCCGGCGCGCCGGGCCCGGCGCCGATGAAGTGGACAGTCATCCCGGCCCTCCGCGCCCGGCCGCGTAGCCGCGCGGCGTGTAGACGGCCTCCGCGCCGCGATGGCGGATGCGGCGCGTGGTCGACGCGCCGACGAGAACCGTGCACATCATGTCGACATCGCCGACCTCCAGGGTCTCGAGCGTGACGTGCCGGACGTCCTCGCCCGCGCGGCCCAGCAGGCGGCCGATGACGACCGGCGTATGGCCGGGCCGTCGGCCGAGGAGGATCGCGCGGGCTTCCTCCAGCAGGTCGCGCCGACGCTTCGAGGCCGGATTGTAGAAGGCGATCGCGAAGTCGCCCGCCGCCGCCGCCCGGACCCGCTCCAGCACCGTCTCGCGCGGCGTCAGGAGGTCCGAGAGCGAGATCGCGCAGAAGTCGTGACCGAGGGCCGCTCCGGCCCGCGCGGCGGCGATCTGCAGGGCCGAGACGCCGGGCGCCACGTCGATCCCGACTCCGCGCCAGGCCGTTTCGGCCTCCCGGTCGAGCAGCTCGTAGACCAGGCTCGCCATGGCGTAGACGCCGGGATCGCCCGAGCACAGCAGCGCGACGCGGCGGCCCGCGCCGGCGAGGTCGAGGGCGGCGCGGCAGCGTTCGGTCTCCTCGCCCAGCGGGAAATCGTGCCGGCTCTTGCCGCGCGTCAGCGGCCCGGCGAGATCGAGATAGAGGCCGTAGCCGACGAGGTCGCTCGCCGCCGCGATCGCCCGGCTCGCCTCGGGCGTGCGCAGCGCGGCGTCGCCGGGGCCGAGCCCCACCAGCGTCAGGCGTCCCGGCCTCGATCCCATCGCCCCGGCGGCGATCCCGCGAGGCGCCCGCGCGACCGCGCAGGTCGCCCGGCGCGACTTGACCTTGGCGACGACCAATTCGGAGTCCGGCCCGGCCGCGGCCAGCGCCGCGCCCTCCGCCACGCCGTGGCAACCGACCTCGGCGAAGACAGCCTCCGACGGCGTCGCGAGCCGCGGCGCTTCCCTCTCGAGCCGCGCCGCGTCGAACGCGACGAAAGGCGCGTCCAGCGACTCGGCGAGGACGAGCATGGCGGGCTCGTCCGCCTTGAGGTCGAGGCTCGCCACGCAGGCCACCGCGCCCGGCGCGAGCCCCGCGTCGCGCAGCGCGCGGTCCGCCAGGCCGGAGAGTTCCGCCGGATCGCAACCCCGCTCGCAGCCCGCGCCGAGCGCCAGCACGGGCGGATGGACCACCAGATCGGCCGCGGCGCCGGCCCGGTCGGTCACCCGGACCACGGGACCGCCGTCGTCGCCGAAGGGCAGGCCGCTTTCGCGCAGCCAGCCGGCGTCGCCCGCCTCGACCGCGAGCCGGGCGGTCCCGCCCGCGAGCATGTCCGCCATGACGGCCCGGGCCGCGTCCGGATCGCGCAACCGCCAGCCGGGCGGCGGATCGTCGAGCGCCGCGGCGAAGCGCACGTCGCCCGCCGTCGTCACCGCCGCGTGGCCGGCCAGGACGCGGGCGCAGGCGAGCGCGAGCGCGTTGGCGCCGCGGTGCCCGCCCAGAAGCGGCGCGACCGACGCGCCATCGTCCGAGACGGCCACGACCGGCGCCTCGCTCCGCTTGTCTCCCAGCAGGGGCGCCACCGCACGGATGAGGATCCCCGCGGCGCACACGCCGACCACCGGCACGCCGGCCGCGAAGAGCGCGGCGACGTGGTCCATGGCGTCCTCGAACGCCACGTCGGCGCCGGCGACCCGGCGCGCCAGGCCGTGCACGGCGGCCCCAGGCAAGGCGGCGGCGACCCGGCGCGCCACGTCGAGCCCGGACGGCCCCAGGCAGATCACCGCGGCGCCGGACGGCGGGGTCATCGTCGCCAGGCCTCGCCGCGCCGGTGGACCAGCACCATCGAGAAGTAGGGCGCCCCGGCCGCGTCGGTCTCGGCCAGCGGCATGACCGTCTGGCCGGCCATGGTGGCGTGTTCGACGTAGCGGGCGCGCCCGGACAGACCGAGCGTTTCGAGCACCCGGCGCACCTTGCCGAGGTGGCGGCCCACCTTGACGATCGCCGCCGCCTCGACGCCGGCCAGACGGCGCCGCATCTCGTCCTCCTCGAGGACGCCCGGACAGACCAGAAGCACGTCGTCGCGGGCGGCGAGCGGCGCGCCGGCGACCGCCGGACAGGCCACGAGCGACGAGACCCCCGGCACCACCTCGACCCGGTGCCGGCCCGCCAGGCGGCCGAAGAGGTACATGAAGCTGCCGTAGAAGAACGGGTCTCCCTCGCAGATCGCCGCCACGTCCCGGCCGCGGGCCAGATGTCCGGCGATCTCCCCGGCGGCCTCGTCGTAGACCGCCTCGGCGGGGAACCGGCCGGGATCGAGTGGCATGCGGATCGCGATTTCGGTCCGCGCGCCCGTCAGGTAGTCCGCCACGATCGAGCGCGCCAGGCTCGCGCCATGCTCCGGCGCGGGATAGGCCACGACCGGCGCCGAGGTCAGCAGCCGGTGCGCCTTGAGAGTGATGAGCTCGGGGTCGCCCGGGCCGACGCCCAGGCCGTAGAGCGTGCCCCGCGTCACGGCTTCACCGCCCGCCACTGGGTTACCGGCATCTGGGGCCGCCAGCCGGTCAGCCCGCCGACCGGTTCGGCGCGCGAGATGGCGATGCGGACGAGCTCGCCCCCGTGACGCCGGCGCGCCGCCGCGAGCACGTGCTCGCTTTCGAGCGTCACGGCGTTGGCGACCAGCCGGCCTCCCCGCGGCAGCGCGTCCCAGCAGGCCCCCGCCACGCCGTCGGCCGTGACCCCTCCGCCGATGAACACGGCGTCCGGCGCGTCCAGCCCGTCGAGGGCGCCGGGCGCGGAACCGGCGACGACGGCGAGGCCCGGCGCGCCGAGCGCGGCGGCGTTCTCGGCCATCAGCGCGCGGCGTCCGGCGTGCCGTTCGACGGCGATGGCCGAGGCGCGGTCGGCTGCGCGCATCCACTCGATCGCGACCGATCCGCAGCCCGCGCCCACGTCCCACAGCCGCTGGCCCGGCATCGGTTGCAGCGCCGCGAGCGTCACGGCGCGCACCTCGCGCTTGGTCATCTGGCCGTCGTGGCGGAAGGCGTCGTCGGGCAGGCCCGGCGCGCGGGGCAGGACGGCCGCGCCGGGCTCCGCGACCAGCTCGACCGCCAGGGTGTTGAGATCGTCCACCGCGTCCGCGACGCCGTCCGACGCCGTGCCGGAGAAGCGCCGCTCGCGGGGACCGCCCATACGGCACAGGACGTGGATCGGGCTCGCTCCGAAACCGGCCTCGACGAGCCGCCGCGCGACCTTGCCCGGCGTGGCGCGGTCCTCCGACAGGATCAGGAGCTTCTGGCCCGGCGTCAGGTGCGCGTTGACCAGGTCGAGCGGACGGCCGTGGAGCGTGAGCTGGACGGTCTCGGCGAGCGGCCAGCCGAGCCGCGCGCGGGCCAGCGCGAAGGCAGAGACGCCCGGCAGCACGACCGCGGCCTCGCGGCCGAAGCGGCGCATCAGCGTCACGCCGACGCCGTGGGCCATGGGATCGCCGGTCGCCAGCACGCAGACCCGGCGGCCCTCGTAGCCGGCCAGGAGCTCGACCGTCTTCTTCAGCGGACTGTCCCAGGCGTGGGTCCGGGCCGCGGTCTCGCCGACGAGCGCCAGATGGCGCGCGCCGCCGACGATCACCTCGGCGTTGTCGACGAGGGCGCGGGCCGCCGGCGCCAGTCCGTCGAGCCCGTCCTCTCCCAGGCCGACGATCGAAAGCCAGGGCGTCATCCGATCCCTCCCATGAGCGCGTTGACGGCCGCGGCGGCCAGCGCGCTGCCGCCCCGGCGGCCGTGGACGGCGATGTAGTCGAGACCGCTTCCGGCCAGCGCCCGCTTCGATTCGGCGGCGCCGACGAAGCCCACCGGCATGCCGATCGCCAGCGCCGGCCGCGGTCCGCCGGCGGCGGCGAGCTCCAGGACGCGGAAGAGCGCCGTGGGCGCGTTGCCGACCGCCACCACGGCGCCGTCGAGGTCGGCCGCCATGAGGTCGACCGCGGCCCAGGACCGCGTCGCGCCGAGTCTGGCCGCGCGCCTGGCCGCGGCCGCGGTCGCCACCTTGCAGACGATGCGGTTCGCGGCGGGAAGCCCCCGCCTGGCGACGCCCTTGGCCACCATCTCGACGTCGCAGAGGATGGGCGCGCCGGCGCCGAGCGCCCTCCGCCCGCGTTCGAGAGCGCCTTCGCTCGCTTCGAGGTCCGCCACGATGTCGGTCATGCCGCAGGCGTGGACGAGGCGCACGGCAAGCGGTCGGAGCGCGGGCGGCAGGACCGCGAGATCGGCCTCGGCCTCGATGATGCGCCGCGACTCGGCGCGGATCGCCTCGCCGTCGTTGAGATAGGCGAAGCCGGTGGCGGCGGCGCTGGCGGAGGCTTCAGCCATGGCGGAGACGGGCGCCGTCGATGTCGATGGGATCGGGCCGCCCGTTCCTTGTCGTCACGCCGAGAATCCAGCCTTCCTCGCGCTTTACCCGGCGCCGTTCGGCCCCCTTCAGGTCGGGGGGGGCCTCGAAGACCGCCGCCAGTTCGCCGCGGCAATCCAGCCGCGCCAGATAGAGAGCCATGGCCTGGACCTGTTGCGAATCCTTCACGTCGCGACGCATGGAACGGGGTTCGACCAGCGAGGGATAGATCTCCGCCAGCAGGATGGCGGGAAGGTTTTCCCCGGCGAGCTTCTTCAACCCGGTCTCGAAGGGCCAGACGCGGCAGCAATCCCCGAAACGCCCGCGCAGCTTCCGGAGGATCGGCAGGCCAATCAGGGTCTGGCTCCCGACCGCGCCCCTATAGGCGAGCTTCCACACCGGTTGCGCCTTGCGAACGTAGCGATCTTCGACGAGCCGTCTTTCGGCGAAGCCGTGGTTGTAGGCATAGCAGGACTTTTTCGGACCATGGGAGTGGAGGTGGCTATGGCCTTGCCTCCCCGTCACACCCCAGAACGGGCCGCCTTTCCGGCCAAGCCTGCGATTCAAGCGGTTCGCCACCTCGAAGCGGTTGTTGCGGTTCTTCGAATCGTCCTCGATTTCCTCTTCCAACAACATCCACATCGCGCGCCAGGGCTCGCCTTCAAGTCCCAGCGCCTCGGCCGTTCCCGCCGGGTAGCCGAAGGGAAAGTCGAAGCCGGCCAGCACCCGCCTCTCCTGCTTCAGCAAATCGTCCAGCAACTTCTCCAGCCCGCCGAGAGCGCAAGCCCTCGTCGACGGGTTCTCCGGGCGGTCGAGCCGCAAACCCGCCCCGGTCCGTTCGGCCAGCGCGAACCAGATCGAATCCTTCCCGGTCTTCGGCTCCGCCGCCGCGCTCCAGTCGACCATGAGGTAGGCGTCGAACAGCGGCATGGGCGCGATCAGGCCTTCAGGGTCTTCGGCCCCAGCGGATGGCCGGCGTGGGGGTAGGGGTGGTGGCCGTGGTCGCCATGGCGGTGGCGGTGAGCGTGCGCCGCTCCCGTGCCGACGCCCTCGACGTGGTGGTGGTGGCTTTCCTGCCTGAGTCCGACCTCGTCCTCGAAGCCCAGCACCTGCTCGCGGTACTTGCAGGTCTGGCAGTTCATGTTGCCGGCGCCGTCCAGGATCTCGCGCACGCGCGCCACGAAGGCGTCGACCACCAGGGGATGGTCGTTGAGATAGCCCGCCTTGACGAACTGGACCTCCGGACACTCCGCGGCCGCCTCGTCGGCCGCGTCGTAGATGCGGCGCACCAGGACCCCGGTGAAGAGGAAGTAGGGGAACACCACGATCCGCTTGAAGCCGAGCTTCGCGACATGCTCCAGCGCCGGCTTCACCAGCGGGAAGGTGACGCCCGAGTAGGCCGTCTCGCCCCAGCCGAAGCCGAGCCCCTCCCACAGCATGCGCGAAACCTTGGCGACGTTGGAGTTGGCGTCCGGGTCCGACGCGCCGCGGCCCACGGTCAGAAGCAGCGTGCCGTGGGGCGCGACGGCGCCGCGCTCCCGGTCGGCCGTCTCCATCGCCTCCCTCACCCGTTCGCCCGCGGCCCGGATCAGGCGCGTGTCGATCCCGAGGTCGCGGCCGAAGCGGATGTCGACGCCGTGCCGCGCGGCGTAGGCGTTCAGGACGCTCGGCACGTCGTTCTTGACGTGGCCGGCGGCGAACAACATGCCGGGCGCCGCGAGAATCCGTCGGGCGCCGCCCTCGCGCAGCCTGTCGAGGCCGTCGCGGATGACCGGCGTGGCGAACTCGAGGAAACCGTATTCGAGCGGCCAGTCGAAGCGCTCCCGCAGCAGCCCGGCGACCGCGGCGAACTCCGCGATCGCGCCTTCGTCCCGGCTGCCGTGCCCGCACAGCATCACCGCCGTGTCGCTCATCTCCCCCGATCCCCTTCCGCTTTTCGCTCCGCGTTGACGCCCGCCGCGATCCGCCGCAAGGAGGCGCCATGCCGTTCGATATCGCGTCGCCGGCCGTGCTGGCGGCGGCGCTTCTCCTCGACGCCCTGATCGGCGATCCCCGCTGGCTGTGGTCCCGCATACCGCATCCGGTCGCGCTGCTGGGCGCCGCCGCGGACTGGGCCGACCGCGCTTTCAACCGGCCCGGCTCGCCCGCCCGGCGTCTCAAGGGCGCGCTGCTGCTCGTCGTCGTCGTCGCGGCCTCGGCCGGCCTCGGCCTCGCCGTCTCCCGGCTCTCCTGGAGCACCGCGTGGGGCGGGATCCTGGAGGCCCTCGCCGCCTTCTCGCTGATCGCCCAGCGCGACCTCCACGACCATGTGGCGCGGGTCGCCGGAGCGCTGCGGCGCGACGGGCTCGGAGGCGGCCGGGAGGCCGTGTCGCGGATCGTCGGGCGGGACCCCGACGCGCTCGACGGGCACGGGGTCTGCCGGGCCGCCATCGAGAGCTGCGCCGAGAACTTCTCCGACGGCGTCGTCGCGCCGGTCTTCTGGTACCTGCTCCTGGGCCTGCCGGGGCTCGCGGCCTACAAGGCGGTCAACACGCTCGACAGCACGATCGGCCACAGGACCGGTCGGCACCTCGCGTTCGGCTGGGCCTCGGCGCGCTTCGACGACCTCGTGAACCTGGCGCCCGCGCGGCTCTCCGGCCTCGTCGTGGCGGCGGCGGCCGTCGCCACGCGGGGCGCCGATCCGGGGCGGGCGCTCCGGGCGATGGCGCGCGACGCGCGCCGTCACACGTCGCCCAACGCCGGCTGGCCCGAGGCCGCGTTCGCCGGCGCGCTCGGTCTGGCCGTCGCCGGACCCCGCCGCTACCGCGGCGAGGCGGCGCGCGGCGCCTGGATGGGCGACGGCCGCGCCCGCTGCACGCCCGACGACATCGACGCCACGCTGCGGCTCTATGTCCGCGCCTGCGCCCTGTGGGCCGCGGCCAGCGTGGGCCTGCTGGCGTGGGGCCCCTAGGGAGGAGCGATCAGCGTTCACCGGCGATCTCCAGCCAGCGGCCCAGGTCGGTCGCCGCCTCGATCGCGCCGGCGACCTCGTCGAGCGCCGCCTCGACGCCGGCCTCGAAGGCCACCCCGCTGTCGGCGCGCGCCCGCAGGCGCGACAGGAAGGCGTGACGGAAGCGGTCGGACGCGAAGAGCCCGTGCAGGTAGCAGCCCATCACCCGGCCGTCGGCCGACACCGCGCCGTCCTCGCCGCTCTCGAGCCTGACCATCGGGCGGGCGCGGTCGGGCCCCTCGGTCGCGCCGATATGCATCTCGTAGCCCGACACCGGCTGGCCGGTCGCGACGTCCCGGCCCCGGGCCGCCGCCAGCCGCTTGTCGCCGCCCAGCACGGTGTCGAGATCGAGCAGTCCCAGCCCCGCCGCCGCGCCGGCCGCGCCCTCGATCCCGCCGGGATCGCTCACCGAGCGGCCGAGCATCTGGTAGCCGCCGCACAGGCCCACGACCCAGCCGCCGCGCCGGACATGGGCCGCGAGGTCGATGTCCCAGCCGTTCGCCTTGACGGCGGCGAGATCGCCCCTGGTGCTCTTGGACCCCGGCAGCACGACGAGGTCGGCGTCGCCCGGCAGCGCGTCGCCCGGCTCCACCACCGTCACGGTCACGTCCGGCTCGGCGGCCAGGGGATCGAGATCGTCGAAATTGGCGATGCGGCCGAAACGCGGCGCCGCCACCTTGATCGCGGCGTCCGGCGCCGGTCCCAGGCCCGCGCGGCCGTCGAGCGCGACCGCGTCCTCGGCCGGCAGGCGGCGCGCGGCGGGCATGTGAGGAATGACGCCGAGGCAATCGAGACCCGTGCGCTCGCGGATGACGCCGAGGGCGTCGTCGAAGAGCGAGACGTCGCCGCGGAACTTGTTGACGCAACAGGCCCGCACCCGTCCGCGCTCGTCGCCGTCCAGCAGGGACATCGTGCCCACGATGGCCGCGATCGCCCCGCCCCGGTCGACGTCGCCGACCAGCACGACCGGCACGCGGGCGGCGCGGGCGAACCCCATGTTGGCGATGTCGCCCGCCCGCAGGTTGACCTCGGCCGGCGATCCCGCCCCTTCGACGAGCACGAGGTCGGCCTCGCCGCAAAGCCGGTCGAAGCTCTCGATCACGCTCTCCAGAAGCCGCGGCTTGAGCGCGTGGTAGGCGCGCGCGTCGCAGGCGCCGCGGACCTTGCCGTGGACCACCACCTGCGCGCCCTTCTCGGACTGGGGCTTCAGCAGCACCGGGTTCATGTGGATGCTGGGCGCCACGCCGCAGGCGCGGGCCTGAAGCATCTGGGCGCGGCCGATCTCGCCGCCGTCGGCGGTGACGCCGGCGTTGTTCGACATGTTCTGCGGCTTGAAGGGCCGCACCCCGAGGCCCCGCCGGGCGAAGGCGCGCGCAAGGCCCGCGACGAGCAGCGACTTGCCGACGTCCGAACCCGTGCCCTGCACCATGACGGCGGGGGTCGCCATTCTCAGGTCTCGCCCTTCAGCGCGGCGCGCAGGATGTCGGCGCCCGTGTTCCAGACCTCGCCGGCCTGGATCACCTCGCGGGTCGTGGCGGGCTGGCCGTAGTAGGCCATGTTGGCGTCCTGGTCGGGGATCAGCACCGTGCCCTCGATCGCGACGCCGAGGAACAGGCCCTCGCTCGCGCCGTAGGCGTAGATGTCCTCGGTGAGTTCGGTCGAGGTCGTCGCCGCCTCCACCTCGGCGCCGACCGGTCCCGCCGCGACGGACGCCTCGGCGCCGACCTCGATGTTCTCGCGCAGCATCGCCTCGAGGCCCGGGCCGGTCACGACGACGAGCACGATCCGGGTCTCCGAGGCGCCGATCTGGAACCCGATGCTGGCCGAACCGATGTCGAGGAAGGCGGGATGGCTCCATTCGCCGGTGTCGGGGTCGCGCGCCAGGATGACCCCGCGTCCGGCCTCGCCGCCGAGGATGAGGCCGGCCTTCGCCAGCCGCGGCACGATCACGACGCCGCGCGCCCGTTCGAGCAGGCCCCGCAGGTTCCCGAAGTGGGGGTCGGAGAGCAGCTCGAAGACGGTGTCGGCGGCCTCGTCCACCACTCTCTGCTCGTCCCCGGCCGCGGCCCGCGACAGCGGCGCCGCGAGGACGATCGCGGCAAGAAGCGGGGCGATGAAACGTCCGGTCATTGGCGGTCCTCCATCTCAGAACTCGACGCCGGGCTGGCCCTTGACGCCTTCCCGGAACGGATGCTTGACGAGCGTCATCTCGGTCACGAGGTCGGCGAATTCGACGAGCTCGTCCCTCGCGTTGCGCCCGGTGACCACGACGTGGAGACCGGGCCGCTTGCGGGCCAGCGCGTCGAGTACGTCGTCGAGATCGACATAGCCGTAACGCAGGGCGACGTTGAGCTCGTCGAGGATCACCATGCGGATCCCCGGATCGGCCATGAGCGCCTTGGACGCCTCCCAGGCCGCCGTCGCCGCGGCGATGTCCCGCTCCCGGTCCTGGGTCTCCCAAGTGAAGCCCTCGCCCATGATCCTGTGGGTCACGAGGTCCGGAAACCGGCGGAAGAGCTTGTGTTCGCCGGTCTCGCCGCGGCCCTTGATGAACTGCACGACGCCGATCCTGAAGCCGTGGCCGATGCAGCGCAGGGCCATGCCCCAGGCCGCCGACGACTTGCCCTTGCCCTTGCCGGTGTGGACGATGACGAGGCCCCGCTCCTCGGTCTTGCCCGTCATCAGCCGGTCTCGCGCGGCCTTGCGCTTCTTCATCCTCTCGCGGTGGCGCTCGTTGACGTCCGGAGCGGTCCCGTTCTCGTTCATGCCGCCTCCTCCTCGCCCGCCGTTCCGGCGATCAGGCCGTCCAGGACCGCCGCCGCGCTGTTGCGGCGCGGCGTCCAGAGGCCCCGCGCCCGCGCCTCGGCCAGCCGCGCGGCGATGTCGCGCAGCGCATGGGGGTTCGCGTCCTCCAGGAAGTCCCGGACCTCCGGGTCCCCCAGGTAGGCGTCGAACACCGCGTCGAAGTGGTGGTCGGCGACGCAGCGCGCCGAGGCCGCGAAGCCGAACAGGTAGTCGACCGTGGCCGCCATCTCGAAGGCGCCCTTGTAGCCGTGGCGCATGACGCCCCGGATCCATTTCGGGTTCGCCGCGCGGGCGCGCACGACCCTGGCGATCTCTTCGGTGAGCGTGCGGATCTTCGGGTTCTCGGGGCGGGAATGGTCGTTGTGGTAGACCGCCGGCTGGCGGCCCGCGGCCTTGCGCACCGCCGCGGTCGCGCCGCCCTCGAACTGGTAGTAGTCGTCGGAATCGAGCAGGTCGTGCTCGCGGTTGTCCTGGTTGTGGACCACCGCCTCGACATGGGCCAGCCGCCGCTCGAAGAGCCCGTGGGCGGCCCGGCCCTCGGCGCCCGCGCCATAGGCGTAGCCCGACCAGGCGACATAGGCGCGCGCCAGATCGTCGGCATGGTCCCAGCCGCCTTCGTCGATCAGCGCCTGCAGCCCGGCGCCGTAGGCTCCGGGCTTGGAGCCGAACACCCGCGTGGCCGCCAGTCCGGCCGCCTCCGCGCCGTCGGCGCCTTCGTCCACCGCGCGCGCGCGTTCGGCGCGGACCCGCGCGGCCAGCGGATTGACCGCCTCGTCCTCGTCGAGCGCGGCCACCGCGCGGACGGCGCTGTCGACGAGGTCGACGAGCGCGGGGAAGGCGTCGCGGAAGAACCCGGAGACCCTGAGCGTGACGTCGACGCGCGGCCGTCCGAGGACCCCGGCGGGCATGATCTCGAAGCCGGTCACCCGGCCGCTGCTCGGCTCCCAGGTGGGCCGCGCGCCCAGCAGCGCCAGGGCCTGCGCGACGTCGTCGCCGCCGGTCCGCATGTTGGCGGTGCCCCAGGCCGAGAGCGCGACCGCCCGCGGCCAGTCGCCGTGGTCCTGGGCGTGGCGCTCGACGAGCCGCGCGGCCGAGGCCCAGCCCAGGCGCCAGGCCGCCGGCGTCGGCACCGCGCGCGTGTCCACCGAATAGAAGTTGCGCCCGGTGGGCAGCACGTCGGGCCTGCCGCGCGACGGAGCGCCCGAGGGGCCGGGTTCGACGAACCGGCCGTCGAGCCCGGCCAGCAGGCCCGCGATCTCGCGTTCGCCGCAGGCCTCGACCGCCGGACGGAGGCGGCGGGCGATCTCGTCCAGCACCGCCGCCGTCGCGGACCATGCGGGCGGGCGGGCCGACTCGCCGCCGATCAGGGCCGTGGCCAGCATTTCCAGCCGCTCGACCGTGTCGCCCGTCGAGCGCCAGGGATCGCCGGAGACCGCGGCCAGCGCGCCGGGGCGCGGACCCGTCCACGGCGCCGCCATGTCGGGGTCGAGCGGGTCGAACCCGAGCGCCAGATCCGCGGCCAGGGCGCGGACGAGCGAGGCGCCGCCGCCCTTGCCGTCGCCGCGCGGCGCGCGCGTCAGCGCCGCCAGGAGCGACGTCTTCAGGCCGCCCTCCGGCGTCTCGCCGAAGACATGGAGGCCGTCGCGGATCTGCATCTCCTTGAGCTCGCAGAGGTAGCCGTCGAGCTTGGCGAGCCGGGCGGCCTCGTCGTCGCCCGCGCCGATGCCGCAGTCCCGGTCCAGCCCGGTCGCCGCGCACAGATCCAGGATGTCGCGCGCCAGGACCGGCAGGCGGCGCGGGTCGGTCTGGCCGGCCTCGAAGTATTCGTCGACGAGCGCCTCGAGGTCGCGCAGGCCGCCGTAGGTTTCCGCCCGCGCCAGCGGGGGCGTCAGGTGGTCGATGATGACGGCCGACGCGCGCCGCTTGGCCTGGGCGCCCTCGCCGGGGTCGTTGACGATGAAGGGGTAGAGGTGGGGCACGGGCGCGAAGGCCGCCTCCGGGAAGCACGCCCGCGACAGCGCCAGCGCCTTGCCCGGCAGCCATTCCAGGTTGCCGTGCTTGCCCAGATGCACGACGGCGTGCGCGTCGAACGTCCCGGCGAGCCACATGTAGAACGCGAGATAGCCGTGCGGCGGCGCGAGGTCGGGGTCGTGATAGGTCGCCTTGGGATCGATGTTGTAGCCGCGCGCCGGCTGCACGCCCACGACGACGTCGCCCCAGCGGTGGATGGCGAGCCGGAAGGCGCCCGCGGCGACGCAGGGGTCCGCCTCCGGGCGGCCCCACCGCCCGGCGACCGCGTCGCGGACCGCCTCGGGCAGCGCGGCGAACCGCGCGCGGTAGTCCGCCAGCGGGAGCCGCGCGCCGGACCGTTTCGGGACCCGGCCATCGAGGGCGTTGGTCGGGCCGGCCAGAAGCGCGTCGATCAGCGCCCGGCCGCATCCGGGCGCGCCGTCGGCGCGGTAGCCCGCCGCCGACAGGGCCGCCAGGACGCGCGCCGCCGAGGCCGGCGTATCCAGCCCGACGCCGTTGCCGATGCGCGCGTCCCTGTTGGGGTAGTTCGCGAGAACGATCGCCACCCGCCGCTCCCCCACGGGCGTCCCGCGCAGCCGCGCCCACGAGGCCGCGAGCCTGGCGGTCCAGGCGACGCGGTCGGGCGCGGGTTCGTGGCGCACCACGTTCGTCTGGGTCGCCGCGTCCCAGCGGCGGGCGGACTTGAAGGAGACGGCGCGGGCGAGGATGCGGCCGTCCACCTCCGGCAGCGCCACGTTCATGGCGATGTCGCGGGGCGCGAGGCCGCGCGCGCCCTCGTCCCACCGCGGGAAGGTTCCGCCCGACAGCACGGCCTGGAGGATCGGACAATCGGCCCCGTCGAACGGCGTCGGCCCGCGCTCGGCGCCGGGGCTGGCCAGGGCGAAGCCCATGCAGTTGACGACGACCGCCGGGGGATGGATCGCCAGCGCCTCTTCCACGAAGGCCGCGGCGGCGGGCTCCTTCAGGCTCTGGCCGTAGAGCGGCAGCGCGTCGAGGCCCTCGGCCTCGAGCGCCGCGACCAGCGCGTCGATGGGCGCGGTGTCGCCCGACTGGACGAGCGCGCGATAGAACACGACCGCCGCGACCGGCCGGCCGGACCGACGGCGGCGGCCGACCTCCTCGAGCGACAGGTCTCCGAGGCCGGGCCGGTAGCAGCCCGCGCGGGGCAGGATCCGCGGCGCGGCCGCCGCGCCGCCGCGCCCGGCCAAGGCCGCGGCATGGTCCAGGAAGCTCCCCGCGTTCTCCGCGCCGCCGTGGATCAGGTAGGCCCAGAGCCGGTCGTAGTCGGCGTCCGCGACCGTGGACAGCCCGCGCAGCTCGGCGTCCTCCCGGTCGTCGCCCGGCAGCAGCGCCAGCGCGACGCCGTTCCGCCGGGCGGCCTCGGCGACCTCGTCCGCGCCGTAGCGCCAGTAGGCCGCGCCGCCCAGGAGCCGCGCGACCGCGACCCGGGCCCGCGCCACGACCTTGTCGACATAGGTGTCGACCGAGAGGTTGTGGCCGAGTCGCAGGACATTGGCGAGCCGCAGGCTGGGCGCGCCCGCCGGCCGTCGCCGGGCGGCCTCGGCGAGCAGCGCGAGTTCCGTGTCGGCGGCCGACAGCACGACGATCTCGCCCGGATCCTGCCCCAGGTCGATCGCCCCGGCGCCGTCCGACACCTGTCCCGGTTGCGCGGCCAGAAGATGCATCGGCCGTCAGCCCCCCGCCGCGGACGAAAGCCGCCCGCCCAGTTCGGCCGCGATGGCTCCGGCGTCCAGAGGCTTCAGCCCGATCACCACGAGCTCGCCGCGGCGCGCCTCGCCGGCGGCCCAGGGCCGGTCGAAGTAACGCTCGAAGCGGTCGCCGACGCCCTGCACCGCATGGCGCATCGGCTTGCCCGGCACCTCCAGAAAGCCCTTCACGCGCAGGATGTCGTGGCGCGCGACCGCCGCCTTCAGGCGCGCTTCCAGCGCCTCGGGCTCGGCCACCGCGTCGAAGGCCACGGTGAAGGTGTCGAAGTCGTCGTGGTCGTGCTCGCCGTCGACGCCGTCGTGGTGCGAGGGGCGGTTCGCGAGGTCGTCCTCGGCCGCCGCCCCGATGCCGAGCAGCGCGCGCGGATCGACGGCGCCGTCCCGCGCCGCCACCACCTTGGTCGCGGCGCGGCGGTGGGCGTCCACGACGCCGCGCGCCCGCGCCGCCGTCGCCGCGTCCATCAGGTCGGCCTTGTTGAGCACGATCATGTCGGCCGCGAGGATCTGCTCCTCGAAGACCTCCTCGAGCGGGTTCTCGTGGTCGAGACCGGGGTCCTCGGCGCGCTGGCGGGCGACCGCCTCGGGATCGTCGGCGAAGCGGCCGTCGGCCGCCGCGCGCCCGTCGACCACCGCGACCACGCCATCGACCGTCACCCGCGTCCTCACCTCGGGCCAGGCGAAGGCCTTGATGAGCGGCTTGGGCAGCGCGAGGCCCGAGGTCTCGATGACGATGTGCTCGGGCGGGTCGTCCCGCTCGATCAGCGTCTGGATCGTGGGCAGGAAATCGTCGGCGACGGTGCAGCAGATGCAGCCGTTGGCCAGCTCGACGATGTCGGCGTCGCGGCAGCCCGCGTCGCCACAGCCGCGGATCAGGTCCCGGTCGACGCCGAGGTCGCCGAACTCGTTGATGACGAAGGCGAAGCGCCGGCCTCCGGCGTTCCGGATCAGGCTCCGGATCAGGGTGGTCTTGCCGGCGCCCAGGAAGCCGGTCACCACCGTGGCGGGAATCCTGGGAGCGAGCGTCATCGGGCGTCCTTCAGGGTCCGGGCGAGGCCGGCGGTGACGAAGACCACGCGGCCGGCCGCCGCGGCGACCCGCTGATGGAGCGTCCCCGCCGCGTCGCGGAAGCGGCGGGCGAGCGGGTTGTCGGGCACGATCCCCTGGCCGACCTCGTTCGAGACCAGCACCACCGGCCCGTCCGCCCGCGCGAGCGCGGCGGCGAGCGCGGCGCCCTCGGCCCCGGCGTCGCGCCCGGCGGCCATGAGGTTGGCGAGCCAGAGCGTGAGGCAGTCGACGAGGACGGCGCGGCCGGCGCGCGCCTCGGCCCGCAGGGTCCCGGCCAGCGCCAGCGGCTCCTCGATCGTGGTCCAGCCCGGCCCGCGCCGTTCCCGGTGGCGCCGGACGCGCTCGGCCATCTCGCCGTCGCCGGCCCCGGCGGTCGCGAGATAGACCTTCTCCAGCCCCGTGTCGGCCACGGCCCGCTCGGCGAACGCGCTCTTGCCGGACCGCGCGCCCCCCAGCACGAGGCACACGCGCGGATTATCCGCCCGGGCGGGCTCGGCGCGCAAGGCGCGCGCATCCGGGGCAACGGCAACGGACATCCGACCTCCCTCCGAGGCGCGTGGGGTCCAGGGCGGAACGGCGAGGTCTCCTGGCTCCGGCTCAGCGACATCCGAGGCCCCTTCCCGGCGCGTCTTCCGGGGAAGATCGCGCCAGTGGGATCGCGCCTCGCGTCTCACCGCTACAGTTGCGGGGGCAGCGCCGGCCTGGGAGCGAACCTCCGGCACCGGCTTCCCTCGTCCGTGTTCCTATCGCCGACCCTAGCAGACGGGCCCGCCATGCACCAACGGGGAATGACGCTCGCGCGGATATCCCCGAATGAGAACGAATAAGGAATTGCACGCCGGGAGCCGATCCGCGATTCTGTCTCCGGGCGCAAGCGGGGGCGAAGGAGCGATGGCTTCGGATCCGGCCGGCGAGTTGACGGCCTTCGTTGAGGAACGCGGGGGAAGAGCGGGCGCGTCGTCCCTGGAGGATCGCGGCGACGCGGCGCTCCCGCCGCCGCGGCCGTTGCGGCCGGCCGACCGGCGCCATCGGGAGCCCGTTCTCGAATGCGCCGACAACCTGGACTTCATGGGCGCGCTGCCGGACGGCCGGTTCAAGCTGGTCGTCACGTCCCCGCCCTACAACCTGGGCAAGGACTACGAGGCGAGATCGCCCCTCGAGGCCTACCTCGCGTCGCAGGAAAAGGTCATCGGGGAGTGCGCGCGCCTGCTCCACCGCCGCGGTTCGCTGTGCTGGCAGGTCGGGAACTATGTGGACAACGGGGAGATCGTCCCGCTCGACGCCGTCCTCTACCCCATCTTCCGGGCGCGGGGCCTCCGGCTCCGCAACCGGATCGTCTGGTCGTTCGGCCACGGCCTCCACTGCGCCAAGAGGCTGTCGGGCCGCTACGAGACTATCAACTGGTGGACCAAGGGCGACGACTACACGTGGAACCTGGACGCCATCCGGATTCCGTCGAAGTATCCGGGCAAGCGCCACTTCAAGGGGCCGAAGGCCGGGCAACTGTCCGGCAATCCGAAGGGCAAGAACCCGTCCGACGTGTGGGAGTTCCCGAACGTCAAGAACAACCACCCCGAGAAGACGATCCATCCGTGCCAGTTTCCCGTGGAGCTGGTGGAGCGGCTGGTGCTCTCCATGACCGATGAAGGCGACGCCGTGCTCGATCCGTACATGGGGGTCGGGTCGGCGGCGATCGCGGCCCTGAAACACGGCCGGGACGCCTACGGGTGCGACATTGTGCGGGACTATGTGGACATCGCCCGCGCCAGGGTGCGCCGGCTCCGCGAGGGGACCTTGAGAACCCGGCCGATGGGAAAGCCGATCTACGATCCGTCGAAGCCGAACGGCGGGCATCGATGCGAATCGCCGCCAAATACTCCCACCTCAACGGCGAGGAGCACCTAATCGTTCACAAACCCGCCTTGTGGAGCGAGGTCCGGCAGGCGATCACGGACACCGACGCCGCCGCCCGCAGGACCAAGGTATCGCGCGAGAAGACCATGCCGGGCCGCCCGCTGTTCTCGCCGGAGGGCATGAACGGAGCTTTCCGCGACGGCTTCCGCGCGCGGGGATGGCGGGAGCGGCGCAACACCTTCTGGGTCGCCGCCGACGAAACGCTGTCGCGCGCCGTCCACGGGCGCTCGCCGGACGAGCAGAGGGCGGCCATCGAGGCGGCGGGCCACGAACCGATCGTGTCGTACAACCGGACGGACTTCGTGAAGGAGCGGGTGGCCGTCGAGGTCCGGTTCGGCAAGTACGCCTTCGTCGCGCACGACCTGTTCGTCAAGCACCTGAGCTTCTACGTGTCGGACATCATCGACGTGGGAATCGAGATCCTTCCAATGAAGGAGCTGGAGCGCGAGATGTCGTCCGGCGTCCCCTACTACGAACGCGACCTCCTGAACGTCATCCGCCAGGGCCGCGGCGTTCCGGCGGTTCCGCTCGTCTTGGTCGGGGTGAGCCCGTGACGGGCGTCGGGCGCGGGGATCGCCCGCCCGCGCCGAATTCCCCGGACCCGGCCGGCGCGTTGAGGGCGTTCGTCGGAGACCGCCGGTTCTCGACCGTCCTGGCCGACCCGCCGTGGCGCTTCGCGAACAGGACCGGCAAGATGGCGCCCGAACATCGCAGGCTCTCGCGCTACGAGACCCTGTCCTTCGAGGAGATCGCGTCCCTGCCGGTGGGCGACGCGATGAACGATCCGGCCCACCTCTATCTTTGGGTGCCGAACGCCTTGTTGCCCCATGGGCTCCATGTGCTGGCGTCGTGGGGGTTCGAGTACAAGTCGAATATAATCTGGCACAAGGTCCGCAAGGACGGCGGCTCCGACGGCCGGGGGGTCGGCTTCTATTTCAGAAACGTCACGGAGATCCTGCTGTTCGGCGTCCGGGGCAAGGCCGCGCGCACCCTGTCGCCGGGCCGACGCCAAGTGAACATGATCCAGTCGCGCAAGCGGGAGCATTCGAGAAAGCCGGACGAGCAATACGAGCTCATCGAGCGGTGTAGCCGGGGACCGTATCTCGAACTGTTCGGCAGGGGCACTCGTGACAACTGGGCCGTTTGGGGGCTCCAAGCCGTTGACGACTACGAGCCCGACTGGCCGACCTACAACCACAACTCGGCGGCGGTGGGCCCCTGAGCCTGTCCGCCCCCGGAGACAGGGTTTTCGGCGCGCGGATGGAGAACCGTGCTCCCGCCGCGCCGACCGGGGACTTCCCCGAACCGCCGGTGGGATCGCGGAGGCGCGCTCACGGCGCTTCGGATCGCGGATGTAAAGGCGATCCGCCTTGGCCGCGGCCAAGGCGCTGGCGCCAGCCAGGCCGCCGCTGGAATCCTCTTGAAAGCCGGGGGCCTCGGTCCTATCATTATCGTCACCGCCGCCGATTCGGGACGACGCCGTCCGCGATCCCATCCGGGTTTCGCGGCGCGTGGCGTCGCGCGGAGGGCCGGACCATGGCCGCGACGGTCGTGACCGCGAACCGCCTGCTGGACGGGGCGGTGGTGTACATGGCGCCCGGGGGGCGCTGGAGCGCGCGCCTGGACGCCGCGCTCGTCGACGCCGACGGGAGCGGGGGCGACGCCATGCTCGCGCTCGCCGAGCGCGCCGTCGCCGACGGGATCGTGGTCGGCCCCTACCCGATCGCGGTCGAGGCCGACGCCCGGGGCGTCAGGCCCCGCCACATCAAGGAGGCGATCCGCGCCCACGGTCCCACGGTGCGCTTCGGCCCCGGCCGCCCGGCCGGGGGCCGGCCGCCGCGAGCGCCATAGATCCGGAGGCCCGCCATGTACCGCTACGACGAGTTCGACCGCGCGCTGGTCGACGAACGGGTCGCCCAGTTCCGCGACCAGGTGCGCCGCCGCGTCGCCGGCGAGTTGACCGAGGACGAGTTCAAGCCGCTGCGCCTGATGAACGGCCTCTACCTGCAGCTCCACGCCTACATGCTGCGGGTCGCCATTCCCTACGGCGTGCTGTCGTCCGTCCAGATGCGCCGGCTGGCCCGCGTCGCGCGGGTCTACGACAGGGGCTACGGCCACTTCACCACGCGCCAGAACATCCAGTTCAACTGGCCCAGGCTGGAGCAGGTCCCGGACATCCTGGAGGAGCTCGCCGAGGTCGAGATGCACGCCATCCAGACCAGCGGCAACTGCATCCGCAACGTCACCGCCGACCCCTTCGCCGGCGTCGCGGCCGGCGAGATCGACGACCCCCGCGTCTACGCCGAGATCGTCCGCCAGTGGTCCACGCTGCACCCGGAGTTCTCGTTCCTGCCGCGCAAGTTCAAGATCGCGCTGACCGGCGCGCCGGACGACCGCGCGGCCGTGAAGGTCCACGACATCGGCCTGCGCATGGTCAGGGACGACGGGGGCGAGGCGGGCTTCGAGGTCGTCGTGGGCGGCGGCCAGGGACGCACGCCGATGATCGGCCACGTCATCCGTGGCTTCCTGCCTGTGCCCCAACTCCTGACCTATCTGGAAGCGATCCTGCGCGTCTACAACCAGCTCGGCCGGCGCGACAACCTCTACAAGGCGCGCATCAAGATCCTGATCCACCAGACCGGCGTCGAAGCCTTCACCCGGCTCGTCGAGGACGAGTTCGCCGCCCTGTGGCGGGAGGCGCCCCAGGCGCTGCCGGGCGGCGAGCTCGCCCGCGTCCGCGCCTTCTTCCAGCCGCCGGCCTACCGCGCCCTCGAGGACCGTCCGGCCGCCCTGGCGGCGGCGCTGGAGGAGAACGGGGACTTCGCCCGCTGGAGCGCCGCGTCGGTCTCGGCCCACAAGCAGCCCGGCTACGCCATCGTCACGGTCTCGCTGAAGCCCGTCGGCGGCGTTCCGGGCGACGCCACGGCCGGGCAGATGGAGGCGGCGGCCGACCTGGCCGACCGCTTCGGCTTCGGCGAGCTCCGGGTGAGCCACGAGCAGAACCTCGTCTTGCCCGATGTCGCCCAGCGGGACCTGCCGGACCTCTGGCGGGGCCTGGCCGAGGCCGGCCTCGCGACGCCCAACGCGGGGCTCGTCACCGACATCATCGCCTGCCCGGGCCTCGACTACTGCAGCCTCGCCAACGCGCGCTCGATCCCGGTGGCCCAGGAGATCGGCGAGCGGTTCGCCGACCTCGACCGCCAGCGCGACATCGGCGAGCTCAAGCTCAAGATCTCGGGCTGCATCAACGCCTGCGGCCACCACCACGTCGGCCACATCGGCATCCTCGGCGTCGACAAGAAGGGCGCGGAGCACTACCAGATCACGCTGGGCGGCGACGGAACGCAGACGGCCTCGCTGGGCGATGTCGTCGGCCCGGCCTTCCCGGCCGGGGCCGTCGCCGACGCGGTCGAGACCGTCGTGGACGTCTACCTGGACATCCGCCGGCCCGGCGAGCGGTTCCTCGACGCCTACCGCCGGGTCGGCCTCCAGCCCTTCAAGGACGCGCTCTATGCCGCTCATTAGGGACGGCGCCGTCGCGGACGATCCCTGGACGCGGGTCGGCGACGACGAGCCGCTCCCCGACGGCCCGGCGATCGTCTCGCCGCGGCGCTGGCGCGACGAGCGCGACCGTCTGGAGGAACGCGGCGAGCCGCTCGGCCTCGTGCTTGCGAGCGACGAGGCGCCCGACGCCCTGGCCGGCGACCTCGACCGCTTCGCCGTGATCTGCCTGGAGTTCCCGAAGTTCACGGACGGCCGGCCCTACTCCCACGCCCGCAAGCTGCGCGAGCGGTACGGCTTCGCCGGGGAATTGCGCGCCGTCGGCGACGTGCTGCGCGACCAGTGCGCCTTCATGCGCCGCTGCGGCATCGACGCCTTCGAGGTGGCCTCCGACGCCGATCCCCAAGCGTGGCTGTCCGCGGCGAACGAGATCAGCGTCACCTACCAGGCCGCCGCCGACGGCCGGCCCACGGTCGCGCGCCGCCACCGCGCCTGACCGCCCGGCGACCCTTTGGAGCGGGAAGGCGACCGGGCGGCGACGGCCGCGCGCGCTCCCGCCATCGACCGGACTTTCCGGCTCGACACGCCCTTGTTCGTGCGCTTCGCGACGACCGGGCCGTCGACGCGACCCGCGCCGCGGAGTTGACGGCGACGAAGAGCATGTTCCAGCCGCGCGGCCATCTTGTCGCCCGGGAGAACGGCGCGGTCCTTTTCCAGCGCCGCCGGTCGCCGGACGTTCCGCGCGCCGGTTCCCGACCGTCGTTCGGCCGGCGCATTCGGCGGCGGTCGGGCCCCGACCGCCGCCGTCAGCATCCCCCGGCCGCCGCGATCAGGGCATCGACATCGCCCGCATCGGTGTCGAACGCCGTCACGAGCCGGATGTCGCCCGCCGGACCGGGCGGATAGAACCCGAACCCGGTGGTCTTCATCCGTTCGAACGCCGCTTCCGGCATCTTGAGGAAGATCTCGTTGGCCTGGACGGGATGCAGCAGTTCGACGCCGTCTATCGCCGCCAGTCCGTCGGCGAGGCGGCGCGCCATGGCGTTGGCGTGGCCCGCCCAGGCCAGCCAGCGCCCGTCGGCGAGATAGGCGTCGAGCTGGGCGGCGAAGAACCGCATCTTGCTGAAGAGCTGCCCGGCGCGCTTGTGGAGGCGCCGCAGCGTGTCGAACTCCCCGCGCCTGTCGCCGAACACCACGAGCGCCTCGACCGCCATGCAGCCGTTCTTGGTCGCCCCGAACGACAGGATGTCGACGCCGGCCTTCCATGCGATGTCGGCCGGCGCGCAGCCCAGCGCGGCGACCGCGTTGGCGAAACGGGCGCCGTCCATGTGGAAGGCCAGCCCGAGTTCGGCGGCGAGAGCGCCCAGCGCGGCGACCTCGTCGACGGAATAGAGCGTGCCCCGCTCCGTCGCCTGCGTGATCGAGAGGCCCGCCCGCATGGGATGGTGCACATCCGTCGGATCGAACGCCGTGGCGGCGGCGCGGACGGTCGCGGGATCCAGCCGGCCGTGCTCGCCCGGCAGGTCGGCGAGCTTGGCGCCGCCGCTGAAGAACTCCGGGCCGTTGGCCTCGTCCACCACGATGTGGGAGTCGCGGTGGCAGTAGACCGCGCCCCAGGGCGGCGCGATGAACGAGACCGCGAGGTCGTTGGCGACGGTCCCCGTGCCGACCGGAAGCACGGAAACGTCCGTCTCGAAGACCTCGGCGAAACGGGCGTCGAGGCTTCCGGTCAGGGCGTCTCCGCCATAGGAATCGACGCCGCCCGCGTTCGCGGCCGCGAGCGCCTCCAGGATCTCTGGCGCGACGCCCGAGACGTTGTCGCTGCCGAAATGGGGCGCGGCCACGATCGCCGGACCTATTCGCCGCGGGAGAGGAGCTCGAGGACGCCGAGCGTCTCGCCCGTGCGCCGGTCCACGGTCGCGACCGCCTGGGCGCCCGACGGCAGATCGAGCAGGAGCGAGAGCGCGTCGTCCTCGACGGCCATGGCGGAAACCCGGGCTCCGGCCGGCAGCGCGACGGCCACGTCGGCGAAGTCGCCGGCGCGCGAACCCGTCCCGTCCGCCATGCCGTCGCCCGCGCGATCGACGATCCCGAAGACCAGAATCGCCGTGAGGCCCACGATGGCGAGGCCCAGGCCGATGACGACGGCCTTGATCGCGGCGGGCGGACGGTCCATGCGCTCTCTCCGGCTGGAAGTCCGGAACGAATCGTCCCACAACGGGGCGTGACCGAACGACGTTCCCTGGGCCACATCGTGGCCGGCGCCGAGGCGGGCCGCCGGCTCGACCGGGTGCTGGCCGACGCCCACCCCGGCCTCTCCAGGACGCGCGTCCAGACCCTGATCGCCGAAGGCCGCCTGATCGCGGGAGGGCGGACGGTAACGGAGGCCGGATACCGGGTCAAACCGGCGGAGCGCCTCACGCTCGACGTGCCGCCAACCCGCCCGGCCCGCCCCCGGGCGCAGGCGATCCCGTTTCGGATCGTCCACGAGGACGAGCATCTGCTGGTGGTCGACAAGCCCGCGGGCCTCGTGGTGCATCCGGCCGCCGGCCATCCCGACGGCACGCTGGTCAACGCGCTGATCGCCCATTGCGGCGACAGCCTTTCGGGCGTCGGCGGCGAGAAGCGTCCCGGGATCGTGCACCGGCTCGACAAGGACACGAGCGGGCTGATGGTCGTCGCCAAGACCGACGACGCCCATATCCGGCTCTCGAACGCGCTCGCCGCCCGGCGGGTGTCGCGCACCTACCGGGCGCTCGTCTGGGGCGCGCCCGCCCCGGGCCGGGGCGAGATCGAGGGCGCGATCGGGCGCGGCCCGCGCAACCGCAAGAAGATGGCCGTGCTGCGCCGCGGCGGCAAACCGGCGCTCACCCGCTACGCCGTCGAACGGAGCTGGGGCGCGGCGGTCTCGCTCGTCCGGTGCGGGCTCGCCACGGGCCGGACCCACCAGATCCGCGTCCACATGAGCCACATCGGCCACGCCGCGCTGGGGGACCGGCTCTACGGCGCCGGGAACCGCGCGCGCGCGGGCCGGCTGCCCGAACCGGCCGCCGCGGCCCTCGGCCGGCTCGGCCGCCAGGCGCTCCACGCCGCGCGCCTGGGTTTCCATCATCCCGCCACAAAGATCCCGCTGGAGTTCGACAGCGCGCTGCCGGAGGACATGGCGGGTCTTGTCGAGGCGCTCGACGACGCCTATCCCGCGACGTAGGCGGTCCCGCCCCCGCTAGGCTCTCCCGTCCCCATGCGTGTACAATGGCGCGCAGGGATGCGGTTCGCGCGCGCCCGGAGCGACACCCGAGAGCGACATGGCCCAAGTCAACCTTCCCGCCCTGACCCCGGACAGCAGCCTGTCGGCCTACCTGCGCCGGATAAGGAAATTTCCCATGCTGGAGGCGGAGCAGGAGTTCCGCCTCGCCAAGCGCTGGCGCGAGGACGGCGACGTCGACGCCGCGCACGAGCTGGTGACGAGCCATCTGCGTCTGGTCGCCAAGATCGCCATGGGCTACCGCGGCTACGGCCTGCCGCTCGCCGAGCTCATCTCGGAAGGCAACGTCGGCCTGATGCAGGCGGTCAAGCGCTTCGATCCCGACAAGGGCTTCCGGCTCGCGACCTACGCCATGTGGTGGATCCGCGCGGCGATCCAGGAGTACATCCTGCACTCGTGGTCCCTGGTGAAGATGGGAACGACCGCCGCCCAGAAGAAACTGTTCTTCAACCTCAGAAAGGTGAAGGGGCAGCTCCAGGCGATAGACGATGGCGACCTGCCGCCCGAGACGGTGACCGAGATCGCCGACCGGCTCGATGTGCCCGAGCAGGACGTCGTGTCCATGAACCGGCGCCTGTCGAGCCCGGACCACTCGCTGAACGCGCCGCTGCGGCAGGACGGCGACGGCGAATGGCAGGACTGGCTGGTCGACGAAAGCGACAGCCAGGAAGAGCTTCTCGGCGACCGGCAGGAGCTGGAGTCGCGCCGCGCGCTGCTCTCCGCCGCGATGGAGAGCCTGAACGACCGCGAGCGCCACATCCTGGTCGAGCGCCGGCTTTCCGAGAATCCCAAGACTCTCGAGGATCTTTCCCGAGAGTACGGGATCAGCCGCGAACGTGTCCGCCAGATCGAGGTGCGCGCCTTCGAGAAGCTCCAGAAGTCGGTGCGCAACGTCGCCGCGAAGCGCCGGAGCGCCGCGGGCTGACACATCGTTCCGGACCGGCCGGCCGGACGATCGGCGTGTCGACGCGCCGCCCCGTGGCGCGCGTGTCGAGGACGGGACGCTCCGAGGGCTACCGGATCCGCCACATCTCGCGCGGCGCGCGTTCGGTGAGCAGCTCGCAGCCGTCCCCGGTAATCGCGACGTTCTCCTCGTGGACGATCATCTTGCCCGGCGCGAACTCCATGCCGGGCTCGATGGTGAGCACGACGCCGGGCTCCAGCACCGTGTCGTCGCCCGGCATGTTCGACGGCGGCTCGGTGAGCTGCAGACCGAGTCCATGGCCCATGCGGCCGACGTTGTTGCCGAGCGAACCGGCGTCCTCGACGACTTTCGCCTGCGCCAACCAGACCTCCCGCGCGGTCGCCCCCGGCCGCGCCGCGGCGATCCCGGCCTCGGTCGCGTCCCACACCGCGGCGTTCGCGCGCCGCGCCGCGTCGCCGATCTCGCCCACGGCCCAGTTGCGGTCGAAATCGCAGAAGTAGCCGTCGTAGGTCGAGCCGGTGTCGATGAACAGGACGTCGCCGGGATCGAGGGTCTTGTCCCGGGGGCCGCAGACGATCTGCTCCACACCGCCGCGCGCCGCGATGACCGGAAGGAAGGGCGTCGCGTCGGCGCCCCGCCGCAGGATGTCCATCGAGAGCTTCCGGCGGACCTCGCGCAGGTGCTCGCCCACGGAGATCAGGTCCGACAACCCCTCGTAGGCCTCGCTCGCGATCCGGCAGACGAAGCGGATGCGCTCGACCTCGGCCGGCGTCTTGACCCGTCTGGTCTCCCACAGGCAGGGCGCGCCGTCGACGATGTCCAGGCCCGGAAGGGCGTCGCGCAGCTCCAGGAACTGCGCGACCGGCATGCGCAGCGCCATCTCCCGGCCCAGCTCGGCGCCGACGCGGCCGAACCGGCGAGGCAGTTGGGCGAGCGTCGCGGCAAGCAGGCTCGCGCCGTCGTCCTCGGGCCTCGGCGCGGGCCAGGACCGCACGTCGTCGATCCATGTCCGGGCCATCTCCGGCGCGCCGATCTCGGGGACCACGGCGACGGGTTTGCCCTCGGCCGGCACGACCGCGAACCATGGCCGGGTCGGGCTTTCCCAGAACTGGGTCTCGAAGCCCGTGGCGTAGCGGATGTTGGCCGGGCCGGTCAGCAGCAGCGCGTCGAACTCGGACGCGCGCATGATGCGCTGGGCGCGCGCGATCCGCGCCTCGAACTCGCTGTCGGGAAAGCCGTGGGGCGGGCGGGAGACGCCTGTCACGCCGTCGCTCGGTCGCGGGACAACTCGACGCCGATGCGGATCGCCCGGCCCGCGCGTTCCGCCTCCGGCGGGCCGCGGCGTATCTCCTCGACCGACCGGGCCCCGCTCGATCCGCCCTCTTCCGCGTCCGCCGTGGCGAACTCCAGGATCGTCGGGCCGTTCCACGCCCGGGGTTCGGCGCGGTCGCCCGGAAACGGCGATCGCGACTCGCCGGCGAACCGGGCGAACGCCGCCGCCGGCGTCGGAGCCATCGCCAGCACCGCGATCCATCGGGTCATGGACGCCTCTCCCACATGCCGCTCAGTCGGAGAACGGGTCGGTCACCATGATTGTATCCTCGCGCCGCGGACTTGTGGAGAGCAGCGCGACCGGCGCCTCGATCAACTCCTCGATACGGCGGACGTACTTGATACAGGTCGCCGGGAGCTGGGCCCACGAGCGCGCGCCCCGGGTGCTGTCGGCCCAGCCCTCGAGGGTTTCGTAGACCGGCTCGACGCCGGCCTGGACATGGGGCGAGGCGGGCAGATGATCGAGCGCGGCGCCCCGGTAGCGGTATCCGACGCAGACCTTGAGCGCGTCCATGCCGTCGAGCACGTCGAGTTTGGTGAGCGCGATGCCGTCGATGCCGCCGACCTTGATGGCCTGCCGCGTCATCACGGCGTCGAACCAGCCGCAGCGGCGCGGCCGTCCGGTGACGGTGCCGAACTCGTGGCCGCGCTCGCCCAGCAGCCGGCCGGTCGCGTTGTCCTGTTCCGTCGGAAACGGTCCCGCGCCCACGCGCGTGGTGTAGGCCTTGGCGATCCCCAGGACGTAGTGCAGCGCGCCCGGACCGATGCCCGAGCCGACCGACGCGGCCGCGCCCACCGTGTTCGACGAGGTGACGAACGGGTAGGTGCCGTGGTCGATGTCGAGGAAGTGGGCCTGGGCGCCCTCGAACAGGATGCGGCGGCCCCGGCGGCGCAGGTCTTCCAGACGCCGCCAGACGGGTTCGGCGAAACGCAGCAGGCGGCCGGAAATCCCGTCGAGAGCCGCGATCAACGCGTCCCGGTCGACCGGCTCGAGGCCCATGCCCCCGCGAAGGACGTCGTGGTGCTGGAGCAGCATGTCGACCTTGCGGGCCAGCGTGTCGGGATCGTCCAGGTCGCAGACGCGCACGCCGCGCCGGGCCGCCTTGTCCTCGTAGGCCGGTCCGATCCCGCGTCCGGTGGTGCCGATGGCGCGCACGCCGCGCGCCTTCTCTCGGGCGCGGTCGAGCTCGCCGTGGAGCGGCAGGATCAGCGTGGCGTTCTCCGCGATCAGCAGGTTGTCGGGCGTGACCTCGACTCCCTGCCGCCCGATCCGCTCGATCTCGGCGAAGAAAGCCCAGGGATCGACGACCACGCCGTTGCCCAGGATCGAGAGCTTGCCCCGGCGCACCACGCCCGAGGGGAGGAGCGAGAGCTTGAAGGTCCGGTTGTCGATCCGCAGCGTGTGGCCGGCGTTGTGGCCGCCCTGGAAGCGCACCACGACATCGGCCCGCTCCGAGAGCCAGTCGACGATCTTCCCCTTGCCCTCGTCCCCCCACTGGGAGCCGACGACCGCGACGTTGGCCATGGGCGGGTTTCCTCAAGGCTCGGCGGACGGGGGACTATACAGGCCCGCGCCGGCCGGAAAAGGGCGCGCCGGAAGCGGTCGTGTCCCGGTTTGAAATCCAGCCGCTTCGGCCCATGCGCTGTTCGGCGCTTTCGATATCGAGGCGGTCGAAACCCGCTACACCGCGAACGCGAAATCGACTCGGCGGGCGGGGGAGCTGCCGATCTCCGGGCCGCGTTGAGCGGCGTCCCAAGGCGCCCGCGGCTTCAGGGCTTCTCCACGCATGCATGGAGATAGTCGCTGATCTCACAGTATTCATCGACACATGACGCGCTCAATCTCCTGCCGATCGAACGACCGTGCGACGCGCAACCTTCGCGCGCCTTGGACACGACCGACGCCACCGACTCCATGCGACCGGCGCGAACCACGACGTGGTCGCTGTCAAGGTCGACGATCGTTGCGGGAGTGAAGTGAGGCAGGTCTTGACACCCAGCCAGAAGCGCCAACGCTCCGGCACCGATCGCTATCGTTCGCAACATGGCGGTTCCTCCCAAGTGTCGATCTAGTCACGGTCGATGATCCGGGCGCATTCTTCGATGAAGGCGGCGTGGCCGCGCGGGATCGGCAGGTGCGCGCGCCGGTAGAGCCCGGTCGCGGCGGGCGGCATGGAGCGCCGGGACCGGGCGGCGAAGCGGCGGCATCGCCCGGCCGCCCGGCGACAGGCGAACTGCCTGAGCCGCCACGGCAGGTCCGGGTTGTCGGCCAGGAACAGCGCGGTGGCCCTCGTCACGTCTCGCAGCTCCCGGGTCTCGTCCTCGCCCAGCCGGCCGGGCGCGACGCGCGGGATGAAGGCGACCGGCGCTTCCACGCGCGGGAACGGACCCAGCAGCGCCATGCGCAACGCCAAGGTGTGGTCCTGCGCGAAGGGCGCGCGCTCGTCGCAGCCGCCGCAAGCGCGGACCGCGCCGCCGCGGCGAGGATGTCCACCGCGCCGTCCGTGCTGCCGTCGTCGACGAAGACGAACTCGCGCGCGAAGGCGCCGCGCTGGCGGGCGAGCTGCTCCAGCACGCGCGGCAGCCACGGCGCCTTGTTGTAGACCGGAACGACGAAAGAGACGCCCCCGCTGTATCGGGGCTCATGCGCTTACATACCATCGTCAGGCGGGACCGTCGAAGCGCAGGAGCGCGGCCCGGTCGATTCCCTCGTGGGCGCGGATGGCCTCCAGGACGTCGGGCGCGACCGGCTGGTCGACGCTGACGAGCGCGATGGCGTCGCCGCCCGCCTCGGCCCGGCCGAGCGCGAAGGTGGCGATGTTGATCCCCGCGTCGCCCAGGGCGTTGCCGAGGAACCCGATGACGCCCGGCACGTCGCGGTTGGCGATGTAGAGCATGTGTTCGGTCGGCTCGGCGTCGATGCGGATGCCCTTGATCGAGACGATGCGTGCCCTGTCGTCGGCGAACAGCGTGCCCGCGACCTCGCGCGTGCGCCGGTCGGTCGCGACGGCCAGCCGGACGAGGGTCGGATAGTCGCCGCGCCGGTCGTGGCGCGTTTCGCTCACGGCGATGTCGCGCCGGTGGGCGACGACCGGCGCGTTGACCGCGTTCACGCTGTCGACCATCGGCCGCAGCAGCGCGGCGAGCGCCGCGGACGTCAGCGGGCGCGTGTTGAGCCCGGCCACATGGCCCTCGTACTCGATCGACACCGCGCGCGGGCCGCCGCGCGTGAGCTGGCCGGCGAAGCTCCCGAGGCGCTCGACCAGCGTCATGTAGGGCCCGAGCAGCGGCGCTTCCTCGGCGGCGATCGACGGCATGTTGACGGCGTTCGAAACGGCGCCGTGGATCAGGAAGTCGGCGGCCTGCTCGGCGATCTGCTGGGCCACCTTCTCCCGCGCCTCGGCGGTCGAGGCGCCCAGATGGGGCGTGACGACGACGTTCTCGAGGGCGAGCAGCGGGCTGTCTCCGGGCGGCTCCACGCCGAAGACGTCGAGCGCCGCGCCCGCCACCTTGCCGCCGACCAGGGCGTCGTGGAGCGCGGCCTCGTCGACGATCCCGCCGCGCGCGCAGTTGACGAGGCGGACGCCGTCCCGCGCCGCCGCGAACGCCCCGGCGCCGAGCAATCCGCGCGTGGAGTCGTTGAGCGGGGCGTGCACGGACACGATATCCGCCCGCCGCATGAGGTCGGGCAGTTCGACGCGCTCGACGCCGAGCTCGCGGGCGCGCTCCGCCGACAGGAACGGATCGGCCGCGATCACGCGCATCCGCAGGCCCTGGGCGCGGGAGGCGACGATGGAGCCGATGGCGCCGCAGCCCACGAGGCCGAGCGTCTTGCCCGCCAGCTCGACGCCGACGAACCTCGCCTTCTCCCACTTGCCCGAACGCATGGACCGGTCGGCGCCGGGGATCTGGCGGGCGAGCGCCATCATCATGGCGATGGCGTGCTCGGCCGTCGTGACCGCGTTGCCGAAGGGCGTGTTCATCACCACGACGCCGCGGGCCGTGGCCGCCGCCACATCGATGTTGTCGACGCCGACGCCCGCCCGCCCGACGAGCCGCAGCCGGTCGGCGGCGGCCAGCACCCCGGCGGTGACCGCGGTCGACGAGCGCACGAGAAGTCCGTCGTAGCCGGCGATCGCCGCGGCCAGGGCGTCGGGACCGAGGCCCGTCTCGACGTCCACGCCGACGCCGCGCCCGGAAAGAATGGCCTCGGCCGCGGCGCTCATCGGGTCGGCGATCAGGACGCGGGGCCGTTCGCTCACGCCGCTTCCCCCGCCGCGACGCCGTGGGCCCAGTCGAGCCACGGCGGCAACGCCTCGAGGTCGGCGGTCTCGATCGTGGGGCCGCACCAGACGCGCAGGCCCGGCGGCGCCTTCCGGTAGGCGCCGATATCCTGGGCGGCGCCCTCGTCCGCCAGCAGGCCCGCGATCCTCGCGGGGTCGGCCGGGGTGTCGACGAGCCTGAGACAGACCGACGCGGTCGATCCGGTCGCCGGATCGGCCGCGAGATCGGCGATCCACGGCGTGCGGGCGACCCACGCGCGCAAGACCGCGGCGTTGGCGTCCGTCCGCGCGATCAGGGCGTCGAGACCGCCGAGGCCCAGCGCCCAGCGGAGTCCGTCGAGCGCGTCCTCGACGCAGAGCATCGACGGCGTGTTGACGGTCTCGCCCCGGAAGACGCCCTCCATCAGCGCGCCGCCCTCGGTCAGGCGGAAGAGCTTGGGAAGGGGCCGCGGCGGTCCGGCCTCCAGACGCTCCACGGCGCGCGGCGAAAGCGCGAGCATGCCGTGGGCGCCCTCCCCGCCCAGCGCCTTCTGCCAGGACCAGGTGACGACATCGAGCCGGTCCCAGGGCAGGTCCATGGCGAAGGCGGCGCTGGTGGCGTCGCACAGGGCGAGGCCCGAACGACCGGGGTCGATCCAGTCGCCGTCCGGCACGCGCACGCCCGAGGTCGTGCCGTTCCACGTGAAGACGACGTCGCGCGACCAATCGACGGCGGAGAGGTCGGGAAGGTGGCCGTAGCCCGCCTCCAGAACCCGCGCGTCGCCGAGCCCGAGCTCGTCCAGCACGTCGACGGCCCAGGCGCGGCCGAAGCTCTCCCAGGCGAGCACGTCGACGCCGCGGGTCCCGAGCAGCGACCACAGCGCCATCTCGACCGCGCCGGTGTCGGAGCCCGGGACGATGCCGACGCGGTGGCTTTCGGGGACGCGGAGCACCCTCCGCGTCAGGTCGATGACCTCCGCGAGCTTCGCCTTGCCGGCGGGCGCGCGGTGCGAACGGCCGAGCCAGGCCCCGCCGAGACCGTCGAGCGACCAGCCCGGTCTCTTGGCGCAGGGTCCCGACGAGAAATGCGGCCGCGCGGGGCGGACGCCGGGTTTGTCCATGGTCATGGCCGCGGTCCAGCGGCTGCGGGAACGCCTCTATACCATGCCGGCCGGGGAATCGAAGGCGAGCTCGCGGAAGGCGTCGGTCCCACCCCGCGCGACCGGACGCGGCGGCCCACGGTTCGAGAGATGTCTCCCCGCTCCCGCGCGGCGCCGTTATGGTGCGGACGGGACGGGAAGGACTCCGAGAAGCATGGCGGAGACGTTCGACATCGTCATCGTGGGCGCCGGCTCGGCCGGCTGCGTGCTGGCCAACCGGTTGAGCGAGGACGGAGAAAGCCGCGTCCTGCTGCTGGAGGCGGGCGGCCCGGACCGGCACGTCTACATGCCGGTCCCCGCGGGCTTCATGAACATCGTGAACGCCGGCGAGGTCCAGTGGACCTATGTCGGCGAGCCCGAGCCGCAACTCGGCGGGCGGCGCATGTGGCAGCAGCGCGGCAAGGTGCTGGGCGGGTCGTCGTCGATCAACGCCATGATGCACGTGCGCGGCAACGCCCTGGACTACGACGGCTGGGCCGGGATGGGCGCCGACGGCTGGACCTACGCCGACGTCCTGCCCTACTTCCGCCGCTCCGAGACCTACGACAGGGGCGCCGACGCCTACCGCGGCGACGCCGGACCCTTGGGCGTGCAGTCGGCCGGCAAGGATTCGCCGCTGTTCGACCTGTTCATCGAGGCGGGCCTGGAAGCGGGCTACGCCTTCAACCCGGACCTCAACGGCCGCCGGCAGGAAGGCTTCGGCCCCTGCGACAGCGCCGTGTGGAAGGGGCGGCGCTCGAGCACGGCGCGGACCTACCTGCGCGACGCCGCCCGCCGCCCCAACCTCGAGGTCAGGACGGGCGCGCACGTCACGCGGGTCGCGCTCGACGGCCGGCGCGCGACGGGCGTGCGCTACAGGAAGGACGGCGCGGACCGCGAGGCCGGCGCGGCGCGCGAGGTCGTGCTCGCGGGCGGCGCCGTCAACACGCCCCAGCTTCTCATGCTCTCGGGCGTCGGCCCCGCGGACCGTCTGGCCGAGCACGGCATCGACGCCGTCCTCCATCTGCCGGGCGTCGGCGCGAACCTGATGGACCACCTCTGCCTCTACATGCAGTGGGAGTGCCTCAGGCCCATCAGCCTCCAGAACCATGTCCGTCCGCCCCGGCGCTGGCTGACCGGCCTGCGATGGATGCTGTCCAAGACCGGCGTCGCGGCCCGGACCCAGGGCGAGGCGGTGGCGTTCCTGCGCAGCCGCGCCGGCGTGCGCTGGCCCGACGTCCAGATCGACTTCGCGCCCGCGGCGTTCCTGGAGACCCTGGAGGTCGCCCCGGCGCCCCACGCGTTCTCGGTGCACATGGGCCCGCTGCGCCCGAGGAGCCGGGGCCGGATCGAGCTGCGCTCGGCCGATCCCTTCGACGCGCCCCGGATTTTCTTCAACTACCTCGCTTGCGAGGAGGACTGGCGCGACATGCGCGCCTGTGTCGATCTCGCCCGGGAGGTGTTCCGCCAGCCCGCCTTCGACGGCGTCCGCGGCCGCGAGCTGATGCCCGGCGACGACGTCGCGGGCCGGGACGCCATCGACGCCTTCATCCGCGACACGGCGACCACCAACTTCCATGTCAGCGGCACATGCCGCATGGGCGCCGACGAAATGGCGGCGCTCGACCCCCAATGCCGGGTGCGCGGCGTCGAGGGCCTGCGCGTGGCCGACGCGTCGGTCATGCCGCGGATCTCCAGCGGCAACACCAACGCGCCGACCGTCATGATCGCCGAGAAAGTCTCCGACATGATCCGCGGCCGGAGCGAGCCCCGCGCCCGGGTCGACGTCCATGTCGAGGAGGCGTGGCGGACGACCCAGCGGCCCGGAACGCCGGCGCGGCGCTGACTTCAGTCTCCCGTCGCCAGACGGCGACGCGGCGCGCGGACGCGAGGTCGTCCGACGCCGGCGTCGCGGGCGCGGATCGCATCGGCGCGGCGACGCAAGGAATCGGCGCGGCGCGACGTCATCCGCCGCCGCCTTCCAGATCGACGGCCGTGCGGAAGCCGACCGTGCCGCAGCGGTCGAGACCGGGCCAGAGCAGCAGGTGCTTGGCCGCGAAGGCCGGCTCCCTGGGGCCGCCGTCGGCGTACCAGTCGGAGCCCGCCGCCTGGAACGCCGAGCCGCCCTTGAGCATGCAGAAGCGGGTCCGGCCGTCGCCGAACACCGGATCGGTCCAGTTCCAGACCCGGACCGGGTCGTCGTCGAGCAACCCCTCCTCGGCCGCGGCCTGCCACTCGGCCTCCGTCGCCAGCCGGCCGCCGCGCCAGGCCGCGTAGGCGCGGGCGTCCCCGAGGTCGACCCAGGTCACCGGATCGTCGAGCCGGCCATCGGGCGGACGGCCGTCCCGCCAGTCCTCGAGGAAGGCCATGGCGTGGCGGGGCCGGTAGCCCGTCCGCTCCAGGAACGCCAGGAACGCGGCGTTGGTCACGGAGCGCCGGTCGATGGCGAACGGCGCGGTCGCGGCCGGAACCTCCAGCGTCACGGTCTCGTGGAGGCCGGGCAGCGCGCGGTCCGGACAGTCGGGCGCGTGGGCGCTCCCGTAGCCGCCGCACTCGCGCCGGCGCATCGCGCTCGTCCGGCCGCGCCGCGCCCCCCGGCGCGCCGCCATGCCCGCCGACGCCGCGCCGCGGACCGGCGGATCGGACCGGACGACGCGGACCGGGCGGGGACCGCTCTCGTCCGAGGCGCCGGCGAGCGCGCGCCAGAGCTTCGCCTGGCTCCGCAGGAAGCCGTCGTCGACGCGGGCGTCGTCGACGGCGGCCATGCCCCGGGGCGGCAGGTCCACGCGGACATGGCCGTCCCGGACGGCGAGCCGGCGGCCCGAGAAGAGCTCGCAGGCCTCGCCGTCCGCCGCCGGCACGGCCACGCCGCGCTTCCAGGCGTCGTCGCGGTTGACCAGCGTCCAGAGCCGCGATCCCTCCGCCTCCCACGTCGAGCCGAAGACGCCGTCGGCCGGCGACGCCGCGAGCGGCGTCCAGTCTCCCCGGGCGAAGCGCCGCGCCCGGCGGTGGCGGACGGCGCTCCACAGCCGGAGCCAGAGGGCGTCGCGGTCCGACCAGCCGTTCCAGGAGCCGAAGACGTTCTCCCAGACCGTCACGCCCGCCCCGTTCATCCACGCGAGCTGGAGGTCGCCGCGGCGGTCGCCCATCCAGCGGCGCACCACGTGGGTCATGTGCCGGCGCTCGCACCAGGCGTTGCGCAGCACGCCGGGGACCGCCGTGTCGGGGAACGCCTCGGCCCAGCTCATGTGGTGGTCGCCGATCCTGTCGAGCGGCGCGGTGAACTGGGACTCCAGGACGACGCCCGGCTTCGCGGCGTCCAGGGCCGCGCGCAGGTCGGCCGTCGCCTCGGCCATCGTGTCGAGATAGAGGCCGTCGGCGTCGAGCGCGGCCACGAGGCCGGCCAGCACCTCGTGGTCGGGCCGGTCCTCGCGCCGGGAGCCCCGGTCCCACGGATTGTAATCGAGCAGGACGCGCACGCCGCGCCGGTGCAGCCGGTCGACCGCCTCGCGCAGGCCGTCGAGGCCGCCGGGCATGCGGCGGTAGAAGTCGAACTGGTTGCGCCGGTCGAAGCCGAGATTGGGATAGGCGTGCCACAGGATCGCGCCGTCGAGGACGCCGAACCGCCGTTCGAAGCCGTCGACATAGGCGTCCACCCGGTAGCCGCCGCGGTCGCGGTCGTGGAAGCGTTCGTCCCACAGCAGGATCTTGTGGGTCGTGACGCAGTCCGCGGCCCACGCGAAGTCGGGCGAGAGGTAGGGCGCCGGATCGTAGGCGCGCCGGCGCCGGGCCTCCTCGCGCCAGGCGGCCAGACGCTCGCGCCACGCCGGCCAGGCCGCCGGGTCGGCCGGCGCCGGGATCGGGTCCCCGGACGCTTCGAGGTCAGCCGCCATGCCCGCCGAGGTCGAAGGCCAGGATCGGCGGGCCGAACCGTTCCTTGAGGGGAACGACGCCCAGCCCGGCGGCGGTGGGCGCCCGCATCGCGCCGTCCCGGACGTCCGGGAAGCCCGCCGCGTTGGAGACGGAGAACCAGTTGTGGAAGTCGACGGTGTGCGTCCTGCGCTCGGCCGGGGTCGAGAGCGACATGTGCGCGATCGCCGACGAGGCGATCTCGGCCCCGCCGACGCATTCGACCGTCACCATCAGGCCCGAATCCACGGCGAGGTCGCGCGCCCGCCGGGCGCGGGTGACGCCGCCGAAGCGCGATATCTTGACCGTCACGCCGTCGGCGGCGCCGTCGGCGCGGATGCGGACCAGGGCGTCGAGGCTGTCGCAGGACTCGTCCAGCACGAAGGGCCTGGCGCAGGCGCGGCGGACGCGGAGGTTCTCCTCATAGGCGAGGCACGGCTGCTCGAGCACGTAGTCGAGGCCGCGCGTGGCGTCGAGGAAACGCAGCGCGTCCTGGCTCGTCCAGCCTCCGTTCGCGTCGCAATAGAGCGCGACATCGGGGCCGGCCAGCGCGGCGACGCGCTCCAGCCGCTCGGCGTCGACGAGGGGGTCGTCGCCCACCTTCACCTGGAGCCGCCGGTAGCCGTCGTCGAGATGGCGCCGCGCGGTCCGCTCCATGACCTCGGGCCGGTCCTGCGAGACAGAGCGGTAGAGCGCGACGGCGTGGCCGTCCCGGCCGCCGAGCGCCTCCGCCAGGGGGAGTCCGGCCGCCTGGGCGAACAGGTCCCAGAGCGCGATGTCGATCGGCGTCTTGACGTCCATCTGGCCGTACATGGCCGCGTCCATGACGCGGGCGAGCCGCTGGACCTCCCTCGGGTCCCGGCCCAGGAGCTCGGGCGCCAGGACGCCCAGGCCGGCGCGCACGCCGCCCGCGAAGGCTTCCGAGTAGAACGCGCCCAGCGGCGCGATCTCGCCCCAGCCGGCGAGCCCGGCGTCGGTCCCGATCTCCACGATCGTCGAGGTCTGGCCGGTTTCGGTCCTGTTGCGGCAGCGGTAGCTTCCCTCCTTGAACGGGAGCTCCAGGCCATAGGCCGCGATGCGCGTGATCTTCATGGATGTCCCCGGAAGCGGACGCCGGCGCGGCGACTATAGCCGACGCCGGCGCGACCGCGCATCGCGCTTGACCTCCCCGCCGCTCCGACGTGTAAACAGCGGGGAGGAAACCGGGAGACCGTCATGTCCGAAGGCCACAGGGTCGCCGTCGTCACGGGCGCCGGCGGCGGGATCGGCAAGGCTTGCGCCCACGGCCTCGCCGACGCGGGGTTCCGCGTGGCGCTGGCCGGGCGCCGCCCGGAGCGTCTGGAAGCGGCCATCGCCGAGCGGCCCGAGGCGGCCGGGCGGATGGTCGCGGTGGCCTGCGACGTGGGCGATCCGGCGTCGGTGGCCCATCTGTTCGCGACCGTGGAGCGGCGCTTCGGCCGGCTCGACCTGCTCTTCAACAACGCCGGCGTCGGCGCGCCGGACGCGCCGATGGAGGAGCTGACCTACGAACAGTGGCGAAGGACGGTCGACACGAACCTGACCGGGACGTTCCTGTGCACGCAGCAGGCCATGCGCATCATGAAGGCCCAGACCCCGAAGGGCGGCCGGATCGTCAACAACGGATCGGTCTCCGCCCATGCGCCCCGGCCGCGCTCCGCGCCCTACACGGCGACGAAGCACGCGATCACGGGCCTGACGCGCTCCACCTCGCTCGACGGCCGCGAGCACGCGATCTGCTGCGGGCAGATCGACATCGGAAACGCCCTGACCGAGATGACCGCCGGAGCGGACCGGGGCCTCGAGCAGCCGGACGGGCGGATCGCGCCGGAACCCACGATGGACGTGTCCAACGTCGTCCGCGCCGTGCTGCTGATGGCCGAGACGCCGCTCGACGCCAACGTGCCGTTCATGACCGTGATGGCCAACGCCATGCCCTACATCGGCCGCGGGTGAGCGGTTGCGCGGGCCGGGCGCGCGTCCCATAATCCGTCCGCGCCCGACGGGCGCGGGGGCGGAACCACCATCGGGCGGGCGACATGGAGCTTTCGGGAATCGGTCTCGCGGTCTGGGTCTTCTGCGCCTTCGCGCTGGCCTCCGTGTTCGCGATGCTGTGCCGCGGCATGGGGAAATCGACCGAGATGAACCCCGAGTTCCTGGCGAACATGGGCTTCTTCTGGTCGATCGTCCCGCCCGCCATGTTCGGGGCCAGCCGCTACTTCCCGTGGCTCGACCTGAGCGCCCTGGCGCCGTTCGCCTTCATCCTGGGCGCGGCGCCGCTGGCGGCGATCGTGGCGATCCGGGGCGCGCCCGAGCACGCCCCGCCGCTCTTCGGACGCGACGACCGGGGCCGCCTGACCCTGTTCGCCTGCACCCCGCTGGAGGTGGTGACGACGGTCCTCTACGCCGTCCTGGTGTTCGAGATCTGCACGATCTTCCTCTGGGACGAACTCTACCGCGTCTGACGACCGCCGCCGACGAGCCTGCGGCGGGACGAACCCGGCGCCGTATCGAGGCCCCCTTCGGCAAGCTCGGGGCGGGATCTTCGGTGGGACCGGAGGTTGGCACGCCGGCGTCCGTGGCATTGAGTCGCCCACCATGGCGAAGGCGGCGCACGGAACGTCCCCGGAGGGGGGCCGGTTTTCCGGAACCGCTCCGGGCGCGCAGCCGCGGCTCCGCGCGGCGCGTTTTACCCCCCCGCTTGATGATCGCCCTCTGGCCGTTGGCCCTCGCGGCGCTGCTGCTCTACGCGCAGCCGGCCGCCGCGAATATTGTGGATGTCCAGAACACCAGTCCGGCGACGCTGACCGAAAACAACCTGGACGGCGCGACGGTCTACCTGCGCGGAGGGCCCGCTATCCGGTTCAGCAGTGCGCATAGCGTCCTCACTTATTACACGTTGTCGGGATACCCGTCCGGCACGACCGTAAGCGTCACCGGCGCCACCCGCTACAACGTCTCCCTCCCCAACGACAGGAAAGGGATCGCCCTGAGGTTGAGGTTCACCGGAGATCTGACCTCGCCGATGTCCCTGCGCATCCGTGTCGCCGCCAACGCTTTTCTCAAGGCTCAATTAGCGTTTGCTTGAGCCGCCCCTCGCGGCGGGCTCCATGCGAAGACAGCACCCCGAGCGTTGACCCATGCCGCACTGCATGGCAGTCACTACCCTGCGTCGTTCCAACTCCGACTGGCGATCGACTTCACCGGAATGCGCGGGAGAGTAGGGGGAAAATCGATGGGATGGTTCATGCCCCGACGCTCACGGTCGTTCGCTGGCGCGCATGGGCGGAGATCCCCCCGGAGAGGAGGCCCTTCTCGCGTCCCGGCGCGGGCCGTTCTCCTGCTGCTGGTGACGGTCGCGGCCCTGGCGCCGCGGGCGTTCGCCCAGACGACGCCGAGCCCGGGAGACAGATGGACGCCGGGCGGTGTCTGGAATCATGACGTGACCACGACGAGCCTCACAGGCGAGCTGATGCTTCAGCAGTCAGTCACACTCTCCACCGGAGGAGGAAGTGGTTTCTGGGAACCCACTGGGATTTCCGCTTGTCCCTGGACGAGGGTGACTCCGCCGCTCCCATCTACCTCGTGTCAGTCACTCAGGTCCATAGGAGATACTGCTTCCACCGGATCCCAATTCACGGTGACGAATTTCGTTCCGACCCAAGCCATGATCGACAATGGCGGGGTCGTCATCAGACTTAGTTGGAGGATGTACAGCGGCACCGCCGGCAACGTTGTCATGACCGAGTGGGTTCCTCTTGTATCGACTCCGAATGCGGCGCTGGTCCTCACACCCGCCTCGATCTCGGAGAACGGCGGCGTATCGACGGTGACGGCGACGCTGTCGAGCGTGTCGAGCGCGGCGGTGACGATCACGGTCTCGGCGGCGGAGGTGGCCCCGGCGGTGGCGGGGGACTTCGCGCTGTCGAGCGCGACGACGCTGACGATCGCGGCGGGTTCGACGACGAGTTCGGGCGCGGTGACGATTACGGCGAACGACAACAGCGTCGCGTCGGGAAGCAAGCAGGTCACGGTGTCGGCGACGGCCACGGGCGGCAACGGGGTGGCGGCGCCGTCGAGCGCGACGCTGACGATCACCGACGACGACGCGCCGCAAACGACGCTGCTGCTGTCTTCGTCCTCGATCGCGGAGAACGCCGGCGTTGCGACGGTGACGGCGACGCTGAACCGGACGTCGGGCGCCGCGACGACGATCACGGTGTCGGCGGCGGCGGGCGCGGGGGCGGTGGCGGCGGACTTCAGTCTGTCGAGCGCGACGACGCTGACGATCGCGGCGGGTTCGACGACGAGCACCGGGACGGTGACGATTACGGCGAACGACAACGACACGGACTCGCCGGACAAGCAGGTGACGGTGACGGCGACGGTCGCCAACAGCCAGGGCGCGGGGAGCGTGACCGGGGCCACGCTGACGCTGACCGACGACGACGGGGCGCCGGGGGTGACGCTGTCGCTGTCGCCGTCGTCGATCTCGGAGAACGGCGGCGCCTCCACGGTGACGGCGACGCTGTCGCATCCGTCGAGCGCGGCGACGACGGTGACGGTGACGGCGGTGACGGGCTTCTACACGGTGGGTTCGGACGCGACGATCGCGATCGCGGCGGGTCTGACGGCGGCGGCCTCGGACACGGCGGCGATCGCGGCGGCGGACAACGCGACGGACGAGCCGGACCGGACGGTGACGGTGACGGCGACGGCCGCCAACGACCAAGGGACGACGGGGAGCGTGACCGGGGCCACGCTGACGCTGACCGACGACGACGCGGCGCCGGGGGTGACGCTGGCGGTATCGCCGGCGTCGATTTCGGAGAACGGCGGGGTGGCGACGGTGTCGGCGACGCTGTCGCACCCGTCGAGCGCGGCGGCGACGGTGACGGTGTCGGCCGCGCCGGGGACGAACGCGGTGGCGGGCGACTTCAGCCTGTCGAGCGCGACGACCCTGACGATCGCGGCGGAGGCCACGGCGAGCAGCGGCACGGTGACCATCGCGGCGGTGGACAACGACGTGGACGCGGAGGACAAGACGGTGACGGTCTCGGGGACGGCCGCGAACAGCCAGGGCGCGGGCACGGTCACCGGAGCGTCGCTGACCATCAGGGACGACGAGAAGGGGTTGGCGTTCGCGCGGGCGGAGGATCCGGACTTCGATCGCTCGAGGGTGCTCGAAGTGACGGAGGGGAACCCGGACGGGACCGGTTACACGGTGGCGCTGACCTCGTGGCCGACCGGGACGGTGACCGTGGCGGTCGCGAGCGCCAACGCCGACCTGACGGCGAGCCCCGCCAGCCTGACCTTCACGATGTCGAACTGGAGCACGGCGCAACCGGTGACGGTGACGGCGACGGACGACGGGAACGACTACGCGGAGCCGGCGTCGGTGTCGCACACGGCGTCGGGCGGCGGCTATGGCGGGGTGTCCGGGTCGCTGCGGGTGTCGGTGACGGGCGAGACCGCGGTCGGGACGGACGGCGCGTCCGGGACGAGGACCTACTTCATTGAGAGGCGGGAGGTGGAGGTGACGGTCGGGGACGGCGTTCCGTCCGGGATCGTGGTGGACTTCGATGGCGTGAAGGAGGCGGTGGCGGCGGCGACGACGGTCACGATGACGATCTCGCGGGACGTCCCCGAGACGACCGTCGCGCGCGCGAAGGACAACGGCTTCAACTTGGGTCCGGACGATCCGGAAGAGTCGCGGAGGGTGGTGGACATCGACGTTTCCCCCACGCCGTCGTCGGGTCTGCGTATCTGCCTGCCGGTGACCGCGGCGGTGGTCGCCGGGGCGCGGGACACCGGACGGTTGCGGCTGTTGCGCTACGACGGGAGCGTCTGGGCGCCGGTCGTGGGAGCGGAGGAGTACGACGCGGCGATGGCGCGGATCTGCGCCTCCGGGGTGACGCCGTTCGGGCCCTTCGCGACGGGGTATGTGGACACGACGCCGGCGTTCGACACCGACAAGCCGGCGCTGGTGTTCACGGTGGACGAGATCGGTTCGGAAACGCTGCCGGAGGCGAAGGGCGACGGCGGCGTGACCTACGCCATCGAGGAGAAACTGCCGGCCAGGCTGGGCTTCGCCGAGGCGACGCGGACGATTTCCGGGGTGCCGACGGCGGCGCAGGATGCGACAGACTACACGCTGGTGGCGACGGACGCGGACGGCGACGAGGGGAAGCTGATCTTCTCCATCGAGGTGGAGCACGGCCTCGAGAATGCGCGGGCGCGCCTGAAGGCGATCAACGAGTCGGTGTTGCCGGAGTTGTCCCGTGCGCTGTGGGGGAGCGCGCTGGACGCGGTGACGGGGCGTCTGGCGTCTCCGGACGCGGCGGCGCCGACGGCGGCGGGCGGCATCGAGGCGGCGGCGAGGTTCGTCCGGGCCCACGAGGGCGCCCTCGGGGAGGGCGACATGTCGTGGAAGGAGCTGTTGGGGTCTGAGTCCTTCGCGTTCGGCCTGGCCGGCGAGGACGGTCCGGGCGTCGGCGGCGTCGTGGCGTGGGGCTCGGGCGACTGGCGGCGCCTGTCGCGGGACGCGGATGCCCTGGACTGGTCGGGGGATGCGTTCTCGGCGCACGTGGACGCGGCGTTGCGTCCGGACCTTCGGGGCGGTCTGGCGGCGTCGTGGTTCTCGAGCGACGTGGACTACACGGACCGGAGCGGCGACGCGGCTGTGAAGGGTTCGCACGAGAGCCGGATGACGGCGGTGACGCCCTACCTGGGCTGGGATGCGGGCGGCGGGACGCGGCTGTGGGGCGCGGCCGGTTACGGCTGGGGCGAGATCGAGATCGTGGACGGGGACCTGCGCGACCGGTTCGGGGCGCAGACGGCGGACAGCCGGTTCCTGGCGGGCGCCGCGGGCGGGTCCGTGCCGGTGTGGTCCGGGGAATCCATGACTCTGAAGGCGAAGGGCTCGGCGGAGGCGACGCGCTGGCGTGTGAAGGACAACGGCGATGCGATCGCTGGCGTGGAGGTCTCGACGCGGCGCCTGCGTCTGGCGGCGGAGGGCAGCCAGGCCTATGCGCTCGCGGGCGGCGCGTCCCTGACGCCGACGCTGGAGGCTGGTCTGCGCTGGGACGGCGGGGACGGCGCGACGGGGACGGGCCTCGAGGCCGGCGGCGGCCTCTCCTGGACGGACCCGGCGCGGGGCCTGACGGTGGAGGCGGAGGGCCGCGCGCTTCTGGTCCACGACAGCGACGTGGAGGAGTGGGGCGCGTCGGGGTCGATGCGCCTGGACCCGGACGCGGACGGGTTGGGCCTGTCGTTCCGTCTGCTGCCCTCCTGGGGCGCGTCGGGGAGCGGCGTGGCGCGGCTGTGGGACGAGGGCGTGGCGGCGGCGGGCCTGGCGGACGGCGGCGACGAGGCGCGCCTGGAGACGGAACTGGGCTACGGGCTGCCCGCGCTCGGCGGCCATGGAACCGCCACGCCCTACGCCGGGTTCGGGCTGGCGCAAGGCGGCGAGCGCGCCATGCGCGCCGGCGTCCGCCTCGATCTCGGAACCGGGTTCGACCTCGCCCTCCAGGCCCGCCGCGCCTCCGGCGCCGACCGCGGCCTCGAACTCCGCCTCGACGCTCGCTGGTAGACCGGACCCGCGCCCCCCTTCGGGGCGGGGGAGGGTTGGGTGGGGAGGAAACAAGAACCCCCCGTCCCGAGGTGGACCAAAGGGCCGTATCGAGGGACGCCGTGTTGACAAGGGGCCGCCGGGCCCTATAGTCCGCCGGCCCGCGCGGGGAGCGCCTTGGGGCCAGCCGCCATCGCGGCCCGGAGCACGAGGTCGGATCACGATGTTCGCAGTCATCCAAACCGGCGGCAAACAGTACCGCGTCGCCCGGGACGACATTCTCGCCGTGGAGCGCTTGGCCGGCGATCCCGGCGCTTCGGTCGATTTCGACAAGGTCCTGATGATCGGCGACGACGACGCGGTCGACCTGGGCGGCGACGGCGCGACCGTGAAGGCCGAGATTCTCGAGCACAAGCGCGCCGCCAAGATCCTCGTCTTCAAGAAGAAGCGGCGCAAGAAGTACCGCCGCCGGGCCGGCCACCGCCAGCACCGGACGGTGGTGAAGATCACCGAGATCCTGGCGCGGGGCGCGAAGGGGCCCGCCGCCGGGAAGACCGCGCCGGCCGAGGCCGCGCCGGCCGAAACCGCGGAGGACTGAGCGATGGCCCACAAGAAGGCGGGCGGCAGCTCGCGCAACGGGCGCGACTCTCCGGGCCAGCGGCTGGGCGTGAAGAAGTTCGGCGGCGAGCGGGTCGTCGCCGGCAACATCATCGTGCGCCAGCGCGGCACGAAGTTCCATCCCGGCGCCAACGTCGGCATGGGCAAGGACCACACCCTGTTCGCCACGGGCGAAGGCGCGGTCCGGTTCCGCCAGGCGTCCGGCAAGCGGACCTATATCGACGTGGTCCCGCCCGCGATGGCCGCCGAATAGGCGCCGCCCCGCACGGACGGGACGGAAGGGGAATGGCGCGCCATTCCCTTCTTTCGTTCGCGGCCCGCCGATGAAGTTCCTCGACGAAGCGAAGATCTACCTGAAGAGCGGAGACGGCGGCGCCGGCTGCGTCAGCTTCCGCCGGGCCAAACACATCGAGCGCGGCGGGCCCGACGGCGGAGACGGCGGACGCGGCGGAGACATCGTCCTGGAGTGCGCGCCGAACCTGAACACGCTGATCGACTACCGGTTCCGGCGGCACATCGGGGCCGGGAACGGGCGGCCCGGCGAAGGCCGGCAGCGCACCGGCGCCAGCGCGGACGACGTCACCGTGCCGTTGCCCCCCGGAACCCAGGCGCTGGCCGAGGACCGCGCCACCCTGCTCGCCGACCTCACCGAGCCGGGCCAGCGCGCGGTGCTGCTCAAGGGCGGCGACGGCGGACGCGGCAACCTCCGTTTCAAGTCCTCAACCAACCGGACGCCGCGCCGAGCCGAGCCGGGCTGGCCCGGGGAAGAACGATGGATATGGCTCCGGCTCAAGCTGATCGCCGATGTCGGCCTCGTCGGCCTGCCCAACGCGGGCAAATCGACCCTGCTCTCCGCCGTCTCCCGCGCGCGGCCGCGGATCGCCGGCTATCCGTTCACGACGCTGCATCCCAACCTGGGCGCGGTCGGGACCGGCGACGACGCGATCGTCATGGCCGACCTGCCCGGGCTGATCGAGGGCGCCCACGAGGGCGCCGGCCTGGGCGACCGCTTTCTCGGGCACGCCGAACGCTGCGCCGTCCTGCTCCATCTGGTCGACGGGACCTCCCCGACCGTCGCCGACGACCACGCGACGGTCCGCCGCGAGCTCGAAGCCTATGGCGGCGGCCTCTCCGGCAAGCCGGTCGTCCTGGCGCTCAACAAGATCGACGCGCTTCCGGACGGCCCGAGGCGGGCCGCGCGGCGGGATCTCGAGGCCGCGTCGGGCCTGCCGGCGCTCGCGATGTCCGGCGTGTCGGGCGAGGGCGTCGAGACGGTCGTCCGGACGTTGACGGACCGTGTCCGCCGCGCGCGGGAACGGCGCGCGGAGAACGCGGCATGACGGAACGCCTCGCCGGCGCCCGGCGCGCGGTCGTCAAGATCGGATCGGCGCTCCTGGTGGAGAGCCAGGACGGGCGTATCCGCCGTTCCTGGCTCCACGCGCTCGCCGACGACGTCGCCGGTCTGCGCGAACGCGGCTGCGAGGTGCTCATCGTCACGTCCGGCGCCATCGCCGTCGGCCGCAGGCTCCTGGGGCTGAAGGGCGACGGCCTGAGGCTCGAGGAGAGCCAGGCGGCGGCGGCGAGCGGCCAGATCCATCTGGCGCACGCCTACCGGGAAGCGCTGGCGCGCCACGAGATCGGCGTGGCCCAGGTGCTGCTCACGCTCGACGACACGGAGGACCGGCGGCGCTATCTCAATGCGCTCAACACGCTCAACACGCTGCTGCGCATGGGCGTCGTGCCGGTCGTCAACGAGAACGACACCGTCGCCACGGGCGAGATCCGCTTCGGCGACAACGACCGGCTGGCCGCCCGCGTCGCCATGATGGCGAGCGCCGACGCGCTGGTCCTGCTGTCGGACATCGACGGCCTCTACGACCGGGACCCGCGAACGGCTCCCGGCGCCGTCATGATTCCCGAGGTCCGGGCGATCACGCCCGAGATCGAGGCGATGGCCGGCAGGCCGCGGCCCGGCGACTCCTCGGGCGGCATGAGGACCAAGCTGATCGCCGCCCGGATCGCGACCCAGGCCGGCTGCCACATGGCGATCGCCGACGGCCGGATCGACCGCCCCCTGCGGGCCCTGCTCGACGGCGCGCCATGCACCTGGTTCGTGGCGCGGGACAGCCCGACCACGGCGCGCAAACGCTGGATCGCGGGCGCGCTGAAGCCCGCGGGCGCGGTCGCCGTCGACGCCGGCGCGCGGGCGGCCCTGGAGAACGGCCGCAGCCTGCTGCCCGCCGGCGTGACCGGGATCGAGGGCCGCTTCGAACGCGGCGACGCGGTGGTCGTGAAGGGACCGGACGGCCGCGAGATCGGGCGGGGCCTGGTCGCCTATTCCTGCGCCGACGCGCGCTCCATCGCGGGCCACAAAAGCGGTGAAATCGAGACGCTGCTGGGCTACCGTGGCCGCGAGGAGCTGATCCACCGCGACGATCTGGTGATGCCGTGAACGCCGCCACCCCCGCCACGGCGCGGCCCGCCGCCGACGTCGCCCGGGCCATGGACGCCATGGGCCGCGCCGCCCGCGCGACGGCGGCGACGCTCGCGCACATCTCCACGGAGGCCAAGAACGCCGCGCTCGCCGGCGCCGCCGACGCCCTGCGCGCCGCCGCGGCCGACATCCTGGAGGCCAACGGCCGCGACATGGACCGCGCCCGGGACAGGGGCCTGGGCGGGTCGATGCTCGACCGCCTGTCGCTCGACGGGACCCGGATCGAGGCCATGGCGTCCGGGATCGACGCGATCGCGGCCCTCGACGATCCCGTGGGCAGGGAGCGGGCGCGCTGGACCGCGCCGAGCGGGCTCGACATCGCCCGGGTCTCCGTGCCCCTCGGCGTGATCGGAATCATCTACGAATCGAGACCCAACGTGACGGCCGACGCCGGCGCGCTCTGCCTGAAGTCGGGCAACGCCGCGATCCTGCGCGGCGGTTCCGAGAGCTTCCATTCCTCGCGCGCCATCGCCGACTGCCTGCACGCGGGCCTCGAGGCGGCGGGCCTGCCCGCCGACGCGATCCAGCTCGTGCCCACGACGGACCGCGCGGCCGTGGGCGAGATGCTCGCCATGACCCGCTGGATCGACATCATCGTGCCGCGCGGCGGCCCGTCCCTCGTCGAGCGGGTGCGGACCGAAAGCCGGGTGCCGGTGATCGCGCACCTCATCGGGCTGTGTCACGTCTATGTCGACGGCGCCGCCGACCTCGCCATGGCGCGCGACATCGCCGTCAACGCCAAGCTGCGGCGCACCGGCATCTGCGGCGCCGCCGAAACCCTGCTGCTCGACGGCGCCCTGGACGACGACGCCCGGCGCGGCGTGGTCGCGGCGCTGCTCGACGCCGGATGCGAGGTGCGCGGCGACGAGGCGGTCCGGCGCCTCGACGCCCGGGTCATGCCGGCGGTCGCCAACGACTGGAACACCGAATACCTCGACGCGGTGATCTCGGCCCGCGTGGTCGACGGCGTGGACGGCGCGCTCGACCACATCCAGCGCCACGGATCGGACCACACCGACGCCATCGTCACCGACGACGCCCGGACCGCCGAGCGGTTCCTGGCGCGCGCGCCCAGCGCGATCGCCATGTGGAACGCGTCGACCCAGTTCGCCGACGGCGGCGAGTTCGGCATGGGCGCGGAGATCGGCATCTCGACCAACAGGCTGCACGCGCGGGGTCCCGTGGGCCTCGACCAGCTCACGACCATGAAGTACGTCGTGCGCGGCGACGGACAGACCCGGCCCTGAAAAGCCACCTCCCGCTTCTGGACCGCGCCGCCGGCCGCCGCATCGGGCTTCTGGGCGGCTCGTTCAACCCGGCGCACGAAGGCCACCTCTTCGTCAGCCGCCTGGCGCTCGAACGGCTCGATCTCGACGAGGTGTGGTGGCTGGTGGCGCCGCGGAACCCGCTGAAGACGCCCGAGGGCATGGCGCCCTTCGAGGACCGCCTCGCCGGCGCCGAACGCTTCGCCCAAGGTCCCGGCATCGTGGCGACGGGGATCGAACGGGACCTCGGGACCCGTTTCACCGCCGACACGATCGAACGGCTCCTGGTCCGCGCGCCGCGGGCCCGGTTCGTCTGGCTGATGGGCGCCGACAACCTCGAGACCGCGCACCGCTGGCGCCGCTGGCGGACCATCTTCGATAGCGTCCCGGTTGCGGTTTTCGACCGTTCTCCGTATTCTCGCTCGTGTCTGGCGAGCCGGGCCGCGGTCCGGTTCCGGCGTTGCCGCCTGCCGGTCCCGAAGGCCAGGACGCTGGCCGACGCGGAGCCGCCGGCCTGGGTTTTCGTTCCCGGCCCGCGGCATCCCGCCTCGGCCACGGCCATCAGGGCGGGCGACCGGCGGTTCGGCTTCGCGGAACGGTAACGACGGGTCAAGACACCAGGGGAGGCCGATCCATTCCTCGTCAGACCACCGCCGGGACGCCGGTCCCGGACCTCGTCTCGCTCGCGACGGGCGCGCTCGAAGACGGCAAGGCCGAGAATGTGGTCGCCATCGACCTCGCCGGAAAAACCACCTTCGCCGACCACATGATCGTCTGCGGCGGCCAGTCCCAAAGGCAGGTCACGGCGTTGGCCGACCGTCTGCTGGACGCCGTCAAGGGCGCCGGCCTCGGCGTCAACGGCGTCGAGGGCTACGATTCCGGAGACTGGATCCTGGTCGATCTGGGAGACGCCGTCGTCCACATCTTCCGCGGCGAGGTCCGCGGCCTCTACAATCTCGAGAAGATGTGGTCGCTGCCGATGCCCGCGCCCATGGAAGCCAGCGTCTGAAGCCCGCCGGACGACAAATCCCGGGCGACGGGCCGCCATGCGGATAACCGTCGCGGCTGTCGGGCGCGCGAGGGACGGACCGCTCCGCTCGCTGTTCGACGACTACGCCGGCCGGCTGCCCTGGGACGTCGTCCTGCGCGAGGCGACCGGGGCGCGAGGCCCCGGCCGGAAGCGGCGGGAGGCGGAGAAACTCCGCGCCGCCCTGCCGGACGGCGCGGTCGCGGTCGTCCTGGACGAACGGGGGCGTTCCTTCGACAGCCGCGCGCTGGCGGCCTGGATCGGCCGTCGGCGCGAAGAGGGCCGCCGGGAGATCGCCTTCGCGATCGGCGGCGCGGACGGCCTCGACGAGACGATCCGCGCCGGCGCCGATCTGGTCCTGTCGTTCGGCGCCATGACCTGGCCCCACGGGCTCGTCCGCGTCATGCTGATGGAACAGCTCTATCGCGCCCACACGATCCTCGCCGGCCACCCCTATCATCGGGACTGACGGCTTCGAGTTGCCAGGACCGGGGCCAACGGTTACATCCTCCCCGACCCGTCACGCGAGACCCTCATGAGTCCAGCCCGGCGACCCGGCCCCCTCGTGTTGTGCATCCTGGACGGCTGGGGTCTCGCGGCGGAGGGGCCCGACAACGCCATCCTTTCCGCCCGCGCGCCGGTCTGGCGGCGCATGCTGGAGACGTGCGCGGCCACGCGGCTGGAGACCTCCGGCGAGGCGGTCGGCCTGCCCCGCGGCCAGATGGGCAATTCGGAGGTCGGCCATCTGACCATGGGCGCGGGCCGCGTCGTCACGCAGGACCTGCCGCGCATCGACCGCGCCGTGGGCGACGGATCGCTGGCGTCCAACCCCCGGCTCCGCCGGCTCTCCGCCGCGCTCAAGGCCAGCGGAGGGCGGTGCCACCTGATGGGCCTCCTGTCTCCCGGCGGCGTCCACGGCCACCAGGACCACATGGCGGCGCTCGCCAACATCCTCCACGCGGACGGGGTTCCGGTGCTCGTCCACGCCTTCCTCGACGGCCGCGACACGCCGCCCGCCAGCGCGCGGGACTGTCTCGCCAGGTTCGCCGCCGACGCGCCCGAAGCCGCCATCGCCACCGTGAGCGGGCGCTACTACGCGATGGACCGCGACAAGCGCTGGGAGCGTGTCGAACGCGCGGCGGCGGCGATGATCGACGCGGCCGGCCGCCGCGCCGAATCCGCCGACGCGGCCGTCGACCGCGCCTACGGAGACGGCCGGACCGACGAGTTCGTCGAACCGACCGCGATCGGTTCCTACGGCGGCATGGAGACGGGCGACGGCCTGCTCATGGCCAACTTCCGCGCCGACCGCGCGCGTCAGGTTCTCGCCGCCCTGCTCGACCCCGCCTTCGCCGCCTTCGCCCCGCCCCGCGGGATCGAATTCGCCGCGGTCGCCGGCATGGCGTCCTATTCGGCGGAGCTCGACCCGCTGATCCCGGCGCTCTTCGCCCCCCGGCGCCTGTCGAAAAGCCTCGGCGGCCTCGTCGCCGAAGCCGGCATGACGCAACTCCGCATCGCCGAGACCGAGAAGTACGCGCATGTGACCTATTTCTTCAACGGGGGCGAGGAGCGCGCCTTCGCCGGCGAGGAGCGCATCCTCGTGCCCTCGCCCAAGGTCGCGACCTACGATCTGCAACCCGAGATGTCCGCGGACGAGGTCGCCGACAGACTCGCCTCCGTCGTCCGGGAGCGCCGTTTCGACGTCGCGATCTGCAACTTCGCCAATCCCGACATGGTGGGCCACACCGGCGTGTTTCCCGCCGCGCTCAAGGCCGTGGAGACGGTCGACCGATGCCTGGGCCGCATCGCCGGCGCGGTGGTCGACGCCGGGGGCCGCATGGCGGTCACCGCCGACCACGGCAACATCGAGATGATGCGCGACCCCGGGACCGGCGAGCCGCACACCGCCCACACGACCAACCCGGTCCCGCTCGTGATCGTCAACGCGCCGGAGGGCCGCGCGCTCCGGCCCGGCGGCCTCGCGGACCTCGCGCCGACCCTGCTCGACCTTCTGCGCCTGCCCCGGCCCGAGGACATGACGGGCCGTTCGCTGCTGGCCGCCGCGCCGCGATGACGGACATGTGTTGATCGCCGGTCGCGGTGGGGGATACCATGGCGCGACGGTCTCGAACGGGCCGACGGGCGGGCGGGCGCTCCGCGAAGCGGCGACCCCCATCGACCCCCTCGCCGCGGATCGCGACCGGAAACAGCGAAGTGGGTGGAGGATGAAGCGACCGATTCTGGCAGCGACCCTGATCCTGGCCCTGACGGCACCCGGCGCGGACCGGGTCGACGCGGCGAGCAGCGAAACCTACCGTCAGCTCAACCTGTTCGGCGACGTGTTCGAGCGCGTGCGCGCCGAATATGTCGAAGAGGTGTCCGACGAGGAGCTCATCGAGGCGGCGATCCGCGGCATGCTGACCTCGCTCGATCCCCATTCGAGCTACCTGAACCCGGAGAACTTCGACGAGATGCAGGTCCAGACGCGCGGCGAGTTCGGCGGCCTGGGGATCGAGGTCACCATGGAGAACGGCTTCGTCAAGGTGGTCTCGCCGATCGACGACACGCCGGCCTATCGCGCCGGCATCGAGGCGGGCGACTTCGTGACCCATCTCGACGACGAGCCGATCCTCGGCCTCACGCTCGGCGAGGCGGTCGAGAAGATGCGCGGCCCCGTCAACACCGACATCACGCTCACCATCGTGCGCGAAGGCGTCGACGAGCCGCTCGATATCACGGTCACGCGTGACGTCATCACCATCGAGTCCGTGCGCTGGCGCCTCGAGGACAAGGCCGGATACATCCGGATCACCTCCTTCAACGAGCAGACCGAGGATGGCCTGATCGGCGCGTTGGAGGCCATGATGGACAAGGCGGGCGACGACCTGCAGGGTGTCGTCGTCGACCTCAGGAACAATCCGGGCGGCCTTCTCGACCAGGCCGTCGGCGTCTCCGATGTCTTCCTCGACAAGGGCGAGATCGTCTCGACCCGAGGCCGCCGCGAGGACAGCGCCCAGCGCTTCAACGCGCGCCCGGGCGATATGGTCCGGGGGCTTCCCGTCGTGGTGCTGATCAACGGCGGTTCGGCGTCCGCGTCGGAAATCGTGGCCGGCGCCCTTCAGGACCATCGGCGGGCCATCGTCATGGGCACGCGGTCCTTCGGCAAGGGATCGGTCCAGACCATCGTTCCGCTGCCGAGCCACGGCGCCATGCGCCTGACGACGGCGCGTTACTACACGCCGTCGGGCGTTTCGATCCAGGCCACCGGCATCGTGCCCGACATCGTCGTCGAGGAAGCCACGATCGAGTCCGGGGACAGGGACCGCCTCACCAGCGAGGCCGATCTGCGCAACAGCCTCGAGGCCGAGGAGGACGGGGACAGGACGGCGCGGCGCAGCGGGGCCGCGCTCGACGACTACCAGCTCGGCCGCGCCCTCGACCTTCTCGAGGGTCTGGCGCTGGTCGACGCCTTGAACCCCGGCGCGGCGGCGAACTGAGCTCCGGCCGGCCGTGTCCGGAGCCGCCGGCTATCGGGACGGCGTCGGCGTCGTCCTCCTGAACCCCGACGGCCTCGTTCTCGCCGGCGAGCGGATCGGGACGCCGGGCGCCTGGCAGATGCCCCAGGGCGGCATGGACAGGGGCGAGAGTCCCGAGGAGGCCGCGCGGCGCGAGCTCCTCGAGGAGACGGGCGTCGCCGCGGCGACCGTCCTGCGCGCGACCGAGGGCTGGCTCTGCTACGACCTGCCCCGGCGTCTCCGGAGCGGACGGTTCCGCGGCCAGCGCCAGATCTGGTTCGCCATGCGCCACGACGGCCCCGACGGGGCCATCGACGTCGGCGCCGTGCCGCACCCCGAATTCCTGTCGTCGCGGTGGATCGCCGCGGCCGACATGCTCGACCGGATCGTCGACTTCAAACGCGAGGTCTACAGACAGGTCTTCGAGGCGTTCGCCGACCTCACGGCCTGAACGGCTTCAGAACGCCGGCGCCTGTTTCACCATGCGGCCGCGGCGCCAGTCGAACAGGCGCCATACGATCCGGCCGAACCATGCGCCGAGCCTGCTCTGCGGCTTCAGGCCGACGGCCTTCATGGTCATGTTGGTGGCGAGCCTGACGTGGTCGGGCCGGTAGCGCGTGAGCGCCCGGCTGCCGTGCGCCGCGGCGCAGGCCTTCCGGTCGTAGGGCCCCTCGACGTCGTTCGCCGCGTAGTAGGCGAAGGCCAGTTCGTCGTCCTCGCCCTCGGCCATGCGGCCCAGGGCCACCTTGACGCGGCGCGCCAGAGTGAGGGCCTCGTCGTCCCTGTAGCGCTTCATGTGCTCGTAGAAGAGCTTGTAGTGGCGGAACTCGTCGGCCGCGATCCGCTTGCAGATCTGCCTGAGAACCGGCTCGTCCGTCGAATCGGCGAGCGCCGAATAGTACGACGAGGTGCCGATCTCCACGATGCAGCGCGCGATCAGCTCCGCGCAGCGCGAGCCGCGCACGGAACTCTCGCGTTCCAGATCGACCTGCCGGTAGCCGCTGTTGAACCGCTCGCGGGCGGCGTCGAAGTCCCAGCCGGGGTCGGCGAGATTGGCCCAACGGGCCAGGGCCACGCCGTGCTGGATCTCCTCGGCCGCCCACTGTCCGGCGGCCGCGACGAAGGCCTCGTCGCCTTCGAAAACGTTGGCGAGGTATCGGCCGTAGATGTCGCCGTTGTGTTCGACGAGCGACGCCGCCTTGACGATCCGAACCGTGTCGGTATCGGCCTTCGACGCATCGAAGGCCGGCCAGTCTATGTCATCGAGCGTCCAGTGTCCCACGATCCCGGACCTCCATGTCTCGCCCCCGGAGTCCGCGCCACGCGCAAACCGTGTGTTCGAACCCCGGGATTGTGCCCCATGGCCATGGACGAACGCCAGAGGAAATCGGGCCGGTCGGGGACCGCCGGGACAATTGTGTCCGGGATCGGGCGGATCGCCCCTTTCGGCAAGCCCGGAACAGGCTTCCGATACGCCGCTTTCGTCCCGCGCTCCCGCCACGGCAAGGACATCGCGCCCTGCTCGGCGCACCCGGCCGAGAAGGAGGTCCTGTTCGCCGCGGGAACAAGGTTCAGGGTGCTTGACGCCCAGCGACGCGGCTCCGATGTGATAATCGAGTTGCAGGAGATCGAGTGATGCCTTTCAGCGAAGAGGTCGAACGCATCTTGCGCGGTGACGGCGATCCCAGGCCCGCCGTCCCCCAGAGCCTGATCGACAAGATGCAGTCGCAGGCGGAGACGAACAGCGTGCTGGGCAGGCCGGGGCCGGAACGCGAAGCTCTCGACCGGATCGAGGCCATGCCCCGCGACGAGTTCGAGGCGGAGTTCGCCGACGCGCCCGACCGCGACGCCTACGACGAGGAGGACGCCGAGGAGGCGGCCATGGGCCCGCCCCCGCCGGAGCGCGTCGCCCGCCGCGCGCGCGAGGTCTACGAGGCCAAGGTCCGCCGCGACGACGAAGCCTGGGAGCGCCGCCGGGCCGAACGGAAGGCCGAGGGGTAGGCCCGCCGGCGCTCGGCGGCCGAAACGGGCGTGTCGGAAATGGGCAAGTCGCCCGCCGGGATTATGGAAACCCGGATTCCCTTGTCCGAGTCCCCTTGCGCCGATCCGACTCCATTCTTTCCGCGCGGCCGGACTCGCCCCGCTCGACGGCGCGAGAGCCGCCCGGCCGCCCCGTAACCCGCGGCCCGCCGCCATTCCATCGCGCCACATCGCGCCTCATCGCGCCTCATCGCGGCGAGTCCCCCCGACTCCAGGGATTCCGCGCGTCCACAGCCGGAGCTTCCGGCCGCGCCTCGGGGCGGGGGAGGGCGCGAACGTTCTTTCCTCTCGTATCTCGCCGGAGAGTTGTTGGCGTTACGGTTCCGTTGGCGGAAGCGGGCGGGAAACCGGTCCACGGATGGACCGTTTCGCGTCTAGAATGAGCCCGGATTCGGTTCCGAGAGGCGGACTCCATGGGCGAACTGGTCGATTGGCACACCCACTGTTTCCTCTACGAGCACCGGACCGACGAGGATCGGGCGCTGCAGGCCCAGACCAACGTCCTGGGCGGCGGCGAGGCCGATCCCGACCGGCACGCCGAGGCGATCGCCGAGGCGGGAATCGACAAGTTCGTCGTGGTGGCCCTGCCGAAGCACTCGGGCAACCACACGCCTTCGGAATTCGTCGCGGAGGTCGTCGCGCGCCATCCCGGACGGGCGGTCGGCTTCTGCTCGGTGCATCCCCATGACGCCGACGCCGCGGAGGCGTTCGAGCACGCGGTCTCGCTCGGCCTGAAGGGCCTCAAGATCTCGCCGACCTACCAGGGCATGGACCCCCGGAGCGGTCCCTGCCTGCCGCTCTACGAGATCGCCTGCCATCACGACATACCGGTGATGTTCCACTGCGGCGGCGCCTATACGGGGAGCCTCGAGTTCGCCGACCCCTGCCTTCTCGACCGGGTGGCCATGGACTTCCCGGCGCTCAAGATCGTCGTCGCCCATTTCGGCCAGCCCTACATGGAGCAGACGGCGATCCTGATGCGCAAGAACCCCAATGTCTTCGCCGATCTCTCCGCGCGCTTCCACCGGCCCTGGCAACTCTACAACGGACTCATGATCGCGCGGGAGTATCGCGTGGCCGACCGCATCCTGTTCGGTTCCGACTATCCCGTGCGCAAGCCCGCCAGGGCGATCGGGGAGTTCCGCGCGATCAACGACTGGGGCGACGGCCTCGCGATGCCCAGGATCCCCGACGCGCTGATCGAAGCCATCATGTACGAACGGCCGCTCTCCATGCTGGGGATCGAGCCCGGACCCGCGGCGTGACCGGGAAGACCCCCGTCACCGTCGTCACCGGGTTCCTGGGAAGCGGCAAGACGACATTGATCAACGGTCTCCTCCGGCGTCCGGAGATGGCCGAGACCGCCGTCATCGTGAACGAGTTCGGCGAGGTCGGCTTCGACCACCTGCTCGTCGAGCATATCGACGAGGCGACGGTTCTGATCGGCGCGGGCTGCCTGTGCTGCGCGGCGCGGGAGGATCTGGCCGCCGCGCTCTCGGACCTCGTCGCCCGGCGCGAGGCCGGCGCCGTGCCCCCCTTCCGCCGCGTGCTGGTCGAGACGACCGGACTGGCCGACCCGGCGCCCATCCTCCACACCCTGCTGGCCGACGAGCGGGCGAGCGGGCCCTGCCGCGTCGAGGGGGTCGTCGCGACGGTCGATGCGCTCCTCGGCGCCGGACAACTCGCGCGCCGGGACGAAAGCCTGCGCCAGGCCGCGGCGGCGGACCGGCTGGTGCTGACCAAGACCGACCTCGCCGGGGCCCCCGCCACGAAGGCCCTGCGCGCGCGGCTCGCCGAGATCGCCGGGGACGCCCCGGTGCTCGCCGCGCCGGTCGCTCCCGGAGATCTGTTCGCGGCCTCGGGGCCGGACGACGAGGCCGAGCGAACCCGGCGATGGCTCGCCGCGCCCGACCGCGCCCATCACGACGCGGCGATCGCGAGCTTCTCGCTCGGCGCCGACGAACCTTTGCGCGTCGATCGCGTCGTGGCCTGGATCGACGCCACCATCGCGGCGTACGGCGACCGTCTGCTCCGCCTGAAAGGCGTTCTCGACCTCGAGGGCGGCGACGCGCCGGTCGCCGTCCACGGCGTCCAGCACGTCTTTCACCCGCTTCGCCGCCTCGCGGCGTGGCCCGGGGGACCGCGCCGGTCGCGGATGGTCCTGATCGGCCGCGACCTGCCGCGGGAGGCGATCGAGCGGACATTCGCGACCATGTGCCGGGACGCGCCCGGGGCGGAGACGCCGTGACCGGGATGGACGGCGAGGCGATCGCCGCCCGCGCCCGGGCGGGATCGGACGATCGACGCCGAAACCGCTAGGACGCCCGCGCGGCCTCGAGCATGGCGTTGAGCGTGGCGAGCCTGGCCCGGGCGCTGTCGCGGGCCTCGTCGGCCTCGGCGTCGCGGAGGTCGAGCTCGGCCTCGCGGACGCGGGCCTCGACATCGGCCCGGTCGATGTCGCCCACCATGACCGCCCGCTCGGCCAGCACGGTGCACCGGTCGGGCAGGACCTCGGCGAAGCCGCCGTCGACGAAGACCCGGTGGGCCACCCGGCCGCCCTCGTGGATGTCGATGACGCCGGGGCGAACGGTCGAGACGAGCGGCGCGTGACCGGGCAGGACGCCGAAATCTCCGTCGCCCCCGGGGATCACCACCATGTCGAACCGGTCCGAGACCAGGAGGCGCTCGGGGCTCACCAGCTCGAAGGCGACCTTGTCCGCCATCCTCCGGCGTCCCTCGCGGGGCCGCTACGCCGCCTCGACGGCGAGCCGCTTGGCCTTCTCGACCGCCGCGTCGATGCCGGAGACCATGTAGAAGGCCTGCTCGGGCAGATCGTCGTAGTCGCCCGCGACGATCGCCTTGAAGCCGCCGATGGTGTCCCCCAGCTCAACGAAGACGCCGGGAACGCCGGTGAAGACCTCGGCCACGTGGAACGGCTGGGAGAGGAAGCGCTGGATCTTGCGCGCGCGGGACACGGTCAGCTTGTCCTCCTCGGAAAGCTCGTCCATGCCCAGGATGGCGATGATGTCCTGGAGCGACTTGTAGCGCTGCAACACCTCCTGCACCGAGCGCGCCACCCGGTAGTGCTCGTCGCCGATGACCCTCGGATCGAGGATGCGCGAGGTGGAGTCGAGAGGATCCACGGCGGGATAGATGCCGAGCTCGGCGATCTGGCGCGACAGCACGGTCGTGGCGTCCAGATGCGCGAACGATGTCGCCGGCGCCGGATCGGTCAGGTCGTCGGCCGGCACGTAGATCGCCTGCACCGAGGTGATCGAGCCCTTCGTGGTCGAGGTGATGCGCTCCTGCAGGTTGCCCATCTCGGTGGCGAGCGTCGGCTGGTAGCCCACCGCCGACGGGATGCGGCCGAGCAGCGCCGACACCTCGGACCCCGCCTGGGTGAAGCGGAAGATGTTGTCGATGAAGAGCAGCACGTCCTGGCCTTCCGAATCGCGGAAGTACTCGGCCAGCGTCAGCCCGCTCAGGCCGACGCGGGCGCGCGCCCCCGGCGGCTCGTTCATCTGGCCGTAGACCAGCGCCGCCTTGGAGTCGCCGCCCTCGAGGTCGATCACGCCGGACTCGATCATCTCGTGGTAGAGATCGTTGCCTTCCCGGGTGCGCTCGCCGACGCCCGCGAACACGGAATAGCCGCCGTGCGCCTTCGCGATGTTGTTGATGAGCTCCATGATGATGACGGTCTTGCCCACGCCCGCGCCGCCGAACAGGCCGATCTTGCCGCCCTTCACATAGGGTTCGAGCAGGTCGACGACCTTGATGCCGGTGACCAGAATCTCGGCTTCGGTCGACTGGTCGACGAGCTCCGGCGCCTCGCGATGGATCGGCAGGGACCGCGCCGCGTTCACCGGGCCGCGTTCGTCGATCGGCTCGCCGACGACGTTCAGGATGCGGCCGAGCGTTTCGGGGCCGACCGGCACGGCGATCGCCTCGCCGGTGTCGCCGACCTCCTGGCCGCGCACGAGCCCTTCGGTGGAATCCATGGCGATGGCGCGCACGGTGTTCTCGCCCAGATGCTGCGCCACCTCGAGAACCAGGCGCTTGTCCCGGTTCTCGGTCTCCAGCGCGTTCAGGATGTTGGGCAAATCGCCGTCGAACCGCACGTCGACGACGGCGCCCATGACCTGGCTGATGCGGCCTCTGGAGTTGGTGCTCATGGAGACTCTCCCACTCTTGCCCACGCCCTAAAGCGCCTCGGCGCCCGACACGATCTCGGTGATCTCGGTGGTGATCGCCGCCTGGCGGGTGCGGTTGTAGACCAGGTTGAGGCGGTCGATCATGTCGCCGGCGTTGCGCGTGGCGCTGTCCATGGCGGTCATGCGCGCGGCGTGCTCGCTGGCCCGGCTCTCCAGGAGCCCCCGGAAGACCTGGACGCCCATGTTCCGCGGCAGGAGCTTCTCGAGGATCCCGAACTCGTCCGGCTCGAAGATGTGGACCGCGCCGCCGAGATCGTCGGTTCCGGCCTCGCCTTCGTCCGCGGCCGCGGGGATCAGGCGCCGCCACGTCACGTCCCGGACCATGACCGAGACGAACCGGTTGTAGACGACCGAGCAGACGTCGAACTCGCCGGCCTCGAACATGGCCGCGATCCGCCGCGCGACGCCGGACGCCGTATCGTAGGAGAAATCCTTGTCGATGCCCGTCACGGTGTCGACGATGAGGCCGCCGAACTCGCGGCGCAGCATGTCGCGGCCCTTGCGGCCCAGGCACAGGAGCTTGACCTCCTTGCCCTCGTCGCTCAACGCGCCGACGCGCTGGCGGACGGCGCGCGCGACGCCGGCGTTGAAGCTGCCGCAGAGCCCCCGGTCGGAGGTCGTCACGACCAGCAGATGCACCCGGTCCCCGCCGCCGCCGGCGAGAAGCCGGGGCGCGTCCTCGCGGCCCGCGAAGGCGCCGGCGAGCGACGCCATCATGCGCGCCATGCGCCCGGCATAGGGCCGCGCCTCCTCGGCCGCCTCCTGGGCGCGGCGCAGCTTGGCCGCCGCCACCATCTTCATCGCGCTCGTGATCTTGCGCGTCGAACGGACGCTGTTGATCCGCGTGCGAAGGGCCTTGAGGTTCGCCATGGCCTATGCGCCGAACCGGGGCGGGCCGATCAGGCCGCGAACGACTTGGCGAAGTCGTCGAGGAAGGCGGCCAGCTTGCCCGCGGTCTCGTCGCCCAGGGCGCCGCTCGAACGGATGTCGGACAGGATGTCGGCGCCCTTGTCGCGCACCGCGCCCAGCATCCCGGCCTCGTAGCGGGTCACGGCGGACGGCGCGATGCCGTCGAGATAGCCGTTCACGCCGGCGAAGATCGAGACGACCTGCTCCTCGACCGGCATGGGCGCGTACTGGTCCTGCTTGAGCAGCTCGGTCAGGCGCTCGCCGCGGGCCAGCAGGCGCTGGGTCGAGGCGTCGAGATCCGAGGCGAACTGGGCGAAGGCCGCCATCTCGCGGTACTGGGCGAGCTCGAGCTTGATCGAGCCCGCGACCGTCTTCATCGCCTTGGTCTGGGCGGCCGAGCCGACGCGCGACACCGAGATGCCGACGTTGATGGCGGGGCGGACGCCCTGATAGAAGAGCTCGCTTTCCAGGAAAATCTGGCCGTCGGTGATCGAGATCACGTTGGTCGGGATGTAGGCCGACACGTCCGACGCCTGGGTCTCGACGATCGGCAGCGCGGTGAGGGAGCCGCCGCCCTCGTCGTCGTTCATCTTGGCGGCGCGCTCGAGCAGGCGCGAGTGGAGGTAGAAGACGTCGCCCGGATAGGCCTCGCGCCCCGGCGGACGGCGCAGCAGGAGCGAGACCTGGCGGTAGGAGACGGCCTGCTTGGAGAGGTCGTCGTAGATCACCAGGGCGTGCATGCCGTTGTCGCGGAAATATTCGCCGATGGCGCAGCCCGAGTAGGGCGCCAGAAACTGCATCGGGGCGGGGTCCGAGGCGGTGGCGGCCACGACGGCGGTGTATTCCATCGCGCCGTTGTCCTCGAGGGTCTTGACGATCTGGGCGACCGTCGAGCGCTTCTGGCCGACGGCCACGTAGATGCAGTAGAGCCTCTTCTTCTCGTCGCCCGAGCTCCAGTTGTCCTTCTGGTTGATGATGGTGTCGACCGCGACGGCGGTCTTGCCGGTCTGGCGGTCGCCGATGATGAGCTCGCGCTGGCCGCGCCCGATCGGCACCAGGGCGTCGAGCGCCTTGAGCCCGGTCTGCATGGGTTCGGACACCGACTGACGCGGAACGATGCCCGGCGCCTTGACCTCGATGATACGGCGTTCGGCGGCCTCGATGTCGCCCTTGCCGTCGATCGGGTTGCCGAGCGCGTCGACGACGCGGCCCAGAAGGCCCTTGCCGGTCGGCGCGTCCACGATGTCGCCGGTCCGCTTGACCGTGTCGCCTTCGCGGATGTGGCGGTCGTTGCCGAAGATCACGACGCCGACGTTGTCGGTCTCGAGGTTCAGCGCCATGCCCTTGGTTCCGCCGGGAAACTCCACCATCTCGCCGGCCTGCACGTTGTCGAGGCCGTAGACCCGGGCGATGCCGTCGCCGACCGACAGCACGCGGCCGACCTCGGCGACCTCCGCCTCGACGCCGAAATTGGCGATCTGGTCCTTGATGATCGAGGAGATCTCGGCGGCGCGGATATCCATCAGCCAGCCCCCTTCATCGCGAGCTCGAGGCGTTGGAGTTTGGTGCGGATCGAGCCGTCCAGCATGCGCGATCCGACGCGGACGACCAGCCCGCCGAGGAGGCCGGGATCGACCTGGGTCTCGACCGTCACGTCGCGGCCGACGACGGTCCCCAGCGTGGCGCGCAGCTTGTCGAGCTCGGCGTCGCCGAGCGGACGGGCCGAGGCGACCTCGGCCGTCGTCTCCCCGCGGCGGGCGGCCAGAAGGCGCAGGTAGTCGGAGACGATTCTTTCCAGCGCGAACAGCCGCCGCTGCCGCGCGAGGAGGCCGACGGCGTTGCGGGTCGGGGCCGACGCCCGCATCGCGTCCGTCACCGCGGCCATGGCCCGTCCCTGCTCGTCGCGCGACAGCACCGGACTTTCGACCAGCCGGCGCAAGTCCGCGGATTCCGCGAGGGCGCGCGCCAGGCCGCGCAGGTCGTCGGCGACGGCGTCGAGTTGCCCGGCCTCGTCGGCAAGCTCGTAGAGCGCGCGGGCATAGCGGCCCGAAAGGCCCGTGACTGCGCTGTCGTCGGTGGCCAAGAGAAGCGCCCCCGCTTGCCTGCCAAAGGTGTGTCCGCGCCGTGTCTTTATCGGTGTGCCGGGGCATGCCGGAGGAGCGCGCCCCGATCCTCCAGCGCGAGGCCGCGGCGGTGGTAACATAGGGGTTCGGGCCATGCAACAGGAGTCCGGCAACGGCCGGGGCGGTTCGCGCGGAAGGCCCGGACACCTAGAGAAAACTGAGCGGATCGATGTCCACCTGGAGCCTCAGGCCGCCCCGCGGGCGGACCGGATCCAGCCAGGACCTCAGCGCCGGCTGGAGCGCCGCCCCGCGGCCGGCCTTCACCAGAAGCCGCCAGCGGAACCGTCCGCGCAGGAGCGACAGGGGCGCGGGCGCGGGGCCGAACACGTCGAGGCCCGGCCCGCGCGGGGCGTGGCGGGCGAGGTCGTGGGCGAGGCGCCTGACCCGGTCCTCGTCCGGGCCCGAGACGACGACGCCGGCGAGCCGGCCGTAGGGCGGCATGCCCGCCTCCTCGCGCCCCCGCTTCTCGCGTTCGAGGAAGCGTTCGCGGTCCCCGGAGACCAGCGCCCGCATGACGGGATGGCGCGGGTCGTGGGTCTGGAGCAGCACGCGCCCGGGACGGTCCTCGCGCCCCGCGCGGCCCGAGACCTGATGGAGGAGCTGCCAGGTCCGTTCCATGGCCCTGGGATCGCCTCCGTCGAGCCCCAGGTCCGCGTCCACGACGCCGACCAGGGTCAGCATCGGGAAGTGGTGCCCCTTGGCGGCCATCTGGGTGCCGATCAGGATATCGACCTCGCGGCGTTCGACCCTCGCCACCAGCTCGGCCGCGTCGTTCGGACCGAGCAGCGTGTCCGAGGCCATGATCTCGATCCTGGCGCCGGGGAACCGCCCGGCCGCCTCCTCGGCCAGCCGCTCCACGCCCGGACCGCAGGCCGCCAGCGTGTCCGCGGCCCGGCATCGCGGACAGGCTTCGGGCCTGGCCGACCGGAGGCCGCAATGATGACACTGCAGCCCGCCCCGGAGGCGGTGCTCGACCAGCCAGGCGGAGCAGTTCGGGCAAGCCAGGCGGTGCCCGCACGTCCGGCAGAGCGTGAGCGGCGCGTAGCCCCTGCGATTCAGGTAGAGGAGCGCTTGCTCGCCGTTCTCGAGGCAGGTCCCGAGCGCCTCGACCAGCGGCGGCGAGAGCCAGCGCTCCCGCTCCATGGCGGCGCGCGTCATGTCGACCGTGGCGATCTCGGGCATCGCGGCGCCGGCGTGGCGGCTGGGCAGGCCGACGCGCCGGTAGCGTCCGCGGTCGACGTTGACCAGCGTCTCCAGCGACGGCGTCGCCGAGCAGAGCACGACCGGGATCCGTTCGAGGCTCGCGCGCGCCACGGCCATGTCCCGGGCGTGGTAGCAGACCCCGTCCTCCTGCTTGTAGGAGCCGTCGTGCTCCTCGTCGACGACGATCAGGCCGAGCTCCCGGAAGGGCAGGAAGAGCGCCGAGCGGGCTCCGGCGACGACCCGCACGTCGCCCGTCGCGGCCCCGCGCCAGACGTCGCGCCTGAGCCCGCGCGGCACGTCCGAATGCCAGACCGCCGGCGCGGCGCCGAAGCGCGCCTCGAAACGTTCGAGGAACTGCGCGCTCAGCGCGATCTCGGGCAGCAGCACGAGCGCCTGGCGGTCCCGTTTCAGGGCCTGGGCGATGGCGTCGAAATAGACTTCGGTCTTGCCCGAGCCGGTGACGCCCTCCAGCACGACCGGATCGAAGGCCCGCTTCCGCACGGCCTCGCCCAGCAGGGCCGCCGCCCGGGCCTGGTCCTCCGAAAGCTCCGGGCCGGGCGCGTCGGGGTCGGGCGGCGCGACCGCGGCGCGGCGCGGCAGCGCGACCTCCTCCAGGACGCCCGCGGAGACGAGTCCCCTGGCGACCGAGCCTCCGACCCCGGCCTCGAGCGCCACGTCGCGCGGCAGACGCGCGCGGCCGTCCGCCATCAATTCGAGGACGCGCCGCCTCGCCGGCGTCATCCGCCGCGGTTCGGCGCCGGTCGCGCGCAGGGCGCGGCGCGGCGCGGGAAGGTCGAAAGCCTCGGACGCGCGCAGCGCCATGCGCAGCACGCTGCTCTCGCTGTTGACCGTGTAACGCGCCACCCAGGCGATGAACCGGCGCATGGTCCGCGAGAGCGGCGGCGCGGGCCTGACTCCGGCGATGGCGCGGAGCTTCTCCTCGGCGATCCCGCGGCCGCCCTCGCCCCATACGACGCCGTCGACCTCGCGCGCGCCCAGCGGCACGCGCACGATGGCGCCCGGAGGCGCGTCCGTTCCGTCGGGAACCGCATAGTCGTAGGGGCCTGGAACCGGCAGGGGCAGGAGGACCTTCACCGTTCTCGGGTCCGCCCGGCCCGCCGGCGCTGTGGCGTCGCGCTGTGGCATCCGCTACACTTTGCCACGGACCGGCGGGACCGCAACGCCTTGCCGGACCCGCCTCGACAAACCGCGCAGGGCCGGGAGCGTCCATGAAGTTCTTCGTCGACAGCGCCGACGCGGACGAGATCCGCGACCTGGCCGCGACCGGCATGGTGGACGGCGTCACCACCAACCCCTCGCTGGTCGCCGGGACCGGGCGCGACTTCACGGCGGTGCTGGAGGAGATCTGCGGGATCGTGCCCGGCCCCGTGAGCGCCGAAGCGACCGCGACCGACCACGAGACGATGCTGGCCGAGGGCCGCAAGCTCGCCGCCGTCGCGCCCAACGTGGCCGTCAAGGTGCCGCTCACCTGGGACGGGCTCAAGACCTGCAGGGCGCTCTCGGACTCGGGAACGCGGGTCAACGTGACGCTGTGCTTCTCGGCCAACCAGGCCCTGCTGGCGGCCAAGGCGGGGGCCGCCTTCGTCTCTCCCTTCGTCGGCCGGCTCGACGACATCGGCCATGACGGCATGGAGCTGATCTCGGACATCAGGACGATCTACGACAACTACGCCTCGATCGACACCGACATCCTCGTCGCCTCGATCCGCGCGCCCATCCACCTCAAGCAGGCGGCGCTCGTCGGCGCCGACGTCGCGACCCTGCCGCCCGGCGTGCTGCGCAAGCTCGCCGTCCACCCGTTGACCGACAAGGGCCTCGCGGCCTTCCTCGCCGACTGGCGCGAGACGGGCCAGGCGATCCTCTAGGATCGCCGGAAACGATGCCGAGCAAGTCCGACCCCGCCCGGGCGCCCGCCAGCGAAGAGCCGGCGGCGGTCGCGGACTACCTGCGCCGGCATCCGGACTTCCTCAACCGGAACCCCGGCCTGTTCGACGACCTCGCCCCGCCCGCGCGGAAGCTGGGCGACAACGTGCGGGACTGGCAGGCCCACCTGATCGCGCGCCTGCGCGAGGAGGCCGCGGCGGTCCGCGGCGAGCGGGACGAGCTCGTCTCGCGCGCCCGGCGCGAGCGGTCCCTCGAGGACCGCGTGCACGCCGCGGCGCTGGCCATGATCGGCGCGGCCGACCTCGACCGGCTGGTCGAGATCGCGACGTCGGACCTCGCGATCCTCCTGGGCGTCGACGCCGTCGCGGTCGCGGTCGAGGCCGCATGTCCGGACGGCCGGGCCCGGGTGACCCGCGGCGTCCATTGCGTGGTCCGGGGCGCGGTCGACCGGCTGATGGACGACGACCGCGACGTGCTCCTGCGGTCGCCGGCCCGGGCGGACGAAAGCCTGTTCGAGGGCGCGGCGTCGCTCGTCCGGTCCGAGGCGCTGGCGCGGTTCGGCGGCCGGGACGGGTTGCCGGCCGGCCTGCTGGCGCTGGGTTCGCGCCACGGCGCGCGTTTCCGGCCCGGCGACCCGGTCGGACTCTACCGCTTCCTCGCCAACGTCCTCGACCGCTGCCTGCGCGGGAAACTGGAGCTCCCTCCCTGACCGGGGACCTGGAAAACGCCGTCGCGGCCTGGCGCGAGCAGCTTGCCAGCGAACGCCGCGCGTCCGGTCACACGGTGCTGGCCTACGGACGCGACCTCGGCGCCTTCCTCGCCTTCCTGACCGGACATCTGGGCGCGGCGCCGGACCTTGCCGACCTCGCCGCCCTGAAACCGGCCGACTTCCGGTCGTGGCTCGCGCACCGCGCCCGCGAGGGCCTCGCCAGGAGTTCCACGGCGCGGGCGCTTTCGTCGGTGAAGAGCTTCTTCCGCCACCTCGACCGCCGGGGCGCGGTCTCCAACCCCGCGGTCGGCCGGATCCGCGCGCCGAAACTGCCGCGGCAGGTGCCGCGCCCGCTGGCGCCCGACGAAGCGACCGATGTCCTGGCGCTCGCCGACGATCCGGGCCGGCCGGCCTGGATCGGGCGGAGGGACCTCGCCCTGCTGATGCTGCTCTACGGCGGCGGCCTGCGTCTCGGCGAGGCGCTCGCGCTCGACGTGCGCCATGCGCGGGACGCCGGCGAGACCATGAGGATCGCGGGCAAGGGCGGCAAGGAACGGGTCGCGCCGCTGCTGCCCCGGGTGCGCGACGCGATCCGGACCTATCTCGCGGCCCGTCCCGACGGCGCGCCGTCCCGGTCCCCGCTCTTCCTCGGCGCGAGGGGAGGCCGCCTCGACCCGTCGGTCGCCCAGCGGCGTTTCCGCGAGATCCGCGCCATGCTGGGGCTCCCGGCCAGCGCGACGCCGCACGCCATGCGCCACAGCTTCGCGACCCACCTCCTGGGCCGCGGCGCCGACCTGCGCACGATCCAGGAACTCCTGGGCCACGCCAGCCTGTCCACGACCCAGCGCTACACGGCTGTCGACGCCGAGGCGCTTCTGAAAGTCTACCGCGACGCCCACCCGCGCGCGTAGACGCGGATCCGGCCTCCGGCGGAACGACGGTCGACCGGCGCGACGGCCCGGTCCGGACCGAACGCCGGGACGACCGGCCCGGCGTCATCGCGCGGATCGCCCGGACGGCCCGCCGGGCGATCCGTCCTCTCGACCTCGCGCCGCGCAGGCGCTAACAGTGCCCGCGAAAGACGCGGGAGGACGCCATGCGGGACCGGGCCAGGGCCGTCGTCATCGGCGGCGGGGTCGTCGGCTGTTCGATCCTGTTCCACCTGGCCAAGCTCGGCTGGAAGGACGCGCTGCTGCTGGAGCGCGACGCGCTCGCCTCCGGTTCGTCCTGGCACGCCGCGGGCCAGATCCACACGATCTCGTCCGATCCCAACATCTCCCGCCTGCAGGGCTACACGATCGGCCTCTACGCGGAGCTCGAGGAACTCTCGGGCCAGTCCGTCGGACTCCACAACACGGGCGGCTTCTATCTCGCCTCCAACGATGTCTGGCGCGACTACCTGAAGCGCGAGCGGTCCAAGGCGCGCGCGATGGGTCTCGACCAGGAGTTCATCGGCGTCGAGGAGGCGGCGCGCCGCCATCCGCTGATCGATCCGAAACGCTACATCGCCGCGCTCTGGGACCCGCTCGACGGCGACATCGACCCCTCCGGCGTGACCCATGCCTACGCCAGGGCGGCCCGGGCGCTGGGCGCCGACTACCGGACCCATACGCCGGTCGTCGAGACCAACCCGCGGCCCGACGGCGCGTGGGACGTGGTGACGGAGAAGGGCACGGTCAGGGCCGAGCATGTCGTCAACGCGGGCGGGCTGTGGGCCCGCGAGGTGGGCCGCATGGCCGGGCTCCACCTGCCGGTGCAGCCCATGGAGCACCACTACCTCGTCACCGAGGACATCCCCGAGATCGCCGGGCGCGCCGAACGGCTGCCCGCGGGCATCGACTACGAGGGCAACATGTACTTCCGCCAGGAAGGCGGCGGCATGCTGCTCGGCACCTACGAGCCGCGCGCCACGCCCTGGTCGGTCGCCGGCACGCCGATGGACTTCGGCCACGAGCTCCTGCCTCCCAGGCTCGACAACATCGCCGACCGGCTCGAGCTCGGCTTCGAGCGCATCCCCGCCCTCGGCAAGGCGGGCGTCAAGACCATCGTCAACGGCCCCTTCACGTTCGGACCCGACGGCAACCCCATGATCGGTCCCGTGCCCGGAATGCGGAACTACTGGGTGGCCGTGGGCGTCATGGCGGGCTTCTGCCAGGCCGGCGGGGTGGGCCTGTGCATGGCGGAGTGGATGGTCGAGGGCGAACCCTCGATCGACGTCTGGGCCATGGACGTGGCGCGCTTCGGCGATTTCGCCACGCCCGACTGGGGCACGACGAAAAGCGCGGAGAACTACGAGCGCCGCTTCGTCATGACCTTTCCCAACGAGACCCTGCCCAAGGGCCGGCGGCAGATGACGACGGCGCTCTACGACAGGCTCGCCGCCAGGGGCGCGGTATGGGGCCAGGCCTTCGGGCTGGAGAACGCGCTGTGGTTCGCCGACGGGCCGGACGACGCCCACGAGGAGCCGACCTTCCGGCGCGGCCGCGCCCACGGCTACGTCGCCCGGGAAGTGGAGGCGGTGCGCACGGCCGTCGGCGCGGTCGAGATCGCCAGCTTCGCCAAGCACGACTTCCGCGGCCCCGGCGCGCGCGGCTTCCTGGACGGGACGCTCGCGGGCCGGACGCCGAGGCCGGGCCGCCTCGCGCTGACGCCCATGCTCACGCCGAAGGGCCGGCTCTACGGCGACCTCACGATCGCCTGCCTCGCCGACGACCATTTCGTGCTGTTCGGCTCGGGCGCCATGCAGGAGGCCCACCGCCGCTGGTTCGAGGCGCGCATGCCGGAGGCCGGCGTGACCTACCGCAACCGCTCGAACGAGCTGCACGGCGTCGCGGTCTCGGGGCCCAACTCCCGCGACCTGCTGGCGGCGATCGCGCGCGACGACGTCTCGGGCGAGGCGCTCCGCTTCCGCGACGCCAGGCTCACGTTCGCGGGCGGCGTTCCGGTCCACCTCAACCGGGTCTCGTTCTCCGGGGAACTGGGCTACGAGCTCTATTGCGAGCCGGCGTATCTCCTGCGCCTCGCGGAAGCGGTCGAGGAGGCGGGCGCCGGCCTCGGGCTGCGCTGGTACGGCGCCCGCGCCATGACGAGCCTGCGCCTGGAGAAGAGCTGGGGCGCCTGGGCGCTCGACTTCCGCCCCGACTTCACGGCGGCCGAAAGCGGGCTGGACGCCTTCATCGACTGGGACAAGGACTTCGTCGGCAAGGAGGCCGCGCTGGCGGAGCGGGAGGCCGGTCCGGCCAGGCGTCTGGCGGCCATGGTCGTCGAAACCGACGATATCGACGCCTCCGGCGACGAGGCGATCCTGAAGGACGGCGAGGCGGTCGGCCACGTCTCCTCGGGCGGCTACGCCCACCACGCGAAGAAGTCCGTGGCCATGGGATACGTGCCCGCGGCGCTGGCCGGCGCCGGCGCCCGCGTGGAGGTCGAGATCCTCGGCGAGAGGGTTCCCGCCGAGGTCCTCGGCGAACCGCTCTACGACTCCAGCGGGGGCAGGATGCGGTCCTGACCGCCGCCGGGAAGGGAGGCAGGGGCATGGCGGGAACCGCCGTCGTCATCGGCGCGGGCGACATGGGCCTGCGGATGGCCGAGGGGCTGCTCACGCAGGGCCGGCTCGACCGGCTGGTGCTCGCCAGCGTCGGCGCGTCGCGCCTGCGCGACCGCGTCGCCATGCTGGACTCGGCGCACTTCTGCCGCGTCGAGCTGGTCGAGCTCGACGGCCGCGACCGGGCCGCCGTGGCCCGCCTGCTGCGCGCCGCCGGCCCCGACCTCGTCGTGCAGTCCGCCAGCCTCTTCGGGCCCTGGGCGGTCATCGGGAGCGGCCACCCGGTCCTCCGGCATCTCTCGGCCGCGGGCATCGGCGTCCAGCTCCCGAACCAGCTTCCGGTGCTGACCAACGTCATGCGGGCGGCGAGGGATGTCGGCCTCGCCTGTCCCGTCGCCAACATCTCCGCGCCGGACGTGACGCACCCGGTCCTCGCCGCCCGGGGCCTCGCGCCCACGGTGGGGCTGGGGAACGTCTCGATGCATCTGCTGCGCGCGCGCTCGGCCTGGCGGGCGCGCCGCGAGGCGGCCGGCGATCGTGCCGGCGAACCGCCGCCGATGCGCCTGGTCGGCCACCACTGCCACGTCTACGGCGCGATGCGGGCCCGGTTCCCGGACGATCCGGGCGAGGCGGTCCGCGTCTATCTCGGCGAGAACGGCGAGAGGGACGACCGCCTGGCCTATGAGGGACGCCCCTTCGCTCCGGGGCCGATCTACAACGTGCTGACCGCCGCCTCGGCGCTTCCGGTCCTGTCGGCGCTCCTGCCCGACGGGCCCGAGATCCGCTTCTCCGCGCCCGCGCCCTTCGGCCTGCCGGGGGGCTATCCCCTGCGCATCGGGGCGGGCGAGGTCGCCCTCGACCTGCCGCCGGGCGTCGCGAGGGACGAGGCGGTCGCGTTCAACGCGGCCATGGGCCGGCTCGACGGCGTCGAGGCGGTCGAGGCCGACGGCACGGTCCGTTTCACCGAGGCCGCCCGCGCGCACGCCGGCAAGGTCGATCCGCGCCTGGCCGAGCCGCTCGCCCCCGGCGACATGGACGACCGCGCCCGCCTCCTGCTGGAGATCGTGGCCTCCGCTGCGCGTTAGAACGAGTCCCTCGCGGGACGGATCTAGGCCGTCATGTCCTCGAGCTCGTCGAGGCCGAGTTCGACGCCGAAGCCGGGCGCGTCGGAAGGGACCAGCCAGCCGTCCTTCGGCACGGCCATGCCGGGCGTCGGGCGCCAGCCCTCCTCGAGCGGCACGCCGGGGCCCGAGTCGACGAAGAGCTCGCCCCAGGTGTTGGACGGCATGGCGTGGCAGGCGTGCTGGCCGTAGGAATCGTTGACGCCGCCGTGGATCGCGACCTGGAGGCCCGCGCCCTCGGCGATGTGGCCGATCTTGAGGCAGGCCGTGGCGCCGCCGACCCAGCGGATGTCGGGCTGGAAGATGTCGATGGTGCGCCGCGCCGCCGCCTCGCCGAAGGGCAGGTGCGTGAACCACCGCTCGCCGGTCGCCAGCGTCTGCCATGGCGCGCGCCGGCGCATGTCCTCGAAGCCCGCCATGTCCTCGGGATAGAGGAAGTCCTCCAGCCATTTCAGGCGATAGGGCCTGAGGCGTTCCGCCAGCCGCACCATGAACTCGACGTCGCCGACCGGCCAGCAGTCGAGCATCAGCTCGCGTCCGTCGCCGACCGCGTCGCGGGTTCCGGCCACGAGCGCCTCGACCGCGTCGAGCGCGGCGACGCCCCGCGCCTCGGCGAGCGGGCAGGCCAGCTTGATCGCCCCGAAGCCGCATTCGAGCAGCCAGTCGACCTCCCAGCCGGTGGCGTAGCAGCAGATACGGTCCCGCGCCGGTCCGCCCATCAGCTCGTAGACCGGCCGGCCGAGCAGCTTGCCCTTGAGGTCCCAGAGCGCCAGATCGACGGCGCTGATCGCGTAGCTCGCGAGGCCGCCCACGCCATAGCGGCTGGCGTGGCGGAACATCAGGTCCCAGATGCGTTCGGTCGCCATGGCGTTCTCGCCCACCGCCAGCGGGGCGAGAAAGTCGTTGATCAGGGGGACGACCGGGTCGGCCGCGTCGGTCAGGCCCATGCCCCATGCGCCGCCCTCGGCGAAGGCGAGGCAGAGCGCGGGCGGCCAGGCGGTGTCGTGAAAGCTCCCGGCGCCGGAGAACTCGCGGTACCGGGCCAGCGTGTTGCCGGCGTCGGTCCCCGCCCCGCCCGACGTGCGCGGCGACGTGGCGCGGTCGAGCGCGCAGCCGGGCCTCAGCGGCGCGGCGACGATGCGGTCGATCTTCATGGGCGGACGTCTCCTTGCCCGGCGGGATGATCCGCGCCCGCGCGACTTCGCGCAACCGGTCTCGCGGACGGGCGAAGGCGCGGGCCGGCGTCAGCGGCCCACGGCGTAGCACTGGCGGCGCGGGCTGGCCGCGGCGCGGAGCATCGGACCCTCCCTCGAGGCCATGGTCATGGAGTTGTAGTGGCCCCATCGCGGGGCGATCCGCAGCTTGTGGCCGCGGCGGTCGAGTTCGGCCAGGGTCTCGCGGGGGAAGTGGTCCTCGACGTCCAGGCTGCCCGGGTCCCATTCGCGCGGGTAGAACGAGCTCGGCAGGTGGTCGGTGTGGAAACTCGGGGCGTCCAGCGCCTCCTGCAGGGTCATGCCGTGGTGGACGTGGCGCAGGAAGGCGTGCAGCGCCCACTGGTCCTGCTGGTCGCCGCCGGGCGTGCCGAATACGAGATAGGGTTCGCCCCGGCGCAGCGCCAGCGTCGGGGTGAGCGTGGTGCGCGGGCGCTTGCCGGGCGCGAGGCCGTTGGGGTGGTCCTCGTCGAGCCAGAACATCTGGCCGCGCACGGAGACCGGGAAGCCCAGCCCCGGCACGGCGGGCGAGCCCGACAGCCAGCCGCCGGACGGCGTGCCGGAGATCATGTTGCCCCAACGGTCGATGATGTCGAAGTGGCAGGTGTCGCCGTGGCTTTCGGCCCGGGCCCAGGTCGGCCGGGGCGGCGGTCCGGCCTCGCCGTCGACCGTCATCTCGGCGTGCGCCACATCGGTCGAACCCAGGGCGCGCAGGCGGATCTCGCCGCCGAACCCGGGCGCGACGCCCGCGGCGAAGTCCATGCTGGCCTCCTCGGCGACCAGCTTGCGGCGCTCGTCGTTGTAGTCGTCGCCGAGCAGCCGGTCGAGCGGCACGCCGACGAAGTCCGGGTCGCCGTAGAACGCCTCCCGGTCGGCCAGCGCCAGCTTGGCGCATTCCTGCGCCGCGTGGACGAACTCGGGGCCGTCGGGCGCCATGCCCGCGATGTCGAAGCCCTTGAGAAGGGCGAGCTGTTGCAGCAGCACCGGGCCCTGGGTCCACGGCCCCGCCTTGCAGACGGTGTGGTCGCCGTAGTCGAACGCGACCGGCTCCTCCACCGTCGCCCGCCAGGTCGCCAGGTCGTCGCCGGTCAGGAAGCCCGCGTGGGGCTCGCCCGTGGTGTCCATCGCCGGCCGGCGCATGAAGGCGTCGATCGCCTCGGCGACGAAGCCCTCGTACCAGGCCCGGCGCGCGGCCTCGGCCTGGGCCTCCCGGTCGGCGCCGGCCGCCTCGGCCTCGCTCGCGAGGCGCTCGAAGACGCCGGCCATCGCCGGCAAGGCGTGGAGCGTCCCGGCCGCCGGCGCGTCGCCGCGGGCGAGATAGGCCTCGGCCGAGGTCGGCCAGTGCTCCAGCATGAAGTCCCGGCTCCGCCGCAGCACGTTTTCGACCGTGGGCGTGACGAGGAAGCCCTCCCGCGCGACCGCGATGGCCGGCTCCAGGACCTCCCGCGGCGCGAGGCTGCCGTAGTCGCGGAGCAGCAGCATCCAGGCGCCGAAGCTGCCCGGCGTCACGGCCGGCAGGTGGCCGATACCGGGCATGAGGTCGAGCCCCATGTCGCGCAGGGCGCCGACGCCGATCGCGGCCGGCGCGACGCCCTGGCCGCAGACCACCTCGACCTTCTCCTTCTTCCGGCTCCACAGGATCAGCGGCGCGTCGCCGCCGGGGCCGTTCTGGTCGGGCTCCACCACGTGCAGCACGCAGCCCGCGGCCACCGCGGCGTCGAAGGCGTTGCCGCCCTTCTCCAGCATCGCCATGCCCGCGGCGCTGGCCTGCCAGTGGGTCGAGGCCACGACGCCGAAGACGCCGACGAGTTCGGGACGGGACTTGAGCATGACGGCCTCCGGCGCGACGCCGCTCCACTATAGGGAACGACCGCTCCTCCGCCAGCGCGGGGGGCGCGGCGCGCCGCCCCGACCGGGACGTCAGGCCCCGATCGTCGCCCGGCGCATCGTCCGCCTGAACCCCTTTCCGCCCCCGAGCGCGGCGAGGTCGTCCTCGAGCGCGACGTGCATGAGGCAGCGGTTGTCCCACACCGCGACGCTGCCGGGCTCCCAGCGGAAGCGGCAGGTGAAGCGGTCCTGGGTGGCGTGCCGCCCGAGGTGGCCGAGGATCATCGCGCTCTCCTCGTCCGTCATGCCCTCGATCCGCCGGCAATAGGACGGAGAGATCAGGAGCGACTCGCGGCCGGTCTCGGGATGCGCGCGAACGAAGGGATGCGCGGCGGTCCGCCGCTCGCCGCCTTCCCTCTCCCGCATCCTCATGCCGCGGAAGTTCCGGGCGTGCCGCGACGGCTCGCCCGAATCGTGCACTCCCGCGACTTGGCGCAGCACGGCCTTCATGCCGTCGGACAGCATCTCCCAGGCGAGATACATGTTGGCGAACAGCGTGTCGCCGCCGACGGGCGGAACCTCGACGGCGTAGAGCACGGCGCCGGTCGGCGGCCGTTCCCGGAAGGTCATGTCGACGTGCCAGTCGTGGCCGAAATTCACGAACTCGTCCGCTTCCTTCACGATCTCGATGAGCTCGGGATAGCCGTCGAGGCCGCGGACGAAGGGATACTCCTCCAGCTCGCCGAAGCGGCGGGAGAAGTCGACCTGCTGGCGGGGCGTGAGCGTCTGGTCGCGGAAGAACAACACCAGACGGTCGAGAAACGCGCCGTGGATCGCCGACCAGACGTCGTCGTCGAGCGGCCGCGACAGGTCGACGCCCAGGACCTCGGCGCCGACGGCGGTCGAATACGGGCGGATCTCGAGGCCGGTCATGGCGCGGCGTCCTCCGGTCCGGGCGCCATGCCAGCGCGGCGCGGCCGTCGCGGCGCCCCCGGGCCGCGCGCCGGCGGTCCTCTCATCGCGGGGCGCGCCTCCACGGCCGGGCGGCCAGCGCCGCCGCCGCGCCCAGGGCGAGCGGGAGGATCCAGGCCGGCCACCGCAGGACCGGCAGGACCGCGCCGGTCCAGAGATCCGGATCGACCTTCTTCTCGACGAGCGCCCCGAAGCCGACCAGGCTGTTGGGGTCGATCGAGGCCCAGAGGGCGCCGGCGGAGTCGCCCGGTCGGAACGCCAGCAGAGCCAGGGCGGCAAGCAGCAGGATGCCGCCCGCCGCGAGCGATGCCTTGCGCATGGCCACCCTCCGTCGTCATACCCGAATCTTCAGGATACGGCGCCGCGCGCCGCTGACAAGGCGGCCCGACGAAGCCGCGAACGGAAGCTCGCGGCTTGCGATGGCGGCCGGCGGCCCTACAATCGCGGGGTGACGAGCAGCGGGAGGGAGACCATGACGCCGCTTGACGCGCGCGCGCCCGACGCCATGGGCGCGGTTCGGAGCTTCGTTCCCGAGTCCCGCGACCGCGCGGGCCCGGCGGCGGTCGCGGCCTACGGGCGGGACGGCGTGATTTGCCTGCGCGGCGCGATGGGGGAGGACTGGCTCTCCGTCATCGAGGACGCGATCGACCTGTTCCAGGCCGAGGAGGCCGAGGGCGACGACCACAACGTGGTCGTCCGGGGCGAGGGCGACGACGGGGCCTTCCAGTACTCCTCGATGATGTGGAAGCACAATCCGCTGTTCCGCAAGGTGATCTTCGAATCCCACGCCCCCGACCTCTTCGGCGGCGTGCTCGAGACGCGCCGGCTCAACCTCTTCTACGACTTCCTCCTCATCAAGCATCCGGGCTGCCGCGGCGCCTCGACGCCGTGGCATCAGGACCTGTCCTACTACGCGCTCCACGGCGCGAAGATCGTCAACTGCTGGATCGCGCTCGACGACATTCCGGTCGACACCGCCCTGCGCTTCGTCCGGGGGTCGCACCGGTCGGGCGAGGTCTTCCGGTCGGTCCACTTCGACCCCGGCAGGTCCTACGACGGACCGATGGAGGAGCGCCGCCCGCCGCCCGACTTCGACGGCGAGGCCGACATCGTGACCTGCGCCATGGACAGGGGCGACGCGCTCGTCTGGAACGCCCGGACCTTCCATTCCGCGCCGGGCAACCATCTCGCCCGCCGCCGCGCGGCGCTTTCGCTCAACTTCGCGGGCGACGACGTGACCTATTTCGACATGCCGGGCGAGTCGGACCCGCCGGACCGGGGCGAGGGCCTGGTGGAGGGCGGCCCCATCACCTGCGAGACCTTCCCCCTGCTGCGCTCCCGGTAGGCCCGGCCGCCGCCGGGACGGCGCGGAACCCCCGCCCGGCTTCAAGGCGGGACGGCGGGGGCCGATGGGACGTCCGGCGATGAACGAACACTGTCACCGGAGGCGATCGAATGACGGGACCGGACCGCGCCACGCGCGTCTACCAGTATGGAGCGGTTCCGCTTGGGCGGTTTCCGGAAGCGGGCATAGACGCCCTCTGGAAGGCCAACAGGCTGTGGAACAACCTTGTCGAGATCCACAACGACAACGCCGAGGACCTCGAGCGGGCGCGACGCGACGCCGACGCCGAATACGCCCGGATACGCGAGGAACTGGACGATCTGGAGGAGCGGATCGAGAAGGCGTACGAGGACAAGCGGACCGCCCGAATGGAGGCCCAGACGCGATCGTCCTCGCACCCCCTCATCGCCAAGGCGAACGCCGGGATCGCCGCTCTGAAAGAGGAATGGAAACGGCTCTGGGACGATATAAAGCCGCTCCGCGCGCGCGTTGACAAGCGTGTCGACAAGCCCGCGCTCAACGCCGCCTTCAAGGAGCGGGTCGGGCGCGCGCAACGGGTGGGGGACACGGGCGGGCTGGATGGCGACACCGCCAACGAAGTGGCCCGGAACTTCCGGGAAGCGCGCGCCAGGGTCTTCAAGACCCCGAGGGCCCGGCTCCGGTTTCACCGTTTCGACGGCGCGGGCTATCGTTTCTACAGGTTCAAGGACAGGACCCTGGACGACGCGGCCTATGGCGTCCCGTTCGACTACTTCTCGCGCGGGGGCGAGGGCGACGACCGCGCCTTCACGCTCGAGCCGGCCGCTCCTCGACCGGACGGCGTTCCGAGGTGGAGACTCCGGGCGAAGGTCGCCGGAGGCCAGACCAGAGCCGGAAAGGTCTACGCGCATTTCGATCTCGTGATGCACCGGCCCCTTCCCGAGGGCGCCCAGATCAACAACGCCAAGCTCATGCGGAAGCGCGTCGGGGACCGGTTCAAGTACACGGTCAATTTCTCGGTCCGCGTTCCCGCCGCCGAACCGGCCGGGAGACGGGAGGACGCCATCGGCGTCGACATCGGCTTCAGGCGGATGCCGGGCGGCGCGATAAGGGCGGCCGCGATCGGCGGGACATCGGATGCGTTCGGCTTTCGATCCGTCGAACTGCCGAAGGACTTCATGAGGCGCATGGACCGCGTCGAGGACCTTCAAACGCGGCTGGACAAAACCGCGAGTCTGTTGGGAAGGGCGCTCAAGCCGCTCCTGAAGGGAGGCGCCGTCCTCCCCGAGGACCACCGGCGCCACAAGATGCTGCGCTCCGTCGCGACGCTGCCGGCCAACCGCGCCATGAGTTTCGAGAAGGCCTACAAGCTGGCGGACTGGTTCGGGAAGGAGCCGGATACGCTGTCCACCGCGATCCAGGAAAAACTGATGGACTGGCGGGACCGCAACGCCCGGAGCTATCGCGAGATGCACAACCTCCGAAAGAAGACCCTCGGCTGGCGGAAGGAACTGTACCGGGTCGTCGCCTCGGAACTCGTCGCGCACGGCCTGCCGATCGGCGTGGAGAAGCTGGACCTGCGCGTCTTCGCGGAAGCCAGGGACAGGGACAACGATCTTTCCGACGGAGCCAGAGGACAGCGCTTCCTCGTGTCGCCCAGCGAGTTGCTCGCCGCCATCCGGAACGCGGCCGGGCGCGAGGGCGTACCCGTCTTCGAGGTTCCGCCGCGCGATACGTCCAGGAGGTGCGGCGCGTGCGGAGACGTGAACGAGAATCTCGGATCGGACCTCGAATGGCGTTGCCCGAGTTGCGGCGCGGCGCACGACCGCGACCGGAACGCGGCCGTGAACATCGCCCGGGCCGCCCGGAAAATGGCCCTGGACGCGACCGAAGGGGCCTGATCCGGCGTGTGTCTTTCTCTCGAACCGTCGGCTATGCTCGCGGCGGCAAGAGGTTGTATCGGACGAGGCTTCAGAACCCTGCCAAGTGGGATGTGACTTGGACCGCCGACTTCTCGAAGAGCCGCGTCACCTTGCTTCAGAACCCTGCCAAGTGGGATGTGACTTGGACGGCGCTGGAGGGGTATGAGCTGTTCGATCTGCTTCAGAACCCTGCCAAGTGGGATGTGACTTGGACGACGTGAACATGGGTTTCGAGCCGGGCAAGGCTTCAGAACCCTGCCAAGTGGGATGTGACTTGGACGCGCGATCGACGATGTAGGCGCGCAGGCCGGCTTCAGAACCCTGCCAAGTGGGATGTGACTTGGACCGCTCGACATCGAGCAGCGCGGCGAAGGCGGCTTCAGAACCCTGCCAAGTGGGATGTGACTTGGACGTCTATCTCGCGCGGCCCATCCAGCAAGTTGCTTCAGAACCCTGCCAAGTGGGATGTGACTTGGACGTGAAAACCGTCCGGGTGTGCGCCGCGGGCGCTTCAGAACCCTGCCAAGTGGGATGTGACTTGGACGTTAGCGATGTCAACATGGGGTTCGAGTCCGCTTCAGAACCCTGCCAAGTGGGATGTGACTTGGACTGTTAGCTCTGGACGCAAGCCGCGCGCCACGCTTCAGAACCCTGCCAAGTGGGATGTGACTTGGACCAGCCCCGGACCGTCTCGCGCTCGACGCGGGCTTCAGAACCCTGCCAAGTGGGATGTGACTTGGACCATGCCCCCCTATACGACGGGCGCGGGCGGCTTCAGAACCCTGCCAAGTGGGATGTGACTTGGACATGAACTGGTAGTCGTGCTGTTCGCGCCGCGCTTCAGAACCCTGCCAAGTGGGATGTGACTTGGACCTGCCCCGCCGCGGAGAACGTGCCGGTGATGCTTCAGAACCCTGCCAAGTGGGATGTGACTTGGACCGACGCCTGCATCGTCGCAAGGCCACGCTGGCGGAGCGGTTGGGTCTCGGCCCGCGCCAAGTGCGGCGCCATGTGGCGGACCTCGAGGCGGCCGGCCTCGTCCAACGTAACCAGCGACGGTTCAACCACGGCGGCAAGACGACGAACGCCTACGATCTCGGCGGTCTGGTCGAACGTCTGCGAGAACTCGAGCCGGAGTTTCGCGAGGTGGAGGAGAGGGTGAAGGCGGCCCGTAGGACGGTCTCCCGACCCAAACACCGGCGGAGCCACACCGAGAACGGGCCGGAACTGGCCTGATCGGGCCTGGGAGCGGAAAACAGAACCCCGGGCGCATACCGAAAGGCAGAGGCGGGTCCGGGGCGTACGAGGCCAATATGGTGGATCGCGAGGCAGGCGTCAAGGGCTTCTCCTACACGAAGGAGATTCTCGACGAACTCGTGGCGTCGCTCTCGCGCGAGCGCTTGCACACCTACCTCGCCGCGGCTCGGGGCGACCGGGCAAGAGCAATACGGCTCCATGTCTGGAACACCGCCGTCAGCGCCGCCTTCTATGGACCGCTGCAGGGATTGGAGATAGCCCTCCGCAACGCCATGCGCCGCGAGCTCGCCGAACGATACGGCCCGTCATGGTACGACAACCCGAACGCCGGGCTCGACAAGGGCGCCCTCGATCGTGTCACGGGCGCGAGGTCGGAACTCGCGCGCGCCGGCTATGGGAACGAGGCGTCCCGGATCGTGGCCGCGCTGCCGTTCGGATTCTGGGTCTCGCTCACCGGTCCCGGCGGCCGGCGCGCATCCGGACACAAGGCGGACTACGAGACGACGCTCTGGCGCCCGGCGCTGCGCCGGGCGTTTCCGCATCGCGAGAAGCTGACGCGCAAGCAGGCCCACCGACCGCTGGACGACCTGAGAATCCTGCGCAACCGGATCGCCCACCACGAACCGATCTTCGCGCGGGACCTGGCCAGGGACCACGAACGTATTCTCGATGTGGCCGGGTGGATATCGCCGGGAACGGCGACCTGGATCGAACGCCACGACCGGGTTTTCGACCTGCTCGGGTCCCCGAACAGCATGGAGGAAATTCGATTCTGACAGGCCGCCCCGTCCGAACCCGCGAAGCCGCGATTGGACATACACGGCTTCCATCCGGTGTTCCGCCGGACGACCCCGCAAAGGACGACTTCCCTCGCGACCCGCGGCCTTGTCGAAGCTCGTCGCGGCGAGTTGCGCGGACTTACGCAAACCGTTCCGCGATCCGCCCGGCGGACCGGTCCTCGCCCACATCGTTGGCTGAGTACGGTCGACCGGCTGCGTTGCGGTGTCCGCGGCAACGTCGCCTCACGCTCCGCTATCGTCCGGTCGCCGTGAACGCGGCGTTCATTTTCGGCAAATCCCGGGGCGACGGGACCTTCTCCGCCGAAGTCGTCTTTGAGCGGGAATATCGCAAGCGCAATGCCAGCCGCTCGAACACGGCGCGTCGCTCGTTTGAACGAACCGGCGAGGGCGGCCAGCCTGACGGGGGTGGAGGGACTTCACGCCATCGGCCCCGCCTCGGCTTCCTCCAGCGCGTCGAGCGCGCGGCGGAGCGACGCGCCGTCCGGCGCGGCGAGGCGGGCGAAGAGGCCCGCGCCGCCGGGCAGGGCCGAGACGCCCCCGTAGACCCCGTCGCGGGCGGCGAGGGCCGCGCGCAGCCGGGCGGCGAGCGCGTCGCCGCAGTCCTCGCCCGCCCAGCCGAGGGCGGCGTGGACCCGGCGCTCCGGGCCGGTCTCGTCCAGGGCCGCGCCGTCGATCGCGAAGCGGTCGACCGCCAGCGCCGGGCCGCCCGCGCGTCTCAGCACCGTCTCGGCGGCGAGGCGGGCGAGGCGGCCTCCCGGCCGGCCGGCGTCGTGGGACAGGAACGCCTCGCGCCAGACGGCCCGGCCGCCGGGATGCAGGACGATCTCGAGGGTCGCGGCGACGTCGGCGCCGGGGAACAGGATGAGGGGCCGCGGCAGCCAGGCCAGCCGCGCGCCCGGCCCGATCTCCAGGCGCACGGCCTGCCGCGCCGCGCCGCGCGGCATGGCGTGCGCCACGGTCGATCCCTGGGTCTCCACGCGCGCCCGCGCGCCGGCCCCGGCGGCGACGCGGGAGCGGACGCGGTCGCCCCGCACCAGTCCGGCGCCCAGGGACTGCACGATGACCAGCGCCTCGCCGCCCGTCCCCAGCGTCCGGGTGACGTGGAAGGGAAAGGCGGCGTACTGCCGCTTCAGGAAGGTCTCGCCCGACGGCGACCGGGCGAACGTCAGGTCGAGCTGGGCGCGGCCGGGGCCCATCGCCTCCCCCGTCAGCCGTCGAACAGCACGCCGTGGACGATATGCTCGACGACCGTCCCGACCGCCTCGCCGGTCCGGCAGTTGGTCACGACCACCGGCTTGCCGCCGCGCACCTCCCGGGCCTCGGCGACCATCCGCTCCAGGTCCACGCCGACATGGGGCGCCAGGTCGGCCTTGTTGACGACCAGGAGGTCCGACAGCAGCACGCCGGGCCCGCGCTTGCGCGGGATGTCGCCGCCGCCGGCCACGTCGATGACGAACATCCAGTAGTCGACCAGCTCCAGCGAGAAGGTCGACGCCAGGTTGTCGCCGCCGGACTCCAGGAGGATCAGGTCCAGCGGCCCGAACCGCATGTCCAGCATGTCCGCCGCGTCCAGGTTCAGCGTCGGGTCCTCGCGGATCACCGTATGGGGGCAGGCGCCGGCCTCCACGGCGACCACCCGGTCGGGATCGATCAGCCCGCCGCGCCGCAGCCGTTCGGCGTCCTCTTCGGTCACGAGGTCGTTGGTGATGACGGCGAGCCCGGTGCCGCGCCGGGCGAAGCGCGGGATGAGCTGCTCGACCAGGGCCGTCTTGCCCGAACCCACCGGCCCGCCGATCCCGACCCGCGCGGCGCCGGGATGCGTCGTTCCGTTCTCCGCAGCGTTCATCCGCCCCGCCTCCCGTGGGCCGCCAGCTTCGCACGGCCGGGCCGGCGTCCGCCAGAGCGGGGGCGGGATGAAGGGAGATGGCGCCGTCCTCCCGACAAAACCCCCCGCCTTGAGCAGCTCCCCGAAGGGGAGCGTATCGAAGGGGCCCGTTCCGAGCTTGCCGGAGGGCGTCCCTCGATGCTCCTCCCTCGCCCCGAGGCGCCGGCCGGGGCGTTTCCGCGGGCGACGGGAACGCCTAGTTGGCGAAAAGCCGGCCCGGCGCGGTCTCGTGGCGCATCGCGGCGATCTCGGCCACGGGCGTGAAGGCGCGGGGCGTCCGCGGCGGCGCCCGGTCCAGCGTCCCGGCGATCTCTGCGCGCAACTCCGCCAGCATGGCCTGGGCCTCGATCGGCCCGATCAGCGCGAGGCGCACCGCGGCCTGGGCGACGCCGGACGCCAGGGCGAACGCCGAGACGGCCTCGGCCGCCGCCCGGTCCAGGCCGGCCGCCTTCCAGGCCACCGCCTGGGCCACCGGAAGGTGCCCGAGGGCCTCCCCTCGCGCGATCGCCCGGCGATAGGCCGCGACGGCCTCCCCTCCCAGGCCCGCGTGGGCCCGCAGGAGCGCCCGGCCCGCCCGGCGGGAGCCGTCGCGCAGCGCCGCGGGCGGCGTCATGGCCTCGACCTCGCGGTCGATCGCCGCCAGACGGTCCGCGCGTCCGGCGTCGTGGGCGCGGCGCAGGAACACCCGGTCGGCCGTCGCCCAGCGCCGGCGCAGTTGCCCGGACGCGAAGGCGGCGACGCCGTCGCGGTCGCGGACGAGGCCGTCCGACGCCAGGGTCTCCAGGCCCCAGGAGAAGGCGAAGCCGCCCGAGGGAAAGGCGCTGTCGCCCATCTGCAAGGCGGCGAGGAGGTCGCGGACGGCGGTCACTCGACCCTCCGCGCGCGGCCGTCGTCGAGGAAGGCCGCGAGACGGTCGAGGTAGGCCCGTTCCGGCCCCTCGAGCGCGACCTCCAGCAGGCCGTCGCGGAACCGGACGCGCCAGTGCAGGTTGCCGGCGTGGTAGCCCAGCTCCAGCGCCGCGGCGGCGTCGCGCGGGCGGAGCGGCAGCCAGCGTTCCCCGGCCGCCCGGACGACGATGGCCCGGTCCTCCCCGATCGACAGCACGGCGCCGTCCTCCAGGCGGGCGTCGCGCGGCAGGGCGATGGCGCAGTCCGTCCCCCGGTCGGTCGTCGCGCGCAGGCGGCGGCGGCGCATGTCGCTCCGCTCCAGCCGGACGGTCTCGACCGCGCCGCGGTGCCCCAGCGCGTGGAGGCGTTCGCGCATGGCGTCGTCGGTGGCGAGCCCGAGGATGGCGTCGAGCCTGAGCATGGCGGCGACGATGCCGCGGCCGCGGCCGTCCTGGCAAGGCCCGCGGGCGCGCTTGCGTCGGCGTCGCGGACGGTCCACGAATGCGGCCCTCCCGTCCCGGCCCGCGCCCATGAAGCCGATCGACCTCCTCGCCGCGATCGCCGTGCCCGTGCTCTGGGGCGCGGGCTTCACGGTGGCGAAGGGGACGTTCGACGAGTTTCCCCCCGTCTTCCTCATGGGCCTGCGGTTCACGGCCGCGGCGCTCGTCCTGATCTGGTTCGTGAGGCCGATGTGGGACCGCGCCGGGCGCATGGCGCTCGTCGGCTTCGTCGGCGGGACCCTGGCCTACGGCCTCCAGTTCACCGGCCTCGCGGGCATGGACGCCTCCACCGCCGTGCTGGTCGTGCAGCTCGAGGTAGTGTTCGCGGCGCTCTTCGCGGGGCTCTTCTTCAAGGACCGGCGCGGCGCGGCGCAATGGGCCGCCATGGCGCTGGCCTTCGCCGGCGTGGCGCTGATCGCCGGGGAACCGAGGGTCCGGAGCGATCCGGTCCCGTTCCTGATGGTCGTCGCGGGCGGCGTCGCCTGGGCGGCCGGCCAGACGCTCGTCAAGGCGCTGGGGCGGGAAGGCGGCCTGCGCACGATCGCATGGTTCGCCGCCTTCGCGGGCCCGCAGATGCTGGTCGTGTCGCTGCTGGTGGAGCAGGGCCAGTGGCAGGCGGTCCAGTCCGCCACCTGGAAGGGCTGGGCCGCCGTCCTCTACCTCGCGGTCGTCATGACGGCGGCGGGCTACGCCCTGTGGTTCCGCCTGGTCGGCCTCTACCGCATGAGCCGGGTCGTTCCCTTCATCCTGCTGGCGCCCGTCACCGGCATCGCCGGCGGCGTCGCGTTCCTGGGAGAGGAGCTCACCGGATGGGTCGTCGCCGGCGGGCTGGTCGTCATGGCCTCCGTCGCCTTCATCCACCTGAGCCAGGCGCCCCGGTCCCCGCCGCGCCGCCCCGGAATCGTCACGCTCCGGCCCATGGAGCGCCTTTTTCGCGCGCTTCGCTGACCGTCGGCGGCTTGTCGGGCCGCCGAAACCGGCGTCGCGCGGGCCGGGCCGCCCCCTCCCGACGGGCCTCCCCCCTCGGCCCGACGGCGGCCGGCCGGCGCGGCGCCGCATCGGAGGAGAGGTCCGGTTCCATTTCCGACAAGAGACGCTCGCGGAGGCGGTTCGACCGGTCGGGGAAGCCGTCTCTTCACGGGATGAAAACGAGGAGGCCGCGTCGAGATGTTTTCCAGAGTCCTCCGGTTCAAACGCGGCGCGGGCATGGCGTTGCGTCTGGCTGCCGTGTCGGCGTTTTCGGTCATGCCCATGGGCGCGCAATACGCACACGGCGATACGGGCGTGGAATTCGGCGCCAACCAGGGCGAACGCGCCTTCGACGGCGTCTGCGACGATCCACGCTTTGTCGCGCTCGAGGAATCCGACAAGGCGGACGGGCGACATCTGTTCCAGGACGCCGCCGATTGCCACGCGGCGTACCGGGAGGGACACGTCGCGTTGCGCACGGACCTTGCTTCTCTCTACGACCCCGTCCCTGTCGATGGACTCGGCGCGGACAGCGGTGTCTGGGCATTGGATGGCGTCTGCAACGATCCGCGCTTCGCGGCCCACCCGCGCCACATGTCCGCGGTGGAACCCAAGGACGATGCGTTAGGCAAGGACGCTACCGACTGCCACTTCGGCTATCTGATTCGGCAGGCTTGGCCGACGTGGGAGTGGGACGGCGTCCATATCGTCCTCGGCGACGACAGCGGTCCATGGGCCCATGACGGCGAATGCGACGACCCGCGCTTCATCGGCCGGGGCATGGGGTCGGTCCCGACGGTCGAAAACATGTTGCGCGACGCGACGGATTGCAAAAAGGGCCTGGAGGGGAAAAACGTCAAGCTGTCGTCTCCCGCGCTGCTGGAGGAAACCGCGAAAGCGCTGGGTCTTCTGCCATCCGGCGTCGGTCTCGGCGACGACGGCGGCTCGTGGGCCTTCGACGGCGAGTGCGACGACCCGCGCTTCACGGGCGAGAGCTCGGCGCCCCTGCTTGAAGAAGAGGATGCGCGACACGACGCGACAGACTGCGGCAAGGCCCTGCTGTCGGGAAGCGTCGAATACCGCGACAAATGCGAGGGAAGCAATCGCGGAAGGGTCGACAGTCGCGAATATGCGCTCGACGGCGAATGCGACGAGCCGGAGTGCTGCCCCTACGGCGCCGACACCGGCGACCGCGGGATGCGGACGCAGGCCGTCGAGGAGGACGGATAGCGACCCTGTGCGCCACCCCTTATGGGACGCGCCCGCTTCTTCAATCTCTTCCGCGCGGCGCTCCCCGCGTTTGTGTGGATGGTTATACTCGCATGCGATATCCCGGCATGGCGCAATGAAGAAGGCGGTTCGCTCATCGATGACACGGTTCAAGTTTCGACCGCGGTGGCCGCCAGCAATCCGTTTCCACGGTGTGACATGCGCGGGATCGGGCGCCGGCGGGTCGAACCGTCGGGCGATGACCGTCTCGATACAGCCCGCGAGAGACTCGGCGCGGGAAGGCGACAGGCCGGGCGAGCGGGACGCCCGGCCGCCTTCGTTACGCGGCTTCGCCGCTATTCGGGGCGAAGGTTGGGGCCGCTCTCCCGAGGCCCGCCCGGGTAGCCCGCGCGATGTCGTGGAGGGCGTGGATCTCAGTCTCGATAGTCGCGGATGGCGTCCCTGTCGAGCCTCTCGGCCGGGACCAGCCGGTAGTGGCGCTCTTCCGCGACCCGGACCTCGCCGTCCCGAAGCGCGAGTTCGAAGAGCGCGACCGCTCCGTCTTCCATGAACCGCGCGGCGACCGCCCGGCAGCGCACGCCGGGGAACTTCTCCTCGGCGAAGCGGATGTCCTGCATCGCCTGAGCGACCCCGATCCGGTCCTTGCCGCCCTTGGCCTGGACGGGGACGACATAGTGGCAGCCGCGCTTGTCGATCCCGATGTACAGCTCGTCGATCTCTATCTGGCCGATCCCCTTCACGGTCGTGCGCAGATGGTTCTGGAGGCTGTAGGTCGTGAGGCCGAGGAAGGTGTCGATCAACCGGTTGTAGCGGACGATCGCCAGAAGCGCCTGCTCGTCGTCCAGGGCATAGGCGCGGATCGCTTCCGGCGTGGCGTCGGGGATATCGATCCGCGCGAGATCGTCCCGCGGCAGGATGCGGGCGATCTTCGCCAGCGAGAAGCGGTAGCGGGACCGGCCCGCCAACTCGATCGTCCACTCCATGCCCTCGGGCTGGGTGGCGGTCACGCTCTCGGGAAGGTCCGTTCTGAAGCGGAACGAGTAGATCGTATCGCCCAGGTTGTCCGGCGGGGCGATCCCGAGATCGGCCGCGGCGTCCTTCATCTCCTGGCGCGTGAACTCCAGCGCGTTCGCGCCTTCGGCGTGGCGGTCGAAGAAAATCTTCTCGATGAGGGCCCGGTAGCGGTTGCGCGTCTTCCTAGCCATGCGCGATCCGCCCGGCCAGACGCTCGCGCTCGATGTCGATCTGTTTGCGTTTCCTGGCCCCGCTCTTCCGATCGCGGCGGCGGCGCGGCGCCTCGACCCGGAAGTGCGCCGCCGCCCCGGACAGGTCGAGCGCGAGGAGCGCGGCGTCGCCCAGGGCGAGAGTCCGTTCGGGCCTGCTCGCCTCGACGCCCAGCGCCTCCATCACCTGGGCGGCGACCGCCCGCGCGAGCGGGGGCGGCACGGCGTTCCCGATCTGGCGGGCGCCGTGCCACTTGGTGACGTTGAACCGGAACCAGTCGGGGAAGCCGTGCAGGCGCGCCATCTCCCGCACCGTGACGCAGCGATCGAAGCGGTAGTGGATGGGGCGGGGACTCGTGAACGCGCCGCGCGCGCCGTCCGTCCCCGCGCGCAAGGTGTTCGAGACGCCCCGTGCCGGCAGCTTGAAGAGGCGGCCGATCGGCTCGACGGCGCCGGGTTCGGTCTCCGCGAACCGCCGCCTCGTAATGTCGGTGTGCTCGGTCCTGGCGCTGGATGTCAGGACGGCGGGGTTCCACTCGCGGACATAGCCGAAACGCCATGCGTCGTTCGTCGCGCAGCGCAGTTCGGCGGCATAGGCCGAGGGTTCTCCGTAGCCGGTCGTCTCCGCGGCGTCGGAGGAGAGAAGCGCCTCGAAGCGATCGGCGTCGGGCAGATCGCCCAACGCATCGGCGCATGTGGGGCCGTCGGGCAGGCCGGCGATCGCCCGATTGCGTCCGGCCGGGTTCGCGACGGGGGCCGGGTAGTCGGGCAACTCCTCGCCCTTCCGGCAGCCCAGGAGGATCAGGCGCTCGCGGGATTGCGGCGTTCCGTAGCGGGCGGCGTTCAGGACTTTCCAAGGCTCGCGGACATCGTATCCGGCGGCGTCGAAGGCGGCGACCAGTTCCTTGAGGAAAGCCTTGTGCCCGCCGACCGTCAGACCCTTCACGTTCTCGAAGACGAAGGTGCGGGCCTTCAGCCCGGAGACGATCCGCACGAAATCGAGCACGAGCCCGTTGCGGGGATCGTCCAGGGCGCGATGCCCGATGAGCGAGAAGCCCTGGCACGGCGCGCCGCCGAAGACGCAATCGACCGGGCGGTCGCCGAGGTCGGAGGCTTCGCGGATGAACCCGGCGCTCAGCCCCTCGACGGCGTGGGGGAGGATCGCGGTTTCGGGAAAGTTGTACTTGTGCGTGGCGCAGTGCACGGGGTCGATCTCGACGGCGGCGGCGATATCGAAGCCGGCCTGCTCGAAACCGAGGCCCAACCCTCCGGCGCCGGAGAAGAGGTCGACCCCCACCGGTCTCGCGCGCCCCGCAGCCATCGTTCGTTCCCGTCGGTTCATCCACGACATCCTAATGCGCCCGTTACAGTATGTCGATCGTCCTCCGGGAATCATCCACAAACGCTTGTAGCCGCGCGGCCAGCGGGTCGAGGTCCTTCGTTTCGCACTGCCACACGACAAGCGTCTCCCATCCGAGCGATTCCAGTTGTTCCTGTTTTATTCTATCGCGTTCGACATTTTCTTCAAGCTTGGGAAGCCAGTAGTCGAGACGGGACTTCGGGGGCCGGCCCTTCCGGCATCCGTGCGCGTGCCAGAAACACCCGTGGACGAAGATCGCCTTCCGGCGGCCGGGCAGCACGATGTCCGGTCTGCCGGGCAGGTCCTTGCGATGGAGCCGGAAGCGGTAGCCCATGGCGTGGAGAAGGCGCCGGACGCGCTTTTCGGGTCCGGTGTGCTCGCTCTGGACGGCTTGCATGATGCGCCGCCGCTGTTCCGGGCTTCGCGTGTCCATGGCCGGACGATACCCGGAGCGCGTCGCGGCCCGAAGCTCCGTATCGAGGGGCGCGGCGGGGTGGGCTCCGCGCGGCCGGCTATCCTCCGCCCTTGCGCCACAGGTCGACGCCGCGTTCGGCCGAGCGGCCGACGACGTAGCCGCCGACGCCCACCGTCATGAGGTCCCAGAGCCGTTCGGGGAGCTCCAGGGCGAGGCCGGCGCCGAACAGGGCCCGGGCGTAGGGCGCGACCAGGTAGTTGTTGGCGACGATGGCGACCACGGTCAGCATCAGCAGCGGACGCCAGTTGCGCTGCAGCCACGAATGGCCCAGCGCCTCGGTCTTGACGATGTCGGCGGCGGCCCGGCGGAGCTCTCCCTCGCGGGCGATCAGCAGCGCCGTCACCTCCGCCTTGATCGCGGCGGCCTTGTCCTTGTCCTCGACCGCCCGCGGCAGGACCTTGTCGAGCACCGCGCCGATCAGCGGCAGGAGCGCGGCGGTCACGCCGGCGCCCCGACGGCGGCGGCCGTGGCGGCGAAGACGGCCGGGAACCGGCCGGGGTTCGCCAGGCGGTCCCGCCGGCGCGCCGGCGGGACGCGCCGCCATGCGGCGAGTCGTTCCATGGGATGTCCTCCTTGTCTCTTCTCGATGAGGGGTCGCGCGGGCCCGCGCGTCACGGCCCGGCCCCGACGACCGAACCCACGAGCGCGTTCGCCACGGCCGCCATGGCGGCGACGGCGAGGCCGTAGGCGATCAGCCTGACGGGGCCGAACTCGTGGCGCGTCACATACTCGCTGAAGCGTTTGTCGAGGTCGGCGAGCTTTTCGTCCGTATGTCTGGTCCGCTCGTCGATGCGGGCGAGCAGCGTGTCGTTCGTCATGGCCGGGGCCCCTCCCGAGGGCGCGTGGAAGGCCGCCCGGCGGGCGGCCCGGATGCGGCGCGACGCCGCGCCGCGGATCATCGCAAGCGCTCCAGGACCACCGCGAGCTTCCAGCGGGCGGACGTGATCCGCATGAAGGCGTTCGACCCGTCCAGCACCTGGGGCCGGTTGGCCGAGGTCCTGATCTCCGCGCCGGAGGCGCTGCACTTCACCTGGACATGCGCGCCCTCGCGGGTGGGTCCCGTCTCGCCGCCGATGGCGATCGCGACGCGGTCCCCCGGCGTGAAGTTGTGCTCGGCGGTCTTGTTCTCCAGGAAGGCGCTCACGCCCGTGGGCATGCCGCCCAGACCGTGGACCGCCCGGTGGAGCGTGCGGCCCGTGGCGTAGGGGTCCATGACGAGCTCGGCCGAAAGCGGCCCCCTGTCGGCCGGGATCGCCATCCGCTCCGTCCAGGCCACCGCGTCCCGGCCCCGCGCCGCGCCGGCCGCCGCGCCGTTCTGCGCGGCCTCGTGCAGCAGCACGAACGCGCGCGCGCCGTTCCCGGCCCGGCGCAGGCCGAAGAAGAAGCTCGGCTCGTTGGCCCGGTCCGTGCCCGAGAAGTCGGCGAAGGCGTTGACGGCGACGCCGGAGTAGTCCCCGCCGCCGCTCCTGACATGGCAGATCCGGGCGCGGGACCGCGCGCCGTCGCCGAACGCCACGCCCTCGCCGGCGAACGACGGGGCCGACCGCTCCGGCCATGTCTGCAACGCCTCGTAGCCGCCGGCCTCGCCCGCCGCCGGGCTCACCAGGCGGGCCGGGTTCTGGCGCCTCGCGGCGGCGGACGCTCCCCGGACGCGGACGAGGGACACCGCGCGGGAGGGATCGGACGGGGAACCCTCGGTCGCGATGTGGAGCGCGAGCGCCGTGGCGTCCGTCGCGCCCTCGCGGCGCGACAGGAAACCGTCGGCCGCCGACCACTCCAGGTCGCAGGCGATCCAGACGCCGTTGAGGTAGCGCGTGTTGTAGACCTTCGCGGCCGTTCCCTTCGACACGGCCCTGGCGGCCGACGAGACCTGGAGCGTCTCGCCGTCCCGGAACGCGCCGGAGACGTTCTTCAGGACCAGGTAGCCCTGGGCGTCGGACGCGGCGTGGGAGCCGGCGGTGACGACCGCGTCCAGTTCGGCCTCGCCCCGGGCGCCCGATGTCCGGCCCACCACCGTCTGTCCGCGGGCGACGGCGCCCGAGCCCGCGGCGAAGTCGAGCCGGCGGCTGGGGCCGGCGCCGTCGCCGACATAGGCCGGGCTCGCGTCCGTCACGGTGAAGAGGCGGAACGGGAGCTCGCCCGGCGGCGCGAGGTCGACGCCGCCCAGTCCCAGCGTCGCGCGCGCGGCGCCGGCGTCGGCGTTGTCGAGCAGCGTGGCGATGAAGGCCGAGACCGGTCCCAGATCGGCCGAGGCTCCCGCCGCGGCGACCGGCCGGCCGCCGCCGTCGAAGGCGAGGAACCGGCCGGCGCGTTCGGCGTCGATCGGGATCGCCATGTCGCCGGCCCGGTCGGACCTGGGCACGGTGAGCGTGCGGCCGGCCCGCTCGGCGAGCTGTTGCGCGATCATCGTCAGCTTGTCGAGCGCCCGCTCGTGGGTCTCCGCCGGGAAGCGGCCCGCCTCCTGGTAGTCGGTCTCCTGGGTCCGCGGCACGTCGCGCCGGATCGTCAGGCTCTCGCCGGCGGCGAGCCGATGGCCGGCCGCCACCGTGAGCATGCCGCCCGAGGGGTCGCCGGCGGGCGTCAGGGCGTAGTGCGTTCCCTCCCGCCAGACGGTCTCGGACCCGTCGGCCGCCCGGCGCACGACCTCGACGTGCCCGGTCTCCAGATAGAGGAACGGCACGGCGTAGGGCGGCGCCCCGCCTCCGGCCGCGTAGACGATCTTCGAGACGCCGCTCGATACGGTCATCGCTCGGTCTCCGGGTTTGTCGGAACGGCCGGGCGCCCGGTCCGTCCCTCGACACGGCCCTCCGGGCCCGCTCGGGATGAGGATTTCTCATCTTCGGCCACGATGCCTCCCCCGCTCCGGGTAGCCGCCGAAGGGGGCGCGCGGCGAGGGCCCGCTACGGGCCGGCCAGCAGGTTGCGGCCCGCGCCGAGGAGGGTCCTCGCGCGGTCCGCTCTCGACCCGTCGGCCCGGTCCAGCAGGTTCGCGCCTTCGTTCAGGGTCTCGAAGCGCCGCATGCGCGCCCGGTAGTCGGCGGCGGCGGCCTCGTCTTCCAGCGCCAGCAGCGGCGATCCGGCGAGCGCGACCCCGCGCGCGGCGAACCGGGCGCGCAGGGCCGCCGCGTCGCGCGCCGCCTCGCGGCGGTCCGCGGCGAACCGCCGGTCCGCGAGCTCCCTCTTGGCGGCGGCCCGCCGTCGCAGGCTCTCGACGCGGGCGTTCCCGGCCTGCACGTCGACGAACGTCCGCGCCAGGGTGGTTCCGACGAGCGCGATCGTCACCGGGTCGGCCATGGCGTCCTCACCTTCGCGAAGCGGATGAAGTGGTGGCCCTCGGGGCCGTAGTGGAGCATCAGTCCTTCCTCCTCGAAGCCGAGCAGGGCGAGCCAGCGGCGGCCCCGGACGTGGTCCCGGTGGCAGGCGGCCTGCACGCGGTGGAGCCGGAGTCCGCGCTCGGCGGCGGCGAGGCCCCGGGCGACGGCGCGGTGGAAGGCGAGCGCCTCGCGCCCGACCGCCTCGCCCGCGAAGGTCCAGGCCTCGCCGACGCCGGTCCACAGCGGCACGACGCCGCCGCAAGCCGCCGGCTCGCCGTCGATCAGCGCGCTCCAGGCCGGGCCGGCGTCCGCGGTCGCGGCGGCGCGCAGGGCGAGCTCGTCCCGCGCCGCGCCGTCCAGCGTGAAGGGCCACGCCGGCGCGATCGCCGCCAGGTGGCCCGGTTCGAATGGCGCGATCTCCATCAGGGCTCGTGGACCGAGAGCTGGATCGCGCAGGCCAGGATCGTCAGCGGCTGCGGCGTCGCCTGCTCCAGCAGCACGCGGCCTTCCCGGTTCCAGCCGCCGCGGAGCGCGACCCGCATGTCGCCCGTGAAGAGCGCGGGCGCGCCGTCCATGGCGTCGGCCGCGCTGCGGAACGGGATGTCGTCGAGCGCGCCCTCCCGCGCCCCGGCCCGCAGCCCCAGGGAGCGCCACAGGCGCAGCGCCAGGCGGTGGATGCGCTTGCGCCGCCCCTGGACGGATCCCCCCCGGGCGGCGCCCGTCTCCACGGGGAGGGTGGCGACCGCCGCGGCGTAGGGCAGGCCGGCCTGGACGCGGGCCGCCGGCGCGCCGAGCGCGATTCTGCCGCCCGAGACCGTCGCCGGCGGCAGGCTCGCGCCGTCGGCCAGCACCGCGACGCGCTCGCCCTCGAGATGGTCGAGGCCCGAGACCGCGGTCGCGCGGCGCTCCAGCACCCAGTCCCCCGCGGCGTGGGGGCCGGGGGTCGACAGGTCCTCCACGATGTCCACGGTCGCCCGCGTCGCGCTTTCGACCGCCGCGATGCGCGCGCGGCCTCCGCCGGCGGCGATCGCGTTCCCGGCGTCGCCCGACGGGGAGACGGCGTCGAACGCCGCGGCGTCGGCCTCCGCCGCGACGCCGGCGCCGCTCGTCGCCGCGAAGGTCAGCGCCGCGGCGGGCCGGCGCCGCCCGTCGTAGGTCAGGCCCGAATCCACGTGGAAGGCGTCGGCCCGGTCGGTCTCCTGGCGGAAGCCGCGCGCCATCGTCTCGATGCCGCGCCGGGTCGCGCCGTTCACCGTGCGGCGCGCCGCGATCCAGAGCCGGTCCTCGCCGTCCGCCGGACACGGGATCGCGCACACGCTCTCGACGGCCGCGTCCGTTCCGCCCAGGACGTGGCGGTGCCAGGCGACCACGTCCTGGCCGCGGTCGTAGGTCATGGCCAGCAGCACGCCGTCGTCGCGCGCGCACCACAGGACGCCGTTGGGTTCCTGCTGCCAGGCCATGTCGACGATCGCGCCCGTCGCCAGATGCTCGGCGAGCAGCGTCAGGTCGGGCGCGACGAAGCCGTCGGCCTCGAAGCTGTAGGTCAGCTCGCGCACCTTGCGTCCGGCGCGCTGCAGGAAGAGCACCGCGGCGCCCACGCGCACGGGCGCCATCGCCGCGCCGCCGTAGGTCGTCTGGCGCTTGACCTGCACGGTGCCGGGCGTGATGGCCGCGTCGGCCGACGCGCCGCGCATCCGCCATTCGCCGCCGGTCGTGCCGATCATCAGGCTCTGGCCCGCGCTCATCCACAGGATCGCGTTCACCCGCTCGGCGGCCAGCGTGAAGGCGATGGGGTCGTCGTCCCCGACGCCCGGCGTGAAGACCTCGAAATCGCCGACCTTCGAGCCGTCGATGCGCTGCGGATGGTCCCGCCCGCCGGCGAGGATCAGGCGCTGCTCGTAGAAGGTCGCCGTCGCGGGCCAGCCCGTGGTGTCCGACCACAGGCCCAGGCGCCATTCGGTCGTCGCGGCGGCGGCGCGGAAATCCCGCCGCACCTCGGCCGTCACCCGCGTCGCGCCGGCCACGGCCGCGATCCTGGCCCAGCCCCAGCCGGCGCCGTGCTTCAGCGAGACGAGGCGTCCGACATCGCTCGCCAGGAAGCCCCGTCCGCCGTTGACGCCGTCCGTCCCGCTCGCCGCGATGGCGACCGTCCCGCGCTCGGCGGACGGGCGCAGCGCGGTCGCCGTCGCGTTGGCGTCGAGATACGGCCCGTCCGCGAACGCCGCCTCCTCGAGGGTCCAGTCCACATGGCTCGCGCGCGACAGCTTGCGCGGCGCGTGGTTGGGATGGACCAGGTAGAGCACGTCGGCCGACTGGGCGGTCTGGACGGCGAAGAGTTCGCTCTCGTCCCAGGGCGCGGCCACTTCCACGGGGACGGGCGGGTCGCCGTCGACGATCGCCCCGCCGTCCTTGAAGAAGCGCAGCGCTCCATGGGCCAGCTCGATCGCGTAGGCCTGCTCCACCGAGAACTCGAAGGGGATCAGCCGGCTCTTGCGCGCCGCGTCCCTCGCCGCGGCGACATAGCGGAAGCCGGGGCGTTTCGTCGCCCCGCCATGGGGCATCACGGTCATGTTCTCCAGGCGCGCCGCGCCATTGAAATACTTGGCGAAGTCGATCCGGCCCTCGAGCCTCGGCGACAGCTCGCCCGCCGTGAAGTTGGACTGGACGTGGCTCACGCGCGCCATGGGCGTCTCCTTTCCCGCGGCGCGCCGGACCGGCGGCGGCGGACCGGCGCGGGAGGGGCGGCGGCGCGGGTCACGGCCGGCCCGCCCGCGCGTCGGTCCAGGCGTCGGCCTCGAGCCGCTCGGCGGCGCCCTCCTGGGCGTCGGCCTTGCGCGCCTCGGCGAGCTCGCGCACGTAGAGCTCCCACATCCGGGCCGCCAGGCTCGTGGAGCCCGCCAGGGCGTAGGCGAGGTCGTGGGCGAGCCGCGCCGCGACCGCGTCGGCGAGGAGCGCGTCGAGGGCGTTGGGATCGGCCAGCCGGCGGATGTAGACGACCGCCGCCGCGCCGGCGTCGGTCAGCAGGCGCCGGCCCTCGACGCGGAAGCGGGCCCGCCGGTCGGCCATGCCGAGCACGCGCAGGCAGTCGAAGGGAAGCTGGTACTGCGCCGCGAAGCCGAAGGCCGGCGCCTCGGCGAGCGGCGCCAGGTCCGCCCGCGCCGTCGCCGCGTTCCACGGGTGGGCGCGCAGCACGGCGTCGCGCGTGTCGGCGTAGAGCAGGTTGCAGCGCCGGGCCGGTTCGGTGTCGTCGGTGAGCGAGACGATCGGCTCCTCGCCGACCAGCGCGAGGGCGCGGTTGCAGATCGCGACCGTGGAGGCCATGGCGCGCTCCTGTCCGAAGGGGATCGAGGGGGTGGGCGCGGGGGCGGCCGGCCGGGGGGAGCCGGACGCCGCCCGCGCCCGTGTCCCGCGCGGGAGGCGGGCGCGGGACGTTCAGTCGACCGTGTAGAAGACGGCGCTGCGGACGGTCCCGGTCGCGGCGCCGCCGCCGAGCGTGAGCTTGAGGTCGGTCGCGCCGTCGTATTCGTGGCCGAAGCCCGCGATCGCGCCGTCGGCCGACAGCGCGATCGAGCCGGCCGACGCGGTGGACCGGGCGGCGACGAAGCGGTCGCTGTCGGCGGCGTCGCCGACCTCGAGCGTCGTGCTCGCGCCCAGCGCGTCGTGGTGGACGACGACATCGATGACGCGCGCGCCCCTGGGCAGGCGCGCCACGGCGATGTCGGAGCCGTCGGCGAGCGCGGCCGCCTCGTATTCGTCGTACTGCACGCGCAGGCGGCCGTGCCATGCGTTGACCTCCGGCAGCCGCGCCGGAACGGAATCGAGCTTGGTGACGTTGACGCCTTTGACCGAGGCCATGGGGCGATCTCCTTGTCGGGGTTGGGGGGGCCGGCGGCGGCCGGGGCCGGACCGCGCGGGCGCGGTCCGGCCTTCGTCGTCATTCGTCGCAGGCGATCTCCACGACCTTCTTCTCCTCGAGGCGGGTCGCGCCGAGCGACATGGCGAAGTAGACCTGCGTGGCGTGGCTCTTGTCGGGCCGCTCCGTGATGCGCGCCCGGGGCTCCATGGCCATGTTCATCTGCAGGCCGGTCCTGGCCCAGGCGATGACCCGGCGGTCGCCGCCCAGGTCCTTCGCGAGACGCTCGGTGTGCAGGAACGTGAAGCCCATGAAGCGGTTGAGCGCGCCGTCCACCAGGGCCTTCACGCTGTTGAAGTCCTGGCTGGTCGCCTCGGTCGTCGCCAGTAGGTCGTCGAGCTGCCTGGCCGTCACGGCGATGAACAGATCCTCGTCCTCGGGCACGTCGTTGGCGCGCAGGATGCGCCGCGCGCGGCGCAGCTTGGCGATCGAAAGCCCCTTCGCCGAGACCGGGATCCTCTGGCCGGTGGGCAGGACCACGGTCGTGCCGCCGTCCTCGCCGGCGTGGGCCGGGCCGAGCGCGGCCGCGACGATCTCGTCGTCCATGGCCCGGCCCATCGCCCAGGAGGCGTTGACCGAATAGGGCCCTTCCATCTCGGCCAGCAGGCGCACCTTGTCCTGCTCGTCGATCAGGTCGGCCCATTCGTAGTCCACCAGGGTGATGCGGCGCCGGCTGTGGGGCGTCGCGACCAGCGGCGTGTCGGCGTGGCGCGCGCTGCGCTTGACCGGCTCGGTGCCGCCGATCTGGTCGACGAAGGCCGTCTTGCCGGTCTGGGTGTCGGTCCGCACCGCGTCCCGCAACACCGAACCGCGCTGCTGCACGAGCTGCATCACGTTGTTCGAAAACTGCTGGACGAAGGCGTCCGTGATCCGTTCGGACATCATCTCTCCTCGTTGTGTCGTCGATGTCGGTTCCCGGTCCTCGGAGAGGCCGCCCGCCGGGCCGTCGCGCCCGGCGGCGGTCTTTCCCGCCGTCGGCCGGACCCCCGCGGGACGCGGGAGCCGCCCGGACCGCGCCGTTTCGGGACCGGCGCGCCCCCGCTCTCCCCCTCGTCCCGAGGCGGCGCGCCAACGCCGTATCGACGGGCTCGCGGCCCGCCGCTACGGCCGCGCCGGCGTTCCCGGCGCCGGTCCCGGATAGGCCTGTTCGAACAGGTCCTTCATCCGCGCCATGGCGGCGGCGTGCTCGGGGTGCGCGCGGTCGCGGTAGGCGGCCATGAAGCCCGCGTCGGCCTGGAGCCGGCCGATCTCCCGCTTGGCCGCGGCGCCGTCGCCGGCGAAGCCGTCGCGCGGGGCGCCGCCGTCCGCGCGCGCCTCCCCCAGCATCCGGCCCGCGCGCGCCAGGGCCTTCAGGAGCGGCGCGTCGTTGCCCAGGCCGCTGTCCTCCAGGTGGCGCACCAGCTCCCGTCCGCCGAGCTCGCGCGCGCCGCGTCGCGCCTCTTCGAGCCGCTCGTCGTAGCGGACGCCCCAGTCCTCGCGCAGCGTCGCCTCGGCCGCGCGCAGCGCCTCGTCGCCCTGGCGCGAGACCGCCGCCAGCGCCGCGCCGTTCTCCCCGAGATACCAGTCGTAGAGCCCCTGCGCCTGCCGGGGCAGGAGGCCCAGCCCGTGGGCCGTCTCGCGGAAGCGCGCCTGGAGCCCCTCGTCGAGCGCGAGGCCCTCGGGCAGCGTCTCGGGGGCTTCGAGCGCGTAGCCCTCGGGCGTCTCCGGCCGGCCCAGCCGGTCGTGGAGCGCCGCCCGGTCCTCGTCCGGCGCGCCGGCCGCGGGCGCCGCCGCCTTGTCGCGCCCCACCATGCGCCGGGCGTGGACCGGCGTCTTCATGCCGTCGGCGACCGATTTCAGCGCCCGCGCCGTGGGGTCGTCCCGCGCCTCCGGCGGCGCCGCCGCCCTCCGGTCGTCGTTCGCGCCGGCCGCGCCGGCGCCGGTCTCGGCCGTGTCCTGGGGCATGGGGTCTCTCCTCGAAGGGTGTGGAATGCCCGCGGGTCGGGGACCCGCGCGGGACCCGCCCCCTCGACAGGCTCGGGGCGGGCTCTCGATACGGCGCCGGCGCGCTCCCTCGGGACGGGGGCTCGCTTGTTCCCCGCCCGACCTTTCCCTCGCCCCGCGGGGCGCGTATCGAAGGGCGGGCGGCGCGAGCCCGTCGGGGACGGCCCCGCCCCGGAACCTCCGCCCCGGCGAGCGCCGCCTTCCGTCAGGGCCGGCCGTCGCGGAGCCGCCGCAGGACAGCCGTTCCGGCGAGCGCCGGGTTGCCGAGGGCCATGTCGAAGGGGCTCTGGCCGTGCGCGTCCCGCGCCCTCGGGTCCGCGCCGGCGTCCAGAAGCGCCTCGACGACCGCCGGGTTGGGGTTGTAGGCCGCCGCCAGATGAAGCGGGGTCCAGTCGTGCTCCGGGTCCGCGCCGGCGCCGGCCAACGCCCGGTCGATCGCCGGGTTGACGAAGGCGCCGGTGGTGTTCCAGCGGTGCCAGCTCCAGCCGGCCCAGGCTCGCGCCTCGAGATCCGCGCCGGCGTCGAGAAGCGCCCGGACGACCGCGAGGCCGCCGTTCCATGTCGCCGCCTCGTGAAGCGGGGTCCAGCCGTCCATGTCCGGCGCGTTCGGGTCCGCGCCGGCGTCCATCAGCATCCGGGCGATCGCGGAATCGTCGTTCCATGACGCCGCGTAGTGAAGCGCGGTCCTGTCGTGCGCGGTCCGCGCCTCCGGGTCCAGGCCGAGGTCGAGCAGCGCGCGGACGACGGCGGGGTTGCCGTTCCATCCCGCCGCCTTGTGAAGCGCGGTCTCGTCATAGTTCGTCAGCGCCTTCGGATCCGCGCCGGCGTCGAGCAACACCCGAAGGATCGCCGGGTTCCCGTTGCCGAGCGCCGCCCGGTGAAACGGGGTCTCTCCCCAGTATTCTTCCCGCGCCCCGGGGTCCGCGCCGGCGTCGAGCAGCGCCCGGACGACCGCGGGGTCGGCGCTCCGCGTCGCCGCGTCGTGAAGCGGGGTGTCGCCATGCCGGGAGTTTTGTGCGTTCGGATCCGCGCCGGCGTCCAGGCAGGCCGCCACCTCGTCGAGCGTCGCGGTCTCGAAGGACAGCGCCCAGTTCAGGCAGACCGCGTCCTGTCCGGCCGGCGCGGCGGTCGCGGCGGCCGCCGCGACGGCGAGGACGGCGAGCGACCGTCTTTCCGGTCTTCCGAGCGCCATGACGCTCCCTTTCCGCGCCCGCGGCCCGGGCAGCCTCCACGGACAGTATGGCGCGAATGAGGCCGGAGCCGCGACCCCCGGCGGACGCGGCGAAAGCGAGCGCCTCCGGCCGGACGCTCAGGGTTCGGAGCCGGAGTCCGGGGCGAAGCGGAAGTGTTCGTTGCGGGCGGTCTCGCCCGAACGGTTCTCGTGTCGCTTCTCCGCCAGCGCGTCGAGGAACGCACGGCGCCGGCCGGCGTCCCTCGCGACCGTCGCGAGGGCGTCGAGGGTGCGATCGCCGAAAATCGCGTCGGCGGCGATCTTGTCCTCGACGGCGGCGTTGATCGCCTCCTGCACGAGCCTCGTCCCGTCCGGCCCCCCGTGGCGGAACACGGCGTCGCCGACCGCGGACATGACCTGGATGTCGTCGACGGCCGTCATCGCGGCGCGGCTGTCGCCGGTGACGCCGCCGAAGACGTCGTCCATGTAGGCCCGGTAGAACGCGGCGACTTGCGGCAACGTCAGATCGCGGGGCGGGGTTCCCGGCTCCATGGCGGGGAGCTTGCCCTTCCCCATGAGACTGGCGAGGGTCCTGGGCAGGACGCCCGCCTTCGTCTCTCCGTCCATGGCCATGCCGCCTTCCGCGGCGAAGATCTCCATGTAGACGTGGGCCTCGGTCCGCGTGACGCCGGGCAGGGCCTTCACCGCGCCCCACATCCGGCGCCGGCAGACCGCGTTGCTCTCGCCGCACTTGGACGTCTCGGGGTCGAGGGGCGCGTTGAAGAACGAGGTCTTGTACTTCGGGATTGGCGGCGCCGGTTCCCCGGCCAGGGCCGAGTTGCCGCCCGGGATCGCGCCGGGATCGGCGGACCGTTCGAGCGCGGTTTTCCGGTATTTCATGGCTTCTCCAAGGTAGTGGGCGTGGCGCAGTTCCTCGTCCGTGAAGCGGGCCGCCAGCCGCTCGTCCCGGCGGCGCAGGTCGTCGATCGCGGAGGCCGCGGCGCCCCGTTCGCCGGCGTCGCCGGACCGCAGCCCCCAGGCGAGCCGACGGTGTTCGGACGCCGGGAGCGCGCCCAGGCTCTCGATCAGCCGGGCCTCGGCGTCCAGGAGCGCGGGACCCTCGAAATCCTCCAGCACGGCGGGCGCGGCCCGTTCCCAGTAGGCGTCGGCCGCCCGCTGGCGGACGTCGCCGGAAAGGCCGTCCGGGGACATCTCGCCGGTGACGATCTTCTCGGCGGTCTCCACCAGTTCGTCTTGCCGCGTCTCGCGTTCGCCGCGTTCGCGGCGGAGTCGCCGCAGACGCCGGGCCGACGCCGGCGCGATCTCGCCGCTCGCCTCGGCCCTGTCGACGTCGCGGCCCACGTCGTCCCCCTCGGCGATGCGGCGGCGCAGCGCCAGGATCCGGCGGACGCCGGCGCGGCCCTTCTCGCGCCGGCGAAGACGGACGGCCTCGACGATTCCCCACTCCAGGAAGGCGGCCTCGCCGTCGGGCAGACCGCTCCCGGCCAGGGCGGCGCGGGCCTCGCCGGCGCGGCCGGCTTCGGCCAGGCCCAGGACGCGCGCCTCGAGGAGCTCGCGGCCCATGTTGGCGCGGAACGCGGACAGCCGCTCGTCGGGCAGCGCGTCCGCGTAGCGCGCCGCGAGCCCGTCGAGCTGGGCCGCGTAGCCGTCCGCGAGGCCGGGCGACCGGCGGGTCCGGTCGGCGAGGTCGTCCGCCGCGGCCTCCAGCGTGTCGAGCGCGCGTTCCTCGGCGCGCCGGACCCTGGCCCGCGCGGCCTCGTCCTCCACCCGCGCCGCCATGCCCTCCAGGCCGTCGCGCGTCGCGGCCTCCGTCGGGCCGTCGGCCGGTCCGTGCGTCCGGGCGGCCCGGTCGAGCGCCTCGCGCGCCAGCAGCGCCAACCGCCCGCGGAACAGGCTCCGGGCCTCGGCGTCGTCCAGCCGGTCGTCGCCATGGCTCTCCGCGCCCGCGCGGCCCAGCGCCGCCAGGAGGTCGAGTTCCGCCCCGGTGCGGAACGAGGCGCGGCGCAGGCGCGCGATCCGCGCCGCGTCGGCGTCGGGAACGGGCTCGGGCGCGGTCATCTCCGGGGTGACGACGAAGGCGTCCGCCTCCCCGCCGGCCTCGCCCAGGAGCGTCGCGCTCCCCGTCCGGTCGTCGCGCGGCATGGTCCGTGTCCTTTCCATGGCGATGGGCCGGTCCCCTTCGACGGGCGCGGGGACCGCCGCCGCTCCCGGTCGTCGGCGCGCCGGTCAGCCGGCCGGGGCGTCGTCCGGGTCCTCGCCCGCCATGCGGCGGACGCGCTCGCCGTCGAGCTCCAGGAAGCCCGCGACGCGCAGGAACACCCGGCGCTTGCCCTCGTTGAAGGCGGTCTCGTCGGCGCGCCCGGCGACGAAGCTGGGCGTCGCCATGCCGCAGAAGCGGTAGAGGTCGGCCAGCACGCGCCGGCCCTCGGGCGTGGCGAAGCAGCGGCGGTAGTCGGCCCGGCGGCGCCGGCGCCCCGGGCCCCACGCGGCGGCGCCCTCAGACACGGACCGGCTCCGCGGCCGGTTCCCCGGCCTCGGCCGCCCGGCGTTCGCGTTCGGCCCGCAGGCGCGCCACCTCGGCCTCGCTCCTGACCGCCGCGGCCGGCGCCCCGTTCACGTCGGCCGCGCGGCGGGCCAGCGCCTCGAGGTCGAACAGGTCCCACAGGCCCGGATCGATCTGGGCGAGGGGCGTCACCGCCTCGAAGGTGCGCGCCACGCCCGCCATCTCGGCGGCCCGCTGGGCGCGCGCGATGGGCGAGACATATTCCACCTCGAGGCGCCGGCCCGCCAGGGAGGGCGGGGCGGGCGGCAGGAGGCCGGCGCGGGCCAGCAGGCCGAAGACCCGGCGCACCAGGGGACCCAGGAGCTCGCTCCGCAGGCGGCCCAGCACCGGGCTCATCATGCGCATGCGCTCCTCGGTCTCCTGCAGCACCTGGGTCGCCGTGCGTCGCGGCGATTCCGGCGTCCGCATCAGGCCGACGAAGAAGGCGTCCCGGATGGCGGACCGGCGCTGTTCCATCATGTCGAGGCCGATGTCGATGCGCGCGCCGGTCGCGAGCGGCTGGATGAGCTGGCGTCCGCCGGGATCGACGCCGCCGTAGTTGAGCCCGCCGGGCACGGTCGTCACGGGCTGGATCACGCCGTCGTCGGCCACCAGCAGCGGCGGGTCCACGATCTTCTGCGCGGCCCTGATGACCGTCTTCGACATCGCGTTCAACATCTTGATGTCGGGCAGCATGGTCCAGGCCGGCGACCGTCCGAAGCCCTCGCCCGGCACCTTGGCCCAGCGCGGCACGAGATAGGGGAAGTCGTCGAAGCCGCCGTCCTCCAGCACGTGGCGGCTCGCCGCCTCGACGTGGACGCTCGCCCAGGGCTTGTGCGGGCCGTCGTTGCGCCCGCGCGCGCGTTCGCGGCGCGGGAAGACGCCGTGGACGATGTCGAACGTCGTCTCCGGTCTCGTCCCGGCGGCGCGGCGCGCCGCCGCGCTCACGCCCGCCTCGCCCCAGCGCTCGACCATCCGCCGCGCGCTCCAGGAGAACCGCCGGTAGACCGTGTCGACCTGGCCGAAGGCGCCTTCGCTCGGGAAGATCTCGGCCAGATGGTGGGTGCGGAAGAGCAGGCCGCCGGGCGCGGCGTGGCCCGCCTCGCCCAGGCGCTCGCCCACGAACATGGCCGCGGTTCCGAAGGCGCCGAGGTCGAGATAGAGCTCGTGGATCGCCGGCGCGAAACGGCTGTCGGGGCTGGCGAAGACGCCGCGCATGGCGTCCTCGACCGCTTCCAGCCAGCGTCCGGCGTCGGCCGGGACGCCGGCCCGGGCCGCGCCGGTCTTCAGGCCGAACCAGCGTTCCGCCGGGTTCGTCAGCATGCCGTGCAGCCCCGCGGCCAGCAGCTCGTTGGCGTGGATCGCGGTCGAGTCGAAGACCTTGCCGCCCTTCACGCGGGTCTCGCCCGGCCCGGGCCGGGCCTGGAAGCTCGCCCGGCGCGGCAGCACGAAGTCGGCGATCTCCGCCCAGGCGTGTTCCCAGGTCCGGCGTTCGCCGGCCAGCTCCTCCTGGCGGCGCAGGACCGAATCGGCCAGTGATGTCATGGATGCCTCGCGTCGCCCGCTCGATGGTTCCCGGCCGCGGCTATTCGCCCAGGAGGGTCTTTCCGCGGACGGGCGCCGGTCCGGCGACGCCCCGCCCGCTCGTCAGGATGGTCGCCAGCCCGCCGCGCCGCCGGCGTTCCCGCTCGCGCGTCGCCGCGACCGCGGCCCGCGACTCGTCGTCGTCGATCCTCGGAACCGGCGGCGGCACGGGTCCGGGCCTGGGAATCAGGAAGCTCATGGCTCTCTCCTCGCGGATCGATGCTGGAGTCAGGGGCCGGAGGGCGGGCCCGCCAGGACGTCGTAGTCCTGGAGCGCCTGCCGCGGCTGGCGCCGGCCGCGCCGGCGCCCGGCCGGACCGCGCGGGCCCTCGCCCAGGTCCAGGTTGGCGTACTGCCCGGCGTCGGCGACGTGGCTGAATTCGTTCTTCTCCGGCGCGTCGCGGAACCGCGCCAGCCCCGAAACCCGCAACCGGCGGAAACAGTAGCCGCCCATCAGGGCGCGGCGCGCGGTGACGCACCTCGGGTGCAGGACGAAGCCGGGGTTCCCGTCGACCATCCTGGTCAGGGGCGCGGCCACGGCCTCCCGCCGCGGCGCGAAGGCGTTGGTCGCCGCGGCGCGGACGGCGAAGCCCCGGCCGCGCAGGATCTCGAAGACGGTCCGCTCGTCGGTCTGCGCGCGGGCGGCCCCGGACGGGTCCCCGACGAAGCGCAGCTCGAGATCGGGCCAGCGCAGGGCGATGTGCCCCTTGAGCGCCTCGGCGAAGCGCAGGGCGCCGATCTCCGCGGCGACCAGCTCGTCGAACCAGAGGACGCGGCCGTCGGGCAACCGCTGGGCGAAGAGCGCCGCGGGCGAGAGTCCGAAGTCGATCCCGACCGTCGCCGGAACGCCGGGCAGCGGCTCCGCCTCGCGGCAATGGACGTTGTCGGCATACTCGGGAAACACCGGCTTGCCGTCCGCGACGAAGCCGTATTCGCTCGCCAGGAAGACGCGGATCCAGTCGTCGCCGCCGCCGGGAAGCTGGTTCGCGTAGTAGCCCCCGGGCAGGTTGGCCAGGTTCTCGGCGTCCGGGTTCTCGCGCCATCCGCCGCCGTCGCGCAGCACGCCGCCGGGCTGGCGGAAGACCCGCCAGCCCTCGGGACGCCGGACCTCCGCGACGCGGTAGAGCCAGTGGTCCTCGTCGCAGGGGTTGGTGTCGGCGATCGCCCCGAACCAGCCCGCGCCGCCCTCGCGCCGGGGCGGATAGCGGCCGACGCGGCCCAGGCCCATGGTCACGACGCCGCGAGGGATCTCGCGCAGCTCGTTGAACCAGACGCCGGTGAGCTGCATCCCGCGCAGCTTGTCGGCGCCGCCCGGTTCGTCGAGCGCCATGAAGATCAGATCGGCCTCGACGCGGGTGCCGTCGTCCAGGGCCGCGCGGACGCGGTGGGTCGGCGGCCTGGTCGCGGCGAAGCGGCCGAACCGGTCGTCGAACAGGCCCCGCCATTCGGGGATCGTCGTCGTCGCGAGCTGCGGATAGGTGTTGCGCACCGCGAGCCAGCGCGCGCGGCGCGCGCCGTCCGGCCCCGCCGGCTGCAGGGTCATGCGGCGCCAGATCTCCATGCAGCAGGCGGTCGTCTTGCCGCTTCCCAGCGGCCCCAGGACGATCCGCATCAGGTCGCCGGAATCGTGGAAGTCGCGCAGCGTCGCGCCCGCCGGACGGTAGTTCAGCGTCACGCGGTCAGCCATGCGGTCCCGCGAGGTCGATGATCGTGTGGACGACCGCGAATCCGGCGTCCTCGCGCGGACGGGCGGGCGTCAGCCGGCAGACCAGGCCCATGTAGCTCTTGAGGTCGTCCTTGCGCAGCCGCTCGACGGCGTCGCGGCCGTGCCGCGCGAAGTCGTCGCGGAACGCCTCGACGACGGCCGCGGACAGCGTGTCGGCCGGGGCCGGCGCCGCGGCCTTCTCCAAGTCTGCCAAGGTCTGTCTCCCGCGGGCCGGCGCCGGGAACGGAGGAACCGGACGTCCACCCGCGTGGCGTCGGGACGACTCCGCGAGCGTGGAACGAAAACATGCCCCGAACGCGCCATCCATGTCAAGAACAAAATAGGAATATCAATCCCGGCCGAGCCGTTGGGCGACGGCGAGCAGGCCCTCGATCAGGCGGCGCTGGCAGGTGCGCGGGCTCAGCCCGGCGAGCGCGGCGATGTCACGCCACGCCCCCCTGTTCGCGCGCGCCCAGGCGATGCGGGCCGTCGCCTCGGGCAGCCAGCCCAGCCAGACGAGCGCCTCGTCCATGCGGTCGATGGCGTCGGGTTGCGCGACGGCCCGGAGCGTCCGCCGCGGCCCGTCCGGCGCCGCCGCGCGGCGGACGATCCCGGGCCATGAGGTCAGCCTCGCCCGCCGGTGGGGCGGCGGAAGGCGGCGCAGGGTCTCGGCCGCCTCCTCCAGCCGCAGGAGGACCCTCGTGGCCGTCCAGGGCGCGCCGGGCGCCGTCGCGGTCCGGCTCGCGCCGCGGGCGGCCCGGAACGCCGCGCCGCCGTTCACGCCAGGCCTCCCACGATCTCGTCGTCCGCGCACGACCAGCACAGGCGGTTGCCGATGTGCCCGCTCATGAACGGCCGTCCGCAACCCAGGCAGCGGCGCGTCTTGCGCCCCTCGGAGGTTTCCCTCGGCGACCGGCGGACGAGCTCCCGGCCCCGCCGCCGCAGGCGCGAGGCGCGGGAGATGGCCGCGGCGCGGCTGATGCCGAAGTGCTGGGCGATCTCCGCGATCTCGCGTCCGGCGTTCCACATGCGGACGAACTCGTCCGTCCGCCCGGCGCCCTCGGCGCGCGGGTCCGGCGACAGTCCCGGCATCGCATCTCCTCCGATAGTTCTTGATATGTTCCTTTCTTCGATATAAACGGATCGACGTTGGAGCAAGGAAAAAAATCGCATGGGGACGGAACGCGGCCGCGGTCCCGCGGAGACGGCCCGCTCGGACCGCGAGAACCTTCGCGCCGACCTGCGCCGGCTCATGATGGAGACCGGCCTGCGGCCGACGGAGCTGGCGCGGCGCGCCGGCCTGTCGCCCTCCACGCTCACGAAGTTCCTGGCCGCGTCCGGTCCGGGACACGTCCTGAGCACGCGCACCCTGTCGCGCATCGCGCGGGCGACGGGACGCCGCCCGAGCCCCGAGCCCCTGGCCCCGGGAGGGGACGTCGGCGCCGTCCTCGCGGACCCGCCGCGCCCGGGCGCGGCCGACGTTCCCGTCCTCGGCCACGCCCGCGGCGGCCGGGACGGCCTGTTCTTCGACAACGGGATCGTCGAGTCCTACGTCCCGCGGCCCCACGTGCTGACCTCGGTCCGCGACGCCTTCGCGGTCCGCATGAGCTCCGACAGCCAGGAACCCGCGTTCCGCCACGGCGACCTGCTCTACGTCAACCCGAACCTGCCGCCGAAGCCGGGCGACGACGTGGTGATCGAACTCGCCGACGGCGCGGCCTACATCAAGCGCCTGCTGCGCCGGACGCCGGAGACGCTCGCCGTCCGGCAGTTCAACCCGCCCCGAAACCTGTCGTTCCGCGCCGGCGACATCGCCCGCGTCCACACGGTCGTCGCCGTCGTCAAGGCCCGGACATGACCCCGGAGGCGATCGTCGGGACCGGGCCGGACGCCAAGAGGAAAACCCTCGAGGGCAGGGGGGCAAGCCTCGCCGCGGTCGCCGGGATGAAGGATCGGGGGACGAATCGGATCCGCGCGAAGGTTGTCGCTTCCACCGGCCCGGAGACTCTGCGATCCTTCGCGCGCGATCGTGCGGGAGAAGCGGCCGTGGCGTGCGTGGACGAGCGTGGGGTTCATCGCGGATCGGCGCGCCATGAGGCGATCGACCGGAACATCCGCGACAGCGCCGCCGCCGACGGCCCGCGTTCGGGAGCACGGGCATGAGCGCGCCAGAGATAATGGAAGCGGTTTCGCCGAATGGCGGCTCTACCGTCGAACGCGAAGATTTGTCGAAACGCTTTGCGCGCCGCGTTTCCGTCAACGAGCACTACTCTCGCAAAGCGGTCTCCTATCAAGGCAACCGGGCGGCGCCGGGCTTGCGCTGGATGAAGTACAAGGAAGGTTTCTCCAGTCGACTCGTGGCGGAACTGGTGGATGAGGTGGAACCGCAAGCGGTTCTCGATCCATTCGCCGGCATTTGCACGACGCCGCTCGTGGCCGTTGGACGCGGTAGAGACGCCATGGGTATAGAGATCATGCCGGTCGGCGTTCTGGTCGGATCGGCCATCGCCGAGGCGTCGAACGGTCTTTCGCCGCCCATGTTCGATCATTGCCGCGCCGCGCTGTTGAGTCACACACGAAACGGTCACGCCACGCCCGACGAGTTCGCCTTTCCCCATGTTCCGATCACCGTAGGGGCTTTTCCGCCGGGAACCGAGGAAGAAATCGCAAGGGCCCGGTCGTTCATCGCGGCGGTCGACGATACGGGTCTACGCTCCCTCCTGAATTTGGCCTGCCTGTCCGTGCTCGAGGAATCGAGTTACACACGCAAGGATGGGCAGTACCTTCGATGGGACAAGCGAGCCGACCGTCCTCTTCGCTCCTCGGTGGACTTGGGCTCCATCGCCCGGTTCAGCGATGCTCTGGAGAGGCGTTTTGCCGAAATCTCGGAAGATGTCGATGCCCTGAAGAAGCAATATGGTGGCGGACACCCCGATCTCGTTACGGGATCGTGCCTGGAGTTGCTCAAGGACATTCCGACTGGTGCGTTCGACATGGTGATCACGTCGCCGCCATACGCTAACCGCTACGACTACACCCGCACCTACGCGCTCGAATTGGCGTGGATGGGGTTCGACCGCGGCGACTTTTCCGCGCTCCGGCAGCGCATGTTGTCCGCCACGGTCGAGAACAAGGGAAAGATGGAATGGCTGGGAGACATCTACGGAGAGAATCGAGAGACCCTGGACAAGGCGATTGGAATGTATGCCGGTCAGGGCGCCGTTCACGAGGTTCTGGGCATCCTCGGCGAACGCGCGGCCGAGCTCAGCAACCGGAATATCCTGAATCTCATCGAACAATACTTTTCCGAGATGGCCGTCGTCGTTGCGGAACTCGGCCGGGTCGTCCGTCCCGGCGGCGTGGCGATCATGGTCAACGACAACGTGCAATATCACGGTGAGGAACTTCCGGTGGATTTCATTTTGGCCGACTTCGCCGAACAGGCCGGCTTTCAATGCACGAACATCTGGAAGCTGGCAAGAGGCAAGGGAAACTCAAGCCAGCAGATGGCTCGCTTCGGACGTCGGGAGTTGAGGAAGTGCGTCTACAGATGGATTCGGACCGATGATTGACACAACATTGCTGCGGTCCACGCTCTTTTCGGACTTCATCGGAAAGCGTCTCGATGAGACGCAAAGATCGGTCATCGAGCAGTATGCGGACGATCTGGACTTCGAACCCATCGACAACCTGATGATCAGCTCCGGCGCTTGGGATCACGCCGTAGCCATGGAAGTCCTTCCGCAACTTGTTTTCGCCCATCCCGACATCCTCCAGAAACATCCCCAAACGTCCCTGTACTACCGGGGTATGGCCCTTCTCTCCCGGAAGCAGGTCGCCCGAGAGGCTACCTCCGTGACGGATTGGGAGAACGGAACCCGTGAAGCACCGGTCCGCCGCGATGCGGCCCTCAGGGTGGCCCGCATCTACAACACCGTCATCTCGTCGATCATCGAGGGATCGACAGACTGGACGCTGGATAACGGCTATCGGAATATCCTTGCGGCGACAGGCATCACCTTGGATGGAATGTTCCGGAACAAGATTGGAGACATGGCCGAAGCTCTCATCAAGAGCCGAATCGTGTCTTGGTTGAAAAACAAGAAGCTCATCGTAACCGAAGAACCTCAAGACAGAAGGTATCGTTTGCCAAACGACACGTTTATGCAGTATGGATCGGAGCCGGACATATCGTTCCTTCGGCGCGAGAACCTCATTGCCACAATCGAAATCAAGGGTGGAACAGACCCCGCCGGCGCACTTGAGAGATTTGGCGCCATGACGAAAAGCTTTGAGGAAACTCCACGCGGATGCGTGAATTTTCTAATTGCTGGCGTCATCACGCCGGAAATGCAGGCCCGGCTGGACGACATAGGAGTCGTCAAGGTCTACCTGCTGGACGAACTCGCCAAGGATGGCAAGCGCTGGGATCATTTCACCAACGAAGTGTTTCACCACACAATTCGCGTAGTCTGACGGGAAAAACCGACGTTCCCGTCCTCGGCCACGCTCGCGGCGGCCGGGACGGCCTGTTCTTCGACAACGGGATCGTCGAGTCCTACGTCCCGCGGCCCCACGTGCTGACCTCGGTCCGCGACGCCTTCGCGGTCCGCATGAGCTCCGACAGCCAGGAACCCGCGTTCCGCCACGGCGACCTGCTCTACGTCAACCCGAACCTGCCGCCGAAGCCGGGCGACGACGTGGTGATCGAACTCGCCGACGGCGCGGCCTACATCAAGCGCCTGCTGCGCCGGACGCCGGAGACGCTCGCCGTCCGGCAGTTCAACCCGCCCCGAAACCTGTCGTTCCGCGCCGGCGACATCGCCCGCGTCCACACGGTCGTCGCCGTCGTCAAGGCCCGGACATGACCCCGGAGGCGATCGTCGGGACCGGGCCGGACGCCAAGAGGAAAACCCTCGAGGGCCGGTGGGCGAGCCTCGCCGCGAAGGCGCCTTCCACAGGATCGGGCGGAAGCATCCGGGCCGCCGCGTCACGGAGCTCGCGGGTCATGCGGGACCGCCCCATCCATGTTAGCGTTCCTCCCCGGCCCGTCCCGATCGAGAACGCCGCGCCCATGATCCCGCGCTACACCCGCCCCCGGATGGCCGCCGTCTGGGAGCCCGACAACCGGTTCCGCATCATGCTCGAGGTCGAGACGCTGGCGGCCGAGGCGATGGAGGAGCTGGGCGCGATCCCCGCCGGCGTCTCGGCCGCGCTGCGCGCGCGCGGCGCGTTCGACGCCGGGCGCATCGACGAGATCGAGCGCGAGACGAGGCACGACGTCGTCGCCTTCCTCACCGATGTCGCGGAGCGCGTCGGCGAGGAGGCACGCTTCATGCACCGGGGCATGACCTCGTCGGACGTCCTGGACACCTGCCTCGCCGTCCAGCTCGCCCAGGCCTGCGACATCCTGATCGAGGACACGGACGCCCTCCTCGAGGCGCTCGCCCGCCGGGCGCGCGAGCACGCGCTGACGCCGTGCGTCGGGCGCAGCCACGGCGTCCACGCGGAGCCCACCACCTTCGGCCTCAAGCTCGCGGGCTTCCACGCGGAGTTCCGGCGCGCGCGGAGGCGGCTCGTCGCGGCCCGCGGGGAGATCGCCACCTGCGCGATCTCGGGGCCCGTGGGCACCTTCGCCACGGTCGACCCCCGCGTCGAGGCCCACGTCGCCGGAAAGCTGGGGCTGGAGGCCGAGCCGGTCTCGACCCAGGTCATCCCGCGCGACCGCCATGCGGCCTTCTTCGCGGCGCTGGCCGTGACGGCGTCGTCGGTGGAGCGTCTGGCCGTCGAAATCCGCCACCTTCAACGCACCGAGGTGCGCGAGGCCGAGGAGGCGTTCGCCGAGGGCCAGAAGGGCAGTTCGGCCATGCCCCACAAGCGCAACCCGGTCTTGACCGAGAACCTGACCGGCCTCGCGCGGCTCGTGCGCTCGGCCGCGGTCCCGGCGCTGGAGAACGTCGCATTGTGGCACGAGAGGGATATTTCCCATTCATCCGTGGAGCGCAACATCGGCCCGGACGCCACGACCGGCCTCGATTTCGCGCTGGCGCGCCTGACGAACGTCATCGACGGCCTTGTGGTCTATCCCGAGGCCATGAAGGCCAATCTCGACCGCCTGGACGGGCTCGTCTTCTCGCAGCGCGTGCTGCTGGCCCTGACCCAGGCCGGGATGGACCGCGAGGCCGCCTACCGCCTCGTCCAGGCCCACGCCATGGCGGCCTGGCGCGAAGGCGGCGGGTTCGAGGCCCGGCTCAAGGCCGACCGCGAGATTTCGGAGACGCTCGCCGGCGACGGGATCGAGCGGCTCTTCGACTACGGCTTCTACACGAAGCACGCCGAAGCCGTGATCGAGCGGGCGCTGAACGCCCCCGCCTAGAACGTTTCCGTTCCACACGGAACCGCCGGGGACGCCCCCTCGGCGGGCTCGGGGCGAGGGGGAAGGGCCGGACTCCGGCCGAACGCGATCGCCCCGTTCCCGCCCCTACTCCGCCCGGACCTGCGCCCGGGCCTCGCCTTCGAGCGCCTCCATGCGGGCGCGGAGCTTGCGTTCGTCGATGTCGAGGCCGGCGGCCTTGATGTCGGCCATGACCTTCTCGACCACGTCGCCGTCGCCGGGCCGGTTGAAATCGGCCTCGACGACCGCGCGGGCGTAGGCTTCCGCGTCGTCTCCCGTCTTGCCCATCCGCTCGGCGAGCCACAGGCCCAGGAGCTTGTTGCGCCGGACCGTCACCTTGAAGGCGAGTTCCCGGTCGCGCGCGTACTTGTTTTCCTGACCCTTTTTGCGGTCCTCGAAGAGCGCCATGATCGTGTCCGTCCCCTTGTCTGTCGCCAGCGACGAAGCGCCGCCGAGGGTGGCGCGCTCGTCCCGCTCCATATAGCGTAGAGGGCCTTGCGGCCCAAGGCTCGAACCGGCGAAATCGGAACCCGGCCGTGTGCACCGTCGTCGTCCTCCACCGCCCGGGCCACGCCTGGCCCGTCCTGATCGCCGCCAACCGGGACGAGCTGGCCTCCCGCCCCTGGCGGCCGCCCGCGCGCCACTGGCCCGCCCGGCCCGGGACCGTCGCCGGCCGGGACCGGGAGGCGGGCGGCGCCTGGCTGGGCGTCAACGACCGGGGCGTGGTCGCCGGCGTCCTGAACCGCGCCGGCTCGCTGGGTCCCGCCGCCGGCATGACGACCCGCGGCGAGCTGCCGCTTCTGGCGCTCGACCGCCCGACCGCAAGGGACGCCGCGGCGGCGATGACGAGCCTCGACGGCCGCCCGTTTCGCGCCTTCAACATGGCGATCGCCGATGCGTCGGACGCGCTGTGGGTCCGCTGGACCGGCCGCGAGGCCGACGGGCGCCCCACGTCCCACCGGATCCCCGAGGGTCTCCACATGCTGACGGCCCTCGACCTCGACGACGACGCCAGCCCCCGCGTCCGCCTCCACCTGCCGAGGTTCCGCGCCGCGCGGACACCCGATCCCGAGGCCGGCGACTGGTCGGACTGGATCGAGCGGCTCGGCGACCGGAGCCGCGGCCCGGCCGGCCCCGAGGCCGGCGCCATGTCGATCGGGGACTCCGGCGGCTTCGCCACCGTGTCATCCTCGCTGATCGCTCTTGCGGACGCGCGCCCGCGCACCATATGGATGTTTGCGGCTGGAGCACCGGACAAGGTGTCGTTCCGGCCCGTGTCCGTGGACACTACCGATTGTGTCTCATCGGCAAGTTCAGTAGGGTCGCGTTGACCGGCGCCGCGGCCCCGAGAGGCCCGATCGGAGCGCCGGACCACCTCGGGGAACCCCGCCATGGCCCGCCGCAGGCGCGTTTACGAAGGCAAGGCGAAAGACTTCTACGAGGGACCGGAGCCGGGCTTTCTCGTCCAGCATTTCAAGGACGTCGCCTACGCCACAAGGCCGCGGAAGAGCGGCGTGATCGACGGCAAGGGCGTCATCAACAACCGCATCAGCGAGCATCTGATGACGAGGCTCGACGGGATCGGCGTGCCGACCCATTTCGTGCGCCGGCTCAACATGCGCGAGCAGCTCGTGCGCGAGGTCGAGGTGCTGCCTGTCGACGTCGTGGTCCACAACCTGGCCGCCGGCGAGTTCGCCGGGAAGTTCGGTCTGAAGGAGGGCGCGCCCCTTCCCCGCTCGATCATCGAGTTCTACCTGCGCTCGGAGGAACTGGGCGACCCGCTCGTCTCCGAGGAGCACATGACGGCGTTCGGCTGGGCCACGACCCAGGACATCGACGACATGATCCACCTGTCGCTGCGGGTGAACGACTTCATGACCGGCCTCTTCCTGGGCGCGGGCATCCGGCTCGTCGACTTCGCGCTGACCTACGGCCGTCTCTACTTCGAGGACGACGTCAGGCTCGTCGTCGCCGACGAGATCAGTCCCGACAGCTGCCGGCTGTGGGACCTGTCGACCGACGAGCCCATGGACAAGGACCGTTTCGTGCGCGGCCTCGACAACGTCGCCGAGGGCTACCGGGAAGTCGCGCGCCGGCTGGGCATCCTGCCCGAGACGAACAACCTCGCCGAGATGCCGAAGGCCGCTTCGTGAAGGCCCGCGTCCACATCACCCTCAGGAACGGCGTTCTCGACCCCCAGGGCAAGGCCATCCACAACGCGCTCGGCGCCCTGGGCTTCGACGGGGTCCGGGAGGTCCGGCAGGGCAAGGTGATCGACCTGGACCTGGCGGACACCGACGAGACCGGCGCCCGGGCGAGGATCGAACGGATGTGCGAGAAACTCCTCGCCAACACGACGATCGAGAACTACGCGATCGAGCTTTGCTGAGGGATGGCGACGGTCCATCCGCGCGTCCCGCCGCCCGCGGCCGGACCGGGCCGGGCGGCGGCGGTCCGAGGGACATGAAGGCGGCCATCGTCCTCTTCCCCGGCACGAACCGGGAGATCGACATGAAGGACGCGCTGGAGCGCGCCGGGGCCGCGACCGAGATGGTCTGGCACGGCGACGCCGAGGCGCCGCCCTGCGACCTCATCGTGCTGCCGGGCGGGTTCTCCCATGGCGACTACCTGCGCTGCGGCGCGATGGCGGCGCACTCGCCGGTGATGAGGGACGTGGTGGCCAGGGCCCGGGCGGGCGCGCCGGTGCTGGGCGTGTGCAACGGCTTCCAGATGCTGATCGAAACCGGGCTTCTGCCGGGCGCGCTGCTGCGCAACGCCGGCCTGAACTTCGTCTGCCGGGACGTGCACCTGAGGCTCGAGAACCGGCGCCTTCCCCTGACCGGCGCGCTCGCGGAAGGCGACGTGATCCGCGTGCCGGTGGCGCACGGCGACGGCAACTACTTCGCCGACGACGAGACGCTCCGGCGGCTGGAGGGCGAGGGCCGGATCGTCTTCCGCTACGTCGCCGGACCGGACGAGACCGAGGAACGCGCGAATCCCAACGGCAGCGCGGCCGGCGTCGCGGGCGTCGTCAACGACGCCGGCAACGTGCTCGGCATGATGCCGCACCCGGAGGACGCCACCGGCCCGCGCCAGCAGAGCCGCGACGCCGCGCCGCTCTTCGACGGCCTCGTGGAGGCGCTGTCGTGAGCGCGGAGCCCGCCGTCACGCCGAACGTCGTGGCCGAGCACGGGCTGACGGAGGACGAGTACGCCAGGATCCTGGAGATCGTCGGGCGCGAGCCCAACATCACCGAACTCGGCATCTTCTCGGCCATGTGGAACGAACACTGCTCCTACAAGTCGAGCCGCGTCTGGCTGAAGACGCTGCCGACCCGGGCGCCCTGGGTGATCTGCGGCCCCGGCGAGAACGCGGGCGCGGTCGACATCGGCGACGGCCAGGCCGCGGTGTTCAAGATGGAAAGCCACAACCACCCGAGCTTCATCGAGCCCCGGCAGGGGGCGGCGACGGGCGTCGGCGGCATCATGCGCGATGTCTTCACCATGGGCGCGCGCCCCATCGCCACCATGAACGCGCTGCGCTTCGGCGCGCCCGGCCATCCCAGGACCCGCCATCTCGTGGCCGGCGTCGTGGGCGGCGTCGGGTCCTACGGCAACTGCGTGGGCGTGCCCACCGTGGGCGGCGAGACGACGTTCCACGGGAGCTATGACGGAAACAACCTGGTCAACGCCATGTGCGTGGGCCTCGCGCCGGCCGACCGCATCTTCTACGCCGCCGCGGGCGTCGTCGGCGCGCCGGTGGTCTACGTCGGCTCCAGCACCGGACGCGACGGCATCCATGGCGCCAGCATGGCCTCGGCCGGGTTCGACGAGGACGCCGGGGAGAAGCGTCCCACCGTGCAGGTGGGCGATCCCTTCACCGAGAAGCTGCTTCTGGAGGCCTGCCTCGAACTGATGGCGACCGATTCGATCATCGGCATCCAGGACATGGGCGCGGCCGGACTCACGTGCTCGTCGGTCGAGATGGCCGACAAGGGCCACGCCGGGATCGACCTCGACCTCGATGCGACGCCCCGGCGCGAGGAGGGCATGACCGCCTACGAGCTGATGCTCTCCGAGAGCCAGGAGCGCATGCTGATGGCGATCCGGCCCGAGGCCGAGGAGCGCGCCCGCGCCATCTTCGAGAAGTGGGAGCTCGACTTCGCGGTGGTCGGCCGCATCACCGATACGGGCCGCCTGGTCGTGCGCAAGGACGGCCGGGTCCGGGCCGACCTGCCGGTCAAGCCGCTCTCGGACCGGGCGCCGGTCTACGAGCGGCCTTGGGTCGAGACGCCGCCGCGGGCGGCGCTGGCGCCCGGCGACGCTCCCGCCCCCGTCTCGACGCAAGACGCGCTCGCGACGCTCATGGGCTCGCCCGACCTGTGCTCGCGGCGCTGGATCTGGGAGCAGTACGACCATCTCGTGATGGGCCGGACCGCGCAGCGGCCCGGCGGGGACGCCGCGGTCGTCGAGACGCCCGGCGTCGAGGGCAAGGGGATCGCGATCACGACCGACTGCACGCCGCGCTACTGCGAGGCCGACCCGGCCATGGGCGGCCGGCAGGCCGTGGCGGAAGCCTTCCGCAACCTGACGGCCGTGGGCGCGAGGCCGCTCGCGGCGACCGATTGCCTCAACTTCGGCAACCCGGAGCGGCCCGACATCATGGGGACCTTCGTGGGCGCGATCGGGGGCCTGGGCGAAGCCTGCCGGGCGCTCGACATGCCGATCGTCTCGGGCAACGTGTCGTTCTACAACGAGACCGACGGCAGGGCGGTGCAGCCGACGCCGACGATCGGCGCCATCGGCCTGATCGACGACCTCGATTTCATGGCGCGCATCGGCTTCGGCGGCGAGGGCCAGGCCATCGTCGTCATCGGCGACACGGCCGGCCACCTGGGCGCCAGCCTCTACCTGCGCGAGATCGCGGGCCGCGAGGACGGCGCGCCGCCGCCGGTCGACCTCGGAGCGGAACGGCGCAACGGCGACGCCGTGCGCGGCCTGATCCGCCGCGGGGACGTCGCGGCCTGCCACGACGTCTCGGACGGGGGCCTGCTCGTCGCGCTGGCCGAAATGGCGCTGGCGTCGGGGATCGGGTTCTCCGTGGACCGCCCCGCCGGCGCGCCGCCGGCGCACGCCTTCTGGTTCGGCGAGGACCAGGCGCGTTACGTCGTGGCGGTCGACGGAGACGGCGCGGGGGTTGTCCGCGGCGCCCGGAACGCCGGCGTCGCCGCGACGGTTCTGGGCGCCGCGGGCGGCGATTCATTGACAGTGGACGGCGCCTCGCCCATATCGCTCAAGACCGTTCGCGACAGGCACGAGAGCTGGCTTCCGGCCTACATGGCGGGGCCCGGCCGGGCGACGGCGGAGGACCGGCGATGGCGATGAGCGCGGCCGAGATCGAGGCCATGATCCAGGAAGCCTTCCCCGACGCCTCGATCGAGATCGAGGACCTGAGGGGCGATGGCGACCATTACGCCGCCACCGTCGTGAGCAGCGCCTTCGAGGGCAAGAGCCGGGTGCGGCAGCACCAGCTCGTCTACAGGGCGCTCAAGGGGAAGATGGGCGGCGAGCTCCACGCGTTGGCGCTCACGACCCGCGCGCCCGGATGACGCCCCCATCCAGGACCAAGCCCACGGGAGGGCACGAACCATGACGCTCGACGAAGGCACCAAGCAGCGCATCGACAACGAACTGGCGGACAACGAGGTCGTGCTGTTCATGAAGGGCACGCCGGTCTTTCCCATGTGCGGCTTCTCGGCCGCCTCGGTCCAGATGCTGAGCCGCCTGGGCGCCCGCTTCAAGGGCGTCAACGTGCTGGAGGACCCGGCGGTCCGCGAGGGCATCAAGGCCTACAGCGACTGGCCGACCGTCCCGCAGCTCTACGTCAAGGGCGAGTTCGTCGGCGGCTGCGACATCATGAAGGAGATGTTCGTCTCGGGCGAGCTCTCCGACTACCTGACGGAACAGGGCGTCGAACTCGACCCCGCGGCCTGATCCCGATGGAGCGCGCCGGCGCTTGACGTTACAAGAGATCGTTGTCATGCGGGAACGAGCATTCAGAGCGTACGAAGCGTACCTGAATCGTCAACCTTTGAAGGAGAGTACTAAATCAACCTATCTCTCGGACCTCCGTGCGGCCGAACGCAGTCTCGGAAGCGATTTCGACGAAGTGATCGGAGACGGTGAACGGTCGTTGCCGGACGGCCTCAAGGATTGGGAACGTGGAGCGGTGAAGCGCTACCGGGAGTTCCTCCAAGAACATCCAGTCGACGAGGAAGATGGCGGCGATATCGACGACGGAACGCCGCCGGAGAGGGATCGTTTCTCACTCGAAGCCGACCTGCAACGGGCGCTCAGGGACAATCTTTCCCAACTCGCGCCGGATTTGACACTCGCCGACAACGGCGCGGAAAGGGTAGTCTCCATCGGGCGAATAGATGTGCTTGCGCGCGGTTCCGATGGGGCGTGGTGGGTGATCGAGCTGAAGGCCGGCAAAGCGGACGACCGCGCCATCGGCCAGCTGGCGGCCTACATGGGCGCGCTCGCCGAGGAGGAGTCGGGCGACATACGCGGAATACTGGTCGCCCATGACTTTACCGACAAGGCGCGTTTCGCGGCGCGTGCGATTCAGACCATCAAACTCAAGCGTTACGGATTCTCCTTTACTTTCGAGGATCATGATTGAATCGAGGCGCTGGTCTCCGAGACCTCGAAGCCGCCCCGCGCCCGTCCCTGGGCGGCAATCGCGGCGCCCCGGCCCAGGGATCGTGGGAGCCCGCGTTCCAGACGCGCCCTTCCGGGTCGCGGCGGGCGAGGAAGCGGCCGCCACGGTCCGGATCGCCGGGGTCGACGACGATCGGAGAGGATGCGCGCATCCAGCCTTCCCCCCGGCAATCGCCTCCACCCCCTACCCCGGCACGTTGACGAGATCGAGGGGGTAGATCGGCCGGCGCACGTTCCTGAACGCGAACCGGCCGTAGTCGCTGGCGCACACGCCCGTGCCGGCGCAGTCCACCACATGCCTCGCAAGGTCGCCCAGGCCCGCGCGCCAGTGGACGCGGCTCTTGATCATGAGGTAGCGCTTCTGCCAGGGGTCGATGCCGACCGAATAGAAGGCGTTGATGTCGTTGGGCTCCTGATGGGCCGAGATCGCCACGATCTCGACCCCGCCCGTGTCGAGCACGACCGTGGGACCCATGTCCATGAGGACGCCCGTGCCCATCGGCCCCTTGTTGCGGTAGCGGCCGTCGGCGATGCGCGCGACGCGGCCCGCGACGCGCAACGGCCTGCCCTCCTCGCCGATCGACGGCATGGCGGTCTTGCCGCCGAGATCGACGGCGACCTCGGCGCCGACGCCGGCCGCGATCATCTCCCGCACGGCCGCCGGATCGCGGATGGCGAAGGCGGCGACGTTCTCCAGCCCGGCCTCCAGGACGCCGGCCAGCACGGTCGTCGTATCCATGGTTCCGCCCGAGGCCGCGTTGTCGCAGTGGTCGAGCAGGACGACCGGCCCCTCGTCGATCGCCTTCGCCCGTTCCAGCGAACGGGCGAGCGGCTCGGCGCGGTAGACGAAGGCCTCGCGCTCGGCCCACGCCATGGCGAGCAGCTCGTCGCGCAGGGCCTCGGCCTTGTCCCGGTCGCCGTCGGTCGCCACGCACGCCGACAGGCCGGCCCGGGCGATGTCGGCGTGGGGGAAGCCGGTGAAGAGCGTCGCCATGAGCGCCTCGCCGCCCGCCTCCATCGCGCGGCAGCGCTCCTGCAGCGCCCTGTTCGGACCCTCGCCCGTGCCCTGCTTCATCACGTGCGGCAGCATGGGCCGGTCGCCCCAGGCCATGACCGGCGCGACCTCGCCCCGGAGGGCGCGGACCAGGACGCGGCCGGCGCGCTCCGCCGTCGCGCGCGTGTCGACGTGGGGATAGGTCCGGTAGCCCGCGAGGATCGTGCAGTTCTCGACCATGGCGGGATACAGGTTGCAGTGCATGTCGAGCGCCACGGCGACCGGCAGGCCGGGCGCCGCCGCGCGGACGCGGCGCAGCAGCTCGCCCTCGCCGTCTTCCAGGCTCTCGGTCACCATCGCGCCGTGGAGGTCCAGCATGGCCGCGTCGCAGCCCGCCTCGACCGCGCCGACGATGGCCTCCGCCATCGTCTCGAACGCCTCGTCCTCGACCGGACCGGAGGGCCATGCGTTGGCCGCGATGGGGGCGACCGTCTCCCAGCCCTCGTCCTCGCAGATGTCGATGAAGGCCGCGATCCCGCTGTTGGTGCCCTTGAAGGCCGCGACCGCCGCGTCGCCGCGCGGCAGTTCGGTCGAGCCGCGCGTGAAGCGGGCGAGCGGCGTCGGCACCGGCGAGAACGTGTTGGTCTCGTGCTTCATCATGGCGACGACGATCTTCATGGCGCCTCCGGGACGGTCCGCGGGGGAGTCTACACGACCGGCGGCCGGGACGCTCCGCCGGTCTTCAGTCCTCGGCCATCGCCGCCTCGGCCATCGCGCCCAGGGTCGGGAACAGGAAATCGACCTCCGGCCACTCGGCGACCTTCGCCGTGGCGCCCCAGTGGCCGCCCTGGGCGAGGCCCTGCCGGTCGATCCATGCGTTGGCGAGGCCCGCTTCGCGCGCCGGCGCGTGGTCGTGGAACAGGCTCTGGGCGGTGTGCAGGATGTCGCCGGCGGCGACCCCGCGGTCGGCCGCGAGACGCTCGAGCATGTGGTCGAAGTTGCGCGGATCCGGCTTGTAGGACCCGATGTCCTGGGCCGTGTAGACCGCATCGAAGGCGACGCCCAGCTTGCGGTTCGACGCGGCGAATCCGGCGGCGTCCACATTCGAGAGGACCGCCAGCCTGAAGCGTTTCCCGAGCAGGCGCAGCGCGTCGGCGGTGTCGGGAAACGCCGGCCAGTGCGGCGCCGACGCGCCGAACGCGGCGTCCATCTCCGCGCTCGTCGGCAGGCCGAACCGCCGCGCGAGGCCGGCGTGTACCCGGGCCAGAACCTCCGGATAGGGCATGTCCGGCGTGGCCGCCTGCCGCGCGCTCTCCAGTTCGGCGAAGGCGGCCAGCCCCTCCCGCCGCGCGATGTCGTCGCGGCCCGCCCCGGCGAGCAACGGCTGCATGGCGTCCCAGACGCCGCTTTCCCAGTCGATCAGGGTGCCGTAGCAATCGAACGTGAGCGTCGAGAAATCGGTCAGCCGCCTGGGCATGGGCGCAACCCCAACGAGCGCGGGCCGCTCCCGTCGGGAAGCGGTCCGCCGGGATACGGTCCGAACGGTCAGGCCTTCGAGTAGTACTCGATCACCAGGTTCGGCTCCATCCGCACCGGATAGGGCACCTCGGCGAAGATCGGCACGCGGCGATAGGCGCCCTTCATCCTGTCGAAGTCGACCTCCATGTAGTCCGGCACGTCGCGTTCGGCGGCGGCCACGGCCTCCAGCACGAGCGGCAGCTCGCGCGAGGACTCCTTGATCTCGATCGCGTCCTCGGGCGCCACGCGATAGCTCGGGATGTCGACCTTCCGGCCGTTCACCCGGACATGGCCGTGGTTCACGAACTGGCGCGCGGCGAAGACCGTGGGCACGAACTTCATGCGGTAGATCGCCATGTCGAGCCGGCGCTCGAGCAGGCCGATCATGTTCTCGATGGTGTCGCCCCGGCGCTTGTAGGCTTCCTCGTAGGTCCGGCGGAACTGCCGTTCCGTCATGTTGCCGTAGTAACCCTTGAGCTTCTGCTTGGCGGCGAGCTGGATGCCGTAGTCGGTCGGCCTGCGGCGGCGGCTCTGGCCGTGCTCGCCGGGCCCATAGAGACGGTTCGTCAGGAAACGCTTGGGGCGGCCCCAGAGGTTCTCGCCGTAGCGGCGGCAGATCTTGTATTTCGACGACAGGCGCTTGCCGCTATCGTGCTTGCTCATCGGACCCCGGTCATCGCTTTTCAGGGAAAGGAAGCGCGCTCCGGCCCCGGAGCGCGAGCGGCGTCCTGTAGCGAGACCCGCCGCCGTTGTCAAACGCCTTCGCGGCCGCGGCGCCCGTCCGTCTCCAGCGGAAGCGCCGTGGCTCCCCCGCCGCTCGCGTCCGCCCTTCGATACGCCGCCTTTCGGCGGCCCTCGGGGTGAAGGAGGGGTTGGGCGGGGGACGGGACCCCCCCCGTCCCGGGTAGCGGCGGAGCCGGGTGTCGAGGGACGGGCCCGTCGCTCAGCCCTTCCGCGGCGGCTTTTCGTCCCCGGCGAGGCAGCTCACGACGCCGCGCAGGGTGCGCACTTCCCGTTCGAACAGGCCCGCGCGCAGGAACAGGTTGCGGATGTTGCGCACCACGATGGGCCGGCGCTGCCGGTTGCGCAGGAAACCGCAGCGGTCGAGCTCTCCGGTCAGGTGTTCGAAGAAACCCTCCAGCTCGTCCCTCGTGGCGGGCCGCGTCCTCCCCTCGGGCATGACCGGGCCGGGCGCGCCGGCCTCGGCCTTGAACCACTCGTAGGCGACCAGGAGGACGCACTGCGCGAGGTTGATCGACGCGCCGCCGGACGCCGTGGGCGCCCGGAGGATGGCGTCGGCGAGCGCCGCCTCGTCGTTGTCGAGCCCGGCGCGCTCCGGCCCGAAGAGTACGCCGCCGGCCTCGGATTCGGGCAGGGCGCGGAGGTCGGCGGCGGCGCGCTCGGGCGTGACCTCGGGTTTCAGCATGTCGCGGCGGCGCGCGGTCGCGGCCCAGACGCGGTTCAGGTCGGCGACGGCGGCGGTCGCGCTGTCGTACGCGCGCGCCCCCTCGACGATCGCGAGCCCGCCCGCGGCCATCGCCTCGGCGGCCGGATTGGGCCAGCCGTCCCGCGGGGCGACGATCCTCAGGTCGGACAGGCCGAAGTTCGCCATCGCGCGCGCGGCCGCGCCGATGTTCTCGCCCATCTGCGGGCGCACCAGGATAATGGCCGGCGGCGTCATCGTCCGACGCTCACACCGGCGCGTTCTCGCGCAGGAGCTTGTAGACGATCGAATCGACCAGGGCCTGGAACGAGGCGTCGATGATGTTCGCCGAGACGCCCACCGTGCTCCAGGTCGCGCCGCTGTCGTCGGCGCTCTCGATCGTGACGCGGGTGACGGCGCCGGTGCCTTCCTGGGGCGAGAGGATGCGCACCCTGTAGTCCACGAGGCGCCAACCGCCGAGGTGGTCGGCGTACTTGCCGAGATCCTTGCCGAGCGCGCGGTTGAGCGCGTCGACGGGGCCGTTGCCCTCGGCCACGGAAAGCAGCCGCTCGCCGTCGACGACGAGCTTCACCGTGGCTTCCGAGACGGTGACGAGCTTGCCGAGCGCGTTGTGGCGGCGCTCGACCTGGACCCGGAAGCTCTCGACGTCGAAGTATCCGGGGACGGTCCCCAGCACCCGCCGCACGAGCAGCTCGAAGCTCGCCTCGGCGCCGTCGTAGCTGTAGCCCTCGAACTCCCGGGCCTTCACCTCCTCGACCAGGCGCGGGAGCCTGGGGTGGTCCGCGTCGACGTCCATGCCCGCCTCGGCCAGTCGGGCGAGCACGTTGGCCCGGCCCGACTGGTCGGAGACGACGATGTGGCGGCGGTTGCCGACGGTCTCCGGGGGCACGTGCTCATAGGTCCGGGGGTCCTTCATCACGGCGGAGACATGGAGTCCGCCCTTGTGGGCGAAGGCCGAGCCGCCGACGTAGGGCGCGCGCCGGTCCGGGGCGCGGTTGAGCAGCTCGTCGACCGACCGCGACACGCGGGTCAGATGGACGAGGTCCCTGTCCGCGACGCCGGTCTCGAAGTCCGACTTGAGCTTCAGCGTCGGGATCAGGGAGACGAGGTTGGCGTTGCCGCAGCGCTCGCCGAGGCCGTTGAGCGTTCCCTGCACCTGGCGGGCGCCGGCGTCGAGCGCGGCCAGGCTGTTGGCGACGGCGTTGCCCGTGTCGTCGTGGGCGTGGACGCCGAGCCGCCCGCCCCCGACGCGGGCCGCGACCGCCGCGACGATCTCGCCCACCTCGCCCGGCAGGGCGCCGCCGTTGGTGTCGCACAGCACGGCCCAGCGGGCGCCGGCGTCGAGCGCGGCCTCGACGCACGCCAGCGCGAACCCGGGGTCGGCCTTGTAGCCGTCGAAGAAGTGCTCGGCGTCGAACATCGCCTCGCGGCCCCGCGCCACGGCGTGCGCCATGGACCCGGCGATCATCGCGATGTTCTCGTCCCTCGGGATCCCGAGAACGAGATCGACATGGAAATCCCAGGTCTTGCCGACCAGGCACACCGCCCGGGTCCCGGCGTCGACCACCGCCCGCAGGCCGGGATCGTTCTCGACGCTGCGGCCCGGCCGGCGCGTCATGCCGAAGGCCGTGAGGGTGGCGCGGGCGAGCCGCGGCGGGCCGCCGAAGAAGGCGTCGTCGGTCGGGTTGGCGCCGGGCCAGCCGCCCTCGATGTAATCGACGCCCAGGGCGTCCAGCGAACGCGCGATATCGGCCTTCTCGGAGGCCGAGAAGTCGACTCCCTGGGTCTGGGCGCCGTCGCGCAGGGTGGTGTCGAAGAGATAGACCCGGTCGCCCATCAGGTCCGCCTCCAGGTCGTGCCCCCGGGGCCGTCCATGAGCGCGACGCCCCGTCGCTTCAGCTCGTCCCGGATACGGTCGGCCTCTGCGAAATCCCCGGCCGCCCGCGCGGACGCGCGCCGTTCGATCAGGGCCTCGATCCCGCGGGCCTCGTCGCCGTCGGCGCCCTGGAACCACGACCGCGACGGCGCCCCGAGCAGACCCAGCGCCGCTCCGGCGCGGCGCAGCGCCGCCGCCGCCCCGCGATCGCCCTGGAACACGCGGTCCGCCAGCCCGTGCATGGCCGAGATCGCGAGCGGCGTGTTGAGGTCGTCGTCGAGCGCCGCCAGCACGTCGGCCGGAACGCCGGCCGCTTCCGGGTCGCCCGCTTCGCCGACCGCGTTGTAGAAGCGGTCGAGCGCGGCGCGCGCCCGCCGCAACAGGCCGACGGTGAAATCGAGCGGCCGACGGTAGTGCGTCGAGAGCAGCGCGAAACGCAGGACCTCGCCCGGCCAGTCCTCCAGCAACTCGCGGACGGCGAGGATGTTGCCCAGCGACTTCGACATCTTCTCGCCCTCGACCGACAGGAAGCCGTTGTGCATCCAGACCCGCGCGAATCCGGCGTCGGCGTGGGCCGCGCGGGTCTGGGCGATCTCGTTCTCGTGGTGCGGGAAGATCAGGTCGCGTCCGCCGCCGTGGATGTCGAAGGTCCGGCCCAGGTGCTTCCCGCTCATGGCCGAGCATTCGAGATGCCAGCCGGGCCGGCCCCGGCCCCAGGGGCTGTCCCAGCCGGGCAGGTCGCCGGTCGAGGGCTTCCACAGCACGAAATCGGCCGGGTCCTTCTTGTAGGGCGCGACCTCGACCCGCGCCCCGGCCACGATCTCGTCCCGGCTGTTGCCGGAAAGGCGGCCGTAGGCGGGATACGACGGCACGTCGAACAGGACATGGCCCTCCGCCTCGTAGGCGTGGCCCAGGTCGATCAACCGCCCGATCAGGGCGACCATCTCGGGCACGTGGTCCGTGGCGCGCGGCTCCTCGGTGGGCTCCAGGCAGCCCAGGGCCGCCGCGTCCTCGTGGAAGCGTTCGACGGTGGCGGCCGTCAGCGCGCCGATGGCGACGCCCCTCCGCCGGGCCTCGGCGTTGATCTTGTCGTCTATGTCCGTGATATTCCTCACGTATCGGACGTTTCCCTCGCCGTAGTGGCGGCGCAGGAGACGGAACAGCACATCGAAGACGACGAGCGGCCGCGCGTTGCCGAGATGGATCGGGCCGTAGACCGTCGGGCCGCAGACATAGAACCCGACCTTGCCGGCCTCGACGGGCTCGAGCGGCGCCTTCCGGCGCGTCAGCGTGTTGTGGACATGGAGGGTCATCGGTCGTCGGTCCCCGGAGCGAGGCGCGTCGCGGCCCGCGCCGGCCGGGCGGCGGGCGCGGTCAGGCGGTCGTTCGCCCGCAAGCCCCGCAACGTCGTCGAGACCGGTCGTCCATGGCGCGCTCTATAGACCCATTGCCGGGGCGGGGCAAACGGGTTCCTTCGTTCGGGACACGCGGAACGGACCGGCGCGGTTCGTTCGTCGTTCCTCGAACGCCGGCGCCCGCTCCGACCCCCTCCCATTCCCGGGAGGGGGGCTCGCCCGCCGGTGGAAGCCCGTGGCGACGCCTTCCCGTTCGGGGCGCATCCTCAAGACCGTGGACGCGGGGCGGCCGCGCGCGGGGTCGAGCGCGTACCCTCGATCCCGCGCCGTCGCCATCGACAGACATCGGACGACCCGCGACGGGTTCCAAATCGAAACACCGCTCAGGCCCGCCGTCCCTCCAGCCGGGCGGCCACGCGGCCGGCGCCCATGAACGGCAGGAGCGCGGCCATTTCGGGGCCGCTGTCGCGGCCCGTCAGCGCCAGGCGGAGGGGGCGGTAGAGCGCTCCGCCCCGGCGGCCCGTGGCCTCCCCGACCGCCCGCGTCCAGGTTTTCCAAACGTCGGAATCCCACGGCTCGGGCGGCAGACGCGCGGCGGCCTCGACGCAGAAGTCCGCCTCCTCGATCGCCGGCTCGATGGGTTCGCGGCACAGGCGCCACCAGTCCAGGGCGTCGGACGCGCGGTCGACATTGCCGCGCACGGCGGTCCAGAAGGCCGCGTCGAGGTCCGGCAGCCCGTCCGCCACGGCCTCGAACGGCGCGCCGCGGAGCCACTTGCGGTTGAGCGCGCGGATATCGTCGGGGTCGTGGCGCGGCGGGTTCCGGGAGACCTTCCCGAACGCGAAGCCGGCGGCCAGGGCGTCCGCCGAATACGCCGGCTCGATCGGGTCCGACGTGCCGATGCGCGCCAGATAGCTCGCCACGGCCATCGCCTCGACGCCGGCGTCGCGCAGGTCGGCCACGGCGCCGCCGCCCGCGCGCTTCGAAAGGCCGCCGCCCACCGCCGTCGTCAGCAGCGGATGGTGGGCGTAGTCCGGCGCGGCGGCGCCGAGGGCGCGGATGAGCTCGATCTGGACGGCCGTGTTGGCGACATGGTCCTCGCCGCGGACCACCAGCGTGACGCCCATGTCGATATCGTCGACGACGGACGCCAGGGCGTAGGTCGGCGCGCCGTCCTCGCGCACCAGGACGGGGTCGCTCGCATGGCCGGGCTCGAAGGCGACGTCGCCCCGGATCAGGTCCCGGTAGGACACGGTCTCGTCGCCGAGGCGGAAACGCCAGTGCGGACGGCGGCCCCGGGCCTCCAGGGCTCCGCGTTCCGCTTCCGTCGACGTCAGGGCGGAACGGTCGTAGACGGGCGGCAGTCCCCGCGCCTGCCGCAGCCGGCGCCGGCTTGCGAGCTCCCGGCGCGTCTCGTGGCAGGGATAGAGCCGCCCGGACGCCGCGAGCCACGCCCGCGCCGCCTCGTAGAGGTCGAGGCGGACGGACTGGCGCTCCTCCCGGTCCCAGTCGAGGCCGAGCCAGGCCATGTCGGCGCGGATGCCCTGGGCGAAGGCGGCGGTGGAGCGCGCGGCGTCCGTGTCGTCGAGGCGCAGGATGAACGTTCCGCCCGACCGGCGCGCCGCCATCCAGTTCATGAGCGCCGTCCGGACATTGCCGACATGAAGCCGGCCGGTGGGGCTGGGCGCGAACCGCGTGACGGCCATCAGCTGCGGAAGCGGTTGGTGATCGGGTAGCGGCGGTCGCGGCCGAAGGCCCTGGGCGTGATCTTGACGCCGGGCGGGGCCTGCCGCCGCTTGTATTCCGCGCGCATCAGCATGCCCCAGACGCGCTCGACCAGGGCGCGCTCGTGGCCGCGCGCGCAAACCTCCCGGAACGTCTCCTCCTTCTCGACCAGCCCGTCGAGAATGTCGTCCAGCACGCCGTAGGGCGGCAGGCTGTCCCGGTCGGTCTGGTTTTCCCTGAGCTCCGCCGTGGGCGCCTTGTCGATGACGGTCTGGGGGATCGCCCGGCCCTCCGGGCCCAGAAGGCCGTCGGGACGGCGCCGGTTGCGCCAGCCGGCGAGGGCGTAGACCGTGGTCTTGTAGACATCCTTCAGCACCGAGTAGCCGCCGCACATGTCGCCGTAGAGCGTGGCGTAACCGACCGACATTTCCGACTTGTTGCCGGTCGAGAGCACCATGTGGCCGAACTTGTTGGACAGCGCCATGAGCGTGACGCCGCGGCTGCGCGCCTGGATGTTCTCCTCGGCCACGTCGGGTTCGGCGCCGGCGAAGCACTCCTCGAGCATCCGGTCGTAGGCGTCCATGGCGGGCGCGATCGGCACCGTGTCGTGGCGCACGCCGAGCAGGCCCGAGCATTCCGCCGCGTCGTCGAGGCTGGCCCGGCTCGTGTAGCGCGAGGGCATCATCACGCAGCGGACCCGGCCGGGACCGAGCGCGTCCGTCGCCACCGCGGCGGACAACGCCGAATCGACGCCGCCCGACATGCCGATCAGCACGCCGGGGAAGCCGTTCTTGTCGACATAGTCGGCGAGGCCCGCGACCAGGGCGCGGTAGACCGTCCCGAGGCGGCCGTGCTCGCCGGCGACCGGCGCGGGCTGGCAAACCCAGCCGTCGGCGGCGCGGCGCCATTCGGTCGTCGCGACGGCCTCCCGCCAGGCCGGGAGCCGCGCGCGCAGGGTCCGCTCCGCGTCGAGCGCGAAGGAGGCGCCGTCGAAGACCAGCTCGTCCTGGCCGCCCACCTGGTTGACGTAGACCAGCGGCAGGCCGGTCTCGACCACCCGGGCGACGGCGCGGTTCATGCGCCGCTCGATGTTGGCCACGTCGAACGGCGACCCGTTGGGCACGAGAAGGATTTCGGCGCCGTTCTCCTCGAGGCATTCGGCCACCTCGCCCGTCCACATGTCCTCGCAGATCATCGCCCCCAGGCGCACGTCGCGGAACGGTATCGGGCCGGGCAGCGGGCCGGCGCTGAACACCCTCTTCTCGTCGAACACGCCGTAGTTCGGCAGGTCGTGCTTCAGCCGGACATGGCGGACGGCGCCGCGATCGAGCAGGCAGACCGCGTTGTGGAGGCCGCCGTCGCCGCGGTGGGTGGCGCCCAGCAGGACGGCGGGGCCGCCGTCGCCCGTCCGGGCCGCGATGCGCCCGACCGCGGCCTCGACCCGCTCCTGGAAGGCCGGACGCAGCACGAGATCCTCGGGCGGATAGCCGTTGACCGCGAGCTCGGGCGTGACGACGAGGTCGGCGCCCTGGCCGGCGGCCTCGCGCCGCGCCTCGAGCACCTTGTCGGCGTTGGCCTCGACCGCGCCCACCGTGGGATTGAGCTGGGCCAGGGCGATCTTCAGGGAATCGGTCATGCGCGACGCCCGCCTCGGCGGCGGTCCATGCGGACAGGCGACACGTAGGCGGGCGGCCGGAGAGTGTCAATCGGCGGCGGCCGGGCGGCGCGCGGGAGTGGCGGCGCCCGCGGGTTTCCTGCTAAGCCGGCTCCGCGGCGGACCGGACAGGGGGCGGAAGCGGGCGATGGACGCGGGGCGCGAAACCCATGTCGCCATGGCCGGCGGCGGCGGATACTCGCTGGCGACCAAGGGAGCCAAGGACGCGATCGACGGCGCCTGGCCCCTGGTCGAGGCGGCGATCGCGCGCGTCCCGGACCGGCGGGGCCGCGCCTTCACCCTGAGCGACATGGGAACGGCCGACGCCGGCACGTCGTTCGACATGATCGGGAAGGCCATCGACGCGATCCGCGGCCGGTTCCCCGACCGCGACGTGCAGATCGTCTACACCGACCAGCCGCGCAACGACTACAACGCCATCTTCCGGCTCGTCCACGGCCTCGCCGGCGGGCCGGGCTACCTGCGGCGGCACGAGAACGTGCAGGTCCTGGCCTCGGCGACCTCGTTCCACGAGCGCATCCTTCCCCGCGGCGTTCTGGACCTCGGGTTCTCGGCGACGGCCATGCACTGGCTCTCGCGCAAGCCTTGCGACATCGAGGACCATGTCCACATGGTCGGGGCGTCGGGCCCCCGCCTCGCCGCCTTCCGCGCCCAAGGCGCCGCCGACTGGGAGGCCATCCTGTCGCACCGCGCCGCCGAGCTCGCGCCGGGCGGCAGGCTCGTGCTGGCGAACTTCGGAATCGACGAGGAGGGCCGCCATCTCGGCCACACCGGCGGCGTCGACATGTTCGACGCCTTCAACCGGATCTGGCGGCGCATGGCGTCCGGGGGCGCGATCTCGGACGGCGAATACCGCGCCATGACCCTGCCGCAGCACTACAGGACCGTGGAGGAGTTCCGCGCGCCACTGGACGATCCCGGCAACCCGGTCCGCATGGCGGGCCTGCGGGTGGAGCACTGCGAGAGCCGCGTCGTCCCCTGCCCCTTCGCCGCCGAGTTCGAGCGGCACGGCGACGCGGAGAGGTTCGCCCGCGACTACATCCCCACCCTGCGCTCCTGGAGCGCGGCCACCTTCCGCGCCGCCCTCGACCCGTCGCGCCCGGACGACGAGCGCGACCGCATCGTCGACGCCTTCTACGACGCCTACGAAGCCACGGTCCGCGAGGCGCCCGAAGGCCACGGGATGGACTATGTCCACATCTACATGACGGTGGCGAAGGGGGCCTGTCCCGGGCGAGCCGAAGGGGCGGCCCCGCGTGTCCCGGCATAGGCGGCGGCCTTACCCGCCGGGCCTGGCGCCGCGCGCGGCCTTCATGACGCGGTCGGTCGCTTCCGCGGTGCCGTCGTGGAAGCTTCCGAACCACTTGTCCAGCGGCGCCATCGCCTGCCCGTAGTTGCAGTTGTAGTAGCGGTGGTGGAGCTGGTGGAACAGGTTCGCGACGTCGAAGGCGCTCCGCCCCTTGATCTGGAGGTCCTGGTAGCCGGTGTGGCCGAAGCTCGCGCCCACGGTGAGGAAGAAGCCGTGGTAGAGCATGTGGAGCGGATGCGACGCGACAACCAGGTGGATCAGGATCGAGCTGAGATAGAGGACGTGCTCGACCGGGTGCATCGAAATCCCGGACCACGGTCCAATGTTGACGTTGTTGTGGTGCAGCGCATGGAAGCGGTAGAGCGGCTTCCAGTGGATCAGGCGGTGGATCAGGTAGAAGTGCGCCGTCTCGAAGAGCGCGATGGCCGGGAACAGCGCGACGAACCAGACCGGGTTGTCGGCCCACGACAGCCAGCCGACCAGACCGTTGGCCCAGAACCACCAGATCGCGGCCTCGAAGGCGGTCCAGACCGTCACGCCGCTGGCGAGGCTCCAGGTCACGTTGTCCCAGAGCTGGTCGCGGAACAGGAACTTCGGGTCGTCCCTGGCCAGGGGGCGGGGGTCGTACTTGTGGACGTCGCCCTGGCGGCGGAACGTGTAGAAGTAGAGATGGAGCCCCGCCGTCACCGCCGAGAACAGGACGATGTTCCTGAGCCAGATCTCGAAAATCCAGCCGGCCTCGAAGGTCGCCATGCGCTCCAGGGACGGCGTGAAGAAGGACCAGGCGACGAGCGCCAGGAGGATGTGGAGCGCGTTCTGCGACCGGAGATAGCCGCGGCCGAACAGCCAGCCCGCGAGCGCCGCGGGGCGGGGCGGCCAGACGAACAGCGGGGGATGCCCGATCGGCAGGTCCGGATGCCAATGCCAAGGCTTGCGCGGATCGTCGGGCGTGAAGGCCCCCTCGCTCGTCGTGTCGGCCATCCCCGTTCTCCGCCCGCGCCCGCGCCACGCTCAGGCTGAACCGTCCGGGCCGCCCGGATCAAGACAATTCGGCGCGGTCGCGGGGCCATCGCATTGGGCCGGGGTCCGATCCTCCTGCCGAGCCCGCCGAAGGGAGCGGCCAAGGACGGTCCCGCCCTAACCGCGCCTCTCGAGGTCGCCGCGCAGCCGGGCGATCTCCTCGCGCAGGCCGCGGATGTCGTCATGGAGCGCGGCCCGCTCGCGCTTGGCGATCTCCTCGGCGTCCCGGACCAGGCTGTCGTGCTCCTCCTGATGGACCCGCTGCATGGAGTCGACCACGACCGCGATGAAGAGGTTCAGGACCGCGAAGCTGACGATCAGGATGAAGGGCACGAAGAAGGCCCAGGCGAAGGGATGGGACTCCATGACCGGGCGCACGATCCCCATCGACCAGCTCTCGAGCGTCATGATCTGGAAGAGCGAGTACATCGATCGGCCGATCGTGCCGAACCACTGCGGGAAGGCTTCGCCGAAGAGCTTCGTCGCCATCACGGCGAAGACGTAGAACAGCATCGCCAGAAGCAGCGCGATCGAGCCCATGCCGGGCAGCGAGCGCATCAGGGTCTCGACCACGCGCCGCAGCCTGGGGACCGCGGAGACCAGCCTCAGGACGCGCAGGACGCGCAGCGCCCGCAGGACGGAGAGCGACCCCGCGGACGGCGCCAGGGCGACGCCGACGACCGCGACGTCGAACAGGCTCCAGGGGTCGCGCCAGAACGCGGCGCCGTGGGCGGCCACGCGCATGGCGATCTCGACCGCGAAGAAGGCCAGGATCAGGCTGTCGGCGCCGACGATCAGCCAGTCCCAGCGGACCATGACCGAAGGCGCGGTCTCCAGGCCGAGAAGGACCGCGTTGAGGACGATCAGGACGGTGACCGACCGCGTGAACCGGCGGTCCTCGACGACGCGGAGGAGGCGGGAACGCCAGACGGGGAGAGGGCGCGGGGTCACGGCGGCGGCGGTCGCGGGCCGGCGGTCCCGATCCCCGGACGGGTTCCGAGAAAGTCCGGGACAACCTCGGCCGCGCCATGGTCGCGGAGATCGTCGTGGCCGGCTCCGGGCGCGATCCAGGGCGCCTTGGGCTCGGCGGCGCCGTGGAAGACGGCGATGACCGGCATGCCGCCGGCGGCCTCCCGGCGCCAGGCGATCGGCTCGAGACCGTCGGCGGTCCGGGTGGCGACCTCGCGGAAACCGGAGACGGCGACGCGGTCGAGTCCGGGCGCCGCGCCGCCGGCCCGGTAGACGAGGGAGCGCTGGGCGGCGATCGGACCGCAAACGGTCGCGGCGCAGCCCGCGAGAGCCGCGGCCGCCATGCGCCGGGGCATGGACGGCGTCCGCGGGAAGGCATCCGGCATTGGCGCTCCAGTCCGCTCGGGACGGACCGGCCTTTTAGAGCAGATCGCGTTCGCGGGGAATCGCTTGCGGTTCCCCGCGAACGCGGGAAACTGCTCCGACCCGTCGATCCGGGGCGGACCTCTCCGCCGTTGTTCAGGGACCGGCCCACGACCCATGCACGGATTCGATCGCGATCGGGACCGAGGACGCCGCGCCGGACGCGGCCGCTGGGTTGTCGCGGCCTTCGTCATCGCCGGGACCGCCGCCGCGGCCGTTGCGTGGCCGGCCGTGCCCGAAGGCGGCGAGGCGCGCTTCGTCTATCTGGTTCTGCTGGGACTCGCCGTCGGCTCCGGCGTGGCCTGGGCGCTCGCCCGCGCGCCCCTGTCGCGGACCCTGAGGCATGCCGGCGTCTGGCTTCTCATCGCCGCCATGGCGGCGGCCGGCTACAGCTTCCGGGACGAGGCGCGCTACGTGTTCGACCGCGTCCGCGGCGACCTCGCGCCCGAACGGGGCTACGGCGCGACCGGCGGCGAGATCAGCTTCCGCGCCGGCCCGCGCGGCCACTTCCTCGTCGAGGCGCTCGTCGACCGCGTCCCCCTCGTCTTCCTCGTCGACACCGGCGCGAGCGATGTCGTCCTGTCGCGCGACGACGCGCGCAGGCTCGGCATGGACCCCGACGCGCTCGCCTACACGCGGGCCTACGAGACCGCCAACGGCGTCGCGAGGGGCGCGCCGGTGACGCTCCGCGAGGTCCGCGTCGGCCCGATCCGCCTCGCCCGCGTCCGGGCCTCGGTCAACCGGGCGCCGATGGCGCGTTCGCTCCTGGGGATGTCGTTCCTCGGCCGGATCGGCGGCTACGCCGTCAGGGGCGACTCGCTCACGCTCTACGCCCCCGAATGACGGGGGACCCGTCGCCGGGTCCCCCTCGCGCCCTGTCCGCCGCCGGTCATTCGCCGCGGGTGACGCCCAGCAGGTGGATCAGCATGACGAAGAGGTTGATGAAGTCGAGATAGAGCCTGAGCGCGCCGTGGATCGCCGACTTGGCCGCCATCTCGCCGCTCATGTGGACGCTGTAGCTCTCCTTGATGCGCTGCGTGTCGTAGGCGGTCAGGCCCGTGAAGACGATCACGCCGATTATCGAGATCGCGAAATGCAGCATCGCGCTGGCGAGGAACAGGTTCACCACCATCGCGATGACGATTCCGATCAGCCCCATGAAGAGGAACGAGCCCCAGCCCGCGAGCGACCGCTTGGTCGTATAGCCGTAGAGGCTCATCGCGCCGAAGGTCGCCGCGGTGATGAAGAAGACCTGCGCCACGCTTTCGGCGGTGAAGACGATCAGGATCGACGACAGCGAGACGCCCATCAGCGCCGCGAAGAGCCAGAAGACCGTCTGCGCGCCGGCGACGGACATCCTGTTGACCCTGGCGGCGAACAGGAACACGAGAGCCAGCGGCGCGAGCATGACGACCCACTTGAGCGGGCCCAGATAGAGCGCCGCCCCGATCTGGGTCCACCCGACGATCTGGCCGGCGTCGTCGGTCACGACCGAAACCTGGGCGGTGACGAACGCCAGGAGGCCGGTGATCGCGAGGCCGACCCCCATGTAGTTGTAAACCCGCAGCATGTAGCTTCGCAGGCCCTCGTCGTGGAGGGCGGCCGTCTGCGCGCGACCGACGGTGCGCGGGCCGGCATTGCCGAACGCCATGTTTCGATCCTCTCCGTTGTGACCTTCCGGCCGGCGCGAGCCGGCGCGGTCCGAACCTTTATGTGGAAGACGGGGGCGGGGCCGTCAAGGCCATTCGAAGCCCTGCGCGGGACGGTTCGCGGTCATTCCGTCCGCAGGACGGGGGCCGCGGGCGGGGCCAGCGCGCGCCAGCTCGCGGCCAGCCCGGCGACTAGCGACACCGCCATGGCCAGCCCGCCGACGGCGAGGACGGTACCCCAGGGCATGGTCCACGTGGCGAAGAGGACGAAACGGACGACGGCCCAGGCCGCGGCGGAGCCCGCGGCGAGCGCGAGCGCCGAGGTCGCCAGGCCGAGCAGCAGGTGCTCCAGCGTGAAGACCGCGGCGAGCAGGGGCCGCGTGGCGCCCAGGACCTTCATCACGACGGAGTCGTAGAGCCGCCGGCGCTGGGCCGCCGCGATGGATTCGGCCAGCACCACGACGCCGGCGACCAGCGCCAGCGCCGCGATGCCGCCGACCGCCGCGTCGATCCGGCCCAGAACGCCCAGGATGTCGGACAGCACGCCGCGCACCCCGATCGCCGAGACGTTCGGGAACCGCCGCGCGATCTCGCCGCGCAGCGGGGCCTCGGCCTCCCGGTCGGCGTAGACCGTGGCGATATGGGTCTGCGGCGCGGCCTCCAGGAGGCCGGGCGCGTAGACCAGCGTGAAGTTGATGCCCAGCGTCGTCCAGTCGACGCGCCGGAGGTTGGCGACGGTCGCGACGATCTCCCGGCCCAGGATGTTGACCGTCAGCGTCTCGCCGACCTCGAGCCCGTAGCCCGCCGCGATCTCGGCGTCGAAGGAGAGCAGCGGGGGACCCCGGTAGTCGGCGGGCCACCACTCGCCGGCGACGAGCTCGACGTTCTCGGGCCGCGCGGCGGCATAGGTCACGCCGCGGTCGCCCTCGACCGACCATCGCGCGTCCGGGTCGATCGCGGCCTCGGCCACGGGCACGCCGTCGATGGCGGCGATGCGGCCGCGCAGGCTCGGGACCGACCGCACGTCCAGCACGCCCGGCGTGGCTTCCGCGAGCTCGAGGAACGGGCCGATCTGGTCGGGCTGGATGTCGACGAAGAAGAAGGCGGGGGCGCCCCGGGGCAGGGTCTCGCCGATCTCGTGGCGCAGGTTGGCCTGCACGCCGGCCACGGCCGTCAGCACGGTGAGGCCGATCCCGAAGGCCACCGCGACCCGCGGCGTGGCGGCGCCGGGCCGGTGGAGATTGGCGAGCGCCAAGCGCGGCGCGAGCCTGCGCGGACGCCCCGCCAGGCGCGCCAGCGCCATGAAGCCGTGGCCCGCCAGACGGAACAGGACGAGCGCCAGCGCCGCGCCGACGACGAAGACGGCCGCCAGGACGCGGTCGTCCGACGCGGCGACGGCGAGCGCCGCCAGGGCCGAGGCCAGAATGGCCACCGCCGCCATGTCGCGCGCCCGCGCCCGCCCGCGCCCGCCCGTCCGGTCCCGGAACAGCACGGCGGGCGGGGTATCGCGCGCGCGGGCCAGCGGCGGCAGCGCGAAGACGACCGCCGTGAGCATGCCGTAGGCCGCGGCGAGCAGGAGCGGCCCGGGATAGAGGCCGACCTCGACCGGCGCCGGGAGCGCGGCCCGGGCCAACGCGCCGACGCCGAGGGGCAGAAGCGCGCCCGCGACGAGGCCCAGCGCCACGCCGAGGGCGGCCATGGCCGCGACCTCGAGGAGATAGACGCCGAAGATCAGCCGCGCCGGGGCGCCCAGCGACTTCAGGATCGCCACCGTCGCCATCTTGCGCTCGAGATAGGTCGAGACCGCGCTCGCGACGCCGATGCCGCCGACCAGCAGGGCGGCGAGGCCCACCAGCGTGACGAACGTGCGCAGCCTTTCCAGGAAGCGCCGGAGCTGCGGGTTGGCGTCCTCGTGGCTCCGCACGCGCCAGCCCGCTTCCGGGAACGCCGCCTCGAGGTCGGCGGCGAACCGGGCGAGCGGCATGTCCCCGTCGAGGCGCAGGCGCGAGAGGTGGCGCACCAGGCTGCCGGGGCCGGCCAGTCCGGTGGCCTCGAGCGCCTCGTCCGAGACGATGACGCGCGGGCCGAGCTGGAACGGCGCGCTGGCGCGGTCCGGCTCGCGGACCAGCTCGGCGGCGACGCGGAAGGCCGCGTCGCCCAGCGCGAAGCCGTCGCCGACCCGCAGCCCCGCGCGCTCCAGGAAGCCGCGGTCCGCGATGGCGCCGAAGGTCCGGCCGTCGCTCGCGAACGCCTCGGCGACCGGAACCGGCGGCGCCAGGACCGCGGTTCCGTAGAGCGGCCAGCGGTCGTCGACCGCGCGCAGGCTCACCAGAAGCGGCGGGCGCTCCGCCGCCCGCGCCATCGCGTTGATCTCGACGGTGCGCGAGAGGTCGCCGCGCGCGCCGAGCCAGGCGGCCTGCTCCCCGGTGGGCGCGATCATCGTGGTCTGCAGCGCCACGTCGCCGCCGAGGATCTCGCGGCCGTTCTCGCGCAGGCCCTCGACGAGGCCGGCGCCGAAGCTGCCGACGCCGGCGATGGTCGCGACGCCGATCGCCAGGCCGACGAGCGCGAGCCGGAAGCCGCGCCAGCCGCCGCGCAGGTCCCGCCGGGCCAGGGTCCAGGCCAGCCCGGTCACGCGGCCTCCCGCAGGCGGCCGTCCTCGATGACGACGGTCCGGGCGCAGCGGCCGGCGAGCCTCTCGTTGTGGGTGACCAGGACGAGGGTGGCGCCCGCCCGGTCCGCCGCCTCGAACAGCAGGGCGGCGACCGCCTCGCCCGTGGCGCGGTCCAGGTTGCCGGTCGGCTCGTCGGCCAGCAGCAGGGGCGGACGGGCGATCAGGGCCCTGGCGAGCGCGGTCCGCTGCTGCTCGCCGCCCGACAGCTCCGCCGGCAGGTGGCCCGTCCTGTCGCCCAGCCCCACATCGCCGAGGGCCCGCGACGCGCGGCCGAGCGCGTCGCGCTCGCCGGCGAGCTCCAGCGGGAGGGCCACGTTCTCGAGCGCCGTCATCGTGGGCGCCAGGTGGAAGGACTGGAAGACGACGCCGATCCGGCGACCGCGGAACCGGGCCAGCGCGTCCTCGTCGAACCGCGCGAGGTCGCGGCCGTCGATCTCGACGGCGCCCGAGGTCGGCCGCTCCAGCCCCGCCGTGACCGCCAGGAGCGACGACTTGCCCGAGCCCGACGGCCCGACCACCGCCACATGGCGGCCACGTTCCACGGCGAGGTTCACGCCCCGGAGGATGTTGACCGCGCCGGCGGCGCCGGTGAGGCTCAGGTGGATATCGGTCAGTCGGACGATGGGATCGGTCATGGCGCAGGGCAGATGGGGACGACCGCGGCGTTTTGCCAGATGGCGGACGATCGCGGCGGCGCTGGGCGCCGCCTCCTGGCTCGCCATGCCGGACGGGGCGGCGGCGCAGGAGCCGATCGGGGTGCTGGCGCTGGGCGACAGCCTCACCGCGGGCTACGGCCTCGCCGCGGACGAGGGGTTCGTGGCGCAGCTCGAGGCGGCGCTGAGGGCGGAGGGCCGAGACGTGACGGTGCTCGACGCGGGCGTCTCCGGCGACACCACCGCGGGCGGCCTGGCGCGGCTCGAATGGGCGCTGGCCGGCGGCGCCGACGCGGCGATCGTGGAGCTGGGCGCCAACGACGCCCTGCGCGGCGTCGACCCGGCGGCGAGCCGGGCCAACCTGGACGCGATCCTGACGATCCTCGCGGACCGCGGCGTGCCCGCGCTGCTGGCGGGCATGGCCGCGCCGCGCAATCTGGGGGGCCGCTACGTCGCGGCCTTCGACGGCATGTACCCCGAGCTCGCGGCCAGGCACGACGCCATCCTCTATCCCTTCTTCCTCGAAGGCGTCGCCGCCGATCCCGCCCTGAACCAGGCCGACGGCATCCACCCCAACGCCCAGGGCGTGGCCGCGATCGTGGCCGGCATCCTGCCGGATGTCCTGGCGCTGCTGGACCGGGTGGAGGCCGGACCGTGACGCCGCCGCTTTTCGTCGCCGTCGCCATGCCCGACCGGATCGCGGCCCGCCTCGCGGCGGTCGCCGGCGGCGTGCCCGGCGCGCGATGGGCGCCGGCCGGGAACATGCACGTCACCCTGCGCTACCTCGGCGAGCTCGACGGCACGCTGGCCGACGACGTCCGCGTCGGCCTCGCGGCGGTCGAGGCGGACCCTTTCGCGCTCGCGATCGACGGCGTCGGACGCTTCGGAAGCCGCGGGGACACCCACGCGCTCTACGCCGGCCTCCGGCCCGGGGAACCGCTCAAGCGGCTGCGCGACAAGATCGAGATCCGGCTCCAGCGCCTCGGCGTCAAGGCCGACGAGCGCAAGTACCGTCCGCACGTCACGCTCGCCCGCCCGCGCCGCGCCCAGATGGGCCACGTCGGACGTTTCCTGGAATCGAACGGCCTGCTCGCCACGCCCCCGTTCCCGGTCGAATCCTTCGCGCTCTACGAGAGCATCCGGGGCCGCGAGGGCGCGGTCTACCGGGAGATCGAGCGCTATCCGCTGAAGGGCGGGAACGGCGGCCGGGACACGTCCTGACCGGGCGGAGCGGCCTTCAGTCCGGTTCGGGCGCGCCGTGCTGGCGGCGGGCGGCGGCCACCGTGTTGGCCAGGAGACAGGCGATGGTCATGGGCCCCACGCCGCCGGGCACGGGCGTGACGGCGCCCGCCACCTTCACGGCTTCGTCGAAGCGGACATCGCCCACCAGCCTCGTCTTGCCGTCTCCCCTCTCGATGCGGTTGATGCCGACGTCGATGACGGTCGCGCCGGGCTTGATCCAGTCGCCCCGGACCATCTCCGGCCGGCCGGCCGCCGCGACCACGATGTCGGCGCGGCGCACCACGGCGGGCAGGTCTTTCGTGCGCGAATGCGCGACGGTGACGGTGCAGTGGTCGCGCAGCAGGAGCTGGGCCATCGGCTTGCCCACGATGTTGGACCGGCCGACGACGACCGCCTCGGCGCCCTTCAGGCCGTCCGCGCCCAAACGGTCGCGCAGCAGGAGCTGGCAGCCCAGCGGCGTGCAGGGGACCGTGGCGTCCAGCCCGGTCGCCAGGCGGCCGGTGTTGACGACGTGAAAGCCGTCGACGTCCTTGGCCGGGTCGACGGCGTCGACGATGGCCCGCTCGTCGATCTGGCCGGGCAGGGGAAGCTGGACCAGGACGCCGTTGACCCGCGGGTCGGCGTTGAGCGCCTCGACCCTGGCGAGCACCTCGTCGTGGCTCGAGGTTCCGGCCATGCGGAACGTGAAGCTCTCCATGCCCGCCTCGAGCGTGGCCTTGCCCTTGCCGCGGACATAGACCTGGCTCGCGGGGTCGTCGCCCACCAGCACGACGGCGAGTCCGGGAACGACGCCGCGGGCGGCCTTGAGCGCGGCGACCTCGCCCGCCACGCCTTCGCGGACCTTCGCCGCGAACGCCTTGCCGTCGATGACGGTCGCTTCGCTCATGTCGGGGCTCCCGGCCGGACGGCGCGCACCTTAAAGGAAGCGCGGCCCGTCGCGTCAAGTCCGGTCCCGGCCGGGCCTCAGCGCAGCGGCGCCAGGATCTCGCCGACGACGATCCGGCGCAGGAACTCGACGCCCACGATCGCGACGATCGGCGAGATGTCGATCCCGCCCAGGTTGCCGAGGGCGCGGTTCAGGAAGCGGCGGATCGGGCCCAGGACCGGCTCCGTGACCTGCCACAGGAAGCGGCCGATCCGGTGCACGACGGGCTGGCGCGTGTCGACGATCCTGAAGGACACGAGCCAGCTCATCGCGACCTGCGCGATCAGGAGCCAGAAGTAGATCAGGGCGGCCGTGTTCACGAGCCAGATGACGGCGTCCATCGGCGGTGTCCTTTCAACGCTCGGCCGGTAGTGTAGGGCAGGTCGTCCGCGATCGGAATTGCCCGTACGGACGGCTGTCGGTCGCCGCCGGCGCCGCTTGACACCGTCCGGGGCCGCACCTACACGGGCGCTCCCGGCGCGGGACCTCGTGGGGCTGTAGCTCAGTCGGGAGAGCGTCGCGTTCGCAATGCGAAGGTCAGGGGTTCGAATCCCCTCAGCTCCACCACCCGCCTTGGGGCCGTCCCGGGCGCGCGTCGAAGGTTCCCACGCAAGGCCGCCTCGGGTAGATTCGCTCCCGTTTCCGCGGGGACCCCGGACATGCTGGACCTCGACGCGTTCAGGCGCGACGGCATCGTCTGGCCGGCCGGCCGGATCGACGCGGCGGGATTCGTCGGGCGCTACCGCGCGTTCCAGGAGGCGTCGAACCGGCTGCGCGGCAAGGACACCTACCTGAAGCCGCACCTCGTCAGCCCCTGGCTGTGGGAGCTGGTCCGGCGCCCGGCGATCGTCGACGAGGTCGAGCGCGTCCTCGGCCCGGACATCGTCCTGTGGGAATCGGACTGGAGCGTGAAGCGCGCCGGAACCGGCGACTGGGTCCCCTGGCACCAGGATTCGCCCTACTGGAACCTGTCGACCGACGAGGTCGTCTCGGTCTGGCTCGCGCTCGGCGACGCGACCCGGGCCAACGGCGCCATGCAGGTCGTCCCGGGCAGCCACGCCCAGGGGCGGATCGGCGAGATCGACGCCGGGGACGACATCCACGGGGCGTTCTCCGAAGGACGGCGGACGACCGACGACGACTGCATGTTCCCGTTCAACCACCTGAAGGACGACCACGCGGACCGGGCCGTCCCCGTCGAGCTCAAGTCCGGCGAGTTCTCCATCCACTCCGTCAACCTGATCCACGGCGGCGGCCCCAATCCGTCCCCCGGGGACCGCATCGGCTTCGCGATGCGCTACATCTCCGCCGACACCCGCTTCGTCGGGACCGTCGATTCGGTCACGGCCGTCCGCGGCGACTGCCGGCGCGGCCATTTCGTCCACGAGCCGGAACCCGACGGCGCGTTCACGCCGGCCGGACTGGCGGCGCTGGAACGCGCCCTGACCTACCCGAGCGGCTTCGGCGAGGCGAAGCGGAAACGCTGACTCCCGGCGGCCGCCTCACCGCGTCCACGGCTCGTGCGGGCGCGGCAGGGGCGGATCGAAGGAGGCGGGGACCTGCTCCACGCGGAAGGGGTTGTCGACATCCTCGGGCCGGTCGAGCTCGCGGGCGGCCTTGTGACCGGCGAAGACGGCCTCCGAGGCCAGCCCCGGGATGCGGCAGTCGCCGATCGCGGCGAGCGTCCACGCCGGCCCCCCTTCGCCGTTCTCCAGGCGGCCCTCGAGAGCGCGGTGGAGCGCGTCGTCGGGCTCGCGCATGGTGACGAGGACGACGGTCGCGGCCTCGCGCGGGAAGGGCGTTTCGCCGTGCGTGCCGGCGAGCCTGGCCTCGCCCGCGCCGAGGCTCTCCAGGCCGTGGTTCACGAGCACCTCGACCCCCTGGGCGACGAGGTTGCGGTGGCTGATCGCCCGCTCGAGGGTGAAGTGGCTCCACGGCGCCAGCTCCGTGTGCGGCGTGGCGATCGTCACCCTGTGTCCCCGGCCGGCCAGGAGCTCGGCCAGCGCGGACCCCATGACGTAGTTGTCGTCGTCGTAGATGACGACCGGCGAGACGACCTCGGCGTCCGCGAGCACGTCGTCGGGCGTGAGCACGCGCGCCCGGTCGAGGCCCCCGACCGGCCAGGGGCGCATGCGGCCGACGCCGTCCCGCCGCCAGCGGCTGCCGGTCGCGACGAGCACGCGCCCGGCCCCGAAGCCGACCACGTCGTCGGCGTCGAGCCGGCTTTCGCGGTAGATCGCGACATTGTCCATCTTGCCGATCTGGCCCACGCGCCAGTCGCGCACGCGCAGCCACTCGCCGAAGCCGGGCAGCGTGGCGAAGGCGTTGAGGTGGCCGCCCAGGTCGCGGGAGGCTTCGGCGAGCGTGACGTCGTAGCCGCGCGCGCCGGCGGCGCGCGCCGCCTCGAGCCCCGCCGGACCGGCGCCGACGACCAGGACCCCGGCGTCCGACCCCCTCGCCGGAATGCGCTCGGGATGCCAGCCGCGCCGCCACTCCTCCGAGATCGTCGGGTTCTGGGTGCACCGGATCGGCGCCGCGAGCGCGTTCGAGGCCAGACAGACGTTGCAGCCGATGCATTCGCGGATGTCGTCGATCCGGCCCTCCTCGATCTTCCTCGGGAGGAACGGATCGGCGATCGACGGCCTTGCGGCGCCGATCATGTCGAGCACGCCGCGCTCGATCTGCGAGACCATGGCGTCGGGACCGGTGAAGCGGCCGACGCCGACGACCGGCTTGGTCGTGACCGTCTTGACGAAGGCGACGCCGGATTCCTGCCACCCCTCCTCGCGGTAGCGCGAGCCCAGGATGTCGTTGTAGCCCGCGACGTTGACGTCCCAGAGGTCGGGCAGCTCCGCCATCGTCTCGACCACGGCCCGGCCCTCCTCCGCGCCGAGCGAGCCGGGGCCGTCGCGCTCGTCGACGCACAGCCGCATGGCGACGGCGCAACGGCCGGCCGACGCCTCGTGCAGGGTCTCCAGAACCTCGCGCATCAGCCGCGCGCGGTTCTCCAGGCCGCCGCCGTACTCGTCCGTGCGCTGGTTGTAGCGGGGCGACAGGAAGTCGGAGATCGCCGTGATGGTGTGGCCCGAATAGGCGTAGAGGATGTCGAAGCCGGCCTCGATCGCGCGCAGCGCCGCGTTCCGGTGCCAACGCAGGAGGTCGCGGATGTCGCTCTTGTCCATGGCGCGGGCCTGGCCCGGAAAGTCGTGGATCGGGAGGGGCCGCGGCGAGGGTCCCATGGTCTGGAGGCGGGTGTAGCGGTTGTGCGAGTAGGCGCCGGGATGGGCGAGCTGGCAGCCGACCAGCGCGCCGTGCTCGTGGGCCCGATCGACCATGACGGCGTTGGCGCGCACGTCCTCGTCGGTCCACATGCGCGCCGAGGCCGTGGGCGTCGTGTCGCCGGAAGGATGGACCGAGCACCATTCGGTGTTGACCACCGCCCAGCCGCCCTCGGCCTTGACGCCGCGCAGGGCGGCGACGGTGTGGGGAAAGCGGTGGCCCGAGCCCGTGCAGTGCGGCGCCTGGTAGAAGCGGTTCCTGGCCGTCTTCGGCCCGATCCGCACCGGCTCGAAGAGGATGTCGTAGCGAGGGTCGCGGGTCATGCCGGGGCTCCCTCGCCGCGCCGGAAGGCGGGCGGGGCGAAGCGGCGCTCCAGCCCGGACCAGCAGTCGGCGTAGGCCGCGTCCACAAGGTCCGGATCGGACGCGAAGGCGGTGGTCGTCATCGGATAGCGGGTCTCGAACAGGAAGGCCATGGCGCCCGAGAGCTTCACCGGACCGAGGTCGGCGGCGCTCGCGGCCTCGAAGGCGGCGGCGTCCGGTCCGTGGGGCTGGAAGCTGTCGTGGAGCGACATGCCGCCGGGAACGAAGCCTCCGGGCCTGGCGTCGTAAGCGCCGGCGATCAGCCCCATGAACTCCGACATGACGTTGCGGTGGTACCAGGGCGGACGGAACGTGTCCTCGGCGACCGTCCACCGCTCGGGGAAGATCGCGAAGTCCGCGTTCGCCGTGCCGGGCGTGTCGGACGGCGACGTGAGCACGGTGAAGATCGACGGGTCCGGGTGGTCGACGCGCACCGAGCCGACCGGGGCGAAGAGCGAGAGGTCGTACTTGAAGGGCGCCAGGTTGCCGTGCCAGGCGACCGCGTCGAGCGGGCTGTGGCCGATCGCCGCCGCCCAGAGCCGGCCCTGGGCCTTGCGGACCAGCTCGAAGTCGCCTTCGACGTCCTCGTAGGCGGCGACGGGCGCCAGGAAGTGGCGCTCGTCGGCGAGGCCGTTGGCGCCGACCGGCCCGCGTTCCGGCAGGGTGAAGTTCGCGCCGTAGTTCTCGCAGACATAGCCGCGCGCCTCGCCATCGGGGAGATCGACGCGGAACACCATGCCGCGGGGCGCCAGCGCGATCTCGCCGGGCGCGACATCCAACGGGCCGCATTCGGTCGCCACCGTCAGCCGCCCCCGCTGGGGCACGATCAGCATCTCGCCGTCGGCGTTGCAGAAATGGCGGCGCGCCATCGAACGGTTGGCGGCGTAGACATGGACCGCCATGCCGGCCCGCATGGCGGCGTCGCCGCAGGTCGCCATCGTCGCCAACCCGTCGATGAAGTCCGCGTCGCGCCCGGGGAGCGGCGCCGGGCGCCAACGCTTCGGCCCGTCCGGCGCGGCCGCCCCGTCGCGGTGCGGCGCGGTGCGGATGGCGCCGGGAGCGATCCCGGCATAGCCCGAGGCGCGCAGGACCGAAGGCCGGATGCGATAGAACCATGTGCGGCGGTTGCCGGCGCGCGGCGCCGTGAAGGCCGTGCCCGAGACCTGCTCGGCGTAGAGGCCGTAGGCCGGGCGCTGGGGAGAGTTGCGGTCCCGCGGCAGGGCGCCCTCGATCGCCTCCGTCGAGAAATGGTTGCCGAACCCGGCCATCGTGTCGTGCGCCATCGCGTCGCCCCGCCTCGTCCCGACGGAATCTAGAGCGGTTCCGGCTCCGCCGGAACCGCCCCGGGGACGCGAACGCGGTCCCGCCGGCCGGATGCGGCCGGCCGTTCATACAATGGCCGCTCCGTCCGTGATACCGTCCCCGCCCGGCGCGGGGCTGGCCCCGGCGAACGGCGGGACCGGCCGGCGCGGACGCCACGAGGGAGGACGACCGATAACGGCCTGGATCGCCACGATCGCCGACGAGGACGCCGCGCCGGACCTCGCCGCCGCTCTCGAGGCCGCGCGGGCGCCGTCGGGCGCCGTGGGCAACGTGATGCGGGTCCATTCGCTGCGGCCGCGGACCATGCTGGGCCATCACGCGCTCTACATGAGCGTGCTGCACTACGACGGCAACAGGCTGCCGGCGTGGTTCCAGGAGGCGATCGCGTCCTGGGTCAGCATTCTGAACGCGTGCGGCTACAGCCTCGCGAACCATTTCGCCAACGCCCGGCATCTCATCGGCGACGACGCCCGCGCGGACGCCATCCTCGCCGCGCTCGAGGCCGGACGGCCGGAGGACTGCTTCCGGGGCGCCGAACTCTCCATGCTCCGCTACGCGGCCAAGCTCACGCGCGAGCCGGCCGCGATGGCCGAAGGCGATGTGGACGACATGCGCCGCCATGGCGTCGATGACGGCCGCATCCTGGAAGTCAACCAGATTTGCGGCTACTTCAACTATGCGAACCGGGTGCTGAACGGGCTGGGCGTGACGCTCGAAGGCGACGCGATCGGCTACTATGTCGAGGCCGGGGACGCCGAGGCGCGCCGATGCGGGAACGGGAAACGGGCGGGCTGACATGGGCTATGCCGCGCGCAAGGAGATGGACGCCTCGGCCATCCCGGTCATCGACATCGGCCCCCTGCGAGACGGTTCGGCCGAGGCCGGCGTCGCGCGCGCGATCTACGAAACCAGCCGCGACATCGGCTTTCTCTATGTCGGCAACCATGGCGTCGACGAGGATCTGATCGCCGAGGCTCACGCGGCGGGGCTGGCCTTTTTCCGGCAGGACGCGGAGACCAAACGCCGGGTCTCGGTCAACCGGGACCACCGCGGCTTCCTCGGACCCGGCGAGTCGAAGATGTACGACGGCGCCAGGGCCGATCTGAAGGAGAGCTTCATCTGGGGGCACGACTTCGCGGAAGCCGAGCGCGACCGGCCTCTCCAGGGCGCCAACCGGTGGCCGGCCTCCATGCCGGAGCTGCGGCCCGTGCTGGAGCGTTACTTCACGCAGGCGCACGCCGTGGCCCATCGCGTCATGCGCGCCTGCGCCCTGGGCCTCGGGCTACCCGGCGACGCCTTCCTCAAAAGCGTGACGAAGCCGCTGAGCCGCGCCTCGCTGACCTACTATCCGCCGCAGCCGGAGGCGCTCGGCCCCGATCTCTTCGGCGTGGCGCCCCACACCGACTTCGGCGTGCTGACGGTCCTTCGCCAGGACGAGGTCGGCGGCCTCGAGGTGCGGGACCGCGCCGGCGACTGGACGCCCGCGCACCCCATTCCCGGGACCCTGGTCATCAACGTCGGCGATCTTCTGGCGCGCTGGAGCAACGGCAGGTTCCGCTCCACGCCGCACAGGGTTATCAACCGTTCGGGCCGCGAACGGCTCTCCCTGGTCCTGGCCTTCGATCCCGATTTCGACACCCCGATCGACCCCGCGGTCGCCTGCGGGCCGGGAGAGCGGCCCCGCGAGGATCCGATCTCGTGCGGGGACTATCTCGTCCGGCGTTTCGGCAAGGCCTTCGCCTATCGCAACGACGGGGCCGGCTGACGGGCGTCAGTCGCCGGCGGCGATCTCTCCGGCCCTGACCTTCAGGCTTTCGACCAGGCCGTCGAGACCGTCGCGCCGGATGATCGCGCCGAACTCATCGCGCTGGGTCTTCAGCATCGACAGACCCTCGACGGCGATATCGACGATCCGAAGACGGCCGGCGGCGCCCCGCTCGACGCGGAAGTCCACCACCTGGTTGCCGCCCTCGGGGGCGACGATTCTGGCTCTGACGACGGCGGCGGCGTCGCTCATGGAGCGCGCGCGCGCGACCCTGAAATCGTAGCCGGCGAAGGTGTCGAAACGCGCCTCGGAGGTCGCGACGATGTAGCCGAAGAAGGCCGCGTTGAAGGCGTCGATCTGCGCGTCGGTCGCGAGCTTGCGATAGGGACCGAGAGCGAGCCGCGCCATGACCTCCAGGTTGAAGGACTCGGCCAGCCAGGCCCCGAACCGCGAGCGCCGGTCGTCGCCGTGGGGCAGCCCCAGGATTTCGACAAGTCGGCCGCCGCGATCGGCCACGAACGCCGAGGCCTCGTCCTCGAGGCTCGCGTCCGCGGGTTTCGGGGCCGCGGCCCCGGCCGCGAGGCACAGCGTGAAGATCAACGCGCGAAGCGCCATGGCGGTTCCTTTCAGTTCTCTTCCTCGAACCAGAAGGGATCGGCTTCGCCGTTGGCGATGTCCGAATCGCGGCTCTGGCGGTAGAGGCTGCGGACGGCGGCGTAGAAGTCGATCGAGGTCTTGCGCAGCTCCTCCTGCCGCGCCTGACGTTCGCTCTGGTCGTGAACGGCCTCCACGCCCGTCACCGTGTAGCTCAGGACGGGAGACAGCAGGTAGGTCATCGGGTCGGTGAGGATGTCGACGCCGAGCCCCAGCGTGTCGCGCGCCGTGGACGGGCCGGCGAGGGGAAGAACGACATAGGGTCCTTCCGCGACGCCCCAGACCGCGAGCGTCTGTCCGAAGTCCTCCTCGCGCGGCTCGTCTCCGAAGCTGCCCGGAATGTCGAACAGGCCGCCGAGGCCCGCCGTGGAATTGATGAAGAACGAGACCGACGCATCCACCGCGTTGTCCACGTCGCCCTGCAGCGCGCTGTTGAGGGCCGTGACCGGCATCGTCAGGTTGTCGAGGATGTTCCCGACGCCCTCCCTGTAGGGCTCGGGAACCGCGCCGGCGTAGATCCCGGCGATGGGCGCGAGCGCCATGTCGACCGCCGCCATGTCCACGTCGAAGACGTATCGATTCGCCGGTTCGGCCGGATCGTGGGCCTGCAGATGGATCTCGCGCTCGACGGGGTCCTCGGGCGCCGTGGAGCACGCCGCCAGCGCCGCCGCCAGCATGACGAAGGCGCCGGACCGGAGCGCGCGCGTCCCGGCGCCGAACCGCGACGGAACCGCCCGCCCGGAGCCAGTCTTCCCCTCGAGAGTCTTCCGGCTCATCCTTCAATCCTTCGAATCCGACGGGCGCCGTGGGGGCCCGCCCAGCGCCGCGTTGTTAGCAACACCGGGCGCGGAAAGTCAAAAGTCCGTCCGTTCCGAAGGGACGGGGTGAGGCATTTCCGCCACACCCGGCGCCGCCGCGCACCGGTTCCGTTCGCCCGCGCCCTGTCGAAAGGCGGCGACCGCCGCCAGGAGGCCGCCGGCCGGGGTTTCCCGGTTGGAAGGCAGGGGCGCCGCCGGATCGAGGACGAACCGGGCGATATCGCGGATGGGGATGTCCCGCCGGAGATCGCGCAGCGCCATGTGGCAGCCATCGGGATAGACGGCGACCCGGACCGGGCCGTCGAGGCCCGCGACGAATCGCGCCACCGGTTCGGGCGGCACGATCTCGTCGCGGGCGCCGTAGACGACGAGGACCGGAAGCTCCGTCGCTCCGGCGGCGGACAGGCCGTCGTCCATCAGGCGGACGAGGCCGAGCGTGGCGTCGGCGCGCGCGTCCTTGAGGACGAGGGGGTCGCGGCCCAGCGCCCTCAGCATCCCGATGTTGTCGGATGGCGCCAGATCGAGGCCGCCGGCCGAGAGCTTCGCTCCCGGCGCCGCGTGAGCGGCCAGCCACAGGAGCGCGCGATGGCTCCAGGGCAGGGTGTCGAGCCCCCAGACGGCGGGCGCGACCAGGATCGCGCCCGCGAGCCCGGGCGGCGGGTCGTTCACGACCGCCACGGCCGCCACCGCGCCGCCCATGCTGTCGCCCAGCAGGAAAACGGGAACGCCCGGCCGGCGGGCCGCGACCAGGCCGACGGCGGCGCGGGCGTCCCCGGCCAGCGTCTCCGTCCCGGCCCACAGCCCGGCGATGTCGCTTTCCCCGAATCCGCGCTGGTCGTAGGCGTAGGTCTCGACGCCCTCCTTCCGCCACGCCTCCGCCGCCAGGGCGAAGGCCATGCGGTAGTCGTTGAACCCGTGCAGGGCGACGATCGCGGCTCTCGGCTCCGTCTCCGCCGGCCAGACCTCGAGCGCGAGCCGGGCGCCGTCGGCGGCGAGAATGGCGCCGTCCGCGATCCTGGCGTCGCGGACCGGCGGGCCCGCGGGCGCGACGACCGGCGCGCAGGCCGGAACGAGCCACAACAGCAACACGAGAGGCCGGCATGACATCGATCCCCGATCCCCTCGCGGCAAGACGGCGACGGCGGCACCATGGTGCGCGTCCTTTCGGCCGCGCGGCAAGTCCGCCCGTGGCGGCGGCGTGGATCCGCGCCGATTGACAGGCCGGGGCCGGGATTCGATAGTGGCTTCAGACCCGGTGGGCGGGATCCCACCGGGCTTTGTCGTTTCGACGCGCCGGTCGAGGCGCTCCTGTCGCGGGAGGTTGCGGTGGTCACGCCGGTCATGCCGACCTACGCTCGCGCCGATCTCGTTTTCGCGCGCGGCGAGGGGCCGTATCTCTTCACGGAGGACGGCGAACGTTATCTCGATTTCGGTTGCGGCATCGCCGTGACCGGCCTGGGCCACGCCCATCCGCATCTGGTGGCGGCGCTCCGGGAGCAGGCGGGCCTGTTGTGGCACGCCTCCAACCTCTACCGGATCGGCGGCCAGGAACGTCTGGCCGGGCGCCTCGTCGCGGCGACCTTCGCCGACACCGTCTTCTTCGGGAACTCCGGCGCCGAGGCGGTCGAGTGCGCGCTCAAGATGGCGCGCCGCCACCACCACGTCAACGGCCGCCCCGGGCGCTTCCGCACCGTCGTGTTCGACGGCGCCTTCCATGGCCGGACCCTGGCGACGATCGCCGCGGGCGGCCAGGCCAAGCATCTGGAAGGATTCGGTCCGCCCGCCGACGGCTTCGACCGGGTCCCGTTGCACGACGGCAACGCCCTGCGCGCGGCGATCGGGGCGGAGACGGCGGCGATCCTGATCGAGCCGGTGCAGGGCGAGGGAGGGATCGTCCCGGTCGATACGGACTTCCTCGAGGCCGTGCGCGCGTCGGCCGACGAGTTCGGCCTGCTGGTGATCTACGACGAGGTCCAGACCGGCATGGGGCGCAGCGGCAGGCTCTTCGCCCACGAACGGTCGGGCGTGGCGCCCGACATCATGGCGGTCGCCAAGGCGCTGGGCGGCGGCATGCCGATCGGCGCGTGCCTGGCGACGGCCGACGCGGCGGCCGGAATGACGGCGGGGACCCATGGCTCGACCTTCGGCGGCAATCCGCTCGCGACGGCGGCGGCCAACGCGGTGCTGGACGTCATGCTGGAAGACGGCTTCCTCGCCTCCGTCGAGGACAAGGCCGGGCGTCTGCGGAACGGCGTGGAGGACGTCATCGCCCGCCACGGCGGCGTCTTCGAGCGGGTCCGCGGCGTCGGCATGATGCTGGGCGTCCGGTGCCATGCGCCCGCGGGCGACGTCGTCGGGGCCATGCGGGACCGTCGCGTGCTCGCCGTGCCCGCCGGGGACAACGTGGTGCGCCTCCTGCCGCCGCTCATCGTCGAGGACCGCCATATCGACGAGGCGCTCGCGGCCCTGGACGCCGTCGGCGGCGAGCTGGCGCCATGACCGCGCCGAAGCACTTCCTCGACATCGACGCGCTGGACGCCGGGACCCTGCGCGACATGCTCGACGACGCGCACGACATGAAGGCGCGCTGGAAGGCGGGGGACCGGCCCAGGCCCTGCGCGGACAGGGTGCTGGCGACGATCTTCGAGAAGCCCTCGACGCGGACCCGGGTCAGCTTCGACCTCGCCATGCGCCAACTGGGCGGAGAGACGATCAACATGGCGCCGGGCGACATGCAGCTGGGCCGCGGCGAGACCGTCGCGGACACCGCGCGGGTCCTGTCGCGCTACGTCGACGCCATCATGATCCGCGCGGTCAGCCACCGGACGATGCTCGAGCTGGCCCGCCACGGCGCGGTGCCGGTGATCAACGGCCTGACCGACCGGACCCACCCCTGCCAGCTCATGGCGGACGTGATGACCGTCGAGGAGCATCTCGGCCCGATCCGCGACAAGGCGGTGGCCTGGGCCGGGGACGGGAACAACATGGCCTGCTCGTGGATCCACGCGGCGGTGCGGTTCGACTTCGAACTCCGCGTGGCCTGTCCGCCGAAGTACCGCCCGCCGCGCGAGATCGTGGACTGGGCCTCGGAACGCCGGGGCCGCGTCCGCATCGTCGAGACCGTCGGCGAGGCGGTGACGCGGGCGGACTGCGTCGTCACCGACACCTGGACGTCGATGAGCGACGAGCGGACCGAGGCCGGGCCGGTGGACGTCTCGGCCCTGGAGCCGTTCCGCATCGACGAAGCGGCGATGGCCCTGGCCAAGAGCCGCGCCATCTTCATGCACTGCATGCCGATCTACCGCGGCAACGAGGTCAGCGAAGCCGTCGCGGACGGCCCCCGGTCGGTCGTGTTCGACGAGGCCGAGAACCGGCTCCACGCGCAGAAGGCGATCCTGAAGTGGTGCCTGACCTGAGGTCGTCGGGCATGTCGATGGACTCGACGCGCGCGGGAGGCGCTCCCGAGGCGGCGCCCGGCCCGAACGGCGGCCGGGACGCGATCCGGCCCTTCCAGATCGAGCGCCTCGGCCTTTCGGGCCGCCTTGCGCGCATGGGCGGGACGGTCGACCGCGTGCTGTCGCAGCACGACTATCCCGAGGCCGTCTCGCGTCTCCTGGCGGAGCTGATGGCGCTCGCCGCCGTGCTCGGCGGCGGGCTGAAGTTCGACGGCCGCCTGACCGCGGAGACCCGCGGCGACGGCCCCATCCGCCTGCTCGCGGTCGACTACGCGAGCGACGGCAGGATGCGGGGCTACGCCGGTTTCGACGCCGGGCGCGCGGCGGCGGCCGCCGCGGACCCGGCGAGCGCCGAAAGTCCGGTTCCGCGCCTGATCGGCTCGGGCCTCCTCGCGCTCACGGTGGACCGGGGCGCCGACGCCGAACTCTACCAGGGCGTCGTCCAGCTCGACGGGGCGACCCTCGCCGACTGCGCGCACGCCTACTTTCGACAGTCCGACCAGATCGACACCGCGCTCAAGCTGGCCGTCGCGCGGCGCGGCGGCGGCTGGCGCGCCGGCGCCATCGCCGTGCAGCGGCTGGCGGAGCTGGGGCCGGGCGGCGAGCCGGCGACGTCGGCCGACCGCGAGGACGCCTGGCGCGCCGGGACGGCGCTGCTGGGCGCCGCGACCGGCGACGAACTCACCGATCCGGACCTGCCGCCCGACGCGCTTCTCTATCGCCTGTTCCACACGGAGGGCGCGCGGGTCTTCGAACCCAGGGAGATCGGTTTCGGCTGCCGCTGTTCCGACGCCCGGGCCCTGGCCGTCGTTCGCCGCCTGTCCGCCGCGGAGATCGAGGACCTTGTCGTCGACGGCGCGATCGAGGCGATCTGCCAGTTCTGCGGCAGGCGGCAGACCTTCACGCCGGAAGACATCGGGGCGTCGTCGGAGGACGATCCGGTCGATGCGGCCTGACTTGACCCGGCGCTCGCTTCTCGCCCTGCTGGCCGGCGCCGGCATGTCGGGCTGCGCCGCCGGCGCGGCGCGCACGACGTGGCCCGACATCACCTTCCGGCACCGTTCGCCCCTGACGCTCGCCGTGGGCGAGATCCGTTTCGAGACGGCGGCGACCGGCGGGGAAGTCGCGCCGCCCGCGCGCGACATCCGCCACGCCATGCCGGTCGCGCCGCGCGCCGTGGTCGCGCGCTGGTCCCGGGAGCGTCTCCGGGCCCTGGGCGGGCCGGGGACCGCGGTCGTGACCCTGACCGAAAGCCGCTTCGTCGAGGCGCCGCTCGACACGACCGGCGGCGTCGAAGGCGTGTTCTCGATCGACCAGTCCGAGCGCTACGAGGGCGCCCTGGCCGCGAGGGTCGAGATCGTCGGCGACCCGGCCGGGTCGGGGTTCGCCTCGGCCCGCGCGGCGGCGACGCGGACGGCGCGGGAGGACTTTTCCCTCAACGAGCGCGAACGGACGCTCTACGACATGCTCCACGGCCTCGCGACCGCGCTCGACGAGCGGCTGGAGCGGGAAATCCGGAACCATCTCGCGCGCTGGGTCGCCGTCGGCTGAGCGACGGACGGGACGGCGCGGGCGAAAAAGGCCCGGCGGACCGCCGGGCCCTTCGCGACGGCGCCGGAGGCGGTCAGACGGAGCCTTCGGCGAACCACCAGCGTTCCGGCGCGCGCATGCCGTCGAGCGTCCATTCGCCCGACACGTTCGCGGCGTGCCGCACATGGGGCGCGGTGGCCCAGATGTAGTTGCGGAAGAACGGTACGATCGTGCCGGCGTCGTCGCGCACGAGCTGCTGCATCTCCGAATACATCTCCGCGCGGAGAGTGTCGTCGAGCTCGGCGCGGGCCTGGATCAGGAGCTCGTCGAAGCGGTCGTTCTTCCAATGGGCGTCGTTCCACGGCGCGGCGCCGTAGTAGCCCAGCGAGAAGATCATGTCCGGCGTCGGACGCGGCCCCCACGCGCACAGGCAGAAGGGCGCGACGAGCCAGACGTTCGACCAGTAGCCGTCCTCCGATTCGCGGACGACATTGAGGTCGATGCCCGCGGGCTTGGCCGACTCCTGGTAGAAGACCGAGAAGTCGACGCCGCCGGGGAAGGGCACGTCCGAGGTCGAGAAATCGACCGCGAGGCTGTCCAGGCCGGCCTGCCGGAGGTGCCACCTGGCCTTGTCGGGATCGTAGGCCCGCTGCTCGATCGAGGGGTCGTGGTAGGGCATGGACGGCGCGATCGGATGATCGTTGCCCACGGTGCCGTGCCCGCGCAGCACGACATCGAGCGCGCCCTCGCGGTCGACCGCGTGCTTGAGCGCCAGACGGACGTTCAGGTCGTCGAACGGCGCCACGTCGGTGTGCATCGGCAGGCTCACATGGGTGCCGCTCGAAATCTCCTCGACCGTCACGCCTTCGTTCTGGGCGAGGAGGTCGACGGTCTTGGGATCGGCCTCGATCATGGCGTCGAACCGGCCGGTCTGGACGCCGGCTTCGCGCGCGTTCACATCCGCGACCGAGTAGATCTCGACCGCGTCGAAGTTCGCCTTGCCCTCCTTGAAATAGTTGGGGTTGCGCGTCATCAGCGCTTCGATGCCGGGCTCGAACTTGTCGAGGACATAGCCGCCCAGGCCGGTCCCGCTCCAGTCGATGCCGCCCTCGCCGTCCGACGGGAACATCACGAAGTGGTAGTCGGTCATCACGAAGGGCAGGTCGGCGCTGCCGCTGTCGAGATCGATCCGCACCGTGCGGGCGTCCTCGGCGACGATGTCGGTGACGTTCGAGAGCAGGGCCGACCCGCCCGACGTCGATCCTTCGCCGCGATGGTGGTTCAGCGACGCGACCGCGTCCTCGGCCGTGAAGCTCTTGCCGTTGTGGAACTCGACGCCCGGGCGCAGCCTGAAGACCCAGGACTTCGCGTCGGGGCTAGCTTCCCAACTCTCGGCCGCGTCCGGGCCGACCGTGTTGTCGGGCGTGATCTCGGTCAGGTTGCCGGTGATCGCCCGCGGCAGGAAAATCTGGAAGGTCGACTCGTAGGTCGCCGGATCCAGGCTGTCGGTGGTGTTTCCGTCGTCCACCGCGAGCCGGAACGTGCCGCCCTTCCGCGGCGTTTCCGCCAGCGCGGCACCGTCGGCCAGCGTGGCGGCCGCGGCGGCCGTCACACCGAGCGCGGTCGCCCGCCGGATGAAATCGCGGCGGTCGATGCGGCCGTCGAGCGCCGCGAGCTTCAGGTCATTCAACGCGGTCATGTCGCCTCCCTGGCGTGGTGTCCGTTCCGGGCGCATGCCCCGCCCGGATTTCGTCGAAGGATGACTCCGATCCCCATCCGCTGTCGAGTTTTCTCTGTCGCGGGGTTCGGCGCGAGACGGGACCTACCCGTCGATCGGCGGTCTCCCGCGGCCGAATCCGGTGGCCTGCTCGTAGGCGTGGGCGACGCGCAGGACCAGCAGGTCGTCGCCCGGACGGCCGAGGACCTGGAGCCCGCGCGGGGCGCCGGTTTCCGAGAAACCGCAGGGCACCGTCGTCGTCGGCAGCCCCAGCATCGGGGAGACGTAGAGCAGGGTCCAGTCCACGGCGTCGCCGGCCGCGTCGTCGTCGAAGGCGAAGGGGTCGCGGGCGTCGTCGGGCCAGACCAGCACGTCGTGGCGCTCGAAGGCCGCGACGACGTCGGCCCAGACCCGGTGGCGGTGGGCTTCCGCCTCCATGAACCGGGCGCCCGTCCGCGCCCGCGTCGCGGCGCGTTCCTTGGCGAGGCCGGCGTCGAGGCCCCGGCCGAGGGCCGGCTCGACCTCGCGCGCGAGCCGCTGACAGGCCAGGACATGGGCGTGGCGGGCGGTGTCGGCGAGATCGAGGTCGCAGCGCTCGACGACGGCGCCCATGTCCTCGAACACCGCGCGCTGGGCCTCGAAGTTGTCGCGGATCGAGGGATCGACCGACAGCGAGCCGTGGTCGCAGGACCAGCCGATCCCGATGTCCCTCATCTCGACCGAGAGGTCGGGCAGACCGGGCGGGAAGGGCGGTCCGACCGCCACCGGGCAGCGCGGATCGGGCCCGGCGAGCGCCGACAGGAACAGCGCGGCGTCCGCCACGGCGCGGGCCATGGGGCCGGGCGTGTTCATGTTGTGCCAGTACATCGGGTTGGGCACGTCCGGGACCATCCAGGAGGTCGGACGGTGGCCGACGATGTTGCACCAGGCCGCCGGGTTGCGGACCGACCCGCCGATGTCGGAACCGTCGGCGAGCGACACCAGGCCCGCCGCGAGCGCCGCGCCGCTGCCGCCGCTGCTGGCGCCGGGGCAGAGACCGGCGTCGTAGGGATTGCGCGTGGCGCCGAACACCGCGTTCGAGCAGGTGTTCGCCGCCATCGTGAACTCGGGCGTGTTGAGCTTGCCCAGCACGATGGCGCCCGCGGCCTTCTCCCGCTCGACGACGAGATGGTCGAAGTCGGGCACATGATCCTCGAAGGCCCTGGACGCGAACGTCGTGCGCACGCCCCTGGTCGGGAAACAGTCCTTCACGCCGACGGTCAGGCCGTGGAGCACGCCGTCGGCCTTGCCGGCCGCCCGTTCGGCGTCCTTCGCCCTCGCGTCCTCGCGGGCGCTTTCGAGACACAGGGTGACGAAGGCGTTGAGGCGCGGATTGTGCCGTTCGATGCGTTCGATCTGCGCCTCGACCAGCTCGGCCGAGGCGATCTCGCCCCCGTCGAGGAGCGCCTTCTGCTCGACGGCCGGAAGATAGCAGAGGTCGGTGGCGTCCATGGCGTCGTTCTCCCGGGGGTTCAGCGTTCGCAGATACGGTCCATCAGGCGGCGCAGGAAGGCGGCGCAGGCCTCGACCTGTTCCAGGTCGATGAACTCGTTGGGCTGGTGCGCCTGGGCGATGTCGCCGGGCCCGCACACCGCGGCGGGAAAGCCGCTCTCCTGGAAGACGCCGGCCTCGGTGGCGAACGAGGCCCGCGCCGTGTCGTTGGCGCCGGTGAGCGCCAGGGCCAGGGCGGTGGCCGGAGAGGCGCTGTCGGGCCGGAGAGGCGGGACGCTGGCGCGCCGTTCGGTCGCGATGTCGCAGTCGGGATGCCGGGCCCGCATCGTCTCCCCGAGGTCGTCGAGGAAGGCGTGGACGCGGGCTTCGATCCCGGCGGGATCGTCGGTCGGCATGGCGCGGAAATGCCAGTCGACCATGCAGTCCTGGGCGATGATGTTGCTGGCCGACCCGCCCTCGACGACGCCGACCTGGATGGTGGTGTAGGGCGGGACGAAGCCGAGGTCGGGACGGGCGCGGCGTCGGTGCTCCTCGAACAGGTCGTCGAGGAAGGCGATGAAGCGGCCGGCGGCATGGGTGGCGCTGACGCCGATATGGGTGGCGCTGGAATGCGCCGGCACGCCGCGGAAGGACGTGCGGAAGCCCGAAACGCCCTTGTGGGCGTCGACCACCTCCATCGAGGTCGGCTCGCCGACGATCGCCGCCTCGGGCCTGACGCCCCGCGCCTTCACGTCGGCGATCAGGCGGTGCACGCCCAGGCAGCCGACCTCCTCGTCGTAGGACCATGCGAGATGGAGCGGCCTCTTGAGCCCGCGGGCCAGGAACTCCGGCGCCAAGGCCAGCGAGACCGCGATGAAGCTCTTCATGTCGCTGGCGCCGCGGCCGTACAGGCGGCCGTCCTTCTCGATCGCCTCGAAGGGGTCGGTGTCCCAGGACTGGCCGTCGACCGGAACGACGTCCGTGTGGCCCGAAAGGACGATCCCGCCGTCGCCTCCGGGGCCCATGGAGGCGAAGAGGTTGGCCTTGCGGCCGTCGTCGTCGTGGCTCAGCGAGCATTCGACGCCCCAGCCCTCGAGGTAGCCGGCGATCCAGCCGATCATCTCCAGGTTGGAGTTGCGGCTGGTGGTGTCGAAAGCGATCAGCCGCTCGATCGCCTGGCGCGGGGTCATCGTTTCGCCGGCCATGGTCACTCCCTCCAGAAGTTCGGCGTCAGGAGAACGAGAATCGTGAAGAACTCCAGCCGGCCCATCAGCATGCCGACGCACAGCAGCAGCTTGGCCGTATCGGGCAGGCCCGCATAGTTGCCCGACGGCCCGATGACGGGCCCGAGGCCGGGGCCGACGTTGCCCAGCGCCGCCGCGGCGCCCGAGGCGCTCGTGATGAAGTCGAGATCGTGCGCCGCGAGCCCGGCGGTCAGCACGAAGAAGCCGGCGACGAAGATCACCAGGAAGGTCGTGACCGACTGGGCGACATGGTCGCCGATCGGCACGTCGTTGTAATGCGCGACGAAGACGCCGTGGGGCTGGGTGAGCCGGCGGAGCTGGGTGTAGAGCGTGGCCGCGAGCACGTGGACGCGGAACATCTTGATGCCGCCCGCGGTGGAGCCGGTGCAGCCGCCCAGGAACAGCAGGATGAAGAAGAGCGCAGTCGCGAACCCGCCCCAGGCGCTGAAGTCCCGGGTGGTGTAGCCGGTGCTGGTCGCGATCGCGATCGTGTTGAACGCGACCTCGCGCAGCAGGGTCCAGAACCCGGTCCCGTCGTCGGCCGTCAGCACGCGCTGGAGCGTCAGGAGCGCGACCGCGCCGGCGGCGACCGCCGCGAACAGGCGGACCTGGACATCGCGCCACAACGGCACGAAACGGCCGCGCGCCATCCGCATGTAGATGACGAAGGGCAGCGCGCCGAGGACCATGAAGACCATGGCGACGATCTCGATCCCGAGGCTTCCGTAGACGCCGATCGAGTCGTCGTGGGTCGAGAACCCCGCGGTCGACACGGTCGTCATGGCGTGCGCCAGGGCGTCGAAGGCGGGCATGCCGGCGATCCAGTAGGACAGGAAGCACAGCACCGAGAAGACGGCGTAGATCGTGGCGATGACGGCCGCGATCCGGACCGTGCGCGGCAGCATCTTCTCCTGGTCCGACGACTCGGTGCCGAAGAGCTGCATGCCCGCGATGCGCAGCATGGGAAGCACCGCCACGGCGGTCACGATGATGCCGATCCCGCCCATCCACTGGAGCAGGGCGCGCCACAGGAGGATGCCGGCGGACCGGGACTGGAGGTCCGTCACGACGGTCGCGCCCGTCGTGGTGAGGCCGGCCGTGGCCTCGAACAGGGCGTCGGCGTAGTCGAGGCCGAGGTCGGCGAAGGCGAACGGCAACGCCGCGAAGGCGCACAGCGCGGCCCAGGCGACGGCGGTGAGCAGGAACGCCTGGCGCACGGTGAGCCCCGTGGCGCCGGTCCGGTTGGTCAGGAAGAGCGCCATGCCGACGAACAGCGTCAGGAAGCCCGCGCCGAGGAAGACCTGCCAGTCGTCGTTGCCCTCCACGAGGTCGGCGACCATCGGCGGGAACATGGCGACCGCGAGGGTGGCGAGCAGGATGCCCGCCGCCTGCAGGATGGGTCTGATGTCGATCACGCGGCCCTACCGCCGCCGCGGGGCGGTCGCCGAGGCGCGATGGGAGCGGGCCATGGCCGTATCCGGGAATGCCGTCCGCCGGCGGCCCGGCCGCCTCAGGACATCTCCGACGCGGACGGATTGCCGATGTGGGCGAGGAACTCCCGCCGGGTGGCGGATTTCGTGCGGAAGTCGCCCAGCATGCGGCTCGTCACCATGGTGACGCCGGTCTTGTGGACGCCGCGGGTGGTCATGCAGTGGTGCGTGGCCTCGACCACCACGCCGACGCCGCGCGGCTCGAGGACGTCGTTGATCGTGTCGGCGATCTGGGCGGTGAGCCGCTCCTGGATCTGCAGCCGCCTGGCGAAGACCTCCACCATGCGCGCGAGCTTGGAGATTCCGACGACCCTGTGGCGCGGCACGTAGGCGATGTGGCAGCGGCCGATCACGGGCGCCATGTGGTGCTCGCAATGGGATTCGAAGCGGACGTTCCTGAGCGAGACCATCTCGTCGTAGCCGTCGGTCTCGTCGAAGGTGCGGCCCAGGACGCCGGAGGCGTCGACGCCGTAGCCGGCGAACCATTCCCCGTAGGCGCGCGCCACGCGGCCGGGGGTGTCGGCGAGGCCCTCCCGGTCCGGGTCGTCGCCGGCCCAGCGGATGAGCGTGCGCACGGCGTCCTCGGCCTCAACGCGCGAAGGCGTCCGCGCCGCCCTGCTGTCGTCTGTCACGTCGGCGCCTCTCGCCTGTGGGCCCGCCCGCCGCGGGCGGGGCGCTGTCTTATCCCGGCTCGGCGGCGCGATCAATTGACCCGCCGGGCCTCGTGCGGGCTGTCGAGCGAGAAGGCGGGGACGGCGGCGTCGAACGTCTCGCCCGAGGCGGCCCGCATCCGGTAGCTGCCGGCCATGATGCCCGAGGGCGTCGAGAGCGGCGTGCCGGAGGTGTATTCGAAGCTGTCGCCGGGCGCCAGGACGGGCTGCTCCCCGACCACGCCCGGCCCCCGGACCTCCTGGAGACGGCCGTTGCCGTCGGTGATCTTCCAGTGGCGCGTGAGCAGCCGCACGGTCTCCCCGCCCTCGTTGGCGATGGTCACCCGGTAGGCCCAGACGAAATGGTTCCGCTCCGGCTGGGACTGGTCCTCCAGGTAGACCGGCTGGACCGCGACGCGCACGCCCCGCGTGACTTCCTCGTACATGCCGGGCCTCCCATGTCCGCCGGCGCGGCCCGCCGCGGTTGATCGGAGCGGCCTCCGGGCGTATAGAATCGGGCGTAAGCGGGTGTAGTTCAATGGCAGAACGAAAGCTTCCCAAGCTTTAGACGAGGGTTCGATTCCCTTCACCCGCTCCCCCCCGCGGGAGGCAAGGGCCGGCGGCGACGCCGCGGGCGTGTATCGCGGTTGGCCCTCGATCGCCGGGCCGCCACACGAAGGGAGGACCGCGCCATGGGTTTCGACACGCTCGCCTACGCGCGGCGCCTGGAATCGGCCGGGGTCGAACCGGCCCAGGCCGAAGCTCACGCCGACGCGCTCCAGGCGGCTATTTCGGAGAGCGTCGCCACCAAGGCGGACCTCCAGGCCGGGCTGGCCGACCTGAAGACCGGGCTGGCCGAACTGAAGGCCGAGCTCACATGGCGCGCGGTCGGCGTCGGCGCCGCCTTCGCCGGCCTCGTGATCGCGGCCGTCAAGCTGATTCCGTAACCCCGTTGTTGCGGTGTTGCGGTTGGCCCTCGTTCGCCAGCGTCAGGTTCTACCGTAGCTGCTCTCCAAGACAGCATGTGCTACGGTGGCGACCGACCGCAAGGTCGATGTGGAGCCGCTGTAGCTGCTCTCCAAGACAGCATGTGCTACGGTCGCGTTCGGTGAACTCCGCGAGGATCGGATGCTGTAGCTGCTCTCCAAGACAGCATGTGCTACGGTATTGGGCCTGAAGCACGCGGACGCGCGGCGGCTGTAGCTGCTCTCCAAGACAGCATGTGCTACGGTAACGGCGATGATCGAGCAGCGCGACCTCGGGCTGTAGCTGCTCTCCAAGACAGCATGTGCTACGGTGCTCCGCCGCGACGCGCTCGTTCAGCACGAGCTGTAGCTGCTCTCCAAGACAGCATGTGCTACGGTCGAGCAGTCGATTTTCCGTGGGCCGAGCGCGCTGTAGCTGCTCTCCAAGACAGCATGTGCTACGGTCGAGCTCGACGCGGAGCCTCGCATCGAGGTGCTGTAGCTGCTCTCCAAGACAGCATGTGCTACGGTCCGCGTCCAGCCCACGCCACCACGCCTTGTGCTGTAGCTGCTCTCCAAGACAGCATGTGCTACGGTCGGCGAAGCGCAAGACGACCCGGCGCCGCCGCTGTAGCTGCTCTCCAAGACAGCATGTGCTACGGTAACCGCCGCGCGGCGGCTCTGTGCGAAGGGGCTGTAGCTGCTCTCCAAGACAGCATGTGCTACGGTCGCCGGCCTCGTCGTAAGTCAGGAGCCAGAGCTGTAGCTGCTCTCCAAGACAGCATGTGCTACGGTGCTCGCCCACATCGAGCGGGCCCTCGGCGCGCTGTAGCTGCTCTCCAAGACAGCATGTGCTACGGTGGACCCGGCGTGCGGGCGCCTGTCACGCCGACTGTAGCTGCTCTCCAAGACAGCATGTGCTACGGTACCGCAGCGGCCTTCGCAACATCCATACCGCTGTAGCTGCTCTCCAAGACAGCATGTGCTACGGTTGGTCCGAGCGATCTCGAACCGGACGATCAGCTGTAGCTGCTCTCCAAGACAGCATGTGCTACGGTGCAAGACATGGACGGCGAAGCGCCACGCCCGCTGTAGCTGCTCTCCAAGACAGCATGTGCTACGGTGCAAGACATGGACGGCGAAGCGCCACGCCCGCTGTAGCTGCTCTCCAAGACAGCATGTGCTACGGTAAACGTTCTGGGCGATGTAGCCGCGAACCGGCTGTAGCTGCTCTCCAAGACAGCATGTGCTACGGTTCGCCGGATCGAGGGCCACGAACTTGCCCGGCTGTAGCTGCTCTCCAAGACAGCATGTGCTACGGTCGACGATGCGGACCCGTTCGCCCCAGAGACGCTGTAGCTGCTCTCCAAGACAGCATGTGCTACGGTATGCCGGGGATACGGGACACGCGCACACACGCTGTAGCTGCTCTCCAAGACAGCATGTGCTACGGTGCGCCTGATGCCGATCGCCGCCCTCGCGCCGCTGTAGCTGCTCTCCAAGACAGCATGTGCTACGGTCGTGACGGCGCTGTCGACCCGCGTGCTGTCGCTGTAGCTGCTCTCCAAGACAGCATGTGCTACGGTCCATCGCCGTTTCGAGCGCGGTATACGCGGGCTGTAGCTGCTCTCCAAGACAGCATGTGCTACGGTTTGAATTTCCCCTGCGCGGCGGTCTTATAAGCTGTAGCTGCTCTCCAAGACAGCATGTGCTACGGTACGCGATCGCCACGCTGGCCGACCGGACCTGCTGTAGCTGCTCTCCAAGACAGCATGTGCTACGGTGGCGCGCGCCCTGCAGCGCACGCCCGACTCGCTGTAGCTGCTCTCCAAGACAGCATGTGCTACGGTGTCCGGCGGAACGTGGAAGGACGAGTTTGTGCTGTAGCTGCTCTCCAAGACAGCATGTGCTACGGTGCCTCCAAAGTACGTCATCGAGCCAATACCGCTGTAGCTGCTCTCCAAGACAGCATGTGCTACGGTGCTCATCGCGGCCACGTCGACCGACACCTTGCTGTAGCTGCTCTCCAAGACAGCATGTGCTACGGTTCCATCCCAGCCAACCCATTGTAAATCAATGGGTTGGCTGGGATCTGCGGTTCGCGTTCCATCGCACGGGCCATTCAGAACAGAGCCAGTTGGTCGGGTTTCTGCTCCGACTCGGCGCGGATTCGGCCCTCGAAGTTGCGCACCATCCCGTATTGCTTGTCGGTGATGAACATCATCGAGACCTTGCCCATGGGCGGCACGTGGCCGCCGATCCTGTCGGCGGCGGCGTCCGCCTGTGCTCGCGTGATGAAGTATCGAGTATAGACCGACCATTGCTTCATCGCGAACCCTTCGTCCAGAAGGCGATGACGGAAGCGGGCCGCATCGCGCCGCTCCTTCGGATCGCCCACGGGCAAGTCGAAACACACCACAAGCCACATGGCCCTGTAGCCGGATACGCCTTCCATCCACGCGCCCGTCCGACCGCGCAGGCGCCGTCGGATCAGCTTGCGTTCGCGGTCAGTGACCAAAATCGAGCTCCGTCTGGGTCAGCAGACCCCAGTCGAACGGCCAAGCCAAATCCTTCGCCTGCCCTGTGCAGACGTCGGCCAGCGAATGGGCCAGCATGGACATGACCCGTGAGACGGAGCTCGATCCCGCCGCCGTCGCCATGACGCCATTGACGATGTGAGCCAGTTCCCGTTTCGCCATCGTCGTCACCTCGCCGGTCCAGTCCTTCCGGTTGCGCCAAACCGCACGATCGACAAGAGGCCGGAAGGGTTCCATCAGGTCATCGACCAGTTGGAAGGCGTTCAGCCGGCTTCGGTGGTGCAGCCCCAGCCCCGGCGCCAGACCGGCGCCGACGACGGCGCGGGCCATCGCGGCGCGGACGACCGCGTAGCCGTAGTTCAGATGGGCGTTGAGCCCGTCGCCGTCGGGGTCGCGCCGGAAACCGCCACCCATCAATCGCCGCCAATAGAAGCGCGCGGCGCGGGCTTCGACATTGTCCGGATCGCCGGACCGCACCGACTTCGCAAGCCTTGCGAGCCCCGCGTGCCCGGGGTGTCCCGAAATCTCGAGCGCCCGCGCCTGGGACGCGATCTTGGCCATGACCAGCTGCCGCCAGAGCTGCTTGCGCCTGGGCAGGGACAAAGACGCCTGCGCGGTGAGCCGAGCCGCCTGTTCGAAGTTCCCCGATACCGGCAGGGACAAAGCCACGGGCGCATGGTTGCGGCCGCACAGAACCAAGGGAATCCCGGCGTCGGCCAAAGCGGCGCCCAACGACAGGGACAGCATCGCGCCGTGGCCGTGCACCAGAACGCACTGGATATCCGACAGCGGCACCCGGCCCAATTCGCCGCCGTCGCCGGAAACCTTCAGACTGCCTCTCGACAGGGAAAGGACCCGGTTCTCGTCGGAGACATCGACGACGCGCCACATCGTCTCAGTTGAGGCGGGGCCCCCGCCAGCGCACGCGGCCCGTGGGATCGCACAGGACCATGACCGGCGCGCGTTCGCGGAACGCCTTGAGGCTCTGGATCCTCACATGCTTCGGCGCTTCCTTCGGCGCGCGCGCCTCTTCGACGGGCAGGAATTTCAAATCGAGACTTCCAGCATCGGAGAAGGAGACGGTGCGGTAGATTCGGCGCGGCGAGTCCGCGTCCTTCGGGTCCGCGGCCATCTCCACCAGATCGTCTTTCCGCAAGACGAACAGCGGGCGACCGCCATCGCGGCGCCAGCGCTCCTCGAATCCCGGCGTGTTGGCGTCCAGGGTCGAAACGACCTCGATGCTCCGGTCCCCGTTGCCGTCGATGAAATAGACCAATCGGTCGTTCCCTCCCGCCGGGTTGGCCCGCCGGGGTTTCGTGTCGTGACGCAGCGGACCCTTCAGGACGCGCAGGGAAACGATCTGGACCCGCGTGAAACGGCGGCGGCCGGTGCGTTCGACGTACCGGTTTGTCGCCCATTTCGCCCGCGCCTTTTTCCGGCCTTCGTCCGTGCGCGCTTTCTCAAGGAACTCGGCCGGCGTTTCGTCCATCAGCTCCAGGAGTCTCGCCCGCAACGCCGTCAGATCCCTGGCGAGATTGTCGCGCAGGGAAGATCCGGGGTCTTTGCCGCCCCACCAGATGCGCGCGCCCGCGTCCATGGCCTGCTCGACAGCCCGGATCGCTGTTTCGGGCACGCCGAGCTCCTCGATCTGTCTGGCGCCCAGATCCGCGATCGTGACGTGATCGCGGGCGACGTACCGGCCGGGCTTTCCCGGCGCCTCGCATATGAGGCCGTAGTTCGTTTCCTCGTGAAGCCGGCCTCGCGGGTCGTGGTCGGCCTTGGCGACCACCGAGGTGACGGGCCGTTTGCCCGCCGCGTCGCCGCGACACTCCGGGTTCCGCAGAAAGGTCTTGACGGCTTCCCGAAAACCGGGCCGCCAGCATACTCCAGCGTTGCGGCGAACCCGAGCGAGACTCTCGCCAGCGCTTTCGTCGTCCGCGCCCAGCCCAGCGAGAGTCTGGAGGCGCTGCACGTCGCTTCGGGTCGTGCAGGCGGCGACAACCGCATCCAGCAGGTGGCGCCGGTGGTCCCAGCGTATCTTGTCCGCGCGTTTGCGCCGAGCTTGTAATTCGTCGCGGGCCTCCCCGTCTTCGGGGGACACGATGTCGGCGGAGTCGAGGCGACCCTCGTCGATCATGATGTCCCGGATCAAGGTATGGAGACCCCATTTTTGGCGGAGGATCGACGTGATCCGCCCATTCAGGCTGACGGTGCGGTCGGGGTCGGCGCAGACGCACGACAGATAGCGCGCCGCCATCCTGGCGACATAACGGGTGTCGTTGAGGAACCTCGACCGAAAGGCGTCCTCGTCCTTGTAACGGTCCATGGCGTCTTCCCTGAAACGCCAGTAGACGTTCTTGCCGCGCTTCTCAGCACGTCGGAGGATGTGCGCGTAATCCTGATCTCGGTAGCCCTGACCGAAGGCTTCGAAAGGTGGCCGCTTGCCCTTGAACCGATTGGCCCCCTCGAACGTCAGAGCGAGGTTGGCGATTCCGTCGTCCAAGGTCTCGGCTCGGGGCAGGATATGGTCGACCTGCACCGATCCGTCGAAAAGGTTCTCCACGCAGATCGGTTGCCCCGTATACAAGCATTCTCCGTCCTGCATCCGGTGTAGCTTTATTCGGAGCAAGTCTTCGCGATTGAGCTTGCGTTTGTGAGCTCCCAGCGTTTCGATGTGCTTTTCGTTCTTCTTGCGGTTGCCGGCGGCCTCTGCCTCGACTCTTTCGCGATCCTCGGCGCTCTTGTTGAGGTCGCGGGCCAGTTCGACGCAGATCCGGGCGGGTTTGCCGTAGAGGTCCAGATAGACGTTGGCGGTCTTGCGCAACTGGTTGAGCGCCACGTGCACGACCGGGTTGGGGATGCGGCCGAGACGCGCTTCGTCGGAGCCGACGGGGTCGCCGTCGCCTCCGATGCACCACCCTTGCAGGACTTCCCCGTAGTAAGGCAACCGGTCGAGGAGGGGTGGCGGCGGGTCCAGAGCTTCCAGCCCGGCGCGCTGCTCCGCCTCGTGGTTGGAAATGACGTCCGCCTCCAACTCCGTCAGGAGCTTCCGCGTCGCCGTCTCGCCCGCGGCGGAATACGTCGCCGGCAGGCGGGCGTCGGAAAGCGCCTTGACGGCTTCCTCGGAAAGGCCAAGCGCCGTCAATTCGTCGCGGCGGACAAGTTCCGCGATCTTCTCTCGCCGGGCCTCATCGAAGTTCCGCCATTGCTCCAGAGCATTCGCTTTATGCATGGCGGCGGCGAGCGGATGACCCTGGAGCTTGCCGGCCGTCTTCCGGCCCTTGCGTCGGTCCGAGATATCCAGGCTGGTTTTGTCGGCCAACGCGCCGCGTCCCAGCTTCAGCGCGTCGCGGACACCGGCGGCGGTCAGATCTCGTCCGTCGAGCAGCAGGGATGCGAGGCGGTCACGCTGCGCCATGTCCAAGAGCTCTTCCGCCGCCGTCCGCGACGAGATCCGGCGCAGGTTGTTGACCTCCTCGAAAATCCGCTTGCGCTGAAAAAGGTCGCTGCCGCGCGGCAGTCTGGTCTCGATCTCGCCGTCCATATCGCGGACGCCGTAGCGGCATTTGCCGATGGTCGGCGCCTTCGGCTCCGCTTCCTCGAAGACCATCTTCTTGAGTGTCTCGCAAACCTCATCCGTCAGCGCCTTTTCGTGGTAACGCTGTTGGACCTTCAGCAAAGCGTCCAGTTCCGCCCGCGCCAGGGCGCAGGTGAAGATTGGCATCCCGTCCCGGTCCTTCTTCAGCCGCGTCGTTCCCTTCGCGCCAGCCCTTCTCATCAACAGTTGCGAGGGGTGGGCGGGACCGTCGAGCCCGAGCTCGATACCGAGCGTCGCGAGAGCCTGCTCGGTCTCTTTGGCGGTGTCCGCCACGGTTTGGCGTTCCTTGGCGTCTTTCTCCTGCTGCTTGGCGTCAGTGCTGGGGTTGTCCTTGAGGCCGCGCGTCAGGCGCTGGCCCCGGTTCTTCGCCAAGTGCAGAACGGCGCGGGCCAGATCGCCGGCGGTCAAGCAGCCGGACAGGCCATGCGCCCGCAAGCGGACACGGGAGGTGTTGCGTCTCGGCTCTCCATCTTTCTTGGCGCCGTCGGCAAGGTCGGGACAGACGTGTTCCGAATCGAAGCCGGAGTCGAGGTCGAACAGACGCGCGAGCTCCGAACGCAACGCCTTCATTCGGTCGCCGCGCCTCTTGTTTTGCGTTCGCATGGACTTGTAGCGTGTCCGCTCCGCCGCTCCCGTTGGCGCCGGATACACGAGGGAAACACCGTCGATCAGCCTCTCCGGTCGGTCCGCGCCATCCAGTTCGACCACCGCGAAACCGAGGCTGGCCACGCCGACATCGATGCCCCATCCAACCTTCATGGGAAAACTCCAGACAGATTCGACCGGAAACATATTGACTTCCGCGTGGAATCCGATCAACCATCGGACGCTGTTTTGGAGAGCAGCTACAGTAATGACGGTTCCCGTTGCGGAGCCGTCAGACAAATATGGGGGAGAGGCCCTGCCTCTCCCCCTTTTCGTTGCGCGCCAAGCATGCTCCGCCATCGCGAAAGCGCGAGGAGCCTCACCGCCGGTAGAGGCCCGCCAGTTCGGCCTTGCGCCGGATCAGCGCGAGCACGGCGTCGAGGGTGGGCGTCGGCGCGCCGACCGCGCGGCCCAGCTCCTGGACGGCGGCGACCAGCGCGTCGATCTCCAGGGGCCGGCCTTTCTCCAGGTCCTGCAGCATGCTGGTGCGGTGCGCGCCGACCGCGACGGCGCCGTCGATCCGCCGGTCCACGTCGATGGCGAAACGCGCGCCGAGGCGCTCGCCCACGGTTTGGGCCTCCAGCATCATGGCCCGGCAGAGCGCCCGCAGGGCGGGGTCGGCGCCGATCTCCCCGAGCGTCGCCCCGGTCAGCGCCGAGACCGGGTTGAAGCACAGGTTGCCCCAGAGCTTGACCCAGATGGCGTCGCGGACGCGGGCCTTCACCGGGGCCCTGAGGCCCGCCCGGCGCATCAGCCCGGCCAGCCGCTCCACCCGCGCCGTCTTCTCGCCCGAAGGCTCGCCCAGGACGAAGCGGTCGCCCTCGATGTGGCGGACGACGCCCGGCTCGTCGATGGCGCAGGCGGGGTAGACGACGCATCCGATGGCCCGCTCCGGGCCGATGCCGTCCCACTGCCGCCCGCCCGGATCGACGCTGTCGAGCCGGCGGTCGCGCCACGGGCCGTCGAGGCCGTGGAAGTACCACCAGGGCACGCCGTTCGCGGCGGTGACGACGGCGGTCCGGGGGCCGAGGAGCGGCCGCATGGCCTCCACCGCGCCGGACGCGGAGTGGGCCTTGAGCGCGACGACGACGTAGTCCTGCTCGCCCGCCTCGCCCGGATCGCCGGTGGCGGCGACCCGGCGCGCGGCGCGCCGGCCGCCGCTTACGAGGACGAGCCCGTTCTCCCGCATGGCGGCCAGATGGGGGCCGCGCGCGATCAGCGTGACGTCCGCGCCGGCGTCGGCCAGGAGCGCGCCCAGGTAGCCGCCGATGGCGCCGGCGCCGTAGACGGCGATCCTGGTCACGCCAGCCCGAGCTTCCCCGCGAGCCCGACGCGCTGGAGCTTGCCGGTGGGGCCCTTCGGGATCTCGTCGAGGAACAGCACCCTGCGCGGCACCTTGAAACCGGCCAGGCGGCGGGCGGCGAAATCCTTGAGCGCCCGCTCGTCGGCGTCGGCGCCCCGCTTCAGCACGACGGCGGCGGCCACGTCCTCGCCGAGCCTGGCGTGCGGCACGGCGAAGGCGACGGCCTGGGCCACGGCCGGGTGGTCCATCAGGACCTCGTCGACCTCGCGCGGGCCGATCTTCTCGCCGCCCCGGTTGATGATCTCCTTGAGCCGGCCGGCGAGCCGCAGGTAGCCCTCGGCGTCGAGCGTTCCCCGGTCGCCCGTGCGGAACCAGCCGTCCACGAAGGCTTCCGCGTTGGCGGCGGGGTTGTTCTCGTAGCCCGCGGTGACGTTCGGCCCGCGGATCACGACCTCGCCGGTCTCGCCGGGCGCCAGAAGGGCGGCTCCCTCCTCGCTCGCGATCGCGATCTCGGGCCCCGCGGCGACGCCGACGGAGCCGGGATGGCGCGGCGCGGGCGGCAGCGGGTTCGACGCCATCTGGTGCGCGGCCTCGGTCATGCCGTAGGACTCGATGACGGGACAGCCGAAGGCCGCCTCGAGCTCCTCCATGACCCGCGGCGGCAGCGACGACGAGGACGAGCGGATGAAGCGCAGGCCGAGCCTTTCGACGCTCGCCCGGTTGCGCGGCGCGCGCGCGAGGATCGCCTGGTGCATGGTGGGCACGGCCGTGTACCAGGTCGGCGCGACCGCGTCGAACCGGGCGAAGACCCTCAGCGCGTCGAAGCCCGGCGCGCAATGGACGCTGGCGCCCGCCGCCAGGCTCGACAGCACCGCGCCGACGAGCCCGTGGATGTGGAAGAGCGGCATGACGTTGAGGCAGCGGTCCCCGGCGCGGAGCGCCAGGCTCGCCACGATGTGGCCCGCCGACGCGCCGAGGTTGGCCCACGTCAGGGGCACGACCTTGGGCCGGGACGTGGTCCCCGACGTGTGGAGCACCAGCGCGGTGTCCTCCGGCGCGGACCGGCCCGCCGGCCCGCCGCCGCCCGCGGCGGGCGGCGACCGCATCGCGAGGTCGAAGCGGCCCGCCGGCGCGCCGTCCGGGACGACGAGCTCCGCGACGCCCATGCCGAGGCCGCGGGCGACGCCGACGGCCTCCGGGGCGATGTCCGGCGCGGTCACGAGCAGCCGCGCGCCCAGGTCCTCGAGGAAGAAGCGGAACTCGCCGGCGCGGTAGGCTGGGTTGAGCGGCGCGGCGGTCGCGCCGGCGGCGACCGCGACGAAGGCCGAGGCCATCTCCGGGCCGTTGGGCAGCACGATGGCGACGCGGTCGCCCCGCCCGACGCCGCGCGCGTTCAGAAAGGCGACGGTCCGTTCGACCTGTCCGCCGAGGCCGGCGTAGTCGAGCGGTTCGCGGCCGGGCGCTCCGATCGCCGGCGCGTCCGCCGCGCCCGCTTCCAGCAGTCCGTCGATCGTCGTCGCCGCCACGAACGGCCCTCCGGAGGAACGGCCCTGTTTAGGACGCCGCCCCCGGAGGAGCAACGCCGCCGCGACGCGGCCGGCTTCCGCGCCGCCCGGAGGCCGCTCGCCCTTGACGGCGGCGCCGGCCGCCGCGATGGTGCGCGCCCCTTGCGGCCGACGGCGCAACCCCTTCCGACGCTGGACACGGCATGAGCTGGACCGACGAGAAGATCGCGCGACTGAGAGAGCTGTGGACGCGGGGCCTCAGCACCGCGGCGATCGGCCGCGACCTCGGCGTCTCGAAGAACGCGGTCGTCGGCAAGTCCCACCGTCTCGGTCTCGATCCGCGCCCGTCGCCGATCGCCGCCAGGGCCCCGGAGAAGGCGTCCGGCCCGTCGCCGAGGCGGAAGGCGCGGGCGCCGGCCCGCATCGGCGACGTGATCGACCTCGGCGCGCAGATGTGCCGCTGGCCGTTCGGCGATCCCGGCGACGAGGATTTCCACTTCTGCGGCAGGGACGCGGCGCCGGGCAAGCCGTACTGCGAGGAGCACTGCGCCATCGCCTACGTCACGAAGTCGGGCTCGCGCGACCGGGAAAGGGCTTCCTGACCGCGGGACGCCGCCGGTCCCCCGCCCGACCTCTCCCTCGCCCCGGGTCGCCGCCGAAGGCCGCGCGTCGAAGGGGTCCCGCCCCGGGCCTGTCGAAGGGGGGCCGGGCTCACGCCCCGAGGCCGAGCACGTCCTCCATGCCGTAGAGGCCGGGGGCGCGCCCGTGCGCCCACAGCGCGGCGGTTATGGCGCCGCGGGCGAAAACGCCCCGGTCGGTGACCCTGTGGCCGATCTCGACGCGCTCGCCGTCGGCCGCGAAGATCGCGGCGTGCTCGCCCACGACGTCGCCGCCGCGCAGGGCCGCCATGCCGATCGCGCCCCGCCGGCGCGGGCCGGTCGCGCCGTCGCGCCCCCGGTCGGCCACGGCGGCGAGGTCCACGCCGCGGCCCGCCGCCGCGGCCTCCGCGAGCGCCAGCGCGGTGCCCGACGGCGCGTCGACCTTGTGGCGGTGGTGCATCTCGACGATCTCGATGTCGAAGTCCTCGTCGAGCGCTGCGGCGACCCGGCGGGTGACGCCGAGCAGCAGGTTCACGCCCAGGCTCATGTTGGCGGCGAAGACGATCGGCGCCGACGCGGCGCATTCGGCCAGCGCCGCCCGGTCGCCGGCCGAAAGCCCGGTCGTGCCGACCACCAGTCCGGTCCCGGTCGCCGCCGCCCGGCGCGCGTTGGCGACGGTGGAGTCCGGCGCCGTGAAGTCGACCGCCACGTCGCTGGAGGCGAACAGCGCCTCCCGGTCGTCGCCGACCGCGACGCCCAGGGGCTCCAGGCCCGCCAGTTCGCCCGCGTCGCGGCCGACCGCCGGATTGCCCGGCCGCTCGCTGGCCGCGGCGACCCGCGCGCCGGCGCGCGCATGCGCCGTCCGCGTCAGCATGCGCCCCATGCGGCCCGCCGCGCCGCAGATCCCGATCCCGACCGTCATGGCCTCTTGAATACGCGGCCCGCGCGCCGATGTCACGCGCGGCGCCGGCCCGCCCTCAGTCCGTCAGGTCCTGCCAGAGCTCCTTGACCCTGGCGAAGAAGCCTTCCGATTCCGGGTTGTGGCGCTTGCCCGCGCCGGCCTCGTCGAACGCCCTCAGGAGCTCCTTCTGGCGCGGGGTGAGGTCGACCGGGGTCTCGACGACGGTCTCGATGATCATGTCGCCGCGCGCCGCGCCGCGCACGCCGGTCATGCCCTTGCCGCGCAGGCGGAACTGGCGGCCGGTCTGGGCGCCCGCCGGGACCGCGACCTTGGCGCGCCGGCCCTCGATGGTGGGGATCTCGATGGTCCCGCCCAGCGCGGCGGTCGTCACCGGGATCGGCACGGGACAATAGATCGTGGCGCCGTCGCGCTGGAAGATCGGGTGGGTCCCGACCGACAGCACGATGTAGAGGTCGCCCGCGGGCCCGCCACGCGCGCCGGCCTCGCCCTCGCCGGAGAGCCGGATGCGCATGCCGTCGTCCACGCCCGCGGGGATGGTGACGTCGAGCGTCTTGTCCTTCCGCACCCGTCCCGCGCCGGAGCAGGCCCCGCAGGGATCGCGGATCACCTTGCCCGCGCCGCCGCAGGCCGGGCACGTCCGCTCGATGGAGAAGAAGCCCTGCTGGGCGCGCGTCTTGCCGCGTCCGCCGCAGTGCGGGCATGCCGCCGTGGCGTCGGGGTCGTCGGCGCCGCTGCCGCCGCAGGCTTCGCAGGCGACCGCCGTGGGCACGCGGATCCTGGCCTGCTTGCCCGAGAAGGCCTCCTCGAGGGAGACCTCCATGTTGTAGCGCAGGTCGGCGCCGCGCTGGCCGCCGCCCTGGCCGCGCCGGCGTCCGCCGCCCATGAACTCGCCGAACAGGTCGTCGAAGACGTCCGCGAAGCTCGAGGAGAAGTCGTGCCCGTGGGCGCCGCCGCCCGCGCCGCCCTCGAAGGCGGCGTGGCCGAACTGGTCGTAGGCCGCGCGCTTTCGCTCGTCCTTCAGGACCTCGTAGGCCTCGCCGACCTCCCTGAACTTCCGCTCCGCCGCCGCGTCGTCCTTGTTGCGGTCGGGGTGGTGGGCCATGGCGAGCTTGCGGTAGGCCCTCTTGAGCGCCTCGCCGTCGGCCCCGCGGTCGACGCCCAGCACCTCGTAGTAGTCGCGCTTCGCCATGGTCCGTCATCGCTCCGCCGGTTCCGGGAGGCGGCGCGGCCCGGTCTCGCCCCGCGCCCGGATCAGGCGGCGCCGGTCTTCTTGTCGTCGTCGACCTCCTCGAAGTCGGCGTCGACGACGCCGTCGTCGGAGGATGGGCCGTCCGCGCCGGGACCGGCGGCCCCGCCGCCCGAGGCCGCCTCGGCCTCCTGCTGGGCCTTGTGGATCGCCTCGCCCATCTTCATGGCCGCCTGCGCCAGGGCCTGGGTCTTCGCCTCGATCGCCTCGGTTCCGGCGTCCTCGTTGGCGAGCTCCGACCTGAGGTCGGCGACCGCCGCCTCGATCTCGCCCCTGACGGCGGGATCGACACGCTCGCCGTGCTCCGCGAGCTGCTGCTCCGCGCCGTGGATCAGGCCGTCGGCCCGGTTGCGGGCCTCGACGACGGCGCGCCGCTTCTTGTCCTCCTCGGCGTGGCTTTCGGCGTCCTTGACCATGGTCTCGATCTCGTCGTCGCCGAGCCCGCCCGAGGCCTGGATGCGGATCTGCTGCTCCTTGCCGGTGGCCTTGTCCCTGGCCTGGACGTTGACGATGCCGTTGGCGTCGATGTCGAAGGTGACCTCGATCTGGGGCAGGCCGCGCGACGCCGGCGGAATGCCCACCAGGTCGAACTGGCCCAGCATCTTGTTGTCGGCCGCCATCTCGCGCTCGCCCTGGAAGACCCGGATCGTCACCGCGGTCTGGTTGTCCTCGGCGGTCGAGAACACCTGGCTCTTGCGGGTGGGGATCGTCGTGTTGCGGTCGATCAGGCGGGTGAAGACCCCGCCCAGGGTCTCGATGCCCAGCGACAGCGGCGTGACGTCGAGCAGGAGCACGTCCTTGACCTCGCCCTGCAGGACGCCGGCCTGGATCGCCGCGCCGATGGCGACCACCTCGTCGGGGTTCACGCCCTTGTGGGGCTCCCGGCCGAAGAACCGCTGGACCTTCTCCTGCGCCTTGGGCATCCGGGTCATGCCGCCGACCAGCACCACCTCGTCGATCTCGCCGGCCGAGAGGCCCGCGTCCTTGAGCGCCTTGCGGCAGGGCGTCATGGTGCGCTCGATCAACTCGTCGACCAGCGCCTCGAGCTTGGCGCGGGTGAGCTTGATGGCGAGGTGCTTCGGGCCCGAGGCGTCGGCGGTGATGAACGGCAGGTTGACCTCGGTCTGGACCGCGCTCGACAGCTCGATCTTGGCCTTCTCGGCCGCCTCCTTCAGGCGCTGCAGCGCCAGCTTGTCGGCGCGCAGGTCGATGCCGTTCTCCTTCTTGAACTCCCCGGCCAGGTAGTCGAGCACGCGCTTGTCGAAATCCTCGCCGCCCAGGAAGGTGTCGCCGTTGGTCGACTTCACCTCGAAGACGCCGTCGCCGATCTCGAGCACGGACACGTCGAAGGTGCCGCCGCCGAGGTCGTAGACGACGATGGTGCCCGACTCCTTCTTGTCGAGGCCGTAGGCGAGCGCGGCGGCCGTCGGCTCGTTGATGATGCGCAGGACCTCGAGGCCGGCGATCTTGCCGGCGTCCTTCGTGGCCTGGCGCTGGCTGTCGTTGAAGTAGGCCGGAACGGTGATGACGGCCTGGGCGACGGCTCCGCCGGTGTGGGCCTCGGCGGTCTCCTTCATCTTCTGCAGGATGAAGGCGGAGATCTGGCTGGGGCTGTAGGTCTCGCCGCGGGCCTCGACCCAGGCGTCGCCGCTGCCGGCCTTGACGATCCCGTAAGGGACGAGGTCCTTGTCCTTCCGGGTCATCGGGTCGTCGAAGGTGCGGCCGATCAGGCGCTTGATCGCGAACAGCGTCGCCTCGGGGTTGGTCACCGCCTGGCGCTTGGCGGCCTGGCCGACGAGGCGCTCGCCGTCCTCGGCGAAGGCGACGATCGACGGCGTCGTCCGCCCGCCCTCGGAATTCTCGATGACGCGGGCGCTTCCGCCCTCCATGACCGCGACGCACGAGTTCGTGGTGCCGAGGTCGATACCGATCACTTTGCTCATGGGTCGAACTCCCTGCATGGGCGGATCCGTGGCGAGGCCCGCGCGAGGCGCCTCGGGCCGGACCCCCGAAATCCCTTTCCGGCAGTGTGTGATATGGGAGCCGCGGCCCGCCGCGCAAGGGCGCGGCCGGCCCCTTCGGCAAGCCCGGGGCAGGCTCTCGATACGGCCCCTTCGGAACCCGATCGGGGTGGGGGAGAGAGAAGGGGCCGGAGCGTTTCCGCGCGGGATGGAAACGGTCTAGCGTGGACGCCCTCCGTCGGAGTCCCGCGTCATGGCCCCCTCCCTCGCCGACAAGGCCCTCGCCTTCCGCCGCCTGCACGAGGCGGACGAACCCTTCGCGATGGCCAACGCCTGGGACGCGGGCGGCGCGCGGCTGCTGGAGACCTGCGGGCTCGCGGCCCTGGCCACCACGAGCCTGGGCATGAACTACGCCAGGGCGCGCGACGACGGGCCCGGCGCGGCGTCCTTCGACGCCATCATGGCCGAGCACGGCGCGATCGCCCGGGCCGTCGACCTGCCGGTCAACGGCGATCTCGAGAACGGCTACGGCCACGGCCCCGGGGAGGTGGCGGCCTGCGTCCGGCGCGCGGTCGCGGAAGGCATGGCCGGCGGCGGTATCGAGGACTACACCGGCGACGCCGGGAACCCCTACTACGACATCGGCCTCGCGGCCGAGCGCGTCGCCGCCGCCCGCGAGGCGGCCGACGCCTCGGGCGTCGCCTTCACCCTGACGGCGCGGGCCGAGTGCTTCCTCCGCGGCCATGACGACCCGCTGGGCGAGGCGGTCCGCCGCCTCAAGCGCTTCCGCGAGGCGGGCGCCCATTGCCTCTACGCGCCGGGACCGACCGAAGACGCCACGCTCGAACGCCTGATCGGGGAGACCGGCGGCCCGCTCAACGTGGCGGTGGGCCTGGGCGGGACGGCGACCCTGGAGCGCATGGCGCGCCTCGGCGTGCGGCGGATCAGCACCGGCGGCAGCCTGTTCCGCGCGACCTACGCCCCGCTCCTGGCCTGGGGCCGCGAGATGGCCGGCGAGGGGACCTTCTCCTACCTCGACGCCATGCCGGACACGAGCGGCATGGGCGCCGTCATGGCGCGGTAGGGTCCGCCGCCATGTGGGGAGCGATCGTCGGCGACATCGCCGGGTCCATGTACGAATGGGACCCGATCGGGACGAAGGCGTTTCCGTTCTTCGGCCCGCGCTGCGACTACACGGACGACTCGGTGTGTACGGCGGCCGTCGCCGAAATCCTGCTGGACGGCTCGCCTCCCGCCGCCGCCCTGCAACGGTGGTGCCGGCGCCATCCGGGCCGCGGCTACGGCGGCATGTTCGCGGGCTGGATCGGGAGCGCGGACCCGGCGCCCTACGGGAGCTTCGGCAACGGCGCGGCCATGCGGGTCTCTCCGGCCGCCTTCCTCAACCGGCGCCGGCCGCTCGGGGAGGCGCTCGCCGCCGCCGACCGGGCGACCGCCGTCACCCACGACCATCCCGAGGGGATGAAGGGCGCGCGGGCCGTCGCGCACGCCATCTGGCTCGCGTTCCAAGGCGCCCGCGCGGGGCGCGTCCGCCGGACGATCGAGGCCGCCTACGGCTACGACCTCTCGCGCACCGTGGACCTGATCCGGCCGGGCTACCGCTTCGACGAGACCTGCCAGGGGACCGTCCCCGAAGCCCTCGTCTGCGCGCTCGAATCGACGGACTTCGAGGACGCCGTGCGCAACGCCATCTCCCTGGGCGGAGACGCCGACACGCTCGCCGCCATCGCCGGCCCGGTGGCCGAGGCGCTGCACGGGATTCCCGACGAGCTGGTCGCCGCCGCGGCGCGGCGCTTCCTCGGATCGGCCCCGGACATCGTCGAGGTCATGGAGAGGATGTACCGGACCCCTCCGTGAGCCCCGGTGGCGGCGAGGACTACGGGCCGGACCGGCCGGCGGCCTCGCAGCGGTCCCGCACGGCGGCGGCCAGCGCCGCCACGCCGCGCCTCGGGACCTTCAGGACCTTCGGGCCGCGCAGGACGGCCGTCGCCTTGTGCGATATCTCGGTGGAGGTCCAGACGGCGGCGATGTCCGACCAGCCGAGAAGCGATCCGACGGTCTTCCTGTTGGGCGTGGTCTCCTCGGTGACGAAACGCAGCCCGACGCGGCCCGCGCAAAGCCGCTCGAGGTCCCCGCGCGTGCCCGGCGACCCGCCGGCCACCAGCAGCCTCGCGTATCCCGCGCGCCGCATCGCGGCCAGCATGTCCTCCACCGCCCGGCGGTTGTCGCTCCCGCCGCAGATCTCGCAATGCCCGGCGGAGACGAAGACCTCCACGCGGGCGTCGCTCGCGTCGCGCCGGCAGGCGGGTTTGGAACAGCGGCGCAGAAAGGCCGCGCCGAGAGCCTCGTCGACCGCCCCGATCTTCGCCGAGGCGATGCGCGTCTTGCCGCGGCGGGTCAGGCCGAGCCGGCGCAGCTCGGCCAGCGCCAGATCCGCGCCGGCGCCCTCGAAACCGCGCGAGGACAGGAGCTCCGGCAAGGCCACGTCATGCATCCGTCGTCCCCCGGCTCATCCCATGCGCGCGCCGGCCCGCCAGCGCCCTACGCCTCCGGCGGCTCGTCCCGGTCCGGGGCCGGGGCCTTGGCGACGCCGACCATGGCCGGGCGCAGCAGGCGGCCGTGGATGGTGTAGCCGGTCCTCAGCACCCGCATGACCGCGCCAGGCTCCACGTCGGCCGTCTCGGCCTCGAACATGGCCTGGTGCAGGTTCGGATCGAAGCGCGCGCCGGCGGCCTCGACCGGCTCGACGCCGTGGCGCCGGAGCGCGCCGTCGAGTTCCTTCATCGTCAGCTCGACGCCCTCGACGAGACCCCCGGCGGCGGCCTCGCGCGCCTCGCCGGTCGCCGCGTCGAGCGCGCGGGAGAGGTTGTCGGCCACCGCGAGCATGTCCTCGGCGAACTTCCGGGCCGCGAACTTCGCCGCGTCCTCGCGGTCCCTGCGGGCCCTCTTGCGCTCGTTCTCCAGCTCGGCGGCGGCGCGCAGCAGGCGGTCGGTCAGGCCGGCGACCTCGCCTTCCAGCGCCGCGATCCTCGCGCCGGGCCCGCCGGCCGCTCCTTCGCCGCCATCGTCCGGGGCCGCGCCCTCGGGCGCGTCGCCGCCGGCCTCGCCAGCGCCGGTCTCCGGCCGGTCTCCGGCCGCCTCGTCCCCGGCGGTCCGGCCGTCGTCGGCCGCCGCCGGCGTTTCATCGGGCTCGGGGGGTTCGGGTGTTGTCCCGGTCTCGTCGTTCATGTCGGTTCCGTGGCGCGGTGGGTGGTCCCCGGTCAGCTCAGCAGGCGGCCCACGACCTTGGCCGTGTAGTCCACCATGGGGATGATCCGGGCGTAGTTCATGCGGGTCGGGCCGATCACGCCGAGCGCGCCGATGAAACGGCCGCCCTCGTCGGACGCCGGCGCGACGATGGTCGAGCAGCCCGAAAGCCGGAACAGCTCGTTGTCGGCGCCGATGAAGATGCTGACGCCCTCGGCCTCCTGGGTGAGGTCGATGAGCTGCATCATGTGCTCGCCCCGGTCGAGCTTGTCGAACAGGTCGCGGATGCGCTCGAGGTCCGCCAGCGCGCGCACGTCGTCGAGCAGGTTGGCCTGACCCTTCACGATCAGGGTCGCCCGCTCCCCGGGCGCGTTGCCGCCCGACCAGGTCGCGAGGCCCGCCTCCACGACGCGCCGCGAAAGCGCGTCGAGCTCCGCCTCGTGGCGCGCCAGCTCCCGGAGGATCTCGTCGCGCGCCTCGTCCAGCGTGCGCCCGGCCAGGCGCGAGGAGAGGTAGTTGCCCGCCCGGATCAGCGCCTGGGGCGTGACGCCCGGCCCGAGCGCGACGACGCGGTTCTCGACCGCGCCGTTCTCGTGCGCGACGATCGCGAGCGCCCGGTCGGGCGCCAGGGAGACGAACTCGACGTGGCGGAAGGCCGCCTCCTGCTTCGGCGCGACGACCACGCCGGCATGGTGCGACAGGCCCGACAGCAGGCCCGTGGCCGACTGCAGCACATCGTCGAAGGCGCGCCCGGACTCCTCGCAGGCCGCCTCGATCGCCGACCGCTCGTCGGACGCGAGGTCGCCGAGTTGCAGCAGCCCGTCGACGAAGAACCGGAGGCCCAGGTCGGTCGGCTGGCGGCCGGCGCTGGCGTGGGGCGCGGCCAGCAGGCCGGCGGCCTCCAGGTCGGCCATCGCGTTGCGCACCGAGGCCGGCGAGAGCGCGCCGGGGAGCCGTTTCGAGATCGTGCGCGAGCCCACCGGCTCCCCGGTGCGGACGTACTCGTCCACCAGGGTTCGGAAGATCTCGCGGCTGCGTTCGTTAAGTTCCTGAATCATCGTCCGTTTCCGGGGCGCGGCGGCCTCCGGCGCGCGCACAGCATGTAGGCGCTGGCCGGGCGCGGGTCAACGCCCCGCCGACCGCCCTGCCCCGGATCGTCCCTCGATACGCGCCTCGTGGACGCTACTCGGGATGAGGGAGGTTCCGGATGTGGACAAAGCACGCCATTCCCTCATCCCGAGGTGGCGCGTCGGCGCCGTATCGAGGGACGCCGCGGGCGGCGGGGAAACCGCGGCGCTTCCGTCGGGGGCGGACGCGCCGTAGGCTCCGTCCGCCAGCGGAAGGGGGACCGCCATGGCCCGATCGGACGGCCGCGCGCCCGGGGCGCTCCGCCCCGTCGTTCTCGAAGCCGGCTTCGCCAGGCACGCCGAGGGCTCGTGCATGGCGCGTTTCGGCGACACCCACGTGCTGTGCGCGGCCACGATCGAGGAGCGCGTGCCGCCGTGGCTGAAGGGACGGGGACGGGGCTGGGTCACGGCCGAATACGGCATGCTGCCGCGCTCGACCCACACCCGGACCGACCGCGAGGCCGCCCGCGGACGGCAGTCGGGACGCACCCAGGAGATCCAGCGCCTGATCGGGCGCGGCCTGCGCGCCGTGACCGACCTGGAGGCGCTGGGCGAACGCCAGATCAGGATCGACTGCGACGTCATCCAGGCCGACGGCGGCACCCGCGCCGCCGCGATCACCGGCGGTTTCGTGGCGCTCCACGCCGCGCTCGCCGGCCGCGGGCCGGGCGGCGCGCCGCTCCTCCGCGACCATGTGGCGGCGGTCTCCTGCGGCGTCGTGGGCGGCGTGGCGCTGGCCGATCTCGACTACGGCGAGGATTCGGCCGCGGACGCCGACGCCAACATCGTCATGACCGGCGCGGGCGCCCTCGTGGAGGTCCAGGCCGCCGCCGAGGGCGCCGTCTTCTCCCGCGCCGCGTTCGACCGCCTGCTCGATCTCGCCGGGGCCTGCGTCGCCGAATTGGTCGGCCTCCAGAAGGCGGCCCTGGGGCTCGACCGGTGACCGTGCGGCCGGCGCTGCCCCCCAGGCTGGTGATCGCCACCCACAACGCCGGCAAGGCGCGCGAGATCGAGGACCTGCTGCGCCCGTTCCGCGTCGAGGCCGTGGGCGCCGCCGCGCTCGGCCTCTCCGAACCGGAGGAAACCGGCGAGACCTTCGAGGCCAACGCCGTCCTCAAGGCCCGGGCCGCGGCGGAGGCGTCGGGCTTGCCCGCGCTCGCCGACGATTCCGGCCTCGCGGTCCCGGCGCTGGGCGGCGCGCCGGGGGTCCGTTCGGCGCGCTGGGGCGGACCAGGCAGGGACTTCACTCTCGCCATGGCGCGTCTCGAGCGGGAGCTGGGCGGCGGCCCCGACCGGCGCGCGAGCTTCCATTGCGCCCTGGCCCTGGCCCGGCCCGGCGGCGGGGTCCGCGTCTTCGAGGGCCGCGTCGACGGTCGCCTGCGGTTCCCGCCGCGCGGCGCCAACGGGTTCGGCTACGATCCCTGCTTCGCGCCCGACGGCGACGACCGCACCTTCGGCGAGATGACGCCGGCCGAGAAGGCGGCGTTCAACCACCGCGCCCGCGCCTTCGCCAGGATGACCGCCGCCGCCGACAGGCGCGCATGACGGACGCCGGCCCGGGCTTCGGCGTCTACGTCCACTGGCCGTTCTGCCGGTCCAGGTGCCCCTATTGCGACTTCAACAGCCATGTCCGCGAGGCGGTCGACGAGGCCGCCTGGCGCGGGGCGCTGGTCCGCGAGACGGCTCACATGGCGGCGGTCGCGCCGGGCCGCCCGGTCGCGAGCGTCTACTTCGGCGGCGGCACGCCCTCGTTGATGGCGCCCGCGACGGTCGCCGCCGTCCTGGACGCCGTCGCCCGCGGATGGACGGTCGCGGACGACGCGGAGGTCACGCTGGAGGCCAACCCCTCGAGCGCCGAGGCCGGCCGTTTCGCGGGCTACCGCGCGGCCGGCGTCAACCGCCTCTCGCTCGGGGTCCAGGCCCTCGACGACGGCGCGCTCCGGGCGCTCGGCCGGCGTCACGACGCGGCCGGGGCGCGCGCCGCGCTCGGCCTCGCGCGCCGCGCCTTCCCGCGCGTCTCCTTCGACCTGATCTACGCGCGGATGGGGCAGACCCCGGCCGCCTGGGAGCGGGAGCTCTCGGAGGCCCTGGACTTCGGAACCGGCCACCTGTCGCTCTACCAGCTCGCCATCGAGCCCGGCACGCGGTTCCACGTCCTGGCCCGGCGCGGCGCGCTCGACCTGCCGGCGGAGGACGGGCAGGCCGCGATGTACGAGCTGACCCAGGCCCTGACGGAGGCGGCGGGCCTGCCGGCCTACGAGGTCTCCAGCCATGCCCGACCGGGCTTCGAAAGCCGCCACAACCTGACCTACTGGCGCTCCGGCGAATGGGTCGGCGTCGGCCCCGGCGCCCATGGGCGGCTCAACCGCGCGGGCGGCGTCAGCGTCCAGCGCCGTCAGGAACGCGCGCCGGAGACGTGGCTCGCCGCCGTGTCCCGGCGGGGTCACGGCGGCGCCGCGGCCGAGACGGTCGCGGGCGGCGACCGGATCGCGGAGGTCCTGATGATGGGCCTGCGCCTGAAGGACGGGCTCGGCGGGGCCGACCTCGCGCGGGCCTGCGGACCCGGCTGGGAGGCCCGCATCGACGCCGCGGGCCTGGACGTCCTGGCCGCCGAAGGCTTCCTCGAGCGCCTCGGCGACGGCGGCCTGCGGGCCACCGCCCGGGGCTGGCCGGTGCTGAACGCCGTCCTGGCGCGCCTGCTCGCCTGAAGCGGGTCCGTCCCTCCTTCGGCAAGCTCGGGGACCGCCGCCGCGCGCGTCGGTCCGGCCGGACCTAAACCGGCAGGCCGGCGGCCTCCAGCGCGGCCTTCTGCCGCCTGGCCAGCCTCGCCTCGTCGTGACCCTCGATCAGGCCGTGGAAGATGCGGTGCCAGTTCACTTCGGCCCGGAGGTGGAGGAAGACGCTGCCCAGCCCGATGGCGGCGCGGTCCATGAGGACGAACTCGCGCGGCACGGCGACGCCGCCCAGCTCGCGCAGGCGGGCGTGGACCTTCGACGCCACGCGCGCGCCGTACATCGCGCCCTCGTCCTGGATCGCGCGCGGCTTGTCCTCCAGAAGCGGGGCGTAGACGAACCCGGCCCAGAGGTTGAGCGCGTCGATCATCTCGTTCGAGAGCCCCGCGAAGCCCCAGGTCTCGTAGGCGTGCACGGCGAGCGCGCGGTCGCCGTCCCGCAGCGCGCGATAGAGGTCGATGACCCCGGTCACGAACTTCGGCGCGAAGATGCGGATGCAGCCGAAGTCGAGCAGGTTCACGCCCATGTCGGGCCTGACCTTGTAATTCCCCAGGTGCGGATCGCCGTGGATCGCGCCGAAGCCGTAGAACGGCTCGTACCAGGCGTGGAACATCGCCATGGCGAGCTCGTTGCGCTCCTCGATCGGGCGCGAGCGAGCCGCCATCAGCGGCTCCCCGCCGAGCCAGCCCATGGTGAGCAAGCGCCGTGTCGAGAGCTCCGGCACGGCCCGCGGCACGGCGACGCGGGGCTGGTCCTTCAGCATCAGCGCGTAGAGCTTCTGGTGGCGCGCCTCGCGCCCGTAGTCGAGCTCCTCGCGCAGGCGCTCGGCGATCTCCTCGTGGATCTGGCCGGGATCGACCGCCCGGTCGTAGCGCCTGTAGATCGCCAGGATCAGCCCGAGCTGGGTCAGGTCCGCCTCCACGGCCGACTGCATGTCCGGATACTGGAGCTTGCAGGCCAGGGGAGAACCGTCGGTCGCGGTGGCGCGATGGACCTGGCCGAGCGACGCGGCCGCCGCGGCCTCGCGCTCGAACGAGCCGAACCGGCTCCGCCAGTCCGGGCCCAATTCGCTCGACATGCGCCGGCGCACGAAGGGCCAGCCCATCGGCGGCGCGTTCGCCTGAAGCTGGGCGAGTTCGGCCGCATAGTCCGACGGCAGCGCGTCGGGAATGGTCGCCAGCAGTTGCGCGACCTTCATGAGCGGCCCCTTGAGGCCGCCCAGCGCTCGGCGCAGGTCGGCGGCCATGCCGCCCCGGTCCGCCGGCGCGCCGAGGAGCCGCGCCGCCGCCATGCGCGCGCCGACCCGGCCCGCGGACGCGCCGACCCGCGCATACCGGGCGGCCCGTCCCGTCAGCCTGTTCGCCTCCCGGCGGTCCGGTCCGGTCACCGGCGGTCTCCGCGGGAGCGCCGCCCCGGCCGGGGCGCGCGAGGCGCGCCGGGGCGGCGCGCGCTCATCCTCCGGCCGCCTCGAGTTCGTCGATGAAGCCCTCGATCACGCCGAGGCCCCGGGACCAGAACGCCGGGTCCGACGCGTCCAGGCCGAACGGCGCCAGAAGCTCCCGGTGCCGCTTGCCGCCGCCGGCCCCGAGCATGTCGAGGAAGCGCCGCTGGAAGCCCTCCCCCGCCTCCCGGTAGTGGGCGTAGAGCGCATTCACCAGACAATCGCCGAAGGCGTAGGCGTAGACGTAGAACGGCGTGTGGACGAAGTGCGGGATGTAGCACCAGAAGGTCCGGTAGTCGTCGTCGAGGGCGATGGCGTCGCCCAGGCTCTCGGCTTGGACGGCCATCCAGATGTCGCCGATCTCGTCCGGCGTGAGCTCGCCCTCGCCGCGCGCGTCGTGAATCCGGCGCTCGAAGTCGCAGAACGCGATCTGGCGCACGACCGTGTTGAGCATGTCCTCCACCTTGCCGGTCAGGATCGCGATCCGGCGCGCCGGATCGCTCTCGCCGTCGAGCATGCGGCGGAACGTGAGCTGCTCGCCGAAGACCGAGGCCGTCTCCGCCAGCGTGAGAGGGGTTTCCGCGAGCAACGCGCCCTGGCCGGCCGCGAGGACCTGGTGGACGCCGTGGCCCAGCTCGTGGGCGAGCGTCATGACGTCGCGCGCCTTGCCCTGGTAGTTGAGCAGGATGAACGGATGGGCCGAAGGGACCGTGGGGTGCGAGAACGCGCCGCCCGCCTTGCCCTCGCGCGCCGGCGCGTCGATCCAGTTCTTCTCGAAGAACGTCTCCGCGATCCCGGCCATCTCCGGGGCGAAGGCGCCATAGGCGTCGAGCACGATCGCGCGCGCCTCGTTCCAGGGGATGTCGCGGTCGTCGCCGTCGGGCGGCGGCGCGTTGCGGTCCCACCAGTCGAGCCTGTCGACGCCGAACCGGCGCGCCTTCATCCTGTAGTAGCGGTGCGAGAGCCGCGGGAAAGCGTCGCGCACGGCGGCGATCAGGGAGTCGACGACCTCGTCCTCGACCCGGTTGGCGAGGTTGCGCGAGGAGATCGGACGGGCGAAGCGCCGCCAGCCGTCCTCGATCGCCTTGCTCCTGGCGAGCGTGTTGGCGATGAGCGCGAAGAGCGGCTCGTTGGCCTTGAACACGCGGGCCAGCTCGCGCGCCGCCGACCGGCGCCGGGTCCCATCGGCCGAGGACAGGAGATCGAGCGCCTGGGTCTCGGTGAGCGTCTCGCCGCCGACCTCGAAGCGGAGGCCGGCGACCGTCTGGTCGAAGAGCCGCGTCCAGGACCGAGCCCCAACCGGCGACAGCTCGTGGAGCATCGTCTCGGCCTCGTTCGAGAGCTGGTGGGGGCGGAAGGCGCGCGTCTCCTCGATCCACGGCCGGTAGCGCGCGACGCCGTCGTCGCCCAGCAGCCTTTCCATCGTCTCGTCGGGGATCCGGGCGATCTCGAGCGGAAAAAAGACGAGGTGGACGGCGATCCCGGTCAGGCGGTCCTGCGCATCCTGGTGGAACCGCGCGTTGTCCGGATCGGTCCGGTCGGCGGAAAACAGGAGCTGGGCGTAGCTCGCGACGCGGCCGATCCCGTCATGCAGGGCTTCGTAGCGTCGGATGGCGGCGGCGAGCTCCGCTCCTCCGAGCGTGTCGAGCCGCCCCTCGAAGTCCTTTCCGAAGGCCCGCGCCCCGTCCGACAGTCCGGACAGGTCGGCCTCGATCCTGCTGTCGCGGGAACCGTCGTAGAGGTCGGAAAGGTCCCACTCGGGCAGGTCGCCCAGGGCGGCGTCGGACATGACGGGCTCCCGGAAACAAGCGGGGTCGGATCGGCCTCACCATATGGGGACGTCCCGCTCCGGCGCCAGCGGCGGGAGGGCGAAACGGTTTGTCCGCGACGCGGCGCGCGGCTAGAACCCGGTGACGGGCGCCGGAGGATCGCCGATGAGTTACGACCGCTGGCCGAACCTCGCCACGATGTTCTTCGATATCGCGGGCCGTCACGGCGACCGGCCGTTCCTGTGGGCCAAGCGCGACGGCGCCTACCGGCCGTGGACATGGCGGCGGGTCGCCGACGATGTCCGCGCTCTCTCGGCGGGCCTCGTCGAGCTGGGCGTCGAAGCGGGCGACCGCGTGGTCCTGGTCGCCGAGAACGGTCCGAAGTGGGCGATCGCGGACCTCGCCGTCATGGCCGCGGGCGCGGTCACGGTCCCGGCCTATACGACCAACACCGAGGCGCTTCACGAGCATGTCCTCGAGGACAGCGGGGCCCGGCTCGCCATCGTCTCCACCCCGGCCCTCGCCCGGCGTCTGCTGCCGGCGTGCGCGGCGGCGGGCGTCCGGACCGTCATCGCCATGGACGACGTGGCGGCCCGCGAGGGCGTCTCGGTCGTCCCATGGGACGACGCCGGGGCGCGGGGGGCCGCCGGGGCCGGCGCCGTCGAGGAGCGGGCCGGCAGGGCCGGGCGCGGGGACACCGCCTGCTTCATCTACACGTCGGGCACCGGCGGCCTGCCGAAGGGCGTGGTGCTGTCGCACGGCGCCCTGCTCTCCAACATCGAGAGCATCCATCGGGCCTTCACGCCTCTGCTCTCGGGCGTCGAGACCTTCCTTTCGTTCCTTCCGCTGTCCCACGCCTACGAGCACACGGCCGGTCTCTGCTTCCCGATCTCGATCGGCGCCGAGATCTACTACGCCGAGGGCGCCGACACGCTGGTCGCCAACCTGCCCGAGGCCCGCCCGACCATCGTGACGTGCGTGCCCCGGCTCTACGAGGTGATGCGCCAGCGCATCCTCGCGGGCGTCGACCGCGAGGGCGGCAGGAAGAAGGCGTTCTTCGAGAAGGCGGTGGCGCTGGGCGCCAGGCGCCTCGACGGCGAAAGCCCCGGTCTCCTGGAGCGCCTTCAGGACCGTGCGCTCGACAAGCTGGTGCGCGACAAGGTGCGCGGACGTTTCGGCGGCAGGCTCAAGGCTCTGGTGTCGGGCGGAGCGCCGCTCAATCCGGAGGTCGGGACATTCTTCTCGGCGCTGGGCCTGACCCTGCTGCAGGGCTACGGCCAGACGGAGGCGGCGCCCGTGGTGTCCTGCAACCTGCCCGACAGGATCAAGATGGCCACGGTCGGCCGGCCCCTGCCCGGGGTCGAGGTCCGGATCGCCGGGGACGGCGAGATCCTCGTGCGCGGCGGCCTCCTGATGGACGGCTACTGGAACAACCCCCAGGCGACCGCCGAGGCGCTGAAGGACGGCTGGCTCCACACCGGCGACATCGGCGCGTTCGACGAAGACGGGTTCCTGAGCATCACGGACCGCAAGAAGGACCTGATCGTCAACTCCGGCGGCGACAACATCGCGCCCCAGAGGGTCGAGGGCGTCCTGAACCTCGAGCCCGAGATCGCGCAATCGATGGTCTACGGCGACAGGAGGCCCCATCTCGTGGCGCTGCTCGTGCCCGACGAGGCTTACCTCGGCGACTTCGCCAGGCGCCACGGCCTGCCGCCCCGCCTCGACCTCCTCGCTGGAGAAGACGCCCTGCGTGCGGAGATGAAGGCCGCCGTCGACCGGGCCAACCGGCGGTTGTCGCCGATCGAGAAGGTCAAGCGCGTGACGGTCGCCGGCGAGCCCTTCACCGTCGACAACGGCCGGATGACGCCTACCCTGAAGGTCCGCCGGCACGCCGTGAAGAAAGTCTACGGCGCGGCCCTGGAAGCCCTCTACGGCTGACGGCTCCCGCCGGCGGACGGCGCGCGTTCCATCGCGCCCCGCCGTTGCTCTCGCACATCGATCGCCGGGGGAAGCCTCAAACGATCCAGGTAGGGAGAATCGTGCTCCATGGGTTCGGGAGCGAGGAAACGACAGCCATTTCGGGCCAGACGACGAGGCCGCCGACGGCGATCGCCGGGCCGTAGGGCATGTCGCGCGCCGGCGGCGCCGAGTCCGCGGTCCGGCTCCCGGGGAGCGCGCGGGCCAGGAGCAGGGCGAGCGCCATGACGCCGCCGGCCAGCGCGACCGCGATCAGGAACGCGGGGAGCGCGGAGAAGCCGGTCCAGCTGGCGGCCGCGGCCAGGAGCTTGGCGTCGCCGCCGCCGAGGAGGTTCGCCATCGCGAGCGCGAGGCCCGCGGCGAGCACGGCCGCGCCCGCGCCGACGTGCCAGGCGATCTCCGCCGCGCCGGCGCCGGCGGCCAGCGCGGCGGGCGGGTAGAGCAGCGCCAGGGCGAGGGCGAGGCGGTTGCCGATCCTGCGGCGCGCGAGGTCGCCGGCCGCGGCGACCGCCAGAAGCGCCGGGAAACCGAACGGGAGAAGAACCGCGGCGAGGCGCTCGGGCTCGATGTCGGGCACGCGGCCTCCGGGTCGGGTCGGACCGGTGTCGGGTCTAGGCGGTCCGGAACGCGGAACTTGCCGTCATCCGGGAGTCCGGGGCCGGAAACGGGAGCGCGCGGGGCCGGCCCGCTACTGTGCGCCCGAGGTCGCCTCGAACAGGGCGTCGAGGTCCTCGCCGAGGATCAGCAAGACGGCGATGATCGCGGTGGCGATGGCGCCCGCGATCAGGGCGTATTCGATGGCGGTCATGCCGTCCTCGTCCTTGCGGAGGCGGGCGAGGCCGCGCGCGGCTCGGTCCGCGAGTCTCTTCATGACAAACTCCTCATCGAGCGTTTCCTCGTCGATTCCCGTCTCCGGGGCCGTCGCCAACGCTCCGGCCGCGCCCGACCGCGGCGGCGAGACCCTAGCAGACGGCCTCGGGCGGCGCCAGTTCTTGCGCCGGGGACCGGTTCCGGCCGAGTCTGCGCCCTCCGGGATGCGGGACCGGCGCTTTCCGGAAAGGGGCGGGCCCGCGACATCCCCCGCTTTTCCTCGGAGGACGAGAATGACCGTTGTGGTGGACAGCCGGGCGGACCTGACCGTCGGCAACGCGCGCCGGGTCGCATGGGACCGGGAGGCGGTGAGCCTGGGCCCCGGAGCGCGGCGCGCCATGGAGGCCGGCCGGGACCGGCTCGCCGCGGTCCTGGGGCACGATCCCGACGTCACGATCTACGGGGTCACCACCGGCGCGGGCCAGCTCGCGAAAAGGAAGCTCGATCCCGGCGAGCGCAAGGAATGGGCGCGCATGTCGCCGGTCGGCGCGGCGGCGTCCTGGGGCGATCCCCTGCCCGACCGAGTCGTCCGGGGAATCGTCTTCGCGCGCCTCGCCAACTTCGTCGAAGGCCACGCCGCGGTGTCGCCCGGCGTCGCCCTCGGAGTCGCGGCGATGCTGGAGGCCGACCGGATGCCCGCGGTGCCGGCCAAGGGACAGGGCGGCGCGGGCGAGATCCTGTCGCTCGGCCACCTCTTCACGGACCTTGTCGAACGGATCGAACCCGAGGAGAAGGACGTGATGGGCCTGGTGAACGGCTCGCCGTCGGCCACCGGCCTCGTCGTCGACGCCGCGCTCGCGGCCGGGGCCAGGCTGGAGCGGGCGGCCGACGTCTTCGCGCTGTCCTTCGAGGGCTTCAACACGCCGCTCGGCCACCTTCACGAGACCCTCGAGAGCTACTGGAACAACCCGCACGACGCCTGGGCGCTGGCCGCCCTGCGTTCGAGGGTCGGCGGCGGCCACGGCGGCGCGCGGCGCCCCTACCAGGCGCCGGTAAGCTACCGCATCCTGCCGCGCATGCTGGGGCAGGCGCGGCGCGCGGCGGAGATGGCGGGCGAGGTCGCCGCCGAATCGCTGCCGGCGGTGACCGACAACCCGGTCTGGATCGACGATGTCGACAACGCCCATCCCTTCGGCCGGTTCGTATCGACGGGCGGCTACCACAATCCGCACGCCGTGCTCGCCATGGACGCGCTCGCCGCGGCCTACGCCAACCTCTGCGTCGTCGCCGAGCGGCACGGCGCCAAGCTGCTCGACGGCGCCGTCTCGCTCCTGCCCGACCAGCTCGTCGGTACGGACACGCCCGGCGGCCCCCGGCGGGCTTACATGGGATGCCTTCCCATGGCGCAGACCGGCTACGAGGAGGAGGCCCGGCTCTACGCCCAGCAGACCCTGCTGCCCGGCAGCGAATCCGGCGGCTTCGGACAGAACGATGTCGCGAGCCCCGTGTTCCTGGCCTGGACGAAGCAGGAGCGCGCGGGCGCCTGCCTCGACATGGCGCTCGCTAGCCTCGCGCCGATCGCGCTGCGGGCCCTCGACGTGACGGACCGGCCGACGCCGCCCGCGCTCGAACGCCTCGCCGGCGCGGTCCGCGAGGCGGCGCCCGACCTCGGGAGGCGCCAGCCGTTCGGACAGGCCGCCGCGCGGATCGCGGCGGCCCTGCGCGGCGGGATCTATCCCGACTGAGCTCGCGCCGGCGCCGGAGCGGGCCCGTCCCCTTCGGCAAGCTCGGGGCAGGCTCTCGATACGGCGCTTCGCGCCACCTCGGGACGGGGTTTTTGCTTGTTCCCCGACCGGCCTCCCCTCCACCCCGGGTAGTCCTCCGAAGGAGAGCGTATCGAAGGGGCGCCTGGATCGGGATACAAAGCTTCGACAAACGACCGCGCTTCGGGAGGACATCATGGTCGCGGAGGTCAGGGTTCTACCCGGCGACGCCGGCGTCGCGGACATCATCGGGGCGGTGGACGCCGACGGCGTCGCGATCGTCGCGGACTTCGTCGCGACGGACTGGCTCGAACGCTTCAACGCCGAGATCCAGCCAGCCGTCGACCGCGCGAAGCGGTATGTCTTCGGCAACGACGCGATCGACGGCTTCCTGGGCGACAGGACGATCCGCCTGCACGGCCTCGTCGCCAAGGCGCCGAGCTTCGCCGAACTCATGATCGACGAGCGGCTCCTGGCCTTGATGGACCGCTACCTGCTGCCGCGCTGTTCGAGCTATCTCTTCAGCGCCGGCGAACTGATCGAGATCGCGGGCGGAGAAACCGCCCAGAGCTTCCACATCGACGACGGCTCCTGGCCCGTCTGGCCGCGGGCCGGGGCGGGGCTCCTGCAGATGAACGTGATGCTCGCCGGGACGGATTTCACCGCGACGAACGGCGCGACGCTCGTCGCGCCCGGCAGCCACCTGTGGGAGGACGGGCGCGAGCCCGAGCAGCGCGACATCGCCCAGGCCGTGATGCCGGCGGGCTCGGCCGCCGTCATCCGGGGCGACTGCGCCCACGCCGGCGGCGCCAACACCGACGGCGTCGGACGGCGCGCCATCTCCTTCTCCTATTGCCTGGGGTGGCTGCGCACGGTCGAGAACAGCTATCTCAACCTGCCGCTGGAGGTCGTGGCGCGCCTGCCCGTCCGCGCCCGCGAGCTCCTGGGCTACGAGATCTACGACGGCTCCGGCCGGGAGGACTCCGGCGTCCTGGGCTACTACGAGATGGGCAGCCCGCGGGCGCTGTTCGAGGCGTAGGGCGCGTCCGCTTCACACGGGAAAGGCCCCGCCTCTCGCGCGTCCGCCCCTTCGATACGCCGCCTTCGGCGGCGCCTCGGGGCAGGGGGGAGGTGGGGCGGGAGACAGGCAAGAAACCCTCATCCCGAAGCGGCGCGCCAACGCCGGATCGAGAGACGACCCCGAGCTCGCCGAAGGGGACGGAACCGCTCTACAGGCCGTCGGCGAAGGTCCGGCCGAGTTCCCGCGCCTCGGCGATCATTTCGGCCGGGCGGTCGCCGCCGTCGGTCGAACGGTGCAGATAGGCGAAACGGCCGTCGGAGATGCCGCAGAACTCGAAGACGCCGGTCACGATCTGGGTCTCGATCGCCTTGTCGTAGTCGCGCTTCGCATAGGTCTCGGCGTCCGACGCGGAGAGGCCGACGGCGAGCGCGCGCCGGTGGGACAGGGCGCGGGAGCCATAGGCCACGTCCTTGTTCCACACGCGGTCGATCCACCCCTTCATGATCGCCGGGAACGACCACCACCAGATCGGGAAGACGAGGACGATCCCCTCGTTGCGTCGCAGCCGCTCGATCTCGGCCCGGACCGCCCCGGAATAGACCTTGCCCTCGTCCTCCCAGTCCGGCTCGTCGGGCGGAAAGATCAGGGGATCGAAGCCCTCGCCGTAGAGGTCGGCCAGCTCGGTCCCGTGGCCCGCGTCCGCCAGTCCCGAGACCACGGCGTCGGCGACTTGGCCGGTCAGCGAATCCCTGCGCGGATGCGCCATCACGACAAGGACCTTCATGGCTCTCTCCCCGGCGGCCGGCGGAGCCTACATCGCGGCCCCGCGCAAGGCCAAGCCGCGCAGGGTGCGGTCGATCCAGAGCGCCGTGAGCTTCTCCTGGACCCCGTTCTGGGCCAGCCGGTCGCCCAGGCCCTCGAAGTCGACCTCGTCCATGCATTGGTCCTGGCCGAAGCAGGAGAACACCGGCGGCCGGCGCTCGCCCGTCTCCGGGTCCACCCGCGGTTGCAGGCACTGGGCGCAGATCTCCTTCATCATGCACTGCATCGGGCTGTTGATGGAGCCGATGGCGACATGGCCCTCCTTGAGGTGGGGCATGAGCGCGCCGGAACGGGCGGCCTTCACGGCGGCCATCATCCTGTCCGACCCGACGCAGACGATGCGGTCGACCTCGGCCAGGTCGATCGTCCTTTCGCCCAGCCGGCCCTCTTGGTAGGCGACGATCGCCTCGACGACATCGGCCACCGCCGCGCGGTCCTGGGGGCGGCCGGGTTCGAAACCGGGCGCTTCGTCGCAGGCCCAGACGACGACGTCGGCCGCGGTCTCGATCTCGGCCGCCTTGTAGCGGTCCCGCGCCGACCTGTAGCCGGCGGCGTAGAGCACGCGGGAGCCGGCCTCGCGCATGGCGCGCCCGATCGAGAACAGGACGGCGTTGCCCAGGCCGCCGCCGACCAGCAGCACCGTCTCGCCGGACGGGATTTCGGTCGGCGCGCCGGTCGGACCCATCAGGATGACCGGCTCGCCGGGCCCGAGCTTCGCCATGAGGTCGGACGAACCGCCCATCTCGAGGCCGATCACCGAAACCCGGGCGCCCCGGACGGAGACCGCCGCGCCGGTCATGGCGAGCGGCTCCATCGCGAGCAGCGTGCCGTCCGCTCCCCTCGGCGCGAACCGCTCGTGGTTCTGCAGGCGGTAGAACTGTCCCGGGCGGAAGGCGGCGGCGGCGGCCGGCGCCTCGACCGTCACCTCGACGATGGCGGGCGTCAGGCGTTCGACCGCGACGACCGTGGCGACCAGCCGGCCGGCGAGCTTGTCGAAGAAGGCGTCGTCGGCCACCCGGCCCGTATCGCCCAGCCGCTCCAGCATCGACGTGATGACCGGGTAGGCGCGCCTGGTCCCGCCCATCGCCTTCACCACGTTGCCGGCGAAGCTGGGGTGGAGGTCGCCGTGGAAGCTGACCGCCCGGCCGTCGGCGGCGATGTGCGTCAGCACATGGGTCTCGGCGGGCTTGACGAGGCGTCCGGGCGAGACGGGACGGCCCTGTGTGTCGAACGCCTGGAAGAACTCGCCGTCGAGGCCGAGGCGCTCCGGGTCCTCGCGCGCCAGCACCGTGTTGGGCTGGGTGCCGGCGGCGACCAGCACCGCGCGCGCGGGAAGGACGCGCTCGGCGCCGTCGCCGTCCGTCACGCGGATCGCCAGGGCGTGGCCGCGTTCGTCCGTGTCGATCGCCACGGGCGAGAGGCCGGGCGCGACGCGGACGCCCTCCTCCATGGCGAGCGACACCTCTTCGTGGTTCAACCGGTAGCTCGGAGCCTCGACGAGGCCGCGCCGGTAGACGATCGTGACGCCGCCCCAGGCGTCGAGGAGGCCGAGGACGCCGGGATCCCGGCCTTCGTTCCGCGCCGCCTCCCGCTCGGCCCGGATCGCGCGCGCATGCTCCAGGAACGTGTCGCCGACCTCCGTCTCCTCGGCGTTCCAGGCGGCGCGCACGGCGTCCTCGCCGATCTCGGCGGCCAGCGTCTCGTAGCGGCTCAGGAACTTCTCGACCTGAACGGGGTAGTAGGCCAGCGCCTCGGTCGCCGTGTCGATCGCGGTCAGCCCGCCGCCGATCACGACCGCGGGTAGGCGGAGCTGCAGGTTGGCGACCGAGACCTTGCGCGCCGCGCCGGTCAGTTGCAGGGCCATCAGGAAGTCCGACGCCATGCGCACGCCGCGCGCGAGCGCGTTGGGCATGTCGATATAGGCCGGCCGGCCGGCGCCGGCGCAGTGGGCGATGTGGTCGAAACCGTGGTCGAAGGCGTCCTCGATGGTGAGCGTGCCGCCGAAGCGCACGCCGCCGAACATCCGGAAGCTCGCGCGCCGTTCGAGTTGCAGCCGGACGAGCTTCAGGAAGTTCTTGTTCCAGCGCGCGGTGATGCCGTACTCGGCGACGCCGCCGAAGCCCGCCATGACCCGGTCGTCGAGGTCCTCGTAGAGCGTCTCGACGTCCCGGACGGGCCGGAAGGCGCGCCGTTCGCCCATCGTGTCGATTCCGGACACGGCGGGGTCGAGCGGCTCGATCTTCAGGCCGTCGACCGCGACGACGGTATGGCCGTCGTTGATGAGGTGGTGGGCCAGGTTGAAGCCGGCCGGTCCCGTCCCGACCACCAGAACGCGGCGGCCGGTGGCGGGCCGCGGCAGCGGACGATCGAGGTTCAGCGGGTTCCAGCGCGACAGCAGGCTGTAGATCTCGAAGCCCCAGGGCAGAGCCAGCACGTCCTTGAGCGTGCGGGTCTCGATCTGCGGGATATCGACCGGCTCCTGGCGCTGGTAGATGCAGGCCTTCATGCAGTCGTTGCAGATCCGGTGGCCGGTGGCGGCGCAGAGCGGGTTGTCGACCATGGCGACGGCGAGCGCCGCCAGACCGTGGCCCCGCGCCTTCAGCATGTTCATCTCGCTGATCTTCTGGTCGAGCGGGCAGCCCGCGAGCGTCACGCCGTGGGCGGAGACCCTGAAGGCGCCGCCGTCCTTCTCCTTGAGACCCCTCGAGCAGCTGTCCTTGCCCCGGTTGTGGCAGAAGATGCAGTAGTTGGCGTGGTCGAGCGCGCGCCCCAGGTCCATGCCGTCGTCGGTCAGGGCGAAGCCCTCGCGGCGGCGCAGGCGGTCCTCGCGGGCGCGCAGCATGGCGACGCCGTCGATCTCGACCGTCTCGACCGGCACCAGGTTCCGCGGGTCGATTTTCGCCGGGAGGCGGAACAGCGGGCTCCCGCGATAGCGCGCCCGCCCCTCCTCCGAAAGCGTGGCCCAGGCGGCGAAGCGCGCCGCGCTGTCGAGCTTGTTGGCATGGGCTTCCTCGTCCTCGAGCCAGGCCATCACGGCGCGGGCGAAGGAGAGTTCGTCGAGCGTCCCGCCGGTCAGCGCCTCGACTTCGCGACGCAGGATCGCGCCGTCGGCCTCGGCCAGCTCCTCGGGCTCGAAGGCCCTGGCGGCGCGGCGGCGCACGAACCGGAGCTTGCAGACATGGATCGGATCGAGGCGGTCGCGCTCCGCGCGCTGCGCCGCCAGTTCGCCGGCCACGCCGAAGAGCTCGGCGACGAAGTCCTCCACGACCGGGCCCAGCCCGGTCAGCAGGTCGGAACTGTCCTTGTCCCCAAGCGCCCCGGGCGCGGCGCGGCCCGCCATCAGGCGGTTGAAGAGGTCCGCGTCGCGCGCTTTCAGCGCCTCGACGAAGGCGCGGTCGAGCCGGACCAGCCCGGCGCGGTCGTACAGATCCGGGAAAGCCAGTCCGTGGGCCAGGGAAAGATCGGTCATGGTCGTCCGGGGACGCGCGGAAGGAGCGTCGAGCCGTGTTGCGCAGGGGGGTCTAGAACCAACGGCCGCCGAAGGGAAGCATACCGGAAGGTCACGCGAGCCAACGGCGTTCGTCCACGTAGCGGCCCAGACGCCGCCTGACCGACGCCATGTCCGCGCCGGCGGCCCGCCAGCCCGCGCGGGCCTCGGCGGCCTCGGCGATCCGGCCTTCCCACTCGGGTCCGAACAACCGCTCGAGGCGCCGCCTGAGAAGGCCGGCGAGGCCCGGCGCGCGGCCGTTGGTCGAAATCGCCAGCGTCAGATCGCCCCGGCGCAGCACGGCGGGCAGGTGCACGTCGCAGTGCTCGGGACGGTCCTCGACGTTGACCAGAACGCGCAGCGACCGGCAGCGGCCGGCCAGGGCGGCCTCCTCGTCCGGCGCGAGTCCCGCGGCGATCACGAGGTGGGCCGAGGCCAGTTCGGCGTTGCTCGGCAGATGCGGGACGAGGTTCCCGCCCGCGGCCGCGGCCAGCGCGGGACCGGGACGGTCGGAATAGACCGAGAGACCCCGCGCGCCGCCGGCGCGCGCCACGCTCACCTTGCGGGCCGCGGCCGGCCCGCGGCCCACGATCGCGATCGCGAGGCGGCCGGCGTCGATCTGGAGCGGCAGCACGTCAGAGCCTCGCGGCGATGCGGCGGGCGAAGGCGAGCCGCCGCATCGGGCGGCGCGCCCGCGCGCTTACACAAGCGAGGTTCGGGATATCCGGGCTCGTCAGGCAGGCGATCATGGCTCCCACTCCGTCAATCCGGAGCGCCGTTCCGGTTCTGCCTGCGAGGGGGTTCCGGCTGGATCGGGAGAGAAAAGGGACGCCCGGTCAACATGATGGGCGGCGCGCCCATCGCTTTAGCCGTACTTCTAGAGCGCCCGCAAGCTGAGGATCAAATCGGCGCTGTCACGACGCAACATGACCCGGGCGCGGCGTTCCGGCAAACGAGAATTGCTAAGGCTCGATTAGGAATTCTAATGGCTCCCTCGTCACGTCCTGTTGCGGCGGCCGGCAAGCGGCTCTATGGTGGCGCCGAACCATGGAGGCGGTCATGGCGTTCATCGAGACCGTTCCCGCCGACGAGCCGGTTCGCGGTCGTCCGCGCGTGCTGAACCCGGGCATCCGCATGCTGCCGCCGGGCGTGGAGCGCTACGGCGTCGCGGGCGGCGGATCCGTCGTGGCGCGCGTCTTCGCGGGCGACACGATCCGCGTCGTGAACAGGCAGGGCGGCCAGGTCTGCGAGATCGTCGCCATGACAGCCGACGGCCGCGAGGAGCCGGGCATCCTGGGCCAGACGGGCGACGGCCCGGCGGAAGGCCTGCGCACGACCCTGGCGCGGGGCGGAGAGAACGCCGAGGCGCTGATGGCGGCGCTCGGGGCCAAGGGTCTTCCGGCGCGGTTCGAGCGCTCCGTCCGCCGCTTCGACGCCGGGACGCCGGCCTTCGAGGAGGTCGGGTTCACGGTCGAGCGGGACGGCGTCGCGGTCGTCGCCGCCCCCGGCGGGGACATGGACGTGGACGCCCACGACCCGCCGAGCCCGCTGGAGCTCTTCATCCGGCGCATCGATCCGGCCGTCGCCGCGGAGCGCTCCATCCCGGAGCCGCTCGCGGAGCCGCGCCACGAATTCCGCATTCCGCCCGGCGCGGCGCACGCCTACGAGGTGCGCGAGGGCGAGTTCATCCAGGTGATGGACGTCCAGGGCCGCGAGTGCTCGGACTTCCAGGCCATCGCCCTGGCCGGCCTCGACAAGGGCGTCGAGCGCGACCTCGACCCCACCGCCACCCGGACCCTGACGGGCGCGCTCTACACCAAGCCGGGCCTGATCTCGAAGCTGTTCGACGCCGACCTGCAGCCCTCGATCGAGTTCGTCCAGGACACGGTGGGCCGCCACGACGCCTTCAACTACGCCTGCACGCCACGCTACTACGACGAGATCGGCTACCCCGGCCATCCCAACTGCACGGAGAACTTCAACGGCGAGCTCGCCGCCTGGAACGTCCGGCCGCGCGCGGGCTGGCGCGCCATGAACTTCTTCTACAACACGCAGGTCGACGACCGGAACCAGATCTACCTGGAGGAACCCTGGTCGCGGCCGGGCGACTACGTCCTGTGCCGCGCGATGAAGGACATGGTGTGCATCAACTCCGCCTGTCCCGACGCGCTCGACCCCGCCAACGGCTGGAACCCGACGGACATCCTGGTCCGCGTCTATCCCGCCGAGAACCTGTTCAGGAAATCGATCGCCTTCAGAGCCATGCCCGACTCCGATCCCCAGCCGACCAAGGAGACCGGGTTCCATTCCCGGACCTCCCAGCTCACCCGCAACTTCACCGACTACAACGGCTACTGGCTGCCGACGAGCTACACCCGGCACGGCGCCATCGACGAATACTGGGCCTGCCGCGAGGGCGTCATCGCGATGGACCTTTCGGCCCTGCGCAAGGTCGAGATCACCGGGCCCGACGCCGGCGAATTGATGCAGCGCACGCTGACGCGCAACGTCCGGCGGCTCTCCGACCTCGAGGTGGTCTATTCCGCCATGTGCTACGAGCACGGCGGCATGATCGACGACGGCACGCTGTTCCGCCTGTCCGAGACCGGCTACCGCTGGTGCGGCGGCCACGACTACGGCGGCGAATGGCTGCGGCAAAAGGCGCGCGAATGGGGCCTGCGCTGCCACATCCGCGACTCGACCGACCAGCTCCACAACATCTCGGTCCAGGGACCGAAGAGCCGCGAGGTGCTGAAGAACATCGTCTGGACCGCCCCGGCCCGGCCGGCGCTCGACGAGATCGCCTGGTTCCGCTCCACGATCGGGCGGATCGGCGACCACAACGGAATCCCCATCGTGGTCTCGCGCACCGGCTACACGGGCGAGCTGGGCTACGAGATCTGGTGCCATCCGAAGCACGCCGAAGGCGTCTGGGACGCCGTGTTCGAGGCGGGCGAGCCCCACGGCGTCACGCCGCTGGGGCTGGACGCGCTCGACATGCTGCGGATCGAGGCGGGCCTGATCTTCGCGGGCCACGAGTTCGACGACCGGACCGACCCGTTCGAGGCCGGCGTCGGGTTCACCGTGGCGCTGAAATCGACCGACGAGGACTTCGTCGGCCGCGCCGCGCTGGAACGGCGCAAGGCGCATCCCCAAAGGAAGCTGGTGGGCCTCGAGCTCGAGGGCAACGAACCGGCCGGCCACGGCGACTGCGTCCACATCGGCCGCGCGCGGGTCGGCGCGGTCACCTCGGGCGCGGTTTCGCCGGTCCTGCGGAAGAACGTCGCGCTCTGCCGCATGGACGTGGCCCATGCCGAGGTCGGCGCGGAGGTGGAGGTCGGCAAGATCGACGGCCACATGAAGCGGATTCCGGCCACCGTCGTCCCGTTCCCGTTCTACGACCCCAAGAAGGAACGGCCCCGGTCGTAGCCTCAAGCGAGCGCCGCCATCGCCTCGTCGATCAGGCGGGCGTGCGCCGCGCGGATCGTCGCCTCGTCGATGTCGGCGCGGCCGAGGTCCCGCCAGCCTTCGGCGTAGTCGGCGGCGTGCGGCGCCTGGCGCAAGGCGGCGCGGAGGTCCCAGAACGGCAGGGCGGACAGGTCGAAGCCGGTGCGGGCGGCGTAGCGCGCCGTGAACGCCTCCATGGCCTCCCGGCCGAATCCCCAGGACATGTCGACCCGCGCGATGGCGAGATCGGCGAGGGGATCGCCGACGGCCGCATCCTCCCAGTCGACCACGCCCGACAGCCGGCCGTCGCGCCACAACACGTTGCCGGCCCAGAAGTCGCCGTGGAGCAGCGCCTCGGGGTTGCGGGCGGGCGGGGGACGGGCCGCGTCGAGCAGGTCGCGCGCGCCGCGGAAGGCCGCGGGCGGCCCGGCGCGCCAGCCGGCCGGGCCGTCGAGCGGACCGGGCCGGCGCGGAACGGCGGCGAGATCGTCCCGCCCGGCGTCGATGGCGTGAAGGCGCGCGAGGAAACCGGCCATCTGGAGCGCGGCGTCCACGCGGTCGGACGGGTCGTGGTCGGGCGCGCCGTCCAGGACGGTGATGACCAGAAAGGGTCTGGGCAGCAGCCCGCGCGACGGGGCGACATCGAGCACGCGAGGCGCCGGCAGGCCCGAGCCGCCCAGCGCGTCGAGGACCCGCGCCTCGTTCGCGGCCGTGTCGGGATCGGCCGCGAGGTTCGCGTCGCCCGCCTGGCGCAGGATGACGGTGTCCCGTCCGCCGCCGGCTCTTTCCAGGTCGATGGACGTCATCGTCGCGGATTCGCCGGCGTCCATCCCCGACGCGCCGACGATCCGGGCGTCCGGCGCGAAACGGCGGACGACGGCGGACAGGAGAGCCGCGTCGGGCGGGTTCGGCCCGTCTCCCGCGGGTCCGCCCGCCCGGGCCGCTCCGTTACGGTCGGGGGACAACCGGGCCGGGCCCGCGGCTCCGGCCTCCGGGGAGGACTACTCGGCCGCGGCCGCGCCGGCTTCCGAGAGCAGGCGGTCGGCCAGCGTCTTCTTCTCGTCGGCCGACATCTTCCTGAGCTCGTTGTCGATCGCCCGGTGGTTGATCGAGGTGTTCCAGTAGTCGAGGGAATCGAAGCCCAGCAGCGCGTGCTTGCCGACGAACTGCCGGAGCACCTCGTTGGTCGGACCCATGACCCAGCCGGCCTTGGCGTCGCGCAGCAGGCGCTCCATGCCCAGGCCGGCCTTGTAGGCGGCGCCGCCGCAGGCGTGCAGCATCTTGTCGGAGACCTCGTGCACGGTCTTGGCCGCCTGGAACTTGATCTGCCAGAGCTGGTTGAGCAGCGCGGCGCGCGGGACGGCCTCGAGGTCCTTGTGGATCGACCAGTCGCAGTCGCCGGTCAGGTCGTCGAGCGCGCGGGCCATGCCGAACACGTTCATGCGGCTCGCGTTCGTGCCGATGATCGCCTCGCCGATGTAGTCTTGGATGGTCGGGTAGTCGCACACCCTGAGGCCGACATCGACGTGTTTCTTGCGCGTGGTGTGCTTCTTGGCGAGGTCGATCATCGCCATGCCGATGCCGTTCCACGCGCACGACGAGTTGATGAGGAAGAACGGATCGACCGTCTCGTCGTTCGAGACCGCGCCGTCGCCCTTCGGTCCGACCATGCGGTTCGCGGGAATCGTCACGCCGTCGACGAGCAGGGCGCCCGACTGGTTGCCGCGCATGCCCATGCCGTCCCAGCCGGCCACGTCGGCCTGGACCTCGTCGGCCAGGATCAGCCAGACCGAGAGATCGGAGTAGTCGCCGCCGAAGCCGGGGCTGGTGGTCTGCACGATGTACCAGTCGGCGAAGCCGCCCGACGTGGTCCAGGACGCTTTCTTCGTGACCTTCCAGCCGTCGTCCGCGACCTCCGCGCTCGACGAGATCGGATACCAGAAGTGCGAGCCGGTCTCGGGGTCGGAGTAGCTCAGCGTGCCGACCAGGACGTCCCTGTCGAGGCGCGACAGGATGTCCCGGATCGCGTCGTTGTCGTGGTAGCGGAACAGCGCGGCCGAACAGGCGCCGTAGTGCATCGTGAGGCACATGGCGGTCGACGGGCAGCCGTAGCGCGCGACGGTCTCGACGACCATCGCCATGGCGACATGGTTCTCGCCGAGGCCGCCCAGCTCCTCGGGAACGAACAGGCCGAGGAGATTTTTGGAGGCGAGCGCCTCGAAGTTCTTGCGCGGGAAGACGAAGCCCCGGTCGGATTCGATCGCGTTGACGCTGAGCGTCGTGCGGCAGAGCTCGATCAGCTCCTTCTGGATCTCCTTCTGCCTGTCGGTCAGGAAGAACTGCGGGTCGTACTCGTAGCCGATCCCCCAGTATTCCTCGTCACCCCACATCTTCACGTCGTCGCTCATGGCCTGCCTCTCCGTGCCCGGTTCGCGGCGTCCCCTTCCGCGGGACCTCCCGGATCGGTTCTAGCACCGGCTCCTGGGACCGGCAACCGGCGGGACTCCGCGCGAAGCCGCCCGACGCCGCGCCGATCGAGCGAGTCCGGCCGGAGGTCTTGCCCGCGGACCGGCAATGCGTGAAGATGCGTCCAGAACTGGAACCGGCCATGACGGGAAGAACGCGCCAAGCGGCGCGCCGGCCGGACAGGCGAACCGCATGCCAAGGGGAGGCATCCCATGAGCTTCGCAAGCATGAACAGACGCAACTTCCTCGGCGCCACGGCCCTGGCCGGCGCCGCGACGGTGGCCGGCCCGCACCGGGCCCGGGCCGATGATACGGTCAAGATCGGTTTTCTGGCGCCCCTGACCGGCGATGTCGCCGCGTGGGGCCTGCCCGGTCTCTACGGTTGCGAGATCTGGGCCGAGCAGAAGAACGCCATGGGCGGCGTCGAGATCGGCGGCGCGACCTACAACGTCGAGATCGTGTCCTATGACAACGAGTACCTGCCCGACAAGGCGCGCACGGGCGCCCAGAAGCTGATCGCCGAGGACGGCGTCTCGTTCATCGAGATGCTGGGCGGCGACACGATGCCCGCGGTCACGCCGATCGCGAACCGCGCCGAGATGCTGGTCTCGACCCTGCTGCCGTCGGACCTGTCGCCGGACACGCCCTTCCTGGTGGCGCCGGCCGAGGTCCATCCGATCTACAACCTGACCGGCGTGTGGTGGATGGCCGAGAACATGCCGGACGCCAAGACGGCGGTGATCTGCGCCCAGGACGACGCGATCGGCCGGCCCTCGGTCGCGACCTATCTGGCCGCGTTCGAGGCCCACGGCGTCGAGGTGAAGGACACGATCTTCTTCGACATCTCGACCACGGACTTCGCGCCGGTCATGACGGCGATGCTGGCGCACAAGCCGGACATCCTGTGCCTCGACACGGCCTATGCCGAGTTCGTCAACGAGCTCTGCAAGCAGGCCTTCGTGCAGGGCTACGGCGGGCAGATCGTCTCCTGCACGGCCGACTTCTACGCCGACATCATCGCCAACACGTCCGAGGAGTTCATGGATGGCGTGATCTTCCAGTTCCCGGATTTCGACGATCCGGCGCTGAACGACCCGCGCATCAACTTCGACGACCCCAACGGCTTCTTCCAGACCTACAACGAGCGCTACCCGGGCCAGTGGGGCGCGGTCTCCTGGGAGTACGCCTCGATCCTCGACCTCTGGCTCGACGGCGCCCGGAAGGCGGGCTCGATCGAGCCGGCCGCCGTGCTCGAGGGCATGAAGCAGGGCGGCAAGGGCGCCCACGCCTTCGGCGAGGCCGACTGGTGGGGCGAGGAGCTGTTCGGCATCGACAACGCTCTGGTCGGCGACTGGCCCGTGGTGCAGATCCAGAACGGCAAGGCCGTGATCGTCGAGTTCAAGAACATTCCCGAGTGGTGGAGCGAGCACGGCGGGACCATGATCGAGCACTTCGAGGAGATGGGCGAGATGTGGTACCAGCGCGCCTGACGCGCCGGCCGCGGTTCCAACGCGCCCGGTAGGATACCGGGATCGGCGCCCGCCGGTCCCGGTATCCGCGATTCCGGCCCGCCCGTCATGGACCTCGCCGTCTTCATCCAGACCTGCCTGAACGCCGTCTACGCGTCGAGCTATCTCGCGCTGGTGGCCGTGGGCCTCGTGCTGATCTTCGGCGTCATGCGCGTGGTGAACTTCGCCCATGGCGAGCTCTACATGGCGGGCGCCTACGCGCTCTTCTGGGTCTTCCACCAGACCGGGCTGCCGTTCTTCCTCGGCGTGGCGGTCGCCATCGCGGCGGTCGGGGCGCTGGGCCTCGTCATGGAGCGCGCGCTGTTCCGGCCCATGAGGAACAATCCGCTGGGCGGGCTGATCTGCTCGATCGGAGCGCTGCTCATCCTGCAGGCCGGCGCGGTGGCGCTCTTCGGCGTGCGCAAGAAGTCCTTCGCCGGACCCTACAACGAGGCGGTCTCGCTGTTCGGGGTCGAATCCCTCACGATCTCGGGCCAGCGTCTCGCGGTCATCGCGTTCGCCGTCGCGCTCCTGGGCGCGCTCTGGGTCTTCCTGAAGAAGAGCCGGTTCGGATGGGCGCTGCGCGCGGTGGCGCAGGACCCCGACGCCGCGGCGCTCCAGGGCATCTCGATCGGCCGCATCTCGATGCTCGCGATGGCGCTGGGCGCCGGCCTCGCCGGCGCGGCGGGCGCGCTCACCGCCACCATCGTGCCGACGGGTCCCTACATGGGCCACTCCGTCATCATCGGCGCCTTCATCGTCATCATCGTCGGCGGCGTCGGCAGCCTCGAGGGCGCGGTCGTCGCGTCGATCCTCTACGCCTTCGTCTCCACCTTCGTGACCACGATCTGGGACGGCGTCGTCGCCGACATCGCGGGCCTCCTGCTGATGCTGGCCGTGCTCGTGGCCCGCCCCCAAGGTCTCTTCGGAAGGCCGGAGCGCGCCTGATGTCCGGCGGCGGCGCGGTCACCTACACCGTCTGGGCGGTGCTGATCGCGTTGCCCCTGCTGGCGGCGTGGCTGACCCTCGACCCCGGCCTCGGCGGCGCGCGGCGACGAATCTGGTGGGCCGTCCTCGCGGCGGCGGGGGCGGCCGCGCTGATCGCCGCGCCGCGGGTGGCGACCTTCTCGCAGCAGGAACTTCTGGTCTTTCTCGCGATCAACGCCCTGGTCGTCGCGAGCTACAGGCTGCTGGCGCTCACCGGCGAGTTCTCGCTGGGCCATGTCGTCATGATGGGCGTCGGCGCCTACGCCACGGCGCTGTTCTCCAAGAGGCTGGGCGTGCCGGTGCCGGTCTCGATGCTTCTGGCGGCCGGCGTCACGGGCCTCGTCGCCTTCATCCTCGCCTTCCCGCTGTTCCGCATGAAGGGTTTCTACTTCCTGATCGGCTCCTTCGCGGCCGGCGAGGCGATCCGGCTCACCTGGAAGCGCTTCCAGGATCCGTTCGGCGGGCCCAAGGGCGTCAGCCGGATCCCGGGTTTCCCCGACATGGAGGTCGGACCGTTCGAGCTGCTTTTCTGGGAGCCCGTCACCTACTACTATCTGGCGCTCGCCGTGGCGGCGGCGTCGATCTGGGTGTTGTGGCGGATCGAGCGCTCCCACATCGGGCTCGTCTTCCACGCGGTGCACTGGCAGGACCAGCTCGCCGGCGCGGTCGGCGTGAACACGTGGCGCGCGCGCGCCACGGCCCTCGTCGTCGCCTCGGCGTTCGCCGGGCTCGCGGGCGCGCTGCTGGCGCACTACCTCACGACCGTCAATCCCAACCGCTTCGACGTCGACGAGATGGTCTACGTGCTCATCTGGGTCATCGTGGGCGGCACGGCCACGATCTGGGGCCCGATCGTCGGGCTGATCGCGCTGACGGCGATCAACGAGGTCGTCCTGCGCGACGCCGGCGTCGACGAGCTGCGCCCGATGTTCTACGGCGCGGTCCTGATCCTCGCCATGCTCTTCCTGCCCGAGGGCCTGGAGACCCTGCCCAGGCGCGTCGCGGGATGGCTGGGGCGGGGCCGGCCCGCCGGGTAGGGCGGGGCGGCGGCGAACGCCGCGGTCAGCGCGCCCGGTAGCGTCCGCCGGTCTCGGGGTCGATGCCGTGGAGCGTGTCGACGAGCCGGAAGGGCACGGCGATCCGGGCGAGCAGGCGGTGGGCGTCGCCGACCGGATCGAACACGCCGTCGCCCGCTCCCGCCTCGTCCGCGCGGTCCCATGGAATGGCGAGCAGGAGATGGCCGAAGGCGAAGCCGGCCTGGAACGGCGCGCCGTCGAGCTGCTCGTCGAAGCGCGTCAGCGCGGTCATGGCGGACTCGTCCAGGAGCCGGGCGGCCTCGTCCGTCTCGGTGGCGTAGACTTGGAACATGTGGTCGAAGGCCGGGTGGCCCGCGGTCTTCACGGGCTTGAACGCGGCGCCGGGCGGCGCGGCCCCGTCGCGGCGCCGGAGGACCGCGACGAGGCCCGAGAACGGCCGCGGGACCGCGATCTCGACCAGCATGCCGCGGAACGGCGCGGCGCGCCGCTCGTCCCGGAACTCCGCGTCGACCGCGCGGAAGGCCGCGCCGCGCCGCTCCGCGGCGAAGAATCCCTCGACGAGCGCCGTCTTGCAGCGCGGCGCGAGACCGAGGGCGACGAAGCGGTCGTGGTCGAGCCGCCGTCCCGCGACATGCTGGTAGACGAGGCCCGGCGCGTGGGCGCGGACCGCCTCGACGAGGACGCCGCGCGGGGACCCGGCGGAGCCCGTCCGCGGCCATCGCGCGCGGCGCAGGAAGAGGTCGGCGAGCACCAGCGTGGCGAAGCCCGCGGCGATCTGGACGCCGAGGTGGCCGCGTCCGGCCTCCCAGAACCACAGGCCCGCCCAGAGCAGGGCGATCGAGCCGGCGCCGAAGGCGGCCCGTCCCGCGCGCCGCCGGTTCGTCCCCTCCCGGCCCTCCGCAGGCGAAGGGAGGCGGGGCGCGACCGAGGCTTCGAAGATCTTCGCGAAACCGCGCTCGAACGCGGTCCGCTCGACGAAGACCGTCTCGACGCCGGGACCGGGGCCGTTCCCGTCCGGGACGGCGTCACGGTCGCCGGGCATGGCGGGCGGGCCGGGCGCATGCGACGACCGGCACGAGCAGGGCGGCGGCGTAGAGCCGCGCCTCGTCGTCCGGCCTCCTGGCCGGAACTTCGGCGAAGCGGTCGACCGCGCGTCCGGCGATGTCCTCGCCGAGCCACCGCGCCATGGCCGCGGCGCCGGATTCCCGATGGCCGAAGGCGTCGCGCCGCCGCGCCATGGCCGCGGCCATGGCCGCAGCGTCGTCGCGGCGGGCGGCGAGCTGGGCCTCGGCGGCGGCCCGGCCGGCCGCCAGGGTCTTGCGGTGGCGCCGGCGGACGATCTCCGGATAGACGCCCCCGTGCCGGGCCTCCAGCCGCTGGTGGAACAGCGAGCTGCGCGCGCCGTCGACGACGGCCATGGCGTCGACCCATGTCTCCGCCCGCGTCCAGGCCTCGACCGCGGCCCGCAGGGCCGCCTCGGCCGGGCCCGCGTCGCGGACGAGAAGCGCGCGCGCATGGAGGCTGGCGGCCCGGCGGGGATCGTTGCGGTCGAAGCGCGACGCCAGGGCGTCGGCCTCGCGCCAGAGGGGGGCGGCGGTCCCGGCGGCGCCGGCGAGCCATGCCGCGCGCGCCTCGGCCATCCAGCGCGTCCAGAGCTCGTCGCTCAGGCGCCACCCGGTCACGGCGCCTAGCCGCCCAGATAGGCCCGCTTGACGTGCTCGTGCTCGTTGAGCTCGTCGGCCGGGCCCTCGAGCGCGACGCGGCCGGTCTCCAGGACGTAGCCGTAGCTCGCCAGGCGCAGGGCGAGGCTGGCGTTCTGCTCGACCAGCACGACCGGAACGCCCCGTCCGTGGATCTCGCCGATGATCTTGGCGATCTCCCGGACCAGGACCGGCGAGAGCCCGACCGAGGGCTCGTCCAGCAGCAGCAGGCGCGGCGCGGCCATAAGCGCGCGGCCCATGGCGAGCATCTGCTGCTCGCCGCCCGACAGCGTTTTCGCATACTGGCCCGTGCGCTCCCGCAGGCGTGGGAAATGCCCGTGGACCGTGTCGAGATCCGCCTTCACGCGGGCGCTGTCGCGGCGCAGGTAGGCGCCGGTCATCAGGTTCTCCAGCACCGTCAGTTCCGGGAAGACGCGGCGGCCCTCGGGCGCGTGCGCGATGCCGCGCGCCACGATCCTGTCGGGCGCGAGCCCGTCGATGCGCTCGCCCTCGAAGCGGATCTCGCCGGCGGTGGGCCGGTTCAGGCCGGAGATGGCGCGCAGCGTCGTCGACTTGCCCGCCCCGTTGGCGCCGATCAGGGTGATGATGTCGGCGGCCTCCAGCTTGAGGCTGACGCCCTTGAGCGCCTGGACCGTGCCGTAGTGGACCTCGAGGCCGTTCACTTCGAGAAGCACGGCGCCGCCTCCCGGACCGGCGCGCCGAGGTAGGCCTCGACGACATCGGGGTCGGCGCGGATCGCCTCGGGGCCGCCTTCGGCCAGGAGACCGCCGAAGTTGAGCACGGTGATCCGCTCGCACAGGCCCATGACCGCCCGCATGTCGTGCTCGACCAGGAGGATCGTGACGCCGCTGTCCCGCACCTGACGGATCAGGTCCATCATGCGCCGGGTCTCTTCCGGGTTCATGCCCGTGAACGGTTCGTCCAGCATCAGGAGCTTCGGTCGCGCCGCGAGCGCGACGGCGAGGCCCAGGGCGCGCTGGAGGCCGTGCGGCAGGTTGGCGCAGGGATCGCCGGCGAGCCCGTCCAGCCCCATGAAGGCGAGGATTTCCCCGACGCGGGTCTCCGCGTCCCTCCGGCGTTCCTCCCCCGCGCCGAGGATGACGCCGAGGAGGCCGCTCCTGGCGGTGAGATGGCAACCGACCAGCACGTTCTCGGCCACGGTGAGCTCGTGGAACAGGGTGGTGGCCTGGAAGGTGCGGACCAGTCCCAGCGCGGCGATGGCGTGGGTCGCCATGCCGGAGATGTCGCGTCCGTCGTAGATCACGCGCCCGCCGGACGGCCTGTAGAACCCGCCGATCACGTTGAAGGTCGTGGTCTTGCCCGCGCCGTTGGGCCCGATGAGCCCGTGGATCGCGCCCTCCTCGACGGAAAAGGAGAGATTGTCGACCGCCGTCAGGCCGCCGAACCGCCGGCTGAGGCTCTCGACCTCCAGCAAGGCCATCGCCGTCCCGTCCCGTGAAGCCGAAGCCGTTATAGCAGAGAAGCCGGGCGCTTGAAGGACCGGACGACGGGGTTAGATTGGCGCTCCGCGGGCGACAGGGAGCCTCGCCATGACGCTCGACGACGCGGCCGGAAAGGCCGCCGCCCTGCCGTGCTGGTCCGGCCCGGTGGACCCGAGGCCGGTGCCCGGCGGCATCACCAACACCAACTTCCGCGTCGACGACGGCGGCGCGAGCTACATGGTGCGGATCGGCGGCAACATTCCGGTCCACGGCATCCGCCGCACCTACGAGACGGCCTGCAGCCGCGCCGCGCACGCGGTGGGCGTGGCGCCCGAGGTGGTCTTCGCCGCCAAGGGCGCGCTCGTGCTGGCGTGGATCGACGGCAGGACCTACGGCGAGGCCGATGTCGGGGAGCCGGCGAACCTGGACCGCGTCGCGGCGCTGCTGCGGACCCTGCACCGGGACGGCGCGCGCCATCTGCGCGGCCGCGCGCCGCTCTTCTGGGTGTTCCACGTCGCGCGCGACTACGGGCGCCGCATGGTCGATGACGGGCATCGGCTGAAGGACCGGGTTCCGGAGCTGATGGCGGTCGCCGACGAGCTGGAGGCCGCCGTCGGCCCCATCGAGCTGGCGCTCTGCCACAACGACCTGTTGCCCGCGAACCTGATCGACGACGGTTCCAGGCTGTGGCTCGTCGACTGGGAGTATGCGGGCTACGACACGCCGCTCTTCGACTTCGCGAACCTGGCCTCCAACAACCGGCTCGACGGCGCGCGCCGCGACGGCCTGATGGAGCGCCACCTCGGCCGCGCCGTCTCCGACGGCGACCGCCGCCGTCTGGGCGCGATGATGTGCGCCTCGCTGTTGCGCGAAGCCATGTGGAGCATGGTGCAGGAGGTCCATTCGGACCTCGACGTCGACTACGTCGCCTACACCGCCGAGAACATGGCGCGTTTCGAGAACGCGCTGGCGGACTGGCGGGCCGCCTGACCGGCCGTCCCCCGATACGGTCCCTTCGGGACCCGCTCGGGACGAGGGGTATCCGTTCGCGCCCCCACCCGAAATTCCCCCCGCCCCGAGGCGCCCACCGCGGGAGCGCGTACCGAAAGCCCGCCCCGATCCCGTCGAGGGGGACGGGCCGCCGGATCCCGGACGCGGGCGGCCCTTCACGCCGCCGGGCGCATGGCCTCCCGGGGCATGTGGATATCGAACCGGGCGCGGATGGCCCGGTCGACCTCGTCGGAGATATGGGCCGGGAAGTGTTCGTCGAGCAGCGCGTTCTTGCGGCCGATGGCGTTCTCGATCAGGTCGGGCTTGCCGTTCTCCAGCCACTCCTTCGGGCTCGAGCGGTCGCCGATCGTGGGATAGACGTATTCGGTCTGCATCAGGTCGAGCGTCTGTCCCGCGCCCAGGTAATGGCCCGGCCCGCCCAGGCAGACCTCCTTCATGGTCGCAAGCGCCATGGTGTCGTCGTCGACCTCGATGCCGCGCACGCAGCGCAGGCAGGCGCCGATCACGTCGTTGTCGACCAGGAGCGCCTCCAGGCAGTGGCTCAGGAGCGAGGCGTGCATGCCCACGCTCTCGTAGACCATGTTGAGGCCCGACAGGCCGGCCATCACGTTGGCCATGCCGCGTTCGTAGCCGGCCTGCATGTCCATCTCCTTGGAATCGGACATGGCGCAGGCCGAGCCGCCCGGCAGGTCGTAGTAGCGCGCCATCTGGCCGCAGGCGGCCGTGAGGAGGCCCTGTTCCGGCGAGCCGCCGGACATGGCGCCCGTCCGCAGGTCCGAGACGAAGGGCCAGGTGCCGAAGATCGCCGGGTGGCCCGGCTTCATGGCGTTGACGTAGACCATGCCGGCCAGGCACTCGGCGACGGCCTGTACGACCGCTCCGGCGAGCGGGGCGGGAGCGGTCGCGCCCGCCTGGCCGGCCGACAGCAGCAGGATCGGCATGCCGCCCCGCACCAGCGTCTCCATGACGAGGCAGCTCTCGGTGGCGAACTTCATGGGCGGGACGACGAAGCAGTTGGAGTTCGAGACGAAGGGCCGGTCCCGCCACGCCGCCTCGCTGCCCGCCACCATGTGGAGCATCTCCAGCCCCAGCGCCGCGTGGCCGGCGAGCGTGAACGACGTGCCGACGTGTTTCGTCGTCCCCGACACGCAGGCGTAGAGCGTGTTGAGGTCCATGTCCCTGGGATCGACGGTGTCGCGCGGCGTCAGGGTGCGCTGGAAGAAGTGGATGTTGTCGAGCGCGTCGGCGATGCGCGCGGAATCGTAGAGGTCCCGCACGGTCGGCTCGCGGTTCTCGCGCGCCTCCGGGTCGTAGACGAAGACCGCCGCGCCCGCCGTGCCGAAATGCACGCGGCGGCCGCCGGGCCTGAGGTCGCGCCGCGGGTCCTGGCCGTGGAGCGTGATGTCGCGCGCGGCGACGGCCAGCATGTCCTCGACGAGCGCGCGGGGAATGCGGATGCGGCCGTCGTCGCCCTGGACCGCGCCGGCGCGGGTCAGGATCTCCACGCCGCTGTCGGGCGCGTCGGCGAAGCCCACCTCTTCCAGCGCCCTCAGCGCGGTGGCGTGGATCCTGTCCATGTCCGCGTCGGACAACGGCTTGTAGGCGCCGCCTTCCATGCCGGGCCGCACCGGCCGCATGTTCTCGGGCAGCGGCGCCGCGCGCGCGGCCATGCGCGCCGCGCGGCCTCCGCCGCGACGGCTACGGGGAGCGGTGTCGTCGGAAACGCTTGCGTCGGTCATGGCCTGTGCTCCTTCGGGAGGGGACCGTTGCAACGAACCTACATGCGCACGCGCTCGGCCTTGGGATCGTACATCGGCCTGAGCGAGGCCTCGGCGGCCACGCGGGTTCCGGCGATCTCGATCTCCCAGGACGAGCCCACGATCTCCTCGCCCGTCTCGCCGGGCCCGACCGGGACGTAGCCCATGCCGATGGCGCCGCCGAGGAAGTGGCCGTAGGCGCCGCTGGTGAGGTAGCTCACGATCTCGCCGTCCCGGACCACGGGCTCGTTGTGGTAGAGCAGGGGCTCGGGATCGGTGAGCCTGAACTGCGCCATCCGGCGCGTCAGGCCCTCCTCCTTCTTCCTCATCACCGCGTCGCGGCCGATGAAGTCGGGCTTCTGGAGACGCACGGCGAAGCCGAGGCCCGCTTCCAGGACGTGGTCCTCGTCGGTGATGTCGTGGCCGAAATGGCGGAAGGCCTTCTCGATGCGGCAACTGTCGAGCACGTGCAGGCCCGCGAGTTTCAGGCCGTGGGCCGCGCCCGCCTCCTCCAGCGTCTCGAAGACATGGGCCGCCATGTCCGCGCCGACGTAGAGCTCCCAGCCCAGCTCGCCGACGTAGCTCACCCGGTGGGCGCGGCAGACGCCGTAGCCGATCTCGATCTCGCGCATCGTCCCGAAGGGGTGATGCGCGTTAGAGAGATCGGCCGGCGAGCAGGCGTTCAGCACGTCGCGCGCCTTCGGTCCCATGAGACAGAGCACGGCCTCGGAGGCGGTCGCGTCCGTGTAGACGACATGGGCGTCCCCGGGCGTGTTGCGCCTCAGCCAGGCCAGGTCGCGCATCAGCGTCGCGCCCGGCGTGACGATCAGGAAGGCGGTCTCCGAAAGGCGCGTCACCGTGCAGTCGCACTCGATCCCGCCCTTGCGGTTCAGGAACTGGGTGTAGACCAGCCCGCCCGTCTCGACGTCGATGTCGTTGCCGCAGATGCGGTTGAGCGCGCCGGCGGCGTCGCGGCCCTCGGCGCGGATCTTGCCGAAGGAGGTCATGTCGAAGAGGCCCACGCCGGTGCGCACGGCGAGGTGCTCCTCCCTGGCGTAGCCGAACCAGTTCTGGCGCTTCCACGAGTAGCGGTATTCCGGCGTCGCGCCCTCGGGCGCGAACCAGTTGGCGCGTTCCCAGCCCGCGGTCTCGCCGAAGCAGGCGCCGCGCGCCTTGAGGTGCCCGTGGACGGGCGAGCGCCGCACGCCGCGCGCGGTCTCGGGCTGGCGGTAGGGGAAGTGGTCGGCGTAGAGCAGGCCGAGCGTCTCGCTCACCCGCCGCTCCAGGTAGCGCCGGCTTTTCTGGAACGGCTGCACGCGGCGGATGTCGACTTCCCAGAGGTCGAAGGGCGGCTCGCCGTCGTCGATCCACCGGGCCAGCGCCATGCCCGCGCCGCCCGAGGAGACGATGCCGATGGAGTTGTAGCCGCAGGCCACGAAGTAGTTCCGCAGCTCCGGCGCCTCGCCGAGGTAGTAGCGGTCGTCCGGCGTGAAGCTCTCGGGTCCGCAGAACCAGGTGTGGATGCCGGCCTCGGCCAGCATGGGCATGCGACCGATCGCCTTTTCCAGCACCGGCTCGAAGTGCTCGATGTCCTCGGGCAACTGGTCGAAGCAGAAGCCCTCGGGGATGCCCGCCATGCCCCAGGGCTTGGCGTCGGGCTCGAAGGCGCCGAGCATCATCTTGCCGGCGTCCTCCTTGTAGTAGGCCCATTCGTCGGGCACGCGCAGCACCGGGACCTGGCCGAGCCCCTCGATCGGCTCGGTGACGATGTAGAAGTGCTCGCAGGCGTGCAGCGGGATGTTGACGCCCGACATCGCGCCCAGCTCGCGCGCCCACATGCCCGCGCAGTTCACCACGACATCGCACGCGATCGCGCCCTCGCTTCCGTCCTCCGCCTTCCAGGAGACGCCAGCCGCCCGGTCCCCGTCCCGGAGCACCGCGGTCGCCTTCACGCCCTCGGCGATCCTCGCGCCGTTTTGCCGGGCGCCCCTGGCCAGCGCCTGGGCGATGTTGGCGGGATCGCACTGGCCGTCGAGCGGCAGGTGGACGGCGCCCACCACGTCGGAGACGTTGAGGTGCGGGTACATCCGCTTGACCTCCTCGGCCGTCACCTCGTCGACATCGACGCCGAAGGCGCGGGCGAGCGAGGCGGAGCGGTAGATTTCCTCCTTGCGCTCTCCGGTCAGCGCCACGGTGATCGAGCCGTTCTGCCTCATGCCCGTGGCGACGCCGGTCTCCCGCTCCAGCCTGACGTAGAGCTCGGCCGAATACTTGGCCAGCCGGGTCATGTTCTGGCTGGCGCGCAACTGGCCCACGAGGCCCGCCGCGTGCCAGGTGGTGCCGCAGGTGAGCTGCTTGCGCTCGAGCAGGACCACGTCGGTCCAGCCGAGCTCGGCGAGGTGGTAGGCGACGGAGCAGCCGGAGACGCCGCCGCCGATGACGACCGCCCGGGCCTCGGAGGGAAGGTTGGCCATCGGCTCAACTCCTCAGGTTGTCGTTGCCGGGGTCGAACAGCGGCCGGTCGGGCTGTACGACGGCGCCGTAGCGCTTGCCGTACATCTCGATCTCGAGCTCGGAACCCGGCTCGGCAAGGTCCGCGCGGACCATGCCGAGCGCGATCGACTTTCCGATCCGGTGGCCCCAGCCGCCCGAGGTCGTCTCGCCGACCATCTCGCCGTCCTTCCACACCGTCGACATGTAGGGCGCGTCGTAGGGGCCGGCGTCCACGACCATGGTGGCGAAGCGCTTGCGGACGCCCTGCTGGCGCTGGTTCTCCAGCGCCCTCTTGCCCTTGAAGCCCTCCTTGTCCCACTTCACGAAACGCTCCAGGCCGCCCTCGAGGATCGTGTAGTCGGTCGAGAGGTCGCCCTTCCAGGCGCGGTAGCCCTTCTCCAGGCGCAGGCTGTCGAGCGCGAACATGCCGAAGGGCCTGAGGCCGCGGTTCCTCCCGGCCTCCGTGAGCGCGCGGTAGACCTTCGGCGTGTCGGCGGCCCGGCTGTGGATCTCCCAGCCCAGCGCGCCGGCGTAGGAGACGCGCAGAAGCAGCGCCCGGCAGCCCGCGACGGTCGCCTCCTGCCAGGTCAGCCAGGGCAGGGAGAGGTCGGCGTCGCCAATCTCGGCCAGAAGCGCGCGCGCGTTGGGCCCCGAGACGATCTCGCAGCAGCGTTGGCCGGTCTGGTTCTCCAGCGCGATGCCGGAGCCTTCGGGGATGTGCCTCGCCAGCCAGTCGCGGTCGTGCCACTGGGCCGCGCCCGCGCTGACGAGATACATCTCGTCCTCGTCGAGACGGACGATCGAGAGCTCGGTGACGATGCGGCCCGCGTCGTCCGCGAAGTAGCCCAGGCCCATGCGGCCGACCTTCGGGACGCCGCCGACGATCATGCCGCGGAGCCAGTCCTTCGCGCCCGGACCCTTCAGGTGGAACCAGGAGAAGCCCGGCAGGTCGAGCACGCCGACCGCGTCGCGCACGGCCAGACACTCCTCCGCGACGCGCGGGAACCAGGGACCCACGCGGGTCCAGGTCTGGGTCGCCTCCTCCGAGGTGTCGTCGCCGGGCCGGGCGAACCAGTTGGCGCGCTCCCAGCCGCCGTAGGCGCCCATCTGGCCGCCCAGGGCCCGGATCGTGTCGTGCACCGGCGAGACCCTCTTGTCGCGTCCCGCGGGCCAGGCGTGGTGCGGGAAGTGCATGGCGTACTCGTGGCCGTAGACCTCGACGCCCTTGGCGATGGCGTGGTCCCTGTCGGCGTAGTCGGTGAAACGGCGCGGGTCGCACGACCACATGTCCCACTCCGTCGCGCCCTCGATCGCCCATTCGGCGAGCACCTTGCCCGCGCCGCCGGCCTGGGCGACGCCGAAGGTGAAGACGCAGGCCTCGAAGGCGTCCGGCACGCCCGGCATCGGGCCGATCAGCGGGTTGCCGTCCGGCGCGTAGGGGATCGGGCCGTTGATGACGCGGCTCACGCCGCCCGTCGCCAGCAGGGGCACGCGCGCCATGGCGTCCTCGATGTACCACTCCAGCCGATCGAGGTCGTCCGGGTAGAGCTGGAAGGAGAAATCCTCGGGCATCGGGTCGTCGTCGCCGATCCAGTGCGCCCGGCAGTTCCGCTCGTAGGGGCCGAGGTTGAGCCCGAACTTCTCCTGGCGCAGGTAGTAGCTGCTGTCGACGTCGCGCAGCAGCGGCAGCTTGCGGCCGGTCCGGGCGGTGTGCTCCTCCAGTTCCGGGATCTGTTCGGTCAGCATGTACTGGTGCGACATGGCGACGGCCGGCACCTCGCGGCCGAACATGGCGCCCACCTCGCCGGCGCGGTAGCCCGCGGCGTTCACGACGATCTGGCAGCGCACCTCGCCGCGGGGCGTCTCGACGGCCCACTCGCCGTCCTTGCGGCGCACGCCCGTGACGGGGCAGAAGCGCACGACCGCGGCGCCCAGGTCGCGCGCGCCCTTGGCCAGGGCCTGGGTGAGCTGCGCCGGGTCGATGTCGCCGTCGTAGGGGTCGTAGAGGCCGCCCTCGAGGTCGTGGAGCTCCAGGAACGGGTAGAGCTCCCCGAGCTCGTCCGGGCCGCACGTGCGCACGGCCATGCCCTGGTAGCGGCCCATGCCGACCACGCGCTCGAACTCCAGCATGCGGTTTTCGGAGTGCGCCAGGCGGATGGAGCCCGTGACGTGGTAGTTCATCGGGTAGTCGACCGCCTCGGCCAGGCCGCGGTAGAGTTCGGCCGAGTAGCGCTGCATGTTCATGACCGACCAGCTCGCCGAGAAGGTCGGCACGTTGCCCGCGGCGTGCCAGGTCGAGCCCGACGTGAGCTCGTTCTTCTCCAGCAGCAGGCCGTCGGTCCAGCCCGCCTTCGCCAGATGGTAGAGGCAGGAGGCGCCCACCGCGCCGCCGCCGATGACCACGACCCGCGCCGTGCTGGGGAGATCGACCACGGCCCCGTCCTCCTCGTTTGCCCCGCGCCGACGAACCTATGGCGGCGGCAGGCCCGGCACAAGCCGGGACGGCCCGCGCCGGGGCCGCCGCGCGCGGTTCCGGTCCCATCCTTCCCCCGTCCCTCGATACGGCGTTCCACGCCTGCTCGGGACGAGGGGAGTTGTGCTTCGTCCCTGTCCAGAATCCCCCTCGCCCCGAGGCGCGCCGCACTTGAGTGGCCGGGCGGGGCGTGCGAGTGTCCGGCGACGGGGGGAGCATCGGCCGATGGACGGCGAAGACGGCGAACGCGCGGCCCCGGCGCCGGCCGGACGGACCGCTCCCGCCTGATGCGCCTGTCGTGGAACGAGGTGCGCGCCCGCGCCGCCGCCTTCGCGCGGGACTGGCGGGACGCGGCCTACGAGAAGGGCGAGACCCAGAGCTTCTACAACGAGTTCTTCGAGGTGTTCGGGGTCAGGCGCCGCGCCGTCGCGCGCTACGAGGAGCACGTGCGGAAGCTGGACGACCGTTCCGGCTTCATCGACCTGTTCTGGCCGGGCGTGCTGATCGTCGAGCAGAAGAGCGCCGGGCGCGACCTCGGCGAGGCCTACGGGCAGGCCGGGGACTACGTCGACGCGCTCCCCGAGCGCGACCGCCCCCGCTACATCCTGGTGAGCGACTTCCGGACGTTCGCGCTCCGCGACCTCGACGAGCGCGAGACGGTCTCCTTCGCGCTCGCCGACCTGCCGGCCCATGTCGAGGCGTTCGGCTTCATCCTGGGCGTGGAGCGCCGGACCTTCCGCGACCAGGACCCGGCCAACATCGAGGCCGCCGAGCTGGTCGGGCGGCTGCACGACGCGCTCCGCGAGGCGGGCTACCGGGGCCACGACCTGGAACGCTTCCTCGTGAGGATCGTGTTCTGCCTGTTCGCCGACGACACCGGCGTCTTCGAGCCGCGCGACATCTTCCTCGACCTGATCGAGAGCCGCACGGGCGAGGACGGCGCCGATCTCGGCCCGTGGCTCGCGCAACTGTTCCAGGTGCTCGACACGCCGGAAGCGGAGCGCCAGAAGACCCTCGACGAGGACCTCGCCCGCTTCCCCTACGTCAACGGGGCGCTGTTCGAGGGGGCGCTGCGCATCCCGGCCTTCGACGCCGCCATGCGCGGCGCGCTGCTGGACGCCTGCCGCTTCGACTGGTCGGACATCTCGCCCGCGATCTTCGGCGCGCTGTTCCAGTCGGTCATGGACCCGGCGGAACGCCGCGCGCAAGGCGCGCACTACACCGCCGAGAAGAACATCCTGAAGGTGATCGAGCCGCTGTTCCTGGACAACCTGCGCGCCGGGTTCGCGCGGCTGAGGGCGCGCAAGGACAGCCGCCGCGTCGCCGACCTGCGGCGCTTTCAGGAGAAGCTGGGGCGGATGGCGTTCTTCGACCCGGCCTGCGGCTGCGGCAACTTCCTGATCGTCGCCTACCGGGAGCTGCGGCTCCTGGAGATCGAGGTGCTGAAGGAAATCCATGCCGGCGGCCAGTTGGACGCGCTGGCGGAGACGCTCTCGCTCATCGACGTGGACCGGTTCCACGGTATCGAGATCGGCGAGTTCCCGGCCCGCATCGCCGAGACCGCGCTGTGGATGATGGACCATATCATGAACAATCGGCTGAGCCTAGAGTTCGGCCGGACCTACGCGCGGATTCCGCTGGAGAAGGCGCCGCATATCGAGGTCGGCAACGCCCTCGACATGGACTGGCGGGCGTTCCTGCCGGCCGAGGCGTGCTCCTATGTCTTCGGCAACCCGCCCTTCGTCGGCCATCAGTGGCGCACGAAGGCGCAACGGGAGGATATGGCGCGGATCTGGGGCGGGAAGGGACAGGTCAACCGGCTGGACTATGTGACGTGCTGGTTCCGCAAGGCCGCGCTCTACGCGGCGGCGAACCGGTCGATGGAAATCGCCTTCGTGTCCACGAACTCGATCGCGCAGGGCGAACAATGCGGCATCCTGTGGCCCGCCGTGTTCGCGCGGGACCTTTCGATCCGGTTCGCGCACCGGACCTTCCAGTGGAACAGCGAGGCCCGGGGAAAGGCGGCGGTCCATTGCGTGATCGTCGGCCTGACGTTCGCCAAGGAGGGGAGACGGCGCATCTACGAATACGGCGATGTGCGCGGCGAGCCCCACGCTTCCGACGCGGTCCGCATCAACGGCTACCTGATCGACGGCCCCCAATACGCCGCGCCGGCCCGCTCCGCGCCGCCGGAAGGCCGCCTGACGATGCACAAGGGCAGCCAGCCGACGGACGGCGCCCGCGTCAGGACGCCGGACGGCGGCTATCTCAAGTCCAGCAACCTGATCCTGGACTCCCGCGACCGGGAGGAGCTTCTGGCCGCCGATCCGAACTGCGAAAAGTGGTTGAAACCGTATGTCGGCGGAGACGAGATGATCTCCGGGCGATGGCGCTGGTGCCTCTGGCTGAAGGACGCGGACCCGTCCGAACTGAAGGCGTCGAAACCGATCGTGGAACGGCTTGAGCGCGTGCGCGCGGGACGGCTCCAGAGTCCCACGGCCAGCGTCCGGGAGTATGCCGACTACCCGACCCTGTTCACGCAGGACCGGCAGCCCGACACGGGCTATCTCGCCGTGCCGGAGGTCTCGTCGGAAACTCGGGACTACATCCCGATCGCCATGCTCCCGCCCACCGTGGTCGCGTCCAACAAGCTCCAGATCGTTCCCGGCGCGCCGACGCACTATTTCGGCCTTCTCACGTCGGCGATGCACATGGCCTGGATGCGGACGGTCGCGGGGAGGCTCAAGAGCGATTACAGCTATTCTCCATCCGTCTACAACTCGTTCCCGTGGCCGGACATGACCGATGCGGGGCGGACGCGCATCGAGGAGCTGTCCCGGGCCGTCCTCGACGCGCGGGCCCGGTTCCCGGACTCGCCGCTCGACGCGCTCTACCGCCCGGACACCATGCCGCCCGCCCTGCGCCGCGCCCATCGGGCGCTCGACCGCGCCGTGGACCGCCTCTACCGCCGTTCCGGCTTCGCCTCCGAACGCGAGCGCGTCGAACACCTGTTCGCGCGCCACGAACGGACGCGCGCGCCGCTGGCGGCGGAGATGAGGGGAAAGGCGGGGCGGCGGCGGCAATAGCGGGCTCTCGGCCGGGCGCGGCGCGGCGCGTCAACATCGGGACAAGTCGGGTCAATGTGGATTCCCCGGCCTGGGTCGTCGCCGCCCTCGACCGGCGGGCCGGACCGCGCGGGACCCATGTCACGCCCGATGAGGCCGCGGTCCCTTCTACCCGCGGCGCTCCTTTGCGCCGGTTCGCCCGCCCACCGTCCACGCCACGTCGTGCGGTGCGTCGGGACCGCGTCCCCGGAGAGAAAACCGCGAGGCCGGCGAGGGCCGGACCGCCCCCGGGAGGTCTTGTGCCGATAGCGTAGAGCATGGAAGGTGTGGAGAGTTTCCCATGGGATACGGGAGAGGTCCATGTCGCTTCGACCCAACAGGCGCTTGTCGTTCGCATCGATCGTCGCCTGCGCCGTTGTGTTGTCCGGTTGCGGCGGTGGCGGAGGAGGAGGTTCCGCCTTACGGCCGTTCTATATCGGGACGGCGGAGTACGCGGCGCAGGAGGGCTTGCGCCTGATCGACGCCTCCTCGATCTACGCCAGAGGCGGCGCGGGAGAGGGAGTCACCGTCGCCGTGTTCGATGGCGGCGCGAGTCCGGACCATCCGGACCTCGCCGGGACGTATGTCTACATCGGCGGCGTACCCGGACTTTCGCCGATCGACGGCGACGGGCACGGCACCCATGTCGGAGGGATCATCGCCGCGAATCGGAACGGCCACGGAATGCACGGCGTGGCCTGGGGCGCCCGGCTTGCATCCTACAGGACCCAGGATTCCTCGGGCAGGGGCGTGGGAACCGACCGGGATCTTGCCGACGGCATCGACGAGATGAGAGCGCGGGCCATTCTCGTCACCAACAACAGTTGGGGCTCGGGTGTCAGCATCCTGGACAGGACGCGCTCCCAAATCGAGGTCGAGGCGCGCGAAAGCCTCGCCGCGTACCGGGACTACGTCGGCGCCGACGGGGTCCAGGTCTGGGCCGCAGGGAACCAAGGCGACGTCCAGGTCACTTGGAGAGCGGGAGCGCCCTATCGCTTCCCGGAGCTGGAAGACGGCTGGCTCACCGTGATGGCGATCGATCTGAACGGGCGCGAGGCCTCCTACACGAACCGGTGCGGCGTCGCGGCCGCTTGGTGCCTGGCCGCCCCGGGAGGGGACTTCGGGGCGGGTGTGTATTCGACCGCGCCCGGCGGCGTCTATGCGCGCTACGTGGGGACGTCCCAAGCGGCGCCTCACGTCGCCGGCGCCTTGGCCGCGTTGAAGAGCCTGTTCCCGAACCTGAGCTACCACGATCTGCGCGACAGGCTCCTGGTCACCGCGAACGACAGAGGCGTCTACGCCAACCGGTCGATCTTCGGCCAGGGGCTCCTGGACCTGGACGCGGCGTCGCGGCCGGTGGGCGGCACGTCCTTCGCGCTCGGCGCCTGGGACCGCGGCCCCGTCGCGACGACCGCCGGCGCCACGGTCGCCCTGCCGCGGGCGGCCGCGTCGCGGTATCTCGCCGGCCGGCACATGCTCGTCCTCGACAATTACCAGAGGGCGCCTTTCCCGATCCCGGCCGACGCCTTCGCCGAGGCCGCCGGCGCCTATCTGTCGCTCGCCGATCTCGACCTCGCGACGCCGGAATGGCGCTGGGACGAGGGGGCCGGGACCGCGACGCTCGCCGTCGCCGGGGACGGCTTCCGGGCGGGCGGCGCGTCGAACGGCGTCTGGTTCGTCGGCTCGGGCCGGGGCGCGCGGGTGATGGAGGGCATGGCGCATCTGGTGGGCGTCCCCCTGCCCCACGGCGACTACCGGATGGCCGACGACGCGCTCGGCGTCACGCTCGGCCTCGCTTCCGGCGAGGGAGAGTTCTACGCCGGGGCGGCGACGGGCGCGGCGGACCGGACCGGCGACGACGGCTTCGGCGTCGTCGGCTGGAATCCCGAAACCGTTCTGACGGCGTCCTTCGTTCCGAACGGGGCCGTCGAGGCGTTCGGCGCGTCGGTGGCCTCCGCGTTGAAACGACCGATGGGATGGGCGGGCGCCGGCGCCTTGGAACTGTCCGGCGACAGCTTCGATCTGGCCTACGCGCGGCGCATCGCCTCCGGCGAAGCGTGGCGGCTCGGTCTCGCGAGCCGGCTGACGCATCTCGCAACGGAGTCGGGCCCGCTCGTCCGCTTCGACGACGCCCTGATGGCGGCGACGGAACTCGATCTCTCGCTCGATCTGGGCGCGGAGACGACGCTCAACGCCCGCCTGGGCATGGAGCGGCCGGTGACGTCGAGCAAGGGGTCCATCCGGGCCGCGAGCGGCATCGACGAGAGCGGCCGGATCGGATACGACGACATCGTGATCGACGGATCGGATTTCCTCGCGTTCGACAAGATCGGCTTGCGCGTCAGGCACGCCTTGCGCCCGGACGCGATCCTCGGCGCGGGCGTCATGGCGGTGCGGGACGGTTTCGGGCAGACGGAAGCCATCGCCGCCGCGCTGGCGGAGTTCCATTTCTGAGCGGCGCCTTCGCGCGAGCCGGCCGCGGCCGCGGGGAGTCGAAGGGACCGAGGTTGGGGAGAGCGACGACAAGGGCCCTCGCCGCGATACTGGCGATCGTCGGCGCCTGCGCCCCACCACCCGCCGGCGAGGGGCCCGTCGCGGTCGACTATCCCATCGTCCTGCGCGGCGAAGCGCCCGATTACGCGCGCGAGGCCACCGTCGAGCGGATCGCGGACGGCGGCGACCTGTCGGCGGTCCTGCGGACCTACCGGTTCGACGGAGCGGAGGACGCCGCGCGCCTTGCCGCGCATCCCTCCCCGAGCGTTCGGTGGTGGCTCGTCGTCCCGCCGGCCCAGCCTTCGGGAGGCTACCGGCTGCGGGTGACGTTGGGCGACGGGCGGGCGGACGCATGTCTCGCGCCTCCGCGCGGCGCCGCCACGACCGCGTTCGTCAAGTCCGCGTATCTCGTCGGCCTGCCCCGGAACGCCGCCGTGTTACGTTGGCGCGGGGCGTGCCCGTCCGCTTCGCTTTCCGAGCGGGACGCCGCCGGGCCATAAACCGCTCGCCGCCGGCGAGACCCGGGGGCGGAGCCTGACGCGCTCCGCCGGGAGTGCTACCGTCCCGGACCCGCACGCTGGAGAGGACCGATGCCCGAGGCGCTCCACGATGTCGTGATCTCCGCCGACGCCCATGTCGGCGAGCCCGGCGCCATCCGCCCGTACTTCCCGGAGGAATTCCGCGACAGGCTGCCCGAGTTCACCGTGGGCGGCGACGGGCATTTCAGGATCCTGATCGACGGCGAGGAGCGCCCGGACTCGAGGAAGAAGGCGCCGAACGAGACCGACCTGATGAAGGAGTTCCGCACGGACCCGAGCCAGGGCGTCGACCTCGAACGACGCTACCGCGACATGGCGATGGAGGGCGTGGACGCCGCGGTGCTCTTCCCGAACCTCGGGCTCGCCGTCTCGCGCGGCGACGAGCCGGCCGAGTACTATCACGCCTGGGCGCGCGCCCATAACGAGTTCGTCCGGGACGTCTTCGAGCCGGCCCGCCACAGGCTGAAGCCCGCGGCGATGCTGGCGGTCGACGACATCGGCGAGATGCTGAAGGAGGCCCGGCGCTGTATCGACCTCGGTTTCTGCACGCTCTTCCTGCCGGCCAACGTCCCCTGGCGGCCCTACCGCGCGCCCGACTACGAACCGCTCTGGTCGATGGCGGAGGAGGCGGGCGTTCCGGTCACCTTCCACGTCTTCAGCGGCAACCTCGCCCTCGACGCCGACTTCGTCGATCTGGGCGCGCTCGACCGGGACCGGTTCGAGAGCTACAGGACGTTCCTCGAGAACGACGGGGAGGAGCACGAGCTCCTCACCTCGACCGTGATCGGGATGGCGGCGGGCATGTCGCCCATCGTGGAGCTCACGGCCTCGGGCGTGCTGGAGCGGCATCCCGGTCTCGGGATGGTCGTGACCGAATGCGAATGCGGCTGGCTCGCCTGGGTGCTGCACTGCATGGACCGGATGAACCGGCAGCGCCATCTCGGCATGAAGCCGCTGGCGCTCAAGCCCAGCGAATACTTCCTGCGCCAGGGCGCGATCACCATCACCGACGATCCGGTCGCGCTCCACAACGTGGCGTTCACCGGCGCGGACGTCCTGATGTGGGGCAACGACTACCCGCACGACGAGGGTTCGTTCCCCGAGAGCGCGCCGCTGATCCGGCGCATCCGCGACGCGCTCCCGCCCGAAGAGGCGCACCGCGTGCTGTGCGGCAACGCGGCCAGGCTCTACGGCTTCGACCTCGACCTGCTGCAGGCGACCCGCGACGAGGTGACGCGGCACGCGGCGTAGAACCGGCCTCCGGGAGGGTTTCCCGGGCCGGTCGGCGAGAACGCCGACCGGCCTCGTCGCCGGTTTCGCGCCGCCGGCTTGTCACGCCCGGTCGTCGCGGAACACCCGGCCGCCCTTCATCACGAGATCGACCTCGTGGAGAGCGGCGATGTCCTCGAGCGGGTCGCGCGGAACGGCGATGATGTCGGCGGTCCCGCCCTCGGCGATCCGGCCCAGGTCCGGCCGCTCCAGGAGCTCGGCGCCGGCCGTCGTGGCGCAGCGGATCGCGTCGACCGGCGGGAAGCCGCATTTCTCGACCATCAGCACGACCTCCTGCATGTTGTCGCCGCAATGGTTGCCGGGCGTGCCGGCGTCGGTGCCCATGGCGATCCTGACGCCGGCCTCGCGCGCCTTGGCGAGCTGGTCCCGGCGGAGCGCCTCGAGGGTCTCGTAACGCTCGCGCACGTGGGGCAGCGCGCGTTCGGCGAAGGCCGGGTCCTTCAGGAAGGCGTGCGCCGTGCAGAACGTCGGGACCAGGAACGTGCCGCGCTCCACCATCAGGCGGCGCGTCTCGTCGGAGGCGTAGGTGCCGTGCTCGACGCTGCGGCAGCCGCCGAGGACGGCGTTCCTGACGCCTTCGGTCGCGTGGGCGTGCGCGGCGACATGGGTGGCGTTGTCGCGCGCGATCTCGACCGCCGCGGCGATCTCGTCGGGCCGAAGCTGGATCGCGTCGGCGCGTTCGCGCTCGCTGGAGTTCACCGCGCCGGTCGCCAGGATCTTGATGAGGTCGGCGCCCATGGCGAGCTGCCTGCGCGCGCCCTTCCTGACCTCCGCCGGTCCGTCGACCTCCTCGTACATGCCCGGGTAGTAGGGGCTCGTCGGCGAGGTGATCGACAGGATCCTGCCCGCGCAGAACAGCCTCGGGCCTTCGATCAGGCCGGCGTCGATCGCCTCGCGCACGGCGATCTCGTGATAGTCCCAGCCGCCCACGTCGCGCGCCGTGGTGACGCCGCACCTCAGGAGGTTCTTCGCGTTCCAGGCCGCGTGGAGCGCGATCGCGCCGGGCAGCGCGTCGCGCCAGATGTTGTCGCCCGCGGCCACGCGGGTGTCGAGCGTGATGTGGACATGGTTGTCGATGAAACCGGGCAGCAGCCAGCGGCCCTCCGCGTCGATCCGGTCGCCGGCGGCCGGTGCCGCGCCGATCCCGGCGACGCGGCCCCGTTCGACCAGGATATCGCCCGCGCGGAACGTCCCCGCCTCGACATCGAACCACTGTCCGCCGGTCAGCCACACGGTCGCCGCTCCATGGATGCGCGCGCGTTCCGCCCGTTTCGGGAGCGATGCGTCGGGAAGCAGTTCACCATCCTTCGACGCGTTTGGAAACGGCGGAGAATCCGGAGCGCAGCCCGCCCGCCGCGGACATCCGCGGGGTGCGGGTTCAGGCGGCTTCGGGCTTGCCCGCGGGATCCGGGGTCGGGGGATCGGGCAGGGGCGTCAGGTCGCGGCGTATGAACACGGCTTCCAGAAGCCCCTCGATGCGCGCCACCCGCTCGCGCAGTTCGCCGATCTCGTCGCGCAGCCCGTCGATCCGGCCGCCCATCTCGCCGCGCAGCCCATCGATCCGGCCGTTCATCTCGTCGCGCAGCCCGTTGATCTCGCCGCGCAGTTCGGCGCGCAAGGTCCGGTTGTCCTGGCGCAGCCAGGCGAACAGGCCGAGGATCAGGACTCCGAGAGCGACGAAGCCGGCGAGATTGGCATCCATGGGCCCATCCTATCCCCGCCATCCGGGAGCGTCCATACCGGCTTCCCCGGATCGCGCGGCCCGCCTCGATCCAGGGACGACGCCCGCGGCGGAGCCGAACCCCGTTCAGGGTTTCCCGCGCGCGCCGCGCCGGTGGCGCCACGGCGCGCGAGGCGGAGCGCTCCGGTCATCGGCGCCGTTCGGCGGCCCGCGGCCGGCGTCATCGCCGTGCAGGGCAGGGGCTCCCGTTCGGCCCGCGAGATGGGCGATGGCGTCGAGTCCGCCGGATTCGACCTCTATCCCTTCGAGGAAGGCTGGTTCCGCGTCACCGTCATCGACGGGGCCGGCGCCCGCGCCTTGTCCAACCCGTACTGGATGGACCGAGCGGTTCTTCTCCACGGTTTCTTGTCGCTCGCGGAAGCCGGCCTCCGGCCGGCACCTGCTGCAGTCGCGGCCTATCGCGGCTCTCCCATGTCGTCCTTGCCGGACCGGGCCCATCGCGCGACGAACTCGGCGCTCGCGCCGCGGGTCCGCCAAGTCTCGCGGCCCACCGGCGCGCGTCCGCGCCCTCGAACGGGCCGAGGCCGCGCTCGCGCGGACCCGCCTCGAGCCGGCCCGTGTCGGTGGCGAGCCGGGGACCTTCGGGCGCCTACGGGTTCGGGCCGGCGGCCCGGCCGCCGGATGTCGCGAGCTCCCGCTTCAGGGCCTGCTTGTCGATCTTTCCGATGGGCAGCCGGGGCAGTTCGCCGCGGACCTCGAAGGTTTTGGGGACCTTGTAGTTGGCCAGCCGCTCGCGGCACCAGGCGTCGAGCGCGACGGCGTCGAGCGTTCCGCCGGGTCTGGGCTCGACGAAGGCGTGGCCGACCTCGCCGAAGGTCTCGTCGGGAACGCCCATGACGGCCACCAGCCCGACGTCCGGGTGTTCCTCGATGGCGATCTCGATCTCGCGGGGGTAGATGTTGAACCCGCCGGAGATGAACATCTCCCTGGTCCGGCCGACGATCTCCAGGTTGCCGTCCTCCCACACCCTGACGATGTCGCCGGTGCGGAACCAGCCGTCGGCGGTGTAGGCCGCGGCCGTCGCCTCGGGATCGCGGAAGTAGCCCGCCAGCAGCCATTCGCCCCGGGCCTGGATTTCGCCCTCCTCGCCGGGACCCGCCACGCTGCCGGCGGCGTCGGCCACGCGGATCTCGAAGCCGCGGTGGGGCTTGCCGACGGTCCGGCTCAACGCCTCGAAGTCCGTGTCGGGCCCGGTGTAGGTGACGTAGAGGCCCAGTTCGGTCATCCCGAAGCCGGTGCGCAGCCGGCCGGGAAGCCCGTCGAGCCGGGCCACGAGGTCCGCGGCCATCGGCGCGCCGCCCCAGGTGACGTACTGGAGCGACGAGAGGTCGCGGCGGGCGAGATCGGGGTGGTGGACCATCATGTGGAACTGCACGGGCGAGCCGAGCACGTGGTCGATCCGCTCCTCCTCCACAAGCCGCAGCAGGTCGCCCGGGTCGAAGCGGTCCTGGAAGACCAGGGCGCCGCCGACGTAGAGCCCGAAGACGCCGACCATGCCGACGCCGGCGATGTGGTTCACGGGCATCGTGTGGAGCAGGCGGGGCCGGTCCATCGGCCAGTGCTCGTTTTCCGTCCTGGCCCCGGTCAGGAGAGCGCGGTGCCGGACCATGGCGGCCTTGGGCCGGCCCGTGGTGCCCGAGGTGAAGATCAGGACCGCCGTGTCGTCGGCCTCGACGGCGCCGCGCGCCGCGGCCAGCGCCTCGTCGGACACGCCCTCGCCGCGCGCGAGGAAGTCCTCGGCCGCGACGCCGCCGTCGAGAGGCTCATCCAGCGTCACCGCGTGCCGGACCGACGGCGCGCCCTCGCGCAGCGCCGCCAGCTCCCCGGCGTAATCGCGGCCGTGGATGCGACGGAAGGCGACGATCGCGGCGGGCTCCGCCAGGTCCGTGACGTGGCGGAACTCGGGCAGCCTGTAGCGCGGGTGGTAGCCGGTCCAGATCGCGCCGATCTCGGTCGCGGCCAGCATCACCGTCAGCCAGGCGGCCGACGGCGGCGCCAGCATGGCGACGCGGTCGCCCTTGCCGACGCCCGAGGCGAGCAGCGCCCTGGCCCAGCGCGCCATGGCCTCGTCGAGGTCCCGGTAGGTCAGCCGCGTCGCGCCGTGGACGGCGGCCTCGCGTCCGGGCTCGCGCGCGGCGTGGTGGCTCACGCACTGGCCGATCCGCGCCGCGTCGACGGGCAGCGCGACCGCGGTCCCTCCGCGGCGAACCCGGTCCTTCGGCATCGGCGTCCTCTCCCCGCCGCCGACATTACGGAGCGCCGCCGGCAAGACAAGGCTTGAAGCCGCGGGCGGCCCGCGCGATGGTCCGCGGCGAACGCGCCGGGAGTTCCGCCATGTCCGATCCGGTGAGCCCGGAGACCGTCGACGCCTTCCGGCGGGACGGCGTCGCGCTCATCGCCGGTCTCTTCGCCGACTGGGTGGAAAGCCTGGCCCGCGGCGTGCGGCGGAACCTCGACGAGCCGGGCCCCGACGGCAGGCTCTACCGCGACGACGAGGGCCGGCTCTTCCTGAGCGACTACTGCAACTGGCGGCGCATCCCGGAATACGAAGACTTCCTCAAGAACTCGCGCTGCGCGGAGGTCGCCGCCGCGCTGATGCGGTCGACGACCGCCCGGCTCTTCCACGAGCACGTGCTGGTCAAGGAGGCCGGCGCCCGGCTCGCCACGCCGTGGCACCACGACCAGCCCTACTACTGCGTCGACGGCCGGCAGAACGTGTCGGTCTGGATTCCGCTCGATCCCGTCGCGCGCGACACGAGCCCCGAGTTCGTCGCGGGATCGCATCGCTGGGGCCGCGCGTTCACGCCCGAGCGCTTCGACGCCCAGCCGCTCTACGGCGACGCCGACCCCTTCGAGCGCCTGCCCGACATCGGGAGCGACCGCGCCGGCTACGACATCCGCGGCTTCGACCTGGAGCCGGGCGACGCCATCTGCTTCCACTACCTCACGGTCCACGGCGCGCCCGCCAACCGCTCGCCCACGACCCCCCGCCGCGCCCTGTCCGCGCGCTGGATCGGCGACGACGCGAGGTTCGCCCGACGCCCCGGCCCGACCTCGCCGCCCTTCCGGGAGGTGACGCTCGGGCCCGGCGACGAGATGGACGCCCCCGAGTTCCCACTGATCTGGCCGCGGGCGGCCTGAGGGGCCGGCGCGAAGCGCGGCGGGAGCGGATCAGGCCGCGGTGTCCCAGAAGCGGACCGGCGCGCCGAGCGGTTCGGCGGCCAGCTCGCCGTCCCGCATGGCGACGCGGCCGCGGACGACCGTGGCCACGGGCCAGCCGGTCGTCTCCATGCCGTCGAACGGGGTCCAGCCGCACTTGGCGTGCTGGTCGGCGGCCCCGATGGCGCGCCGCGCCGCGAGGTCGACCAGGGTGAAATCGGCGTCGTAGCCCACGGCGATGCGGCCCTTGCCGCGGATGTTGTAGATCCGCTGGGGGCCGTAGCACAGCAGGTCCACCAGCCGCTCCAGCGTCAGCCGCCCCTCGGCCACGTGGTTCAGCATCAGCGGCAGGAGGGTCTGGACGCCCGGCATGCCGCTGGGGCTGGCCGGATAGCGCCGTTCCTTCTCCTCCCGGGTGTGGGGCGCGTGGTCGGAACCCAGCACGTCGACGACGCCCTGGACGACGCCGGCCCAGAGCCCCGCCCGGTGCCGCGCGTCGCGGATCGGCGGGTTCACCTGCGCGTAGCCGCCCAGCCGCTCGTAGCAATCGGGCGCCTCCAGCGTCAGGTGCTGGGGCAGGCACTCCACGGTCGCGATGTCCTTGGCGGAGCCCAGGAAGGCGATCTCCTCGGCGGTGGTGACGTGGAGCACGTGGATCGGCCGGTTCGCCTCGCGGGCCAGACCGACGACGCGCCTTGTCGCCAGAAGCGCCGAGTCGACATCGCGCCAGACCGGATGGGCGCGGGCATGGCCCTCCTCGTCGGCCAGCCGCCGGCGCTCGACCAGGCGCGGCTCGTCCTCGGCGTGGATGGCGACCCGACGCCGGCCCGACGCGAGCACGGAGGCGAGGGCGCCGTCCTCGTCGACCAGCAGGCCGCCGGTCGAGCTTCCCATGAAGACCTTCACGCCGCAGCAGCCCGGCAACAGCTCGAGCTCGGCGAGCGCCGCGTGGTTGTCGCGATCCGCGCCGGCGAAGAAGGCGTGGTCGCACCACATGCCCCCGGCCCGCTCGAGCTTGTCGGCCAGCGCGGCGGCGTCGACCGTCGGGGGGTTCGTGTTGGGCATCTCGAAGACCGCCGTCACGCCGCCCGCGACCGCGGCGCGCGACCCGTGCGCCAGGTCCTCCTTGTGCTCGGCGCCGGGCTCGCGGAAGTGGACCTGGGTGTCGATCGCGCCGGGCAGGACCGTGAGGCCCGCGGCCTCGATCTCCTCGCCGGCCGACGCGGCCGGAATGTCGCCGATCGCGGCGATCCTGCCGTCCCGGACGCCGACCGAGGTTTCCGCCGGACCCGAGGGCGTGACCACGCGACCGCCCCGGATCGCCAGATCGTAGGTCTCGGCCATCGCCGCCTCCGTCGCCCGTGAACGTCCAGCCTAGCGCGCCGCGCCGGTCTTGCCCATCCGGCGGTGGCCGCGCTCCCGGGCCATCGCATTGGGGATTTCGCGGCTCGGGACAGGCCCCCTTCGATACGCGCCCGGCGGGGCGCGCCTCGGGGCGGGGGAAGGATGGGACCTCGGCCCGATGCAGCCGCCTCGGCCGCATCCACCGCTCCACCCCGCGCCGCATATCCCGCCATGCGGTCGGCGCATGGCTGACCGCCTTTCGCGGCGGTTGTCGGCGGACCGGGTCGGCGGCATATCCGGGTTTGCAACCCCTCCCCCGGAGACTTCCGATGCAGAACAACACGACGCCGATCTACGGCATGATCCAGGCCATGACCTCGGTGGCGTCCGAGAAGCCCGGCGACCGCGCCGCGGAGCGCGGCGGCGACGGGCCGCGCTTCGTCAATCCGCCGCGCCCGTTCGGGTCCCGCCGCTGACCGGGTCCTTCCGTCCGGCCCCGGCCGGAGTCCCGCGGGCCGCGGGCGCCATCAGGTCGGGCCTGTCGCTGAACACGGCGTCGACGCCGGCCTCGAACAGCCGTTCCGCCCGCGCGCGGTCGTTCACCGTGTAGACGGCGACGCGGCGGCCCCGCCGGCGCGCCCGTTCGACGAAGGCCGGCGTCGCCAGGGACGGATCGACGTGGATCGTGGCGCACCCGAGGACGCGCGCGTGCCACGCCCAGAACCGGCGCGGCCTGCGCCGCATCAGGAGGCCCAGGGCGAGGCGTCCGCCCGCGGAGCGCATGTGGTAGAGCATCCGCGGGCTGAAGCTGGAGACCAGCGGCGCGGGCCTGTCGGCGGGCCAGCGCTCGCGCAGCATCCCGGCCACGGCCAGCGCGGCCGTCCGTATGCCCCCGGCGTCGGCCTTCAGCTCGATGTTGGGCGTCAGGCCCAGCACGAGGCAGGCGTCCAGCGCCTGCGCCAGCGTCGGGATGCGCTCGCCGCTCCAGAACGGGTCGAAACGGCCGCCCGCGTCGATGTCCGCCAGTTGCCGCGAATGCACGTCGTCGATGTTCCGCGCGACTCCCGCGGTGCGCAGCAGGCTCCGGTCGTGGACGACCACGGGAACGTCGTCGCGCGTGAGGCGCACGTCGAACTCGACCCAGGCGCAGCCGAGCTCCGCCGCATGGGCGAAGGCCGCGAGCGTGTTCTCGGGACGGTAGGCCGCCGCGCCGCGGTGACCGATGACGCGGGGCAGGTCGACCATCGTCAGCCGATCAGCGCGTCCTGGCCGCGCTTGGCGAGGCTGTGGGCGACGATCGCGCGCTGGATCTCGCTCGTGCCCTCCCAGATGCGCTCGACGCGCAGCTCGCGGTAGAACCGTTCGGCGGCGTATTCGCGCATGTAGCCGCGTCCGCCGAAGATCTGGACCGCGCGGTCGGCGACGCGGTTGGCCATCTCCGAGCAGTAGAGCTTCGCCATCGAGCACAGCGCGTGCTGGACCTTGACGTCCTCGCCGGCGTCGATGGCCTGGGCCAGGCGGTAGATCATCAGCCGGCCGCCCCACAGCTCGGTCAGGCTGTCGGCCAGCATGAAGGCGATCGCCTGGTTCTCGACGATCGGCCCGCCGAACTGGACCCGCTCCTCGGCGAAGGCGAGCGCCTCGTCGATCAGCCGGCCGGCCGCGCCGCAGCAGCGGGCGGCGATCCCCAGGCGTTCCTGGCGGAACCACTCGTAGGTCCAGACGAGGCCGTCGCCTTCCGGGTCGATCAGGGCGTCGGCGGCCACCCGGACGTTGTCGAAGCGCACGATCGGGTGGTGCGAGGGATAGGTGTGGCTGTAGGCCGGCGTGCGCACGACTTCGACGCCGGCGGCGTCCCGGTCGACATAGAAGAGCGCGTGGCGGCCGTCCTCCAGCCTGGCCTGGAAGACGATGATGTCGGCGCGGTTGAAACCGGTCACATGCCACTTCACGCCATCGAGGACATAGCCGTTGCCCCGCACCCGCGCGCTCGCCCGGATCGCGTCGATGTCGCTGCCCGCGCCCTCCTCGGTGATCGCGTAGCAGGCGTCGCGCGCGCCCTCGAGCAGCGGCCCGATATAGGTCTCCCTCTGCCAGGGCGTCGCCGTGCGCACCAGGAAGGGCGAGACGTCGTGGTAGAAGAAGCCGACGCCGTTCGTGGCGCGGCCCACCTCTTCCTCGACCGCGACGATCTCGCCGGCCGACAGGCCCGCGCCGCCGAACTCCTCGGGCACGCTGGGCAGCCACAGGCCCATCTCCTTCGCGGCCTCGCGGTGTCTTTGCCCGATGTCGTCGGGAAGCTGGCCGTCGTTCTCGTCGGCGCGCCGCTCCAGCGGGATGCGCTCGGAATCGATGAAGGGGCGCAGCTTGCGCTTCCATTCGAGCGCCGCCTCGGGCTCGCCGGCGGCGGTGAGCCTGTCGCGTCCGCGCTTCCTGAGGCCGTGGGCGACGATCGCCCGCTGGATTTCGCTGGTTCCCTCCCAGATGCGGTCGACGCGCAGCTCGCGATAGAAACGCTCCGCGACATTCTCGCGCATGTAGCCGCGCCCGCCGAAGATCTGGACGGCCCGGTCGGCGGTGCGGTGGGCGAACTCCGAGCAGAAGAGCTTCGCCATGGCGCACTTGGCGTGGAGCACCTTGACGTCCTCGTTCCGGTCCATGGCGGCGGCGGTGTCGTAGGTCATCAGCCGGCCGGCCCAGAGCTCGGTCAGGCTGTCGGCGAGAGGGAACTGGATGGCCTGGTTCTCCCAGATCGGCCCGCCGAACTGGACCCGTTCGCGGGCGAAGGCCGCGGCCTCGTCGATCAGGCGGCTCGCCGCGCCGCAGCAGCGGGCGGCGATCTTCAGGCGCTCCTGGCGGAACCAGTCGTAGGTCCAGGCGAGACCGTCGCCTTGCGCGTCGATCATGTCGTCGGCGGTGACGCGGACGTCCCTGAACTCCATCGTCGGGTGGTGGGCGCGGAAACGGTGCATGTAGCGCGGCGTGCGGACCGTCGCGACGCCCGGCGCGTCCTTGTCGACGTAGAAGAGCGCGTGGCGGCCGTCCTCCAGCTTGGCCTGGAAGACGATCCAGTCCGAGAGGTTGGCGCCCGTCACATGGAGCTTCGTTCCGTTCAGGACGAAGCCGTCGCCGTCCTTCACGGCCGTCGCCTCGATGGCGTCGACGTCGCTGCCCGCGCCCGGCTCCGTGATGGCGTAGGCGACGCGCTTGCCCTCCTCGATCATGGGCGTCACGTAGCGCCGCATCTGGCGCTCGTTCGCCGTGTGGTAGAGGAAGGGCGAGAGGTCCGGATAGCAGCCCCAGAGGCCGTTCGTGACGCGGCCGAGCGCCTCCTGGATCACCGCGATGTCGAGCTTGGAGAGACCGCCGCCGCCGCCTTCCTCCGGGATCGAGGGAAAACGCAGACCCATCTCCCCGGTCGCGGCGAGGATCGCGTCATGGGCCTCCCGCGGGATGAAGCCGTCGTTCATCTCGGCCTCGACCTCCCACGGGATCAGGCGTTCCTCGACGAAACCGCGCATGGCCGCCCGCCAGTCGCGGGCGCTTCGGGGCAAGGGATAGGGCATGGCGATGGGGGCTCCCGCCGCTGAGGATGTGGGCCGGGGCCAATGTGCGTCCGGCCGCGACGCGGGCGCAAGGGCCGGCGGCCCCGGAGAAGCGTCCCTCGATACGGTCCTTCGGACCCGCTCGGGACGAGGGGATGTCCGTTCGCGCCCCCACCCGAAATTCCCCTCGTCCCGAGGCGCGCGCCGCGAGGGCGCGTATCGAAGGGCGGGCGCGCGCCCTCAGTCGAGGGACGGCGCCGCGCCGGCCGGCGGCTCGAAGCGGGCCGGCGCGGGATCGGCCACGACCGCGCCGTCGGCCGAGATCTCCATCACCGCCAGGCCCCGCTCGGGCCGGCCGTCGGCCCCGAAACGGAACAGGCCGTCGACGCCGGCGAAGCCCCGCCAGTCGGTGATGGCGCGCGCGCTGAAGTCGCCCGCCTCCCCGCCGCCGGCCAGCGCCGCGGCCAGGGCCATGGCGTCGTAGGCGAGCGTCGCGAGCCGGGCCGGCTCGCCGCCATAGGCGTCGAGGAAGCGGCCGGCGAACCAGGCGCGGCCGGTCTCGGGCGTCGCGGCGAACCAGGCGCCCTTCATGACGGGCTCGCGCAGCAGCGCGGGATCGTTCCAGCCCGCGAGCCCCAGGAGCCGTGTCCGCGCGGGGTCGACGTCGCGGTAGCCCAGCCAAGCGGCGAGCCGGCGCAGGAGCGAGCCCGATTCGGGCACGAGCAGGGCGTCGAAGGCCAGCGCGCCGTCCGCTTCCGCGGCCAGCAGGCGTCCGACCGAGGCCAGCGAGGCCTCGTCGCCGCGCCGCTCGAGCTCGGCGATCTGGGCCAGGAGGTCGGCCCGGCGGGCCGGGACCGCCATCAGCTCCCGGACCGTGTCGTCGATCCCCCGCCCGTCGGGGTCATGGAACGCGCGCGCCGTGACCGCGCCCCCGTGGCGCGCAGCGGCCTCGTCCAGGGCCGCGGCCATGCGCCGCCCGAACGCGGTGCGCGGCGCCAGCACGGCGAAGCGCAGGTGGCCCCGGTCCGCGGCGTGCGCCACGACCCGCTCGACCCGGTCCTCGGGCGCGACCCCCAGGACATAGACGCCCGGCCCGGCGACCGTCAGGTCCGACGACAGCGCGATCATGCCGATCCCGGCCCGCCGCGCCACGGGCGCCGCAGCGGCCACCGAGCGCGAGAACAGGGGCCCCACGATCAGGTCGGGACCGGCGGCCAGGACCCGCTCCGCCGCCGCCGCCGCGCCCTCGGCCGCGCCTTCGGTGTCGGCCACCGCGAGCTCGATCCGGCCGTCGCCGATGTCGAACAGCGCGAGCGTGGCGGCGTCGAGCAGGTCGCGGCCAAGGGCGGCGTGCGCGCCCGAGAGCGGCAGCAGTAGCGCCACGCGCCGGGTCCGCGGCGCGGCGGCGCCGTAGTCCGGTCCGGCGGCGGGACCGGGCGCGGCCCGCCCGTCGTCGCCGGAGTCCGCGGCGGACGCCGGTTCGGCGGCCTCGTCTTCGGGGAGCGCGGGCGTCCCGGACGCGGCGGCGGCCGGAGGGGTGGCGGGTTCCGCCTCCGGCGGCGTCTGGCAAGCCGCGAGCGCGAGCGCCGCCGCCAGCATCGCCGCGAGGACGGCGGCGGAAGGCCGCGGGCTTCGGGGGTCGGGGACCATGGCGTGTTCTCCGCGTGGCCGCGCGCCGGGCCGGCCGTTATGATCGGAGAACATGGCGGAAATGGGAAGACGCATGCGCGCGACCGAGAGGCGGCGCGCCGAGGCGTGGGGCCGCTTCTCGGAGCGCCTCGCGGTCCTGGCGCTCGCCCTGAAAGGCTACCGCGTCCTCGCCCGGCGCTGGCGTTCGCCCGTCGGCGAGGTCGACCTCGTGGCCCGGCGAGGCCGCACGCTCGTCGCCGTCGAGGTCAAGGCGCGGCGCGGCGGCGGGCATCCGGTCGGCGAGCGGCAATGGCGCCGGATCGCCGGCGCCCTCGAGGCGTTCGTCGCGGCGAGGCCCGCGCTGGCGTCCCACGACCGGCGCTACGATCTGGTCGTGGTCCGCCCGGGGCGCTGGCCGCGTCACACGCCGGATGCATGGCGGCCATGACTCCGCCGCATTTTGCGGTATTATGGTGGAGACAACCCCCTATATATGGCATGGAGCACCATCCGGAGGTTCGACGCATGACGCCACGGCGTTTCCGGTTTCGCCGGAGCCGCTCCGGGGCCGCTGGCCGCGAACGGCGGACAAGCCATGACGATTCCGTCGGAGAGGGAAACGCCATGGGGCCTCTCGCCGCCGTTGTCCTTCTGGCGCTGGCCGCGCCCGCGCTCTCGGGCTGCGTCGGCCTCGCGGTCGGCGCCGGCGCGGCCGGCGGCGTCGCGGTCGCCGAGGAACGCACCCTGGGCGACCAGGTGGACGACTTCACGATCGGCCTCGCGGTGGGCGAGGGGCTCTTCGCCCACGACGAGCGGCTGTTCCTGGACGTCTCGGTCGACGTCACCGAGGGCCGCGTCCTGCTCGCCGGCAAGGTCCCCGCCGCCGCCGACCGGGTCGACGCCGTGCGCATCGCCTGGCAGGCCGAGGGCGTGGTCGAGGTCATCAACGAGCTCCAGGTCGACGACACCGGCGACATCGGGGAGTACCTGACCGACGTGCGCATCTCCACCGAGCTGCGCGCCGCCCTGCTGTTCGACAGCCGGATCAGCTCCATCAACTTCAACGTCGAGACCGTGGGCGGCGTCGTCTACATCACGGGCGTCGCCCTGACCCAGGCCGAGCTCGACCGGGCGATCGACCACGCCCGCACCATCTCGGGCGTCCGGAAGGTCGTCAGCCACGTCCGCGTCAAGGACGCCTGACGCCCGCCCCTCCCCTCGTCCCGAAGTGGCGCGATGCGCCGTATCGAGGGACGCCCCGCGCTTCCCAACGGGAGCGATCCGCACTAATCAGGGGGCCGCGGTTGCGCTGCGAGGCCCCGGCCCATGACGCTCTCCGTCGCCGTCCAGATGGACCCCGTCGAGACGATCGACATCGACGCCGACACGACCTTCGTGCTCGCGCTGGAGGCCCAGGAGCGGGGTTGCGCGGTCTACGTCCACCAGCCCCGGGACCTCGTCTTCCGCGACGGCCGGGTCATGGCCCACGCCCGGCCGATGCACCTGCGGCGCCGGAAGGGCGGCCACGTCACGCTGGGCGGCGAGGCGCTGATGGACCTCGCCGGGATGGACGTCGTCCTGATGCGCCAGGACCCGCCCTTCGACCTCGCCTACATCACCGCCACCCACCTGCTGGAGAAGATCCACCCCGGCACGCTCGTGGTGAACGACCCGGCCGAGGTGCGCAACGCGCCCGAGAAGCTGTTCGTGACCGGCTTCGAGGGCGTCATGCCGCCCACGCTGATCGCGTCGTCGGCCAGGGCGATCCGCGACTTCCGCGACGAGCACGGGGACATCGTGGTCAAGCCGCTCTATGGCAACGGCGGCGCGGGCGTCTTCCACGTCGCGCCCGGCGACGAGAACCTGGCCTCGCTGCTGGAGGTCCTCGGCCGGATGCACCGCGAGCCGCTGATCGTGCAGAAATACCTGCCCGAGGTGCGCGAGGGCGACAAGCGCATCGTCCTCGTCGAGGGCGAGCCGGTGGGCGCGATCAACCGCATTCCGCCGGCCGGGGAGTCCCGCTCGAACATGCACGTCGGCGGCCGGCCCGTCGCCGCGACGCTGACGCGGCGCGAGCGCGAGATCTGCGCCCTCATCGGGCCCGAGCTCGTCCGCCGGGGCATGGTCCTCGTCGGCATCGACGTGATCGGCGGCTGGCTGACCGAGATCAACGTGACCTCGCCCACCGGCGTTCAGGAGATCAACCGCTTCGACGGCGGCAAGGTCGAGGCGCTGGTCTGGGACGCCATCGAGAAGCGGCTGGGCCGAGGGGGACATGGAAGGTTGCATACGAAAGCCCCATTCTCGGTTTGACACGAGAATCCCGCGGGGGAGGCCCATGACGGCTCACAAAACGTCGGGCAAGCGCGAGAACGGCCCGAAGCGACCGGATCGCCGTGGCGCGGAGTTCGCGGATCGCCGCAACGACCGGGAGCGAGACGCGCCCGACGCCATGAGCCTGCGCGACCGCGATCCCACTGCCGACAACGGGCTGGCCTCGGGGGCGCGGTCGTGACGGCCGACGCCGCCGTCGAGCCGCGCCGCAAATCGCCGGACGGCGAGGCGACCGGCGACGTCACGCCCAGCGCCCATGTCGGCGGGAACGCCAGCGTCTTCCCGAAGGTCCTCGACCTTCACGTTCCGCGCGGCTCGACCGTCGCGGACGCGACCCATGGCAAGGGCATCTTCTGGCGGAACGTCGATCCCGCCGCTTACCGGGTGCTGGAGACCGATATCGAGACCGGCGTCGATTGCCGCGACCTGCCCCATGGCGACGGTTCGATCGACTGCGTGGTGCTCGATCCGCCGTACATGGAGGGGCTGTTCCGCGAGAACCCGCGCAATCTGGCGGGCGCGGGGACCTATGCGGCCTTCCGGGACACCTACTCGAACGGCCGCGCGCATTCGGGGCCGAAGCATCACGCGGCGGTTCTCGACCTCTACTTCAAGGCCGGGGCCGAAGCCCTTGCGCGTGCTCCGGCCGCGTGGCGTCTTCATCGTCAAGTGCCAGGACGAGGTGAGCGCCAACCTGCGGCGCCTCACGCATGTCGAGCTCGTCAACCATTTCACGGAGATCGGCTTCTACGCGAAGGACCTGTTCGTCGTGGTCCGCAGCAACCGGCCCGCCATGAGCCGGGTTGTCCGGCAGGTTCACGCCCGCAAGAACCACTCCTATTTCCCGGTCTTCCTGAAGACCGGCGGCGCCAGCCCGCGGAGCCGCCGGTAGCGCCATGGGCGTCATCGAAGACTGGGGCGTCCCGATCGAGGACTTGAACGCGGTTCTCGCGGAGCGCCCGAGCGTGCGCGGCATCCTGTTGGGGTTCCTGTCCGAATACCGATTGCAACGCACCGCGTTGGCGGATTCGCGCATCCACAAGCCGGTCCGCCACGACGACCGTGACCGGGCCCGACCCGCCGATTTCAGCTTCGAGTATCTCGGCAACGTGTTCACGGTCGAGGTCAAGTCGTTGCGGACCGAATCCGTTCGGCCTCTCAACGGCGGGTTCGCCGGAAGCAGTCAGGTGGACGCCAGCGACAAGCGGCGGGTTGTTTTGCCCGACGGCGGCGCGCTCGAAACGACATGCCTGCTCGCCGGGACGTTCGACATTCTGGCGGTCAACCTGTTCGAGTTCCGCCAGCGATGGGACTACGCCTTCATCCGCAACGAGGACCTGCCGCGTTCCCGGCGCAAGCGTTACACCGACCATCGGCGGCGACACCCGCTGGCGACCTCGGCGGGGGTTGAATGGCCGCTCGAGCCACCGTTCCACGGCGAACCGTGGCCGATCCTCGATGCGATCGTGCGCGAACGGCGCGACCGAAGGAGGAAACGACCATGACCGGGAAGCCCACGCCCGACCCGCGCCGACGGGCTCGCTCTCAGGTCAGCGCGCGCAGGGCCGTTTCCGGCGCCTTGTCGAGGATCCTGAGCAGGGCCTTGGCGGCGCCGGTCGGGCCGCGCTTGCCCCGCTCCCAGTCGCGGACCGTCTCGCGCGGCACGTCGATGCGGCGCGCGAACTCCGCCTGCGTCAGCCCCAGGCGCCCACGACTTGGCGCGGGATCGCTCCGAACTTGGGCTGAACATCCGTGCGAACCGCTTTGCGGTCACAGCCGAAGCGCCGCGCGTGTTCATCGCGCACGGTCGGCCTCCATCCCGATCGCCTTCAACATATCGTCATGGATTTTGCGCCAATCCTGGGCGAGGTCGATGCTCCGGGCCCGGACCGGGAAGCCTTCCAGACAGACGTCGACCGCCACCGGCGCGTCGACCGTCGGGTAGAGCAGGATCCCTTCGTGCCGCGGCCCCGGCGCTTTGGTGGCCTCGCGGTTTCTCAGGTAGGCCAGAAGCTGGTACAGATGGTTCGAGCGCAGTTTCTCGTCGTAACGGCCGTCTAAAGCCTTCGAATAGTACTTGGCGTCCATGATGATCCGCCGATCCTGTCCTTCGAGGATGACGTCCGCTTCCATTCGCGGGATTTTCGAGCTCTGCTCGTCCGCCGTTCCTTCGGTATCCCACGCGATCGCGCGCCCGCGAGGATTGACCTTGTAGCAACGCTGCTCGCGGCGATAGAACTCGATGATGAAATCCTCGTACAGCTTTTCCATCCGCTCTTCTTTGAAGTCGATGAACCTCGCTTCCCCGGACCGGTCGTCGACCAGCAGTTGTTCATGGACGAGCCGGCATACGGACAACAGGAATCGGTAGTACCGGCGATTGCGATCAAGCTGCACCTGTCGGAACAGCTTGCGGTTCAACCGCACCACGCGCACGCCGTCGAGCTTCGTGTGGGCGTTTCGGACCTCGGCAAAGATGTCCTTGTGCAAGTCCGGGAGTCGCAGAAGCGACTGGAGCGTGGAGCGCAGGATGCGGTTGTGCGGCACGTCGTGGGACAGCTCCTCGAAGTCGCAAGCGACCCGGCCGCGGCCGCGCAGCGCCCGCTTCGCCGTCTCTCCCACGGCGATCTTCCCGCGGACGCCGGCCAAGTCCGCGCGCACCTCCCGGTAGCCGCGATCGAGGCCGCCGCGGATCAGCCGGAAGGTCCCCTCGGCCAGAACCTTGCCCAGCAGGTCCTGCACCCTTTCCAGTCCTTCCAACTCCTCCAGCCGCACGACATCGCGTTCTTCGACATGGCTCCAAGCGTAGCACAGGAGGTAGTAGATGTTGGCGATGGGTATCTTCTCGTCTATCACCGCCGCAAGTCCTCGATCTGTTCATCCGCCCGTTCGGGACGGTCGAACCAGTACTCCCGCAGCAGGGGCGCGATCTGGGTGTCGACGATATTGTCGTACCACTGCTCGTCCGTCGATCCCTTGGGCATGAAGTAACCGTGCCCGATCTGGAAGTCGGGGCCGAGGTCCTTGTCGTCACGGATGTGCTCGTTGAGCTTGGACATCTTTTGCTCGATCCGATCGACGAGGGCGCGGGCGACATGCGCTCCGAGAAGGTATTTCCGGAACTTGGGCGCGCGGTACGCCGGTTCGAGCGTCTCGAACGCGAACCGGCGGCGCAGCGCATAGTCCACGATCGCGAGGGAGCGGTCCGCGGTATTCATGAGTCCCAGAAGATACACGTTGTCGGGAACGCTGAAGCGTTCTCCGTGCGCGCTGTAGGTCAGCGGGATCGCATGGTCCGAACCGCGTTTGTCCGCTTCGATGAGCATGAGGAGCTCGCCGAAAATTCTGGAAAGATTGCCCCGGTTGATCTCGTCGATGATGAAGACGAAACGTGTTTCCTTCTCCTGTTCCGCGCGCTTGCAGAACTCGAGAAACACGCCGTTCCGCAACGTGAAGCCGCCGGTCTCCGTCGGGCGCCAGCCCTGAACGAAGTCCTCGTAGGCATAGGATTGGTGGAACTGCACCATCTCGACGGACCGTGGGTCTCGACGCTCGACAAGGCTCCACGCGATCCGTCGGGCGATGAACGTCTTGCCGACTCCCGGCGGTCCCTGAAGGATCAGGTTCCTTTGGCGGTCGATGGTATCGTGGATGCGACGGAACTGAGCTTCCTCCATGAACAGCCCGTCAAGCGCGGTGGCCATGTCATAGGATTCCGGCTTTTCCGGATCGCCATTGATGTTCGGAGTCCGAGAACCTCCGTGCCAAATATCCTTCCAACGATCATCGTTAAAGTCTATTTCCTCTCCGGGACATTCGTCTTGGAGTTTCTCCCGTATCGCCAACAACGTCTTGTCGAGATCGATAGATCCCATGTCGTCAACATCCGCCGTCTCGTTGATTTTATCGTGAAAGGCTTTGACGATTTTCTCCTTGTTCGTTCTCGACGCGACGGATTCAAACTGGTCGGGAAACATTAAGAATAACAAAACATGGGAAAATTGTCGCTGTAGACCATCTTTCCGATCGTAAACCCATCGCCTAAAATCCCATGGGTCGTTTAACAACGATTCCCGTTCTTTCATGGAACGGGGGCACCAGTCGAGCATCATGGTGATGATGAAACAGAACTCAGGCCATCTCTGGCGATAGACTTGGCCCGGATGGACGAGTCCTCCTTCCAGAACGTCGCCTAATGCCCAATGATCTTCAGGTAACGCCGTTTCCGACCACTTCCAGACCTTCCTGATATTGTCGAGTTTCTTCTCCCGTTTCATGGAATCGATCAGGCAACAGACCCATGTCATCTCCCCACACAGACGATACGCCTCGGGGCGCTCGGAACCGAGGCGCTCGGGATCGAGCTGACGCCGCAGCTTCTTGTCGAACGGATCGCCTCCCTCATCGGGGCTCTCTACAACGTGAGTTTTGAGTTCTTGGAAGTTTTCCTCCGTCCAGAGTCGTTCCTTGAAGAACAGGGAACCGCCGTCGAGCAGGCATCGTTGCTTCCACTCCTTGGCTGCGTCGAGGATGGTGGCGGCCTTCTTCAATCGACTCATGGAGGTTCCCTCGCGGCATGGATTCGGCCCTGCGGTCGTCGAGTAGATGTTGTTCGCCCACGACAGGTCAAGGCGTTATGCGTTTCCTCCGCTTCGCGATGGACCTGGGACTTGCGGATGGCGCTTTTCGCGGCGGCTCGCAAGCGCCCCTCGGACGCCCCGCGCCGTTTTCTCACGCCTGCCGCATGAAGTAGCGGCCGGGCGGGACGCCGGGCGGGAGGGGGAGGGGGCGCCAGCCGGGGCCGGGCACGGGCTGGTCGCTCACGACGAGGGCGCCGGGCGCGAGCAGGGGGGGGAGCGCGCCGGCCAGCCACCGACCCAGCGCCAGCGACGCCTGCCTGTCGCCCGAGCCGGCGTCGACGTGGGCCAGCGCCGCCGTCGCCCCCAGGCGCGCCGCGGCGGCGGGCAGCGTCTCGGCGAAGTCGCCCAGGAACAGGCGGTCGGCGGCGGGGACGCAGCCGGGGTGCGCGGCGACGCGCCGGTCGAAGCAGTAGATCGCCCGGCCGGGCAGGAGTCCGCGCAGGTGGTCGTAGGTCCTGCCGTTGCCCAGGCCCAGCTCCAGCACGGATCCGTCGCGCCCCCCGATCCGCCGGGCCGCCGCGTCCAGGCAGGCGCGCTGGGCCTGGAGCCGGCGGATGGCGCTGTCGAGGCGGCTCACGGGGCCGCCGTCACCGGCCGGACGGTCCGGCACGCTCCCGCGAGACCGCCTCGCGCAGCTGCGCGGTCGTCCGCTCCACGCGCCGGGCGAGCTCGCGCATGATCTCGATCGCCATCGACGGGAACTGGCCGACGAGCTGGAAGAACAGGTCCTTGGAGACCATCAGGGTCTCCAGGTCGGTCCTGGCCCTCACCGTCGCCGTCCGGGGCACGTCGCACAGGATGGCCGTCTCGCCCAGGAAGTCGTTGGTCCCGAGCGTCGCCACGGCGACCTCGCCGGCGTCGGTGTCGACCAGCACGTCGGCCTCGCCGGCGATGATGACATAGGCCGAATCGCCCTCGTCTCCCTGGCGGCACAGGATCTCGCCGGCGGTGAAGGTCAGCCGCTCGGCGGTGAAGGCCAGCAGCTTCAGCTTGCTCGGCTCGATCTTCGCGAACAGCGGGATGTTCCGCAGCAGATCGACATCCTGTCGCAGGCTCATGGATTTCCCCTCCCTCGCCGTCCGGCTACTCGGCCGCGACCAGGTCGGCCAGCGCCGACCCCTTCGCCATCAGGTCGTCGTAGGCCCCCTGCTCGACGATCCCGCCGCCCTTCATGACCGCGACCCGGTCGAAGCCCCGCGCCTGGCTCGGCCGGTGCAGGGACCAGACCACGGCGCGCCCGCGGAACTCCTCGCGTATCCTGTCCGACACGGTGCGTTGCGACGCGCCGTCCAGCGCGGAGGTCGCCTCCGAGAGCACCAGGACGCGGGGCCGCTTGAGCACGGCGCGGGCGATCGCCGTCTTCTGGCGCAGCGCCGGCGACAGGCGCGAGCCGCCGATGCCGACCTCGAAGTCGAGACCGGCCTCGACCGCCACCGGGCGCAGGTCGAGCGCCTCGACGACCTCGGAGACGAGCCGGCCGACCCGGGCCTGGCTCTGGGCGCGGCCGTAGGCGAGCTTGCCGAACAGGATGTTGTCCTGCAGCGAGGAGGCGGCGTTGTAGCGGTCGCGGTCGAAGAACTCGATCGCGCCCTCCAGCTCCGCCGGAAGGCCCTCGGCGAACAGCCGGCGCGCCTCCAGGAGCCGGGCCCGCATGGCCTCGTCGATCAGGCCCAGGCGGTGGCGCGCGGGCGCGAGCTTGAAGGGCAGCGCGAGCAGCATCGCCCGCTCGGCTCCGTCGAGGCCGTCCAGGCCGTCGCGGTCGGCCTTGCGCAGGACCGCCTGGTGCTCGGGCAGGTCGTCGAGCGAGATGAACGAGAACTGGGCGAAATACTCGTGGTCGGGCGGCAGGTCGGCGAACAGCTCGACCATGGTCCGGGCGACCTCGCGGCCGATTTCGAGGAAGTCGCCGGTCAGGCCGGCCTCGTCCAGGACCGACATCGCGTAGTCGTTGTCGGGCAGGCGGTCGAGGTCGAACGCCCCGCCCACCGGCGTGCCGAACAGCAGGTTCTCGCCGACCGTCGCGTTGATGTTGTAGCGCGCGCGCTCGAACGGCTCGACGAGGCCCTCGTAGGCGTCCTCGGCGAGCCGCGCCTCGAGGACCTTGCGCGCCTCCAGCAGGCGCGCCGCCGCCCGGGGCCGGGCGGCGGGGTCCAGCCGGCCGCGCAGGCCGAGCTGGTAGACGTCCTCCTCCATGTCGGCGACGGCGAGCGCGCGGCGCACCGCCTCCAGCAGCCCGTCCCGGTCCCCGGCGCCGGCGCGCTCCAAGTCGGTCCAGTCGGCGGAGACGTCGTCGGGGCTGTTGGCGGTCTTGGCCGCTTCCGACCTGAAGCGCTCCGCCTCCCGCTCCGCGCCGTCGTCCCCGCCGCCGCGCGGGCGCAAGGGGGACTGGCGCAGGCCGTAGAGCAGGTTGTCCATCAGCGAGGCCGAGAACAAGCTGGTCGACGGCCCGACATAGCCGATCCGCCGGCCCGAAACGGGTTCGGGCAGGTCGTCGCCGTCGACGCCGCCATAGGCGATCCTGCCGCCCGTGGCGTCGATCAGGCGCGCGATCAGCATGGCCGCCCGGTCCTTGCCGCTACCCGCGTCGCCCACGATCGCCGTGTGGCTGTCGAGCGGGAGCTCGAGGCTGAAGCCGCCGACCAGCGTTTCGCCGTCCTCCTCGTAGGCCACGTTGGCGGCGGCGAGCCGGCCCTCGAAGGGCGGGACGGAGGCCTCGCCCGCGATCGTCTCGTCCGAGCGCATGCCGGCGGGCGCGAACTGCGTCACCACCTGGTCGTACTTGATCTTGGCGTCCTCGCGGATCTGGTAGTGGTTGAGCAGCTCCTTCCAGGGCGGCGGCAGGTCCTTGTAGGCCGCCAGCACCGCGACGAGGCCGCCCAGGGAGAGCGAGCCCTCGATCACGAAGTAGCCGCCGATGGCGTAGAAGAAGAACGGGGTGAGCTGGGCCAGGAAGTTGTTGAGGAACTTGATGAAGAACTTCTTGCGGTAGATCGAGAACCGGATGTCGAAGATCCGGGCCATGCGCGCGCTGAACTCGGCCAGCTCCCAGCGCGCCATGCCGTTGGCGCGCATCTCCTCGGCGCCCGCCACGGTCTCGGCGATGCGCTCGGAGACCTTGCGCACCTCGCGCACCCGCGCCTTGCCCAGCAGGTTCACCCGGCGCTGCAGCCTGGGGATGATCCAGCCCTGCATGGGATAGAGCGAGATCGCCGCCAGCCCCATCCAGACGTCCTGCATGAAGATGAAGACGAGCGCCGTGACCAGCAGTCCGCCCTGGTACATGGGGAGCGCCAGGGCGTCGCCGATGAAACCGCCCAGCGGCTCCACCTCCTGCGTCACCATCGGGATCAGCTCGCCGGAGCTCACCCGGCGGAAGTGGGGCAGGGGAAAGCGCAGGATCCGGCTGTAGAGCCGGTAGCGCAGCCGCCGCAGCATGCGCTCGCCCAGCAGGCCCTTGTAGACGTTGATGACGTACTTGAAGCCGCCGTTGACCAGGACGAGCAGCAGGAACAGCGCGCTGTAGATCGCGAGCAGGGCGAAGCGCTCCACCTCGGCGATCTCGAACCCCAGGATCGCCATCGTGCGCTCGTCGACGGCGGCGCCGTCCGCCGCCGCGCCCCCGGCCGGGGCGTCGGGTTCGTTCAGGACGTTGTTGACGATCAGCTTCGGGATATCGAGGGAGACGTAGTAGAACGGCAGCGAAAGCAGCGTGAAGAGCAGGATGAAGACCTGCTCCCGCTTCGAGTAACGGAAGATGAACCCGTAGACGGTGCGTTCCATGCCGTCCGGCCGCCGATCCTTTCAGAGCCCGCGATCGCGCGGGAGTCTAGAGCGGTTCCGGCCCCGCCGGAACCGCTCCGGGAGCGGTTCCCTCGATACGGTCCCTCCGGGACCCGCTCGGGATGAGGGGATTTGCGCTTCGCCCCCGCCCAACCTCTCCCTCGCCCCGATGCGCCCGCCGGAGGCGGGCGCATCGAAGGGGCCGGCTTCCGCCCGCATGGCCGGCGTGGCATAGTCCGCCGGCGATCCGGGAGGCCGGTGGGGTTCTCATGTCCGCGACGACGGCGCCGCCGCGCGTGCTCATCTACAGCCACGACAGCTTCGGCCTCGGCCACCTCAGGCGGTGCCGCGCGATCGCGCACGCCATGGTCGGCGGGACCGGAAACCTCACCGTCCTGATCCTGTCCGGTTCGCCCATCATCGGCAGCTTCGACTTCCGCGCCCGCGTCGATTTCGTCCGCGTGCCGGGCGTCATCAAGCTGCGCAACGGCGAGTACACCCCGCTCAACCTCCTGCTCGACACCGAGCAGACCATGGCGATGCGCGCCTCCATCATGAAGCACACCGCCGACATCTTCGATCCCGACATCTTCCTCGTCGACAAGGAGCCGCTCGGCCTGCGCGGCGAGGTGCGCGAGACGATCGACATGCTCAAGGGGCGCGGCGCTCGCGTCATCCTAGGCCTGCGCGACGTGATGGACGATCCGGCGCTGCTGAAGGCCGAATGGCGGCGCAAGAAGGCCATCCCGGCGCTGCGCGACCTCTACGACGAGATCTGGGTCTACGGCCTGCCGCAGGTCCACGACCCGCTGGAGGAGATCGACGTGCCCCATTCGGTGCGGCGCAAGATGATCTACACCGGCTACCTGGAGCGGTCCGCGCCGCGGAACCTGCCCGAGGCCGGCCTGCCCGACGGCGTCGAGGAGCCTTTCGTGCTGGTCACGACGGGCGGCGGCGGCGACGGCGACCTCCTCGTCGACCGGGTCCTGAAGGCGTACGAATCGGCGCGGGCGCCCGAGATCCCCGCGCTCGTCGTGTTCGGCCCCTTCATGCAGCCCGAGGCCAAGGCGGAGTTCCAGGACCGCGTGGACCGGCTCGACGCGGTCGCCGCCATCACCTTCGACACCCATCTCGAGACCCTGATGGAGCGCGCCGCGGGCGTCGTCGCCATGGGCGGCTACAACACGTTCTGCGAGATCCTGTCGTTCGACAAGCCGGCGCTCATCGTGCCCCGCCAGGTCCCGCGCCGCGAGCAGCTCATCCGCGCGAGCCGCGCGCAGGAGCTGGGGCTGGTCTCGATGCTCACCGAGGACATGGCCGAGGACCCGGCGGCGATGGCGACCGCGATCCGCCAGCTCACGCAGCAGCGCCGCCCGAGCCAGGTCGTCGTGCCGGGCCTGCTCGACGGCCTGGAGAACGTCAACCGGCTGGTGGCGATGCATCTGGCCGAGGGCCGCACGGCCGCCAGGCTGCCCCACAAGACGCGCCAGGACCGCCTGACCGTGGCCCGCCGCGACGATCGCCGCGCGGGCTAGGCCGTGTCCGTTTCCGGCGGACCCGGCGGGGAGGCCGCCGGGGCGTCCGGCGGCCGCGTGGCCTTCGTCCTGAAGGGCTACCCGCGGCTCTCCGAGACCTTCATCGCCCAGGAGATCCGGGCCCTGGAGGCGCGCGGCCTGGAGATCGAGATCGTCTCGCTGCGCCGCCCCGCCGAGGGCGCGGCCCATCCCGTCCACGGCGAGATCGCGGCGCCGGTCACCTACCTCCCGGAACATCTCCACCGGGAGCCCCTGCGCGTGATGCGCGCCTGGCGCCGGGCGCGCCGGCTCGCCGGCTACCGCGCCGCTCTCGGGCGGTGGCGACGGGACCTGCGGCGCGACCCGACGCCCAACCGGGCGCGGCGGTTCGGCCAGGCCTGCGTGCTGGCGGCCGAGGTCGCGCCCCGCGTCGGCCGCCTGCACGCCCACTTCCTCCACACGCCCGCCTCGGTCGCGCGCTACGCCGCCCTGATGACGGGGCTCGGCTGGACCGGCTCGGCGCACGCCAGGGACATCTACACGACGCCGGACTGGGAGCTGCGCGAGAAGCTGGCCGACTGCCGCTGGCTCGTGACCTGCACGGCCGCCAACCGGGACCACCTCGCGGCGCGCGCGCCGACGGGCCGCGTCGCGCTGGTCTACCACGGCCTCGATCCGGCCCGCTGGCCCGCGCCGCCGCCCCGCCGGAGCGCGCGCGACGGCCGGGACCCCGGCGACCCGGTCCGGCTGGTCTCGGTCGGCCGGGCGGTCCCGAAAAAGGGCTACGACGTGCTGATCGCGGCGCTGGCGCGCCTGCCCCGCGCGCTCCACTGGCGCCTCGACCACATCGGCGACGGCCCCCTGCTCGGACGCCTGCGCGAACAGGCGGACGCCGCGGGCCTCGCCGGCCGCATCCGCTGGCGGGGCGCCATGGCGCAGGACGGCGTTCTGGCGGCCTACCGCGAGGCCGACCTCTTCGTCCTGGCCCCGAGGATCGACGGCGACGGCGACAGGGACGGCCTGCCCAACGTCCTGATGGAGGCCCAGAGCCAGACCCTCGCGGCGGTCGCGACCCGCGTCTCGGCGGTGCCCGAACTCGTCCTCGACGGCGAGACCGGCCTCCTGGCGGCGCCGGACGACGCGCCCGCCCTGGCGCGCCTCGTCGAACGGGCCATCGCTGATCCCGTGCTGCGGGCCCGGCTCGGCGCCGCGGGCGCCGCGCGCGTACGCTCCGCCTTCGCCATGGAGACGGGCGTCGAGGACCTCGCGCGGCGCTTCGGCCTCTGAGCGGGCCGCCGTGACGGCGGCCCCGCCCGTCCCTCGATACGCCCTTCGGGCCTGCTCGGAACGAGGGGATTTCGCGCTTCGCCTCCCTGGCGATTCCGTCGAGGACGGAATCGCCCTATACAGGGCGAGGCGGCGAGGGCGAGGCGCATGGCGCGACGGACGGCGGGAAACGCGAGGGCGGAAGCGGGCGGCGCTCCATGACCACGGCGACCCGGCGACCCGTTCCGGGGCGGGTCCGCGCCGGGGCGCCGTGAGGATCGCCTTCTACGCGCCCATGAAGGCGCCGGGCCATCGCGTTCCCTCGGGCGACCGCGCCGTCGCCCGCGCGCTCGTCGCGGCGCTCTCCGCGCTGGGCCACGAGGTCGCCCTGGCCTCCGCCTTCCGCGCCTTCGACCGGGGCGACCCGGCGCGCCAGCGCCGCCTAGCCCGGAAGGGCGCGGCCGTGGCGCGGGACCTGGTCGCCGCATGGCGGAGCGCGGCGCCCGACCTGTGGTTCACCTACCACCTCCACCACAAGGCGCCCGACCATCTGGGCCCGCGCGTGGCCGGCGCGCTGGGTCTCCCCTATGTCGTCGCCGAGCCGTCGGTCGCGTTCAAACGGCGCAGCGGCCCGTGGGCCGGCGGCCACGCCAGCGTCCTCGCGGCGCTCGCGCGCGCCGACGTCCTGATGCCGATGACTCGCGAGGACCGCGACGGGCTGGTGGCGGCCGGCGTTCCCGGGGAGCGCATCGCGCCGCTCGCCCCGTTCCTCGATGTCGCGCCCTACCGGCGCGCGCGGGCGAACGCGCGCGCCGGGCTCGCCGCGGCTCACGGCCTCGATCCCGCCCGGCCGCTGGCGGTCGCCGTCGCCATGATGCGCCCCGGCGACAAGCTGGCCTCCTACCGGGTCCTCGCCGACGCGCTCCGCCGGCTGGACCGCCGCGACCTCCAGCTCCTCGTCGTCGGCGACGGCCCCCGCCGGGGCGAGGTCGAGGCGCTCCTCGGCCCCCGCGCGGTCCTGGCGGGAGCGTGCCCGTCCCGGTCGCTGCCCGGCGTCCTGGCGGGCTGCGACCTCTTCCTCTGGCCGGCGGTGAACGAGGCCTACGGCATGGCCCTGCTCGCCGCCCAGGCCGCCGGCGTTCCGGTCGTCGCCGGCCGGGCGGGGGGCGTGCCCGAGATCGTCGTCGAGGGCCGGACCGCGCTGCTGACGGCCGAGGGCGACGCCGGGGCGTTCGCCCGCGCCGTCGCCCGGCTGCTCGACGACCCCCGCCTCGCGGCCGCGATGGGCGCGGCGGCGGCCCGCCACGCCGCGGCGCGCCACGGCCTGGAGGCCGCGATGGCGACCCTCGAGGGCGCGCTCGACCTCGCGCGGCGGTCCCGGTGACGCGGCTCGCCCTGATCCGGCACGCCCCCACCCTGTGGAACGAGGCGGGGCGCATCCAAGGCCGGACCGACACGGCGCTCTCGCCCCGGGGCCGCGCCATGGCCGCGTCCTGGCGCCTGCCCGCCGGCCTCGCCCGGTGGCCGGCGATCGCCAGCCCGCTGCGCCGCTGCCTCGACACCGCCCTCCTGCTGGGACTGGACCCGCCCGCGCCGGAGCCGCGCCTGATAGAGATGGACTGGGGCGCCTGGGCGGGCGAACGGCTCCACGCGCTGCGCGCCCGGGACGGCGGCGCGATGGCCGCGAACGAGGCCCGCGGCCTCGACTTCCGGCCCGAGGGCGGCGAGAGCCCGCGGGAGGTCCAGGCGCGCCTCGCGCCCCTCTTCGGCGACCTCGCCGGGGCGGGCCGCGACGCCCTGGCCGTCACCCACCGCGGCGTCGTCCGCGCCGCGCTGGGCCTCGCCACGGGCTGGGACTTCCTGTCGCCGCCACCGCTCGATCCCGGTCGGGCGGGGATCCTGATGCTGGTGCTGGAACCCGGCGGCGGCGCGGCGCTCGACGCCGAGCCGGCGCTCGCCATGGACGGCGGGCCGTGAGCGGCCCGGTCCTCTTCTGGACCCAGCACCTCCTGGGCAGCGGCCACCTCAGGCGCACGGCGGCGATCGCCCGCGCCCTCGCCGACCGCGGCGTCGAGACGGTCGTCGCCTCGGGCGGCACGCCGCTCGCGGACCTCGCCCTGGGCGGCGCGCGCCTCGTCCAGTTGCCGCCGGTCCGGGCGGCGGACGCCGCCTTCTCCGGCCTCGTCGACGAGACGGGGCGCGCGGCCGGCGAAAGCCTCATGGCGGAACGCCGCGCCCGGCTGGCGGGCCTCGCGGCCGGGCTCGGGCCGGCCGTCGTGGTGACGGAGACCTTCCCCTTCGGCCGCCGCCGGTTCCGCCGCGAGGTCATGGCCCTGCTCGACGCCGCGGCGGGCCTCGAGCGCCCGTCCGCGGTCGCCTGCTCGGTGCGCGACATCCTGCAGCGCCCGAGGGACCCGTCGCGCCACCGCGTCATGCTGGAGATCGCGCGGGCGCGCTACGACCGCGTCCTGGTCCACGGCGACGAACGTCTCGCGCGCTTCGCCGACAGCTTCCCCCCGGCGCCGGCGCTCGGCGACAGGGTGGCGCACACCGGCTACGTCGCGGGACCGTCGGGGCCGGCCGCGGACCCCGGCGGCGCGGGCGCGGGGGAGGTCGTCGTCTCGGCCGGCGGCGGCGCGGTCGGGGCCGGACTGCTCGCCGCCGCGCGGCGCGCCCGGGGCCTGTCGCGGCGCGCCGGCGGGCTGACATGGCGCCTGCTCGCCGGCGATCGCGCCGACGACGACCGCGGCGGGGAGGGCGTCGCGGTCGAGCCCAACCGGGCCGATTTCCGCTCGGTCCTGGCGCGCTGCGCGGTTTCGGTTTCCCAGGGCGGCTACAACACGGTCGTCGACCTCGTCGCCGCCCGCGCCCGGGCGGTGATCGTGCCCTACGCGGCCGAAGGCGAGAGCGAGCAGACCGAGCGCGCCGAACGCCTGGAGGCGCGCGGCGCCGCGGTGCTGCTGCGCGAGTCGGCGCTGTCGCCCGGGGCCCTGGCCCGCGCGGTCGACCGCGCCATGGACCTGCCCCGCCCCGCGCCGGACATCCTCGACCTCGGCGGCGCGGAACGCAGCGCCGCCCTGCTGGCCGGATGGGCGGGCCATGGCTGACTGGGACCGGCTGGGCGCGGAGCTCGACCGCTGGGCCGGGCGCGGCGGGGCGGCGACCTTCTGGTGGCGCGACGACGACGCGGGCCCCGAGGACGGCCGGCTGGCCGGCCTCCTGGCGCGGCGCCGCGCCCTCGGCGCGCCCCTCGCGCTTGCCGTCGTGCCCGGCCGGCTCGCGCCGGCGGTGCGCGACGCGATCGCCGACGACGGCGCGCCGAGGGTCCTGCAGCACGGCGCGGACCACGCCGACCGCGCGGGCGGAAGCCGGCGCAAGACAGAGCTCGCCGCCGGGGCGCTCGGCCATGGGCTCGCTGGCGCGCTGGAGGCCGGCCGGCGGCGTCTCGAGGACGGTTTCGGGGCGGCCTTCCTGCCCGTGATGGTCCCGCCCTGGAACAGGGCCGACGACGCGGTGGCTCGCCGGCTCGCCGGCCTCGGGTTCGAGGGCCTCTCCGCCCTCGGCCCCAGGCCCGGGCCCGCGCGCCACGGACTGGCGCTGGCGAACGTCCACATCGACATCGTCGACTGGAAGACGGGTCCGCGGTTCGCCGGCGAGGAGCGGGCGCTCGGCGCCGCGCTGAACCATCTGGAGGCCCGGCGGACCGGCGCGGCCGACCGCCAGGAGCCGACCGGCCTGATGACCCACCACCGCGTTCACGACGCCGGCTGCCGCCGCTTTGTTGACAGGTTCGTCGCTTTCGTGCGCGATCATCCTGCGGCGCGCTGGCTCGACGCGTCCGAAGTGTTCGCCCCTCCCCGGAACGGCCGTGACCGAAACCAGCCTCCACGCCTATGACGCCAAAACGCTCGCCGGCGACTACGTCAGGGCCGTCTGCGGCGCGGCGGTCTGCCTCGGGCCGCTGCTGCTGCTGGAGGTGGCCGCGGCGATGGCCTGGATCCTCGCGGTTTTCGGGGCGGTCTTCGCGGCGTTCGGGCTGCGCACCCTGGTCCGCAACCTGACCAGGGTCGAGCTGTCGGACGCCGGCATCCGCGCCATCGGGCCGGCGCCCCGCGCGATCCGCTGGGACGAGCTCTCCGCCATGAAGCTGGCGTTCTACACCACGCGAAGGCGGCGCAAGGACGATTCGCGGACGGACATGAGGGCGTCGCGGGACTGGATGGAGCTGAAACTCGGGGGGCCGCGCCGGTCGATCCGCGTCGAGTCCTCGATCGGCGGCTTCGAGGCGATCGTCGACAGGGCCTACAACGCCGCCATGGACCGGAACCTCGCCCTCAACGACATCACCCGCGCCAATCTCGACGCCCTGGGCTTCGCGGCCGGCGCGGACGCCCCGCCGGACGGCCGCCCGTGACGCCGCTGGTCGACATCCGGGACCTCGCGGTCCGGTTCCTCGTGGGCGGCGGCGCCGTCGAGGCGGTCAGGGGCGTGAGCTTCGCGATCCCCGCCGGCCGCACGATCGCCCTGGTGGGCGAGTCCGGCTCGGGCAAGACGGTGGTCTCGCAGGCGATCATGCGCATCCTGCCCCGGGCCGCCGAGATCGTCGGTGGCCGGATCCTGCTCCACGATCCCGCCGACCCCGGCGCCGGACCGGTCGATATCGCGGCCCTCCCGGCCGACGGCCGGCGCATGCGCCGGATCCGGGGCGGCCGCGTCTCGATCGTCTTCCAGGAGCCGATGACGTCGCTGTCGCCGCTCCACACCGTGGGCGACCAGGTGGGCGAGGCGCTCCACCTGCACAGGAAGCGCTCGAAACCGGAAGGCAGGGAGCTGACCCGGGAGATGCTCCGGCTCGTCGGCTTCCCCGACCCCGAACGCGCCTTCCGGAGCTATCCGTTCGAGCTCTCCGGCGGGCTGCGCCAGCGCGCCATGATCGCCATGGCGCTGGTCTGCCGCCCCGCCCTCCTGATCGCCGACGAACCCACCACCGCGCTCGACGTCACGATCCAGGCCCAGATCCTCAAGCTCATCGCCGATCTGCAGTCCGAACTCGGCATGGCGATCCTGATGATCACCCACGACCTCGGCGTGGTCGCCAACGTCGCCGAGGAGGTGGTGGTCATGTACCACGGCCGGATCATGGAGCGGGGCGGCCTCGACGACATCTTCCGCGATCCGCGGCATCCCTATCTCAAGGGCCTGCTGGCGGCGGTGCCGCGCTTCGGCATGAAGCCCGGCGAGCGGCTCACGCCCCTGCGCGAGATCGGGCCCGGCCGCGCGGCGGCGGGGCGGCGGCGGAGCGCGCCGCCGCCCGGGGGGGAGGACGACCGCATCCTCGTCGTCGACCGCCTGACCAAGACCTTCGCCACGCGCCGGGAGGGCTTCATGGCGCGGCGCGCGGCCCGCGCGCTCGCCGTCGACGACGTGAGCTTCGACGTGCGGCGCGGCGAGTGCTTCGGCCTCGTCGGCGAGTCGGGCTGCGGCAAGACCACCGCCAGCAAGATGATCGTGAAGGCGCTGACGCCGGATTCCGGGTCCGTCGTCTTCGGCGACCGCGGCGGGCCGGTCGACATCGCCACGCTCGGGGGCGAACGCCTGTTCGACTACCGGCGCAAGGTGCAGTTCATCTTCCAGGACCCCTTCGGCTCCCTGAACCCGCGCATGACCGTGTTCGACATCATCTCCGAACCGCTCCTCATCCACCGCGTCGGCGCGCGCCGGGAGCGGGCGGAGCGGGTGCTGGAGCTGATGCGTCTCGTGGGCCTCGACGCGCGCCACCTGAGACGCTACCCCCACAGCTTCTCCGGCGGCCAGCGCCAGAGGATCGGCATCGCCAGGGCGCTGGCGCTGGAGCCCGAGCTGCTGATCTGCGACGAGCCCGTCTCCGCGCTGGACGTCTCCATCCAGGCCCAGATCCTGAACCTCCTGAAGGACCTCCAGAAGGAGCTGGGCCTGACCTACCTGTTCGTCTCCCACAACCTCGCCGTGGTCGACTACATGGCCGACCGCATCGCCGTGATGTGCGCCGGCCGGCTGGTCGAGCAGGCGGGCCGCGAGGAGCTCTTCCGCAACCCGGTCCATCCCTACACCCGCGCCCTGCTGGCCGCCGTGCCGGAGCCCGATCCCGACCGCCGGCTCGACCTCGCGAACCTGATGCGGGGCCGCGCCTCGGCGCCGGCCGAATGGCCCGAACCCTTCACCGTGGGCGAGGGCCGGGCGCTCGGCATGATCGATGTCGGCGGCGGCCACCTCGTGCGCGCGCGCGCCATGCCGGAGAGCCTCTCCGCATGACGGCGCGCGGCGTTCCCGGCCTCCTGGCGCTGGCCCTGCTGCTGGCGCCCGCGCCGCCGGGGGCGTCCGGCGAGGCGCCCTACTGGCGGGACGCGGTGGCGGGCGGCGCGCTGCCGCCGATGGCCGAGCGCCTCCCGGCGGAACCCCTCGCGGTCGACGACGGGCGCGAGCTGGGCGACTACGGCGGCGACTGGAACATGCTGATCCGGCGCGCCAAGGACACGCGCCTCCTGGCGGTGTTCGGCTACGCGCGCCTCGTCGGCTACGACGCCGACCTGCGGCTCGCGCCCGATATCCTGGAGTCGTTCGAGGTCGAGGACGGGCGCCGCTTCACCTTCCGCCTGCGCGAGGGGCACAGGTGGTCGGACGGCCACCCGTTCACGGCCGAGGACTTCCGCTACTGGTGGGAGGACGTCGCCAACCACCCCGACCTCTCGCCCTCGGGCCCGCCCGCCGTCATGCTGGTCGACGGCCGCCCGCCCGTCTTCGAGGCGGTCGACGAGACCGCGGTGCGCTACACGTGGCCCGCGCCCAACCCGGAGTTCCTGCCGGCGCTGGCGGGCGCGGCGCCGCTGTTCCCCTACCGGCCCGCCCACTACATGAAGGACTACCACATCGACCACGGCGACCCCGGGCGGATCGCCCGGCTGGTCGAGGAGGCGGAGAAGGCGGACTGGGCGGCGCTCCACAACGCCCGCGACAACATGTACAAGTTCGACAACGCGGCGCTGCCGACGCTCCAGCCCTGGACCATCGCCAACGAGGCCCCGGCCCGGCGCTTCATCGGCGAGCGCAACCCCTACTACCACAAGGTCGACGCCGCGGGCCGGCAGCTTCCCTACATCGATCGGGTGGTGATGAACGTGGTCGATTCGAAACTCATCCCGCTCAAGACCTGGGCCGGCGAGGCGGACCTCCAGGCGCGCGGCCTGGCGTTCGGCGACTACACCTTCCTGAAGGAGGGCGAGCGGCACAACGACTTCTCGGTCTTCCTGTGGCGCACCGCGCGCGGCAGCCAGCTCGCGCTCTATCCCAACCTCAACGTCGCCGACCCGGTCTGGCGCGGGGTGCTGCGCGACCGCCGCTTCCGCCGGGCGCTGTCGCTCGCCATCGACCGCCGCGAGATCAACCAGGTGATCTACTACGGGCTCGGCGTCGAGGGGCAGAACACGGTGCTGCCGGCCTCGCCGCTCTACGACCCCTCCTACCGCGAGGCCTTCGCCGCGTTCGACCTCGACGAGGCCAACCGCCTGCTCGACGACATGGGGCTCGCCGGACGGGACGGACGGGGCCCGCGCCTGCTGCCCGACGGACGGCCCCTGGAGATCGTCGTCGAGACCGCGGGCGAGAACCCCGAGGAGACGGACGTGCTGGAGCTGATCCACGACTCCTGGCTCGCCGCCGGCGTCAAGCTCTTTCCCAAGCCGCTCCAGCGCGAGGTGCTGCGCAACCGCATCTTCGCCGGCGAGACCGTCATGGCGATCTGGTTCGGCAGCGAGAACGGCGTGCCCGGCGCCGACATGAGCCCCTGGGAGCTCGCGCCCACCAGCCAGCAGCTCTACCAGTGGCCGCGCTGGGGCCAGCACCACGAGACCGGCGGCGCGGCCGGCGAGCCGGTCGACATGGAGGGTCCGGCGCGCCTCATGGAGCTCTACGCCCGGTGGCGCGCCGCCGCGGGCTCCGGGGAGCGGCGCGCCGTCTGGAAGGAGATGCTGGAGATCAACGCCCGGGAGGTCTACTCGATCGGGCTCGTGGCGGGCGCGCTGCAGCCCGTCGCCGTCTCCAACCGCCTGCGCAACGTGCCGGCCGACGCGCTCTACAACTGGGAGCCCGGCGCGCTGTTCGGCGTCCACCGGCCCGAGACCTTCTTCTTCGTCGACGGCGACAACGGCCGGCCATGATCGCCTACATCGCCCACCGCCTGACGATCATGGCGCCGACGCTGGTCGGCATCAGCCTCGTCACCTTCGTCATCATCCAGCTCCCGCCCGGCGATTTCCTGTCGACCATGATCGCCGAGTGCGAGGCGCGCGGCGAGTCGAGCTGCATGGACGACCTCGAGACCTTCAGGAGGGACTTCGGCCTCGATGAGCCGCTCTGGCGGCAGTACGTCATCTGGGTGACGGACCTGCTCCGGGGCGACATGGGCGTGAGCTTCGAATACAACAAGCCCGTGGAGGAGGTCATCGGCCCGAGCCTGTGGCTGACCGTCATCGTCTCCGGCGCCACCATCGTCTTCACTTGGGTCGTGGCGTTCCCGATCGGCGTCTACTCGGCGACCCACCAATATTCCTGGGGCGACCACGGGCTGACGCTGATCGGCTTCCTCGGGCTCGCCACGCCGAACTTCCTGCTCGCGCTGGTCATGCTGTTCGCCGCCAACGTCTGGTTCGGCACCTCGATCGGCGGCCTGATGGACCCCGAGTACATCGACGCGGACTGGTCCTGGGCCAAGTTCGTCTCGGTCCTCGAGCACCTCTGGATCCCGGTCGTCGTGATCGGGACCTCCGGCACGGCGGGCCTGATCCGGCGGCTGCGCGCCAACCTGCTCGACGAGCTCCAGAAGCAGTATGTCGTGACCGCCCGCGCCAAGGGCCTGCCGCCGGGCCGGGCGCTCGTGAAGTACCCGCTCCGCATGGCGCTCAATCCGTTCATCGCCGACATCGGCAACCTGCTGCCCCAGGTCATCTCCGGCGCGGTGATCGTCTCGGTCGTGCTCTCGCTGCCCACCACCGGCCCGGTCCTGCTGCGCGCGCTGCAGACCCAGGACATGTTCCTGGCGGGCTCCTTCCTGATGTGCCTCGCGCTGCTGACGGTCGTCGGCGTCCTGATCTCGGACCTGCTGCTCGCCGTGCTCGACCCGCGCATCCGTCTCGGCGCGGGGGCCGGCCACCGATGACGGCCGCCGCGCGCGGCGGCGGGCGCCGGCCGCATGTCGTGGACGACCGGCCCTGGGACCCCGACGCCGTCGAGCGGCTCACGCCCGAGCAGGAGCGGTTCTACCTCGCGAGCCAGTGGACGCTGATGTGGTGGAAGTTCCGCCGCCACCGGCTCGCGGTCTGGTCGGGGGCGCTGCTGGCGCTCGCCTTCGGCTCGATCCTGATCTGCGAGATCCTCGCGCCCTACAACCTCCACACCCGCGACACGGACTTCATCTACGCCCCGCCGCAGGCGGTCCGCCTGTTCCACGAGGGCGAGTTCGTCGGGCCCTTCGTCTACGGCTTCGACTACGCGCTCGACATGACGACGCTGCGGCGCGTCTACACGCCGAACGCCGGCAAGGTGCAACCGGTCCGGTTCTTCTGCCTGGGCGACGGCTACGAGTTCTGGGGCGTCCTCGAGATGCGCTTCCACCTCGTCTGTCCGGCCGAGGGCGGCACGCTGTTCCTTCTGGGCGCCGACCGCCTGGGCCGCGACATGTTCTCGCGCACCCTCTACGGCGCGCGCATCTCGCTCACCGTCGGCCTGATCGGCATCGCCATCAGCTTCCTCCTGGGCGTCGTGCTGGGCGGGCTTTCGGGCTACTACGGCGGCTGGGTCGACGGCGCCGTGCAGCGCGCGATCGAGACCATCCGGAGCTTTCCCGAACTGCCGCTCTGGATGGCGCTGTCCGCGGCGCTGCCGGTGACCTGGAGCCCGGTCCTGGTCTACTTCGGCATCACCGTCATCCTGGGCCTGTTCGACTGGACCGGCCTCGCGCGCGCCGTGCGCTCCAAGCTGCTGGCGCTGCGCGAGGAGGACTTCGCCACCGCCGCCGTGCTCATGGGCGCGAAGCCCCGGCGCGTCATCTTCCGCCACCTGCTGCCCAGCTTCACGAGCCACCTGATCGCGTCCGCCACGCTCTCCATCCCCGGCATGATCCTGGGCGAGACCGCGCTCTCCTTCCTGGGCCTGGGCCTGAGGCCGCCGATCACGAGCTGGGGCGTCCTGCTCAACGAGGCGCAGAACATCAACGTCGTCGCGCTCTATCCCTGGCTCATGCTGCCGGTGGCGCCCGTCATCGTCGTCGTGCTCGCCTTCAACTTCCTCGGCGACGGCCTCCGCGACGCGGCCGATCCCTACAGCTGACCCCGCCCTTCGACACGGCCCCTTCGGGACCCGCTCGGGACGAGGGGGCTCGCCCTTTGTCCCGCCCAACCCTTCCCTCGCCCCGAGTAACGGCCGAAGGGGGTGCCCGCCGCGGGCGGCGTGGAACCGCTAAAGGATGAAGCGGGAGAGGTCCGCGTTCCCGGCGAGCTCGCCGACGCGGTCGTGGACGAAGACGGCGTCGATCGGGACGGTCTCGCCGGCGCGGTCGGGCGCGGTGAAGCTGATCTCCTCGAGCAGCTTCTCCATCACCGTGTGGAGCCTGCGGGCGCCGATGTTCTCGACCGTCTCGTTGATCCTGGCCGCGAGGTCGGCCAGCGCGTCGATGGCGTCCTCGGCGAACTCGAGGGTCACCTCCTCGGCGCCCAGCAGCGCCGTGTACTGGATGATCAGGCTGTTCTCCGGCTCGGTCAGGATGCGGCGGAAGTCGTCGCGGCCGAGCGGCTGGAGCTCGACCCGGTTGGGCAGGCGGCCCTGGAGCTCCGGCAGGAGGTCGGACGGCTTGGCCAGATGGAAGGCGCCCGAGCAGATGAAGAGGATGTGGTCGGTCTTCACCGAGCCGTGCTTGGTCGCCACCGTCGTGCCCTCGATCAGCGGCAGCAGGTCGCGCTGGACGCCCTCGCGGGAGACGTCCGCGCCGTGGCGTTCGCTGCGCGCGGCGATCTTGTCGATCTCGTCGATGAAGACGATGCCGTCCTGTTCGACCGTGGCGATGGCGGTCTTCACCACCCGGTCCTCGTCGAGCAGCTTGTCGGCCTCCTCGGCCATGAGGAGGTCGTGGCTGTCGCCCACCCTCATGCGCCTGGGCTTGCTCTGGCCGCCGAAGCCCTTGCCGAAGATGTCGTTGAGGTTGAGCATGCCCATCTGGGCGCCGGGCATGCCGGGGATCTCGAAGGTCGGCAGCGCGCCCGAGCCGGCGTCCTTGACCTGCAGCTCCACCTCCTTGTCGTCGAGCCTGCCCTCGCGCAGCATCGCCCGGAACTTCTGGCGCGTGTCCCGGCTCGCGTTGTCGCCCACGAGCGCGTCGAGCACGCGCTCCTCGGCGGCGAGCTCGGCCCTGGCCTCGACCTCCTTCCTCAGGCCCTCGCGGGTCTGGGTGATCGCGATCTCGACGAGGTCGCGCACGATCTGCTCGACGTCGCGGCCGACGTAGCCGACCTCGGTGAACTTGGTGGCCTCGACCTTGAGGAAGGGCGCGTTGGCGAGCCGGGCCAGCCGGCGCGCGATCTCGGTCTTGCCGACGCCCGTCGGCCCGATCATCAGGATGTTCTTCGGCAGCACCTCCTCGCGCAGTTGGGCGGGAAGCTGCCGGCGCCGCCAACGGTTCCTGAGCGCGACCGCCACGGCGCGCTTGGCGCCGTTCTGGCCGACGATGAAGCGGTCGAGCTCGGAGACGATCTCGCGGGGCGAAAAGGCGGTCACGGGCGCGCTCGCGGCCGGAGGCGCCGGGCCTTCCGCGGCCCGGTCCGTCGCGCGCGCGGCGCGGAGCTCGCGAGGCCGCGGCCCGCCGCTCCCGCGGCGGGAGCCGGGCGAGCGGAGCGGGCGACCGGCGACCGGGGGCGCTCAGGGCCGCCGGGATCGGGGCATGGCGCGGCCCTATCCCGCATCGAGCGTTTCCACCGTGAGGTTGCGGTTGGTGTAGACGCAGATGTCGGCGGCGATCCCGAGGCCGCGCCGGGCGATCTCCTCGGCGTCGAGGCCCTCGACGGCGACGAGCGCCCGGGCGGCGGCGAGCGCGTAGTGGCCGCCCGAGCCGATGCCGATGAGGCCGTCGTCGGGCTCCAGCACGTCGCCCGTGCCCGAGACGACGAGCGAGACCCTGGCGTCGGCCACGGCCATCAGCGCCTCCAGCCGGCGCAGGTAGCGGTCGGTGCGCCAGTCCTTGGCCAGCTCGACGCAGGCGCGCGCGAGCTGGCCGGGGTGGCGCTCCAGCTTCTCCTCGAGCCGCTCGAACAGCGTGAAGGCGTCGGCGGTGGCGCCGGCGAACCCCGCCAGGATGCCGCCCGCGCCCAGACGCCGCACCTTCACCGCGTTGGCCTTGACCACGCTCGCGCCCATGGAGACCTGGCCGTCGCCCGCCACCACGACCTTGCCGCCGCGGCGGACGGACAGGATCGTGGTGCCGTGCCAGAGGTCGGCCTGGGTCCTCGTCATGGCGCTCCCGCCGGGGTCCGTGGCGCGCCGCCTGCGCGGCGCGCTTCCCGTGCTATGTGGCGCACCGGCCCCCGGGGTCAAGGGCGAGGGTCCCGCCGCCGGTCCCGGCGGAGGCTTGCGGCCCGCGGCGTCCGGGTCCATGTAGGCGCCCATGGACCGGACCGGCGCAGCTCTCGATCCCGCGGTCGGCGTCGAGCGTGTCGCGCGGCTCGACCGACGCGACCTCGACGACCTGTGCGACGCGACCGACGCGGCCATCGTCGACGGCAACGGCTTCGGCTGGCTCAGGCCCCAGCCGCGCGACCGGATGGAGCGCTACTGGAAGGGCGTGCTTCTGGTGCCCGAGCGCCGGCTCTGGATCGGCCGGCTGGACGGCGCGGTCGCCGCGTCGGCCCAGATCCAGCTTCCGCCGCGCTTCAACGAGGCCCAGGCGCACTCGCCCCAGCTCACGACCCACTTCGTCGCGCCCTGGGCGCGCGGCCACGGCCTCGCCGCCATGCTTCTGGAGGCGGTCGAGGGCCATTGCCGCGCGGAAGGCTTCAGCCACCTGAGGCTCGACGTGCGCGAGACCCAGACCCGCGCCATCGAGGTCTACGAGGCCGCGGGCTTCTCCCGCTGGGGCGAGCTCCCCAGCTACGCCCGCGTCGCCGGCCGCCTCGTCGCCGGCTTCTTCTACGTCAAGGCGCTCTGAACAACGCCTTTCCGCGCGGACCCGGCGCGCATCGGATCCCATTCGGCTTGTGTCGAAGCCCGGATCGGGCAAGGCGGGTCGGCCCCGGGTCGACTCGATGAAGTCGGCCATGTCCCCAAGGCGGTGGCTCCAGACGATGGCCAGCCCTTCGGTCCGCGCCGTCTCGAGATTGGCCGGATTGAACACGCCGTCGATGACCGCGACCGGGACGGTCTGGCGTCTTCCGAATCCGCCGAGCCATGCGCGCGCCTTGCCCACGGCCTCGCGGTCGATCCGCTTGAAGGAGTCGGCCGCGCTGTTGGACGCCTTGCATTCCACGGGCATGACGCGGCTTTCGTGGAGGCGGATCGCGAGATCGGCGCGGCGATGCTCTCCGGATCGAGCGGGTCGTTCGCCAGGGACGGCGGCCGGTCGACCGTCTCGCCGAACACCGGCGCGAAGACTTCGAAGAACCGGGAGTAGAGTTCGAGCGGCTCATCGAGCCGCCGACGCCGAAACAGCGCCTTGGCTTCCGCGGCGTCGCCCGCCAGTTCGGCGGGCGTCCAGGTCCTGGGTTCGTTCATGCAGTTCTTCCAACGGTGGAATGAGGACCCGTTCAAGCTCCCCGGGCTCGAACTTCACGAGGCCGCCCGCGTAAGTCCGCCCGGCGGACATGCAAACATTGTGGCGAAGCCACGCCGAAAGCGCGTCGAGCGCCGGCCCGGGCAGGGGAGCGCGCGGATAGAGGCCGTGGGCGATGTTGAGATGGCGCGCGCCGCACCGGTTCCGGACGAAGGCCGGCGGACGGCGCGCCATGTAGGTGGCGAGGATGGGCGCGGGCTCCCGGAGCCCGACGGCCCACCACGGGCGCCGGTGGCGCGCGATATAGGATGCGTCCGCGCCCATGTCCCTGGCCCAGGCGAGGAAACGGCGGATCTGCCGGCGGTCCTCGTCGTCGAACGCGCCGAGGTCGGCCGGCAGATCGATCGCCCGGCGGAGCGCGGCGGCGCACGGTAGATCGGGCGACGCCTCGAACAACTCGCGGGCCCTGGTGACGGTGGGGACGAGGACGGAGTCCGGGAGCCGGCCGGGAAAGGCCCCGGCGATCCACACGGCGTTGCGGCCGGTCGCTTGTCCGCGGTGGACGCGGCAGATCTCTCCGAGCTCGATGAAGCCTCGCGGCGCGCGGATCGCGGGCCGCGGCAGCGGCGACCACCGGCGGGCCGCGGCGAGACGGGATCGGGGGACGGCCCGGCCGCCCGCGAGGGTTCCCAGGTCGGACAGCGCCTCGACGGCGCGGAACCGCATGTCCCGGCCATGGCGGCCGACATGGAAACAGGCGATGGCGCCCGTCGTCGCCGCGTCCGCGAACGGCGTCGCGGCGGGAGCGATGACGTGCAGGGCCGTCCCGCCGAGGCCGTCGGCGAGAAGCCCGCGCATCGCGGCGCCGTAGTTCGTGTCGAGCCATTCCGCCGACGTGATGAACGCCCCGTAGTCGCCCGGCCGCGCGAGCGAGCGCGTCTTGAGAAGGAAGTGGACGTGCAGGCCCGCGAGCTTGCTGGCCTTCAGGCCATGGGCGGCGGCGGTCTCCGCGAACCAGTCCTTCCACTCCGGCGCGATGCCGTGGTGGCGGACATAGGGCGGGTTGCCGAGAAAGAGCGTCGGGCCGCCGGCCTCGGGCAGGTCGACGGCGCGGTAGTCGTCGACGAGCACGGTCAGCCGGCCGGTCAGCCCGCGCGCGGCCGCGTTCGCGCGAAGGATCAGGGCGGCCAGCGGATCGATCTCGACCGCCGCCAGCGCCGCGTCGGGAAAGGCCCTCGCCGCGGCGAGCAGGAACCGGCCCGACCCGGCGCCCGGATCGACGACGCGCGCCGGCGCGCGCCGGGCGGCGGCCCAGCCGACCATGGAGTCGACGATCGGGCGCGGCGTGTAGACGGCCCCCAGCCCGCGGCGGGTCTTCGGGGAGCGCAACCGGCGGAAGGCGTCGCCGAGGGGGTCGTCGCCGCGCGCGACGGCGCGCCGGATGCGCTCCAGGCTGCAAGGGGATGGCGGAGGGCCCCCGGCCGCGAGGGCGCGCTCGGCCGCGGTCGGGAGCGCGTCCGGACCGGCCAGGGCGGCGGCGAGCGCCGCGAGCTCGCGCTCCGATTCCGGGCGCATCGCCGCCTCGTCCCGTGTCGGCGCGCTTCGCGAAGGCTCCATGGAGCACCTTGTCGGCGGGCCGACTCCCGTGTCAATGGCCGCCGGCGGAGTCCGCGCGGCGCGGTCCTCAGTGCCTGAAGTGGCGCATCCCGGTCAGCGCCATGGCCATGCCGCGCTCGTCGGCCGCGGCGACGACCTCGTCGTCGCGGATGCCGCCGCCGGGCTGGATGGCGGCCGTGGCGCCGCCCTCGGCGGCCTCCAGCAGGCCGTCGGCGAAGGGGAAGAAGGCGTCGGACGCCACCGCCGAACCCTCGAGCGAGAGCCCGGCGCGCCCGGCCTTCCGGCGGGCGGACGCGGCGGCGTCGAGCCGGCTCGTCTGGCCCGCGCCGATGCCGACGGTGGCTCCGTCCCGGGCGTAGACGACGGCGTTGGACCGGGCGTGCTTGGCGACCCGGAAGGCGAAGAGCATGTCGGCGAGCTCGGCCTCGCCGGGCCGGCGCCGGGTGACGACCCGGAGGTCGTCCGGGCCCACGCGGCCGCCGTCGCGGGTCTGGACCAGGAGGCCGCCGGAGAGCGTCCGGGCCGCGAGCGCCGGCCCGGCCGGGTCCGGCATGCCGCCGGTGAGCAGCAGGCGCAGGTTCTTCCTGGCCGCGAGGACGGCGAGCGCGGCCTCGTCGGCGCCGGGCGCGATGACGACCTCGGTGAAGACCTCCGCGACCGCGCGGGCGGCGTCGGCGTCGAGCGGGCGGTTGGCCGCCACGACGCCGCCGTAGGCGCTGAGCGGATCGCAGGCGAGCGCCCGGCCGTGCGCCTCCGCCGGGCTCGGCGCCACGGCGACGCCGCAGGGGTTGGCGTGCTTGACGATGGCGACGGCCGGCCGCTCGAACTCGGCGACGAGCTCGAAGGCCGCGTCGGCGTCGGCGAGGTTGTTGAAGGAGAGTTCCTTGCCGCCCACCTGGCGCGCGGTCGCCACCCCCTCGCGCCGCGACCCGTCGCGGTAGAAGGCGGCCTCCTGGTGCGGGTTCTCGCCGTAGCGCAGGAGCCGGCTCCTCTCGCCCGCGACGGCGACGCGGCGCGGGAAGGTCTCGCCCGCCTCCCGGCCGAAGCGCCGGGCGACGGCGGCGTCGTAGGCGGCGGTGCGGCCGAACGCGACGGCGGCGAGTTGGCGGCGCAGCTCGAGGGAGGTCGCGCCGCCCTTGCGGTCCATCTCCGAGATCGCGCGGCCGTAGTCCGCCGGATCGACCAGGACGGCGACGAAGGCGTGGTTCTTGGCCGCCGAGCGGATCATGGCGGGCCCGCCGATGTCGACGTTCTCGACGATCTCGTCCCACGGCGCGTCCGCCGCGGCCGTCGCCTCGAAGGGATAGAGGTTCGACACCAAGAGATCGATGGGCCCGATGCCGTGCTCCGCCATGGCCCGGACGTGCGCGGCCTCGTCGCGCCGCGCGAGAAGGCCGCCGTGGACCGCGGGATGGAGCGTCTTGACCCGCCCGTCCATCGTCTCCGGGAAACCGGTGAGGTCCGCCACCTCCCCGACCGGCAGTCCGGCCCCGGCGAGCGCCCTGGCCGTCCCTCCGGTCGAGACCAGCTCCACGCCGTGGCCGTGGAGCGCCGCGGCGAGCTCCACGAGCCCCGTCTTGTCGAAGACGGAGAGCAGCGCGCGGGCGATCGTGATGTCGGACATGGCGGGCCGGAACGCGGGGACGGGACGGCCCCGATAGCAGACCGGCGGGCCGGATCAAACGGGGAAGGCCGTGGGAAGCGGGGAAGAACGGCCGGAGATCGACGATCGACGTCGGATACCGGAAAATGGGTTCGGCCATCGGCGTGGGGGACCTGGACACCGGCGTGCCGCTCGCTACAGCCTTCACCGGATGGTTGCGGCGCCTGTTCCGCTGACCTCCCCCGAGACGCGCGCGACGCCCCGGAAGACGCCCCGCCCCCTACGTGTTCATCGAATCGAAGAAGTCGTCGTTGCTCTTGGTGTGCTTGAGCTTCTCGATGAGGAACTCCATGGCGTCCACCGCGCCCATGGGCATGAGGATACGGCGCAGGACCCACATCTTGGCGAGCTGGGCCCGCGCGACCAGGAGCTCCTCCTTGCGGGTGCCGGACTTGCCCACGTCGATCGCCGGGAAGATGCGCTTGTCGGCGACCTTGCGGTCCATGACGATCTCGGAGTTGCCCGTGCCCTTGAACTCCTCGAAGATCACCTCGTCCATGCGGCTGCCGGTCTCGATCAGCGCCGTGGCGATGATGGTGAGCGAGCCGCCGCCCTCGATGTTGCGCGCCGCGCCGAAGAAGCGCTTGGGCCGCTGCAGGGCGTTGGCGTCGACGCCGCCGGTCAGCACCTTGCCCGAGGACGGCTCCACCGTGTTGAAGGCGCGCGCCAGGCGCGTGATGGAATCGAGCAGGATCACCACGTCGCGCTTCTGCTCGACCAGCCGCTTGGCCTTCTCGATCACCATCTCGGAGACCGCGACGTGGCGCGTGGCGGGCTCGTCGAAGGTCGAGGCGATCACCTCCCCCTTCACCTGGCGCTGCATGTCGGTCACCTCCTCGGGCCGCTCGTCGATCAGCAGCACCAGGAGGTAGATATCGGGATGGTTGGTCTCGATCGCGTGCGCGATGTTCTGCATCAGAACCGTCTTGCCGGCGCGCGGCGGCGAGGTCAGCAGCGCGCGCTGGCCCTTGCCCAGGGGCGAGACCAGCTCGATCACCCGGGTTGAAAGGTCCTTCCTCGTCGGGTCCCGGACCTCCAGGGAGAGCTTCTCCTCCGGGTAGAGCGGGGTGAGGTTGTCGAAGGGCACCCGGTGGCGCGTTGTCTCCGGCTCCTCGAAGTTGATGAGGTCGACCTTGAACAGCGCGAAATAGCGCTCGTTCTCCTTCGGGCTTCCGATCCGGCCCTCCACCGTGTCGCCGGTTTTGAGCGCGAAGCGGCGGATCTGGCCGGGGCTGACGTAGATGTCGTCGGGGCCGGGCAGGTAGTTCGCCTCGGGGCTCCTGAGGAAGCCGAAGCCGTCGGGCAGGACCTCGATCACCCCCTGACCGAAGATCGGCGCGTCCTGCTCGGCCATCTCCTTCAGGATGGCGAACATCAGGTCCTGCTTCCTCAGGACGCTGGCGTTGTCGATTCCGAGCTCCTCGCCGAAGGCGAGCAGCTCCTCGGGCTTCTTGTCCTTCAGATCCTGGAGGTTGAGCGGCCTGTGGCCGCTCGCCGGCTCCTGGATGTCTTCTGCTTGCGTGACGGCCATGGCGGACCTTCCGATGGCGGACGCGGGATGGGAAACGGGCGTCCGCAGGATATGGGATGGTGGAGTCGGCGCTTGTCGGGCCGGAACCCCGGCGGGACCGGGGCGGATCCATCGAACCGGACCGTGTCGTCCGGATATCGCGCCTCGATGGGACGATCCCAGAGATAAACGCGGTCCCTTCCGAAGTCAAACGGCAACTGCGCGGCGGGCCCGGTCTTTCAGAACGGCTTCGCCACCGCCATGACGACGATGATCGCCATCAGCGCCGCCGCCGCCTCGTTCCACAGCTTGTAGAAGCGCGCGCCGCGGGTGTTGCGGTCCTCGGCGAAGGCGCGCCGCCAGCGCGCGAACGCGCCGTGCAGCGCGGCCATGGCGACCAGCGCCGCGAGCTTGACGTACCACCATCCCTGCGACCACGGACCGGCGCCGAGGTCGACCGCCAGCGCGGCGCCGAGGACGAAGACCAGGATCATCGCCGGGTTGACGATGCCGCGCAGCAGGCGGCGCTCCATGACCTTGAAGGTCTCCGACTGCCGCGACCCCGGTTCGGCGTCGACGTGGTAGGCGTAGAGCCGGGGCAGGTAGAGCATGCCCGCCATCCAGGAGACCGCCGCCACGACGTGGACGGCCTTCGTCCAGGCGTGGGCCGGGCCCAGGAACCCCTCCATGTCACGCCTCCCGGCAGGGGCACTTGCCCCAGGCGGCCGGACACGAGCGTCCGCCGCCGGCGGCGGCGAGGCGGGACCGTCCCCCGTCCAGCGCGCGCCGCACCGTTCCGGCGAGGCCATCGATGAACGCCTGCTCGACCCCCAGCGCCGGCACGCGGACGTAAGGCGCGCATCCGGCCTCGGCCGCGAGCGCGGCATACTCGATGTCGAGCTCGACGAGCGTCTCGCTGTGCTCGCTCACGAAGGCCACCGGCACGACCGCCGCGCCCTTGCCGTCGGCGCCGGCGCGCCCGATCTCGGCGCCGGTCGACGGCCCGGTCCAGGCGAGCGGGCCGACCCGGGACTGGTAGCAGACCCGCCAGTCGAGGCCGTCCCGGCCCAGCTTCGCGACGATGGCCCGGGCGGTCCGCTCGACCTGCCAGCAGTAGGGGTCTCCCGCCCTGACGGTCTTCTCGGGCAGGCCGTGGGCCGAGAACAGCACGCGGACGGGCCCGCCGCCCGCCTCGTCCAGGGCGGCGGCCAGCAGCTTCGCGTGGGCGGCGACAAGGCCCTCGTTCGCGGGATAGCAGCACACGGTCTCGGTCGGCGCGTCGAGGCCGGCCTCGGCGGCGGCCTTGCGCCAGGCCTTGAGCGACGATCCCGTCGTGGTCGTCGAGAACTGGGGGTAGAGCGGGAGGAGCACGATCCGGTCGGGCCGGAAGTCGGCGACTTCATGGGCCGCGTCCTCGCTCATGGGACGCCAGTAGCGCATGGCGACGAACACGCGCGCGTCCCCGCCCAGCGCCGCCTCGAGCCTCCCGGCCTGGGCCCTGGTGCCCTCCAGCAGGGGCGAACGTCCGCCGATCCGGGCGTAGATCTTCCGCGCCTCCTTCTCCCGCCTGTGGGAGATCGCCGACGCCAGGATGGGGCGCAGCGGCCAGGGCAGGCCGACGATGGCGGGATCGTTGAAGAGGTTGTCGAGGAAGGGCTGGATCGTCTCGGGCGAGTCCGGCCCGCCCAGGTTGAAGAGCACCACGGCGGTCCGCGTCATGGCGACCCCCCGCGCACCGCCGCCACGAGGCGCGCGACGTTCTCCGGCGGGGTGTCCCTGATGACGCCGTGGCCCAGGTTGAAGACGTGGGGCCCGCCGCCGAGCGCCGCGACGGTCGCCCGGACCGCGCCGTCGAGCGCCTCGCCGCCGGCCCGCAGGACTCCGGGGTCCAGGTTGCCCTGGACCGGCGCGCGGCGCTGGAGCGCCGCCATGGCGGCGAGCGGCGTCATCTCGTCGACCTGCAGCGCGTCCACGCCCGAACCCTCGGCGAAGGCCGCGAACCTCCGCCCCGCTGCGCGCGGAAACCCGATCGCCGGCGCGCCCGGCCGGGCGTCGTGGACCTCGGCCGCGATGGCGGCGGCCGGCGCGGTCGCCCAGCGCGCGAAGGACCCGTCGTCCTCCAGCAACCCCGCCCAACTGTCGAAGATCTGGACAGCCTCCGCGCCGGCGTCGATCTGGGCGACCAGGAGCGCCGACACGGCCCGGACGAGCACCGCGACGAGCCGGTCGAGGAGCGCCGGATCGTCCGTCATCAGCGCGCGGGTCCTCGGGAACGCGCCGCCGCCCCGGCCGTCGATCATGTAGGCCGCCAGCGTGAACGGCGCGCCGGCGAACCCGATCAGGGCGGTGTCGGCGTCGAGGGCGCGGCGCGTCAGGGCGAGGGTCTCCAGCAGCGCGCGGTTGCCGTCGACCGCGCGTTCCGCGTCCAGCGCGTCGATGTCGCCGGCGCCGGCCAGCGGCTCCAGCAGCGGGCCGGCGCCCTCGGAGAAACGCACCGTACGGCCCATGGCGTGGGGCGCGACGAGGATATCGGAGAAGACGATCGCGGCGTCGAGCCCGAACCGCCGGACCGGCTGCAGCGTGATCTCGGCGGCCAGCTCGGGCGCGCCGCACAGGGCCATGAAGTCCGCGGCCCGGTCCCGGAGCGCGCGGTATTCCGGCAGGTAGCGCCCCGCCTGGCGCATGAGCCAGACGGGCGGCGGGTCGACGCGCTCGCCGCGGAGAGCGCGCAGAAGCGGCTTTCCGGCCGGTGGACCGGGGGTGGGAGCGGGCGGCACGGGCAAGGGTCCTACACCCTTCTTCAAACAGGGAAAAGAAAAGAGAAAAGGAGGTTGTTGTAGTGAATCCCTGTCCATGACGCGGACAACGATCCATCCCTCCGGGGATCGACAGGGTTGCGAACCCTGGGGACGGCCTTCCGGCGGCCGGACGGTGCGAATCGGGGTCTTTGCCCACGCCCGGCGAGTCGCGGCCCGGGCGTCCTTGTGGACAACCGTGGGATTTGCGGGGACGGAACGCCGCGTCCGGTCGAATGTCGCGTCGGGCCGGCGGCGGCGATCCCCAGGGGGACAACGGCCGGACGGAAACGGGCGCGTCGGGAACGGACTTGCGGCCCTCGCCGATTCCGGCGAGTTATCCCCATGGCTCCCGATTGCTCCACACGGCCCCCGGCCGGCTTCCACTTCCATCTGGTCTCCGACGCCACCGGCGAGACGATCCTCTCGGTGGCGCGCGCCGCCGTGTCGCAGTTCGAGGATGTCGAGGCCAACGAGCACATCTGGGCGCTGGTCCGGTCGGCGCGCCAGATGGACCGCGTGCTGTCGGCCATCGAGGCCAGCCCGGGGGTGGTGATCTACACGCTGGTCGATCCGGCCCGGCGCGACCAGCTCGCCATGGGCTGCCGGAGGCTGGGCGTGCCCTGCGTGCCGGTGCTCGATCCCGTGCTGGGCGTCCTGTCCGGCTATCTGGGCCGGCCGGTCAGGGGCCAGCCCGGCGGCCAGCACGCGCTCGACGCCGAATACTTCGCCCGGGTGGACGCGATCCAGTTCGTGCTGCGCCACGACGACGGCCAGTCGCCCCACGACCTCGACGAGGCCGACGTGATCGTGGTCGGCGTCTCGCGCACGTCCAAGACCCCGACCTGCTTCTATCTCGCCAACCGCGGCCTCAAGGCCGCGAATGTGCCGATCGTGCCCGGCGTGCCGCCGCCCGACGAACTGCTCGCGGCCTCGAGGCCCCTGGTCGTCGCGCTCTACCAGAGCGCCGCCCGTCTGGTGCAGGTCCGGCGCAACCGCATGACCATGCTGCGCCAGGACGGCGAGAGCGACTATGTCGCGCCCGACGCCGTCAGGCGCGAGCTGGCCGACGCGCGCCGCCTCTACGAGGAGCGCGCCTGGCCGGTCATCGACGTGACGCGGCGCTCGATCGAGGAATCGGCCGCCGCCATCCTGCAGCTCTACCGGGAGCGCTTCGGGGTCCTGCCGTGAGCGAAGGCCGTCTCGTCCTCGCCTCCGGGAGCGCGGCCCGCCGGACGATGCTGGAGAACGCCGGCGTCGACTTCGCGGCCGAGGCCTCCGGGATCGACGAGGGAGCGGCGAAGGACGCGCTCCGGGCGGAAGGCGCGTCCGTGGAGCGCGCGTCCGGGGACCTGGCGGAGCTGAAGGCCCGCCGGGTCGGCGCGCGCCGGCCGGACGCGCTCGTGCTCGGCGCCGATTCGATGCTCGAGTGCGAGGGCCGTTGGTACGACAAGGCCGAGACCGTCGACGAGGCGCGCCGCCACCTCCTGGCGCTGGCGGGCCGGACCCACCGGCTCGTGACCTCGGCCGTCCTGGTGCGCGGCGACGAACGGCTGTGGCGTTGCACGGCGGTCGCGCGCATGACCGTGCGCGCGTTCTCGCCGGCGTTCCTCGACGGCTACCTCGCGGCGGTCGGCGAGGCCGCCTGCGCCAGCGTCGGCGGCTACCAGATCGAGGGCCGGGGCCTGCAGCTCTTCAGCCGGATCGAGGGCGACGTCCACGCCGTCGTCGGCCTGCCGATGCTGGATCTGCTCGACCAGCTCCGCGTCCGGGGCGTGTTGCCGTCGTGACGGTCACGGGCGAGGCGCTCGTGGCGGGCGTCATGGGCTGGCCGGTGGCGCACTCGCGCTCGCCCCGGCTCCACGGTTTCTGGCTGAGGGCTTACGGCGTCGACGGCGCCTATGTGCCGCTCGCGGTCCCGCCGGACGGTTTCGAGCGCGCCCTGCGCGCCCTGCCGGCCCTGGGCTTTCGCGGCTGCAACGTCACCCTGCCCCACAAGGAGCGGGCCCTCGCGCTGGCCGACGCGGCCGACGCGGCCGCGCGCCGGATCGGCGCGGCCAACACGGTCGTCGTGGGCGCGGATGGCGCGCTCGAGGTCTCCAACACCGACGCCTTCGGTTTCATGGAGAACCTCCGCCAACGCGCGCCCGGCTGGCCGGCGGCGAGGCCCGCCGCGGTGCTGGGCGCGGGCGGCGCGGGCCGGGCGGTGGTCGTCGCGCTGCTGGACGCCGGCGCGCCGGAGGTGCGCCTGGCCAACCGCACGGCCGGACGCGCCCGGGACCTCGCCGGGGAGTTCGGCGGGCGGGTCCTGCCGGTCGCCTGGAACGAGCGCGAGGACGCCCTCGACGGCGCGGGGCTGGTCGTCAACGCCACCCGGCTCGGCATGGCCGGCCAGCCGCCGCTCGACCTGTCGCTGGATCCGCTTCCCCGCGACGCCGCGGTCTGCGACCTGGTCTACGCCCCGCTGGAGACCGGCCTGCTGCGCCGCGCGGCCGCGCGGCGCCTCGACGCGGTCGATGGCCTGGGCATGCTCCTGCACCAGGCCCGGCCCGGCTTCGCCGCCTGGTTCGGGCGCGAGCCGGAAGTCACCGCCGCCCTCCGCGCCCACGTCGCCGAGGGCCTCTGAGCCTTCCGGCGGTCACGATCGGGACGAATCGGGGGGTCCGTCTGCGACGGACCCCCCGACAGGCCGTGTTCGCGGCCTCTCCGATGTCAGACCGGCTTCTCCAAGCGCAACGCCTCGAGCATGGTGTCCGGCAGGCGGTAATCCCATGCCCCCGTCTCGTCATTCCACTGGGTGTCGAACAACCGGATGCCGGGACGGTATCCGTCGGTTTTTGACGCGCGTCGGCCGAACGCTCCCATGACGCCGGCGAGTTGATGCGAGCTGTAGCCGGTTGCGGCGCTGAGCTCGTCTCTCGATACCCACTCCGGGTGGGCGTCCATGAGCGTCTTGAGCACGGTCGTTTGTGCTTTGGAGAGCGGGAGGCGAGTCAGCATGCGGCGCGCGAGCTCCGTGGCCACAAGCGTCTCCGATCTCTCGGGGTCTCCGAAGGTGTCGGTAGAGTCGCCCGTCGCCGCTTCCGGCTTGAGGGCGCGAGCGATCTTGGCAATCTCCTCGACTGTCCCTTCGTACACGATCATCTTCATGGCTAGGTTCCTGTTTTAGCTGGTTTCGAGATAGACACATGAGGCTTCGAAAGTGTTTTGTCAAGACTAAATCATCTCTGAATATATCTTAAGATATCTCTGAACATTGGTGTCCCGCCGAGTCGAGGGAGCGCGGGCTAGCCCTTGTCCGTGGCGCGTGGCGTGGCGATGGCGTAAGAAGCGGCCATGTTCGTCCTGGGCCTCACCGGCTCCATCGGCATGGGGAAATCGACCGTGGCCGCGATGTTCGCGCGGCGCGGCGCGCTGGTCCACGATTCCGACGCGGCCGTGCGCCGGCTCTACCGCCCGGGCGGCGCGGCCGTGCCCGTCGTCGCCGCGATGTTCCCGGACGCGGTCGTCGGCGCCGGCGCCCGCGTCGACCGCGTCCGTCTCGGCCGGGCCGTGTTCGGCGATCGGGCGGCGCTCGCCGCCCTCGAGGCGGCCGTCCACCCGCTCGTCGCCGCCGAGCGCGATCGTTTCCTGCGCCGGGCCTGCCGGCGCGGCGTCCGCCTGGCCGTCGTGGACGTGCCCCTGCTGTTCGAGACCGGCGCGGAGCGGGGCGTCGACGCGAGCTGCGTCGTGTCCGCTCCGGCCTTCGTCCAGGAGGCCCGCGTGCTCCGCCGCCCCGGCATGACCCGCGACAGGCTGGAGAGCGTCCGCGCGCGCCAGATGCCCGACGCCGAGAAGCGGCGCAGGGCCGACATCGTCATCCGCACGGGGCTTTCCAAGGCGGCGACATGGCGCGGGGTGGGGCGGGTCGCGGCCGACCTGGGGACAAGACGGGGCGGGATCTGGCCGCCGCGCCCGACCCGCGGCCCGGTCGCGGCGTCCGGCCGGACCGTGTAGGCTCGCCCCGCCGGCCCCGGGATCCCATGCGCGAAGTCGTCCTCGATACCGAGACCACCGGTCTCGACGTCCTCGCGGGGCACCGGATCGTGGAGATCGGCTGCGTCGAGCTCGTGAACCACGTCCCCACCGGCCGGACGTGGCAGACCTATCTCAACCCGCGGCGCGAGAACGAGCGCGAGGCCTTCGAGGTGCACGGCCTGACCGACGCCTTCCTCGCCCGCCAGCCGCTGTTCCGGGACAGGGCGGCCGACCTGCTGGCGTTCCTGGGCGACAGCCGGATCGTGATCCACAACGCGGAGTTCGACCTCGCGTTCCTCAACAACGAGCTCAGGATGGAGGGGCTGGAGCCGGTCAGCGGCGCGCGCGTCACCGATTCCCTGGCGCTGGCCCGCGGGCAGTATCCCGGCCAAGCCAACAGCCTCGACGCCCTGATGAAGCGCTTCGACGTCGACGCCTCGGCCCGCGCGCGCCACGGCGCGCTGCTCGACGCCGAACTCCTGGCCCAGGTCTACCTGGAGCTCATGGGCGGCCGGCAGGCCGGCCTGGCTTTCGGCGGCGGCCCGGCGGCCTCCGCCGCCCCGGGGTCCGGGGCGCCGCGCGAGGCGCGCGAGGCCCGTCCCCACGCCGCCACCGCAGAGGAGGAAGCGCGCCACGCCGCCTTCCTCGACCGTCACGTCGCCGATCCGATCTGGCGCCGCTCCCCGCGCTGAGACGCGGCGGGCGCTTTCGTCGAGGGCGGACGCGCGGTGAGGCCGGCCGGACACGGGGAGGGACGCATGAGCGCCGCGTTCGATCCCCTCCGGGCCGGCGCCCGGGCCATCTTCCGCAAGTTCGTGTCCGACCCGGCTTGACGCCGCGGGGCCGAAACCCCATATCCCGCTCGCGGAAGGAGAACGAAGAGAAAACAAGCCGTGCCCGGACGACGATCGAACCGGCCCGTTTCCCGGCTCGTCCGGCGCCCGCTCGCCTTTTCGGCCGTCCTCTGTGTCGGCGCCGCGACGGCCTGGGGCGCCGATTACGAATGGCCCGTCGTCCGGGTCGTGGACGGCGATACGGTCCGGGTCGACGCCTCGCCGGACATCGCGGCGCCGGAGCTGGCGCGGCTCTCGGTGCGGCTGCGCGGCGTGGACGCGCCGGAGAGGGGCGGCCGGGCGGCCTGCGAGGCGGAGCGCGCGGCGGGCGAAGCCGCGGCGGCCTTCGTCGAGGCGGCCCTGGCGCCCGCGCGCACGGTCGCGACGCGCGATCCCGCATGGGACAAGTGGGGCGGGCGCGTCGTGGCCGACCTGGTCGTGGACGGCCGCTCGCTCGCCCGCGCCCTGGTCGCCTCCGGCCACGCCCGCGCTTACGACGGCGGCCGGCGCGGGAGCTGGTGCCCGGCGCCGTGAGGGGCGGATGCGCGAACCCTTCCCCCGCGTCAGCGCGGGCAGGCGTCCTCGTTCACGCGCAGGTACTCGTCGATGAAGATGTCCATGATCTGCGACACGCTCGACAGGATGTAGCCCGCGTCCCCACCGTGCGTTCCAATGGCGCCACGATCCCAAGTCGAGGCCGCGCCCGATTCGCCGGACGCGGGATCGGACATCCATTTGTTGTACTCGACGCTCAAGCCGAATGTCGAACGGGACACATTCACGTTCACATACAGATATGGAGCCACCGCGTCGCCGTCGTAGAGGCGCGCCGCCCTCAGCCTGCTGCGCGCGGCGGTCCCGATGGCCTCCCTCGTCAGCCCGATGTCGTCCGCGTCCCGGTCCAGCGTTTCGACGACCAAGTACATGGGCCGGCAGTCGTTCCAGAGCTGGAAGCGGTCCAAGTCGGTCACGTCCCCGGCCGGGGACGGCGCGGCGGGACACAGCGACAGGGCGGCGGCGAGGAGAAGGATCGGACGTTTCATGGGCTTGGGGTCCCGGCGTCTAGATCGGGGCGCGGGCGATCGTCGCCACCAGGGTCACGGCCGCGACCCGGCCGAAAGTCCCGACGCCGCCAGTCCGCGCCTCTGGACTTCGCGGCGTCGAACACGCCGCCCCGCGCGCTCACGGCAGGATCACCGTGGAGCCGGCCGTGCGCCGGCCTTCCAGCGCGCGGTGCGCCTCGGCGGCCTCGGCGAGCCGGAAGGTCTGGCCGACGGTGACCGTCACCTTGCCCTTGGCGATCATCGAGAAGGCGCGGCCGGCGCTGGCCAGCAGCTCCCGGCGCGTGGCGGCGTAGTCGTCCATCGTGGGCCGGGTGACGAAGACCGACCCCATCCGCGCCAGCAGGAGCGGGCGGAACGGGTCCGGCTCGCCCGAGGACTGGCCGAAGCTCACCAGGGCGCCGCGGCGGGCCAGGCAGGCCAGGCTCTTCTCGAAGGTCGTCCTGCCGATGGAATCGTAGACCGCGGGCACGCCCTCGCCGCCGGTCTCCTCGCGCACCCGGCCCACCCAGTCGTCGTCGAGCAGGAGCGGCAGGTCGCAGCCGTTCCGCCGCGCGAGGTCGGCCTTGGCCTCGGTCGAGACCGTCCCGATGACCCGGGCGCCCAGCGCCCTGGCCCACTGGCAGGCGATCAGGCCCACGCCGCCGGCCGCCGCGTGGAACAGGATGGTCTGGCCGCGCCGGACCGGGACGCAGCGCTCCAGCAGGAACTCCACGGTCATGGCCTTGGTCGCCGCCGCCGCGGCGGTCCTCTCGTCGATGCCGTCGGGCAGGCGCACGAGCCGGTCCGCGGGCGCGTTCATCGCCTCGGCGTAGTTGCCGGGGCCGGTCAGGACGGCGACCCGGTCGCCCACGTCGATGTCCGTCACGCCCTCGCCCACGGCCTCGACCGAGCCGGCGGACTCCGAGCCGGGCGTGGCCGGGAGCGCGAGGGGATAGAGGCCGGCGCGCTCGTAGACGTCGTAGAAGTTCAGCGCGATCGCGGCGTTGCGGACCCGCGCCTCGCCGGGTCCCGGTTCGCCCAGCGTCACCCGTCCGGGCCGCAGGACCTCGGGCCCGCCGTGCTCGTGGAGGCGGACGGCCGCGACGGTCGCGGTCATGGCAGCAGTACCGTGGAGCCGGTCGTCCCGCGGCTCTCGAGGTCGCGGTGGGCCCGCGCGGTCTCGGTCAGCGGGTAGGTCTGGTTCACCCGGATCGCCACCTTGCCGGCGCCGACCATGTCGAAGAGCCGGGCCCCGGAGAGCTCCAGGTCCTCGCGCGTCGCGATGTAGTCCGCGAGCCCGGGCCTCGTGTAGAACAGCGAGCCGCCCTGGGCCAGCCGTACGGGATCGAAGCTCGCCACCGGCCCCGACGACTGGCCGAAGGAGACCATCAGGCCGCGCGGGGCCAGCGAGGCGAGCGAGGCGTCGAAGGTGTCGGCCCCGACGGAGTCGTAGACCACGGGCACGCCCTCGCCGCCGGTGATCTCGGCGACCCGCCGGGCGATGTCCTCGCGCGGGGCGACGATCGGGTGGTCGCAGCCGTGGGCCGCCGCGAGCTCGGCCTTGGCGTCGGTCGAGACCGTGCCGATCGTCGTCGCGCCGATGGCGCTCGCCCACTGGCAGGCGATCAGCCCGACGCCGCCGGCCGCCGCGTGGAACAGGATCGTCTGGCCCGCCCGGACCGGGAAGGTGCGGCACAGCAGGTATTCCACGGTCGTGCCCTTGAGCATCATGGCGGCGGCCGTGGCGTCGTCCACCGAGTCCGGCAGCCTGACCAGCCGGTCGGCCGCGATCGTGCGCTCCGTGCAGTAGGCGCCGGCCACCAGCGGATAGGCCACCCGGTCGCCGGGGGCGAGGCCCGTCACGCCCTCGCCCACGGCCTCGACCGCGCCCGCGGCCTCCCGGCCCAGCGTCGCCGGAAGGCTCATGGGATAGGAGCCCGACCGGTGGTAGGTGTCGATGAAGTTGAGCCCGACCGCCGTGTGCCGGATGCGGACCTCGCCCGGCCCGGGCTCTCCGACCTCGACCTCCTCGACGCGGAGCGCCTCCGGCCCCCCGGTCTCGTGGATGCGTATCGCCGTCGCCATGGCGCGCCCTCCTCCCTTTGCCGGCGCCACTCTGCTACGATCCCGGCGCGGATGGCCAGACTTGAAAACCGGACGGTTCCCGCCGCATGGCCCGGTCCACGATCGAGGCCGCCGCATGGCCCGCGCCCGGATCGCCGCGAAGCCGGACCGAAGGGGCGGCGCGCCGTGTCTCCGGGGCGGGCGGACCGGTCGCGACCGGCGCGGTCGCCGCGGGGCGAGTCTCGCGAGCGCGATTCTCCCGTCCCCCGATCCCGAACGCGATGGCCGGGGCGCCGCCGCGCGGCGCGTCGGCGCGAGAGTCCGGGGAGGACGGGCGTTCACGCGGACCGGGACGGATCCAGCAGGCGGGCGAGCTCCCGCGCCTCCGTCACCGGGGCCGAGCAGACCGGGCCTTCGCAGACGTAGGCCGTGGCCCGGCCGCCGACCCGGCCCTTGCCGGCCGCGGGGTGGCCGTCCGGCAACGCCTCGCCGGGCGCGACGACGGCGACGACCGCGTCCATGCGCCCCGCCCTCCAGACCTCGGCGAGGAGCGCGTCGGCGCCGGCCTCGCCGCGCCGGCCGACGATGACGACCTGCGGCGCCCGGTGGAGCAGGTCGAGGTTGAGCAGCAGGACGGCGTGGGCCATGGGGTTGTCCGCGGCGTCCCGGCCGAAGGCCGCCGCGGTCGCCTCGGCCCGGTCCCGGTAGGCGGTCTCGCCCGTCAGGAGCCAGAGCCGGGCGAGCACCCCCACCATCGTGCCGTTGCCGGACGGCGTGGCGTTGTCGAGCGCGGTCTTGGTGCGCACGATCAGGGCCTCGGCGTCGGCGGCGGTGAAGAAGTAGCCGCCGGCCTCGTCGTCCCGGTAGAGGGCGTCGGCGGTCGCGGCCCACGCGCGGGCGCGCTCCAGGAACGTCCGCTCGCCCGTGACCTCGTGGAGCGCCAGGGCGGCGTCGGCCATGTGGCTGTAGTCGTCGAGGAAGGCGACGCCCGGCGCGCGGCCGTCCCGGACGCTGTGCCTCAGCCGGCCGTCCTCGCCCGCGGCGGCGACGCGGTCGAAGGCTCGCCGCGCCATGGCGGTCCACTCGGGCCGCGCGAAGGCGGCCCCGGCGCGGGCCAGCGCGCGGATCGCGAGGCCGTTCCAGTCGGCGAGCGCCTTGTCGTCCAGCCCCGGCCGGGGGCGCCGCCCGCGCGCCTCCAGCAGGCGCGCCCGCGCCGGCGCGAGGCGCGCCTCCACGGCCGCGTCGGGCTCCCCCGCCGCGAGCCGGTTGAGGATGGTCCTGCCCTCCCAGTTGCCGCCCGCCGTGACGCCGTAGCGCTCCTTGAACGGCGCGGCGTCCCCGCCCAGCGCCGCGTCGATCTCCTCCTCGGTCCAGACATAGAACGCGCCCTCGGCGCCGTGGCCGGAGCCGTCGTCGGAATCGGCGTCGAGGCTGGAGCAGAACATGCCGTCCGGCGCGGTCATCTCGCGCGCCAGCCAGCCGACGGTCTCGGCGACCCGGCGGCGGTAGAGGTCGCGCCCGGCGCCGAGCCAGAGCCGCGTGTAGTGCTCGATGAGCTGGGCGTTGTCGTAGAGCATCTTCTCGAAATGCGGCGCGAGCCAGATCGCGTCGACCGAGTAGCGCGCCCAGCCGCCGCCCAGGTGGTCGTAGATCCCGCCCTCGGCCATGGCGTCCGCCGTGACCAGGACGGCGCGGCCGAAGCTGTCGCCGCGCCCCCGCCGGTAGGCGCGCCACAGCAGGTCGAGGTCGGGCACGCGCGGGAACTTCGGCGCCGGGCCGATGCCGCCGTGGCGCATGTCGACCGCCCGCATGAGCGCGTCCGCCGCCGTGTCGGCGATGTCGTCCGCGGGCGCGGGCCCGGACCGCCTGGCCGAAAGGCGCTCCAGAGCCTCCCGCAGGGCCAGGCGGTTGCGCTCGATCCCGTCCCCGCGATCGCGGAAGGCGCGCTCGACCGCCACGAGCACGTCGGCGAAGCCCGGCCGGCCGTATTTCGGCGTTCCGGGGAAGTAGGTCCCGCCCCAGAAGGGTTCGCCCGCGGGCGTCAGGAACATGGTGAGCGGCCAGCCGCCCTGCTGGCCCAGGAGCTGCAGCGCGGTCTGGTAGATCGCGTCGATGTCGGGCCGCTCCTCGCGGTCGACCTTGATGTTGACGAAGAGCGCGTTCATGACCTCCGCGACGGCCGGGCTCTCGAAGCTCTCGTGGGCCATCACGTGGCACCAGTGGCAGGCGGCGTAGCCCACCGAGAGCAGGACCGGCCGGCCGGTCCCGCCGGCGTGGGCCAGCGCCTCCGCGCCCCAGGGCTGCCAGTGCACCGGGTTGTCGCGGTGCTGGCGCAGGTAGGGGCTCGTCTCGCGGTCGAGGTTGTTGCGCGCGAAGTCCATCGGGCGGCGTCCGGCCGTTGCGTCGGGGGGGAAGGACCCCGTAACCTGACCGCCGGAGACGGCGATCACAAGCCCGGAAACCGGCGGGAGGCGTCCATGAAGGTCACGATCGAGATCGACTGCACGCCCGAGGAGGCCCGCGCGGCCCTCGGCCTGCCCGACATCGGCCCGCTCCAGGAGGAGATTCTGGCCGGCCTCGGGGCGCGGCTGGCCGAGGCGGCCGGACAGTTCGACCCCGAGGCCGCCCTCAAGGCCTGGATGGGCGCCTCGGCCGAGGGCGTGGACCGCATGACGCGCCTCTGGAAACAGGCCGCGGCCGGCGGGGACAAGGGCTGAGGGCGCGGATCGCCCAAGCCTGCGTTGACGCACAACCCCCGCGCCGGTCCAGGCGCTCGGGAGCGGATCGGGCCGCCTCGCCAACGGTCGCGGCGACGCGCTTCCCCAACCGGCGCGGGGCTGACCGTGGGCCTAGCGCGGGCCGACGGTTGAGACACGTGAAACTGCCCGCCAAGCCGGCGTCGCGCCGGCCGGGATCGGCCATGACGGGTCGCGCGATCGCCGGAATCGGCATCCCGTTCCGGAGTGCCTCCCCGTGTTGCCGTTGTGTTGATTGTTGTGTCCGATAGGATCGCGCTTTTTCGGATGCCTGATATTCCTGTATATTCATATAGTTACGGAAACACTGGTGTTGGAAAACGGATGAACGGCCAAATCGCCAATCCTGATGATCGGCGAGCGCCATCTGGCGCTGGCGTGAGGCGGAAGCGACTCATCTAAACGGTACGGAAACCGCCGGGGCATCGAAACCGGGGGTTCCAAGACTCAATGGCGCTTCGCCAAGTCCCATCGGGCATCGGGAATACTCCCTCCGCATAACCAAGCAGCTCGATCAGACCTTCCCTGGGACACGCGCTTGACAATCCAGCATGTTAGAATCTACGCAATTTGCTATAGGGAGACACCGTATCGTGAAGGCACCGAACCCCCGGCGTCGGCGTGGCAACCCGAAGGCGAAGAAGGTCGCGCCACCGCCCGTCGGCGCCAATCTGGCGCAGGCGGCGGAGGCATGTCGCTATGTCGGCAGCCCCTACCACAAGGACCGCCCCGGCTTCGCCGGGATGCCTCGCCACCGCCCCGATGCGAGCCTGTGCCCCGGTAATCTGGCGAACCGCCGGCGCCTCGTCGAGGGCTGGCTCCAGGATGCCGTGAGGGCCGGCCACACCGGGACATGGGATCGGGGTTTCCCGCGCTATGTCTGGTACCGCCAAGGCGGTACCGTGTTCGAAGCCTGTCCGAACTCGCCGGGATCGGGGGAGTATCACGGTTATCCGCTGGAATCGTGTCAACAGGTCCGGGGCTTGCCATGAGCGTCCGCTTTCGCTTCGATTGGGTGGAGGCTCCGCCTTCCCAGGACGAGCGCGCGCGCGCGACCATGGCCGCGCTCTCCATCGAAGCGGGCGGCGCGGTCGTCACCTCGGTGGTCGACCGTTCGAGCCGGACCTATCGGGACCACGTCGTGGTTCCCCTGGCCGGCGTCGCGGAGTGGCTGGCCGTCCACTGGTGGCACCTCTTCCATGAAGTCGAGAACGTGGGGGAACAGAAGCCCGATTTCGAGGCCCGGCACAATCTGGCCTTCGCCGGCGATGGTTTCGTCCTCCCTTGGCTCGCCATGGCGCCGACGCCGGAGCGTATGCGCCTGCGGTGGAGGCCTTACAGGCCGAGCCATGCCCGGATCGAGTTCGTCGCCGAACCCGGCGAAGCGGGCGACGTCGATCCCGCGACGTTGGAGAGGGAATGTCGCACCCTCGTCGAGGCCGTGCTTGAAAGGCTGCGGAGCCAGGATGTCGCCCCGGGCGCGCTCGGCGACGAATGGACGGCGGTCAACACGCTCGACCGCGACGAGCGGCAGTTCTGTCGCGCCGCCGCCCTGCTCGGCGCCGATCCCTTCGATGTTCCGGACCATCTGGCCGACGCCATCGTGAAGCTTTGGAAGGATGCCGCTCCATCCCTGCGCGACGATGCCTTGGCGGCCGCCGACACGGACTCGGCGCCGCAGACGAGCGCGTGGCTGGCTGCCTCCCTCGAAACTCTCCGCGACGCGAAGAGTGGTGACGACTGGCAGGAGATACGCAAGGCTCTGCCGTCGATGACTGCCGCCCCACCTTGGAAACGGGGCTACCACTTGGCGCGCTCCGCCCACCGGGCGCTGGACAGTGGCGACGCCCGTTTCGACTTTACCTCGGAGGGGCCTCTGTCGCTTCACTGGAGCGAAACGCAGCCGCCCTCGACGCGCATCGACGGGCTGGTGGCGGCAGATACGCCGGCATGTACGATGGCCCCACGCGGCGAAACGGGCAGGCGCTTCCTGATGGCGCGCGCCTTGGGCGACTATCTGGACCGGTCCGAGCCAGGGCCGACGATCCTCAGCTCGCTGGCGACGAGCCGCCAAGCGCAATCGCGCGCCTTCGCGGCGGAGTTTCTGGCGCCGGCCGAGGCCCTGCGCCGGCGCCTGAACGGTGGGCCGGTGGAACCGGAACGGGTGGACGAACTCGGCGCGCAATTCGGCGTCTCCAGCTATCTGATCCGCCACCAGATCCAGAATCACGGGCTGGCGACCATCGCCGACTGGTAACAGACGCCCGTGCGACCGACAGGAGGCGCTTGCCTTGGGAACCGCCTGGTTTTGCACCGTTTCATGTGTCACGAGTTCGGCCATGACAGCATGGGGACCGTGCTCGACCGGCTGTGGGGTGCCGCGGCCGTGATGTCGACGATCAAAGGCGCGCGGGTGACTTTCGGTGTGCGCATCCGGAAAACGCCCATCAGCCTCCGCGCCCATTTGCGCACCCTCGCGACGGACCGCCGCCCGTTCATGCGGTCATCGTGCGACCCGGCGCCGATACCGGTCGAGGACAGACGCGCCCATTTTTGAGCGCAATAGTCCGTGTTCGACGACTCCTCGAAGCGGGTTCGATCCGTGCGGCCGCTCCGCGACCGCCGGCCGCCGCGTCTCGCGCCGCGGAGAGCGTGGCCGCGCGGGGACGGATACGGGATCCATCCCCGGACAAGGCCGGCGGGGCGCCTCGAGGCGAGGGCTGGGGGCGTAGCTTTGGCGGTTCGGTCTCCGTCCCCCAATGTCGCCGACCGGGGACGGTTTTCCTCGTCTTCGTTCGACGACACAGGTAGGCGCGATAGGTTCGTTCTCATTGTCGAGGAGACAATCCGTGTACCGTACTCCCGCCCTTCTCGCGGCGCCGATCGGTTTTGCTTCCCAGCTCATGCCGCCGACCAGCTTACCGGATTCGATCCGAATTTTCTCTTGATCGCGTCGACTGTCCTGATTCTGCTCTACTTCCAGCCTTCGGTGATCGCCTTCATGCGTGGCCACCACCAGCGGGTTGCGATCCTGGCTCTCAACATCCTTGTCGGTTGGACGCTCTTGGGCTGGGTGGCGGCGCTCGTCTGGGCGTTCACGGCGGTCCGGTCGCGGGGTCGAGCCTGACACTCCCCCATGTCCCACCGATTTCCGGGCGGGCCGTGCTTGCCGTTGCGATGCGATCGTGACCTTGGCGGACCATGCGACAATGCGGCGGCGGCATACCGCGAGCCGGGCCCGCGTTTCACGTGAAACGCTCCCGCCCGGGACGGTCCGCGTCCCCTTCTCCGGGCTTGGCGGCGCGGCCGGGGACGGCATCCTCTCGATGACCGGCGAAGCCTGGGCCACAATGGCCTCGCGCGTTTGGAGAAGATGGAGGTCGCGGGGCCCGCATGGCCGACACGCTCACCGAGGCGGAGCGCAGCGAGCGCATGAGCCGCGTTCGCGGCAAGGACAGCAAGCCCGAAATGGTCGTCCGGCGTCTGGTCCACGGCATGGGCTACCGCTACCGCCTGCATCGCCGCGATCTGCCGGGAACACCGGATTTGGTGTTTCCAAGCCGGAAAAAGGCTATATTTGTGCATGGATGCTTCTGGCATCGCCATCCCGACCCGGCTTGCAAGCTGGCGCGCCTGCCCAAGTCGCGCCTCGGTTTCTGGAAAACCAAGCTGGAGGGCAATCGCCGCCGGGACCTGGAGAACCGGGCGAGGTTGAGCGAACTGGGCTGGGACGTGCTTGTTGTGTGGGAGTGCCGGATCGGCTACGGGGAACGCATGAAGAACGACATTCGAGCCTTTCTGGAGGGAGACCGTGCGGGCGGTTGAGCTTTTCGCCGGCGCGGGGGGGCTGGGCGTCGGCGTGAGCCGCGCGGGCTTCGCGCCCGTCGCCGTGCTCGAACGGGACCGCTATTGCTGCGACACGATCCGGGAGAACCGGGACCGGGGCCTGGACCCTCTCGTCCATTGGCCCCTGGTCCAGGGCGATGTCCGGGACTTCGGCTTCGAGTCCCTCGGCGGCGGGATGGACCTGGTGTCCGGCGGCCCCCCTTGTCAGCCCTTCTCCCTGGGGGGAAAGCACCGCGGCCGTCTCGACGGGCGGGACATGTTCCCGCAGGCCATCCGCGCGGTGCGGGAGCTCCGGCCGCGCGCCTTCCTGTTCGAGAACGTCAAGGGCCTGACGAGGCGGGCCTTCGCCAATTACTTCGAGTACATCCGCCTCCAGCTCGCCTATCCCGAGTGTGTCCGCCGCGCGGACGAGGGATGGGGCGACCACCTCGCCCGTCTGGAGCGGCGTCACGCGCGCGGCCCGGCCGACGATCTGGCCTACCGGGTTGTCGCCCGCGTCCTGAACGCCGCCGATTTCGGCGTTCCGCAGCGCCGCGAGCGGGTCTTCATCGTCGGCTTCCGGGCCGACCTCGGCGTCGAGTGGACCTTCCCCCGGCCGACGCATTCCCGGCGGGCCCTTCTGTGGTCGCAGTGGCGTTCGGGCGAGTATTGGGAGTCCCATGGCCTGCCGCGGCCCGGCCGCGCGCCCGACGGGCGCCTCGCCGACGCCGTGGAGCGCCTTCGGACGAAGCCGCCCGCGGCGCCATGGCGCACCGTGCGGGACGCGCTGTCCGGTTTGCCCGATCCCGAATGGGAGCCCGAGGCCGCCTCGCGTCACCGGAACCACCGCTTCCAGCCGGGCGCGCGGAGCTATCCGGGACACACCGGGAGCCCCCATGACGAGCCGGCCAAGACCCTCAAGGCGGGCGATCACGGCGTGCCCGGCGGCGAGAACATGCTTCGCCGCCCCGATGGCGCCGTGCGCTACTTCTCGGTGCGCGAGAGCGCGCGTCTCCAGACGTTCCCCGACGGCTTCCTGTTCCATGGCTCCTGGACGGAGACCATGCGCCAACTCGGCAACGCGGTCCCCGTCGCCCTGGCCGAGGTCGTCGCCGCGAGCATCCGGGAGCGCCTCGAGGAATGTCGCGGGAACGGCCGATGAACCGGCGGCGGGAGCGGAACGCCGCCGTCGCGGAGGGTCTCGAACGCCTCGACGCCGGACTGGCCGCTCTCTCCGAGGCCGCCGGCGCGGGCCGGGCCTCGCCGGCGGCGTTCCGACGGATCGACGCCGGGCTTCGCGCGCTGGTGGACCGAGCCGGGACGCTGTCGCGGGACCTCGACCCGGTCCGGTGGCCCCGGTTCGTGTTCGATCCGGGCGATCCCGCCACGGTCGGGCGGTTCATCGCCCTCGCCACGGTCGCCCAACCGCGCGCGCCCCTGCCGGCCGTCGAGCGCTTTCACGGCTCCGGAGTCTACGCCCTCTACTACAGGGGCGGGTTCGTTCCCTACGCGCCTATCCGCGGCGCCGAAACCCCGATCTACGTCGGCAAGGCGGATCCGGCGTCGGACACCGCCAGGACGCCCGTGGACCAGGGTTCCCGGCTCCACGATCGCCTTAGGGATCGCCCGAGGAACATCGGCAAGACGAAAGGCACGCTCGACCCCGCCGACTTCGACTGCCGCTTTCTCGTGGTCCAGACCGGCTGGCAAGGCGCGGCCGAGGATTACCTCATCGACCTGTTCCGGCCGGTCTGGAACAACGAGACGGACATCTGTTTCGGCTTGGGGAAGCACGGCGACGCGCCCTCGACCCGCTCCAACCGTCGGTCCCCCTGGGACACCCTCCATCCGGGCCGTGACTGGGCATCGCGCGATCCCAAAATGGTCGACGCCCGCCCGCGCGCCCGAATCCTCGCGGATCTCGCGGAACACTTCTCGGCCGCCACGATCTACCGCGATCTCGATCGGCTCCTGAAGGACTTCATCGACGAACCGCGCCAGTTGTAGCGGGGAGAGCTTCGATTCCACTCCTTCGCCTCGATGGCCCGCCTTGAAAGTCCGGCGCGCCCGGCCGCGGTGGGCGCCTCGGGGCGGAGTGTCGGGCGGAGACGAAGCGCGATGTCCCTCGTCCCGAGGCGCCGCGCGGCCGCGCACGATCCGGTCCCGCGTTTCACGTGAAACGCTCCGCCCGTGACGGTCCATGCCCTCTCCCCGGCGCCGGGCCGCTCGCCTCGATCCGCCCGTCCGGCGCCGGATCGGCGTTTGCCCGGTTCCGCGCGACGGGTTATCGGTTCGATGGCGGGCGCTCGGGGACAAGGCGGTGGCGACGATCGACAGGCGGCGACTCGGCGACGACATCGCGCCGTCCGATGCGTCGTTTCACGTGAAACGCTGGCGGCGCCCTTCGATACGCGGCCTTCGGCCGCTACCCGGGGCGAGGGAGAATTTCGGGTGGGGACAAAGCGCGAACTCCCCTCATCCCGAGGTGGCGCGCCGGCGCCGTATCGAGGGACGGGCCCGTCCGGCGGCCGAGCGGCCGGCCGCCGGGGACGATTCGGGCATGGCGCGCGGGCCGGTCCCGCGTTTCACGTGAAACGCTCCCGCCCGTGACGATCTACGCGCTCTCCTCGGCGCCGGGCCGCGCGGCGGTGGCGGTGATCCGCGTCAGCGGTCCGGCGGCCGGCGTGGCGGTCGAGGCCCTGACGGGGCGGGCCCGGCCGGAACCGCGCGTGGCCGCGTTGCGCGTCCTGACCGACCCCGACGGCGGCGGCCGGCTCGACCGGGCGCTGGTCCTGTGGTTTCCGGGACCGGCGAGCGCGACCGGCGAGGACATGGCCGAGTTCCACGTCCACGGCGGCCGGGCGGTGGTGCGGGGCGTCCTCGAGGCCCTGTCCCGCGCGCCGGGGCTCCGGCCCGCCGAACCCGGCGAGTTCACCCGCCGGGCCGTGCTGGGCGGCAAGCTCGACCTGACCGCCGCCGAGGCCGTCGCGGACCTCGTGGAGGCCGCGACGGCGCGCCAGCGGGACCAGGCCCTGGCCCAGATGGACGGGTCCCTGCGCGCCCGCTACGACGGCTGGCGCGAGGCGGTCCTGGCCCGCCTCGCGGAGGCCGAGGCCCTGATCGACTTCTCCGACGAGGACCTGCCGGAGACGCTGGGAGACGGCCTGGGCGGCGCGGCCCGGCGGCTGGCCGGCGAGATCCGCGCGCACCTCGCCGACGACCGCCGGGGCGAGCGGCTGCGCGCCGGCCTCCACGTCGCGATCCTCGGCGCGCCCAACGTCGGCAAGTCGAGCCTGCTGAACGCGCTCGCCCGCCGGGAGGCCGCGATCGTCTCGGAGGAGGCGGGCGCCACCCGCGACGTGGTGGAGGCGACGCTCGACATCGCCGGCTATCCCGTGACCCTGGCCGACACCGCCGGCCTGCGCGAGGCCGCCGGCGCGGTCGAGCGGGAGGGCGTGCGGCGCGCCCGCGAGAAGGCGCGGACGGCCGACCTGCGCCTGCTGCTGGTCGACGCCGCGCGCTGGGAGGAGACCCGGCCCGCCGTCGCCCCCGAGGCGGGGCCGGGCGCGCTCCTGGTGGCGACCAAACGCGACCTCGCCGCCGCCGGGGCCGGGGCCGACATCGCGGTCTCCTGCGCGACCGGCGAGGGCCTCGACGGCCTCGTCTCCCTCATGGCCCGGCGCTTCGAGGCGGCCTGGAAGGGCGCCAGCCCGTCGCCCACGCGGGAGCGCCACCGGGCCGCGCTGGAGCAGGCCGCCGCCGCGCTCGACCGGGCCGCCGCCGCCGCCGGGGCCGAGCTGGCCGCCGAGGACCTGCGCCTCGCCGCCACGGCCCTCGGGCGGATCACCGGCCGGGTCGATATCGAGGACGTGCTCGACCGCGTCTTCGCCGAGTTCTGCATCGGGAAGTGAGGGCGGCGGCGGGCGTTTCACGTGAAACGCGGTCCGTCTTCGCCTGTCCCCGGCCTGTCGAGGGCTCGTCCCTCGATACGGTCCCTTCGGGACCCGCCCGGGAGGAGGATTTCTTGCTCGTGTCCCGCCCAACCTCTCCCTCGCCCCGCGTATCGAGGGGCGCGGCCCCGCTCCCGCTCCCGGGGATGGCGGGAAGCGTTTCACGTGAAACGCCGGTGGAACCCGCTTTGAACGGCGGGGCGACGGGCCTACAGTGCGCGCCATGGCGGACGGCTCCTCCTGGGACGTGATCGTGATCGGCGGCGGCCACGCCGGCGCGGAGGCGGCTTCCGCCGCGGCCCGGCTCGGCTCGGCGACCCTGCTCGCGACCCACGGGCGGGCCACCATCGGCGCGATGTCGTGCAATCCCGCGATCGGCGGGCTCGGCAAGGGCCATCTCGTGCGCGAGATCGACGCGCTGGACGGCGTCATGGCCCGGGCCGCCGACCGCGCCGGCATCCAGTTCCGCATGCTGAACGCCAGCAAGGGCCCGGCCGTGCGCGGACCCAGGGCCCAGGCGGACCGGACCCTCTACGCGGCGGCGGTCCGCGACCTGCTGGCGGACTCGCCGAACCTGTCGATCCTGGAGGGCGAAGTCGACGACGTGGCGCTCGACCGCGCCGGGGCCGTCTCCGGCGTGGTGCTGGCGGACGGGCGGCGGCTGGCCTGCGGCGCGGCGGTGGTGACGACCGGCACCTTCCTGCGCGGCCGGATCCACAGGGGCGAGGAGACTTGGCCCGCGGGCCGTCTCGGCGACGCGCCGGCGCTGGGCCTCGCCCTGACGCTGGAGCGCCTCGGCTTCCGGCTCGGGCGGCTCAAGACCGGGACGCCGCCCAGGCTGGACGGCCGCACGATCGACTGGGACGCCTGCGCGGAACAGCCCGGCGACGACCCGCCGACGCCGTTCTCGTGGCTGACCGGCGCCATCGGGACGCCCCAGGTCCCCTGCCACGTCACGGGCACGACCGGGGCGACCCACGCCGTCGTGCGGGCCAACCTCGACCGGTCGCCGGCCCTCTCGGGCCGGATCGGCGGGCCGGGGCCCCGCTACTGCCCGTCGATCGAGGACAAGGTGGCGCGCTTCGCCGGGAAGCCGGGCCACCGGGTCTTCCTGGAGCCGGAGGGCCTCGACACCCGCGCCGTCTATCCCAACGGGCTTTCGACCTCGCTGCCGCGCGACGTCCAGGACGCCATGGTGGCGACCGTGCCCGGCCTGGGCAAGGCCGCGATCGAGCGTTACGGCTACGCCATCGAATACGACTTCGTCGATCCCCGCGAGCTCGGCCACACCCTCGAGGCGCGGCGCGTCCCGGGCCTGTTCCTGGCGGGCCAGATCAACGGCACCACCGGTTACGAGGAGGCCGCCGGCCAGGGGCTCGTGGCGGGGATCAACGCCGCCGCCCGCGCCGCCGGGTCCGCCCCGGTCCGTTTCGACCGCGCCGAGGCCTACCTGGGGGTCATGATCGACGACCTCGTCACCCGCGGAGCGACGGAACCCTACCGGATGTTCACCGGCCGGGCCGAGTACCGGCTCCTGCTGCGCGCCGACAACGCCGACCTGCGGCTCACGCCCAAGGGCCTCGCCGTCGGCTGCGTCGGCGCCCGCCGGGCCGCCGCCTTCGCCCGGCGCGAGCGCGAGGTGGAGCGGGCGTTCGCCCGCGCCGCCGTCCTGACGGCCACGCCGGACGAGGCGCGGGCCGCCGGCCTCGAGGTCAACCGCGACGGCCGCCGGCGCGGCCCGATCGACCTCTTCGCCTGCCGCGGCGCGACGGCCGGACGCCTCGCGGCGATCTGGCCGGAGATCGCCGGCTGGCCCCGGCACGCGCTGCGGCAGGTGGAGATCGCCGGGCGCTACGCCGGCTATGTCGGGCGCATGGAGGCCGACATCGCGGCGTTCCGGCGCGACGAGGCGCTGGCGCTGCCGGCGGCGCTCGACTACGGCGCCGTGGGCGGGCTCTCCGCCGAGATGCGGGAGAAGCTGCTGGCCTCGCGGCCCGCCACCCTGGGCCAGGCCGCCCGCGTCCCGGGCGTGACGCCGGCGGCGCTCCAGGCGCTGGTCGCCCACGTCCGGCGGCGCGCCGCGTGACCGCGGACGAGGCGTGCGCCCGGCTCGGCGTCTCGGGGGAGACGCGCGAGCGGCTGGAGGCCTATGTCGCGACGCTGCTCGACTGGCGGTCCCGCCTCAACCTGATCGGACCCGGCTCGGAAGGCGACGTGTGGCGCCGCCACATCCTCGATTGCGGCCAGATCGCGCGGTTCGTGCCGCCGGGGTGCCGTCGGCTGGTCGATATCGGCAGCGGCGCCGGCCTGCCGGGGCTGGTGCTGGCGATCCTGGGCGTCCGGGGGGTCGAACTGGTCGAGAGCGACGGCAAGAAGGCTGCCTTCCTCCACGCCGCCGCCGGCGCGGCCGGGGTCGCGCCGACGATCCACGCCCGCCGCGCCGAGGCCCTGCCCGCCGAGCCCGCCCATGTGGTGACGGCCCGGGCCGTCGCGCCGCTCGACCGCCTGGTCCCGGTGGCGGCCCGGTTCATGGCCGAGGGCAGCCTCGCGATCTTCCCCAAGGGCGCGTCCGCGGAGGACGAGCTGAGGGCCGTGGCGCACGAGTGGCACTTGTGGTACACTCGTCGGCCGAGTGTGACGGACCCGCGAAGCTCCCTTCTCCTGATCGACAGGTTGTATTACGATGACCGGCTGTGACACAACATATGGGAACGACATGGGTGCGACTCCGTCTCTCGCCCGGAACGACGGGTATGACGGCGCCCGACGGATCGTCGCGGTGGCCAACCAGAAGGGCGGGGTCGGCAAGACCACGACGGCGATCAACCTGGCGACGGCGTTGACCGCCGTGGGCCGCCGGGTGCTGATCGTCGACGGCGATTCCCAGGGCAACGCGAGCACCGGGCTGGGCGTCGCGCCGCGGGCGCGGCGCCAGACGACCTACGACCTGCTCGCCGGCGGGCCGGTCGCGCCGACGGCGACGGCCGTTCCCGGCCTCGACCTCGTCCCCGCCACCGTCGACCTCTCCGGCGCGGAGATCGAGCTGGCCGGCGTCCCGGAGCGGCAGAACCGCATGAAGGCCGCGCTGGCCGGGCTGGCCGGCGGCTACGACCTCGTGCTGATCGACTGCCCGCCGGCGCTGGGCCTGCTGACGCTCAACGCGCTGGTCGCCGCCGACGAGGTGCTGGTGCCCCTGCAGTGCGAGTTCTTCGCGCTGGAGGGGCTGTCGCTGCTGCTCGACACGGTGGAGCGGGTGCGCGCCGCCTACAACCCGGGCCTGAGGGTCTGCGGCATCGTGCTGACCATGTTCGACAAGCGCAACCGGCTCGCCCGGGAGGTCGTGGACGACGTGCGCAGGACGATGGGGGGCGCGGTCTACGACACGGTGATCCCGCGCAACGTCCGGGTGAGCGAGGCGCCGTCCCACGGCAAGCCCGCGATGCTCCACGCCTTCCGCAGCGCCGGCGCGCAGGCCTACGTCCATCTGGCGGGCGAGATGCTGCGGCGCGACCGGGCGGCGGCGCGCGGGGCGGGCCGGTGAGCGGGGAGCGGGTCCTGGGCCGGGGCCTCGCGGCCCTGCTCGCCGAGGCCATCCCCCCGGCGTGGGACGGCGACGGCGGCGACCTGCGCCGGGTCCCGGTCGCCGCGCTCCGGCCCGGACGCCTCCAGCCCCGCGTCCGGTTCGACGAGGACGAGCTCCTCCTCCTCGCCGAGAGCCTGCGGCGCAGCGGCATGATGCAGCCGATCGTGGCGCGGCCCGCGCCGGAGGACGGCGCCATGCTCGAGATCGTCGCCGGCGAGCGGCGCTGGCGCGCGGCCCAGATGGCGCGGATCCACGAGGTCCCGGTCATCGTGCGCGAGATGTCCGACCGCGAGGTCCTGGAGACGGGGCTGGTCGAGAACCTTCAGCGCGCGGACCTCGGCCCCCTCGAGGAGGCGGCCGGCTACGAGCGGCTGCGCGAGGAGTTCGGCCTGAACCGGACCGACGTCGCCGGCGTCGTCGGCCGGAGCCGGGCCCATGTCGCCAACACCGTCCGCCTGCTCCAGCTCCCGGCGTCGGTCCGCGTCCTGCTCGAGCGCGGCAAGCTCTCGGCCGGCCACGGCCGCGCGTTGCTCGCCGCCGCCGATCCGGGAGGGCTCGCCGAGACGGTCGTCCGGCTCGGCCTGTCGGTGCGCGAGACCGAGGCGCGGGCGCGGGCGCCCGCCGGCGAGCCGGGGCGGGAACGCCGGCGGACGCGGCGGGACGACGGCGAGGACGCCGACCTCCGGGCGCTGCGGACGCGGCTCGCGGAGGCCACCGGCCTGAAGGTCGAGATCGCGCGGAAGGGCGAGGGGGGCCGCCTGATCCTGCACTACTCCGCCCCAGAACAGCTCGACGACGCCATCGCCCGCCTGGAACGTCCCCCGCCCCGCGTCTGAAAGCGCGCGCGCCCCTTCGATACGCCTGTCCGCCGCCGACCGGCCTGAAATCCGTGTCGAGCATGAAGCTGTGTCGGGACCTGGACATCGACCGGCGCGGCGCCGTGGACAAAACGATCGTCGCGGGCGTAAAGGACCGCGCCGCCAACGAAATCCGCGCCGGAGTCGTTCCTTCCACCGACGCCGAAACTCCGCGATCCTTCGTCCGGGGAAACGTGGAGGCCGGCGCCGCGGTCCGTACGGACGAGCACGGCGGCTATCGGGGGCCGGCCCGCGACTTCACGCGCGAAACGGTCCGCCATGGCGTCGGCGGGTATGTCCGGGGCATGGCGAGCACCCAAGGGATCGAGAGCTTCTGGAACATGCCCGAGAGGGCGCATAAGGGGACCGTCCACAAGCTGTCGGCCAGGCATCTCGATCGCCGCGTCATGGAGTTCTCGACCCGGCGCGGCGTCGACATGCCCGACCGGATGGCCGGGATCGTCCGCCGGACGGTCGGCAAGAGGCTCCGCCACCGCGACCCGATCGCCGACAACGGGCCGGACTTGGGAGCGCGGGCATGAGCGACGCCGCGCTCGGTCCCGCCCTGGAACCGAAGTTGGGTCTCGAGGCCACGCTCCATGAGTTCCTTCACAAGGACGCTTTCTCGTGGTTGAGCGCCGCCGAAGAGCGATCCATCCATGCGGTCGTGACGGACCCACCCTACGGTTTGGTGGAATACACTCCCGACCAGCTTGAGAAACGCAAGAGCGGCAGGGGTGGCGTTTGGCGCATCCCACCGTCTTTCGACGGGCGCCAACGACAACCCGTTCCAAGATTCACCGTTCTCAAGGATGACGAGAAAGACGAGATACGGACGTTCTTTGCCCGCTTCGCGAAACTGCTCTATCCGGTCCTCGTTCCCGGCGCTCATGTCTTCGTGGCGAGCAATCCGCTCCTGTCCCATCTGGTGTCCGATTCATTCGCGGCGATGGGGTTCGAGATTCGCGGCACTCTGGTCCGAGTCGTGCACACGCTGCGCGGCGGGGACCGTCCCAAGAACGCGCATGACGAGTTTCCGAATGTCACGGTCATGCCGAAGTCCTGCTTCGAGCCATGGGGCATCTTCCGGCGGCCCTGCGAAGGGACGGTCCGGGAGAACCTCCGCGAGTGGGCGACCGGCGGCCTGCGGCGTTTGTCGGAACGGGAGCCATTCAAGGATTTGATCGAGGCGTCGCCGGCGCGCAAGCGAGAGCGGGAAGCGGCCCCGCATCCTTCGCTGAAACCTCAAGCGTTCCTGCGGCCCCTGGTGCGTTCCAGCCTGCCGTTGGGCAAAGGCGTTGTGCTGGATCCGTTTGCGGGGTCGGGATCGACTCTCGCCGCCGCGACGGCTTGCGGAATCCGGAGCATCGGTCTGGAGCACAACGCCGAGTACTACGAGATGGGCCGCGCCGCGATCCCCGTGCTGGCCAAGCTGGCTGTGTGAGCCGTGTTCGATCGCCGCGTGAAACTGCCTCCGGGTCGGGAGATTTCGGCGATCCGGAAGGCCGTTTCGTATCGCAAATCGCGCGGTGTTCCGCCATCCGGGAATCGAGCCGCGGGCAGGCAAGCCCGTACCCGTCAACGGCAATTCGGGGGGTCCGTTCAAATGACCGACAAGCCGAAACATCGCGCCGCGAAGCCGGCGCGCGCGGACTGCCGGCCCAGCCGAACCGGAAGCCGCGCGGGTCGGCGCGACGTTCGAGGAAGCGGTGAAAGCGCTGGCCCGGCCCGTGGAGATCGGCCCTGTCCCTCGCTCGCCGAAGCGGGAAGGTCGATGGCGGTTCGGCGCTTTCCCACATAACCTCCAACGGGACATCCCCCTCGTCCCGAGCGGGTCCCGGAGGGACCGTATCGAGGGCCTGTCCCGGGCTGGCCGAAGGGGGCGGGCCTCAGCGGTCCCGGCCTTTCTCCCGGTCCGGGTCGTCCGCGCCGGCGGCGCCGAGTTCGTCCAGCAGGTCGTCGATCAGGCCCGCGAGGCCGCCGCCGTCCGGGGCGGGGTCCGGCGCGGTCCGGGCCGCGGAATCGACCAGCGCGAGCGGCGGCCGGCCCCGCTGGGCCTCCGCCATGTAGGCGGCCCAGACGCGGGCCGGCAGGCCGCCGCCGGTGACGCCGTCCATGGCCGCGCCGTCGTCGTTGCCGACCCAGACGCCGGTGACGACCTGGCGGGTGAAGCCGACGAACCAGGCGTCGCGATGGTCCTGGCTGGTGCCGGTCTTGCCGCCGGCGGGCCAGGCGATCCGCGCCGCCCGTCCGGTGCCGGTCTCCATCGCGGCCTCCAGCATGGCGGCCAGCCGGGCCTGGACGTCCGGTTCGACCACGCGCGGCGGCGGCGTCTCCCGGCGGCGGTAGAGCAGGTCGCCGTCGCGCGCGCGGATCTCCACGATGACGTAGGGCCAGACGGCGAAGCCCTGGTTGGCGACGGTGGCGTAGGCGGCGGTCAACTCCAGCGGCGAGACCTCCGTGGCGCCGAGCGCGAGGCTCGGGACGGCGGGCATCGTCCGGTCGAGGCCCAGCCGGTGGGCGGCCTCGATCACGTTGCCGACGCCGACGCGCCAGGCGAGGTCCGCGGCGACGGTGTTGGTCGAGGCCGCCAGCGCCTCGGTCAGCGTCATCGGCCCGTCGAACCGGCCGTGGAAGTTCCGGGGGCTCCAGCCGTCGATCGAGACCGGCCGGTCCTCGACCGTGTCGCCGGGGAGGAGGCCCGCCTCGAGGGCGGCGAGGTAGACGAAGAGCTTGAAGGCCGAGCCGGGCTGGCGCCGGGCCTGGACGGCGCGGTTGAACTGGGTCGCGCCGTAGCCCGAACCGCCGACCATGGCGAGCACGGCGCCGTCGGCCGCCATGGAGACGAGCGCGCCCTCGCCCGCGCCGCGTTCGGCCCCCTCGCCCGCGAGCCCCGCCGCGAGCGCGTCCCGCGCGGCGCGCTGGAGGCCGGGATCGAGGGTGGTGGCGATGACGAGGTCCCGGCGGGCGACGCCGATGTGGTCGGCGGCCCGCGCGACGACCCAGTCGGCCGCGTAGCGGGCGTCGCCGCCGGCGGGACGGCCGCCGGCCGGCTCGAGAAGCGCGGCGCGGGCGGCGCGCGCGGTCTCCTCGCCGATGAAGCCGGCCTCGACCATGTTGTCGAGCGCCGCGCCGGCGCGCCGGCGCGCCGCCGCGGGATCGGCCGCCGGGTTATGGCGCGAGGGCGCCTTGAGCAGGCCCGCGATCGTGGCGGCCTCGGGCAGCGTCAGGTCGCGGGCCGACTTGCCGAAGTAGCGCCGGGCCGCGGCGTCGACGCCATAGGTCCCCGCGCCCAGATAGACCCGGTTGAGGTAGATCGCGAGGATCTCCTCCTTGGTGAAGCGCCTCTCGAGCCGCAGCGCCAGGAGCGCCTCCCGGACCTTGCGCCGGAACGAGCGTTCGGGCGTGAGGAAGAGGTTCTTGGCGACCTGCTGGGTGATCGTGCTGCCGCCCTGGACCACGCCGCCGGCGCGGAGGTTGGCCCAGGCCGCGCGGACGACGCCCCGCGGGTCGATCCCGCCATGCTCGAAGAAGCGCCGGTCCTCGGTGGCGACCACCGCCCGGACGAGCGTCTCGGGCAGATCCTCGAAGTGGAGCGTCTCGCCGTGGAGCTCGCCGTAGGTCGCGAGCGTCCGGCCGTCGGCCCCCAGAACGGTCACGGAGGGCGCGCGCCGGCTCGCGGCGTCCGCGGGGTCCGGCAGGTCCAGCAGGTGCCAGGCGACCAGGCCCGCGACGGCGAGCGAGAGCCAGACGAAGACCGCCGCGCTCCAGCGCAGAACCGCGCGGAACCGCCGCCGGCGCCGCGGCCGGCGCCGCGCGGACGCCTTCGTCGCCCGCTTCCTCGTCAAGGGCCGCGTCCCGAGCCTGTCCGCCCTAGCGTCCCCGCCACACGGGCTTGCGCTTTTCGAGGAAGGCGCGGGCGCCCTCGCGGCAGTCCTCGGAGGCGTAGACCAGCGCCTTGGCCGTGAGCGCGCCCTCGGCCTCCAGGCGGTCGGCCTCCTCGGGCGGGAGGCCGCCGAGAAGGTTGACCATCTGCTTTTCCGCCCGCACCGAGAGCGGCGCGGCGGCGGCGATCGAGGCGGCGATCTCGCGCGCGGCCTCCATCGCCCGGCCCCGGGGCGCGACGCGGTTGACGAGGCGGAGGTCGCGGGCCTCCCGCGCCGCCATGCGGCGGCCCGTGAACAGCAGCTCCAGCGCGACGTGGCGCGGCAGGCGCGCGAGCAGCCGCGAGACGCTCGCGCCCGAGGTCGCGAGACCGACATTGACCTCCGACAGGAAAAACTCGGCGTTCTCGGCGGCCACCATGATGTCGCCGGCGAGCGCCAGCTCGAAGCCGCCGGCGACGCAGTAGCCGTTGACCGCCATGACGACGGGCTTGTCGAGGTCGAACATGCGGCCCAGGCCGCCGAAGCCGTAGGGTCCGAAATCCTTGTCGGGCTCTTCCCGGGCGCCGTCGTTGAGGTCCCAGCCCGCGCAGAAGAACCTGTCGCCCGCGCCCGTCAGGATCGCGACCCACAGGTCGGGATCGTCGCGGAAGCGGATGAACGCCTCGTTCATCTCCCGGCTGACCGCCGCGGAGATGGCGTTCGCCTTGGGATTGTCGAGAGTCACCTCGAAGACGCGGCCGTCGACCCGCGTTCGGACCCGATCGCCCATGTCCCTGCTCCCGCGATTCCGCGCGACCTTAGAGCGGTTCCGGTTCGACCGGAACCGCTCCATCGCACGGCGCCGCGCGACGGCGTCCGCGAGAGCCGGACCGCGCCCCCCGACCGCAAGCGGAGGCCGGCCGCCGCTTCGTCGACGCCGGGGCCGACCGCGTCTTCGCGATCGGGCGGGGACGGCCGGCGGAGACGGACCCGGCCGGACCCTTCTACGCCTCGCCGCCGGAGGGCCGGGCGCGCGCCCGCCGCGTCTCGCGCCAGAGCACGTAAAGGCCGCTCGCGATCAGGATCGCCGCGCCGGCGAGCGCGGCCCGGGTCGGCAGGTCGCCCCAGACGGCATAGCCCAGCAGCGCGGCCCAGATCAGCGCGGTGTAGTCGAAGGGCGCCAGGACCTGGGGCGGCGCGCGCACGCAGGCCTCGACGGCGACGAGCTGGGCGACCAGGACGATGAGGCCGCATCCGGCCATCAGGGCGACCGCGCCCCAGGTCGGCGCGGTCCAGGCGAAGGGCGCGAAGACGGGCATCAGGACGACATAGAGCGCGTTGAGCCAGAACACGGTGACGACGGTCTCCTCGGTCCGCGTCGCGATGCGGGTGACGATGATGGCGAGGGCGTAGGCCAGCGCCGAGAGCAGGGCCCAGAGCGCCGCGACCTGAAAGACGCCGGTCGAGGGATTGGCGATGACCAGGACGCCCATGAGGCCGATCCCGACCGCCGACCAGCGCCGGACGCCGACCTTCTCGCCGAGGAGCGGCACGCTGAGGGCCGTCATCAGAAGCGGCGCGGCGAACGTCACGGCGACCGCGTCGGCGAGCGAGATCCGGCGCACCGCCTCGATGAACGCCGTGAGCGCCACGAGGAAGCACAGGAAGCGCAGGGCGTGGAAGCGGAACTTCCTCGTGCGGAAGGGCGCGCCCAGGCCGGAGCCGCGCAGCAGGAGCACGGTCGCGCCGGCCACGACGACCAGGGACCGGCCGAACAGGATTTCCGTGACGTGATAGTCGGGCGCGAGCCACTTCAGGATCGCCGCCTGCGACGTGAAGAGGAAGGCGGCGAGCACCCACAGGCCGATCGCCGCGGCCGGCGCGTGCCTGTGGCGATTCGGCGCGGGCGCGGGGCCGCGGGGCGGAACCGGCATGACGGCCGCGGTCAGGCCCGGACGCGGTTGTCGAAGTAGGCGTGGAGCAGGCGGCGATACTCGTCCGCGACGGCGCCGAGCTCCTCGCGGCGGCCTTCGTTCAGCGCCGCGGCGAAGGCGGTGAAGTTGGCCGCCGCGTGGGTCATGGCGAGACCCACGGCCTCGGCGTCGTCGCCGGCCTCGATCATGGCGTTGGCCTGTTCGATGAAGCGGTTGGCGATCTCGAGGTGGACGCCGCCGCCGGTCGTCTCGCTCATGGTGGAAACCCGCCGGAGGGAAGGGGAGGCCCGCTGGTCCGGGGCCGCCGCCCGTGATAGTCGATTTCCTCCCGTCCGGCCACGTGTCCCGGAGCCCCGGATGACCGCCTACGCAGCGCCCGTCGATGACATCCGCTTCGCGCTCGACGCCCAGGCGCGTTTCGGCGATCTGGCGCGCCTGTGGGGCGGCGCGGCGGAGGACGGCGAGCTGGTCGGGGCGCTGCTGGCGGAGGCCGGCCGCCTGGCCGGGGAGGTGCTGGCGCCGGCCAACCGGGACGGCGACCTCGAGGGCGCGACGCTGGAGAACGGCGTCGTCCGCCTGCCCGAGAGCTTCCGCAAGGCCCATGACGCCTATGTCGCCGGCGGCTGGAACGGCCTCTCGTTTCCGGAGGCCCATGGCGGGCAGGGCCTGCCCTGGACGCTGGCGATGGCGGTTTCGGAAATGTTCGAATCGGCCAACATGGCGTTCTCGGTCGGCGCGCTCCTCACGAAGGGCGCCATCGAACTGCTGCTGCGCCACGGGACCGAGGAGCAGAAGCGGACCTACCTCCCCAACATGGTCGCGGGCGTCTGGTCGGGCACCATGAACCTGACCGAGCCGGGGGCCGGAACCGACCTCGCGCGCCTCGCCACCCGCGCCGAACGGGCCGGCGACGGCGCGTACCGCGTCGTCGGACAGAAGATCTTCATCACCTACGGCGAACACGAGCTGACCGGGAACATCGTGCACATGGTGCTCGCCCGCCTGCCCGGCGCGCCGGACGGCGTGAAGGGCGTCTCGCTTTTCCTCGTGCCGAAGTATCTCGTGAAGCCGGACGGCGCGTTGGGCGAAAGGAACGACCTGAGGGCCGTCTCCCTGGAGAGGAAGCTCGGCGTCAAGGGCAGTCCGACCTGCGTCATGGCCTATGGCGACGGCGGCGGCGCCACGGGCTTCCTCGTGGGCGAGGAGCACGGGGGGCTCGCCTGCATGTTCACCATGATGAACAACGCGCGCCTCGCCGTGGGCCTGCAGGGGCTCGCCATCGGCGAACGCGCCCGCCAGGCCGCCGCGGCCCACGCCGCCGGGCGGGTGCAGGGCGCGCGCGGCGGCCGCGCGGTCACCATCGACAACCATCCCGATGTCCGGCGCATGCTGGCCTGGATGAAGGCGCGCACCGAGGCGGCCCGCGGCCTGGTCTACTGGACCGCCGCGCGCTTCGACCGGGCCGAGCGCGGCGGCGGTTCGGACGAGGCCGCCCGAGACCGGGCCCTCTTCGAACTGCTGACGCCGGTGGTGAAGTCCTGGGCGACCGACGGCGGGGTCCAGATCGCGTCGGAGGCCGTGCAGGTCCACGGCGGCGCGGGCTTCATCGAGGAAACCGGCGCGGCCCAGCATTACCGCGACGCCCGCGTCCTGCCGATCTACGAGGGGACCAACGGCGTCCAGGCCATCGACCTCGTGGGCCGCAAGATCGCCCGCGACCGCGGCGCCGCCGCCCGCGTCCTGTTCGACGCGATCGCGGCCGACGCCGACGCCGCGCGCGCGGCCGGCGAGACCGGCCTCGCCGAGGCCGTGTCGTCGGGCCTCGACCGTCTGCGCGGAGCCACCCAATGGGTCGCCGGGACGATGGCCGCGGACCGGGACGCCGTGCTCGCCCAGGCCACGACCTACCAGCGCCTCTTCGGCACCGTCGCCGGCGGCTGGCAGCTCCTGCGCCAGGCCGTCGCCGCCAAGCGGCTGCGGGAGGAAGGACGCGGCGACCCGGCCTTTCTGGAGGCCAAGAGCGAGACCGCGCGGTTCTACATGGCCGAGGACATGCCGCTGGCCGGAGCGCTGGCGCGGACGATCGCGAACGCCTCGCGCGCCTGACGGCCCGGGGCCGGTCCCCGGCGCGCCTCACGCCCCGGCGAGGATCATGAGCAGGAAGCCGACGGCGCTGAGGCCCAGGCCCACGGCCAGGACCCGGGCGACCTTGCGGAGCACGTTGGGCTGCTTGGTGTCGGTGTGCTCGCGGATCTCGTCGGAGTGGAAGGCGCCGAAGGCCTGGCCCAGGCTCAGCAGGCCCATCGCCATGATGAGGCCGACGGCGACGGTGAGCAATCCGGCGAACAGGATGACCATGTAGACCCAGAACATCGCAACCTCTCCTCCCTTCGGCGCGGCTCGGGAGGCCCGCCGCTCCGGAAGCCGGCCGGCCGCCGCCGGATCGTCGACGACCGCGGATCGACGGCGGGACGGCATGTTCCCGTCCTCGCCGGTCCCGGCGCGGCGCGGTCGCCTTCGCGGATCGCGCCGGACAGATCGAGCGGGACGCCGTCGATCGTGGACCGAGGATGCCGTGGCGCCCGGAGACGGTCAATTTGACAAGACGCGGGCCGGGACCAAACTGCCCGCGCCGGGATCGCCGTTTCGGACGGCGGCCGGAAGGGGGGGCGATGTTCGAATCGGCGGAGTTGGGACACAGGATGTCCAAGGCCCGCTACAAGGCCGAGCAGCCCGGACTCCGCGAGGCCCTGCTGAAGGCGCAGTTCCGGCTGGCCGAATCGAAGGCGTTCCCCGTCGTCATCCTGGTCGGCGGCGTCGACTGCGCGGGCAAGGGGCCCACGATCAACACGCTCAACGCCTGGATGGACCCGCGCCTGATCGAGACCAACGGCATGGGCGAAACCAGCGACGAAGAGCGCGAACGCCCGGACATGTGGCGCTTCTGGCGCGTCCTGCCGCCGCGCGGGAAGATCGGGATCTTCTTCGGGTCCTGGTACTCGCGGCCGTTGCTCGACCGGGTCTACGGCAGGAGCGGCCAAGGCGACCTGGAGCGCGTCCTCGACCGGATCGTCCGTTTCGAGGCCATGCTCGCGGCGGAAGGCGCGCTCATCCTGAAGTTCTGGCTCCACCTGTCGAAGGCGGGACAGAAGCGCCGCCTGAAGGCCCTGGAGCGCGACAGGACGACCCGCTGGCGCGTCGCCGACACCGACTGGGAGCGGTTCGGGATGTACGACTCGTTCCACGCGACGTCCGAATTCATGCTGCGCCGGACCGACCGCGGCCACGCGCCCTGGATCGTGGTCGAGGGCGCCGACGAGGCCTATCGCAACATCACAGTGGGCCGCGGGCTGCTGGCCGCCCTCGACGACCGGCTCGAGGGAGGACCGCGCGGCTCCGGGTCGGCCCCGGCGGCGGCGCCGCCCGGCGCCGCCGGCCGCGACGCGCTCGGGAGCGTCGATCTCTCGGCGTCGATCCCCAAGGCGGACTACGGGAGACGCCTGGTCGAGCTCCAGGGCCGGTTGAACCTGCTCTCGCGCGACGGGCGTTTCCGCGAGCGCGCCCTGGTCGCCGTCTTCGAAGGCCACGACGCGGCGGGCAAGGGCGGCGCCATCCGCCGCGCGACCGCCGCGCTCGACACCCGCTACTGCCGTGTCGTCCGCATCGCCGCGCCCACCGAGGAAGAGCGCCTGCATCCCTACCTGTGGCGTTTCTGGAGGCGCGTGCCGCGCCTGGGGCACACGACGATCTTCGACCGTTCCTGGTACGGACGGGTGCTGGTCGAGCGCGTCGAGGGTTTCGCCGCCGAGGCGGACTGGATGCGCGCCTACGGCGAGATCAACGACTTCGAGGAGAGTCTCGCCGATCGCGGCGTCGTCGTCGCCAAGTTCTGGCTTTCGATCGACCGGGACGAGCAGGAGCGGCGTTTCGAGGCGCGCAAGAAGACCGGCCACAAGCGCTACAAGCTGACCGACGAGGATCTGCGCAACCGCGAGAAGTGGGACGACTACGCCCGCGCCATCGGCGACATGGTGGAACGGACCGGCGGCGGCGTCGCGCCGTGGACGCTCGTCGCCGCCAACGACAAGCGCCACGCCCGCGTCGCCGTGCTGGAGACGCTGTGCGGGCGCCTGGAGGCCGCTCTGAAGGCGTGACCCCGGCGCCGGGCGCGATCTTCGCGGGCGGCGCCACGCCCGCGGAGGCCGCGGACCTCGACCTTTGCGGCATCCCGCCCGCGACGGCGACGATCCCGGCGCCGCTCGGCCCGCCGGGCGTCGACCCCGCCGATTCGCGCCGCGGTTCGACGTCGTCTACATGGTGAACATGCGGATGTCGTTCCTGTCGCAGCCCCTCGGCCACGCGCCCTCCCGCCTCGAGAGCGTGGCGGCGGCGCGGGCGAGATCCACGCCGCGTCCCCGCCCTTCCTCCTCCCGCGGGCCCCGGGGCCCGTCATCCACGCCGCGTCCCCGCGGTCCGCCGTCCGGCCGCCCGGGCCCGGCCGGGGCCGCGCAACGGGGAGCGCGCGGGCGATGAGCTCCATACTCGCGATCGACCAGGGCACCACCTCCAGCCGGGCGCTCGTGTTCGGCGCCGACCGCCGCGTCGCGGCGATGGCCTCGCGGGAGATCGCTCCGCTCCTGCCCCGGTCCGGATGGGTGGAGCACGACCCCGAGGAGATCTGGCGCGCCACGGTGGCGGCCTGCCGCGACGCGCTGGCCGGGGCGGGCGTCGAGGCGTCCCGTCTGGCCGCCGTCGGCGTCGCCAACCAGCGCGAGACGACCCTGGTGTGGGAGCGCGCCACGGGCCGGCCGATCCACAACGCGATCGTCTGGCAGGACCGGCGCACCGCGGCGGCCTGCCGCGCGCTCCGGGACGGCGGGCACGAGGCCATGGCGACCGAACGCACGGGCCTGCCGATCGACCCCTACTTCTCCGCGACCAAGATCGCCTGGCTGCTCGACCGCGTCGAGGGCGCCCGCGCCAGGGCCGAGGCCGGCGAACTGTGCTTCGGCACGGTCGACAGCTACCTGGTCTGGCGGCTCACCGGCGGGAGCGTCTTCGCCACCGACGCGACCAACGCCAGCCGCACCCTGCTCTACGACATCCGCGAGAACCGCTGGGACGAGGACCTCTGCCGCCTCTTCGGCGCGCCCATGGCCATGCTGCCCGAGGTCCGCGACAGCAGCGCCGACTTCGGGGTGGCGCGGCCCGAAATCCTGGGCGCGGCCGCGCCCATTCTCGGCGTCGCCGGCGACCAGCAGGCGGCGGCCATCGGCCAGGCCTGCTTCCGGCCCGGCATGATGAAGGCGACCTACGGCACCGGCTGCTTCGCCCTCCTCAACACCGGCGGCCGGCCCGTGTCCTCCGGCAACCGCCTGCTCACCACGATCGCCTGGCGCCTCGACGGCGAGACCGTCTACGCCCTGGAGGGCGCGATCTTCACCGCGGGCGCGGCCGTGCAGTGGCTGCGCGACGGCCTGGGCCTGATCGCCGAGGCCGCCGAGACCGGGCCGCTGGCCGAGGCCGCGGACCCCGGACAGCGGGTCTACCTCGTGCCCGCCTTCACGGGCCTCGGCGCGCCGTGGTGGGACGCCGAGGCGCGCGGCGCGCTCCACGGGCTGACCCGCGACACCGGGCCGAGGGAGCTGGCGCGGGCCGCGCTCGAAAGCGTGGGCTACCAGACCCGCGACCTGTGGGAGGCCATGCGCGCCGACTGGCGGGCCTCGGACGCCGACGCCGCGCCGCGCGTCGACGGCGGCATGGCCGCGAGCGACTGGACCATGCAGTTCCTCGCCGACATCACCGGCGCGGCCGTCGACCGCCCGGCGATGACCGAGACCACCGCGCTCGGCGCGGCCTGGCTGGCGGGCCGGAAGGCCGGCGTCTGGCCCGGCATGGACGGCTTCGCCGGGGACTGGGCGCTCGACCGCCGCTTCACCCCCCGGATCGCCCGGGCGGACGCCGACGCCCGCCACGAAGGCTGGCGCGACGCCGTGAGGCGGACCCTGACGGCGGAGCGATAGAGCGGGTCCCTCGATGCGGTCCCTCGGACCGCCTCGGGACGAGGCGGCGTGTCGAAGGGCGAGGGGCCGGTCCCCGGCGCGCGCCGGGGAGAATCGCGGTAGACTGCCGGACGGATGGGGGAGGCGGCCATGGATTTCACGGACAAGCGGGTTCTGGTGACCGGCTCGTCGAGGGGCATCGGCCGCGCGACGGCCGGGGAGTTCGCGGCGAGAGGCGCGCGGGTGGCGGTCAACGGCAGGACGGCGGACTCGACCCGCGACGGCGTCGCGCGCCTGGGCGGCGGCGAACGGTTCCACGCCGCGCCCGGCGACGTCTCGACGGCGGCGGGCTGCCGGGCGGCGGTCCGGGCCGCGGCGGAGGCCCTGGGAGGGCTCGACATCCTCGTGAACTCGGCCGGCGTCGGCGTCGCCGCGGCCTTCGCGGAGACGGACGAGGCGCTGTGGGACGCCACCGTCGACATCAACCTCAAGGGCACGTTCTTCTGCTGCCAGGCGGCGCTGCCGCACCTGCGGGCCGCCGGGGGCGCCATCGTCAACATCGCCTCGGACGCCGGCCTGATGGGCGAGACCGGGCTTTCGGCCTACTGCGCGTCCAAGGGCGGCGTCGTGAACCTGACCCGCGCGCTCGCCCTGGAGCTCGCGCCCGGCGTCCGCGTCAACTGCGTCTGCCCCGGCTACGTCGACACCGACATGGTGCGCCGCGACGGCATCGACAAGGCGGACGACCCCGCGGCCCGCGAGCGGGCGCTGGCCGACTACGCCCCGCTCAAGCGCATCGCGCTCCCGGCCGAGGTCGCCAGGGCCATCGCCTACCTCGCGAGCGACGACGCGGCCTTCGTGACGGGCGCCGCCCTGCCCCTCGACGGCGGCTCCACCTCCGGCCGGAGCTGACCGGCGCGGCATCGCAAGGCGACAAACCAGGCCGGGTCACGCCGCCAGCCGGTCGAGCTTGCGGCGAAGATCGGTTGCCGCGTCGAGCGAGGCCACCGCCGTCCCGGCGACATTGGTGAGACGGGCGACATCGAGCCGGGGAATCTCCTGCTGGTCGGCGAACACGATCACGGATTCGAACGCGAGGCCGTGAAGCAGGAAGTGGGACAGCATGATGGTCGTCAACCGCGCCTTGTCGCGGCTCGGAACGCCGTAGAGGAACACCGGCCCGCCGTCCCGACCCCGCAAGCGGTAATCGACCGGATAGTTGTCCCCCTTCGGAACATCGGCTGGAATGTAGTCCGTATCGACGCTCTCCTCGTCTACCATCGTGAACAGCAAGAATCTCAAATCCTCGTAGAATGTCGAAGCCACGCGATCCCGACTCAGAAAGGTCAGGTCGTGGATTTTTGTCAGCGCCTGGCCGAATCCGAAGAGGGCGTCGGCGACCCGTTCCGGCGATACTTCGATGGAAAAGACGCCCTCTTCTTCCTCGATGCCGCATTCGCGGACGATCTGTTCGCGGAGAGAGGCGCGCGCACCGTCGTAGAACGCATCCACATCGTGCTCGTAGCCGACGTGCATCAGCGTGTGGCCGCGATCGCTCAGCTTCACGCCTCCCGCCGCCGTCTCGGAAAGATAGACGGGATAGCGGTCGCCGTCTGGAAAGGCGAAGGGCGACTCCAGCATGAGCACGTCGTCGTCGCGCCGGTGAACGCGGACATTCGCGCACAGACGCTCGCACAGGAGATCTTCCAGACGTTCCCGGTCAAGGGCCATCGAACAAATCCCTCTCGTCGTGGCGCGCGGTCAGACCCCGGACGCCGCAGTCCTCGATCGGACAGGCCAGCGCGCCCTCCAGTGTCGCGTAGCGGTCCGTCTCGTCGGCATGGCTGTCGATTTTCCTTCCCGCGGCAAGGGCCTCGGCCGAGGCGCGATGAACATGGCGGCGATAGCGGATTCCGCCGTGGATGTGGCTCGAACCGTTGTAGCGAACGAGGCTGAGAGGCTTTCCGCTCCTTTGTATCCATGAGAGACCGCAGGAGAAATCCTTCTTGTCGTCCAGATTCTGCCGAAGATAGAGCAGATAGACCGAACCGTCGTCGGACTCGACGGTGAAGTTCCGCTGCGACTGCCGTCCGGGTTTCTTCCGCCAGCGCGCTCCCGGGTTCGTCACCCGCTTCAAGGCCGTGCGATGGCCGTCCAGATCGTCATTCGACACAAGCGAATCGATCATCGCATCCCATCCTCACCCGTGGGCCGCCCATTGTCTCGATTCTTTCGGCGAGGGCGACCGAACGCGGCGGCGTAGTATCCGGAATGGCCGACACGATCGCCAAGCCCCCGTGGGAAAATCCTCACAACACGATCTCCGCGTCCGGGTCGCCGGCGGCCAGCGCGTTCGTCCAGGCGAGGCAGAGGTCGCGGGAGAGGTAGCGGCCGTGGGCGGCGGTTTCCTCGCGCTCGACGATGGGGAAGGTGGACCAGACGTGGCGGATGTCGTCGCGGCCGGCGACGCCGTAGAGGTGGAAATAGAGCGCGTCCAGCTTGGCGCGCAGCCGCAGGCGGCGGTCCTCGTCCCACACGAAGGGCGGCGGGACGGCGCCGGCGGCGTCCACATGGCCCATGTCGCGGGCGAAGGGCGCCATGTCGTGGGCCGTGTAGGTCAGCTCCAGCACCGCCTCGCGGACGATCTCTCCCGCCGTCTTCGGCCCGAAGCGGACGGCCTCGTAGCGGTCGGGCGGGACTACGGGGAGCTGTTCGACGATGTACCAGTTGAGGTGTTGGCCCTGGATCTTCTGACGCGCCACGTAGTCGTACGGCACGGCGTTGAAGTTGGCGAGAAGCAGCGCGGCGTCGGGCGCCGCCCCGTCCTCCGCCGCCAGGACGGGAAGCGTGTTCCCCACCCCGGAACTCGGAATCAGGGCGGCGATCATGGATCGAACGTTCGTCGGCGCGGTCACGTCCTTGAACCCGAGCAGGTAGGGAGCTGTTGGAAACGACGTCTCGCTCCGCAACACCCAGAACTGCGGATCGGGCAGCCACTCCGGGTCCCGGCGCCGATGGAGCGTGGCCGGTTCGGGTTGCGCGGGGCGGTGCAGGTTCTCCGGGTTGACGACGACGCTGGCGGCGCGGTGGTCGAACGCCTGCACCATCATGCCCTGATACAAGGGCAGCCACTGGCCCGCCGGGCTGTCGAAGCGGTTGCCGCCGATGGGCCAAACGCCTTCTCCTTTCTCCAGTTCTTCTCGGGTGCGGAACAGGCGGGAGTCGAGCGACATGTCGAACATGCGCGTGTATCTCACCGGCCACGCCTTCGTTTCCTTGCCGGACGAGCGGTCCACCAGCACCGGCAGGCGGCCGTAGATCGCGGTCGTGAGTTCCGCGTCGCGGCGGGTGCGAAAGACGGGCGCGGTGCCGGTGTTCGGGTTGACGCGGGCGAAATCCTCCGCCGTCAGCGGAAAGCGGCGCTCGGGATCGTCGAGCTCGGACACGCCCTGAAGGAAGAAGGCGCATTCGGCCGGGCCGTCGAAGGGCGAGGGGCTGGCGACGAAGACGCAGAACTTGAAGCGGCTGTCCACGTCGGGAAAGAAGGGCGGCTCGCCGTGGCGCGTGCGCCGGTTCTCGAAGTCGTAGAGCGCCTTCAGCCGCCCCTCGGTCGACACGCCCCTGAAGAAGCGCGCCGCGGTCTTGTCCGAGGCGACGCCCGACGGCGTGAGGAGCCCGACCATGCCGTCGGGCTTGACCAGCGCCATCGCGCGTTCGACGAACAGCGCATAGAGGTTCATGTCGCCGTTGGACAACAGCGGATACTCGCCCGAGTCCCGCGCCATGCGGATCGCCATCGCCACCCGTTCGTTCGCCGCCGCATAGTCCTCCGCCAGCGGGTCGCCGTCCCGTTCCAGCGCCGCGACCATGCGCTTGCGGTCGGCGGCGCGGCGCGCCAAGGCGATGTCCGGCCTGCGCTGGGCGAACCACTCGACCGGTTCGAGCCTCATCCGGTCCCAGGGCGGATTGCCGACCACGGCGTCGAAGCCGCCCTTGCGTTCGGCGCTCTCCCAATCCGTCCAGACGCCGGGGAACGCCGGCTGCCAGTTGAAGAACCGTTCTTCGGCGACGAGCGCGCGGGCCTCCGTCAGCAGTTCCGTGAAGCGGACGGCCTCGGGCCGCCCGTTGCCGGGCTCCGCCTCGCCCATGGCGACCTCGACGGGGTCGCCGAACTGGCCGTCGAAGAACGCGCGCAGCGCCGCCTTGTCCCCGTTGTCGCGGACGCCGAGCCAGTCGAGGGCGTGGACCAGGGACAGGAACCGGTCGAGCGGCGCCGTCATCGCCTCCACCTCGGCGAAGCCTCCGGCCGACCGGTGAGCCTCGGCGATCTCGGCGTCGGTGAGCTCCTCGACCGTCCGCATCCCGGCCGCCGCGGAGACGGCCTCGCGCATCGGCGCGTGCAGCAGGAGCGGCGCGTCGTATTCCGCGGCGCGGTCCATGCCGGTCCGCGCCCAGGCCCCGAACAGGCTGTCGCCGCGGCGCAGATGGTGGTCCAGGAAGGAGAGCGGCGCGCCCACCGTGAAGGTGTGGAGCCACAGCGCGACCTTGGCCAGCTCCACCGCCATGGGGTTCTTGTCGACCCCGTAGACGCAGCGTTTCAGCACCATGCGCCGGACGATGTGGCGGTCGTCGAGCCGCGCCGGATCGATCGCCCAGCCGCGTTCCCGGGCGTTGCCCAGGATGGTGGCGCGGATGTCCTCGATCCGGTCGGCCAGCGGCGAGACGTAGCCTTCCGCGGCGTTCGCCGCCTCCGCCATGGCCGCGATCGTCCGGTCGGCGAGGTAGTCCACGAGGGCGACCAGGAAGTGCCCCGATCCCATGGCCGGGTCGCAGACCTTCAGGTCGAGCAACCGTTCGGCGGGGTCGAGCGCCTCGAGTCGCGCGATCCCGTTCCCTTCCCGCATGGGACTCGCGTCGAGCTCGCTCGCCCTGGCCGTAAAGGCGTCCATGCGCGCGTCGGCCAGGGGACCGACCGCCTCCTCGAGGATCAGGCCCACGAGATCGTCGGGCGTGTAGTAGCTGCCCGAGCCCTTGCGCGCGAAGACGTTGGGCCGGATGGCGATTTCGTCTCCGTCGCGGACGGGCTCGTATTCGAGCAGCCGTTCGTAGATCGAGCCGAGCTGCTGGACGCCGAGGTCGCGGTAGTTGATGTAGCGGCGGCCCTCGTCCGTCCGTTCGAAGCACAGCGCGTCGATGACCTCGGCCATCGCCCTGTCGCCGAGCCGGATCCTCCCGAGGAGCGGCGCGCGCTCCCGGTCGAACAGGCCGCCGTCGTAGGGCGGCAGACCGAGGGCGGCGTCGCCCGAATCGATGGCGCGGCACAGATCGTCGATGGCCGACCAGTAGCGGGCGGCCATGTCGGAGAAGGCGCCGCCCTCGTCCATGCGGCGGCCGACATCGCCGCGCACCCTGTCGCGCAGCGAATAGTCGTCGTAGCGCGGGTCGCGGACCGGCGTCAGGTCGCGGTCCTCGGCGTAGAGCAGGAACAGCAGCCGGTAGAGAAGGATCAGGGCCGCGTCGCGCGCCTCCGGCAGGGGCGCGTCGGGCGCGGCGTCGGCGATGGCGCGGACCAGCCCGGGGAAGACCCGGTCGAAGACGACATTGGAGAGGTTGGCGGCGACGCGCTCCTCGTAGTACCGGCCCTCGTCGATGGCGCGTTGGTGGAACGTGCGCGCGTCGGCGGCGCCCGGCAGGAAAGCCTCGCGCCGGAAGACCAGCGCGAACAGCCCGAGCCAGTGGCGGCGTTGGGCCTCGCCGAGAGCGAACAACCCGTCGTCGCGACCGGGAAGATCGAGGAGCGCGGGAAGATCGGCCTCGAAGAACTGCTCGGAGACCGACCGCGCGCCCTGCCAGTAGAGCCGCCACTTCGCGCCGTTGGTGAGGACGCCCCAGCGCAGCTGGCCGGTCGTCAGGTCGTCGACCCGCCGCAGGTAGCGCAGCATCTGGGTCGAGGGGGCCAGGTCCTCGCCCGCCTGTCCCGAACGGCGATCGAGCGGACGCCCCCAGCGCTTCGACTCCACGACCGCGAGGCCGAGCCCGTAGCGCCGCCATTCCTCGGGGAGGGCGTTGGCCCGGCTCTTCGCCGCCGCGTCCGCGAACAGCAGGCCGTCCGGCACGTCCCGCCGGCCGGCGGCGCTCAGGTTCTGCTGGCGCAGGCTCGCCGTCCAGCCGAGCCGCTCCAGGACCGGCCAGATCAGATCCTCCTCGGTCTGGCTTTCGTTCGGCGTTCCACCGGTCGGGAAGGGGTCGAAGACCGCCAGGAGGTCCGTTTCCAGGTCGTCGAGCGCCGCCGCGTCGAGCGATCGCCAGTCGGGATCCTCCGTCACGGTTTCGGACAGGAAGTCGCCGGAGAACAGCGTTCCGTCGAAGGGAAGGCGGATGTTCATGCGGCGGCGGGACGGGGACCGGGCCGGTTCTTCGCCATGCGCCATAAGCGGTCGCGCTCTCGCGGGCGTCAAGAGTCGGTTGCATGAACGCGGCCGGACCGGTGGATGGATCGACGGATCCGGCGGCCTTTCCCGCGTTCGGGAGTCCGGGCCGGCGCGCCCCGCTTCGCGCGCACGCGGAACGCGGGGCGACCGTTGGAATTCGGCGCGCCGCGCGACCTCGCGCCGATCGTCCCGGTCATCGCCTTCTTCCAGGTCGTCGTGCCGCGGCAACCCTTCCCGGACACGGGCGGGGCGCTCGTCGGCCTGCTCTGCGTCGTCGCGGGCCTCGCGCTCTTCATCCAGGGACTGGAGACCGGCCTCTTTCCGCTGGGCGAGGCCATGGCGCAAGCGTTCGCGCGCAAGGGTAGCCTGGGGGCGCTCCCGGGCTTCGCCTTCTGCCTCGGTTTCGGCGCGACGGAAACGACGAATTCGGCCTGCCCGCCGTCTCCGACATCGCCGGCGAGGCGGTCGCCAGGAACAGGGCGCCCGACCGGGTCTACGTCTACGAGATCGTGTCGAAGCCGGTCCCGACCCCGCCGTCCGACATGCGGGCCAGCTACGCGGTCCGTCCGCCGGTCCGCCACGGCCTGTCGCGCGCCGTCGTCGTCGACCGCGACCGCGACCCGCTCGGCATGGCCACCCCGCGGGACCTCGTCCCGGGGCGCGCGGCGGAGTGAGCCGCCGGCCGGTTCCGCACGGCCGCGATCCGCTCTAGCATCGCGCGATGACCGTCCGCACCGCCTTCCCGCGCGCCATCGACGAGGTCCGCACCCTCTGGATTCCTCTGGCCGACGGACGGCGGCTCGCCGCCCGCGTGTGGCTCCCGACGGACGCCGGGAGCGACCCCGTGCCGGCGATCGTGGAATCCATCCCCTACCGGCGGCTCGACGGCACCGTCCTCGGCGACGCCCTGACCCATCCCTGGTGGGCCGGCCACGGCTACGCCGCCATCCGCCTCGACATCGCGGGCTCCGGGGATTCCGACGGCCTGTTGCTCGACGAATACCTCGCGGGCGAGCAGGACGATATCTGCGAGGCGCTGGCCTGGATCGCGGCCCGGCCCTGGTGCAGCGGCGCGACCGGCATGATCGGGATTTCCTGGGGCGGTTTCGCCGCCCTGCAGGTCGCCGCCCGCCGCCCGCCCTCGCTCAGGGCCATCGTCACCTGCTGCTCGACCGACGACCGCTACAACGACGATGTCCATTACATGGGCGGCTGCCTGCTGAACGACGGCGTCAGCTGGGGCGGCGGCATCTTCTCCTGCGTCTCCCGCTGGCCCGACCCCGAGACGGTGGGCGAGCGCTGGCGCGACATGTGGCTGGAGCGGCTCGGGAGGACCGGCTGCCCGCCGATCGGCTGGACCCGCCACCAGCGGCGCGACACGTTCTGGAAGCACGGCTCCGTGTGCGAGGACTACGGCGCCATCGAGGCCGCCGTCTACGCCGTCGGCGGCTGGACCGACGGCTACACCAACGCGCTCCTGCGCCTCATGGAGCATCTGCCCGGACCGAAGCGCGCGCTGGTCGGGCCCTGGACCCACGTCTACCCCCATTTCGGGACGCCGGGCGAACCCGTCGGCTTCCTGCAGGACGGCCTGCGCTGGTGGGACCGCTGGCTCAAGGGGATCGACAACGGAATCGACCGCGAGCCCGCCCTGAACCTCTGGATGCAGGAAGATCTCGGGCCGCACCCCATGGCCTTCCATGTGGGCGGGCGCTGGTTCAGCGAAACGGCCTGGCCGCCGCCGCGGAACGGCCGGCTGTCCCTGGCGCTCGGGGACGGGACCCTGTCGGCGGACGGCGGCGAGGCCGTGACGCTGCGCCACGGCTCGCCCCTGGCCTGCGGCGCGGGCGGCGGCGAATGGTGCCCGCGCGACGGCGGCGGCGCGGGGCCCGAATACCAGGGCGACCAGCGCATCGACGACCGGCTCTCGCTCTGCTTCGAGACCGGGCCCCTCGAGGAGCCGGTCGCCATCCTCGGCGCGCCCGTGCTCCGCCTCGCCCTCTCGATCGACCGGCCGCGGGGCATGATCGCCGTCCGGCTCAACGAGGTCGCCGAGGACGGCCGCTCCAGCCGGGTGACCTATGGCCTGCTCAACCTGTCCCACCGCGCTTCGCACGAGACGCCGGAGCCGATGACTCCCGGCCGGATGGAGCGCGTCGCGGTCCGCCTGAACGACGTCGCCTACCGTTTCCGGCCCGGCCGGCGCATCCGGCTGGCGATCTCGACCAGCTACTGGCCCATCGCCTGGCCGGCGCCGGAACCGGCGACCCTGACGCTCGACACCCGCGACGCCCGGCTCGACCTGCCGGTCCACGACGGCGGCGGCGAGACGGCGTTCGAGGCCCCGGAGTTCCCGCCCGCGCATCCCGCCCGCGCGATCGAGCCCGCCGGGTTCCGCCGCGCCCTGACCCGGGACATCGGCGCGGGCGCGCTGGTCCTGCGCCACGAGGAGGATACGGGGCGCGTCCTGATCGAGGATATCGGCCTCGTCGTCGCCAAGCGGTCGGAAGAGACGTTCACCATCGTCGAGGGCGACCCCGGGAGCGCGCGCGCCGACATGACGCGCGTCGTCGAGGCGGCGCGCGGCGACTGGAGGCCGCGGACGGAAACCCGGCTGACCTTCGCCTGCGGGGACGGCTGCTTCCGCATAACCGCCAGTATCGAGGCCCATGAGGGCGACCGGAGGATCTTCGAGCGCCGCTGGGACGAGACGATCCCGCGAGACCATGTGTGATGGCCCGTCCCGGACCCTTCGGCCGCGGCGGCGGACCGTGAGCCGGCGCGAGAGCCGGCGGCGCGGGCGGCGGGCGGGCGCCGCCGCGGTCAAGCAGCTCCCGTGGCGGCGCCTGAGGAACCCCTACCGGCCGATCGAGGTCCTCTCGGCCGACCACGTCGAGGCGATCCACGAGACGTCGCTCAGGGTGCTCGAGGAGCTCGGCGTCGAGTTCCTCTCGGAGACGGCGCTCGCCCGGTTGAAGGCGGCCGGCGCCGACGTGGACCCGGACGCCAGCGTCGCGCGCTTCGACCGGGGGCTGGTGACGGAGCTGGTGGCCAGGGCCCCGTCGGAGTTCACGCTCACGCCGCGCAACCCGGAGCGCGCGGTGACCTTCGGGGCCAACCGCATCGCCTTCAACTCGGTCGGCGGGCCGCCCAACGCGAGCGACCTCGACGGCGGCCGGCGGCCGGGGACCTTCGCCGACTACCGGAACTTCATCCGCCTGACGCAGAGCCTCAACATCCTGCACCTGTGCGGCGGCGTGCCCATCGCGCCCATCGACCTCGACGCCGAGACGCGCCACCTCGACTGCGTGCGCGCGATCCTGGCCGACTCCGACAAGGCCTGGCACGCCACGGGGCTCGGACGCCGGCGCATGTCCGACGCCATCGACATGCTGTGCATCGCCCGCGGCATGACCCGGGACGAGATCCGCAACGAGCCCGGCGTCTTCACCACGATCAACGTCAACTCGCCGCGCCGCATCGACGGGCCGATGCTGGACGGCCTGATGGAGGCCGCGGAGAACGGACAGGCGGTCTCGCTGACGCCCTTCACCCTGTCGGGCGCGATGTCCCCCGCGACCATTCCGGGGGCGCTGGTGCAGCAGAACGCCGAGGGGCTCGCGGGCATCGCCTTCGTCCAGGCGGTCGCGCCGGGCGCGCCGGTGTTCTACGGAGGCTTCACCAGCAACGTGGACATGAAGACCGGCGCGCCGGCCTTCGGCACGCCGGAATACGCCAAGGCCTGCCTCGCGGGCGGCCAGCTCGCGCGGCGCTACGGCCTGCCCTACCGGTCGAGCAACACGACCGCGTCGAACGCCGTCGACGCCCAGGCGGCCTACGAGTCGGAGATGTCGATCTGGGGCGCGGCGATGGGCCACGCCAACCTGGTGCACCACGGCGCGGGCTGGCTCGAGGGCGGGCTCACCGCGAGTTTCGAGAAGGCCGTGCTGGACGCCGAGATGCTGCAGATGATGTCGGAGTTCCTCCAGCCCATGACGATCGACGACGACAGCCTGGCGTTCGACGCGATCGCCGAGGTCCGGCCCGGCGGCCACTTCTTCGGCGCGGCGCATACGCTGGAGCGCTACGAGAACGCGTTCTACGATCCGCTCCTGTCGGACTGGCGCAACTTCGAGACCTGGGAGGAGGACGGCGCGAGGACGGCGACCGAGCGGGCCAACGCCATCTGGAAGGAGCTCCTGCGCGCGTTCGAGGCCCCCGCGCTGGACAAGGCCGTCGCCGAGGAGCTCGACGCCTTCGTCGCCCGGCGCAAGAAGGAGGAGACGCAACGATCATGACCGCCGTCGACAACCCGTTCGATCCGGCCCGGTACGCCGCCGTCAGGAAACCGCTGCTCGAGGCCTGGACCCTGCCTCCCGACTGCTACACGTCCGAGAGCTTCTTCCGCCGCGAGGTGGAGACGATCTTCCTCAAGGTCTGGAACTTCGTCGGCCGCGAGGACCGGGTTCCCGCCCCCGGCGACTACGCCGCCTTCGAGTTCGCCGGCGCGCCGGTCGTGATCGCGCGCGGGCGCGACGGCGGGGTCCGCGCCTTCGCCAACTCCTGCCGCCACCGCGGCGCGAAGGTGGCGGAGGGCGAGGGCAACTGCCGGGCGTTCTCCTGCCCCTACCACGCCTGGACCTACGCCATCGACGACGGCCGGCTGATCGGCGCCATGGAGATGGACGAGACGGCGGGCTTCGACCGGAAGGACTTCGGGCTGGTCGAACTGCGGCTGGAGACCTGGGCGGGCTTCCTGTTCCTCAATTTCGACCGCGCCGCGCCGCCGCTCTCCGACTGGCTGGGAGACCTGCCCGAAACGCTCGCCTCCTACGGCCTGGAGACCATGGCCACGACGCGCCGGGCCGAATACGAGCTCGCCTGCAACTGGAAGGTCTACGTCGAGAACGCCATGGAGAGCTACCACGTCCCGACGGTGCACCAGCAGACGATCCAGAAGCAGAAACGGGACCACAACCCGCCGATTCCCGCCGCCGGCGAATATTGCGGCCTCTTCACCCGGCACACCGGCAGCCGCGCGCTGCTGCCGGGAGCCAGGGGGTTCCCCCATATCCCGACCCTCGAGGGCGACGCGGCCCGCGGCACCTACTACATCCTCATCAACCCCTCGACCATGTTCGGGCTCACCTACGACTGCATGTGGTGGCTGGAGCTGCACCCGGTCGGCCCGGCCCGGACCAGGCTGATCGTCGGCTCCTGCTTCCCCGGCGAGACGACCGGACGCGACGATTTCGACGAGCTGGTCGGCGCCTACTACGAGCGCTGGAACAAGTCGATCGCCGAGGACAACGCCATCTCCGAACGGCAGCAGGCCGGGCTGTCCTCGCCCTTCGCGGCGCCCGGCCGCTTCAGCCACATGGAGCCCCTCGTCCACGCCATCGACAACTGGGTGCTCGACCGGGTGCTCGGCCCGTGACGGCGCGGCGGGGATGGTAGGGACGCTCAAGGTCCACGTCGCCGCGCTGTCGTCGCAGCCGGAGGTGTTCTGGGTCACGGAGGCCCGGGTCGCGGCGGCCCGCGGGAGGCACGCGGCGCTCGCGCGGCGCCTGCGCTTCGACTGGAGCTGGGAGCACGACCGCTTCGCGGACGGCGTCGCCGACGCCGACATCCTGATCGGCTGGCGCTTCCCCCGCGCGGAGCTCCGCGCGATGGCGCCCAAGCTCCGCTGGATCGCGCTCACCGGCGCGGGAACGGAGCATCTCCAGCCCTTCGACTGGGTCTGGCGCGGGCTGAAGCTCACCAACAACAGCGGCGTCCACGCCGAGAAGGCCGCGGAGTTCGCCGGCGCGGCCGTCCTCGCCATGGCCCACGGCCTGCCGTTCTTCGCCACGAACAAGCCGGAGCGGCGCTGGGAGAAGCGTTTCACCACGCGCATCGAGGGCGGCGTGGCCGCGGTGGTCGGCCTCGGCGGCATGGGCGGGGCGACGGCCCGCTGGCTCAAGCGCAGGCTCGGCATGACCGTGCTCGGCGTCACCCGGACGGGCCGCCCGTTCCGCTGGGCCGACCGCGTCGTCGACGCGCGCCGGATCGACGAGGTGCTGCCCGAGGCCGACACGGTGGTCGCCATGGCGCCGCTGACCGACGGGACCGACGGCCTCCTGAACCGCGCGCGGCTGGAGTCCCTGAAGCCCGGGGCGACGCTGCTCAACATGGGCCGGGCCCGGGTCGTCGACTACGACGCGCTGTGCGACCTGCTGGAGAGCGGCCATCTGGCGGGTGCCGTTCTCGACGTGTTCGATCCCGAACCCCCGCCGCGCGACTCGCGGCTGTGGGCCGCGCCCAACCTGATCCTCTCGCCGCACTGCTCGTCCGACGACGCCCTGACCTACATCCCCAGGACCCTCGACGGCTTCTTCGCCAACCTGGAGCGTTTCCTCGCCGGCCGCCCCCTGAAGAACCGCGTCGACCCGCGGCGGCAGTACTGACGGAGGCCCGTCCCGGCGGCGCCTCGGGGCGCGTGTCGAGAGCCTGTCCCGAGCTTGCCGAAGGGGACGCCTTCGGTTCAGAACCGCAGCTTGAGGCTCAACCCGCCGCCGTAGTCGCGGTTGCCGCCGCGCGCGGCGGCGTAGGTCGCCGCGCCCTCCAGCGCGTAGCGGCCCTCGCCCCACTCGTGCGACCCGCCCAGCGTGAGCCGCGCCCAGGTCGCCCGCGACGACGACGGCAACTCCGTCCCCGATACCGTCACCCGCGTCTTCGACGAGAACGCCCGCTCCACGTCCAGAGAGCCGAACAGCCGGCTTTCCCCGGTCCCCGCCGTCTCCACCAGCAGGCCCGCGCCGCCGGTCATGCTCCGCCCCGCGTCCAGGGACACCCGCGCCCCCTGGCTGTCCGCGAAGCCGTCCATGTCCACCTCCGAGCGCGCCAACCGCGCCCGCGGCGTCAGCGTCAGGTCGTCCAGGCCCAACGCGATCCGCCGGCCCGCCTCTAGGCCCAGCGCGTGGCCGAACCCCCTGGCTCCCGACTTCAGCGTTCCCCGCGTCCCCGAGGTCAGGTCCGCCTCGTACCATGTCGCCGAGACCTGCCCGTCGACATAGACGCCGTCATCGAGCCACCACGTCCCCGACAGGCCGAACCCGGTCCCCGACGCCTCGATCTTGCCGTCGCCCGCCGCCAGCTTCGCCGTGGCGCGCCGGTGGTGAATCGACACCCCGGCCAGGGCGTCCGGCCCCAGGGGGATGTCCAGCCCCGTCCGCACGCCGTGGACGCGGCGGTCCCAGGCGAGGGCGGCGGTCGAGGTCGAGCGGCTGGCCTTGCGCGCGCCGCCGCCGGCCTCCACCCGCGCCCACGCGCCGTTCGGCGAGCGCGCCGCCGCCAGCCGGTCGCGGTAGGCCGGCGGGCCGTTCAGACCCAGCAGCACCGACGGCAGCGCCTCGTAGACCCGCGAACGCGGCGCGTAATCGGGCGTCACCCGTACGCTGCCGTCCGCGTCCGCCACGACACCCACGTCGAAGGCCCCGAACGGAGCCGACTTGTCCGTACCCAGCCCTCCCAGCGCGCGGCGCCGTCCGTCCGCCGCCTGGAACAGCACCTTCGGCGCGCCGCCCCTCTCCACGATCCGCCCCGTGAGCCGGGGCGCGGCGCCGTCCGGCCGCCCGTCGCCATCGACGATCACCACGACGAGCTCGCCCCTTTTGCTCAGGATCGAGACGCCGTCCACGTCCCCGATCCGGCCGTTCGCGAGGACCGTCACCGTTCCGCCCCCGTCGAACAGCACATGCCCGACCGAGCCGCCGACCGTCACCTCGCTCGCCGCCAGATGGATCGTCCCCGTCACCACGCCGCCTTCCGACACCGTCACCGTGTGATCGCCCGCGCCCAGACCCTCGATGTCGCCCGTCACCATGCCCGCGATCGTCGCCATCAGGTCGCCGGCGTACAGCACACGGATGTCGCCCGTCACCCGACCGCCGGCGGCCACCGTCACCGTCAGGTCGCTCTCCGGCGCCTCGTAGTCCGCCGGCGGACTTTCGGGCGGCGCGCTCCCGCTCGCGATGGCGAGGCCGGAATCCGCGCCGACGCGCCCGGTCGCCCCGACCGTCACCGCGCCGCCGCGCTCCATGACGATGGCGGCGCCGTCCCCGCCCATCGCTTCGACCGCGCCGTCGACGACGACGCGGTCGACCGCGCCCTCCCCGGCCGCCACGGCGCGCGACACCCGGATGGCGGAGACCCCGGGATCGTCCTCCGCCGCGTCCGGGTCGGCCACGGCGCGCACCAAGGCGCCCTCGGCCACCAGGATCGTGAAGGCGCTCGCGCCGCCGGCGTTCTGGGCGAGGATGGCGTCCGCGGTGCGCGCGACGACGGAGCCGCCCTTCACGGCGATGACGTGCCCCTCGTTCGCTTCCGTCTCCGGGTCGTCCACCAGCGTGTTGCCGGCGTTCACCCATGCCCAGACGCCGCGTCCCCGCGCGACGTCGATCGCGCCCGCCGTCGAGATGTCGATCCGGCCGATCTGGGTTCCGTCGCCCGCGGCTCCGATGAAGGCGCGGACCGCGGCGAAGGTTTCCCCGGCGCGGACGACCGCGCCCTCGCGGATGTCGATCGCGATATCGCCGCCTTCGGACGTCCCTTCCGCGTTGCTCCCCACTTGCCAGCCCAGGAGGGGCCACCCCTTGGTGGCGGACGTATCGATCGTCGAACCCCGCTCGAGGACGATCCCGATGTCGCCGGTCCCCTCCATGTGCGCATAGACGCCGTTGGCGACGCCGTCGGAGATGCCATCGGAATCGGGGGTTCCCTTGTTCACGATGCGGCTTCCCTTCCGCAGCGTGACGACAAGGCCGCCGCCCCCGTTGCGGGTGGCGGCGTCGCCGCTCCTCGCCACCAGGCCGATCGCGTGACGGTTGCGGTCGCCATGCGCCGCCTCCTTGTGGGTGATCGCGCCCGAGAAATCGATGACGACGCCTCCGCCATGGGAGTAGCCCCGCAAGGCGTAGCCGCCTACGGTGGACTCCGAGGTCTGATCGACGCTGTGATAGATGGTGGCGCCGGGCTCGACGACGATCTCGACGTTCTTTCCGCTGTTGTGGTAGACGACCGCGCTGTCCGCGGGGCTGTATCCCAACGCCAGATTCGAGTGGTTCGAGCCGTCCACGACGACGCCGTTCCCGATGACGAGCTTCAGGTGGTTCGCCTCCATGGACGAGGTGGCGATCGCGATGCCGCCGTAATCCGCGCCGTCGGCGTTTGTGTCCGCGCAAACGTGGGTGGCGCGCAGAGCCTCGGCGTCGGTGGCGACGGTGGGCGAACACCTGGCCAGTTGCGCCCGCGCGCCTTCCGGCGCGGCGGCCAGGGCGGCGGCCAGCGCCAGCCCGCCGGCGAGCCCCATCCGGCGCGCGGCGCGCCGGCCGCGGGGTCGCGTTCCACCGATGCAAGGGATCGCGCGCATGTCGTCTCCTCCGCTTACGTCCGAATCGGCGCGGAGTATGCATACCCTACCCCCCCCCGCAAGGGGGTCCCGGTTTGTTCGGGAGCGGTCGTGCGCGGAATCCGGCGGTTCGCCGGCTCGGGGCCGGCGCCTCGGCGGTCCCGGGGCGGTTCCGGCAAGGCCGGAACCGCTCTATCGTCTCCCCCGGGAGACGGGCCATGCTGCTGACCGGGCGGGATTACATCGAGTCGATCCGCGACGGGCGCGAGGTCTGGATCGACGGCGAGCGGGTGGCGGACGTGCCGTCGCATCCGGCGTTCAAGCCGATGGTGGACGTGCGCGCGCGGGTCTACGACATGGCCCACGAGGACGTCCACCGCGACGCCATGACGGTCGCGGCCGACGACGGCGAGGCCTGCTCCGTCGCGGGCCAGCCGCCGCGGACCAAAGGCGACCTGCGCGCCAAGTGGCGCTGGGTCGACACGGTGATGGACGAGATCGAGGGCGTGGCCTTCCGCCTCGGCGACGAGACCGTCGGCGCCCTGTGGTCCCTGCTCGACGGGCGCGACATGCTCGACGGGATCGCCCCGGAGCACACGTCCAACATCGCGCGCCACGTCGACCGCGCCTTCCGCGGCGACCTCTTCACCGTCTCCGGCAACACGGACCCCAAGGGCGACCGCTCGCGCCCGCCCCGGGAGCGGGACCCCGACATGTTGCTCCACGCGGTGAGGGAGACGGACGCCGGCGTCGTCGTGCGCGGCGCCAAATACGAAACGGCGGCGGCCTACGCCCACCAGGCCTTCGTGAAGCCGACCGTCGCCGACTGGGGCGACGAGTCGATGTCGGACTACGCCCTGGGCTTCATGTGCCCCATGGGCGCGCCGGGCCTGAAGCACATCTGCCGGGCGAGCCACCGGCGGGACCGGTCGGCCGAGGACTATCCCTCGACGGCCCGCTTCGACGAGATCGACACGCTGCTCGTCTTCGACGACGTGACGATCCCCTGGGAGGACATCTTCTTCTACCGGCACACCGGGGCGGCCGGCTTCATCCGCTCCATGCTGCACCGCTACAGCGCGCTGCCCTTCGTCATCCGCATCCTGCGCCTGGCCGACCTGCTGATCGGCGCCGCCAAGTTCAACGCCGAGCAGACCGGGATCGACCGGCTGCCGGCCGTGCGCGAGAAGCTCGCCACGCTGGCGGCATGGCGCGAGGGCGTCCACGCCCACGTCCTGGCCGCGATCGAGATGGCCCGGCCCTCGCCCGGCGGGCTGGTCATGCCGCACCAGTCGACGCTCTACGCCGGGCGCATCCACGCCTGCACGGGGCTGCCGGCGATGACGCACCTGACCCGCGAGCTGGTCGGCGGACAGATCTGCGTCACGCCGGACGCCTCCGAGTTCGCCGGAGCGCAGACCGCGCCCTGGATGGAGAAGTTCTACACGGTGAACGACCGCTGGCGCGCCGACGACAGGCGCAGGCTCCTGGCCTACGCCCGCGACCTCGTGAACTCCGACCACGCCGGCCACCGGCTGACCTTCGCGCTGTTCGCCCAGTCGCCGCCCTTCGCCCACCTCGCCGCCGAATACGCGACCTTCGACTTCGAGGGGCCGAAGCGCAAGGTGAAGGCCGCCGCCGGGCTGTCCGACCGGGTCGTGGGGACCCGGCCGTGACCGTCCACGAACGGTTCCGTCCCTTCGACGCGAACGTCTGGTACCGCGGCCAGCAGGCCCTCGACATCCGGCTCTGCATGGCGGTCGGGGCGGGCGACTGGCTGGCGATCCGCGGCCAGACCGGCCACGACCTCGACGGCGCGTTCCACGGCCTGGGCGACCCGGCCGAACAGACCGAACAGGCGGTCCGCAACCTCTCCACGCTCCTGGGCGAGGCCGGCGCCCGATTCGACGACATCTGCAAGGTCAAGGTCTGGGTTACCGACCGCGCCTTCATCGAACCGGTCCACCGCGTGCTCGCGCGCCGCCTGCGCGGCGTCCCCGTGGCGATGAACACGGTCGTGGTCGCCGGCCTGGCGCGGCCCTACATGGACATGGAGATCGATGTCCACGCGGTGATCCAGGGGAGCCGGAGCGGACCCGTCCCGTCCGCCGCAAGGACAGGCGCGGACGGGACGGCCCGGGTCCGGACAGACGCGGGACCCGGGCGTTGAGGGGAGGGTTGGGGAAGATGGCGACGAAACGGGAGTCCCGCGCCGGTCTCCGGCGCGCGGCCTTCGCGGCGCCCGTCCTGCTCGCGCTCGCCGGCGGCGCGAACGCCGGGGACGACGGCGCGGCCTTCGTCTGGGGCGAGACCTATGCGGGCGCCTTCGTCGGCATGGCCCGCGCGGACAACCGGATCGCCGACCGGGACGGCTTCTCGAATCCCGGAAACCCCGGCTGGGCCGTGGGCTACCGCGAGAGCGGGTTCGTCTTCGGCGGCCTCGTCGGCCAGCGGTTCGCCGTGGGCGGCGCGCCGCTGCGGATCGAGATCGACGGCGCGTTCGGCGGTCCGTCGGCGACGACGAACCGGATCGACCCCCGCGTCGTCGCCGTCCAGCCGCCGCCGGGCGGCTCGGACGAGACGGCGGTCTCCGAATACCGCTGGATCGCCGCCGCGCGCGTCGGAATCGAGCGGATCGCGGGGCCGGCGACGTTCTTCGTCGCCGCGGGACCGGCGGTCGCGCGGATCGACAACGCCCTGACCGACCTCGACCGGGGCCTCGACCGCGGCGTCGATCCGCCGCGGCCCACGCCCTGGCGGCCCGATCCCGACGATTCCTTCCGCGACGGCGCGACGAAGGTCGGGTGGACGGTCGCCGCCGGAGTCGAAACCGCCCTGGCCGACGGCTGGGTCCTGCGGCTGGAAGGCCTGTATCTGGATTTCGGGCGCGCCACCCACCGCGCGAACCTCTCCGGCGACGACCGCTGCTGCGGGAGCGGAAGCCCGCGACGACCCGTGTCCTACACGGTCGACAACAGGCTCGCGGCGATGCGCCTCGCGATCGTCCTGCGGTTCGACTGACGGCCGCGTTCCTTCGCCCGCCTTGCCACAACCCGGCGCCGGCGCTAAGCGGGTCTCCATGGGCGGATGGATCGAGACGCACCGCAACGTGGTGACGGCCTGGGACTGCGACCACCAGGGCCACATGAACACGGTGCGCTACTACGAGAAGTTCGACGTGGCGGGCTGGCACATGATCCAGCGCTCCGGCGCCCGGCGGGAGAGGCTGGACGCGGAGGGGATCGGCTTCGTCGATGTCCGCATGGAGCTCGATTTCATCGGCGAGATGATGGCGAACGATCCGTTCCTGATCGAAAGCGGCGTGGAGAGGATCGGCGACACTTCGTTCACCTTCCGCTCGCGCATGGCGAACGTGAACACGGGCGGGATCGTCGCCCGGGGCCGCTGCTCGACGGTCTGTTTCGACCTCGCGAAGCGCGAGAAGAAACCCCTGCCCGACGACATCCGGGCGGGCTTGCGGGCGCTGCTGATTGCGGACGACTAGGCCCGCGCCCGCGCGTGGCGGCGGCGAACGCCGCGCGGGACCGGCGGGGGCGCCGCCGCGCCGCCGGCGCGGGAGCATCGCCGTCCGCGCCGTCCTTTCCCTGCTGCCGGCCGCCGCCGCCGTCGCGCAGGAGTTCCCCGAACCCGCCCCGGCGACGCGGGTCGCGCGGGTCGTCGAGGTCATCGACGGCGACACGATCGCGCTGGAGGGCGGCGCGGAGGCGCGCCTCGTCGGCGTCATGGCGCCGGGGCTCTCCCTCGGGCGCGGCTGGGTGGCGGACGAACCCTTCGCGCTCGAGGCCAGGGACGCGCTCGAGGCGCTCGTCCTGGGCCGGACCGTCGCCCTCGTCGCGGGCGAGACGCCGGTCGACCGCCACGGCCGGATGCTGGCGCATGTCGTGACGGGCGACGGCGTCTGGGTCCAGGGCCGCATGCTCCGGTCCGGCCTGGCGCGCGTCTCTTCGCGCGCGGACAACCGCGCCCACACCGACGCGATGCTGGGCCACGAAGCGGCGGCCCGCGCCGCCTCCGCCGGGCTGTGGTCCGATCCCTTCTTCGCCGTCCGGGACGCCCGCCGCCCCGACGGCGTCCGCATCGACCGTTTCGAGGTCGTGGAGGGCGTCGTCGCGGGCGTCGCCGAGATCGACCGCCGCGTCTATGTCAACTTCGGCGACGACTGGCGCGCCGACATGACCGTCACGGTCTCGCCCCACGACCGGTCGGCCTTCCGCGAGGGCCCGCTGGACCTGCTCGCGCTCGAGGGCGTCCGCGTCCGCGTCCGCGGCTGGACGGGCCGGTACAACGGCCCGATGATGGAGATCGACCATCCCGAGGCGATCGAGGTGCTGGAGTGACATCGCGCCGGTTGCGTTCCCTTTTCCTGGCCGCGGCCGTCGGCGCGCTGGCCGCCGCGACGGGCGGCTGCGCGACCAATCCCGCCACGGGCCGGGACGACTTCACCCTGGTCTCGCCCGCGCAGGAACGCCGGATCGGCGCCGAGGCCCATCCCCGGGTGCTCGACGAGTTCGGCGTCTACGAGGAGTTTCCCGGCCTCAACGCCTATGTCGCCACGGTCGCCTCCAGGCTCCACGGCGTCTCGGAGATGGCGACGGAGCCCTTCACCTTCACCCTGCTCGACAGCGACATGGTGAACGCCTTCGCGATCCCCGGCGGCTATGTCTACGTCACGCGCGGCCTGATGGCGCTGGCCAACAACGAGGCCGAACTGGCCGGCGTGATCGGCCACGAGATCGGCCATGTCACGGCGCGCCACGGCGCGCAGCGCATGACCCGGCAGGTCCTGGCGGGTCTCGGCGTCGCCGCCATCGGCGCCGCGCTCCGGGACCGCGCGGTCTCGGATCTGGCCAACACGGGCGCCGGGGCCTGGATCGCGGGCTACAGCCGCGGCCAGGAGCTGCAGTCCGACGAGCTCGGCGTACGCTACCTGACCCGCGCCGGCTACGACCCGCTCGCCATGGCGAGCTTCCTGCGTCAGCTCGGACGGCATTCGGAGCTCGCGCGCCGGATCGCCTTCCGGGAGGGCGAGCCGGACCCCGCCGGGAGCTGGTTCGCCACCCACCCGCGCACCGAGGACAGGGTCGTCGCGGCGGCCCGGCTCGCCCGCGCCGGCCTCGCCGACCCCTATCTCGGGCGCGACGAATACCTGCGGCGGATCGACGGCATGATCTGGGGCGACAGCCCGGCCCAGGGTTTCGTGCGCGGCCGCGACTTCTCCCACCCCGAGCTGCGCCTGACCTTCCGGGTCCCGGACGGTTTCCGGATGGTCAACGCGCCCCGGCGCGTCACCGCCTTCGACCGCGACGGCGCGGCGATCCTGTTCGACGGCGCGGCCGACCCGGGCGGCCCGATGACGGGCTACGCGCGGGCCTGGGCCGACGAGCAGGTCGGACGCGGGACGCGGCTCGCCGACCTGGAGCGCATCGACGTCAACGGCATGGACGCGGCCACGGGCCGGCTCCGCCTGCCCCTGCGCCAGGGCGACGCGGATGTCCGTTTTCTCGCCATCCGCCACGGCGCGGGCGCGATCTACCGCTTCGTCTTCATCGCGCCCGTCGCGCGTGCGTCCGCGCTGGCCGAGCCGTTCCGGCGCGCCGCCCACAGTTTCCGCGGGCTCTCGCCCGAGGAGGCCGCGGCGCTGAAGCCGCTGCGCGTGCGCGCGGTCGAGGTCCGGAGCGGCGACACCATCGACTCCCTCGCCCGCCTGATGCAGTTCGACGACCTCCGGCGCGAGCGTTTCACGGTCCTCAACGGCCTCGCGTCGGAGGCCGACCTCAAGCCCGGAATGCTGGTCAAGATCGTCCGGGAGTAGGCGCGAGGCGTCCTCCCTCCGGCAAGATCGGGGCAGGCTCTCGATACGGTCCTTCGGACCCGCTCGGGACGAGGGGATGAAGGGAAGGGGCGGGCGGGCCGCCAAATCCCGAACGCGCCGGGGACGGGCGCGCTCAGCCGGGCGCGCCGGCGCGGTCGAGCATGGCGTGGAGCAGCACGTTGCAGCCCGCCTCGAGGTCGTCCCTGGCGGCGTTCTCGATCTCGTTGTGGCTGACGCCGCCCTCGCAGGGCACGAAGATCATGGCGGTCGGCGCGACGCGGCTCACATAGACCGAGTCGTGGCCGGCCCCCGAGACCATGTCCATGTGGCCGTAGCCCAGCAGCGCGGCGGCGCGGCGCACCGCGTCGACGCAGCCGGCGTCGAAGACGACCGGCGGCGAGACCCAGATCTCGTCGACGCCGATCCCGACCTTCCTGAGCTCGGCGGTCTCGGCCGCCGCCCGGCGCAGTCCGGCGTCCAGGCGGTCGAAGGCGTCCCGGTCGGGGTGGCGGATATCGACCGTGAGCGCGACCTCGCCCGCGATCGTGTTGCGCGATCCCTCCGGCGCGCAGCGCGCGATCTTCACGGTCGTCCGGCCGTGGGGACCTTCGTCCAGGGCGTTGTCGTCGAGACGCCGGATCAGCTCGGCCGCGGCCACGACCGCGTCCTTGCGCGCCTCCATGGGCGTCGGCCCGGCGTGGGCCTCCATGCCGCGGATCCCGATGTCGTACCAGCGGACGCCCTGCACGCCGGTCACGACGCCGACCGGTTTCCCCTCGGCCTCCAGGATCGGGCCCTGCTCGATGTGCGCCTCGAAGTGATGGCCCAGCGCGTGGCCGCCGGGCTCCTCCGGGCCGAGGTATCCGATCCGCGCCAGTTCCCCGCCCAGGGTCTTGCCTTCGGCGTCGGTCCGGCCGTGGGCGTAGTCCAGGCCGAACGCGCCCGCGAAGACGGCGGAGCCGATCATGGCCGGCGAGAAGCGCGCGCCCTCCTCGTTGGTCCAGCAGATCACCTCCAGCGGCGCCCCGGTCTCGACCCCGGCGTCGTTGAGCGTGCGCACGACCTCGAGGCCCGCCAGGACGCCGTAGACGCCATCGAACTTGCCGCCGGTGGGCTGGGTGTCGAGATGGCTGCCGGTCGAGACGGGACCGGCGTCGGGATCGCGGCCGGGCCGGCGGGCGAAGATGTTGCCCATCTTGTCGACCGTGCAGGTCATGCCCGCGTCCCCGCACCAGGAGACGAAGAGGTCGCGGCCTTCCCTGTCGTCGTCGGTGAGCGCCAGACGGCGGTTGCCGCCCTTCTCCGTGGCGGCGATCCGGGCCATCTCCATGATCGACCGCCACAGGCGGTCGGCGTCGATCTGCAATCCCTGGCTCATGGCGGGCTTCCCGTTCCGGTTCCGGACGGCGCCCATCATCGGGCGGCGCGGCGCGGATTCAAGCCTCGATCCGGTCGACGACGCGGCAGCCGCGGTCGAAGCAGCATGCGACGAGCGGGCCGCCCTCCCCGCGGTCGCCGTCGATGGTCGCCCTGAAGTCCTCGATCGCGACGCCGCCGCGGTCCGGGTCGTGGCCGCGCACGACGAGCCTGAAGCCGCCGTAGGGCTCCGTCATGGCGGTGAAACCGGCCGGCCGCCACCAGAACGCGTCGCGCTGGGTCTCGATCGGCCGGCCGGGATCGAGGCCCGCGTGCACGAACAGCATGGCGCCGTCGTCGGTAACGCAGGCGCGCTTGAGATGGCTCAGCAGTTCGCGGTGGCCGGGATGGGCGTGCATCGCGGCGCGCAGCCGGCCGGTCCAGCGGGTCAGGCTCACCGTGCCGTCGCGGGCCGAGGCGAAACCGTCGGCCGCGACCCCGCCATAGGCCCCGATCGTGGCCGCGACCCCGCGCTCGAGCATCCAGGCCAGGACCCGGGACGGATCCATGGCCAACTGGAGCTGCAGAAGCTTCTGCCACATCTCCTCCTGGGCGCCGCGCAGGAACACCACGTCCCGCGGGATCGCGCCCGGCCGGGCGAGCAGGTCCCGGCGGAAGGCGATCAACTCGTCGAGCGTCCCGCACACGTCGCCGCCGAAACCCAGGTAGCCGCCCAGGTAGACCACCCTGTCGCGAGGCTGGAAACGTCCGGCCAGCGCATCGTGAAGCGCCGCGAGACGGCCGCGTTCGCCATGAACGGCCGCCACCGCCCAGACCCTGTTCCACGCGGTCAGGACGCCGAAGATGTCGGGATCGAGCATTGCCTGTCGGGGCCCCGAGAACGAGAGCGATTACATACGACAGTCCCGATCCTTCACCGGTCGCGCTTGCCGGCGATCCCGATGTTCACGGACCGCGTGACGGCGTCGGGAAACTCATCGGGCGAGACGTCGATGGACATGTCCACTTCCTTCTCCGCCTTCCTGGGTCGATGGCCCGCGGGCTTGAGCCACGGGTCGTGGTTTCGGTTTCTCGGGCATGAAAGCGTTCCTTACAATTCCAGGGTTACGCGTAGCATCTCGGGCAACGTCTCAATGGGCGCCATGTCTTCCAGCTTCCTGGCGATCTTGCAGGTAACGGCCCGACCTTCGGCCATTCGCACAAGACGCCCGGCGCGGTTCTCGGCGACCGCGCCTTTGCGCCACATGTTGAAGACGATCTCACGCGGGCAGATACCGAGGCATAGCAGGTAATCGTAGTCACGGTCGAGCCGCACAGGGTTGAACTGGAATGTCCCATTGGCCCCTGCTCTCGCCCCGCTTCCAGAACACGAGAAAATACGAATGGTTCTTGCGGGCGTGGACTTGGCGCACGGCGCGGCTCACACCCGGGCGGTTGTTTCGTACGGCAACGAACAGATCCTCGGCGACATAGCCCATTTCGTCGTACATCCGCATGATTTCGACATGTGTGAACCTCTGGCGATTCGAGCACACCTCATCTTGACATTTCACAATCAGCACACCGCGGTCGTGTAAGACGCGATGCGCCTCGCGGCCCGCCTCGCGGTACAAGTCCAGAACGGCCTCGTGGTACTTGCTCCCGGTCCGGTTGCCGCTTTCGTTGTTCCGATAGCGGTCCTCGAACGGCGTGTGAACTTCGTGTGCGGTCCCGCCCGGCGAGTGCATGTAGGGTGGGTCCAAGACCACGCAATCTATCTCCCCGTCATCGTAAGGCAGGTCTCGGCAATCTACCCCGTCCCGAATGTCGGTCGCCCGCAGATCGTATCGATCCGACGGAATGCGTCGCCAGAAGACGCCCTTCCCGTAAGTCACGTCCGCGATCGCGCTTCCGGGCTTCACGTACAGGTCGAGAACGCGTGGGAAAAGGCGATCGTTCCCGTCCGCGCAGGCGCTGAGAATCAGGTCGTTGGTCGCCTCGCCGTTGCGGACCCGACGCCTTCGCGGGGGCCGGTCTCCGCGAGGGAGCGCGCGGGCTTCCATACGCATCACGTCCGCGCTCCCGAACGCAGGCCGGCGGCGGCGGAGTCGCGGTAGCGGGGCCGCTTGCCGAACGGGCCCGCCGCGATCCGTCCCATGGCTCCGTGCTTGCCGGTGCGGATCGCGGCCTCCGCCTTCGCATGACCTCGCAAGAAGGATCGCAGAGTCGCGGCGTCAGTGGAAGACACGACCTTGGCCTTCACCTCGTCGGTGGCCCGTTCCTTCATACACGCGACGCCGGTTTTGTCCATGGCGCCACGGCCTTCGAGAGTTTTCCTCGCGGCCTTCGGCGCGGTCCTCCGCTTTCCGCCGCGGAGCGGCCCACCCGCTCCGCCGGACCGGCAAACGCCTCGCGGAATCCGGAAGCGGCCGGCGCGTCAGGCGGCCTGCAGCGTCTTCTCGATCTTGGTCGTGGCCTGGGAGGGTTCGACGCCCTCGACCGCGGCCAGTTCGCGCGACAGCCGGTCCAGCGCCGCCTCGTAGAGCTGGCGCTCGCTGTAGGACTGGTCGGCGTGGCCGACGCGGGTATGGAGGTCGCGCACCACCTCGGCGATCGACACGGGGTCGCCGGAGTTGATCTTCGCCTCGTACTCCTGGGCGCGGCGGCTCCACATGGTCCGCTTGACCCGGGCGCGGCCCTTCAGGGTGGTCAGCGCGCTCTTCATGATGTCCTTCGACGACAGCTTGCGCATGCCCGACGACGCCACCTTGTGGGTCGGCACGCGCAGGATCATCTTGTCCTGCTCGAAATGTACCACGACCATCTTCAGCCTGGCTTCGCCGATCGTCTGTTCCTCGATGGCCCTGACCAGTCCGACCCCATGGGTCGGATACACGACGTGGTCGCCGGCCTTGAGCCTGATGTTCGCGGTCGCCATGGTCTGCTTGCCCGTCCCTGTTGCGTTCGCCCGGATTCCGGCGCGACGCGGCACCCCAGCGGCGAGCCTCGGCGACTCGCCGGCCGGCGTCCGGTGATGCTTCGATTCCGTGCGTCCTCCCGGAGGCCCGCACAGGGAAAGGGCCAACGCAAGCCGGCCCTCCCGGCGTCTCCCCATGCCGGGGAGACGCCGCATCCTATCACCGAACGAACGGAATCGGAAGCTTCGACCGGTGGCCGCGGGGCCGCGCCGGATTCCGCCTTGCCCGACCGGGCGGTCCCGGCCCGACTCGGGCGGACCCGGTCAACCCTCGCCCGGATTGGGGCTGAAATACCGTTTCTTGTCCCGCACATCGCGCCATTCGTCGGAATCAGGCGGGTGCTCCTTCTGGCGCGCGATGTTGGGCCAGGCCTCGGCGTACCGCCGGTTCAGGTCCAGCCATTCCTCGAGACCGCCGTCGGTGTCGGGCTTGATCGCATCGAGCGGGCATTCCGGCTCGCACACGCCGCAGTCGATGCACTCGTCGGGATGAATCACCAGCATGTTTTCGCCCTCGTAGAAACAATCCACGGGGCACACTTCGACGCAATCGGTGAGTTTGCACTTGATGCAGGATTCGACGACGACATAGGTCATGCGCGTCTCCTCGCCGCCCCCAAGGGGCCGCTGTCGGCGGCGGCGATTCGGAACGGGCCGCCCGAGATGGCGCGACTCCATGACTATCTAGGCGATTTCGATACCGGGTCAAGCGCCGCGGCGACAAATCGGGTCCGCGCCGGATTCAGGCCCCCGCCAGCCCGGCTTCCGCCCGCCGGCGGGCGAGGGCCCGGTCGCCGTCCTCCACGTGCAGCAGGCCGGCGATCCGGCGCACGAGCGAATCCTCGTAGGCGTGAAGCTCGCCGTCGGCGAGCACGACCCGCCAGAGCATCTCCATCATGGCGACGCGCTCGCTCCGGTCGAATTCGGCCTTGAGCACCCGCGTGAAGCGGTTCCAGTCCGCCGCATCCTCGGCGACCTCGGCGGCCCGGACGACCAGCGCCTCGGCGTCGGCGGCGCCGAGGCCGAAATGGCCGGCGAGCAGGCCGGTGAGCTGGGCGGTCTCGCGGCCGTCGACATGGCCGTCCACGAGCGACGCCTCGACGAGGATACAGGCCGCGGCGAGCCGCAACTCGGCGTCCGCGTCGGGCGGCGCCCCGTCGGCGGCCACGCCCAGTCCCAGCAGCGCCTTGACGCGTCCGATCATGCGACCCTTATGGCAGAGGACCGCCCGGCGGGTCAAAGCGCGTCCGGCCGCCGCGCGAACCGGTCCATCGCGCGCCGGTCGGCCTTCGTCGGACGGCCGCCGCCGCGTTCGCGCCGCGCTGGCGCCGGTTCGGCGTCCGCGGCCGGCGGCGGCGCGAGGTCCTCGTAGAGCGCGGCCGCTTCCGTCGCCGGACCGCGCCCGTGGCCGAGACGGACCACCTTCACCACCCGGATGGCGCGGCCCCGAGGAAAGGTCGGCACATCGCCCGGCCGGACCGCGCCGTGGGTCTTGGCGACCCGCTCGCGGTCGACGCGGACGAGCCCGCCGGCGACCGGCCGGGCGGCGCGCGTCCGGCTCTTGAAGAAGCGGGCGCGCCAGAGCCACGTGTCGATGCGCGTCGCGCCGTCGCTCAACGCGCGATCTCCAGCTCGGCGAGCTTGGCGAAGGGCGAGGCGGGGTCGCGCGGCCGGACGGTCGCCCCGCGGCCGGGCGATGTCCCGCGACCGGCGCGGCGCGGCGGGACCAGCGTGACCTTGTCGCCGTCCAGGACGGCGCGGAAGCCGAGCGCGGCGACGATGGCGACGAAGGCCGGACGGCTGGAGCCCGAAAGCGAGATCAGCTCCGGCGGCGCTTCGGCGGCCCCCCCGCGCGTGAGCTTGCGGACCCCGGCGGCGAGTCGTTCGGCCATGTCGGCCCGGAGCGCGCGGGGCCCCAGCCGGCGGAAGCCGATGGCGCGATAGAAGCTGTCGGGGAGACCGTCGTCGGGATCGATCGCCACCTCTCCCCCGGTCGGGACGGCGGGCGCGGTTTCGGCGCCGCTCGCGAGCGACCAGAGGATAGCCCTGAGACCGAGGTCGCGCGGGGACATCAAGGGCTTCAGGAACGCGCCGTAGACCCCGAGCCTGACGCCGAGCCTCGCGAGTCTCTTGCGGTCCTCCCCGTCGAGCGCGCGGATCAGCCGCGAGCCATCGCCGCCCGCCGCGACGCCGAGACCCTCGACGAGCTGGTAGGCGACGCCGCGCGCGGCCCCCCGCAGCGGCGCGTTGTCCAGCTCGACCAGCGCGCCGACGCCCTCGCCGACCCGGCCCTCGAGCCAGGTTTCGAGGCGGCGGCGGACGCGCGCGGCCATGCCGGCGTCGAGCGCGTCGGAGTCCAGGACCTCGACGCGGGGCGCGAGCGCATGGCGTCCGGCCCGGAGGCGGGCGACGGGTTCGCCGCGCCAGAGCACCGCGAGCGCCGCATCGATCCGGAAGCGGTCGGGCCCGTCGCTCGCGAGCTGGCGCGCGCGCCGCGAGACCTCCGGCGCCACCGCCCGGCGCGCGGCCGAGGCCAGAGCCCGGTCGAGCGTCCGGCGCGACCTGTGGGCCGGGCGGAAGCGGAAACCCAGCACTCGGCCCACGGCCTCCCCCTCCACCATGACCCGGCCGTCCCCGGCGACATGGGCGTCGAAGACGCCGCGGCCCTTGAGGCCGCGCACGACCGTCGCGGCGCGCCGGTCGACGAAACGCTGGGTCAGCCGCTCGTGCAGCGTGTCCGAGAGGCGGTCCTCGATGGCGCGCGTCGCCTCCCGCAGCCCGTCGTGGTCCTCGACCCAGTCGGAGCGGTGCGAGATGTAGGTCCAGGTGCGGATGTGGGCGATGCGCGTCATCAGCATGTCGATGTCGCCGTCGCGCCGGTCGAGCCGTTCCACGCCGCGCATCACCCAGTCCCGCGGCAGGCGCCGCGCCGGACCCGTGAGATGCCGGTAGACATGGGCCAGCAGCCGGATGTGATGGTCGTGCATGACCTTGCGGAAGTCCGGCACCTGGCAGACCTCCCAGAGCAGACGCACGGCCTCGGGAGTCGAGGCCAGCGCCGCGATTCCGGGGTCGCGCGCCATCTCGGCCAGCGCGATGTGGTCGGCGGCCATGCGCGCGCGCGTGAGCATCGGGTGTCCGGAGCGCCGCTCGAGGCTCTTCAGGAGAAGCCCGGCGCTGCTGAAATCGAGCTTCGCGTTGCGCCACATCACCGCCCTCACGTCGTCGAAGGCGTGGTTTTCGATGGCTCGCGCGACGGCGTCGTCCAGCCCGTCGACGGTCCAGGTGACGCCGAAGGTGCCGTCGTTGGCGTGGCGGCCGGCCCGGCCGGCGATCTGGGCGAGCTCGGCGGCCGTCAGGTCGCGCGGACGCGCGCCGTCGAACTTGCGCGTGGCGGCGAAGGCGACATGGCGCACGTCCATGTTGAGGCCCATGCCGATGGCGTCGGTCGCGACGATGTGGTCGACCTCGCCAGCCTGGTACAGGGCGACCTGGGCGTTGCGCGCCCGGGGGCTGAGCGCGCCCAGCACCACGGCGCAACCGCCGCGCTGGCGCCGCAGGGTTTCGGCCAGTTCGTAGACGTCGGCGGCCGAGAACGCGACCACGGCGCTCCTGGGCGGGAGCCGGGCGATCTTGCAAGACCCGGCGTAGGAGAGCTTCGAGAAGCGGGGGCGCGCGACCGGCTCGGCGTCGGGCGCGAGCGCCCCGATCGCGGGCCTCATGGTCGCGGCGCCCATCACCATGGTCTCCTCGGCGCCGCGGGCGCGCAGCAGGCGGTCGGTGAAGACATGGCCGCGCTCGGGGTCGGCGCAAAGCTGGATCTCGTCGAGAGCGAGGAACGCCACGGAGAGGTCGAGCGGCATGGATTCGGTCGTGCAGACGAAGTAGCGCGCGGCCTCGGGCGCGACGCGCTCCTCGCCCGTGATGAGCGCCACCTGGCGCGCGCCCCGCCGGGCGACGATCCGGTCGTAGATCTCGCGGGCCAGAAGACGCAGGGGCAGGCCGATCATGCCCGTCCGGTGTCCCAGCATCCTCTCGACGGCGAGGTGGGTCTTGCCCGTGTTCGTCGGGCCGAGAACGGCGGTCAGGCGCGAGGGCGTGGGCCGCGTCGACATGGCCCCAGCATCGCCACGGCGCGCGGTGTTTGCAAGCCTCCGGGCGGCGGGTCGGCCGCGCCCGCCGCCCGCGGCGGCGCCGCGCGGGGACAGGAAGCGCTCGACGAACTGGACCGCCGGCATGCGCGGGCCAAGGCGTCCAAGGCCGGAGGAAAGGCGTCGGGCGCGGCCTTCCTCCCCCTGGCGCGTCTCCGGTCGCGGTTGCCATCGCCGGTCCGTTTCGCCACGCTCTCCCGATGACCGCCGCCCTCCATCGCGACGCGCTGACGGGCCTGCTGCTGGCCGCGGCCCTGGTCTGCCTGCTGCTGGGCCTGGCGCTGCCGGCCTTCACGGTCGAGAAGTTCTGGGTCTTCGGGAGCAGCAAGTCGATCGCCGAGGGCGTCTGGACGCTCGTCTCCGGCAAGGACATTCCGCTGGGGATCGTGATCCTCCTGTTCTCGATCGTCTTCCCCCTGGGCAAGCTCGGCCTGGCCGTCTGGGTCTGGGCCTCGCGCGACCCCCGCCACGGCGCGGCGCGGCGCGCGCTCGCCTGGTCGGTCAGGCTCGGCAAGTGGTCGATGATGGACGTGTTCCTCGTGGCGCTCGCGGTCGCCATGCTGTCGCTCGGCCTGCTGGCCGAGGTCACCGCCGATCTCGGCGTCTACTTCTTCTGCGCCGGGATCGTCGCCGGCATGATCGGCGCCCACCGCCTGGAACGCGGGGTGGAGAAGGCGTCGCGGCCCGCGTAGACGCGGCGGAGACGGCCCGGCGGCTTGACGGGGCCGATCCGATCCCCAAATCAGCACACAGACAGCCCGAAACGTCAGGGGGGTTCGAGCCATGGCGGAGCCATCCACCGGGGAACGCCGCGAGTTCCAGGCCGAGGTCAACCGGATCCTCGATATCGTCGTCAACTCGCTCTACTCGAAGCGCGAGATCTTCCTTCGCGAGCTGATCTCGAACGCCTCGGACGCCTGCGACAAGCTGCGCTACGAGGCCCAGCTCGACGCCTCGCTAGTGAAGGACGACCCCGACCTCGCGATCGCGATCGCGCCGGACGCCCGGAAGAGGACCCTGACGATCGTCGACAACGGTATCGGCATGTCCCACGACGAGCTGGTCGAGAACCTGGGCACCATCGCGGGCTCCGGCACCGCGAAGTTCGCCGCCGAGCTCGCCGAGGCCGAAAAGGATCTCGCGAAGAAGGAGAAGTCCGGCGTCGGCCTGATCGGCCAGTTCGGCGTCGGCTTCTACGCCGCCTTCATGGTCGCCGACGAGGTCGCGGTCACCAGCCGGCGAGCCGGCTCGGACGAGGCGTGGCGCTGGACCTCGGACGGCCGCGGCGGTTATTCCATCGAGAAGGCGCCCGACGACGCGCCGCGTGGCACCGCGATCGAGCTCAGGCTCAAGAAGGACGCCGCGGAGTTCTCCGAGACGGCGCGGGTCGAGACCGTCGTCAAGACCTATTCCGACCACGTCGGGCTGCCGGTCTGGCTCGCGGGCGACGGCGGGCGGCGTCAGGTCAACGAGGCTGCGGCCCTGTGGACCCGGCCGAAGTCCGAGATCGCGCCGGACCAGTACATCGAGTTCTACCGCCACGCGGGCCACGCCTTCGACGAACCCTGGCTCACGCTCCACAACAGGGCCGAGGGCGTGATCGCCTACACCAGCCTGCTCTTCGTGCCGACGGCCGCGCCCTTCGACCTGTTCGATCCGGCGCGGCGCCACGGCGTCAAGCTCTACGTGCGCAAGGTCTTCATCACCGACGAATGCGAGGGCCTCGTGCCGCCCTGGCTGCGGTTCCTCAAGGGCGCGGTCGACAGCGAGGACCTGCCGCTCAACGTCAGCCGCGAGGTGCTGCAGAACAACCCGGTCGTGGCCAGGATCTCGAAGGCGCTCGTCAAGCGCGTGCTGAACGAGCTCAAGAAGAAGGCCGGGAAGGACCCGGCGGCCTACGCCGCGTTCTGGGAAACCTTCGGGCAGGTCCTGAAGGAAGGCATCTACGAGGATGGCGAGCGGCGCGGCGATATCCTCAAGCTCGCCCGCTTCCGCTCCACCGGAGCCGAGGGATGGGTCGGCCTCGACGACTACGTGGGCCGCATGAAGGAGGGCCAGAAGGCCATCTACATGCTGACGGGCGACAAGGCCGAGGCCATGAGGACGAGCCCGATGCTGGAGGCCTTCGGGGCGAAGGGCGTGGAGGTGCTGCTGCTCGACGATCCGGTGGACGAGTTCTGGACCATGTCGGTCGACGCCTACGGGGAGACGCCCTTCGTGGGCGTGAACCGCGGCGACATCGACCTCTCCGGGATCGGCGGCGGCGAGGCCGCGGACGACGGGGCGGACGACGAACCCGGCGGCGACGCGGCGCCGCTCATCGCCATGATCAAGCTCGCGCTCGAAGGCCAGGTGAAGAACGTGCGCGCCTCCAGGCGCCTGACGGATTCGGCCTGCTGCCTCGTGGTCGAGGAGGGCGGGATGAACGCGCGGCTGCGGAAGATGCTGCGCGCCGCGGGCCAGACCCACGACGAAAGCGAGCGCATCCTCGAGATCAACCCGAAACACGCCCTGATCCGCTCGCTGGGCGACCGGGCGAAGGGCGACGGCGCGAGCCGCGACATCGAGGCGATGGCGCGGCTCCTGCTCGACCAGGCGCTCATCCTGGAAGGCGAGCTGCCGAAGGACCCGGCCGGCTTCGCGAAGCGCATGAGCGATGCGATGGCGAAGGCGGTGGCCGCCTGATCCCGATGCCCCCGACCGGACATGCGCGCGTCCCATCCGACAATGACGTTGAGTTCCCGCCGCGTTCATGGAGTATGACGCGGAACCGGGCCGGGCGGCTTTCCCGTTGGCCCGCGGACGCCGGCATGTCGGACATCGAGAGAATCCTGGTCATCAAGCACGGCGCGCTCGGCGACTGGGTGCTCGCCACCGGCTGTTTCGCGGCGATCCGCCGCCGCCACCGGCGGGCGCGCCTCACGCTGCTGACGACGCCGGCCTTCGCGGACTGGGGCGCGCGCTGCGGCTGGTTCGACGAGGTCTGGACGGACGAGCGTCCGAGCCTGCTGGCCAGGCCCTTCGCATGGATCGGATTGCGCCGGCGCCTGATCGACGGCGGATTCGCGCGCGTCTACGACCTCCAGACCTCGGGCCGGACCGGCCTCTACTTCCGCATGCTGCCGCGCCGGCGCCGCCCCGAATGGTCCGGAAACGCCGCCGGCTGCTCGCATCCTCATCGCAATCCACGGCGGGACTCCATGCACACGACCGCGGTTCGGGCGGAGCAGCTCGGCGTCGCCGGAATCGAGGACGTGCCGGCGCCGGCCCTCGACTGGCTGGACGCCGATATCGGCGACCTGGCGCCGCCCGGCGCCTTCGCGCTGATCGTCCCGGGAGGATCGGCCCACCGCCCGGAGAAACGCTGGCCGGCGGAGCGGTTCGCCGAACTCGCGAGGCGCCTGTCGGAGAGGGGCGCGCTCCCGGTCCTGGTCGGCGCGGCCGCGGAGGCGTCGATCCTCGGCGCGATCGCGCGGGGGGCGCCGGACGCGATCGATCTCGGCGGACGCACCAGCCTCGGCCAGGTCGCCGCCCTGGCGAGGCGCGCGTCGTGCGCCGTGGGCAACGACACCGGCCCCATGCACATCGCGGCGACGGTCGGCTGCCCCTCCGTCGTGCTGTTCGGCGCGGCGTCCGATCCGAGGCGCAGCGCGCCGCGCGGCGAGTCCGTCGCGGTCCTGCGCCGCTCGCCGCTCGCGAGCTTGCCCGTGGACGAGGTCGCCGACGCCGCCGTCCGGCTGTCGGAACGCGCCTGAGCGCGCGCCGCCGCCCGCGATGTCTCCGCCATCCGCCGGCCATGAGGCCCGCAACGCCGAACGGGACGCCTTCGACGGGCCGGGGAGGTTTCTGACGGCGGTCTTTTGCGGATTCGCCGCGCTCCTGCCCATCGTGAGCGTCGTCGCGCCGAAGGGGCTCGCGATCCTGTTGCTGCTCGCGGCCGTCCTTGCCGTCCCGGCCTTCCGGCTGGCCCGCGGGCGGCTTCCGGTCCCCGATCGTCGCATCGCGCTCCTGCTCGCGCTTCTGGTCGCCTGGTGCGCGATCGCCTCGTCGTGGAGCGCCGACCCCGGCCGGTCTCTCGATCGCGCGCTGCGCGTCGCGGCGATCCTCGCGGCCGGCGTGGCCCTGTTCCCCGTCGCGGCCGCGTTGGACGACGCCGACCGGGCGCGCGTCGGTCGATGGCTCGTGGGCGGGTTCGTCCTGACCCTCGCTCTCATGGCCGTGGAGGTCGGCCTCGGCTATCCGGCCGTTCGATCGTTCAAGGAGGCGCCCAGCGGCAACGAAGCCGTCATTCTCAGTCGTGGCGCCATCGCGATGTCATTGATCGTGTGGCCGGTCGCGGCTTGCCTCTGGGACGGGCGGATTGGCTGGAAAGCGCTCGTCGTCCCCGTGCTTCTGGGAGGCGCCTCGCTTTTTCTGGAGAGCGATTCGGCGACCCTCGGCCTTGTCGCGGGAGTCGCGACGGCGTTGCTGGTCGTCCGCCGCCGCAAGGTCGGGCGCGCGGTCACCCTCGCGGCCGGCGTCATGGCGTTCGTCGGCTCGTTCTTCGCGGCGCGGGAGATGCACGACCGGGGCTGGCACCGGGCCGACTGGCTGGCCAAATCGCCGCGGCACCGTGTGGAGATATGGGACTTTTCCCTGGAACGGATCGCCGAGAAACCGTTTCTGGGGTGGGGGTTCGATGGCTCCCGCCACATCGCGGCGTCCTATCCCGGCGCCAGCGAGTTCGGCTGGGACATCCTGCCGTTGCATCCCCACAACGCGCCGCTGCAGATCGTGCTGGAGCTGGGCGTCGTCGGCGCCGTCATCGCGCTCGCGCTGTTGTCGCTGATCGCGGTGCGGTTGGACGACATTCCCGGCCGGGCGCGGGATTGCGGGCAGGCCCTGTTCGTCGCTGTCCTGGCCATCGGGTGCGTGGCCTTCGGTCAGTGGCAGAGCTGGTGGCTCGCCTTGATCTTTTCGGTCGCCCTTCTGGCGGCGCTCACGACCGGGCGGGACGGCGCGGCCGGCCGCCGGCGCGGGTGACTCCGATGTCCCCGTCCCCCCGCGAAACGCCCGAGGTTTCCTTCGTCCTGACCGTGTTCAACAAGGCATGGGCCCTTCCCACGGTCTGGGACCGGTTGAAGCGTCAGGAGGGCGGACCCTTCGAGTTCGTGGCCGTGGACGATTGTTCGACCGACGGTTCCCGGACCTTGCTGTCCGATATCGCCCGCGACGACCCGCGGGTGCGGCCGATACTCGGCGAGCGCAACGCCGGACCGGCCGTGCGGCTGAACCAGGGCGCGCGCGAGGCGGCGGGACGTTTCCTCTATCTGATCGACGGCGACGACCTCGCGCCCGTCAATGGCGCCGCATGGGCGAGGGACGCCCTGTCGCGGGCGCGCGCGTCGTTGATCTGGGGAAGGCGACGAAGGGACGCGCCCGAGACGGTCGCCGGAACGGTGAGCGAGAAGCGCGACGCCCTCGCTTTCGCCGCGGGGAGGCCCGTGACGCATATGGCGGGGATGGTGGAGCGCTCCCTTTTCCTGCGGGCGGGCGGGGCGGACGAGCGGGTGTTCGTTCAGGACCAGTCGACGCCCCTGCGCCTTGCGCGGGCGGCCGGCCGGATGCTGTGGACGGAAACCGCGTTGGCCGGAGCGCAAACCGGGCCGGGAGCCTTGTCCGCGAACACGATGCAACAACACCACGATCGCTATCTCTCGGCGCGCAACCTGTTGGCCGCCGGCGTGGATGGCGCGGGCGCCGCGGCGTTGCGCCGCCTTTGCGTTTCGGCCGTCTGGAAGGCGCGGCGCGACCTGAATCCCGGGTTCGCTTTCGTTTCTCCCGGGTTCTTGCGCTACCTCGGATCGGGCGCGGGGCTCTGGCGGCCGGATGTCGCCATGCTGGATCGCCACGCGGCCGGCCTGCTGGCGGCCGGGGGCGTGCGCCGGCCCGGGCGCGAATCGGCATGAAGCCCTCGCCGCCGCCCCGGACCGGGGAGTCCAGGCCATGACCGATCCCGATGTCGCCGCCTACCTGGAGCACACGCCGGTGAGCGACCCCGGACCGCACGCGGCGCTGCTCGACCGGATCGAACCCGACATCCGCGCCCTGCCCGCGCGGATCGCGGCGCTGATGATCCACCCCGCCGTCGCCGCCATGCGGAGCCTGCCGCTCACGCCCGAGCAGAACCGCGACCGCCAGAGGCGCACGGTCTCCAGCCTGCTGGACAACCTGATGGCGCGTGACGGCGGGCCGCTCGACCGGCCTCGCGCCCTGCCCGACAAGCTGGGCGGCGTCTGCCGCGACCACGCCATGCTCGGCGTCGCGGCGCTGCGCCACCACGGCGTGCCGGCGCGCATGCGGGGCGGCTTCTCGCGCTATTTCGAACCGGACTTCTGGGACGACCACTGGGTGGTCGAGGTCTGGCGCGAGGGCGCCTGGCGCCTTGTCGACACCCAGCTCGGCCCCGAGGCCGTGGCGTCCTCGCGCATCGGGTTCGATCCGTGGGACGTGCCGCGCGACGCCTTCGTGACCTCGCCCGAAGCCTGGCTGGCGGTGAGACGCGGCGAGGTCGACACCGGGCGGCTGGGCGTCGGCCGCATCCGGCTGACAGGCGCCTGGTTCGCCGGCGCCAGCGTCGTGCGCGACGCGGCCGCGCTCGCCGGCGTCGAACTGCTGCCCTGGGACTATTGGGCGGGCGCCGACGACCTGACCAACCGCCGCGACCGCCTCGCCGTCTACGCGGGCGATCTCGACGCCATCGCCGGGCGGCTGGCGGGCGACGGCGCGACCTTCGCGAACGCGCGGGCCGTGCTTGTCGACCATGAATGGATCGGCGTTCCCCGGACGGTGACCAGCTACCACGGGATCGGCGAGCCGGGCTTCGAGGAGGTCCGGTTGCCCGCGGCCCCGGGACCCGCCCGGCCCGAGGCCCCGCCGGCCTCGTAGGCGATCTCGCGGGCGCCGAGAATGGGCCCCAGGCCCTCGGGCTGGACGATGACGGCGCAGCCGAAGCCGCGGTCGCCATTCCCGCCCGCGACGGCTTCCCAGGGCAGGGCGATCTCCATCGCTTCGCCGCTCCACATGCCCACGGCGGTCAACTCGTCGACGATGTTGGCGTGGACGAGGCGCCGGCCGGCGTTCTCGCCCGACGTGACGTCCGATTCGTCCCGCGGCGCGTAGCGCACGAACCAGATCGTGGCGTCGCCGTCGTAGGCCGTTTCGGGGACGGAGACGATCAGCGTCCGGCGGTTCGACCAGGACAGCCCGATCTCGAGCGCCGCGGGCCGGCCGGCCGCGGCCTCGATCGCTTCGTCGACCTTGCGCCTGTCGGAGCCGACCGCGTGCCGCGCGCCGTCCACCACCATCTGCGGCGTGTAGATCATCGGCTCGCCCATGGCCCGGGCGTAGGCGCGCTGGCGGTCGGTGAAATCCTCCCTGGCGAAACGGTCCTTCCAGCCCAGGTAGTCCCAGTAGTCGACATGGAAGGCCAGCGCGATCACGTCGTCGCGCTCGCGCAGCTCGAAGAGGTACCGGTCGGCCGGCGGGCAGGAGTCGCAGCCTTCCGACGTGAAGAGCTCCACCACCACCGGCGAGCCGGCCCGCGCCGGAACCGCCGCGAGGAGGAGGGCCGCGAGCACGGCGGCGAGGACTGGGCGCGGGGCCATGACGGCCGGATGCTGGCCGGGCCGCGGGCCGGCGGCAAATCACGTTCGGGTTATGGCGCGTCCGCCCGGGCGCGCCGCGAGACGGTCCCGGTCCGGCTCGGGGCGACGCCGCGAAGACTTGACAGTCCGGCGTCCTGTCGCAACCCTGTGTCCGTCCGCGGTCGGGAAACAAGGGGCGCGAACCATGAAAAGACTTTCTGTCGGCCTCTTTGTCGCGGTGTTCGCCCTCGGCCTGAGCCCCCTGTGTTTCGCGAACGATTACTGGTGGGGCAATGAGCGGTGTCCGGATTTCAACTATGCAAAACGAGGATATGAAAACGATCCCGAATCTCTGGCTTTTGCAATGGGCTATGGGAGATGTCTTGTCATCAAGGGGAGGGCGGAAGGAAACCTTGAAGAAGAGCTTCGAGGCTTGAATATGCTGAATCATTTTGTTGAAAATGAGCCCATAGCTTATACCGCCTTTTTTCTCGCGCGGTATAGTGAAAGCGGGGGAGAGTTCGGATCCTCGATAGACGCGGAAAAAATCGACGAGTCCATCGAGGCTTGGTTTAGAGTCCTGCAAATAATAAATAACGATCCCTACTATCCTCGCAATAATGGCGATGAGTTCGATGAGTTTAATTTTCAAATAGAGCTTAGATCTTCTTACAGTGTTCCTATGCTCTATATGCATAGGTTTCTCTCTGGACTTCTGGGCTCCCACAATTGGGCCTTGCTCAACTCCCCCAGCCATGAGGGGGACGAAGACTTGAACACTTACACACAATACAGCCCCTACACTTTGGACAGCTTGAAGGAAGCCCTTGGATACGCGGATGAGTGTCTGAACCTCCCTCATAAAGATCACATGGGCTACTGGGAATACCCAGCTTATCAACAGGCCTGCCAGCTCATAAAAGACACCGCCTCGGTTCTTTATCCTTTGGAAATCAAAAGGCTTGAGCTTTTGGCCGATGAATCCTGCGGGGGCGACTTGCCTCAATGCGAAGAGTATTTGGAATTGGCCGTTGAAATAATGGTGAAGGACATTTACACCTCCATGGACGACAGTTTAGGCGATATTTTCCAGCGCATGCGCGAAAACTTAAACCCCGACTCATAAACCGCATGAGGCAGGCCCTCGACGGTCGCCCGGCGCCGTATCGGGGGACGCCGCCCGCGGGAGGCCGGGGGAAGGTGGAAACGGACGGTCAGGCCGTTCCGGCCGCCTGGCGCAGAACGTAGCGCAGGATGCCGCCATTGAGGTAGTAGGCGACCTCGTCGCCGGTGTCGATGCGGCAGGTCAGCGCCACGCCGGTCGAGGACCCGTCGGCCCGCCGGACCGTGGCGGTGACGTCCATGCGCGGCGCGACGCCCTCGGCGAGACCCCGGATGTCCCAGATCTCCGCGCCGTCGAGCCCGAGGGACTCGCGGCCTTCGCCCTCCTCGAACTGGAGCGGCAGAACGCCCATGCCGACCAGGTTGGAACGGTGGATGCGCTCGAAGCTCTCGGCGATCACGGCCTTCACGCCCAGCAGCGCCACGCCTTTCGCGGCCCAGTCGCGCGAGGAGCCGGCGCCGTACTCCCTGCCCGCGACCACCACGAGCGGCGCGCCTTCGGCCCGGTACCGCATGGCGGCGTCGTGGATCGCCATCTCCTCGCCCGAGGGCTGGTGGCGCGTGATCCCGCCTTCCGCGCCGGGCGCCAGCTCGTTCCGTAGGCGGATGTTGGCGAACGTCCCGCGCGTCATGACCTCGTGGTTGCCGCGGCGCGAGCCGTAGCTGTTGAAGTCCCCGCGCCCGACCCGGCGTTCGACGAGATACCCGGCCGCGGGACTCGTCGCGGCGATCCCGCCGGCGGGCGAAATGTGGTCGGTGGTGACGCCGTCGCCCAGCAGGGCCAGCACCCGCGCGCCCAGGATGTCGTCCGCGCCGGCCGGCGCCGCCTTCGTCATGCCGTCGAAGAAGGGCGGGCGCCGGATGTAGGTCGAGGCCGGGTCCCAGGCGTAGAGGCGCCCCCGGGGCGTCTCGATCGCCCGCCAGTCGGCGTCGCCGGCGAAGACGTCGGCGTAGCGCCGCTCGAACATGTCGGGCGCGAGCGACGAGCGGACGGCCGCCTCGACCTCGGCGTTCGTGGGCCAGACGTCGCGCAGGTAGACCGGCTCGCCGTCGCGGTCCTCCCCGAGCGGCTCGGTCGCGATGTCGACGGTCAGGGATCCCGCCAGCGCGTAGGCCACCACCAGCGGCGGCGAGGCGAGATAGTTCGCCCGGGTCAGCGCGTGCACGCGGCCCTCGAAGTTGCGGTTGCCCGAGAGCACGGACCCCACCACCAGCCCATGCCGCTCGATGGCCTCGTGGACCGGCGCGGGCAGGGGCCCCGAGTTGCCGATGCAGGTCGTGCAGCCGTAGCCCACGAGGTTGAAGCCCTGGGCGTCGAGCGCCTCTCGCAGACCCGCCTTCTCGAGGTAATCGGTCACGACTTGGCTTCCGGGCGCCAGCGAGGTCTTGACCCAGGGCTTGACCGTGAGGCCGCGGTCGAGCGCCTTCTTCGCGACAAGCCCCGCGGCCAGCATGACCGCCGGGTTCGACGTGTTGGTGCAGCTCGTGATCGCGGCGATCGCGACGGCGCCGTCCTCGAGCGCGCCGCCGCCCTCCAGCGGAGCGGACCGCCGCTCGCCCGGCGCGCGGCCGTTGTCGGCCAGCACCGCGTCGAAGCCGGCCCTGGCCCGGCTCAGCGCGATGCGGTCCTGGGGCCGCTTCGGTCCGGCGAGGCTCGGCTCCACGTCTCCGAGATCGAGCTCGAGCGTATCGGTGTAGAGCGGATCGGGCGCGCCGCGCCACAGCCCCTGGGCCCTGGCGTAAGCCTCGACCAGCGCCACCAGATCGGGATCGCGTCCGGTGAAGGCGAGATAGCCGGTCGTCTGCCCGTCGATCGGGAAGAGGCCGCAGGTCGCGCCGTATTCGGGGGCCATGTTGGCGACCGTCGCGCGGTCGGCGAGCGTCAGGTGGTCGAGGCCGGGTCCGTGGAACTCGACGAACTTGCCGACCGCGCCCCTGGCGCGGAGCATCTGGGTGACGGTCAGCACCAGGTCGGTCGCCGTCGCGCCTTCCCTCGGCCGGCCGGCGAGCCGGAAGCCGACGACCTCGGGGACCAGCATCGAGATCGGTTGGCCCAGCATGACGGCCTCGGCCTCGATGCCGCCCACGCCCCAGCCCAGCACGCCGAGGCCGTTGACCATCGTGGTATGGCTGTCGGTGCCGACCAGCGTATCCGGGCAGGCCACGCCGTCCCGGGTCCACACCACGCGCGCGAGATGCTCGATGTTGACCTGGTGGCAGATGCCGGTGCCCGGCGGCACGACGCGCAGGTTGTCGAACGCGGTCTGGGCCCAGCGGAGGAACCGGTAGCGCTCCCCGTTGCGCTTCATTTCCAGCTCGACATTGGCGCCGAAGGCTTGCGGCGTGCCGAAGCGGTCGACCGTGACGGAGTGGTCGATCACCAGGTCGACGCGCGACAGCGGGTCGATCCGGTCGGGGTCGCCGCCCAGTTCCCGCATCGCGTCGCGCATGGCGGCGAGATCGGCGATGGCGGGCACGCCGGTGAAGTCCTGCATGAGCACGCGGACGGGGCGGAAGGCGATCTCCCGGCCGCCGGAACGGTTCTCGAGCCAGGCCGCGACGGCCCGGATGTCGTCGGCGGTGACGGTTTCGCCGTCTTCGTGGCGCAGAAGGTTCTCGAGCAGCACCTTGAGCGAGACCGGAAGACGCGAGATGTCGCCCAGACGCTCCGCCGCCTTCCCGAGGCTGTAACAGGCGTAGGACCGGCCACCGACATCGAGCGTCTGGCGGGCGCCGAAACTGTCGAGGCTGTTCACGGTCCGTCTCTCCGGGAAGGACATGCGGTCCGGGGGCCGTCCGCGGCCCCGTCGCCCCGACCATGGCGCGCCGCGCGCCGGAACGCAAACGCCCGCGCGTTGACCGCGCGGACGCCGCCATCGAGGATGGCGCGACCGTTCCGGAGGTCCCCATGGAGCCCCTTGCCGGCCACGTGCTCGTCGTCACCGACGGCGGCGGCGAACCGGGCGCGGCGATCGCGCGACATCTGGCGCGCGCGGGCGCGACCGTCGTGCTCTGCGACGAGGACGCGCGAAGGGCCGACGCCGCGGCGACCGCCATCCGCCGCGCCTGGGGCGTCGTGGCGGTATGGGTCGGCGAGCCCTTCGCCAGACGGCAGGCGGCGCTGGTCGAACATGTCGTCCGCACCTGCGGCGGCCTGGACGGCCTCGTTCTCCTGCAACGCGGCGGGCGGTTCCCGACCGCGCTCGCGGAGGCGGCGCGCCGGCGTCTGGCGGCGCGCGGCCGGGGCCCGGTCGTCGTGGCCGGGACGACCGGGGACCGCCCGCCCATCGGCGAGATCGAGGAGGCCCTCGGCGCCTGCCGGCGCGCCCTGGCCCGTCACGCCCGCGCGACGGTGCGGACGTATGGGGTCCGCGGCCTGGAACCCGGCGCGGATCTGGGTCCCGCGGTCGTCCATCTGGCGGTGGCGCGGCCCGACGGGGAGATGGACGGCGGGGCGATGGTGGCGCCGCCCGCGTGAGGCGTCACCAGGCCACCGCTTCGAGCCCGCGCGGAATCCTCTTCTCCGCGTCGTAGAATGGAAGATCGACGATCGCGGCCTCGTGCATGGCGAGGTCGAAGCCCATGACCTCGACCGGACGGGGATCGAGGTCGTCGGCGTCGGCGAGCCGGACATAGGCGACGCCCTGTTCGAGATAGGGCGACCAGCCCGAGGCGGTGACGTGGCCGATCTCCCTGCCGCCCCGCGCGACGGGTCCGCCGATCAGCGGCTCGGCCGCCTTGCAGGCGATCCCGTGGATCCGCGCGCGCCGGTCGGCCATCGCGTCCAGGGCGTCGCGGCCGAGGAAATCGGGTTTGGCGAGGTGGACGAAGGGGCCGAGGCCGGCGGCCCAGGCGGATGTCGTGTGGTCCATGTCGGAGACGTTGTTGAGGATGGCCGCCTCGATGCGGCGGATGTCCATGCCGTCGAGGCTGATGTCGACCATGCCGTGCCGGGCGCCCGCCGCCGCGATGTGGTCCCAGAGCGCGTCATGGTCCATGTCCGGGCGGGTGTAGATCTCGAAGCCCAGCTCGCCCGTGTAGCCGGTGCGCGTGATGAGCGCCGTCTGTCCGCCCATGGCGACCTCGCGGGCGTCGAAATAGCGGAAGTTCTCCGGCATGCCGTCGTCGCAGGCGTCGGCCAGCAGATCGAAGGACTTCGGCCCCTGGACCTGCTGGACCCAGGATTGGGGATCGGCGATCTCGACATCCATGCCCAGCCCATGGGCGCGCGCCCAGCCGATGAAGTCGCCGTCGGCCTGGACGTACCAGAACCGGTCCTCGGCGAGCCGGATCAGGACGCCGTCGACCAGGACGCCGCCGTCGGGCCAACAGGCCACGCCGTAGGCGCTGCGGCCGGGCTTCATCCTCGACACGTCGCGGGTCATCAGGCGGTCGAGGAGACGCTCGGCGTCCGGCCCCCGGAACTCGGTGGGGAGTTCGCCGGTGTTGTGCCGCGCGACGCCCTTGCGCAGCGCCCAGTAGGCCTGGACCCGGTCGCAGGTGGCGAGCGAGGCCGTCATCATGCGCCGGTTGTAGATGACGTAGGTCGCGCCGTTCGCGATCTCGTGGCGGTAGAAAGGCGAGCGTTCGTGTCCGTAGTTCCAGCCCGGTTCGGGAAGCGAGCAGACGAGATCGCGCCGGGCGATGAGATGACGTGTCATGGAGGTTTCCCCAAGGTTCCGCGGCCCATGGCCCGCCGGGAGTATCCGCCAACGACGATCGAGCCACAACCGTTGAGAATTGCACAACCGGGAGCGGCGCCGGGCCGCCCGCGATCCGTCCCCGGCGGCGGGACGGGCGGTTCGAGGTCGAGGGCCCGAAGCCGGCGCTTCTCGTCGACGCGGAGCGCCCGGCCCGCCGGCGTCGATGTCGACTTCGGGTCCGGATGACTAGCGTCCCCGGTCGCGGCGTCGCGCGAGGCGCAGGCGCAGCGCGTTGAGACGGACGAACCCCTCGGCGTCGCGCTGGTCGTAGACCTCGTCGTCCTCGAACGTGACGTGCGCCAGGCTGTAGAGCGAACGGGGCGAGCGGCGGCCGGTGACGGTCGCGTTGCCCTTGTACAGCTCCAGCCGCACCGTCCCCGAGACGTGCTCCTGGCTCTTGTCGATGAGCGCCTGCAGCATCTCCCGCTCGGGCGAGAACCAGAAGCCGTTGTAGATCAGCTCCGCGTAGCGCGGCATGATCTCGTCCTTGAGATGGGCCGCGCCGCGGTCGAGCGCGATCGATTCCATCGCGCGGTGGGCGACGTGCAGCACGGTTCCGCCGGGCGTCTCGTAGACCCCGCGGCTCTTCATGCCGACGAAGCGGTTCTCCACCATGTCGAGCCGCCCGACGCCGTTGGCCCCGCCCAGTTCGTTGAGGCGCGCCAGCAGGGCCGCCGGCGACATCTCCTCGCCGTCGATCGAGACGGCGTCGCCCTTCTCGAACCCGATCTCGATCTCGGTCGGCCGGTCCGGCGCGGCGCGCGGGTCCGTCGTGCGCGAATAGACGTGGCCCGGCGGCCTCTCCCACGGGTCTTCCAGCACCTTGCCCTCGGCCGACACGTGGAGCAGGTTCGCGTCGACCGAGAACGGCGCCTCGCCCCGCTTGTCCCGCGGGATGGGGATCTGGTGTTTCTCGGCGTAGGCGACCAGTCTGGCGCGCGATCCCAGGTCCCACTCGCGCCAGGGCGCGATCACCTCGATGTCCGGATTCAGGGCGTGGTAGCCCAGTTCGAAACGCACCTGGTCGTTGCCCTTGCCCGTCGCGCCGTGGGCGACGGCGCCGGCGCCGATCTCGGCCGCGATCTCGATCTGGCGCTTGGCGATCAGGGGGCGGGCGATGGACGTCCCGAGCAGGTATGCGCCTTCGTAGAGCGCGTTGGCGCGGAACATCGGAAAGACGTAGTCGCGCACGAACTCCTCGCGGAGATCCTCGACGTAAATCTCCTTGACGCCCATCGCCTCGGCCTTCCGGCGCGCCGGTTCGAGCTCTTCGCCCTGTCCCAGGTCCGCGGTGAAGGTCACGACCTCGCGGCGGCGGGCGTCCTGGAGCCAGCGCAGGATGACCGATGTGTCCAGGCCGCCCGAATAGGCCAGAACCACCTTGTTGACGTCGCTCATCGCAAACCCGCCGGCGCGCCCGCGCGGCTGCTATAGAACAGTTCGCGGCGCGAGGGAATCGGACGTCCGGTCCGCGCCGCCGGTTTCAGTCCTTCTCCTTCATGGCGAAGACGTCGATCTCGATCGCCATGGAGTCGTAGGCCAGCGCCGGCAGCGGGACGCCCGTGGTCGCGGGACCCGGATCGCTGAAGTAGGACGACCGGATCGGCAGGTTGTCGTTGAGGTCCCCGGGCCCGACGCCGCCCTTGTAGACGGTCGTGACCTTGCAGACGTCGTCGTAGTCCGCGCCGAGCTCCTTCAGGATGGTTCCGATATGGACCATGGCCTGGCGCGTCTGGGCCGGGAGGTCGTCGGGATGGACGGCCTCGCCCTTCTTGTCGATGGAGACCTGACCGCCCAGGAAGATCATCTCCTCGCACTTGAGGCCGTGCTTGTAGGGCAGGTGGACGTGCCAGTCCCACAGGCTCTCGGGCCAGACGTGCCGGCGCGGCAGGCGGGCGCCGTCCTCGCCCAGCATGGCGACGACGGAGATCTTGATCAGCACGTCCCGGTCGGCGTGACGCGGGACCGGAACGCCGGTCGCGGCGGGGCCGGGCTCGCTGAAGCACTTGGCGCAGGCCAGCGCGGCCGCCTCGAAGTCGCCGACGCCGGAGCCGCCCGCGTACCAGCGGTTGACCTTGACGACATCGTCGTATCCGGCGCCGAAATGCCCGAGCACCCGGCCGATCCGGGCGACGACCTGTCCGGTCTGCGCGACGATGTCGCCGGCGTGGAGCACGGCGCCGGCGGCGTCGACCGGAGACTGGGCCGACACGAAGATCATCTTGCCGGCCCGCACGCCCTGGGCGAACGGCGCCGGCAGGGGCGAGCCCAGCCCGTCCGGCGCGAAGGAACGGGCCATGCGCTCGCCGTTCTCCCGGCGCATGGCGTAGCCCTCGATCTCGACCGCGAGACCGTCGTAGGCGAGCCAGGGAACCGGCACCGCGTTGACCGTCGGCCGCGCGCCCTCGGGCAGCGCGCCGGCCACCGCGCGGAGGAACTCCGCTTCGTCGAGCGAGCCGTCGTTGACGTAGAAGCAGAGCAGCGTGACGAGGTCCTCGAGGTCGCAGTCGAGGCCCTTGAGCACACGCGCGAGGTTGGCCATGACCGCCTCGGTCTGGGCCGCGACATCGCCCTTGTTCAGCACCTCGCCTTCGGGCGTGAGGTCGACCTGGCCGCCGACCCAGACCATCTCGCCGCAGCGGACGCCGTGCTTGTGGGTGACGGCGATGGGCCAGTTCCAGTGACCCTCGGGCCAGCAGCGTCTCTTCTCCATGATGTCCTCCCCGGACCGGCCGGAAGAATGGACCCGCCGGGACGCCGGCGACAAGGGCCCGGCCCGTCGCGGACAGCCTTCGGCGCCGGTCAGGCCGCGGCGCCGGCGCGGTCGCGCGGAAGCCCGCTCCGGCGCTTCCCGACGGTGTCCGACCTGAGCTGGCCGCAGGCCGCCAGGATGTCGCGCCCGCGCGGACGGCGGACCGGGGCCGACAGCCCGCCGTCGTTGACGATGCGGGCGAAGGAAGCGATGCGGGCGTTCGACGAGCATTCGTAGGGCGCGCCGGGCCAGGGATTGAACGGAATGAGGTTGACCTTGGCCGGCACGCCCCCGAGCAGCCGGACCAGGGCGCGGGCGTCGGCGTCGCTGTCGTTCACGCCCCTGAGCATGACGTATTCGAAGGTGATGCGCCGCGCGTTCGAAGCGCCGGGATAGGCGCGGCAAGCGGCCAGGAGTCGCTCGATCGGGTACTTCCTGTTGAGCGGCACCAGGATGCTGCGGAGCTCGTCGGTCACGGCGTGAAGCGACACGGCGAGGTCGACGTTCAGTTCCGCGCCGCAGCGTTCCATCATCGGGACCACGCCCGAGGTCGAGAGCGTGATGCGGCGGCGCGACAGGGCGACGCCCTCCTCGTCCATGACGATCCCGAGCGCCGTCTTGACGTTCTCGAAGTTGTAGAGCGGCTCGCCCATGCCCATCATGACGATGTTCGACAGCAGGCGGGCGCCGCCGGTCGGCGTCGGCCACTCGCCGAGGCGGTCGCGCGCCAGCATGAACTGGCCGACGATTTCCCCGGGTTCCAGGTTGCGCACGAGCCGCTGGGTGCCGGTATGGCAGAAGGCGCAGGTGAGGGTGCAGCCGACCTGGGAGGAGATGCAGAGCGCGCCGCGATCCTCCTCGGGAATGTGGACGGTCTCGATCAGATGCCCTTCGCCCGCGCGCAGCAGCCACTTCCGCGTGCCGTCCTCGCCGACCTGGTGGCGGACGATTTCCGGCCGCTCCAGGACGTAGAGGTCCGCCAGGCGCTCGCGCAGCGGCTTGGCGAGCGTCGTCATCGCGCGGAAATCGGTCGCGCCGCGGTGGTAGATCCAGTGCCAGAGCTGCTTGACCCGGAACGGCTTTTCGCCGAGCGCGGCGACCTCGGCGCCGAGCTCTTCGCGGGAGAGTCCGATCAGGTTCCCGCGCCCGCCGGCGCCGTCGGCCACGCCGTCCACCGGGGGGGCCTCCCCGTCTCCCGGGCGCCGGGCGGGAAACACCGAATTGTCCATGCCGATCGGGTTCAACGGCGATGCTCCTCGTGAAGCGTCTCCATGAGTTCCACCAGGTTCCCGCGCCCGAGACGCCGGCGGCGGTCGGCGATGCGCGCCGCCGGCCGGAACCGGCCCGGAGTCCCTAGTCGGCGCAGGCCTGGTTGATCGTTTCATGGGCGGCCGTGAAGCCGAGCAGGGAGAACTCGTCGGTCGTGTCCGTGCCGCGCCGGGAACGCCCGCGCACCGTCATGGCGACGCCGGCCTTCATGGCGTCCACCAGCGCGCGGTCGTCGCCGTCGGTGTAGGCCCAGGCGGTGTCGCCGTGGGCGAACAACCTGAACTCGTCGTCGCCGATGGCGACCCGGACCGGCGCCTTTTCATCGTAGTCGTAGCCCGCGACGATCGAGACCACATCGCGGCTGCCGCCCGGAGACCGGTGGGTCACCAGGATCCAGATGTCGCCGCGCTGGGTGTAGTCGCCCCGCGACTCGGTCGGCTCGCTGCCGATGTAGCAGACCCGGGTCGCGTCGTCCCGGTAGGCGAAGGCCGACCAGTCCCGGTAGGTTCCGAGCGTCCGCGTGTCCTGCGCGACGGCCGGCAATGACGCGGCGATCGGGACAAGGCACGCGGCGAAAAGCAAAGCGGAACGCGGAAAGATTGTCATGGCGCAATCTCTGGAATCGTCTTTATGGTCGCGGTTGGTGGCCCGAGGTCGGCGCGAGCCATGCGGATAATAGCCAAAAACCACCGGGATCTTCAAACCCGTTCCCGCTCGTTCCCGCACGCGCGCGGACGCGCGATGAGGACGGCGGCGTGGGCGATCGCCCTGGCGGTCCTCGCGGGGTGCGGAAGCGGGTCGCGGACGGGACCGGGCGCGCCCGAGCCGCCCAGGCCGGCGACGCCGCTGGGCGAGGCGGAAATCGTCGCCCTCCTCGGCCGGCAGCCGACCCTGGAGCGGGTCTCGCCGCAAGCGGCGTGGCGCGCCGGCTGGACCGGGCAGGGCGTCACCCTCGGCGTCGAGGACACGCCGGTCGATCTCACGCATCCCGAGTTCGAGGGGCGGGCGGATTGGGAAAAATCCTGGCCGGTGTACGGATACTTCGACTTCGAAACCCTCTGCGGCGGGCGGGACCCGCCGTGCGAGGTCACGGACGTGAGCAGCGAAGAGGGGGTGCGCGCGGCTGCGCGCCGGATCGTGGAGTCCGAAGGGTGGCCTTCGGTCGATGACAGCCGGTTCATCAGGCATGTCGGCGGAGGCGCGACGGGCGCCGACGTCTGGTACGAAGTGCCCGCGCTCCGGGAAGCGGACACGAGGCCGGGCGCGCTCGCGGGAGGCGCGCGGTGGCACGGGACCCAGGTCGCGGCGATCGCGGCGGGACGGTACAGCGGCGTCGCCCCGGGCGCGCGCGTGGTGTCGATCGCCCTCGCGAGCGGAGCGGACATGGCGGTCGTCGCCGGCGTCTCGCAGGCGAACGTCGGGTCGATGCGGTTCAACGCCGAGGTGGACGAAGCGGGGGCCGCGACCGCGACCCGGGCGAGACGCGAGACGCTGGACGCGTTCTGGGCGAACGACATGCGGCGGCGCTACACGGGCGTCGACATCGTGAACCGGTCCTTCGGCCCGCCGATCGACACCGTGGCCGAACTCGAGGAGAACGAGCGGGAATGGCTCGCGCGCTGGAGAGCGCTGGAAACGCACATGCCAAGGACGTGGCGCCTGTTGATGCAGAACGGCCGCGTGGAGCGGGACAAGACGCTGTTCGTGTACGCCGCGGGAAACAACGGAAGGCTTCCGCATCCGGACGCGGAGACCCGGCAGGCGTACCACCACCGGGCGCTGCGGGGGCTGCACCTGACGGTGGCGGGGGTGGACCCGGATGGAAGCCTCAACCGCAACGCGACCCCGTGCGGGCCGCTGCCGGCCGACTGGGTGGCGTCCAGGGACGGACGCCACTTCTGCCTGGTGGCGCCGTGGACGGTGAAGGAAGTCCTGCCGGCCGGCGCCGCCGGGCCGCCGCGAGACGAGAGCGGCGCGTCGGTGTCGGCGCCGATGGTGGCCGGGGCGCTGGCGGTGGTGCTGCACCGCTTCCGCGGGCAGATCACCCCGCGCGAGGCGGGACTGCGGGTGGTGAACACGGCGGACAACACCGGCTCGTACGCGAACCCGGAGACGCACGGGGCCGGGCTGCTCGACATCGAAGCGGCGATACGCCCCATCGGCGGGCTGTCCACGGGCCTCGCGGGGCTGAGAGCGGACCTGCGCTCCACGTGGCTGCGCGCGCCATCGGCCTGGGGCAACCTGGGGAGACGCCTGCGGGGCGTGGAAATCGCGGGATTCGACGCGGCGAACGCGCCGTTCTGGATGGACGCGGGCGCGCTGGTGCAACCCGGCGGCGGGCACGGGGGCGGCCCCATGCCGGCCCTGGACGCGGGCGGGGACGAGAGGCCGGGAGCGGCGTCGTCGTTCGTCTGGTGGAAAGAGGCGGCGTCGCTCGCGCCGTCGGGCATGCTGCTGGAAATCGGCGCGAAGGCCCGCGCGCTGTCCATGGAAAGCGCACGCGGCGTGAACGGCGTCGGGCTGGCGCTGCGCCCGGAAGACGGGCGGGGTTTCGGAGTCGGCTTCGCGGCGGAACGCGACGCCTGGCTTGGAGGAGGGAGCGACGGGGCGTTCGGCGAGGGCGTCGATGGCGGCATGGCGTGGCTGCGGCACGAGTGGCGGTGGGCGCCGGGCGGCGACGCGCGGTGGCGCGTCGACACGGACGCGACGTTCGCCAGCGGCCGCCCGCGCTATGGGAAGAACGCGATGTTCAGCGCGGGGAACGCGCTCTACACGTCCGGACGGATCGCCGTCGAACGGCGCGCGGGGGACGCGGCCACCCGGCTCTCCCTGAGTCAGCCGCTGCGGGCGGAGACGGGAGAGGGGACATTCCGGCTGCCCGTCGGAAGAACGCTCGAGGGCGAACACGTCTACGCGGAGCGCCGCGTGGGACTCCCGCCCGAGGGACGCGAGATCCGGATGGCGCTGGAGCGGGCGCAACGATGGGGTCCGGGGACACTGGGGCTCAAGGTGGGATGGACGCGCGAGACGGGACACACGCCGGGAGAGAACGACTGGCTCGTCGGGGCGGCGTGGCGGATGGCGTGGTGACGGTCGGGGCAAGGAGGCGCATCCGCGAGGCGGTGGCCGCGGGAAGGAGGCCGGGAAGATGACGCCCGGTTGCGTCGGACGCCTTGCGCTTGCGCGCGAAGCGGCCGCCATGGGCGCGTTCGCGGATGTCCTCGGCCCCGCCATGCGGCGAGACCGGCCGGTCGTCTTCACCCGGTCGCGCATCGCGATCGCGCCGGCGATGGCGACGTCGACGCGGAAGGCCGTGGGGATCCGCGCGACACGGTCGCGGCGGGCGAGCAGCTCCGGCGACAGGCTGCCCTTCTCGGATCCCAGGACACAGGCGGCGCGGTCCGCCGGCCGTGTCGCGTCGCGTCCCCGGAGCGGTCCCGCGGAACCGGAAACGCCATGGCTTGTTTGCCGCCCGCGGCAAGCGGGCCCCCTTCGGAGAACGACCCGGGGTGGGGGAGAGGTCGGGCGGGGAACGAGAAACCCTCGTCCCGAGGTGGCGCGAAGCGCCGTATCGGGAGCCTGTCCCGAGCCTGCCGGAAGGGACCGGCTCCGATCCCGTCCGATAGGATCGCGCTCTAGCTTTTCAGCGCCTCCAGCCCCTCGAACAGTTTCAGCGCCTCCGGGTTGGCGAGCGCTTCGGTGTTCTTCACGGGGCGGCCGTGGACGATGTCGCGCACGGCGAGCTCGCTGATCTTGTTGGAGCGGGTGCGCGGGATGTCGGCCACCGCGACGACCTTGGCCGGCACGTGGCGGGGCGACGCGCTCATGCGGATTTTCCGGCGGATCGCGGCCGTGAGCTCGTCGGTCAGCCCGTGGCCCGGACGCAGGACGACGAACAGCACCACGCGCACGTCCCCCTCCCAGTCCTGGCCGATGCACAGGCTCTCGAGCACCTCGTCGAACCGCTCGACCTGGCGGTAGATCTCGGCGGTGCCGATGCGCACCCCGCCGGGGTTGAGCACGGCGTCGGAGCGGCCGTGGATGACCATGCCGCCGTCCCCGGTGACGGCGGACCAGTCGCCGTGACGCCAGACGTTGTCGAACGCGTCGAAGTAGGCGGCGCGGTACCTGGCCCCGTCGGGATCGTTCCAGAAGCCCACGGGCATCGACGGGAACGGACGGGTGCAGACGAGCTCGCCCTTCCCGCCCGCGGGCAGCGGCCTTCCGTCGTCGCCGAAGACCTCGACCGCCATGCCCAGCCCGCGCGATTGCAGCTCGCCCTTCCTGACCGGAAGCGTCGGGTTGCCGAGCGCGAAGCACGAGACGATGTCGGTGCCGCCCGAGATCGAGGAGAGCTGCACGTCCGCCTTCACGTCGCGGTAGACGTAGTCGAAGCTCTCGTGGGCGAGCGGCGAGCCGGTCGACATCACCAGCCGCAGGCGGGAGAGATCGTGGGTCTCCCCCGGCTTCACGCCGGCCTTCTCGATCGCCGAGAGGTATTTCGCCGAGGTTCCGAAGACCGACATGCGTTCCCGTTCGCAGAAGTCCCACAGGATCGCGGGCGCCGGGTGCGCCGGGTTGCCCTCGTAGAGCAGCAGCGTCGCGCCGAGCGCCAGGGCCGAGACCTGCCAGTTCCACATCATCCAGCCGCAGGTCGAGACATAGAGCATGCGGTCGCCGGGTTGCAGGTCGCAATGCAGGCGGTGCTCCTTCAGGTGTTGCAGCAGCGTCCCGCCGTGGCCGTGGACGATGCACTTCGGCGCGCCCGTCGTGCCGGACGAATACATGATGAAGAGCGGATGATCGAAGGGCACCTGGGCGAAGGCGACGCCATCCGCCGGCGCGTCCGCGGTGGCCTCGCTCCAGGACACGGCGTTCGGCAGGGACGAGAGATCCGGCGCCTCCTCGACATAAGGCACGACCGCGACCGCCTCGACGCTCGGCAGGTCGGCGAGCATGTCCGCGACGCGCGGCCGGCTGTCGAAGGTCTTGCCGCCGTAGAAGTAGCCGTCGGCGCAAATCAGCGCCTTCGGCTCGATCTGGCCGAAACGGTCGAGCACCCCGCGCGCGCCGAAATCGGGCGAGCAGGACGACCACACCGCGCCCAGGCTCGCGGTCGCCAGCATGGCGGCCACCGTCTCGGGCAGGTTGGGCAGGAACCCCGCGACGCGGTCGCCCCGGCCCACCCCCTTCGCCTCGAGCCAGACGCGCAGGGCCGCCACCGTGTCGTGGAGTTCCGCGAAGGTCATCGCGCTGCGCGCGCCGTTCTCGCGCCAGCACACGATGGCCTCGCAACCGTCGCGGCGGCGCAGCAGGTTCTCCGCGTGGTTGAGCCGCGCCCCGGTGAACCACCGCGCGCCGGGCATCGCGTCGCCGTTTTCCAGGATCGCGTCCCAGGGCGTCGAGGCGATGACGCCGCAGAACTCCCAGAGCAGCGACCAGAACCCCTCGCGATCCTCGATCGACCAGCGCCACAGGGCGTCGTAGTCGCCGAGGTCGCGCCCGCTCTTCCGCGCGGCCAGATGGCGGAAGCGGGTCATGGCCGCGGCCGCGGCGCGGCAGGGATCGGGGGTCCAGAGAACGTCGTTCATGGCCGGTTCCGCCCACGCGGGGACGACACGTTGAAGGACAGGGGCGTCGTAGCACATGTCCGCCACGCGCCGGAACCGGGCGGCCGCCCCGCGGGCCGCGGTCGCGTCCCCCGAGCGGTTCCGGCAAAGCCGGACCCGCCCTAGACTGCCGGGATGGCGCGCCGGCCCCTCCGCGAGAAGGTCTCGACGCCGGTCTACGCGGCCGGCCTTCTGATGCTCGCCTGCGTCGGCTTCGCGTCGATGAACGCGATCATCCGATATCTGGGCGCGACGCTCGCGGTCGACCCCCTGATGATCGTCTTCTGCCGCAACTTCTTCGCGTTCCTGGTCATGGCGCCCTGGCTGGTGAAGAACGGTCCGGACGCGATGAAGACCGGCCGGTTCCCGCTGATCTCGCTGCGCGCGCTGCTCGGCTTCGCGAGCATGGCGGCGTGGTTCTCCGCCCTCGCCGTCGTGCCGCTTTCGAACGCCGTGGCGCTGTCGTTCACCGCGCCGCTGTTCGCCGCCGTCGCGGCCGTCGTCCTGCTGGGCGAGGTGATCCGGACGCGGCGCATCGTGGCGCTGGCGATCGGCTTCGGCGGCATGCTGGCGATTCTCAGGCCCGGCTCCGAACCGGTCGGCTGGGGCGAGCTGATCGTCATCTTCTCGGCGGCGACCATGGCGCTTTCGGTGGTCGTCATGAAGAAGCTGACGAGCACGGAATCGCCGACCGCCCTGGTGGTCTGGCAGAACATGCTGCTCACGCCGGTCTCGTTCGCGCCGGCGTTCTTCGTCTGGTCGTGGCCGACCGCGGAAGGCTGGTTCTGGCTGGCGTCCCTGGGCGCCATCGCGACGCTCTCGCATCTCGCCTTCACGCGCGCCTTCTCGATGGCCGACACGACCTACCTGGTGCCCTTCGATTTCGTCCGTCTTCCGATCGTCGCGGTCATCGGTTGGTTCGCCTTCTCCGAGCCGACCGACGCCTGGACCTGGGTGGGCGCGGGCGTCATCGCCACGAGCACGATCTACGTCACCCACCGCGAGGCCAGGATGAAAGCCGCGGGCGCGGCCAGGGAGGCCGCGCGCTCGCCTCATGTCACCGGCCGGGCGGCGCCGCCCGGCCGGAACGGACCGTGACCGGACGAGGCCGCTCCGAGGCGACGGACGTCACGCGGCCTTCTTCTCCGCCTTCTTCGCGGCGCGGTCCATGAACCGCGCCATGGCGATGTCGCGTTCGGAGATCCCGTCGACGTCGTGGCTCGCGAGCGTGACATCGACCCTGTTATAGACGTTGAACCATTCGGGATGATGGTCGACAACGTCGGCATAGACCGCGATCAGGCCCATGAACCCGAAGGCGCTCATGAAATCGTCGAACCGGAACGACTTGACGATCGCCTCGCGGCCCTCGGCCAGACTCCAGCCATCCAGTGTCCCGAGCGCCGCGTCGCGCGCGGCGTCGTCGAGTTTCCGCGCCATCCCGAACCCTCCGGTCCCCGAGTCCGCGGATTATGGGGACCGCTCGCGGCGGGACAAGGGCGCGGGCGTCCCGGCTCCATGACGCGCCGCTTCGGACTCCCGCCCGGCGCCGAGGAGGTCGCGGCCCTCGCCGAGGAAGCCATGACCGCGATCCCCGAAGCGCTGCGCCGTCACGTTCGCGGGATCGCCATCCTGGTCGAGGACTTCCCCGAGGCCGATGTGCTCGACGAGATGGAGATCGACGACTGGTTCGGCCTTCTGGGCCTCTATCAGGGCGTGTCCCTCGACCGGGCCTCCGTCGTCGATGCGCCGGGCGACCTCGACCGCATCTACCTCTACCGCCGGCCGTTGCTGGACGCCTGGGCCGCGGGCGAGGACACGCTGGAGGACTTGATCGCCAACACGATCATCCACGAGATCGGCCATCACTTCGGTCTCGGCGACGACGACATGGAACGGCTCGAGGAGGAATGACGGCGCGTTGACACGGCCGGTCTCGTCCGAACGGCCGCCGACGGGGCGTCCCTCGATACGGTCCCTCCGGGATCTGCTCGGGATGAGGGGATTTGTGCTTTGTCCCCACCCGAAATCTCTCTCACCCCGGGTAGCCGCCGGAGACCGCGTATCGAAGGGGGCGGCCTTCGGCGGGCTTGGGGACCGCCGCCGTTCCCGAACGACAGGACAAGGCTCCAGACGGATATCGCCTTCCCGCACGCCAACGCCATCGACAACACTTGACCGATGGATCGACGGGCTGGCACGGTCGGCGCCGCGCCGAACGGGGAACTGTCAAAGGGGGGATGCCGGATCGACCTTGCCGGTTGCGGCGGGCGGTGCGGCGCGGCATGAGGAAGACGGAGAGTCCCAGCATCGGAAAGGACCTCGGCGCGCTCAAGGAGCATCTGGTCTCCCGCGGCGTCGCGTTCGTCCTGCCCTCCTTTGTCGACATGCACGGCGTCTCGAAGTCGAAGATGGTGCCCATGGCCCATTTCGACCGCGCCATGGCGGGTTCGGAACTCTGTACCGGAGCGGCGCTCGATGGCGTGCCGCAGTCGATCCACGACGAGGAGGTCGCCGCGCATCCCGATCCCGCGTCCTGCGCCATCCAGCCCTGGATGCCCGAAGTCGCGTGGTTCGCCAGCAACCTCCACTGCGAGGGCAGGCCCTTCGAGGCCTGCAGCCGGAACATCCTGAACCGCGTCGTCGCCCGGGCCGCCGCGCGCGGCCTCGGCATGAACCTGGGCGTCGAGGCCGAATTCTTCGTCTTCAGGGACGACCCCGCGACCGACGGCTGCCAGCCGCTCAGCCCGCGGCGCAATCTCGACAAGCCGGCCTACGACACCTCCCGCCTGCTCGACAACCTGGACTGGATCGGCGAGCTCGTCGCCGCCATGAACGATCTGGGCTGGGATGTCTACTCGTTCGACCACGAGGACGGCATCGGCCAGTTCGAGATCGATTTTTCCTATTCGGACGTGCTGACGACCGCGGATCGGTTCGTGTTCTTCCGGCGCCTGGCGAACGAGATCGCCCGCAAGCACGGCGGCTACGCCAGCTTCATGCCCAAGCCGCTGGGCCACTACGCCGGCAGCGGCGCCCACTTCAACATGTCGCTGTTCGACACGGCCGGCGGCGACAACCTTTTCGAGACCGGGGACGATCCGCGCGGCTGCGGCCTGTCCGAGCTCGGATACCGGTTCGTCGCCGGCGTGCTGAAGCACCTGCCGGCCGTCTCGGCGGTCGTGGCGCCCACGGTCAACAGCTACAAACGGCTGATCCTGAAGGGCAGCAACTCGGGCTTCACCTGGGCGCCGGTCTTCCGCAGCTACGGCGACAACAACCGCACGAACACGCTCCGCGTTCCGCTCGGCGGCGGCAGGGTCGAGTTGCGTCTGGCGGACTCGTCGTGCAACCCCTATCTCGGCGCCGCCATGGTGCTGGCGGCGGGCCTCGAGGGGATCGAGCGGGAGCTCGACCCCGGCGAGCCGCACACCGACAACCTCTACATCAAGGCCGACGACGAGCTCCGGGCGCTCGGCGTCGCGATGCTGCCGCGCACTCTCGGCGAGGCGCTGGAGGCGTTCGCGGCCAGCGGTCTCGCGCGGGCGACCTTCGGCGATGCGATGTTCGAGGCCTGGCTGTCGTACAAGAGGGACGAGTGGCTGGGCTACCTCAACCACGTCAGCGACTGGGAGCGCGCGCGTTATCTGAAATTCTACTGAGACGGGGTTTCCGGCCATGCCGGCCGGCCTCCCCCGTCGCGAGCCATCGTCGCGGCCAAGGCGCTTGGTCGGACGATGCCGGCCACCCGGAAAACTGGACAAACGCCGGGTTGTCCGAATATCCGTCAACCGAACTGGAGGTTTTGTCACGATGACACCCGAAGAACTGCAATCCGCGATCGAATGGACGACGTCGATCAACCTGGAAATCTACTACTTCTGGGCCATCGGTCTGATGATCGCGATTCACGCCGGCTTCCTGATGTACGAGATGGGAGCCTCCCGCGTGAAGAACACCCTGGCGTCGGGCTGCAAGAACATCCTGGCCTTCGCCTTCATCATCCCCACGATGTTCATGTTCGGCTGGTGGGTCTATCTCGCCTTCCCGCCCGGACTGATCCCCGACCTCGAAGCCGGCGCCAGCGCCGAGCCGTGGAGCGAGGCCATGGGTCCCAACCTCGCCGACAACGTGACCGGCGTCGTCTGGGGCGCCTTCGTGCTGTTCTCGGCCACGACGGCCTCGATCATGTCCGGCGCGGTGATCGAACGCATCCGCATGGGCGCCTTCATCGTCCTCGCCGTGGTCCTGGGCTCGTTCGCCTGGCTGGTCGCCGCGGCCTGGGGCTGGCATCCCGACGGCTGGCTGGTCACCGAGTTCGGCTACCACGACGTCGGAGCGGCCGGCGTGGTCCACATCATCTCGGGCTTCTTCGCGCTCGGCGTGCTGATCAACCTCGGGCCGCGCCTCGGCAAGTTCGGGCCCGGCGGCGAGGTCAACAACATCCGGGGCCACAGCGTGCCGATGACCATCGCGGGCCTGATGATCATCATCATCGGCTTCGTCGGCTTCATGGGCGCCTGCCTGATCTACAACGGCACCGGCCAGTGGGCCAACATCTACGGCGGTCCGATGACCCTGTCGGCCTTCTCGTTCAACCTGCTCATGAGCTTCGCCGGCGGCATCATCGGCGCCTACGCGGTCACCCGCGACCCGTTCTGGATGATGTCGGGCGCCCTGGGCGGCATCTTCGCCGCCGCGGCGGGCCTGGATATCTACTACCCGCCGATCGCGTTCGCCCTGGGCTTCCTGGGAGGCGCGATCATCCCCTACGGCCAACGCTTCCTCGAGCGCTGCGGCATCGACGACGCGGTCGGGGCGGTGTCGGTGCACGGGTTCTGCGGCATCGTCGGCGTGCTGGGATGCGGCGTCTTCCTGCACGGGTATCCGGCGGTGTCCGAGACCATCCCCGGCATCACGTTCTGGGGCCAGGCGGTCGGTTGCGCGGTCATGATCCTGGTCGGCTTCGTGCCGGGCTATGTCGTGTCGCTCATCCTCAAGGCGTGCGGCATCCTCCGCGCCGGCGACGACATCCAGAAGCTCGGCATGGACACGGAGATCCCGTCTCCGGCCTATCCCGAGCAGATCGCGAGCGAACTGCACTGGCGCGGCTGACGCCGGCCGGCATCCGATAACGGCGAACACTTCCGTAGAAAGGAGACCCGAAATGTTCGGTTCAAGTCCCATCGAAAGCTGGGAGGGCGCCGCGGCCTATTTCAGCTATGCCGGAGGTTCCGGCGTGTATCTTTGGCTCCTGGTTTCCGTGGCGCTTTGCGTCGGCACGATCGTCGCGTCGATCCGGGCCGAGAACAGGGCGGAGGCCATGGCCAAGGAGCATCTGAGCAAGACCGGCGACGGCGACCGGGCCTGAGCCGCCCGGACCGTCGGTCGATTCCGGGAGGCGGCGCGTCTTTTCCCCGCGCCGCCTCCTTGTCCTTGCCCCGGGCGCGTCTCCCCTTGCGAGGGGCGGCGCGCTCGGCGTTGGAACCCATGCGGTCCCGGAATGCCTGGAATGCGCCGCCGCCGCTTGCGGCGCCGGCCGGAGGGGAGCATCTCTTCCCCATCGACAACGCGCCGGCGGCTCCGCGACGGACCGCCGCCACGGCAACCGCGGAGACGCCCCCGATGTCCAGGATCGCCAGCAGACTGAAGACGATGCGCGCCAGGGCCATCGCCCGCCACGAGCTCGACTTCCTGTCGTCCCGCCAGCTTCGCGACATCAATGTCGAGCGCGTCAGGGTCCTCGACGGCCCGGTCTATCGCCGGCGGGTCTGGAACGCCCACTGAGGCGCTCCCCGCGACCGGTTCGGAGCCGGCAATCCCGACCGGCCGCCTTTCAGTCCGGTCTGTCGTTTCCCACTGGCCGACCCGCCTCGGGCGTCCAGCGCAGCACCGGGCGGCGCGCCGCCGTCGTCTCGTCGAGGCGGCGCCAGGGCGCGAGGCGCGGGGCCTCGCGGAACCATGCGGCGTCGCCCGACCGGGCGCGCTCCATGAGGCGAAGCATGGCGTCGCAGAAGAGGTCGAGGTCCTGCCTGCTCTCGGTCTCGGTGGGCTCGATCAGCATGGCGCCGTGGACGACCAGCGGGAAGTACACGGTCATGGGATGGAAGCCCTCGTCGATCATCGCCTTGGCGAGGTCGAGCGTGCTCACGCCGGTGTCCCTCAGCGTCTCATCGTCGAACAGGCACTCGTGCATGCAGGGACCCGGGAAGGGCGCGTTGTAGGCGCCCTCGAGCCGCGCCATGACGTAGTTGGCGTTCAGCACCGCGTCCTCGGCGACCTGGCGCAGACCGTCCGAGCCGTGGCTCATCGTGTAGGCCAGCGCGCGCACGAACATGCCCATCTGGCCGTGGAAGCTCCGCAGGCGCCCGCAGGACCGTCCCGTCCCGTCGCGCTCGACCAGGGACCAGCCCCCGCCTTCGGCCACGACGCGGGGGAGCGGGGCATAGGGCGCGAGCGGTTCGGAAAGCGCCACCGGCCCGCCGCCCGGCCCGCCGCCGCCGTGCGGCGTGGAGAAGGTCTTGTGCAGGTTGATGTGCATGGCGTCGACGCCCAAGTCGCCCGGCCGGACGCGGCCGACGATGGCGTTGAAGTTGGCGCCGTCGGCGTAGAAGAAGGCGCCGGCGTCGTGGACCAGCCGGGCCGCCTCGATCACCTCGTCCTCGAACAGGCCGCAGGTGTTGGGATTGGTGAGCATGAGCGCCGCGACGTTTCCGTCGAGCGCCCGCCCGAGCGCGCCGAGGTCGATCCGGCCCCTGTCGTTGGCCGGAACCGCCTCCACCCCGTAGCCGCACAGCGCCGCCGTCGCCGGGTTCGTGCCGTGAGCGGACTCCGGGACCAGCACCGTCGTCCTGGGGTCGCCCCGGTCGGTCAGCGCGGCGCGGATCGTCATGAGGCCGGCGAGCTCGCCATGGGCGCCGGCGGCGGGCGACATGGCCACGCCCGGCATGCCCGTGAGCGTCGCGAGCCAGTGGGCGAGCGCGCCGATCAGCTCCAGGCAGCCCTGGACCGTCCGCGGAGGCTGCAGGGGATGCGCCATGGCGAAGCCCGGCGTCCGCGCCGCCTTCTCGTTGAGCCGGGGATTGTGCTTCATGGTGCAGGAGCCGAGCGGATAGAGGCCCGAATCGATGGCGTAGTTCTTCTGGCTCAGCCGCGTGAAGTGGCGCACCGCCTGGGGCTCCGACAGGCCCGCCAGTCCGATGCGCCCCGCGCGCTCCAGCCCGCCCAGCCTCGGCGCGCGCCCCTCCGGCTCCGGCAGATCGACGCCGGTGCGTCCCCGGGCGTCCTGCTCGAAGAGCAGGGGCTCGTCCATGACGAGGCCGCGGTGGCCCGACGACGGCGCGGCGGTCATCCGAGCGCCTCCCCGAGCCCGGCCGCCAGGGCCTCGATCTCGTCGGCGGTCGTCATCTCGGTCGCCGCGACGACCATCAGGTCGGCCGCGGCCTCGTCGTCGGGCAGGAAGCGGGAGAGCGGGACGCCGCCGAGGACGCCGCGATCCGCCAGGGCCTCGACCACGGCGTCGGCCCGTCTGGCGAGCCTCACGGTGAACTCGTTGAAGTAGCTGTCGTTCAGCACGGTCACGCCGTCGAGCGCCTCGAGCCGTTCGGCGGTCCGCTGCGCCGCCTCGTGATTGAGCCGGGCGAGTCGCGTCAGGCCGGCCTCGCCGAGGAGCGCGAGGTGGATCGCGAAGGCGAGCGCGCACAGGCCCGCGTTCGTGCAGATGTTGCTCGTCGCCTTCTCGCGCCGGATGTGCTGCTCGCGGGTCGACAGGGTCAGCACGTAGCCGCGACGGCCGGACGCATCGACCGTCTCGCCGGCCAGCCGTCCCGGCATCTGCCGCGCGTGTTTCCCGCGCGTCGCGAACAGGCCGAGACAGGGACCGCCGAAGCTCATCGGGTTGCCCAGGGACTGGCCCTCGCACGCCACGATGTCGGCGCCCATCTCGCCGGGCGACGCGACGAGGCCCAGCGAGACGACCTCCGTGACCACGGCGACCAGCAGGGCGCCGGCCGCGTGGCAGGCATCGGCCAGGCCGCGCAGGTCGTGCGGGCGGCCCATGACGTCGGGCGTCTGCACGACGACGCAGCTCGTCCGCCCGTCGATCCGCGCGGCGGGATCCTCGGCGCCCTCGATCGTCAGCGCCGCGCCCGCGACCTCGAAACCGCCGCAGCGGGCGTAGGTCTCGACGGTCTCGCGATAGTGCGGATGCAGCCCCCCGGACAGCACGGCCCGGTCGCGCCGGGTCACGCGGTTGGCCATGAGCACGGCCTCGGCCGTCGCGGACGCGCCGTCGTACATCGACGCGTTGGCGACATCCATGCCGGTGAGCATGGCGACCATGGTCTGGAACTCGAAGAGCATCTGCAGCGTGCCCTGGCTGATCTCGGGCTGATAGGGCGTGTACGAGGTGAGGAACTCGCCACGCTGGACGAGCGCGTCCACCGAGGCCGGAATATGATGGCGATAGGCACCGCAGCCGATGAAGAACGGCGCGTCGCCGCCGTGCAGGTTCTTCGCCGCCATGGCCTCGAGCGCCCGTTCGACCTCCAGCTCGCCCCGGTGCGGGGGCAGGTCGAGCGGACCCTCGAGACGGGCCGAACGGGGAACGTCGACGTAGAGGTCGTCGATGCCCGCGGCCCCGATGACCTCCAGCATGGCGCGTCGGTCGGCGTCGGTCTGGGGCAGGTAGCGCATCATTCGAGCTCCGCGAGGTAGGCCCGGTAGGCCTGCTCGTCCATCAGGTCGGCGAGCTGGCCGGGCTCGTCGATGCGCAGGCGCACGAACCAGCCTTCGCCGTGGGGGTCGGCGTTCACCCGGGCGGGATCGTCGACGAGCGCCCCGTTGACCTCGACGACCTCGCCGGCGACCGGCGCGTAGACCTCGCTCGCCGCCTTCACGGACTCGACCACGCAGGCCTGCTCGTTCCGGGCGACCGCGCGGCCGGTCTCCGGCAACTCCACGAACACCACGTCGCCCAGTTGGTCCTGGGCGTGGTCGGAAATGCCGACGGTCGCGATGTCGCCGTTCACCTCGACCCATTCGTGGTCCCTGCTGTAAAGCCTGTCGCTCATCGTCGGCCTCCCTCCGCCTCGCGTCCGCCCCCGCGGCGACCCGGCGGCACGAAAGGCAGGGCCGTCACCTCGGCCGGCGCTCCCCTGCCGCGCAATTCCAGTTCCAGAGCCGTCCCCGGAGCCGCCAGGGACGCCTCGACGTACCCCATGGCGACGGGGCCGCCCACGGTCGGGCCGAAACCGCCGCTGGTCACCGCGCCGACCCGTTTCCCCGACGGGCCGCGGATGGCGGCTCCTTCGCGCACCGGCGCCCGGCCCAGGGGACGGAGTCCGACGCGCCTGCGCGGCGGGCCTTCGGCAAGCTGCCGCCGGATCGCCTCGGCGCCCGGAAAGCCGCCTTCCTCCCCGCGCCGCCGTCGGATCGACCAGGCCAGCCCGGCCTCGACCGGCGTCGTGGTCTCGTCGATGTCGTGACCGTGGAGGCAAAGCCCCGCCTCGAGCCGGAGACTGTCGCGCGCGCCGAGCCCCGCCGGCTCGACCTCGTCCTCGCCCAGGAGGCGGCGCGCGAAGGCTTCGGCCGCATGGCCGGGAACCGAGATCTCGAAACCGTCCTCGCCGGTGTAGCCGGAACGGCTGATCGGCAGGCGTTCGCCCTCGTAGGACCACGTGGCGGCTTGCATGAAAGTGAGCCGGGCCGCATCGGGAATCAGGCGGGCGACCGCGGCGACGGCCTTCGGACCCTGCACCGCGACCAGCGCCCGGCGTTCCAGGACCTCGATCTCGCAGTCCCCGGAGAGGCCCGCCTCGAGGAGAGCCACATCCCCGGCCCCGGTCGCCGCGTTGACCACGAGATAGAGGTGGTCGCCCATCGACGTCACCATGAGGTCGTCGAGGATGCCTCCCCGCTCGTCGGTGAACTGGGTGTAGCGCATGCGGCCCGGCCGCAGGGCCTTGATGTCGCCGGGCGTCAGGCGCTCGAGCGCCGCGGCGGCCCGCTCGACGCCACCGCCGCCTCTGGCCGTCAGGCGGATCTGGCCCATGTGGGACACGTCGAACAGGCCCGCGGCCCGTCTCGTGTGCGTATGCTCGGCGATGACGCCGGCCGGATACCGGACCGGCATGGAGAAGCCCGCGAAGGGCGTCATGCGCGCGCCCAGGTCCCGGTGGAGGTTCGACAGGGGCGTCGTCGTCAGGTCGGCTTCGGCGCTCACACGGCCTCCTTCGCGCGCGGAAGACGCCAGCGCGACAGCGCGGCCCCCTCTGTCGCCGGTCCCGAGAGCGTTCGCCGGCGATGCCGGCCTCCCCCTTCGGCGCCGGCCTCTCCCGCGGGCGCTCGGCGCCATGATGGCCACCGCCGCCGCCGGCGGTCAACCGCGCGTCCGCCCGCGCCTCGAGGCTCTGTGGGCAGCTTGCCCGTCCCGAAAACGGCCCGGCGCGTTCCGCGTCCGGGAGTCAGAGCGGGTCGCCGGCGCGGACCTCGCCGAGCTGTTCGGCCGTCAACTGGAACCCGATGTAGATCGTGTGCCTCGAGGCGTCGGCGATCCTGGAGTAGGGCAGCCTCTGGACGACCGTTTCGATGTGGCCGATCTCGATGGCGTTGCCCGGGAACTCGACCTCGATGGCGAACACCCGCTTGGCGAGCACGTCGCCTTGCGGGTCGGCGACGGCGACGAAATAAGGGAAGCGCCCGACCGGGTCTTCCGCCGCCGGGCCGCGCAGGGCCCGGACGCCGAAGCGGACCTCCACGTCAACGCGGTTCTCGTCGGAATGGAACTCGCACCGCCAGTCGACCGAGCCGATGCCGGCGTCGAACCGGATGTCGCGGATGTCGCGGCCCTCTCCGGGCGCATGGAGCGTCAGGCGCGAAGTCTCATCGACGATGAACACCTGCGGGCAGGTGAGGACGACGGCCCCGTCCTCGCTTTCGCATGCGGCGAGCCCCGACGCGGCGCACCAGAGGGCCAGGGCGCGCCCGGCCGACCGCCAGCCGGACATCATGGGACGCCGGTCTTCGCGGCCACGGTCACAGCGTGCCGTGGGTGCCGTCGCAGAACGGCCGGCCGGCGGTGTGCTTGCAGCCGCAGAACCATGCGGTCTTGTCCTCGTCGGCCGTGACGATCACGGGCCTCATGCCGACCGCCTTGTGCGCGCCGTCGCAGAACGGCTGGGTCGCGCTGCGTCCGCAGGCGCACCAGAAGTACTTCTCGCCGGCCTTCATCTCGACCTTGTAGGGCGCCTTCCGCGCGATCACGACATCTTCGCTCATGTCCGGTCCTTCCATGACGCCGCCGGAACGGCTATGTGAGGCGGGGCCACAATAGTGGCGCACGGGCCCGCGAACAAGGCCGTGGCGGGGCGCCGGCCCGTTGGACGCCCGCCGCGGGAACGAGGATGGTCCGAACGTGAACGCGCCCCGGAAGCGGCCGCCCATGCATGTCCTGCTCGCCAGCCCCCGGGGCTTCTGCGCCGGCGTCGACCGCGCCATCCAGATCGTCGAACGGGCGATCGAGCGGCATGGCGCCCCGGTCTACGCGCGCCACGAGATCGTGCACAACCGCCATGTCGTCGAGGCCCTGGAGGCGAAGGGCGCGGTCTTCGTCGAGGAGCTCGACGAGATCCCGGACGACGGCCGACCGGTCGTGTTCTCCGCCCACGGCGTGCCGAAGTCCGTTCCGGCCGAGGCGAGGAAGCGCCGGCTCTACTTCCTCGACGCGACCTGTCCGCTCGTGAGCAAGGTCCACCGCGACGCCGAGAAGCACCACGGGGCGGGCCGGCGAATGATCCTGATCGGGCATGCCGGCCATCCCGAGGTGGTCGGCACCCTGGGCCAGCTTCCCGCGGGCTCGATTCTCCTGGTGCAGTCGGAGGCCGACGCCGAGACGGTCGAGCCGGACGACCGCGAGGCGCTCGCCTACATCACGCAGACCACCCTGTCGGTCGACGACACGGCCTCGATCGTCGCCATCCTGCGCCGCCGTTTCCCGGACATTCGCGGGCCTCATCGCCAGGACATCTGCTATGCGACGACCAACCGCCAGGAAGCGGTGAAGGCGATCGCCGGGCGCTGCGACCGGATGCTCGTGATCGGCGCCGGCAACTCGTCGAACTCGGTCCGGCTGGTCGAGGTCGCCAGGGCGTCGGGCGCGCGCGACGCGGTTCTCATCGCCGGCGCCCGGGATCTCGGGTCGATGGACCTGTCGGGAATCGCCACGCTGGGCGTCACGGCCGGTGCGTCCGCGCCGGAGGTGCTCGTCGAGGAGGTGCTCGAGGCGCTCGGCGAAGACCGCGAGCTCGCCATCGAGGAAGTCGAGGTCACGCGCGAGGACGTGCGCTTCAAGCTGCCCCGGGACCTGTCGGGCTGACGTCGTCCCGCCATGGCCGTCTACACCGACGTCGCAGCCGAGGACCTGGCGGAGTTCCTGCGCGACTACGACCTGGGGTCGTTGCTGTCGTTGAAGGGAATCGCGGAGGGCGTCGAGAACAGCAACTACTTCATGATGACCGAGGCCGGACCCTTCGTCCTGACGCTCTACGAGAAGCGCGTGAGCGCCGCGGACCTGCCGTTCTTCCTGGGCCTGATGGACCATCTGGCGCGCCGCGGCGTGCCCTGCCCGATCCCGATCGAGGACCGCGGCGGAGCGGCGCTGAAGGAACTCAACGGCCGGCCGGCGGCGATCGTCAGCTTCCTGAAGGGGGTGTCGCCGCGCCGGGCGACCGCCGGCCACTGCGGCGGCGTGGGCCGCGCGCTCGCCGACATGCACCTGAAGGGGGCCGGCTTCGCGCCCAGACGCCCCAACGCGCTGTCGCTGGGAGGCTGGCGCAAGCTCGTCGAGGGCTGCGGCCGCGGCGCCGACGGGATCGAGCCCGGCCTGTCGGACGAGATCGCGTCGGAACTGGCCGCGATCGAGGCCGGGTGGCCCTCCGGCCTGCCGTCCGGCGTGATCCACGCGGACCTCTTCCGCGACAACGTATTCTTCGACGGCGACAGGCTCAGCGGCCTGATCGATTTCTATTTCGCCTGCAACGACCTGTTCGCCTATGACGTGGCCATCTGCCTCAACGCCTGGTGTTTCGAGAACGCGCGCGAGTTCAACGTCACCAAGGCGCGGGCCCTGCTCGGGGCCTATCGCCGGGTCCGCCCGTTCGAGGCGGCCGAGGTCGAGGCGCTGCCGCTGCTCGCGCGCGGCGCGGCGCTCCGTTTCCTGCTCACGCGGCTGTTCGACTGGCTGCATCCCGTCGACGGTGCCCTGGTGACGCCGAAGGACCCCCGGGAGTATCTCGCCAGGATGCGCTTCCACCGCGGGGTCGAGAGCGCCGCCGCCTACGGGCTGCTCGACCGGTGAGCGGCGCGGTCACGATCTACACGGACGGCGCCTGCTCGGGCAACCCGGGCCCCGGCGGATGGGGCGCGGTCCTGCGCTGGCGCGGCGAGGAGCGCGAGCTTTCGGGCGGCGAGGCGGAGACGACCAACAACCGCATGGAGCTCCTGGCGGCGATCCGGGCGCTCGAGACGCTCAAACGGCCGGCCCGCGTGACGCTCCACACCGACAGCACCTATCTCAGGGACGGCGTCACGCAATGGCTGCCGCGCTGGAAGAGCAACGGCTGGCGCACGGCGGCGAAGAAGCCGGTCAAGAACGCGGACCTCTGGCGGGCGCTCGATGCGGCCGCCCGGCGCCACGAGGTCGAATGGCGCTGGGTCAGGGGCCATGCCGGCGACCCCGGCAACGAGCGCGCCGACACGCTCGCGCGCCGGGGCATGGCTCCCTACGCGCCCTGATTCGCGCTCGGCGCTCGGCGCCGGACGCCCGCGCTCAACCGATCTGTTCGAGCATGGTCTCGGCGCTGGTCGAACCGTAGCCGTCCTCGTCCACGTTGACCCGTTGCACGACGCCGTCGTCGACGAGCAGCGAGAAGCGTTTGCCGCGCATGCCGAAGGCGACGCCGGTGAGGTCGAGCTCCAGGCCCAGGGCCCTGGAGTAGTCGGCGTTGCCGTCGGCGAGCATCATCACCTTGTCGCCGACATCCTGCTGCTCGCCCCAGGCGCCCATGACGAAGGCGTCGTTCACGGCCATGCAGGCGATGGTGTCGACGCCCTTGGCCCTGAGGGCGTCGGCGTGCTTCACGAAGCTCGGCAGGTGCTTGGCCGAGCAGGTCGGCGTGAACGCGCCGGGCACCGAGAACAGGACGACCTTCTTGCCGTCGAACAGGTCGGCGGCGCCGACTTCCCGCGGCCCGCCGGCCGTCATCGTGTGCATGGCGCCCTGGGGCATGGTGTCGCCGACCTCGATCGTCATGGCTGGTCTCTCCCGTCGATGCGTCCGTGGCCCGGACGATTCCGGACCGGCCCAGATATGGCCCGCCGCGCCGCCGCGCTCAAGCCGCGTTTCGCCGGCGCGGCCGCATTCGCGCAAGGCGAGTCCATCGCGTTCGTCCGAGGTTCCACCCTTCCCTCGTTCCGGGGCGTCCCTCGTTCCGGGGCGTCCCTCGTTCCGGGGCGTCCCTCGATACGGCGCTGACGCGCCGCCTCGGGATGAGCGACCGCGCCGGGTTTCCCGTCGCCGGGCAAGCGCGTCCGGCCCGGAGCCGGGCGGGAGCTACTGGCCCATGGTCGGAGGCCCGGGCCCGGCCGTCTTGCCGCCGTGCTGGGTCAGGTACCACGCCACGAAGTTGCGGGTGCCGTACTCCCGCTCCGAATAGCGGCCCGGCGCGTAGCGCCGGGAGTTCACGCCGAGCTGGTTGTCGTTGATGATCTTGGTGTCCTCGACCGTGGTCACGTCCCACATCCAGATCACCCTGTCGACGTCGTAGTCCCGGCCTTCCTCGGCGTCGCCGCGCACCAGCCAGGACACGACGACCTCGGTGTGCCTCTCGCCGACCGGCGTGAAGCGGAACAGCGTGGCGTGGTCGTTGGCCAGGTAGACGTAGAAGAGCGGGCCGAAGATCATCAGCGTCTCGCCCTTGTCCCATTCCTCGAGACGGCCCATGAGCGGCGCGACGGGCCGGCCGTCTTCCGAGAGCGTCCAGTAGCCCTCACGGATCGGCTGGCGGAAGGCCCCGAAAGGCTGGACCGCCTCCATGCTGTCGCCCCAGGCGCGCAGGTCGCGCGCCACGACGCCCCGGGATTCCCATTCGGAGACCCAGTCCCGGACCGCCCTGGCGCGCTTCTCGGGCTCCCGGGCGCCGTCGTTCACATAGGCGTTGACCATGGTGTACTCGGGGTGCGCCGACGCGCAGTGGTAGCACTCGCGAAAGTTCTCGACCGCGAGCTTCCAGTTGGCGTCGGTCGGGTAGGTCGCCGTGTGGATCGCCTTGGCGCCGGCGAGCTCGTAGGGGCTGGCGTAGGGCCCGAGCGCCTCCATCGCCTCGTCGAGGCGCGCCGTCTCGACGTCCTCGGCGAGCGCGATGAAGATCAGGCCTTCGCGCACCGAGACGCGGCAGGGGTGCAGGGGCCAGTCCCTCTTGTCGAAGTCGCCGGCCATCAGCGGCGCGTGGATCAGCGAGCCTTCGAGGTCGTAGACCCAGGCGTGATAGGGGCAGGTCAGCGTGCGCAGGTTGCCCCTGGGCTCCAGGCAGATGCGGCTGCCGCGATGGCGGCACACGTTGTAGAACGCGCGGACGACGCCGTCCCTGCCGCGGACCGCGACGATGGACTCGCCGGCGACCTCGTAGAGCACGTAGTCGCCGGCCTTCGGGATGGCCGAGACGTGGTCGACGAAGAGCCACTGGCGGGACACGATGCGCTCGATATCCCGCTCGAAGATCGAGCGGTCCGTGTAGAACGGGCGCTCCAGCGACATGTCCGGCGTCTGGCGCGCCACCAGATCGTCGAACGACACGGTCTCGCGACGGGTCATGGCGAGGCTCCCGAGGGGATTGCCGGGGCAACTCTCCCGCCGGCGCCGCCCGCCCGTCAACGGAAATGACGGGCCGGCCTGTCAGGCGGCGAGCCGGCCGAGGTACCAGCGGGCGAACGCCGCCGACGAGCCCTCCAGGGGCGCGTAGGGACCGGGCGCGTAGCGGGCGGAGTTCACGCCCTTCTGGTTGTCGATGATGATCCTGGTGTCCTCGACCGTCGTGACGTCCCACATCCACTTGAGGCGATCGAGGTCGTAACCCCCGCCCTCCTCGGCGTCCGCCCGGACATGCCAGGTGAGAACGACCTCGGAGAACTCCGGCGTCACCGGCGTGAAGCGGAACGTGCAGAGGTGGTCCGAACAGAGGTAGGCGTAGGACAGCGGCCCGAAGGTGAAGCCCGTCTCGCCGCCGTCCCAATGCTCCAGATCGCCGAGCAGGGGCGCGACGGGCCGGCCGTCTTGCGACAGCGTGACGAAGCCGTCCCGGATCGGCTGGCGCCAGTAGCCGTGCGGCTGCGGGGAATCCGGGTCCTCGCCGTAGTCCGTCCCGACGGGATGGCCGAGAGCGCGGGCCTTCTCCTCCCAGGCCCCGGTCGCCTCGTCGTAGCCGTCGAGCCCCCTGTCCTGCGCCTTCACGAAGGCGTTGACCATGGTGTATTCGGGATGCGCCGGCGCGCAGTGGTAGCACTCCAGGAAGTTGTCGACCACGAGCTTCCAGTTGGCGTGGGTCGGATAGACCTCCCGGTGCGCGATCCTGGTCTCGGCGAGGCGGTGCCGGCCGGCGAAGGCGTCGAGATCGGCGGCGATGCCGGCGAAATCGGCGACGTCCGGATCGTCGGGACGGGCGAGGCAGACGAAGACGAGGCCGTGAGCCACGCGCGCCCGGCAGGCGTGCAGCGGGTACTCGGACCCGTCGAAATCGTCGGGCATGCCGCGCGCGCCGATCAGGCGCCCCTCGAGGTCGTAGACCCAGGCGTGATAGGGACAGGTGAGCGTGCGGACGTTGCCCTTCTCCTCGAGGCAGATGCGGCTGCCCCGGTGGCGGCACACGTTGAAGAAGGCGCGGATCTCGCCGTCGCGCCCGCGCACGACGACGATGGACTCCTCGCCGATGCGGTAGAGCAGGAAGTCGCCGCGTTCCGGAATCTCGGAAACGTGCGCGACATAGAGCCAGAGCCTGGAGACGATCTTCGCCATGTCGCGCCTGAAGATCCCGGCGTCGCGGTAGAACGGCTGCTCCAGGGTGAAGCCGGGCTTCTGCCTGACGATCAGCTCCTCGACGGACACCGTGTTTCCATGGGCCCGCATCGCGGCCTCCGTTCGCGTCGAATCGCCCGGAACGGTCCGATCATGCCCGATTCCGCGCGGCCGGGAAAACGGGATTCGCCCACCCCGGCGGGTGAACCCCCTCTACGGTTCGACCGTCTCCACGCCGGGCGGCGTCACGCCCTCGGGCGGCCAGGGCGGCGGTCCGGTGACGAGATCGGCCGAACGCGCGACGGCCGCCTCGATCTCCGCCGGGCCGAGGCCCTGTCCCAACGCGTCGGCCAGCCGGCGGGCGGGAATGTAGTCGAGTCCGGGGCCGGTCGCGTCGAGCGCGGCCAGCGCCCAGGCGTAGGCCTCGACCGGGTCCCGGTCGACGCCGTCGCCCGCGGCGTACCGCCGGGCGATGTCGAACTGGGCCGGCAGCAGGCCCCAACGCGCGGACCGCAGGACCTGATCGGCCGCCGTCACGCCTTCGGGCCTGACATAGTTCACGCCGGCCTGGGTTCCGGAAAGGACGTAGAGCGCGTCGGCCGATCCGGCCTCGGCGGCGGCGACGAGGAGCGGCGCCTTGAAGTTGCTGACGAAGAACGCGCCCCAGCCTTCGGTGTGCATGGCCGCGAGGGACCAGATCGCGACCGGCAGGCGGAAGCGTCCCGCGATCAGATACCAGTCGGTGGCGGTCCGGTGGTCGGGCGGTCCGAGGCGGCCGAAGCGGTGCATGTCGCCCAGAAGCCGGGCCGCCCGCGGCGCCTCGGCCAGCGGCAGGAGGAGATCGCTCGCCTCGCGATAGCGGCCCTCGCGGATCAGCCGTCGCGCCTCGGCCACCCCGGGCGGATCGAGGCCGGGCGTCTCTCCGGGCCAGGTGGAATCGCCGAAGTCCCGGTCGACGGCGAACGTGACGCTCCAGTTGTCCGGCGGCGCGCCTTCGACGATGACGGCGACGCCGTCGCGCGCCCGCACCAGACGCCGCTCGGAGCCCGGCCACCCGAGCCAGGCCTCGTAGAGCAGGCCGTAGAGCCAGGCCGCCATCGGACTCATCGGGTCGAGGCCGGCCTCGACCGGCGGCGGGGGCGGGAGGGTTCCGGGCGGGCTGACGAGATGCTCCGCGATGCGGGCCGCCAGCTCGACGCGGGCCGTCACGTCTTCCCAGGGCGGCGTCATGATGACCTGGATCTGGCTCGGCCCGTCCTCGCCCCGCACCAGGACGACGCTGAACCGGGCGTCGTCGGCCGGCCGGCCGACGATCACCTCGCCGACATGGGGATCGGGGACGGTCTCGAAGTCGTCGCGGGCGAGAAGGCCGGTCGCGGCGGCGGCGGCGATCGCCCGCTCGTTCGACACCGGCAACGACGGCGGATCGTCCGCGCCGGCGGGGGCTGGCTGACCGGCGCACGACAAGCCGGCGGCGAGAACGGCGGCTCCGATCAGGCGCGAGGACGGGGCGTCGATCTCCATGGCCGTCTCTAGGTGGATCGCCCGATCCGCCGGGGCAAGCCCGCCGGAACGGCAATTTTGCGGGGACCGGCGCGGACTCCTGTTGACAGCCGGCCGATTCCGATGCGATTTGATCTTGCGCGGCCGGGCGCAAGGCTGGACACAACCATGCCGGACAAGTCCGGATTTGGGGCGGGACGACGGGACACATGACCGATTCGGGCCAGAATCGCACGGGGGCGAACGAACCGCTCGTCCGCTTCGAGAACGTGCAGAAGACCTATGACGGCGAGATCCTGGTCGTGAAGGACCTCAATCTCGACATCGAACAGGGCGAGTTCCTGACCCTTCTCGGCCCGTCGGGATCGGGCAAGACGACGACGCTGATGATGCTGGCCGGGTTCGAATCGACGACCCACGGCGATATCATCCTCGACGGCCGCTCGCTCAGGACCGTGCCCCCGCACAAGCGCGATATCGGCATGGTGTTCCAGAACTACGCGCTTTTCCCGCACATGACGGTCTACGAGAACCTCGCGTTCCCGCTGCAGTGCCACAACGTGCCGAAGTCCGGGCAGGACCGGAAGATCGCCGCCGCGCTCGCCATGGTCGAGCTGACCGGCTTCGAGCGCCGCCGTCCCGGCCAGCTTTCGGGCGGCCAGCAGCAGCGCGTCGCGCTGGCGCGCGCCCTGGTCTTCGAGCCCCGGATCGTGCTGATGGACGAGCCGCTCGGCGCGCTCGACAAGAAGCTGCGCGAGCAGATGCAGATCGAGATGAAGCACATTCACGAGAATGTCGGCCTCACCTTCGTCTATGTCACCCACGACCAGAGCGAGGCGCTCACGATGTCGAACCGCATCGCGGTGTTCGACGACGGGGTGATCCAGCAGCTCGACGGCCCGGAGGAGCTCTACGAGCGGCCCAAGAACGCGTTCGTCGCCCAGTTCATCGGCGAGAACAACCGGGTCAACGGCACCGTCAGGGACATCTCGGGCGACCGTTGCCTGGTGGAGTTGCCGAACGGCCAGACGGTGAAGGCGCTGCCGGTGAACGTCGGCGCGGCCGGCGAGGCGACGACGCTGTCTCTGCGGCCCGAGGCCATCGTGCTCGAACCCGCCGACGGCGACGGCTGCGACGACACCTACCCCGCCATCGTGCGCGAGCAGATCTACATGGGCGACCACACGCGGGTGCGCGTGGAGGCGTGCGGACAGGACGACTTCGTCATCAAGATGCCGCGAGGGTCGGGGGCGCGGTCTTTCGAGCTGGGGCAGGACATCGCGATCGGCTGGCGGTCGGGCGACTGCCGGGCGCTGGACGCGGCCTGATTGTCGGGCCACGCGGAGGCCGCGCGTTCGCGGCATGAGACTTGCGCGGAGGGCCGGGGCGCGGCAAGCTTCCCGGACGTTCCGCACAACAACAGGCAACCTTCAAGGGAGACGATCATCATGAAGGGTTTTGTGGGAGTTTCGGCGGCGGCCCTGACGGGCGCGGCGCTGGTGGGTCTGTCGGCGACCTCGCCGGCCCAGGCCGAGGACACAATCACGGTCGCGTCCTGGGGCGGCGCCTATTCCGCGAGCCAGCGCGAGGCCTACTACAAGCCGGCGGCCAAGGAGGTCGATCTGGTCGTGCTGGAGGACGAGTGGGGCGGCTCCCTGTCGGAGATCCGCGTCCAGGTCGAGACGGGCGACTACAAGTGGCACGTGATCGACAGCGAGTCCGGCACCGCCATGGCCGGTTGCGACGAGGGCCTTCTGGCCGAGATCGACTGGGAGATGATGGGCGGCATGGACCGCTTCCTGCCCGGCGCCGCGCTGGACTGCGCGGTCGGCACGATCTCGTGGGCGACCGTCTACGCCTATGACGGCGACAGCTTCATGGATGGCGAGACGCCGTCCACGATCGCGGACTTCTTCGACACCGAGAAGTTCCCCGGCAAGCGCGGCCTCTACGCCAAGGGCATGGGCGCCACGCTCGAGATGGCGCTGATGGCCGACGGCATGTCGGCCAGCGAGGTCAACGCCTATCTCCACGAAAACGACGAAGAGGCCGTCGCGCGCGCGTTCGCCAAGCTCGACACCATCAAGGACGACATCATCTGGTGGGATACGGGCTCGATGGCGCCGCAGCTCCTGTCCGACGGCGAGGTGGTGATGACCACCGGCTGGAACGGGCGCATCTACGACGCCATCGTCAACGAGGGCAAGAACTTCGTCATCGTCTGGGACGGCCAGACCATCGACTACGATCTGTGGGTCACGCCGGCCGGCCATCCCGAGTACGATCTGGCCATGAAGTTCATCGAGTACGCCAGCCGTCCGGAGGTGATGGCCCGCCAGTCGCAGTACATCTCCTACGGTCCCACGACCACGGAGGCGGCCGAGCTCGTCAACCCGGACATCCTGCGGGACCTGCCGACCTCTCCGGCGAATCTCGGCAACGCGCTCTGGGTCGACACCGTCTGGTGGGCCGACCACGAGGAAGAGTTGACCGAGCGCTTCCAGGTGTGGCGCGCGCAGTAAGGCGTTCCGTCGAGTGAGGGGCGCGGTCGCGCGACCGCGCCCCCCATTCTCCCCGATCGACGACATACGGACGAGAGCGCGACGCGGATGGCGTCCACGGCCGAACCCGATGCGATGATGGCCGCCGATGGCGTGCCGCTCAAGATCAGGCTGCGCCGCGCGGAGCGCATGCGCAAGGTCTGGGCGCTGGCGCTGATCGCTCCGCTCTTCGTCTTCCTGATCGTCGCGTTCGTGTTTCCGATCCTCTCCCTGCTGACGATTTCCGTCGAGGACCCGGAGGTCAACGACGCCCTGCCGCGCACGGCCGAGGCGTTCAGGGAGTGGGACGGCCAAGGCTTTCCCCCAACGGAGACCATGGTCGTCTTCGCGGAAGAGTTGGCCATGGCCGACCGCGGCGGGTTCGGCCGCGTCTCGAAGCGGCTGAACTACGACATTTCCGGCTTCCGGTCGATGTTGAAGAAGACGGCGCGCGCGGCGGACGACTTGGCGCCGCTGTCGCCGGACGCGATCCACGAGGGCTTCATCGACATCGACAGCGACTGGGCCGATCCGGCCTACTGGCTCGCGGTCAAGCGCGCTTCCGTGCGCTATTCCGACTACTACATGCTCTGGGCCATCGATCTGAGGCGCGACGGGACGGGCGAGATCGTCGATGTCGCGGAGGGCCGGGCGATCTATGTCGAGGTGCTGATCCGCACGATCGAGATCAGCTTCGCCGTCACCGTCCTCTGCTTCGTCCTGGGCCTGCCGATCGCCTACCTGCTGGCGACGCTCCCGACACGGCGGAGCAATCTGCTCCTCATCCTCGTCCTGCTGCCGTTCTGGACCTCGCTGCTGGTCCGCACCACTTCCTGGCTCGTGCTGCTGCAGAACGAGGGCCTGGTGAACGACACGGCCATCTGGCTGGGCCTGTGGAACGAGCCCCAGGAGCTGGTGCGCAACCGTTTCGGCGTCTATGTCGCCATGGTCCACATCCTGCTGCCCTTCATGGTGCTGCCGATGTACAGCGTCATGAAAGGCATCAACCCATGGCACATGCGCGCGGCCGCCTCGCTCGGGGCGCCCGGCTGGAAGGCCTTCCTGAAGGTCTATCTGCCGCAGTGCATGCCCGGCGTCGGCGCCGGCACCCTGCTCGTCTTCATCCTCTCGCTGGGCTACTACATCACGCCGGCGCTGGTGGGCGGTCCGGAAGACCAGATGATCAGCTACTGGATCGCCGAGAACATGGGCAGGCTGGCCAACTGGGGGCTGGGCGCGGCGCTGTCGGCGATCCTTCTGGCGCTCACCGTCGTCATGTTCCTCGTCTACAACCGGTTCGTCGGCATCGACCGCCTGAAGGTGAGCTAGAATGGCGCTTCCGAGCTACGCGACGCCGCTCGACAGGGCTTGGTACGTGGGCTTCCGCGTCATCTGCGCGGCCGTCTTCGCCTTCCTGATCGTCCCGATCCTGGTGATCATCCCGCTGGGCTTCAATTCCGAACCCTACTTCACCTATCCCATGCCGGGCTTCTCGCTGCGCTGGTACGAGGAGTTCTTCAACAGCCCGCAATGGCTGCTCGGCCTGCGCAACAGCATCATCGTCGGTTTCTTCGCCACCCTGGTGGCGACCGTTCTGGGCACGCTGGCCGCCCTGGGCCTGAACCGGGCGGAGTATCCGGGCAAACCGGCGATCCTGGCGGTGCTGATCTCGCCGATCATCGTGCCGATCGTGATCACGGCCGCGGGCATGTACTACTTCTACTCGCGCATCGGCCTCACCGGTTCGCTCGCGGGCCTCGTCTTCGCCCACGCCACCATCGGCGTGCCCTTCGTCGTCATCACCGTGTCGGCCACGCTGGCGGGCTTCGACAACAACCTCGTGCGCGCGGGCGCGAGCCTGGGGGCCAGTCCCGTCCGCGTCTTCTTCAAGGTCACCATGCCGCTCATCCTGCCCGGCGTCGTGTCGGGCGCGCTGTTCGCCTTCATCACCTCGTGGGACGAGCTGGTCATCGCGATCTTCCTGGCGACCACCGAGGAGCACACGCTGCCGCGGCGCATGTGGTCGGGCATCCGCGAGTTGCTCTCGCCCACGATCATGGCGGTCGCCACGCTGCTGATCCTCACCTCGATCGCGCTCATGGTGACGATGGAGCTGCTGCGCCGCCGCACCGAGCGTCTGCGCGGCATATCGGGCTAGATCGTCCGCGGGCGTGGAAGATCGGGAGGCCGCGGGTCCGTCGGGTCCGCGGCTTTTTCTCGGGGAGGGGCCGTGAACGACCTGAAGGACATTCTCGTCATCGAGAACGGCGAGCGGGCGGCGGGCACGTTCTCCGCCGGCGAGATGGCGGCCCGCCTGGCCGGGCTGCGCGGCCGCATGGCGGAGACGGGCCTCGACGCGGCCGTCTTCACCTCGATGCACAACATCCACTACTACAGCGATTTCCTCTACTGCGGCTTCGGCCGCCCCTACGGCCTCGTCGTCACCCGGGAGCGCGCCACCACGGTCGCCGCCAACATCGACTACGGCCAGCCCTGGCGGCGCGGCGGCGACAACCTGACCTACACCGACTGGCGCCGGGACAACTATTTCCGCGCCATCCGCCAGCTCGCCGGAGGCGCGCGGGACATCGGCGTCGAGTTCGACCACATCGGCGTCGGGACCCTCGACAAGATGAAGGCGGCCCTGCCCGACGCCCGGTTCCGGGACATCGCGCCCGACGCGATGGCGATGCGTATGGTGAAGTCGGCGGAGGAGATCGCGCTGATCGAATCCGCCGCCCGGATCGCCGACATCGGCGGCGCGGCGGCCGTCGAGGCGGTCGCGCCGGGCGTGGCCGAGCACGAGGTCGCGCTCGCCGGCGTGGACGCCATGGTGCGCGAGATCGCCCGGCGCCACCCCGAGAGCGAGATCCGCGACACCTGGGTCTGGTTCCAGTCCGGCGTCAACACGGACGGCGCCCACAATCCGGTGACCGCGCGCCGGCTGGAGGCGGGCGACATCCTCTCGCTCAACTGCTTCCCCATGGTCGCGGGCTACTATGCCGCGCTCGAACGCACGCTGTTCTGCGAGCGCGCCAGCGACGCCCATCTGCGCTACTGGCGGATCAACTGCGAGGTCCACGAGCGCGGCCTCTCGCTCATCGAGCCGGGCGCGCGCTGCCGCGACATCGCCGCCGAGCTCAACGACGTCTACGCCCGCCACGGCGTTCTCGACAGGCGCACCTTCGGCTACGGCCACAGCTTCGGCGTCCTCTGCCACTACTACGGCCGCGAGGCCGGCCTCGAGCTGCGCGAGGACATCGAGACCGTGCTGGAGCCCGGCATGGTGGTCTCCATGGAGCCGATGATCGTCATCCCCGAGGGCGAACCGGGCGCGGGAGGCTACCGCGAGCACGACATCCTGGTCGTGACGGAGGACGGCGCCCGCAACGTCACCGGCTTCCCCGTCGGCCCGGAGGAGAACATCGTCCGGCGCTAGAGCGGATCGCGATCGGGTAGATCCGCTCTAGCCCGGCTTTCCCGGACCGCCGCCGTTCATCGCTCCTGGCCGGGGTTCGTTCCATCGACGCCGCGCTCGTCGAGGCTGTCCACGAAATGCCCGGCGGGGACGCGGCGGAAGACCAGGAGCGAATGCAGCACCGTGGCCACGGCGACGGAAAGGCCCCGCCTGTCGTCCGGGACCGCGCGCGGGATCGCGGCGAAGCCGGCGAGCCAGTGGGGCGTCATCGCCTCCTCGAGCGGCTCGAAGACAGAACCCGGATCGTCGACTTCGGCGCCCATGTCGGCGAACGCGCGGGCGGCCGCGTCGGTCGGCGCCCTCACCTCGTCGTCGACCGCGGCGCGTCCCAGGCCCGGCGCGTAGGCGACCTCCAGGCCTTCCACGCCGCCGGCGAGCGTCTCGCGCCAGTCCCGGCCGTCGTGGGGCGGCGCGTGTCCGTCCCGGGCGTCGGTCGGCGCCAGCGCGGCGGCGGCCCCGCCGGAACTGCCGCCGGGGCCGCGGACCGGGTTCCAGGGGTTGCGCGCGAAACCGAACGGCGGTCCGCCGGCGATCCCCTTCCAGCCGTATTCGGGCGTGGCAGTCTTGCCCAGGAAGACGCAGCCGGCCTCGCGCGGGCGCGCCGTCGGTCGTCGCCGATCCGTTGCGCGGGGGCCGTCCCTTCATCGCGACCGGATCCTCGATCGTGACCGTCACGCCGTCGAGCGGCCCCCGCGCCTCGCCCCTGGACCGGCGCGCCTCGGATCGCCGCGCCTCCTCCAGGGCCGTCCGGCGGTCGCGGGTCGTGAAGGCGTTGATCCTGGGCTCGACGGCGTCGAGCCTCGCGAGCTGGGCCTTCGCCGCCTCGACCGGCGAGAGCGGGCCGTGGCGCGCCGCGGCCTCGGCGGCGGTCATGTAGCAGAGGCCGAGATCGGTCACGGCGACGCTTTCCCTGTCCGGAGCGGGCCCGCGGGCCGGAACGGCCTCGAACGTCCGGCGCCCGCCGGCTTCCCCGCGGGCCGGGCTTCCCTACCGTTTGGCGGCCCTGACCGCGATCCGGCCCCGGCCGCGTTTGACGAGGTAGCCGCCGCGCGGGATCCTCGGCCGCCCCTGCTCGATCGGGGGCCAGAGGGCGGCGGCGATCGGGTCCGCGTTGCCGTCCGTCTCCCGCGGCGTCCGGGTCGGAAGCCATTCGGCGAACGCCCGCTCGCCGATCTCGTCGCCGATGGACTTGCGCGGGGCGTTGAGCTTGCGCGACCGCCCCCCGGTCAGGGCGCTTTCCTCGATTGTTTGGGAAGACATCCGTTCGTTGGACCTTTCTGTCGCGGGACCGTTCGGCGTCGTCGCCTCGTCGGAACCGTGCCGCAACCGCGGGCGGACCGCGACCGCGAGCGACCCATGGGCGCGCGAGCCGGCGGTCAGCGGCGCAGCGGCCGTGTCGTCTCCCGCAGGATGTCCGCGAAGGTCTGGCCCACCAGCGTCGGGACCGCGCCGCGGCGGGTCACCAGCTCGATCTTCGTGTTGAGACGGTAGGTCGCGGGCAGGATGCTGCGCATGCGTCCGGCCGCCACCCACCGTTCGGCGTAGGACACGGGCAGATAGCCGATGTGCCAGCCCGACAGGATCAGGAACGCCACGCCTTCCATCTGGCGCGCCGTCGCGGTCGACGGCAGGCCCGCGGTGAGCGGCGCGACCCGTTGCTCGGACAGGTAGGCGCGGCGGACGTAGTCGGCCGCGTGCAGGTCGCGGCGGTCGAGCCCCCGCGGAGCCCGCTCGAAGAGCGCGTGAGCCCGGCCGCAATAGAGTTCGAGCGGGTCGTCGTAGAGCGCCTCGTGGACCAGGCCCGGGCGGCGCCGGTGGAAAACGCCGATCCCCAGGTTGACCCGGCTCTCGAGAACGGCGCGCTCGATCTCGTCCGGCGCCAGCGTGTGGAAGTGGATATGGACCTTCCGGGCCTTGCTCCTGAAGGCCTGGAGCACATCGGCCAGCGGATGGCCGCGCTCGGTGGCCCAGTTGTCGATGACGGCGATCGAGAGGTCGCCGACCAGCTCGCCGCGAAGAGCGCCCACCGTGGCGCGGAAGCTCTCGAGCGCCGTCGTGAGGTGCTGGCAGGCCTCGTAGACGACCCGCCCCTTGTCCGTCAGGCGAAAGCCGACCCGTCCCCGTTGGCAAAGACGCATGCCGAGGCGCTTTTCCAGATCGCCGATCTGGCGGCTGACGGTCGACTGGCCGACGTTCAGGGCGACCTGCGCGGCGGCGAATCCGCCGCACTCCGCGACCGTCATGAAGACCGCGAGCAGGTGGAGGTCGGCCTTGTGAAGGCGCGGGGCGACGGTCGCGCTCGACGGCGCCATACTTGATCGTCCTTACATGTCAGCATCCGATGATTGATGTTTTTGCTAACTGAAAGCGGCCCCATCGTCAACCCGGCCGCGCGCGAATCGCGGCGATGACGGACCCGCCATGACGCAAGACGACGGCCACGGCTCCAGGGCTTGGGGTATCGACAACGACTACGGCCCCTTGCGCGACGTTCTGCTCGGCCGTCCCCTCCACTACCGGTGGGTCGACGCCGGGCCGATCGCGCGGCGCACGCTGCTGAACCGGGACCGGACCGGCGTCGCCTTCGACCTCCAGACCGCCATGGCCCAGCATGCCGGGATGGTCCGCGTCTACGAGGACGCGGGCGTGACCTGCCACTACCTCGACGCCGACGAGACGCTGCACCGGAACTTCTTCGCCCGGGATTCGAGCGCCATGACCCCTTGGGGCGCGCTCATCTGCCACATGCAGTTGAAGTGCCGGCGGGCGGACTACGTGACGGCGATCAAGTTCTACCGGGACAACGGCATTCCGATCTGGCGCCACGCCACCGCCGGCCATTTCGAGGGCGGCGACTTCGTGATCCTGGAGCCCGGCCTCGTGCTGATCGGCTACTGCGGCGAGCGCACGGAGGAGGAGGGCGCCGAGCAGGTCGCGGCCTGGGTGCGCCGGGAGGGATGGGAAGCTCGGGTGGCGCCGATCTCGCGCGAGTTCGTCCACATGGACGGGCTCGTCGTTCCGCTGGCGCCCAAGCTCCTGGTGGCGTGCCTCGACGCGCTGGAGGACTGGCTCGTCGCGTGGCTGCGCGACAGGGGGTTCGAGTTCGTCGACGTGGGCTATGGCGAGGCCAGGAACCTCGGCGTGAACCTGGTCGCCCTGGGCGACGACCGGGTGTTGTCGATGAGCGGCAGCGCCGTGCTCAATGGCAAGATGCGCGCGCTGGGCTTCGAGGTGTTCGATCCGGACATGTCCATGTTCACGCTGGGCGGCGGCGGCGTCCATTGCCTGTGCCAGGCCCTCAGGCGCGATCCGGCGGGGTAGGGAGGCGAGCGGCATGGGCCCTCCATCCCCGCGCGCCGATGGCGCCCGCCCGCCCCCTCGACACTCGCCCGCGGCGCCGGCCGGGACGAAACCGGAAGCGCCGAGCCGGCCGGTCCCGAGGCCGGCCGCGATATTCCGCCGCCTGTTGTCGCGCGCCGACCCGGTGTCGCGCGCCCGACGAGCCGACCCGACCCGAGGAAGGAACGCGCGTCCGGTCCATCGGACCGGCGCGCGCCCGTCGACGGTCCAACCCACTTGACGACGAGGAGGAAGACAATGAGCTCGATCGAACACAAGCTGGACCTGCTGAGGCGGGGCCGCATCGGGCGGCGGGAGTTCATGGCGCACGCCCTGGCGTGCGGCGTGGCCTTGCCCGCCGCGACCGCGCTCGCCGCGCGGGCGGTCAGGGCGGACGAGCCGAAGAGGGGCGGACAGGTGCGCGTCGCCCTCGGCCTGGGCTCGACGACCGATTCGCTGGACCCCGCGACCTACAACGACACCTACATGCAGGTCGTGGGCTTCGGCTTCCGCAACTGTCTGACCGAGGTCTCCAACGAGGACGAGCTGGTGGGCGAGCTGGCCGAGAGCTGGGAAGCTTCGCCGGACGCCGCGACGTGGACCTTCGAGCTGCGCAAGGGCGTCGAGTTTCACAGCGGCAAGACGCTGGACGCCGATGACGTGATCGCTTCCGTCGCGCACCACATCGGCGAGGACTCGACCTCGCCCGCCAAGGGCATCCTCGATTCCATCGTGGACATGAAGGCGGACGGCAAGCACGCCGTCACCTTCACCCTGAGCGAGGGCAACGCCGACTTCCCGTTCCTGCTGAGCGACTACCATGTCGCCATCTGCCCGGTCGTGGACGGCGCTCTCGACTGGCGGTCGGGCGACGGCACGGGCGGTTTCGTCCTCGACGAGTACGAGCCGGGCCTGCGTTCGTTCCTGACGCGCAACCCCAACTACTGGAAGGACGGGCACGCCTTCTTCGACGAAGCCGAAGTGCTGGCGATCATCGACGTGACGGCCCGCATGTCGGCCCTGACTTCCGGCGGGGTCGATGTGATCGACCGGGTCGACCTCAAGACCGCCCACCTTCTCGACGCCACGCCCGGGGTGCGCCTCGAGGAGACCCAGGGCACGCTGCACTACGTCTATTCGATGATGTGCGACCGGGCGCCCTTCGACGATCCCAACGTCAGGCTCGCGCTCAAGTTCGCCATCGACCGCGAGGAGCTCCTCCAGAAGCTGTTGCAGGGCCATGGCTATCTGGGGAACGACCATCCCATCGGCCGGTCCAACCGCTACTTCGCGGCCGACCTGCCGCAGCGCGCCTACGATCCGGACAAGGCCAAGCACTATCTCGGCAAGGCCGGCCTGACGAGCCTCACCGTGCCGCTCAATGTGGCGGAGACCGCCTTCGCCGGCGCGACGGACGGGGCGGTCCTCTACCAGCAGCACGCCGCCGCGGCGGGGATCGCCATCGACGTCACCCGCGAGCCCAACGACGGCTACTGGTCGGATGTCTGGAACGTGGAGCCCTGGGTCGCCTCCTACTGGAGCGGGCGGGTCACCGAGGACTGGATGTTCTCGCAGGCCTATGCCGAAGGCGCTTCCTGGAACGAGACCCATTGGGCCAACCCGCGTTTCAACGAGCTCCTGAAGCTCGCCCGGGCGGAGCTCGACACCGGGCTCAGGCGGGAGATGTACTACGAGATGCAGCAGCTGTGCAGCGACGACGGCGGCGTGCTGGCGCCGATCTTCTCCAACTACGTCTTCGCGGTCGGCGAGAACATCGCTCACCGGCGCATGTCGGCGGCCTGGGACCTCGACGGCATCAAGTGCCTGGAGCGTTGGTGGTTCCAGGACCCCATGGCCTGAACCGGGCGATCGCCTCCGGGGCGGGCGGACCGCGCGGTTCGCCCCGGTCCTCCGGAGGAAACGAAGAAGGAGGTTGCGGCCGGCCGCCTCGCCCGTCGGGAGCCCGGGCGGCCGGTCGGGGCCGGGTCGCCGGAGCGTTCCGGCCCCCGGCCGTCTCCGCCCGATGCCGGGCGACTCGATGGAGAGACGCGTCATGGGCCTCAGGACGACCGTCAGGGATATGGTCGCCGCCGCGAACGCGGAGGTCGAAACGGTCGACGTCGAAACCGCCAAGGGGCTCCTGGGCGCCGACGGCGTGGCGTTCGTCGACATCCGGGATGTCCGGGAGCTCGACCGCGAGGGCATGATTCCCGGCGCCGTCCACGCGCCGCGCGGCATGCTGGAGTTCTGGGTGGACCCCGAAAGTCCCTACCACAAGGACGTGTTCGCCAGCGGCGGGAGATTCATCCTCTACTGCGCCTCGGCATGGCGTTCGGCGCTCGCCGCCAAGACGTTGCGGGACATGGGGCTCGAGCCCGTCGCCCATCTGGAAGGCGGGTTCGCGGCCTGGCGCGCCGCCGGTGGCGAAGTGGCCGAACGGCCCTCAAGACGGCGCCCCCCGGACCGGCCGGCGTAGCGGTCCTTCCGGCCGGGGGCCGCGTTCCCCCGCCCGCGACCCGCGCGTTCAGGCGCGGAGGTCCTGCGTCATGCGCGTGCCGTCGGGCGCCTCCGTGGCCGCCGGCGCCGGCGCCGCGCTTGAATCCTCGTGCAGCGACTTCACGACGCCATAGGCCATCATCAGCATGATGACGCTCACCGGCAGGGCCGCGGCGATCGACGCGGTCTGCAGGGCGACGAGGCCGCCGGCCATGAGCAGCACGGCGGCGACGAAGCCCTCGCCCAGGCCCCAGACGACACGGAAGCGCTGCGGCGGGCTGTCGTCGCCCATGCTGAGCATGGTGGTGATGACGAGCGTGCCGGAATCGGACGAGGTGATGAACCAGGTGGCCAACAGGAACGTCGCGAGCGCGGCCATGATCCAGTTGAGCCAGCCCAGGTCGGTGACCTGGTCGATCGTGCCGTAGAGCGCGCCGGGCAGGTTCCAGTCGCGCACCAGCTGGGCGACGCCGGCCGTGCCGACGCCGCCGGCCGCGTTCAGCTCCATGTACATCGCGGTGCCGCCGAAGATGCTGAGCCAGAAGAACGCGATCGTGGTCGGCACGAACATGACGCCCACCATGAACTCGCGGATCGTCCGCCCGCGGCTGATGCGCGCGATGAACATGCCCACGAACGGCGCCCAGGAGATCCACCAGCCCCAGTAGAAGATGGTCCAGCCGCCCTGCCAGGCCGCGTCGCCCGGCGCGTTGAAGATCTGGAAGCCCATGGGGATGACGTTCCACAGGTAGTCGCCCGCGGTGGTCACGAAGAAGCCCATCAGCCAGCCGAACGGACCGCCGAACAGGAAGAAGGCGAGGAGCACGATCGAAAGCCAGATGTTCCATTCCGAGATGATGCGGATGCCCTTGCCCACGCCGGAGACGGCCGACAGCGTGGCGACCACCGAGATCGCCGCGATCAGGGCCACCTTCGTGGTCGTTCCGGGATCGACGCCGAAAAGGTGGTTGAGGCCGACCGCCATCTGGCTGACGCCGAGGCCGAGCGATGTGGCGACGCCGAACACGGTGCCGAACACCGCCAGGAGGTCGACCGCATGGCCGATCGGACCGTAGATCCTGTCGCCGATGATCGGGTAGAGCGCCGAACGCAGGGTGAGAGGCAGCTTCTTGCGGAAGCCGAAGTAGGCCAGGCACAGGCCGATCATGACGTAGACCGCCCAGCCGTGGAAACCCCAGTGGAAGTAGGTGACGCGCATGGCGATGGCTGCGCGCTGCTCGTTCATGGCCGCCGCGGCGCTGCCGGCCTGGTCGGCGAACGGGTTGTTCGGATAGCCCCAGGGTTCCGTGTTGTCGAAGTAGAACATCGGCTCGGCGATGCCGAAGAACAGCAGGCCGATGCCGACGCCCGCCGAGAACAGCATGGCGAACCAGGAGAAGTTGGAAAACTCCGGCTTGCTGTCGTCGTCGCCCAGCTTGATCGTCCCGAACCTGGAGAACATCAGGTACAGGCAGACGAACAGCATCACCGCGACCGCGCTGATGTAGTACCAGTTGAGCGCGGCCTCGATCCATCCGCGGACGCCGGAGTAGACGCCGCTGGCGAAATCCACGTTGAGCGCGGTGAAGACGACGAAGGCGACCACCATGCCCTTCGCCGCGATCCCCATGCCGCTGTGCAGCCCCTTGAAGACGCCGCTCTGGGCGACGAGATCCCGATGTGCCATGAAGAACTCCCCCTCGCTGCGCGGCCCGCCACGAAAGCCGCGACACATGACCGGCGACCGCGCCGCCCGCCAGGCCCGGCGGCGAGTCTAGGCGTCGGGAGGGGCCGGACTTGTCCGAATCCGACCCGTTTGTCGATGAATCGCGGTCAGGCGTGGACGCTTCCCCGGTGGCCCGCGAACATCGCGACGATCCCCGCCCCGACCAGCGCGGCGCCCAGGAGCTGGACGAGCGTGAGCCGCTCCCCGAAGAGGACGACCGAGACCAGGAGCGTGATGACGATCGTGCCGCTGACGACCGTGGGGATCGCGAGGCTCGCCGGCAGCCGCTCGATCCCGCCGACGCCGCCGAAGATGTAGAAGTAGCAGACCTCGGCCGCGCCGATGCAGAGCCCGGCCGCGGCGGCGTAGAGATAGGCCGGCTGGCTAAGCCTGAAGCTGTGCCCGCCCTGGAGCGCGAGGAAGGCCAGGAACGCGGTGGCCGATGCGACCGCGCCGGCCTGCAGGCAGAAGGTCGCCAGGATCGTGGTGGTGGCTTCCGGCGGGACGTGGCCGCCCGACGCCTTCACGAAGAGGTTGTAGCCCGCGTAGAGCAGGGTCACGAGGGTGAGAAGGACGATCGCCATGACGCACTCCGGATCAAGCGCGGCGATCCTGGACCGGCGCCGCGCCGCGCGCCAGTGGCTGTCCTGGTTCAGGACATATGAGACACGGGGGTCTCTTTGGCTGTCAGTGAGTGAAGGTACTGGGCGGGGGTGTGTCCGCCAAGGGCCTGGTGTGGTCTGAAGGTGTTGAACTCGTCGGCGAAGGCGTCGATCCATCGGTTGATGTCGTCGAGGTCGTCGTTGGGCAGGTTCCATGAGGCGTAGAACTCGTATCGCCATGCGCCGTTGTTGCGCTCGACGTGACCGTTGAGCTTGGGCGAGCGGGGCGGGAGTTCGAACAGGTCGATGCCGCGGCGCTGGCATTCGGTCTCGAAGTCGGTCTTGAACTCGGAGCCTCCATCGACCTGGATGGCTTCGATGGGGAAGGGCATGTCGGCCTGGAGCTTGTCGAGGAAGCGCTTGGCGTTGTGTGCGGTTGCGCGTCTCCAGGCCTGGGCGCAGGTCCACTTTGCGACGGGGTCATGGGCGGTGAACTGCTTGATGGTGGGCCGGGCGGGGTGTGACGAGACGGTAAGGGTGTCGAGTTGGACGATCTCGCCGGGACTTGTGGGCTTGCGACCCCTGGGCAGGCGTCTGGCGTGAGGCCTGAGGCGCTGGGCGGCGCGCGGTCCGTTGCGGCGCAAGCTCGGGACCGGGGTGACCGCGCCGCGCTCCATCAGGGTCTTGAGGATGCGGCCCGTGGTGCTCTCGCTTGCCGCGTGCCCGTGGCGCCGCAGCAGGACGGCGATCTTGGCCTTGCCCCACATCGGGTAGTCGGCGCGTGTCTCCCGGACGGCCGTCACCAGCGCCGCCGACCGGGCGGGCCGGCGCGGGGTGTGCGGGCGTCGCGAGCACGGCTTGAGGCGGTTGCGGTCCGCCAGCCTCCGCCATCGGTAGAGGGTCGATCTCGGAACGCCGACGGCGTTGGCGGCCGCTCGTGCGGTCAGGCCGTCGGCCCGGGCTTGGCGCCAGCGCTCAAGGGCGTCGCGCCTGTGCGCTTCGTCGCTTCGCTCCTTGCCGCACAGGCGCGACGCCAGGGCGGCTCCTCGTGTAATCTGCCGGGGCAGGCCGAAGGTCTGCATGGGGGTTCTCCTTCACGCTGTCTGTTCGACACCAACAGCGTCGGAGACCCCCGCCCTTACACAAGGGCCGTGTCTCACATGTGTCTGAACTAGGTCAGTGGCGCCGCCGCCGCGATTCTGGTATGTCCCGGCCGTCCGCGCGAGCGGTGCCGCGCCCGTAGCTCAGCCGGATAGAGCACAGGATTCCTAATCCTGGGGTCGCAGGTTCGAATCCTGCCGGGCGCGCCACGATTTCAAGATGTCGGCGGGACTTCGTTCCCCGCCGCGGCGGGGGCGTCATAGGCGTCGCCGCCCGCCTCCGGCATGGCGACGCCGGCCTCCTCGCGGCTCGCCGCGCCCGCCGTTTCGGGAGAACGGGGCGAACGGGCCGCCGGTGGCCCTCGGCGCGGCGCCGAGGGCCACGACCTCCGCCATGCTCATCCAGAAGACCGGCCGGACGATGTCGGCGCGTTCGCGCCGATGCTTCGTGTGGCCCGGGTTCGGAACGTCGCCGAGCGGCATCGGTCCGAATCCGACGACCGTGATTCCCGGGGTCGGGAAGACGGCCGCGGCAAGGCCCATCCCGACGCCTCAGCCCAGGGCCTCGATCAGGGCGTCGAGGGTCTCGTTGGGCCGTTCGGACATCATCATGTGGCCGCAGCCCTCGATCGTGATCGTCCTGGCCCCGGGCAGGCTCTCCATGAGGGCTTTCGCGTTGCGCGGCGGGGTCATCGTGTCGCCGTCGCCCAGGATCAGCGTGGCGGGGCAGCGGACCCTGGCGGCCGCCTCGAGGCCGGCGGCGTAGTCGTCGCAGGCCTTCATGTCGTTGTGGAGCACGCCGTCGCCGCCGCGTTCCAGCAGGCGCAGGCCGCCGCCGGTCACCCACATGCCGGGCGCGGCGCCGCCGCCGATCTGGGCGCGTTTGCTGTGGCCCCAGACGGTCACCATGTCATAGGCCGCGCGATCGTTGGCCTCGGCGGCGCCGAGCAGCGCTGCGGCCACCGGCATCGGCGCGCTCGCGCCCAGGAGCGCGATGCGTTCGATTCGCTCCGGATGGCGCGCCGCCGCCTCCAGCACGGGAAGCGAGCCCATGGAATGGCCGGCCAGCGCCGCGCTGTCGACGCCGGCCGCGTCCATCAGCCGGGCGATCCAGTCGGCGATATCCCCGACGGTCGGCAGGAGGCCGCCTTCCGAGTTGCCGTGCCCGGGCAGGTCGGGAGCCAGCACGCCGCGGCCGCGATGGGCGAAGTAGCGGGCCTGGGCCGACCAGACGGTGCGGTTCATCGACGCGCCATGAATGAAGACGACGGTCGGCAGCGCCGGATCGAAAGCCTTGCCGCCCGTGGCGGCGAAGACCTTGCGGCCGTCGACGGAGAGTTCCAGCGCCATGGGATCACGCCTTCATGGCGGCGCGCAGGCCGCGGTTGAGATCGTCCTTGAGGTCGTCGACATCCTCCAGCCCGATCGAGAGCCGGATCAGGCCCTCGGAAATGCCGGCGGCCCTGAGCGCCTCGGCCTCGACCTGCTGGTGGGTCGTCGATCCGGGATGGATCACGAGCGACTTGGCGTCGCCCACGTTGGCGAGGTGCGAGAAGAGTTGCAGCGCCTCGATGAACCTGGCGCCGGCCTTGCGGCCGCCCTCGATCTCGAAGCTGAAGATAGCGCCCGCGCCGTGCGGCAGGAGGCGCTTGGCGAGGTCGTGGTCGGGATGGTCGGGCAGGCCCGGATAGCCGACGCTCTCGACCGCCTCGTGGCCGGCGAGGAACTCGGCGACGGCCTGGGCGTTCGCGACGTGGCGGGCCATGCGCAGGGGCAGGGTCTCGAGGCCCTGCAGCAGGTAGAAGGCGTTGGCCGGGCTCATGCAGGCGCCGAAGTCGCGCATGCCCTCGGCCCGGGCCCGCATGATCATCGCGCCGGGCCCGAACTCCTCGGCGAAGTCGAGTCCGTGGTAGCCGTCATAGGGTTCGGTCAGGGTCGGGAACCTGCCCGAGGCCTCCCAGTCGAACGCGCCGCCGTCGACCAAGGCGCCGCCGATCGCCACGCCGTGGCCGCCCATGAACTTGGTGGCCGAATGCATGACGATGTCGGCGCCGTGGTCGAACGGCCGGAACAGGTAGGGCGTGGCGAAGGTGTTGTCGATCATCAGCGGCAGGCCCGCCTCGTGGGCGACGTCGGCGATGGCCGGGACGTCCATCACCTCCAGGCCGGGATTGCCCAGCGTCTCGCCGTAGAGCAGGCGGGTCTCGGGCCGGATCGCCTCGCGGAAGGCCGCCGGATCGCGCGGGTCGACCAGCGTGGCGGCGATGCCGAAGCGGGGCAGGGTGTATCGGAGCATGTAGTTGGAGCCGCCGTAGAGCGAGCCCGACGACACGATGTGCCCGCCCTGACCCATCAGGGTGACGATGCCGAGGTGCATCGCCGCCATGCCGCTCGCGGTGCAGACCGCCCCGACGCCTCCCTCGAGGCCCGCGATGCGTTCCTCCAGCACCGCCACGGTCGGGTTCGAGATGCGCGTGTAGATATGGCCGGGCCGCTCGAGGTTGTAGAGCGCGGCGGCGAAGTCGGTGTCGGGAAAGACATAGGACGTGGACTGGTAGATCGGGACCGCCCGGGCGCCGGTCGCCGGATCGGGCTGCTGCCCGCCGTGCAGCGTCAGGGTGTCGAAACCGACATACTTCGGGCCCGCCATGGGTTCGCTCCCGTCGAAGGACGGCGGACCCTAGAGCGGAACGCGACCGGGTGGAAGGCGCGCCCGGCCGCGCGAATCCGCGGGCCGCGCGGATTTCGCCGCGCTCCGCGGCCCGGCTTGCGCGGCGGTCCTTCCGGCTTCCGCGGTTATCCCCGCGACCGTCCGGTCTGTCACGCAACTGTCACATCGGCGTAGTAAATCTGTCGCATCGGCGTAGTAAATCGTTCAAACGGCCTTCGTGGGCCGCCCGCGCTCGCGCCGGAGGGGCCGGCGCGAGCGCGGAATCCCAACCTTTCCCGGAGGTGGCATGAAGTCTGAACTCAAGAGCCTGGGGCTGGCGACCGCCGCGGCGGTCGCCCTGGCCGGCGGCGCCGCCGGCCAGGACACGCGCGACACGATCCGCATCGTCGGTTCGTCGACCGTGTTCCCGTTCTCCGCCGCGGTCGCCGAGCAGTTCGGCCGGACCAGCGACTTCCCCACGCCCGTCGTCGAGGCGACCGGTTCGGGCGGCGGCCTCAAGCTGTTCTGCGCCGGTATCGGCGTCGAGCATCCGGACGTCGCGAACGCCTCGCGCCGCATCGAGACGAGCGAGATCGAGCGCTGCGCCGGGAACGGCGTCACCGAGATCGTCGAGGTCAAGATCGGCTACGACGGCATCGTTCTGGGCAACGCGCGTTCGTCGGACCGGCTCGCGATCGACATCCCGGCCCTGTGGCTCGCGCTCGCGGCCGAAGTGCCGGATCCGGACGGCGCCATCGTCGCCAACCCCTACGCGACATGGAGCGAGATCGACCCGCGGCTTCCCGCCGTGGCGATCCGGGTCATGGGCCCGCCGCCGACCTCGGGCACCCGCGACGCCTTCGTCGAACTGGTGATGGAGGAGGGCTGCGGGCGCTTCGAGGCGGTCGCCGCGATCGAGGAGTCCGACGAGGACCGTTACGACCGGATCTGCGCCTCGATCCGCGAGGACGGCGCCTTCGTCGAGGCCGGCGAGAACGACAACCTGATCGTCCGGAAGCTCGAGGCCGATCCCGACGCCTTCGGCATCTTCGGTTTCTCGTTCCTCGACCGAAACAAGGACAAGATCCAGGGATCGAAGATCGGCGGCGTCGATCCCACCTTCGACAACATCGCCGCCGGCGTCTATCCGGTCTCGCGTTCGCTCTACTTCTACGTCAAGAACGCCCACATCGGCGTCGTTCCCGGCATCCGGGAGTATGTGGCCGAGTTCACCGGCGAGGACGCCTGGGGTCCGTTCGGCTACCTCGCCGACAAGGGCCTGATCCCGTTGCCCGACGCCGACCGCTCCGCGATGGCCGACCGGGCCAACAGCGCCGTTCCGCTGAGCCCGCGGTCGATGTAACCGTCGCCGCCGGGGTCCGGCCGCGAGCCGGCCCCCGGCGCCTTTTCCGGCCGTCCTTCCGGGCCGCCGGAGTCCGAAGCCCACAGCCCCCGGCGCGCCCGTGAACGTGACCGTCTTCACCGTCATTCTCCTCGTCCTCGCGGCGGCCGGTTTCTTCATGGGGCGCGGCCGCGCCATCGGGCTCGCCGCCGGCCGGCCCGCCTCGCTCCATTCGCGTCCGGTCCATCACGGCTGGTATGTCGCGTTGGCCTGCGGCTTGCCCGCCATCGCCCTGTGGGTCGCGGCGCTGGCGATCGGCGACCGCCTCGTCGCGTCCTCGGTCGTCGCCTCCCTGCCCCAGGACCTGCGGGACGCATCGGCTCCGGTCCTGACCCGCTTCCTGGCCGACGCGGAAACCCTGGCCCGGGGCGGCGCGCCCGTGATCGAGATCACGCCGGACCTCGAGGCGGCGGCCGAAAGGTTCGCCTCGCTTCGCGCCCTGGAACACTGGATCGGTTTCGCCGGCGCCTTCGCGCTCGGCCTGGTCGGCTTCGGCCTCGCGTTCCGCAGGATCGCCCCGGCCCACCACGCCCGGCAGCCGGTCGAGCGGGTCCTGCTGGCCGCGCTTCTGGTCGCGGCGGCGATCTCGATCCTGACCACCGTGGGCATCGTGTTCTCGGTGCTGTTCGAATCGATCCGTTTCTTCGACAAGGTGCCGATCCTCGATTTCCTGTTCGGCCTGCGGTGGAGCCCGCAGATCGCCCTGCGCGAGGACCAGGTCGGCTCGTCCGGCGCGTTCGGCGCGGTCCCGCTCTTCGCCGGCACCCTGATGGTCAGCGCGATCGCCATGCTGGTCGCCGGGCCCATCGGCCTGCTCTCGGCGATCTATCTCGCCGACTACGCGCATCCGGGGTTCCGCGCGGTCGCCAAGCCGATGCTCGAGATCCTCGCGGGCGTCCCGACCGTGGTCTACGGCTTCTTCGCGGCCCTGGTGGTGGCGCCGCTGCTGCGCGACGCGGGCGCCGGCCTCGGTCTTTCGGTCGCGTCCGAAAGCGCGCTCGCCGCCGGCGCGGTCATGGGCGTCATGATCGTTCCCTTCGTCTCGTCGCTGACAGACGACGCGCTCGCCGCCGTGCCCCAGTCGCTGCGCGACGCGTCGCTCGGCCTCGGCGCGACCAGGCAGGAAACCGTCGCCCGCGTGATCCTGCCCGCGGCGCTGCCGGGCATCGTCGCCGGCCTGCTGCTCGCGGTCAGCCGCGCCATCGGCGAAACCATGATCGTGGTAATGGCCGCGGGTCTCGCCGCCAATCTCACCGCCAACCCCCTCGAGGCCGTCACGACCGTGACCGTTCAGATCGTCACGCTGCTCGTGGGCGACCAGGAGTTCGACAGCGCCAAGACGCTCGCGGCCTTCGCCCTGGGGCTGGCGCTCTTCGTCATCACCCTGGGCCTCAACGTGATGGCGCTGCGGGCCGTCCGGAAGTACCGGGAAGAGTATGACTGACATGGCGGGGGCCCCGACATCGCTGCACATGGGCGCCGCGGCGCAACGGCGGCTGCGCCGGCGCTACGCCCGCGAGTTCCGGTTCAAGGCCGTTTCGCTGGGCGCGCTGGGGCTGATGGCGCTCTTCCTGGTCGGCTTCATCGGCGGCATCGTCGCCAAGGGCTGGTCCGGATTCGTCACGACCGAGATCAGGCTCGACGTCACCTATTCCGAACGGCATGTCGACGCCGGAGACCCGGCCGGCGGCGGCTTCCGCCCGATCGTCGTCGAAGCCCTGCGGAAGGTCATCCCCGAGGCGACCGAACGCGACGACATGCGCGCGCTTCTGGGACTCGTCTCCAACGGCGGCTTCGTCGCGGTCCGCGACGCGGTCGCGGAGGATCCTTCGCTGGTCGGCAAGGCCGTGGAGATCTGGGTTCCGGCGGCGTCCGACATCGACATGCTGGTCAAGGGCCATGTCGACCGCGGCCTGCCCGAGGACCGGCGCCGGACCGACGACCGGACCATCGGCTTCGTCGACAGGCTGGAGGCCGCGGGCGACATCCGCGCGACCTTCAACTGGGACTTCTTCACCACCGGAGACTCGCGCGAGCCGGAGCTCGCCGGCATCGGCGGCGCCGTGCTCGGCTCGTTCTGGATGCTGCTGGTGACGTTCCTCGTCTCGTTCCCCACCGGGGTCGCGGCCGCCGTGTTCCTCGAGGAGTTCGCGCCGAGGAAGAAGTGGGTCGATGTCATCGAGGTCAACATCAACAACCTCGCCGCCGTGCCGTCGATCGTGTTCGGCCTTCTCGGTCTGGCCGTCTTCCTGAACGTCATGCACCTGCCGCGTTCGGCGCCGGTCGTCGGCGGCCTGACCCTGGCGCTCATGACGCTGCCGACGATCGTCATCGCCACCCGCGCCGCGCTCAAGGGCGTGCCGCCCTCCATCCGCGAGGCCGCGCTGGGCCTCGGCGCCTCGCCGGCGCAGGTCGTGTCGCACCATGTCCTGCCGCTGGCTCTGCCCCGCCTGCTCACGGGCGCGATCGTCGGCATGGCCCAGGCGCTCGGCGAATCGGCGCCGCTCCTGATGATCGGCATGGTCGCCTTCATCGTGGACCTGCCCTCCGGCCCGATGGACGCGGCCACGGCGCTTCCCGTCCAGATCTATCTCTGGGCCGACAGTCCCGAGCGCGGGTTCGTCGAAAAGACGTCGGCGGCCATCGTGGTCCTGCTGGCGTTCCTGGTCGCGATGAACGGCGTCGCGGTCTACCTCAGGCAAAGGTTCGAGATCCGATGGTAGCGACAACCGAAGCCGCTCCGGCCGGGACCGCGCGGACCGCCGCCTACGAGGACGCGGTGACGATCGCGGTCGAGGACCTCCCGAAGCTCGACGCGCCGGTCAAGATGCGGACGCGCGGCCTCAAGCTCTGGTACGGCGACAAGCAGGCGCTGACGGGCATCAATCTCGACATTCCGCTAAACCGGGTGACCGCCTTCATCGGGCCCTCGGGCTGCGGCAAGACCACGCTCCTGAAGTGCCTGAACCGCATGAACGACACGATCGACACCGTCCGGATCGAAGGCCGCGTCGGGCTCGACGGCGCCGACATCAACGACAGGTCGGTCGATGTCGTGCAGCTGCGCGCCCGCGTCGGCATGGTGTTCCAGAAACCCAACCCGTTCCCGAAGTCGGTCTACGACAACGTGGCCTACGGCCCGCGCATCCACGGCCTGGCCGGCAACAGGGCCGAGCTCGACGCCATCGTCGAGCGCAGCCTGCGCCGCGCCGGCCTCTGGGACGAGGTCTCCGGCCGGCTCGACGGGGTGGCGACCGGCCTGTCCGGCGGCCAGCAGCAGCGCCTGTGCATCGCGCGGACCATCGCGGTGAGCCCCGAGGTGATCCTGATGGACGAGCCCTGCTCGGCGCTCGATCCGATCTCGACCGCGCGCATCGAGGAGCTGATCGACGAGTTGCGCGAGAACTACACGATCGTCATCGTGACCCACAATCTGCAGCAGGCGGCCCGCGTTTCCCAGTACACGGCGTTCTTCCATCTGGGACGCCTGATCGAGGTCGACGGCACCGCCGAGGTCTTCCAGAGCCCGAGGCACGCGATGACCGAGGACTACATCACCGGCCGTTTCGGCTGATTCCCACCCGAGAGGCGCCCCGCGGCATGACCACCGCCCAGCACACCGTCCGCTCCTACGATTCGGAACTCGAGGACCTCGACCGCCATATCCTGGCGATGGGCGGCCTGGTCGAGGACCAGCTCCGCAACGCGGTCAAGGCGCTGGTCGAGGGCGACCACGAGCTCGCGCGCCGCATCGTCGGCCTCGACGGCAAGGTCGACCGGCACGAACGCGACGTCGACGAACTGGTCACGCGCATGATCGCCCTGCGCCAGCCGATGGCCGAGGACCTGCGCCGGATCAAGACGGCGCTGAAGGTGGCCTCCGATCTGGAGCGGATGGGCGATCTGGCGGCCAACATCGCCAAGCGCGGCCTGGTGATCGAGGACGCCGAGCGCGTGCCGCAGCGCGAGGCGCTCAAGAGGCTCGGCAACGCCGTGCACGCCATGACGACCGACGTGATGGATGCGTTCCGCGACGGCGACGCCGACCTGGCCCAGAGGGTCTGGCGCCAGGACGAGGCGATCGACGAGATGTACAACAGCGTGTTCCTGGCGATCTTCGCCGACATGAGCGCCGACCC